>OZ242026.1:0-3175754 GCA_965204965.1 Nitrospirales bacterium | reverse complement strand
TTGCCGCCGCATCCTGCCAATATCATTGCGGCAATCACAATTGCATACAAGAAGAATCGTTTCGTGTCCATTGTTGTCTCGTCTCCTTTGATTGATGAGTTACTTGATGAGTTACTTAGAGAGTAGGTCAAGCATACAAATACAATTTGCGAGTGTCGCACGATTCTACTTTCGTCGGGTGGGTAAGTCAAGCCTTCCTCTCTGGTTAATGCCTCATATTTTTGTTGGTAGTTGGAAAGAACTTGAATGCTACAAGACTGTCAAATTGTTTGGGATTCTACGTTTGACGAATGCGTAAGTCAAGCCTTTTGTATTTCTTTTTTTATTGTTTTTTTTGTTGGCGGGTTTGTTGATTGATGGGTGCGGGCTGGCGCGGGTGGACTGAACGTTGTCGCTCCGGTTCATTTTTGGGAATGACCATTCCGTTATTTGCGGGGTGCGCCGGCAGGGGCGCCGTGGCGTACGTACGCTGGCGTAAGTATGAATGCAAAGGGGGAAGAACGGTTGCGGGGTTTCGGCCCCGCGCGACGAGGGGCATGCCTTCGTGGGGTTTCGCCCCCACACGACGAGGTTCTTTTGTTTCGGCAAAAGAACCCAAAACCATTGGCGCCCGGGCGTGGCCCTTCGGGTGCCTGTGCCCCGGTCCCTTTTGTGTGGGCTGCGGAACTCGCTACGCTTCCTTCGACTTCGCTTCGCTACGCTCAGGGCAGGCTCCGGTCGTCCCCTACAATGATCATGATGTAGGGACAACCCCCTGTGGTTGTCCGTTCTGTGACGGGACGACACCCTTCGACTCCGCTTCCTTCGGCTTCGCTCCGCTCCGCTTCCTTCGACTTCGCTTCACTACGCTCAGGACAGGCTCCGGTCGTCCCCTACGGGATCGTGGTGCCGGCGCGTAGGGGCGGGCCTGTGTGCCCGCCCTGTATTGACGAAGAGAACGACGCTGGATTCCCGATTACGGAGAAACGACAACGCCGCTGTCGGATTACGCTCGGCTCACGCGACCTACGGGACTGCTGTTCATTGCTATACCACTCGCATTAATCTATTATGGTCTTAATGCCGGTGAAACGAAGGCCGACGTATGACCTGAACGCTATCAAGGCTGCCTTCGCCACGGCGAAAGGCTTAAAAGCCACGGGGTCCGCAGTACGGAATGCAGCAGCCTTGGGATTTGGACGTGCTGAGATTGTCGAGACAATTCAGTCCATACAACGCACGCACTTCCATAAGTCGATGACCTCCGATGCCGATCATCGACTGTGGCAGGATGTCTATGACGTGCCATCGAAGGCCGGAAGGCTTTACGTCAAGTTCACGGCTGATGCCGTGACCGAATTTCTGCTCTTGTCGTTTAAGGAGAAGCACAATGGCTGATCCGATTTGTCCGGAAACCGGCACGCCGATGAAACGCGGCGTTGCACCCATGACGATTTCCTATAAGGACCAGTCGGCCACGTTCGAGATGCCCGGTTGGTATTGCGACGAGTGCGGTGAGAGTATCCATACCGGCGAAGACCTGAAGGTCTCAGATCGGATACTGAATCGGCTCAAGGCCCGGCACAAACGTCAGCGCCCCGTTCAGCCCGTCACCACTGCCGGACCCACCACGTCTTCACCCTTCGACAGGGCTCAGGGCAGGCGTTGACCCCCCACCCCGGCCACGGGTTATTCGAGACAGGCCGTATTCGTCGCTACGTCATCGCATGCCGTTGTGTTCTGTTGGCCGCGACCACCTCGCCTCTGTCATCCCCGACCTGATCGGGGATCCAGTGTCTTTGGTTTTTCTTGCGGGGTTTCGGCAAAAGGACCCAAAACCAGTGGCGCCCGGAAGTGGCGGCATGGGATGGCGCGGGTTCTTTAAGGTGCGGACGGCATTAAGCCGCAACAAGTCGGAAGGGCATTGTCTTTTCCAGGACGACAATAATTTTTAAAAGCAGATCAATGGAAATACTATTTTCGCCTCTGTTGCTGATGCGGGTAATCCGTGCCCGAGAAGTCCCGAGTCGAGTGGCGATGGCTTCGTGGGTTTCTCCCGAACGTTGAATGGCTTGGGCCGCCCGCTCGTACAGCCGCGATTTCAATTCCATAATGGCCGCATCCTCATCACTCAGTTCAAGATCGTTTGCCAGTTGCCTGGCGTGGCGACTGATTTTCATGAATCATCCTCCTCAAACGTTGTTTGGCTGTTTCGAGTTCTTTGTGGGGAATCTTTTGAGTCTTCTTGGTAAAAGCATGGGGCACCAGAACCTTATCGCTATCAAGAAGAGCATAGAAGACCCTGTAGATCCCGTTCGCGTCCTTGATCCGCAACTCGAAGGCCCGATTGGTGAAGTGCCGGGACCTTTCTCGACTGAGGCATCCCGAGTATGATCCCTCATTGAAGGATCAACAGAAGGGCTCCGATCTCTCTTTTGACGTCTACCGGAAAAGATCGCACGGTCTTCCTCGCAGATAAATCCCAAACGATCCCTCTCATGTAAGGTATTGTGCTAAATTTAGTACATCCAGTCAAGGGAGATGGAGAAAACCGATAAAGTTTTCTCAGTCTGTCATGCGCCAACTAGACTGGATCCCCGCTTAAGAACGTCGGGGACGCATCCAAGGTTGGGGGGATTTGCGGGGCTTCGGCCCCGCGCGACCCTCTCTGTCATCCCCGACCTGATCGGGGATCCAGTGTCTTTGATTTTCGTTTGTAAAGACTTGGGACGACACCCTTCGGCTTCGCTTCCTTCGGCTTCGCTCCGCTACGCTCCCTTCGACTTCGCTTCGCTCCGCTCAGGGCAGGCTCCGGTCGTCCCCTACGGGATCGTGGTGCCGGTGCGTAGGGGCGGGCCTGTGTGCCCGCCCTGCTTTTCTTGGTCCTCGTGAGAATAACGGCGCTGGATTCTCGATTAAGCTTGTCCTAAGCTGCTCGAAGGGCTGCATTGCCGCCTTTCTCCATGATTTGTTATAGTGCCGCTATGAACGACGCCATTGCTTTAGCCAAGAAGCTGGAACGGGAACACGGCTTCAATCAGCCCCAGGCTGAGGGCATTGCCCAAGCCATCCATGAACATGAAAGCGAACACCTGGCCACCAAAGCCGACTTGGCCAGACTGGAGGCCAAACTGGAAACCCGCCTCGCTCAGATGGAAACCAAATTGGAAACCAGCTTGGCCCAGATGGAATCCAAATTGGAAACCGGCTTGGCCCAGATGGAATCCAAACTGGAGACCAGCTTGGCCCAGATGGAATCCAAACTCGCCCAACTGCAAGTCAAGTTAATGACCTGGACCACGGTCCTGGCCGGGATCATTATTGCCGTGCTCAAGCTCACGTGAGCCTCCCCGAGTGAGACAGGTCCGCAGCTTGTCCTAAGCTGCTCGAAGGGCTGCATTGCCGCCTTTCTCCATGATTTGTTATAGTGCCGCTATGAACGACGCCATTGCTTTAGCCAAGAAGCTGGAACGGGAACACGGCTTCAATCAGCCCCAGGCTGAGGGCATTGCCCAAGCCATCCATGAACATGAAAGCGAACACCTGGCCACCAAAGCCGACTTGGCCAGACTGGAGGCCAAACTGGAAACCCGCCTCGCCCAGATGGAAACCAAACTGGAGACCAGCTTGGCCCAGATGGAATCCAAACTCGCCCAACTGCAAGTCAAGTTAATGACCTGGACCACGGTCCTGGCCGGGATCATTATTGCCGTGCTCAAGCTCACGTGAGCCTCCCCGAGTGAGACAGGTTCGCAGCTTGTCCTAAGCTGCTCGAAGGGCTGCATTGCCCCCTTTCTCCATGATTTGTTAATTTGTTATAGTGCCGCTATGAACGACGCCATTGCTTTAGCCAAGAAGCTGGAACGGGAACACGGCTTCAATCAGCCCCAGGCTGAGGGCATTGCCCAAGCCATCCATGAACATGAAAGCGAACACCTGGCCACCAAAGCCGACTTGGCCAGACTGGAGGCCAAACTGGAAACCCGCCTCGCCCAGATGGAAACCAAATTGGAGACCAGCTTGGCCCAGATGGAATCCAAATTGGAAACCGGCTTGGCCCAGATGGAATCCAAACTCGCCCAACTGCAAGTCAAGTTAATGACCTGGACCACGGTCCTGGCCGGGATCATTATTGCCGTGCTCAAGCTCACGTGAGCCTCCCCGAGTGAGACAGGTTCGCAGCTTGTCCTAAGCTGCTCGAAGGGCTGCATTGCCGCCTTTCTCCATGATTTGTTAATTTGTTATAGTGCCGCTATGAACGACGCCATTGCTTTAGCCAAGAAGCTGGAACGGGAACACGGCTTCAATCAGCCCCAGGCTGAGGGCATTGCCCAAGCCATCCATGAACATGAAAGCGAACACCTGGCCACCAAAGCCGACTTGGCCAGACTGGAGGCCAAACTGGAAACCCGCCTCGCCCAACTGCAAGTCAAGTTAATGACCTGGACCACGGTCCTGGCCGGGATCATTATTGCCGTGCTCAAGCTCACGTGAGCGTCCCCGAGTGAGACAGGTCCGCAAGCGGACGCGACCCCTCCCTCAGAATCGTTCTCTTCACGAATGCACACAGCGCCCTGAGACATTGACCGGGCTGTGACCCAGAATGGCGCAGCCACCTCGCCTTTGTCATGCCCGGCCCCGGTCGGGCATCCAGGGTTTGAGGGGGATTTGCGGGGTTTCGGCCCCGCGCGACCCTCTCTGTCATCCCCGACCTGATCGGGGATCCAGCGTCTTTGGTTTGTCTTGCGTTGGTAAAGGCACGGGACGACACCCTTCGGCTTCGCTTCGCTACGCTCAGGACAGGCTCCGGTCGTCCCCTACAATGATCATGATGTAGGGACAACCCCCTGTGGTTGTCCGTTCTGTGACGGGACGACACCCTTCACTACGCTCCCTTCGACTTCGCTTCGCTACGCTCAGGACAGGCCCTTCGACTTCGCTTCGCTACGCTCAGGACAGGCCCTTCGACTTCGCTTCGCTACGCTCAGGACAGGCCCTTCGACTTCGCTTCGCTACGCTCAGGGCAGGCAAAGGAGGGGAAAGGAAAGACAGAAATTGTCAACGAATGACTGAACACATACGGGGATGACAGAAGGAGAAGGCAAGGACGACGGAAAGAGCTACACGGCGAGTTTGATGACGGCGTCGATGGCTTTGGCGGCTTTGGTGATTTGCAGGATGACGGCTTCGCGTTCTTCGGTTTCGCGGAGCGCGCGTTTGGCTGTCTTGACCGCCTTGTTGGTCTGTTCTATTGCGGCTTTGTATTCGTCGGTGTGCTCGTCGAGCTTCCGGCGCA
Organism: Nitrospirales bacterium; assembly: GCA_965204965.1. Lineage (GTDB taxonomy): Bacteria > Nitrospirota > Nitrospiria > Nitrospirales > UBA8639 > Bin75. The sequence continues at coordinate 3,170,479 of OZ242026.1, read as the reverse complement.
GCACTTCGTCGAGTTGCGTGGAGAGCCGGGCGCGCCGCCGCATGTACTTTTTCCGTTCTTCGTCGGTCATCTCCACGTTGCGCAGGAGTTTGTCCAGGGCCTTGATGAGTTCGTCCTGCCGGGTTTCGAGGTTCATGGTCCTAGTCCTTCAGTTGTTTGCGGAGGCGGCTCACGGTCCGCGCGGTGTCGGCCGCGCGGCCCACCGCTTCGTAGAGATGCTCGCGGTTCCCGGAGCCCGTGATCGCGTCGTAGAGCGCCTGTTCCGCGATGATGAGTCGGGCGATGGCGTCGTGCAGGCGCCCGTACAGCCTCTTGACGGTCGCGGCTTTGGCCCACGCCTCTTGCATGCGCTTCAACCGCTTGAGCCGCGTGTCGGGGTTTTTGGATAAGCGCCCTTCCTTGTGGTCCGTGTTGTAGCGGCTCATCAGGGTCGCCTTCTCGCCTTCCGCCTAGTTGCGGTGCGCGATCCCGAAGATGCCCGCGGGGCCGACCTCATCGCGGAGCACCGGCAGCACGTCCTGCATGACTTCATGCTGGATCACGATCGCGCGGTAGATGCCTTCGCGTCGTTGGGCTTGCGTGACCTCTCCGCCGATCACGTTGACGAGTTCCTTGACGGCTCCGCCGCGGACGGAGGGTTCTTTCTTGCCGGTGATGCTTTCATAGTGTTTTCCCAGCGCGTCCAGCGCTCCCGCCACTTTGGCGAGGGCTTTGTCCATGGTTTTGGTGCGATCGGCGGACGCGAGTTCTTCCACTGCCGTGGCGTACCGCTCCAACGCGTCCAGGAACTCGATGCGGGCTTCGAAGTCGTCGTCTGCGACCAGCGGCATGAAGAGCGCATCGTCCACCCCGCCCCCAAGTGCAGCCCGTTCGCGCAGCTTGCGCGTGACCACGGCGTTATTGGCGGACGCGAGGGTGTCCCTGGTTACCGCGGCCACCATGCTCGTGGTTGCCGCGAAGGTGCTGAGCTGCCGGTCGGTGGGGCTGGATTGGCACCCCGCCGCCCCGATTGTGACGGCGACCAGGAGGGCGAACAGCCGATGAGAGGTTTTGCGCATAGGGACCAGATTCGCACGCCGATTGGCGCGGGTACCCGACTATGGCAATTTTTAATCGATAAGTCAAATATGGCCTTTGTTTGTCATGCCCGGCTCGATCGGGCATCCAGTGTCTTTGCTGTTGTCGTTCTTTGTGAAGAAAAAAGGCAAAAGGATAAAGACGCTGGATCCCCGATTACTAATGTCGAGGATGACAGGAGGAAGAAAGGCAGCTTGCAGGGGTTCGTCCCCACACGACGAGATCCTTTTGTTTCGGCAAAAGGACCCAAAACCATTGGCGCCGGGGCGTGGCCCTTCGGGTGGCTGCGCCGGGATCTTGCGGCATGGGATGCCGCGGCTAGGAAGAGAACAACACGACGAATGCAGACGGGTCTACCCGTCGTCGCGTCAGGCGAGAAATTCCTCGACCTTTTTCACGAATTCTTCGGCTTCGGCCAGCGCCCGGCCCGCTGTTTGTTCATCGAGGTATGACAGGGCTTCATAATCCCCGGCTTCGCGGTCGTCCTTCAGGTTTGCCAGGAGCTTTCCCCATTTTTTCTCGAACTTGCCGGTCTTGACCAACACCAGGCTGAACAGCGTCAGCAGCCCCCGGTGGGTCTCCGCCTGGTGCCCTTCCGCCAGCAACACGGCTTGTGCCGCGTGAAAGGCCGCATAATACGCTCGCGAGACCACGTCATCCCATTCGCGCTGTTTGGCCAGTTCCCGCGCCACGCGGAGCTTCGCGCGCGCCTTCGCCAGATAGCCGGCGATGTGATCTTGTTGCACCTTATCCAAGGGGCACCCCTTCGGCCGTGACCCGTTGCATGAAGGGCGTCTGCAACCGCGTCAGGCGCTCAAACTCTTCGTCGGGAAAAATTTTCAGGGAGATCAGCCGGCCATGGGCAAGCAACACGTCCATGACGCCCTCGTATAAGCCGTCGATGAGATGGTCGTCTTTCCTGGGTACGACGATGAGCAGGTCGTAATCCGAATCCGTGCGGTGCTCGCCCCGGGCGCGTGACCCGAACAGGATCATCCGCGTGATGTGCTTCCGTAGCGGGTTGATCTTTTCGAGAAATTCCTGGAGGACCGGATCATGCATCATGGCGGCTCCGCACGCGCTTTCGGGACGGCAGGTCCTTCACTCCGTTCAGGACAGGCTCCAGCCGTCCCCTGCGGTTCATCTTCTCCCAAGAAGTCGCCTCGCCGCAAGTGCCGGGGGGATTCTTTGCTTTTTTCATGCGGGGTTTCGCCCCCGCGCGACCCTCTCTGTCATCCCCGACCTGATCGGGGATCCAGTGTCTTTGATTTTCGTTTGTAAAGACTTGGGACGACACCCTTCGGCTTCGCTTCGCTACGCTCAGGACAGGCTCCGGTCGTCCCCTACAATGATCATGATGTAGGGACAACCCCCTGTGGTTGTCCGTTCTGTGACGGGACGACACCCTTCACTACGCTTCCTTCGACTTCGCTTCGCTCCGCTCAGGGCAGGCTCCGGTCGTCCCCTACAGGATCGTGGTGCCTGCACGTAGGGGCGGGCCTGTGTGCCCGCCCTGCTTTTCTTGTTCCATTGGCAAGGCGAACGACACTGGATTCCTGATCGAGTCGGGGATGACCACTGGGGCCAGGGTCTTTGTCCCCTCACCCCACCTTCCCCCTCACCCCGACCCTCTCCCGCGGGGAGAGGGTGTGAGGAATGCGAGACGGGGACGCCTATCTTAGAAGTAGAAGCGGCTGAGGATGCCGAAGGTGCGGGGTTGGCCCACGCGATAGGCCAGGCGGGCGGCGCCGTTGCGTTCGCGGTCGAAGGAGAGCTGCGGGTTTTCGTCCGTGATGTTCTTGACGTACAACATGACTTCCCACGTGTCGTAGAGCAGGCCCGTGTTCAGGTTGAACAGGTTGTAGGCGTCCAGTTCCATCTGATCCCGAAAATTGTCGGACGCCATGTCCGCTCCTGTCAGCCCGGTGATGAGTCTGGACGGGTATGGCGTGCTTTCCTGGTCGCTGGGTTGGGTGAACTGACTGCCGACGTATTGCCAGGAAGCGGTGACGTAACTTTCCTCTGATTGGAACAGACCCGGGAACGTGTACGTGGCCACCGCGGAGAACTGCCACTCGGGCACGGAGGGGATGCGGTTGCCGTCCTTGATGCCCGGCACGTTGGCTACCGTGGAATCAAATTCCGCCTCCACGTAGCTGCCGGCAAACGTCACCAACAAGGCATCCGTGGGATGCACGGCGAACTCCAGTTCCCCTCCCATACTGTGGGCCTCGGGGACGCTGACGGTCACCCGCGAGGAACATTCACCGGCCTCCACGTTCACACCCAGGTTGCTGATGTCGGCGTAATACAGCGACGCGTTCATGGTCACCTTTTCGTATGAGGACTTGAGGCCGACCTCGTAGTTCCACAGGGTTTCGTCCTTGAACCGCTGGAACCCCCGGTAGGTTTCATAGTCCGCGCGGCACAACGGTTCGTTCAACGGATCGTTCACGCCGCCCAGCCGGAACCCCCGCGACGCCTGCGCGTTGAGGGCCACGCGGTCGGTCACGTCGTAATTGACCATGAACCGGGGCGTGAAGCCGTTGGAGGACACGGTCACGGCCTGGTTCTGCGCCGCCGAGTTCGAAAAGTTCCCGCCCGACCGGAAGGTCTTGTCTTCTTCCCAGTCGTACCAGCGCAGCCCGGCGGTCACCCCGAGACGGTCGAAGAGCGTGTAGGTGGCTTCGCCGAATACGGCGATCTGGCTGAGGTCGTAGGTCAAGTCCGACACGTAGGGCGAATCCGTGGTGACGAACCCGTTCCTGGCGCTGTCCAGCGAACCGAGGGGACTGCCCGCCCCTGTATATGTCAGGTCCCACCCCGGCATGGGCAGGCGCTGGGAGTAGTCGCGTTTGATATTGGAATAGAACACGCCCGCCTGCCATTGGAACGGACTGTCGTCTGTGGAAGCGACGCGCACCTCATGGGTCATCTGTTCCAATTCGGTGGTGTCCCGCAGGTTGGACGGCAGCAGCACTCCTTCCGGCGGAAATCCGATATCGACCGCCACACTGCCCGCCAGCGCGCTGGAATCCCGGCTGACCAGCAGGTTGCGCTTGGTGTAGCTGGCGACGTAGGTCGCCTCGATGCGGTCGTTCGGGTTCCATTTGATCGTGTTGTCGAGGAGCATGGTTTCGTCTTCGAAGGCTTCTTCCAGCAGCAGGAATTGCTGGCGCTTGCCGAGCTGCACGCGGGGCCGCGTCGTGGAATACGGGTTGGCGAACAGGTTGAAAATCTCGTCGCGGTTGAACCCGTCCACGTCGATGCTCTGATAGACCAGGCGGGGGGTGATGGTGACGTTGGCGGTGGGTTTCCACAACACGGACATACGCCCGCCGAAGCGGCCGCCGTCGTTGACGTTGTCGTCCCTTTCGCCCGTGACTCGCAGGGCGTCGATGAAGCCGCCGTATCTGGTGCCGTAGCCCACCACGCGCACGGCGGCCTTGTCGCCCAGGGGCGCGTTGAAGGCCGCCTTGACGTGCCCGCCGGCCGAGCCGCTGTCGATGGTGTTGAGGTCGAATTGCGTCCTGACGTCCTTGACGCCGATCTGCGGCTTGTTGGTGACGTACCGCACGGTGCCGCCGATGGAGCCGGAGCCGAACAGCGTGCCTTGCGGACCGCGCAGGATTTCCACGCGTTGCACGTCATAGAGATCCAAGTCCGGGGTGAAGAGTGAAATCGCGATCGGCGTGTCGTCCAGGTAGACGCCGACCTGTTCCTTGACGCCGGGCTGGTCGCGGACGATCTGGCCGGATGACACCCCGCGGATGTTCACCACGCTCTGGCCGGGCCCCAGGTTCTGGATGTTCAGGCCGGCGATGTTCCGGGACAGGTTTTCCAGGTTGAAGGTGTTCAACCGCTGGATAGCGGCTTCGTCCTGCACGTTGACGGAGAAGGGGACGTCCATGACGGATTCGGTGCGCCGCGTCGCCGTGACCACGACTTCTTCCAATTGATGGATGTCCGAGACGCTCGCGCGCTTCATTTTGCCGGCGTCACTCCCTTCGACTCCGCTCAAGACAGGCTGAGCAGCGGCCATCCCCGCACCCAGCACGATCGCCAACGGGAAAAGCCAGAAAAACTGTATGGCAACATTTAAGCATGCTTTTGTTTGTTTCATGGATGTCCTCCGCGGGGAGCGATTTTGCGTATGATGTTTTATGAGCGAAGTTTCATTTATAAAACGGTAATTTTAGCGCGATTTTACTTATTTGTCATCGGCTTGACCGGATTTCCGATTCCCCGCTTCCGGCCATACGGTCATCCCCGTCTATTCTCTTCTGTCATCCTCGACATTAGTCATCGGGGATCCAGTGTCTTTATCCTTTCGTCTTCACAAAGCAGGCAACCGCGAAGACCCTGGATGCCCGATCGGGGTCGGGCATGACAGAGAGGGTCGCGCGGGGGCGAAACCCCGCATCCTTCCCTACACCAGTTCCACGCGAACCTGGCGCCCGATGGCCGTGGCCGCTTTCTGCAACGTCGCCAGGGTGACCGATTCATTCTCGGCGTCCAACAATCGGTTCAGCGCACTACGGCTGGTCTGCATGCGTCGCGCCATCGCCGTCTTGGTAAGACCTTCTTGTGCCATCGCCGCTTGGACCTGACGCGCCAACACCCGCTTGATGGCTCCGGCGGTGACTTCCTGCAGGATGCCTTCTTCGTCCAACCAGCTATCGAACGATGTTCCGACGTTTTTCCTCTTCATGGGTTTTCTCCCTTCTTGCGCCGACGCGCCAGTTCCCTATCCTGCTTCGGGATTTTTTGACTCTTCTTGATGAAGCCATGCAGCAATACCAGCCTCCCTTCATCCACACAGAAGATGACTCGTGCAATCCTGTTCCGACCCAGATTGCTGCGCACTTCCCAGAGATCGTGCCCCAAGGAACGCACCAGCGGCATGCCAAGCGGCCAGGAATATTCCACGTCTTTGATGTCTTCGCCGATGCTCTTGCGGTCGGCAGGCTTGAGACTCTTCAGCCACTCCCGAACCGGCTCCCGCCCGCTATCAGAGCGATAGAAGTATGCGGGCAAACGTTTCAATTCCCAGGCCATGACCAAATGTATCAAAAATGGTACATATGGTCAATTGGAGCGTGTCTCATCCATCAGTGTCGCCGCGCGATTTTATCGCGCCACATCCCAGCGCCTCCGGGCGGGGCTGCGCCCCGGTCCCGCAACTTCCATACCTCCCCTCGTCGCGCGGGGACGAAACCCCGCATGCCTTTGTCTTTCTGTCATTCTCGCGAACGCGGGAATCCAGCGTCTTTATTTTTTGGCTTTGTCTTTCCTTGTGAATGAAACGAAACAGCAAAGACCCTGGATGCCCGATCGGGGTCGGGCATGACAGACCAAGAGAGTCTTTTCTTTATCTTCGTAGCGGCGCCATCTTATGGCGCCACGCCCGGGCGCCACTGGTTTTGGGTCCTTTTGCCGAAACAAAAGGACCGCGTCGCGCGGGGGCGAAACCCCGCATCCCCTGCCCCTCGTCGTGCGGGGACGAAACCCTGCAGGAAGAACCAAAGACACTGGATCCCCGATTACTAATGTCGGGGATTGTCAATGTTCAGTCATTCGTTGACAGAATGCTACGCACAGTGAAGCAGGAGTGTCCTGTTCCTCCCCTTTGTAAGGGGAGGATAGGAGGGGTAGAGTCAAGCGTGCCCGGAGCAGGGTTCCTCGTCACAGCCGCAAGCTCTACCTCCCCTCGCCCCTCCTTACAAAGGAGGGGAATGAAGTGTCAGAAATTGTCAGCGAATTCGTGAACACATACAGGGATGACAGAGAGGGTCGTGTGGGGGCGAAACCCCGCATGCCTTCACCCCGCTTGCCTTGACAAATTCGGAGGGCCGGTGCTAACTGCCAGCATGATGCCCTCCATGGAAGGGCGAACACGCAGGTTCGCCCCTACAACCGAGGGCGGACACGGAGGTCCGCCCCTACACACGGGCAAGGCCGTGTCGCAATGGTCCGGCCCGCCGCGGGAACAGGCCGTGCAGCGCATGTTTACCGCGATCGCCGCCCGGTACGATCTCAATAATTCCCTGCTCAGTTTCGGACTCCATCACCGCTGGAAGGCGTTGGCCGCCGGCTCTATCCCTGCCCTGACGCACGGACGCGCCCTGGATCTGGGTGCGGGCACCGGAGACCTGGCCCTGTTGCTGGATCGCCGCATGGGCGAGCACGGCCGGGTGGCGGCGATGGATTTGAATTTCGCCATGCTGCGCGTGGGCGTGGACAAGATCGCGCAACACGGCCTGGGTTCCCGGATCGCGTGTTTTCGCGGGAACGCGGAACGGATCGTGTTCCGCGACGAGACGTTCGACGCAGTGACCGCGGGGTTTTGCATTCGGAACGTGGGCGACCGGCCGCAGGCCTTTCGTGAGATTCATCGCGTGTTGAAACCGGGCGGCCGGTTCGTGTGCCTGGAGTTTTCCCGGCCGGTATCGCCTTTGCTCCGGCGCGTGTACGACTGGTATTCGTTTCATCTCCTGCCCGCGATCGGCACCTGGGTGGCCAAAGATCATACGGACGTATACCGCTATTTGCCCGAATCCATCCGCACGTTTCCGGACCAGGACCAGTTGGCCGCGATGCTGCGGAAGGCGGGGTTCTCCCACGTGGAGTATCGCAATCTGAGCGGCGGGATCGTGGCCATTCACGTGGCCGTGAAGCCTGTCGAAGGGCCTGTCCTGAGCCCAGACAAAGGTGAGGCGTGATGGATTCCGTTCTGTACGTGTTCCTGCCGTGTAAGAAGGTTTATCCCACCGGCATTACGTACCTGGCCGATTTCATTCACCGGCGCCGGCCGGAGGTCCGCCAGCAGATCCTGGACTTGTCGCTGTTTCCGCTCGCCGGCCGCTCCCGCGCGTTACGGGAGACGGTGCAATCGTTCCGGCCGGACCTCGTGTGTTTTTCGTGGCGCGACATCCAGATTTTTTCCCCGCACGAGGGCGACGCGTCGCTGGAGCAGGCGTTCAATTTCTATTACGCGAGCAATCCCCTGAAACGCGTGGCCGCGTCGTTCCAGGGCCTGCGCAACCTGTTCCGCTATTATCAGGACATCCGCCGGAACCTGTCGTACCCGTGGCTCGTACACAAGGAGTTTCCGGACGCGCGGTTGATGATCGGCGGCGGGGCGTTTACCGCGTTCGCGGATCAGTTGATCGAACGGCTTCCCGACCACACGCTCGGCATTCTGGGCGAGGGGGAGGATGCGATCCTCAAGGTCCTGAACGACGAGCCCCTGACGGATGAACGGTTCATTATGCGGGAGAACGAGCGCGTGACGAAGGGCGAGAAGCATACGCCGGCCTTGCTGGATTCGCTCACCGTGGACCTGCCGTACCTGACGTCGATTTTTCCGCAGTACCGCGAATACGTGGGTGAATGTATCGGGGTGCAGACCAAACGGGGCTGCCCGTATGACTGCGCGTTTTGTTTGTATCCGTACATCGAGGGGAAGCGCGTGCGGTATCGGCCGCCCGAGAACGTGGTGCACGATCTTGCGCAGTATTATCACCAGTGGGGCGCGCGGCGGTTCTGGTTTACGGATGCGCAGTTCATTACGGGGAAGGACGCGTACCCGCAATGTACGGAGATCCTGGAACGGATTATTCGCGAGGGGCTGAAGATTGAATGGTCGGGGTACGTGCGCACGTCGCTGATTTCCGCGGACCTGGCGAAACTGATGGTGCGGTCCGGCGTGGGCGACCTGGAAGTGGCGATTACCGCGGGCTCGCAGAAGGTGCTGAACAGCCTGCACATGGGCTTCAAGCTGGAACACCTGTATGACGGCTGCCGGTATTTGCAGGAGGCCGGATTCGCGGGCCGCGTGATCCTGAATTATTCGCTCAATTCGCCCGAGGAAACCGAGGAGACGCTTTTGCAGAGTATCGAGTCGTACAAGGTGGTGGCGTCCATCCTCGGGGAAGACCGCGTGTTCCCGCTGATGTTCTTTCTCGGCGTTCAGCCGAACACGGACCTGGAACAGCGGTTGTTGTCGGACGGATATTTGTCGGCGGGCTACAACCCGCTCAGCCTTACGCCGTGGAACATCAAGAAGATGCTCTACAACCCAGCCCCGCTGAACACACTGATAGCGAAGGCGTGCCTCGCGGCCTGGAACCGGAAACACGGGAGCCGCGACCCGCGCCCCTGGTCCGGCAGCCTGAGTCAGAGCGCCACGCAGGACCACGGCCACACCTACGCGGACCAAAGCCTGTCCAAGGGCCTGGAGGCCAACTCGGGCCGGGACGCGCTGCTGACGCTGGAAGAATTGTTGCGGTCACGCCCCGCGGCGCGACACCGCGCGTCGTAAGGCATACTTTCACTCCTTCCTTCTCCTACTGTCATCCTTCGTTTTTCATGCTGTCATTCCCGACCTGATCGGGCATCCAGTGTCTTTGCTTTTTCTTGCGGGGTTTCGGCCCCGCACGACGAGGTTCCTTCGGCTTCGCTTCCTTCGACTTCGCTCCGCTACGCTCCCTTCGACTTCGCTTCACTACGCTCAGGGCAGGCTCCGGTCGTCCCCTACAGGATCGTGGTGCTGGCGCGTAGGGGCGGGCCTATGTGCCCGCCCTTCCTTTCTTGTTCCTTGTGAGGCGAAAGACACTGGATTCCTGCTTTCGCAGGAAAGACAGATAGAACGGGTTATAAAAAGGCGGGGGAATGCGCGGGACACCCGCGAAGGTCAATCCGTGATGGTGAACGCCATGGTGCCGATCACGTTGGGGTCGTATAGTTCCTGGCCGGGACTTTCGAAGTAGAGTTTGACGAGATACTTGCCTTTTTCCCAGCCGCCCTCGGGTCGAAAGATTTCCAGGTACCCCGCCTTTTCGTTCATTTCCATGAATAAGGCATCGGTGCCCGTGAGTTCTTCCGACGGGATCTTTCCGTCCGGCATGTGAAACCAGGCCGCCCGGTATTGCGAGGGCGCGTCGAGGGCCGAGACCGCAAAGACAAGGTAGAAGATTTCCGTATCCGCTGAAAATTCGGACGCACCCGGATCTACGGGTTCGACGTAGGCGTCATCCGTCATCCATCCCTGTCGCCCGAACGTGTCCCAGGGCACCTTGATGTCCCGGGCCATGGCGATCCATTTGAAGGCGGATTGCGGGCGCTGCCAGTTTTCCTGGTCCAACGCCATCAGTTCGGTCGTGGTGGTGACGTTTCCCTCACTCTCCTTCGTGGCCGCCTTGGGAGTAAAGCTCTTGTCTTCTTCCCCCACGGCCCCTGAAGGCATCGCGGAGACGAGCAGGAGGATGGCGAGGCCGATACTGCTGAAGGATCGGACAACGCGATGTGCATCATTTGCATATGTAGGTTGCTTGGTCATGATTCACCCGCTTCGATAAAGGCTTGTCTCTAGCGGTACTTTACCGCTCTCGCGGCGTTTTCGCAATCGTCTGGGGGTGCGGCCGGATAGTCGTCACCGCGTCATCTTATGGCGCTTGCCATTTCCCGGTGCCTTCGGGCGTGGCTGCGCCCCGGTCCCGAACCCCCCTGCCCCCCTGTATAGACCGGGGACATGGTTGACACATTGTGAGTTATTCTGCGGGGTGGTGCAAATCAATCTCGCGGATATATTGGTGACAAAAATAGACCCGCCACCGGCCCTCCTGGCGGGTGGGCCGCACGGCCACCGGGAAGCCCCGTAAGGCCTTGGTCACATGGAAGCGTCGCCCGCGAAACGAGATCTCGCCTTTCCATTGGACGCGTCGGACGTGCGCCCCGGTGCCATAGTCAATGGGTGGGAGCACCTCGGGAAACGGGCGGGGACTGGGGGTGTAGCGGGTGGCCGGGACGGCGAGGGCTAAGGCGTCGTGGGGCCGCTCGAGGTTATAGTGATCGCGCCAGCGGTCAAAGTGCTGTTGGCAGTGGGGCAGATCGCGAAAGGCCCGTTGGTGGAGTAATTCGGCTTTGAGGGTGCGATGAAAGCGTTCCTCTTTGCCCAAGGTCTGGGGATGCGCGGGGCGGGCATGAGTAAGGCCAATACCCAGGCGGATGAGCCAGACGGTCAAGGGGGTGAAGGGGCTGAGGGTGAGCGGGACGCCCCACGGGGGGCCATTATCCATCAACAGGCGGGCAGGCAAGCCATAGCGGCGGAAGGTCTGGGTCAAGTGGGTTTGCACGGTCAGCCCCTGTTCATTGGGACAGGCGTGCAGGCAGAGGGCGAAGCGCGAGCAGTCGTCCAGGACGGTCAAGGGGTGGCACCGGCCGTGGAGCAGGGCGAAATGGCCTTTGAAATCCATTTGCCACAGGGCATTGGGCGTGGCGTGTGCAAAGCGCTGCCATGCCCGGGGGGGGCGCCGGCTCGGCGAAGGGCACCTCGGGGGTGCGACGCAGAATCGCGGTGATGGTGCTGGGGGCGGGCACGGGGTGATAGCCGAGGGCACGGAGGGAAGTCCCAGGCTGCTGGGCTAAGAGACTGAATTCGTGGCGTTGAGACATAGTCGACACCTCTTTCCACGGCATGGCGGTCCTCCTGTCCTAGGGGTGAAGCCATGCAGCTTAAAGTGTCAACCATGTCTCCGAACAGGTGTAAACCATGTCCCCGGTCTATACAGGGGGCAAGGGGGGTTCATCTCTTACGACAACCACCCGCCGAACGACAGCATCCCCAGAGACGAAGCCACCTGCGCAGGGCTTTGGCGAAAACTTATGCGTTGCCGCCGGCTTCCGTCGGCCCCTGCGCCAGCATTTCCGAAAACCGTCTCCCCACGATGTCGGTGACTTTGCCCATGATGTCCGTCACCTCTTTCCACTCCTCGGGAGTCAATTCTTCTTTCAGTCTCGGATTGAGTCCCCATTTGGCACTGACTTGTTGGCCTTCACGCTCGACGTGGACCGTCAGGATTTCGGTGTCGAGGGGTTCTTTTGATTTGGATGACGGTTTCCGCGATGAGGTTTCGCCTGCCACGACGTGCGCCTTTCTGGGTGAAGTGGATGAGTCACGAAATGCATTGTACTCTGACGGGTTGTTGCTCCGGGTGTCAAATTTGTCTGTGTTCAGTCATTCGTTGACACTTTCTGCTTTTCCTTCCCCGCCTTTGTCAGACAACCTCCTCAATCCCCAACCCCCTCAATCCCCCTTATCAGGGGGACAGCAGAGTTCCTCTTTCCCCCCTGACAAGGGGGGCCGGGGGGTTGGGGGCACGGGGGGTTGGGGGTTCAGCGACAACAAGGAATGCCCGTTCACTATTTTCGATGCTTGCGCCCCCCATAAAACCTTGTCTCAAGGCCTGCTCTCCGGTTAGAGTCAGGGAATTGAGCGATGCTCCGTCTGAAGCGCCGTTGCTTCACGTCTTGATCCAAAGGCCGTTCCAATGAGTGTTGACTGGAAAGAAGTTCTCAAATCCCTCAAAGAAGAGGCCATTCCCAAACGCTGGGACATGCAGGAGTTGGCGCGGAACTTCTTTGAAGGTCTGTTCCTCGTGGTCCCGGTGGCCGTCACCATCTACGTCGTCTTCCTGGTGTTCAATTTCATCGACGGCTGGCTGAACATCCCCATTCCGGGGATTGGGTTTCTCATCACCATCGCCATGCTCGTCCTGGTCGGCCGCCTGGCCTCGAACGTGTTCTTCCGCGGCGCCCTGGGTTCCCTCGAAAAGGTTCTGACCCGCACGCCCTTTGTCAAACTGGTCTACACGTCGCTCAAGGATCTCATCGAAGCCTTCATGGGTGAAAAAAAGCGGTTTGATCAACCCGTCCTCGTCTCACTGATGCCGGGCGGACATGCCGAGGCGATCGGGTTCGTCACGCGCCAGAACCTGGACCTGTTGGGGCTGGAAGACCGGGTCGCCGTGTACTTTCCGCAATCCTACAACTTTGCCGGCAACCTGCTGGTCGTACCTCGCAGTCAAATCCGCCCGCTCGACGCCGACAGCGCGGACATCATGGCTTTCATCGTCTCGGGCGGGGTCTCGGGCGGCGCAGCCAACGGAAAATCCGGCAAAGCCCCTGCCGGCGACCCATCGGCGTTACCATCCCCCGCCGGGTCGCAAAAGCCTCCCGATTCCTTTCAATAACCGGCGTCGTTGCTTCTTCTCTTCGGGTGAAAGTTGCAAAAACCTCGATATAGTTCCGCTATTCTTCGCTGAAAGCTTGTCAGACCACCTCGCCTTCCCTACTCAAGCCTCCACCAAACCTTAATCAATCATTTATTACTATTTACCAATGCGTTCTCAAAGAATGCGCGAAACGTTCTTTTGCAAAATAGAGAGTTCATCATGTTCAATGTTGATACGAATGATAATCATTTATATTATCAGAGACATGCGGCATAGAGCTGAGGGTGACGGTGGCGCCCGTCCATGAGAGGAATCCGGTGATACCCGACAGGTTTCAGCCGCGCACTCAATAAGATTTCAGGTTTATGGCGTCTCCCGATCAAACCTCTTCACGTTCCGGGCCGATTGCATGGATGACCCGCCACACGGTGGCGGCCAACATGGTCATGGTCGTTTTTATTCTCGGCGGGTTGGTGGTCAGCTTTAACGTCAAGCAGGAAGTCTTTCCGGAATTCAAGAGCGAAACCATTCTCTGCACCGTGGACTATCCCGGTGCCAGCCCGGAAGAGGTCGAGCAAGGCATTGTCCTGTCCATTGAAGACGTCGTGCGCGGGCTGGACGGCGTGAAAGAAGTCACCTCCACGGCCGCCGAGGGTCGGGCCCTGGTGAAAATTGAGTTGATACATGGCGTCACCGGCAAGAATGTCCTGCAGGACGTCGTCAATGAGATCGACCGCATACAGTCATTCCCCGAATTGGCGGAAAGACCGGTCATCAGCTTCGTGAACGTGCGCTATCAAGTGTTGAGCGTGATGGTGCACGGCGACCTGGAAGAGGAGGTCCTGCGGGACGTGGCCGACCGCATTCGGGATGACCTGGTGCAACGGCCCGGGGTCACGCTCGTAGAACTGGGCGCGGCCCGGCCCCGGGAAATTGCCATTGAAGTGCCCCTCCGGCATCTGCGGGCCTACGGCCTGACCCTCGACCGGATTGCCCAAGAAATCAGGGCGGCCGCCATTGAACTGCCCGGGGGTGGGCTCAAGACCCCAGGTGGCGAAATCCTGTTGCGGACGCAGGAGCGGCGGGATTTCGGCCGGGAATACGCCGACATTCCCCTGGTGTCCACCCCGAATGGGGCCACCATCACCGTGGGCGATATTGCGAAGATCACCGACGGCTTTGCAGAGACGGATGAAGAAGCGTTCTATAATGGGCAACGGACGGTCCAGGTCAAAGTATTTCGAGTCGGCGCGGAATCGCCCCAGTCCGTTTCCGCGAGCGTTCGGGCATATTTGGAGGAATTGCGACCGGAGTTGCCGGACGGCATTGGTCTGGCCATCTGGGAGGATTGGGCGGAAATGTACCGGGACCGGATGTCCTTGTTATTGAAGAATGCCTTTCTGGGTTTGATTTTGGTTCTGTTGCTCCTGGGCTTGTTCCTGGATCTCAAGCTCGCGTTTTGGGTCACGGTCGGCCTGCCCGTCTCAATCATCGGGTCGTTTCTCTTCCTTCCGTTCACCGACGCCTCCATTAACATGATTTCCCTGTTTGCGTTCATTGTCACGCTGGGCATCATCGTGGACGACGCCGTGGTGGCGGGCGAAATCATTTACCAGAAACGGGAACAGGGGCTGCCTCTGGTCCAGGCGGCGATTGCCGGGGCCCGGGAGATTGCCGGGCCCATCACGTTTGCGGTGCTGACCAATATTGTCGTGTTCCTGCCCTTCTTTTTCCTGCCCGGTGACATGGGGAATTTTATCAGGCAGGTTCCCGCTGTGGTGGTGGCGGTGTTTGTGGTGTCGCTGGTTGAATCGCTGTTCGTGTTGCCGGCGCATTTGGCTCATACGCGAGCATCGAGCGGGGTTTGGGAAACGCTCGATCGGCCCCGGCGGTGGTTCAGCAAGCAGATGATCACCTTTATCCGGGACCGGTATCAACCGTTTCTGCGCATGGCGCTCGCCAACCGCTGGTTGACGGTAGCGGTGGGGGTAGCCCTGTTGATTCTGACGGTCGGGATCGTGGTCAGCGGGCATATCCCTTTTAATTTTTTTCCGTCGATTGACTCGGACATTGTCTGGGTTGAAGCCACGTTGCCCTATGGCGTCTCTCCGGACCATTCCCGGACTGTCCTGAAGTCTCTGCTGCAAGGTGTCAGAGACTCGATCAAAGAACTGGGAGCCGAGTCCGTATTGCGAGGCGCATATGGCCATATCGGCTCGTTCCCTATGGAGCCCGGCGAGGTTTTCATGGGTTCGTTAGGCAGCCACATCGTGGGGACCATGGTTTTTCTCGAGCCGGCGGATAAGCGGGGATTCAGCAGCGTGGACTTTACCAATGCCTGGCGGGCCGCCGTGGGGACGATTCCAGGGGTGGAAGCGCTCTCCTTTCATGCCGATACCGGCCCGAGCGCCGGGGCCGCGATCGACGTCCAACTCTCTCATCGGTCCAGATCCGTTCTGGAAGCCGCTGCCCGGGATCTGGCCGAATCCCTGACAGAGTATGACGGCGTTCTGGATATCGACGACGGCATATCAGTGGGCAAGCAGCAACTGAATTTTCGCATCAAGCCCGAGGCGCGCAACTTGGGTCTCAATACCACGGCTTTGGCCGGGGCGGTGCGCGGGGCCTTTTATGGTGTGGAAGCCCTGCGTCAACAGCGGGGCCGCGATGAAGTCAGGGTCATGGTGCGGTTGCCGGCTGCCGAACGCCAGTCGACGTTCACGGTCGAACACTTGATCTTGCTCACCCCGCAAGGCGGAGAAATTCCCCTGGCCGAGGCCGCGGACGTCGAACCGGGCCGGTCCTATACGGAAATCAAACGACACAAAGGTCGCCGCATCGTGGAGGTCACGGCGGAGGTCGACGAACAAATCGCCAATGCCAACCGGATCATCGGGGCACTGACCGCCAATGAACTGGAGGCGTTGAAAGAAAAATATCCGGGCCTCACCTATTCCCTGGAAGGCGAGCAGGCGTCGCAACGCGAAACGCTCGCCGCCATGGCCATCGGGCTGCCCTTGGCCTTTTTGATGATTTACGGGTTGCTGGCCATTCCCTTCAGAAGTTACGTGCAACCGCTGATTGTGATGCTGGGGATTCCGTTCAGTTTCATCGGGGCGTTAATCGGGCATCTGATCCTGGGCTATGGGCTCAGCCTCATTAGCCTGTTCGGCATGGTGGCCTTGGCGGGCGTGATGGTGAATGATTCGCTTGTTCTGGTCGTGACGACGAATCGCATCCACGATGAGCAGGGCATTCCCCTTTCCGAAGCGGTGATTCAAGGGGCGATGAACCGGTTTCGCCCAATTGTCCTGACGTCGCTGACCACGTTCTTCGGGCTGGCCCCGATGATGTTCGAGACGGCGATGCAGGCGCGGTTTCTGATTCCCATGGCCATTTCGCTTGGGTTCGGCATCCTGTTCGGGACAGCGGTGATTCTGGTCATTGTGCCTTGCGTCTACCTCATGGTGGCACCCCTGTTACGCAGGCGCTGACCGGCCATGGCTCGTTCCCCGGCTTGCCAGGAACGTCATCGCCCCTTTAGTCTTCGTCTCAGAGAATGCGGATGACGTTGGGCGAAACCCTCGAATGAGGGGAAGAAAGAGAGGAAGAAAAGTTTTTTGAACGGCCAGGACGCACGGGTAGCGGGATAATCGATGTCTCTTGCGCAAAGACTCAAGCAACTGGGAAAGACTTTTAAGCGTGAGATAAAGGTCTACAAACTTCTCGTGAAAGATCGGCGCGTTCCCCGCCTGGCAAAGTGGCTGCTGGCCATGGCCATTGGCTACATCTTCTCGCCGATCGACATGATCATTGATTCCATTCCGGGCCTTGGCTTTATCGATGACATCATCATTGTCCCGACGCTCGTGTTCCTCGCCCTCAAGCTCATCCCGCCTGAGTTGATCGATGAGTACCGCACGAAAGTTGAAATGGACGCCCAAGAGAACCAGACAGGCTCTTGACCTGCCCTGGTCAATCCGGACCTAACTCTGAGAAAAGTTGACCGATGCAACCCGGCTCACGAGCCAAGATTGACAATATCTCCTAATCCATCAAAATTGCCCGAAATCGTGAAGCCGATGATCGCCGGTTCGCCCAAGTTGCCGCGGTGGTACAGACCCCTCCCAGGGCTTAACCTTCTCAAAAAGTATCTCTCGTCAAAGATGTTTCTCCCGTACACGAAGATCGCCCAGTTCTCGCCTTCATAGCCCACCCGCCCATTGAAGATCAAACGGGAATCACTCTTTGCATCCTCAAGGTTCATCGCCGAATTGTAGGAGAAGTCCGTATAATTTCCATTCGCCTCGATCATCAGGCCGTTGTCAAAGTAATAGGCCCCGCCGAGACTGCCGGTCCACTCTGGTGCGAACCCAAACTCATTGCCTGCAAAGTCCACCAAATCATTGCCGATCCGAGTTAAAAATTCCTTAAACCGGGTCTTGGTATGACCGAGGTTCGCAAACACATTCAGATTGTTGGTGGCCTGCCACTCCGTCTCCACTTCAAATCCAAACAGTTCGGATCTGCCCGCGTTGACCGTTATGTTGTCTTGAATCCCGGTTGGTCCGAAAATAATCACCTGCTGATCCGTCCAGTCCGTGTAAAACGCATTGGCATTGGCCACGAGCCGTTGATCCAACCAAGTGGAGCGAAACGCCAATTCGTAATTCCAGGTGTACTCGGCATCGAATTCATAATTTTGAAGCATTGAGGTGCCCGATCCCCCTGACCGATACCCCCGTTGTACCGTGAACCCCGTACTGACCTCGTCCGTCCAATGATACGTTGCTCCCCCTTTGGGCAAGAAGGCGGAGAAATTGGTGTCCGATTGCGTCGAGGTGGTAGGAAAGATGGGCAGAGAAGGAGTCGAAGAGGAATTTTGACGACCATCCTGCCATTCCAGGTCATACCGCGCCCCAACCGTAACCGTCCAGCGTTCGAGCAGGTCCAAGTCGACTTCTCCATAGAATGCGAGATTGGTGGCATCCAGGCCTCCTCCCGCTATAACGTCAACGAAGGTTTCGGGCGGCAAGCGGAAAAAGATACCTGGCACCCTACCGACACCCAACGAATCCCAGGCCGTATCCGTAAAATAAACTCCCAAGGCACCGGTAAGATTCTCTCCCTGATAGGTGGCCCGCACCTCTTGGGTAATACTGTATTCGTCGAATTTCGTGTTACCACGGCCGCCGTCCGCAGCCGTTCCATCGGAATCCCAAGCTATACTGAAATCCATGTTGTAATAGGTGGTTTCCGAAAACACGGACCAACGAGGGTTAAAGTCAGCATTGATCCGCACATTGACAATGTCGCTCCTGCCCCTCCGTTGATCAAGCTCATTGGCTAAATTTATTCTGGCGTTGCCGGTGGCTCCAATATCGACAGTTTGCTGGCCAAATAAGTTATCGGAAAACGTGTAGCCGGCGATGACGTCCACCTGATCAGTCAATCTCCAGCGCAGTTTCCCCCGAAACGTTTGTAACTCACTCCGGTGGTAGTCATCCTCACCGCGCGTGGGGTTTTCGATATACCCATCGGTCTGAAACTGCTCGGCGGAGACGCGTAATGCCAATCGATCGTCGATGAGGGGAAGGTTGACTGCTCCGGCCGCGCGCAACTCGTTGAAGCGGCCGTAATCCAGGCGCGTCTTGAACTCCGGCTTGAAGCTTGGGTCCTTACTGCGAACAAGTACGGCCCCGCCCAGGGCATTGCGGCCCCGTTGCGTGGATTGCGGACCCCGCAGAATCTCTACTTGTTCCAAATCCCAGGTACTGTAGGCCGCGCCGGCGATACCACGGCTCAGGAGCGCACTGGCCCCATCCACATTCACGTTGATGAGCAAGCCGGAACCACCCCCGCCCACTCCGAGAGCTTCAATCCCGCGAATGCTCACGTTGGATCCCGCAATCGAGGTGGTGACGTTCGCGGTTTGGTTATAGATGTCTTTGACATTGGTAAACTGGGGCGTTTGATCCAGAACCTCCCCTCTGAAGATCGTCACGCTGGTTTGACTTTCCTGCACGGTGCGTTGCTGCAATTCACCGGTGACCACCACCGGTTTGGCCGCGATGGGCGCGAGGTCTTGCTGACTTGGAGGCGATTCCCGCACCAGGGTTACGGCATGGGTATCCGCAAATTGGTAACGCAACCCTGTACCTGCCAACAAGGCCCGTAACGCGGCTTCCGGCGTGAACCGCCCATTGATCCCCGAAGAAGTGAAGCCGGCCACCAGGTCTGTGGGAAAGCTCACCTGCCATCCAGTGGCATTGGCAAAGGCATTGACCGCCGGCCCAACCGGTTGGGCCGGAATATTGAAATTCATTTCCTCGGTCCGTGCCATTTGCGCACCGGCTTGCCCTACCAACGCCGTAACGAACGCCGAACTCTGTACGAACACAAGCAAAATCGCACAAACGGTTTTGACCAAACACGCCTGCTGAAGTGAACGATTCATCTGCCGTTGTCGTTTCATGATTCCTTGTCCGTCACCTTCCTGTGACATGCGGTGCCTCCTTTGTATCCGACCGTGTGGAACCGTATGCTTCTGTAGACGAAACAGGGCAATCTTTTCCTCACTTAGTGTGAAGAAACTTTTTCAACGCAGGATCTGTGGACGTTTTAGGGAAATGAACCTGGGAAAAGAACCGATCAACTAGACCAGGATGACGACGAGGTCGGTTAGGCGGACCATGGTGAGGGGAAAGGTCTTGACGAGCAACGCAAGGCTTTGGGCTGGCTCGTACAAATTAAAGGTGCCCGTCACTTGTGTCTCTCGAAGATCCTGGTTCCAGAGCGCGATGGTGCCCGGATAATACCGTTCTATTTCGTCCAGGACCTCTTCGAGCGGAGCACCATTGACCACAAGCCGCCCCTGCAACCAAGCTGAAGCTGTCGGAAGATCGACAGCAGCCGGCTGGCTCAATTCGCCTGGTTCACCGTGAATCTGCAATCCGGCCGTTACACGGGAGACAGCATCCTTATTGCCCCTATTATGCACATCGACCGTGCCTTCCAGAACGGTCACACGATCCCGCTTCTCCCCGGCGCGGACGATAAATTCCGTGCCCACCGTGCGGATGGCGATGTGTGGGCTTTCTACGATAAACGGCCTGGCGGCATCGGATTGCACCATAAACAACGCTTCACCCTTCAGTAAACGCACATGGCGGGCGGCGGCATCAAACGAAACGGCAATGGCCGATTGGGTGTTGAGCGTGACCCTGGATTGGTCGGGCAACGTGAGGATGCGTTGTTCGCCGACCGACGTGCGGTAATCAGCTTGCACCCACGTCACCATGTCAAAATAGGCGCCCACGAGCGTGAACGCGATGACACAAGCCGCGATGGCGGCCGCGTACCGAATCCGGTGTCGAGACCAGGCGGTTTCTTTGGCAACGCTGAGGGGCGGGCTCCCTAGCGCGCTCTGATGGGCGGCGGCGCGGAGGTCCGGATCTTCCCAGATTGCCGAGGCGTGCTGATACGCGCGGGCATGCGCCGGACTCCGTGATTTCCAGCTTTCAAATGCGCGTCGATCGTGTTCGGTCAGACTGCTGTTGCGCAGACGCACGACCCAGGCAATGGCTTCTTCTCGAAGCCTGGTCTCGTCGGTGTTGCGTGACGGTCTGCGCTGTTCGTCCGATGACGGCATGGTTCGTTCTCAACATCCCACAATCGGGAATGATGCAAGCAAAAGATAGTATATGTGATGACGAATACACCAGCCAATTCCCTCACCCTTCACCATCGAGCGAATCGTGCACCTTGCAGGAATGAGCCAGCGCGCGCATGAGGTGCTTTTCTACGCCGCTTTCCGAAATATTCATGCGTGCGGCTACTTCCCGATAGGAATAGCCATAGACGCGATGGAGCAGAAACGCTTCCCGAGTTCGCGGGGGCCAGGACTCGATGGCCCGCATGAACATCTGAAACCGCTCTTTGGCAAGCACCCTCCGCTCCTGGGAAGGCAGTGTGCTCGGCACCTCCAAGCCCGCCTCAATCGAATCCCCGGCGTGGAGCGGGCTCTTCTGTTTTCGTAGATGATCAATCGCGAGATTCGTGGCAATGTGGTGCAACAACGCCCTCGGGTGCTCCACGACCTGAGTACGCACCTGCCTCAAGACTTTCGCAAACGTTTCCTGCGTGAGATCCGCCGCGGTCTCGCGGGAATGAACCATACCGACAAGCCGCCGCATGAGTTCGTCACGATGCTGGCGAAACAAATCCTCGACTTGGGCGTCTGTCATCCGATTTCTGCTTTCCGGATTAGGAGTTTTGCCCGGTCACCCGATGATAGCTTTCGGGCAATGCAAGAAACCAAAGGTGCACGGAGAGAGGGCATGGGCTCAGGCTCGACAGCCTCTGACCTCACGGACAACGTGAATATCTGAAAGTGAGAAACAATTTCAGTATGAAAACTCTACCAATGTTCGGATTCCAAAGTCCAGAGCGAGGTTGAACATTTTTCGAGAGGCGGAAGCACCCTTCTCCTCCCAAAAATCACCCCTAGGGCCGGGTGCTGCCGTCACTGACAATCCAGGGGCTCAAGACTATTATAATATCGGTTTTTAATTTCATTATTATTGATATTGATACGTATTTTAATTATTATATTTTCAGGATAAAATGGTTGTTTAAAATTGTCGTTTACTCAGGGCGTTAGAGACTTCAGGAGAATCCGTCTCGTTCGACGCAAACTCTCGCACCCGCTGGTTGAGTTCAAGACAAAGGAGGGCGAGGTGCCCTTATTACCCGGTTTGTACCAACAACCGGTCAACCGGCACATCAAGATCGTAATCCGCAAGACTGCCAATGTCCTTGCCGAAGAGGGGCCGCGGCAAAGGCCGACCGCGTACCTTCGGGTTCAGCAGCACCTGGCGGTTCTAGGGAGGATTGGCTCCCGGCCCTGCCGGGCGTGATCGCGCTGTGGGTCGTCGGGAAATTCGCTTTTGGGCGCCGGCCCAGGATTAATTGTTGATTGTTTAGTATCCAAACGCATCAACAAACAACAAGGAGATCAAGATGTGGCCCAAAACTCTGTTCTTGGCCATTGTGCTGACGTTGACGGTCTTTCCCTTCACTTCACTCATGGCGCAGGAAGTCGAAGACAAAGCGAAGGCAGCGACAGGCGGCTCAGCGGCAACGCCAGACGTCCAAAATGAACCGGAAGCCGAAGGTAAGAAAGAGCAGGAGAAACCTGCCGTCAAGCTCAGGCTTGCCGAGATTGCGGTCACGGGCGAGTTGGTGGAACGCCCGCTCAGCGAGACAACCACCAGCGTCAAGGTGTTGACCGAAGAGAATCTGCAACGGAACGACGCGTACCGGATCTACGATACCGTGCGCCATATTCCCAACGTGACGCCGGCTCCTCCCGACTTTATGCCTGCCATTCGCGGGCTTCAAGGCGGCGGTCCTCTGGGCTTGGGCGGAGGTCTGCTGGCCGCGTCGCAGCCCCGGGCCAAACTGATTGTGGGGGGCGTGGAACGGCTCGCAAACTACGCGAATAACGTCTATCAATCCATGTTTGACGTCGAGCAAGTCGAAGTGCTGCGCGGCCCGCAGGCCACGACGCGCGGCCCCAATGCGATTGCGGGCGTTTTTAACGTGAACACGAAAGATCCGGTGTTTTTCTCGGAGAGAGCCGTTCAAACGCGTTTTGACTGGAATGAGGTCTCCGGATTCGGCAAACGGGTCAACTACATGCATAACGTGCCGGTCGGGAAAGAACTCGCGATGCGTTTCGTGCTGCAATTCGAGGAGGACCGCAACCCGGTCCAGGTCTATGACGACGGAACCCCCGGCATCCCCCCGGGAACGGATTTCGATGCCCTGTCGGAATATAATACGCTCACCCTGCGCAACAAATTTCTCTGGGTGCCTCAGACCCTCCCCGATTTTTCCGGCCTGTTTACCCTGGAATACCAGAACGGCCGCGATTCCGCCTTTGATTCGTGGATCTGGGGGACCGACTCGGAAATGTGGGCTCCGGACGGCATTGCCCGTGACCCCAAAGACCGCCTGTATGGCTGGTCGGGTGGACAACGCATCTTTGACACGGAGGATTACGGCTTCACCTCCGATCTGCGCTACAGCGTAGGCGACACCGGAGAAATTCGCTCCATTACCGCGTACATGAAAAATACCTTTCAAGATACTCCGGACTCCAATTCAGGCACGTCGGGAGTCACGTTCGATAGCTTGAACAGAGACCTCCTGACCCAGTACCTGCTCTATACTTTCGAGAACAAGGGAGCGCTTGACGGCGTCGTCGGTGCGAGCTATCGGCGTGAAACAGGGGACACGCAAACGGGACTATTCGCCATCACTTCAGAAGATGAGCGGGAAGCCATATCCGCGTTTACCGACCTGACGTATCACGTCACGGACAATTTCAGACTCCTCGGAGGCGGGCGGATCATGAGAAATACCGTGTTCTTCGACGCGACAATCTTCATTCCCATATTGATCGATCAGGACGTCACGGTTTTTCTGCCGAAGGCCGGTTTTGCCTTTGATCTGGATGAACAACAAACCATGTATGCGACTGCACGACGCGGCTTCAACCCGGGCGGTGGCATCGATTTTGGGAGTTTTTCGTCCTATGAATATGATCCGGAATATGTCTGGACGTATGAAATCGGGTACCGCAGCAACCTGATGGACAACAGGGTCTCTCTCAATGTGACGGCTTTCTACAACCAATATGACGACTACCAGTTTTTCTATTCACCCGAGCCAAACATATCCAGAATTCTCAATTTTGACGGAAACACGTATGGCGCCGAGTTCGAAGCCCGTGCCCAAGTGACCGATGCCTTGGAGTTAATCGGCGGCGTTGGCCTTCTCAAGACCGAGGTTGATGCTCCGGGCGAAGCCATTGACGGCAACCGGTTCGGTCTGGACCCCGAAGTCACGCTCAACGGCGGTTTCGTTTGGCAGGTTTTCCCTGCGCTTTCGGTCGACGTGACCGCGACCCATGTCGACGGGTACCGCTCTGATTTCCAATACCTTGAGGGCACTGACTCCGGCGACTACGTGAACGTCGATGCCGGCGTCACGGGGCAAATCAACGACTTCACGGTTCGTGGTTGGGTTCGTAACGTCTTCGATGACTTGCAGTACTTTCAGAAAACCAACCCCGGCGGCAGCGGGTACGTTTTGCCGCCCAGAGAAATCGGCATCACCATCACGTATCCTTTCTGATGCCGGGAATAAGGACGTCCTGAGTGGCTCTTTCAATCAAGCTCCGTCAAGTCTGGCTCTGGCTGCATTGGGCGTTGGGCCTGAGTATCGGCCTCGTCCTTGCGCTGGTGGGCTTGACCGGAGCCCTGCTGGTTTTCGTTGAACCTCTGGCCAAGTGGGAAAACGGAGATATTCTCTTTCCGGAGAACGTTCCTCATTTCGAGATCACTCCCCAAAAAGTCGACGCCTGGCTGAAAACCGTGGCTGACGATCCCGTTTTCAGCCAGGTGGAAGTGGAAAGAATCGAATATCCCAATGCCGGGCATATCCCGGGAACCGTTCCGGTGCTCTTTGCTCATGATAAAGATAAAACAGGAGCGGAGATCCACGTCGTTGCGGCGATTCATCCGGTCACGGATGAAATTCTGGGCAGTTTTGTCGTCGACGAGTCCTTATGGATCAAACTCGTCTTTTTTCACGTGTCTCTCCTGGTTCCCTTTGGCGGTGAGATGGTGAGTTGGGCTACCCTCTTTGGATTTTTCTCTTTGCTCAGCGGAGTCATTCTTTGGTGGCCGAAGAATAACTGGAAAAAGGCGTTTACGGTTTCCCGCTCGCTGAAAAGCCGGCGGGATTGGCTGTCCTGGCATAACGCGATGGCGATCTGCCTTCTCGTGCCGATGATCGTCCTGCTGTATACGGGTTTGGCCATCATGAAACCAAACTGGGTTGAACCTGTATGGAAAACCGTCTTTCCGATACGAGAATACGCGCCGGCGGCTGCACCGCAAAATTCGGGCATGGAAGGCGATCGAAAAGAGGGCGAGGCGCCTCCCGTTCCAAAAGACACTCGCGAAATATCCGTCAGCCAGGCCGTCGCGGTCGCGTTACAGGCAAACCCCGGACTCGTCGTCCGAACCATTTTACCGGCCAATGAATTTCAGAAAGACGTTCATTTCATAGGATTGATGCCGCCCGGCGCCGACCCCCGAGCCCAACATACCGAAGTCTGGGTGAATACGCATACCGCAGCTATCATGCTGGAACGTCCTGGCGAGCAGATCAATCTCGCGGAATGGGTGAAATCGACCTTAATCCCGCTCCACGCAGACTTGAACCTGGGCATCATCGGGCAGGTGCTTGTCTTTGGGGGTGGGCTGTCACTGCCTCTTCTCTTCGTTTCCGGATTCGTTCTCTGGAGATGGGAGCAGGCAGGAACTCGTCGCTCGAAGGAACCGGATCCCACACACGCCACGGCTCAAAGCCGCGTGAGCACTCCTTAATTTGTGGAAACGGATTCACGTATATTAGAATATATTCATCCGTTCAAGATCCTTGTCCATGACTGATATGATGACCCTATGTCACCTCCGCCCCAACGACACTCACTCGCATATGAAGCCTGCCGGCGGGCATGGCTTGGCTGCCATGTTCGCTGACGGTTGTTATTATGACGACCCCGCACTCATTTCAGCGATTGATTCGCCAACTCTGCCAGCCCCTTCCTTTGCTCTTGTGCCTGGTCACACTCCAGGCATGTGACGAACAACAAGCCGCGCCTCCCCCTTCGGGTCCTCCGCCGGCGCCGGTCCGCGTCGCCCCGGTCCTTCAACAAGAGGTGAAGCAAACCGTCACGTTGGTCGGGACGGTCGAACCATGGAAACGCAGCATCGTGGCCAGCGAAGTCGAGGGTTTGGTCCAAGCCTTTCCCGCGGAAGAAGGCATGAAGGTCAAACGCGGGAAACTGCTGGCGCGTTTGCGAACGGAGACCTTGCGGATCCAACTCGATTCAGCCTTGGCCTTGTTTCGAGAGTCCAAGGCTCGCTATCAGCGAGCCAAACGGGATCTGAGCCGGTTCCGCGTCCTTTTAAAGAAAGAACTTGTCACGCAGAAGGATTTCGATGACGCCCTGGCCGAAGAAACGGCGCTGAAAGAACACCTGTCTCAATTGGGGGCCGAAATCCGGCAAGTCAGGGACTCCCTCAACCAGTCTATGATCGTCGCGCCTTTTGATGGATGGATTACGCAGGAATTCACGGAGATCGGGCAGTGGGTTGAAGAAGGCGGAGCCATTGTCGAGATGGTGGATCTTTCGCACGTGCAAGTCGATATTCCTCTTCCGGAACGGTACGTGAGCAAAATTGAAACCGGGGACCCCGTTACCGCAACTTTCGACGGGCTGCCGGAGTTCGAGGCGCAGGGTCAGGTCTTCTCTCTCGTTGCCCAAGCCGACCGAACCGCGAGAACGTTTCCGGTCAAAGTGGAGATTCCCAATCCTGGATTGGCGATCAAAAGCGGGATGGTGTCCCGCGTCACGTTCCGGGTGGACCGGCCCCACCAAGGGCTCGTAGTCCCGAAGGACGCCCTGGTCCTCCGGGGAGGCAAGGAGTTCGTCTTTCGAGTCAATCAGGGGATGGCCGACCAAATTCCGGTGACCGCCGTCCTGCACCTTGAAGACCTGGTTGAAATCCAAGGGGAGATCCAAAAAGGCATGACCGTCGTCGTGGAAGGCAACGAACGTTTGTTCCCCGGCCAACCCGTGCGCATTATAGAAATTCCCGGCAACGACCAATGAACGTCATTCAATTCGCCATCCGGTACCCGGTTACCACGACCGTGGTCGTGATTCTCGTGGTCCTCTTCGGGCTGGTGTCTCTCACGAAGCTTCCCATCCAACTCACGCCGGACGTCTCCAAACCCGAGATCACGATTGCGACCACATGGCCGGGAGCGAGTCCCAAGGAAGTGGAACGCGAAATCGTGGATAAACAGGAAGAGCAAGTCAAAGGAGTCGAGGGATTGGAGAAGATGTACGGTGAAAGTTCCTACGATTCCGGTGAAATCATCCTTCGTTTTCCCGCCGGGACCACTACCGACACGGCTCTTCTTCGCGTCTCGAATCGACTCAATCAGGTCAAGGAATATCCCGACGAAGCCGATGAACCCGTGATCAGCAGCGCCAATGCAAATGGCCGGGCCATGGCATGGTTCATTTTCGAACCACTGGAAGGAAACCCCATCGCCATCGATACCATGCGGGATTTTGCGGAAGACGTGATCAAGGCGCGTTTCGAGCGCATCACGGGAGTCGCCGCGTCAAACGTCTATGGTGGTCGAGAACGGGAACTGCGCGTGCTCGTGGACCCCTTGAAATTGGCCATCCGTTCGCTCACGGTGCTGGACCTGGCTCAGGCGCTGGATCAGGAAAACCGCGACTACAGCGCGGGAGATTTCGATGAAGGCAAACGTTCGTACGTCGTCAGAACCACGGGCGAATACCAGAGCCCCGAAGACGTGAGTGACGTCATCATTGCAAGACGGGACGGCGCGCCGGTGTACGTGCGGGACGTGGCGACCGTCAGCATCGCGTACAAAGAGCCGAAACATGTCGTTCGGGAAATGGGACGCAATTCCATTGCCGTCAATGCCGTCCGTGAGACCGGGGCCAATACCTTGGACACGATGCAGCACCTTCGCGAAGCGGTTCAGGAACTGAATGATGAGATCCTCAAAAGACGAGGCTTCACACTGTTTCAGGTCTACGACGAAACGGACTACATTTACAGTTCCATCAACCTTGTGCAGAAGAACCTGGTCATTGGCAGTATCCTCGCCGTGACGATTCTCTTCCTGTTCCTGCGCACGGGAAGCACGACCTTCGTGATCGGGTTGGCCATCCCCGTCAGCATCATGGGAACCTTTATTGCCTTGTGGGTCTTGGACCGAAACGTGAACGTGATCAGTCTCGCCGGCATGACGCTTGCCGCGGGCATGCTCGTCGACAATTCCATCGTCGTCCTGGAAAATATCTATCGTCATCGGGAATCGGGCAAACCGCTGAGGCAGGCCGCTTATGACGGTACCATTGAAGTCTGGGGCGCGGTGCTGGCCAGCACCCTCACGACCATTGCCGTCTTTGTGCCGATCGTGTTCATTGAGGAACAGGCGGGACAACTCTTTCGGGACATTGCCATCGCGATCAGTGCCGGTGTCGGGCTGAGCCTGCTTGTTTCCATTACCGTGATCCCATCGCTGTCCGCACGCATTTTGACAACCCGGAACCGTGAAACCGCCCGGAACCGAGGCTCCTCCTCCAAGCGCTTGGATGACCTGGTCAGTCACGGCTCCCGGATGGCTGACCGGCTGGGCATCAACCCCGCCCGAATCGGCGAGTTCGTGTACTGGATGTGCGGCAGTATCCGCTGGCGCGTGGGGATCGTCTGCGGGCTCACGCTGTTCGCCCTCGGCATCATCACGCTGTTCTTGCCGAAAGCCGAATACCTGCCCAGCGGGAATCGCAACCTGATCTTCGGCATCGTCCTGCCTCCGCCCGGATATAACACGGAGAAGTACGTGCATTTGGGAAAGTCCATTGAGCGGGTCCTGACTCCCCATTGGGACGCCGAACCGGGTTCCCCGGAGGAAGCCGCGTTGGATGGTCCCAGTATCCGCAATTTCTTCTACGTGGCGCGCGGGCGTTCAGTATTTATGGGCGGTCGCACAAACGACGATGCCCAAATTCGCAACTTGATCCCGGTGTTTCACAGGGCCATGGACGATATCCCCGGGGTCATACCGATCGTGACCCAAGGCAGTTTATTCGACCAGGGGTTGGGCGATGGACGAAGTATTGACATTGAAATTACCGGCCCGGACCTCGACAGGCTCATCGCTCTGGCCGGACGCATCTTCGGCCAGGTCCAAGGACTCCTCCCCGGCGCACAGCTTCGCCCGATACCCAGCCTCGATTTGGGAAGTCCCGAGGTGCGGGTCCACCTGAAACGGGACCGGGCGGCTGACGTGCAAATGACGAATCAGGAACTCGGCTTTACCATCGACGCCCTGGTGGACGGGGCCAAGGCGAGCGATTACCAATTTGAGGGCGATGAAATCGATCTCACGATTCAGGGCATCGATGCCTACGCGGACCGAACGCAAGATCTGGCGAACCTGCCTATCTTTACCCGCGGCGGCCGCATTGCCACGGTGGGCGATCTTGCCGAGATCAAACTCGTGGCGGGCCCCGAACAAATCAACCATATTGAACGGGAACGGGCCATCACCGTCCAGGTCATTCCGCCCAGCGAAATGCCGTTGGAGACGGCCATGGAACTGATCGAACAGCAGGTCGTCCTTCCAATCACGGAATCCGGCAACCTCGGGCGTCTCTATAACATTCACCTGGCAGGCACGGCGGACGACCTCACGAAAACCTATGACGCCCTGAAATACAATCTTCTCCTGGCCCTACTCATTACCTATTTGCTCATGGCCGCGCTGTTTGAAAGTTTCCTGTATCCGTTTGTTATTATCTTCAGCGTACCGCTGGCCGCAGCCGGAGGCATTCTCGGATTGTTTGTCGTCAATCACGTGATCGCCTATCAACCCATGGACGTCCTGACCATGTTGGGGTTTATCATCCTGATCGGCGTCGTGGTGAACAATGCCATCCTGGTCGTGCACCAGACCCTGAACTTCATGGATCCGCAACGGCTCAATCCGTGGTCATCCGGTGAAGACCGGACCACCGGCGGCATGCCGGCGCGTCAGGCCATTGCCGAATCCGTGCGGTCCCGGGTCAGGCCCATCATGATGAGCATGCTGACCACGACCTTCGGCCTCCTGCCGCTGGTCCTCGCCTCGGGCGCCGGATCGGAATTGTACAGGGGCATCGGCAGCGTGGTGCTCGGCGGGCTCATGCTCTCGACCATGTTTACGCTCCTCTTGGTCCCCGCGATCTTCAGCCTCATGATGGGCTGGAAACTCAAGAGAGAAGCCGCGTCGTCGAAAGCGGTCCTGGGTTCAGAAATCAGCGAGACGTGACCGGGAGGGTTATGGACAATATCGTGGCAACAACCAGTTTGAAGAGGCCGTCATGATCACCTTTATTTTAATCGGCATCACGTGCTTGTCCGGAACGCCGACCCTTTCCTGGGCCCTGGACGTGAAGGATGGAGCCGCGTTGCGCGCGCGCCCACCCGAACTCCGGTTGAGCATGCGTGACGCCATGCAGGCGTCCGTGGACAACAATCCCACGGTGCAGATCTTCAAGGAGCGCGTGACGCAGGCGGAAGAGCAGGCTTTTACCCAGCGCGGAGCCCTGCTGCCGAACCTGTCCGCCCGGGTCAGCGGAGCGAGGAGGCGATTATTCCTGGGCTCCTTTGGCGGAAGGGGGGGCACTATTCCCCGTGACTTTTACGACGGCCGCGTGGCATTGACCCAGAACCTGTTCAGCCTGAGTCTGATCCAAAGATGGCGCGCGGCCCGAACGAACATCGAAGTGGCGGGCCTGGACTCGGAAACCCAGAAAATGGACACCATGGCCTTGGTCGCCCTGGCGTACCTGGAAGCCTTGCGGGTTAAAAAATCCGTCAAGGCCCGCTTGGCCGACGTCAAGCTCAACAACGAACTGTTGCGCTTGGCCATGGAACGCAAGTCGGTCGGCATGGCCACCAAGCTGGACGTCACCCGCGCGAAAGTGCAGCTCGAAAATGAAAAACAACGCCTGCTCATCGCTCGCAACGACTACGGCAGCGCCAAACTCAACTTGAGCCGCGGCATCGGGCTCTCCTTCGACGTGCAGCTGATCCTCACGGACGATTTGAAACTCGTCCCCGTGACTCCGCAGACCGTGGACGACGCCCTCCAGGTCGCCAGGGAACACCGGGTCGAGCTCAAAGCCCAAAAGAAACGGGAACGTCTGGCTGAACTCACGTTGAGTTCGGTGGTGATGGAACGCGTGCCTTCTCTCACGGGGACGGGAGACGTGGGCGTGATCGGAAATCAACCCGGCGATGCGTTGACCACCGACAACGTCCAGGTCCTGCTCTCCATTCCCCTGTTCGACGGCGGCCAGCGTGAAGGCCGCATTTCCGAACAGCGCAGCCTCCTTCGCCTGGAATCCATCAGGACGCGAGACGTCGAAAAGCAGGTCGGCCTGGAAGTGCGGGACGCGCTGCTGACGATGGAATCGACCCAACAACAAGTCGCCGTGGCCAAGGAAGGGCTCCGGTTGGCGTTCCTGGAACTCCGCCTCGCCCGGCGGCGCTTCGCCGTCGGCCTGGCGACCAACATCGAAGTCACGGACGCCCAAACGCGGGTGGCGCAAGCCCGGGACAACCTCATCGAAGCGCTGTTCAATTTCAACGCGTCGCGCGTGGACCTCGCCAGGGCCCAGGGCCGACTCGAAGAACTTTAGCCCAGCCCATCACCCATGGTCACGTACGACCCGCACATTCAAAACGACGTTCGGGCCCAGGCGAAAAAGCGCCGCACGTTCGCCATTATCAGTCATCCCGACGCGGGGAAAACCACCGTGACGGAAAAACTGCTGCTCTATTCCGGCATGGTCCGGACGGCCGGCATGGTCGGAAGCCGGAAAAGTGCGAAGACGGCGACGTCCGATTGGATGGAAATGGAACAGGAACGCGGGATCTCGATCACCGCGTCGGCCATGCAGTTCCAATACAAGGACACCGTTGTCAACGTGCTCGATACACCGGGACACGAAGATTTCTGCGAAGACACCTACCGGACACTGACCGCCGCGGACAGTGCCGTGATGGTCATCGACGCGGCAAAAGGCGTTGAAACCCAAACCCGGAAATTGTTCGAGGTGTGCCGGTTGCGCAGAATCCCCGTCCTGACGTTGATCAACAAAATGGACCTGCCGGGACGCCCGCCGCTGGACCTCATGGCCGAGGTGGAAGACGTCCTGCGCATTCACGCCAACCCGATCGATTGGCCCGTGGGGTCGGGACAACAATTCGTGGGCGTCGTGGACCGCGCCTCCCGCCGGATCTCGCTGTTCAAGAAACTGGCGGCGCAGGGCTCCGCGAAAGCCGAACGCCGTGAAATTTCTTTGGACGGCCACGAAGCCCGGGCCCTGATCGAGGAAGACGTGTTGCAGGAAGTCAATCACGATTTGGAATTGTTGGACGTGGCCGGGAACCCGTATTCGCAGGAAGCGTTTCTTCGAGGTGACGTGACGCCCGTATTTTTTGCCTCCGCGCTCACGAATTTCGGTATTGAAAACTTCTTCGACGCCTTTGTGGCAATGGCGCCCGCGGCCATTCCGCGCACGGCCGATCGACACGACGGCACGGAAATCGTCGTGGATCCGGTGGAGCGACCGTTCAGCGCCTATATCTTCAAGATCCAGGCAAACATGAATCCCCGGCATCGCGACAGCACCGCCTTCCTGCGAGTCTGCTCCGGCCGGTTCGAGCGCGACATGGTGGTCAAACATCACCGCCTGGGGAACGACGTGCGCCTGTCACGGCCGCACAGTCTCGTGGCCAAGGGCCGCAACACCGTGGACGTGGCGTATCCCGGCGACATCATCGGGATCATCAACCCGGGACAGTTTGCCATCGGCGATACCATCTCATTGAGTGACGGGTTCAACTATCAGCCGCTGCCCCAGTTTCAACCGGAGGTGTTTGCCCGGGTTCAACCCACCGACGTGGGTAAACGCAAAGCCTTTGACAAAGGCATGGAACAAATGGCCGCCGAAGGCACGGTGCAGATTCTCCGGAGCCTCGATGACCTGGACTTCCTCGCCGCGGCCGTAGGCCGGCTCCAGTTCGACGTCCTGCAATTTCGTCTGCGGAACGAATACCGGGTGGAGACCCGCCTCGAACCCCTGAGCTATGAATGCAGCGCCTGGCTGGTCGGAGACCTCGACACCTTTCGCGCCCCGAGCGACGCCATACTCGTCAAAGATCACCGCAACCGCCCCATCGTGCTCTTCCGCTCCTCCTGGTCCAAAACCTTCACGAAAGAACGCAACCCCGACCACGAACTTCTGGAGATGGGATAAGGGCCTTGTCCCGAGCAATACGCCTACATGGTCATTCCGAGCGAAGCGCTTGTCCTGAGCTTGCCAAAGGAAGAAGTCTGTTTCTTCACTCCTGTTATCCTCGACATTCGGTTCACCCTGAGTCATTGCCCCCGGTCAATTAATGCTGTCGCTTGACCCTTGGATCGGGTGGCGGCTAAGGTGCATTTTTGGAGTGGAGGCGGTCTGCCAAATGATCGAGAACCTGTCTGTCAGAACATTCAAATCCCTGGAGGACGTGACGGTTGACCTTGGATTGGTCAACGTCTTCATTGGTGCCAATGGCAGCGGAAAAAGCAACTTGCTGGAAGCCCTGGGAGTCCTCTCCGCAGCGGCAGATGGCAAGGTTGACGATCAGAGCTTGCTATCGCGTGGCGTCCGGCCCGGTGTCCCCGCATTATACAAAACGGCCTTTCCCGCCAGACGGGGAAAGAGAGTTCCCCCCCATCTTTACTTCGGAGCGTCAGGTGCACAGGCCAGCTACGAAGTCTCCCTGCACAACCCCTTGAACGGTCCGGCCCCAGCTTGGAGATTCAAAACAGAGAAATGGGAAGATAAGAAACAACCGCTGGTCGGACGTTCACCTCGTTCGACCGAGATCAATCCCGAACGGGGATTGGCTGCGCTGAAGGCAGTTGAAGTGACCCAGAGAGCCGCACGTGATTTTTTGCGGTTGCTGCAAGGCTACGTCATATATTCACCGACAACCCCCGTTTTACGCGGTGTTGCGCCGGAGACGCAGCCAAGAAACCCGGTGGGTCTTTCCGGGGGCAACCTTCCACAGGCGATTCACGAGCTACTCAAGCAACGGCGCCAGGGTGATCGCAGCAAGAGGATCTGCCGGGACGTTCTGGGGCTTGTCGATTGGGCCAAGAGTTTCGGTTCGACCCCCTCCGGCCGTCTGCCGCTCTCCCCGGCTGCTGCCGCTTCCAAAACCGTGATTCGGTTTCACGATCGTTTCATGGACAAGGATCGAAATGTCCTGTCCGGGTACGACGCTTCCGAGGGCGCTTTGTATGCGCTGTTTCTCGCGGTTATCTCGGGACACGAAGCATGTCCGGCATTGTGCGCGGTGGACAACGCAGATCACGGATTGAACCCCAGATTGGCCCGTTCTCTAATGGAGCACATGTGTCAATGGTATCTGCACGCGAGCAAGCCACGCCAGATTCTTCTTACCACGCACAATCCGCTGGTTTTGGATGGGCTTCCACTGCAGGATGATCGCGTACGGTTGTTCACCGTATCCCGGACCAGTTCAGGCCGCACGTCAGTGCGCCGTGTGATCGTCAATAAAGATCTGTTGAAGCGAGCGGAGCAGGGCTGGACATTATCCAGGTTGTGGGTGATGGGACATCTGGGAGGGGTTCCGGATGTCTGAGCCGTTACGCGTTGCGGCGGCGGTCGAAGGACCAACCGACGCCATTATGCTCCGCGCGATTCTGGATTCCTTGTTGGTAAATATCGAGTATGAATTCCAGACGTTGCAGCCAGAAGGATCCGCCGCCTTTGGTTTCTCACCATTCGGAGATACAGGAGTGGGATGGGTTGGAGTCTATCGCTGGAGTCGTCAAGCGGCCTTGGAAGGCGGGGGCTCGGTGTCTGGTTCTTTGGCGCTGGCGTATCATGACGTGTTAATCGTGCAGGTAGATGCGGACGTGGCTGGCAAGACGTACTCCAGTGGAAACATTCAAGACGCACCGTACCAAGACCTCCCTTGTGAAAAGCCATGCCCACCGCCAGAGAGTACAACCAACGCCTTGCGAAGGGTGATCCTCAACTGGCTTGGTGAACGTCAATGTCCGCTACGGGTTGTCTTGTGCACACCTTCCAAGAGTATGGAGGCCTGGGTGCTTGCGGCGATCTGGCCGGATGGTCCGATGATTCGGCGGAAGGATTGGGAGTGTCGGGACAACCCTGAAGGACAACTCGGAGCATTGCCCAGGCCAAGACGATTCAAGAAACGACCGGAAGACTACAGAAGCAAGCAGAGTGAAATAGCGGCTGAGTGGCCGAACGTATCCGCAAGGCTGACGGAAGCCGCCCGATTTGAGACGGAGTTCCGCGCGGCCTTGCCGGTTTAAGTTCAAGAACTTTGTTGAGTTTCGAACCGGTTGGGCGTGGATTTGAAACTTCCCTTTGAAGCCATGTGCAGTCGGCGGCGTATTTACCCTTTCACGGCCTCGACGCGTAAGACTTTCTTGTGCAAATAATTACTCACTATCCTATCGGTGAAGACCATGAGAACCAAAATTGTCGATATCGGAAATTCTCATGGCATTCGAATTCCTCATACCCTTTTACAACAATGCCAATTGAAAGACGACGTCGACCTGGAAGCGAGAAACGGCGAATTGGTTATCCGTCCCTTGAGCAAACCAAGAACAGGCTGGAAACAAGCATTCAGGAAAATGGCGTCGAGAGGAGAAGGCCAACTTTTTGATCCTAGTCTCTCGGCAGACTCTGACTGGGATAGGACTGAATGGACGTGGTAGAGTCTTCCGTCTTTCTTCGCCGCGACGGGATTCAATCCCTATACAGATGCGTTCTCCCAATCCGGTATGATCAAGAGCCGTCGATCAATCACGCAAAAGGAGATGAATAATGGCCGTTCAAGTTTATGGATGTAATCACGTCGTCATCGAAGTGGACGACGCGCAGAAAGCCGTGGAATTTTATTCAGACGTGTTCAACCTGGAAATGCTGCGGGGAGGAGAGGGAGCCGCCTGGTGCAAACTCGGCGAGCATCAATTCCTGGCCATCTTCGAAGTTGAAAACCTGCAACCCGATCGCATGAAACACTTCGGCCTCATGGTCCGGGATGAAGAACAGGTCAACGAAGTGCGGGACAAACTGGTCAACAAATACGGCCTGACGTTGGAGCCTCCGTTCCGTTGCGACTTCCGCGACCCGTGGGGGAACCGCATCCAGGTCGTCGACATCCATGACGAGTCGCTCGTCTGGTTGATGCCCTACCGAGAAGTGCAGGATACGGGGATTAAGTTTTCAGAGTGATTCGGGAATGGCTGATGAGCGATGCTTATTTTGGGAAGTGGCCGCGGTTGATTGACGAATAGTGAGTTGCTCGTCTTTTCATGAGACTTGTAATTCGGCAACTTTTCGGACACAGGGAATGGTGCCACTCGTCAGTTCGTTGTAAATATCCATCAGGTTTTCTTCTAATTCTTCTCTCGTTTTACCTTGCGTCCGGTAGTCGGGATATTCTGCAAAAAATCCGAGCCACATGTCCCCATCTTGCCAATAGATGTACTGTTGCGTTTGCATTGTTTTAGCCCTTTTCTTGATTGACTTGAACCGAGCTTCCTGTTTCTATCGCTTGCTTCTTCCTGCTCCTGGTGTTTTGCATAATGGCGCGTTTACTCTTCATGCAACGGAGCCCATTGCTGTGCGAAAACTCTATTCTGTTTGTAAAGCTCGAACCATCAACTCCGCCCATTTCAGACTATCAAATACCAAAGGTTTGATGACAGGTTTCGTACCATGTACGTCACCCATTCGAGAGCGGAGTGTTTGCATGACGTATGCGGCTTGGTTTAAAGCCCCTTCATAGTTACTTTTGAACTTCGTAATGTTGAAGTCTTCCCAGCCAAGGCTACGTAATTCCTGCTCTAGCTTCTCAAATACCCCTTTGGCTTCCAAGGCCCGCTTGCACTTTTCTTGAAACGAAGCCTTGCCAGGGTCGCCAAGACCTGAACTCTCGTACACGGCTGATGTCGTAGCGTCTACCGCACCACAAGCTGCTGCGAGAGCCCCGCCTAAATCTCCATCTCTCAATCTTTGAGCTGCCTTTACCATATCATCCCTGGACTCAATTGGAAGTTCAGCTAACTCGGAAACATCGAATATTTTCAACGGAACTACAGTATTTCCAGCAATCCCCAGACCGAAATTCCGAAGGTGCAATTCCAATTCATCTCGAACAGCGGTAGGCAGTGCTGGAATAACCTTTTCTGCAACAATTACGACAAATCTTTGTTTTTGATCCTCGTCTAAAGAAGAAAGTGCCTTATCTATTCCGGTCATTAGTTGGCCTTTAGATGCCCCCCTCTTTGATGTGCCCCCACTTGGTTCTTGTTCAAGATGGGCGATAGCCGTTAAATCAAGCCCAGCCAACCCTACTATGTCCTTAATCTCGTAGAACGAAAAACTATTTTGCAGTGCTGATCTAAGAGGATTCCAGGATTGATTAAATTCCATCATCTTTGGCCGTCCAGCAAGGTACATTCTATGTCAGTACTATGGAAATCTTACCCACCAACCAGTAAGTGCCGACTTGAATGCCCGTAGCCACAAACATTCCACCAATCAGCACACCAAAATTCGCTAATCCTCTTATTGCTGCGCTATGATTGGGAAGCAGATCACCCATAAGCACGCGGTGAACGATTCGTAGCGGGTAAACCCAAGCCACAATGGAAAAGATCAATGGAATAGCAATGAGACCGCGTTTAATTGAAAAAGTGTCCCAGTTGAGTGCAGCGAGTTGGAACCCGACAAATATGGCACCAGCAAAAACAATTCCTAAAGCATACCAATAGAGTGGGAATATTGCCCATATCCAATGATATCCTTTGATTCCTAATACGGTATTGTCGGGAAACTCTTGTCGCTGAATCTCCTCGCCAAAGCCACCTGAGAGATATGCTATGTAGGTTGTTAAAGGGATCGCGAGGGTAGAAATCGCGATGAACCCTTCTCTAGCTTCTACTTCGACGCCAGAGAAAAAAAGATAAATCATTCCACCCCACATCAGTACACTAGGAATATTCGCCAATGCCGCCGTTTTCGCTCCCCTCTCCTTAGCGACAGCACCAGCCAAGAAGCCGCAAAGAGCGGACACCACAACCCCGGCAAATAACCGCCAGATGTAATGGCTTCCCCATCCCCATTCTTTGAGATTTATCTCAAAGCCACGAGACTGAATCTCTTTTATCAAGCTGGCATCAAAAAGATATGCTGTGTTCTCCTCAAAGGCGGAGAGAAGAAAAATAACGTAAGTATTGAAAGTCATGATTGCTAAAAATTTTCGCCCCATGCTCGGGTTTCCCTTATTTTGTGCCTCTACCCACATGCTGTGATCTACTTCAGCAGAA
The DNA here is from genome assembly GCA_965204965.1 of Nitrospirales bacterium. Lineage (GTDB taxonomy): Bacteria > Nitrospirota > Nitrospiria > Nitrospirales > UBA8639 > Bin75. Next base: position 3,132,257 of record OZ242026.1, on the reverse strand, counting down.
TAGCATATTGCTTTTTCAAACTAGGAGCGACTCAATCCCACAGAATATCAATAAGTTAGAAGCATTCTTCTTTCAAGACGTTGATGTTTCTGAATCTGTGCGTCTTATTCCTATTCTAATATCAGCCAGCAGTCTATTCCTCTAAGCTGTCTTTTTTCCTTAGTGCCAAGCACGAATCTTGGTTCTATTTGTTGGCCGGTTTAATAATCCTTCGCCAGCAGGCTTGGTCATGCAACATCAAATTCCACCTGAGTCAATTTACAATGGGGTTTTTGACCTCCTATTCGAAACCGGCCTGCTTTACAAGATCCCTGGCGTTATATCTACATTTGGTTCCCCGGAAACGGTTACTGGCCTGCTTTGGTCGTGTGTTTGAATTGCTCGATTGATTGGGCCAGATGCGCAGCATTGGCCGGTGATTTCAGTAAATGGACGGTTTCCATCAAGCTGTTGTAATAATCCATTGACATCACAACAACGTCTTTTGCATCCCGGCGTGTGATGACCGCGCAGTCGGCATCATTCGCAACTCCGTCAAGCACTGATTTCAGGCGATTCCTGGCTTCGGTAAATGAGACGATGAGCATCTTAAACTCCATTCTCAGTTAAAAATGCACAAAAGCTAAGTCATGCGGATAACGCCCAAGCTCCCCTGTCGCCTTCGAGGACCGAATCGGAGGCTAGAGGGCATTGATGAGTGCAAAGGTTGGCCGTATTATCGGAGTGGATCATAGTTGCCTATGTACCTAGTGACGTCCAGCAACTCTTTTCTAGGAACATATAGTAAGAGACGGCCAGCATCTTTTTTAACGTTGAATTTCACCCCGTTACTGCTCCTGCTGAGGGTATCCCACCCTCCAGTCAAATCCGAGACAGGCAGCACAATATCGTGGAGATTGCCTTCCAGAGATTTACATAAAAACACGACGATATCCGTAGGCTCGTCAGGAAGGCCAAGGAACCACTTGTTTTTCAATTGAGCGAGTTCGTTAGCAAATGCCACTCCTACAGACTGCCCACGCGCTGTTTGATACTGCTTGCCATACCTATTTAAAGAAATTCCATGCGGGAGCCCCGCTATCCATTCGGAGCGCACCTGTTTACCTACTTCTCTGCCTGAAGGAGTAGCGTCTTCGAGGGAAGAAAAGAGCTTCGCAAAGGTCATTGATGTAGACCGAGAACCATTAAGAGAGCTCTTGACTGCCTCGACACGACGATTGAGTGACGTCCATTCAGTCTCAATCCTCTCGCACTCTTTAGCGAGACCACTAAGTTCGGCAACTTTGGCAACATCACAATTTGAGGCGGCAGCAGAGATTTGCTCGAATAAAAGGGATTGAATGTGTTTCAATTCTGCTTGCGTGTTCATGCCTACCCCCTTTACAGTAAAGTATAGTAAATTTTATACTATACTATATATTTACTATACTAATGTCAAGCTATTGGCATCCTCAACAGAATTGAAGGCAGCAGGCGCTACGGTTCTCAAAAATGCTTGAACTTACCTGGCTGAAATTTCAAGAAAACAGGTGAGTGGCCGCAGAGAAAAGACGTGACTGTGTCCAGACATTCAACCAAAACGGATGTGGAGCTGGTTCTGGTTCCAGACTATTACTTGCCAAATAGTCCCTCCAATAACTCCTTGCCCATTTTGCCGATGGATTTGCCGAGTTGCTCGACGCCTTGGGGCAGAAGTATCCCCGGTTTCATGACGGCCTTGTCAATAGCGTCGTAGATCTGCTCGAAAATGACGGCTGACGCTTGTGAGAACGTGGTGCCGCCGGACGGGTTCCCGATGTCATGCAATTCGAGATCAGGCAACGGCAATTGCGTAACCTCGCTCTGTCCGCCGACGAAGCTCACGTTGATGAGCGCGTCTTTGACCGTCACTTTCTTGATGTGAACGGTCTTATCGAATTCCTGTTTTTCCTCAGGTTTTTCACTCTTTTCTTGACCGTCTTCATCAGAACCGGATCCCGTATTGCGCTTCACGTTCTCATGGATCGTGCCGAGGTTGCTCCCCTGTAACGACCATTCGAACGTGATGGCCGGTTTGACGATCAGCACCTCCTCAACAATCACGGTATCCGTCAACAGGGAATTCCAATCGACCTTTATGCGAATCTCCGGGAGGGATACGGCAGAGGCGGTCTCATACCCTTCAGGGTTGTTGACCACGAGCCAGGTCAACCCGGCGTGCATGCTTGTGCCGGACAGCAGGGTCACGTCCGCGTCCTCCAGCGTGACCGGTACGCCCAGTACTCGGGGCCCCATGGTCTCGATTCCGCCTTTGACCAGGGCATTCAACGACAGGCTGACAAAAACCAGTGCCAGGAGTCCGATGACTCCGACGAGCACGAGAAATCTCACGAACACTTTCATGGGAGTGCTGCTTTTCCGACTCCTGATTCAACCGGAGAACCCGTGATTAAACCGTCGTGGATGTATTGAGCCGCCTGCTACAATTCACGCCGGCCTTCGATGGATTTGGTCAGCGTCACGTCGTCGGCGTATTCGATATCCATGCCCACGGGAATCCCGTACGCGATGCGTGAGACCTTGACCCCGTAGGGCTTCAGGAGTTTCGTGAGGTAAATGGCCGTGGCCTCGCCTTCGATGGTGGGGTTCGTCGCGACGATGACCTCCTGCACTCCGCCGTCCCGAACGCGCACTTCCAATTCCTGGGCGCGAATGTCGGACGGCCCGACCCCGTCCAGCGGTGAGAGCGAGCCCATCAGGACGTGATACAAGCCCTTGTATCCGCGACTTTGATCGATCGCATGTAACGTGCTCGGTTCTTCCACGACCAGAATTTTGGTGCGATCCCGTTGCGGATCCTGGCAGATGTCGCACAACTCGCTTTCCGCGATATTGCGACATTGCTCGCAAAACACCACAAATTCCTTTACGTCGCGAATGGCATCGGCCAGGCGCAGGGCCTCTTCCTTGTTGACCTTCATCATATGAAACGCGAGTCGTTGCGAGGTCTTTTGCCCGATGCCGGGCAATCGCACAAACTCTTTGGCCAATTTGGCCAATAACCCTTGCCGTTGTTGGACGCTCATGGTCTAATTTTTGATTGTGGATTGTGGATTTTTGATTGCGGATTTGAAAATCAGAAATCCACAATCAGCAATTCCCTACATTCCGGGGATGCCGAGACCTCCGGTCAACCCCTTCACTTCATCAGCCATTAACTCCTTGGCCTTGCGCAATGCTTCATTGGTGGCAGCCACGAGAAGGTCCTGCAACATGTCGGGATCCTCCGACTTCAAGACTTCGGGCTCGATCGTCACGTTGGTGATTTGCATCCCGCCGTTGGCCGTGACCGTCACCATCCCGCCCCCGGCCGACGCCTGAACGGTTTTCGCGGCTGCTTCTTCCTGAATTTTTCCCAGTTTCTCCTGCATGGCCTGGGCCTGCTTCAACAGATTTCCCATATTGCCAAAAGGATTCTTGGACATGCTTACGCCTCCTTCTTTCCACTCGGACGACTGGCTTTCACCACTTCGCCGCCAAACAGTTCCATGGCGTGTTTCACCATGGGATTCGCTCTTGCCTGATCCAACAGGGCCTCGTCATCCTGTTCCCGCCGTTTGTCTCGCATCTGCCTGATCGTAGGACCGGCACCCGGTTCTCCGGTCAATTCGACCACGCGAATATGAATGCTTGCCCCCGCGACGTCCCGGCAGGCCTTTGAGATGAGTGCGCGGTTCTCTTCTTTCTGGACTCTCGAACAGGCCACCGACGCGGTCGCGGTTTTGGGATAGCCCACGATGACCTGGTTGCCTTCGATTTTCACCAGCGTCCCCATTTCCAAAAAAGGTCCAACGTTGGGGTGATCGCGAATCACGGATTCGACGACCCGCTGCCAGTCTTCTTCCCGGATAGCCGGCGGACTCCCCGGTGCCGACGGTTGTGGTTGCGGGGCCGGTTTTGTTTGGACCGCAGGCCGTGCGGCGCGAGGCGCACTCACCGGGTTTTTCGGCGAGGGCGGGCTTTGGGGCACGGGAGGAGATGGGCGCGCTCTTTGATCGGACACGGGAGCCGAGGGCCTGTCCTGAGCGGAGTCGAAGGGTCGACTTGACGCTCCGGCGCGATGGTCAGGTTGTCTGACCGGTGACGGCGGCGCCCCGGGAACCTGCCGGGGTTTTTCAGCCGGCGTGCTTGCAGCCTGGAGTTGTGGACCTCGTCCCGTTTCGGCCTGCCGCGGAACCTGCGCACCGGGTTGCAGCAACCGCGCCGCGCGCACCGCGGCCACTTCAAAGACAAACCGGGGATGCGCCGTGGACCGGAGGCGATCTTCGGCCTGGGCAAACAGGTGAAAGGCCTCCTGGACCTGCTCCACCGAAAACGACTTGGCTTCGGTCAACAAGTGTTTCACGTCTTCATCCGGCAAATCCATCAAGCCTTGCGCTTGCTCAAACCCGGGCACCACGGCCGCAATCATCAGGTGACGCATGCGCTCCACCACCGCCCCGCAATAGGCCCGCAGGTCATACCCGTGATCGACCACCTCGCCGACCAAAGCCACGGCCGCGGCCGGATCTTGGCTTACGACCGTTTGCACCAGGCGACTCACCAGTTCGTTGGGAACGGCCCCAAGCATCTCGTCCACGTCCTGCTCGGTAATCGATTGACCGCCGAAGGCCACGGCCTGATCCAACAGACTGAGCGCGTCGCGCATACTGCCTTCGCTTGCCCTCGCCATCGCCCCCAGGCTTCGTTCATTGATCGTGACGCCGACGTGTGTCACGACTTCCTGGAGACGCGCAATGATCTCCCGCCGCGGAATCCGGCGAAAGTTGAAATGTTGGCAGCGGGACGTGATCGTGGGCGGGATCTTGTGGACTTCGGTCGTCGCAAAGATAAACACAGCGTGGGGCGGGGGCTCTTCCAGCGTCTTCAAGAGCGCGTTGAACGCCGAATTGGAGAGCATGTGGACTTCGTCGATGATGTAGATCCGATAGGTGCCCCGGAACGGCGAAAATTTGACGTTTTCGCGCAGTTCCCGGACGTCGTCCACGCCGGTATTCGAGGCGCCGTCGATCTCGATGACGTCAACCGAGTTGCCGCGCGCAATTTCCAAACAACTCTCGCACTGCCCGCAGGGTTCCGGGATCGGCCCCTTGTCGCAGTTCAGCGCCTTGGCCAGAATCCGGGCGGCCGTGGTCTTTCCCACGCCGCGCATGCCGGAAAAGAGATACGCATGGGCCACCTGTTCCCGTTGGATCGCGTTCCGTAGCGTCTGCACGACGTGCGGCTGCCCGATCAACTCTTCGAATGTGCCCGGACGAAACTTTCTGGCGGAAACCTGGTATTCCATCACTCGTTCCTTCGACTCCGCTCAGGACTCCGCCTGTGGCTCCACCCAGCGCCCCCTTGCTTCATCCTTCGGCTTCGCTTCGCTACGCTCAGGACCCGCGACGTGGCCACTGTTCACGGATGAGGATCGTCAAAAAACCGGGGCCGGGTGATCCTGTAGCACACAGACTCGCTTGCTTACCGTTGCTTCCTTCCGGACCTGGCGGGGTTCACAAGATTCTGCTGCACAGGGCCCAGCCCCTTTTTGTTGTCAATGGATGAAGTCCAAATGGCGATCAAGGACGCGCGGCGGCCGATCCTGCTCTCTTGTACGCTTCAGAATGACGGTCAGCATGAGCCCTGTTCAGTCATCTCCATCATCTGCGACACACGTATGGTCCCGCCGTTTTCCAAAAACGGATCTGATTGAGCGATTTCAACGGCGGCCTCCATGCTCTGCGCCTTCACCACGGCAAAGCCTTTCATCGAATTCGGATCCGTATCATCCTCAACGCCACCGGAGGTGACAATTCTTGAAACGGGTAACGGCGTTCCCGGATTCACGATCGTATCGCCAAGCTCTTTGATCCACGCGCTCCATTTTTCCATTTGCGCCATTCCTTCTTCCTGCGAACCCGGCTTGTTTCCACCGTAATAGGCCAGCATGAAATTCGACATCTTTCCTCCCTCGCGCCTCCGCTGCGCTCCGGTCACCCCATGAAGGGGGCGTACCCCCTTCAGATCCCCCGTTCGAATCGTTTCCTCTGTTTCGACTCCTGAGCGAGGGGGGGATTCGAAGTCGCGGGGCGCGCCCCGCTCCCGCTAGGGGGCCACGCCCCCTCGCGCCTCCGCTGCGCTCCGGTCACCCCATGAAGGGGGCGCACCCCCTTCAGAACCCCCGTTCGAATCCCACACTCTATTTCGACCCACGAATGAAATCTTGGCTCCATTCTCCATCAAATCGCTCTCGACGTTGTGGCGGAGAGGGTGGGATTCGAACCCACGGTGCCGTTGCCAGCACACGTGCTCTCCAGGCACGCCGATTCGGCCACTCTCGCACCTCTCCGCACGACGAAGCATGCCATCTTAACATGGGTTTTTCGGACCAACAAGAAAACTCGTTTGCAGGTATGAAGTTCAAGCCCTTCAATTTCACAAGGACTGGCGTCGTTGAAATAATCGTTGTCGCCGGGACGAGCTGGTCAGCGCTTTGTAGAGGTGGCCGCGAAAGAGCATCATCAGGACTGCCGCGACCGGCGTCAGGCACAAAACCAGGATCATGGCCGTCGAGGAGGACAGTCCGAGAGCCTGGAACCACTGGTTCAACACGGCGAAGGGCAATCCCAGGAGTTGAAGAAAATCCAAGCCGATCAGCCGGCCGCTCCTGCTCGAAATCGAAAAGAAAAAGGACAACCCGAACGGCGCCAGGATCACGACCAGCGGCAAGAACCATTCAATCCAATTTTCCAGGACGAATTCGTAGCTGTCCTTGAGGATTTCAAGGGAGGCACCGGCGCGGCCCTGGTAAATCAGTTCGGGGACGGGATTGAGCAAAATAAACAGGAGCAGGAAGACGGCCGAGACGATCGCCGGCCCATACGGGTTGGCCTGCATGCCGAGTTCGAGAATTTGCAGGGGCACCCACACGATAAAGCCGACCGTGATCACGTCCCAGAAATAGCTGCCGGCCACGTCCCACAGGTCGCTCCACACCATGGGGCGCGCGGCCGTCACGGCCTGTTCGAGTAACCCCAGAAACGCCCCGACCACGAAGGCATTGGCCACGCCCAGCAACAAGCCTCCCAGCATGCCGAGTCCCATGGCCAGTCCGGCGGCCGCGTACATGAGCACGGCCAGGATCATGACCGCCGGCACGAGCAGCCAGTTCCTGGTCAGCGACCGCCAAGTCGCGAGTAGCGCTTGACGATAAAGTTGAAGAGTCGCTGGGACGAACTCCGACATGAGTCGTCGTCGCAAGTGAAAGACGATTAGCCTGATGATTTTTGCTTGAGGGCGAGAATTTCCTGCTGTTGGCGGTCCCGTTCCTGCTCGATCTTCTTCAACCGGCTGGGCCGGTCAAGGGTCCACCACTTGACGCGTTCCTTAAACGACACCGCTTTGGGCGCCACACTTTTCAGCGGCTCCTCTTGAAAATGGAACCCCTTGTGGGACTCGCGCGTTTGGATGAATTGCTCGTAAATATTCAGGTACAGTTTTTTGAGGCCCATCCTCAACACCTTAGCCTACTCCGTTGGTTTCTGGCAAGAAGACCAAGACTTAGTCCGTCCGCCGAGCGTTCAGGCCTACAGCAGGGGCGTTGACACCCCACGCCACCGTATGGGTAAATAGCAAAAACGGGTATACTTGAGGCCTTTTGGCTCCAGCTGCCCGGTTTCGAGTACTCCCGGGGACAAGAAACGATTCAGAAACGCGAGAGTGGCGGAACTGGCAGACGCGCGAGACTTAGGATCTCGTGGGAGACCGTGGGGGTTCAAATCCCCCCTCTCGCACCATTCCCCGCTGTCTTTCAACAACGAACGGACTCGACATGAAATTGGAAGTCACGGAACTAGGACCGGTGAAACGTGCGCTTAAAATCGAAGTGCCGGAAGACGCCGTCAACCAGGAATTCGACCGGGTGTATACCGATCTGCGACGCCAGGCGCGCGTCCCGGGCTTCCGGCCCGGCAAAGCGCCGGTCGCCATGTTGGAAAAACGCTACGCGAAGGCGGTCGAACAGGACGTCATTCAGCGCCTGGTGCCGATTTACTACCAGAAGGCGATTCAAGAAGCCGGCGTGGCACCCATGCTGGTTGAAATTTCTCCCATGGAGCGCATGAAGGCCCACCGCAACACGTCGCTGACCTTTACCGCGACCGTGGAAATCAAGCCGCCGATTGAATTACGCGATTATCGTCCGCCCAATCCGATTTCCTTGAAGCCCGACTCCCGGGCCATTACCGACCAGGACGTGGATAACGCCCTGGAACGATTTCGAGAAAACCAGTCCAGGCTGGAGGCCGCCCCTTCCGGCACCCTCCTGGCGGAGGGCCTGTATGCCGTCGTGACGATCGAAGGCGTGCTGGACGGCGAGCCGGTGGAAGGTTCGAAAAAGGAAGGGCACCTCCACAAGGTGGGCTCCCAGGAACCCGTGCTGGGTCTCACCATCGACGACGTGCTGGTGGGGAAACAGGAAGGAGACCGCGCGGAACTTCAGGAGGAATATGCCGCCACGCATCCGGACGCCCGGCTGGCCGGCAAAGTCGTGACGTTTCATCTCTCCATCCTTGGCGTGAAGCAGAAAATTCTCCCCCCGTTGGATGATGAATTTGCCAAAGATTGCGGGGAGTATGAGAACCTCGATGCGCTCAAAGACGTGATTCGCTCCGAATTGGAGTCGGTCCTCAAACGGGATATCGAAGAAGGCTACAAGGATCAGATCATGGAACGGCTGTTGGAAATGCATCACTTCGATCTGCCCGAGACCCTGGTCGACCGTGAGATTCGTACGCTGGTTCGACAACGCGTCATGGAAGAGCAACGGAAAAAGGGCGGTCAGTTCTCAATGGATGATCAACTCCAAATGGAAGAGGAAGCGAAACGCATCCAACAGGAGGTCGCGCCGGGAGCGCAGAAACGGGTCAAGCTTGGGTTGGTCTTGGAAGCCATCGCGGACAAGGAAGGGATTTCCGTGGGCGAACAGGAAATCGATGAGGAATTCACCAAACTCGCCAAGGGCCTGAACGTTCCCCTGGAAGACATCCGCAAGATGGTGGAATCCGGAGGGGAGAGTTCGCTGCAAGAGTTCGAGGATCGCATCCGGGCTGAGAAAGCGCTTCAATTGGTCTACCAGTTTGCGGTGATTCAGGGGTAAGGCGCTCCGCAAACCCGTTTGGCACAGAAAGGGTACAACCGTATGTTAATTCCAATGGTTATCGAGAGTACGAACCGGGGTGAACGGGCGTACGATATTTACTCCCGCCTGTTGAAAGACCGCATTATCTTTCTCGGCGCGCCTATCGACGACGTCTTCTCCAACCTCATCATCGCGCAATTGCTGTTCCTGGAAGCCGAAGATCCGGAAAAAGACATCAACCTCTATATCAATTCCCCGGGCGGGAGCGTGACCGCGGGCCTGGGTATTTACGACACCATGCAATACGTCAAACCGCCGATTACGACCATTTGTTTGGGTCAGGCCGCCAGCATGGGGGCGCTGCTCCTGACCGCGGGCACCAAAGGCAAACGGTATGCCCTGCCCAACGCCCGGGTGATGATTCACCAACCCATGGGCGGATTTCAGGGACAGGCGACGGAGATTGATATTCACGCGCGCGAGATCCTGAAAATTCGCGAGCGCCTGAACCAGATCATGGCGGAACACACGGGCCAGTCGTTGGATAAAATCAGCCAGGACACCGAGCGGGATTATTTCATGTCGGGCACGGAAGCCAAGGATTACGGGCTCATCGATGAAGTCATTGTCAGGGCGTCGGAAAAGGAGACGGCCGGCTCGAACGGCGCCTGACCGCTGAACGCCGGGTACCCCATGGCCAAACAACTCAAATCGGACGAGAATCTACGGTGTTCGTTCTGCGGGAAAAGCCGTGATCAGGTGCGCAAACTGATTGCGGGCCCCACCGTGTACATCTGCGACGAATGCGTGGGCCTCTGCAACGAAATCATGGCCGAGGAATGGCAGGAGGCCAAAGAAACCCTTTCCTCCAAACTTCGCAAACCCGTCGAGATCAACTGCCACCTGGATCAATACATCATCGACCAGGCCCGCGCAAAAAAGATTCTCTCGGTCGCCGTTCACAATCACTATAAACGCATCGCCGCGAATGAAACCGGAGACGTCGAACTCCAAAAGGGCAACATTCTGATGATCGGGCCGACGGGAACCGGGAAGACGTTATTGGCTCAAACCCTGGCCGATTACCTGGACGTGCCGTTTACCCTGGCCGATGCCACCACCCTGACTGAAGCGGGGTACGTCGGGGAAGACGTCGAGAACATTATCCTGAAACTGCTGCAAGCCGTGGATTATGAAGTAGAACGCGCCGAGCGCGGCATCATTTATATCGATGAGATCGACAAGATCACGCGGAAGGCCGACGGCCCCTCCATTACCCGCGACGTGTCGGGGGAGGGCGTGCAACAGGCCCTGCTGAAACTCATCGAAGGCACCGTGGCCAACGTGCCGCCGCAAGGCGGCCGGAAACATCCCCATCAGGAGTTCATCCAGGTGGATACCAAAAATATCCTGGTCATTTGTGGCGGGGCGTTTGTCGGGCTTGAACCCATTATCGAACGACGGTTGAACCGAAACCGCATGGGCTTCAAATCGGACCGGTCCGCCTCGCCACAGGAACGCTCCGCGTCCCTGCTGGCCCATATCCAACCGGAAGACTTGCTTCAATACGGATTGATTCCCGAATTCATCGGACGATTGCCGGTGGTGACGACGCTGGAAGAGTTGGATGAAGATGCGTTGGTCCGGATTTTGACCGAACCCAAGAATGCCTTAACCCAGCAGTACCAAAAGCTATTGTCCTTCGACAACGTGAAACTGAAATTTACGGATGGGGCCCTCCATGCCGTTGCGAGAAAAGCCTATGCGCAAAAAACCGGAGCCCGCGGGCTTCGCGCGATCATGGAAGACGTCATGCTCGACATCATGTACGAGGTCCCCTCGCAAACCGAGATCAAGGAAGTGGTCATTACGGAAGACGTGATTCTCAAGAAGGGCGAACCGTTCAAATTTTTTGAACCGTCACCACGCATGAAGCCCGCCGTAGGCTCGTAACGAGAAGACCGCCGCCATCCCGGCCGCCGCGAGGGTAGACGCTCCATGTGGCCACCTCCCCACCGTTACCGCGTTCACCGCACCGCGATCCCTGGTCACCCGCCGAAGCTGCGCGCGGCTTTCTTTTTCCCGAACCGTTTGTTCTTGCCGTCGCCGTTCACGTCGTTCTTGCGCGGGGCGAACTCGAAACCCAATTTGCCGGAACCGGGGTCGAGCGTGAGATGGGCGGCGAACTTGCGTCTGGTCTTCTTCGACACGAAACCCTGCAGGAGATCGGTTTTCCCCGTGTCCAACAATTGTCGCACTTCACCCGCCTCGATCGGGCGATTCAGGATCTGCCGGCTGATTTTGAAGTCACAAGCCGGTTCGGCCCCTAGTCCGTTACGGCAGACGTACCGTCTCGGCGTATCAAGCACCGGCGCTTCGCATTTCGGGCAGGGTCCGACCTGGTCGGAGGTCAGCGGATCCACATCGTCATCCTCGGCGGTGTCACCGAAATCAAACGCCGCGGTGAAATCGTCCTTGATGATCAACTCCGCGGAAAATTCCCGGCCGAGACGGCTGCGGAATCCGTTCAGCGGGCCAAGACGCCGGTCACGCAACAGAACGGTGACCTCGTTGGGCGACAACTCCCGCCCGGCGATGGATTTCCAGATCGCGAAATCACAGGTTTCGCATACGAACTTGCGATAGTTCTCCCTCACCGTACCCTTGCCGCACTTGGGACACGGCACCTCAAGCACGACGTATTCGTCGTCAATCTGGTCAACGTCACACTGTTGGGCGGCCTCGACGATATCTTCGGTCATCCTGCGAATGTGCCGCATAAACTCCTCGGAGGAGAACTGATCGCTTTCAATCTGCTTCAGTTTCTTTTCCCACTCGCCGGTCAATTCGGCCGTGGTCAATTCGTCAATCTTGAGGGCGCGTAACAACCTGAGCAGCGTCGTGGCCTTGGCGGTCGGGATCAATTCACGTGCGTCCCGCAGGATATACCGGTTGCGGATCAACTCCTCGATGATGGCAGCGCGCGTCGCCGGCGTGCCGAGACCGCGACCCTGCATGGCTTCCCGTAACTCATCGTCCTCCATCAGCTTGCCCGCGCCTTCCATCGCGGACAACAGGGTCGCCTCGTTGTAGCGCGGTGGGGCCTTGGTGTGCTTCCCCTCCATGTCGACGGCGACCGTCCTGGCCGTTTCGGGGTCGGCCACGCCCGAAAGCGGAGGTAACGTCTCGTTGCTTTCCTTACGCCCCATCACCTGCAACCAGCCGCTCTCGATCAACACCCGTCCGCGGGTCTCGAAAGTCTGCTCTTCGACGACGGTGCGGCGCACGGTGTTTTCAAAACGGGCCGGCGGGTAGAACGCCGCGATGAACGAACGGGTGACCAGTTCATAGATGCGCCGTTCCTGTTCCTTCAGTTTGCCCGGCACCTCCCCGGTCGGAATGATGGCAAAGTGGTCGGACACCTGGGCGTTGTTGAAGATGCGCTTGTTGTTGCCGTTGATGTAGTTCTTGTGAAGGACCTGTTTAGCCCAATGGCTGATCGGCCGGTCGTCTTCGCCGCCGTCCGGCGAAAGGCCATCCGGGCCGGGGTTGGAGGAACTCAGCGATTGCATGATGTTTCTGGCGGTCTCCGGGTAGTCCTCGGGCAACGTCCTCGAATCGGTGCGCGGGTAGGTCAGAACCTTGTGACGTTCGTACAGCGCCTGCGCGATACCCAGCGTGGCCTTCGCCGAAAACCCGAACCGCCGGTTCGCTTCACGCTGGAGTGAGGTGAGGTCGAACAGCATCGGAGGCTGCTGGCTCGATGGCTTCGTGGTCTCGGACACGCTGCCATCCCGATTCGCACATTGCGCCACGACGGCCTCGGCCCGGGTCTTATCCCAAATGCGCTCGGGCTTTGTGGTGCCATGTTGATCCTTGATCCCGCCGGATGCAGCGCCCTGCTTCGCCCGGCCTTGCAACTGCAGATCAACCCAGTGCCCTTCGTACTGCCCTGAGGCAATCGCGAAGGTGGCCTTGACTTCCCAATACTCGCGAGGCTCGAAGTGCTGGATCTCTTTCTCGCGGTCGACAAGGATGGCGAGCGTCGGTGTTTGCACCCGTCCCACCGTGGTCAGGGAAAAGCCCCCGCCGCTCGAATTCAGCGCGGTCATGGCCCTGGTGGCGTTGATCCCGATGAGCCAGTCGGACTCGGAGCGACACACCGCGGCACGCTGGAGGGGCAACAATTTCTCACCGTCACGCAGGCGCTCAAAGCCCTCGCGTATCGCCTGCGGGGTCATGGATTGCAGCCACAGACGCTGCACCGGCTTTGCCCCCTTGAAATGGCGGATCAGGTAATGAAAAATCAACTCGCCTTCGCGTCCGGCGTCGCAGGCGTTGATCACCCTGTCAATATCCTTCCGCGCGTACAGTTTCTTGACGAGTTTGAGTTGTGATTCACTCTGTTGGATCGGTTTGAGTTCAAAATGGTCGGGAATCACCGGGAGATTGGCGAGCGCCCACTTTCCACGCCTGACCTCGACGCCTTCGGGCGCTACCAGTTCGAGCATGTGACCGACCGCCGACGTCACGACGTGGTCCGGTCCCTCAAAGAAGTTTTTTTCGCTCTGGAATCCACCGAGCGCCTTGGTGATATCGCGGGCCACCGAGGGTTTCTCGGTAATGACCAACGTCTTGCCCCCGCCTTCGGCAAGGCGAGGACGCGCTTTTTGCGTCCTGGGTGCGGCAGACGTACGTGAAGGCATCGTCAAGACATCCTGATATAACAAGAACCGGGCATCTGTCGAATACATCCCCGCAATTCCAGGCTGAGCAGGAGACTCATCACCTCGGCCCGATCAAACGGCGCTTCCATCAACACCTCGTCAATCGACACGGGGTCCTCATGCAAAAGAGACAGCACGCGCTGCTCTTGGGGGGTGAAGACCGATGAGGCCGGTTCCTGAAAACGGGCATTCTTTACTCGATCCCGAACGGGTCCGTCAAGCTGAGGGAGCAATTCTTCTACGACGTCTCCTGCTTCTTCAACGAGTTTGGCTCCTTGTTTGATGAGTCCATGGGCGCCTCGATGTTTCCCGTGTTTGATCGCGCCCGGAATGGCGAAGACCTCTCGGTTCTGCTCAAGCGCAAATCGTGCCGTGAGCAACGCGCCGCTTTTCCGATCGGCTTCCGAGACGATCACGCCTAACGACAATCCGCTGATAATCCGATTGCGACGAGGAAAATGGTGCGGCAACGGCGGGGACCCGAGCGGCAATTCCGATACCACGGCTCCATGGCTTTCAATGTCCTGTCGTAATTGGCGATGTTCGGGCGGATAGGTTCGATCCACTCCACACCCGACAACGGCGATCGTCTTGGCCTTGGCCGCCAGTGCGCCTCGATGGGCTGCCGCGTCGATTCCCCGTGCCAACCCGCTCACGATCGTCAACCCCATACCGGCCAATTGTTGGCTGAGTTCTTGCGTCATGAGCGCCCCCGCCGGTGTGGCTCTTCTCGATCCCACGATCGCGACGGCATATTCGTCGGACGCAGGCAACGTACCGCGCACGTACAACAAGGGCGGTGGATCGGGGATCATCGCCAGCCGGCGAGGATAGGCGGCATCCAGAATCGTGACAATCCCGCTTTCGCCCTTTTCGAGCAGTTGCATTTCCTTCCGAACGTGCGCCATGACACTCGGCTCAGGTTCTTTTCGCAATGCGGTCACAACGGAAGGGCGCAACCCGGCCACGTGCCGCAACTCGGATGCCGAAGCGGACAGCACCTCTTTCGGCCCGCCAAAATGTCGAATGAGCGTACAGAGAGTCCCGTCACTGACGCCTTTCACTGACCGTAGGATCAGCCACGCTTCCAGCAATTCCATGGATCAGCAAAACCGCACGCAAGACGTGGATGGGATGGGCATGGGCGGCTAGGCCACTCCCGCATCTTCGCCCAACACCACGATATCATACTGCTCAAGAGGGAGCAGGGGGTCGGCATTGACCATGATCCGGTACTGAAACTCCCGTTGAAGTTGCTCAAGCGCTTCGGGCTCGGTGTCTTGCAGCATCTCCACGATATGAGGATGGGCCCCGACCACCACGGTTTGCTGCCCGGCGGCTCGTCCGATTCGGCGGATATCGCGAAAAATGTCGTACACCACCGTGAGGGCCGATCGGGTATAGCCGCGACCGTCACAATCGGAGCAGACGTCGGAGAGCGTCCGGAGCAAGTCTTCCCGCACGCGTTCCCGGGAAATCTCGATCAGCCCCAAGTCGCTGATGCGGGAAATACGCGTGCGCGCTTTGTCATTGCCCATCGCATCCACAAGCACTTGATACACCTTATCACGATTCCGTCCGCGTTCCATATCGATGAAATCGATAATGATGATCCCCCCGATTCCGCGAAGTTTGATCTGGTAGGCAATCTCGCGGGCCGCCTCCAGGTTGTTTCGTAAAATGGTTTCTTCCTGGTCGCGCTTGCCGACGTATCGACCCGTATTCACGTCGATGACCGTCATGGCTTCCGTATGATCGATGACGATATGGCCTCCCGACTTGAGCCAGACTTTTCGGCTCAAGGCTCGGGAGATTTCCTGTTCGATCCCCAGATGGTCGAACAGACTCTCATCCTTGTCATAATGATGAATGCGAGACGTCTGATCCGGAAGATACCGCCGGACAAATTCCCTGACCGCTTCACATTCCTCTTTCGAATCGATGAGCAGACGCTTGACGTTCTTGGTAAATAAATCGCGCACCACGCGGAGCGTCAGGTCCAAATCCGTATGCAATGCGGCGGGTGCCGGCTGGCTATCCTGCTTCTTGACAACGTCTTGCCACATGGCGGTCAAAAACCCGACGTCGGCTTTGAGATCCTCCTCGCTGACCCCTTCGCTCACCGTCCGGACAATGTAGCCATACCCCGGTTCCCGGATGCGTTTCATGATGTCCTTGAGACGACTGCGCTCCTCCTCCTCGGCGATACGTCGCGAAACCCCGATATGGTCGACGTTCGGCATGAGCACCAGGAAACGGCCCGGCAACGAGCAATACGACGTGACCCTGGGGCCTTTGGTCCCGATCGGGCCCTTGGAAATCTGCACGACGAGTTCCTGATCTTCCTCCATCAACTCTTGAATGGGCAGCACCGTCTGCCGTCGGGGGCGCGGGAATTCCGGGCCCTTCTCATCGTCATCACTTTCCACCAGGATGTCGCCGGGTTCGGTGCCGACCGACAAATCCGACACGTGCATGAAGGCGGCGCGCTCCAGCCCGATATCAATGAATGCCGCTTGCATGCCGGGCAGCACTTTCACGACTTTGCCCTTGTAGACGTTGCCCACAAAATCTTTTTTCTTGGCACGGTCCACGTAGAGTTCCCTGACCACTTTATTCTCCAACACCGCCGCGCGCGTTTCCTGCGGAGTGATGTTGATGGCAATTTCAACTCCCATACCTCTACTCCTTTATTTCCTCACCCGAGAAGCGCCTGCGACCCGGGGGGAAGGCTCACCATGCCCCGGCCATGGACGGCAATCCAAAAGCGTGACACGGATTCTCCATTTCGTCAAATGATCCATTCCGCTCCGCGACGGGGGAGACCCCACGCGAACGGTTCACGGCGATAACTTGTGTCTTGCCATCTTCACACCGAACAGCAGACCCAACCCGGCCATGGTCATAATCGTCGCACTCCCCCCGTAACTGAGTAACGGCAAAGGAATGCCGACAATGGGTGCCAGACCAATGGTCATCCCCACGTTGACCGCCATATTGAACGTCAACATGCCCACAAGCCCGATCGCCAACAGGGCACCCAACGAATCCTTGGCTTTCGCCGCAATATCCAGCCCCATGAGCAGCAACGCGAGAAACAGACTGATGAAGAGTACCCCGCCCAAAAACCCCCATTCCTCGGCCAGGACCGCGAAGATAAAATCGGTGTGCCCTTCCGGAAGAAATTTGAATTGCGTTTGCGTCCCGCTATGGAACCCTTTGCCGATCAATTGCCCCGAACCCACGGCAATGCGGGATTGCATCCCCTGGTAGCCTCTTCCCGCCGGATCATAGTCCGGATTGACAAAACTCAAGATCCGTTCCTTTTGGTAGTCATGAAGCGAACCCCATAATTCACTCCAGGCAAAAGGGAACAGCATCAGCGCGGACAGCAACACCACCCCGAACGCTTTAGACTTGACGCCGACGACCAGAAGCAAGGTGACGTAAATCGACAAAAAGCTCAGACTGCTTCCCAAATCCGGTTGTTTGAGAATCAAGAAAAATCCCGGCACGGTGATCAACGCCGGGACGATCATCCGATGCCACCAACCGCGACGATTTTGGGTGGAATAATAGACGGCCAACACCAACAGAAGCGGAATCTTGACAAATTCCGCCGGCTGAAACGCCAGAGGCCCCAAGGCAATCCATCGTTGAGCACCGTGACTGGCCTTCCCCCCAAACAGAACGACCACGAGGAGCAGCAAGGCAAAGCCGTACAGCGGAAACGACCATCGAGCGAGTGTACGGTAATCGATTCGCGACACCGCCAGAAAAGCCAGCGCGCCCACACCGATCCATATCGCCTGTTTCAGATACAGAGGAAACCGAGTCCCGGCTCTTCCCGCCGTGACGCTGTAGATGGTCAGGACTCCGATGGCTGACAACGCCAAAATAATCGCGCAGAAGTACCAATCGAACCGGTCGAACTCTCGCCTGCGACGCCACGGTTCATCAATCACGCCGCGTCTCCCGTTGCATCACCGTGTCGGATGGTCTCGCCAGGGACACCCGTGGGCGCTCGTCGTCAGCGACCCCATATGACACATAGGCCTCGATCAGTTCTTTAGCCAACGGGGCTGCCGCGGACCCGCCGTGGCCCATGTGTTCGACCAACACGGCCACGGCGATACCGGGATGTTCGAATGGCGCATAGGCGACGAACCAGGCGTGGTCTCGAAATCGCTTCGGGGTCTCTTCTTGGGATTTCGCACGCAATGAGACCACTTGTGCCGTCCCGGTTTTTCCGGCCAACGGGACCACCGACGACCGGGCTTCTCGCGCCGTTCCTTCGGTGACCACCGCCGCCAGCGCCGCTTGAATGACTTCCAGTTGATGGGCCGGTAACGCCAGGGGGACCGCTTGTGCCGGATTCCACTCATCAATCCATTCACCCCCTCGTCCCCGCACGCCGCGAAGGACGTGCGGTTGAAACACAATCCCGTTATTCCCGATCATGCCGATGACTTTCGCCATTTGCAGGGGCGTGACCGTGACGTAGCCTTGACCGATTGCGACGGAAATCGTTTCCCCCGGATACCATGGTTCCCCTTGCGTCCGTTGCTTCCACTCCGAGGACGGGATCAGGCCCGTTCTTTCGGCAGGAAGGTCGATCCCCGTTCGTTCACCCAATCCGAACTGTTTCGCGTAGACCGCAATGGTGTCCACGCCCATACGATCCCCTAAACGATAAAAGTAGACGTCACACGATTGGGCAATCGCCTTCCGTAAATCGACGGCTCCATGACCATACTTTTTCCAGTCCCGAAACGTTCGTCGGCCGAATCGAAACCGCCCCCCACAATGAAGCGTCTCGGTGGGTTGGATCTCATTGGTATCAAGAGCAGCCGTTGCCATGATGATTTTAAACGTGGAGCCCGGTGGATACTGACCCTGAATCGCTCGGTTCGTGAGAGGATGGCGCTCGTCCTGAAGAATGTCGTTCCATACATCGGCGCGTAACCCGCGGGACAAGGCATTGGGATCAAAACTCGGCCGGCTGGCCAAGGCCAGGACGTCCCCCGTTTGCGGGTCCAGGGCCACAATCGCACCGGCTTCTTCTCCCAACAAGTCTTCAGCCAATTTCTGCAAACGAAAGTCCATCGTGAGATACACGTCATTTCCCACATGCGGCTTCTCCACGGAAATCATACGCTTCTCATGCCCCAACGCGTCGACTTCGATGAGTTTTCGTCCTGCGTGCCCTCGCAACGTCCTCTCGTAGATCCGTTCCACGCCATACTGTCCTATGACGCTACCTGCGGGCAGCCCTTGAAACGCTCCACGCGTGAGCTGTTCCTCTGAAGCGACCCCCACGTACCCAAGCACGTGGGCGGCATAGGCCCCCTCGGGATTGTTCCGCTGAAACTCCGGACGAATCGCCACGCCGGGCAGATCCAACCGATGGGATTCGACAATGGCCGCTTCCTTGAGACTGACGCCTTTTTTCAAACGAATCGGTGTTCCCCCGACGCGGGTTTCCATGGTCTTGGCCAACTCACTCCGGTCCAACGCCAACAACTCGACGAGCTTCCCGGTCAGGGCTTCACGGTCCGGCACGTCACCGAGTTCCACGTACAAGTTGAAACTCGGGACGTTGTTCGCCAGCAAGATTCCGTTTCGGTCATAAATGAACCCGCGAACCGGATGTAACACCACCGATCGGGTCCGGTTGTCATGAGAAAGATTTCGATAGTAGACCCCGTCACGAACTTGAAGCTGCCATAAGCGCACGACCAACAGCCCCACAATGATCAACACGACGACTCTGATGAGCAGCAATCGTCCCTGGATGTCCGCTAATCCGGTTGCGTGGAGACCGGGATCCGTTATCCCAGGCTTCATGGACGAACCTCACGCCGATTCATCACGGGACGTCCCTCACGGACCCGGCGCTTCGACCAGCCACCAGCCGAAGACCCAGTTGGCCATGATGGCCACCAGGCCATCCAAGACCGCTTGTGGCAATAAGATATAGGAAAATCCGTAAAGCATCTCTCCCCAACCCATGCCCATCCGTGACCACAGCAAAAACACCATGGCGGAAAGACCTGAACATGCCATAACCGGCACAAAGGCGACATGGGGCTGCCTATTGGACAAATTCCTGGCAAAGACGCCGGCCAGGAATCCTACCCCGGCTTTTGTGACCGTATGCAATCCAAACGGACCGGCGGAAAATAAATCCTGGAGAAAGCCCAGGCCGAACCCCACGATCAGGCCGGAAACCGGTCCGGTCCGAAAACCAATCAAACAGGCGATGACGAGACAGAAATCCGGTTGAATCCCGATAGGATTGAAAGACGATAACACGGTGGCCTGAAGGGAAAAAAGGGACAGCGTCAACAGCGTATACGCACTAATCTTCATGGAGTCGGGTTCTGTCGTCCTGGGGGCATCAACGCGTGATCGAGAGACAGCATGGCTTCCGGTGACCGGGGAGACACGACGATCAGCACTTCGTCCAAGTATCGAAACTTTACCGCCGGCACGATTTCGGCGGTGCGGAACAAACTGTCTTCACTTTCTTCAACGCGGGCGATTTCTCCTATCAACACCCCGCGGGGAAATCCCCCCGTCAAGCCTGACGTGACCACAGTATCTCCAGTTTTGACGGAGGAAAGCGGGGGAAGATATTTCATCAGGACCAACCCTTGCGATGTCCCCTGGACCATACCCTCATCTCGCGTCCGTTGAACCATACCCGTGATGGCCACATTCGGATCGATCGTCAACAAAACAATGCTCGTGGACGCCGAGGTTCTGACGATACGCCCCACCACCCCGGCCGGCGTCATGACGCCCATCTGTTCCTCAATGCCGTCCTCTTCACCTTTATTCAGAATCACGCCTTGATACCAATTCGACACGCTTCGGCCGATGACCCGTGCCGCCACCGTCCGGACGGATGTCTCCTTCTGAAATTCCAACATGGTGGCTAACCGTTCCGCCATGTGTGCCTGTTCACGCAATCGATTCACCTCTCCCCTGAGTTGCTGGACTGTTTCCCGAAGCTCATGGTTTTGTTGGGAAAGACCCTGGAGAGCAATATACTGCATCCACCATTCACGCAGAGTCCGGTCCAATGTGGCCATACCCCTCACGGGAATGGCCACGAGATCGGCAAGAGGTCCGCCGACCGTATGGAAGAGAAATTGAAATTGCTGGGGCAAGAGGGCAAACACGACAAAGGCGATGGCCAAGACGGCCACGCCAACCCGCTTCACGCCGGAACCCCAAAACACCCCAGGCCGAAACCGGCCACGCATAAGACGTTGTTCCTTTACGAACTGACGGCCGACATCGAGGAAACGCTCCGCAGGAGGGTGAGTTCTTCGAGCGTCTTGCCGACTCCTAAGACGACTGACGTGAGGGGATCATCGACGTTGACAATAGGAAGACCGGTTTCCTCCCTCAACCGGGCATCCAACCCGCGTAACAGCGCTCCGCCTCCTGTTAACACAATGCCTCGGTCCACGATATCTCCCGCCAATTCAGGAGGGGTATGTTCCAACGCCAACTTGATGGCCGACACAATGGCCGAAATGCATTCTTGCAGAGCTTCCCGGACTTCGCCGTCTTCCAGCGCAATGGTCCGGGGAATACCGGACACCAAATCACGGCCTTTGACCATCATTTGGCCTTTTTCTTCCAATGGATAGGCGGATCCGATAGCCACCTTCACTCGCTCCGCCATATGTTCGCCGATCAATAAATTATGTTCACGCTTCACGTGATTAATAATGGCCGAGTCGATTTGGTCGCCAGCGACTTTCACGGATTCACTGTAGACAATCCCCCCCAATGAAATGACGGCAATATCGGTCGTCCCCCCTCCCACGTCAACCACCATGTTCCCCGACGGTTCGGTGATGGGCAGCCCCGCTCCAATCGCTGCCGCCACGGGTTCTTCTATCAAATAGACTTCGCGCGCACCGGCCAATTCCGCCGATTCCTTCACGGCTCGCTGTTCCACTTGCGTGATGCGCGACGGCACGCCGATGATGATCCGAGGCCGGACAAACGCCGTTCGATTGTGAACCTTCGTAATAAAGTACCGAAGCATCCGCTCGGCCATTTCAAAGTCCGCGATGACCCCTTCTTTCATCGGACGTATGGCGGAAATGTTGCCGGGCGTTCGGCCGACCATTCGCTTGGCTTCACTGCCCACGGCTAGAATCTTACTTGTTTGCTGTTCGATCGCCACGACGGACGGCTCATTCAAGACAATGCCTTTCCCCTGGACGTAGACTAAGGTATGGGCCGTCCCCAGATCAATGGCCATATCGCTCGATAACAAACTCAAGAATCGGCTGATCAATCCCATAATCGGTTCACCGGCTAAGACGACGCTTCAGACCGAACCCGGAAACGATGGTCCTTGTAAAGAACGCGTCCCGTTTGCCCCTTGGGGCATTCACTCCTTCCGTCAATGACCAATTCTCCATGGATTCGCTCTGCGGGAGCAGACTGTCCCAGAAGAAAAACAACGACTCACGTCCGGCAACAATGGGAATACTGCGTATCGGAAAGATGGACGCTTGAAGAGAAGGACGGACAATGCTTGTTCACTCTCCAATCAATTCCCACGCGGGGAACTGTCGGCACTTCTGGTTCCCTAGTATAGCAGACCTGCCCCGTAACCTCAAAATTTTATGCGTCCACATGAGGGGGCCCAACCGACCGGAAGTCGGAGACTTGTCAGGAGCCGAACATCCGGCGATGGGTGGGGACGAACACGACATCATCATTGACACGCTCCGGCAGAGACGTAACAATGCGTTGTCGGTATCCCGTGACTTGTACGCCTCGTCTCCTTGCCCGGCTCAGGAAATTCTCTGAAGCGCAACCAGGTTTCGGCATGAATACAAACGACTCCGACCGTCGCACGGGCGTCCGCTACCAGCCCGACGAAACCCCGCCGATGGCACTGGCCTTCGGGTTGGGACTGCAACTCGCCATTCTCAGCGTCACCGCCACGGTGTTGGTGCCGGCCATCATCATCCGGGCTGCCGGCGGATCCGAGGCCTATCTGTCATGGGCGGTGTTCGCCGCGGTCGCGGTCTGCGGCGCGACCACGATACTGCAGGCCGTTCGGTTCGGCCAGATCGGCTCGGGGTACGTGCTCTTGATGAGCATCTCCGGAGCCTCCATTGCGATCAGTATCACCGCACTGGCCAAAGGAGGGCCGGCGATGCTGGCAACTTTGGTTGTCATCTCCTCGCTCGTCCCGCTTGCGCTGTCCGCACGGCTCTGGCTGCTCCGGCGCATCCTCACACCGACTGTCACGGGAACCGTGATCATGCTGATCCCGGTCACGGTGATTCCTCACGTCTTCGGCATGCTGAAGGACGTACCGGATGGCGTTCCGGCCGTGGCCGCGCCGCTCAGTGCGCTCGTGACCCTGCTCGTCATCGCCGGGAGCGTGTTGAAGGGAACGGGGACATGGCGTCTCTGGGCGCCGGTGACCGGCGTCGTTGCCGGTTCGGCAATCGGCGGGATCTTCGGCCTGTACGACGTCCACCGCATCGCCGAGGCTTCGTGGCTCGGTCTTCCACCGGGCACGTGGCCGGGCTTTGATCTCGACTTCGCGCCGGTGTTCTGGACGCTGCTACCGGCGTTTGTCCTCGTGGCCCTGATCGACACCATGCAAACGATCAGCGCGTCGGTCGCGATTCAGCACGTCTCCTGGCGCCACCCGCGTGCGGTGGATTTCCGGGCGGTGCAGGGCGCGGTGGCCGCCGCCGGAGTCGCCAAACTGTTGTCCGGCGTCTCGGGCACGGTGCCCAACACGACCTACTCGACAACCGTCTCCATGACCGAATTGACCGGGGTCGGTGCCCGAAGCGTGGGTATCGCCCTCGGGACGGTCCTCATCATGCTGGCTTTTCTTCCCAAGGCGCTCGCCGTGATCCTGGCGATACCCAGCCCGGTGGTTGCAGCCTATCTCGCCGTCTTTCTTGCCATGCTGTTCGTGATCGGCATGAACCTGGTCATCCAGGACGGGATTGACTATCGCAAGGGTCTGGTCTGTGGCGTCGGGTTCTGGGTGGGTGTCGGATTCCAAAACGGCATGATTTTCCCCGAATCCGTTGCAGAACTCGCAGGGGGTCTTCTGCAGAACGGGATGACGGCCGGCGGATTCGTCGCCATCTTCATGACCCTTCTCACGGATCTGACGACGCCCCGTCAGAGAATGGAGACGGCGTTAAACGTTTCGGCCCTCCCCAAGATCAGGGAATTTCTCCTCGGATTCGCATCCCAAAGCGGTTGGGATGCGCAGATGGCAAACCGGATCGACGCCGCCAGCGAAGAGACGCTGCTGACGCTCATCGAACGACAAGGTGCCCGAGCGGAAAAGGACCGGCAGCGTCTGCTGCTGGTTGCCTGCAAGGAAGACGGCGGGGCCATCCTTGAGTTTGTGGCCTCGAGAGGAGAAGAAAACCTTCAGGACCTGATCGCGCTGCTTGGCGCACAGACCGACGAAACCCTGGTCGAACAGGAAGTTTCACTCCGGCTGCTGCGGCACCTTGCGTCCTCGATTCGCCACCAGCAATATCATGGCACGGACATCGTGACCATCCGCGTGGACGCGTAAAGATCAATCGGCTACCGCCGCACGTACATGGCCTTCCGGGACGAATCGTTTGCCCGTCGTGGTGGGGAACAAGGATCATTGGCCGCTACAACGGCCTTGCCGGATACCTCAGGGTGCCTTGCCGGTTTTGCATCGCAAGATCACGCGGTTACGCTCGCCAATCCGCTCGTACGCGTATTCATCCGAAAACTTTTTCGTCAGAAAGATGCCCAGCCCGCCGATAGGCCGGTCCTCCAAGGCCGATGCGGTATCGGCTTCCGGCGCCTCCGTAAACGGATCGAACGCGGGTCCGTTATCTTCAACCTGAGCGACGACAAACGCGTCTTCCACCGACAGACATAACTCCAGTTCCGGCCCGGACACCGAGGGCAGGGAGTAGTTGACACTGTTGGTGATGAGTTCTTCGAGCATCAGATTGAGGCGATTTTGCACCCCCAAGTCCAACTCGTGGGCACCGGCAAATTCCTCAAGTGACTGTTCCAGCTCCGCTATCGAGGACAAGTCCGGGGTAAGGGAAATCCGTTTCATTGCATTCCTGATCTGAACGAATCAGACGCACCGCGTCTGAGTGAGCTGAGTGAGTATAGCATGAACGGTGTATCAGTATCGTATTTTTGCGGCCCTGAATCAACCGGCCGATTCGAAAAAGTGACGGACAATGCCCAGTCATGCAACCGGACCAAGCCCCGCGGCAACGTTCCATCCCCCATGTTGGTCTTGGCATACCGACTCCAATCGAGTACTATCAGCCATCGCAAACGGCCGATGCGCCGCTTATACGTAGACTCAGGGAGCCGCATCGGCCGTTATCTGGCTATTGAAGCAAACCTGTATGAATGCTATGGTATCTGATTATTTCTGCGTTTTCTGCATTTCAGATACACGAGTCCGTTGGGGCGTCCGTGATTCGGAGACGTTGGGGGGAATTTACTTAATACGTGACGTTTAAGTGTGACCTATTTGGAGGCAAAACTAATGGAGGACAAAGCCAAGCTTTCCGTGGAAGCCGAACATGGCGACAAGGCCACGGTCCTTATTGTGACGGGACGAGTGGATGGTTCCAGTGTGGGTATTCTGGAGAGTGCCGTCCAGGAGCAGATCAATGCCGGGAATAAAACCCTGGTCTTTGATTTTACCGATCTGAGTTACATCAGCAGTGCCGGGTTACGGGCATTGCTCATCGCCGCCCGTCTGACCCAAAAAGAAGGGGGCAAGGCGCTGTTTTGCGCCCTTGCCGAGCACATCGCTGAAATCTTCGAGATCAGCGGGTTCAATGAAATTCTGGACATACGCGCCACCAGGACCGATGCCCTTGGAGCAGTCTGAGCAAAGGCTCGTACTGGAATGGCAGCGCAAACATTAAGAACACCGGCGGGAGAGTCAGGGGATGGGTAAATCACCAACTCAGGTGCTGGTCGTCGATGACGAAGAAGATCTTGAGTTGCTGGTGCGTCAGAAGTTCCGCCGCCGGATCCGCGACGGGGACCTGAAGTTTCTTTTTGCCCACAACGGCAAAGAGGCGCTGGAGGTGCTGGAAGAGCACCCTGATGTCTACCTGGTCCTCTCCGATATCAACATGCCGGTGATGGACGGGCTGACCCTGCTGAGTCAGCTTGCCGATGGCGAACAGGATATCCAAGCGGTCATCGTGTCCGCCTATGGTGACATGAAAAACATTCGCACGGCCATGAACCGCGGGGCGTTCGACTTTTTGACAAAGCCGATTGATTTCAACGACCTTGAAGCGACCATCGAAAAAGGCCTCAAGCACGTTCAGGCTCTGCAAAGCGCCCTGGAAACCAGGGATCGGCTGGTTGCCGTCAAGCAGGAACTTGACATGGCCCGAGACGTGCAGATGTCGCTCCAGCCAAAAGAGATCCCGGACAGCGAGACCCACGACATTAAAGCGGTGATCCTCCCGGCACGAGAGGTCGGTGGGGACCTGTACGATTTCTTTCACATTGACGAATCACGCATCGCACTGGTGATTGCGGACGTGTCCGGCAAAGGAGTGCCGGCCGCGCTGTTCACGACCGTGACCCGTGCGCTCCTGCGAGCGACCTCCTCAAAAGACTATTCCACACCGGCAGAATGTCTGACGAGGGTCAATGAACTGCTTTGCGAGAGCAATCCCTCCTGTATCTTCATTACGCTGTTTTTCGGGGTGCTCGACCTGCGGAACGGCGCACTGCACTATTCCAACGCCGGTCACAATCCCCCCAGACTGCTGCTGGCCGATTCCCAAGTCGAGGTCGTGCCCAAAACCAAGAACATCGTACTGGGGATACAACCCGGCCACACGTATAACAATGATCAAATCCAGCTTAAGCCGGGAGATACCCTGTTCCTGTACACTGACGGGATCACGGAAGCGGAAAACCTCCAGGATGAAGAATTCACTGAATCGCGTCTCGACGAAAAACTGGCCGGACTTGTCGGGGCAAGTGCGGAACGGGTCGCCACGGAGATCGTGGACGCCGTACAGGAATTTGTCGGAGATGCCCCGCAATCAGACGACATCACGTGTGTGGTGGCACGTTTTCGGCCGGGTCCCTCCCCTAGCGAGACATGACCCTACTCTACCCATGACGATACGGATGATCCTGATCCTGATCCTGTTGCTGGTTCTGGTCACGCCGTTGCCGACCCGGGCGGAGTCCGATCAACAAACGATCGTTTTCGGTCAATCCGCAGCGCTCACCGGCCCGGCACGCGCACTGGGCATCGGCATGCGCCTCGGGCTTCACGCGGCATTTTCCGAAGTAAATCGTAAGGGTGGCGTCCACGGTCGTCTGCTCCACCTCGAATCTCTGGACGACAGATACGAACCCGAAGCGGCGATTGCCAACACCCGAACCCTGATTGAACAAAACAAGGTTTTTGCCCTGATCGGCGCCGTTGGTACGCCAACGTCGAAATCGGCCCAACCAGTCGCCACTGAGGCGGGAGTACCCTATATTGCTCCATTCACCGGTGCTGAATTCCTTCGGGATGCAAAGAAGCGTCCCAACGTGGTGAACGTGCGGGCGTCCTACTATCAGGAAACCGAGGAAATGGTCGTCCGACTTCACGAAGATCTGGGCATAGACCGGATCAGCATTTTCTATCAAAATGATTCCTTCGGGCAGGCCGGGCTCAACGGGCTGCGCCGTGCCGTCAATCGCCATGGCCTGAGCTTGATTGAAGAGGTCTACTATACCCGCAATACCGAGGCCGTCAAAATCGCCCTGCTGGATCTGCGCCAGGCCAACGCCGAGGCCGTCGTCATTGTCGGTGCCTATAAACCTGCAGCGACGATGATCAAGTGGGCGAGACGGCTGAACTTCAATCCCCATTTCATCAACATTTCATTTATCGGGAGTGCGGCCTTGGCGAAAGCCTTGGGGCCCGACGGGACCGGCGTGTACGTCACCCAGGTGGTGCCTTTCCCGAGGGATACGACCCTGCCGATCGTCGCGCAATACCAGAAGGCGCTGAAAGAAATTGACGCGGACAGCAAACCGAGTTTTGTCTCGCTGGAAGGCTACCTGGCGGGCCGGATCGCGATTGAAGGTCTACGGCTGGCCGGACCGTCTCCGACCAGAGAACGCTTTCTGCATGCGCTGACGCAGGCGGGAGACATCGATTTGGGCGGGTTCCATTTACGCTACGGCGTCGATGACAATCAGGGGTCGGACCGCGTGTACCTGACTCGCATCGATAAGAAGGGGCGCTTCCAGTCGGTCAACACGATGTTGATACCATGAACGAACCCCCACCCACCGGATCCCAAAACCCGGCCGATTCCGGCACACCTCCACTACAGATGAAACCTGCCGCCATTGAAGAAGCGGACACTGGACGACAATTCCGGGTCGGAGTCGGCGCACGGCTGTATTTCCTGCTCTTTGGCGCCGTGGTTCTCATGGGCGGTGCCACCGCGCTGGCCTACTTTACCTTCAACGAAACGCTGCAACACGAAATCCGGCTGGCAGAATACAGCATGCCCAACCTGATCAATTCGGTGGACGTGGCCCGAAAGAGTGCCATCGTGGTCAACGGGGCGTTTCGTCTGGTATCGGCCTCCTCGAAGAAGGAACATACGGCTGTGGTGGAAGCCACGGCTCATGAAGTCGCCTCCCTCGAAAACACCATCCTGGAACTGGAAGCCCGCTCCGCCTTCGGCGAACAAACCCGGTCGATCAGGTCGAATCTGGAGGAACTGGGCAAGCATCTGGACGTGATCCAGCAATCCTCCGCCCGGCGCCTGGAAATTGACCGGGCACTCCACGTCTTCATTGACGAACTCGGAGAAACGACCAGGCGCGTGGAACGTTTGTTGGTCCAAGCCATCGACGATCAAGCTTTTTACCTGGTATCGGGATTACGGCAGTTGGATGACAAGGTCGACTCCATTCGTAAGCGGGCCTCCGAAGACGAACTGACCGCTTATCGAAATCTGATTACCGTGAACCAGTCCTCCAATCTTGCCGTCTTGTTGTTGGATGAGGTCCTGGTGCTGGCTGACCGCCAGTTTCTGACTCCCTTGGAGGAACGCTTCCAGAGCGCCGTCCGGAATTTCACCCAAGCCTATGCGAAACTCCCGGAGTCCATGCAGAATGATCTTCTTGAAGAAAACCTGACGCGTCTGGACCAGATCGGGGAAGGCCCCGAAGGCGTCATTAAGCTACAGATGGAAGCGTTACTCAGGCTGGAACAGGAGCAGGAAACCTTGGCCAAGGCACGAGCCACCTCGGAATCTCTGGTGTCGGAGGTCAACCATCTGGTCGAGCAAATCAACGAAGAGGCCATTCAATCCAGCGAAGCTTCTCGCGCAGCCGCCCAGACGGGGATCCTCCTGCTGATTCTCCTCAACGTATCCGGTACCATTGGCGCTTTTGCACTGGGCTCCCTCTTCGTGAGGCGTTACCTGGTTCGCCGTCTGATGGGACTGGCCAGCGCGATGCGCGAGATGGCCAGCGGCGACTTGGAAGTCCCGGTACAGGTTGAGGGGACTCGTATCGTACGGCCCGTGAAGGGGTCGGCTCATTACCTGAAACGGAACATCCAGTATTTAATCTGGAATGACGAGGTCACCGACATGGCCAGGGCGCTGGAAGTGTTCCGGCGTTACGCCCATGAGATTCAGCGACTGAATCTCGTGGAAAAATTGGCGGAGGAACTGGACGCCAAAAACGAAAACCTGGAGCAGGCACTGGAAAATCTGAAAGCCGCCCAAGAGCAGGTCATTGCCGAGCAGAAACTCGCGTCGTTGGGTCAATTGACTGCCGGGGTGGCCCATGAAATCAAGAACCCGCTCAACTTCGTCAGCAACTTTGCCAACGTCTCGATTGAAATGGCGGATGAGATCGATGATTTGCTGAAACAGCAAGGCAACCTCGACATCGAGGAGGTCAGGTCGATCCTGGATGAACTGAGGACGAGCCTCGGAAAAATCAAGGAACACGGGAAGCGAGCCGACAACATTGTGCGCAGCATGCTCGAACATTCCCGCAGTAAAGAAGGAGAATGGCGAAAGACGAACCTGAACGCCCTCTTGAAACAGTACGTGGACCTGTCGTATCACGCACTACGTGCCGAAGATAACACCTTCAACGCGGAGATGAAGGAGGACCTGGACCCGAACATGCAAGAAATCGTCGTCGTCCCCCAGGACATCAGTCGCGTGTTCCTCAATCTCGTCACCAACGCGTTTCAAGCGATGAACGAAAAGCAGAAAAAGGTGGGCGGCGACTACCTGCCGACGCTGTCCATCTCCAGCCGGCAATTGGAAGATCACGTGGAGTTCTCGATCCGGGACAATGGGCCAGGCATCCCGGATGACGTCCGTGACAAGATTTTCGAGCCGTTTGTGACCACCAAGGAACCGGGGAAGGGCACAGGCCTGGGGCTCTCCCTGACCACCGACATCCTGCTTCGTCACGCCGGTTCCATCCACGTGGACACGGAAGTCGGGCACTTTACCGAGATGCGGGTCTCGTTACCGCTGGAGCCCCCGGCGGAAGCTCTCAGCAGTATGGAAGACAAGACGGAATAAGATACGGCAAAGCCCGTGTCTCGTGCAGCAGCATTTCTCCTCCCGCGACAAAGCACCGCATCCCACAACCTGCTTATCAGGACGCCCGTTCGCGGAGCCATTGCGCTGACGTCAGAACCCGGCGAGAGCGTTGGGACGGCGGGTGGCCATCCCCTGCAATAACGACGACGTGGACATGACGGTAGGCCACCCCGTTCCCGGACCGGCTAAAAATTGTACTCCAAGTGGAACTCGAAGAAGCCGTCCCGTCGCCCCACGTATTGAACATCCAAGGGGTCGATGCTCAGAATCATATTCGCCTCTGCGTGCAGGGACCACCGGTCAAACAGCCGCCGGTCAAATTCAACGCCCAGATTCCGGGTTGCACGGCTGGCATCCGTCAAAAACGCCGCGGTGATCTCGGTACTCTGAACGTCGTTGAACGACAGACGCGCGCCGACGAAAAAATCGTTGTCGAGCGTCATGGGCTGGCGTCTGGGGAGGGCCAGACGACCCCGCTCGTCATAATTCCATTCGGCCAGCAAGCCGACGTCGGCCGTCGAGTCAAACACGGAATAGAACGTGTATTCGCCACCCACCACGGCAGCCACGTACTCTTCTTCCCGATACAGTCCAACAATATCGTCAAACCCACCTCCCTGCACCACGGCAGCCACGTACTCCTTTTCCCGGCCGAGGAGGTTGCGTTCACCCGAGCGATGCATGGCCTCAAACTTGAACAACCAGGCGTCGAGCGTCAGTTGCGCGTCCAGCCCAAACTGGCGAATTTGCGCGTAGTACGGAATGAAGGCAGGGGGAACGGCGCTGCTCCCCCTGAAGTCACAATCAGGCGGCGCACAAACGAGGGTCGCCTCACGGCTTGTCCCGTCGAACACACTCAGGCCGATGTCCAGGGGTCCGAAGCTGTGACTGTAGCGGGCCGCGAAATCCGGATGCCACTCCTCGGCCCCACTCTCATACTGCACGCGACCGCTGTCCACGAGTCCCGCGAAGCGCAGGCGACCGCCCCGGCCAGGGTAGATACGCGGGCGATGATACGGCAACCCGAAGAATTCCAAGACGCCCCAATCGGCGGTCCACGTCACGTGAACCATGGGTTGCCCCAACTTCACTTCGCCGTTGGGATGTTCCAGGAAGTCGATCTGGTTGACGACATCGACCAGGTGTTGCGATTCGGCGACGCCCCAGAACACCCGGTCCGCGCCCAGCCGGACTTCCCATTCGCTCTCCCCGAGTTCGCCGAACAACAGAACGTACGCTTCCCTGAGATCCCAATGGGTGCGGACCGAGTCGGCGCTGTCGTAACGAAAAAACGGCACCACGGTGGCACTCCTCCCCTCGAGGTCTTCAACGTAGAGTTTGGGCTCCACCACAATGCCGGTCGTATGCGAGCTCTGATGGCTGGGGTCAATGCCGGTTTTCGGAAAGTAACGGCCTTCGAGGCTCACGCGCCCGGACAACTCCCAGGCCGCGAACTCGATTTCCGCATGGGCGTCGACGGCAAAAACCCATGCCGCCAGCCAAATCGTCGCGAGGGCCAAGAGGTAACGAACGGTCCGGCGTGGCATCACCGCGCCCGTTTCAACCCGGTCTTGCTGAAGTCACGCGCTTTGAGTTTGGTTCGGAATTGATAATCCGCCCAGGTTAAATCGGTACTCTTGCCCGTCAGATGATTGACCATGTTCATCTCCCCGGCGCGCCAGTACTTGTCCAGATATTGCTTGTATTTACCAATGGTGAGCGTCTTGAGGTGCGCGTCCTTGCGGTCGAAGTACTCCACTTTCCAGGTACGCAGATCGTCTTTGTCTTGCCAGACCACTTGGCGGCTGTAGCCTGAGGCTTTCTTGTCCACCGGGAACCGTTCGCAGACCGTGCACGTCAAGTCCCCGCACGATTCGTCCCGCAGGTACCGGTAGGTGAATTTTTCCACCTCCGGGGGACTCAGGTCCTCATAGGAGAATTCGCTGCCCATGAAGGATCCGGACTTGTTCGACGAACTGATCCGCTTGACTCGTTTCAGCGCCGGGAGATAGAGCCATTGGTCGTCCGTCTCCTGCTTGTGGGCGTGGGTGAGCAGCGCGGTCCCCTTGACGTCGCGCGGCTCGTCGAACACCATCAGGCTCTTGTCGCCGTCGCCGGCGACCTCCAGCACCTTGACGCGGAGTTGGCGCCGGCTCTCCTGTCCCTGCTTGTTGCGCAGCACCATGGCCTGGCGAGCCGTGAAATTACCAAACCCGTCGCCCCGGGCGCTGGCGTCAGTGGCGATCTTGAGCCCGATTTCCTCGGGGGTGGCCGAGTACACGTGGGACGGCATCCCCAGCCAAGCCAACAACACCAAACACGGTGCGACAAACACAAGTCCCGATCGAACGGGATAAACGTGGATCATTTTCATCATTTTCTCCTATCAATGGCCATGAGCAGAGGGGGAAGAAGCAGAAAATCGGCGGCGATCGCGAAGACGATCGTGATCGTGACCATAAGGCCAAGCGCCCAACTCACCTCGAAGCCCGATGCGGAGTATACCAAGAAGCCTGCTGCCAAAACCACGGTCGTGGTCCATAACGCTTGACCCACCGTGCGAAAGGTGGAGCGAACGGCCTCGGGCGCCAAGAGACCCTCGCGGCGAGCTTTCTGATATTTGCTCAGAAAATGCGTGGTATCGTCCACGATAAGCCCAAAGGCGATCGCCGTCATCACGGACCCGGCAAGACCGACTTGGCCGACCAGATAGCCCCAGAGCCCGAAACTCATCGCCGCGGGAATAAAATTGGGTACCAGACTGACCAGACCAAGGCGCAGGCTCTTCAGAAACCAGATCAAAATGAACGAAATGAGGACCATGGCGATAATCGTGGAGCGCAGCATGCCCTGGATGTTTCGTTGGGACAGGTGAGAAAAAACGATACTGACACCCGTGGCCGGGGTCGCAAGGCCGGGCGCATGGGCCCGGAGCCAGGCCAGCCCGCGTGCGTCGAGATCGCGCTGTTGCTGAGCCGACAAGTTGCGCATCACGACGGTCATCCGCGTGGCGGATTTGGCGATGTCGATACGATCGTTGAGGTCCCTGCCGAACGGCAGCGAAAACTCGTATAGCAACAGGTACTGCGCCGCGAGTTCCTGTTCTTCGGGCAGGCGATAGAAGGCCGGGTCGTCGCCGTGCATGTTCTTGTTGAGACGTTTCATGATGTCCGAAAAGGCCTGGACGTGGGTCGCTTCGGGCTGCCCCCGGAACCATTCGGCAAAGGCATCGACCTTGCGCAGATAGTCGGGGTCGGTGATGCCGCCTTCGCGCCCCGCATTCAGCGAGTACTCCAACGATTCCATACCGGTCAGGTTTTCGATCACGAAGTCCGTATCGCGCCTGAATGCGTAACGGTCATCGAAATACTCCGTCCAGTTGTCGGTCAACTCAATGCGCAAAATTCCCATGACCAGAACAACGGTCAACAGGGTGACGAACCAGAGCAGGAACGTGCGCCGCGCAATGACGAAGGCGGCGAATTGATCGAAGAAACCCGGGCGGTCGGCACGAGCGCGAGGCGCCCGCAACGGCAGGATCGACAACAGCGCCGGAAGGAGCGTCATCGAGTAGATCAAGGCGCACATCACCCCAAAGGCCACGAGATTGCCCAGGACGTGAAAAGGCGGCGAATCCGAGGCATTCAGGCTGAGGAACGCGATCGCGGTCGTGACCGAGGTGAGGAAGACCGGCCAGGTATTGCTGCGCAGCGATTCCGTAATCGCCTCATTTCTGTTCAGACCACGGCTCACACCCGCCAGGGCGGTCGTGACGACGTGGATGGAATCCGCGACGGCGACCGTCATGACGATGATCGGGACGCCGGCATTGACGGGGCTGAATACCGTGCCGATCCAGCCGGCGAACCCCACGGTGGTGTTGATCGTAAACATGAGCGTGGCAACGACGGCCATGGTGGCGTATACGGAGCGCAGAAGAGCGGCGGCCATAACAACGATGAGAAGAAACACGATCGGCGAAAGGTTCTCCATATCGTCCTTCGTCGCGTCGGCAAAGACGCGGTGGATCACGGCGTCGCCGGTCAGGAAATAGTCGATATCCGGATGGCTCGCGCGGGCCTGGTCCAAGAGGGCATTGAGATAATCGGTCAGTTCGACCACCGCGGGGTCTGAATTTTCCGGCAGGACAACGTTGATCGCCATCCCGGCCACTCGCCCGTCATGGGCGACCAGCCGCCCGGCTATCTGGGATGCGCTCAGCGCGACCTCCTCGATGTGCGCCAGTTCTTCGTCGCTCTTTGATCGGGCGTCATCCACAAGCGGGGCGACAACCAGATCGTCGCCGAACGCCTCGCTATGGGAATAGTTGGTAAGGGAATCGACCCGATTGGAATACAGTGTGCGCCACGCGGCTTCGGTCAGTTCCTCAATGGCGCCGAGCGTCTCCCGGGTGAACACCAAGCCGTCGCGGGGCGCAATGGCGATCAAGGCCGTATGGGAGACGGAATAGGTATCCTCCAGGGCCTCCAACGCGGCGAGTTGCGGATCGTCTTCGCTGAACAGACTACGGTAATCGTTCGTGACGCCGATGAAGGGGGCCCCCGCCGTCATGAGCAGCATAACCAGCGTAACGAGCACAACGACCAGCCACCGGAAGCGAAGAATCGCGGCGCTATAGCGGTCCAGAGGAGTCATCGTTGCGACCTGCACCCGCGGGGAGCGAGAACGAACGCACCCTGCCCAAGCTTTCGTTTGATCACGAACATCGCTTACCAGGGGTTCGATTTTGAGGCGTGGACGTGGTCGGGCATCTTGTAACTCAAGCCCCCCTCGTCATACACCGAGATTTGGAGCATTTGAGAAAAATTATCTGATCTGATTCCGCCTTTCTTGAACCATCGTTTAAACACGCGTTGCAGGCGTTGTTTGCTCCGGAACAGAAACAGCGTGCCTATGTTCCAGCCCTTGGGATACTGGAACTGATTAGCAAGCGTGTTCCCAAGGAGCGAGCGTGAAAGGCGGTAGGCCAACGTGATCACTTTTTCTTTTTCCACCGGATCCGTGATACCCGCTACGGTCGGAATGGACTGGATCAAGGCATTCGCCATGGTGATGGAATCGGCATCCGGCGGCGGCTCGCACATATATCCGATACGGTAGATCTTCTCCGCCTCCGCGCCGTCGGTATAGAGGATGGTTTCAGGGATCCCCATGAGATAGCCGGTGTAGCGCCACACGGCCAGCACGCTTTCTTTTTCTTCATCGCTGAAACGCGCGCCCACCAACACCGAATAATCCAACAGACGCTTGGAAAAGACGGAGATGGCAAACCCCAAGTGCGCCCCGCTCAGCGGCGTGCCCCACGCGTCATGCTTCCAATCGTCGGATTTCGCCAACAGGTTCCTGATGCGAGCATGCACGAAGCGCACGCGCGTGGAGAGCTTCCAGCCGTCGCCGTCTCTTCGCAACCCCCCGGGGTAAAAGATTTCCATCAGTTGGCGGTTATTCTGCTTGAGGCGTCTGTCGCTCGATGCGACTCGCTTGGTAATATTGAAAGACTTGGCGATCAGCGTCGAGAAGCCTTCCACCAGCACCCCCGTCACGAAGGCGACGAGCATGAGTGAGACGTTTTCATTGAAGACCAGAATGCCCGGACGAAAAGCCTGGTAGTCGAGCCAGGGAGGCTCTTCCAGATTGTCGAAGAAATCGCGCAGGATCTGCGGCGCGCCACGAAGGCCGTTCTTCTCCTGCTCGATGCCCGCCTCGATGAACCGGTGCAGGTCTGCGGGCGGCAACGAGGAGAGCTCCTCCATCACCCGGTCCAGTTCGGGGTCGCCAATGGTGGTGTGCCGGATATAGTTGTCGGCTCTGGCCTGATCCCAAAGACGGGCCTTCGTATAACCTTCGGTATAGGCTGACGGGGTTGTCACTTCCTTCCTTCCTTCCTTCCTTGCAAGTTTCCAACCCTTTGCATAAGGAATCTATTCTATAAAATAAAGACTCTAGAAGTATAGAGTGGAAGCTCTCAAAAACAGTTTTCTGGAACGTTTGTTTTACGCCGAAAGTCAAGAAAAAAGTGAGGAGAAGCGTTGGTACCGGTGTTTATGGTGTTTAATGAGAAATAGACCGGAAATTGCCGGCTAAAAAAATGATGGGACAGCAGGATGTCGAAGGCGTACGGCTTGAAGCCGGTCGAGGGTTTCAAGGCACCGGTTCAAACCGGCGAGCGTCGCACCCGTTTGGCGAAACCGATTCGAAGAGAGGCGTGAACAGAGAGCGTAGGCATGTGTTTCATTCCAAAATGAACACCGCCTTTTCAACCTCGACGAAACGGGCGAAGAGGCGGGGCACTTGTCCCGGTCGAACACTGCCGGTCGCCGCTGGACCAATGACTGGACCAGACAGCGAGAACTCAGATGCAGATTGTCGTCACTCTGGACGTGAGGAGCCTGTTCAGGTTCCTCGTTGTCCTATTGGGGGCTCGGCGGATCAGGGATGAGGCGCGCGCCATACTCGCTAGCTGGGTGGTAGAATCGTGCCGTCAGACGCGTAGGAAGGCGGTGGCGACGGACCCGCCCCGCCGACGATCTTGTCCAAGATTTCCTCATCCAAGGGTTGACCATTCTCCTCTTCCTTGGCCGTTGCTTCCTTCTTTTCTTGATCGCTCATAGACGAGTCTTTTTCTTTACTGACAAGGAAAGAATGACAAACCTTTCTCTGCTTCATGCTCAAGGCTGCATGAAACAGGACTTGGCAGACGTTGTCGACATCTCAATTGATTCCATGATAATTCTATGGATTGCATTATTCATGAATAAAAAAGGATTGTCAATTGTTTCTTGACGAAACCAGGCTTTGTCTCCTCCGGTCATCTCCTGGGGCGTTCGGGAATACGCGCGCGTATACTTACGCCTGCACTAAGTGCCGGCGGGCAAGGGCAGCGCGCACAGCAGGTCAAGCCTGTTGATCGGCATAGAGCGGTTGGTAGCCCTTGTTGCTGGATGAGCATGGCGTTTCAGTTCCCGAACCACGGTCGAGGCCGGGCGATCCGGAGTGGCCGCGATTGGCGGATTGAGTTGGTGCGTGAGCGGGACATTTCAAAGCGGTCTTCAAGGATGAGGGGGGTGTTGTCAATACTCACCGATGGCTTCTTGAGTGATCAGTTCCAGGATCTGACGGATGTTGACCACGCCCAGAAACTTCCGGGATTCCCGGTCCCTCACCGGCATCACCGTCAACGAGTTTTCCGTCATGAGTTGCAGGGCGTCTTCCGCCAGCTCGTCGGGCCACACGTGCAATGTTTTCCGGCGGGCAAGTTTGCGCAACGGAGTGTTGGACCAGGACTCCTTGGGCACGTATCGCAGCAGGCTCACCGACACGATCCCGTACAGTTCGCCTTTTTCCACTACGGCGTAGTCCTGCTGGTGGGGGACGATCCACTGATCGGCGAAGGCCCGCACCGACATCGCCGGGTCCGGATAGGTGCGGGTCCGGTCGAGAATGTCACCGACGGTGATGTCGTCCAGTGCAAAGCGGGCGAGCGAGGGCGGGAGAGATTCGGGCAACGTGGCTTGCACCGGCGGCCTCACCCGGTTCACGACGGCGCGGATAGCCAGAGGCATGAGCAGAATATAGGCCAGCATGATCAGCACGAGTAACGAGAAGACGGGAGGTCCGATGACGTCGAGTTCAAACAGGACCAACAAAAGAGCCATTTCCGCAACGCCTTTGGCCATCAGCCCGGTGGCCAGGGCAAAGGGCATGGCCAGTCCGGCCACCACGGCGCCGATGAACGCCCCGGCAAATTTTCCGATCAGGGGGATCACGATCAACGCTACGATGGTCCACCCCGGCAACTCGGTGAAGGACAGGCTGAGATGCAACCCGGCCGAGGCGAAGAAGAGAGGCACGAACAGCCCCTCGGCGGTACTTCTCATACCGGGGATGATGTCCCGCCGCACGTGATACGGCAGCTTCGACAAGGCGGCACCAAACAGCAGTGCCCCAAGGGAGCCATGTAATCCCATATGCTCCGCGCCGACCACGGTCATGAACAGTCCTCCCAAAATGAGTCCGAAGGAAAGTTGCGGCACGTGCAGGAAACGCTTCAACAGGACGATCAGGGGCGGAAGCACCCGGCTGGCCAAGACCCACGTGATCACGGTAAAGCCGGCAATCTTGCCCAACAGGATCAGCACGCTTTTCCAACTCAAATGGTGAACGTGGTCGCCGATGGTGAATCCCACCAGTAACAGCGTCAGTAACTCGGCAATGAGCGCGGTGGTGAAGATCTGGATTCCGATGGGTTCTTTCAGGCGACCTTCGTCGACCAGCACCTTGGCCACCACACCCAGACTGGTCAAAGAAAGGATACCGGCAAGGGCCAGGGATCCGGCAAACGTGAGGTTCAGCCCGAAATCGTAGATCAAATCGGATGTGACGGACAGGGCCGCGATCAGGGAGATGAAGACGGAAATGATCGCAATAGCGAAGAACCGCCCGCGGATGGCGGCGATGAAACCGGAAATATCGAGTTCGTCCAAACCGATGAGGAAGAAGAAGAGAAAGATGCCGATGCCCAGCAGGATCTGCATTTCGCTGGTGGGCTCGACAATGCCGGCCACCGGTCCCAACAGGATGCCCGTAGCCGTATAGGCCACAATGGCGTTCAACCGGAAATGCCGGAGAAGGCCCTCGACCAGTTTGGCCACCACGATAACCAGACCGATGGAGAGTAAGGCTTCTTCAAGCATGCTTCATAAATCTCGTGTGCGACGCCTTGCTCCACACGGGATGGATTCGCCGCTCTTGGCATTCGGATTGGAATGAGAGCGGGAATTGTAGCGAAGATGGCCGAGCAAGTCTATCGAGAGACAGCCGGAAGCGGGCAGCCACTCCACCACGTTGTGCCGGCAACCGGCTAGGTCGCGGAACAACCGTAGTCGCGCTCAAGGTTGAAGGTGTGAAGGGTTGCACGTCACGCCCCCAATACGCCATATTGACCGTTCACGAAGTGAGGTTCTTCTGATGGCGGCACAGACGCTTTTTGACAAAATATGGGGTCCCCACGTGGTGTCCGAGGAGTCGGACGGAACGACCCTGTTGTACATCGACCGGCACCTGGTCCATGAAGTGACGTCTCCGCAAGCCTTTGAAGGGCTCAAGCTCGCCGGACGGCGCCCTCGCCGCCCGGGAGCGACGCTCGCGGTTCCGGACCATAACGTGCCCACCACCGACCGAAGCGCCGGGATTGCCGATCCCTTGAGTCGCATTCAAATTGAAACACTCGAACAACATTGCGCCGACTTCGGCATTACCCTGTTCTCCATGCA
Source organism: Nitrospirales bacterium (assembly GCA_965204965.1). Taxonomy (GTDB): domain Bacteria; phylum Nitrospirota; class Nitrospiria; order Nitrospirales; family UBA8639; genus Bin75. The sequence continues at coordinate 3,092,419 of OZ242026.1, read as the reverse complement.
CGACGTGCGTCAGGGGATCGTGCACGTCATCGGTCCGGAGCAGGGGCTCACGTTGCCCGGCATGACGATTGTCTGCGGGGATTCCCATACCTCGACCCATGGCGCATTCGGGGCGTTGGCGTTCGGCATCGGGACCAGTGAAGTCGAACACGTGCTGGCCACTCAATGCCTGATCCAAAAACGACCGCAGACCATGGAAATCCGAGTCGACGGCCTCGTCTCGCCCCACTGTTCGGCCAAAGACATGATCCTGGCTATCATCGGCGCCATCGGCACCGCCGGAGGGACCGGATACGTGGTGGAATACACGGGCGAGGCGGTTCGATCCTTGTCGATGGAAGGCCGCATGACCCTCTGCAACATGTCGATCGAAGGCGGAGCTCGTGCCGGCATGATCGCACCCGACGAAACCACCTTCGCCTATATCAAGGACCGGCCCATGGCTCCCTCGGCCTCGCTCTGGACCGCGGCGGTCCAAGATTGGGAAAAGCTGCGCACGGATCCCGGAGCCGCGTATGATCGCGTCGTCACACTCCGGGGAGAAGACATCGCCCCGCAAGTGACCTGGGGCACGAATCCGGGCATGGTGGCCGGGGTGGACGGGAAGGTCCCGGACCCGCGATCCTTTGCCGACGCGGAAACGCGGGACGCCACGACCCGAGCGCTTGATTACATGGCCCTGACACCCGGCACGCCGATCGTGGAGATCCCCATCGACCGGGTGTTTATCGGATCCTGCACGAATTCGCGGATTGAGGACTTGCGCCTGGCCGCCTCCTATTTTAAAGGGAGAAAGGTGGCATCGGGCGTGCAGGCGATGGTCGTGCCGGGGTCGGGCCTGATCAAAAAACAAGCGGAAGAAGAAGGACTGGATGCAGTTTTTCGAGCGGCCGGCGCCGAATGGAGGGAGTCCGGCTGCAGCATGTGCCTGGCCATGAACGCCGACGTGCTCCAACCCGGTGAGCGATGCGCGTCAACGAGCAACCGGAATTTCGAAGGCCGTCAAGGCAAAGGCGGACGAACGCACCTGGTGTCGCCGGCCATGGCCGCAGCGGCGGCCGTGACCGGCCACTTCGTCGATATCCGTCATTGGGCCTGACCGGGACACCTTACCATGGAAGCCTTTACCACCCATACCGGACAAGTCGCTCCGCTGGATCGCGTGGACGTCGATACCGATCAGATCATTCCCAAGCAATATCTCAAAACGATTCATCGGACGGGATTGAAAGAGGGGCTCTTTGCCGATTGGCGCAAGCTCGCCGACGAATCCCCGGACCCGAATTTTTTCATGAACCAACCGCGGTACGCCGATGCCTCCATTCTGCTCACCCGCGACAATTTCGGATGCGGGTCATCCAGGGAACACGCGCCCTGGGCCCTGTTGGATTATGGCATTCGCGCCATTCTGGCTCCGAGTTTTGCCGAGATCTTTTACAACAACTGCTTTCAAAACAGCATTCTGCCGATCGTGCTGGACAGCCAGGAGATTCAACGGCTCTTCGACCACGTGTCCGCCGCCGACCGGTTTGAACTGACCATCGACCTGGCAGCGCAAACGATCTCCACGCCACAGAAATCCTCGTTTCAATTTGCCATTGATCCGTTTCGAAAACAATGTCTGCTGCAAGGGTTGGACGCGATTGGGTTGACCCTCCGGCGCGAAAAGGATATTGCGGACTACGAAGCCGGACGAAAGCAGGACGCTCCCTGGCTGTTTCAAGACTTGTGCTCGTAAGTCCGTTTCCCTGATGTCACCGGCGTCGTTCGACGAACCAGGCAGCGTTTTCGGATCCGCCTGACGTGGGTCAGGGACGCGAAAGGATCACGAGGCCATTCCTTTCCTCCGTTTGCCGGAGACTGCACGATGGATGAATTCAGCGCACTCAGGGACGTTATCATTATTTTCTCCGTGTCCATCGCGGTGGTTTTCCTGTTTCAAAAACTCCACCTGCCGTCGATTGCGGGATTCCTGGTCGTCGGGGCGCTCGTGGGTCCCCATGGGCTCAACCTCATTTCCGATCTGGAACAGGTACACGTGCTGGCCGAGATCGGGGTGATGCTGCTGCTGTTCACCATCGGCCTGGAATTTTCGCTGGCGAAACTGAAGTCCTCCAAGAACTTGTTCTTCGTGGGAGGACCGGCCCAGATGTTCAGTGTCCTGCTCTTTTTCGTCGTCGGCGGGTACCTGTTGGACATCGACGTGAACTCCGCCATCTTCTGGGGCTTTCTGATCACCCTGAGCAGTACCGCGATCGTCCTGAAAGCCTTGGCTGAACGTGGGGAAAGCGACAGCCTCCACGGGCGATCAACGATCGGTATCCTGATTTTTCAGGACCTGGCCATCGTACCCATGATGCTCATGACGCCGTTCTTGGGTAACCAGGGATCGGAAGGCATGGGTCGCATCCTGTTGGCTCTCGGGCAATCGCTCACCCTGGTGTTTCTGATCGTGCTGACCGCCAGAGTGTTCGTCCCCAAACTCCTGGAGCACATCGTTCGGGCAAAAAGTCGGGAACTCTTTCTCCTGACCATCGTGGTCCTCTGCATGGGAACGGCGTGGATGACCTCGCTGTTCGGCTTATCCATCGCCCTCGGCGCCTTTATCGCCGGACTCGTCATCTCCGAATCCGAATACAGTCACCAGGCCCTGGCCGAGGTCCTGCCGTTTCGCGACAGCTTCAACAGCCTGTTTTTCGTCTCGATCGGCATGCTCATGGATACGCGCGTCATTCTGGAATATCCCCTGCTCATCATGGCCATAGTCGGCGCCGTGGTCATCGGCAAATTCGTGACCGGAGCCGCGGCGGTGTTGGCGGTCGGGGCACCGCTTCGGTCGGCGATCCTGGCCGGGGTGGCCCTGGCCCAAGTCGGCGAATTCGCCTTTATCCTCGCCGGAGAAGGGCTGACTGCAGGGATTCTCCACCCTGAAACCTACAACATGTTTCTCGCCGTCTCGGTCCTCACCATGATCATCACGCCATTCCTGATCCAATGGGCACCCCGGATCGCGCGACGGACGGAAGCCGTGCAGCGGTTGCACCAATGGTTACCCGGGCGCGTATCGCTACGCGCGGAAACGGCCCAGCTCAAACTCAGGGATCACGTGATCATCGTGGGATACGGCTTGAACGGCCGCAATCTCTCCCGCCTCCTTCGAGAGTTCGAGATACCCTACGTCGTCCTGGATATCCGGGGAGAGGTGGTGCAATTGGAAATCGGAACGGGAGTCCCCATTCAATACGGGGACGCCACCAATCCGACGGTGCTGCACCAGGTCCAAATCGAAAACGCCAAAGTCCTCGTGGTGGCCACCTCCGACCCCTTCGGGGCGCGACGCATCGTCCAACTGGCCAAAAGTTTGAACCCGTCGATTCACGTCATCGTTCGGACCCGCTATCTCAAGGAACTCGAGGAATTGCACAAACTCGGAGCCAATCAGATCATTCCCGAAGAATTCGAAACGTCGATTGAAATCTCGACGCTGGTGCTCCAGTCGTTTCAGATTCCCAACAACGTCATCCTGGGGAAGGCCGAACAAATCCGGCAGGAAGGCTATGCGCTGCTTCGCCGGGGCGAACTGCCCGAACTGGCGCACCATCTCCGGTCCGGCACGCTGGAGGACGCGGAAGTGGAAACCTGCCGCATTGATGAGGATTCACCCGCGCTGGGTCAATCACTGCATGACTTGGCCATCAGGCCGCGAACCGGCGCGTCCGTGATCGCCTTCATGCGCGACGGGGTCACGGAATCCAACCCCTCGGACAAAACCGTGCTCGAAGCCGGGGACGTCGTGGTGCTGATGGGCGGCCGTGAACCTGTTCGTCGAGCCATCGGCCTTCTCGTGGACACGAAGGTCGAATAGGGCTTTGATTGATTGTGGATTGCGGATTGGCATCATCTGTGTGCAGTCGGTACAGGTCGGCTTAGCGTAGCCCTTCGACTTCGCTCAGGACAGGCGTAATCCGACAATCCCAGATCTTCATTCCTTGGGGTGCAGGCGGCAAGCCTGCATGGGTGATTCCCGTGAAGGTCAGCTATTCAACCCTGACTGAAATCCAAAATCCGCAATCCAAAATCCAGGTCTCTCCAGTTAGTTTTCCTCACCCGTCATCGGTGGACCAATAAAAGCCCTTGCCCATCCGGCCCACGAACGGACACCCCGAGACGTATCGTGCTGAGCGGCTTCATGCAGGGTCTGCAACTCCGCGTGATCACCGGGATCTCCCAATTTCCCCAATCGGTAGGCCGCCTCGGCCCGCACACCCGGGGACGCATCGAACAAGAGCCGCTCCCGAAAATCAGGGAGTGCCCGACGATCGCCCAACTCACCGAGTGCAGCCACGGCGCCCTGTCGCACGGCCGGGTCCGGATCGGTCAGTGCCTTGCGCAAAGCCGGAAAGGCTCCTTTGGCTTCAAGCTGGGTAAACGCTTCAACCCCGGCACGCCGACTGCTTCTCTCTCCGACGGCCAACACTTGCATCAGGATGGCAATGACAGGTTCACGAGGACCGATTTTTCCCAATGCCAGCGCGGCGGCTTGTTTGACGGAAGGATGGTCGTCGCCCAAGGCCCCGGCGAGGCGGACGGCTGCCGTGTCGTTCACGGCCTCCCCGATTTGCCCCAAGGCCCAGGCGCTATATTCACGCACGTAAGGATCGGGATCGGATAATGCCTGAACCAAGCCCGTCGCGGCAGTGGAATGCGCGATTTTTCCAAGAGAGAGTGCAGCCGTTCGTCGAACGTCAGGGGAAGGATCCTGCAAAAGGGTGACCAGACGAGCGGTGATGGTTTGCGGATTTCCGACAGGAGCTTCCGCTTGGCAACCGGCGCTCCCAAGGAGCAGGAGCACAAACAGGATGGGCCCGTAGAGTTTGCGGGGGAACCGTCGGGCAACCCAACTCAGGCGGTGAGGGTTCAACGTCCCGTTACGGATTTGGTGGTGGATTTTTGGGGACCGGAGGTTGCTTGGCCGCTTCAATGGACTGTTCAACCTCTTTTTGCGCCGATTCCAGTTCCGCCTGAATGGTCCTCATCTCCGGATCAATCGCGTTCCGCACGTCCGCCGTGGCTTCACGGAAGGTTCGGAGGGTACTTCCCAACCCTTCGCCCAGAGATTGCAGGTCGTCACTCGCCGGGGCGGCAGGGGGCTTGGCAGCCTTGGCCTGCATCGCGGCACGTTGCGCCTGCACACGCTCCACGGCCTTCTTATTCACAATGGCCGCCGGTCGTTTTCCGGTTTGCGTAGTCGCGGCCGAAGAAGGAACAGGCGGATACTGCGCCATCGGTCTAGGCACGGCACTCGCAGCCCGCTGCTCCATGGTCACCGGTTCAAACTGCTCTTGATAGGAGGCGGCATCCGGCTCCGCCTCGGCAACAGGTTGAGACGCCGGTTGAACCGTTTCGGGACTGAAGCCCCCGTACACCTGGGCCGCCAACGTCCCCGGCGTCCGTTCGGGACCGGGCTGATGGGCTTGCTGAGTCACGGGTTGCGGCGCAGGCTCCGCTACGGGCGTTCCCGGAGCAGCGCCGGGCTGAGCCACGGCCTCAGGGGCAGGCTCGGGTAAGGCAGCCTGAGAACTTTGTTCTTGTTCTTCTGGAGGAGGCGGGACTTCATTGACTTCCTTTTTGAAGCCTTTCAGGGCTTTGCCCACGCCTTCGCCGATTTGAGGAAGCCGCCCCGCGCCGAAAATGATCAGAACAATGACCAGAATGATGATCAGTTCTGAAAAGCCCAAGGTTCCGAACATCGTACGTCCTTTTTCAGAAAAGAAACGCCCCAACACCCCGTGAGGTAACTGTAAAGACCAGGCTGGAGTGTGTCAACCTGCTCGCCCCCGCACGGCATACAACAGCCGTCCCTTGTATTGGGTGCAACACGTGGTAGAATCTTCGTCAATGTCCACCTCGTCTTCCCCGCAAATTCCACGGTATCGGACCACGCTGTTTTTCGGGCCCGAGGTCCATGAAACCCATGCCGATATTCTGTATTGCGTGTTCAACGTCAAAAAGCGGAGTTGGAAAGGAGGCATCCAACTCGTGGTGGAGATGGCACAACCCGACGTTGCCCGTTTCAAACGGATCATGGAACTGGAGAAGTGGTTGCGGAGCGTCCTTTGCCATCTTCCGCAAGAGGACTACGACGAATACTTTCAACGCGGCCAGGATTTGTTTCTCCAATACCTGTGTCAGGCCAAATTGCAACTCGCGCTCGATGAAGGCCTTCGCCAGGAAACGACCCTGCTTTCGCACGACGTGTTTGCCCAGGAACTGGAGGATGCCATACGGCAGAATGGTCATGCTTTCAAAGAAACCCTGCTCGCCGAATTGGACGTTCATCCCCCTGAGGAATAGTATGTGTTCAGTCATTCGTTGACAGCGAATTCCTCCCCTTTGTAAGGGGAGGATTGAGGTGGGGTAGAATTATTTAACAAGCGATCATCTGCAGAACGAAAGTGCCCGCTGTCTACTTAATGCCTCTACCTCCCCTCGCCCCTCCTTACAAAGGAGGGGAATTAAGGCACAGAAGGAACCGATGGAGCATGGAGGATTCCTGTAAACACTTGTTTCATCTCGCGAGCACGCCATGAACAAACCGATCATTGGGGTCACGCCGGATTTTAATGCCGGGGATCGCCAGGACATGGGCGGCAAAGAGCCGACCTATTTTCTGCGTGCCCGCTACATGAAGGCCATTGAAGACGCCGGGGGCATTCCCGTGGTGTTGCCCTTATTGTCGAACAAGGACGCATGGCGTCAGGTAGTGACCCACGTGCACGGGCTGCTGATCACGGGAAGCGGGTCCGATCTGGCGCCCGAATTCTACGGGGAACGCCAACGACACAAATTTGCACGCATGAGTCGCGAGCGGGCGACCATGGAACTGGGGATCGCCAAAGCGGCGTACCGGGCCGACGTGCCCATGTTGGGGATTTGCGGCGGCATGCAATCCATCAACGTCGCCTTGGGCGGCACGCTATATCAGGACATTCCGGCGCAACTCAAAACCTCCATCGACCATCTTCCCGCCTATTCGGCAACAAAGATCACGCATGCCATCCAAATTGCGCCGGGGTCCCTGTTGCGTCGCATTGCCGGAAAAGCGCGCGTGGACGTGAACAGCTCCCACCATCAATCCGTCAAGGAAGTGGGAGCGAACCTGCTCCAGACCGCCGTTGCCCCCGACGGCGTGATTGAAGCCATCGAAGCCCCGGACCGCGCATTTATCCTGGGCGTCCAATGGCATCCGGAATTCCTCTACGATCGGGATCCCATCCAACGCCGTCTTTTTTCCACGTTGATCCGGGCTGCCAGGACGTTTGCAGGCTGACAAAAAGCGAAGGAGTCAGGTTAGGAACCTCTGATTTAGTGCACTATCGGGCGCATGGCCGCGTTGTGTCCTCGCTCAACCCTCACCTATCTCTATGATAAGATTCGGGTTTCGCTCCGGGACGCCTTGCCCTGCATCCCGCTATCACAATAAATCAGAGGTTCCGTTACAACATTTCTTAAGACGCTGACTGGTCCGATTCGGCCGTAGTGGCCGGAGGAGGCGTTGTCTCGGGGGTTGGTGCTGACCCTGGAGAGGCCGAAGCGCCAGCCGTCGTTGGGGAGGCCGACGCTGTCCCGGCATCGGGCTTGGGAGAAGCCGCGGCTTCGGGAGGTTTTGTTGCTTCCGGCTTGGGTGCCGCGGGTTTCGGAGGGGGTTTGGGTTTTTCCGGTTTGATCCCCCCTTCCCAATGCGGTCCGGAGTACATGTCCGCGGCTAAATCACCTTCTTTCCATTTGGCATCGAAGTCCGCGGCCGCCTTATTCGCGGTTTCGCCCACGCCCACGACCCGGTTCCACGGATACACGGTCGGCGCAATGGAACAGGATTCGCCCTCTTGTCGAAGATACAACCCGATCGGGTTGCCCCGATAGGGCCCGAAAAAAATGTGAATCGTACCGACAAATTCAGGAAGTATGCTCATGACAGGCCGAAAATTTTATAGTGCCATACCCGGTTTCATGACGCAAGATCGTGCACCTTACTTGGAGATTTGAGGCACTGAGGTAAGGACAACCCCCTGTGGTTGTCCTGCTGGAAATGGAAGGCCAAGGCCGTGATGAAGCACAAGTGTGCTGAAAGAGTCGTCGCGCCTATTGTGCGATCGGATCGACCCTGGATTGCAGGTAGGCGATGACGTCGTCCGCGAGTTCGTCCACGCTTCGCTCGCCGGTCTTCAGCACGACGTCGGGACTCTCGGGCGGTTCATAGGGGCTGTCGATACCGGTGAAGTTCTTGATCTCGCCGGCGCGGGCCTTCCTGTAGAGCCCCTTGGGATCGCGCCGCTCGCATACCTCCAGGGGAGCATCGACGAAAATCTCGATGAACTCGCCTTCCTCCATCATCCGGCGGGCCATCTCGCGTTCATCCCGAAAAGGCGAAATCACCGAGACCAGCACGATCAAGCCTGCGTCGACGAATAACTTGGCGACCTCGGCGATACGCCGCACGTTCTCGACGCGGTCGGCAGGCGTGAAGCCGAGATCCCTGGTCAGCCCGTGGCGCAGGTTGTCTCCGTCCAGGATGTAGCTGTGCCGGCCCAAGGCGTGCAGGCGCTGCTCCACGGCGTTGGCCGTCGTCGACTTGCCCGCTCCCGACAACCCGGTGAGCCACAGGACGCAGGCATTCTGGTTCTTCTGCGCCGAGCGTGCCGGTTTGTCGACCCCCAACTGGTGACGGATCAGGTTGGACGCGCGCCGCAAGGCGAAATCGATCATGCCGGCACCCACCGTCGCATGCGTGTAGCGATCGATCAGCATGAAGCCGCCCGTTTCTCTGAGTTCCCGGTAGGGATCGAAGGCGATCTGCCGGTCGAGACTGATGTTGCAGTAGGCGATGTCGTTGAGCTCGAGCGTCCTGGCGGCCATGCGTTCCAGACTCTCGACGTTGAGTTTGTATTTGAGGGCCGTGATTTGGGCCTCCACCGCGTGCGTGCCGATCTTCAACAGATAGGAGCGCTTGGGCAACAGCGCATTTTCATGCGTCCAGATCAGGTGACAGGCAAACTGATCGCTACGGCCCGGAGGATGGGTGCTCGATGCGATGACGTCACCAGGACTGCCGTCAAGGTCGTCGGCCAGCGTGAGCGTGACGGCCTGGCCGGGTCCGGCGTGCGTGAGATCGTGGTCCGCGGTCACGATTCGATTCACGGTTGAGGGCTTGTCCGCGGGACAGACCAGAATGGAATCGCCGAGACGCACGAAACCCGACGCGATCGTGCCCGTGAACCCGCGGGATCCGGCATCCGGGCTGTTGACCCCCTGCACGGGCATGCGAAAGGGCATGCGCTCGCGGTCAGTTGCCACTTCAATCGAATCGAGGGCTTGAAGGAGCGTCGGCCCGTGATACCAATCCATCGCGGCGGACGGCTCAGTCACGTTGTCGCCGGTCAGTGCCGAGACCGGAATGCAGGTGACGTCTGTGCCGTCGAGCCTTTGCGCATAGTCACGATAGACCGTCGCGATCCCGTCATAGACGTTCCGGGACCACGCTACGAGATCCATCTTGTTGATCGCGAGGATCACGTGACGGATGCCAAGGAGGGAAAGGATTGTGGTATGGCGGCGGGTCTCCGGGGTCACGCCCCTGCGGGCGTCGCTGAGAACGATCGCGAGATCGGCGGCCGACCCGCCCGTCACCATGTTACGCGTGGACTGCTCGTCACCCGGTAGGTCGGCGACGATGAACGAGCGTTTGCCGGGCCGGGATTCGGAGGGCAGGCGGCCGATCAGCGTGGATTTGCCGTCGTTCGCGCTGCCGCAGGTGATGACGCGGGGGCCGTTCTCCGGGGCATTGCTCGGCTCCGCTTCAGGCGCATCGAGACGGCTGAGGCCTCTCTGATTCTGCATGGGTCGCAATTTTGGCTGTTTCGATTTTGAATGTCCAGAGGAGAGTAGGGATCAACGATCGTTGATCCCTACGTCTGCGCCATCTCAATTGGTTCGGTTGTGACTCGACCTTGAATTTTCATATAGGATAGAATATCTCTCCCTCGACGCCGTACGGCACATTCCAAAGCGCCTTTCAGGGAGGATGATTCGTGCCCGAACAACTTTCGCCCTGTCCTTCTTTTCCGTTTACTTGTGTCTGCAGCGTGGGCGGCGCAACGCGTCTTCATCGAGTCGAACCATTCGCCGTGTCCGGAGATCCACTGGCGGCTTTCGCCCGGCTGAAAGACCTGGTCTCCAAAACGGCCCGCACCGTCATCCTCACCGCGACGGATACCTACCTCCATGCGGCCTGCCGGACCCGCATCGGGTTTGTCGATAACCTGGAGTGCTGTCTCTGCACCACGGGCCGCGTGATCCACGTTCGTTCGGCGTCGCGGGGGTTCGGCATCTGGGACTCCGGCGTGAACCGGAGGCGCGTCGAAAGGCTGCGCCGCCAGTTTCAGAGCGAATAGATTCGTAGTTGAAAAGCCGAACTGGATTAGACGGGATCCGGCAGACCCGAATCATGCCCCGGACGTCCGAATGCCGCGGGTGGTGAGAAAATCCCGATACCGCTTGAAAGCGGCATTGACCGTCTCAGGAGTGAGGCCGTAGTCCTCCATGGCGTAGCGATGCCGCTTTTCCCCGCGTCGTTTCTCTGCCTGCTGGAATTGCCACTCTTCCATGGCGTCGAGAGCCGCCTGCTCAAGCGTCCAGCCGAAGTGTCGATAAATGCGGTGAACGACTCCAAACGGATCCTCGAGCAGATCGACGTAGTTCACGTCCATCCAGCGGTGCTCCAGCTCGGGATGGATTTCCCGGAAATGCACGGCTCTCTCCATCATGCCGCTCATGAAAGCCAACTGTTCGGCACCGAAAGTTTCTCGCGACTGTGACTCGTAGACAAGCGAGTGCGCTCGTTCTACAAAGCTATTCCAGGACCCCATAAATTGCGTGGGTTCTCGATGGGTCTGGATGAATAGGGCATCGGGGTAAGTCTCGACGAGAGTCTCCAACTCCATGAGATGAAAGGGCATCTTGAATAACCACTGTCCTTGGTGTTCAGGCTGACGCTGCCGGTGCTGCCAAGTAATATTCTGCATGATTCGGCGGTGGTGGGCGTAGGCACGTTGCGAACCGGTGGCGGCCAGCCAACGTCCGAATTCCGGGATACGGAATCGAACGATAAGGGTCCACGACCAGAAGGCCATACTCAGGATCGGGAAATCCTCAGACGGTTCGTCCACGTCGAAATCGTGAACCCCCTCGAAAAGCTCAAGGGCATCTGAAGAGTTCAGCAGATCCTCGACCCATGTCCGACGGGGGTCGTCCGGGGTACAACCTATCGCGGCATATTCACTCTTTGACAGGCGTGGCGCAGTGTACTCGTAGCCCCGCAAGGCCCAAAACCGTTGGTCGCGGGACATGAGGCGGTGCAGGTAGGTCGTGCCGGTGCGGTTGATCCCGACAATGAAAACTGGACAGGTAATTTCCTCTCTGGCGATCTCCGGATACCGCTGCCGTTCACGGGCGAACCCAGCATTAATAAGCAAGAGACGACTCAGGTCGAAAACGATATCAACGATCTTATTCTCCAATAGTTTGGCATCGGATGCTTGAAAAGCCTGAACCAATTGCTGCAGGTTTTGGCGCATCCACGTGGGATATGCCGATTCGAATGAAATGCCATTGTCTTTAGCGTAGCGTTTAGCCCGGTCGATCAGGCAGGCGAAATCCAGACGGCCGTGCGATGCGGGATATGGCCAGTGTCGCTGATTCTCCTGACCTCGTTTGTAGGAGCGCTTAAGCTTGGTCAACACGCCCGCCCACTTGATCGGGTGCGGACAATCCTCGCGGAGTGCCCGGTCACAGATGGGCAGCCTGTCATCCGCCTTTTCTTTGCTGAACCAGTATTTCCCAAAATGATCGAGCACGGCCCAGTGGCCGTGTAGCGGTGAGTTCTCGCCGCGCGCCTGGCAAGCACGCTTAAAGGACTCGTAAGGGACTTCGGGAAAATAGACTCCGAAATCGGCGAGTTCGAGGGTGTAATAATCGAGTTGCGGGTTGCAGCAATGGTAGATGGTGAAACGCCGATCAGGATTCAGGGAAATGGCCGTACAGGCTTGACTCAACGTATCAACCGATTCGTGGTTGGAGCGAAACGTGAATCCCTCCGGCATGGATTCGCAATCGAGCACCGCGGCCAGTATCTTCATGGTGAGATCGTTCGGTTGGATATATCCCATAGTGGACACAGCCGTTTGCGGCAGCCGGAAAATCGCCAATGGCATGCCGGCTTGTTGGGCAAACAGCAGAATCTGTTCAGATGTCAGTTTGCTCCATGGGTAGCCAAGTAAACCGATGGGAAACATTCTCTTCATGATTGCGAGATCCGGTTGCGTCTGGTGGTCGATGCTGCTGTGCCTGAATTCATGTGCGAAGTCAAAGAAATACTGCGGAAACACCGCCATGGTCGAAGCGTAGAACAAATGCTTGAAGCGTTTTCGCAAACACAATTCGAGCGCGTTGCGAATACTGAACGTATTGATCTTGCGTATGGCGACATAGGAAGTCGTGAGACTTATTTCGGCAGCAAGATGGTAGACTGCATCGATTCGCTGACAGAGACCGGTGAAATCCGCGGAGTTCAGACCGAATCGGGCTTGGCCGATGTCGCCGACCACCACGCGGATACGCGGCGCGAACGCCTCCTCCCAGATTTCAGCATGCTGCAAGGCGGCGCGTAGCCGCTCGAATCCATGCTCGACGTTGTCGGCCTGCACCAGGCAGTGCACGACCAGATCGGTCGTCTGCTGCAAGAGGTCGCGCAGGACGAAACGACCGATGAATCCGGTCGCCCCGGTCAGCAGAACCTCCCGGAAATCACTCGGATCGACGGCGGCGGCTGGTGCTTCCTTACCGACGGTCTCATGAACGAATCGACGCAGGGTCTCGACGTCTCTCCGGCAATGCGGCGGCAAGGCTCCAACGAGCGGGGGCACCGTCGTGTCGACGCCGGTTCTTTCGGTCACGGTCCTATTTCCTTTCCTTGATCAGGGCAAATTCGGAGTGGTTCATCAGGTCGCTGCCGAGTGTGTGAACTGCTCCACCCTTTCATTTACGGAGGATCGGAAGCTCGCCACCGCGTGCTCGATGCCGTCCTCGTCGTGACGAAAATCGCCGGGTATCGATTCATAGCGCGTCCGGACGCGCGTAAACGCCGCTTGTCTCCGGTTCACAATTGTTTCCACTTCCTGCAACGGGTGTGACACCGCTTCCTCGAACTTCTCCAACTCCGCCGCCAGAAAGTCCTTGAAGTCCTGGATCGAAATCTGCTGGCGGGTAATCTTTTCAAAGTGGTACCCCTGCACGGCCAGGGAGGTCGCCTCGGGGAGCATACGGGGATGGTCCTTGGCAACCCTGGCCATGAACTGCTGGTAGGCCGGGACTTGCCTGGGGGACAGGCGCCGCCGTATAGCCATCATGGCTCCAAAAAGCGCGTTCCGACTCTGCGGTTTCAGCAGGTGCGGGACGGCTTTGAGGTGCGCCAACAAGGTCAGGCAGCGTTTGAAGTAATTCTCAAGCGTCGGGTCGTAGAGGGTGGTGATCACCCGGCGATAACCCTCAGCCAACTTCACGGGATCCATCTCCGGAATGAAGTTGAGGGGGACGTTGACGCTGATTAAGTTGACGACGGAGTCGGCGCGGACTCCGACGGACTGATCCAGCAGCCGGTTCTCCCTCTTCAGGCGCTTATACAAATCCGTGCCCTTGATCGCGGTCAACAAACCGACCGAGGCCAAGGGAATGCCGGCCTCCTGGATAAAGTCAATCTGGGCGTCGAACGCGCTCTCGTCGTCATCATCCAGGCCCAGGATGAATCCCCCCATGACTTGCATCCCCTTGTGCTGGATGTGGCGAACCGAATTGAGGAGATACTGCTCTTCCTGCTTCCTCACGTTCTGAGGTTTTTTCATCTTGAGCAACGCCTTGGGGTTGGGCGTTTCAATGCCCACGTACACCGCATTGAACCCGGCCTCGATCATGACGTCCATCAATTCATCCATGCGGGCCAGGTTCACGGTCGCCTCGGTGAACAGCGTGAATGGATAGCCACGGGCCTTCTGCCACTCGGCGAGCACCGGCAGCAGCTTCAAGGCATCCCGCTTGTTGCTGATGAAGTTGTCGTCAACCAGGAATAATTGGCCTCGCCAGCCCAGTCGATACAGGGCTTCGAACTCGTTCACCATCTGCTCCGGTGACTTGGTCCGGGGTACACGCCCGTACAACTGGATGATGTCACAGAATTCACAGTCGAAGGGACAGCCCCGGGAGAACTGCACGCACATGGAGTAGTAGTCCTTCACGTTGATGAGATCGAAGCGGGGAACCGGAGTCCCGGTTACGTCCGGTTTTCGCGGTTCCCGGTAGATGGCTTTGGCCGTCCCGTGTTCCAGATCCCGCAAAAACTCGGGAAAAATCTCCTCGGCTTCATCCAGCACGAAATGGGCCACGCCGGGGATCTCGTCATGAAACGTGGTGGGATGGGGCCCCCCGGCAACTACCGGCACGCCTGCCCGGTTGCATCGCTCGATCACGGTTTTCAGGGATTCTCGCTGAACGACCATCGTGGAAGTAAACACCAGATCGGCCCACTCCAGGTCCGAATCTTTCAAAGGAGCCACGTTCATATCCACGACGCGGAGATCGTATCCCGGCGGGAACATCGCAGCGATGGTGAGCAGGCCCAGGGGCGGAAAGACCGCCTTCATCCCAAAAATCTCCAGGGCAAATTGCGACCCCCAATAGGAAGGGGGATAGGCGGGATACACCAGAAGCGCATTAGGCATGGCAACGTTTTCCCCGCTCCCTGTTTTCGAGGTTGGCGGATACCACGCCGGCCCCAGGCGGAAAGTGGTCTTCCGGCGCGCTGGCAAACGCCGACGGCGTGCGACGGACATGCTGCTGGCCGGCAAGAGGAGCCTCCTCGGGCCCGGCCGTCCCCGTCTCAACCCGGTCTTCCTGAACGTCCTTCTTTCCATGGATGATGTCCTGTGCCAACGACAGCGCGGAGGCCGTCGTCATCAGTTCGAGGGCGCTGACCTGATAGTTGAACTGCATCCGGATGAACGCTCCCAGTTCGGCGACCGAAATCGACGTGAGCCCGAAGCTGGACAACGGTTCCTCCGGGCTGCCCTCGCTGTGGCCGCACAACTCGGCCACCTTGCCGGTGATCTGCTCCACCACGGCATCCAGCGTGAGTTGGCCCCCGGTATCGATCGCGAACGCGTCCGGGTTGCTGAGCACCCGTCCGCTCCGCAGGTAGTCGGGCGAGTCGACCGTCCAGGGCGGGCGGAAGAACAGGGCGGTAATCAGGTGATCCCGGTCGGGCATCGTGCGCATGGCGTAATCGAGGTTGGTAACGGCGAAATCGGCGCTGACCGGAGGCATGCCCGCGGCCCGCGCCATGCGCAGCACGTGCAGGCTGCGCGAAGCCATGCCGGCCTCCGCGACCGCGGCCAGGTTGTAGCACAGTGCAGGCAATCCCTGGCGCCGGCGGAAGGCCGCCAGCCCGTCCACGAACCCGTTGGCGGCGCTGTAGTTGACTTGTCCCGGGTTGCCCAGCGTCGAGGCGATGGAGGAGAACAGCACGAAGTGGTCGAGGGGGCAGCCGGTCGTCGCGCTATGGAGATTGAGGGCGCCGCGTGCCTTTGGTGCGAACACCGTGGACAGCGATTCGGTCGTCAGGTCCGCCAGCAGGCAATCGTCCAGGACGCCCGCGAGATGGAAGACGCCCTTCAGCGGACGCTGCAACCCGGCGATACAGCGCCGCACGTCCGCCTCTTCCGCAACGTCGCCCGCGACGATGTCGATCTCCACCTCTTCCGAGAGATACCACAACGCGCTGGTCTTCCGGACCCAGTCGGCACTGCGGCGGCGTTGCGGGTCACGGTCCAGCAACGTGAGATGGCGTGCCCCTGCGGCCACCAGATAGGGCAGTAACAGCCTGCCGAATCCACCCAATCCGCCAGTGATCAAATAGGTCGCATCGGGGTCGAGAAACGGGCGCCGATCGACAATTGGGAAGCGGTCGGCACCGGTGGCCGGTGGAGTTTTCAACACCAGCTTCCCGGTGTGCTGGCCGGTGGTCATCAGGCGCAACGCCTCGGCATAGTCGCGGTAGGCAAAGGAAGTAGTCGGTAACGACGGCACGGCACCCTGATCCAGCAGGTTCATGCACTGCTGCGACAATTCGCGTGCCAGTTCCGGATCGTCGTTCATCAGGCGGTCGACGTCGATCGCCGCGAAGCGCAGGTTCTTCCGGAACACGCACAGGCTGAGCGCATTGTCGGCGTAGATGTCCACCTTGCCGATCTCGCAGTGCCAGCCTCCTGGCCGCAACGCATCGAGGCAGAGGGCGATATGGCGTCCGGCCAAAGAGTTCAGCACCACGTCGACCCCTTCGCCGCCGGTCGCCGCCAGCAACTCGTCATACCAGTCGAAGGCGTGCGAATCGAATGCCACGCGCACTCCCAGCGCACGCAGTTGTTGGCGCTTACTCTCGCTGCCGGCCGTGGCGTAGATCTCCGCTCCCACGTGCTTCGCAAGAGCGATCGCCGCCTGGCCGACGCCGCCCATGGCGGAGTGGATCAGCACCCGCTGGCCTTTGCGCAGGCGCGCGAGATGCACCAGCGAATAGTAGGCGGTGACGTAAACCGACAGGACAGACGCGGCCTCCTCCATGGTGAGGGACGAGGGTTTGCGAAACACCAGATATTCTTTGACCACGGCGCGATTGGCGATGCAACCGCCTTGGGTAAAAGCCACGGCTTCACCGGGACGGCAGGTACGCACAGCAGCGCCGACGCGGCGCACAATCCCGCTGGCCTCCACCCCCACCGTTCGACCCAGCGCCGAGCGTTCGTAGGAGAGTGACGGCAACAACCCCAGCGTGACCATGACGTCGCGGAAGTTGAGCCCCGCGGCCGCCACGTCGATCTCCACGTCGTGCGGCCCCGGAAATACGGGCTCGTAGGTCGTCATCTGCAGTCCGCCGATCTGTCCCGGATTCTCCAGGGTCAGCCGGTAGGTGGCCTCTTCGCCCGCCGGCACCAGCGGCCCCCGCTCCCGGATGCCGGTCAGCCGCGGCACCCATATCCGGTTGCGGCGGATCGCCAGTTCGCGTTCCCGCAGGTTGCATGCTCCGAGACAGGCCAACGTCTCAAGGTCCCCGGCGGCATCCAGATCCACCAGCCGAAAGTCGATCTGCGACTCCGTGCCCACATCCGCGGCGACCTCCTGGCCGATGGCGCGTAGCGCTCCCCACACGGCGCTGGCGCGCGGCTCCGCGACCTCGAACGCGGCGCGGCGCGTCACCACGGTCAAGCGGCAGGAACAGCGCGCCTGCGCCACCCGGAACGGAATCAGCGCCTTGACGAAGGCGACCAGGCGCGCCACCAGCTTTTCGCCTGTCGGATCGTCGGGGTCGCCGCCGCAGAAGAAATCGATTGCCTGTAAGTCGGCCGCCTTCGGCCAATCGGCCAGCGCACCGATGCGGTCCTCTGCCAAGTCCGCGTAAGAGACTGCATGCACCTCTGACGTATCGAGGAACGCCAGCCATTCGGCGGCCAAGCTGTCCGGCTCGCCGATCACCCAGCGAGGGCCGGGTAGTTCCCGCGGTTCGGAGGTCTCAACAGCTTGGGGCGACTGCAGCAGGGTGGTGTGCCGGCCGGCATGTACCGTGTTCCAGCCGGCGCCCGGCTCGATCGCCGCGCCGTCGGGGTGCACGACCAGCGCCAGGCCGCCGGGGACCGCCAGACGTTGCAGCAGGCCCCATTGCTCCGTCCCCGACGGCGTGCCGTCTCCCTGGAGCAAGAGAATCTCGGCGGCGTGCGGCCGCAACAGGCCGGTGTCCAGATTCGGCCCCTGTTCCGCAGCGAGATCGAGGCAGGCAAAGCGCAGAGCGGCATCGCGGTTGGAAAACGCGTCGTAGTGCGCGCGCACCTGCTCCTGCGTGTCCCCGAGCAGCCAGTACTCGGTCTGTGCCCCGGCGCTGCCGAGGTAGTCGAGGCAGTGATTAAGGATAGTCTCCTCAGGAGGACGTGCGCCCGCGATCTCAGCGACATGGCAGGCATAGCGGTCACCGGTGCCGGGTTGCTCCAAGGCGGCGATCAATGCCGCCGGTTCGATCTCGCCCTCCGGCAGGCGGTGCAGGATAGCAACCGCGTCCGTCACGAATTTGGGCTGCCATGAGACGACGTGTTTGCTGTCAGGCAGTTCGTTCCATCGTGGGTTTGAGTTGAAGGAGACGTAGGCGTCGATACACAAGACCAAGTCGCCCGTGGCGCCATCGTAGAACCGGATGCTGCCACCGGACCGCTCGCCGCGCCGTTCCGTGAACTGCCCCAATTCGTTCACGTCCGCCCAATCCTTGGCTTTTTTCACGTAGCAGGTGAGACGCGGTCCGGTCGGCGGGCGCAGGAACGTCACCCCTTGGGCGCGCCGCGGCATGGCGAAGATGTCGGTCGCGCGTAGCAGGTGGTAGAGGAAGATCTGCAGCCCGCCGTCGAGCAGCGCAGGGTTGGCGACGTACCCTTCCTCGCGACCGGTCGTCCACAATCGCTCATCCATCTCCACATCGAACAGATAATCGGCCGTGTCGCCTTCCCAGAGAACGCGCTGGATGTTCCGGAAGTAGGGACCGTACTGGAAGGTCTCGCCGAGGCTGGCGTCGATGCGCTCGTAGAAGTCACTTTCACCTACGAAGTAGTAGGGCTCGAACGCCGTGGTGTCGATATCCGCCAGCCGTAGCGGCACGTTCACCGGGTGATCTGCGCGCACCAGGCGCACCTTGCCGCGGGAGTGCAGTTCGCTCTTTGACTCGACGTCGTACGACCGGGACGAGATGGTGAAGGTGAATTCGTCCGGTGCATTGGCCACCGGATGCAAGGCCGTCTGCAGCCGCACCGGCGTCTTGGGAATCGGACACGGCTGCAGGAACTCAAGCGTTTCCACGTACAGCGGAACGCCCCCGAGCGCCTGGAGGATCAGTTCGATGTAGCCGGCCGCCGGCATGATCGAGGCATAATGCACACGGTGCTCAGCCAGCCAGGGAAAATCCCGCTCCGACAGCCGCGCCTCGAACAGCAGGTGGTCACACGGCACCCGGTGGCCGATCAACGGACCGTGGGCGTACTGGCCCTGCTGCAGGAACATCTCGTCGTCGCTCATTTCGTCGGCCGTAATCTGTTCGTCGCGTGGATAGCTGGGCAACAGATGGGCGACCGGCTCGGGACGGGGGTACTGGGCGGCGAAGTCCAGACCCACACCGGCTCTGAACAGGGCGCCTAACGCCTGTTTGAAACTGAGGCAGACGTCCGTGTCCCGTAACAGCGTCGGAATGCAGACCGGCGCCGGAACGCTGTCTTCCAGGCACTGGGCGAGGGTGGATTGCAGGGCGCTATGCGGCGCGAGTTCCAAATAGACGTCGGGCCGGTGCTCCCGCTCGACGGTTTCCACCGCCGCGGCAAACAGGACGGTCTGGCGAATATTCTTCCACCAGTAGGCGCTGTCCAGCCGTTGCGTCGTCTGTCCGGTCACCGACGACACCAACGGCACTTCGGCGTCGAAGGCGCAATCGTTCAGAAAGGACAGGACCACCCCTGCGTCGTCCTTGAGCGGATCCATGGCGCTGGAGTGGAAGGCGATGTTCCCCTGAAGCAGCCGATTCTGCAGGTGACGCCGGTCCAATTCCTCCATGATGGGCCGCAAGGCAGGCTCTTTCCCGCAGATGACGGTGCTGGCCGGCGCGTTCTCGCAGGCGATCTCCACCTGCCGGGCTTCCCCGTCTCGAAAGGGAACGCGTAGCGTCTCGAGCAGTTGTTCCACGCCAAGCCGGTCGAGGCCGATCGCCAGCATGCGACCGGAACCGGCCACGCGCTGTTGCAACGTGGCGCGATGGAAAATCAGGCGCGTGGCTTCCGCCAAAGAGAGAGCCCCGCAGGCGTAGGCGGCGGCAGCCTCGCCGGAGCTGTGGCCGACCACGCAGTCAGGGTACACCCCCCACGTCTTGAACAGTTCCGCCAGGGCGCACTGAATCATGAACGTGACGGGCTGAGCCAACTCGCACTCGTCGAGTTCTGGTTGACCGGCCGAGAAACAGGCCTCGCGCAACGAGACGTCCGAGTGCTCACGCCAGTATCCCTCGATCGCATTGATGACGCGGCGGAACACGGGGTCGGCGTCGTAGAGCCCGCGACCGCACCCGGCCCACTGTGTACCCTGTCCTGAGAACACCATAACAAGCCGTGGCCTCCCCTCACCGACCGTGGCGACCGGCGCTGGGTCTTTTTCAAAGGCGTCCAGTGCCTCGATCAGTTCTTCCTGAGTATGGACTGCAAAGGCCGTCCGTGTGGCGAAATGGGTGCGGCGGCGACTGAGATTGCCGGCCAGTGTATAGAGATCCATCGGTTGCTTGTCGAGCGTCTCCCGCAACTGTCGGGCGCTCTTTTCCAACGCCCCGGACGTACGCGCCGACAGGGGAATCATGAAGCCCGACTCCGGCGCCAGCGCCACCGACCAGATCCGTGGTTGCGCCGGGCGGTACTCCCGCACGACGCAGTGCCCGTTGGCTCCGCCAAAGCCGAACGAATTGATGCCGACCACGACCGGATGTTCGGGAAAGGGTTCGCAGGTCGTCTGCACCTGCATGGGACACCTGTCGAAGTCGATCTCCGGATTCGGCACGAGAAAATTCTTGGAGATCGGCGCGAACGTGCGGCGCTGCATCATCAGGATGACCTTGAGCAAGGCGCAGTGAAACGCGGCGGCTTCCATATGCCCGACGTTGCTCTTGACGCTGGACACCCGCAACGGAACCTGGCGGTCGACACCGCCGAACGCCTCCGTGATGGCGTTCCCTTCGATGCGATCACCCACCACGGTGCCGGTCGCATGGGCTTCGATATAATCGAACTCCTGCGGCACACGGTTGGCGCGGGCGCAGGCGATACGCATCAACTCAACCTGTGAATGACGGGTAGGCGCGGTAATGTAACGCCCTTGAGCCAAGCCCTCGGCACCGTCGGCCGCACCGGCCGCATTCACTGCCGTTGCTTCTATCACGGCGTAGATGGGGTCTCCGTCTCTTTCGGCTGCCGCCAGGGGCTTGACGGCAAAGACGAACGCTCCTTCCGAGCGCATGTAGCCGTTGGCGTCCGCGTCGAAGGAGTGACACCGGCCGTCCGGACTGATCACGCCCAAGGCATTGAAGCCTGCGCTGAGCCGGGCTGATCCCAGGTAAGTGACTGACCCGACGAAGGCTTGTTCGCAGTCGCCGTAGCGGAGGGCGTTCAACGCCGTGTGCAAGGCCGTCAAGCCAGCGGAACAGGCCGTGCAGCAGGCGAGCGACGGCCCCATCAGATTGAAGTGGTAGGAGATACGGTTGGCCATCATGGCCAGGCTGATACCGGCGATGGAAAACTCATTGGCGCCGTGCGCCGCGCGCCAGTTGGAGGTCGCCGGAACCTGCGCACCGACGAACACGCCCGTGCGGCTGTTGCGCAACGATTGCAAATCCCAGCCAACCCGCTCGGAGGTCTCCCAAGTACAGGTCAGGAGCATTCGCACGTGCGGATCGGCTGTCAGCATTTCACGATGCGACATCGCAAAGAGGCTACGATCGAAGAGCTTTTCTCTTTGCTCGGTGAGCAGCCCTTCGTACGGGCTGGCAAACCGACCCGGGCCGGAGAACTCGCCGATCGGCCGGTAGCCTCGGCCGTAACGCTCATTTACCGGCTCCTGCACGATCTCGCGTTCGCTCAGCATCCGCCAGAAGTCGTCGTCGGTGCGGATTCCACCCGGCATGCGGTAACTATATCCAACGATGGCAACAGGGTCTTGCGACGTATTCATATCTTGCTTCAAAGGGCAAAGCCTTGCCCGCGAAGGTCGTTCATTCGTTGAAGCTGGCCAAGCAGAGTCTCATTTCTTGAGAGACTGTCTTATTTCCCCTTGTTTATGACTTCTTCAAGCGTTTTCTCTGCCAGGGTGAACATCTCCGCCAGAATCTGCATACGCCGTTTTCTCAATGCCTCCACTCGCTGCCACAAGACCTCCTTGATCTTGGCGTCCCCTGCCTCACGCACCTCGGAAGAGAGCGTCGTGTCATTCTTGAATTCATGTTTCTCAACCGTGAACGCCGCAATATCGCTGATGTTGTCCCCCACGATCGCTAAATCGACTGCGCTTTTCACCGACCCGATTTTTTCTTCGTCACTAAGAGCCATCTTTTTTACTCCTTTGCATCTTGGTTTTGTTGATAGATAGAGACCCGAAACCTGCTGCTTGACCCTGTCGGTCCAAGGTCAAGTAAAATAGTGCAGTCCATAATATTACAGGGGCAGCAGAAAAACAACCGGTTTCTTGAGGGAAAAGATCTGTGGCTGGCATTGAGACAGCCGGTCAAGTGGCTGACCGCGAGGGAATCACAGAGTACGCTTGCCGGTCCCTAGAAGCCTTTCATGCGTGTTTGACCACCAGTGCGTAGCCCGCACTGTCGAAATGCAGGAACGCTTCTTCGGAACGGCCGACGGCGCATCTTCTGAGTGTAAAAGGAGGCCTGGAAGAGTGGCTTATTTCCCTTTGCTGAGAACTTCTTCAAGCGTTGTTTCGGCCAGCGTGAACATTTCCGCCAGAATCTGCATGCGACGCTTTTTCAATCCCTCCACCCGCTGCCACAAGACTGCCTTGATCCTGGCGTCCCCTGCCTCACGCACCTCGGAAGAGAGCGTCGTGTCATTCTTGAATTCATATTTCTCAACCGTGAACGCCGCAATATCGCTGATGTTGTCCCCCACGATCGCCAAATCCACCGCGCTTCTCACAGACCCGATTTTTTCTTCGTCACTGACAGCCATCTTTTTTGCTCCTTTGCGACTTGGTTCGGTTGATGAGGAAAACCCAACGATATATAAAGTACTTAACGGTTCTTGATGTCACTGATTGCCGTGGGCTGCGATTTACAAATCGAGATAAGTTGATCAAACCCGCTCATCGTGAGAATAGCACGGACCGAGTCGGAGAGCGAGCAAATCGCAAATCGTTTGGCCGGCTCATTGAATTTCTTTGCCATTCGCAGCACCACCCGAAGGCCTGAACTGCTGATATAGGATACGTGCTCGAAATCCAGGATTAAGGCTTGGTCTTCCGCCGTTATTTCAGCGTCCAATTGACTTTGAAGTTCCTCGGCATTGGTTGTGTCGATACGACCGTCAAGCGTCCCTATCAGGATTTCCTCTTTCCGCTCGAAATGAGTGTCGATAGCCATTTACCTTTTCTTCCGCGAGAAATACTGGCCAGGGGGTCTCTTCGTTTCGGCTCCCACTTGGTCTGCCTTGAATACTGAAAAGTGCTGAAAGCGGTCTCTGAATTGAAATTATTAAGTGAATAGCAGTATAGACTTTGCTGTCTTGGATGTACAGAACAAAAGAGCCGATCATTAACGGCTTCTGCAATGGTTTTCAGGCGTTCCCCGCCGGCCCGGTTTCAGACAAATCCGCTCGCTTTTCTTCACCATATTTGAATTCCTTCATTGCATTGAGCCTGAGCGAATGGCCGCAACACCTGATTTCCTGAAACCCTTCCCCTCCGTCCATGATCATGACGCGGAGCCCACAGGAATCCGGATGCAGCTTCTTCTCATCCAGAAGCACGGCCGGCGGGAGTGTGCCGCGTTTCCGTCCTCGGCCGCGCGAAAATGCCGGAATCACGTCTTCTTCCGTCAATTCATGCCCGCAACACACGACTTTTTCAAACCCCGATCCCCCGGCCATGACTTTGATCAGCAAGCCACAACTTTGCGGGTGGCGTTTGTGTTCGTCGATGATGTCGCCTTTTTTTAACCCCATGTCCTCCTCCGTAAACGACTCTGCCGGCATTGATTCAACGTGGCGAATCGGGCTAGCCGACACCATTTTGGATTTTCGCCAACAAGGCTTGGTGCCTCGGATGCCCAACGGTTTGCGCGACCCGGGACGGATCAACGGGCCGCAACGACGCAAGGTGTCTGTCCTTCAAGGCCCGGATACGAGCGACACTGGCCGCAAGCCTCTCCCACGAGAGTTCGCCTCGTTCAAGCGCGTGTTCGATGGCTGCGATGGCCTCTCGCTGCCGTTCCTGCTGATGACAGATCACGACCATGTCGGCACCCGCCTGTAACGCTCGGACCGCCGCTTCTCCGATGGACTGATGGTCGAGAATGGCGCGCATTTCCATATCATCGGTCAGCGTGACGCCCTCAAACCCCAACCGGTTCCGCAACAGTTCGGTGAGGATGGGGTGGGACAGCGTCGCGGGCGCTTCGACGTCGAGCGCCGGGTAGCGCACGTGCGCCGTCATGATTGCGGGTAATCGCCGGCCGATCGCCCGTCGAAAGGGTTCCAATTCCACGGCGTCGAGTCGCGCGCGGTCGGCCTCCACCACGGGCAGGACGTGGTGGGAATCCGTTATAGTGTCGCCATGCCCGGGAAAATGTTTGCCGCATGGAATGATGCCATTATCCTCAAGCCCCTGCGCCACGGCCAGACCGTACGCGCAGACCGGTTCCGGCTCCGTGCCGTACGCCCGGTCGCCGATAATGGGATTGGCCGGATTGCTGTTCACGTCCAACACCGGCGCCATGTTCATGTTGATCCCGACCGCCCGCAGTTCCCGGGCCGTGACCTCCGCCACTTCATAGGCCACCTCCGGAGCGTGACACGCCGCGACCCGTGAAGCGGCCGGAAACGTCGTAAAGCCCTGCGGCAAGCGGGATACACGCCCACCTTCCTCATCAATGGCAATCAACAAGGGAGGATTAGGCGCATGTTCTTGCAGGGTGTTGGTCAGCCGCGCCACCTGTTCGGGATCTTCCAGGTTGCGTGAAAAGAGAATCACGCCCCCGGGGCGATACTCCTCCAGCCAATCGAGAAACGTCCGGGAGAGGTCCGTCCCGTGAAACCCCACCATCACGAGTTGTCCGACGGTGTCTCGAATCGTCATGGAGGACTCACTTGCCATTGATTTTGGATTGAGGATTGCGGATTTTGGATTGGCGTTATCTGTGTACGGTCAGTGTAGGGCGGATTAGCCCTTCGACTACGCTCAGGACAGGCGTAGCGTAATCCGACAATCCCAACCTTTCATTCCTTGAGGTGCAGGCGACCAGCCTGCAACAGGTTCCTTATTTAGCCGAGCGATTGATCAACCACTGCACCAGCAAGCGCGTGCCGATGGCCGTCGGTCCTTTGCCGATATACGGACGCTCGGACGAACTCCAATCGGTGCTGGCAATGTCGAGATGCACCCAGGGGCAATCGTCGACAAACTTGCTCAAGAACATGCCTGCCGTAATCATGCCCCCTCCACGTCCGCCGATATTGCGCATGTCGGCCACGTCGCTCTTGAGTTGCTCGAAATATTCCTCCCAGAGCGGCATCTCCCACACGCGTTCGCCGGCCTGCTCACCGGCTTTTTGCATATCGGCCTTGAGCGCGTCGTCGTTCCCGAGCATCCCGATCGCAAACTGTCCCAAGGCCACGATACACGCACCGGTCAACGTGGCAATATCGACGATACATTGCGGGTTGAACCGGGCCGCATAAGCCAGCCCATCCGCCAACACCAGCCGGCCTTCGGCATCGGTATTTTGCACCTCCACGGTTTTGCCATTAAGCATGCGCAGAATGTCCCCAGGTTTCGTGGCCCGCCCGCCCGGCATGTTTTCCGTCGCCGGCAGGATACCCACGACGTTGAGGCGCAGACGCAATTGCGCCGCAGCCCGGATTGCGCCCAACACCTCGGCCCCGCCCGTCATGTCCGCCTTCATCTGTTCCATATTTTCCGAAGGTTTCAGGGAAATGCCGCCGGAATCGAACGTGATCGTTTTCCCCACAAGCACCACGGGCCGGTCTTTTTTCTTCCCCCCTGAATATTCCAAGACGATGAATTTCGGCGGCTCCTGGCTTCCACGCGCGACGCCCAGCATGCCGCCCATTCCCAATTTTTCCTGCTCCTTGCGTTCGAGCACGGTCAAGTTGATGCTGAATTCTTTGGCTATGGTTTGCGCCTCCTGCGCCACGCGAGAGGGCGTCATGACGTTGGCCGGGTGATTACACAGATCACGCGCGAACGCCGTGGCGTTGGCACTGGCCTCTCCCCGCCGGGCTCCCGTTTTCATGCCGCTGACTTGAGTTGCACGGCTCGCCAGCAGGGTCATGGCCCGGATTTCATGCGACGGGTCCCCATTGTCGGACTGATAGTGCGTGAACCGGTACCCGCCCAGTATGGCTCCCTCCACCATGGCCTGGGCGATATCAGACACCGGCGCCTTGACGGCATCGGTTCCCAGCACCGGCGCGGAACATGTGCGCGCCCCGGCCTGCCGAACCTTCTTGCAGGCCGTGCCCATGGCCTGTCGAATGCGATCCAGGGTCACGTCCTTTTTCTTTCCCAACCCCAACAAAAGCACCCGCTTGGCAGGAAGGGCCTTTCGCGTATGAATCAATACGGCTTCTTGACTCTTGCCGGAAAACTCTCCGGTTTCCCTCAACTCCCTGAGTTGTCCGCCCAACGCGTCATCCAACGCTTGATGGGTCTTGGGCAACGCGTTCTCGTTTTCATAGCCACCGATCACGAGCACGTCCGCGGCTTCCTGGGCAACAGGACCTTCCTTGACCTGACATTTCATATGACTCTCCTCTCCTTATTTCTTCCCACTCAGGGGAACATTGAACACCATCAGCACAGCAGCAGGATGTTCAAAAAGGCCGTCCAGCGCGGCCGCAGCAATCGAGGAGGCGAGGCGTACATTGGGGGTACGTTGAGCCTCCGAGTGCCGCGAGAACAAAGCTGGTGGCTTTTTTCAACATCCTGCTAGACGCCGCGGGTGTCGGGATCCCAAATGAACTTATGCAATTGAACCTGCAAGCGCACGGGCAATCGATCCTGTAGCACCCATTCCGCCAACGGCCGCAGGAGGGAATACCGATCATCGTTCCCTTCCGTCGCGAACACCGGGCTGAACAACACGGGACACGTCTCCGTGAGCCGGTATCGTTTGACCACGTCGACGGCCCACTCATAATCCCGGCGGTCGCCGATGACGAATTTCACCTGATCTTTCTGTCGGAGATGGTGCAGGTTGTCCCAGTGCATGCGGTCATCCATCTCACTGCCGGGACATTTGACGTCCAGAATGACGCTTGCCCGGGAATCAACCGGAGTCACGTCGATGGCGCCGCTCGTTTCGATGAGCACGTCGAACCCTTCCTCGCACAGTAGCGCAATCAACTCGAACGCCGCGGGTTGGGCCAGCGGCTCCCCGCCCGTGACTTCAACCAAGGGACACCCATACCGTTTAACCTCACCCATTACGGCATCGAGACTCATGTCGGTCCCTCCGTCAAACGCATAGGCCGTATCGCACCACGTGCACCGGAGGGGACAGCCCGTCAAACGAACAAAGACACAGGGCTCCCCCGCGCGGGTGGATTCCCCCTGAATACTATGAAAGATTTCCGTGATTCGCAGAGCAGGCGGAGAGGCGGAAACTCGCGTCGTCATCGCTTCAGCAGGTTCTTCATGATGTGGCTACGGATTTACGCCCATACGGTCGTGGGCCACCGATGCCGACGCGCAATCCTCGCCATCCCGCGAATGGGATTGACCACGAGGGGATGCCCCACGGATTCCAGGGCCTGGATGTCGCCCGGGCTGTCGCCGTACGCGTAGCTTTGCGTCAGGTCAACTCCGTGACTGTCCGCGAACGTCTGGAGCAAACGCCGCTTGCCTTCACCGTACGGATAGGGTGACAGGACCCGGCACGTATAGCCGTCCTCATTGGTTTCCAACTGCGCCGCCAGGACGTTCGGCACGTCCAGATAATGCGCGAGGGGTTTGATCAGGAACTCCGGGGTGCCGCTGACGAGGGCCACCTGATGGCCGGCCTGTTGATGCTGCGCCAACGCAGCGGTGCCTTGCAGGGACAGTCGAGGACAGATCTCCGACCGCACAAACCATTTCGCCAGGGGCTCGATGCCTTCCGGCCGTTTATTGGTCAGGTAAATTTTTCGTTCCCGCAGGGGCCTCAGGGAAAGCTCCAGAAGGTTGAAGAGCAGATACAAGGCGCTGTCGACCAACACGCGATTGGATAACAGACCGGTTTTCCACAAATACCGGACAAAATGAATTTCAATGGATTGACCGGGGATTAAGGTATTATCGACATCAAAAAATGCCGCAACCTTGCCGGGGGGAGAACCGGACGTGTGGTGAGAAAAATCAGACATGCAAATGCTTGGACCAACACCAGTATAATTTAGGAACCTCTGATTTATGGTGATAGCGGGATGCAGGGCAAGGCGTCCCGGAGCGAAACCCGAGGCTTATCATAGCGATAGGTGAGGGTTGAGCGAGGACACAACGCAGCCATGCGCCCGATAGTGCAATAAATCAGAGGTTCCTTTGCTAATTGTACCGAAGGTCCCGTTGATTGACAACCATTCAAACCCCTTCCTATAATTCTGTCATGCCGAAGTGGTGGAACTGGTAGACACGCACGTTTGAGGGGCGTGTGGGGCAACCCATCCGGGTTCGAGTCCCGGCTTCGGCACCATTAGCTTGATAACCTCAAAATGCTGTTTCCCGCCAGAGGCACGACCTTCCACCATGAGCGCGAAGCCGGGACGCGAACGGGGGTTTTGAAGGGGGTGCGCCCCCTTCAGGGGGTGACCGAGCCGCAGGCGAGGCACGAGGGGGCTGGCCCCCTAGTGGGAGCATGAACTGGACCGCAGTTCATGCGACTTCGAGTCCACCGGCTTCGGCACCAACCTCCCTGTTCCTAGTATGTACCGGGCCGACGAGACCCTGTACCTCCGGGTTGCCGAGGGCGGGTCCAAACAGTTTATTCAACGTATCGTGTTCAACGGGAAACGACACGACTTTGGACTGGGTGGTTGGCCGCTTGTAAGTTTGGTGGAAGCAAAAGAGGCGGCGTTTGAAAATCGGCGACGGGCAAGACGGGGCGATGACCCCGTCACCCGAAAATTACAGCAAGCCGTCACGACCTTTGCCGAGGCGTTGGACAAGGTGATTGCGTTGCATGAACCCACCTGGAAAGACGGAGGCCGGACGGCGGCCTCTTGGCGAACCACGATGGAACGGTACGTGTTGTCCAAGATTGGCAAGAAACCCGTGGCCGCCATTGCCACGGCGGACGTGTTGGCAATTGTGGGACCAATCTGGACCCGGAAACACGAAATGGCCCGGAAGGTCAAGCGCCGGCTGGGGGCGGTGTTGGCGTGGGCCGCGACGCAAGGGTATCGTGACGATAATCCGGTGCAGGCGATCACGGTGGCGCTCCCCAAAGCCGACAACCTCAAAGGCCATTACAAGGCCATTCCCCATGAAGAGGTCAGGACGGCCATTGAAACAGTCCAGGCAAGCCAGGCACATCCGTCGACCATCCGGTGTTTTGAATTTTTGATCTTGACGGCCACC
This sequence comes from Nitrospirales bacterium, assembly GCA_965204965.1. GTDB lineage: Bacteria > Nitrospirota > Nitrospiria > Nitrospirales > UBA8639 > Bin75. The sequence continues at coordinate 3,062,905 of OZ242026.1, read as the reverse complement.
CGAAGCAGTGAGGCCCGTTTGATGACGTGGAATGAAGTCGACCTCAAAAAACGGACGTGGATCATTCCAGCCGCCCGAACGAAAACGGGAAAAGAGCATCGGGTGCCGCTGTCATCACGGGCCTGTGAGATCTTGCGAGAGTCCCAGACCAGTCATGAGTCGCCCCTGGTGTTTCCGAGTGCACGAGGTAAGGCCTTGTCCGACGCTACGATTTCCAAGCTAGTCCGCCAGAACGGCATCCAAGGCGTACCCCATGCCATAGCCCGGGCGTGTTTCCGGTCATGGTGTGCGGACATGAACGTATCACGCGAAGTGGCCGAAGCCTGTCTCGCCCATGTCGTCAAAGGCGTGGAAGGAGCCTATCAACGCTCCGATCTGTTCGAACGGCGGCGCTCGGTGATGCAACAGTGGTCCGACTACGTCACAGGTTCCCCAGGTGCCGACGTGATTCCGTTATACGGATGATGGATACGAACCGGTTCCACTTCCTTCCCGGTTGAGACACTCCTAGCTTCTCACCCCGGGCATGAGCCGAACAAGTCACCAACAGCCTGTATTCATGCGGTTTTCAGAGACTCGATGGTTTTTTGACCCCACACTTTCCCCACGAACAGGAGGATCTCTCTAGTGCGCGCTGCATAGGAAAATCACAGAGGGTACGACACGCAGGTAAAAATGAGACTGTTCGATGTAAGTCCCTTACTTCTTGGGCTTCTCCAGTTGGTCTTCCTGCAGACACAATGGCGGGCACCCTGGTGGTGGAACCGGAGGGGGAACCTTCGGCGAAACCTCCGGCGGAACACTCCCTGGCTCTCGTCCCTGCGGCGGGACCTCCGGTGTCGGCGCCATGGGTTCATCCGCCCGTGGTGGCGGTGGGACCTCCGGCGGAACACTCCCTGGCTCTCGTCCCTGCGGTGGCGGTGAGACCTCCGGGGGAACCGAAGGTAGGTCAATAGTCTCTGCCAAGACCGATGAGCCGATAGCCCAAAAACCTAGACTTAGGGCGGTGAAGGCAACGACAGCCGGCGTGAAATTTTTCATCTTCATAACTCCTTTTGGTCCAACAGCCAACAAGAAGGGGATTGCCAGCCAGCTTTCTTCAACCTATCAATCAGGTCCTGATCAATATCAACTTTGCATGACTTCTTACCCAGTATCTTATTGTCCAGGGATTCAGCTGTAATTGTCACCGTAATATTTTCTCCAACGACCAGTTTGTTGAGAAAAGCGTTCCACCCAAGATAGTTATGCCACTTGCATTCTTGATTTTTAGGCTTGCAATCTTGTTCCCGAAAGGGCGTAAAATAGATATCACGGCTGAGCGCATTTTGGGCCCTAATTTGCAAAGGCACGGCAGGTTCTACAGGACCTTTTTTCAGTTGACCATCTTCGTTGCTAAAAGTAACGAACTTATACCATTCTTGTTCATACTCCGATTCGTCTGAAAATTTTAGAGCAATAATGATTTGCTTTATGACCTCGTCGTAGCCAATTTGCCCACTATTACTAAAAGCAACAGTCGCACCAAGCCGGAGACACATATCCCCATCACCCCGACCACAATCTACTTTTCTAATAAGCACTTGATCATCAGGGTAGATGTCAACCTTTGCACCTTTGAGAAACCCGTAACTGAGGTAAAAAGTTGACCCCGCTGCAGTCAAAATAGATAGCAGAAGAGCGACGAAGGATACCAAATCAGTTCGCTTTTCAATCTCAATTCCGAGAAGTTTTCTGACAATGGCGGCGATAAAATGAAAAATCATATCCCGTTTCGCTCCATGGAAGACAAAGGTATCTTCAGCTAGTACGCTCCCTAATTCTTCACAGTTTAAGTCAAAAAAGTAGGAAGTCTATAAGTCCTCTACCCTTGGCACTCCTTCTCGATTCGGGGTATTAAGTTATGGTCAAAACAGCTCCGAAACCTTAGCCGAATCGTGGCAGATGCACGGCCTGTCGATGAATTCTTACTGTCTAGACTTCAGTACTGCTAGGAGTTTCACGGCATTTGCTTTGGCAAAGTCAGCGGGTGCGATAAACCCTCTTGAATCGTAGGCAATTCGAATACCCAGCCTTTGGTAGCATTCCCACACGTATTCTGAGCAAATGTACTCGCGATCTCGCCTAAGGGCCCTTCGGTCCCTGCTGGTAAAGGGAAAGTGGGAGGTCATGATGCGAGCGGCAATCTTCGCGATTTCGTCCTTGTCGTATGGATAGCCGAACAAATCGACTGCGAATTTGCCGCAACTTGGCTGGATTAGCCTGCTTTGTGAAGTCGTCATGTCGAGCAATCACCAGTCCTCCCGGATACTGATTACCCTGACTGTCGTAATCTTTGACGTACTTCCTTAATGGCACGGTACGTACGCCAAACGGCTCAAGGCTCTCCAAAACCATGACTCGGTCGATGGCGTCCAACCGCATCACAAACGCCACGTGACTCCAAACACTGCCAGTGCCCGCCTGAATCATGCGAGAAAACACACCGGTGCCCGAACAAAGGAGCAAATCTCCCGAATGTAATTGGGAGCGAAGCCGCCTGTAGTCAACTTGCGGCTTCCTCGGAAATCTCTTTATCGGTATGGCCACTGCGTGCCTCCTCTCGTTACCCAGCCCTTTATTTCTCCCTTTCAATGCCCATCAGTATGCCAACCGACCCCTTCACCAAGACCTTTAACGGCATACCCCCAACGACATTATCTTGAGCAGTGATAACATGTTACATGACATTAGTGAAAGGATGATAGGCTTTGGAAAGCCTTCCTTCCAAGAATATTCGAAATTCAATTCCTCCTTCTACCTTCAATATAGAGGATTATTCTCTGTAGCCTGGGGCAAGCGGGTGTGAAGAACATTGCGCACGGGGAACCTTAGGGAGAGAGGCGCAATCCCCGCGTTCTTGGGGGCAGGCTTAAACCAGCACTATTCCCAGGGCATTGTTGGATCACGCCATGCGAAATTAACCTACAAACTTGCAAGGTAAAAATTGAGGGTCTCCCCAAAAACTAAGCCACAACGGAGACGATTTCTGGCAGACTTGGACCTGCCCCCGAAGTTGATCCAGTTTCTCTACGATTTTTCTGGCCTCGTGAGCTTGGCGCGTGAAGGCGTTCGACTTCACATGGCCGAGCGCCGAGTGTGGCCGCGCGGTGTTGTATCCTGTCTCCACCTTTCAATCCGATCTCTGGCGTCGTGCATCGAGAAGAACCAGGAGGCATTCAAGCACTCGGCCCGCAGTCGCGCATTGAACGCCTCGATATATGCATGATCCGTGGGTGTACCGAGTCGCGAGAAGTCGAGTGCGACACCGTGCCTGTACGCCCATTGATCCAAAACCCGGCCAGCAAGCTCCGGGCCATTATCACACCGGATGGCGTGGGCTTGCCCCGAGTCTGAATGAGGCCATTCAGGATCTCCACGACCTGCTGCGCCCGAAAACTCGGGCGCGGAACCGTGGCCAGACTCTCACGACTATGACAATCCACTCTCGTTAGGACCCGAAATGCGCGCCCGTCGACCAAGCTGTCCGCCATAAAATTCATCGCCCAGCAGTCATTGGGACGCGCGATTGCAGGCCAGCCAGCACGGTAGCGGGTCGAACGCTGGCGTCGCGGCGTCTTGGGGCTGATGCTCAACCCTTCCTCGTTGTACAGACGATAGACGCGTTTGGCGTTGATCGGCCAGCCCTCCCGCCGAAGCAGCACATGCAGGCGTCGATACCCGTACCGCACTCGGGCCGCAGCCAACTCCTTGAGCCGCAACCGCAACTCATCCTGCGGATCGGCCGTGGACCGGTCGCGGTGCGACGAGCGGGCCAACCCCGTCACGCGGCACACCCGGCGTTCGCTCACCTGATAGGCCCTCCGTAACCAGGCCACGAGGCGCCGGTGGCGGGAGGGCCTCACCACTTTCGGCGGACCACCTCCTGCAACATCGCCCTGTCCAGGGTCAAATCGGCGACGAGTGTCTTTAGGCGCCGGTTCTCCTCTTCCAACTACTTCAGCCGCCGGATCTCGTCCACGCCCAGCCCGGCAAACTTCTTCTTCCAGCGAGAGAAGGTCTGTTCCGAAATCCCCGCCTTGCGGCAGACCTCGCCGATCGGGGTCCCCGTCTCAGCTTGGCGCAACACAAACCCAATCTGCTCATCCGTGTACCGCTTCTTTTTCATGGCAAAATCCCCCTCTTCCTTTCAGGTCAATTTTGCCAAAAAAATCACCTCCAGGCTGGATCAACTTTCGGGTTGCAGACCAGTGGTCCGGGTGCTGAGGGCCCTGGCCGCGACGCGGGGGGTGCCTCGGCGGATTTTCTGCGATAACGGCAGTGAATTTGCCGGGCGGTTGGTCGATCTCTAGGCGTATGCCAACAAAGTCACGCTGGCCTTCTCGCGGCCGGGCAAACCGACCGATAATGCCTACATTGAGTCGTTCAACGGGAGCTTGCGGGAGGAGTGCTTGAACGTGCACTGGTTCGAGGATTTGACGGATGCGCGGGCGAAGTTGCAGGTTTGGAAACAGGAATACAATGAGGAGCGACCTCATGATACCTTGGGGGGCGTACGCCAGCCGAGTGCAGCAACCAAAATGCCAAAACCTCTAGGGCCTGTTCACGCTAACGCAACGCCTCGACGATAAGTGCGAACAGGCCCTAGTCTTCGAGGTCTTTCCGACATTCAACTAGGATAAATTAGGGAGCAGGCAACATGGCAGCACGAAAAGATGGATCAATAATTGTCCGCCATTTCTCGTCACTTCAGGATTGCGTTGAATCCATCAGATCGAATTACGGACCAAACCAGACAGTTCGTTTGGAAGTTAAGGATCTAGGCTCAGGAAGAATTACAAATGCTAAAGCCGACGTGTCCGCATACCTGTACCGTGGCGAAAGCCGCCGATATTGTTCAACGACTTCCAGCATGCATAGAATGAAAATGAATAAAGCGCTTCCAGACAATGTTAAAGACATCATTGAGAAATTAACCCGGCAGGTTGATGCTGCCCTGCAGAAGTTTCTGGAGATTACCCCTAGGCTTTCTGAAGGATTTCTTCAGCACTACGGGCTGCCTACCGAACTGATAGATGCCACCTCTAGCCTGGAGGTTGCGGCGTATTTCGCTAGTGACGGGAAAGTTGGTGGAGAAGGGTTGATGTGCATCTTCCCTGTTGAAGTTATATCCAAAAATTCCCGGGTAATTGACCTCAGACAACACCCCTTCGCTGAACGTGCTATTAGGCAGTCAGCTTTCGTCGTCTTCAACAAGAACCACATTGACTTCAAGGACATGGATTGCATTGAACAGCTTGGACTCAAATGGTTTTCGTTTACCTTGCGGGATGCAGACGTCAAACAATATCATGATGGGAAAAACGGCTTGCTTGACGTTCGTACCGATAAAGCAGCCTGTATGCTGAAGGTGATTTTGGACAATATGCCCAAAACAAATGACGTTGCGGCAAAATGGCTGTCGGATACTGTAGCGCCCACACCCATGCTGGCGAAGGTGGAATCATGGTATAGGTCAGGCCAGCCAAAGACCATTCAACTCATACCGCCTTCAGAAACAAACATCGACTATGATGAGGCCGCACAACGTCGTATCAATTACGAGACATGGTCCGAAAAGTTTTCTGAAAAGAGACCCCATTGTTTGATTGAGAAGCTCGGCGAAATACTACGGTCCATTTATCCTTCTGCCGAAATTCTCTTTAGACTGGGGGCTAACTGGCCAGCAGGAACGAGTCTCGATTATATTGTGAGTGACCGGGATCTAGCCTTCGTTTATCAGAATTCAAATACACCTGCAATCCAAGAGAGGGGGGCTAGGCAGTGGTGTCATGACAATGGCTACAGACTTATCGAGGTTAACGGCCCTGACGCAGTGACAGAAGCCTCCGTCCGGTCGCTCATACAACAATAAAATCGTGCTGAGCCGTGCAATCTCAGATTGTTAGTGTGAACAGGCCCTAGTTTAGAGCTGTCGTCTTGACGGGGAAGCTTACGCGCCGGCTACTTTGTGGCGCAGCAATAACCGTAATGGTCACTATTCTGAAAAGGATGTCCCATGTCAAAAAAAACCATGACGGTCTTTTTTGCTACGAATCGGAACCTTGAGGTTAATTCGACAAACGAGACAGAGCAGGTGTTGTCGTCGCCCCAACGCCCGCGGTTTGGCATTCATCCTCATGATTTTCGGGTCGGCACTGCAGAGGTGCAGATCAATTTGAAGAAGAAGGTTCATGGGGAGCCTATTGATGACAACGCGACCTACTACGGGTTCGCTCAATTGGCGAAGGAAACCTGCACCGAGGAGGGTAAGTACGAGAAGCGCGGCAGCGAAGAAATCTTCCCGGAACTTATCAAGACTTTGCGCGAGAGTAATGGCGAGGGTCAGAGAAATGGGGTTCGCTGTTCAACCTTAGTCTTCATCCCGGGTTTTAACAACTCTTTCGAGGACTCGATAGAAGGCGGCGCGTTTCTTGCCCATCTGTACAGCTCAGATGATCACCATCTCGTCCCTTTCGTGTTCTCTTGGCCCTCTGACGGCGAATTCTCACGTCGAGCCTATTGGTCTGACCGGAATGACGCAGAGATTTCTGGACGCGCCGAAGCGCGGCTGTTCGCCTGCTTCCTCACATTTCTGGCAGAACTCGGTCAAGGCGAGCGATGTTCATCGCCGGCTTTCCTTATCGCACACAGCATGGGTGCCTACCTGCTGCGTTTCGCCGTGCAGAACTTACGGAAGATGCCGGCCCCGATTGTCCCTCTCTTCGATACGACCATTCTGGTAGCCCCTGACGTCGCCGTTGATGTGTTCAATGCTACAGATAAGCTTCAGCCAATCGATCAGTTGACGAAACAAGTTGTAGTCTACGTTAACAAGGACGATGCTGCGTTGTCCAAAGCCCGCTACTTGCACGGCGGTTCGGCACGGCTGGGACATAATGGCCCAGCAGCGACGACCGCCGAGAAGCTGGCAGTGCCGCTCACTACCATTCGTTGTCACAAGGCCGACTTCAATTTCGAAGACAGTAGTAAGCATCGCTACTACCGAAGTTCAATCGCCGTCGTGAAGGACATTAAAGCTGTGATCAACGGCGCCGAGCCTGACGAGATCCTCTGCCGCACAAAAGTGCCCGATCGACCGGACACTTACCGCTTAGATCCACCAAATAAATATCACAATCGCCCTGAAGAGGAAGAATATTAACCGGAACCTTGGTGGCACTATTTGGTCACGGTGAATCAAAAGGTCAGCACCTTGGAATCGATTGTCAACGACGGCGACGTGGTGAAATTGACGCACCAGCTCAATCCAGAACACGAAGGGGCTCTGTGGCATAACCCATAAAAATCTTTCCTCTCCCTTGATGGAAGAGGACAAAGGTGAGGATGATTTACCTCGAATCGTCGTTTGTACCCGACGATTCCGAGAGATTGGCTCGTTCCCTGACGCTTCGGCAGTGCTCCACAAAAATATCCGCTCGCCAACGCGAGTCGGTCGTCCATTTCTTGTCCATTTACATTTTGCCAACGAGAAAAAGGACACCTGAGATGAAAACAACTGTGGTCCTGGCGTGTTTGATCTTGCTTCTGGGCTCTGGGGGGCCGGCCGTGGCCCTGGACCTGCCGCCTGACGTGCTGGCGGATCAATACCTGTTGGAAGCGACGGAAGCTCTCGAACAGAGGGACCCGCAACGAGCGCTCAAGGCGTTTGGGAAAATCGAAGCCCTAGGCACCGAGCCGCCGGTGGAGTTTTTGTTTTTTTACGGCAAGCTACTGGTGGAAAACAGCCCGGCCGTGGATGGCGTGCGCAAAGGCCGCGCCTTGCTCAAACAATTTGTGATCAATGTCGGAAAGGCCTCCGAACATTATCGACCGACCCTGAAACTGCTGTCGGTGGCAGCGGGAAAAATCGAAGCAGCAATGTTATTGGAAAACCTCAAGCAACAGATGGTCACCGTCCAAGGCGGCACGTTCACGATGGGCTGTACGGAGGAACAGAGCAGTTGTGATGATGACGAAGAGCCGGTCCGTCAGGTACAGGTGAACAGTTTCAGGATCAGCACGTATGAGGTGACCCAGGATCTGTGGGAAGCGGTGATGGGCAAAAATCCGAGTTATTTCAAAAACTGCCCCCGGTGTCCCGTAGAGGAAGTGAGTTGGGATGACACCCAGGCATTTCTGCAGAAACTGAATGCCCTGACGGGGGAGCGGTATCGGCTGCCGACGGAGGCGGAGTGGGAGTACACGGCCAGGGGCGGGCAACAGAGCCGGGGCTACCAACACGCCGGGAGTGATGACGTGGATGCGGTGGCCTGGCATAGGTGGAATAGCGGGAACAAGACCCATCCGGTGGGGCAAAAGCAACCCAATGAATTGGGGCTCTATGACATGAGCGGGAACCTGTGGGAGTGGGGCCAGGACTGTTGGTATGACAGTTACCTCGGTGCGCCGAGTGATGGGAGCGCCTGGAAGATCGGGAATTGTGCTCGGCGCGTGGTGCGCGGCGGCTCTTGGGACTTCGGACCGTGGAGTCTGCGCTCCGCGAACCGCAGCGGGTACGACTCCGGCTACCGGAGCAGCAACGTCGGGTTTCGGATTGCCCAGACGCTCACTTCGTGAATCCTTACTTCTTTACCTCGGGGGTCCAGGGGGCTGTGCCCCCTGGTTCGTGCCGTGAGTGGGCCTGAGCGCACCTGCTGACGTTGGAGGCGTTACGTGCAGCCCCACAGATGCTCTCCGGTGAGAAGGGAGGCTGGGCGTTTCCATTTTAAGGAACAATGGATTGGAAGTGGTGAAAGCCCACATCAGGATTGCGCTGATTCTGCGCATTCTTTAAGACGCGATGTTTGGAAAAGAAGTGAGTTATCAGGCTATTTCAGGATCATTTCGTCTTGGAAGAGACTCTCTAATTCCCTAGGGGGGTATTGCTGAGATTTTTCAATCCGGCAAAGTGAAGAAATCAAGGAGGTCATAACCATGATGAAAAAATTTGGTCTTGTGGTACTCATTGCATCATTAGCGGGATGCGGAGGGGTGGAGATCTCTTCCTTGTCTGACGAGGAGGCAGAGAAGGCGCACCAATCAGGACATAAAATACCCGGCTATATCGTTTATCATCCCATGATAGTGGTAGAGGTGAAGGAGATAATAGAAAAAGAAGTAGAAACAGAAGATAGCATAATTCGGGAGTATGGAAAAATTAAAGAATGCGTGGTAGGAAAACCGCAAACTTTACCGGATTATGAAAAGCCATTTCTCTTAAGGCTAAAGCCGGGAATTGGCAAATCCAGTGTGGATCTAAAAATCGAGGATGGCTGGAGATTAGACGGTATTAAAACTGAGTCTGATAATACCGCTTTATTGCAAGTATTGCAAAAGATTGTGACACAGGGCGCGAGCGTTTCCTTGATGCCGTCAGATGGGACATGCGAACTAAAACCAGGTCTCTATAGGCTTTCTTTGGAGAAAGGATCTGTAGAGCTTAAGCTTAAGCCAATTCCAATCAAACCAAATGGGTCCACGCAGTAGAAAGGGGAAAACACGATGAATCCGTGGAGTGAGCGAATCGGCCGTGCGCAGGTGCGGCGCCTTCGCCGGGCCCTTGCTGCCGATGTTTTTTCCATTGGTTGTTTTCCTGTGGTTTCCGGACACGTTGCTGAAGCCAAAGTGTTGTATGCCGACGACCATGGGGTCCGAGTCGTCTATGACGTGGTGGATACGGGACAATATACTTTCTGTGAGGGACCGCCTGAAGATGATCTGAATTATACCGATAAAAAGATCAAGATCTGGAAGGTAACGTTGAAAATCACCAACGGTTCAGGAAGAAAGATCATACCGCAAAGCGCATTGATCGCCCATATCAACGTCGACCCGGATCAAGGCAGTAGTCTGGGGTATTGTTCCTATAGGACCGTTGGGACCCTTCGCAAGCTCGATGGGCAACCGGAGCAGCGGAAGTCCGCGTTTGGGATCGCCTCGGGCGTCTACTTTATCGGCCCGGGGAAGACGTTTTCGAATTCGACGTATCTCTATCTTTACGAAGACCAGAAACCGCTGCTGACCAAATGGCTTTTTGGCGGATACACCTTTTCGCAAGATGATGGAAAGGCCAACCAGACCCAATCGAACCCTTCCCCCCAGCCGGCCACCCCGGCAACGCCCGCCAAGAAACCCGTCCTACCGAACGTCCAACAAACGCTCAGCCCCAGCCGTGGTCCGGCAGGCAGCCTGATTCTGCTGATCGACGTCAGCGGGAGTATGCAAGGCACGAAATTGCGTGCGGCGAAACAGGCGGCGATGGAGACCATCCGAAAGGCCGTTAAGAATCAAACAGAGGTCGCCGTGCTGGCGTTTGAAGGAGACTGTACGGACCCGCTCAAGAGTTCCATCGGGTTTACCCGCGACGAACCCCAACTCGTGGCCTTTGTCAACGGCTTGGCCGCTCAAGGCGGCACCCCGCTGGCCACCGCGCTGGACGCCACCAACCGGTTTATGAACCAGCACAAATCCCCGGCCAGCAAGACCCAAATGATCTTACTGTTGGCCGATGGGGACGATGATTGTGGGGGCCTGGATACGATCTTACGGGAATTGAAGCAGAAGCATCTCTTGTACCGCCATGAAACCGTCGGGCTCGAAGTCTCGAATGAGGCCCGGCAACAACTCCAGCACATTGCGCGGCAATCAGGCGGAACCTATCACGGGGCCACCAGCCAGAACCTGTCGAAAGTCTTTTCGGATGCCGTGGATCTGATGAACATGCTCGATATGCTCGGGAAGTTTCGGTGAAGGCGGATGCCACGTCGAGCCCGGAGGTCGATGAAGGTTGCTGGAGAGGAAACCGGTTCCGCATGGCCAAGGAGCACGTCGATGAAACCCCTGGTGACCCAGATAGGCTTCATGCTGTTGCTGGGCGCTGGGGGGCCGGCCGTGGCCTTGGACCTGCCGCCTGACGTGCGGGCGGATCAATACCTGTTGGAAGCGACGGAAGCCCTTGAACAGGGGGACCCGCAAACCGCGCTCCGGGCGTTTGAAAACATCGAAGCCCTGGACACCGAGCCGCCGGTGGAGTTTTTGTTCTTTTACGGCAAGTTGCTGGTGGAAAACAGTACGGCCGTGGACGGCGTACGCAAAGGCCAAACCTTGCTCAAACAATTTATCCTCAATGTCGGAAAGGCCTCCGAACATTATCGGCCGACCCTGAAACTGCTGTCGGTGGCAGCGGGGAAAATCGAGGCCGCCGAGCGGCGACGAATCGGAGCAGCAAAACGACAGGCGGCGGTGCAGCAACGAGCCGCCGGGCTCAAGGAATTGGTGCCCCACCTCACGCAGCAGATGGTGGCCGTCCACGGTGGCACGTTCACGATGGGCTGTCCAGAGGAGCAGAGCCGTTGTGATGATGAAAGGCCGGTCCGGCAGGTCCAGGTGAAGAGTTTCACCATCAGCAAGTATGAGGTGACCCAGGAGCTGTGGGAGGCCGTGATGGGCAAAAATCCGACCACGGTCCGGACCTGCCCCCGGTGTGCCATCGACCACGTCAGTTGGAATGACGTCTAGGCGTTTCTGGAGAAACTGAATACCCTGACGGGCGAGCGGTATCGGCTCCCGACGGAGGCGGAGTGGGAGTACGCCGCCCGGGGCGGGCAACATAGCCGGGGGTACCCATACGCCGGGAGCGATGCCCCGGATGCGGTCGCCTGGTATGACAACAACAGCGGAGACAGGGTCCATCGGGTCGGGCAGAAGAAGCCGAATGAGTTGGGGTTGTACGATATGAGCGGGAACGCTTTTGAGTGGGTGCAAGACTGCGGGTATAGGTTTCGGGCGTGTTATTCGCGCGTGCTACGCGGTGGCTCCTGGACCGCCCGCCCGAAGCGCCTGCACTCCGCGAGCAGCCATGAGCTCGCAGCCGACTGGAAACACTACCCCACTGGGTTCCGGCTTGCCCGGACGCTCATCCCGTGACTCCATACCTCTTGACGTTTTGGGGTTGGGAGGTCAAGGGACTGGGCCCTTGTTGACGGTAGATCCAGCTTTCGCTGATCACCAGTCCTCGACAGGCAGGTGCTCGATTTCCCTAAAGTGCAGTTCTCGGGAGACGACGGTCAGGCCGTGTTGCTGCGCAATTGCTGCGATCCAGATGTCATTTTCAGGAATCGGCCGGCCCTTTGCGCGGAGACCTGTCTTGATCCGTCCATAGTGCAGAGCGGTCATGCCGTCGCAGTAGAGGATGGCCGTGGAAGCTGCCAAGCGGTCAATACGTTCGGCGTTGTCATCGGGATGCGCTGACTTAAATGCTCCGAAATACAGTTCGCCGAGTGCAATGCTGGGAAGGAAAACCGCTTCTGTTTCCATCAAACGGGAAAGAATGGCTTCATCCTTCGCGAGGATACCGATGAGAATGTTGGTGTCCAGAAGGACACTACCACTCACTCTCGTTTATCCTTTCGCAGCCCTCCTTGATGACCGCGGCCATCTGCTTGAGATCATCCGGATCAATCGCTCCGGCGAATCTCGCCAAGTCCTTCCTGGCCTTCCCTGTGGGCCATGCAGCCAGGCTCTTCGCGTAGGCGACTACTCTCAGTTGCTCTTCTTGCGATAGCCGAGCCATTTCCTTGAGCAACTCTTCCTGCAATTTCGGACTCACGGCACAGAACTCCCTTCGCATGATGGTCAGACTCTGTCCATTATCATTCCCTGCCGTATTGGCGTCAAGAAGCGAGGGCTACCCTGACTTTTGGAGGGGCTTTAGCGGAAGAGGTCAGGTTACGCTTCGCTAACCTAACCTACGGGGCTCGGACAGGCACGCAGACCTGTCCCTACACCAAAGGAAAGGGTGGTACTTGATAGCAATGAAAAATGGTTGGTTCAAGGTGCCGTTGGCGTTATGATTGAACGTGGCATTCAACGAACGAATCTTTGAATCTTAAAAAACTGTTTGTTTATAGCTGGGTATGAAGATGCTGCGAAAATGTATCATCAATTTCTCATACGGTCAGGGCAGACGATGATGGAAATCGAAGAGCACACAGCAACGAGCACGGCACCACGAAGGCACCGATGTTCAACGACGTGTCCCTGTCTGGAGATCGCAAGGAAGGGCCGATCACGCCATCGTGTCATAGTTGGTGCGCAAAGACGACCAGGGGAAAACACATGGATGCAATAGTGCAAAGCACCGTCTGTATAGGGACAATAGAGGGCAATAAAGGGGATTTATATACTTAACGGCGAGAGAAACCCGTAGCAAGCCGCATGGCCTCAGTAACTTGAAAGTTCCCCATAGAAAATGTTCCCCGCGTGTGCGGGGATGAACCGCATGCTGACTTCTCATCAGCGACCGACGCCGCTTTTGTCTTGAAGAAAGGCTTCTCTTAGTAACCCAATAATCTCCGCATGCCCGTTTTGTCTGGCCCAGTCCATGACCGTCATTCCCCGCTCGTCTTCAATATGTTGGTCGGCCCCGGCGCCAAGAAGTGCCCTGACGATTTCCGGGTGCCCCAAAGCCGAGGCCCTCATTAACGCCGTCGCTTGATTCTCGAGTTGAAGATCGACGTCGGCCCCGGCTGCAAGAAGTGCCCTGACGATTTCCGTATGCCCCATAAACGAGGCGGCTATTAACGCCGTCACTTGATCCTTGGCTTGAAGATCGACGTCGGCCCCGGCTTCAAGAAGTACCCTGACACTTTCCGGGTGCCCATAAGCCGAGGCCTTTATTAACGCCGTCCATTGACCATTCTTGTCTTGAAGATCGACGTCGGCCCCGGCTGCAAGAAGTGCCCTGACGATTTCCGTATGCCCCTTAAACGAGGCGTCTGTTAACGCCGTCGAGCCGTCGGACTTGCGGGCATCGAGCGACGGCCCTTTTTCTAAAAACGCCCGAAACACGCGAGGGATAGCATCCACTGCCTTATGAATCAGTCTGCTTTTTATGCGCTCTCCCTGTACTACGAACTCGCATTGTTGGTTCGGGTCTTCTATCTCGGCAAGATCGGGAACAACGGCCATTTTCCAAAAATCGACTTTGCAGAATTTTGATTCCTGTTTGAGGGTAGAGTCTGCGCTAGGCTCTGTGGGGGTTTCGTCGTTTGAGACGATGGGGATGACGGGGCAGCCCGTCAAGAGCATGAGACTCAACGACACCAGGAACGATTTTGCACTCATAGTCTCTATCCTAGTTTATCCCCCCGGAAAAGTAAAGGCCGTGACAACGAGGCGGGTCCCTTCTCTCGTGGCCATGGTTAATGAACCCGGCGGCCCCGGCCAGGGACCGTCAGTTGCCGTTGCGAAAGGCGGGCGGACCTTCACCGGTTCGCCCGCCTTTTTTGTGCCCGCCGCGCCATGTTCCCCGCGTGTGCAGGGATGAACCGTCAATAGATCGGCCGGACGAGCATCCACGGAGGAGGGCTGGCAATGCCGCGCAAGCGGTCTTTGTGGCGCCGGTAGGGGGGGGCGGTGACGCCGCAGGCCATGGGATCTGTCCCCATTGGTCGGAGCATCACGACTGCACCAATGCCGCCGGACCAGCCGCTCAGGGCGCAAACGTGGGGCCGGGGAGCTGGGACCGAGAGGGTCGGGAACCCCGATGTGTGCTCCCCCACTCCAGCCGCAGGTGTTTACACGGATGGGTGGTTTGGGTGCACGGGCCCGCGCACACGACGCCGTGATCGCTGAAGCCTTCTGCCACGTGCCGAGAGAGGCCAGCGGGGGGCCCAGATTGATATTCTTGAAGAGACAAACCCGCCCCGTCAGACTCGTCGAGGGTCCGGTTGGAGGGCTTCCCGTCTCCTTCTTCTGCTGGGCCGTGGAGAAAGGCAAGACGGGGAACTTCCCACTGAGACACGACCGGGCTGGCATGTTCGGAACCGGGCATCGGGAGAGGGTGCAACGGCAAGCGGAGACGTGGGCGCGAAGGGCCTTCATACTGTCCGCACGAACCTGATGTGAAAAGACGCACGCTTGCCGGTGTGACGGCATGGGTGCGACGAGACGCGCCGGGGGAGAGAGCTGGCGCTAGAGGCCGCTTGGTCGCGGAGGTTGCGGAGACGAGCGCGAAGCGGAGCCGGTAGGCTCCGTATCCAGATCCGGACCAGAGGTAGATTCTGGATCGAGTGCCCTCGACGCGAACGCACGACGAGGCGGCCGTTCATGGAGGCTTGGCAGCAAGCCGAGGGAGGGGCGATGAGATTCAGGATTGGGGACCGTCCTCGCCGATATGTCCTGCGGCGCAGACTCGCTTCCCAAAGTGAGTCAGGCGGTCAGGTGAGCCCCAGCGAACCGGCCGCCGGTGCGGTTCCCGGCGATCGCCAGATCCGACGGGAACGAGCCCGATGCCCCCCGCCCCAGCGGGTGCGACGGGCGACCGGAAGACCAACGACTCGGCCCCCAGGCAGAGGCGACGTGAGGCGGAGCCCCAGCGACGCTTCACGGGTTGGTCGCTGCGCTGTCACGGCTGGCGACCCCTCGCAAGAGCCGTGACAGCGCAGCGGGGTGAATGGCCCACGTCCGCCCGCGTCCAGCGAGGGGTGTGGCGCCAGAGGGGCTCCCCCTGGGCGGGGCCTGGCGCTCCCAGACCCCGCCGGTGAATGGGCCAAAAAGCGTTGTTCAAACGCGCAGTTGGCCCAGAGGCGCAGCCTCCGCCGGGCGGCGGCGCTCCCGGCGCCCGGCCATGACGTGCCGGGGGGGCAGCTCCCCACACGGTCGGTCGGACCGACCGGCAATTTAGCCGGTCAATTTACCACTGAATCCACCCCGTACGGGCGACAGGGGTCAAGTCAGTGGTAGAATAGGCGGTTCACGGCCACGGCCACGGGGCTCAAACCAGGACGGGGCAGAGGAGCATGGCGAGTGAAGCAGCACCGTTATGGCGTCGCGCACGGCGACGGCGGTTTTATGAGATTTACCAACCAGTTTCTCTGAGAAACTGGTTGGTATGGTGGAGGACGGGCGGAGGGCGCGCGACACGGAACGGGAGGGCCAGGTTCACGTCGCGCGATAGGCTCCATTGACGAAGGCGGCCGTTCACACCTTGATCGGAGTGGCCCCTCTTGGCGAGCCGACGGGGGACCGAGAGCCGCTTGAGGATGGTGCCGTATCCGAGGCCCGAGATGCATACCTGGAGTCAGCGGGGCCATCTCCATCAGAACAGGCATGAGCGACCGGACGGCGGGCTTGCCGGAGAGCCCCCTCCTCATTGTCGCTGGCACAAGCCGAACAGCCAGACGGTCAGCCCACGACAGGATGTGACACGACGTGCGCGCGATGCGTGCTTGTTGCACAACGTGGTGTCATGCGCTCACGGGTCACGATGACATGCGTCGCCTACGAGCGTCGCGGCTGCACCTCCCCGCACGATCTGTGCACCGGATGGGCCCTGTCTTCCAAGCGAAGAGCCAGCCGCTTGGCCCAGCGTTGTGCCAACATCATCGGACTACGATCCCCACGATTCCCAAGCCTTCCTCCCCATGCGTGTGATGGCTCGTGTATTCCGATCAACAGGTGAGATGGAGCAAGGAGAGGGGTGACTGCGCTGCAATCAGTGTTTCGGCGTATCGCTGCCAGTTGATCCCCATTCCATTACCGCCCCTCCCTGGTGTGCCAGTGCCAGCTTGTCGGAGAGAAGCCATGATCCAGTCCCATCGCGTTCCATCACGTTCCCGGTCCATCATGACAGGTGGGAGGGGGCAACGAGGCCGACTAAGGCCTGCTTCGTTTTCGCTATGCCTCTGTGACCTTATCCTTCCCTACATGAATGCCCTCGCCGCCGGAGACATCACATCAGTGGTAGCTGTGTAGCTCTAACAGACAAACATAGTGAATGCATGCCATTTTCACCAACAAATTCACCAATACTTTGTGTCTATCAGTGAATTTGCTATACTGAAGGCATGGCCACCTCGAAACCGATGAAAAAGCGACTCCAGGCATTAAAGGAAGACTATGACGCGTTGCGGCCAGGGAAGGAAGCACTGCTGTCGATGATCGACGAGGTGGAAATCCCGGAAAACGTCTACAATTCCAATGCCATCGAAAACTCGACGCTCACCCTTGAGGAAACCGAGAAAATTTTGCTGGAGCAGCACCTGGCCCGGAACGTCTCGGTGCGGGAAGTGTTCGAAGCGAAAAATCTGGCCCGGGTGATCGACTATCAACGCAAGAAAGCGAAGGAGCGTGAACTGAGCAAGGACCTGATCGTGCTGTTCCATCAGATGCTGATCGGCGGCATCGATGATGCGGTCGCGGGTCGTTTTCGCAGAGAGGGCGAGTATGTGAGAGTGGGCACGTATATCGCCCCGGCGCCCGAGCACGTCGAGCGCCTGATCGAGACCGCCCTGCTGGCCTATTCCAGTGCTCTCGGCACGTATTTTTTGGACAAGATTGCCAAGTTTCATCTGGAGTTCGAGACCATCCATCCGTTTTGCGACGGGAACGGCCGCATCGGGCGCGTCCTCATCAATTTTCAGTTGCTCCAACATGGCCTACCGCGCATTATCATCCGCAACAAGGAAAAGGATGTCTACTATCGGGCGTTCAGTGAGTATCGAGAGCAGAACACGACGAAGACGATGGAAGGCATCTTGTCGCTGGCGTTGTTGGAATCGCTGCACAAGCGGCTGAGCTATTTGAAGGGGGAGCGGATCATCAGGCTGTCGGAGTATATCCAGCAGAAGGGACTGTCGGCGCCGACCGCGACCAATGCCGCCCGACGCCAGACCATCCCTGCCTTCCGCGAGAAGGGGGTCTGGAAGATCGGGGAAGAATTCGTCTCATGAGGAGCCGTACGAACGTTCGATTCAGCCGAGACGGGGATCAGTTTCACTCTTTGTGGGCGGCTCGTCGCTGTTGACGGTTGCTCTCCCCAGTGGTCTGCAACCCGAAAATTGATCCGACAGGGAGGTGATTTTTCTGGCAAAATTGGCCTGAAGGAAGGAGGGGGATTTTGCCATGAAAAAGAAGCGGTACTCGGAGGAACAGATTGTGGCGGCGGTGAACCAACACGACATGGGGCTGCCGGTGGGGACATTGCCCGCAAGCTGGACATTGCGGAGCAGACGTTCTATCGCTGGAAGAAGCAGTATGGCGGCTTGGAGGCCACCGAGGTGCGGGAACTCAGGCAACTGCGGGAAGAGAATACCAAACTCAAGAAGCTGGTGGCGGAGTTCAGCTTGGACAAAGTGATGCTGCAGGAGATGGCAGCAAAAAAGTGGTGAGCGCACCAGAGCGCCGGGCTGTGGTGCGCCATCTCTGCGGGCAGTATGGGATCAGCGAACGGCATGCGTGTCGGGTGATACGGGTGGCCCGGGCGACTGTGCGGTACCAGGCCCGGCGGCCGTCCCGAGAGGCGCTCCGGCAACGCATTCGCGACCTGGCCGCGAGCCGCGTTCGCTATGGGTACAAACGGATCCATGTCTTGTTGAGGCGGGAGGGGCACCAGGTCAACCACAAGCGCGTGCATCGCTGACACGGATCTTCTACGAAGGAGGGATTCCTCATGGCCAAAGCGATGACGAAGTCTCAGATCGTTCAGCAGTTGGCGACACAGTCCGGAGTGACAAAAAAGATCACGAGTGAAATTCTCGATAATTTGGCGACCTTGGCGTACAAAGAAGCGAAAAACTCTTTTACCGTGCCGGGCCTGGGCAAGTTGGTGCTGTCTCACCGGAAAGCCCGGACCGGCAGAAATCCTCAAACCGGATAACCGATCAAAATACCGGCGAAGAAAGTGGTGAAATTCCGGATCGCCAAAGTCGCGAAAGATGCCATTGTAGACAAGAAGTAAATTGTCAGGTTCGACAAAGGGGTGAGAGCGACCGATCGCGGATGCCAACGAGACGGCGCGAGGAAAAACGCAAACTCCGGCAACTTATCTGGATAAATCCCCTTGGTATAAGCACGTCTGCCACGAGCCCTTAGCTAGGACAGCCCCTTTCTATTTTCTAGGCATTGCAAACGAGTTTTAGATGCCTATAATCCCATCTAGCTTATCAGTCACATAGCGACCATTTGTTGCTACATAAATTTAGGGCCCTTTGGCTAACCGAACTAAAGAGGAGAGCCAAAGATGGTGGCCTCATGCAGAACGACTTCAAAATCTTACGCATTCGGTGTATCGTAATGCGCAAAATTGACCCACTGTTTTGTTTGGACTTTACCTCGGTTCCATGACAACAAACCCGGATTCAATGTCCTCGTTATCCTCACATTCAGGATCATGACCGCGAATGGCTAAAAAAGCCACTTTGGGGTTTTCAACGCTTGCGCTGTTGCTCGTCATCTTCGGGGTATATTACCTGTACCTTTCAGAACGGGAATCCTATTTCATCGATCGAAATTTTCGGCTTCTAGCTCTCTGGAGCAAAAAAATCAGCGAAACTGTAGACGAGTATAAATACCATTTCCAATACATGATCAGTGAATTTTCACAAGTCAAAGATGGACCATTTCAATGCTCAAAAGACGTAAAAGAAGAATGTGATTGCACAAAGAACTCTCGCGAGACATTTGAATGTATATTTCAAAATAAGTTTGAAACAGTGTTGGCCAAGAAATTTGCAGGTAAATTGATCTCAGTCCAGACCTGTAAACTCGAAGGGCCAGAACAAAACAAATTCGTCAACGATCAACCGCGCGTCACAGCCATAATCTCTTCCAGAAACAAGGATTTTCTTAGCCTCATATATGAGAAAAACAGACATAAATCCCAACAGGGATGCAAAGACACCGCCAAGGCTAATCTCTCCATTTCTAAAGTAACCAGTCACCTTATCACCGACCAAGCTTTCGACGATGCCGTCATCACCGAAGAAGTTTTCAGCGATGTCATCATCTTTGACTCGAAAACCGGGAAGGTACATTTCCATGCAAACCATGCCCAAGGAAACCATGCCCTCTTCAGGATTGACGATTTTCGCGACATCGTTGCCCAACGATCTGACACCGGGGGATTCTTTTCCTTCTTTTCGAATAATTCCAAAACTACGGACGTTCAGAATGGCAAATCTTATTCCTCCACGCCTCCTCCCCTGAAACACCTCTTGCAGAGTCCCACACATCGACGTATTGCCATTGGCGACATTTCATATGAATTGTTTACCCAGCCGGTTGTACTTACACTCAAGGAACAAACGAATCTCGTCGCTGCCCGTCTTATATTAGCGGGTCTTGTGAAGACCGAGAAATTTCAGAGTGAATACCGTGCCATCCCCCACACTTGGTTGTTACTTTTTCTCTTGTTCGTACTGTTGGGGTTATTAAGTCTTCCGATTATCCATTTGGGTTTTATGGATCATCGTGAGTCTCTGAGACCCATTGCTGTGCTATCCCTCCTGGTTACAGGTGTGTTCGGAACAGCGCTTATCACCCTCTTCTTCCTTGACGTTGTATGGCTTAATAACGTTCGAACCAAACTTGATGATCAGTTAAAAGAAACCGCCGAGAATATCAAGGATGAGTTCGAGAATGATCTCCAGAAAAGTCTAGATAGGCTTCGAGAGTATGATCACTCTATTACCTTTATGCGTGATTTTACTTGTGTTACACAAGATGAGAATTGTCCTTTTATCTATCATCACGCTTGCGCTGCAGATGTTGATTGTACTTCAGGCGAAAAGTCGAAGGACGATAATAAATGGGTTGCAAGAAAGAATTTCCCAGATCAATGCGACAATGGAAATTGTGATCTGTTCTTCTGGATAGATCAACACAATCGCATGAGGATTACTTGGAATACAGACTCAGAATATTATCTTCAATCATCAGATGTTTCCTTGGCGCACCGTGACTACGTCAAGAGAATCTTGGATGCTGAGCCCGAATCATCGCTTTGGCATACCGAATACGGCCAGCCTGGCTTTTATGCCCAGTCATTGATTGCATTGGGAATGGGCACGCACACAGTGGTGGTCTCCATGGAATCATCGCTACCTAAGGACAAACAAAAAAAATGGGTGGCTGCCATTGAAACACACTTTAAATTTTTAAAGTCCGTGGCCATTCCCGATAGTACAGGTTTTGCGGTGATTGAAGATGAAGGAGGCAGAGTCTTATTCCATTCTGATGACAAACGAAGTCTATGGGAAAATTTATTTGAGGAAACAGACAACAATGCACGACTCAAGGCCCATGTTTTCTCACGAATCGCCGGGAAGTTTGAGGGAAAATATTGGGGCAAAGGGCACTCGTTTTACTCTACTCCCTTACCCCATGTCCCATGGTCATTAGTCGTTTTCCGAAATAAAGAACTATTTCGCACAACCAATTTTGAAACACTTCTCCTCGCCGGTGCTCTGTTTGCCTTGTACACCGTTTTCTCTGTTGTTCTAGCAATTCTTCTGTTGGTGACATGGCGGTTTAACAAAACAGGCTTACGGAAGATGTTCATATCTTGGTTCTGGCCGGATTCCGATCGTCATGATTTGTACTATATCTCCATTGGCCTCATTTTCATCTCATTCTTCTTAGGCGGCTTTCTATGGTTTTGTTTTAGCAATATTCCAGGCGAATATGCTGTATGCGCTGTTTTTCTGTACCCTTCAGTTAGTTTCATTGGCTTATGGTCTCTACAAAGAAATTGCTCAAAGCCTCATAAAAAAATATCACCGAGACAATTGCATCGTCGCTATGCCTTCGCGGTTATCTCATTCCTTTTGCTCTTTTCGGCCTTGCCTATGGGAATATTCTTTAAGACTGGCACCGATCGAGAAATGATCTTGGCCATGAAATATAATCTCATCACCTTGGGTCACAAGCTTCGTCAAACCCCTAATCTCGACTTTTCTCAAATCCAGCGTGAAATCCGTGGGGTCGATACGTCGAAATTCATAGATGAATGCTCAGAAGACGAATGTGATGCAGTCAAATGCGAACGAACGAATTCACAAGAGGAAGGCTATCCACTTGCGTGTCCGGAACAAGTTGTGTTTCGAAACGATCGTACTCTTTCGACACACAGCATTCACTTAAGCCCCATCACGACAACGAGCCTATATGTGTCCGACCATGACCCCAGCCCAGATCCTTGTTGCCCTCCGAAACCTCCACTTCTCGAAAAACTTCACAAACTTATTCGAGCAAATTCACTGTCACGACTATCCAACCCTGTTTCGATCAGTACCTTGGGGTTGATTGACGATCAATCTCCCGGCAATCCTTTTCAGTGGAGATACGACTCGCCTACTTCTGTCGCACTCGATTTCCAAGTCCCTCTTAAGCCATCCGATTCTCAATCCAAATGGGTCATTCTCCGGTCCTCGCCGCCCTCGGATGTTTGGTCACTTTGTGCCTTTCTAGTGGAACGCCCCTTCTTGGGGGCTATCGTATTACCTGCTAGCGTACTGGTGCTTGTGCTGATTCCAATTTTTATTGTCTCAAGAATTTTTCCCATACTCCAAAGCTCTCCAACCAACGAAAATAGCAATCAGGAAAAAAACAAAGAAAATAGCAATCAGAAGGAAGAGAAGCTCTTGATTATCGGGTCACCCGAATCATTGGACTCTTACCGCCAGGAAAAGCTTCCTGCCCATCGGTGGGGAAAGATTGATTGCCATTTAATCAGCAATTCGCTGGAATGGTGGAAGATGAAAAGGAAGGTCCTTCCCATACGAAAAGGAAAAGCCAGAGTCATTCTTGATCACTTCGAGTACCAATTGGGAGTGCCACAGTATGATCATGCCAAGCTGGAACTTCTTGCGGTCCTCTTGGCCAAAGTCAAAGAGGTTTGTGTCCTATCTACGATTAACCCCCTAAAGCTCGCTCACAAGGATGATCCTGGACTATCCTCTCCGGACGCATCGAAGGGTCCGGCTCCTGTGTCATTACAGGAATGGAGTCAGGTCTTTCAGGCATTTACCTTGCGCTATTCCAAACAGGACGAACCAGAAACCGCTCTTGATTCAAGGAGTGTTCCTGCGAATGAGCCCTATTATGAGGCCATTTGGCAAGCACGAACGATGGATGAAAAAATCACCTTGCACCATCTTGCGCAAGACGGGTTCGTGCATGCTGAGAACCCGGACCTACCTACCCTTTTAGACCTCGGGTTGATCAAATCCAAACCAGATCCGCATTGGCTTGATAAGAATTTTGAAGAATATGTCTTGAATGCAGCACAACGGGATCGGTTGGATACTAAAGAGCGTGTAAAGAGTCACGCATGGAAATGGCCAATAGCAATAGTATTGGTCGTATTGGTTCTAGGGCTGCTATCGACGCAGCAAGAATTCCACAATGCAGTTGTGATCGTGCTCTCTTTACTTCCCGTTCTTCTCCCTACGCTTTCCGAGTTATTCGGAGGCCAGCAAAAAGGTGACAATATCTCCTAGAATTCAGCTTGCGTCTTTCGGCTGTTGACTTCTCTTTTTCCTGAAGAGTTGTCCTCACCGTTTGTCGGTGGATCCCTTTCCGCGGTATTTCGTCATGGCTCTCGCGGGTCGCCGTGCCAATTTCTATGACGTTCTATCATCAGTAGCCCACGATCATCGTCTGTATCCCAGGTTCCTGTCATTCCGAAGCAAAACAAGGAATCTCGCCTTTAAACGACGAATAGACTCAATGTGGGGACACTCAGGATGCGTATCCTGAAATCGTAGCGGAAAGATGCAACTCCGGTAGTCGCTGAACGCCTTCTGTATCAGGCCACACAGGCTGCGTACGGTACAGGCGCCGCGGCTGAAGCTGAACAAAAACAGTTTGTCACCCGGTGCGTAGTTCTGCACAATCAAACATTAACCGAGGTTCGAGAAATGACCCACTGGTGGCGACTCGACTCCAACGAGCGCCAGCCTCATGATGCTCTCGGAGGGCGTACCCCCGCCGAGGGCATGAACCCAAACGCCGAATCCTCTACTTTTGAACTGTCTCCTTGACGGAGAAGGTTAAGATCTGAGCATCGGACGCAACGAGCCGAATCCACGATCCCTTGATCCACGAGTCACGCATCGAACAGATGCGGGTCACGGCAGGTCAGCGGAGGTGTTGAGCGGTGCGGAGCACAACGACAAGATGCCAGTCTACAGAAATGGAGACATGAGCCGTGGCGTCCCGCGCTCGCGGTGTTCCTGTGCTGTTCCATTTCCCTGTTCCGTTAGATGCCCGTACTGGCTTTTATTGTCCGGTTTCTGTCAATACCGGCAACAGAGTTGAGAAAAGCGAGTACCGGCAAGGTTTTGTTGTCGGGCGGATGGTTGGACAGATTCGACAAGAAATGTTAAAAACCCTTTTGTCGTCAATGTTCCAGAAATTCTCTTGTTCCTGGTGACGGGTCCCAACCTCACGGAGACCAACCATCGCCAAGACGGGACTCATTGAAAACTTTCAGAGGGACATCCTGTAGGACAGAGGAGACACGTGATCTCCCAAACGCCCTGTCAACACAGGCGATTGGGTAGATTGTTGCAAACCCGGCTTCGGCACCATTTGTACAACAACCGATAAGCAGTGTTTCCTACCAGAAGCCGCACCATCGCCAATAGGCGTGACGCAAGACGCGAACGTGGGTTCTGAAGTGGGTATTCCCTCTGAATGACGATCAATGATATTAAACAACGCATCATCGAAGAGAGCTACGAATTCAGCTTTCATGCTCAGCAGGAAAGGCTTGAAGACGATCTTGCTATCACGGACATTGAAGCGGCTATCAGGCTATCATGAATGGGGAGGTGTTAGAGGACTATCCCGATGATCCACGAGGGGAAAGCTGTCTGCTTCTGGGATACGTGGAGGAAAATCCTCTTCATATCGTCGTAGGTTGGGCCAGGATGAAATTGAGTGACAAAAAGGCCTTGCGAATCATTACCGTATATATTCCGCGCCCCCCACAGTGGCAAACCCCTCGGAAAAGAGGAGGAAGAGAGCGATGAATAAGTATGGAGATTGCTCTTTTTGCGGAGGTGACGTCGAAGAAAAAAAGACTGAATACGACTATAGGCGTCGCTCACACTTGCTCGTGATTAATGATGTGCCCACGGGAGTCTGTCGACAATGCGGGGAAAAATATTTCAAGGCTCACACACTAAAAAGACTGGATCAAGTGTTTCACAACGTCTTTGATCGACATCAGAAGCCTGACCACGTCCTGCAAATTCCTGCCGTTTTCTTTTAATGCAAGGCAGGACTCGAACGGAGAGATATGGAGAAAAGGAACATGCACATTCACAAATTGCTGATAATCCTTGGTGTCGTTCTGACCATCGGCGCATGTGTCAACCCACCGGAACCAGTAACCCAGCGCAATTCCCAACTCACGCAGGGAAACGTCCAGATGAACCTGATCGTCGGTCAGACGACGAAAGCCCAAGTCCTGGAACACTTCGGCGCACCGAACATCACCACCCGTGACGGAGCGGAACGCGAAGTCTGGACGTACCAGCGAGCGGCGCAGATTTCTCAATCCTCAAGCCAATCGGGCTATTGGACGATCATTCTCGCCGGCCAAAATTCACGCTCATCCGGGTTGGAAAGCAGTTCGAGCATGATTACCCTGATCATCAAATTCGATCAGAACGACGTGGTGAGTGATTTTCGAAGCCGCACGTCCAAGTTCTGATTGACGGAACTCCGAACACTCGCTATCAACCACGCCTGACACATCCCGCAGGAGGACCACGTGAACGTGTTTTCGACAAACGTATGGCTCATGCTGACCGCCGCCGGGCTCACCCTTGCCGGATGCGTCGTCCAACAACAGAAACCTCCCATGACCCCGCTGGAAATTCAGAGCATCCAGACGCGGGAATTTGAATCTCCCAAGAAGATCGTGTTTGCCAGCGTCGTCTCGGTCTTTCAGGATTTGGGGTATACAATCAAGAACGCAGACCTGAACACCGGCTTCATCAATGCGGAAAGTGCGGCGCAGGACACGTCGATCGGTCCCGGAGAGGAAATCTTCATCGGCGTAATAGGAGGTGTGTTAGGAGGCAAACAAGCCACGACGACCCAGAGCGTCGAACAGACGGTGGCGACTGCGTTCATAGAAGAAATCGGCAACAGGGCGCGGGTGCGATTGAATTTTGTCATTACGAGACAGTTGTCCTCAGCCCAAGGACAAAACAGCCGAAGAGATACCCCGATACTGGACGTCAAGATTTATACCAACGCCTTCGAACGAATCGAGAACGCGATTTTCATCCGGTCGGGAGAGTAGCCTCGTCTCGGAAAGACCTTCGATGGCGAATGATTGCACAACCGGCTTCCTCCGCCTGTCCCATTACCGCTTTCCTCGACCCGAAACGATTGCCAAGCCGGAAAAATACTTTCGATAGAAGCCTCGGTCCCGCGTCAGCAACGCGTTGGCTTCATTGAGGGCGTGCGCACCGATGAAAAAGTCCGCCAGAATACGAACGCGCTTCCCGCCGGCCTTTCGATAGGCGGCATGAGCCAAGCCTGCGGTGTACGCATGTTCTCTTGTGAAAGGAACGACGTCGATTCCGCCGAGGCTCAGCCAACGATCAAGTTCATCCCGGCTTTGAGACTGAGGCACGAGTTCGGCATAGACCGCGGGAGAAATGATGAGGCTTCCTTGTTCGTAGGCTTGGATGAGCAGTGCTTCCGATTGATCGGCGTCATCAGCATCAACCAGGACATCGAGGAGGATGCTGGTATCCACCGCCGTTATCATCGCCCTCGAATCTCTTCAATATACCGGTCAACCGTCAGTCGTTTTTTCACGACCCCCCTCAGCGCACGAAAAGGATTCGAGGCCCCCGTTCCCCGTTTCTGTATTCGAATGCCTTCAGCCTCGGCGAGAAATTCCACTTGGACGTTGGGGTGCAGTCCATACCGTTTTCGCAGTGCAATGGGTATGGTAATTTGCCCTTTTTCGGTGACGCGCATTTTTCTTACTCCTGAATTCTTACTTTCTTATCAATTTTGTTGGAATTTCTCTTTTTTGTCAATTCACGCTTTGACGTAGCTTCTTGTCGCGCATTTTTTATCTATTCCTGCCTCAACACGGCGAGCGAGGGTTCGCCGAGAATCTTGAAGGTGCTCAGCAATCCCACGGCCACGGCCAGGCCCACGGTTACCATGAGACCCCAGCCGAGCACCAGGGGTTGAAACGTCCAGGAGAGGTCCAGGAAAAAATGCAGGATGGTCCAGGAGAGCGCACTGGCCAGTCCCACGCCGATCAGACCCGCCAAGCCGCCGATCAGGGCAAATTCCACGGCAAAGGATTGCACGACGATCCGTCGCGTCCCGCCAATCGCCTTGAGAATAGCCGACTCATACAATCGACGGTACCGCGTCGACGAGACGGCCGCGGTCATGACGACGGCTCCACTCACCATGCTCAACAGCGCAATCCCTTGAATCGCCCAAGCCAACTGTTCCAACAACCGCGCCACGTTGGCCAGCACGTCACCGACCTTGATCGCCGTCACGTTGGGAAGGGCTTGGACGAGCGCGCGCTGGAGCGGCATTTCTTCTTCGGCTGCGACCTTCGCCGCGGCAATGTAGGTCATGGGAGCCCCGTCCAGCGCACCCGGTGACAGAATCATGAAAAAGTTCATGGTAAAACTGCCCCAGTCAACCCGCCTCATACTCCGGACGATTGCGGACACGGGAGCCCCTTGCACGGTGAACTCGATCGTGGACCCCAGGTCCACGCCAAGGTTGACCGCAGCCTCATCCTCAATCGACACGCGAATGGGGACGTCCTGATTCTCGCGGTCTTCTTTCCTCATCTCTTCAGAATCAATCGGCCACCATTTCCCTTTCACCACGACATTATCCCGGGGAAGCGCCGAGAGAGCCGTGAGCACGTATTCCCGGGTGAAGTACCATCCATTCCGTTTGCCTTTGTACTCTTCGGGGTCAATCAGTTGCCCGTCAATAGCTCGCAACCGAGCCCGAACGACGGGGGTGAGCCGGTAGGGTGCCTGAGCGGCTTCCCGTTGCAGGATCTCTTCAAATGCCGCCTTCTGATCCGGTTGAATGTCGATAAAGAAAAACGTAGGGGCATCCTTTGGGATGCGCTCTCCCAGGGCGACCAGTAAGGACGATTTGACGAGCGCGACTGTCACGATGACCATGACGCCCACCCCGATCGCCACGGCCATGCCCCGCGTGAAATTGCCCGGGCGTTGCACGTTGCCTAACGCCTGCCTGATCACGAATGAACGTGGACGGGGAAGTTTGCGCAAACCGTGGAGCAATACCCAGACGCCGACTTGAAGCAGGATCACCGCGGCGCAAAACGCCACGATAAAGAGCGCCCCCAACGTGAGTGAGCGCGCTTGCCACGCGGCCAGGACGGTCAGGCCGCAACCCATCATCACGGCCGTGCCGAGCCGATGGCGGTCTCGTGCAACGCTCATCACCGCCCCTCGCATCAATTTCCAACGTGAACCCGCCGGAGTGTCATGCTGCTCCACTTCACGTCGGAAGACCAACGCCGGCGGGATCTCCCTGATCGCGAGTAACGGCCAAATCGTAAAACAGAGCGTCGTGATCACCCCCACCAGCAGGCCTTTACCCAAAGGCAACACGGTGACCTGGCTGCTGACGGCGACCGGAATGAGTTCACCCAAGAGCACGGGCAACAGCCTTTGCAGTCCGACTCCTATGGCCACTCCGCTCATGCTGCCGAGCAATCCCATGAACAGGCTCTGCAACAGATACACCCTGATCAACAGGCCGGTATCGGCTCCCAGGGTTTTCAGAATCGCCACGGTCGTGAGTCTTTGTCGCATGAATCCATGGATGGTGCAGGCAATGCCGATCCCGCCCACAAAGAGTGACGTCAGGCCGATGAGTCCCAAATACGTTGTCAACTGATCCAGGAATCTCCGAATCCGCGGTTGGGCGTCACGAAACGAGGAGACACCGGCCCCTTCAGACCCGAGTCGTCCCTGCAGTTCGCCTCGAAGCGGGCCCAGGTCCAGTGATTCCGGAACGCGAAGCAGGTAGCGCTCACGTATGCGGCTGCCCGGCTTGACCAGATCCGTCGCCTGTAAAGCCTGCCTGGAGATCAACACTCGCGGCCCCAGGCTGAAGGCGCTCGCGACGCGATCCGGCTCTTTGACGAGAATCCCCGTCACGGCAAACCAGGCTTGTCCGATCTTGACGTGATCGTTGAGCTGAAGCCCAAGGCCGATCAGTAAGGATTCCTGTACCACGGCCCCGAAGCAGGGAAGCGAAGGACAGTCGAGGGGGGCAAGCGAATCCTGGAGAGATTGTTGAGGGGTCATCTCCACCTGTCCATACAACGGGTACAGTTCTTCAACGGCTTTGAGTTCAACCAACTGCGTCGCTTGAGCGTCGAATTCCCTCTCCCTCTGGGAGAGGGTGCAGGGTGAGGGGCAGTCATCGTCCAGGGTTTGAGAATGCTCCGCCACGGGAACAGCCGCCATGCCCACGAGTTCCCTCACGTGCATGACCTCGACGTTGCGCTCCCGGAGGGAATCCAACGTCTCTTGTCCGGATTCACTCAACTCATGGGCCGCGCGAATCTCCAGATCGCCGCCCAGCAGACTCCTGGCATCACGGAGAATGAGGCTTTCCACGTTCGTCGCAAACAATTCGATGCCCACCACGGCCCCGACGCCAACGGCCAAGCAGGCCAGGAAGAAGACAAACTGACGCCAACTGCCTCGAATTTCCCGCCACGCCATGAGGAATGAAATGGGTACTCGTTGCATGAGTTACGAGCGAACCGGCGTGTCCGACGCAATCGCGCCGTCGTGAAGGGTGATGATTCTCTCCGTTTGTTCGGCGAGCGTGGGGTCGTGCGTGACGAGGACCAACGTGCTTCCCTGATCGCGATGGAGCCTGAGCAACAAATCAATCACGAGTTGTCCGGTGGCACTGTCCAAATTCCCGGTCGGCTCGTCCGCCAGCAAAATCGGAGGACGGCAGGCAAAGGCTCGCGCCACCGCCACGCGCTGTTGCTCGCCTCCGGAAAGTTGGGTGGGATAGTGACCCTGACGGTCTTGAAGACCCACGGCTTCCAACAAGTCCTGAGCGCGGTCCGAAGCAGACGAATCGTTGCTCAGTTCCATGGGAAGCATGACGTTCTCCAAGGCCGTCAGGGTAGGAATCAGATGAAACGCCTGAAACAAATATCCGATGTTTTGCCGTCGAAAGTGCGCCAGTTGCGACTCCGTCCACGTCGTGATCTCCTGGCCGTTCAACCGGATGGAGCCGGCAGTGGGTTTATCCAAGCCGGCCAAGAGGCCGAGTAAGGTGGATTTCCCGCTCCCAGACGGACCCACGATGGCCACCATCTGTTTGTGCGGTACCTCGAAGTTCAACCCCTTGAGGATGGACACCACGTGGCCGCCGCCCCGGAGTTGCATGGTCAGATTCTCAACGCGGATCATGGCTTGAACTGGCTCTTTCCTCTTGGCAAACCTTCATCAAAGAAGTCTATTATACACTATGACGACGGACCCTCACGCTTTTCCCCGTTCCGCCGCCCGACGCTGCAGACAATCGGGAAAATGGTTGCTTGTCGCCGTAGGGGTTCTCCTGCTCGTGGCAGGGGTGGGCGGCTGTGACTCCAAAGATCCTGCTCTGGCCACAGCGGAAGCGCAACCTGCACGAAACGTTACATCCTCGGGGGTTTCGAACGTTTCGGACCGCGTTGTCACGAAACCCGCTCGCATCGTGGCGTTCGGGAACAGTCTCACCGCCGGTCTGGGCGTTTCTCCCGATCAATCGTATCCCGCTCAACTGCAACGTCGCCTGCGCGAGGCCGGGTATCACCATGAAGTCATCAATGCCGGGGTCAGCGGGGACACCACGACGGGAGGGTTGCGCCGGCTCGACTGGATTCTCAAGAGCCGGCCGTCGATGGTGATTCTCGAATTGGGCGCAAACGACGGCCTGCGGGGGCAGCCCTTGTCTCTCATGGCATCGAATTTGGCGAAAATCATCGACGGGTTACGGCAAGCCGGCGTCGAGGTTGTGCTGGCAGGGATGCAGATACCGCCGAATTACGGTCTGGACTACACCACGGGCTTCGCCTCGCTGTTCGAGCAATTAGCCCGAAACCACTCGGTGACCTTAATCCCTTTTTTTCTTGAAGGCGTGGCGGCGCGGAAGGAACTGAACCAGGCTGACGGCATTCATCCCACAGCAGAAGGGTACCGGATCGTCTCGCAAACGGTGTTCGACGTGATCGAACCGTTACTCAAAAAAGAGCGCCCCCTTTCAGACCCCAGGCATCGTTGATGCCTTGAGCGAGTCCCGGCCAGTCTCCACAAACCGATTTTCTTCCGCAACAGCCGGTTAAGCCGGGGGCGAACTTTTAACCTGAAGGATAAAAGCAACCGCTTTTGAGCACTCCTAGATTTAGTAAAGCCACCAAACCAATAGCACAATTACGACGATCGCAAGAACTGTAGCTTCTTTGCCAAACCTAGAGTCATGATTATAGAACGCAACTCTAGATCGTGGGGAAGGGGTTGGTTTGCCACCTGGAATCCTTACCCCGTTGTCCATCATGTAAAACAAAGCAGCCACATGCCATGTCATCCGTACATCTTCGACGACATCGACAACCACTGCTTCGTCAAACCCGGAAAACATATCCGGCTATACCCCCGTACTATATGAATGACCCGTTCACGACTCTCACCAAGCAACACCTAGCCAAATTCTTCGATTAGCGTGCCCCATAGAAAGCAGTTGTCAGATCCAAACCGCTCAAGCGTTCCCGCCACGACTTCCTTCAACCTCAGGATACCGCAAGTGTCCTTTAGCCATAAAACATACGTTTTTGAGGCTGGATCAAATTTTATTTTTCCTAGCTCTTCCTCACGCTTCCCCACATGCTGTATAAATTTGTCTCCGTGTCTTTCAATGGAACTCCCTTCCGATTCCCCTCGTGATACAAATAGCCTAACTTTCTATGACATGCTCCTGTGCCGCTGAATGATCCTCCAACTTCGACACCCGTGGCGATGAACGAATCCAGGTTGCATGGTGTCAGGGAATCTTCGCCACGTGCGCGGTGTACAGGAGGCCATAAGGTGGACACAGTTCGGGCGATACGTTTATGCACCGGCCCAAGGGTCGATCACATCGATACCCGTGTCCACGAAATCCCGAACGTTCCGCGTCACCACAGCCATGCCACGCGCCCGGGCAATCGCCGCAATCTGGCAATCCGTCTGGGAGACAGACCGACCGGCGGCGCGGCGGGAGGCAGCAATCTGCGCATAGAAACGCGCTGCGTCACTGTCGAATGGGAGCACCCTGCGCTCGAAGTCGTCGCGCAGCATCGCTTCGATCTCAGCGGCAAGCCTGTCCCGACGCCGGCCCGCTGGCATAATGGCAACGCCGTAGCACGGTTCCGCTTCGCCGACTGTAGAAAAGAATAGACTCGCCGCTGGGCGTCCCGCGACCCAAGTCTCGACGGCCGGATCTGGCGATGAACGCATCAACTCGGATACAACGGTGGTGTCGAGCATAACCATACCAGACACTTCACTCGAACTTGGGCGGCTCACGTGCTGGCTCGCGTGGTGGCAGTTCCAGTTCCACGCCACCCAAGGGCACGAACCGGTCGTGGATAGCGCTCGCGAGGTTCTCGGGACCGGTCTTGCGGCTAACCGCCTCGCGCAGAATCAGCCGTGCTTCCTCTTCTATGGAACGGCCGTTTCCGGCAGCCCGCATGCGAAGTTGGGCTTTCACGTCTTCTTCGAGATTGCGGATCGTGATGCTCGCCATGATTATGCCCTCCCTTAGTCTTCCCTTCGAACCTACGAAACGATTACGATGTAATCAAGCGGGTCACGAGCAAAAAAACAGTTGTCGACGCTGGCGCGTCAGTCCGGTGCCGTTCATTCTGCCTTGACACCGCGTTCGACATCGCCTCACAGCTAAAGCTCCTGTGACTGGCGCTGATCTCGTCCTGCCTGTGGTTTTTTATTCAGAAATGGGGTCACAAATGATGACACCTCTGTTGAAGCACTCCTCAAGTCGGTAGGGCGTATCGTGCATCCGTCGTCTTGCCGATGCAACCCTGTCGTCATCGTGCGCAACAGCGTTACGGGAAGTCTGTCTTTCGAGACGCACACTGACGTACGTGGTAACGCTTGCAATCGCGCGACCATCGCCGTCGCTGGTGCGCAATGGGTGAAGAGTGCTGCAGCAGCATATTTACAAAACACGCTGCGTTTTGTTACCTCTGTTGCTGGGAAGAAATCGCGAAATACGCTTGGAAGTTGAGGCTCTGTCGTCTCACTCAAAAACTGCAAAAACTCCCATCCTTTGAGACGTCGGATGTTCCGGCTAATGACGGTGTGCGGTGCGAATAGAACTCCTATGAGGAGTTTTTCGTTCCACTAAAGTAGGGGCCTGAAAGGAGGCCTCGTTCGAAGACGCTTTAGTCCTTTTTGAAGAAAATATCCCACGCACCATAGGCAAGAACCAAGGCGATCATCCCATAGTACATGGCGGTGATCCCTTCGTATCCGCCACCCGGTTCATTGGCGAAAACAGGCGAGGCACTCGCAACCAGGATAGCTGCACCGAGAATACCCTGCATGGTCTTCTTCATTGTTTCATCCTCCTTGGCAAGCAGAAGAATTCATTTTAAGTCCAGAAGTGCAGGATTATATAAAAACTCTGCCGGGAAAGGCAACGCTATTCTTCGAGGTCGGAATGGGTGCCATCACAAAACGGCTGTTTTTTCGTATGTTTACATCCACACCACGCCACTCGTTTTTTTTCGGTGAGTTCGACTTCCACCGGGGAATGCTCCGTGCCCGTATGTGACCCATCGCAAAAAGGTTGCGTCTTGGATCGACCACACCGGCACCAATAATACTTGCCGGGCTCCATCTTCAGCACGTACGGCATCCGTTGCGCAATCGTTACCGGGTCTCCCATTCTCTTCCTCCTTGCGTTTGCTTGATGATGGCGATTTCGTGTCCCCGATCGTCCTTTTGCGAAGGACGATAGGTTCTATTCCCCGCACCGGGGTTGTCTGCCCTGGGGGCCTAAGGCCGTCAGCCACACGTAGTCCGCAATGCGTTCGTCGAGCAAATGATCGACGTCCTCCGGGTGTTCGGGGTCCAGCGCGTGGAGATACACCGTCACGTCTGTCGCCGGCACACCCAATTGCCGCTGCACCCGTTTGGGAATCGGAAGCCCGTATTGGATATGCCCGGCCCCGGTGTAACTGACGAACGTCGTTGGTGCAGGCGTCTCCGATTTGACCGTCTTCGAAATGACGGATGCCATGCCTTCATCACGAAAAACGGACGCTTCATAGATTTTCTGATAGACCTCCTGTGACAAGCCTGTATGACACTGTTCTATTTGCTCGTAAATGACCCGTCGATACTCGGGATCGTCGGGAGGAAATGGGACGGGAATGGTCCATCGTTGCCCCTCCGGACTGCTTTCAACGGCCGCGAGTCCCTGTTTCGCCACGGTCCTGACGAGCGGACGAGGCGGATTGAGGCCCAGTAACGTGAGGCCATGGGTTTTCGCAAAATCGACGAGCGGCGAGTAATCCGCGTATTTGCCGCCCCAATTGTTCTTCCAGTGGGATTCGGCCAGAAAATCTTCCGTGGACGTCACCGCGCCCGTGAGGTACCGGTCAAGTCCGGTTTGCCCGTCCCAACTGAACATTTCCATGCCCAGGACCGGTTTTCGGCCTCCGCCAAGCACGCTTTGGAGCACCTGTAGTGCGGCCTCGATATGAGACGGCGTGTAATGAGCCTCACCGATATAAATGATGTCAACTGATTGCAGAATCGCGTGGAATTCCTGGTGAGACAGGATGGTCTTTTCTTGGGGCTCGATGATCTGGCCGACTCGATAGTTGCCGGGGGATAGGACGGCAGCGAAGGCACTGGTTGCGATCAGCAGCACACACATAAACCCAATGAACGCCAACGTCTGACGTGAACGAGCAGTAACGGATTGCAGCATGGGCATGATGTAGCATAGGGGGTGTCCCGCCGCAACCTGTCGCTTCCAGCGAATCTTGACGCCCGATCAAATCGAAAGCTACGCTCCCTGCGTGTCGAACCCACCCTCCACGCCGGCGGCCGAACCGGCCGCGCCGCAAGACCCCGCTCATTTTCGCCGGCTCCTCCAGGAAAGCAAATCCGCAGATCCCGATGCCTGGGAATCTGCCAGGAAACTGGTTCACCGCTCCAGGCTTGAGCACACCCTGGCCCGGCTCGTGGAACGCATTCAGCGCAGCCCTTTGCCCGGCTCGCTTCGAGACGGGTTGGTTGCCGGCCTGAACCCTGCTTCGGCGGGGGGAATCGACCAGGTACGGCTCAAAGAGTTAACGGGCTTCCCTCCCACCAAGGCGATTCGAGCGTTGTGCGTGTACTTTGCCCTGGTCCGCGAGGAAGCGCCCTCGTTTGGGCCCGAGCCTCATGACGTGGAAGCCTTCGTGAAACAGAATCCCTCGCCCTATGATCTTCTGCTTCAGGTGGAAAAGCCGTCTTTGCTGGATTTGGGCGCGGGAGATTTGTCGTTTGAAGAGGAATTTCTGGATCACTATCTGCCTTCGCTGCAACACCGCGGGAAAGATCTCACCCTTCATGCCGTGGACCGCCTTCAACCCGTCTCACAGTTGGGCGGAGCATACCATGCCGACCCGGAGCGCCTCCGGCGATTTACCCGCGATGCTCCGGACAGTCTGCAATTCCGGTTTTGGGGCGGCGTCGACATGCTGGATCTTTCGACGCACCCCCATCTGCTTCCCGAGTACACCATGGTGACCTGTCACGCGCCTGCCACCCCGACCTTTGCCTATGAGCCGACGCGCCTATCGCCGGCCGCCATCCACGCCCACCTCACCACAACCAAGGGCAACTACCGGACGGTTCGGGTCCGCGGAGAGAAAGCCCTGGAAGTCATGCATCGGGGACAGGCCTTGACCTTTCCGCACTGGAAGTTCGTGATTCACGGTCCGCTGGCGCTGTTGGACCTTGCGGCTCGTCGCGGCGCACTTTGCATATTCTCGGCCATTGACGACGAAGTGTTTTGGGAAATCCTCGCTCAACTCGTTGAAGATTCCGGCATGCGACCTTCGGACGTCGTCTTCACTCCGGAAACGATTCCGGAGATCTTCGGGCACGTTCATCAAACCCTCACGTCGTTAAAAATCGGAGAACGCTGTAACCTGTCGGATGTCACCCCTCTTCGACGGACCATGCCCGTGAGCACGACTCATCGAGAACGGAACCCGGTCGCCTACCGTTTCCGTTTTGCGGAAATTCGCCGTGGCGCCGTTTTTCCCGGCATGCCCGCGGGCAGCACCGCCAGACGATTCCGTCACATGAGCGAAGAAGCGCCTCCCTGGCACCTCGTACTCGTCCCGGAACGGGTGCAAGCAGGGTGAAGCAATGATTATTAACTGTTGCAAGCACATTCATCCGTATGACAGCTTCGATGTTGAAGGGAGTTGGCAGCCACGCGAGCTCCGTTGTCTCATTGTCGGAGAGAATCCTGGCGGGCCCGAGTCAGCTTACTTCTATGATTCTCCAAAGAGTTATCAAAATGATCAGGTGAAAGTCCGTCGCGGTCTCCTTTCAAACCTTTTTGAACTAAAACTCCTACATGCCCCGACGCTTGAAGGATTTCGGCAAGCGGGATTCTTGTTCGACCATGCCATTCGTTGTCCCATGACCCGGGAGGATGTCAAACGCGAGCGACAGGCAGCCCAAAGGTATAAAGCAGCGCGAGTGCAAAAACCTGAACATCTTCGTCAAGCACTTGATCATGCACCCATCGTATGGGTGATGGGACATCTTGCATGTAACGCCGTGGCGAACTTAACTGACGCATTTCCAAGAGAAAAAAGAAAAATCGCCAGTAATCCTTATCCTTGTCCAATAAATGAGAAGTTCTTTATCTCAGAATACCTACGATGGGGAAATAAGGAAGATTGGCCACGAATTTGCTCGACTTTTGCGCAATTTGCAAGAAGCACGGGAGCTTTTCCTTGATGACACCATGAAAAAAGATTTGGAGCGGGAAAGGGGATTTGAATTTATGAACTGGCTAGAGAAAGCAACCCTAAAATTTTTGGAAATTGTTAAAGGCCCCGACCATCCGAGTGTAGCAGTTTGCCTTGAAAAAATTGGAAAGTTCTATTTTGAAGGGGGAAATTTGGAAGAAGCGGAGCCTCATTTTGAAAGAGCATTAAAAATAATGGAAAAAAGTATGGGGCCGAATCATCTATATGTAGCGATGGGGTCAAATGGATAGAGGTGGCTCGGGAAATCTGAACAAGGGGGATAAGTGACATTTCTGCTCACGAGCGGCATCATTGCCGTCCATGAGGAGGAACCATGATGAGACGACCACGCCGAAACCATAGCCCGGCGCTTAAGGCCAAAGTGGCGCTGGCGGCCATCCGCGGGGACCAGACGCTGGCAGAACTCGCCCAGCAGTTTGACGTGCATCCGAACCAAATCAAGCAGTGGAAGGACCAACTCCTGGCAGGCATGACGGATGTCTTCGAGGGCGCGGGGAAGAAGCCGTCTGCCCCCGAGTCCGATGTCACCGCGCTGCATGCGAAAATCGGGCAATTGACCCTGGAGAATGATTTTTTAGAGGGTGCGCTCAGCAAGGCCGGTCTGTTGCCGAGCGCAAGACGATGATGGACCGCACGCACCGCGTGAGTGTCAGCAGTCAAGCCCGGCTACTGGGCATCAGTCGGGGCAGCGTGTATTACCAGCGCCGGCCTCCTTCAGCGGCCGATCTGGCCTTGATGCGCCGGCTGGATGAGTTACATTTAGAGTATCCCTTTGCGGGCAGCCGGATGCTCGTGGGCTTGCTTCGGCAGAACGGCCATGTGGTGGGGCGCCTGCATGTTGCCACGCTGATGAAGCGCATGGGGATCGTGGCCCTCTATCGCCGCCCGACGACCTCGCACCCGACGCCGGGCCACCAGATTTATCCGTATCGGTTAAGGCATCTGGCCGTCACCCGACCGAACCACGTGTGGGCGATGGACATCACTTATGTGCCCATGGCCCGTGGGTTCGTGTATCTGGTGGCGGTCGTCGACTGGTTCAGCCGCAAGGTGCTCGCATGGCGGCTCTCGATTACGCTGGAGACGGGGCCGTGCGTGGAGGCGTTGCGCGACGCCCTGGCGCGGCATGGCCCGCCGGAGATCATGAACACGGATCAGGGCAGTCAGTTCACTTTGGGGGCTTTTATCCAGACTTTACAGACTGCCCAGATTGCGATTAGCATGGACGGCAAGGGCGCGTGGCGCGACAATGTCGTGGTCGAGCGGCTGTGGCGGACGATCAAATATGAGGAAGTCTACCTCCGGGCCTATCGCAGTGTCTCGGAGGCGCGGAGCGGGCTGGACCGCTATCTGGCCTTCTATAATCGGTGCAGACCGCATTCATCACTGGGCGGGCGAACGCCCGACCAAGTCTATTTCAACCAGCCCCAGCCCATCCAGGCGGCGGCATAACCAGAGCGGAGAGCCACTTATCGACAGCCTGCAAACTGTTCAAAATAGTCCAGCCACCTCTGATTGGCAGAAGTGTATTTCCGCCAAGGCGCTTCTCTGAATTTCCCAGAAGAAGAATTCCAAAGAAAAATTGCTGCAGCGGAGTCCCTGTTCATTCGTTCATTAAAAATATTAGAAATACAACTAGGACCTTTCACCAATGAAGTCGCAACGACCCTTAACGGATTAGGAAGAGTATATGCAGTTAGGGGTAAGCTCGATGATGCCGAAAGGGTGTTGAAACGCGCCCTAGATATTCGAGAAGCCAACTTAGGACCAAATGACTTGCAAGTGGCTCTGACCCTAAATAATCTTGGCGAGGTTTATCAAAGAATGGGAAGGAACCATGAAGCTAACGTGTTGTTGCAGCGAGCAAACTTAGTCCTTGAAAGCACACTAGGCCCTGATTGGGAACGTTATAAGTTTAGATGAAAAATGAAAATCCTTTTTGGATGACCGGCGCATACGGCCCGGCAACCGGCTGGAAGATTGGAGCGGGAAAGGGGATTTGAACCCCCTCCGTCGCCGGCTCAGACCAACACCCGTCTGCGCCGCCTCCCGCCAGGGGGCCAGCCCCCTCGCGCCTTCGCTTCGCTCCGGTCACCCCGCGAAAGGGGCACACCCCTTTCGGAATCCCCGGTCGGGCGTTCAAATCTCTCGGTTGCGTGGTGGGAAAATTGGAGCGGAAAAGGGGATTTGAACCCCCTCCGTCGCCGGCTCAGACCAACACCCGTCTGCGCCGCCTCCCGCCAGGGGGCCAACCCCCTCGCGCCTTCGCTTCGCTCCGGTCACCCCGCGAAAGGGGCACACCCCTTTCGGAATCCCCGGTCGGGCGTTCAAATCTCTCGGTTGCGTGGTGGGAAGATTGGAGCGGGAAAGGGGATTTGAACCCCCGACCCTCGCCTTGGCAAGGCGATGCTCTACCACTGAGCTATTCCCGCTCTTGGGAAAGATGTGAGATTTTGATTCTAGTTCTCCTCTGCCACCCTGTCAAGAAAACCCGTGCAGATGCACCTGTAGGGACAACCCCCTGTGGTTGTCCATCGGCGATGGCATGCGGTTCCTGCGGGACGGCACGGGGGTCGTCCCCTACAATAACCATGACGCCATTCAAATACTCTCAAGTTATGATACTATTTATCTGATTGTTGACGGATGGTCGTTCATCTACAAGAATTCAACGTGTATTGTTTTTCATCCAAGAGGTTGTGATGCATATCAGTGTTCTCGGAACGGGATACGTGGGACTCGTCACCGGCGCGTGTTTTGCGGAATTCGGACTCAACGTGACGTGCATGGACGTGGATGCCGGGCGCGTTCAACAACTGGAGCGGGGTGAGGTGCCGTTTTATGAACCCGGCTTGGCCGGATTGGTGACCAAAGGCCTCCAATCCGGCCGGCTCACCTTTACCACCGACTTGAACCTGGCCGTGGATACGGCGTTGGTGATCTTCATCGCGGTCGGCACACCCTCCAATCTCGACGGTTCAGCGGATCTGTCTTACATAGATGAAGTGGCCCGGAGCATCGGGAGCCGCATGACGGGGTACAAGGTGGTGGCCACCAAGTCGACAGTCCCGGTGGGGACCGCGACCCGCGTGCGAGAGATCATCAAAGCCCATCAATCCAAACCCGTCAACTTCGACGTGGCGGCCAACCCGGAGTTTCTCCGCGAGGGGTCGGCGATTGAAGATTTCATGCGTCCGGATCGCGTGGTCATCGGCGTGGAGAGCGAACAGGCCGCGGCTATCCTGAAGGATTTGTACCGGCCGTTGTACCTGATTGAAACGCCGTTTGTGGTCACCACGGTGCAAACGGCCGAAGTGATCAAATACGCGTCGAACGTCTTCCTGGCCACCAAGATTTCCTTTATCAACGAAGTGGCCAATCTGTGTGAACTGGTGGATGCCAACGTGCAAACCGTGGCTAAAGCCATGGGGCTGGATAAACGGATCGGGGCCAAGTTCCTGCACGCCGGGCCCGGGTTCGGCGGCTCCTGTTTCGGGAAGGACACCGCGGCGCTGGTTCACATCGGAGAAACAGCCGGATATGCCATGAAGCTGGCCGCCACGACCAAACGCGTGAATGAACAACAGCGGGCTCGCATGGTCGACAAAATCCGAGACGCGGTGAACGGCGTTCAGGGGAAAACCCTGGCCCTGTTGGGGTTGTCCTTTAAACCCAATACCGACGACCTCCGGGATTCGCCCGCGTTGATGATTGCGGAACACCTGATGAAGGAAGGTTGCGCCATCCGGGCCTATGACCCGGAAGGATTGGCCGGCGCGCTGAACGCGTTACCCGGCCTGATCGGCTGTCAGGATGCGTATGATGCCATGACGGGCGCGGATGCCGTGGTGCTGGCCACGGAGTGGAATCAATTCCGGAATCTGGATTTGGAGCACATGAAATCGCTTCTGCGCGTGCCGGTGTTTATCGACCTCCGGAACGTCTACGACCCCGAACGGGTCGCCGCCTGCGGGTTTCATTACGTGTCAGTCGGCCGTCCCGCCGCCGGCGTGAACCCCTACGCAACCTCGTGACCGTGGAGCCGCCGGGCCGGGCGGGCTTACGCCTCTTTGGGCTTATACCCCATGCGATCCAACACCTTGGTAATTTTTTTCTTCAGCGGACCATCGGCATCGACCAGGGCCGTGGCCAGGGGTTCGACCGCCGGCTTGCCGATTTTCCGCAGAATCTCGGTCGCGGACTGACGCAATTCATCTTCTTCCGACACCAACAACGGAATGATCTTGGAAACCGAAGGCGCCCCGATCTTGATCAACGCGTCATAGGCTCGATGCCGGACGTCACCCACCTCATCTTCCAAACAGTCCACCAAAGGATCCACGGCATCGGCGGCCTTGAGCTCGCCCAACGTCTCAATGGCATATTTGCGATTGAGCCAGTGTGAATCCTTCAAATCCATCAACGCGGCGTCGACTTTGACGACGTTCGGGTCTTTCGCCCGAATCCGAAACTGTTTGACCAGCCGTTTGCCGTCTTCCTCGACGATGCGGAGGGTCGCCCCATCACCCGGCTTGATCTTTTGGAGGTCTTCCAGGGCGTCCTCGGATACGTCCAATAATACGGTTTTCCCGTCATAGGCCAACAACTCGACTTCGAGTTGCATCGCTTCCAGGTTGACGGCAATGACGTTTTCGGTCACCAGGTTAAAGCCGTCTTTCTTGGCACTCTTGGGAGTGATTTGCACAAGAGGGGTTGGAGCTGGATCTGCCATATCTATGTCTCCTTCTTCTTCATGACTCGGGTTTCCATCCTAAACTCGCCAACACGCCTTCGGCGGTGTCGCGGACCATTTCATTTTCATCTTCCAACAAGGCAACCACCGGCTGAATGGCGCGGGCATCGCCTATCCGAGCCAAGGATTCAGCCGCGTTCCGGCGGACCAGCCAGTCCTCGTCCGTCAAGGCTTCCACCAGCGGAGCGAACCCCTTGGGATCACCGATTTTTCCCAACGCTTCGGCCGCGTGCCGGCGGACGATCCAATTGGATCCTTGCAGCCCGTCGATCAAGGCATCCGTAGCTCTGGCGTCGCCGATCTTTTTTAACACGCGAGCCACGTCTTCACGCAACATCGCATCCATGAGGCAGTCCACCAGGGCGGGCACCGCTTCGGGATCGCCGATCCGTTCCAGGGCCCAAACCGCGGCGGTGCGGACGCCGCCGTCCTTGTCTTTCAACGCCTTGGCCAACGGGGACACCGCCCGGGAGCTCTTCAATTTCCCGAGCGCCGAGGCCGCCTGCTCCCGCACGGTCCATTCGTCTTCTGCCAACGCTTCGATCAAGGGATCAATCGCCGGTTCCCCGATTTGCACGATGGCAGTGACCGCGGCCTCACGGATCACGAGATCATCATCCTCGAACATCTCGATCAGGCGGGGGATGGCCGAGTCGCCCATTTGCCCGAGTCCGGACGCCGCATAATTTTGCAGACCTTCGTTTTCATCACGAAGCGCGGCCAATAATTGTTCAATGCGCTGACTCTCAGCCATTCACCTGCTCCTTCTCCGCCCACTGCGCTTCATCCATCTGCGCGGCCGCGGCTTCCAATTTATCGATGATGACTCCGGAGTTGTACGAAACCAATCCGTCACGGTCGTCCTTCATTTTCTTGAACATCTCCGCATAGGGACGCAGGGCCTCCACGTCCTTGATCTTTTCCAAGGCTTCCACTGCCAATACCCGTAACGGTTTGATGGGAATCATGTCAATCAGGAGAGGAACGGGCCTGGCGTCGCCGATCAATCCCAAGCCCTTGGTCGCCAGCTCTTTGACCCCCGTATCCTTATCCCGCTTAAGGCGCTCGATCAACGGCTCCACCGCCCGGACGTCGCCGATTTTTCCCAACACGTCCGCCGCGGCTTCACGCACGACCCAATCATCATCTTCGAGGTATTCAATGAGAATCTCGACGCTCGGCCGGCCGATCGGATGCAGTTTGTGCACGGCTTCCTGCCGCGCCCCTTCCCGGAGTTCGGATTCTTCCACGTCCCGTAATTCATCCATCACCTCGTCGATGCGATCCCGAATGGCGCTGAGTTTTTTCAGGGTCCCGATCGTCAGATCACACAGCGCGGGATCTCCCATCGCATCGACCAACGCATCCGCGGAGCGCGGGTCCAGGAGGTGATCCAGGATTTGGGCGGCGTTGACC
Organism: Nitrospirales bacterium; assembly: GCA_965204965.1. Classification (GTDB taxonomy): domain Bacteria; phylum Nitrospirota; class Nitrospiria; order Nitrospirales; family UBA8639; genus Bin75. The sequence continues at coordinate 3,019,787 of OZ242026.1, read as the reverse complement.
CGCGCCTCCTCATCCGGGTCCTTGAGCATGACGGTCAGGGGGCCGATCGACATGGGAATCACTCCCAAGAGCTTGGTGACCGACGGCCGAAGCGATTCATGTTTCAACAACTCGACCAGGGCTGCCGCGGTCTCTTCATTCACGATGCCGGCCATTTGTTCCAGGGAAGCCACCACGGCCTCCCGGACGCTCTCGTTCTCGCCCTGCATCAACTCGACGAGCGGCACCCCGGCCTGAGGGTCACGGACCCGCGCCAACATGCGGGCCGCTTCAATCTGATAATCCGGTGCCCCGATTTTCATGGCTTCGATGACCAGGGCCACGACGTTGGGACCGCCCTTCAGACACGTGGCCGTGGCACGCATACGTCGCCAATCTTCCTCATGGGCCAACTCGGACACGATGACGTCAAGCGTTTCTTTCGGCATGGCGGTGTGGCGTTATCCCTTTATTCGCGGTCAGTGCTACAACCTCACCCGTTTGGGGTTCCATCCCAATTGGGTCAGGGTTTCCCGGATATGGTAGCGGATATTTTCATCCTGTTCACGTTTCAGTTGACTCACCAACGGGGCAACGGCCTTCTGTCCGAACCGGACCAGGGCTTCGCTCGCTTCGTTCCGTATCAGGGTGCTTTGCAGAGCCGTGATCAACAGCGGAATGGCCTCCTCGTCTTGGATGCGGGCAATCGCCCGAATGGCTTCTTCCACGCTGGCCAGATCCTCTTCGTACCGGTTATCCTCACAGGCCGGGGTTCGATCTTCATAATCGCTCGTCTTCAACTCGCTCACCAGTCGAAACAACATCGGGAGGACGCGCCGGTCGCCGATTCTCCCGATTGCTTCGATGACGCGAACCTGTAAGCGGGGTTCCTCGATAACCCCCACCAGCGCGTCGACTGCGGCTTTGTCCCCGATATATCCGAGTGCCCGAATGGCCTCCTGGCGCACGGCCGTATCGGGATCGTGCCGCACAAGACCCACCAGGGGTTCGACCGCGGTCGGGGATTTCAAGACGCACAACGCTTCCGTGGCTCGCAGGCGGACCCGCCAATCCTGATCCTTGAGCGCCGCCACCAGAGGCTCGACCGACGACTCACCAATGGCCACCAGCGCCGCAATGGCTTCATCGCGGACCGCCGGCACCTTATCCTGAAGCAGCAGCACCAGGGTCTCGACCGACCGTGGGTTTCCGAGTCGCCCCACCGCGCGGGCGGCATGCATGCGCACCACCCAATCCTGGTTCAGGAGCGCGGACTCCAAAGGTTCGAGTACCCGCTCATCGGCAATCTCGGACAAAATGGACGCCGCAGCCTCCTGCACGGACAAATCCGGATCCTGCAAGCAGTAACTCAAATCCACGACAGCCGGGCCTCCGATAGACGTCAACGCGCTGGTCGCGGCAGTCTTCACGGCTCGATCGGAATCGCGTAACGCTTCGATCAACGGACTCACTCCTCTGGGGTCACGGGATTCGCCAAGGGCCATGGCCGCATCTTCGCGGATACCCCAATCCTCATCCTTCAAGGCAGCAATGTGCTCCGCCACACTATCGGTCATGGTCATCTCTTTATCGGGGCGGCCTTCTGTGCCAGACCCTCTCGTCACACAATCCGGCTTGCCTCATTTTTCCCTCTGTCGATAGGGGGAATGCCGAGGAACCCGCATCCGATCAACTTATCACAGCGATTTTTTGAGGGTCAATAAAATCGCGTACATGGAGGCTGTAAAGGGGTTGGCCTATGTGCCTGCCCGTTCACGTATCTCTTCCTTGAATGACCGGAAGAGGGAGAGCATCAGGAGCAGAATGATCACGGCAAAGGGGAACGCGGCGAGGATCGAGCCCGTTTGAAGACCCTTGAGCCCGCCGGACCACAGTAACACGGCTGCCACGACGGATTGGATGATTCCCCACGTGAACTTGATGGCATTCGGCGGGTTCAGATTGCCGTTCGACGTCAACGTGCCCAACACGAACGTGGCGGAATCCGCGGACGTGATGAAAAACGTGGCGATCAGGAGAATCGCGATGAGCGACATAAGCCCGCCGAAGGGAAAATGCTCCAACAGCGTGAACAGGGCGACTTCCTTCCCTTGCGAGTCGATGACCTGTTTCATGCCCGCCTGCTCGAACATGTCCAATGAAATGGCCGTCCCGCCAAAAACCGAAAACCAGAACGCGCAAAAGAGCGTCGGCACCAACAACACCCCCAGGACAAACTCCCGGACGGTGCGGCCTCGCGAAATTCTGGCGATAAAAGTCCCGACGAACGGGGCCCAGGCAATCCACCAGGCCCAGTAAAACAAGGTCCAATCCTGTATCCACCGGGAGTCGTCGAACGGCGCCAGATACAGGCTCATGGTCGGCAGATTCTGCAGATAGGCACCCAGCGCCGAGGTAAAGACCTCCATGATGAATTTCGTCGGACCCAGGAACAGGAGAAAACCTATCAACGAGATGGCCAGCACCATGTTCAGGTTGCTTAAGTATTTGATCCCCCGTTGAAGGCCGGTCTGCGCGGACAGGATGTACAACACCGTGACCACGGCAATCATCACCAATTGCAGAATAACGGTGTTGGGCAGGGCAAACAGGTAGGAGAGGCCTCCACTGATTTGGATGGCGCCGAAGCCCAATGATGTGGCCACCCCGAACACTGTGGCAAAAACAGCAATAATATCAATGGCTTGTCCAATCGGACCCTTCATGCGTTCACCGAAGAGCGGCTCACAACTCGCGCTGAACAACCCTGGTTTATCTTTGCGAAATTGAAAATAGGCCAGACACATCGCCACCATGGTGTAAATCCCCCAGGGATGCAGCCCCCAATGAAAGAACGAATACTGAAGGGCCAGGCTGGCGGCTTCCGGCGTCTCCCCAGGTCCCATGGGCGGGTCATAAAAGTGAGCGGTGGGTTCCGCCACCCCCCAAAACACCAGCCCGATGCCCATGCCGGCACAAAACAACATGGCAAACCACGTGGCCATCGGAAATTCCGGCTTTTCCCCATCCTTGCCCAAGGGAATATCCCCGTACCTCGAAAAAATCAGCGTGACGGCCATGACCAACAGCCCGACCGCGCAGAGGAGATAGAACCACCCGAACGCATCCAGCAACCAGCGCTGAATGGCGGAGGTGACCGCGGCCAAATGGGTGGGGGCCACGGCCCCCCACACCAAAAAAGCCGCGGCAATGGAAAAGGAAATCTTAAAGACCGGAGTGGCGGTTTTCATCGGATATACGTTCGAGAAACGGTCCCTTCGTGGTCATCAATACGGCACGACTGACAAAAACTATTTAAAATCGACAGGTTATAACAGTCCCTTCATAAGAGACATGAGTCGGATAGTTTGACGGGAACGTCACGAGAACTCAAGGTCAATTCCATCGCACGGATTAAAGGTTGCTCTCAGGGGACCAAATCGTTAGAGTGGAGATTCCCCAACACCCTTTTTCGTTGTTTCATCCAACCGCAGGTCGAGCCCCGGCTCAACGGGAAAGGGATTTGACTATCGAGGAGGTGGACCATGGGTAAAGAACAGTTATACGGTGACAATCCCATCGCCCAACGAAAAACCGACCAATACAAACGCGAATACGTCCACGGCTTTGTCCGAAAATGGGATGAACTCATCGATTGGGAGGCCCGCGCCAAGAGTGAAGGGGACTTCTTCATCAATCTTCTTAAGGAACGCGGGGTCCGGCGGGTCCTGGACGTGGCAACGGGCACGGGCTTTCACTCCATTCGCCTCCTGAAGGCCGGGTTCGACGTGACCAGCGGAGACGGCAGCCCGGAAATGCTGGCGCAGGCTTTTGAAAACGCCAAACGCGCGGGCTTTATCATGAAGACGCTCCATGCCGACTGGCGGTGGCTGAGCCGGGATGTCCACACCCAATACGATGCGGTCATTTGCCTGGGCAACTCCCTGACCCATCTGTTTTCCGAACAGGATCGACGGAAAGCCCTGGCCGAATTCTACTCGGTGCTGAACCACGACGGCGTCCTGATCCTGGATCAACGGAATTACGACGGTATCCTCGACAACGGGTTCACCTCCAAGCACGTGTATTATTATTGTGGGGACAACGTGAGTGCCGAGCCTGAATACGTGGATGAAGGCTTGGCCCGCTTCCGGTATCGATTCCCGGACGACTCGGAATATCACCTCAACATGTTCCCCCTCCGCAAGGATTACGTGAGAAAGCTCATGGGAGAGGTGGGATTTCAACAAGTCAAGACTTTTGCGGACTTTCAAGAGACACACCGCGTCGAAGACCCTGATTTCTATGTCCACATGGCTGAAAAATTGTACAAAAACGAGGAACGGGCCATTAGAGTTTCCGTGGAGTACTCCCAGCCCGTCGAGACCGCCAGAAGCTACTACAACAGCCATGATGCCGACCGGTTTTACGCCACCGTCTGGGGGGGCGAGGACATACACGTCGGGCTCTATGAACACGACACGGATACCATTTGCGACGCAAGTCGCAAGACGGTCGAAAAAATGGCCTCCATGGTGAGGGACCTCGGACCGAAGACCCGGGTGTTGGACATCGGCTCGGGGTACGGAGGGTCAGCCAGGTACATAGTCAAACACTATGGATGCCAGGTGGGCTGTCTGAATTTGAGCGAAACCCAAAATGCCAGAAACCGCGAACTCAATGCCCAGGGAAATAACTCTCTGGTCATTAACGTGGTTGATGGAAGTTTTGAAGAGATTCCCATGCCGGATGGCAGTGCGGACGTGGTGTGGTCGCAGGATGCCATTTTGCACAGCGGGAATCGCGAAAGGGTCTTCGAAGAAGTCAATCGGGTCCTAGCCCCGGGTGGACAGTTCATTTTTACCGACCCGATGCAGAGCGAAACGTGTCCGCAGGAAGCCTTGCAACCCATTCTCGACCGTATTCACCTCGACTCGCTGGGCTCAATTCCGCGCTACAAGGACATCCTGTTAGGCCTTGGGTTTAAAGAGCTGGCCATCGAGGACCTTTCCGAACACTTGGGGATTCACTATGGACGGGTCCTTGAAGAAGTCCTGGCCAATCAGTGGAGTTTGGTGAGAGTCTGCAGCGAAGACTACATCGAACGGATGAAATCAGGTCTCCAACACTGGATCGACGGCGGCAAGGGCGGCCACCTCACCTGGGGAATTCTCCACTTCCAAAAGCCGCAATGAAGCTAGTGGTTAGTTTTTAGTTGTTGGTGAAAACTCGAAACTAAAAACTATTCAGCGTTCGATTCGGTAGGGTTTGGCGGGCTTGGCAAAGTCCCCGGACGGCCCGAATCGGCCTTCTTCACCGAGCACCTTATCCGGGTCGGTGTATTCGATATCCTTGACGCCCACGTGTGCATCGTCTCTAGGCGCTTCCCAGCCAAGTTTCTCCAGGGTTTCCACCACGGTTTTCTTTAACGCACTCGACGCCGTCAACCTGGTGGAAGCAAACGCCAACACCCGTTCGCTTTCCTTTTCCACCTTGGAGGCCTCGGGATCATGAAGAAAGGCCACCAACGGTTCGACGGCCGCGTCTCCGATCAGTACCAACGACGAGGCGGCGTACTCCCGCAGCACGATGTCTTTTAACAACAGGATCAGATCCGGAATCACCTTGGGATCACGAAAATGGCCCAACGCCGTGGCTGCGGCTTCTTTGATGAGTTGATCTTCGCTGATAATGCATCCCGGCGTCGGCCTTCCCTGTTGAGCAATGCCCTTACCTTTCAGGGCATCCAACACGGGTGGCAAGGCTCGGGCGTCCCCGATCATGCCCAGTGAGGCGATGGCGTGACGCTTCACGGCTCCGTCCCTCATGGCGTCGATGAGCCCGTCAACAGCCATGGGATCCCCGATAATCCCCAAGGCAATCGTGGCATCTTCGCGAACCGCCCGGTCTTCATCCTTCAACGCCCGGATCAATGCCTCGACCACGCGCTCGTCCCGGGTCCACGCCCACCCCATTTGATAGTCGGTCGTCATACCGCCCAATGCCCGCACGCCATGACAGCGGACCACGAAGTGCGGATCGTTCAGCGTTTCCAGGAGCGCGGGGATGGAAGCTTCTCCGATATACACGAGAGCCGTTCCGGCGGTCTCCCGGACGATTTTCGAGGTGTCCTTGAACAACTTGATCAAAGCCGGCACGGCTCGCGGATCACCGATCCGCCCCAACGCCTCGGCTGCCGCACTCTTCACGGCCCCGTCACGGTCTCGACAGGCAATCATCAACGGTTGGACGGCATCGGCCTCTTTGAGCAACCCCAAGGTCTTCCCTGCCTGCTGCCGAACGCGCCACCGGTCATCTTTCAAACAGGGAATGAGTTTCGGGACGGTGCTTGTCCCTATGGAAGCCATGGCGGACACGGCATCATCCTGCACTTCCATCATGTTGTCGTTGAACAACGTGATGAGCGCGTTGATGGCCACATCCCCGCCGATTTTGGCGAATGCCCGGCCCACGTGCACCCGAACGGCCCAATAATCATCCTCCAGGGCCGTAGAGAGGGCTTCGACGGTCTCGGGATCGCCCAACTCCGCCAGCGCCTTCGCGGCCTCTTCCCGCGTGGCGTCGTCAACGTCGTCTAACGCTTCGATCCAGTGTTCTACAGTCTGTGACATGGTTCCGGGATTGATGCTGCGTCTATGGGGCGGAGGGATAGTCGTAATCACGTTCTTGCTTGTAGGGTTGTGTGTGGCTACACCGGATCACAAGTTTGGCCGTCCCCAGTCCGTCCACGCATTGCTCCAAGGTTCGATCAAATTCCAACTTGCCCTCCAACGTCACCAGGAACGCAAAATCGAACGTGAAGGTCCCGAAGCGGTACTCGCCCGGTTTCAATTTAATTTCCCGCACGTCGGTCGTCTTGTAGGACTCATACGTAATGGGATCTTTGGTCCAGATTAACGGAGTGACACCAGGCACGTGCCACCAGGTCGGGGGATCGAGCGCCGTGGGATCGATCGTGATCGTATATTCCCGCGTGAGCGGATTGACGGCTTCCCGCGCCGCGGCCACGTCACCGACCAGCACGGTTCCGACAAGACTGCATACCAGGATGCTATTTTTTACGAATTGAAGAAGATTTAAGCTCGAACGTCTCATTTCCCGTTGTCCTTCGTTCGGGTCGCTTTTGAAAGAGGCCCGTCAACGCGCGACTTTCCCACTCGGTATGGGTTTCCAAGCCGAGTGCTTCAAGCACCGTGGCCCCGACGTCCATGATATTCACGTGACCGGGAATGGTATACCCCGGCTTCACGTTCACTCCCCAGGCAAGCCACGGGATCACCGTGTGCCTGGCCGTTCCCATTTTCGCGTTCGAGGCTTTGGGGGAATCCGCTCCTTTCAAGCCCGTGACCATGACCATGGTTTTGTCCAGGACCCCGTATTTCTGATACAGCGCCATCACGTCCGCGATGGCCGTATCAACGTCCTGGAGGGCCTGGGCATACTGCCGCGACTCCCATCCGCGCTTGTGCGCGACGTCCGCCGGCTCGGGAAGATGGGCTACCAGGAGCCCGGGTATTTCGAAGATACGAAAATTAAAGCCGCCGGGGCTGGTCACTTTTTTCAGGTAATCATCAATATATTCCACCTGGGTTGAAGGATTGCACTGGGGTTTGGCTTTTCCGCACGTTTGCAGGTCCACGTAGATTTCCGGTCTGGCCAATTGATAAAACCGCTCATCCATGATGAAGAGCGCCGTATCGATCCCGCCGGCAAGATCAAGATAATCGAACATGGTGGGCGACCGAAGAAAGGACCGGGAAAAATCATACGTTTCCCATTCCTGATTCACGCGGTGCTTCTTGACGGGCAGCCCCGTCAGGAGGCTGGCCATCGACGGGACCGTGTATGGAGACACCGATTCGGCTTTCCAGGTGACCGCCCCTTCCTGGGCGAGCTTCTGGAGAACCGGCATGGTCCCATTTTGTATCGAGTCATTACCCACGCCCTCCAGGACAAACAGCACGACGTGGTCGGCTTGGGTCGGGCTCGAAGCCGCAAAAACCTGATTGTTACCGGGAAAACCGAGAGCCAAAAGCGCAATGAGAGAGATCGTAATTTTTACAAACATGGTTCCAGGATTCTGTTTTCAGGGTTAGTAAAAATTATTGGAGGACATGGTGCCGGCACGCAGGAGACTTGAGCACGCGCCGCCGTTCTGTGTTTCCAATGAAAGGCCTCAAATACCTCTTTGCGACAGGTTAGAAAGCCAATTTACCATGCCGGTTTTTCCATGGTCAACTACGCGAACGAGCGCTGCAACCGCCCTCACCGCCGTCCCCGATTTGCGCCGGGCTCCCTGTTCAAGGTATGACAGAAGGGCAAAGCAACGATCGACTCATCCAAATTCTTTCTCATGCCCCAGGCCAACAACTTCCTGCATGCCAAGTATTCCCGCTCGGATCCGGGAGATCGGGTCCGGTACGTGTCCTTTGAACCCGGGGCTCCGCCTTTTTCCCCTGCCTGGCGCGATGCGCTCGGACGCCTGGGCGCGCGCATGTGGGACGAAGGAGTCCGCGCGGTCGTCCTGGTGCATGGATCCTATTTGGGGGCCGACCTCTTCGGATCGGGACGACTCGATGAAGTCGGCGGGCTGAAACGAGGCTATTCCCGCGGCATTCCGGGTCTGGAGTCTCTGCTTGCGGCCCTTCGTCCCAATGACTATCAACGCTCATCTCAAGATCCCTCCTGCCGCCCCCCCTTCGTCAATGACGATGCCGGCAAAACCACGCTGGACAACCTTCTGAACGACAAAGCAAATTTTTCCGAACAGTACGTCAGTGCGCTCAGGGACGGACTCGCGAGTGCTCACGGGCTGGTTGTTCAACGACACCTGTGGTCGTCCCTGCACCATCATCCCGGCCGAATGGAAGGCGCGTTGGCTCTATTCCACGAACTCAATCACCTCAAGGCTCAACAAGACTTACACGCTGAGGAACGTATTTTGATAGTGGCCCATGGCCATGCCGGCCAGTTGCCGGCGCTCCTTTCCAATCTGATGGCTCCGGGGGAGTCGTCGGTGCGCGAGACCGTGTTTGAAACCCTGGCCTACTTTTACGAGCAACAGGAGACCCCATCCGCAGCCGTTGAACATTTGCAGGAACTGGACCGGCTGCTGGCCGAGAACGAATTGGCCGCCTGGCCGTCGCTCGACGTCGTAACCCTCGGCACCCCGGTTCGGTACGGCTGGGACACTGATGGTCTCGGCAAACTGCTCCACGTCGTCAATCACCGCCCGATCCGCCAGGACGGGAAACGGTGGCTGGCCAAAATGGAGTTGCCCCAAGTCGTGATGGAAATGCCCATGGCGTCCGGCGGCGATTACGTGCACCAGCTTGCCGTTGCCGGGACCGATGCCGTCCCCGCTTCACCGTGGGCAGTTGAACTCGACCAGGCCTTGCGGGAAAATTTGGAGCCGTATGACGGGTTTGAACGGTGGTTGGAATGCGCACGTCGCGTGACCCGTTGCCCCAACGACGGCCAGTGCCTGCTGATCGATTACCACGATGCGACGGGGGGCTCCCCTGAGGAACACCTTTTTGGCCATGCCTGCTACACGCGGCTCGACGCCTTGCTGTTTCAAACCAGCCACATCGTCGATTCGCTCTATGGGGCCTGAAGCGCCTCCTGACTTTTCGGTTTCATTTTCCTAAAAAATTCTTTGATTCCCATGAAATGTTTATGCTATTCGTGTCCAGTTTTCCCTAGCCGGCTCCGGCAGCCTGGGGAGGGACCGTGAAATACGATCATGATTATCGGTGTTCCCAAAGAAACCTATCCCGGTGAACGGCGGGTCGCCCTGATCCCTGCCACCCTCCCGTCCTTGAAAAAGGAAGGGATGGACGTGCAGATTGAAACGGGAGCAGGGGCCGCGTCCGGCTATCCCGATGACGCCTATGCGGAGAAGGGGGGCACGATTGTCTCCTCCCGGACAGAACTCTTCGAAGCCGCCCAAATCATTACCCAGGTCAGGCTGTTGGGTGCGAATCCCGAACATGGCCAAACCGACCTGCCTTTGATGCAACCCGATCAAATCATCGTCGGCATGGCCGATGCCCTTGCCAATCCTGACAGTATCCGGGAGTTGAGCACGCGACGGGTCAAGGCTTTTGCCATGGAATTGATGCCGCGCATCACCAGAGCCCAGAGCATGGACGTGCTCTCGTCCATGGGGACCGTGTCCGGATACAAGGCCGTGCTCCTGGCCGCGGATGCGCTGCCGAAAATGTTTCCGATGTTGATGACGGCGGCCGGGACCGTGGCGCCGGCCAAGGTCTTCATCATCGGGGCCGGCGTGGCCGGACTGCAGGCGGTTTCCATGGCGCGCCGTCTGGGTGCCGCGGTCGAGGCGTATGACGTGCGACCCGCGGTCAAAGAGCAGGTCCTGAGCCTTGGAGCCAAGTTTGTGGATCTGCCGTTGGACACGCAGGAAGCCGAGGACAAGGGAGGATATGCCAAGGCCCAGGATGAATCGTTTTATCGACGCCAGCGTGAATTGCTGACCAAAGTGATCGCCTCAAGCGACGTGGTGATTACCACTGCGACGGTACCCGGCAAAAAAGCGCCTACGCTGATTACGGCCGATATGGTCGCCGGCATGTCCCCGGGATCGGTCATTATCGATCTGGCGGCCGAACGAGGCGGGAATTGTGAATTGACCCGGGCCAACCAGACGGTGGTCGCCCATGGGGTCTCCATTATCGGAACGGAAAATCTGTCTTCCCTCGTTCCCTATCACGCCAGCCAGATGTACAGCAAAAACATTGCCACTTTCCTGCTTCATTTGGTGAAGAAGGGCGAACTCACGATCAACCGGGAAGACGAAATCACCAGTGGAACCCTCCTGACGTGTGACGGCGACGTGGTCCATCCCCAAATCCGTGAAATCCTGGACCCTTCCGCGAGTCAGGGAGAGGAGAAGTAAGCCATGGAGATATTGATTTCCAGCATTACGATTTTCATCCTGGCCATTTTCGTGGGCTTCGAAATCATCACCAAGATTCCGCCCACGCTGCATACTCCCCTCATGTCGGGCGCCAACGCCATCTCGGGTATCACACTCGTGGGAGCCATCCTGTCGGCAGGCAGCCAACAGACAACGTTAACCACCGTGCTCGGAGGCCTCGCCGTGGTCTTTGCGACCATTAACGTGGTCGGCGGCTTTATGGTTACCAATCGCATGCTGGAAATGTTCAAGAAGAAATCATGACCGATTTACTCATCAACGGAGGGTACCTCGTTGCCGCAGTCCTCTTTATCTTCGGGCTGAAGGGCCTGACCCACCCGCGCACCGCGGTTCGAGGCAACCTGCTCGGATCGTGCGGCATGTTGCTGGCCATCGTCATTACGCTCACGGATCAGGGTATCGTCGGCTTCGAAGTCATCCTCATCGGAATCGTCATAGGCGCGGCGATCGGGGCCGTGCTGGCCGTCAAAATCGAAATGACGTCCATGCCGGAACTCGTGGCCTTGTTCAACGGATTTGGCGGCATTGCCTCGGTGTTGGTGGCGGGCGCCGCCCTGATCGAAAGCACCCTCAACGGCGGAGTCCCGTTCACGCAGGTCACCGTGGCCATTGCGGCCTCCGGGTTGATCGGGGCGGTCACGTTTTGGGGAAGCCTCGTGGCCTTTGGAAAGCTCAAAGGCCTTATCAATGAAAATGCCGTCCTGTTTTCAGGCCAACAGGTCATTAATGCGGTGTTGGCGATCATTGCCTTGGCGTTAAGCGCCGGGGTGATCCTCGATCCGTCCAATCTGATGCTGTACTGGGGATTGGTTGCCGTGGCTTCCCTCCTGGGAGTGCTGCTCGTGATTCCGATCGGTGGAGCCGACATGCCCGTCGTGGTCGCGCTCCTCAACTCCTACTCCGGATTAGCGGCTGCGGCCACGGGATTTGTCCTGTCCAACAACGTGCTGATCATCACCGGGTCCCTGGTGGGGGCGTCGGGATTGATCCTGACGGAAATCATGTGTCGGGCCATGAATCGCTCCCTGACCAACGTCCTCTTCGGGGTCCTGGCGCCAACGGGCGGAGGGGCCACCGCGGACGAGGTTTATGCCGGGCGAGTCAAATCCGCCTCGCCTGAAGAAGTCGCACTCCTCTTTGATGCGGCTCGCAGGGTGGCCATCGTGCCGGGGTACGGCATGGCGGTCTCCCAAGCCCAACATCCCGTGGCCAACCTCGCGTCCGTTCTAAATGAACGCGGCATTGAAGTGGAATACGCCGTCCATCCCGTGGCCGGTCGCATGCCGGGCCACATGAACGTCCTGTTGGCCGAAGCCGACGTTCCGTATGAGGCGCTCAAGGATATGGACGACATCAATCCCTATATCGATCAAATCGACGTGGCCCTGATCATCGGCGCGAATGACGTGGTCAACCCGCTGGCCAGGACCGATCCCACTAGTGCCATTGCCGGGATGCCGATCATCGACGTGGATAAGGCGAAGACCGTGGTGATCATCAAACGGAGTTTGAGCCCGGGCTTTGCCGGAATCCCGAACCCCCTCTTCGCGTTGGACAATTCGCTCATGCTGTTCGGCGACGGGAAGAAGATGGTGCTGGATATCATCGCGGCGCTCAAAGATACCTGAGAAACCTCTGATTTAGTGCACTATCGGGCGTATGGCTGCGTTGCGTCCTCGCTCAACCCTCACCTCTCTCTATGAGAAGCCTCGTGAGAAGCCTCGGGGTTCGCTCCGGGACGCCTTGCCCTGCATCCCGCTATCACAAGAAATCAGAGCTGCTCTGATCGAACGCGGGCTACGGCACTTCATTCAATTTTTCAGTATTTTTATTTAGAAAAAATACCTTCGATTTCGTTCAAGAATAAGGGAAATCTCCAAGGATAAGATTTCATAACTTATTGAAATTATGTAATTTATAAGATTTCCTTGCGTTGACATGTTTCTTAAAGGCAAACTTGTCTCGTGAAAGAGCCGTATGGTACCTTAGCCTACGGTGCTTGAGTGAGCGACAAGGAACTTCTACCGATTACGAGGGACAATGGAAATCAAGGTAGTGAACAACAATGTCGAGAAAGCTCTTCGTGTTGCGAAGAAAAAACTCGCAGCCGATGGTTTGTTTCGTGAATTGAAACGCCGACGTTTTTACGAAAAGCCGAGTGTGAAGCGGAAAGCCAAAGAGCGGGAAGCAGCCCGGCGACGACAAAAATGGTTGGCCAAGCGTGCGTTTCGTTAGGTCACACCGTTCCGTCACCTCCCCAGCCCTCCTCGTTCAACTCATCCTCAATGCGTGATGCCGACATTCACGCGGTCGTCTCCGAAGTCAAGAAAACCATCCGCCGTTGGAAGGAACCGATACTTGGCGTCGTGGCTCGAGAAACCCGCGACCCCTTCCGCATTCTGATCGCCTGTCTTCTGAGTCTCCGGACCAAGGATCAAACCACGGCCGAGGCCAGCCAACGACTTTTCCGGTTAGCCGACACGCCGGAGCACATGCGCACGCTCTCCCTCAGAACGATAGAGAAAGCCATCTATCCGGTGGGCTTTTACAAAAACAAAGCCAAACAGATTCGGGCGATTTGCCAAAGCCTGCTTCGGGACTTCGGGGGACGGGTGCCGGACACCATCGAAGAACTCCTCACGTTGAAAGGCGTCGGCCGCAAGACAGCCAATCTGGTGGTGACCGTCGGATATCGAAAGCCCGGGATCTGCGTGGATATCCACGTGCACCGGATCAGTAACCGGTGGGGCTACGTTCAAACCGGGACCCCGGAGGAAACCGAACACGCGCTTCGACACAAACTTCCCGCAAAATACTGGATCACGTTCAATGACTGGTTGGTGCCCTTCGGGCAACACCTCTGTCGACCCATTTCGCCATTTTGCAGCCAATGTCCGGTCGCCCAATACTGCAAGAAAGTCGGCGTGCGGTCCTCACGGTAAGTATCTGAGTCATTGCTCCTGCCTGCACCGTTCTTGCGATGCAAATCGACAACCCCGGATTTCTTGACAAAATCCATGATTTTGGCATCATGATTTCCCAAGCCCTCATATTATTTTTGACGATGCAGGCGAGGCGGAGACCTTTTGAGGCTTTGTTTGAACAACGGATGTAGTATACTTCAACGTTTTTTTCAGTTTCGGAACGGAGACCGATGTTCGGCAACCCATTTCTCGATCAAGCCGCGAACAGCAGGAACAAGTACCAGCAACTCGACCATTTACTGAGGGTCACGGCGCCTCACGAACGCATGATCCTGGCCGGCATCGGCTTGGTCATGCTGGCGCTCGTGGCATGGGCGCTGTTCGGCAGCATCGTCCGTAGCGTGACCATCGACGGGGTCCTGATCAAACCGGGAACTCGCCACGAGTTGGTTTCCAACGAGCCCGGATATCTCGAGGCATTTCTGGTCGTTCCCGGAGACCACGTCGAAGTCGGAGACCCGATTGCTCGGCAAAGCGTACCGGAACTGGATGGCGAGACCGCAGCCCTGCGCGACCGGGTGGAAATACTCAAGTCGGAACTCCGACAGGTTAATGGAAAGGGGAGTGGCTTGCCTTCGCTGTTGGCCGCGGCTCAAGTCGCCTTGTTGCAGATGGAAGCCCGGCGCACCTCGAGGGAATTGATCGTCAGCCCGGTGGCCGGCAAGGTCACCGCCTTGCGGTCCGCGCCCGGCGAATACCTGCCGGCCGGCGACGCCGTCGCCCAACTCCGCGAAACGGAAAACCAGCCGCCTCAAGCGGTGCTGCAGGTCGCCCCGCGCATGGCGAAACGCATCCAATCCGGTATGCGGGCGTCGGTCCAGATCATGATGCCCGACGATGCCCAGCAACGGTTCGACGGCGAGGTTTCCTCCGTGACGTTCGGACCATTGCCCAACTGGCTGGCGACGCTACGGCCCGCGAACCCGGACGCCACTCATCGGATCGACGTCGCTCTCCACCACGCGTCGGACCTTTCCCTGCCGGACGTCACTCCGTGTCGCGTTCGAATCGTGCTTGGCCGACAACCCATAACAGCCCTCTTCGGCTTCTGACGGTCCTGAATGTATTCATCCGCCTTGAGACTGAAATCAGGCTAATCAAACAACCCCCTGAGGGAAATGGCCAAGCAACGCGTCACGACTCCCCTCCTGCTGCAGACGCATGCCACCGAGTGCGGCGCCGCGTCCCTCGGCAGCGTGCTCGCCCATTTTGGGCGCTGGGTGCCGCTCATCGAACTGCGCGGCAAGTGCGAGGTCAGCCGGGACGGGACCGCCGCCGCGGGCATCGTACGGGCCGCCAAGTCCTATGGCCTTGAGTGCAAAGGCCTGAACGTACACATCCGCCAACTCAAGGATCTGCCGCTTCCGCTTATTGTGTTCTGGGAGTTCAACCATTTCCTCATCCTGGAAGGCTATGATCGAAAGTCCTTCTATCTCAACGACCCGGCCACCGGGCGACGCAAGCTCAGCCCGGAAGAATTTAGTGCAGGCTTTTCCGGCATTGTCTTGAAACTCAATCCCGGACCGGAATTTCAGCGGGGAGGCGCCCCCCCAACCTCCTGGAACGTATCCGGCTCTGGCTTCGCGACTCCTGGGGAACACTGGCATATGCGTTCGGATGCGGCCTGATGCTGGCCATGCTGGCCCTCGTCACGCCGGCATCACTGGGTATATTCGTCGATCAGGTGCTGGGTGAAAATGAGCCTTGGGGTGGGATGGTCGCCGCGGTTCTGGCTGGCGCCGCGATCCTGGTTTACGGACTTACCTGGCTGAAGCAGTGGTGTCTCCATCGCCTGTCCATCAAGGTTTCAATTATCGCCGGCAATCGCTGCCTCTCAAAATTGCTCTGGCTGCCGATAGAATATTTCAACCACCGGCTGGTCGGCGAACTGACTGACCGGGTGTTGTCCATCGACAAGATCGCCAAAGGGTTATCGGAGCATTTTCTCGGCGTGTTCATCGAAATCACGATGAGCGTGGTATTTCTGATGGTCATGGTGGCGTACGATCCGGCGCTGGCGCTGATCGTCCTGGGCATGGCAGTCTTGAACGGGCTGCTGATGCGCGTGATCACTCGCATGCAGACCGACGAGAGCCATGCTTGGCGGCGCGAGCAGGGGTTGCTGGTCGGTGTCGGGATGCTCATGCTGAATCAGACGGACCGCCTGCGGATGAACGCCAAGGAGGGCAGCTTTTTCTCGCGCTGGAGCGGCCATCAAGCCAGGGAATTGGCCGCACGCCAGCGATTCTCCGAACTCAGCCGCTTCAACGAGGCGATGCCGAACCTCTTCATGATTTTGGGCAACGGTGCCGTCTTGATCTTCGGGGCAACCCAGGTCATGGCCGGCGAGTTGACGCTGGGCGCGCTGGTGGCGTTCTATATCGTGGCCGCCATGTTCCTGGAGCCTGTCGGGCGATTCGTTGAGCTCGCGGACAAGCGTCAAGCGCTTGAGACGAATATGCAGCGCTTGGACGACATCATGGAAATCCGCGAAGATCCAAGGTTGACGCGTCGACACGAGGAAGCGAAGGCCATCGCCACGTTCGATGGGCGTCTACGGCTGACCGGCCGCGTGGAGCTGCGCGGCGTGACCTTCGGGTACAATCGAGGCCGACCGCCGCTGCTCAAGGATTTCAGTTTGACCATCAAACCCGGACAGCGGGTCGCGGTGGTCGGCCCAAGCGGGTCCGGAAAATCGACACTGTCTCGCTTGGTCTCCGGCCTCTATCAGCCCTGGTCGGGCGAAATCCTGTTCGACGGCCGTCCGGGACACGAGATTCCCGAAGAAGTCCTCTCCCGTTCCCTGTCGCTCGTGGACCAGCATTGCATCCTCTTCTCCGCCACCGTACGGGAAAACATCACGCTCTGGAACTCCTCCTTTCCGGATGATAACGTGGTGGACGCGGCCCGGGATGCCTGCATCCATGATGAAATTCTCAGCCGGCCGCTCGGGTATGCGACGCCGGTTGATGAAGACGGGGGCAATTTCAGCGGAGGCCAGCGGCAACGGCTGGAGATCGCCAGGGCGTTGGTCGGCAATCCGACGGTGCTCGTTCTGGATGAGGCGACGAGCGCGCTGGACGCCGCGACCGAACAGTACGTCGACGCATCGTTGAGACGTCGCGGGTGCAGTTGCCTGATCGTCGCGCACCGGCTCAGCACGATCCGGGATTGCGACGAGATCATTGTTCTCGACAAGGGAGTAGCCGTGCAGCGCGGCACCCATGACGAACTGATGAAGGACGAAACCGGGTTGTACTACCGGCTCATCCAAGAGGAATAGTCTGATGTCGCATCCTGAACTCCGCTCGCTCGCCGGCCTCGCCGTTGAATCGGGAGTGCCCGTGCCCTGTGCCGTCAATTTGCCGCTGGTGATGGATGATCCACAATTCGTTTGGTTCATCGAGAAGGGCACCGTCGACCTGTTTCTGGTCGAGCACCGGGATGGGGAGGAACAATCGGCGCCACAGCACGTGCTGCGAGCTGAGGCAGGTCGCCTCCTGCTCGGTGTCGCACCCCAGGCGGGAAAAACGACCCTCAGTCTGATCGCCAAGGGGTTACCGGGCACCGTGCTGCGGCGTCTACCCAGCACCGACCTGGCCGTGGTCCGGTCTGTAGAATTGGCTGAACACGTCGACACTTGGGTCATGGACGTTTCGACCATGCTGTCACGAGACGCCGTGCCCCGACCACGCCCGGACGTACTCGTCGGACCCACACAGAAGCCTGAGACGAGAAGCGGCAGGCTCTCAGCGCAACGAGAAGTCGTATGGGTGTCAGAGTTGACGCCGGGCGCGGGACTGTTCATGAGCCTCATCGACGCAGTGCAAGGCAAGAGCGGAGCCGCCTCGGCAGCCATACCGCTCACGCCCGTCAGTTGGCTCACTCTGACGGAAGAGAGACAGTTGCACACCCGTTCCTCCGAAACGCTCGCCGAAGAGAGCCTCCTGCTGCCCGCCCTGGAACACTTCCACTCCGTGGCGTTCTCCCTGGAGCGACTCAACCGCCGCCTGGCAGTCGTGGACCAGGCGAACCTGGATCGGGCACGGGCGACCAACCGCCGTGCCGATGAGGAAGGCGCCCGGCGCCGGCTGTTCAACCTGTACGGCTTGTTGGAACCGGAAGAAGCCGGCGGGAACGACGCCGCATTGCTCGATGTCCTGCGGATTATCGGTCGCCATGAGGGAATTGACTTCAAATGGCCCGCGAAAACCGACACGGCCGGGGCCGCGGCAGTTCTCAGCGACGTGCTGGATGCGTCCGCTGTACGCGGCCGCCGGGTGCGGCTCGCCCAAACGGACAAGTGGTGGATCGGTGACAGCGGCGCGATGTTGGCGTTTCGGAAAGACGATGGACGGCCGGTGGCGTTGTTACCCGGCTTGCTGGGACACTACCGGGAAGTGGATTCCTTCGGCTGTAAGACCAAGATCACGCCGGAACGCGCGCAATCGCTTTGTCCCGAAGCATGGCTGTTCTATCAACCACTGCCGTCCGGCGTCGCCGGGTTACGCGATCTGTTCCGGCTCGCCGGAAAAAGGTTGGCTGTCGACTTCGTACGCTTCGGATTAACCGGGCTGATGGGTGGTCTGATCATGTTACTGCCTGCCGTGGTGGCCGGTTTCATCCTCAACGAGGTGATCCCCACCGGCACAACCAGCCTGTTGTACGCGGCGACCGCGGCACTGGCCGCATTGGCCCTGATCCGGGCGCTGCTGCACGTTCTCCAGGGAACGGCCCTGATGCGTCTCGAAGGACGCGCCACGGCGCGAGCCGAAGCCGCGTTTTGGGATCGTTTGCTCCGGCTCCCTCTGAGCTGTCTTCATCGCTACTCGGCCGGGGACCTCGCCATGCGGGGGATGACGTTCCAGCAGCTTCGCGACACCGTGCAGGGCGTGGTCGCCAACGCCGTGCTATCGATTATGTTCCTGTCGCCCGCGTTCGTGATCATTTGCTTCTATGATGCCATGCTGGGCGCCATTGCCGCCGCCTTCGGTCTCCTGTCCATCATTGTGACCATCCTCCTTGGCTTGGGACCGATATCGCCTCAAGGCCGGGCGATCCGGACGACACATCATCTCGCGGGCCGGCTGTTCCAACTCATCAATGGCATTTCCCAGCTACGTGTCGACGGCGCGGAAGGGTCGGCGTTTGCGGTCTGGGCACGGGACTATCGTGAACAGAAACTCGCGGAGTTGCAACGAGGGACTTTCGAGACGCACTTACAGGCATTCGGTACGGCTCTCCCGCTTCTTGCCGGAGCAGTCCTGATCCTGGCAGTCACGCTTCCGGGGCGAGTGATCATCACGGCGGGAGACTTTTTCGTCGTCTACCTCTTGCTCACGTTGTTCCTGACGGGAGTCGCCCGCCTGGGTGCATCGTTCAGCGCCGTTGCCGCCGTCATGCCGGCCCTGGAACAGGTCCGGCCGTTTCTCACCGAACCCCCGGAGATCAGCGTCGAAGGAGAACCCGTGGAGACTCTGGGCGGCGAAATCGTATTCGACCACGTCAGTTTCCAGTATGATCCCGATGGTCCGCTGATCCTGAACGACGTCTCCCTTCATGCTCGTCCCGGCGAGTTCATTGCCATTGCCGGTGAGTCGGGGGCCGGCAAGAGCACGCTCTTCCGGCTTGCGCTCGGGTTGGACCAGCCGTCAGGCGGAGCCGTGTACTATGACGAGCGCGATCTCAAGCACCTCAATGTCCAGCAGGTGCGCCGGCAGATCGGCGCGGTTCCGCAGACGGTGCAACTCCATCCGCAAGACCTGTGGGACAACATCATCGGAGGCCATGAAGACGCGACCGCCGAGGATGCTTGGCATGCAGCCAAGCTCGCGGCCGTCGACCGCGAGATCGCGGCCATGCCGATGCAGATGTTCACGAACGTGGGGGACAGCGCCAGCGTCACGTCCGGAGGCGAAAGCCAGCGCATCACGATTGCCCACGCACTGATCCGAAATCCCCGGATCCTGCTGCTCGACGAAGCCACAAACTGGCTCGACAACAACAGCCAGTCCGTAATCATGGGCAACCTCGCGGGACTGACATCAACGCGGATCATCATTGCCCACCGCCTATCGACGCTACGCCTCGCGGATCGTATCTACGTGATGCAGGCCGGCAAGGTGGTGCAGGAAGGGGTATTCACGGAACTGGTGGCCGCCGGAGGTGTCTTCCGGGATCTCGTCAGCCGCCAAATGGCTTGACCGGTTGATACATGCAGGCTACACAAAGAGGGTCGTCTCGGCGCCGGCCGCCATGGCCAGGATGGCGGGAAGACCCATCACTTCATCAACCTGGATGGCCACGGCGTCCGCGTCCACGCCCATGTATTCCAAGCCGGCGCTGCATGCGATCAGGCGAAATGTTCCCACTTTCCGCGCTTCTTCAAACATTTCCGAAATCAGGGGAACCTTGCGCTCGGCAAGCAGTTTGGCGACTTCATCGTGATAGCGTTCATACTCCGGGGGAAAATCAACGTCATCCAGCTTGCCCTCGGCGAGCTTCTTGATGGTCCAGAACAACAACACGACCGCCACGTCCTTTCCCATGGCCGAGGCCGTGAGGCCGATAGTCGCCACCTGATGCAATTTGTCGTACGTGGCGTTATGGGCATAGATGACAAAACGAGGCGGGGTACTCATCTGAAACACCTCTTGAGACCATTGCCCCTCTGCGTGCGGGGCCGGACAACCGTTACGATCGAGTGGGTTGAATGAGTTGTTGACCGGGCGCCTTGGAGGTGGGCCAATCTTCGTTTTCGAACATCAGGCAACACTTCAATCGTCCACAGACCCCGATGCGGTGCGCGTCATTTGACCACGCCGCTTCACGGCGGGACAACTTGAGATTCACCGGCTTGAAATCCGTGAGAAACCTCGCGCAACACAGGACCAGCCCGCAGGTATCGACCCCGCTGAGGCGGCGCGCTTCATCCCGGCTGGAAATTTGCCGCATTTCAATCCAGCAATTGAACTCGCGCGCCAGGTCTTTGACGAGTTGCCGAAAATCAACGCGGGATTCCGCGGTGTAGCTGAACGTCAGGGCCCGGCGGCGAAGCGATCCATACACTTCGACCAACTTCATCTGTAAACCCAGGGCCAGGGCCCGCTCTCGACAGAATGCGATACCGGAAGAGGAGAGCTCTTTCTGCTGCGCAATGGCGGCTTCGTCTTCCGTCGTCGCTTTCCGAAGGACGCTCCGCATCACGCGCATGGGTGGGAGGAACGGTTGCGTATGCGGCGGGGAAAAGACGGTACCGTAGGTCGTATCCTTCTCCAGTTCCAGGAGCACGTGGTCACCGGCCTTCAAGGTGAGGTCGGTCGTCCGCGCGGTTTTAACCTCGCCATAATCGCGAATTTTCAATCCCACGACCGTGACCCATTCAGGAAACACCTCTTCCTGATCAATATCGGATCCGGAAAGCGATTGCTCGGTCATCACTCGTCCTCCCCTCGAAAAACCTACGTAGTCCTATCACATTACACGGCTACACGGCAAGAAGAGCCGACGGCTCTGCCGTCTCTCTCCCCGGCTACCGCTGAACGCTTTTCAGGAACGCGGGCACCTCATGGTCGAGTTGATACAGAACGAGCGGGTCGAGGGCCTCGTTCTTTTCGATGATGTGGACTTGGCCCGGCGCCGGCGCGCGCACAATGTCCAAGGCTTGGCCATGATGATACTGACGGCCGGATGCCGCCAGCACGTCTCGCAGGGATTCCGGGGCATCCCAGTGGGCGGTGAGTAACGCCGTCCGGGCCGGATTGCGATCGCTGAACATGAACGACAAATGGTCCGGATACCAATCGGCGCCGCCCGTGGCGTATGAAACCAACAACGTGGCTTGTGCATGTCGCATCAAGTCCGACAAGTAGTCGTTGGTAAGGAATCCGTTTTCTCCCACCTCCAACCACTTGCCGGGATGAGACAGGCTGGCATGCGCCGCGTAGGAACGAATTTCCTTCAACTGTTGCTGCGACGCATAGACGGTCGCAATCGGACCATGCTGCTCCACAAGCCCGGCGATGACTCCGTCCTCGATCGCCGAATGACCGTCGTTCGTGGGTCCGCTGTCGGCATGAACCAAAGTATTGTGTCCTCTGTCGCTGATCAAATAGCAATTACGCGGCAGCGCCAGGTCGCAGGGATCCTCTCCGAAAAACGGAACCGACACGACCTGCCCGCCGTCGAATTTCCAGGATTCTCCATGCGCCAGTTCAATGACGTTCGTAAAGCCCAGTTCGCGCATCAGGGACAGATAATCGAAATGCCACGTCTTCCGGTTTTTCCGGCTGGGCACAATCACGGGTACGTCCTTGGGTAGATGCAACAACGTGCGAGGATCGACGTGGTCGTCATGGTCGTGCGTCAGGAACACGGCCGCCGGTGGCGGCAACAACGACGTCCACAGCGAAGGAACCGGGGATTCGGCAAACCAGGGCATCAACCACGGGTCGAACCAGAAAAACCGGTCCTGTTGTCGATAGATCAAGGCCGCGTGACCCAAATGAACCGTGTCCCGGTCCCGGGTCGCGTCGTGCCAATGTTGGCGAACCGAAGAACGATCCGTCACGGCCAAACACTCGTGCGAGTCGAGTTGTTCAAGAAGATGCTGGAGTTGTGACGCCGCGTCACGACCCGCGGTCATGACCACGGTGCGGACTTCCGAGACGGTTCGGGTACCGTTCAAGCAGCCCAACAGCTGACCCACCTCCGGGGAGAGCGGGCGCTCGAATCCCATCGGCAACGCCTGCCGTTTCACCGCGTTGAAAATACGCAGACCACCGTAGTTCATGACCGCGGACTGACGGCGATCCTTGGGAAAGTCCCAGAAAAACATGCCGTCGGGACTTCGTCCGCACCGGATATGTTGCCGGAGCCGGGGTCGCGACTGCACCACTTCCGCGTAGGCATCCTCCAGCCGGCGACCGGCCGCTTCGTCATCGACCGGCGTTCGGTGCGCGAACACGTCACTGATAGCCGTTTCCACCGCACTCATGAGAATACCGTGGACTTCATGGAGACTGGCGACAACCTCCGGGTCCACGCCGCCCATAAACGGGAATGGCCCTGGCGGCTCGGCGCTTTCCAGTTGCACCCACACCCAGGGCTGAAGTCCGACAAACTGATTGAGGCCAACGCGATCCCAGAGAGCCATAAAACCTTTCCGCGTAAGAGGTAACACCCTCAGGTCATGAGGCAACCGACCGGGACGATTCCTTACGTCTCCGTTGAAAACCGAATATGACTGATGGTGGGTTCGTATAAAATCTGGATAACGATACGGTCGGGGTCCGCAAGATAAAACGAATAACTGCCGTCCCGGTGTTGTTTCGGGTGACGGATAATCTCGACGCCCGCTTGAACGACCCGTTCATATAGTTGGTCCACGCTCTCCGGTGACTCCATGACAAACCCCAAATGGTCGAGGAATTGCGCTTGACGATCAACCGGCATCTGCTCATGGGGCATTTGATGCAGTGCCAGATTATCGACCCCTGAACTCATGTACACGTTCCCGGCATCAGGCTCCCAGACGATCTTCATCCCGAACCAAGTCCGATAGAACGTTTTCGAGACTTCCACGTCGGTCACGTTCAGGGCCACGTGGCGTAAGCCTTTTCCCTGCGGAATCTCTTGTTGTTCGGACATGCGGCTCCCGGTTTCACATCGCCGGAAGTCATATTAACGGGGGAGCAACCCCATTGTCGAGGGAACCACAAACGTTGTTCCCCACGGAACGGACCGTGTGGTACCATCGCACAATTGTAAATGTTGACTGATTCATTGACACCGTCTTTTTCCTCCCCTTTGTAAGGGGAGGATAGGTGGGGTAGAGTCAACCGTACAGGGAGCCGGGTTCACCATGATAGCCACAAGCTCTACCTCCCCTTACCCCTCCTTACAAAGGAGGGGAAGGAAATTGTCAACGAATGCCTGTCCTGAGCCTGTCGAAGGGACTGAACGCACACCCATGAACACGCCAACAAGCGGATTCATGGTACGCCGGGATTCCCTACTGGGAGACAGGCGTCCGCGGGGGACGCGCCACGCCGTGACGCTGGCGGCCGTCCTTTGGTGGGCATGTCTGATCTGGAGCGGGTGCGTCTCGCCGGTGGCCATGCATCGCGCGGTGCTGGAATACGATTGGACGGTCAACCGCATCGAAACCGAACTCCTGCTGCTCAATATCGCCCGCACCCGCTACCATGAGCCGATTCATTTCACGGCCGTGTCCAACATCGCCGCCACGTTTGATTTCCGCATCAGCACCGGCTTGGCCGGATTACTGGCCGGATCGCCCGGCGCCGACTCGTTGTCCTTGACCATGGGAAGCTCCGCTTCGGAAAGCCCGACCGTGACCATCATCCCGATTCAAGGTGAGGAATTCACCAAACGCCTGCTGACGCCGATTACCGAAGAGACCATCTTGTCCCTGGGGAAACAGGGGATCGATCCCCCCATCCTCTTTCGCCTGGTGTCTGAAGGGATGCTTCTCGAAGACGATGACTGCAATCAAGTGATGCGTCGCAAAAACAACGACCGCCAACGACGTTTCTTGTCGAACCAGCCTCACCGGCCGGATGAGTACCGGGAGTTCCGGCAGCGGGTGCTGCACCTGTCATGGCTCCGGTCCGAGCGAAAGCTGTTTATTAGCCGGATTGAATCCCCCGACGGGGACCAACGGAAGACCGGACGGATCGTAATCACCAACTACGATCCGAATACGCTGTCCAACGATGAGCGACTGGCGTTATACCGCCAAGCGGATCAATTCTCTCTTCATCATGTCCTGGTCGATATTCGACCGGGGCATCCGGGCGGTGATTTCCCCATGTGCGCCACAATCAAATTGCGCAGCTTCAAGACAATCCTGAGCTTTATCGGACGAGGCATTGCCGAGGAACAGGAATTTCACGTGGACCCGGACCCGCGCACGGGGCCGGTGGACGTCAATCCGGCCAAGACGCTGACCATCCGGGAATCACACACCCAACCCGAAGGAGCCATCATCGCCGTTCAGAAACGCGGTTTGTGGTATTACATCGACCAGGAATCCGTAGCGGGAGCATCGCTCGATCGCTGGAATCATGAAGCCTTCGACGTTTTGTACCAACTCTATCACTTCACCGTGACCGACGTTTCTAAAACGCCCGCATTGCCCATTGCGATTTCCAAGTAGGGAACAACGATCGTTGTTCCCTGCAAAACGGGCCCCGTGTTACCATCACATCCATGAACACTCACCCGGACGCCACACGCGGATTCGCCGGCCTGACCGTCGTTGCCTTCGAGAGCCGGATGGCCGATCAGATGGCCATGCTGATTACCCGGCACGGCGGGAATCCTCAGATGGCCCCTGCCTTGCGAGAGATTCCCCTGAAAAATAATACGGAGGCCCTGGACTTCGCGGAGCGCCTCATGGCGGGAAACGTGGACCTGCTGATTTTGCTGACGGGCGTGGGCACAAGGACGCTGGTGGACGTCTGGAAACCGCAGTTTCCTCTCGAAGAAATCCGGCAAGCCCTGACGAGAACGACCCTCGTCTGCCGCGGGCCGAAACCCATTGCGGCTTTAAAGGAGTTGGGGTTGAAACCCCACGTCACCGTGCCCGAACCCAATACCTGGCGGGATATCCTCCACACCCTGGATGAACACAAGCCGGAGGGGCTCTCCGGACTCCGGATTGCCGTTCAAGAATACGGGACGACAAACCCGGACCTGACGCAGGGATTAGCCGAGCGGGGCGCTCAAGTCAGGAGCGTGCCGGTGTACCGGTGGGCTCTTCCCGATGACGTGGAACCCCTCAGACGGGCGCTTCGCAGCATTGTGGACGGACAAGCATCCGTCGTGATGTTCACGAGCGCCGCCCAGGTCGATCACGTCGTGAAACTGCTCGACGCTACTGATGAACGCGAGGTTTTTCAGGAAGCCCTGGAGAAAACCATGGTCGCCTCGATCGGTCCGGTCACCAGCCAGCGGCTCCGCGACCATCATCTGCCCGTGGACTTCGAACCCTCCCATGCCAAGATGGGGGTCCTGGTGAAAGAAGCCGGCGAACACGTAGCGGAGATTCTCCACCGCAAGACCTAGTGTTGCCCTCGACCGACGCTCTTTTCTTTTCCAATCCCATTCATTCCCATTATCACGTCCATTCATGACATATTTTATCCAGTTCATTGAAAAGAACTCACGAAACACGAGCCAGCCGTGTATAAGCACCCACTCGGGAGTGAGGTTGGAACGATTCAACTCAAGGCGAACACACAGGTTCGCCCCTACAAGAGAAAAGAGGGAGACGCTCGATGACGAGTTTAACGACTGAGTCCGTCAGACGGACCTGGCTCATGCTTGGGATCGCCTTGGCGCTGCTGTGGGGAGTGCCGCAGAACGGCTCCGCCGCCACGGCCGGCCAGACGATTACCGGGTACGTGCAGAATGCGGATTTGCGGCACGTTGCGCAAGCCACCGTAGAATTGCGGAATCAGGAAGGAGCCCTTGTCACGTCGGGAACAACGACCGACGCGGGCGAGTTTAGGCTGGTTGCCCCGCGCGACGGCGTGTTTTCCGTCCAGGCCGTCCAGGATACCTATCGAAGCAAGCACGTGGTGATTACCATCGGCCAGGAAGCTCCCGAGCCGGTCGTGTTGACCCTGACGGAGACCCAGGACATTGCGCTGGAAATCGTGGCGCCCCTCGTTCCCATCAAGCCCAACGCGTCCGGTGAGACCTATTCCGTCAGCCGGCAAGACATCGAAGCCCTGCCGCGGGGCAACAATCTGGACCTGCACGACGTCCTGCTGACGATTCCCAGTGCAGCTTACGGCAGCCTCAAACAAGTGCACATCCGGCAGGATCACGCAAATCTCCAATTTCGGATCGACGGCGTGCCCATTCCGGACACCGTGACGAGCCAGTTTTCGGATCTGCTCTCCCCCCGGGCCTGGGAACGGGCGGACATTACGCTCGGCGGCATGGAGGCCCAATACGGGAACAGGACGGCCGCGGTGATCGACATCACCAGCAAAAGCGGCACCAAACCGGGATTCGGGTCGATCGGCGTGTTCGGCGGCTCGAATGAGACCGTGCTCCCGTCGTTTGAATACGGGGGCACGGCAGGAGACCGGTTCCGATACTACGTGATGAACAACTATCGGACGACAAATCGAGCCATCGATCCGCCCACGTTGGGCCAGAAGATCTATCACGGTCATGGCGAATCCAACCAGACCTTCCTGCGTGGCGATTACCAGGTGAACAATCGCAATAACCTCACTTGGTTGTTCTTGAACAGTGTGGCGGACTCGCAGATTCCCACGCAACCGGGGCAAACCCCGAATGAACACATTCTCGAGTTGATCCGGGACAACACCAACCCGAATTTCACGCCGTCGACGTCGGAAAAGATCAATGAAAACCAGCAGGAGAACAACCAGTACTCGCACCTGGTGTGGCGACATGATATGGGCGCCAACCAGTTCGTGAGCGTGGCCGGCTATTTCCGGCACAGCCGGGCGACGTTCACCACCGACCCCTTGAACGTCCTGGCCTATACGAGCGACGACGCCGAACCGTTTTCAGCGGGTAATCAGGACCGGTGGGCCTATGCCGGAGGCATACGGCTCGATTACACGCACGCGCTCAATTCCCAGCACTTGATCAAAGCCGGGTTCCAGATCGACCAAACCACGACGAGGAACAAGACCCGCTTGTTTGCGTTCCTTCGTGGAGAAGCAGACGAGCTCGACATGCATGACGACGACGGCCACGACATGCATGATGACGACGACGGCCACGGGCATGGACACGGTGAGCCCATGGGCGGAGTCATCAACCGCAATGGCAACCGGCGGATTACCGGATACCGGGAAGAATTCTGGATCCAGGATCAATACACGCCCAATGACCAATGGACCATCAACCTCGGCCTGCGCCTGGACAACATTCACGGGTACGTGGAGGCCTTCCAGGTCAGTCCCCGCGTCGGGGTCACCTATACGCCCGGCAAACGGCATGCGTTCCACGCCTTTTACGGTCGCCTGTTTACTCCGCCCAACCTGGAGGCCCTGCCTTTTCAAACCCTCAATCTTGAAGGCACCACCGCGGCAGCCGAGGACCCGACCAACGTCAGGACCAAGCCTGAACGGTCGCATTACTTTGAAATCGGGTCGACCCATGCGCTGGGAAAAAGGACCGTGATCCAGTTGACGGGCTACTACAAGTACAGCACCAACCAGGCCGACGCCCACCAGTTCAATACGACGCCCATGCTGAATTATTTTGCGTTTGAGCGGGGCTGGCAACGAGGGATCGACTTTTCCGTGAAATCAAAGCTCACGAACACGCTCACGGCCCGCGGCAACGTGGCGTGGGGTCAGTGCAAGGGGTTTGGCTTGCAATCAGGGCACTTTTTGCTGCACGAACATGAACTGGAAGATATCCAGTCGAGCGGGGGCGTGTTTTGCGACCATTCGCAAACCATCACCAGTTCCGCAGTGGTCACGTATCGGCCCTTCACCCACACCACGCTGACCGCACAGATGCTCTTCGGGTCAGGTCTGCGAAGCACGGAACCGGGACAAAAAACGAATTCGGGGCATGCGGATTCGAATACCACGTATAATCTTTCCCTGTCCCAGGTACTGCCCATTACCAAGAAACAGAAGCTGCTGCTGGCCGTGGACGTGGTCAATCTCTTCGACCAGCAGGAGTTGTTGAACATCGGCGAACAGAGTATCGGGCTCGGCGTGTCCCACGCCAACATGCCGCGCTCCGTATTCTTCCGCGCACAGTGGTTCTTTTAACCTGACGAGAGCCGAACGGCTCCTCCTGTCGTCAGCAGGCGCCTCCCCCGGTCCACGGGGGAGGCGCCCCCCCCGAACACCACGCCTAGCCGCAGGCGTCACCTTTCCTCTTTCTGGCATTCCCGCGCGCGCGGGAATCCAGCGTCTTTGCTCTTTTCCGTTGTCTTGTAGAGGCGAACCTATGTGTTCGCCCGGTTCGATCCGTGGGAATAACCGAATTCCAAAAAGGCTTGTGCTATCTCTTGCTATGTTTTTGCTATGATTGCTATGAAATTGCTATGATTTTGCTATGCCTGCTATGTACTGCTATGTTTCATGCTATGATTGCTATTTTTTCTGCTGTGCCATGCTATGTTTTTGCTATGTCTTGCTATGTTCCGGTGACGCCGCGGCGTCGGCCGGGGCCGGGCGGTCCCTGTGTAACAGGGGCACGACCATGAGATAGACACAAGGCACAATGATGAGAATGATCGCCGTGCCGAACAGGATGCCGAAGCCCAGCGAGACGGCCATGGGGATGAGAAACCGGGCCTGCAGCGCCGTCTCGAAAATCATCGGGGCCAACCCGAAGAACGTGGTCAGCGACGTCAGGACAATGGGCCGAAACCGGTTCATCGCCCCTTGAATTACGGCGTCGACGAGGGGAATGCCCTGCTCCTCGTGGATGCGATTCGTCGTCACGATCAAGATCAACGAATCATTCACCATCACGCCGGCCAGGGCCACCATGCCGAACAGACTCATCATGCTGAGCCCATAGCCCAGGAGCAGGTGCCCGGCCAATGCGCCGATGAAACTGAACGGAATCCCCAGCATCACAATCAGCGGTTGCACGTAACTTCTGAAGGGAATGGCCAGCAACCCGTAAATCATCAAAAAGGCCAAAGGCAGGCCGATGGCCATGGCGGCGAGTGTCTCGCGTTGCGACGCCTGCTCGCCTTCCAGGGAATGCGTCAGGCCCGGATATTTCTTCTTCAACGCTTCCAGCTCTTTGGCGGCCACTGCCCGGATGATGCTGTTGGCATTGGCGATTTGATCATCGACGTCAGCCGTGACCGCCACGATACGACGGCCCTCGCGTCGTTTGATTTCCGTATAGGCCCGTCCGGGTTCGATGGCTACTGCCTCCGCCAGGGGAATCTCCCCGCCCTGCTCGGTGAGCAGGATCAATTGTTCGACCGTGAACGCGGACTGGCGTTCGGCCGCCGGCAACCGCACCATGACCTTCACTTCATCGCGGCCGCGCTGTTGCCGGAGGGCTTCCACGCCATAAAAGGCTCCGCGCACCTGCCGAGCCAAATCCGTGGCATTGAGGCCCAGGCTGCGCGCTTCGGGTTTGATGCGAAAATTCAGTTGCGGCTTCCCGACCGAAATGCCGTCGTCGATGTCCAGGACGCCGGCATACTGTGCCAGCGATTCGGCCAGATCCCGGGCAGCGGCTTCCAGAACGGGGCTGGACCGATGGGAGAGTTGAATGTCGATCGGAGCCCCGGCGCTCGGGCCGGTTTCGGCCTGAAAGGTGAGCGACTCCACCCCCGGAATCGTCCCGATGGAGGCCCGCCAGACCCTGGCAAAGTCCGCTCCGCTGAAATCCCGCTGATCCACTGGTTCTAACCAGACTACCGCCCCGACTCTGTGGCTGCCTGGCGAACCCCTGACACCCGGGCCCTGACCCGCTGGGAACGAGCCGATATAGGTATAGATGCCCCGCAACACGGACTCGCCTTCCAGTTGTTCGATCGAGACATTTGCGGCTTCCTGCAGAGAATCCAGGACCGTCCGGGAATAGTCCGGAGAGACGCCATAGGGCAACTTGGCTTTAACCCAGACAATGTCCGAGTCAATCGCCTCGATAACAGTAAAGGGGATGTGCCCGCCGGCCACGATCCCGGCCGTCACGATCAATAGGGCCACTCCCACCGCCACTGTCAACCAGCGATGGGCAATCGCGGTGCGCAGAAACGGTTGATAGCGCTCTTGTATAAAGCTGGTCATCTTCTTGCTCAACCACCGTCGCGGACGATCGAGCGTTCTCCAGAACGCCGAGGGCGAGCGCGTATGCGCCAAATGTGCCGGCAATACAAACAGCGATTCAATCAGCGACACCGCAAACACCGCTACCACCACCGCGGGAACCTGTCTGATAAAATTCCCCATGACGCCAGGCAGGAAAAAGAAGGGCAGGAACGCGGCGATATTGGTCAGCACGGCAAATGTGATGGGCCCGGCCATCTCCCGGGCCCCGGCAATCGCCGCCTGGAGAAACGGCAGCCCCTGCTCCCGTTTCTGATAAATGATCTCCCCCATCACCACCGCATCGTCTACAATAATGCCCAGCGTGATGATGAACGCGAACAGGGAAATCATGTTGATGGAGGCGCCCGTGAACGGAATAAAGAGAAACGATCCGATGATCGCGGTGGGAA
Organism: Nitrospirales bacterium; assembly: GCA_965204965.1. GTDB lineage: Bacteria > Nitrospirota > Nitrospiria > Nitrospirales > UBA8639 > Bin75. The sequence continues at coordinate 2,988,613 of OZ242026.1, read as the reverse complement.
GGCCGACCGTGACCCAAAACGCCAGCCTGAGATCCAGGAACAATCCCAGAAGCAACAGAACCAGAATCAATCCCAGAAACGCATTTTTCAATAGCAGGGACATCCGGTCACGATAGATCACGGCCCAATCCTCCCAAACCGCCGCGCCGATGCCGTCCGGCAATTCCGGTCGCAATTCCTCCAAATACGCATGCACGCTGTCGGAGACGGACAAGGGCGTTTCCTTCCCGACCCGGAATACCTTGACCTCGACCGCCCGCTGACCATTGAAATAGGCTTCCTGGTCGATATCCTCAAACCCGTCGCTGATCGTCGCCAGATCGCCCACGGTGATGGTCGTGCCATCCGGTGTCGACACCAGGGGAATGTCCGCGAATTCCCGGCCGAAATCACGCCGCTCCTGCGTCCGCACGAGCACTTCGCCGCCGGGGGTTTTGACGCCTCCCCCCGGCAGCTCGATGGCAGCCTCCCCGATCTCTTTGGCAATGCGGTTCAGGGTCAGGCCGTAGGCGCGCAGATGCCGTTGGGGCACTTCAACGGCAATTTCCCGGGGACGGGCCGAGCCCAATTCCACAAGGGTGACCCCGGGGCGTTGCAACAAATCATCCCGCACGCGGTCGGCCACGTCACGCAGGACCTGTTCTTCCTGGTTGCCGTGCACCATGATGGTCACGACCTGATGCCGCGCCCCCTCCAGATTGATAATGGGTTCCTCCGCCAATTCCGGAAACGACTGAATGCCGTCGATCTCGTTCACGACGTCCTGCAGGACGTTATCGGCATTGACCCCCATCACCAACTCGATTTTCATGAAGGCCATCCCCTCAGCGGCCGTGGCGGTGACGTTTTTCACCCCATCCACCCCCCGCACCACGTCCTCAATGGACAGGATGATCCCTTGCTCGACTTCTTCCGGGCTAGCGCCGGGATACACCACGGAGACACGAATGCGATCGGACGTGAACTCCGGAAAGACTTCCTTCTTGAGGTCGGTGCCGATGACCAACCCGCCGATGATGAAGATCAGCATGACGAGGTTGGCCGCCACCGTGTGGTGGGTCATCCACGCAATGGGGCCGGAACGTGAGGCGGTTTGGTCCGGAGACTCCATGGACGGTGCTACCCAGTGGCTGCGACCCGCGCACTTCCTGGATCACCCGATTCCGGCGCCGGGAAGGGAAAAGTAGTTTTCCTCATGACGTTTTAATTTCGGGAAACACTAATTCATCTTTCAAATGCGCACTAAAATTCTGCTTTATTATCTGATAAATTAATCGTGGTCGTCCACGAAGGTTTCTTCTTTCGTCAACTGTCTGACGTGCTCGCCGACGGTAAGTTCACCGACGAAACGGATGAACAAAAGATGGGCAGGAGAGACGACTGATTCACGACGGACAGACACCAGACTCGAAAATAGAGTCATTAGTGCAAAAAAAGTTATTAAATGTTGCATGTTTACTTGACAATTTATATATTAGTGCATACAATTTTACAAAATATTGAAATGTTTCACTTAAAATACCTTAAGGAGGATAGCCATGAGAAGCGGGCAAGACATGCTTCAGCAGATCGTTGACAAGTCTGCGTTGAATGCGGATTTCAGGCAACAGCTTCTTGCGGATCCAAAGACGACCATCTGTCAGGAATTGGGCATTACGATGCCTGAATCGATGACGATCAAGGTCCATGAGAGCGACATGCAGACGGTACATCTCGCGTTGCCGCCGGATCCGAACATCACCGAAGAGCAGCTTGAAGCGATCTCCGCCGGCCTTTGCTGCTGCTGGTAAGTCCGGAAAAGCCGATTGGCATGCGGATGCCTCGCATCCGCATGATCCACAATGTAAAAACTCACCCGTTCACCGCGAGCAGGTGAGTTTTTTGTCACGTTTGAGCGGCGCTCATGAGACGGGCGCTCCGGAAAGCACCATATACACGTACGCCTTGGCCTTGTCGAGTCGATTTCCGGATATGACCAGCTTGATGTGGTGAATCCCGCGCAGCATGACAAAACGCCCGGTCTTTGCAAACAGCGTTGTGGGTTTCGAAGCCCAGCCGGTCAGCGCCTTGATTTTCTCCCCAACGACGAAGTCTTCATGACTCAGGGCCTCCAGCATGGGGTGCCAATCGGTCAGGCCGTCGATCCACACACGAGATTCGTTTGTATACATTTGTTTGACGGTGAGCGTCAGGCCGAGCGTCGGACCGAGACCATCCGCCTGCACGTCGATATTCACCCCGGTTTTCACAATATTGACGCGTTCCTTGAAGCGTGAAATCACGGCTTCGACCGCGGAGATTTGACCCGGCCAACCCAGGTTTTCCAGAAAAGCACACACTTCCCGTTGCGTGTTGAAGCCCATGACCGCCAGGCGGATTGTGCGCGAGCGGGAAGGAAACACGCCGAACGAATCCAGGCGCGTCTCTTCCGGCTGCGCCAGGTACACCCGTTCGGCGTGTTCCCGTTCGGCGGCAATCCGTTCCCAACCGACGCAGGACACCAGTGCGTCAACCACCATGCCGACGTCATGCTGCAGGCCGGCTGCACCGCGTAACGTACGTTCGTTGGGCCGCAGGAACATGCCCGGCAGTGAATTCTTGCCGCCCGACGCGGAACCCGTGTCATATTCCAGCATCATCTTGCGCCCCACAATCGCTCGTAGCGGCGAATCCTGAGCTTCCATTTCCCTGAACAGCCGGCTGACCGCTCTCGCGGTCTCATCCGTTTCGTCCCCCCGCGCCCGCTCTTCGAAAAAATCACCCGAGCGGTTTCCGCTTGCCAGCGATACCCCAAAATCCGCCTCCGGCCGGCTCGTGTGCAGAGGCAGTTCAAAGCCGAACGGCTGGGCGCCCATGGTTATTGGAAGTTGTCGCGCACGTTCCAGAATCCGGTCCCATTCCCGCTCTCCGACAAGAACCGGCGAAATTCCGTTTCTGAAGTGCCCGAGCAAGTCACCCATGGAGGCGCCTTCTTCAACGAGACGATCCTGGGTCAGTGCTATGGCCTCGAAAATGTCCATCATGTCTCCTCAAGCGATGACCGGTGCGGAATTCAAATCGGCTTCGACCACCGGTCGCCGGCGGTAGCCCATGCGGACCGGCACGTCGTAGAGGCGCCCCGGTGCGAATCGCTCCCAAAAGTGGCGCATGCCGGGCACGATGACCCGCACGACCGGCAGGCCAACGTCCGGCCGGGTCTGGTCCAGCACCAGGAATTCCATGCCCTTGGCTTCAACCAAAGCCCGGCACTGCTCCACGTCGTCGCGCGTGTCCGTGCATTCAATGACCGAATACTGCGAGGCGTGCCGGAGCGGCGCGTCCGGCGCCGGCGCCAACCAGGAACAATCGGCAAGTCGAGCCGTCTTCCACCATTTGAGCGCCAACGGATCGTCGATCATGGGCCGGCCGTCTCCCCCTCCGGCACGCGGCAACCAGGTCAGGCACTGGTTCAACTCGCAGATCGTGCGCTGGGCCGCGATGCGCGCGTCGGCGTGGGCGCCCGCGCCGTAGATGATGTCCTCGGTTTCCGCGTCCGGCCTGCGCGAGAGCGCAACGAACGAAGGAATGCCAAAATCGGAGGTGACGTCGAGCATCCAGATCTCCCGTGCGTGACGGTGGTAATAGCCCTCGGCCGCGGCAAGAAAATCGTCGTCGAAGCTGGCAAGATCGACCCCGGGCACCCGTAGCGCGTTATACCACCAGATGGCAAAGGCATCGCGCTCGACCAGTTCAAAGAAGCCTTGCAGGATGGCCTCCTCCAGGGTGTTCCCCGCGGCGCAGCCGTTGGAATCGGCAATCAGGTCGGCGGGGCCACGCTGTTCGGCGGACGTGCCGTAGAGCATCGAGGTCGGCAGATACCGATGCCGCCGCTACGTGAGCGACCACACGGGTGTCCAGTCGATTGCGGCGCCGGGATCCAGGCGTGGGGGCACGACGTTGTACGGATGGCCTTTCACGTTGATGCGGTCCGCGTTGTCAAGCTGATGGTCGCTGAACAGTTGCGTTGCGTTGGGATGGATCGCCTCGTCACCTTCGGCAAAATCGACCAGCCGCCTGCGCACGCGGATCTCGTCCCCGTGCAAGGCGCCTGAATAGCGCTCGAGGGCCTCGCAGAGCGCGCCGGCCTCGGATTGCGCCCGTGTACTGCCCTTGCCGGCGCTCTTGCTGCGCAGACTCCGCCTGAGCGAACTCAAGCTCCGGTTTCTCATGCCGAGATTGCTGCCCGCCCAAGACACGTGCAGCCAGGAATCGGATTCATCGGTCGTGCGCTTCAGCCAGGTGACGACACCGCTGATCGGGCTGACCAGGTGGCGATACTTCGCCAGCGTGGCTTCCGGGGCTACCGTGCGCACACCGCCGCTGCCGTAATGGGTTTTGGGACTCGATTGCAGATGCAGCGCGACCGGCGGCCGATCCGGCCGGTGCAGCGCTTCGTCGCCGCAGTCAAGACACTGCGGCCGCCGCATGACGCGATGATGCGAACTGACAAATGTGCCGACGTGCATCGCGATCGCCTGGTCGTGGACCGGGGCCGCCGCATCCAGCACCAGCCATTTGACGATCTCCGCCGCGATCAGTCCGTAGAGCGCTTCGAGCACCGCCGGCTCCGCCGCGAATGCCTTGAAGGCGGCATCCTCGCCGGCCACGTGGCGCAGGAACCCGTGTACTTCCTGATGGTTGCGCAGGCGGCTGGTGAGGCAGGTCCAGCAAGGTCCATCCCGATCCCCCCGAAAGACCGGCCCGAAGAGCGGTTCAATGCCACGCGGCCGCACCGGCATCCACGGCGCTCCCGCATCGAGCCGGCGCCGGTTCACGTCGGCAAGGCGTTCTTCAAGGTAGTCCTCGCACATGATCACCGTGAGCGCAGGGTCGTCAATCCCCACGCAGGCACCGGCCGCTTCCAGATGTCGAACCAGCTTGCCGTCGTCACCGGTCACCGCGATGCGCGATGCCTCCAGCCGTTGTTCAACCCAGCACGGCGAGGCGCCAAGGGAGGACCAGTAGGCCGCCCGGCCTTGGTCCATGCCGTGCCCGGCGGACACGATATAGCCCTTCGCGGAGAGCGACACAACAGCCGCATCCAGATCGGCAGCAGGATGGCGGCCGTCGAGGGCGGCGACGATCTCGGCTCGTCCGCGCCGGCCGTCGAGAAGCGGCAGCAGATCGCCATACAGGCCGCCGTGCAGCAGCGTATTGAACGTTTCGGAAACCAGGAGCGTCTGCTGCTCGCTGATAACGTGGAATCGCAGGTGCGGAGCCAGCGCGGGACGCTCAACGAGGCCCTCGTCGTCAGGGGTGGTTCTGATCAATATCCCGCGTCTGGAATGCGCGTCCATCCGGGCTCCCACCTGGCGTTTCTGTGCTGGATCAACCGGCATCATCAAGCGCGCGCGACAACGGTATCGATTTCAGCGGCAGCGCGGGACGCGGTCTCGGCAACCTCAGCGGTCAGCGCATCAAAATCTTCATACCCGCATGCACCGGCGATCAGGGCTTTGATCTTCGGTCGCGCCGTTGCCGCATCGAACTCCTCTTCGCCGATGAGCCGCAGGATCCCCTGTAAGTCGCGCCACAGGACCGCGGCTTGTGCCAGCGGCTCGCGCTCACGGAGCACCCACACCGCAGTCGGGGCCGAGTCTTCGAGCCCGGCTTCCCCCTTTGTCAGTTGCACAAACCGCGCCGCCCTCTCGATCTCCTCGAGCCCGCCACGCATGCACACATAGGAAGACACGCCTGTTTCGGCCCCGCTTGACGATGGCTGACACAAATTCGCCATCAAAGACTCGTTCGCTACGCATGCGGACAGAACGTCGCGTCGCACTTCAGCAAACCGGGCCCCGATCCCGGCGTCGCCGGCTTCGAACACGCAACGCGCCCTGGTCAGGTCAGGAATCCCATTAACCGCCACGGTCCCGCCATCAGCGGCCAAGTCGGAAAGCGGCAGGGAGAGAAAGGCATTCGAATCGCGCGGGATCGGCGAAAACAACAAGCTATCCTCTGCGAGGGCGGTCAGGGTCTCGCGGAAGCGCTTGCACAACCTTTCGTGTCCGCCTGCCAGGGAGCCGTCATGGACGAACAGGATATCGATGGAAACGCCGGGATGCACTTCCCGGCTGGCGAGATCGCGTAAGGCTATCGCAGCGACCCCGCCTCCGCGCAGCGGCCCGTGACGGTCAACGAAGTCACCGACTCCGGCGGTCAGGACGGTCGAAATCGAGGTTTCTGCGAGATTGGAGAGCGCGATTTTTGCCTCGGCCGGTGACAGATTTCCGCGCACCACGTGTATCCCGATCTGAAAGGCCTTGTCGTTCGACCAATTGCGCACGATTTCAGCGGTCTCTTTCGCATTGACCGCCGGTATTTCCGCGACCAGGTCTTTCATCACCTGCACGTCCATTTCGCGCGTCCAATAGAGACGCACAAGACCGCGCCGCGCGATGGCTTCGGATTTCGGGTCCGGCCCGAATCCTTTCGGCAGGTCGAGATCAGTGAATTCCCGGTCCTGCAAGTTATCGAGCAATTCCGGATGGCGTTCGATCCATTTGGCAAGCCGGGGGGCGGCGCCGAAGATTTCGACGATCGCGTCAAAAGCGTCAGGTTTCGCCGCGGGAAGCAGGCTGTCGTACACGCTCCAGTCATCAATCTCCGGATAGAAATGCCGGCGCCATTGATCGACAAGCGGGTCCATCTTTTCAAACCAGCGCTTGGGCTTCAGCACGATGTTCATCATATCGGCGTAGGTTCCCGGCAATTCCGGCGCTTCATCAAGGCTACTGACCTGGAGCAGAGGGTACTGGCGGGATGCCGACGCATGATGATCCGCATGACGCTGCATATTGAACAGCATCCAATTGGTAAACTTCCAGTCGGCGTCCCAGGAATGGCGCGGCATCGCCTTTTCCCAACGACCGTTCGGCAAACGGACCCGGCGCAGGCCGTAGTGTTGAAAGTAGTTGCTGATCTTCATCGAAAAGACGCAGGACAGACCGAGGAAGGCAAAGACCAAAACAGCCCAAATCCCGCCCATCCAGAACACCAGTCCGTACCAGAACGCGACAGCCGTGCCGTAGCGCCAGAACGGATTGCTGTAATGCCACCGGGTCAAACCGCGCCGCGCCAGACGTTCTCCGGCAACCTGCCAGGAATGGACGAGGTTACTGGCGACTTCCCTGGGAAAATATCTCCAGAAACTTTCCCCTTTTGGAGCGGACCCCACGTCATACGGCGTGCCGACCATGGCATGGTGGATGTAGACGTGCTCCGTGGCATATTGCGGATAGGAGGCGGAGGCAAGCAGGAATTCGCCGATCCGGCGTTCCCACGTTGAGCGCCGGTGAATCAGTTCGTGACCGACGACGAATACGGTTTGCGCTTCCATCGTCAATATGATTGCCAGGAGCACTGCTTCCCAGATTGCGAATTGGTTCGCGACCAGGATTTGCCACATACCGAAAATCAGCGTCGGCGGCCACAGAAACGCCCAGGACCAGACCGGCAGATTGTGCCAGAACAGGCGGTGTTCCGACGTTTTCGACGGATCCATGCTCCGTCCGTCGCGACCCAGCACCCGATCCAACGACCACGAAAGACTGATAAAAGCCAGCGGCGCCGCCAACCACCAGCCCCCATAGAGCGCCGCGACAAGAATCAAGGGAAATACAGCTAATGACAGATAATGTGGAAGGGCGGTCAGAATGGACGGCTCTAGATGACGAGCGGTGTCGGCGTTGCCTGGGTCGGGGCCACCACCTGCCGCTTGACTGTGCAGCATAGTCACTCCAGTAAGTAGACTTGAACCCCTACGCGAAAAGCCATTGTGTCATCTCTGTATGTGTTCACTAATTCGTAGACAATTTTTGCCCGTTTCTTCTGTGCTCTCATTCCCCTCCTTTGTAAGGAGGGGCGAGGGGAGGTAGAGCTTGGGCCAGAGCGAATAAGCCGCGCGTTGTATTCGCTGTCGCTGCTCTTTGGTATGCGACTCTACCCCACCTATCCTCCCCTTGTATCTGAAAAAGGGTGTATATTGCATGCTACGTTATTCATCTTTCGAGCCGAACAGCCCGACTCCCCTACGGGCTCCCAAGCCCGGTTGTAAGCCTGGTGCGTTCGGCTCGGCCTTTCGCGATCTCGCCCACTGCCAACAGCACTTTGACCGCTGGCGCGATCACTATAACCTCGAGCGGCCCCACGACGCCTTAGCCCTCGCCGTCCCGGCCACCCGCTACACCCCCAGTCCCCGCCCGTTTCCCGAGGTGCTCCCACCCATTGACTATGGCACCGGGGCGCACGTCCGACGCGTCCAATGGAAAGGCGAGATCTCGTTTCGCGGGCGACGCTTCCATGTGACCAAGGCCTTACGGGGCTTCCCGGTGGCCGTGCGGCCCACCCCCCAGGAGGGCCGGTGGCGGGTCTATTTTTGTCAGCAATATATCCGCGAGGTGGATTTGCAGCAGCCCGCAGAATAACTCACAATGTGTCAACCATGTCCCCGAACACCTGTTAATGATGTCCCCGGTCTATACAAAGGGGGAGTGAGGGGGTTGTCTTCCACAGGCGGGGCACTGGGACCCAAAAGGAAGCGGGAAAAGTGTCAACGAATGACTGAACACATACAAGGATGACAGAGGCGGGGACGGCGAGCAAACATCGCATTGCTATTTTTGCTATGCTTTTGCTATGCATTGCTATGTTTCTGCTATTTTTGCTATGACTATGCTATGAATTGCTATGATTTTGCTATGTTCCGCAAAGCAGGCTGCTATTCTTCCAATCCACAATCCACGAAGAGCATTTTTGATTTTTGATTGCGGATTGCTGATTTTTTAAATCCAAAATTCACAATCCGAAATCCACAATTCTTAAATCCACAATCCAAAATCAGAAATCCAAAATTCCCCTCCTCCCCTTACACCGGCCCGGCTTCCGGCTGATCCAGTGACGGCGCGGCGTCGGCCATGGCCGGGTGGTCCCTGCGTAACAGGGTTTCCACGATGAGATAGACTGTCGGCACAAGGACGAGAATAATCACCGTGCCGAACAGGATGCCGAAGCCCAGCGAGACGGCCATGGGGATGAGAAACCGGGCCTGCAGCGCCGTCTCGAAAATCATCGGGGCCAACCCGAAGAACGTGGTCAACGACGTCAGGACGATGGGACGAAACCGGTTCGTGGCTCCTTGGATCACCGCTTCATGGACAGAAATTTGTTGTTCCTCGCGAAGCCGGTTCGTGGCGGCGATCAGGACAAGTGAATCATTCACGACCACACCGGCCAGGGCCACGATGCCGAACAGACTGATCAAACTCAGCCCATAGCCCAAGAGCAGATGCCCGGCCAACGCGCCGATGAAGCTGAAGGGAATCGCCAGCATCACGATCAGCGGTTGCACGTAACTCCTGAAGGGAATAGCCAGTAACGCATAGATCACTAACATCGCCAGGGCAAAACCCATTCCCAAGGCGGACAGCGATTCCTGTTGCTCCGCCTGTTGGCCTTCCACGGAATACGCGAGTCCCGGATATTTCATCATCAATGCTTCCAACTCATGGGCGGTCACTTCCGCCATGACGGTGTTGGCATTGGCGATCTGATCATCAATGTCGGCCGTGACCGCTGCGATGCGACGCCCTTCGCGTCGCTTGATTTCCGTATAGGCCCGGCCCACGTCAATCTCCGCGGCCTCGGCCAGGGAAATTTCTCCCCCTTGCTCCGTGAGCAGGATCAACTGTTCGATGGTAAACGAGGACCGGCGTTCGGATTCGGGCAGCCGTACCATCACCTTCACTTCGTTGCGTCCTCGTTGTTGACGCAGCGCTTCCACGCCGTAAAAGGCTCCGCGCACCTGCCGTGCCAAATCCGTGGCATTGAGGCCCAGGTTGCGAGCTTCGGGCGTGATGCGGAAGTTCAATTGCGGTTTGCCCAATGAGACGCCGTCGTCGATATCGGTGACTCCCGCGTACCCTGACAGACTCTCCGCCAATTCCTGGGCCGCGGTTTCCAGTATCGTCCTGGAACGATGGGCGAGTTGGATATCGATCGGAAGTCCACCCGTCGGACCGACTTCCGCTTTAAAGCCCAGGGACTCCAATCCCGGGATCGTCCCGATGGAGGCCCGCCAGACCCTGGCAAAATCCGCTCCGCTGAAATCCCGTTGATCCGCCGGTTTCAAAAAAACCTGCACCCCGACGGTATGGCTGCCCATGGGACCCGACTCGACCTGCCGCGGTCCCCGTTGCATCAAGGCCGCGCCGATTTGGGCATAGACTCCTCGTAACGCGGCCTCGCCCCCAAGTTCGGCAATCACGACATTGGCCGAGTCCGCCAAGCGATGCAACACGCTCCGGGATTGTTCCATGGGCGCACCGTACGGCAGGGTGGCCTGCGCCGTGATAATTTCAGAATCGATCGCCGGCAGAAAGGTAAAAGGGATGTGACCGCCCGCGACAATGCCCCCCGCCAGGATCAACAGGGCCAACCCCACCGCCACCGTCAACCAACGATTGGCGATCGCCATGCGGAGAAACGGCTGATACCGTTCCCGGATGAAATGCTTCATGGCTTGACTGAACCACTGTCGCGGCCGGTCGAGCGTGTTCCAGAACCCCGACAGTTTCCGTGTATGGGCCAGATGCGCCGGCAACACGAACAACGACTCGATCAGCGACACCACGAACACCGCCACCACCACCGAGGGCACCTGCCTCAAGAAATTCCCCAACGCGCCGGGAACGAAAAACAAGGGCATGAACGCGGCGATGTTGGTCAACACGGCAAACATGATGGGACCGGCAATCTCCCGGGCCCCGGCAATCGCCGCCGGGACCAGAGGCAGCCCCTGTTCCCGCTTCTGATAGATGATTTCACCCGCCACCACGGCGTCGTCCACGATGATCCCCAGTGTGATGATGAACGCAAACAGCGAAATCATATTGATGGAGGCGCCCGTGAACGGAAGGAAGAGAAACGACCCGATGATTGACACGGGCAGGCCCACCGTGACCCAAAACGCGAGCTTGAGATCCAGGAACAACCCCAGCAGCAACAGGACCAGCGTCAAGCCCAGGAAGGCATTTTTCAACAACAGATTCATCCGGTCCTGATAAATCTCCGATCGATCGTTCCACATGGCGAAGCCGATGCCGTCGGGCAATTCCGGTCGCAATTCCTCCAAGTACGCGCGCACGCTCGAGGAGACGGACTGGGGCGTTTCCATGCCGACCCGGAACACCTTGACCTGGAGCGCCCGTTGACCATTGTAATAGGCTTCCTGGTCGATATCCTCAAACGCGTCGTTGATCGTCGCAATATCGCCCACGGTGATGGTGGCCCCGTCCGGCGTCGAGGCCACGGGAATATCCGCGTATTCCCGGCCGAAATCACGCCGCTCCTGGGTCCGCAACAGCACTTCGCCGCCGGAAGTCTTGACCCCGCCCCCCGGCAGTTCGATGGCCGCTTCCGCGATCTCCCGGGCAATCCGGTTGAGGGTCAAACCGTAGGCGCGCAGATGCCGTTGGGGCACTTCGATGGCAATTTCCCGGGGACGGGCCAAACCCAGTTCCACGAGCGTGATCCCCGGCCGTTGCAACAAGTCGTCCCGCACGCGTTCGGCCACGTCACGCAGGGTTTGCTCTTCCTGGTTTCCGTACACCAGGACGGTCACGACCTGATTGCGTATTTCCGCCAGACTGATAATGGGTTCCTCCGCCAGTTCCGGAAACGACTGAATACCGTCAATCTCGTTCACGACGTCCTGCAGGACGTTGTCGGCGTTGACCCCGTCGAGCAACTCGATCTCCACCTTGGCCCGGCCTTCGGAAGCCGTGGCGGTGACGTGTTTCACCCCGTCCAGTCCCCGCACCACGTCTTCGATGGACAGGATAATCCCCTGCTCCACTTCTTCCGGGCTGGCGCCGGGATAGGGGACGGAGACACGAATCAGATCGACTTTGAATTCCGGAAAGACTTCCTGCTTGACGTTGGTCATGATGACCAACCCGCCGAGAATAAAAATCAGCATGACGAGGTTGGCCGCCACCGTGTGGTGGGTCATCCACGCAATCGGACCGGAACGTGAGGCCGTTTCGTCGGGAGACGCCATGGATGGGGTTACTTGGTGGAAGCGGCCGGCGCAGAACCGGACTCAGTGGATTCCGATGCGGGTCCCGCGGGTTGATCCAAAGTTTCCAAGGGCAGCCCGGGAATCGCCGCCGGCACTTGACTCGTGATGATCGCTTCGCCGTCCTCGATCCCTTGACTGATCAGGACCGTGTCCTTGCGAGACAGGATGACTTCAACCGGACGAACCTCCAACTGATTGCCAGCATTCTTGACCCAGACGCGCGTGCCTTCCCGGATCGCATTCCGAGGAAGGACAATCACATCGCGTAACACAGGACCTTCGATTTCAACACGGACATATTCCCCCAAAAGGAGAGGCCGACGATCCTGCGCGGGTTTTTCCAATTCCAAGGGATCGGCTATCGCAACCAGGACCTGGGCCATCCGGCCGTTCTCCGTCACGTCGCCCAGCAATTCGACGACCGTCCCTTGCCGCACCACCGGTTCGCCGTTCCCCCGTTCGCGAATGATCCGAACAGGCGACCCTTGAGGATGACCGGCGCCGGGAAAGACAATCCACTCCAACTGTTTGATGGGCACGCTCACCTGTACCCGGAATTCATCCGTGCCGACCAGCGTCGCCACGGCACTTTGTGGATTGATGAGTTGCCCGATCTCCACGGATTCATTGAGCACCACCGCATTGAACGAGGCGCGCAACACCGTGCGCCGCAAGTTCAATTGCGCCTTGCGGAGCCGGCTCTGCGCCGCGGCCAGGGCCATGCGTTTTTCCTTGAGATGCGGCCGGCGCAGGGCCAGTTGGCGATTCAACGCATTGACTTCGCCGTCCGACGGGGTCAACAGGCTCCATTCCCGCTTGGCCACGGCTTGCTGGCCCAGTTCCACCTTCAAATCGAATTCCGCTTTCGCCAGGGCGGCGCGCTGCTCGTCCACCGCAGCCCGATAATCCCGCGGATCGATCTGCAGCAAGGCGGCTCCTGCAGGCAGGGTTTCCCCAAGCACCAGCCGGGGATTGAGTTTCACCACCCGGCCACTGACTTCCGGGTTCACGGTCAGCCGCTGATGCTGTTGCACGGTTCCGTACACGGCGATGACCGCCCGCTCATCCCGGACCCGTGCGGGGAGGACTTCGACAAAAGTCGGTTTGACCTCTTTCACGGTTTTGGGCACGGTCGGCCCCAAGAACAGCAACGCCTGCGCCGCCAGGAGAGCCAGCCCGATGACGAGCAGGGGCAGGACCACCTTCAGAATCTTCGATTTGTTATCCGCTGAGTCGAGCACGTCCGTCACTGGTGAACCTCTTGCATGGCGATGTCCGGAGGCACGGGTTGGGGTGTCCAACCTCCCCCCAGGGATTTATACAATTGCACGACGGTGAGGAGATGGTTGCGTTGCGTTTGCGCCAGGGCCGTTTCCGTGTTCAAGGCTTCGCGCTGCGCGACGAGAACCTCCAGGTACGAGGCTTTTCCATTCAGGTATTCGAGTTGGGCCAACTTCAAAGCTTCGCGTGCGAGCTTGACCAGTCGCTCCCGTTCCGTTCGGACTTCTTGAATTTTTTGGTGGGCAAGGAGAGCGTCCTCCACTTCCCGAAACGCTTGCTGAATGGTTCGTTCGTAGGTGGCGAGCGCCTGTTCCTGCTGGGCTCGCGTCACTGCCAGATTGGCTCGGTTACGCCCCATGTTGAAAATGGGCACCGTGAGCGTCGGCCCGAACATCCAGACACGCGAAGAGCCGACAAAGAGATCGGCAAATTGGAGGCTCTGCGCGCCGAAATTTCCCGTTAAACTGATCTGCGGGAAAAAGGCCGCTTTGGCCACGCCGATTTTGGCATTGGCCGCGACCAATTTTTGTTCGGCTTCCACAATGTCCGGACGCCGATCGAGTAACGCCGACGGCAACCCGGCAGGCACCTCGGGCGGCAGAGGGTGCTCGCGCCACGAAGCCCCGCGAATGATGCGGGCCGGGTTCCGTCCCATGAGCAGGCTGAGTTGATGTTCCTTTTGTCCGATCTGCCGTTCGAGGTCCGGGAACACCGCCTGGGCGCGGGCCACGTCCTGTTCTGCGCGACGAATTTCCAGCGTGGACCGCTGCCCCACGAGTTTGCGCAACCGGATCAGGTCGAGGGTTTCCTGCCGGGTCTCGAGCGTCCTCTTGGCCACCTCCAATTCGGCATCCAGTTCCTGAAGCTCGAAATAGGCCGTGGCCAGATCGCTGACCAGCGTCAGGACTACCGTCCTGCGCGCCGATTCACGAGCGAGCAGGTCGGCTTGGGCCGCTTCCGTGCCGCGACGCAGTCTTCCCCAGAAGTCGAGTTCAAAGGATAAATCCATCGTGGCCCTGAATTGATTCGTGGCGGGAATCTGCGGGATACTGCCCGGAATACCGAACTGCCGAACCACGGCCTGAGACGGCTGAGTGCGCTGAATGCTACTCTTGCCGTCAATCCGTGGGAATTGATCGGCGCCAGCGGCCGCGAGTTGGGCTCGGGCTTCCCGGACCCGGGCGACGGCGATGCGCATGTCCTTGTTCTCCACCAAGGCCTTGCGTATGAGGGCTTGAAGGTTCTCATCCTGAAAGAGTTCCCACCACCCGAGATCGGCCAAGGACACCTCTTCAAGGGTCGCATCCTGCTGCATCCGAAAGCTATCCGGTTCCGCGACCGGCGGCCGCTCATAATCCGGCCCCAGCGCGCATCCGCCCAGCATGAACGTCCAGAGGCTGATCACGAGTAACCGGGTCATCATGATTGACGGTCTCTCCCGCTCTGCGCAGCGGTCAGCCGTTGACGCGGGACGGCACGCATGCCGGCAAGACTGACCTCCGTTATGTGCTCGGCCAGGACATTGACGTAGTCCTCGGTGAACTCGATATCGGCGTACAAGCGATCCATCACCGGTCGCGCGAATTTGTAGTGCAAACACTGCCCGATCACGCTGAAGCAATGATGACGAATGTCCTGCTCGGTCGCGTCGTCCGGGAGTATTGCCGCAACAATGCCGCGCAGCTTCATGTGATTCGGGCGAATGAACGTTTCCACGAGCGTATCCAATATCGGACTGGGATTGACCATCTCCTGGATGTGGATTTTTTCCAGGGATGAGGAAGGTCTGTGAAGCCCCACGATATTGTGAACGAACCAGAAAACAAACGTTCGCAATTGCTCTTCGGGCGGCTCGTCGCCAAAATCCACGCGTTCCTCATCCTGCTGGTCCAGGTTCAGGGCATGAGCAACCACTTCGCCGTAGAATTGGGCTTTATCCCCAAAATGGTAATTGATGGCCGCCACGTTGGTGCCCGCGCGCCGAACAATCTGCTGGATGGTGGCATGGTGATAGCCCCGCTCTCCAAAGACCTCCAACGCCGCTTCAATGAGTCTTGTGCGCGTACTCTTTCGCATAATTAATTAAGACTACCCGGTTCTAATTTATATTTCAAATGACCATTTGGCCAATAGGTGCAACTACTGGGGGCGACGCAGGCGTGCGCCCGTGGTAATTCCTTCACGTTTCGGTCGACCGGTAGATTTTACTGGAATTTGGACGAACGGCGGAGGCTCAACGATTTCTTCGACGATGCACTATCCTCAAGCCATAACTCAGACAGCCAAATACTCCAAGCACAATCAAGGCACCGGAAGTACAGATCGCCAAGAAGGTATAGGGGGCTCCGCCGACTTTGGAGGCATGCAAGGGGTAGGCTTTTTCGAAAAGACGCATGCCGAATTGTTGCTGTCGGGCATCGATGGTTTGGAGCACTTCCCCCGTATAGGGATGGACCAGGATGAATGAGCGGCCATATGGGTGCCATTCACCGGGCATCCGTTTTCGAATTCTCAGGACTGCGTTGTCCGGCTGGGGCGGCCGAAAAGAGATGAGTTTTCCCTCCGGGAGCGTCATTGCCGCGGTTTCGAGGATCGCCGCCCATGGCTGGACCGGCCGGTCCATTGGTTCCACCTTCGCGACAGGTACCATGGGTGGAGTCGAATCGAGAAAAGTCGTGACGGCAAACTTAATTGGGCCATAAAACACCATGGTGACGCCGGTTATCACAAACAGGAGAATTCCGGCCGGGGACATGGCCCGAGGCATGGCAAATCGTAGCCGAAACGTGCCGCGTTGGGGCCACCAGAGGACCAAACCGGACAGCACGAAACCCAAGACCAGCAAACCAAGATAGCCATTGACCTGCTCTCCGGATTCTCCGGCCAGCAAATTGGCATGCAATTCAAAGAGCACGCCGGTCAACGTTTCGTCCCAGGTCCAAAGGCTGATCGGATCGCCGGTAGTCGGATGAACCAGGGCTTCGGAGCCATCGCGCAACCACAGGTGAAACGCATTCATTCCGCGATCGGGAAATCTGATAAATTGGATCCCGGGATCACGGAAGCTCTGTTCGAGGCGGGATAGAACGGCCGGGTACGCACGTTCCTGTCCAGGCTGTAGCGGCTGGGCAAGGACCGGCCACGCCGTCCGCAGGATCGAGTCGTGAAAAATGAGGATTCCACCGGACAGGGCCACGGCTATGACGACAAGACTGACGAGCAAGCCCAGCCAGCGATGCAGGAGACGCAGGATCTTCATTCGAACAACGTCGAGTCACGAAGGCCCACGGAGACAGGTCCTCAAGAACCTCTGATGTTCCTCAGAATTCGTGCTGATAGAACACCGTCATCGTGCGTCCGGGCCCCGCGAAGTACGTATCAGCCCTTTGACCCGGTTCAGTTTGTGAAAAGTAGGTGACGTACTGCTTGTCCAGAAGGTTCTCGATTCCCAGGTTGATCTGTCCGTAGCCGGTATCTTTGCTGACAAACAGGTCGACGAGGGTATAACCGCTGAAGTTGGCCTCCGCGCTGGCTGGCCCTTTGAAATCACGATCAAAGAAATGAGAAATTTGCACGCGGCCCCCAAATCCCCAGCCGACGTTGACCTCCGAAAACACGTTGAGACGGTTGGGAGCGATGTTCAACCCGTCGAGATCCGTATCAACCTCTCCATCCCCATTCGCGTCACGCTCCCCTTGGATCCAAGCGTACGTGAACCCGGCGGTCATAGCTTCGGTCACGTCAACGGACCCAGTGACATCCACACCATGAATTTGCGTTTTTTCTCGTTTCACGTCATAGACTTGAGCTTGATTGAGTACCAAAATTGATCCCAACTCGGCATCAGACTGGTACCAGGCCACGTGGAGCCTGGCGCGATTCGACTCGAAATCGAACCCGAACTCGAGATTTTGCGTCACCACCGGCTCCAGATTCAAGAGTGTATCCACGTCCAGGCCGGGGGTTCTCACGCCCCTCAATATCCGGCCCGCGTCGGGCATGGTAAACCCTTCTGCATACGATCCGTAGATCGACAACTGGGGAACCAGTTCGATCGTCAATCCGCCGTTCGGCAAGGCTTCCTTGAAACTCGGATTGCCCCCGGACACAAACGTATTGTTGTAATTGGCGATCGTCGTGTAATCATCCACCCCCAACTCAGCCATGACATATCGAACGCCAGCCGTGAGGTGCATCCGATCCAAGATCGTATAGTCGAATTGTGTGAACGGGGCATAACTGTTGAACGTCAATTCAGGTACCCACTCCCGGTCACTCTTGGCGAGTACTTGAGCCGACTTATCCTGGAAAAAATCAAATCCAATACTCGGGGTGAAGTTGTCGAGATCGAAACCGTGTCACGCGTAGATAAACTTGGCGCCCAACTTCGTCGATTCGATCTGCGACTGATCAAGGAATGGGGGGCCGTCCGGGGTCAAGCGATAAAACCTTCCAAATGTCCCGCCACCGAAACGGGCCGAATAATCCTGATAGAAAAACTGCGAAACCAATTCTCCCTTGAAAAGGTCTTTGTTCCGGTAGTCCAGCGAGAACGTGGTTGTGGTGTTTTTGGTCGGATCTCCTACCTCGGCGGTCGGGTCACCCGGTTCCGTTGTGGTCAGTCTTCCCGTTGTCCGGTCGCCGTTAACAGGGCGAAAATCCGCATCCCCTTCGAGGGTAAAGTGGTTGACCATCACCTGCAGACGTTGATGGGCATCCGGTTCGTACCCTGCCTTGAAAAACACGTCCCAGGATTTCGAATCCATGATGTCGCCTTGTGTCCGATACAGCCCCACGGGATCACCGTCTCCGTCAAAATACAAGCCTCTGTGGTGGAACGTTGCCCCGCCCATCACGTCAAAACGTTCGAATTTCTTGCCGGTCAGTCCGGCGAGTTTATAGCTGACCCCGTCCTCGTTGAAACTGTCGTGGGTGGTGACGCCCGTACGAACCAGAGTCGTCCATTTCCCATCAGGCCGAGGAGACCTGGTCGCCATGCTGACCACCCCGCCGGTTGCGCCGACCCCCTGAATCGCATTCGAGCCGTGAATCACCTCGATACGCTCTAGAAAAAAAGGGTCTATTGTTTTGCCGTCCCGTGAGCCGTCCCGTAAGGCATTGAATTGCGGCACGCCATCAATCAAATAGAGCGGATTCCGGCCACGAAGACTCTCCGCGCGCCCAGTCAATTTTCTCAAACTGGGGCCAAATCCCGGAACCGTATTTTCGAGAATACTTTGGACGTCATCCCGAATCGTGGTTTGTTGGGTAATCGCCTCCCGCTCCACGATCGTGACGGTATTGGGAATGGCGGTGAGGGGTTTTTCAATTCGGGTCGCCGTGATCGTCACGGGCTTCACCTTGAGCCTCACCTTGGATCCGGCGGATGTTTCTTGGGCAGCCTGCGGTGTTGGGGAATCGGCAACTGGTCCGCCCGCGCTCGTCTCTTTACCTTGAGTTGGTTGACCGTCTGTTGACGTTTGCCCGAGCGCGGAGAACTCGAACCCCGTCAAGACTAGACAGACGAGGATAAGACGGAATACCCATTTGGCGTGTATGTTCATGTGTCCTCCTTCGTGCCCCTTGTCGCCTTCCCGAATAGAGGACACTGACGTTATTATTATGATTTTGGAATTCAGATTCTATTTCGTATATAGTAGTATACTAAATTGTCAGGCTTTCACATGTTCATTCGCCTTAAAAACATGTCGAATGACCGGATATGTTGATTCTGACTTGACGAAGATGGGAACGGATTTGCAACGTGGGAATCCTGCCGTTCATTCTTCATTGAAAAAAGGAGGGTACAATCATGAATCGATGGAGTTCTCGTAAAGGGTTGGCGCTACTGGTGGGTGCTATTTGTCTCTTTCTCGCCGGTTTTGGGTATGCGTCAGCCGAACAGGACCAGGCGGGATCAGACGGCCAGTCGACGGATGCGCCGACTCAAGCCATGATCGCCGCGTGGCACAAGTATGCGTTACCAAACGACAACCACAAAATTCTGGACCCGCTGGTCGGGACCTGGAGTCAGGTCGCCAAGTGGTGGATGTCGCCGGACAGCCAACCTGAAACGTCACAGGGGACAAACGAAACAACATGGGAGATGGGCGGGCGCTTCCTCGTGAAAGTCGTCAAGGCGACATCCATGGGGCGGCCTTTCGAGGGGATGGGTTTGACGGGCTTTGATAACGGCAAGCAAACCTATCAAACGATCTGGATGGATAACATGGGGACGGGCATGATGATCGGCGAAGGGACCTATGACCCGGGCACGAAGACGCTAACAGACCATGGCAGTTTTACGGACCCCTTCATCGGGCAACGGAGCTATCGCGGAGTCATGACGTTGATCGATGATGACCACCACAGCTATGAAATGTACGTAGCGGATAAGCACGGCAAAGAATTTCGCATGATGGAGATCGTGTATACGCGCACCAACTGAGGCCCGTTGACAGAATACGACGCACAGGGAAGCAGGCGTGTCCTGTTCCTCCCCTTTGTAAGGGGAGGTCAGGAGGGGTAGAGTCCCAATCTTTGTAGCCGCGCCATCTTATGGCGCTTCTTCTTGGCCACATGAGATGCGGCAGCTACAATGCCTCTACCTCCCCTTCGCCCCTCCTTACAAAGGAGGGGAAAGAAGAGGCAAAAATCGTCAACGCCTGTCCTGAGCGCAGTCGAAGGGAATGACTGAACATTTACAATCCCCGACTTAATCGGGGATGACAGAAAGCGGCAGTTACGCGCCGCGAGCCTCATCGACACTCCAGATTCCCGACCCTTGTGCCGAGATGAACAGGAAGGCGAAGCAATACATGATGGCCAAGTCTCCCTGATTCACGATCGGGAAAAACGCCTGCGTCCCATGCACCATCCAATACCCCGCGGCCATCAGCCCGCTGCACAGGAACGCCGCCCATCTGGTGAACAAGCCGACCGCGACCAGCAGGCCGCCGATCAATTCAATGGGACCGGCGATATAGACGACAAACGCCGGCATTTCATGTGGCGAGGGCACGGGAAAGAGAAAGAGCTTTTGCGCGCCATGAAACAAAAACGTGAGTCCCGCGAAGATTCTCAACAAGGCATACGTCTGGTTCGTGTACGCTTGCATGAACATTCTGACACCTCCTTTGAAGGCTCAAGAACCGATTGTGGCGGAAAGATCTTCCGGCCTTGAGGAAGGGTGGGTGGATTGATCCGATGCATACGTTCGTCAAGCCTTCTTGCCGCACCGGCGTGAGGGACAACGAGAATCGGAACTCCGACGAAACGCATCGGCCGTGGGTCG
Organism: Nitrospirales bacterium; assembly: GCA_965204965.1. GTDB lineage: Bacteria > Nitrospirota > Nitrospiria > Nitrospirales > UBA8639 > Bin75. The sequence goes on along the minus strand of OZ242026.1, from coordinate 2,967,920 downwards.
TGAACCGACGCACATCTTTCATCATACCGCATCTTGCCGGTCAATGCATCCACTTGGGCAAGATTTCCGACGCGGACCTCGCCGGCTACAAAGGCACGTCACGCGGCTGGGACATCGGTCGAAAGGACAGAATCCGGCGTTTACCCTCGGAATCGAGTTGAATGATCAATTCCACGGCCGTTCCGTTCCTCAGGGATTGTAAATCCACGATGCCACCGGCCGGGCGTGGATGCACGGCCAGCATGGCCTCGCCGGGAACCGCCTGCCAGCCCATTGCGAATGACGGATCGCCAGAGCGTTGATGCCAATTCAACCAGAGGACCGGTCCGTCAAAGTCAATATAGCGAATAGTGCCCCGAATCCCCGTTGGATTTGTAAAGTTCAGGCTGTCCGTCAGAAAGGTATCCAGGGGATGGGGTTCGGTCTGGGCCACCGCCGGAGCAGGGAGTAGAACGGCTAGCAACACGAAAGCCCGTAGGGGAGGACCTATGTGTCCTCCCAATGTTCCGTTTCTTTTCACGCCTTGGACCCTGCACTCACGCTCCATGTTGCATCATACACCTGATGGCATCGTACATTAAATCCTTCCCGGCTTACGCCCACCCGCTCAGGACCTCCAAACACAGAACGAAACATGTCCACGATTTCCTGAAATTTCTCCAAGGTCGTCCATTCCTCATAGCCCGCTTCCCGTAACAATCGGGGGAATGCCGTCTGTTTTGTTCGTTGCCCGTCTTTGCTCCCGTCTCCGAGGAGGTAATGATCCAGGATGACCCGCGTGCAGGCCTGCTCCAGTTCATCGGCAAAGCGCTCGGGGTCATCCAACGGTAATAACGGACTCACCGTGGCCACCGCGTCCAGCCCCGCGACACGCAGAGCGTGCAGGGCCTGAATCCTGACATGAGGGGAATAGGCTTGCTTCGGAAACGGAGCCGGCAGTCTCGGTTTATCCGTTTCCACCGTGATGTGGACGCTCACGTCGCATCGCCGCTGAAGTTGCCGCAGAAGTGAAAGGTCGTCCACTACCAATGGCGTATGCGATTGAATGGCCAAGAGATCCGGCGGGCGCTCGACCATGGCTTCCAGCAACTCCCGTGTGCGTCGCAGGGTCCGCTCCTGCGGCGGATAGGGCTCGGTGACGCTGGACATGAAAATCCTGACGGGTTTGGGGTCGCCGGGGACCTTCAGCCGGTCATATTGCGCACAATAGGCTTCCACGGCTCCTGCCTTGAGGTCCAGGAACCGTCCCCACGTCCGCCCCCGCACGTGATAGGGATTCCACTGCGCATAGCAATACAACCCGCACAGCGTATTCCCGAGCGCACACCCTCGATACAGGTTGATCGTATGGGTAAACCCCTGCCCCAAAAATCCACCAGTGGGATTCAGAATCGTTTTACACGAAATCTCCGTGAGTTCCATGAGGCACGTTCCCGCAAATTGCTCAAAAATGTTTTCGTGTATACTCTAGCAGAATGGAGGTTGGATGAACCACCAATGAAACGATTGTCCGTGATCACGATGCTCTTGGGGGTCTTGGCTCTATCCTCGCCGCCGACGCAGGCCGCGGCTACCTGCCCGGGAAACCTGTCTCACCTGAGGGAAGAAATGGACACGTTACTCGAAGGCGTGCACGTCAAGGAATTCAAACACACGATGCGCTCCGTGCTTCAGGCATCCATCCCCCAAGCCATTCAACGGGCCGATGGGATCAAGGCGCAAGTCGCCTTTCTTCGGAAAGAAATTCAACACCAGGTCCGGGTGGAAAAAAGCGCCGACTTCATTGCCCGCGACGTCTCGAAAAATCACGACGGACCGCTCAAGCCTTGCAAACGACGCGAGGAGAACGGCTATTGCAACACGGTGGAGCGCTACTATATGGCGAAAGCCGCCAACCTCGCGAATCGGGCGTTCCTCAAAGCGCTGGAATGTTACCAGCGCTTGGGCTACCGGTAGCGACCCGCTGTGCCTTCGTGCGGATTATGATTCTACCGGAGGGGCTTCCTTATCCAGGGCGGCAATGCCGGTCAGCGCAACGGGCGGACGGTCCGGGAATTCCGCCACCAAGCTCAATTTTCCTCCCATGGCCTCCACGTAGCTACTCAGCGTGGACAACAGCAAATCGCTACGCTTCTCCAGACGGGATACGTTTTCCTGGTTAATCCCGAGTTCCTTGGCTACGCGTACCTGCGTCCGTTTTCGCGCCTTGCGCAGGTCCTGGAGGGACATCTCTTCGGCAATCAACGCCTTCGCCCGTTTCTCCACTTTCTTCCGACGCGCCGATGGGAGCCGCTTCATTCTCTCCGCCAGGGTCGTCATCCTGATCTTCTTTCCTTTTTCAGCCGGTCGAGATGCGCATCAAATCGCTTATCCGCCTTCTCAATCAGTCGTCTGTAAAAACGTCTTTCGTTGACGCCCGATTTGTCGCCAGCCACAAGCAGGATGGCCTTCCGCCGGGGATCAAAGGCAAAGACGACTCGCCATACTCCGTTATCGGCCTGAAAACGAAGTTCCTTCATGTTGGCGTGGCGCGACCCGTTCAGGGTATCCACCCGCGGACGGGCCAGAGTCGGACCGAATGTCTCAAGAAGCTTCGCCTGCGCAAGCAGCTCATCCTGCACCGCGGTGGGTAGCGCATCGAATTCCGGATCAAAGGCCGGGTCGAGAGCAACTTCCCACGCCATGACTTAATTATGATTTATAAAGCATATGCCGTCAAGGGCATTTCTGCATTCGTTACAACAAGTGTATCTTGGTAGCGAGGGCATACACATGGTAGGAATCAGTAGAATAGTGATGAAATTTAAAAAGCCCGCCTCATAACACCTTCTTTCAGACCGCATAACGCATGTGCTGAGCCACAATACGGGATGACGTCACACGCGTCTATTCTGCCCATGTCGTCAAAAGTTCTTATTCCCGCGACCAAGGCCATCCTGATTTCAATCACCGATCTACTTTTCCTCCTTCACCCGAAAACATGGCAACAACAACCCCTCGACTCGTTTCATTGGACGAGCCCATCCGAGAGATTCCCATGTCCTGAATGAAAGCGTACAATATTGTACAAATGTTACAAATTGAAACAAAATGTACAAACTGTACATTTTGTAAACTTTATTGCGAACTTCACAAAATGTAAACATTGTAAAAAATAAAACCTTTTAAACAGCAAGCAAGGAACACAGGGAAAGACAAAGACCCTGGATTCCCGCTAGAAACTTGCGGGAATGACAGAAGGAAGAACCGAGAATGACAGAACAGGCGCCTTCGGGTGTGGCTGCGCCCCGGTCCCGACAATTCTATTTTGGAGGCGAGGACTGTCTGAGCGAAGCGAGTTCCGCAGCCCAAGCAATCGGGACTGGGGCAAAGGCACCCCCCTGGGGCCACACCCGGTCGCCAATGGTTTTGGGTCCTTTTGCCGAAACAAAAGGATCTCGTCGTGCGGGGGCGAAACCCCGCATGCAAAGACCCTGCGTGCCCCTTACGCGGGGCGGGAGGGAACTTGCTGCGGCTGGTCTTGCGCGGGGAACGGGAACGTCTCGGGTTTTCCGAATGGCAGCGTTTCGACGTAGAGCGAGGTCGAGGGAAACGCAAACGCCACGCCGTGGCCTTCGACGATTTCTTTGACCTTGTAAGCCAGTCGCTCCTTACAGGCCAGCCATTCCCCCCATTCCGTGGTTTTCGTGAAACAGTAGAGCATGATGTTGATGCTGGACGCGTCAAAGGCATCCACGAAGACAAACGTCTTGGTGCGTGCGGGATCCGTTTCAAAGTCCTCGCTGGATTTCAGGTACGCCAGAATATCGTGCACGATCATCCGCAGTTGATCCTGGGTCGTGCGATATTCGACTCCGATCGTCCAATAAATCCTTCGATGGGTCATGCGGGAAAAATTCACCAGCGCTTCTCCCGCCAACCGCGAGTTGGGAATGGTCACCAGGGCTTTGTCGAACCGTCGAATTTTGGTGGCGCGAAAGCCGATGTCTTCGACGAGCCCGTCCACGTCCGGCGTGCGAATCCAATTGCCCTTCTCGAACATGCGGTCCAGGAAGATGGTCAGTCCCGCGAACAGATTCGCGATGAACTCACGCGCGCCCAAGGCGACGGCCATGCCCATGAGCCCCAAGCTTCCCAGCAAGGCCGCGACGTTGAATCCCCACTCCTGAAACACCGCCGCGATCCCCAGGCAGATCACGACGAACTTGGCGAGCTTGACGAAGAAGCCCTTCATGGTATCGCGCATGCTCGAACTGCCCAGCATGGCGATCCCGCGGTCCATGAGCGCGGAAAGGGGATCAATGGATCGAAACACCACCCAGAACAACGACAACGCGATCAGGGATCGAATGAATTTGTCGAACGTCGCACTGACGTCCTCGGACATCGGAAGGATTTGACCGGCCAAGTAGAAGCCTACGACCACAAACCCGAACTCCAGGGGTTTTTCCACGGCGTGGAGCACCAGATCGTCCAACTCCGATTTGGTTTTTTTTGTCACGGTCCGAAGCGAGGACACCACGAACCGGTAAAAGACGCGGCGGAGACCCAGAAAGACCAACAACACGAGAATGGCCGTCACGACTTCGCCCAGGCTGACCCCGAGCACGCCCGCGTGCCACACCTCAGCGACCTGTTTGCCGAATGCCGTCATCGTGGGCCTCTCATGACCGTCCGGCTGAATCCGCATTCCCGAATGTTTTGCCCGTTTCCATCACCAGAAGTCTATCGCACTCCTTCCTGAAGAGTCCAGGATCGTGGCGACCATTGCGACTGACGATTCGTCGCAAACCGGGATGTTCGATCTCCACGTTGACATGCTTGCAGCCGAAGGCTTCAAATTGGCGTTCCACAAAATGAGAAGCCATGCCGGGGAGGAGCATCCAACCCGCAAGGAGGAGCGACGCCAATACCCCGAACCACCAAACCGCCTTGCCCCAGAAGGGAATTGAACGTTTGACCGCCATGATGAAAACGCAGCGAAAGCTCGCGTCAGGCCTTCCGGATCTTCACGCGTTGGATTGGGTTAGCGTCGAACACTCGATCCTCACGAGTGGGTATGCCCATGTACCGCGCGTTGTGCAATCCTCGGCTTGTCGATCCCTGCGAACACTCTACAACGACGACACCTGTTTTCGATCCAGGATCGTTATGGCCCGGTACAATTTCGGACAGGGGGAGTACTCGTATTTTGCGTATCCGTTGCCGAAGCTGGTTTCGCATTTGCGGACTCACTTGTATACGCATCTGTCGCCCATTGCCAACCGCCTGATGGACCGTCTGAACCGCTCGCAGCGATACCCCGCCACCTTGGCCGCCTTTCAACAAGAATGTCGTCGCCAGGGGCAAACCCAACCCACGCCCTTGCTGCTCCGGTATGACAGCGGAGATTTCAATTGTTTGCACCGTGACGTCTATGGACCGACGCTCTTTCCGCTTCAAGCCATGGTCATGCTCAGCCGGAAAGGACAGGAGTTCGAGGGCGGCGAATTCGTGCTCGTGGAAAACCGGCCACGCCAGCAAGCCCGAGTCGTCGCGTTCAATCCCGGCATGGGAGCTCTCATTATCTTTCCCGTTCATGAACGTCCTGTCCAAGGCAAGCGCGGCTACGTCCGGGCCTCGATGCGGCACGGGGTCAGCCCGGTCAAGACCGGTCAGCGCTACGTCCTGGGCGTTATTTTTCATGAGGCGAAATAGCGGTTCTCTGATGATCGAAGAATCATGACCCACGTCTTTACCTACGGGACGCTTGAAATCCCCGAAGTGATGGAAGCGGTCACCGGCAGACCGTGGGCTTCTGCCCAAGCTTGGATAAAGGGATTCGCAAAATTCTTGCTCAAAGGCCGGATTTACCCCGGCATGACCGCTGTCCAAGGATCGATCTGTTCGGGCAGAGTCTATTATCGCATAGACAGCCGAACCCTCGAAATCCTGGACGCCTTCGAAGACGAGGTGTATACACGGGAACAGATCGAGGTGGAAGTTGAAGGAGGCCGGTTTCTTCAAGCCCATGCCTACCTGATTCGTCCGCAAGATCGAGCGTGCCTCACAGCCGCTCCCTGGCAACCGGACGACTTCAAGTCCGAGCACCTCGTCCGCTACCTCGAAGCCTGCAAAACCTTTCACCGTGAGGTTTCGGGATACCTCCCACGCCATGGGAGGTAGGGGACGGCCCCCGTGCCGTCCCGAGTTTGCAAACATCGCTTTGACTAAATTCTCAACTCGAACGAAAATACCGGATTGCGGCGGCGCGCGGCTTGCCGAAAGGAACGCGTCCTTCGGTATGGCGACTGCCTTGTATAATGAAGATAGAGCATGCGCCACCGCATAGACATCAATGATTCGCAAAACAGGAGGCACGAAATGACCGGCAACAACGCACAGAAGGGGTTTCTTTACGCCATCAAAGGTTCCCGCCCTCAAGGGGTTCTCATCGCCGGAGTCTTGCTGCTCTTCGTCACCAGCGGCATGATCCAGGCAGACCCTTCGTCAAGCTCAGGGCAGGCTCCTTCACCGGGTTCGGGGCAAACTCCCTATCAACTGACCCTCCCGTTGGGACTGGAAAAAGACAGCCTGGTGATCCCCGAAGATAACCCCTTGACCAAAGAAAAAGTGGCACTCGGGAAGCTGCTGTTCTTTGATAAACGCTTATCGGCGAATGACACGATCGCCTGTGCAAGCTGCCATGTGCCGTCCCTGGCCTTTACGGACGGGCAACCGGTCTCCGCGGGCATTCATGGACAAAAAGGGGGGCGAAGCGCTCCGACGGCCATCAACCGGGTCTTCAGTTCGGCCCAGTTCTGGGATGGGCGGGCGGCCACGCTCGAAGAACAATCCGTTGGTCCATTCGCCAACCCCATCGAGCACGGGTTCAAGGATCACGACGAACTCGTCGCCAAGGTGAAGAGCATCGCCGGGTACCAGCCTTTATTTGAACGAGCCTTCGGGTCCCCGGCCATTACGACCGACCTGATCGGCAAGGCCATTGCCAGTTTTCAACGCACCCTCCTCTCCGGGAACAGCAACTACGACCGCTTTGCCGTGGGGAACGAAAAACAGGCGTTATCAGCCAATGCCCAGAACGGGTTTCGTGTGTTCCTGGGGAAGGGGCAATGCCTCCGCTGTCATTTCGGATTCAATTTTACGGACGAGCAATACCATAATCTCGGAGTCGGCTCGGACAAAAAGGAGCGTGACGTCGGCCGCCAAGCCGTGACGAACAAGGCCGAAGACACGGGCGCGTTCAAAACGCCGACCCTGCGTGAAATCGCCAAGACGGCACCCTACATGCACGACGGGAGCCTGGCGACGTTGCGCGAGGTGGTGGATTTCTACGATCAGGGCGGACTGCCGAATGCCCAGCTCGATCCCGTGATCAAACCCTTGAACCTCACGGAGCAGGAAAAGACAGACCTGGTGGAGTTTATGGAATCGTTGAACGGGGAGGGCTGGAACGTCACGCCGCCGACCCGATTCCCTCAGTAGACTAGACGGGTTTTGACGACGGCTACTGCGGGGCAGACAACAAGACCCGGCTGAACCGTCCCTGATACACCTCGGTGACCGGACCTTTCATGGTCAGGCTGTACTGGGTATCCACCGTGATGTCCAGTCGGCCGCCGGGAGCCAGCACCCTCACCGGGCTTTTCCGCCTCGCTGCCATCCGGGTTGAAAATCCGCAACCCGAAGTCGGCTTTTTTGAGGGCACGAGTACCAGGATCCCATCGATCACAAACCGCGCGAATGGTTTTGGCGGTCAGTTTAAATGTTAACTGCTTGGGTTATTGATCCAGAGCATAGCTTTGATGGTCTACAAGGCCGTCCAACCACCGTCCACCATCAACGTTGTGCCAGTAACGTACCGCGATGCGTCCGATGCAAGGAATACGACGGCACCTTTCAGGTCGTCGTTATCCATCATACGACCGAGGGGCACTCGTTGTTTATACCTGCGGAGAAAACGACTAGGTTGATTGTCGAAATAGCCGCCGGGACAGATGCAGTTGGCCCGTATACCTTTTTTTTCCGTAATACGTAGCCAGATAACGGGTAAAGTTTATCATGCCACCTTTCACAAAGGTGTAATCCGGCGGTTGCTTCATGCCAGTACCTTCGTAAAGACTCGGATCATTAGCAACGACTCCGTATATACTCGATATATTGATGATACTGCCTTTTCGCTGTTTGACCATAGTCGGTACAAATGCCTTACACAGAGCGAAGAGCCCCTCCATATTCCCCTTGGCGCTCGATGCCCAGCATTTGGGTGTTTGTTCTTCAAAGCTACCGCCGGGACTGATCACCGCGCTGTTAACCAGGACATCTATCCGGTCAAAACGTTTGGTCAGGCGTTTTCTCAGAGCTTCGATTGAAACGACTTTTGTGATGTCGAGTCGTTCGGCATAGGCGGTATGGTTGCGGTTTTTCAATTCGGCGACAAATTTGCGGTTTTTGTCAAGATCGCGTGAAGCGACGATAATAGTAGCGCCTGCTTCAGCCAGTGCTTCCGAAATGCTGCTTCCGAATTTCGGTCCGGCTCCACCGGTCACTACTGCTGTATATCCTTTCAGGGAGAACGTATCGAGTATTCCCATGATATGGTTCCTGTAGTTTCGCTACTAACCTGTATTATTCTTTGTGACCTTTCAAAATGGTCTTTAAAAAGGATTTGGCCATTTTGCCAAGCATTGTCTCTAGCAAAATGTACACAGAAGCTCGTCGTGCGGTCAAAGGAAACAGACGTGTAAACCAAACCACCTTTCACGTTCAATCAGCTAAGTTTCGAGACTTTTTTTAAGATGCCACAACAGCGATTCAACACCTCCTGGTGGTTCAACTGACTCTGCGTAGATTACTGGGGAGCCCTGGTAGTATTGCTCAATGCAGTTCATTGTCTGCCGGATTTTTTCCAGGGCACCCTCAACGTCCCGGAGCTTAGCTGGTTCAAGTGGTCTTATCCCCGTAGACTGTGGAAGTTCTTGGTGGGCCAACGCTCGATTCCGCCAATCACGGGCAAACTGCGTTTTTTGTTTAGCAGCATCGACATTCGATTGGACTTGGGTGGAAAGTGTTGGGGCCGTGATCGAATTGGGCAGTCGCTGCAGAGTAAGATTGTCGCGCCCCATTGACTGTGGAGGGTCCGTTAACCTGCATAGATGCATGAGCACATCTTCGAACATCATTCTCTGTAAATTAGCAAAGAAATAAGGAGCGGCTTTATTGAGCAGTTCAACTCTTTCTGGATTACTCACAAAAAGAGCTCTAAAATCTTTCCATTTCAAATGCAGCCACACGACTTCCTTGTAAAGTTCAAAATACAGATCTCCAAGTTGCGCTCCCATGGCTATCACCACTTCATTTCGCATTTGGTCTTCAGTCGAATATTCAGCCATATCTATATCTCCCGAAGGGTAGCGGTGAGGCTTCTCGCTGCAAAATGGTACGTCCCGCTACTTTCGACTATACACGGATTGGCAAGACAGGGAAGCGGTCTGATGGAGTGGGGTTATAGAGGACGGTCTGGCCCGAGTATCTTTATAATATGACGAAGAACTAGAGCAGGAATCACATCAACCTGTCGTGGAATAAAAAAGAGTGGTTCAGCTTGGCCGGGTAACCCGACAGCCCAAATGTAATCATTTTCTTCAAGTACCTGAAATCCATACTGTTGTAATTTGTCTCGAAGATCAGACGGCGATAAGTTCGGCAGATCGGGCGACACAATTCGCTTCTCCATTAACGGCAACACGCACTGATCGTTCAATCGCGCCTCGCTCAAAAAGTTTGCTTTTTAACAGGCCATGTTTTTCGTAATGCTTCATCCACATATCAATCGCGTCAACCATAGATTGTGTTGCTATTTTTTCTGTTCGACCCGCCGTATAAAGGTCTAATTTTGAACAAAACGCCACGTAACACCCTGATTCAGGGTCAAAATGGATCGTACAGGAAAGGTCAATGTATGTTAAATCCTCTCCCATGATGAACCCCCTTTGTATTGTAAAGACTTCGTATTGTATACCCATCAACGGAAAAACTCTAAATAGGTTATCGTTTTGTATTGCATAAAGCAAACAAAAAGCTATTATTCATATATAGGCAAATATATCTATGCAAAAACTTCCCCATAATTCATCGTAGGTCCATCCTCACAATGCCTGACCCCGCCATTTACTCCATCCGACGGTTTGGGCTATAGTACTAGCATTCCGTCTCACTAAGACGACCCCTTGTCGGGTCGCCTGCTCAATACAAGAGCCTCGCATCGCCGCTGTGGGTCGCTCCCACGTCGGATGGTGTTGTATGTCAACAGGTAAATACGCAGGATCGCCAAGATGTCTTGGTGAGACGGAAACGGCCCGACCTGTGTCTGGTCGTCGGACTTACAGTTACAACAGGAGCCGTGTTTCACCGTCTAACCGAAGGAGGCCGTTATGCTGTCCAGTCGCCGAATCATCCTCATAGGTGTAGTGGTGCTCTCAGTGCTCAAAACTGCTGTGCCGTCTTTAGCCGCTACGATGTCAGAAGCCGACTATCGTCGAGAAATCAGAGAGCGATTTTCTCTCCAATGCGCTTTAACATTGCAGAGGAGATTAGGAGTAGCCAATCCGATGACGGCTAGCGAGATCTTATCACGCATGGAATCAAGTCTGCCGCTGGACGTGAAGATGGAAGAAGACAGGGTGCTCAACGTAGTCTGGGGCAGATCCGCAAGATTTCGAGACCGCATTTATAGGGAGGCTGTTGAGGCCTGTGTCTACAGCGGTATCGCTACGTCAAGAAGAAACCACTGAAGTCGATTTAATCAAGGAGGCTGTATGAGCCGCCGCCAAACCATATCAAGGAGTGTATACCCTCTCGTTGTGCTAGTGATCGCCCTGTTAAATGCCCCTCTCTTCGCCTACATGTCAGAAGCCGAGTATCGGCAAGAGATCAAGAGGGAGGTTCTTATTCCCTGCTTTTCAACGATTATGCGACAAGCAGGTTTGGCCGGTCAGATGACGGTTGATGAGTTCCTGTTGGTCCTGAGAAACCAAGGGACCGTGGTACAGATGGCAGAAGACAAGCTACTCCAGCAAGTCATGGGCAAGCCAAAGAACGTGAGAGAGATCCTGTACAGAGTCGGACTTAATGCATGTCTCAACGGATCGAAACAGGCAGGGTAAGGATGGATGACTCTCAAGTATTGCAAAAAGTGCATGTAATCCGTTTCAACCAGGGCGAGGGTGTACCCACACTGCGGGACGAAGGACCCTCGTACGGGCAAGATCGCCGGTCATTACGACCGACTTGATCGGCAAAGCCATTGCCAGTTTTCAACGCACCCTCCTTTCCGGGAACAGCGACTACGACCGCTTCACCGTGGGGAACGAGGAGCAGGCGTTATCGGCCAATGCCCAAAACGGGTTTCGCGTATTCCTGGGGAAGGGGCAATGCCTCCGCTGTCATTTCGGATTCAATTTTACGGACGAGCAATACCATAATCTCGGAGTCGGCTCGGACAAAAAGGAGCGTGACGTCGGCCGCCAAGCCGTGACGAACAAGGCCGAAGACACGGGCGCGTTCAAGACGCCGACCCTGCGTGAAATCGCCAAGACGGCACCCTACATGCACGACGGGAGCCTGGCGACGTTGCGCGAGGTGGTGGATTTCTACGATCAGGGCGGACTGCCGAATGCCCACCTCGATCCCGTGATCAAACCCTTGAACCTCACGGAGCAGGAAAAGAAAGACCTGGTGGAGTTTATGGAATCACTGAACGGGGAAGGCTGGAACGTCACGCCGCCGACACAATTCCCTAAGTAGACGGGTCCTGACGACGGCTACCGCGCGGCAGACAACAAGGCCCTGCCGAACCGTCCCTGATACACTTCGGTGACGGCACCCTTCATGGTCAGGCTGTACTGGGCATCCACCGTGATGTCCAGTCGGCCACCGGGAGCCAGCACCCTCACCGGGCTTTTCGCCAGTCCCAAGCGAACCGCTGCACTGGCCACCGCGCAGGCAGAGGAACCGGACGCCTGCGTCTCTCCGGCACCACGCTCCCAGATCAAAATGGACACGGCGTGAGGGCCCGTGGGAACAGCCAGTTGAACGTTCGTGCGCTTGGGGAAGGTGGGATGGGTTTCCAATTCCGGCCCCATGCGAAGTAAATCCTCGCGCGTCCACGACGCGCCCCGGTCCTTGAACACGACACAATGGGGGTTGCCGACACTCACCCCCGTGAATCGCAGGGACTGTCCGACGGCTTTGATCGGTTGCATGATCAACTCCGGGGCCTTAATGGTGCAGGGCAAGTCCCTCGGCCTGAACGAGGCTCGCCCCATCTCCACGGTCGCGCCGTTTACCTGCCCATACCGGTCAAAGGCCAATTCCACGTGAACCAGCCCGCCCTTGGTTTCAACCGAGAAAGAGCGGCGCTTCGTCCTTTTCGTGGCATACAAAAAACAGCCGAAAATGCGCAAGCCGTTTCCGGATTTTTCCGCTTCGCTCCCATCCGGGTTGAAAATCCGCAACCCGAAGTCGGCTTTTTTCGAGGGCACCAGGGCCAGGATCCCATCACTCCCCGCGCCCCAATGCCGGTCACAGATCGCGCGAATGGTTTTGGCGGTGAGTTTGAACGTCAACTGTAAGGGATCAAGGGCAATGTAGTCATTGCCCAATCCATGGCCTTTGAAAAAGGAATTGGTCATTGTATGTTGCGGGATGGTTCTCGACAAAAATGTACACGGAAGCTCGTCTTGCGGTCAAAGGAAGCAGACGGCGCCTGCCGTCTGGTGAGGAATGTGAGGGTCGGGTTTCGTTGCGAGGGGTCCCGAATTGAACGTTTGTTGAACTCCTGGAGTCCTCAAACGACGATGAGCCCGCTTCCCGAAGAAAGCGGGCTCACGTATGTGTGCGCATTGTGCGCTCCCTTTTTTCTGTTGTGATTGACCCGTTAGTGACGAGGCCTGTTTTTCTTCGGGAGAAGCTGTTGCCTGAGGGAGAATTCCCGTTGGGAATTCGTTTTTTCCCGGCTGTTTTCTGGTCGTTCAGACCGTGTGCTGCGAAGCACCGTCCGGGAGTGTTGCCGCTCGGCAACGAAGCCAGCCCGCAATCCGAAGAAGGTCGATCCCTTCGCTCGCTACGGGCCTTAGAATTTCGGTGGGCTGAGGTCGTTCATGGTTGACCCCTCTTGTTGAAACCAATAATTTCTGGAAAAAATTTGGTAATTAGGGCGTTTCGTAACCACTATGTGATAGAAAACACGCATGGTTACAGGACGCCAGACGGTTTTTAGTTGTGCGGCCAACTTTTTACGGGGGCGCAAGTGCATTTTCTGTGGCTCCTTTCAGGTCTTGCACACCCGCCGCGGCTATGTGAAATGTGGGCGGTGCAGGAAAAGCAAGAGCCTCCGGCGCTTGCGCCGGGAGATCCGCATCCTCCAAGGCTTCTATCAATTGCAACCCGCCTATCGGTTGAGCCAGGATCTGGGCTTGGATGTCAAAGTGGTCACGCGCATCTATCAGCGGCTGCGGGAAGCGTTGTATCATGTCACTGAACTGGAAGCCGGGAAACTGACGGGCGAGATCGAACTGGATGAGGCCTATTTCGGCGGCAAGCGCAAGGGGCTCCGCGGGCGGGCCACCGCCGGCAAAAGCGTCGTGTTCGGGCTCCTGGAGCGGGACGGCCGGGTCTATACCAAGGTCGTGGAGTCGGTCAGTGCAGATGAATTGATGCGCCATATCCAAGCCCATACGCGGCAAGGGTCCGTCTATTTCACCGATGCCTTTCGGGGCTATCAATCGTTAAAACGCTATGGCCACCATCGTACGGTGAATCATGCGAAAACGTTGGTGAGCCGGCGGACGAAGAATCACATCAATGGCATTGAAGGGTTTTGGAGTTATGCCAAGCATATTTTGTATCAGTATCGCGGGGTGTCCAAGTATCATTTCCCGATGTATCTGAAAGAAGTTGAGTATCGCTTTAATCACCGCCAGGAGAATGTGTTCAAACAGTTTCTGAAAATCTATTTTGGTTACGTTTCGCCCTAATTACCAAAAATTTTATGCCTCTTCCGTTTCAGAGTCAATATTCTTTTTCGATTGCGCCAAGACTTTTTCTGCCCGTGGGCGGATAAGCTTCGCAACATCTCTTTGTAATCGTCGTTCAACACCTTGCGGATCGGTCAAACTCCATACCTCTGCCGTCAAGTCCCAGATCATGGACACCCGTTCGGCCGGGGTGGCGTCAACAAAAGGGGGAGCTTCCTCGGACATCTTGAGTAAAGCTTGTTTTTGAAGTTTCATACGTGCCTATTATATGCCATGTATCGTCGGTTTGGGAGATAAAAACCTGGGACTTATCCATTCATGATTACGCACAAAAATCCTAGGTTGGTGAGTAAATTGAGGCTCTAGCAGATATGCTGTGCGGAGAGATAATGGGTTTGCTCCCGTAAGCTTCCCTGTTTAAGAGACATGTTATAAATGGAGCTTTCTGGCAGAATGCAGACAGGAGTTCCCGATGAAAAAGTCACGATATACGGAGACACAGGCCGTCGCGATTTTACAGGAGGCGGATCCAGGAGGTGGGGTGAAGGAGCTTTGTCGGTTCGATGGGGATCAGGCACAAGGGACTGCGGGCACCGCAGGTCCGGGACGAACCCGCGCGGTACTCTGCCCGTCTGATGCCGCGACTGCGGTTTCAAGCCGCACCCGGAGGATGGGTCGTTCGCGGAGCACATCCACCACACGCCGTGAGATGGCTTATTCCACTCGCCGCTCCGGCAACTGAGCACAAGTTCCGAGGACGAGTCCAGCGCGGTGAACCTGTTTGACGAGTGAACGCCACTGACAGCGCAACTCGTCGGATTTGCGGTTGCATCCGGCTCCCTTCGGAGCCCGCAAGCTGCGGGGATTGAAGTACTCGTCGTCAAGGAAAACGACGGGGCGAGGAAAGCACGACTCGCCATCCGCAGGGATTGCCGGAAAGAAGCTGAACATCCCGTCGACCGGATCATCCGGTGTCGCACCTCGATAGAGCCGAAGCCGCTCGGATGTCGGCGCGCACGCCGCTGAGCCCGACCCCTTCCTAAGATCTTCGGTCCAAGCGACCAATGGGCTGCCTGTCACCTCCAAGAATTCGTCCGGCACCTTGCCTTCAAGCGCCTTACGTGGATTGAGCGGGTTGTACCAGAAACTGTCCCTGACCACGAGCACGGTATCGAGCATCCATGTCCAATGGTCCTTGATCTTCTTCCCGCTCCCGAACGCGATCACGGAACCTTGGGCAAGGTGCTTCAGCCCGCATTTGTTAGGAGCTGACTGACCACAGTTCGAGTAGAGGAAGCGGTCGCCGAAGATGAACGGATCGGTGTTATGCAGGCACCGGTAGGTGTTCCTGGGAACCCAGTATGGACCCCAAAGATAGCGAGGATGGTGCGGCTCACCGTCCGGTGTCTTGAAATCACGAATGAGATCCGATTCCGGCTCCCACTCGCCCCATGCGAGCAGGTCGCCGCAATGTCTGTTGCTGCTCCCGTCGATCCACTCGCCGCGTAGCCGCATAAACTTCCGTTTGTGGGGGCGATAGCGCTTGTTCCAACCGATTTTGCCATTGCGGTCGGGTTTGTGCTCACCGCCAGGATGCGGAAATTGAATGAAGCAGCCCTTATCGGTCATCTCGATACTCCCCGAAAACAATCTCGCCAGCTTCCCACTTCTGGTTGTCTGCCAGCGTCCCAAAGGGCTTTTGGGCCGCAGCG
Source organism: Nitrospirales bacterium (assembly GCA_965204965.1). GTDB lineage: Bacteria > Nitrospirota > Nitrospiria > Nitrospirales > UBA8639 > Bin75. The sequence continues at coordinate 2,952,172 of OZ242026.1, read as the reverse complement.
CCAAAGATGAACAGCGTCCGCTCGCCGCCTATGTCATACCACCTTGCATAAATCTCGTATGGCCGGGAACGAAGCTCGCCGCCGAATGTACGCTCGATGGAGTGGATGACTTCCCAATCGGTGAGCGGTTCGAACTCGATGCGTGCGAGGTGCGTCTTAGCCACCGACAGCACCACGATCTGTGGTCGGAACTCCTCCAAGAGCATGTGCCAGAGCGGGCCGCCATCGACCGCGAGAAACGACCGAACGGCTTCGCCGAGTCTGCTCCAAGTCGGGTTCGTTGCGACGGGCGAGCAAATGTCCGTGTGGAGTGCGGTGGATGCTCTGCCCTCGTAGTGGCTCACCTCCATGCCTCTGAGCAACGGCTCGAAGGTGCTGAACCACCCGCAGTACGGATCGGTGCGAAAATAGGCGGACATCGCGTTGAGGTAGCAGGACGGCTTCCGGTCAATGCTGCTCTCCACCAAGGGAAATCGCCGGAACGGCTGGTCAACCGGAAACTCATGAAGCGAGGGATTCAATCCAACCGTCAGCACGCGCAACGGCGAAGCCCAATACGCATGGAGATCACCGAAGAACAGAATGGGTGCGGCCGGGGTGACACACCACGGTCGAGTGGCGACGCGGTCGAATGCATGCCAAGCCAGTGCCACATGTTCAAAGAGTGGTCGCGTCATCCGGGATTGCTTGCTCATGGAGCCAGCCATCATGGTTCGCCAGTATCACTGAGCCGCATTGCCTTTGCAACGATGTGTCCCACCCTCTCCGCCGCCTCGACAAAGTGAGCATCGGCAAGGTGGGCGTAAGCCGCCATGGTCCTGTTGTGCCGCCGATGCCAGAGCAACCTGCCGACCAAGGGCAGATTCTCGCCCGCCATGACGGCTTGGCTGGCGGCGGTATGCCGCAGGTCATGCAAGCGCAGGCTACCGAGCTTCGCGTCCGCGCAGACCGCGCGCCAGCAATCTCGAAACGGAAGGAAATTATCCTTTTAATTTGATTAGTTCAGGAATTGAAGACATTACATAAAAAATCGAATGCCCTCAACAAAAAGAGAGAAATCAGTGTGCAATCCCTAAACACCTTAATATATTATCAATATATTGCTCTTAAACGCAGGAGGATGACATGAAACAAGGCGCAATAATTGCCATATTCTTACTGATAGCAAGCATGTCCATACATATGTATGCGGATGCTAGAATGACTGATGCAGAAAGAAAGCGGCAGTTAGCGATTGCGAGTAAAGCGGTCGATGGCATGCAATACTCAGGAAAACTTTTAGAAACTGTTATCAAATTATCCGATACAATATCTGAGGAACGATTTCGGTACTATATTCAGGAATTAGTACGGCACGTGAAACAAATCGAGATTTATTCAGACGGGCTAAAGCGAAAAGGATTTTATAGCGATGAGTTAGATGAATTATCACAGAAATTAAAACATCTCATGTCGACAACGACCAGGAAACGACGAGACATTATTCGAAGCAAATATAGCCAATATCAATGCCCAGTTGATCAATGTGATTCCCCGTCGAAAACGTGTCGAGAATATTGCCGCGAATCCAATCAATTTATATATGATGCACTCGAATATCACGTACTTGGATTTCTTGAAGAGGATTAAAATAAGGGCTGTCCTTGATCGGGCCTAGTATAAACACGCACACCACTAACCCTTAGCGAGGACAGTCCCTATTTTTGTTGTTCAGGATTCATACGTTCATATTTTGATAGTTTACTCATAATAAACCTCATCTCAAACTTACCCTGTGAAATTAAAAGGATAATTCCCAAAACCTGATCCCGAAAAAGGATGCACGTCGTGAAAGCGATGATCCTCGATCATGCCGGGGACGTGGGGATGGCTCCGTTGCAACTCCGGGACGTGCCCGTGCCGGAACCGGGACCCGGCCACGTGCGGGTGAAAGTACACGTCTGCGGCGTGTGCCGGACGGATTTGCACGTGGTGGAGGCCGAGCTGCCTGCTGCCACGAGACCCATCATCCCCGGCCATCAAACAGTCGGGGTCGTCGATCGACTGGGACCAGGCGTGACCACCCTCAACCCCGGCGATCGCGTGGGCATCGCCTGGCTCCAGGATACGTGCCGGACCTGTGAGTTTTGCGCCGCGGGTCGTGAAAACCTCTGCGAAAGCCCGACGTTTTCCGGCTATCACGTACACGGCGGGTTTGCGGAATATGCGCTGGTGCCCGCGCGCTTTGCCTACCCCATTCCTTTGACCTTTTCCGACGCGGAAGCCGCGCCGCTCCTGTGTGCGGGGATCATCGGGTACCGGGCGTTACGCCGGAGCGGGCTCAAGCCCGGACAACGATTGGGCCTGTATGGGTTCGGCGCGTCAGCTCATATCACGATTCAGATCGCGCGGCACTGGGGCTGCCCGGTATACGTCTTCTCACACCGGGAGGCGCATCAACGTCTCGCCGAACAACTCGGGGCAACGTGGGTGGGGCAATCGACCGAATCCCCGCCGGAGAAACTCCATGCCTCGATCGTGTTTGCACCGGTCGGACATCTCGTGCCTCATGCGCTGCAAGCCCTCGAGCGGGGCGGCACGGTCGCGATGGCAGGCATTTATTCGTCCGACGTGCCGTCGCTGGTGTATGACCGCGACTTGTTTTACGAACGGTCTCTCCAAAGCGTCACGGCCAATACGAGGCAGGACGGGCTGGACCTGTTTAGAGTCGCGGCAGAAATACCCATCCGCACGCACACGCAAGCCTTCAGGCTGGAGGACGCGAACCAGGCCCTTCAGGCCCTCAAAGCCGGCACGATCAACGGCGCGGGCATCCTGACCATCGGGTGACGAGCGGTAGTGCGATGTTGATCGAGGCGATTTATGAGGGCAATCCAATAAGCCGTGTCGGCGAAGATCTCCTTCAAAGGAGGTATTCTCCTCGCAAGTAATGATCATGATTCGCAGCGAGGTCCGTTGGCAGTTTATGCAGGTCGGGTTCGGGTATAGAATTGGCGATCTTCAGAATTTCTGCCCAGACGGGCGCTTTCAATTTTCGTCCAGACGGGCGCCGAGTGATGGCCTTTTGAGGGCTCTTTGGGCCACGATGTGGGGAGCGAGAAGATGGCATATCAGGACAATCTTAGTTTTATTTCAAGCTATCTTCAAGCCTTATCCCACGTCCGGCTCGTAGACTTCGTCTGGCTTGCTCAATGCGTTGGAGAAATCGAGGATCGTGCTCCAGTCGATAATCGAACCATTCATCTTCGGATTCAAACCCGATCAACACGCCTGCCGGTTTTCCGTGCCTTGTGATCACGATTTTCTCTTTTTCAGCAAGTCGTAAGTATTTGGACAGGTCATCTTTTACTTCTGACAGCGCAATTTCCTTCATGGTGATTCTCCATATCGTCTAAGCTATGCTCGTCTGACCAAGCGCCTCAATCTTGTCTCTCACTTCCGGGATTTCCCAAGACTGGCGAGGCCGGCTGCGGCGCAGGCTTCATCCAGGTGCCCTCCCGGGGCGCCGCCGACGCCGATCCCACCGACGATTTCGCCTTCGAGTTCAATGGGCAACCCCCCGCCGAGGATCAGAATCCTGTCGTTCATGTCCCGCAAGGCCTGGATGCTGGGAACCTTGGCGATGAGTTCGGCCAATTCCAGCGTGGAGCGTCGCAAACTCGCGGCGGTGTAGGCTTTCCGAAAGCTGCTGTCCGTGGTGTGCGGGCCTGCCCCATCACCGCGCAACAACACCTTCAGATTCCCTCCCCGATCGGCCACGGCGACGCTGACTTTGTACCCGTCTTTTTCGCATTTGACCAAGCCGGCTGCCGCAGCTTGCTCAGCCAGCGCCAAGGGCAGCACGGCTTCTTTGGGTAACGGTTCGGCTTGAGCAAGCCCCACTATTGTCAGACACAACGCCATGGCTCCTATCAGATAGAGTTTGAAACCGGTCTTCCGGCGCGAAACGTATACATTCTTCTCTTTCATGTGCCTGCTTCCTTTTCTTTTCGATTGGAGCGCCCCCTCACCCCAACTCTCTCCCACGATGGGGAGAGGGGGTTATACCCGGGATGCAACCCTATTCACTTGGCGAGCCGGTTTGCGCTTCTCCCGTCATCGGCACGAACGCGACCGGCAACAATTCCTTGCGCTGGATTCCCGTCGACGTGTTGGTGAGAATGATCAGTTTCTGCAGCGTTTTCCCCAAGGGCAGAATCATGCGTCCCCCAGGCGCAAGCTGATCCAGCAATGGCCGGGGAATATGTTCCGGAGCCGCCGTGAGAATGATCGCGTCAAAAGGCGCCGCCTCCGGCCAACCCTGATACCCGTCACTCGCCCTGCTAGTGATATGGGGAATGCCCAGCCTGTCGAAGGTGTGGCGCGCGCGTTGGGCGAGTTCCTCGACGATCTCAATGGTGAACACCTTCACTCCCAGCTTTGCCAAGACGGCGGCTTGATACCCCGAACCCGTACCGATTTCCAACACGCGTTCATCTCCGTCCAAGTGTAGCGCTTCGGTCATATAAGCCACGATGTAGGGCTGTGAAATGGTTTGGCCGAATCCGATCGGCACCGGATGGTCGTCATAGGCTTCGGTTGTATCCTCGGCCGGCATGAATTCATGACGAGGCACTTCCCGCATGGCCCGGATGACGGCTCGGTCGCTGATTCCACGCGTGAGGAGTTGCGCCTTCACCATCTGATCCCGTTCACGTTGTCGGGGATAAGGATGCGCGAGGGGTTCGAATTCCATACTCATTCCGGTTGTGGGCGTCATGAACGACAGACCGAGCACGGCAATAACAGACAACGCAAAGATTGCCACAAGCAATCCTCCATTTTCACCTAAACCATCGACCACGAATGTCTCCGTTTGCAGATTCGACTTATTGAAAACCAGGATGCCCGTAAGGCACAACCGAAGCTTATTTCAATGATTTCTTGGGAAACAGGGAACGACCCGTCAAGCCCTGATAGGCTGCTTCCAGCGTCCCCACCCGTGAGACGTGCATGAGGAAAGGGGTGCGCCATTCGCCATCACCGGGATGCTGTTCGTCAGGAATCAGGACCCGGTCCAGGCGTTCCGAATAGGCTGCGGAAATTTTATACGGGATGCCCGCGACTTTCCCGATGTGGCCGTCCTCCGTGATCCTGCCGGTGAGCGTTCGGCCATAGACGATCGCCTCGTTCTTGGCTAGAGCCAGGACGCTTAACGCCACCATCGCCGACAGGCTGTCGCCGTACAAGGTCAACCCGGAGTAAGGAAACGTCAAGACCACGGTCCACGAGTCATCCTGCAGATTCGCGGATTTTGCGACGCGGTCAATGGCGGTTGCCACGCCTTTTCTTGCAAGAGGTCCGAACCGGCCGGGGATTTTCCGAAAATGGACCTTGAGCCCATCGTGATCGGATCGTTGGTGAAAGTGAATCATGACGTACGTCACGATTCCCGCGGGTTGTCGAGCCCTGTCCAGCGTCATCCCGAGTACGGGAATCGATTGGTGAAGAAACCGGCTCGGAGGCGGGGTTTCCGACGCCGCGGCACGTGAGACCATCGACAGGGCTGACAGCATCGCCATGATCAAAACTGTTAGGCGTCTCATAAGAAATTTTACACTCTTTTCCTGTCCGAGGTCTTCCGCGATGAAGTATACTGCATCCGCGCTCCAAATGTCCTTGCCCTTGTGGTATGAAAATGAACCACCAACACCAAAATTTGTCATTCTGAACGAAGTGAAGAATCTCTCCCTCAACCACCGAGCGCCTGGAAAAGCAGATCCTTCGCTTCGCTCAGGATGACAACCTGCCCCCTTTTCATCCCTTCGGGTACAGCCTGCACGCTTGCCACGGAAGCTATTTCTTCCTCATTAAGCACAGGTAGCGCAAGTAGTTGTCGAAGGGGACTTTTTCCAGCTTGTCGAAGGTGAAATGCGGGTCAAACATATTCACGAGTTCCTCTTTCCATAACAGGGAGGTGGTGGTACCGGTGACCGGATTCATGAACTCGTTGGTCTTTCCAAACCGGGCTTCATCGTCACAGAACACGCACACCATTAATTTCCCGCCGGGATGGAGGAGCGATGACAGTTGAAACGCGTACTCCTCTCTTTTCCGGGGTTCCAGATGATGGAGTAACGAGATGTCATAGATCAAATCAAATTGTTCACCAAGAGCGCTCAGGTTTTCCGTGCTTTCGACCATGAATCGTAAAGACGGATGGCTGTTTTTTTCTTTCGCAAGCGCAATCGCCGTCTCGGAATGGTCGATACACAGAATCTCGTATCCTTTTTGCGCGAGGTGAAACGCATAATTGCCAACCCCACAACCCACGTCCAACGCCTTGCACGGGCTCATCCAGCCGGAATTCACGACTTCCGAAAACCAGGCCGGCATTGTTTCTACGCACCAAGGCAGACTATGGCCCTGTGTTCGGTACAACCGGTTCCAGTTGTCAACGTTGTGCATGACGAAAAAATATCAAAGCGGTTTTGACGGGTCAAAGCAGACCGGCTACCATGGCGCGTCCTGAAGATGGAATCCTCCGCTTCCCCATCCTGGCAATGACGTTCAGCTGACCGGAAACATGATTGCGATTCGTCCGAGCAGATTGGCCCTCTATTTCATCGACGTCCGGGCACAGGTGCCGTTTCGATTCGGGAAGGAGACGCTCGAGCGGGTCACGTGCGCCCGCGTGATGTGTGAAGTGGAGGAAGTCTCTCGGGGGCCCTTTCGCGGATGGGGGGAATCCCCGCTCTCCGCGCCTTGGGCATGGCCCGGCGACGTGCCGTTACCGGACCGCGAGGCAGTGTTACGACAATTCTGCTGTGAGGTGCTGGAGGCATGGTCGGCGATCGACGCCGGGGGGCACCCGCTGGCGCTCGGACATGCATTCCTGCGCGAGACGTTGCCCGGTTTGCTGATTTCGTTCAATGCGCGGCAAAGCGCGGGCAGCCAAATGCCTTACCTGGCGGCATTGATGTGCTGTGCGCCCTTCGATATCGCGCTCCACGATGCGTATGGCCACGCCGCACGCCGGCCGGTCTACGACTGCTATTCCTCTTCCGACATGTCCGATGATTTAGCCGCCTACCTTGGAGCGGCCGACTTCAAAGGACGGTACCCGAGCGACTTTCTCTCGTACGGCGCAAGCAGGATTCCCGCCTGGCATACCGTCGGCGGATTGGACGCGTTGTCGGGAGAGGCGGAAATTTCCGAGGAGACGGGGAATGGTGTTCCCGCGACCCTGGAAGAATGGATACGCAAAGACCGATTGAGTCGCCTGAAAATCAAGCTGAGCGGCACCGATTTCGAGTGGGATTATGAGCGTATGATGAACGTGGTCGACGTTTCGATGCCACGCGGAGTCACGAAGTTGGGGGTGGACTTCAATGGCACGGTGACAGACCTCCGGTACGTTATTAACCTGCTCGGCCGGGTCTGTCGGGACCGACCCGGCGTCCTGGACGCGCTTTGCTACATAGAAGAGCCGTTCGCGCCGGAACTGCTGGCACGCGGGACGGACGTGTCCGCCGTTGCCAGGTGGGCGCCGTGCGTCCTGGATGAAAGCGCCCATGACTGGCGTGTGATGGAAAAAGCGAGCACACTCGGGTATTCGGGCGTGGTGGCGAAAACGTGTAAGACCCAGACGGAAGCGCTCTTGACGCTGAGTTGGGCGAAACACCACGGCCTGGAGGTGTTGACCCAGGACCTGACCAACCCCATGCTTGCGCAAATCGCGCACGCCCAACTCGGGGCGCACGCGTCCCCCGGCTTTGGCCTCGAGACCAACTCCATGCAGTTTTATCCCGATGCGTCCGCAGACGAAGCCAGGGTGCATCCGGGATTGTATCAACGGGTGGACGGGTGTCTCGACCTCAGGACAATCAGGGGTCCCGGGTTCGGGTACAGGATTCACGAGATTGATCGTCAACTGCCCGAACCCGCCAGAACATCATGGTAGGGACCCGGACATGAACGGGACGGACCCCGGTTCGGTCGTCGGAACACTTTGACCCGCTTGAGCGGAAGGATGTCAGATTGTTGTGAAGAAGGACTTTGAACTCATCGGCATCGTCGGTTGCGGCAAGATGGGTCACATCTATCGCAAGGTTTTCGACCCGTTGTCCGACCGTTTCGTCATTGTGGACCCTCGGGTGCCCGACGACCCGGAACTCCGGCCCTATGCCGCGTTGAGTGACGTACCCGGCGACCTCTTCCATCGCGTTCAAGTCTGGTGCATCTGTACACCCACGGAAAAACACTTCGAGAGCCTTGAGTCGATTCTGTCGAGAAATCCACGCGCACGGGTCATTGTGGAGAAACCGGCTTGCCTGAGTTTTGAAGTCGATCCCTTCCAGGCGCTTCTCAAGAAACACCGCGAGGCGCGCGTCCTGATCAACAGGCAGTACGCCGATTCCCGCGCCGTCAGGGAAATGGTGAATGCGCTGAAGCGGTACGATATTGCGCACGTCGATCAGATTCGGATCGAGTTCAGTAAGGATCGCCGGCCGGACATTGACGCGGGCCGGTTTGTCGACTCCCACTTCGGGGTTCTGGGATACGAATGGTCGCACATTCTGACGATCATTCAACAGCTCCTCGGCCAAGATGGTTGGGCGACCTATCGTGACCTGTCATCGGATTTGCAGGCGACCTTCGATAACGTGCAATTCGTCTCCGAGCTTGAAGAACGGAGCGTTTTGCCGTCCGGAACGACGATCCGGCTCAGGTCATCGATGCTGGGCCGGTACGAATTTACTTCTTTCGTGCCATATGACCAACTGATCTGCCATCGTTACATTGAGGTCCGCGCCGGGACGCTCCGGTTCAGGCTGCAACTGGAACCTTGTGACGAGACAAGGTTCACCGGGGGTCTCTTCGAAAATCACTTCAGGATCGAAGATGATGGCGACGTGTTGCATGATTCCACCATCATGGATCCCTTTTTGCCGAGATTCCTGCAATTCACCCTGAACCAACTCTTCCAGCCTGATTGTCCGCCGATCGACTGGACAACGCTGGATCGAATCATCTCGACAAGGAGCGCGATTCGACGTGACGACGATCAAGACAACCTGGTCACACCGACATGAGCAGGATCGGGCATCGGACTTGACTGACACGTGAAGGGAGGTCCGCTAGCGGGCCGACTTTTTTTCGCGACCCCGGACTTTTTTGTTCACGCCCCTCTCGCTCTTCGTTTCATTATCACGTCCGCCAACCTGCTTCTTTCGAAGCCACCCCGAACGGTTCAGAATCACGGCAATGCCGGTCCCTACGCCGAGACCAAGCATTGTCCAATCAACCCAAGACCAGTCCAAGTCGGGCACAGCCGGATCAGGGGCAGTCAGAGCCGCCACCAATACGGTGCCCGCTGAAATACTTCCATAGAATGCGACTCCCTTCCATCGACTTTTGAAGCGTGACAGGGTAGGGTACAGCACCACAATGCACGTCAACGAAAACGTGCAAACCGAAATGATCGTGGCCAGTGCGGAGATTCCCTGCATGATCGAGAAGTGATTCCTCCGGATACGGCTATGCTTCCTGTAAATGGATTGCGAATGCTTAAATTGCGCGGCTGAATCGGCTATTTGTCAACAGCCCTTGTGGATAATCATATGACTCCCGGTCAACGTCAGCGACCAATGCGGGAATTCCTTTCCCATTCCAGTCATATCTTCATAACATCTTGAAATATAACTCCAAATACACGTAGATATTTTAAGTACACTATATTTAGTACAAAAAAATAATTCGCCACAATGCGCAAAAAATGTGCAATCTGCTCACTTGATGATCAGATGGACATGGAATAACCATTCTAAAAAAAATTTCACCATGTTATCCCCAGATTCTGGGGAAAGATCATTTGGCTTTATTTTTGCTAAACGCATCGGCCGTTAGGCCCATCAAAAGTTGGCATCCTCTCATTGTACCGTTTCTTCTCATCATCCCTTTCTGAACCATGAATACCGACAATCTGCCCACACTCCTTCGGGCCCTGCGGGACCCCAGTCTGTATCCTCATCCGGTCACCGATTTCGATCTTCGGGAAACCCATATTTCCTGGGTCCTGCTGACCGGACCCTTTGCTTATAAGATCAAAAAACCCGTTAATTTCGGGTTCGTGGATTTTTCTTCCCTCGCCCAACGCCGATTCTTTTGCCATGAGGAGATTCGCTTGAACCAACGGTCGGCACCGGATATCTACGTGGACGTGCTTCCCATTTCAGGAACGCCCGAGCACCCTCGGTTCGACGGTCAAGGGGAACCCTTCGAATTTGCCGTAAAAATGCGACAGTTCATGGCCGATGCCACCTTGGATCACGTGCTGGCCCAAGTTCGACCGGATCAGATCGACCGATTGGCCCGGGATATCGCAAACTTTCATCGCAACGCGGCAGGAGCGGAGCGGGACACGTCCTTTGGTACTCCCGGGTTGATAGCAGAAGTCATCGCAGAAGTCTTTGAACAGATCCCTTCTGATGGCCGTTTTTCAGAACACCACCCATCCCTCGAACAACTTCGGCACTGGCTCACTCGCTTCCTCAAGGCTCATACCGATGGTTTCGAGAAGCGAAAAGCGAGCGGGTTCATTCGAGAGTGCCATGGTGATCTTCACCTGGCCAATCTGGCGCTTCCAGAGGATCGGATAATCGCATTCGACGGCATCGAGTTCAGTGAACGGCTACGATGGATCGACGCCATCAACGACGTGGCGTTTACGGTGATGGACTTCCGGGCCAGAGGGCAGCCGGCATTGGCAAGGCGATTCCTGAATCGCTACCTCGAATTCACGGGGGACTATGAAGGCCTGGGACTCCTCCCCTTTTACCAAGTCTACCGGGCCCTCGTCCGGGTGAAGGTTGCTGCACTCGCTTTCGCCCAGGTCCGAGAACAGCGGATTTCGTCCCACGCGGACGATTTCATTCGGTATCTCTCGGCTGCCCAATCCTTGACCGAAGCTCAAGCAGCGTGGCTCGTCATCATGCACGGAGTCACCGGAACCGGGAAATCGTCCGTTTCGGAAACGTTGCTGGAACAGACTGGCGCCATCCGTCTCCGGTCTGACGTCGAACGCAAACGCCTGTTCGGTTTAGCGCCGTCGGACCGGAGTTCCGGGGAAATCAAGGACGCCCTGTATGGAACGGAAACGACGCGAAAAACCTATGACCGCCTGCACGCCCTTGCGCGGCAGCTTCTGCGGTTCGGATATCCGGTCATCGTGGATGCGACCTTTTTGAAGCGGCAGCATCGTGACGCGTTCAAAAAGCTGGCGGCTTCGCTAAACGTCCCCTTCCTGATACTGGACGTGCAGGCCAGGCCGGCCGCTCTGCGCGAACGGGTCGCGGCGAGAGCCGTCGCGCCGGATGACGTCTCGGAAGCCGACCTGTCCGTCCTGGAACAACAGGAGCGGGACCAGGAACCGCTCGCGCCGGACGAACGAGCCTCGACCCTGAGGCTTCACTCAGGCGACCCGTTTGACCCCGCCGAGGTCGTCGGCATGCTCGAATCAATACGCGAGAAGGGGACGTAACACGCCCCGGGGTGATCCGGCGTCAGGCCACCCCGGAGTAATAGCGCAGAATATCCGACACGGAAATCAGGCCGATGATTTTACCGCTTTCCGTCACGCACACGTGACGGGTCGCTTTTTCTTTCATGAGCTGCACCGCCGCCACCACCGGCTCACTACTTTCAATCGTCAGAAGCGGTTCCCGCATGCAGGTTTTGACGGTCGTTGTCGCCGCATCGACCCCGTTGGCGACCACTTCCCGGCTCAATTCGGTTTCCGTAATACTTCCGATGAAGTCATCGCCGCCTTCGACCAACAGCGAGCCGACTTTCCACTTCTGCAAGGACTCTCCGGCTTCCCGTAGCGTGGCGTCATGCGGGACGGAGCGAATCGACCGGGACATAAATTCGTTCACGGTAGGGCCGCCCGTCGACTGGGAGCGTCGATCGGTACTGGCCTGAGCCCTCCGGGCCTCCAAATCCGCGATGCAACTTTCCAATACCCGTAACCGTTGGCGCAGGGCTTCCCGTTCATTATCCAGCCCCGCTCCCTCCGGAGCTTCGTCCGAGATATTGACGAGTCCTCCCGCTTCTCCCAACTGCGCATATTCATAGGCTTCCAACATACTCGAGGAACTGCCCAACACTTCAACAATGAGTTCCTCCATGGCCAAGTCAAATTCTTCGATGGATGATTGCGTGGATGAGCCTCCCATAATAAACGTCTTCAGGCTCGCAATTTGCTGACGAAACCGATCGATATTCTGATCGAGCGCGCCGCTTTTCTCTTTAACCGCCCCTTTGGTTTTCTCCATGATGCCTCCTTAAAGCAATAAGAGACGATGGTACCTCACGTGGCTTGGATCACACAAGATTGAAATGACATGATTTTTCGCGTTTGCGATGATTTTTCATCCCTCCGGCACACAATCTCTCATGACAAGACGAGAGGATTCGTGAGATAATATTTTGTAATTGGTGTCTCTAAAACTCGTGATCGCGATGGACCCGAGCAAGGAGGAGGCCGATGGATGTAAAAATTGACAGCCGGAACGTCGGAATGACGCCGAGATGGAAACAGGAAATCCGAGACCGGATAACCACACTGCAAACCGAGTATGACAACATCACTCACGCCCGCATCACGTTGACCAAAAACCCACACCACAAAAAGGGAGAGGATAACGCCGAAGCGCTGATCGTGCTGAATCTTCCTCCACGTCATACCGTGACGGCGCGAAAAGAAGCCAAGAGTTTCGAGGAAGCCATTCGCTCCGCGTTCAAGGCCGCGACGACGGAAGTCAAGAAATTTCGCGAAAAGCCCGTTTCGCAGAAACCCGACAAACTCGAGGTACTTTGAACCGTCCCAAGTCGGACATGCACCGGGTCTACGGAAAAAACGGGCGTCTTGGGGCAGACGGACCACGGTGCGTTTTGCCATGTGACAGATTGAAAAATGGAGGCCCAAGTGAATCAAAAGTTATACGTTGGGAACCTTGCCTATTCGACGACGGACCTTGAATTGCAGGAACTGTTTGCCCAACATGGAACCGTCCAGTCCGCCAACGTCGTCACGGATCGTTATACCGGACGGTCCCGGGGGTTCGGGTTCGTGGAAATGGGGAGCGGAGAGGAAGCGCAGCAAGCCATAGAGGCGCTCAATGGCACAGACCTCCAAGGCAGAAATCTTGTGGTGAATGAGGCGAGACCGAAAGAAAAATCTTTTCGCCCGCGAGGGTAACGCCTGACCGCAATCCCCCGATTCCTTTGACGTTTTCCGCCGACTGCCGAAAACAGAATCGCCTGAACATACGATCAAGAGCGACGTTCCGGCTTGCCATGCGTCGCATTTGAGCCGCACGATTTCCACGAAAAGCAAGGTTAAGCCTTTACAATTCGTCCTCGGGCAGGTATTCTTAACGCACTTGCCTTTTCAAGTGCTGCTTCATCAGAAGGTGGACGGGATTTTGAGAAGAAGATACTGAAGCGAGTGAAAAGCAGCACTTTCCGTTTCAACAATCATTCACTGTATTTCGTGCCAGTTGTTTCTCAGACACGATTTGACTGATCACTCAATGGATACTAACACGATGACGACTCTGACTCATTCAAACACCGTTGCCCCCGTACCACGAATATATGATCGCTTGAACCTGACGCTGTTTCCCGCTATTACGGGCGGTGCAATCATCGGGCTGCCCACCTATGCGTATTTCTATGATTATTCATGGCTGGCGTGGACCATGTTCACGCTGCTCTATATCGTCACGGGGCTGGGCATCACCGTGGGCTATCACCGCTTATTGGCCCATCGAAGTTTTACGTGCCCCAATTGGGTGAAGGGCGCGTTTTTGATTGCCGGGGGCTGGGCGTTGCAAAATTCCGGCCTCAAATGGGCGGCGGATCACATCCGCCATCACGCGCGGTGCGATCAGGAAGAGGATCCATACAATGCGCAATTGGGATTCTGGTACAGTCATTGCGGGTGGCTCTTCTGGATGGACCCCCATAAAGACGACAAATATGCCACTAAGCTGAAACAGGATCCCGTAGTGGTGTGGCAAGACCGGTATTATGTCCCCATTGTCCTGTCCGGCTTGGCGTTAACCTTCGTGGTGGGATTCGTGTACGGCGGTTGGATTGAGGGACTGGGTTGTTTCCTGCTCGCCGGAGTCGGCCGAATCTTTTTCGTCTTGAATTCCACGTTTTGCATCAATTCCATTTGCCACCTGTGGGGCGCCCAACCCCATGGAGAAACTGATTCCAGCCGTGACAGTTGGTGGGTTTCACTCATCACCTTCGGCGAGGGATACCACAACTATCACCACATGTATCAAAGCGATTATCGAAATGGCCCCAAGTGGTACAATTTCGATCCGTCAAAATGGCTCATCTATAGCCTCTCCCGCATGGGACTCGCCAGTTCTCTGCGCCGGTTTACCTGACCATCGGGTTTTTGGCAGTCCCGACTCCTCCTGAAGCGAACACACTGCCGCTTTTCGTCGCCTTTCGTGACATGAAAATGCTCTAACTTACGTGCCCAAGGGTATCCCTGGCTACGGCATAGGGATCAACGACCGTTGATCCTTTCTTACCGCCGGACTGCCTTGTTCGCCCCCGCCTCCGGGTGTACCTTGTAAGTAGGACATGCATGCGTCAAGAACGCTCACTCCATGGCAGCAGGCTATGCGCGTCACCGGACTCATTCTTCTCGTTCTTATTCGGACACCTCGCTCCACCGACAGAGCCGGCGTGCCCGTTCAACACGATTGATGGTCGCTGGGGAGGAAAGCCATGGAAAACCACGCCTGGAATTTCATTGGAGGGAAATGGGGACCCGCCCAATCCGGACGGACGTTTGACATCCGGAATCCCGCCACCGGTCAAGTGATTGCCCAATGCGCCGACTCCGGCGTCGAAGACGTCCGGCACGCCGTCGCCGCGGCGCGGGAAGCGTTTGACTCCTGGCGTCGTCTGCCGGCGCCGCGGCGCGGTGAATTGTTGTACCGCGTCGCCGAACGGTTGGTGCACGAGAAAGAATCCCTGGCCCGAACCTTAACCGGTGAAATGGGCAAAGTCCTTGTTGAAGCGCGAGGCGACGTCCAGGAGGCCATTGACATGGCCTATTACATGGGAGGAGAGGGCCGGAGACAGTTCGGACATATCGCTCCAGCCGAGTTGCCCTATAAATCCGCCTGTTCGATACGGGAACCACTCGGTGTGGTCGGCCTGATCACGCCCTGGAACTTTCCCGCGGCCATTCCGGCCTGGAAAAGTTTCCCGGCCCTGATCATGGGCAATACGGTGGTGATCAAGCCATCTCCCGATACCCCTTTGACCGCGGCGCGGCTTGTGAAAATTCTGGAAGAGGCCGGCATTCCTCCCGGAGTCGTCAACCTGGTGTCGGGAAGCACCCCACAGGTAGGGGAAGCCTTGGTCAAACATCCCGACGTCGCGCTCATCTCCTTTACAGGCTCAACGGCCACGGGCGGAAAAGTCGCCTTGGATGGCGCGGCTCATCACAAAAGGGTGGCCCTGGAAATGGGTGGAAAGAATGCCATCCTCGTCATGGAAGATGCCGATCTCGAGTTGGCCGTGGATGGCATCGTGTGGAGCGCCTTCGGCACCAGCGGGCAACGCTGTACGGCCTGTAGCCGGTTGATTGTGCATCGAGCGGTGAAAGACCAGCTGGTGACGCTACTGTTGGATCGGATGCAGACGCTTCGAGTGGGAAACGGTCTCGACCCCCAGACCGACGTGGGGCCATTGATCAATCAAAGCCAACTCGACCGGGTCCACGATCTCGTCAAGACTGGTCAACAGGAGGGCGCACGACTGCTCGCAGGCGGATATCCGCTGACCGAAGGCGAATATGCCGCCGGGTACTTTTACGCGCCGACCCTGTTCGACCAAGTCACACCATCCATGCGAATTGCCAACGAGGAGATTTTCGGTCCGGTTCTGGCCGTCTTGGAGGTCCAAGGCTTGGAGGAAGCCATTGCCTTGAACAACTCCGTGGAGTACGGGCTTTCGAGCGCCTTGTATACGCAGGACGTCAACCGGGCCCAATACGCCATGGGCGAGCTTCGTTCGGGGATCGTGTACATCAACGCCGGAACCATCGGCAGTGAAGTGCATTTGCCGTTCGGCGGCGTGAAAGCGACGGGGAACGGGCACCGCGAAGCCGGGCAGGCGGCGCTGGATACCTTCAGTGAATGGAAATCCATTTACGTCGACTACAGCGGCCAGTTACAACGCGCGCAGATCGACATGAACTGATGAGAAGTGTGAATCACGGGTGAGGTGTGCAATGCACAAGGTCCAACTTGAACGCGTGACCGACGCCTACATTCGCAAGTACGTGGCACAAAACCAGACGGCTCAGCTTGCCAAAGTCATTCTGGATGCCGCGGGAATCGGGCTCAAACCCGTTGTCGATCATATCACCATCCGAACCGGAGACATCGACAGACGCGCCCGAGAATTCGTCAGGCTCGGGTACGTCTATTCCGAGACCCTGGAGTACCATGACTGGTATGCCAAGGTGTATCGGGCCCCGGGATTTCCGGCCTTGTTCGTTGATCAAGCCTACAATGACGAACGGGGCAAGACCGGCATCATCCCGGATTGGGTGAACAGGTTCGGCGACCGGACCCTTCATCATATCGCCCTGTTGACGGAAGACATTGAAACAGCCATGGGGCAGTTGCAGCGAAAAGGCGTGACCTTTGCCGGATCAGTGTCCGGCGAGAGAGGCGACGTCCTTCGACAAGTGTTCAGCGTGCCCGAGCGGGTTCGGGGAATTCCGTTTTCCGTGCTGGAATTGATTGAACGACATGCCGGCTACCAGGGGTTCTCCCCTCCTCAGGCCGACGCCCTGATGCAATCCACGGTGAACTATTAACGAGCGGGCAACGTATGCCAAACATCCTCCTGTTGGGCGCGGGAAAAATCGGTTCGCTTATTGCCACCTTTCTAGCGGAAACCAGGGACTACCGGGTTCATCTGGCCGATGCCGACCCTGAGGCTACAAACCGGCGTTTTGCTCAAACGCAGCCGGCGATCGTGCCCGTGGCTCTGGATGCCGCCGATGTTGACAGCCTGGAACATTACGTGCTCACGCATCGGCCCGAGGCCGTCATTTCCAGCCTCCCGTATTTCTCCAATCCCACTGTCGCCGGTGTCGCCAGAAAGCACGGCCTCCATTATTTCGACTTGACGGAAGACGTCGAGGTGACCGAACGCATTGAACGCATCAGTCGCAGAAGCCGTAAGGCCTTTGTACCGCAGTGCGGATTGGCTCCGGGATTTATCAGCATTGTGACCAATGAGGTCATGCAACACTTCGACACGTTGGAGACGGTCAAAATGCGCGTCGGGGCGCTGCCCGTCCATCCCAGCAACGCGTTGAAGTACTCCCTGACCTGGTCCACGGACGGCCTGATCAACGAATACGGCAACGTGTGCTATGGCATAGAAAACGGAGTCAAGACCGCACTGAGGCCGCTTGAAGGATATGAGACCGTCGAAGTCGACGGCCTGCTCTACGAAGCCTTCAATACCTCGGGAGGATTGGGAACCCTGGCGGATACCTATGCGGGGAAAGTCGAGACGATGAATTACAAGACCCTCCGGTACCCGGGACACTGCGACAAAATTCAGTTTCTGATGAACGACCTGAAACTGAATCAGCAACGGGACACGCTCAAACACCTGCTTGAAAACGCCGTTCCCAAAACCGAGCAGGACGTGGTCCTGATTTACGTGTCCGTGGTGGGGAGAAAAAATGGAAACTTGATGGAAGAGAATTACGTCAAAAAGCTGTATCCGCGAACCATTGCCGGGAACCTGTGGTCGGCCATTCAAGTGACCACCGCTGCCGGCGTGTGCAGCGTGGTGGATTTGGTCCTTTCCGACCCGGCTCGCTACAACGGGTTCATTTCCCAGGAGACGTTTCCGCTCTCAGCGGTTCTCTCGAATCGCTTTGGACGGGTCTACGCGTAACGCGGGGGTCCCGTTCCGACCAACGGTTTGGGATCTGGCCCGAGTCGACGAGTCCATCCTCTGTCTCCATCTGAAAAAGACCCTTGTCGGACCGTTCGAGATGACCACAGGCGCGGCACCGGTACTCGAAGAAACTCAGCACGTCAACGGTTTCAAGCAACTCGCCGTGATCTTCGAGGACCATCACCCGCCGGCATTGGGGACACGGCCTGTATCTGCTCATACTTTATCCTACCATGCTTTCGTTATCTGGTAGCGCCACGGGAGCACATGCATATGCCGGAGAGTACCGGCTGCTGATGTCGGCCGCGTTAACCCGGCTTCAAAACTACGTTAAAAGGAGTGGTCGCGAGACGTGCGCATCCCACATTTCGTGGGAATGTAGGGTGTTTCGTAATGATGAGGGGGGTCTACAACTTGAAGAGCTGCGAGATCACGAGATAGGCCCAGGATGCCGCGAAGATGTAGGTGATTTCTTTTTCGCCGATGTCTTTGTAAATCAGGCGATACCCGACGACCGGCACCACGGCCACCAGCGCGGCCGAGAAAAAATGCCCCACCACGTCACCCAGCACCCCTCCGATGGTCTCGTTGCCCGACAAGGCCAGAAACGCGCTTGCCCCGACTAAAGGAATCCATAACCATCGTACGTTGACCATTCTTCCCTCCCCGCGTTTCCCAGGAACACCTGAGGCACCAACTCCCGGGTATTCTATAAAAAACTGCTCCTCCGTGCGACCCCGGCGTGAGAAGCATCGCCGGCCTCGCCGGTTCCTTCTCAAAGTTGACAGATGACTCAGACGAGGCCGGCCGGTCGTCCTCGTCTGGTCTGTCGCGAGACAATGTTCGCAAACGAGAGGGTGAACCTGATATGCTGACAAAAAGGATGCCTGTATGCGTGTTTTGATCGCCATAGACGGATCGACCCCCTTGTCACAGACGGTTCAGCCCCTGGCGCATTTCGGACCGCTGGACGAGGTGACGGTCGTTCATGCTCTTCACTTGCCACACCTTGATTACCCTCTGCTACCGGCCGATTTGCGTGAGCAGGCCCGCCAGGCCATCGATGAGAAATTGCGTGCCGAAGGTGAACGGCTCCTGGATAGAACCATCGCCACCCTTCCGCAAGAGATCGGGCAGGTGCATCGAATCCACGAAGTCGGTGACCCATCGAGTATCATTTTGGAAGCCGCGCAATCGACACAAGCGGACCTGATACTCATCGGGGCTCGAGGTCTTGGTCCGATCAAGGAATTGCTCTTGGGAAGCGTTTCACACCGTGTCCTCCTGCACGCACCCTGTTCCACGCTGGTCGTGAGGAATCCGCTGCCCGAGCTCAAACATATTTTGATACCCGTAGAGAGCCGGGACGATGCCGAGTCCATTCTCCGGTTTTTCTTCACTCTTTCCTTCAATCATCCCGTGGAAGTCACCGTCATGACGGTCTGGCCTCACCCTCAACTGCCTTTTCCGACCACATTGTGGCAATCCGAGCACCTCGAAGAACGGGTACTGGTTCACGCCCGTGAAACCGCTGAAGAGATCGCCGAGCAACTCACGCGACACAACTATACCGCCCGGGCCACGGTTGGGTTAGGAGACCCTGCCTTTGCCATTCTCGAGCAGATCACCGTCTCGCAACCCGATCTGCTGATTGCGGGATCGCATGGAAAAAGCGGTGTCAGCCGGTACTTGATGGGGAGCGTCTCACACACGCTCGTCCACCGGGCTCCCTGTCCGGTCATGATCGTCCGTTAACGTTGACGTGCGGTGGTCGCAAGGCTGTGACTGCATCCAAGGCCGTAATCAAAAACAGAACGTCTCACCCCCTAAAGAACGGGCATCGACGTGTTCACGGCAAAAAAAGGGACCGTCCCAAGGGGACGATCCCGTCGGATCGATGAGAGCGTTGGTTGCGGGGGCACACAACCACCGAGACTGACATTCTCTGATTATTTCGATCTGCTCCTTTACAACCGTCTGATTTCCCGGAAGGTTTTGTACGGTGACGCCGCGTTGTTTACCTAGTGCAGCAAAGCATATCAAAATCGTGTGCGATAGCCCAACCCTGCGAGCCTTCCGTCAATGTTCGCGCCAGGCCCGCTCGGATGGCGTTGCCTCGCGGTGGAAGCTCCGCAGAGATCAGGTCGAGCCGGGTTGTCCTGAGTGGGTGGCGCAAAAGGAACGCGCGGCGGGCGCGGGCGGCTACAGCCCGAGACGAAGACCGACGAGGAACACGGCCTCCGGATTCCGGCCGGCGGCGTGGCCCGGCTCGTGACTCACAATTGCCCCGACCCGCCAGAGTCCGCCCGGCGCGATCGTCTTCGTCCAGTTGACGCCGAAGTCAATCTGGCGGCCCGACGGCTCGAGACCAACGGGAATCCGCTGGCGCACGACCGCCCCTTCCGGGGTCCGGCGCATGGGAAGCGAGAGATGCAGACGCCCACTCTCGATTCGTAGCGGCTGTTGCAGCGAAAGCCTGAGGGTCCCGCCCGCGAGGGGGCGGACCGCCTCCGCCGAAAAGGCCGTACTGAAGGCACTCGCGTCGGCGTCCGCCAGGAGCCCGCCCGCGGCTTCCGGCGTCGCCCGCCCGATCTCGCCGGCCATGCCGATCCGCCAGCCGCCGGCCTCGAAGCCCCCCGAGGCGCCGACAAAGGACAGGCCGGAGGAGAGCTTGCCGAAGGCCCCGCCCGCGCTCGAACCGAAAAGCGTGTCCGTCTCCCGGATCCAGCCCGCGCGAAGGACCGCTTGCCGGCCCGCCGGGCTCCATGCGAGGGCCAGACCGTGTGCAGCGGCGTCCAAGGCATGCACACCAACTTCGTTGCCGGAGCCGGCCGAGGCGAACATGGACAGGACCGCATCCCCGAGGCGCGTCTTGACCGCGACAGGTTGTGAGGCAAAGCTCATATGCGCGCCATCCAGCGCGCCGAAGCTGATTTGCAGCTCGCTCCCCGCCGGGCCGGCGGCGACCGCCAGCGCGGATCTCCCTTCGCCGGCAACGGGCGGCGCAGCGCCCGTGCCGTCCTTCCCTGCGAACCAGCGCCAGAGGCGCGCCGCCGGATCGGCCGGCGGCGCGGCCTGCGCAAAGCCGGCGGCGGCGACCCAGAAGGGCGCGCCGAGCGCGTCGAACACGGCGATTTGCCGATCCGCAAGGCCGCGGCCGAGCGCGTCCCCCATCGCGCCCCCCGATACGATCCAGCTCGACCGTGCCAGGGGGCCGCCGTCCGCGACTCGGCCGCCCAGCGCAATGGAAGTCTGGCCGACCGGCGCGGTCGCGGCGCCCAGGTCCATGACGCCGCGGCCGAACGCGGACGAGAGCTCGCAAGCGCTCCGGTCGCCGTCGAGATCGAGATGCGCCGGGCACGAGCCGCCCGCCGGGACCGCGTCCGGCGTGACCCGCGCCGTCGCGTAGAGCCGCGCGAGCAGCACGTCGTTCGCCATCTGGCTCCGGAACCAGTGCTTCAGCACCGCCAGCCCGCCGGTCACATAGGGCGCGGCAAAAGAGGTCCCGCTGGCCCCCGGATCATAGCCGCGCACTCGCCGGCTCTCGTCGTCCGGGTCGGGCTGGGAGGTGGCGACCGGCACCAGGGCGCCAGGCGCGGCAATGCACCATTTGGCGGCGATCCCGCAACGGTTGGAGAATACCGCAATGCTCCCGTCACGCTCCGTCGCCACCACGGCCACGACATGGCCGCGTAGCGACTCCTCCAGTACCGGCAGGCCGGCCCAGAGGCTCGGCGAGGTCGCGCGCATCCGACCGTCCACGCAGCCCGGCTCCGGGGCCTCGCACAGGTCCTCGTTGTCGTTGCCGGCGGCAAACACCAGCACCCGCCCGCCAGCCTGCGCCAGCGTCCCGACCGCCGCCGCATACGCAGGGCCGAAGCCCTCCTTGTCCAGGTAGTTCTCCACCAGCCCGTGAGTCTGGAGGGACAGGTTGACGAAGTCCACCGACGACGCCTCCGTGATCCACTGCGCAAGCTCTCTGGCCTCACCTTCCAGTCCCGCCGCGTCGATCCCCTTGTAATTCGCGGACGGGTCCGGGCTGTCGAGCTGGGCCGCCGTCATCTGCAGCAGGTCGACGCCCCAGGCGACACCGTGGAAGTCGTCGTGCGAGAACTCGCCCGGAACCGGCCCGTTACGCCGCGCGGCGATGATGCTCGCCACCGACGTGCCGTGGCCGATCAGGTCGGCGCGCGCATTGGTGCTGCTTGTCCGTTCGGCGTCGAACTCCCAATGCCCGGCGTCGATGCCGGTGTCGATCACCCCGACACGGGCGCCCGCCCCGGGCGCGGTCCCGGGGCCGTCGCGCCTGGCGATCCTGGCGTAGGCCGTCGCCGCGTTGATCTGCCGAAGGCCCCAAACCGTACTGTATTCGGAGTCGCTCGAATATTGCTCGGCCAGCGCCC
The DNA here is from genome assembly GCA_965204965.1 of Nitrospirales bacterium. GTDB lineage: Bacteria > Nitrospirota > Nitrospiria > Nitrospirales > UBA8639 > Bin75. Next base: position 2,929,763 of record OZ242026.1, on the reverse strand, counting down.
GCAGGTCCGCCGGCGTGGTGGCCGGCGGCGGAACCCGGACGGCCAGATCGGGAGGCCGAGGGGACGGGTCTCCAGGCCCCGGTTGAGAGCCCGAGTCCGACGACGAGGGCGGCATTCCGCTCCCGCCGCCGCAACCGACCGTCAGAGCGACTACTGCGACCAACCATGCCGTTCGCGCCATCATCGCTCCGGCCGCGGGGCATTCTTCTATGGTTGTGGTGGAGAGGGAGAGGCCAACCGGCATTTCCGTATTCCTTCCTGTATAGACGCCTTCGCCGCCGGAGCTGGTGCCGCGCAGGTTACAAAATCGGCCGAAACCTAGGGCCACAAGAGCAAGTCCGACATCCCCGCCTCCGGAATGTCGGACTTGTTGGTTGCGGGGGAGGGATTTGAACCCTCGACCTTTGGGTTATGCGCGCCACGACAGCTTTCGCCGCCTGGAAAATCCAGTTCGTGGTCCGGACTTTCTCTTCATCCTCGGACCGGCTTTGCCGCCGTTAGGATGCCTGCCGTCAAGTCTCTACACCTTCTGCCGGAGCGCGACGGCTCCGCCAGCTTGGCTCGGGGTTACCCCGCTACCGGCTTCCCCGAATTTGACAGGTGATCGTACAGAAGTTTCCTTCTGCACAGCCCATTCATTGTTGGGAGGGGTTGCTGATGTTTCGAGCAACCAGCGGATCGCTCCTCACGGTATTGAGCCCAACGAGCTACCAGACTGCTCCACCCCGCAGAAGCATCGTAGCAAAGCGCCGCGAACAAAGTCAAATCGCCGTATGTTTCGGCTGTCATGGGTTACGCTGTCGAGAACCAGCACTGAAAAGAACGGAAGGAGGTAAAGGCAAAGACACTGGATCCTCGATTAAAGATGTCGAGGATGACAGAGGGAAGGGACGGCTTCACAGGATCGGGGGCAGTTGTGCTATGGTGCGTGCACCATGCTCCTGGCCGGAATCTTCGGAGGCATCCTGTTTGTGCTGCTGATCATCGGGGATTGGTATCAGTTCACCAGCCTCCGTCCCTTTGCCGCGCAATACGGCTTCGGTATCGCCCGACGGCGCGACCGCCTCGACACTCTCTCCCGTCAATCCCTGCTCGAACGATTCGGCAAGCACGATACCATTGCCCTGCCCCACGGCATAGCCCGTTGGTTCGGCGGGCAGGAAGTGATTTCGATCCGGCCCTCGTACCAATTATTCTCCATGCGGTTTCGCACGGCATGGCCGTTGAAAGGCACCCTCACGGTCCGGTCCACCGGGACGGGCGTGGAACTGCACCTCATCAAACGCGTGCCCTGGTCCTCAGGTCTGCTCACCCTGCTTTGGTTGGGACTCGTGGCGATCGGCACCGTGATCTTTCTGGTCACGTTCGGGGTCGACGGCGGGTTCAATTCGGCAAGCGGCTGGTTCCTGGCTCTGGGCATCGCGGGACTCGGCGCCTTGGTCCTGCTCTTCGGGTTGATCCTGATCTCCCTGGCCTACCGGCTTGAGGATTCCCGGTTGATGCAGGTATATCAAGAACTACAGGAGACATGGCTCAATCAAAGCGTACAAGTTTTGGGCCCATAGTGAAGAAACAACAAACAAAAGCAGGAGGATCACAATGAAAGGACGGAATCGCATGATCACGTGGGCAATGGCCGCGGTGCCGTTTCTGGCGACCATCCCGGCGTTTGCCGAGAAAACCACCCCGGCCACGGACAAGAACTCGGCCGTGCCGGCCGTGCCGCGCGCGATTCCGGATTTGATCCCGTATCACAAATTCGACCCGCCGACCAGCACGCTGTTCGACATCAACAAGTTGACCATTTCCGGGGATCTGCGAGTCCGTCCGGAATTCCGCACGAACTGGAAATTCGGGAGGCCCTACTACCTGGACGGCGCCGTGATCGACGAGAAGAGCAATTCGTTTTTCGTGCAGCAATGGGTGCGGCTGGGCTTCAACTATTCGATCTCGCCGGACGTGACCTTCTTCTTCCAGCCCCAATACTCCAAGAACTGGGGAGTCAACAATACGGTCGACGCCAATGGCACCGGCGGGACCCTCTTCGCCCGACAGGCCTTCATGCTGGTGCGGAACTTCCTGGTGCCAAACCTGACCGTGAAAGCCGGGCGGCAACTCGTGGTGTGGGGCAACCATCGGATGATGGGGCATTTCGACTGGAATAACGTGGGCTGGTCTCACGACGGCCTGACCGCGGAACTCAAACTCGACAACACCGCCTCCCTGCAAGTCGGCTGGCTGCGGACGGACGAGAGAAATTGTACGGGTCCGACAACGGGCAACTGTATTGGCGGCACTCAGGTTCCCGGAGTCAACGCAACCTCTGATGCCGACATTGTCTATCTCCGGGTGCCCATGAACGTCGGAGGCCTGGTCCTGGAACCCACCTGGATCTGGCACAACGGCGGAACGAACGAAGGATTCCGGATCGAGGATGCGCGTCCGGCCAATCAATCCCGGCATACGATCGGCGGCCGGGCGTTCAAGAGGGGCAAGGTGGGGAGCGCGATCATGGACGCCACGATCGAGGGATACTACCAATTCGGTGAGATCGGGGGGTGGGAAGACCCCAGGGGCAAACACATGAACATCTCGGCCCATGCCTTTCATATCGACGCGGGCGTGACCCTGCCGGTGGCCATGCAGCCCCGTTTGGGCGCCGAATTCAATACCGCGTCCGGGCAGAAAAACTCGAACACCTGCCGGGCGCTTCAAGACCTGAACGATCCTGAGGATGCCGCTCAATGCCCAGGCACGTGGTCCGGGTTCGATCAATTGTACCCCACCAACCACATCCACTTCGGGTACATGGACCTCATGTCCTGGAAGAACATGAAGCATATTTCCTTCGGGCTCCAACTGCGGCCCACCAAGGACAGCCACTTCGAAATCACCGGACACAAATTCTATCTCAACGAACTCACCGACCACTGGTATTTCGCCAACCAGGGATACGCGGCCTTTCAGGATACCTTGCACGGCAACGACACCAACGACCTCGGGAGTGAAGTCGACGTGGTGTATACCCATTTCTTCACGCCCGGAAACCACGTCGCGTGGCAGACCGGCGCCGGCGTCTTCCTCCCTGGCGAGTTCATCGATAGGAATGCCGTGGTCGGCGGGGACGCAGTGACCCAAACCTGGGGCTACACTCAACTCTGGATCAATTTCTAAGGAGTGGCACATTGCATGGCGGCTCATTCACGACCGCCATGCGAAGGAACGGTGGAAAAAATGAAGACGGCATGACCAGACGTTTCAAGATGCACACGCTCATATGGGTGCTGCTGATCGGTCTGGTCTGTACGCCGCCGGCGGCTTGGACGTTCTACAAGCCTACGCGCGTGCTGGTGCCGCAATGGAACGGCGTGTCATGCTTCAGAGAAACCATTTGTACGGACGATGCGTCGCGCTATAAAGAAGCGCTTGCGTTGTATGACGAGGCGTATACATTCGTTCACTCGTCGGTCGGGGCCATCGAACAGAAACCACGGGTGATCTTCTGTGCATCCCATGCCTGTTTCCGATCGTTCGGATTCGACAAAGCAGCGGCCCACACCGTGGGCATCTCCGGCATCGTCATCAGCCCACGCGGGTGGAAGGACCACTACATCCGTCATGAGATGATCCACCATCTTCAGGCCGAACGCCTCGGGGTCTTCGGCCAATGGCGCAGCCCTGCCTGGTTGACCGAAGGCATGGCGTTCGTGCTCAGCCAAGACCCGCGACCGGACCTCGGCGAACCCCGGCAACAAGACCGCGCCGCTTTCGAGAAATGGTATCAAACCGTGGGGAAAGCCCGCCTCTGGGAAGAGGCGCGCGGGCTTTAACGCAAGGGGAAAACGGAGGCGCAGACCTGCTATCATGGTGCCCTCATCGGTCACTGATCTGATTACTTACTGAAGCTTTTTGAGAGTCGCGAAGCGACCGGCTTTACCAGCTCGCGTGCTGGATCGGCAAACAGGCACTACCCCAGCCAGGGAAAAGGAAGAAAGCGGCATAAAATGTCGAGACGACGAAGACAAAAAGAGAGCCTCGATCGGAGTCCAGGATGACGAGGAGATGTGTTGGGAACTTTGACTTTCTTCAGTGAATTAGATCGAGGTGGAGAGGAGGCGGCGTTACACACCGCCTCCCACAACGACATCTGACTGGACGTTCACGCCAGCCTGTTGAGCGCTGGTGACTGACTAGCACGATCCTCCTTCCTGCGAGAGACGCCCATCGCCATCATAGATCGGGGCATTCGGCCAGTTCTTCACCAATAGTATCGATAGGAGGCATTCCCGCTTGTGCGGATAGCCCCGTTTTGAGACGGCGATGGTTTTCTGCGTGCTCGTCCGAAAGACCCATCGCCATTTCTGTTGATCGTCCAAATACACACGGTAATGCATTGAAACCCTCCTGGAATTGAAAGAGATTGATGTGATATTGATCCACTACTGTCCGGTTAACTGAACTGCTGCTCCACATAACTGCATGAATTTTTTCTCTTTTTTAGCAAATAGCAGTGGTGTCGACTTGAACGCGTCATGGCTTTGGGGGGATCGTTCGGGAAATCTTTCTTGGAGGATTCCCCATGTACACCGGCAAGACCCTGTTTGCTCAGTTAATTGACTTTCTGCCTTGGACGACCTTCACCCGCCTCGTCGCCCGCTATGGTGGCAATCATCGCGTCCGGACCCTGCCTTGCAGCGACCAGTTCCGCATCCTGGCGTTTGCGCAGTTGACCTACCGGGAAAGTCTGCGAGACATCGAGGCCTGTCTCGCGGCGCAAGCGGCCAAACGGTATCATATGGGCATTCGGGCGCCGGTCAAACGCGCGACCCTGGCCGATGCCAACGAACGCCGGGACTGGCGCATCTATGCCGAATTCGCTCAACGCCTGATTGCTCAGGTCCGTCCGTTATACGCCGACGAGGAACTGGGGCTGGACCTGGCCAACACGATTTATGCGTTGGATTCGACGACGGTCGACCTGTGCCTGTCGTTGTTTCCCTGGGCTCCCTTTCGCTCCACCAAGGCGGCGGTCAAGCTGCATACGCTGTTGGATTTGCGGGGGCCGCTTCCGAGTTTTCTCCATGTTTCCGATGGACAGTGGCACGATGTCAACGTGCTCGACCTCTTGAGTCCCGAACCGGCCGCCATTTACGTCATGGACCGTGCCTATCTGGATTTCGAAAGACTCCTGGCCCTCCATCAGGCCGGAGCGTTCTTTGTCACCCGCGCCAAAGCGAATACCACCCTGCGCCGACTCTATTCGGCGCCGAGCGACCGCACGCAGGGCATTCTCTGCGACCAGACGGTCGTGTTGTCGGGGTATTACACCCACAAGAAGTATCCGCTCCATCTGCGACGCGTGCGCTTCAAAGATCTCGACTCCCAGAAGACTCTGATCTTCTTGACCAACCTGTTTGGCCCAGCGCCGACCACGATCTGTTCGCTGTACAAAGCCCGCTGGCAGATCGAGTTGTTTTTCAAATGGGTCAAGCAGCATCTCCGCATCAAACAGTTTTACGGCACCTCCGAGAATGCTGTGAAGACCCAAATCTGGGTTGCCGTCTCGGTTTATGGCCTCGTAGCTCTCATCAAGAAGCGACTCCATCTGGATATCTCGCTCTACACGTTGCTCCAGATTCTCTCCGTGACCCTTTTCGAGAAAACCCCCTTAAACAAAGGCTTTTTCGATAGCAAGTACAGATCGGAGGAGGATATGCTTTCTAACCAATTGAATTTATTCCATAATTAACCGGACAGTAGTGATATTGATCCTGTTCTATATAAAACATATCGTACTTGTCAATACGTATGATTCAGAACAGCCATTCCAGCTAAAAGAAGAATTATGGATCAAAAAAATTATCGAAAAAGCGACCAGTCATTCTGGTTACTTCATCGCATCGTGAATGGTACGGATTGCGGAGTCTTGCTAGTAAAATCACTTCAAAGACCAAGACAAGGCACCGAATCTTCGCTCAGGGCAAGCAAAGTAGAGAAACAGAAAGACACTGGATCCCCGATGAGAGCCTATCCTTGACTCGATCGAGGATCGGGGATGACGGGAAGGAGCGAAACAGGACTTACCCGTCGGAGGTCTTGAGGAGGTCTTGGGGTTTTTTGAGGAGGCTACCGGCGCGGAATTTGGGGATGACATACACCCAGTCCCGGACCCGTTTGTTCAGGGCTTCGATTTCGGCTTTGACTTCGGCTTCGGATTTCATCTGGGGCTGATCGGGGTTGGTGCCGGCTTCCTTGTCTTGCGTGTCTGCATCGGGTTGATCACCAGCCTGAGGCTTTGATTCTTTTTCCGGGTCAGCTTTTCTTTCTAGTTCGGGTTTCCAGACCAGGCCGGCGTTGAAGGCTGCGGAGATCGTCACGTAGTTCTTTTCGTCTTTCGGGAGCAGGTGCACGGTTCCTTGGAGGCCGTCGAAGGTTTCGAACACGGCGGTTACGACCGGTTGACCGTCGAACGGGATCTCGCTCGCCGGTTGGACGTCGTCCAATGAAAGGGACGTGACCGTGGATACGATGTTGTTCACGGTAAATTGCGACTCAATCTCCAAGCCTTCCGGGAGATCAGCCATTTGATAGTTGAGGTCCGCGGGCCTGGCTTTCTCCACGACCAGCCGGGTCCTGTCCGGGTGGGTCACGGTCAGGCGCCTCACTCGTTTTGTTTCGATCTGAACGAGTTCCTTGTCCAGCCATTGGCCCGGATTTTTCTCGACCGTGAGTCTGCCTTGGACCAGCCAGGTCTGCGGGTCTCCGGCTTTACGGATGAACAGTTCCTTGTATCCGCTCTTCCCCTGCGCTGGTCGATCATTGCCGATGACGGCCGCAGCCACGGTGTTGTCCGTAGCATCTTTGAGGGTGATGCCCGTGGATAACGAGCCCTCGGCTTCCACATCCTGCAACCCCAGTTTTTCGTAGAGTTCCGGTTTCCGGGTTTTGGGTTCGAGGGTTGTGAGTTCCGCGAGGCCGATGAGCGTTTCCCGCACGGTTCCAAGGTCGGCCGGGTAATCATATTTTTCCTTGACCCGCCATATATTTTCCTGCCGGTGCAGCGTGATGGTGCCGCTTTGCGTGGCCACGCTCAGCGCCGTGACGTCGTTGATGACGGCCTTCAGTTCCGGGAAGACGGGTCGGTTCGCCGGCGGGGCGCCGGGTTCTTGTTGTTCGGCCATGAACACCGCCACGATGATCAGGACGGCAGCGATCACTGCCAAAGAGCTAATAGCCCGCATTTCTCACCAACCTCCTGCTGCGGGTGCCGGTCCACTCGCTGTGCCAGGGCGTACTCCCGCAAGCCACTTCGACATAGTGTCAACTATGCCTTCAGCGTCTTGCAGTCCGTGCACCATGGCACAGCGGCGTCTCGACGCCCTCGCGACGAAGCCCGGTGAGAAATGCGGGCTAGGGGTTTTGAGCATCTTGGTCATGGGATGGTTCTTCCCTCACCCCGGCCCTCTCCCAAGGGGAGAGGGGGAAAGCTCGCTGCCGCGGTGGCGGCGACGCATGTTCCAGGCGCCGAGTACGACACCGCCCACGGCGATCACCAGCGGCATGAGGCCGATGTTCAGAAACTTCACGACGTTTTCAAGGCCATCGATGTTTTTCTGCAGTTCGTGCTGGACGTTGCGCAGCGCTTTTCTGGTCGCCACCAGCTCCTGCCGAAAGCCCTCCAGCGCGGCTTGTTGTTCGGCACTCAGAATGATGGTGGTCTGGTCTTCTTTGCGCTTCTGCAAATCCTGAATTTTGCGTTCGGTGTCCTTCAGGCGTTGTTGCAGGGCTTGTTCCTTTTGCCGGTACCGGGCTTCGGCTTCCTGTTGAATGGCCCTGACCAGGGTGAAGGGGCGCGAGAAGCTCCCCCGGTTCCTGACGCTGATCAGGTCGTGACTGCCGGTCAGGTTGTCCAAGGCATTGGTCACAAAATCGTTGTTCGCAGCGGTAGGGATTCCGATCCGCTGTCCCAGAAAGTTTTGGGATTGGACCCAAAACCGGTCCTGCAGCATGTCAGTGTCCGCCACTACAATAACGTTGATCGGCTCCGCGGATTCGGCCACGTGCGGGGGCTGTTCGGTTTCTTTGACGGCACTCGCGATCTCCGGATCCTTTGGTTCGTCCGTTTCCTCCGCGGGCGGCCTGCCGTCGGGAAACGCGGTCTTCACGTTGCCGGTCAGGCGCGCGGCCAGCCCGAGGATTTCGTCTCCCGGCCGGTAGTCCCGCAGGATGCCTTCGACGTCGGGCATGAACTGCAAGCGGGCAGAATCAATTTGCATGGCTTGGTCATCGGTTTCCACCAAGGGTGTCCACTCGACCGCACTGCCTTCTTTTTTGCGCAGGATCCCGGCAGAGGCCATGGTGAGGTTCGGGAGTTTGGCGGTTACCACGTCCTCGGCATTGAGTTGCCGGGGCGTCAGGTCGATCCACACGGGGTAATCCGCGACCATCATGCGGTCTTCCTTTTGGAAGTTGACCCGTTTGGCCAAGGGGAGATCGCCTACCACTTTCCCGTCGACCAGCTCGATGCCCCAGGCGTCGAAGACCGGACCCAAATCGGAATTGCGCGGCCCCTGCATGCCCGTGGGGTTTCGGGGATTGGGCGGCACGCGGTCGGCTTCAGCATGGGGATCCACGAAGACCACGGCACGACCGCCGCGCAGCACGAACTGATCGATGGCATAGAGGGTCGGATCGCCCAGTCGCTTGGGATGCACCACCATGAGCACGTCCACGTCTTCGGGAATGTCCGTCACGGCCTTGTCCAGGACCTTGACTTCCATGACCTCCCGGATGCTGTCCATGATCATCCAGGGCGGCCCTCCGCCCGAGGCCTGCGGAAACGGCATTTGCGGGCCGCCGTCCAAAGGCAGGGTGCTCAACAGGCCCACGACCTTTTGTTTGGGGCTGGCCAACCGGTACACCAGTTTGGTGAGATCGTATTCGAGAAATTCTTCACGGCTCTGCTGAAAAAAGGGAATGAGTTCGCGGTCGTCCGTGGCATTGGTGCCGACGAGTCCGAAATAGAACTGCGCGTTGCCCTGATCGATCGGCACGCCCCGGAGGCCATATCCGACGGCGCGGTCTTCGTCCTCCGAAAAAGGCTCGGGGTCGATGACGTGCAGGATCAGGTTCCCGCCGGCGACCTGCTCATATTCCTGCAAGAGTTCCAGCACCCGGTTGGTATAGCCTCGAATGCCGGCCAGTTCCACGGCCAGTTTCTTCGACAGGTAAAACCGCAGGGTCACCGGCTCGTCGAGCCCCTGCAGAATGTTTCGGCTGCCCTCGGACAGGGTATAGAGCCGTTGTTCCGTGAGATCGACACGGGCCGACCGGAACGCCACGTGACTCAGGACGTTGACCGTGAAGAACAGGACCACCGCGATGGCCAGTCCGCCTCCTGTCAGAAGTCGTGCGTTCATGGGTCCTTTATTCCGCTTTCTTCCATTCCAGCATAAGCGCCGTGGCAAACAACCAAAAGCCGATGAGCGAGAGGAAATACACCAGGTCGCGCAGGTCGACGACCCCGCGACTCAGGGCGTTGAAGTGTGTCAGGAAACTGAACGAGCTGATGAGTTCCACGAAGAATTGCGGGGCCCACCCGCTGAACAGATCCAGCACCATTGAAAAACCGCTGAGGACGAACCCCAACCCGACCACCACGCTGATCACAAAGGCAATGACCTGGTTCTTGGTGAGGGCCGACATGCATGACCCGATTGCCATAAAGCCGCCTGCCATCAAAAAGCTGCCGAGGTAGCTTGCCAGGATGACCCCGTTATCCGGCTCTCCCAGGATATTCACGGTCACCCACATGGGGAACGTGAGCGCCAGCGCAATGCCGGTAAAGCACCAGGCCGCCAGGAACTTGCCGACCACGGCTTCCCATAAGGTCACGGGCAGCGTGAACAGCAATTCGATGGTCCCCCCACGCCGCTCCTCCGCCCAGAGACGCATGGCCAGGGCCGGGATCAGGACCAGGTAGAGCCACGGGTGAAAGTCGAAAAAGGGGATGAGGTCCGATTGCCCGCGGGCAAAAAAGTCACCCAGATAGAAGGTAAAGGCTCCGGCCAGCATCAGGAAGATGATGATGAATACCGCGGCGATCGGCGTGGCAAAGTACCCCACCAGTTCCCGTTTGAAGATGACGCCGATTCTACCCATGTCCTGTTACCTTGCCGGTCCGTTCCGCAATCCGTTCCCGCCGGGCTGTTCCTACGTAAGGGCCTGGGCGGGCATGGTCAAGGAGCGGAACACTTCATCCAGGTGCCCGTGTTCCACGGACAACTCCGCCACGTCCCAGTTCTGCCGATGTACGCACTGGCTGACGGCTCCGATGATGGGTTGCCCGTCCCTCGGAATGATCCGGTATTCCGGCGCGGTCCCGTCGAGGGCCTCGGCCCGCTCAACGCCTGGCAGCCCTTCCAGTGTCGTCTGCACGCCATCGGTGAAAGCCCCCCGCAATCGCAGAATCACCGCATTGTGATACCGGGACCGGGCCTCCAACTCCCCCGGCGTGCCGTCGGTGATCACTTTGCCCTTGGCGATGATCATGGCGCGCGTACAGACCGCGTGGACTTCTTCCAGCACGTGCGTGGACAAAATGATGGCCTTCTCTTGCGCCATCGTCTTGATGAGCCCGCGCACTTCATGTTTTTGGTTGGGATCGAGCCCGTCGGTGGGTTCGTCAAGAATCAAGACGGACGGATCATGCAGGATGGCCTGGGCCAAGCCCACCCGGCGCTTGAATCCCTTGGAGAGGGTGTCGATGGGCTGGTGCGCCACCCCTTCGAGATTCACTTTTTCCATGGTCTCGGAAACCCGGCGATACAATTCCGCTCCGCGAAACCCGCGCATTTCGCCGATGAACATGAGAAAGCTCAAGGGCGTCATCTCCCCATAGGCCGGCGCTCCCTCCGGCAAATACCCGAGGCTCTTTTTCGCTTCGAGCGGCTGTTTCCAGATGTCGAAGCCGTTGACCGTCACGGTGCCTTTGGTGGGGGTCAGAAACCCCGTGATCATTTTCATGGTCGTGGATTTTCCCGCACCATTGGGCCCCAAAAAGCCCAGCACTTCGCCCCGGCCGACCGTGAACGACACGTCTTCCACGGCCACGATCGGCCCGAATGTCTTACGAAGTTGTCGCAGTTCAACCATCACGTCCACTGTTTTCTCCATTCACGTTTGCTCCATCCTGTTTCATAATATAACCGGGTATGCCGGAGTCAAGGGGGCTACACCGGAGTTTCCCGTACCCGATTTGCAGGTTCTCTTTACGTGGCATTGACGGATTTTGAGCACGTCGGCGGGTTAGATTTCCGAGGGACGTTCCGCATCCACAATGACGACCGTCCCACGCATGATCGGATGCAGCGCACAATGGTAGGGATACAGCCCGGGCGGCAACTCCGCTATTTCAAACACGCCATCCGGCCCGATGGCCCCGGAATCGAAGGCGCAGGTGCCGGTTCCCCGGCATCCGTCATGCGTAATGGTGTGATGGGAGCCGGTGGGATTCTCCCACCGAATCGGATTGCCGGCCGTCACCGTGGCGGTGACCGGCGCGAAATATGGAGACCAGGATTCCATTTGAATCCTGAACGGTACCGAGACGGCACCGACCCAGGAGGCGGCTAGAATCAACGCCACCACCAGCACACCCAGTACGGATCGTTTCACGACTTCACTTCCTTTCTGCATTCCATGTTCTTCGGTATTCGCCGTCACGTTGCCATAACGGACGGGCACACCTATAGACAGTATACACGTCGGCCGTAACGGACTCCAAACTTTCACAACTTGTGGATTTTCAAGAAGAATGAAATGCGAGGATTGCGAAAACCTTTAATTATCCTTTACCCGTTTTCAGTTGGCGTAATTCATAAAAGGTGCCCCGCCAGACGATACCTCCCCGCCAGAGCGCCAATGCCGCCGAACGGCATTGGATATAGACCAACAGGCCAATCGTGAGGGGAAGGAACAGGCCCTGCCAAAATTTCACCCCGAACGGCCCCATGACGCTCCCGAAGCTGATGATCATCATAACGATCGTCACGGCATACCCCGCTTGGGGCCATCCCCCGGTCACCCAGACGCCGATCCACGGCCAGATGTGCATAACCAGGGCGGCCAGTGTCGCCGCGATCACCACCGAGACCCGGTATTCCATGCCCGCAAACATGTTTTTCATGAGGCCGTCGATGAGTTCCGCGACAGACCGGTACCATTCCACCGTGATCATTCCCCTCCCGTTCAGCACGTCCTGCCTGTAGCCGTGGTCCTTCACCAGCTTGCCGAATTTGAGATCGTCATCCGGCCGCAGGGCCACCGGCTCATGGCCGCCCAAGGCGCGGTAGACCGACGTACGGATCAGGTTAAACGCCCCAATGCCCATGTAGCGCCGGCTCTGCGGATTTCGGGCTTGCCACGGTTTGAAGATGATGAACATGAACATCCCGAAGGTAGCGGGCACCGCCGCCAGGAAACTCCCGGGCATGATGCCTTCCGGAATCAAGGTTACGTGATCGAACCCGTTCGCCTGCGCGTGCGCCATGGCTTTTCTGAGCGCGGATGGGTGAAACACGATATCCGCATCGGTGAAGAGGATGAATTCGCCTCGGGCCTGTTGCGCGCCAACGTGTAACGCGTGCGGCTTCCCGATCCAGCCCGCCGGCAAATCGTCAATCGTCACCACGGCCAGGCGAGCATCCCGTTCCGCCATGTTTTCAAGTATCGCTCCCGTGTCGTCGGTCGACCGGTCATTGACCACGATGATCTCCAAGTCCGGATAGTCCAATGCCAGGACCGATTGCAGTGCTTGTTCCAGGTTTCGTTCTTCGTCGCGGGCCGGGATCACAACGGACACTGCGGGAAGTGAGTCCTCGTCTTTAACCGATACGGACGCCAACACCGTGAACGCGTTTCGCTTACTCATGAGCCAGATCCCGGCCGGCACCCAGAACCCAACAGCCAACATCGCCAGACTGAGATGAATGGTGTACGTGTCCATGTTTCCCGTTACCGAAAAAGTTCCTTCCGAGTGGTTGGAAGCCTCAAAGGCCAACCCTTGCACGAATTCCTATAATGGTATATTTTCTATACCATGTTCGCCTTTGAGTTCGACGAACGGAAAAGCCGGAATAACCTGAAAAAACATGGGATTGATTTCGGTCAAGCTCAAGTGCTGTGGAATGATCCCCACGTTGTTGAAATTCAGGCAAAAACAGAGGATGAAAGACGGTTTTTGGTCATAGGCCGCATCAAGGGCAAACACTGGTCAGCTATTGTCACGCCGAGAGGTAGCCGTATTCGAATTATTTCCGTTCGTCGATCTCGTGTAGAGGAGGTCTTGATCTATGAAAGCCAAGAAATTTGATTCAAACTTTGATGCAGGCAAAGACGTCTCTCACGTGTTGGATGTATCAAAAGCCCGCAGACCCCTGCAAGAACAGAAAAGAGTCAACGTCGATTTTCCCGTTTGGATGATCGATTCTCTGGATAAGGAAGCCGGGCGACTCGGCGTAACCCGCCAATCCATTATCAAAGTCTGGCTGGCCGAGCGTCTTGAGCAATCAGCCTCCAACTAACAAGAACCCAGAAAATCTTGAACCGCTTTTTCCTGAATCAGAAATCACAGTAGGTTTCTTATAATCACTGATCAGGCCACCTCGAATTGCCTGACCGAGATCTGCTCGACGCGGTCGCGGGCCTGCCAGAGATCATAGGCCATCTGCATGCCAAGCCAGGTTTCCGGGGTGGAACCGAACGCCTTGGACAGACGAATGGCCATGTCGATGGACACTCCGGCGTTCTCATTGACGAGGTCTGAGAGGGTTTGACGCGTGACGCCGAGTCCTTCTGCAGCCCGAGTTACGGATAAGCCGAGCGGTTCGAGGCACTGTCGTCTGACGATGCCTCCCGGATGAGGGGGATTGTGCATGGCCATGGTTCTGTCCCTCCTTAGTGATAGTCAACGTAATCGACGTCGATCGCCGATCCATCCTTAAAACGAAAGATTACGCGCCAGTTTCCCGACACCGTGACGGCAAAGTAGCCTTTCATCGCGCCCTTCAATGCGTGAAGCCGAAATCCCGGCAAATCCATGCCATCGGGTTCGCGGCTTCGATCCAGTGCGGCCAAGATATCCCGAAGTTTCCCGACGTGCTCCGGCGCGACTCGCCGCGCCGTCCGACCGTCGTAGAGGGCTTTCAGGCCTCGGTGTTTGAACGAGGCGATCACAACGAGAGTATAACGTGTCGCCTGTCACCTTACAACATGCAGAGCCGGCAGCTTCAACGACTGCCTCCTTGCAGGTCGATCTTTGTGAGAGAATTGGTTTCTTTCACTCAACGCGGGATGAGGTACTTCACGAGCTTTTCCATGGTCAGGCCTTGGACCACGATGGAAAACACGACCACGACGTAGGTCATGGCGAGGATGACGTCGCGGTCAGGGCCGGCCGGCAATGACAGGGCCAGGGCCACGCTGATGCCGCCCCGCAACCCGCCCCACGTCATCAGCCACACGGCCCCTGGGGTGAATGAGCGCACGCGACTCAGGAGCGCAATCGGCACCCCGATCGCCATGAGGCGTGACAGGAGGATGAGCGGAATCAGCGCCGCGCTCGCGAGAAGGTAGTCCCCGGTGAACGTGAGCACGAGGACTTCGAGACCGATCAACACGAACAGGACCGCATTCAATATCTCGTCGATCAGTTCCCAAAACGTGTCCAGGTGTTCTCGGGTCTTTTCCGACATCGCCAGCACACGCCCCTGATTGCCCACCATCAGGCCAGCCACTACCACGGCGATGGGGCCGGAGAGATGCAATGCGCCCGCCAGGGCATAGCCGCCGGTGACGAGGGCCAGGGTGATCAGCACTTCGACCTGATACTGGTCGATACTTTTCAGGAGCCAATACGCCAGGTACCCCAGGCCCAGTCCGAAGACGATCCCGCCCACGGCTTCCTGCGCGAACAGCCCGGCCACGTAACCGACCGTCGGCTCATGCGTTCCGGCCGCCACTTCAGCCAGTACCAGGAAGACCACGACCCCCACGCCATCGTTAAAGAGCGACTCGCCTGTAATCTTCACTTCCAGACTCTTGGGAGCGTTGGCATTTTTCAGAATGCTCAGAACCGCGATGGGATCCGTCGGGGAGATCAGGGCCCCGAACACCAGACAAGTGAGATAGGACAGCGGAATACCGATCAGGTTCAACACCCCATAGGTGAAGGTGCCCACCAATGCGGTGGACAGCATGATGCCGACCGTGGCCAACGACCCGATCGCCCATTTCTGATTGAACAGGTCGTTGAGATTCACGTGCAAGGCCCCGGCGAAAAGCAAAAAACTCAACATGCCGTGCAGCAGGGTCTTGTTGAAGTCGATGGATTCGAGCCACCCGGCAGCCAAGGCTTCCACGTGATACCCGAGGAGATCGATGCCGTGCAGCAGGAGCGACCCGGCCAGGGCAATGACCATCACGCCGATGGTCACGGGTAATCGAATGAACCGGTAGTTGAGATACGAGAATCCGGCCGTCAGCGTGAGGACGATGGCAAGGATGTCGAATAGATCCATGGGAGGCGGGGAAACGGATTGAACAGGGTTGCCTTATTGAGCCGGCACCTCGGGATGGACAAGATCCCGGTCAGGATCCCTTAAAGATCTCTTCAAAAAAGAGCTGCATGTGTTTCCAGGATCGCATATCAGCTTGGCGATTGTACTTTAAGGCGTCTATACCGTGAGCATCCGCACCGGGATTGGTGAAACTGTGTCGGGCCCCGGCATAGACCACCATCTGCCAATCCAGATTTGCGGAATCCAGGGCTTGGCGAAATGTACGTACGTGCTCTTCGGTGAGAAACGGATCGGCATTGCCGTGGGCTATGAGGATTTTGGCTTTGGCGCTAAGAGCCTGCGGAGGGAGCGGCAAAGCGCCGTGAAAGCTCACCACGCCATTAACGTCGGCCCCGCTGTAGGCTAATTGAAGCACCGTGGCCCCGCCGAAGCAGTAGCCGATCGCCGCCGTGCGTTGCGCATCGACCAGAGCCTGACTCCGCAGTACGTCCAAGCCTTTGAGCGCCCGAGCCTGCCATACCTTTACGTCGGCCTGCGCCTGCTTCATCCAGGTTGCGGCCTGGTCCGGATGGGTCGTGACCTGGCCTTTCCCGTACATATCCACGGCAAAGGCCGCGTACCCGAGTGCCGCGAGCTGCAGGGCCCGATCGCGGGCATATTCGTTCAAGCCCCACCACTCGTGCACCACCAGGATGCCGGGTCGTTTCCCCGTCTGCGCGTCATCCCAGGCCAGGAACCCTTCGAGTTGCACCTCGCCGTGTTGATAGGGAATCGCCTTGGTTTGGATTTCGGCAAGACAGAGTGAGGGGATAAACAGAACCAGCACGAATGCTGCGAGTCGGTGTAACATCGTCGTTCCTTTCAGCATGGGAGTCGTCTTTGCAAACAAAGTAGGGACAACCCCCTGTGGTTGTCCTTCTTTCGGTGGTTGTCCTTCTCCCGGACGTTATACCGAAAAATCGTTTTTCTCACAATGGACGGGTCCGAAGGAGGGCCTATCCCCTGGGCCTGCGTTCATCGGCATCGTCGGCATCGGGAATGACCCGAAATTCGGAATACGACGTGATACCCAACTCGACCGCATCTTTGCCGAGCACCTCCATCATGGCAGACGACCTGCCTCGAATGCGTCGGACCATTGATGACCGGACGCGGCTCTGTCAAGCAGGTGTGGCTGTGACTGCAAGCAGCGGGGAGAATGTCAGAAAGGGCTAAGCTTCTTTTAAGGAAGAGAGGAGGGATTTGTCTCTGGTGTTGCTTTAACTGAATGGAGGGAAACTTTTATGATTTTCTTTCAGGACGACCTTACGGAACCTCTGATTTCTTGTGATAGCGGGATGCAGAGCAAGGCGTCCCGGAGCGAAACCCGAGGCTTATCACGAAGCCCGAGGCTTGTCATAGAGATAGGTGAGGGTTGAGCGAGAACACAACGCGGCCATGCGCCCGATAGTGCACTAAAGCAGAGGTTCCTTACTTATTTTGTTTGAGTTCAGCGACCTCATCGGCATCCGGGATAACCAGAAATTCGGGATAGGCCTCGATGCCCAACTCCGCCACGTCCTGACCGAGTTCCTCCACGTGCTGCGAAACCCGGGCCTTGATCGTCTTGTCGATGATCAGCCACAGGATCCATGAGACACCGAACACAAACGCTCCGACCGCTACGATGCCCAGGAGTTGCACTCCCACGTTGCCGCCGGCCGCAATACACACGGCCAGCGTGCCCCACATCCCGGCCACGAGATGGGCCGGAACGGCACCGACAACGTCGTCAACTTTTAAGGTCTCCAGCAGCTTGATGCCTGCCGTACACAGTACCCCGCCCGCGGCCCCGATGATGATCGCCCAATGATGCTCCACAATATCAGGTCCGGCAGTAATCGATACCAGCCCGGCAATCGCCCCGTTGAGCCCGGCAAACAGATCGTAGCGGCCCAATATCGGCCGCGACACGGAGATCGCCGCCATGACCCCCGCCGCCGCCGCCAGATTCGTATTCACGAGGATAATGCTGATAGCTACGGCATCGCCGACCCCGGCCAACGCCAGTTGCGAACCTCCATTGAACCCGAACCAGCCCAGCCAGAGAATGAACACGCCCAGCGTGACCGCAGGCACGTTCGACGGAGGGGTGGACTTGACCGTGCCATCCGGCCGGAACTTCCTGAGTCTGGGTCCCACCACGATCGCCCCGGCCAACGCCGCCCACCCGCCGGTGGAATGCACGATGGTCGACCCCGCAAAGTCCTGGAACCCCATCTGATTCAGCCAGCCGCCACCCCACGTCCACGCGCCGACCACCGGATAGATGAACGCGGTGAGGATCAACGTAAACAGGAAGAACGACCAGAGTTTGACCCGTTCGGCCAGCGTTCCCGAGACGATGGAGGCCGTGGTCGCCACGAACACCATCTGGAAAAACCAGTCCGACATGACGGAGTAGCCGTTCTCGACGACCGCTTTTTCCATGGAGGCATCGCCCTTGAGCAGAGCGATTTCTTCAGCGGAAGGACCGTAGAGGAATTTGAAGGAGCCGATCCAGGACCCGACGTCCACGTACATCAGGTTGTAGCCGATCACGAAGTAGGCGAGCCCGGCGATCGCGTAGAGGCCGATGTTCTTCAGACAGATGACGGAAGCATTCTTCGTGCGGACGGACCCCGACTCCAGCATCGTGAAGCCGGCGCACATCCACATTACCAGCGCACCCCAAATCAAGAACGAAAAGGTGTTAAGGACGAAACTCAAACTTCCTCCCCTCTGTCCGTGATGACCCGAATCATAGCAGACGGGGTTGCGTTGTCAATAAGCAGGGTGTTGTTCTCTGTATAAAGGGTAATCCACCTCTGCCGGGACTTCGATCATGGCGATACGAAGGGACGTTCCTTGCTCAGCATGGATAACGATCGAGCCGTTCTTCCGGGCGTGGACGACCGCAAAATATCTTGGCGCGAGCACATGTTTTTCTGCATCGGCCTCACCGCTCAGTGTGCCCTGTCCATTGATGACCACCATGGCCAACGTGCGGTTCGCGGACAGTTCCCGCCGGCAACCGTGGTTCGGTGGGATGAAAATATCCTGCATGGCCGCCTCCACCACGAGCGAGACCGGTGCGCCGTTCCCAATGACGTGTTTCAGAGTGACCCCGTCTCGAATCTCAACAGGAAAGTCTTCATGGCGAAACTCGGCATATGTCGGCGTGCGGCGGACGGTTTGTTTCAGGTCCGGCTCGAACCAGATTTGAAAAAATTCATTGTGATCGCTGACCGTTTCCTCTTCATGTGAAACGCCCGACCCCGTCTGCATGACCTGCGCGCCTCCGGCTTTCACCCGGCTGCGATTGCCCATGGTATCGTAATGGCCGATTTCCCCTTTGAGGGCATAGCTCATGATTTCGAAGGCCTGATGAGGATGGAGCCCGATTTTCCCGTAGCCATTGGCCGTGGCCCAAGCCCAGTAAAACAGGGGACCCGTATGGGGCACCTCGGGACCTTCTCCGGGAAACCCTAGGGGCTTGGTTTCGGTAATCCTCCCCCCGTCGAACTCTCCGGTCCCCTGATCTTCAGGAGGATAGATGCTGATATCCAGTGATTTCGTGATTTGATCCATTGGCGCTTTCCTTTCAATGTTTCAATTTGCCTGTCTCACTTCTCTAGAGCACAGATCGTGCCAATATGGGTTGCGGATCATAACACACCAACCGTAAAGGACTTTTTTGAAGATCGTAATTCCAGAATGATCTACTCATATGAGTATTCTACTGATTTCAGTAGATAATCTACTCACTTCCGTATAATATGATGGGAGCAGTTATCAGGTAGTGACTCTTCAAAAGCCGGAGATTCAGCATGGGAGAAAAATTCGATAGGGACCAAGCGTTAGCGTTGGCGGAGTTCACGATTGAACACTGCGGTGATGCCATCATTTTTCACGATTGCCAGGGTGTGATCCTGAATGCCAATAAAGCGGCGTGCAGGCATCTCGATTATACGGAACAGGAATTGATCGGCCTGACCATTCAGGATATCAATCCTGATTCGACTCAAGAGACCTGGCAAACGTTCTGGCGGGAACTCAGACAAGCCAAGACGCTGTCTTTCGAAGATCGTCATCGTACGAAGCGTGGGACCGTTATTCCTATTGACGTCACCGTCAATTATCTGGAATTTGATCAGCGAGAGTACGCGGTCGGGTTTATCCGGGACATCACGAGCCGAAAAAAAACCGAAGAAGAAAAAGCCGGCGCGTTTGAAGAAATCAATCGATTGCGCCAACAGTTGGAGCTTGAGAACGAATATCTTCACGAAGAAGTCAGGGAACTCCAACCGTTCGGCAACATCATCGGGAAAAGTTTACCGCTCCAACATATCCTGAAACAGATCGAGATGGTGTCACCGACCGATGCCAACGTCCTGATTACCGGAGAATCCGGAACCGGCAAGGAACTCATCGTGCATGAAATTCACAAACGGAGCCCCAGAGCATCCAGGCCGCTGATTCGCGTCAACTGCGCGTCGATTCCCAGGGAACTCTATGAGAGCGAGTTCTTCGGTCACGTGAAGGGCGCCTTTACGGGTGCGGTCAAGGACCGCGCCGGCCGGTTTGCCTTGGCCAACGGCGGCACGCTGTTCCTGGATGAAGTCGGCGAAATCCCCTTGGACCTGCAAAGTAAACTACTGCGGGTCCTTCAGGAAGGCACATTCGAACGAGTGGGCGATGAAAAAACCATACTATCGAACGTTCGCGTGATCGGGGCCACCAATCGTCACTTGAAAAAAGAGGTGGACAGCGGAACGTTTCGGGAAGATCTCTATTATCGTCTGAATGTCTTTCCCATCGACATGCCGCCTTTACGAAAACGAAAAGAAGATATTCCCGCCCTGGCCGGTCATTTTGTGAAACTTGCGCAAAAGAAATTCAATCGCACGGGGATCGAGTTAACCAAGGCCAACATCATCGCACTCGAGAATTACGCCTGGCCCGGCAATATCCGGGAACTCCAAAACGTAATTGAACGTGCCGTGATTATCGCCCCGGCCAACAGGCTGGTGTTCGATCTGCCGAAAAATCCGAAAAGTCGAAGCGCCATGCTCCCAAATCCAACCGTCCCTGACTCCAAACCGGTGCTCACGTTTGACGACATCAAACAATTGGAACGCCAAAACATCCTCAACGCGTTAAACAGCACGAACTGGAAAATGTTCGGAAAGAACGGTGCCGCCGAATTGCTCGGCATCCCCCCGACAACCCTGACGACCAGAATCCAACGAATGGGCCTAAAAAAGCCGGCGAGCTGAACTATACGCCCTATTCGCTTCTCCTTCAGCAGATATGAAGGCTTTCTTCTGGCATGAAGATGACGGAAGTTGGTGGCGTTCGCGGTGACTTTTCTTGTCATTACCGGTACAATCGCGTATAAATTTGTAAGGTTCTTCCTTCTTTCCCGCTGACAACATGCCTCCCTTTCCTTCAGTCCATGGACAAACTCAAGCCCCTTGGGAAAAAGAATCCGATCGTCCAAACCTGCCAATTTCTCAAAAAGTTACAAGGCTTTCGGGTCCGGAAGCCGCTCGAAATCAAACCGTAACCGGACTTGTTTCTAAAATTTTTAACGAGAGCTTTGGTTATAGACCCGACGGAAAGCCCTACCGTCTGGGACCAAAGTCCACGGCAGAACGGTTGGCCTCGACGGATTTTCTGCTCATCGCCGGTGATGAACAATCAGGAATCGGGTATCTATTTGGGAAAGAGATCCCTTCCCGGAACGGAAGAATCGCCTGGATCGAGTCAATGGCGGTCTTACCACTTTATCGGAAACAAGGCGTTGCGACTGCCCTCATACAGACATTTCGCCTGGCAACCAAGGGATCATCACAAATCGGATGCGCAACCCCGAACCCAATTGCGGCTTTGGTGGTGACCAGAGCCGTACCCGGAACCGTGTATATCGGAAACTGTAACACGCCGGCCGCGGTGCTGCACATGCTCCGCGAAATCCGACAGCACTGTTTTGATCTTCGCGGATGTTCCATCCGGAAAAAACCGTTACGAATAAAAACCGGGTTCAGCCCGCTTTCCCGCTCCGACGAACGGGAATGGAGTCCCCGAACGCCTACTTCTCCACCTTATTGGTGGAGTGAACTAGAGCATCTGCCAAATGCCTATGAGGCCCTTCTCGTCATCGAAAGAGAGGACAACCCCTCAAGATCTTGCAATGCCGTAGAATCTGCCCATGAAGCCCCTCAAACAGAAGCATGACCCCACGTTATCAATTTCAAAGCCACTCCGGTTCCGGTGCCTCTGAATCCTCTTCATTGGTACAAGCGGTCTCTTTTATTTTCAGCAACAGCTTTGGCATAAACCCTGAAAAACAACAGCCCTACAGACTCGGTCCGAAAACAACCAAAAAGCGTTAGCGTTAGCCCATCGCCTGTTTCTTGCTTCAAACGAAGCGGATCATTCCGTTGGTTATCTTTTCGCCACAGAGATTCCGTCTTCGCTGGGAGCTGTCGGTTGGATCGATTCATTGGCGGTCTTGCCAGAACATCGACGGAAGGGAGTCGGCACACGATTGATCGAAAATTTCGCCCAGCATTTTGCGAACGTTCGCTGGATTGGGTGTGCAACCCCAAATCCGATAGCCGCTCTTGTTATATCCAGAGTCGTCAAAGGAGAGTTGTACATTGGTGAGTGCGATCCCACGGACGAACTGGTGACTATGATCAATGACATCAGGCCGTTATGCCAGGATTTGAGTGGGGTGGATTTCAACCCAAGGTCGTTACTGGTGCGGACACAATTTCATCCCTCAGACACAGGAGACAACACGGAATGGTGTCCTCCTCATCCAACGGAGCCGCCACCTTGGTGGAGTTCCCTGGAAAATCTTCCGAGCCAGTACGAGGCACTTCTCATCGTCGACAAAAGCCATGAAAATTGAGCCAGATTCAGACAGGCTCAAGCACTGGAAAGGTAACATTCTGGCTTGATCCAGGAAGAGAATTGGTGGAAACCGGGCACGCCCGGAGGGAGGCGAACCCCCAACCCTCAGATCCGAAGCCTCATACTCCATCCAACTGGCGTTTCCCACCACCTTTTTCAGAGGCTCATGAGAAAAATTAACAAATCTTTTTTATGAGATGAATAGGAAATAAATAGGAAATAAATTAAACTCTATAAATATTTGATTTGATTTATATGTTTAAAAACAATTAATTATGATTAGTATTCTGAAATTGAAATTGAAATAATATGAGAATATAATAGATTTATGATCAAGTATGAAATGCCAAGAAGCTGGATTCAATTTGATAGTGGTAGCAGGGATCTGACCAGCGCCTATACAGAAGCGAAGGCCGCAATCCTTTCTCTGCAAACGATCCCTTATCAACGTCGTTGGGTTGAGGCACTGCAAGACATTGAACTCAAGCGCGAAGTCGCCGGGACTTCACGGATTGAGGGGGCTGAATTTACAGAGCAGGAATTCGAGCTGGCCTTCCAGGAAACTCCGGACCAATTAATCACGCGTTCTCAGAGACAGGCCCATGCCGTCGTCCAGACCTATCGCTGGCTTGCCGCGCTTCCCCAAGACAGACCTATCACGGCAGATTTGATTTTTCATATTCACCGGACAATTGTGACGGGCGCGGACGATGATCATTGCCCGCCCGGGCAGTTAAGGAAGGACACTCAGAACGTGAACTTTGGGATGCCCAGGCATCGTGGCGCCGAAGGAGGTGCTGAGTGCGCAGCAGCCTTTCGAGAATTCAGCGAAGCCATTCAAAGAGAGTATCAGGACAAGGACCCGATCATTCAGGCGTTAGCGGCCCACTATCACCTGGCGGCCATGCACCCCTTCCTTGATGGAAACGGCCGGACCGCCCGGGCCTTGGAAGCCCTGATGCTCCAACGGGCCGGGCTTCGTGACACTTGCTTCATTGCGATGTCCAACTATTATTACGACGAGAAAAATGCCTATCTTGCCGCCTTGGCAGAAGTCCGCCAGTCCGGCCACGATCTGACGCCTTTCCTCATTTTCGGTCTTAAGGGCATTGCCCTCCAAAGCAAACGAGTCCTTGACCAAATTCAGCGTCACATCTCCAAGGTGCTCTATCGTGATCTGATGTACGAACTCTTTGGCAGGCTCAAATCAAAGCGGAAACGGTTTATTGCGCAACGCCAGTTAAAGATTCTCGAGATCTTACTGGACGTCGATTCCATGGGACTTGATCGGTTAATACAAGTGACCGAGGGTGCCTACAGCACGTTGAAAGACCCCGTGGGAGGCTTGGTTCGAGATCTTATTAACCTGGCAGAGTTGAATGCAATCACGACCAAGCAAATTGGGGAAGGTCGATATGAAGTGGACGTCAACCTGGAATGGCCGACGCACCTCACCGAGACGGACTTCTTTGCAAAAATGAAGCAATACCCGAAAGCAAAAACCTTTTCGTTTCTGCGCTAGGAACGTCAACTGAAAATTTTTCATTTTTCCCGCTCCATGATATGGTTTCAGCCATAATGTTGAAATGCGCTTGGATTGATTGTTAAAAGAACGTATCTACTGATGTTTATACATTATCAGGAGTGATTGTCATGCAGATTACTGTGAAAAAATGGGGAAACAGCGCGGCTGTCCGCCTTCCTGCCACGGTCGTGAATGCGGCCCAAGTTGGCATTGAACAGCGCGTCGAGGTTCGTGTGGAAGGCCGTAAAATTGTGCTTGATCCTGCTATCGAAGAGGAAAACCTTGACGCATTACTGGCGCAAATCACGCCGGAAAACGTCCACCGCGAAATAGATTTTGGTTCGCCTGCAGGAAAAGAATTGCTTTAATGTCATTCCCTTATGTGCCAGACATCGGCGATATTATCTGGTTGGATTTTGATCCATCAGCAGGACATGAGCAAGCAGGGCATCGACCGGCCTTAGTGTTGTCACCAAAGCTCTATAACAGTAAGACCAAACTCCTGGTCTGTGTTCCGCTCACCAGTCGGGCCAAAGGTTTTCCTTTCGAGGTTGAACTTCAGCATAAAAGCATACAAGGAGTTGCACTGGCCGACCAGGTCAAGAGCCTTGACTGAACAGTGCGTCATGCACAGAAAAAAGGCAAGGCCAGTCATGACGTTGTGAACCAAGTTCGTGCGAAGATTAAACTGCTATTAAAACTCACCTGAGAGAAACGTGGCGATGAGCTTATCAGCGCATGGCAAACACACTTCGATCGTTGAAGTGACAAACATCTCAACCCACGGCTTGTGGCTTTTGGCCCATGACAAAGAACTCTACCTGTCTTATGAAGATTTTCCATGGTTTCAAGAACAACCGGTGAGGTCGATTATTAACGTTGAAGAGCAAGCCCCCGGGCATTTCTATTGGCCCGACCTTGACGTTGACCTATCGCAAGAAATCATCGAGCACCCGGAGCGCTTCCCATTGAAAGCCGAGCCACGTTCCAAGACCAGATAACTTACCTTACTCCCATTGTTTATCCTTTAATTTTTCTGCCACGTCAGATGCGTCTTGGAAATCCCCTATAACTTCTTGGAGATTCACAAACCGCGAACCGAAGATCCCATAAGGTGATGATTTTCTGTAATTTGTCTCCATGGGCTCACCGCAGAAAAAACGCGTGTTCGAGCTAATATCCCATCCACATTCTTTTTGCGCGTCCCGGATAATAGCGATAAGTCTGGCGTCATATTCATCGGTGTCACGCCCTTCTACAAGCGTCTTTTCCAGTTTGTTCCCGTCGTACGCAATGTCAAAAACGCTGTCAATCTCCCATATAATCTGAACGATCTTGTTTTTGTAGAGCCCTACAAACCGGTGTCTTGTATACCCACGATCTGAAGGATGAAAGTAGATTCCATGTCTGTCAGCTATCTTAAAGCTTTCCCCACAAGGGACGATTCGCATGAGGTACTGCGATTGATCGAGTAAATTCATATCGTTACAGTACTCGACATAATCCTCAACAAGATTTCGCATTTCGTATTCATACTCTTTGAACAGTGGCTTGATTGCCTCACAAATCTTTTCATATGTGACATTCCGGAATATGACATCTGAATGTTGTTCGGGAAATTGAGCGCTGATCCTAGCTACATCTTCTATTGGCTTCTTTGTGAGAAGGAGAAGAACCTTTTGATCCTCCCGGGAAAAATCGTTCAAGTGCTTCAACAATTGATCGACATCAGGGGAGGAATCCACTTTTGATTCAATTACGATCTTGAAACTTCTCTGGATGATCTTTCCATCGGGGACCGATTCCTTGCCCCGTCTTTGCTGCTCGATTTCTATTCCGATCTCAATAGGCTCTCCGATGAGTTCGTTGAGCAACAAAGAAGCTTGTGACGTCGAGTAATTATAGATTCTCGCGAACAATTGAAGGGTGTTGTTTGTAACGGTATTTTCAACAGAGGAAAAGCGCTGGAAGTAATGAATTTTCGACATGAGTCAAACTTTCATCATGGATCACCAAATCCTTGACCGGCATGAGCTGGACCAAGTTCTGCGGGATGATGAGTCAGGTTCGCAGGTCAGGACTTCTTTGTCATGTGACCACCGCATGGCGCGCCCGGAGGGAGTCGAACCCCCAACCCTCAGATCCGAAGTCTGATGCTCTATCCATTGAGCTACGGGCGCATCCGACCGTCCTTTTCACCTATTTGCCGTGGTCTGTCAACCCGTCCGTTTCTACAGGGATTGACTCGTTCGTGCCTTCCCATAACGATGCGCAACGATACGAGTTGCAACATCGGGACGTTGCAACTCCTGACCCCAAGACAGTATCTTGCTTTCGGGCTTGGTGGATGCTTAGGCTAGATTGTGAGGTATTCATCGTAGATGGGAACGCTCGGGTCAAGAAGGGGCATCTGTATTTTTCTCTACGACGGCAACTGAAGTGATCCGTTATGTTTCGGAAAACCAGAGGTGAATTCGATGGATAGCAAAGAAGTACTCGAGCAAGCATTGGCTCTCAGGCCGGATGAAAGGTTCTCGGTTGTCGAAGGTATTTTGAGGAGTCTCGACGAGCCGGATACGTCGCTTGACGCAATATGGGCCGAGGAAGCGGAAAAGCGGCTGCGTGCCTATCGTGAAGGGAATCTTGAGGGGATACCAATGGAGGAAGTATTCAAGAAAAAATGATGAAAGTCGTCTTCTCCGGGTTAGCAAAAAATGAACTCGATGATGCGACGAATTTCTACGAAATAGAATTTGAGGGTCTCGGAAAACGATTTCTCGCAGATGTCAAGAAGGCCGCACTCAGAATCTCCGAATACCCGAAGGCATGGTCAATCGAGCGAGGCGAAGTCAGGAAATGCCTGTTATCGAGATTCCCTTACAAGCTCTTGTACTCCATTGAGCGAGATCATATCTATATCATTGCGGTTGCACATTTACACAGAAAGCCTGACTACTGGGTTGAAAGAAAGCAAACATAACAAGTTGGCGGGAGTCCAGTTGGGGACAAACTTCATGCGCAGGACCGGAGACGGCAAGGAAACGTGAGTTCTTTCCTATAGCGGAACAAGGTGATCATGTCTTCACCACAGGCAGGGATTTTTACTGAAGGTAGTACGCATTTTTATTACCTCGAATATAAGCTTCAGCCTGACGCTACGACGGATGACGTACGACGGGCGATCGTGTCAGCATTGGCTGTCAAAGGAGGCGAACCATCAGAAACGGTCGTCGCATTCGGCAAAGACGCTTGGGATCGGGTGAACCCCGCGTGGCATCCTGAAGGTCTGCGGCCCTTTACCGCTCTTGCGGGAGTCGATGGCTGTTCCGTTCCTTCGACACAGCGGGATCTGCTGTTCTGGATTCAAAGTACTCGGCGCGACGTGAATATGCAGGTAGCGCTGGCTATCCATTCGTTCATGCGAACGGTGGGAACGCTCTCGCTCGACCTGGCCGGGTTTCAGTACCTGGATTCCCGGGACCTCATCGGCTTCATCGACGGGACCGCGAATCCCAAAGAGGACAAGGCTCGTGAGGCCGCGCTGATTCCCGAAGGGCAGGCGGGCGCGGGAGGCAGTTTTGTCTTGTCCCAGCAATGGGTGCACAACCTCCCCGCGTTCAATTCCCTTTCCCAATCCGAACAGGAACGGGTCGTGGGCCGGACCAAGCCCGACAGCATCGAACTCGAAGGCGAGGCCATGCCCCCGACTTCACACGTGAGCCGGACCGATTACAAAGAAAACGGAAAGGCCTTGAAAATCGTCCGGCGGAGCGCGCCCTATGGGACGGTCGGAGAGCACGGCCTGTATTTCCTGGCCTTCTCCTGCGAGCTGTACCGGTTTCAGATCCTGCTGGAACGCATGTTCGGCGTATCGGGAGACGGGGTGTCCGACCACCTCATCAGCTATTCCAAACCGGTCACGAGTTCGTACTGGTTTGCGCCGTCGCGAGAAGATCTGGAGAAGGTTTGTAGCCCGGATACCGCGAAATAAAAAGGGGGCGCTTGGTGGCGGAGACATTTGCAGGGCCGCATCTCATGCGGCCAACCGACGGCACCATGAGCATGGCGCCTCTACACCAGAACGAACCTGGCAACCCCAGCCTTAGCTACGCTAACCAGACCTACGGGCTCTAAATTTCTTATTTTCATGCCGATCTGTCATGCAGGCTGGCTGCCCGCACATCAAGGGATGAAAATGGGGACGCCTCTCTCCAATCTGTCATTTGTATGTTGCTTTCACCTTGCAAATGGGCCAATTTGTAAGGTGGGCGTGAGGGGCGCGTCGCCTGTCATTGGGTGAGTCCTGGGGCATTCTGGGGTGGCACCGGTCGGGAGTAGGACACCCCTCACGTCAGTTTGTTGCTCCGAACAGATGCTAGGGGCTTCAGCCCCGCATTGCAAGTGGGGAGACCAAACAAGCAGCCCACAATGCACAGAGGAGGATGCCATGACCAAACGAGTGGCCGGGATTGATGTCGGGAAACGGGACGTCGCGGTTTCCGTGGCGCGGGGGCCGGTCCGCCGGTTTCCGAACACGGCGGCGGGCCTCACGGCTATGCTGGCGTGGGTACGGGGGCAAGCCGTGACACACGTGGTGTGTGAAGCGACGGGTGGGTACGAACGCTTGGTGGTCCAGCGCAGCCGGGGCACCGACCTGATCGTCTCGGTGGCGCATCCGCCGAAGGTGCGGGCCTTTGCCCGGGCCGTGGGCCAAGGGGCCAAGACCGATCCGCTGGATGCGCAGATCCTGGCGCACTATGGCGAAGTGTTTGAACTGCCCGTCGAGACGGCCCAAGAGGAAGCCAGTGCCGAGGTGCGGACGCTGCTGGGGCGGCGGCAACAACTGCTCGATCAACGCACCCAAGAACACAACCGGTTGGAGAAAGGGTTGCAGGGGCGGGTCAAGAAATCGTGTCAGCGGCATCTGGCGTGGTTGGACAAAGAGTTGCAGCACTTGGAGGAGGAATACCAGCAAGCGATCCAGGCCAAGCCGGCGTTGGCCGAGCGTGCGGCCTTGTATCAGAGTGTGCGCGGGGTGGGCCTGCTGACGGCGGCGACCTTGCTCGCCTATGTGCCGGAATTGGGGCACGGGTCCGGGAAGGCGCTGACGGCCTTGGTGGGGCTGGTGCCGTGGGCGGCGGACAGTGGGACGCATCGGGGGTATCGGGCCATTCGCGGCGGGCGGGGGCTGGTGCGCCGCGCGTTATATATGGCGGCCTTGTCGGTGATCCGCACGGACACGGACTTGGGGCGGTGGTATCAGGGATTACGACGCCGGGGCAAGCCGGGCAAAGTGGCGTTGGTGGCGGTGATGCGGAAGCTGCTGTTACGGCTGCATGCGATTGCGCGGCGGGGCACCCCGTGGGTCGCCGAAGGAGTGCCGGCGTGATCACAACAAGGGGTTGACTTCAAACACAGATACTCCCGACATTTGTAATCGGGAATCCAGTGTCTTTGCTTGTTCCTCCGTCCGTGAAGACGCGGGACGGCACGCAGGCCGTCCCCTACAAGATTCTGCGTGAATGAAGGGTTATTTTCACACCAATGACGGCACGTCGTCATACCGGGCTTGACCCGGTATCCAGTGAAAAGTCTATTCTCCTAGACGTATGCACTGACAAAAACCCACTTCGGTAAGACGACGGGTATGCGGCATTATGGATGTCGCCATGGATAGAGCTTCAGATAGGAGAGCTAAATATGGTTAATTTAGGCAGAATACGCGATGACAATTTAAGAATACGCCTTGAGAGAGCTCGGTCATGGATTGACTTGGCTCAATCTCATAAAAATTCTGCACACGCCCGACTCATTTTTTACTGGATTGCGTTCAATGCTATGTATGGTCGAAAGCCTCTCAAGGATCGGGAAAACACACGACGCCAAAATGTGGAGATACGCGCTTTTCTCGAAATAGTGGAAAAAAAGTGTGGCTCCTCTCAAAGTACTACAGAAATACTTCGCGCAATGGAGTATGACTTGAAAGTCTTAATCGAAGATGAATTTTTAAGTAAACAATATTGGGAAGATCCAGTGGACAGACGCGAAGTAAAAAGACAATGTCGTGAAGACTGGAAAGACATCAGAAACAATATCGCCCAAGATCCTTTTGACTGTGTTTTTCGCATTGCATGTAGACTGCTTGTCTTGCGAAATCGAATTTTCCATGGATCGGCAAGAGGGAATGATCAATCTCAAGGATTCCCTTCACTTGAAATAGGCCTGCGTGTGATCGAAAAGCTTGTCCGCCACTTTTTTGACCTTTTGGAAAAAGCGAATCCATCAAACTGGCCGGATGTTCCTTATCCAGGAAGGGGGCGTCGGGGCCATCCTCACCTATATCAATAGAACGAGGGGAAACCCCATGAATTGTTGGGAAATTGCTCAAAATGAAATTGAAGAGTGTCGGCGTTGCGAAAATGATAAAGTCCGGTATTTGGTGGTGCCAGAGAAAAAGCGACACCCATCATTCTCTCCCCCGCAACCAACTCGCCTCCTGTTTATTTCCGTTGCTCCACCGTGGGGAGGATCTTATTTTTGGGACAACACCCGACCTGATGCTTTGAGAAAAGGACTGTTTGAGGCTCTCCAAAAAGCCGAACAGAGCATTTCAACTCTTTCTGAATTCCGTGACCAGGGGTTTTTTCTGATACCGGCTGTAAAGTGTCCATCGTGTAAAAATGGGAATGACCATCTTCCAACTTCCACGGCACTAAAGAATTGTGCACCGTTTCTGCGCAAGGAATGTGAAAGCCTTTCCCCTGAACGCATTTTGGCTTTGGGAAAGATCCCCATGCAAAGTGCGTCAACGGCGTTTAATATAGAAATTCCAAATAAAGTGGAAGATTTCCGTGGGACACTTTTCCATGTCCTTCTTGGTGGTCGTCAAATTCCCTTGATGGGAACTTACTTTCCTGGAAACAAACGACACGGGGGGTTTGAGCATATTGCTCAAGATATTCGAGAAATCTTGTCGAAATCTCCAAGGCCAGGAAGAGAAAAATCAGCAGCAACTATGAATAAAACCGACGACTTACCAAGCGATCAAACTCGGGGCATGTCCTGATGCTGCTATGCAAGGGGTGGGAATTGTTCAGTCTTTCAAATCTACTCCAAGCAGACGGAGCACTTTCTGCGCCTTGGCGTCGCCCCTAAGCGGCGGCTTTACGATACCAGTATACGGCTTGTTCATAATCCTGTTCGCGCTTCGGCCTGGTGAGGGTCAGCGTCCCTCTGAAGAGGTTTCATATAGGGGCACGCCAACGCGCTGAATGTGGTCAACCACAGCGAGGTCGCGGATGTCCTGGAACATGGATACGTCCATTGTATAAGGCAAAAGCAGGTCGTCCAGGTCGTCCATGATTCTGGAGAGCACGTTCAGCGTCAGGTCGGTGCCGCAGAGGGTCAGGTCAACATCGGAACCGTGTTTGTGGGTGCCGTTGGCGCGTGAGCCGTACAAAATGGCTTTTTCTACTTGCGGATAACGGGCGAAAACAGCGCGGATTTTGTGAATGGTACGTTCCGGCAAGCCGTAGGTCACGCTGATGCTTCCTCTTTCAGGCGGTCCAGTGTGCTTTGCAAAGTTTGAAACTTTGCGAAGTAGGTATCGAGAATCGCGGTGACCACCTGAGTGCCGGTGGCCTCGTTATACGTGTGCGAGGTCAGGTTGCGGCTGTTGATCATGTCCATCCATGCCTCGCCATCTTCAATCAGGCCCGCTGCAAAGGCGGCACGGGTGGCATCCCTTGACCCATAGAGATTCTGTACGCCTCGGTCTTCTAGAAAATCTTTCAGCGCATTCCATGCCAATTCATGGGTATATTCAAAGCTCTGTATCAGACCCTGTTGCTCTAACTTCGAGAGTTGCCGTTGTCCGGCCAATTCGACAGCCTCACGCAGTTGGGAAAATGCCTTGTCAAAATGAACGGCTCGCTGAATCCAGCGGATATCTTTATGATTCATAGTAAGTCTACTTACTATTTGTCTATGTCATTCGCTTACTGCGGTTCACGGTGCCGCTTGAGCACGTTGATCGGTCATTCAAGAGACGTTGAGCTACGGGCGTTTTTATTCGTCTTTTTCGATTATTTTTGGTGGTTTGTCAACTCGTTGAATGAGTCCACGCCTTTGACACACAAGCGTTGGGAATGACGGCTTCGGGGGGGTCAGTAGCTCTCCGGTGTGGGAAGATCCACTTCAGGTTTGCTGGCTTCCGGGAGAATTTTTTCCAGGCGTTGTTGAAACTCGCGAATACGGTTCTGTTCCGCGGCATTGAAATTGACTTTTTCTTCTTTGTGCAGATCCACCAACCGCTCGATCGCCTGGAGCAGGGGCGGTACGGCATCGAAGATCCGGCCGGCTTCGAAGGCCTCGAGCGAATCCACGAAAAAGGCGTAGAGGACCCGATATGGCGGTCCCGCCTGATCCCGGAACCGGTAGACGACCGTTTCATATTTCTCGGTGGCTTCTTCGCTGGGACGGATCCCTCCGGGAATCGCCGTGAACGATTGTGCCGGCACTTGTCCGGCCAATGCCGCCACCGCCGCGATTAATTCGCCGAAGGTATCCAGCACCTGCACGGCGTCCATTTCTTTTCGTGGAGTCACGCCATCCCCCTCACCCTGGCCCTCTCCCACCATGGAGAGAGGGAAGCCTTCGGAACTGGCTGATCACGTCCGCCATGTCAGCCGGCAGGGGAGCGACAAAGTGCATGGCCTCTTGCGAGATCGGATGGACAAAACCGAGCACCTTTGCATGCAACATGACCCGAGGAATGACCACGTCGCGGATTGCGCCCACCTTCTTTCCCCCATACGTCGGATCGCCCAGAATCGGACACCCGATGGCCGACAAATGCACGCGCAGTTGATGGGTCCGGCCGGTTTGGGGAAAGAGCTCCACGTGGGCCGCAAGTTTGTCAAACCGTTCCGTCACCCGGTATTGCGTGGCCGACGCCTTGGGCCGGGTCGTGCGCGCGGAAAATTTTTTCCGGTCCTTGGTATCCCGCCCGATGGCGACCTCGATCATCCCCTGGCCTTTCTTCGGGACTCCCCAGATCAAGGCTTCGTAGACCCGGTCTATGGTATGCCGCTTGAACTGGTTGACCAATCCCGCATGGGCTCGATCCTGTTTGGCCACGACCATGATGCCCGTGGTGTTCTTGTCCAACCGGTGCACCATCCCCGGCCGTTCCTTGCCGCCGATGGTGGAAAACGACCCGGTCCCGGTTTTGAAATGATGCAACAACGCATTGACCAGGGTTCCCGACCAATTGCCGGGTGCCGGATGGACCACCAAGCCGGCCTGTTTATTCAAGACCAACAGTGCGTCATCTTCATAGAGAATTTCAAGAGGAATGGGCTCGGGCTGGATGTCGAGCGGTTCCGCCCTGGGGACCCTGAGCACGATGACGTCGCCGGGTTTGATTTTGTGACTGGGCTTGGTGGGCTGGCCGTCGACGGTGACGTGTCCGTCGAGGATTAATCTCTGGAGAATGGTTCGAGAGAAATCCGGGTCGCGGTTGGCCAGAAAATGGTCGAGGCGCTTCGGGCCTTCGCCAGGCGTAACAACGATCTCCGTCCGCGTGTCAACGTACGGCATGGCCGCATCCGGGGCGAACCGGTTACGCGTGCCCTTGCTTCTTGCGGCGCTCGGCCACTTTTTGTCGAAGGCGCGCTTTTTCCAGACTCACCCGGGCCTCTTCGACTTCCGACGGCAACCCGCCGCGCTCGAGCCGCTCTTCGGCCTTGGCCACGGCAGCGTGGGCCCGGTCAACGTCGATATCTTCGGCTTTCTCGGCGATTTCCGCCAGGACGGTGACTTTCTTCGGCGTCACGTCCACGAATCCCCACAGCACCGACATGTAATGCTCGACTTCGCCGATCCGGTAGTGCAGTTCGCCGATCCGAAGCGTCGTCAGAAAATGACAATGGCCCGGCAACACGCCGAAGTCGCCTTCCTCGCCGGGCGCGGAGACTTGGTCCACGTATTCACTCACCAGGAGCTTATCCGGTGTCACCACTTCCAACAGCAGTTTGCCCGAGGGCACGGTCTTCCCTGTCTCCGCCATTATTGTTTCAGTTTCTCCGCCTTCTCGATGGCTTCCTCAATCGCCCCCACCATGTAGAACGCCTGCTCCGGCAAATCGTCATGCTTGCCCTCGACGATTTCCTTGAAGCTCCGGACGGTGTCCTTGAGTTTCACGTATTTCCCCGGCGTACCCGTGAAGGCTTCAGCCACGTGGAACGGTTGGGACAAGAAGCGTTGCAGTTTGCGCGCACGCGAGACGATCTGTTTGTCCTCTTCGGACAACTCGTCCATCCCGAGAATGGCGATGATGTCCTGCAAGTCCTTATACCGTTGCAAGGTCCCCTGGACCTGTTGCACGACGTTGTAGTGCTCTTCCCCGAGAATGTACGGGTCCAGAATCCTGGACGTGGAGTCCAGCGGATCGACCGCCGGGTAAATGCCCAACTCCGCCAATTGCCGGGACAGCACGGTCGTGGCATCCAAGTGCGCGAACGCGGTCGCGGGCGCCGGGTCCGTGAGGTCGTCGGCCGGCACGTAAATCGCCTGCACCGAGGTAATGGACCCTTTCTTGGTCGAGGTGATCCGTTCTTGCAGCGTCCCCATCTCCGTCCCCAGGGTCGGCTGATAGCCCACGGCCGACGGCATGCGACCCAAGAGGGCCGAGACTTCCGAGCCGGCTTGCGTGAACCGGAAGATGTTGTCGATGAACAGGAGCACGTCCTGGTTTTCCTCGTCCCGGAAATATTCGGCAATGGTCAACCCGGTGAGCCCGACCCGGAGCCGTGCGCCCGGCGGTTCGTTCATCTGTCCGTACACCAGCGCGGCCTTCGACTTGGTGAAGTCGGAGGGATCGATAACTTTGGAATCCTGCATTTCGTGCCACAGGTCATTGCCTTCACGCGTGCGCTCGCCCACGCCCGCAAACACGGAAAAGCCGCCGTGATGCAGGGCGATGTTGTTGATCAACTCCATGATGATGACGGTTTTCCCCACCCCGGCGCCGCCGAACAAACCCACTTTTCCGCCTTTGGCATAGGGCTCCAGCAGGTCAACCACTTTGATGCCGGTTTCCAGCACCTCGGTCTTGGTTTCCTGCTCTTCGAGGGGTGGAGCCTCCCGGTGAATGGAATAGGTCTTCTTGGCGGACACCGGACCGAACCCGTCCACCGGATCGCCCAACACGTTGACCACCCGGCCCAGCGTCTCGCGACCCACGGGTACCGAGATGGGGCCACCCGTGTCCCGGACTTCCAACCCGCGCACCAGGCCGTCCGTGGAGGACATCGCCACGGCGCGCGCGCGGTTTTCTCCCAGATGCTGCGCGATTTCCATGGTGAGTTCCGTTCCACCGGCTTCACCCTCGTCGTCGCGGGTGATCTTGAGCGCGTTAAAAATGTTGGGGAGATGCCCGGGTGGAAACTCCACGTCGACCACGGGTCCGATGACCTGAATGACTTTTCCTGTTTCCGTACTCACCTGATGACTCCTTTTCTGACGAATGCCATCTCTACTTCAAGGCTTCCGCTCCGCCGACGATATCCATCAATTCCTTCGTAATCGCGGCCTGCCGGGTTTTATTGTAAAACAACGTGACTTTCTGAATCAGTTCTCCCGCGTTCCGGGTTGCTCCATCCATCGCGGTCATCCGCGCGGCCTGTTCCGCGGCCGCGGATTCCAACAACACGCGAAACGCCTGGACCTGAAAATGTTTCGGAAGCAGGGTTTGGAGCAACTCGTCCTCATCCGGCTCGAACAGATAGGCGCCCACGGCCTTCGATGACGTCTCGCCGGCTTCTTCATCCAGAGATTCGATGGGCAGCAGCTTTTCGATCACCACGCGTTGCTGCATCACGGATTTGAATTCGTTGTAGACGACGTACAGTTGATCGAACGTGCCGTCGTTGTAGTGCTGGATGATGTCCTGTCCCATGTCCAGGGCATGTTCGAAACTCAAGCGATCGAAGATACCCGGCCATTCCTGCCGGATCGTCCACGTGCGCCGCCGGAAAAAGTCACAGCCTTTTCTCCCGGCCGGAGACACGCTCACCTGTTCACCCCGCTCCGAATGCTGATTCAGAAACTCCGTGGCCTGCCGGAGAATATTGGCGTTAAACGCCCCGCACAGCCCACGGTCACTCGTGATCACGAGCAGTTCGGTTTTGTTTCCCTCGCGTTTGCGCAACAGGGGATGCGAGATGGGGCTCGCCCGTTCCGCCAGGTGTTGCACCACGTCCCGAAGCTGATGCGCGTACGGCCGGGACGAGAGAATACGGTCCTGGGCCCGCTTCAGCTTGGCCGCCGCGACCATTTTCATCGCCTTCGTGATTTTCTGGGTATTTTTGACGGACGCGATCTTCCGTCTGAGGCTCTGTAAACTTGGCATGGACCGTGGGTTCGATCAGAATTGTTTCGTCTGTTTGTATTCGGAAATGGCCTGCTTGAGCTGCCCGCCCAACTCGTCGTCGATTTTCTTTTTGGTTACGACGCCTTCCCGTAGCTGAGGATGCTTTTCCTTGATGAACGCCAACAGGCCTTCTTCAAATTCCCGCACCTTGTTGACGGGCACGTCATCGACAAACCCGTTGACCCCGGCAAAGATCGACAACACCTGATCCGCTACCGGCATGGGTTTGTACTGTTCCTGTTTGAGCAGCTCCACCATCCGCGCGCCTCGAGCCAACTGAGCCTGTGTCGCCTTGTCCAACTCGCTGCCGAATTGCGCAAACGCGGCCATTTCCCGATATTGGGCCAAATCGAGTCGAAGCGTGCCGGCGACCTGTTTCATGGTTTTGATCTGGGCCGCCCCACCCACGCGGGAAACCGACAGCCCCACGTTGATGGCCGGGCGAATGCCCGAATAGAACAGGTCACTGGCCAGATAAATCTGCCCGTCGGTAATGGAAATGACGTTGGTGGGAATATAGGCCGACACGTCGCCGGCTTGCGTTTCGATAATGGGTAGCGCGGTCAGACTCCCCGAGCCGTTCTCTTCGCTCAATTTGGCGGCCCGTTCCAACAACCGGGAGTGCAGGAAGAACACGTCACCGGGAAACGCCTCGCGGCCAGGCGGCCGGCGGAGCAACAAGGACAATTGTCGATAGGCCACCGCGTGTTTGGACAGGTCGTCATAGATGATGAGCGCATGCTTCCCGTTGTCGCGGAAATACTCCCCCATCGCAACCCCGGCATAGGGCGAAAAGAACTGGAGCGGCGCCACGTCACTGGCCGTGGCCGAGACCACGGTGGTGTAGGCCATGGCCCCATGGTCTTCCAGCGTCTTCACGACGCGGGCCACCGTTGACCGCTTTTGGCCGATCGCCACGTAGATGCAAAAAACGTCGAGCCCTTTCTGGTTGATGATCGTATCCACGGCAATCGCCGTCTTCCCGGTTTGCCGGTCGCCGATGATCAACTCCCGTTGCCCGCGGCCGATGGGGATCATGGCGTCAATCGCCTTCAACCCCGTTTGTAACGGCTCGCTGACGGATTGACGTTCCACCACGCCGGGGGCCCGCACTTCAATCAACCGGGTCTCCGAGGTTTGCACCGGGCCTTTCCCGTCAATGGGTTGCCCCATCGCATCAACGACGCGCCCGACGAGTGCGTCACCCACCGGCACTTCGGCAATCCGCCCCGTGCGTTTGACCGAGTCGCCTTCCTTGATGCCGGTGTCCGAACCCATCAATACGGCCCCGACGCTGTCTTCTTCCAGATTCAGCGCCACCCCGAACACGTCCCCGGGAAACTCCAGCAATTCTCCGGCCATGGCGCCTTCGAGACCGTAGACTTTGGCAATGCCGTCTCCCACTTGAATCACGTAGCCGGTCTCCGTCACATCGACACGCTGATCGAAGCCCTTGATTTTATCCTGAATAATTGAACTGATTTCTTCCGCCTTGATCTGCATGCCTTACCCCTTTACCAATTGAGCCCGCATCTTGTGGAGCCGGCCCCTGACCGTCCCGTCATAGACTTTACTCCCGATTTTTATTTGAACGCCCGCGAGCAAGGATGGGTCGGATTGAAAATCGACGTCCACCTCCCCTTTGGCCGTGGCGCCTAACTGAGCAAGAATATCCTGTTTCATAGTGTCGTCGACCGGTCTCGCCGAGACCACGACGATCTGTTGCTTGCCGCTCTGCCGGATCATCAACGCTTTGAAGGCCTCGGCAATTTCCGGCAGGAACCCGATCCGGTTTTTCTTCAGCAACTGTTCGCAGAACCGGCCCATGATCGGCGGGCAGTTCGTTCGTTCACATAATGAGGTGAGGACCTGGAGTTTTTCGTCAAGGGTGAACACCGGCGAGGCCAGCACGTGCTTGAACGCCGGAGAGTCCTTCAACGCGGAAGACAGGGCGTGCAACCCGTCCTGGGCAGCCGTCAGGTCT
This sequence comes from Nitrospirales bacterium, assembly GCA_965204965.1. GTDB lineage: Bacteria > Nitrospirota > Nitrospiria > Nitrospirales > UBA8639 > Bin75. The sequence continues at coordinate 2,891,301 of OZ242026.1, read as the reverse complement.
TCTTGGCGTACCAAGCGAAAAAACGCCTGGGCATACCGCCGTGCGATGGCATTTTTCATGACGAATCAGTTGTGAAGAAAAAGACAGAATCCCGGTGTTTGCGCTGCTCGCGCAAAAAACGAGTCACGCTATCACGTGCAAAATCCGGGTGTCAACCGAGGGGGGGCAGGCCATATGAGACGACTCAGGCACCCTTGCTGAGTGGACCGGAGCGACTACGTGAAAAGCGTTTTCAGAAGGGGCAATACCTCGGCGGCGATAACCAGTCCAACCATCCATTTCAAAACCAGGAGATCTGCCTCGATCTTAGAGAAGCGTGTGTCAAAATCGGCAACCGCTTTGGCAGCCTCGGCGGATTTTTCCTCACTCACGCCAGCTTCTCTGAAGGCATCGTACACTTCTTTGACAATGGCACTCATAAGATGACAGCCTTTTAAGCCAAGTCTCTCTCGCCTATTTTATCAAGAATACTTCTACTTCCGCAGCAATGATCTCCGCCTGATACAAGGAGCAACTGAAGTATAGGGTAGCGTAACCCTGGTGGCAAATGCCAATTGAAAATTTTTCTTCCCGCTGCCTCTCATTGGATCTTGAAGTCGGTGTTCGGGACAGCCACATCCACGCCTTCGCCGCAGTGCGCCCGGATATCGATCAACCCGTGGTCTTCCAGGGTGGAGACTTACCAGCGGCGTTGGCGAAACTCGACGACTTCGCTGAAGGGGCGGATTTCCTGCTCGGCCACAACCTGATTGCTTTCGATCTGCCCCATCTGACCGCGGCGAAATCAAACCTCCGGCTGCTGAAGCTGCCGGCCGTGGATACGTTGCAACTGAACCCTCTCGCCTTTCCACGCAATCCTTATCACCATCTCGTCAAACACTACCAGAACGGACAACTCAAACGAGGACGCTTGAACGACCCGGAACTCGATGCCCGGCTCACGATGGATCTCTTCCATGACCAGTGGAACGCTTTGCAAGGCGTCACGCGGGACGCATCGGATCTTCTGGTGGCTTGGCACTGGCTCACTACGGCAGAAAATGAAACCGCCAACGTCAACGTCTTCTCAGAGAATGAACGGGCTGGCTTCAGCGCCTTTTTTTCCGCCCTGCGGCAATCACAACGACCGTCCGACGCCGAAGCGCATACGGCGATAAGGAGCCGGCTAGAGGGCAACGCCTGTCTGACGCACGGCCGCGAAGCCCTGGAAAACACGGCTTGTCATGGTTGGGCGCTGGCCTATGCGCTGGCGTGGCTGTCGGTAGCCGGGGGTAACTCGGTCATGCCGCCCTGGGTACGCCACCAGTTCCCTGAGGCGGGACAACTGGTTCGCCGGCTGCGGGACACCGCCTGTGGCGAGCCCTCATGCAATTGGTGCCAAGAGAGACACAACGCCTGCAAGGAGCTCAAACGTTGGTTCGGGTTTGCCGACTTCCGCCCGGAGCCGACGCACGAAGACGGCCGGCCCATGCAGCAGGCCATCGTCGAGGCAGCAATGGCCGGGGAGCACGTTCTGGGGATTCTGCCCACCGGCACCGGCAAGTCGCTCTGCTACCAGATCCCGGCCCTGTCCCGCTACGACAAGACCGGCGCACTGACGGTGGTGATCTCGCCCCTGGTCGCGCTCATGGCGGACCAAGTGGCGGGTCTGGAAGCGCACGGCATCGGGTCGTGCGTAGCCATCAATGGGCTGCTGTCTATGCCCGAGCGGGCCGATGCGTTGGACCGGGTCCGGCTCGGGGACGCGGGTATTCTCATTGTCTCGCCGGAACAACTCCGCAGCCGTTCCCTGCGCCGGGTGCTGGACCAGCGTGAAATTGGGGCCTGGGTGCTGGACGAAGCCCACTGCCTCTCGAAGTGGGGACACGACTTTCGGCCCGACTATCGCTACGTGGGACGCTTTATTCGTGAAAAGGCGGGACCGGAGTCGATCCCGCCGGTACTGTGCCTCACCGCGACCGCCAAGCCCGATGTCAAGGAGGACATCAAACAGCATTTCCGGGATAAACTCCGCATCGAACTGAAGGTCTTCGACGGCGGCGCCCAACGCACCAACCTCGAGTTCGTCGTGGTGCCGACGTCCGGCGGCGAGAAGTTCCCGCACATCTACCAGGTCCTGATGGCAGACCTGCCGACGGACACGTCAGGCGGCGCCATCGTCTACTGCGCGAGCCGGCGGCGGACCGAAGAGGTGGCGGAGTTCCTGCAGATGCAGGAAGTTGCGGCTGACTACTTCCACGCCAAGCTGCCGCCCGAAACCAAGAAGAGCGTCCAGCAACGCTTCATCGACGGCGAGCTTCGGGTGCTCGCGGCCACCAATGCCTTCGGCATGGGCATCGACAAGCCGGACGTGCGGCTGGTGCTTCACGCCGATATTCCGGGGTCGCTGGAGAACTACCTGCAGGAGGCGGGGCGCGCCGGGCGGGACCGACAGACGGCGCGTTGCGTGCTGCTCTATGCGACAGACGATGTGGAAAGCCAGTTCGGCATGTCGGCCCGCTCGCGCCTCACCCGGCGGGAGATCCAAGGCGTGCTGAAAGCCCTGCGCAACCTGGACCGGAGGAGGCGTCTGGACGGCGAGGTCGTGGCCACCACGGGCGAGATCCTCGTAGAGGACGAGGAGAAAGTATTCGAGCGGGACTCGGCCACCGACGATACCCGGGTGCGAACCGCCATCGCCTGGCTGGAGGAGGCGGGACTGCTGAACCGGCATGAAAACCAGGTGCAGGTGTTTCCTTCGTCCTTGCGGGTGAACTCGGTGGAGGAGGCGCGCGCCAAGCTGGAAAGAGAAGATTTGACAGACGTCTATCGCGGCAAGTTGCTGACCATCGCCGAGACCCTGATCGACGCGGACCCGGACGAAGGCATCTCCACCGACGAGTTGATGGGAGTCTCGGGCCTGAGCCCCGAAGAGGTGCGCGGTGCCCTCCATGACTTGGAGCAACTGGGTATCGCCAGCAACGACACAGTCCTGACCGCCTTTGTCCACGCTGGGGTAGAGCGCAGTTCGCAGAAACGCTTTAATGAGGCGGTGGAATTGGAGACCGCCTTGATTGCGCAGATGCGCGAGGCGGCACCGGATCTGGGTATGGGAAACACATCCACCCTTCATTTGCGGGTCACCGCGCAAACCCTACGAGACGCGGGGGTGATTGATCCGCTGCCGGAAAAGCTCTGGCGCATTCTCCGTAGCATCGCCCGCGATGGTCGCGGCGAAGGGGACTACGCCGGGAGTTTTGAGGTGCGAAAGCGGGATGCGGAAACAGTGCAAGTGACGCTACGGCGCGAATGGTCGGCGTTGGAGGAGATCGCGTCACGCCGGCGCGATGGAGCAAAGCTCCTCCTGGATCACTTGCTCGCCTGCCTGTCGCCCAAGACACGGGGCACGGACCTGCTGGCCGAGACCACCTTGGGCAAGCTCTTGGACGCACTCATGTCCGACATCATTCTGAAGAGCAGCGTTCGGAATCCCGAGAAGCTGCTGGATCACGCCCTCCTATGGCTGCACGATCAGGAGGTTATTCGCCTCCACAAGGGGCTGGCGGTCTTCCGCCCGGCTATGACCATCCGTCTCGTGCAGGAGACGTTGGGACGTGGTTTCGCCGCCGTTGACTTCGAGCCGCTCAAGCTCCACTACCAGGGACAGGTGCGGCAGGTCCACGTGATGGTGGAATTCGCGCGGCGGGGCCTCGACGCCATCTCCGACGCCCTGCGCTTGGCCAAAGATTACTTCAGTCTGAAGGAGGAGCATTTCCTTCGCCGCTGGCTGCCGGACCGGGACAGGGAGATCGCGCGGGAGACCACACCCGAATCGTGGCGGACTATCGTCGAAAGCCTGAAGGATCCCTCCCAGCAGCGTATCGTCGCGGATGATCGGGAGCAGACGAACGTGCTGGTGCTCGCCGGTCCCGGCTCCGGCAAAACCCGGGTGCTGGTGCATCGCATCGCCTACCTCGTGCGCGCAAGACGCGAGAACCCCCGCGGCATCCTGGCTCTGGCCTACAACCGGCATTCGGCGGTTGAGATCCGGCGTCGCCTCAGGGACTTGATCGGCGACGACACCCGAGGAGTGACCGTGCTCACCTGTCACGGTCTCGCCATGCGGCTGGCCGGCGCCAGCTTCAGCGGAAGAGCCGACCGTCCGGACAATGAAAGCTTTCAGGAGGTGATGCGGCAGGCAGTGGCTCTGCTTCGCGGAGAAGGTCTGCCGCCGGAGGAAGCCGACGAGCAACGCGACCGGCTTCTCGCGGGCTTTCGCTGGATCCTGGTGGACGAGTACCAGGACATCGACGCAGACCAGTACGAGTTGATAGCGGCCCTGGCCGGACGGACCCTGGAGGATGAAGACCGCAAGCTCACGCTCTTTGCGGTAGGCGATGACGACCAGAACATCTACGCCTTCAACGGCGCTTCGGTGGAGTTCATCCGGCGCTTCGAAGCGGACTACGGGCCGAAGCCTGCTTTCCTGATTGACAACTATCGTTCCACCGGCCATATCATCTCGGCGGCTAATGCGTTGATCGAACCGGCACGGCAACGGATGAAAACCGGGCATCCCATCCGCATCGACCGGACGCGCGCGAACTATTCGCCCGGCGGCGCTTGGCGGGAGATGGACCCGGTCGGTCAAGGCCGTGTGCAGATTTTGCCGGCCCAGCGGTCGCCAATCTCGCAAGCTCAGGTTGCGAGATTGGGACTGGTCCAGGTGCGCGGTCATCGCCCGTGAGTGGAAGTACCTGGACCCGGTGCGTGCGTTCTGCGAAGTCCACCACATCCCGTCGCAGATGGGGAATGAAGAAATCCCGAGACTCTGGCGCCTGCGGGAAACCCGGGCGCTTGTTGAATGGCTGCGCAGACGCGAAACCCGATTGGTAGACGGTGCGGATCTCCGCGCTTGGGTGAATGCACGTTCAACAGGGCCTTGGATCGAACTACTATGAGAAGCGTTGGACGAACATGCATTGGAAACCGGCGGTGCGGAAATACCCGTGGACCACTTCATCGAGTGGCTGGCCGAGTGGGGGCGAGACGTACGCCGCCGCCAGCGCGGGCTGCTGTTGTTGACCGCGCACCGCGCCAAGGGGTTGGAGTTCGACCACGTGGTTGTGCTCGACGGAGGCTGGGACAAAATTGGCCAGGGCGAGGACCCGGACGCCCCGCGACGGCTCTACTACGTAGCCATGACCCGCGCACGGCAAACCCTCTCCCTCGCAAGCTTTCCAGGGTCGCACTCGCTCCACGATGTCTTGCGGGATACCTCTGCCGTACTGCGTCGCCAGACCGTCACACTTCCACCTGAAACACCGGCATTGGCCCGCCAATATCGACGACCTAGCCTGAACGAGATTGATCTGGGCTTCGCGGGGCGCCACCGTGCCAACCATCCGGTGCATCACGCCATTGCCGCCTTGTCGCCCGGCGACCCGCTGGAGGCGCGGGTAAACGAACAGGGACGCTGGGAATTGTTGAATAATTCGGGAACGGTGGTTGGGAGGCTTGCCAACAACTTTAAGCCCCCACACGCGGCGCGTTGCAGTTCCGCCACCGTTCTCGCCGTCATGGTCTGGAGCCGCGAAGCATCGGCGCCACAGTACAAGGACAGCGCGAAATGCGACACCTGGGAGGTGGTGGTGCCGGAATTGGTATTCGATCTTTAGAACCGTATCAAGATTGGGACCTCTTCGGCAGAAAAGGCTTTCAAGCACAGGTAGGGTTGGAATGTTTTGTCGTTTCGCTTAATCCCGTCGAAATTTTGTGCCGCTCGAAGGGCTGGATGATCCCACCGCCCAGGACGCGGGCGCCTTGATACAGGACCAGCGACTGGCCGGGGCTGAGGGCTTGTTGCGGTTCCTGGAATTCGATGGTGAGGGTTCCCGTTGGGTGCCGTCGAACCCGGCCGGGGACAGCCGGCGAGGCATACCGGTATTTGATGTCAACTTGCTCCACAGTTTCGGGCGCGGTGCCGGTCAACCAATTCAGATCATGCACCGTGCACGTTTGCCGGGACAGGTCTTCCGCTCGTCCCAGGACGACCGCGTTGGTGTCGGGGTTCACTTCCTTGACGTAGAGGCGTTCGCCCAGTGCAATGCCTAACCCCTTTCGTTGTCCGGGTGTATAGAAGGCGATGCCGCGGTGCTCTCCGATTTTCCGGCCTTCCGGATCGAGGAACGGGCCCGGCCGTAAGACCTGTGGCGCTTCCTCGGTCAGGAACGTGCGATAGTCGCCTTGGGTGACAAAACAGATTTCTTGGCTTTCCTTCATTTCATCGGCCGGCAGGTCCAGCTCTTCCGCGCGTTTCCACACCTCCGGTTTTTGAAGATGGCCCACGGGAAACAGGATGTGGGAAAGCCAGGCGGCCGGGAGCCGGTACAAAAAATAGGATTGCTCCTTCTTGGCATCAGCCCCTCGAAACAGGCCAACCCCGTCATCGACCGGCAAGGCCCGGGCGTAATGCCCGGTGGCCACGAAGTCGATCCCCCGGTCCTGCGCCAGTTGATATAACTGTCCGAACTTCACCCGTTCATTGCATCGCACGCACGGATTGGGTGTGGTCCCGCTCAAATACCCGGCGATAAAATCATCCATGACGTTTGTGCGAAAGGTCTCCCGGGTATCGACTACTTCATGGGAAATACCCAAACACTTGGCGACGTGCCTGGCCAGGCCGACTTTGCAACAGCCGCGTTCTTCCCACTTTTTCGTCACCGCCGTGTGTTCATCTTCAGGTTCCCAGACTTGCAGCGTCACCCCTTGCACGTCATAGCCCTGTTCCGTCAGCAGTAACGCTGCGACCGAACTATCGACGCCGCCGCTCATCCCGAGAAGGACTGTTGGTTTGGACATACTGTTCAATTTCTTACGTTCCGCTCTGCAATCCGAGATCTTGCGTTGAATCTATGGACTTGGCTGCCGGCTGCCCGGCCTCCGAGGTAACATCCTCAAGCCCACTCACCCCCATATCGCACATGCCATGGAACACGACTCCTTCTTCCACGGAAAAAGAGGGGGCACGAACACTGCCGATCAACACGGCCGGTTTCAGCAATTGGACTTTTTGGGAGGCAACAATATTTCCCTCGATCTTGCCGCTGCTGATCATGGTTTCACAGGTGATATCGCCCTTCACCACCCCACTCTCGCCAATAATGAGGGTATCCTGGGAAACAATTTGCCCGTCAAAATGCCCGTCGATCCGGACGCTACTGTCGAATTTGGCTTTTCCTTTGAAGTCAACACTCTTTCCGAGAAACGTGTAGGATCCATCTTCAAACATCGATTCCCGTTTTTTGTCTTTTTGTTCTGATGTTGTACCCCACATGGGACTACCCTCTCTGTAGCAGGACCTCGGCTCAGGAGAGACATGGGAGGACACCTCCCCTACCACGGTCCTGTAGGATGGTTATGATAAAATCACGTCAACAATTCGCGTCAAATCATCCCGGGAATAATAGGTGAGAACCAATTCACCTCCTGACCGTTTTGAGCGAATCACCACCTTCGTTCCCAAATGTTTGCGGAGGCGATCTGCCACGTCGGAATGAACGGGACTCCCGGCCGTTAGGCGAGATTTCGCCTTCCCCGACCATTTCTTGACCAATTGTTCAACCTGTCTGACGGAAAGCTGGTCGCGAAGGATCCGTTTCGCCAGAGTCAACCGGTCTTCCGATTTCTTAATCCCAAGAATGACCTTTGCGTGACCCAATGTCAATTGACCGGAGGCCACCATGCCCTGAACTTCCTGGGGCAAGGAGAGCAGTCGACAGAGGTTGGCGACCGACGCCCGGTCGCGCCCGACCCGTTCGGCCACGGCCTCCTGAGTCATCCCCAATTCATCGATCAGTTGGCGATAGGCCTTGGCTTCTTCCACAGGGTTCAGATTGCTTCTTTGGATATTTTCAATTAGGGATAATATCGTAGATTCATCGTCGCTCGATTTTCGGATCACCGCGGGGACTGCCGGCAGTTGCGCCGATTTGGCCGCGCGGAACCGCCGCTCCCCCGCAATGAGTTCAAAACGATCTTCACCCCTACGCCGCACAAGGACGGGCTGAAGAATCCCGTGCTGCTTGACGGATTCCACCAATTCCCGGAGCTCCTCTTCGACAAACGTTTTTCTGGGCTGATACCGGTTCGGCACGATTTGCGCCACGGGAATCATGTGAATCGTCTGCCCGGTCTCTTTCGCCTCGCTTTCCGGCAAAAGGGCCGCCAGGCCTTTACCCAGCGCTTTCTTTTCCATTCGCCAAAAACTCCTTTGCAAAGTCCATATAGGCCTTGGCGCCGATCGACGCCGAATTGTAGAGCAATCCGGGACGTCCGTAACTCGGGGCCTCGGCCAATGCCACGTTTCTGGGGATGACCGATTGATACACTTTATCCGGGAAGAATTTTCTGACTTCCTCCGAAACCTGCCTGGAAAGAGTGAGCCTGGCGTCACACATTGTCAAGAGGATCCCCTCGATGGACAGGGCCTGGTTGAGGCTGCTCCGCACACGCTCGATCGTCGCCATCAGCCGTCCCAAACCCTCCATGGCATAATATTCACATTGAACCGGGATCAGGACCGAGTTTACCGCAGTCAGCGCATTGACCGTCAGGAGCCCCAGGGCTGGCGGACAATCCAGAATGATGAAATCGTACTGATGGGGAATGGTCGAGAAGAGGCGCTTGAGGCGTTCCTCCCGCTGCGAGACCTCGGCCAATTCGACCTCCGCCCCGGCAAGATCCGGCCCTGAGGGTAGAAGGTCCAATTGCGAAACGGCCGTGGCCACAATCGAATCGGCCGCGGGAATGCCTTTGAACAGACAATCATACAGCGTGCGGTCCGGCTGTTCGACGCCGACCCCGCTGGTGGCATTGGCCTGCGGGTCAATATCGACCAGCAGGACCTTCCGTTCGCACAGGGCCAGTGCGGCCGCCAAATTGACGGAAGTCGTTGTTTTTCCGACCCCGCCTTTCTGATTCGCTACGGCGACGATTTTATCCATTGAGCGGTGTTCTCCCGTCACGATGTTCCACGTGGAACAATACCATGGAAACCGGCTTATCAAGCTGCGTAAAAACTTCCTTTGCAGCTCAGCCGAAGTCAGCCTGATCCGATGAGAGTAACCGCGTTTTTTGCCTCCCCTTTGTAAGGGGAGGTTAGGTGGGGTAGAGAGACTGGCAAAGGCAGAGCAAATGGACGTCGGGACAGCCAATATCTTTTGGACAGCCCGGACCGCCACTGTCTATCTGTAACTCTCTACCCCCCCTTCGCCCCTCCTTACAAAGGAGGGGAACTGAGCCGACCCCTTACATGGTCTCCATCGTTCAGCGTAGTGTTACCCCTTTTGAAAAACTCCAAAAGTAGTTTCTAGACACTCTGTTACACAGGGCCTACAATACTGAGGAGCCTGTTTCCCAACCCGAACGGCAATTCGTAGGGCAGCTCATCGACTACGGAAAACCCTTTCGGCACGAGGTCCGGGGTCAGGGGTTCGGCCCGGCAAAATACACATTTCCCGCATTCGGACAGTAAAGGGGTAACATAGGCCAAACCAAGGTCGAATCTCAATGCCTTCATGAACACCCAATCGAATTTTTCTTGAAATTCCGGTTTTTCTGAAAACTGTTCGATCCGGCACGGTTCCACGCGAACGTTCGGCAATCCCAGGGAACCGATAATGTGGTGCAGAAACGCCACTTTTTTCAAATTCGGTTCGACAAGAATGATATCCTGTTGAGGGCAAACGATGCCCATGGGAATCCCCGGGAACCCGGCGCCGGTTCCGATATCCAGAATCGAAGAGCCCGTGTCCGTCAAGAATACCCTTGTGCAGGCCAGGGAGTCGACAAACAGGTTCCCGACCATCTCCTCTTCCCTCTTATGGCCGGTGAGGTTCGTTTTCTCGTTCCATTTCATAACCTCTTGTAAATAAAACACAAATTTGTCGATTGTCTCCTTGGCAGGGACCATCTCCATGGACGCAAACCCATTAAAAAAGAGTTCTTCAAGCTGTTCGGTTTTCATGATTGTTCCACGTGGAACATTCCAATGCCCCCACTTCTGTCATCCCAGACGTTCTTCATCGGGGATCCAGTGTCTTTGCTTTTTCCATCGTCCGTGAAGACTAAAGACACTGGATTCCCGATAAAAGATGTCGGGAATGACGGATTAAAATGGGACTTTCTGGAAACGAAAGAAATATCTAGGCGACGTTCGCCGACCGCTGGAACCGTTCCAAGGATACAAGCAGTAACGAAATGGCTGCGGGGGTCACGCCGGAAATTCTCGAAGCCTGGCCGACTGTGGCCGGTCTGATTTTCGACAGCTTTTCGGCGACCTCGTTTGAAAATCCCGTCACCCGGTCATACCGGAAGTTCGCGGGAATGCTTTTCCCTTCCAGTTTCTGAAATCTCCCGATCTGTTCGAGCTGCCGTTTGATGTAACCATCGTATTTTATGGAGATTTCAACGGCTTCGCCGATTTGCGTGGTTACCGGATCCCCATCACCGGCAATGTCCATCAACCGGTCGTAGGTCAGTTCCGGACGCTTGAGCAATTGCGCCATCGTGGCTCCGGGATCGGGTAATTTGGGCTCTATTTGGGTCCACCGTTCTGCCTGTTCCGGAGTCCAGGGCAGCCGGGTCTCGGACAGGCGACGAGTTTCTGTCTCCACAACACGTTGTTTTTCCTGGAATTTATCATATAGATCATCAGGCACCAGGCCCAACCGGTGTCCAGCTTCCATCAACCGCTGATCCGCATTGTCCTCTCGCAACAGGAGCCGGTATTCCGCACGTGAAGTAAACATCCGGTACGGTTCCCGCGCATCCTTCGTGATGAGATCGTCGATCAGCACACCGATATAGGCCTGCGACCGATCAAGAATGAGCGGCGGTTCCCCTTTCACCTGCAGGGCCGCATTGATCCCGGCCATGAGTCCCTGGGCCGCGGCCTCTTCATACCCGGAGGTCCCGTTGATCTGCCCGGCATGGTACAACCCCTTTACGTTTTTGGTTTCGAGGGTCTGGTGGAGCTGGTACGGGGGAAAGTAGTCGTATTCGATGGCATACCCGGGCTTCAGCATGATGGCACGTTCGAGTCCGGGGATGGTCTTCAACATGGCCATCTGCACATCCACCGGCAGGCTGGTCGAAATGCCGTTGGGGTAAAACGACGGAGAATCCAGTTCCTCGGGTTCCACGAAAATCTGGTGCTGGGTTTTATCCTGAAACCGGACGACCTTATCCTCGATCGAGGGGCAATACCGCGGCCCCGTGGAATCGATCACCCCCATGTACATTGGCGACCGGTCCAGGTTGTTCCTGATGATGTCATGCGTCCGTTCAGTGGTATACGTGAGATGACAGGAAATTTGCGGGTTCGTGATCCGCGACGTCCGGACGGAAAACGGGCGGGGTGGCACGTCGCCGGGCTGCTCGCCCATCACGTTGAAATCAATCGTATCCCGATCCAAGCGGGGAGGCGTGCCGGTTTTCAAGCGCCCGACTTCAAAGCCGAAATCCCGCATGCAATCCGAAAGATGTTCCGCGGGCGCCTCGCCGGCACGGCCGCCGGGCATATGACTCATGCCGATATGGATCAACCCCTTCAAGAACGTGCCCGAGGTAATGATGACCGCTTTCGCGTGGACGGTCTCCCCGGCATCCGTCATCACCCCACAGACCGCGTCGCCCTTCGTCAACAGGCGATCGGCCGTCCCCGACACGATCTCAAGGTTGGGCTGTCGCGCCAGGGTGTCCTGCATGGCCTTGCGATACAGGGCCTTATCGCACTGCACGCGCGTGGCCCGCACCGCAGGGCCTTTCCTCGTATTCAGCATGCGGAACTGAATGCCGGCCTTATCCGTATTGCGGCCGATCTCCCCGCCCAGCGCATCGATTTCCTTGACCAGATGCCCCTTGCCGATGCCGCCCACCGCGGGATTACACGGCATGTGCGCGATCTTGTCCTGATCGATGGTCAGCAGGAGCACCCGGCAGCCCATCCTGGCCGCAGCCAGCGCCGCCTCGCACCCGGCGTGGCCTCCGCCGATAACGATTATGTCACGTTGAATTGACATGAGTATACTTACTTAGTTATACATATTTTCCAAGAATGGGCTTGTTGGATCTAGAAACGCATAAGAAAGTCTGTGATCTTATCAAATTTTTTGTCTTCCAAATCTGGTCGGCCAATTCTATAGCTATCCCCTACGCGAGAAAGGTCAGTCGCTAGAAGAGTAAACTCTACTTTCGTCACTCCAAAACGCTCTACGATGCTCCATGGTGCTGTGGAACCCACTAAGTAGATGATGCCCCCTTCCCTTGGTAATTCATCAACAAGCTTAAGAGCAGTCGACCAACGCCCCCCTTGCGGGACGTTCCTTTCTCCGTCATGGGCTACTTGATAGATCAAGAGTTTTATGCGCTTACCTTTGGCACACAACACATAATGTCTTCCTTCCTTGGTCAGATGTGCTCCCTCATTGTGGACCTCCATTTCAAACAATTCTATCAATTCATCCTTCAGTCGTTCTCCCATGCACCCCTCCGATGACGATGATTCCTGTTCAAATCATATAGGCATATTTACCTAAAATGCGCGATCCGCTTTGTCGTCAATTTCTTTCTGGCACGCATCGTGAGTTACAAGCCAGAAACGGACGTCTAAGACGTTTGGCCTGCTTCTGCTTCTAAGAACTAGCTCTATTGTTTTAACATCACCTAATCCCTTAAACCCCGCCTCTCGGGGCACCGCCCAGAATTCTTCGATGTCCTTAGATGCTCTATCAAGGACATCCTGGTTTTGAACCAAATCACGACGCAACTTGGTAATTTGGCCTTCATCTCGGCGTTCTACGGGCATGGACTCGCGATTCTCTAGTATTTTCTTGATGATACCAATGTTTGTTTGGGAAATGTGAATGGCCTCATTGGCCCTCAGATATTGTGCGTTGGTTATGTGTGTGTCGGCAACTGCTGATTGGTCCTCTGCAATGACCTTGTTACCCCTCTCACGTTTGGCATCATCAATAGGCTCTGATGGAACCCACTGATAAGAGCTATCTTCATTGCGGTCAGGTCTCTTTATCTTTCGAGAGGTAGGGGGTCCGTATTTTTTGGCGATCTGACGATGGAACGTCTCGAACATGTCTTTTAGGTTCGTAAAAGGTTTTGGTTGGTGGCGGGCAGCAATGAAGCAAACGCCAACGTCTTCAACAAACTGCAAAGCGTACTCTTCAAGATCCGGGTGAGGTCGAGGGGCAGAACTGCATTTATACCCATGACCCCTGAATAACCCAGGTTCTTTTTTACAATACTCATACTCCAGGGGATGTTTGTTCGTCTCGAACCCGAACGGATTTCCGCTGTCCGCCCGAGCGTTGACGCTGCCAACGAAGAAGGCTACAAACATGATCAGCATGATTGCCGTTTGGATCATCGTTCTCCTATCTCTCGACGCATCAGAGACCAGAAGCTTCCTTGTAAAATGCGAGGATTTTAGGCGTTGTATGCGGCGATGATTCAATGCCTTGGCAAATTCTTTTAAAGACTTCTTCGGTTACAGGCTCTCGTTGCTGAAAGTGACTGAGTTTTGCCGCCTCTTCAATCCTCGCACGACTGTAGTCAGCGAAACTCTCGTGGCGAAAAAATGGATGGTCGCCTGGCTTGAGGATACAAGAAGGGTCATGGTGAATTCGCAGACTTGAAAAACTGACCAGCAAGACTTCGCTGATTTTTTCCCTTCACGAGTAAAGGGATCGGTCAGTACAACAAATAAGTGTTTTCTCGAGGGATCTTCGTCAGGACCGGAGGGGATGAGAAACGTGGCACGTCGGAAAGGCAAAAACATGGTTAGCGTGCTTGAAATGTTTCATCAACCATTTCTTCTTTCTCTCTCTGTTTACTTAATTCTTCGGCCTCGCTTTCCGAGTAGCCAAGAATTTTTAACAGGTCTTTGGGAGGGACTGAAATCGACGTACCATGAGGATTTTTCCATTCCGGAAGCGTGTGCGTATGATGTCTGATCGTCCATTGGTCCATGTATCCAAAACGATCCCAAATATCTTTCAAAATGCCTCGGTCGGCTTGGCTTAATTCGTCCAGCTCGGTATCGTGAGAAGATGATGTCAGTTCAAGATCATGCTGGCCGTGAGGAGCGATCATGGCGTACCACCCGTCCGGGTGCGCATCAATGGCGGTCTCTCTGGCAAGATCAAGGGTCTTCGATAGCACCATTCCGTGGTCCATCGAGACAACGTAGTCGCCGGTCATGGACATCCCATAGCGAAGAAGCGACTCCCGCTCAGCCAAATATAAGAGTTTCATGAGCTTCAGCTTGTTCATCGTGCCGTCTTGTTGTTTAAGAAAATAGACGGCCATCTGCGCGGTCTTTTGTTCGTTAAACAGCATTATGAAATTTCACCACAACGAATTGGCCCATGTTTTCATGAAGTAGTCGCCGCATCTCATGCGGCCAGGAAAATCGCGGCATAAGATGCCGCAGCTACAAGAGAGGACCTCAACTATTCTACCCCGCTGATTTCATCGTAGTATTGTGAGTATAGACTGTCAATATATGGGGACTTCCACACAAACAAGCCCTCTATTACTTCCCGATACAAAAATCCTGGAAAATGCGATCCAGGATGTCCTCGGTACTGATTGCGCTGGTGATTTCTCCCAATGCATCGAGCGCGGCTCGGATATCCAGGGCGACGCATTCTCCGGATTCTTTTCGTTCTAGCGAACGCATGGCCTCTTCCAGGGAGCGGTGCGCCTGCTCCAGGCTGGCCTTGTGGCGCAGCCGCGTCACCAGGACGGACGGGGTCGCTTCCAATCCTTCTTTGAGGCAGACACTTTGAATGACCGACGTCAAATGATCAAGACCTTCGCCTGTTTTCGCGGAGACTTTGACGAACTCCGGCCTTTCACCTTTCCCTCTCACCCTATCCCTCTCCCACGAAGGGGAGAGGGGATTCTGGGGGGAGAGGGAAGCGGGACCCTCACCCTGGCCCTCTCCCAGAGGGAGAGGGGAAAATGCGTGGGATTCGGGGAGGTCCATTTTATTCATCACGAGCAGATGTCTTTGGGAGCCGTACGTTTCGAATATGGTGCGGTCTTCGTCGGTCACGCCTTCGGCGCCGTCCAGCACCAGCAGCAATACGTCGGCTTCGGCTATTGCGTCTTCGGTTCGACGGATGCCTTCTCCTTCGATCGTGTCCTGCGTCTGTCGCAGGCCGGCCGTATCCAGCAGGCGAAGGGGGATGCCCCGGACGTTCATGGATTCGTCGATCACGTCGCGGGTCGTCCCGGGTTGATCCGACACGATCGCGCGATCCAGTTTCAGGAGCGCGTTGAGTAGGCTCGATTTGCCCACGTTGGGCCGGCCGATGATGGCGACCTTGATGCCTTCCCGGATCAGGCGACCTTCCTCATAGGACGCGATCAATTGCTCGACTGCACGTTGCGTGTCCGTCAAGGCCTGCTGCACTTCGGCCGCCTGGATAAAGGTAATATCCTCCTCGGCAAAATCCATCCCGGCTTCCACGTGCGCCAGGACTCGAATCAATCTTTCGCGGAGTGCATCGACTTCTTTCGAGAGAGACCCGCGCAGCAAGGATTGCGCGGCTTGGAGGCTCCGCGAGGTCGTCGCTTGAATGGTATCGAGCACCGCCTCGGCTTGGGTGAGGTCCAACCGGCCGTTGAGAAACGCCCGCTTGGTAAACTCCCCGGGTTGCGCCATTCTGGCGCCATGCCGGATCAGTCCGTGACACGTGGCGTGCAGGATCCAGGCCCCGCCGTGGGTCTGGATTTCCACCACGTCCTCCCCCGTATACGAACGGGGTTTGCGCATGATGACGACCAGGGCTTCGTCTATGGGACCCTCACCCTGGCCCTCTCCCACGGGGAGAGGGGACTTCCCCCTCACCCTGGCCCCTTCGACAAGCTCAGGGCAGGCTCTCTCCCGCGGAGGGGAGAGGGAGGCGGAACCCTCACCCCTTCCCTCTCCCAGAGGGAGAGGGGATTCCGGATACAGGACGTCGCTCAGATACAGGTGGTGACTTTCCAGTTGTTGCAGGGGCTGTTGGTTGCGGGGGCGCACGACGTGCGCGGCGATGTCAACGGCGCGGGGGCCGCTGATCCGAACGATACCGATTCCGCCTTCTCCCACGGGAGTGGCGATGGCACAAATGGTATCATCAACCGGGGTTTCCATCGGAGAATGCTCTATTCACCAGCGTGTTGGTGCATACTCCATAGTTCCCTCTCCCTCCGGGAGAGGGTTAGGGTGAGGGTTTCCCCTTTTTCTTCTTGGCAGGCGCTCCGTTATCGGATTTCGTGGAGGAGTCGTCATTGGCGGCCGGGGCCGGGGCGGCGGCGGGCGCGGCTTTTAAAATAAACCGATCCGTGATCACTTGTTGCAGGATCGTCAGCACGTTATTGGTCAGCCAATAGATCACCAGCCCCGCGGGAAAATTCAAGAAGAGAAACGTCAGAAACACCGGAAGCAACAACATCATCTTGGCTTGTGTGGGATCCATGGTGGTGGGCATGATTTTCTGTTGGAGCACCATCGACGCGCCCATCAGGATCGGAAACACGTAGAAGGGGTCCGGGATCGACAAATCCGTAATCCACAGCATGAACGGAGCCTGCCGGAGGTCCACGGTCATGTACAGAATATTGAACAGCGAGATGAAGACGGGCATCTGCAACAGCATCGGAGCACACCCGCCGACCGGATTGACCTTGTGCTCTTTGTACAGCTTGATCAACTCCCGGTTGAGACGTTCCTTATCCTCTTTGAACTTGGCCTGCACGGCCTGGATCTTGGGCTGAATTTTCTGCATGCCCTGCATGGATTTGTAGCTCTTGTATTGCAGGGGCACGAACAACAGCTTGATGCCGCAGGTTAAGAGAATGATCGCCACGCCGTAATTCTGGGTGTAGTCATAGACGAATCGCAGCACGTAGAACAGCGGCTTGGCCACCGCCTTCACCACTGCCCAACTCCCGTAAATAAACCAGCCGAAATCGATTGTATCTTCCAGCTCGTGACCCAACTCGCGCATGAGATCGAATTGCTTGGGCCCGGCATAGAGCTGAAACGCGATCCGGCTGCCTTCGGCGTCAACCGGAAACTCCACGCCGGAGGTCACCACGTGTTCGGTTTCGGTTTTCGCGAAGACGCCCTGGGCGCCTTGGGGAATCATGACGCTGATGAAATATTTATCCTGGAGGGCCGCCCACCGCAGGTCCCCGGTCCGCCGGATCTCGGGGTCCGGGCTTTCCTTTTCCAACGCGCCGTCGATCATCCACGCCGGCCCTAAGGCGCCAATGAAGCCTTGCCCCCATTCAACCACCCCGAAGTTGGTGCCCAACATGACCGCCACGGTATCGTCCAGACCCTCGACGCGAATGGACGAATCGACCAGGTAAGAGTCATGGGTGAAGGTGAATTCCTTTTCCACGAGCAGGCCCTGTTCCTCGTTCCGATAGGAAAAGGTCAGGTGGCCCGTCGGGTGCGCCTCATCGAGCGTTTCAAAATCACGGCTCACTTCAAACAGGCCGGTGTTGAGCAGGGCGTTTACTTCCGGATCTTCAACCTGCATGGACACCGGGCCGGCATAATGTCCTTCCGGGTACACGAACTCGATGGGTTGGGGATCGTCGTCGCCCTGCGTCAGATACTCTTTCAGTTTCCAGCTTTGAATCTGCGCGCCCTTGTTCGTGAACGCGACCCGGTATAGCGGCGTCTCGACCACTTCCACCATTTCCCTCTCCCTCGACGGGAGAGGGCTGGGGTGAGGGTGTGCCGATTCGTCACCAGGGCCACGCACCTCGGATGACGCGTCCTGGATGCCGCCTGTTGGTGGGACGGACCCATTCTCCGTAAGAGAGGCCTCTTGTCCCTCCTCAATAGGCGGGGGTTCCGGCATCAGCCCCAGCTCCTTCAGAATAAAGTCGAAGCTGAAGATAATGGCGAACGACAGGAGCAGAAAGATGAGGATCCGTTTTTCCATTTGACTTAAACCGAAGCCCTTCTTGCAGTCGATCAGGGAACGGGATCAATCCCGCCCGGATGGAAGGGATGGCACTTCAGAAGCCGGCAAACCCCTAACCATATTCCGCGCAGCAGGCCGTGCCGGGTGATCGCTTCGCTGGTATAGCGTGAGCAGGTTGGGTCAAAACGGCACTGCGGTCCCAAATACGGAGACACGATTTTCTGGTACGCGACGATGAGCCACAACGCTATTTTTTGCATCTCTCTCACATCAATCTCACACCCCCCTGACAAGGGGGGCGGGGGGGTTGGGGGCAGGGGAGTTGGGGGAAAGCATCAACTCCTGGCTGATCAGGGTGGTTATCCACGCATCGTGGAGGCGTTGATGGTTGAGTTCCAGTGCCAGCCGTTTGGGAAAGATCACGATGTCATTTCCCTTCACAAAACACTGGTACGTGTGTCTCACCAATTCGCGAAAAATGCGTTTCCCTCTGTTCCGCACCACCGCATTGCCCAGCCGGCGCCCCACCACGATTCCGACCCGGGGATTCCCCAAACCGGACCGGCAGGAAACCACATTGAAGAATCGCGTCGTGATGCGCTTCCCTTCCCGTTTGACTCGCTCGAAGTCCTCTGTTTTTTTCAAGAATACCGGCGGGCACCGTGAGGAAACGTCACTCATCGGATACGGTCAGGCGGTAGCGGCCTTTTCGGCGACGGCGGGCAAGTATTTTTCTGCCACTCTTAGTGTTCATTCGCTTGCGAAACCCGTGGTCACGCTTTCTCTTGAGATTCGACGGTTGTCGATACGTCATGGACATGGTAGAAAACCTCTTTCCTCAAAAATCTGAAAAAATGATTGTAAATTCCGATGCTTTGCCTGTCAAATATTCAAGTTAAAAGAATAGGTCCCGATCCATGAATCGTTCAACCAAATACATCTTTGTTCTGATTTCCCTGTTGATTCTGGTGGCCGGCACCGTGATGGTTGTCAACCAGACAAACCAACTCGTTCAGTTCGCAACCCAATTCGATGAACGATTAGGCCGACTCGTCTTCTGGGGCTTGATCACACTCTATGCCGTTTTGATTATCACGCCCATCGTGCTGTTTTTGCGCCTTCCCAAAGCGCTGATACCTCCCGATAATGAAACGTCACCTGCATTTGAAAAGCATCTTTCCCTGTTGAAGGCCCGCCTGAAAGCCAACTCTTACATGAGAGATAGCGGTCTTGTGCTTGAAACGAGAGAGGACGTAGAAAAGGCCATCGACGTATTGGACGCACGGGCTGAAGATATCATCAAGGACACGGCTTCCCAGGTCTTTATGGGCACCGCCATTTCTCAAAATGGCAATCTGGATGCCATATTCGTGCTCTCTGTCCAATCCAAGATGGTGTGGCAGGTGGCTCACGTTTACTCTCAGAGACCGACGTTAAGAGAAATGGCCCAGTTGTATGCAAACGTTATATCCACGGCCTTCATTGCCGGCAAATTGGATGACATCGAGATTGGCGAGCAAGTCGCACCCATTGCGACAAGCGCGTTAGGGTCGCTTGCCGGAGCTATTCCAGGGTTCCAGATCGCGACCTCAATTGTGACTAATTCTATTGTTTCTGGAACCGCTAATGCCTTTCTCACGCTTCGAGTCGGCATAATTACCAGACAATACTCTAACGGCCGAGTTACACGTGACAAAAAGCTGATCAGAAAATCCGCAATTGCCGAAGCCGCCGCATTACTTGGACCTACTGTTTTAGCAGGGACAGCGCGGGTTCTTGCTTCATTTGGCAGTGTCGCAAAAAATACAGTTACAGGTGTTGCTGCAAAGGCAGGAGAGGCCATACGGAGTGCCGCGACATCTATTACGGGTGCGACCGGGCCAAAGGAGGCGCAAGAGAATCCCCAAACGCCAACAAAGTCCTAAAACATCGGGAGAAAACCCATTGCCGCCGGACAATCATGAGGTTCTGGCATCATATCAAGGTAAAAGGATAAATCTCTTCAGGTGTTCGGCAATCGGTTAGACTTGTGATGCTCATGCGTTTAGTAGGCCAAGGCATTCTGTGGGTATTAGCTTTCGTAGTCATTTGGGTATTTATGGATGTATTTGTGATCATTGTGGGAACGATAACTTACTATATACAAGAGTTCCTTGGGCTTCCCCATCTTGGTCCTCCTCCATGGGTGGATTGACCTCGTTCCCTGATCGGCTGCCGGAAAAGAACTCTCTACGAGTTGAATTGATTTCAGGCGCTCGACAATCGACTACCAAGAGAAAAGTCAACCAATGGGTATTGCAGAATCATTCATCGGAATCCTAACCGGTCTGGGGCTCAGCGTGGCCTGTGGTTTCCGGGTCTTCATCCCTTTGCTTGTGACCAGCATCGCCGCCCAAACGGGATATATCGAACTGGGCGAAGGTTTCACATGGCTGGGCGAATTGCCCGCTCTGATTGCCTTCAGCGTTGCAACGTTGGGCGAAACCATCGTCTTTAAAATTCCCGCCATAGATAACATAATGGATCTAGTCGAAGCGCCGTTAGTGTTCGTCGCGGGAACGATTCTCTCGGCCTCAATGGTCACTGACATGGACCCGCTCCTGCAATGGAGTTTGGCTGCCATCGCCGGTGGCGGATCTGCAGAACTGCTTCACGCCGGAACTGCCGTTGTGAGAGGCAGTTCCACCGTCTCCACGGGAGGATTGGGCAATTTCCTGTTCTCCACCGCCGAAGATGCTGGCGCAGTAGCCGTCCCCATTCTGGCCATTCTCTTCCCAGTGTTTATCGTGTTTCTCTTTCTCACGCTATTATTCGGCGCTGCGTTCGCGATCAGGAAATGGATCGTCAAGCGCCGCCGGATGCCCGCTCAGAACCCGCATTCCTTATGAACCTCAACTGCTGGGAGGAAACTTATGGCTCAAAAATCTTTTCAACCTTGGAAAGGTGATCACTACGATGAGACCAAGCTTCTCTTGCTCGGCGCGGGGTGGGATGAGAACAACCAACGCCGAGAGCCCCCAAAGAAAATGGTAAAAGAGGTTTTGAATGACTTCGGGAATGCTGACGCTTTCATGAAGAAGCTATCGCGAGGGCTCGCCGGTGAAGAGGAACCGAGCAAGGAGCGGCTGTGCCATGTCTGGAACCGCGTCGCGTTTACGTATTATGTCGCGAAGAGCGACTTCTGCTCCAATATACTGAATGAACTCCGGCCTCGGCGGATCATCGTCATCGGAATAACGCTGTGGTACGAAATGCCCGAAGCGGATGTGTATATGACCAAAGATGTGCAGGGCTACTTGTTCGATAAAGATCGCTCGGTTGCGGTGTGCTTGGCGCATCCCTACCCAGGTTGGGCTCGACTCGCCGACACCATCCATTTCGCGCTAGGGTGTGAGCTACCGCGGAGCGGCCGATACCCTGGTGACGGGGGGTGAGTTGCCCTGTATACTCTCTTGCTTAAATTAGCAAAGGACCGACACGGTGATTCGAGGCATTAAAGGCATCAAGGATATTACCCCGGACGAAATGCCGAAGTGGAGCGTGGTGGAACGAATCGCGCATGCGTTGGCGCACGCGTTCGGCTTCCATGAAATCCGGATCCCGGTTTTTGAGAGAACGGACCTTTTCGTTCACAGCATCGGTGGCAGCACCGATATTGTGGAAAAGGAGATGTATACCTTTCCAGACAAGGATGGAACTTCCTTGACGCTTCGTCCCGAAGGAACCGCGGGTGTCGTTCGCGCGTTTATCGAGCGTGGACTGAAAACCTATGAGGCCTCGCGAAAACTTTATTACATTGGGCCGATGTTTCGCCATGAACGCCCTCAGGCGGGCCGGTTGCGGCAATTTCACCAGTTTGGGGTGGAATATGTCGGGCGTTCCGACCCGTCCGCCGACGTGGAGGTCATCACGCTGCTCTGGAGATATTTCTCAGCACTCGAATTGTCCGGGCTCTCGTTGCAACTCAATTCACTGGGCCAACTTGCAGACCGCCAAGCCTACAAAGAGGAATTGGTTTCCTTCCTGAAAACCAGAGCGGACGGGTTGTGCGAAAATTGCCGGCGAAGACTCGAGGCCAATCCTCTTCGAGCTTTGGATTGCAAGGTTCCAAAGTGTCGTGAAGCCACGAACGATGCGCCTTTTTTGACGGATTTTCTTTCCACTTCGTCCAAAGAACACTTCGATCGAGTCTTGCAGGATTTACAAGCCTTAGCTGTTCCGTATTCGATCAATCCCCGGCTCGTCAGGGGGCTGGATTATTACTCAATGACGATCTTCGAAGTCTCCTGCTCCGCGCTCGGGGCTCAAAATGCGATCGGGGCCGGCGGACGATACGATGGATTGTTTGAAACGCTGGGGGGCGTTCCGACCCCGGCAGTCGGTTTCGCCATCGGCCTCGAGCGGGTCATTCTTGCCTTGCCTGATTCAACCCTTCCCGCACCGGAGCCTTGGGTGTTTGTCGCGTCGTTTGGAGAAAAAGGGCGGGAAGCCGGTCGAACCCTTTTGGATACCCTCCGCTCCAATCACGCGAAGGCCGATACGGATTACAATGCCTCGACTCTGAAAACTCTCCTTCGTTCTGCCGACCGGCTCAACGCGCCTTACGTCGTCATCATAGGAGACGATGAAGTCTTGAATAACCAGGTCATTCTCAGAAATATGGCGACGAAAGAGCAGGAGATTCACGCCTTGGATACCGCCTCATCTTCTATTCTAAACCTCCTCGGATTCCGCAAACACGTAGAAACGTGAATTGACTTTTTCGCGTGTTGCGAATACGATTTTTTCTTTATATCTTGATACGTAATGGTGCCTAGAACATCGTGTCGTTGTAAAGCTTTTCTATCTTCATCGTCAGAGTCCGTGCCTCATACACAATGAGGCGATCTTCAACTGTTTTTCATCGACAAAAAACGGGGTTTCGTTACTTCCACGACGAGAATCCGCTTGTCTTTTCGACCATGGGCCTTTCGATTCTCGTATTGATTCAGAGTAACCCTTTAGAAACCCATCGTCCGACCGAAGGCCTTCGCATCGCCCTCGGTTTATCAACCGGTTCTGCGTCCGTCACGGTTGTTTTGCTCGGACAAGCGAGAAGGCTCTTGACTGAAGAAGCAAATGACGTTGTCGAGGCGGATATACTCGAACGACATCTTCCTGTCATCCAGGAACTGGAACTGCCTATTGTGCTCCCTGAGGGGAGTAGTGAGATTTTTTCTATCGATCCTGATTTTACCGTTCGAGAAGCATCCAGCTCGGGAATCACATCCTTGCTTTGCCAATCTGATCGGGTACTGGTGTTTTGAGTCATGAGGAAAGTTCTCTTTCTCTTATCCCCTGGGTCTGAAATATCTCTGGAAGAACTCTTTACAGCATCAGATTTTTCAGACTTTTCTGCGCAGGCGGTCATTTTGAACAAGAGTGCCGGATCCAAACCGAGCTTTCCTTTCCCGTGTTTTTCGCTTGGGTCCAACGAAAAAATTCCAGAATTTTCATATCCGTCCATTGATTATCCTGACGTTCTAAGAATGGTCTTCGAGGCTGATACGATTATTTCCTAATCATTATATAAATAAGAAAAGCCGTAGTGATAGGAAGAGGAGTAGGGGCTGTGAATAAAGTACTTTCTTTATATCCTATTGATTTTATGAAGAAATAATAAGATATAAGATATGGAAAAGTAGATGGATAAGGGGTACGGGACTTGTGGGAAGACGTGAAGAAAAGGGTTGGTTGTCCAGATGATATAGGTGAAAGAGAAGAAGATTTGTAATATAAGGTAAGTTGTTATAGGGTTATTAACAAGTGTTAATAAACCTGTGAATAATTGTAATGGAAAAGAGTGAACACATGACAGTGGGGATTTGGAAAGAGGCTTTAGGCTTTATCCAAGCCCAAATGGGGGATGAAGTCATTGAAACCTGGTTCCAGCCGACAACGTTGGGTGAACTGAATGGAACGAAAGCAACTATTGTCGTTCCTAATAAGTTCTTCGGGGAATGGCTGGGAAGAAATTATAGAGACATGATCGGCGAGGCTTTGCAAGCGGTTCGGCCCGGTCAAGAAGGAAAAGTCGACGTCGAGTTCATCGTCGGGGAGCCGGCGTCACCCGTCGTTAGTGAGGGAGCCGATAAATTGCCGGCCGCTCCCCAGCAGACCCGCGTACATCGACAAGTGCCGAATCCGAAATATACCTTCGAGAATTTTGTGGTGGGGGCCAGTAACCAGTTTGCTCATGCGGCAAGCCTCAAAGTCGCCGAATCGCCGGCGCTTTCCTATAACCCGTTCTTTATTTACGGGGGCGTTGGCTTGGGCAAAACACACCTCCTCAATTCCATCGGCAATTTCGTCATGCAAAAAGGCGACCTCCGAATCGCGTACGTCACGACCGAGCAATTCACCAACGAAGTCATCAACTCGATTCGGTACGATAAAATGATGGAATTGCGCCGGCGCTATCGAAACATCGACATGCTCCTGATCGACGACATTCAATTCCTCGCGGGGAAAGAGCGGACCCAGGAGGAATTTTTCCATACCTTCAATGATCTGTATGAGGCAAGAAAACAGATCGTTTTGTCGAGCGACCGCTTTCCCAAAGAAATGCCCTCGATGGAAGAACGATTGCGCTCACGGTTCGAGTGGGGGTTGATCGCCGACCTCCAACCGCCGGACGTCGAAACCCGAATCGCGATCCTGCGAAAGAAATCTGAGGAAGAAGGCATCGCGATCGGCGACGACGTCATTCACCTTTTGGCCGAAGGGTTAAAGAGCAATATTCGCGAATTGGAAGGCGCGTTGATCCGTCTGGGAGCCTACAGCACACTGACGGGCCAGCCCATTACCATGGATATGGTGAAGACCGTGCTTCGCGATCTGTTGGGGAGCAAAAAGAAGGTCATCACCCTGGAAGACGTACAAGACGTGGTGGCGAGAAGATTTCACGTGAAAGTCGCCGAACTCAAATCCAAGCGACGAACCAAGACCGTCGTTCATCCAAGGCAAATTGCCATGTACCTCTGTCGGGAACTCACGGACGCCTCGTTCCCGGAAATCGGCCGCGAGTTCGGAGGAAAAGACCACACCACCATCATCCATGCCTGTCGCCAGATAGAAAAGGGCCTGGAGAAAGACAACACCTTGCGGGCGACGCTGGACAACCTCAAAGACGAAATCGGTAAGGCGTAACAGAAGGGAGCCTCTCATGCGAGTGACGGTGGAACGAGAAGTCCTGTTGACGGCCCTCCAGCGCGTCCAGGGTATCGTAGAAAAACGCAACACGATGCCCAGTTTGGCGAATGTCCTCTTGGAAGCGAAAAAGGATGGCTTGGACATTTCGGCAACGGATTTGGAACTCGGCATGCGCGGGCTTTACAAAGCGACGGTCCAAGAACCGGGGTCGGTGACGTTCCCAGCGAGAAAGCTTTATGAAATTCTCAAAGAAATCAAGGACCAGGAAATCGCCATGACCGTCACGGATGATTGCCTGGTCACCATTACGACGGGCCGGGGTGAATTCAAGGTCGTCGGGCTCCCCAGCAAGGATTTCCCGCCCTTGCCCGCCATTGAGCGGGATGGTCTCATACCACTGCCCGGGGAGGGTTTGCTCCAACTTATTCGAAAGACGATTTTTGCCGTTGGGGACAACGATACTCGTTATGTGCTCAACGGGTTGCTGGTGGTCGTCACGCATGAGGGGGGGACGCCGATGATCCGGTTAGTGGGAACGGACGGACATCGGTTGGCCATGGCGGAACAGAAACTGGAAGCGGATAAAAAGTCGTCCTCCGAGCAAGAGGAAAAAGTGATCGTCCCGAAAAAAGCCGCGGCTGAGATTCGCCGGTTGTTGGAAGAGGGCGAGGGTGAGCCGATGATCGGCTTTACCAAGAACATGTTGATCTTCAGGAAAAGCGGGCTCGTCATGACATCGCGGCTGATGGAAGGCAATTATCCCAATTATCAGCAGGTCATCCCCAAGACGGGGAACAAGAAAATTACGGTGAACCGGGATGATCTCGAAGGGGCCCTGCGACGGGTTTCGGTCCTGTCCCAGAACAAGACCTATGCCGTCAAACTCACGTTTTCAAAGGAGGCGATCACGCTCTTTTCGAGTCATCCGGACATGGGAGAAGCGACAGAAGAGATTCCCGCCAGCTTTAACGGAGAGGAATTTTCCGCCGGATTCAACGCGCGATATCTGCTTGACGTCTTGAACGTCATGGAAAGCGAGACGGTCGTGCTCAATATGGAGGCGTCCCTCAGCCCGTGTTTGATTCGAGAGCAGGACAACGCCTTGTTCCAAAGCGTCGTCATGCCCGTCAAAGTGTAATGGTCATGTATACTGGATTAGTATGCTTCACGAGGAGATGAACCCTCAGCGTTTGCCGAACGATCCGACACCTGCCACAGGTCTTGATCCCTCCGGTTTTTCCGAAGAACCCGTCGAACAAAGCGGCTATGGTGCGGAGCAGATCCGCGTGCTCGAAGGACTCGAAGCCGTTCGGAAACGACCCGCGATGTACATCGGGAGTACGGGTGCGGACGGCCTGCACCATCTCGTGTATGAGGTGGTGGACAACAGCGTCGATGAGCACATGGCGGGGTTTGGGGAAACGATCGAGGTCTCCCTGGAAATCGATGGCAGTATCACGGTCACGGACAACGGCCGCGGCATTCCCACGGGGCTCCATCCCACCCAGAACAAGTCGGCGGCCGAAGTTGCCCTGACGGTCCTCCACGCGGGCGGAAAGTTCGAGCAGGGCGCCTACACCGTATCCGGCGGCCTCCATGGGGTGGGCATCTCCGTGGTCAACGCCTTGTCGGAATGGCTGGAACTGGAAATCTGGCAAAACGGACAGGTTTTCGAACAGGCCTACCACCGCGGAACCCCGGCGGCTGCCCTTCAGGTGACGGGCGTAACCAAGAAGCGGGGGACAAAAATTACGTTCAAACCCGACGGGACCATTTTTGAAACGATCGAGTGCAGTTTCGACGTGTTGGCCCAACGACTTCGGGAATTGGCTTTCCTCAATAAAGGCCTGTCTATCTCGCTGACCGACAAACGAAGCCAAAAGGAACAGGTCTTTTGTTACAAGGGCGGAATCGTGTCGTTCGTCGAACATTTGAATGAAGCCAAAACCCCGCTCCATAAACCGATTTTCATTTCGGTCGAAAAACCGGACGTGATCTTGGAAGTCGCGCTTCAGTACAACGACGGCTACGACGAAAATCTCTTCTCCTTTGCCAACAACATCAATACGCGGGAAGGCGGCACGCACCTGATCGGATTCAAGGCGGCCCTGACCAGGACGATCAATTCCTATGCCAGTGCGAACGACCTGTTGAAGAAGGACATGGACTCGCTCACCGGCGACGACGTGCGGGAGGGTCTCACGTCGGTGGTCAGCGTCAAAGTGCGGGCTCCGCAATTCGAGGGACAAACCAAGGCCAAGTTGGGCAACAGCGAAGTCAAAGGGATCGTCGAAGTCGCCGTGAACGAAGGTCTCGGGACGTATTTTGAAGAAAATCCCGCTGTGGCCAAACGGATCATCGGCAAAGCAGCGGATGCCGCGCGGGCGCGCGAAGCCGCCCGGAAAGCCAAGGATCTCATTCGCCGGAAGAGCGCCCTCGATGGCGGATCGCTGCCCGGGAAGCTCGCGGATTGTTCGGAAAAGGATCCGGCCCTGAGTGAATTGTTCATTGTTGAAGGCGATTCGGCCGGCGGGTCGGCGAAGCAGGGCCGCGATCGAAAATTTCAAGCCATCCTTCCGCTGAAAGGAAAAATCCTCAACGTCGAAAAAGCGCGGTTCGACAAGATGCTGTCGAGCGAAGAGATTCGCACGCTCATTATGGCCCTGGGGACGGGCATCGGTCGTAAACGGGACGACGCGGAAAAAGGCAAGGATGACAAGGAAGCCTTCGATCTGAGCCGCGCGCGGTACCACAAAATCATCTTGATGACGGATGCGGACGTCGATGGAAGCCACATCCGAACGCTCCTGCTCACGTTCCTGTTTCGCCAGATGCATGAACTGATCGATCAGGGCTACGTGTACATCGCGCAGCCCCCGCTCTTTAAAGTGAAAAAAGGCAAATCCGAACAATATCTGAAAGATGAACAGGCCCTGAACGACTACCTCGCCGAACTGGCCGGACAAGCCGTGGAAGTCTATGTGGACAATCATCACGAGTTCATCAGCGGACAGACGCTCAACCCCGTCTTGAAAAAAATGATCGAGTTCGAAGGGCTGCTGGGAAGACTGAACCGAAAAAAACAGGGATCCGGGCTCTTGCGCGCGTTCGTGGACGAGCCGGCCCTCGGGCGCGAATTATTAAGAGACCGGCCTGCCGTTCTGGAGTTGATCGAGCGGGTGAAGGAACGGTTGGCCATGGCCTATCCGGAGGCCACGGTCCACGTGGACCTGGTGGAAGATGAAGAACATCAATCCAATAAAATCGTCTGCCGGATGCCGACGAACGGCGTGGTGTCACATCTCGATGTCAACCACGACCTGGTCGGATCCGCGGATTTTCGCGAACTGCAGAAATTGGCGCCCAATGCCATCGGGTTGGGCCATCCCAGATATCGTATGAAAGTGAATGACGCGGAAACCACCTTTGCCTCCACTGATGAACTCGTCCGGGAGATCCTGGAGGTGGGGAAAAAGGGATTGAACCTTCAGCGGTATAAGGGTCTGGGAGAAATGAATCCCCTGCAACTGTGGGAAACCACCATGAACCCCGAGACGCGATCCCTGCTTCAGGTGAAACTCGAAGACATGACGGGCGTAGACGAGATTTTCACCATTCTCATGGGTGATGAAGTCGAACCGCGACGGAATTTCATCCAGCAACACGCGTTGGAAGTCCGCCGGTTGGACGTGTAGTCACCAGGAACCCCGAAATCCTCCCACCCACGATGTCCACCGAAGAACGTTTCACTCAAGTCGCCATCGAAGACGAGATGCGCTTGTCGTACATGGATTACGCCATGAGCGTCATCGTCGGCCGCGCCTTGCCGGACGTCCGTGACGGGCTGAAGCCCGTGCACCGGCGCATCCTGTACGGCATGAACCAAATGGGTTTGGCGCACAACCGGGCCTATCGCAAGTCGGCCAAGATCGTGGGCGAAATCATGGGGAACTATCATCCCCATGGCGATTCCGCGATTTACGATACGCAGGTGCGCATGGCCCAGGATTTCAACATGCGCTATACCCTGGTGGACGGCCAGGGGAATTACGGGTCGGTGGACGGGGATCCGCCGGCCGCCATGCGCTACACCGAAGCACGGCTCACGAGGTTGGCCGGCGAAATGCTGGCGGACATCGACCGGGAAACCGTGGATTTCGGCCCCACGTATGATGAATCGGACGTCGAGCCGCTGGTCCTACCGGCCAAGGTCCCCAACCTGTTGATCAACGGCGCCGGCGGGATCGCCGTGGGCTACGCCACCAACATCCCCACGCATAATCTCGGCGAAGTTCTGGCTGCCTTGATCCACCTCCTTGAGCATCCCGGGGCGTCGATTGCGGACTTGATGGGCATGATCCCGGGTCCGGATTTTCCCACGGCCGGATTCATCTATGGCACGCAAGGCATCAGAGACGCCTATGAACACGGGCGAGGACTGTTGACCATCCGCGCCAGGACGCACGTGGAAACCGATGAAAAGCGCGACCGGTCGAGCATCATCGTGACCGAAATTCCGTACCAGGTGAACAAGGCCAAGCTGCTGGAGAAGATTGCCGAGTTGGTGCAGGAAAAACGCGTGGAAGGCATTTCCGACATTCGGGACGAATCGGACCGGGACGGCATCCGCGTGGTGATCGAACTCAAGAAAAGCGAGCTTCCGCCGGTCATCCTGAACCAGTTGTACAAGCACACCCAACTCCAGAATACGTTCGGCGTCATCATGCTCGCGCTCGTGAACAATAGGCCGGAGATTTTGAATCTCAAACGGATCCTGACGGCCTTTCTCGAACATCGACGCGAAGTGGTCATTCGACGAACCGCCTACGAGTTACGGAAAGCCCAGGAACGCGCGCATATTCTGGAAGGCCTCACCGTGGCGTTGGCGCACCTGGATGAAGTGATTGCGTTAATCCGCAGGGCGGCGTCGCCCGACGAAGCCAGGACCGGCCTCACGCAACAATTCCCGCTGTCTGAGATTCAGGCCCAGGCCATCCTGGACATGCGGCTCCAACGCTTGACGCAACTCGAACAGCAGAAACTCTCTCAAGAATATGAAGAAATCAAAGCCAGGATCGCATCATTGCAGGCCATCCTGGGTTCGGAAGATTTGGTCAAACAGGTCATCAAGGACGAGCTGATCGAACTCAAGGACGCCTATCAGGATGAACGCCGCACCCAAATCGTGCCGCAGGAAGCCGAGATCAACATCGAGGACTTGATTGCGGACGAAGAAATGGCCGTCAGCATTTCCCATGAAGGCTATATCAAGCGCCATCCCGTGTCCGAATACCGGGCGCAGCGCCGTGGCGGAAAGGGCAAGATCGGCATGGGGGTCAAAGAAGAAGATTTCGTCGAAAAAATCTTCACGGCCTCAACGCATGATTACATCCTGTTCTTTACCGACGCGGGAAAAGTGTATTGGCTCAAACTGCATGAACTGCCCGAAGCCGGCCGGACCAGCAAAGGCAAGGCCATGGTCAACCTGTTGGCCCTGGGTCCGGACGAACGGGTGACCACGACGCTGCCGGTTCGGGAATTCCCCGATGACTTGTACGTTGTCATGGCGACCCGCAAAGGCTACATCAAGAAGACGAAATTATCAGCCTACGGGAACCCCCGGCAGGGCGGGATCATCGCCCTGACCCTGGAGGAAGGGGACAAACTCATCGGCGTGGAAATTACCGATGGCCTGAGCGACATCATGCTGGGCACCAGGGAAGGCTTGGTCATCCGGTTCGGGGAACGGGCCGTCCGGTCGGTGGGCCGGGCCGCTCGAGGCGTTCGAGGCATTCGCCTGAATGACACCAATCACGTGATCGGCATGGTCATTATTCAGCCCGATAGCGATGCCTCAATCCTGACCGTGACCGAAAAAGGATTCGGAAAGCGGACCGTGGCCACCGAATACCGGACCAAAGGTCGGGCGGGGCGCGGGCTGATCAGCATCAAAGTCAACGAAAGAAACGGGTCAGCCGTCTCCTTTCATCAGGTGACGGAAACCGATGAAATCATGATCATGACGTCCGAAGGAAAAATCCTCAGGACCAAAATCGAAGATCTCCGGGACATCGGGCGTAATGCTCAAGGGGTCCGTCTCATCGACATGGAAGAGACCGACCGGGTCGTGGACGTGGCGAAACTCGCCGAGAGCAGCGAGGACGACGGAAGCGATGGGAGCAACGGTACCGGTCACGCGGCGGAGCCGGCCGGGCTCGCATGATTTATCTCTCTGTCATCCCTTCCTTGCCATCTGTCATTCTCGCGCACGCGGGAATCCAGTGTCTTTTGTATGTCCCATGCAAAAAAAACCGTTCGACCCCGTCGTCAAGATAGGACTCACGGTGTTACTGGGCGGCCTGACCCTGATTGGCGGGGGCATGTTCCTGTCCAGACCCGACCGCACCATCCCGCCTTTCAGCATCGGAGGACAGGAAGGCGCGGTGGTGGCCGTGCATGTCCCGGCGTGGACCAGCGATCCGGACATAGAAACCCTGATCCGCCGGTTCCGAAAGGTCGGCGTGACCAATCATGATTTCCGGTCCATGAAAGTGCGTCCCACGACGCCGGACGATCCGGCCACGCTTTATCGTGAAGTCGTCCTCTACGTGTTTTCCGATCCCCAGTGGACACAACCGGAAACCCTCAGCCGGTATCTGGCGACGCGCGCCCCCGCGGAAGCGGGGCAACAGGTCGGCGTCGAAGAAGCCGCGTTCCGCCGCGAATTCCAACGCTCGTCCCGCGGGGGCTTCATCTACACCCAAGGCAACACCAAAGGCTGGCTCGGCCCCATACCCGATCCATCAACCCCCGAACAACGCCAGAATATTCAGATCCTGTTCGACGACCTCGTCCCGTCCTAGATTCCGTCATTCCCGACATTAGTCATCGGGGATCCAGCGTCTTATCCTTTTGTGTTTCACCCTCTCCCTCTGGGAGAGGGGTGGGGTGAGGGTGGCTTCTCCTCCTTCCGTCACCCCGCGGAAACGGAGAACCCGGCTCTACTTGCCCCTCCAAGCGCACCATGCTATCATTTTGCTATCATATGAGACGTCATCAAACGAATTGAGGAGGGAAACATGGCACAGGTTCTCGTGCGGCAACTGGATGACAGGCTGGTAGAACGGTTGAAGAAACGGGCCAAGGAACATGGCCGGTCATTACAATCGGAAGTGAAGACCATTCTGGAAGAAGCGGTCCCCGACTATGAAGGCGCATGGAAACGGATTGCCAAGTTGAAGCAGACCCTCGAACAGGCAGGTAGGACGTTCAGTGACAGTACGCCTCTCATTCGCGAGGAGCGGGACCGGTGACCCGCTACGTGGTTGATGCGAGCGTCGGGATCAAGTGGTTTCTTCCTGAAATTCACTCCGAAGCGGCCAGCCGGTTACCGTTGCTAAATGCTTCGCTTCACGTTCCGGCGTTTTTTCATTTGGAACTAGGCAACGTCCTCTCGAAAAAAACCCGCCGGAATGAACTGAATCCCGAAGAAGGAGAAGCGATTCTAAAGGAGCTGCAACGCGTTCCCTTACAAAAACATTCGAATGAACGATTAATGAAGCCTGCATTTACCCTCGCCATCCAAACCAGGCGAAGTCTATACGATTGTCTGTATCTGGCCTTGGCTGAAGCCATCGACGGGCAAGTGGTAACTGCAGACCGGAAATTTTGTTCTTCGTTGGCGGCGAGTCGTTATGGAAAGCGAATTTTATGGGTTGCGGACTTGTAGGGTTCAACGATCGTTGAACCCTGCTTAAGGCCCGGACCGACTTGCAATCCAGGTATGAAACGAAGGGCCTTGATCGGTATATACGGCTACAATTTGATTAAAGAAGGTCGTAATCACTCTTGGCGGGGCAACGCGGCACGGGCGGGTTTCACCCGGGATGGTATCCGGTCGACCTTCATCCCAACCGCTCAGGTCAACACCCGTAAAGCCGTCTCGGGAGCTTTGTCGAGAACTCTGAGCAAGGTTCTGGCAGCGCCGGTAGGGTAGCGTTTCCCCTGCTCCCAGTTGCGGATCGTCTCTTGCGGCACATCGATGCGGCGTGCGAACTCCAGTTGCGTGAGGCCCAGACGCTTGCGAACCCGCCGGGCGTATCTCGCCATGTCCCTCATCGCTTCACCGTCGTCGTGCTGCTGCTGCAAGGCAAGGTCCCGTTCGGCCGTTCCGTCCAGAACCTTGTAATCGACCCTTCCCATGGTCAGGCTCCGCGGGTCGTCGGGGTCAATCCTGACGCGCGTTCTGCTCATATTCCCGGACCTCCTTCTGGTTGGCCTTGCGGGCCGAGATGAGGCGAATGGTGGAATCGCGCATCGTGTAAATCAGGACGAACACGCGCCTCTCTATTCCGCCAAGCAACCGATAACGATCCTCGCCATAATCCCAGCGCTGGTCTCGACCGACAATCCGGTTCGGATCGAGAAACGCCCGGGCGGCATATTCGAAGTCGAAACCGCGATGCGCAAAGCATTCGTCGCTTTTGGCATCATCCCATTCGAACTCCATGACAAGAATATAGGCCAATGGCCTACCTCAGTCAACATGGACCGGGACGCCAACCGATGCGTGCACTTTCTCTACTGACACCCGGAAGTCGCGCGACGGGGACGAGCCGTGGCCTCATTCCACATACGGCAAGACCCGAGCCCCACTTGAATATTCAGATCTTATTTGCTGACGGATTTTCAAAGCGACATTGACAGCGGACACGGCATGAATTACCGTGTCGTCATATTTGTATGACATATACAAACAAGATAAAAGGCGAGAACATGAAAACCTTAACGCTTAGACTCAATGAAGCCCTCTATGCCAAAGTCTTATCCATGTCCATACGGCGAAAAACGACCAGGTCGGAAGTCGTGAGGGAGGCTCTGACCCTCTGCTTTGAAAAAGGCAACAGCTCCTCAGAAGGGTCGGCGTTTGAGTTAGCCCATGATCTGGCAGGGACCGTGGCTGGCCCTGCAGACCTGTCCATCAACAAGATTCACCTCAAAGACTTTGGCCGATAATCCACGTGGACAAGTCTGTTATTGTGGATACGGGACCGCTTGTCGCGTTTCTTAACCGGAGCGACCGCTTCCACAATTGGACAAAACAGCAATGGGAGCGAATTAGCCCGCCACTTCTCACGTGTGAGGCGGTTCTGGCTGAAACCTGTTTTCTGATGCGTCGCATGCCGGGAGGAAGCCAAGCCGTCCTCGAACTGGTGAACCGGGGAGTCATTCAGCCCATCTTCAACTTGGAACAGGAAGTCCAGCCACTCATGGAGCTGGTCAGACGCTATGCGGATATTCCCATGTCCCTGGCCGATGCCTGTTTGGTTCGGATGGCGGAACAACATGCCAAAAGTAAAGTATTAACCCTCGATCAGGATTTTCGCATCTATCGAAAACACAGCCGTCACGTTATTCCGGTTCTGATTCCCCATTGAGGAATCGCGACGGCGACAAACAGTTTCTATAAGCACTGAAAAGCTGAAAACTAACAATGGAGGATGAAACATGAACCAAACTTACACGGCACTTATCCAGCAACGTAAGGATTGGTGGGTTGGCTGGATAGAAGAGATCCCCGGCGTGAATTGTCAAGAAAGGACGAGAGAAGAATTGCTGGAAGCCCTTCGCATGACGCTAATTGAAGCCTTGGAATTCAATCGGCAGCAAGCAATCAGCGTTGCTGAAAGTGGGTATCAGGAAGTTGCAATCCAGGTATGAAACGGAGAGCCTTGATCGGGCATCTCAAAAAACACGGCTGCAATTTGATTAGAGAAGGTGGTAACCACTCGTGGTGGGGCAATGCGGCATTGAATACCAGAAGTGCGGTGCCTCGGCATACGGAGATTGACGATCAGCTTGCCAATAAAATCTGCAAAGATTTGGGAATCCCAAATGTTCTATGAATGCATACCAATCCAGCAGGTTTCCTATCCACCCTATGGTTGTCGTCCACCAGAGTTGTATAAATATCCGGAAGTTAACCCCCCGGTAAAACTGCTTTTTCTCGGCTGGAATCCCCCAAAGCCCTTCGGAGGTTTTTGGTCCAATGATGAGGACAAATTACGGAGAGAACTGCATGGAATTTTGAAGGAACTTGGTCAAATATGTACTTCGTCTCCTGACAAAGCCTTCCTTGATGAATTCCTGGAAAAGGGCTTCTATTTGATCCATACCGTTAAGTGTTGGACCGAAGCTAAGTTTCCCGGATTTGGTCGAAAGAAAAAGCCAGAGTTCAGGGAGGTATGGGATAATAGAAAAGATGTTGGCATTCCATTAATCAATTCTTGT
Organism: Nitrospirales bacterium; assembly: GCA_965204965.1. Classification (GTDB taxonomy): domain Bacteria; phylum Nitrospirota; class Nitrospiria; order Nitrospirales; family UBA8639; genus Bin75. The sequence goes on along the minus strand of OZ242026.1, from coordinate 2,855,827 downwards.
GTGCGTACCCATTTGGATAAAGAATTAGAGGCGTTAGCACCCCGGAAAGTGTGTGCCTTGGGTGAAATACCGTTCCGGGGGTTACGTGAGCTTTTCCCAGAGTTGCCCAAAGCAAAGGCGACTCCGACTCAGGGACAAGTCTATCAGCGAGAGAACTGTGGAATCCCTTGGCCCCTTCTTTATACATGCTTCCCGAAACGAAGCCCTGTGCTGATTCATGGAACCGGGTGTCGTAAGCCAGCAAAGGACATAGTCCTTGGTCATCTTTGGAATTTTCTCCGGTCACATTAGCCCCGTGCCCCAAATCTCCTATGCTCAAACTAACCTACGAAAATCAGAGCTACTGGGATCGACTGAAACGAGCAGAGTCTTGGATTAGCCGGGCCGAGAGCCTCAAAGCACAAGAATGGGATGAAGGTCCTTTTATCTTTTATTGGATAGCGTTCAATACCTTGTATGGGCAGCATGATGAAATACGAGAGACGGATAGCAAAGACATAGAGAAGTTTTTAAAACGGATTTGTAAACTGGATCAAAAGGACGGCAGTTTGTCGTTAATATTGCACGACATCCACATCAAACGAAAAATGGATAGTCTGATAAAAAACCAGTACCTTTCAGAGATTTATTGGAGAGAAAAAGGTCGTTTGCGTAAGTTCAAATTGGACCAAGATAATGATCATAAGAAGGCTCAGATCGCTTATAAGCAAAGAGAGTTGGACGAATACTTAAGCATCTTATTTAAACGCCTTCGAGTGCTCAGAAACCAGATCTTTCATGGCTGTTCAACGGATAAAAGTCGCTCAAATAAAGGTTCGCTTCAACCTGCTGAGGCAATACTTAAAGAACTTGTTCCCCAGTTCCTGACGATTTTCAAAGATCATGGCCAAAGAGAAAAGTGGGGAAAAGTTCCATATCCTAGGAGCGGTTCTCCTCAACATCCCAAATGAAAATTTCAGGTGCGTTTTGGCGGGTCCTTGAACGTTGCAGTTTGACCTTGGCCAATCCTCAGTCTTTGGTGCCGTATCTCCGAGACATACTCAGTTTCTGTCAGTTCGATCTGGTGCCTCATTAAGCAAGTCCAAATAGCCCTGCACGCACGCCCAGATTTCACGATACCCCAAGCCGGTTAGATTCTGGTATTGTTCTTGGCATCGAGACACAAACGCCCCGTCGTGATCCTTGTCGTCCGCCTTGACCGTGTAGACCAACAACGCGGAATAGGCGGTGAAGTTGTCAGTTATGCATGGCTTCTTCATTCCACACGACGCCAGAATCGCATCCAACTCTTCCAAGCACTTGACTATCGCATTGGGATCATCGACCGGGGCCAGGGATTTCTTGCAATGCCGGAACCGTTTCTTGTCACCTATAGCCGCCTTGGCCCTGGCTTTAATGCTGGCGTATTGGACATTCATTCGGGCCTTGATCTTCTCGCAATTGTCGACATTGCCCTTTTCCGAGCAGGCATGAATCATCGCCATTGTAGATACCTTGTTTCTCACTACATCGGGATCGCGACTGTTAGCCGTTATCAGGTTATGAGCTAGGCTTTGGGTCCAAGCTTCGTTTATGGCGTCCGTGAGAGTATCGCCAGAGCTAGGGAAAAAGATAGGCTTCCCTTTCCCACTCAAGGCATCGATCGTAGCTTCACACAAGCTACCACTGGGCATCTGCAAGCAGAGCTTCCTTGCCTCACCCCAGGCATCGGTTGTGGCACTGGGAAGGGTATCGGCAGAGTATACCACCGACCCGAGGCCTACCAGCACCAGCATGGCCAAGCTGCAAAAGACGGTTCTCAAGTGTCGACCAGGGCCACCTTGTAAGTTGACGATTTCCATACAATGCGATGTTCAGCAGGTCATGTTCGGCTTTTTGAGTCAGCCGATACTTAGGCATTTTGGGATCTATGGCGTTGCTGCGCTTCTTCCCAAATTTCGTCAACGGTCTTGCGACTGACGCCGCTTTGTTCACCGTCAATGATTGCGGCACGGATGGCCGTGATTTCAGCGTCCCGGCTGATACGGTCACGAAGCAAATCGCGGAATACTTCGCTTTCGTTACCGTAGTTTCCGGTTTCAATCTGCGCCTTGATCCAGTTGGCCTGCTGGTCTGTTACGGATATGCTCTTTTTGACCATTCCCATGATTTGTTCTCCGCAAGTTGAGCAAATATTCCTACTTGGTAGTATATTCTACTCCTTCTTGATTGACAAGTGCCTGCCTCTGGGCTCAGCGAAGAAGAACCCCACCAAGTAGCTATTTCTGGTTTTGCGCAGACGATAGTGCCCGGGCGATGACTCTGCTGAGCGAATCCCGTAATTCCTCGTCATTGACGGCTCGTGTATAGTCACGAGCGGTTTTCTGCACATCGGCGGAAACGGGGGCTTGGTCCTTGGGCTCGTCAAGGGCATCCTCGCGGACTTCCGGTAGTTCACCGATCCGGAAAATAATATCCTCTAACTGGAGTTCTTCCATCTGCGCCTGAATGTTCTCCAGTAACGTGGCCTTGAGATAAAGGAGCTGGTGCAGCCACACGGAATTGTCCACGGCCACGTGCAGCTTTCGAAACTTGATCCGGGCCGGCCAGGTATGGGTCGCCACGACCTCGCCCACGAGCGCGTTCCACTGTTTTTGGAGACGATACTCCCAGAGGCGCGTCGCGAACCCGTGGCTTTGAGAAATTTCCTTGATGACTGACCCGGAGGAGGAAAAGGCGTGCATGGGATGGTATTCTAGGCCGTCAATCGGGTAGGGTCAATTGATGGCCGGGATCATACCGGGCACTGTCCCGTTCTCGAAGGACCCGGCAAAACCGCATGTCTCAAGATACAACGACAAAACTGATCGGGAGTAATCGCAAGGCGTTTCACGACTATGCGATTGAAGAAAAGGTCGAAGCCGGGCTGATCCTGAAAGGTACGGAAGTGAAGTCGCTCCGGCAAGGCCGGGTGAATCTGCGCGAGGCCTATGCCACGGTGACCGAAAGGAAAGCGATCCTGCATAACTGTCACATCGGCGAATACAGTCATGGAAACATCATGAATCATGACCCCTTGCGCGCCCGCGGGCTGTTGTTGCACAAGAAAGAGCTCCAGAGATTGATGGGCAAAGTTCAACAGAAGGGCCTGACGCTCGTGCCCCTCCGTATGTATTTCAATCAACGCGGGATTGCCAAAGTCGAGTTGGGGCTCGCGCGCGGGAAGAAACAGCACGACCGGCGGGAGGCCGTGAAACAACGTGAAGCCACCCGTGAAATGCAACGGGCCATGAAACGGGAATCCGGTAAACCCTGAGGCCTGCGCGGCCGACTGTGATCTGATCATGAAGATTCTGTCAGCGAATTTTGTGAAGAGTTGTCTGAAGCCGGCGCACTATCCTCGCGAGCATCTGCCCGAGGTGGCCTTCGTGGGGCGCTCCAACGTGGGCAAATCGTCGGCGATTAATTCACTGCTGAATCGCAAGGCCATCGCCAAGGTCAGCACGACTCCGGGCAAGACGCAAACGCTCAATTTCTTTCGTATCCTCACGAGTGACCGGACGTTACCCCCGATCTTCTTCGTGGATCTGCCCGGCTACGGCTATGCCAAAGCCGCCCGGTCGGTGCATGAACAATGGGGTCCGATGATCGAACGCTATCTGAAAGACCGGGCTCAATTGTGCGCGGTCGTGCAATTGGTCGACGTGCGAGGAGTCGAAGCTCATGACGTGACCACGCTGGAATGGCTGACCCATCTCGGGTATCGCCCGATCGTAGTGGTGACAAAGATCGACAAACTGTCGCGCGGCCGGCGCCGGCAGGCCCTCGTGCAAGTATGCCAGACCTTGGGCGTGGAACATGATGAAGCGGTGGGGTATTCCTCAAAGACAAACGAAGGCCGCCAGGAACTCTGGAACGCCTTGAGGGCGCGCTATGAATCGTGGAACAATTCCGGCTGAAGACGGCGTCAGGCGAGGGCGCCGCCGTGGTTTGACGTTTGGCATCGCCGTATCGCAGGTCTGCAAAACTCTTATGTCAAATCACTCGTTTCCTGAGCAAAGATTATGCATCAAGGTTACAAAAAGAAGCTAAATGGCACTAAAAGTGATCTAATATGCAGCAAAATGGATCCAAAAGTATGCCAAAAAGCACCTTTTTGGTCATTGAGGGAAAATGCAGATATTCGTTCTATCGTGCGCGGTGCCGGAGGGACTTTAAAACCGGATTTCGATGTAGGCCCGGTCTTTCAGCGATGACATCCAGTTGTCGTGGGATTCCTGGATTTTCTCCTGAAACAACCGACTTCCAATCGCGTCTTTCACGTTCTCAAACGGTTCCGTGATTCCCGGCCGGTTCTCTTCAAGTAGGAGAATATGGATCCCGATTTCCGTTTCAAGCAAGGGGCTGACCTCCCCCGGGTTGAGCTTGTCCAAGGCTTCGCCCAACGGCGCCAAGAGTTCGTCTTTCGTCACGAACCCCAGATCGCCCCCCATCACGCTCTCTGATCCATCGGAAAACAGTTCAGCCAATTTCTCGAAAGTCCTGCCCTCCTCGAGTTGACTCATGAGGACTTCCGCTCGCGCTTTCAGTGTCTCCCGGTTTTCATCCAGCTTCGGGAGCAGGAGAATCTGCCGGATGTGATGTGTGCCGGGAGACGTAAAGCGCTGTTGCTGCTCTTGAAAGTAGGCGCGAACCTCTTTCGGCACGACGACGATCCCCCGGCGAACCTCGATATCCCTGATTCGACGGGCCATCAGTTCTTCACGAAGGATGGCCTTTGATTGAGCGGCCGCCGGTGGGAACCCGGCGGGGTTTCTGCGCATTTGTTCCCAGGCCTGTTCCACTTCTTCATCGCTGACGGAAACGTTCTTGGCCCTGGCCTCCTGGACGAGGAGCTTCCGTTCGATCATCCGGTTCAAGACTTCAAGGCGTTTCCGAGAGAGACGCTCCTTGAGTTCGTCACCTTCATAGCGAGCTTTCAAGCGAAAGAATTCATCGCCCATTTCCGATTGAAGTTCTGAAACCGTAATAATCTCCGTATTGACGACGGCGGCGATCCCATCCGTTAACGCTTTACCGTCACTGTCCTGTGCCGGGGACTGGGCGGCGGCAACGGGAAGAAGGCATGTGAGTATGCACAGGGCCATAGCCGGGAGGGCCGTCGTTCTGATCGTGCGCCAGCCTCGCCGGTTCCGGGATAACAAACGACGTTGGCGATGAGCGTGCATCATGAGAGTGTAGGAGTCATGGGTTGCGGGGAAGTCTCCAACAGGCCGTTCAACAACGTCGTCAGGACCGATACCACCACGGGCCAATCATCAAGGTCCACGGGTACGGCAAAGGAGACCGGCGAGAGGAATTGGAGCCGGCCTTCCGAATACTGCATGAGCCAATCGAGACGCTCCTGCGCAATCGTGGCGTGGGGCGCAAGGGTCACGGTCACAGCATCATTCGCTACGTCCAGCGACTCCACTTTCAGCTTTTTGGCGAGCAGGCGAATTTGCATGACCTGAAACAACTGTTCTACCGGTGCGGGCGGCGTTCCATACCGGTCCTGCGTCTCCCCATGCAGCAGCGCGAGGTCGCCGACCGTCTGGCTGGCGGAGAGCCGTTTATACAAAGACAAGCGTTGGTGGCCGTCCTCCACGTAGTCGTCCGGAATAAAGGCTGAGACGGGCACGTGCAACGTGGGTTCGATCTCTTCTTCCACGGGTTCGCCTTGCCGCTGTTGCACGGCTTGCTCCACCATCTGCATATACAGATCAAAGCCCACCGCGGCAATGTTGCCGGACTGTTGTTTGCCGAGCAGGTTGCCGGCGCCGCGAATTTCCAGGTCCGCGGCGGCGATGCGAAACCCCGACCCCAAGTCCGCAAATTCCTGAATGGCCAGGAGCCGTCGTTGGGCATCGGTACCCAGGATCTCTTCATTGGGGAAAAAGAAATAGGCATAGGCTTGGTCGCCGGCGCGCCCCACTCGCCCCCGCAGTTGATAGAGTTGCGCCAATCCGAACGTATCCGCGCGATCCACCAGGATGGTGTTGGCGCGCGGCACGTCCAGCCCTGATTGAATGATCGAGGTCGAAACCAGGATATCCGCCTCGCCGTGAAAGAACTTGAGCATGACGCCTTCGAGCACGTGTTCGTTCATCTGCCCGTGCGCCATGACCAGCCGGGCTTCGGGTACGAGTTCGCGAAGCCAACCCGCCGTCCGCTCGATGGTTTCGACCCGGTTGTGCACATAGAAGACCTGTCCCTGTCTCGCCAGTTCCCGGCGGATCGCCTCACGGATCAAATTGGGATTGAATCGAACGACCTGGGTACGGATGGCCAGGCGCCCGGGCGGAGGCGTGTCGATCACCGACAGGTCCCGAACCCCGGAAAAGGCCATTTGCAGCGTGCGCGGGATGGGCGTCGCCGTGAGTGTCAACACGTCCACTTGCGTGCGCAGTTGTTTCAGGCGTTCCTTGTGACGGACGCCGAACCATTGCTCTTCGTCGATAATGACCAATCCAAGGTTTTTGAAGCGCACGTTTTTGTGAAGGAGCCGGTGGGTCCCGATGACGATATCCACGACGCCGGAGGCGAGGTCGGATAACACCGCCTTGACTTCTTTGGGAGTTTGAAACCGGGAGAGCGTCGCCACTTGAATGGGAAACGGCGCGAAGCGGCGCGTAAACGTTTCCGCATGTTGTTGCGCCAGCAGGGTGGTGGGCACCAGCACCGCCACCTGCCGGTGATCCTGGACGGCCTGGAACGCCGCGCGCATCGCCACTTCGGTTTTACCATATCCGACGTCTCCGCACACGAGCCGGTCCATGGGTTTGGGCAGCAGGAGGTCCCGTTGAATGTCTTCGATGGCTTTGATCTGGTCAGGGGTTTCTTCATAATCGAACGCCGCATCGAATTCATGGGCCAAGGAACTGTCCTGCTGGTACGGTTGGCGAGTGACGACTTCCCGGTGGGCGTACAAATCGACGAGTTCGTCGGTCATGTCCTCAATGGCTTTCTTGACGCGCGCCTTGGTTTTGGCCCACGCGGTGCCCCCCAATTTGTCGAGGGTCGGGGCCACGTGATCGCTGCCCCGAAATTTTTGGACCTGGTTCAGCCGGTCCAGCGGAACATAAAGCGTGTCCCGTCCTGCAAATTCCAAAATGAGATAGTCGCTTTCAAAATCCTGCACGGACAAACGTCGAAGCCCCTTGTACCGGCTGATTCCGTGTTGCACGTGGACCACGTAGTCGCCGGTGTTCAAATCCTCCAACGAGGAGAGAAAGGTTGCGGTCTTGCTTTTCGGTTGGGGGCGATGCCGGGAAAGTTTGGCGAAAACGTCGTCTTCCGTTATCACTGCGAACGGCAAAGACGGCGCCACGAACCCCGAGGAAAGAAATCCTTGAAGAATATAGAACGGCACTCTTTCCGAAGAATCGACAGCGTCAGACAAGGGATTCTGTTCCGTCACAGGAACCTGGTGTTCGGCAAACAACCCCGATAAACGCCCGACCTGTCCGGAGGATCTCACCACGATCATCACCGGCCCGTCATAGCGAAGCCGTTCCAGGATCGTCAGGGTCTCGGTAAAGGACGTTCCGCGGAGCCCCAGCCCCACGCTCTTGGCCGACTGGAGTGGAAGGTCGATGACCGGGTTCCAGACACCGTCGGCTGGCGCGACCACGTCAAACGCCAGAACCGGCCCATCGGTAAGGAACGGCAGGAACTCATCCCAGACGCCGGCCTGTTGAGCCGGACCCGGATACGGAACTTCGGTGTTCGACGCGTCGTGTTCCTCCCATGCCGCATGCAAGTGTTCTTCCCACTCCCGTGCGTGTTGCGCCAGGGTGATGGGACGATCCATGACCACGAAAGGCGAAGTCGGAAAGTAGTCCAACAGGGCGGCCATGGACGGGTGGGCGTCCGGCAATCGCCATTCGGCATCCGGCGGGACCTCGGCAAGCGAGTGGTCGGAGTCGTCGGCCGGAAGCAGGTATTCCCTTGCGGGCAGGAGCACCGCAGTGAGAACCGATTCGGTGGATTCCTGCGTGCCCGGATCGAACTGCCGGGTGGATTCGACGGTATCGCCCAAAAACTCGATCCGGTAAGGCTCGGTCGCACCGGTGGAAAAGATATCGACGATACCTCCGCGAACGCTGAATTCTCCGGGAATGTCCACCACGGAGACGCGTCGATACCCGGTCCGCAGCAAATGGCGGAGCAGCGTTTCCCGCTCAATCACGCTGCCCACATTGAGGGTCAAACACGATTGCGCAAAGACGGATTGGGGGACCAGGAATTGCATGGCGGCCGGCGGCGTTGTGATGACCACCGTGGGGCGATGGGTTTGTAGCTGAAACAAGGTCCGCATGCGTTGCGTGACGTGATCGATGGACGGCGCATCGGCTGCATACGGGGCTTGGCCCCGGTCCGGGAAAAACGCCAGCGATTCGGCTGGCAGGTTGAAGAAGTCAAAGAAAAACGCCATGTCCCGGCATAACGATTCCGCCTCGTCCTGAGTCGGCGTCAGAATCAGCCAATGCTGGGGAATGACTCCGTCATTCGGCCGGCCGGCTGCTGCCTCGTTACCCGTCGTCCGCAGCAGACTCAGGATGAACGCGAGGCCGGAGCCATGCGGCCCAAGCACCAGGGGTTGCGCCCCCGGAGCGGTCAAAGCCTCAAACACGGGCGCGAGAAGTCGGTCACAGGATGCCTGGAACGGGTTGTTGTCTTGGGTCATTGATATGAAAATAACCTTCTGAACCCTCTCCCCATCGTGGGAGAGGGCAGGGTGAGGGGGGTCGGTCGGGTCAGCGTCGCGTCACCCGACAACTGAGCTGTTGGCACCCACGACCAACAGGTCCCTTCAATGCTCGTGCCGCTTGGAGATACCGGATATGCCCGACGTGAAGCAAGTCGAAGCCCCCGTTGGTCACCGCCAAACAGGCGTCTTGCTCGCTCTGCCGAGTCAGAAGGGGGATGAGTTCTTGGGCGGTGACGATGCGCGTACTCAAAATCAACCAGACCGTTCGTGTGCCCTAAACAGTCTATGATACCCCGTCCTCTGCAAAAATCCTAGTTCGTCAAGAAGGAAAGATTGGTGACTGGCTCGTCGTTCCCGATCAGCCGCCAAATAGCGCCGGGCTGTGCCCTCGGCGGCTTGGATGCTTGACCCGATATCAAAAAAAGGTTAACTTGAGTTAAACTTCAAGGGGTGCCAGATGCCAGAGATGATCAGTGCGAAACAACTCCGAGAGCGGCTGCATGATGTCGTCGAAAAAGTGCGGCATGGAGAACGGTTTACCGTTCTGTATAGAAGTCGTCCGGCTTTTGACATTGTCCCGGTTGACAGTCCTCCGCTCGACAGTATCCCGCTGGAATCGGATACGCTGTACCAGGCCCCGGCTGTTGGTGCGTCGGAATCAGGAGACGCTGCTGCATGGCATGACGAGGTGCTGTACCGGTGAGGCACATGTTCGTCGATACGGCCGCATGGGTCGCCGTTGCGGATAGCAGCGACCGGGCGGGGTCGGCCGTGCGGGAAGCTCGGGATGAATGGTTATCGGCCGGCGGCATGCTGACGACAACGGACTATGTGATCGACGAGACGCTGACCACGATCCGGTTCCGCCTCGGGCTCGACGCCGCTGAAGCGTGGTGGCTGCAAATCGACGGCTCGGCTCGACTACGGATCGAGTCCATTGACGAACCGCGAAGAGACCGGGCGCGGGCGCTCTTCTTCCGCTATCGGGACAAGGACTTCTCCTTTACCGATTGTTGCAGTTTCGTCGTGATGCGAGAATTACGGATTCGTCGGGCGTTGACGCTGGATTCCCACTTCCGCCAAATGCGCTTTGAAGTCGTCCCATAAACTCATTCCTCACTCTCGCCCTTCAATTTCCGTACCTGCGAAGCGATGGGCCACCAGTAAGGCAACATCCGCGACGAGCGTCCGGTTATGCCGAAATGGTTTTTCCTCAGCTCGCTATGGTACAGTGCGCTTCAATCTTGTCCGACAGTCAACGCTTGTCTCTCACAAGCACGCCTTGAACCAATCACATCAACCCCGTCCGGGCTCGTCCTGAAACAGGGTCCGGGAGTCGCACGAGCAGTCGCATCGGGATGAAAACCGCAAACCGGCATGCCTGGGGAATGAGGCAACGAGTCGGCCTGTATGCGGCGCCCGTGTTGGCGCTCCTGGTGTACCTCAACCCGTTTTCCAGCCTCCCTCCCTCGGCTCATACCCTCTCGGCCGTTTTGGTGTGGGTCGTGGTCAGTTGGGCCACGGAAGCCATTCCCCTGGCCGTGACTTCACTGGTCGGGGCGGCGTTGTGCATTGCCTTTGGCTTGGGGTCGGCCAAGGAAGTGTTGGCGACGTTCGCCCATCCGATCATCTTTCTCTTCATCGGCAGCTTCTTCTTGGCCGAAGCTTTTGTGGTGCATGGGCTGGACCGGCGGTTTTCCGTCTGGCTGTTGTCCAGATCATGGATCGCGGCCAAGCCGATGAGGATATTCGGGGCCATGGGACTGTCCACCGCGGTCCTGTCCATGTGGATCAGCAACACGGCATCCGTGGCGATCATGGTGCCCATTGCGCTTGGTCTGCTCTCCACGATACGCGGGGCTCGGGAAGAGGCCGGGCCTCATGAGCCCGGCGTGCTTCTGTTGTTAGCCTATGGCTCGGCGGCCGGGGGGATTTCGACGATGATCGGCACGCCGCCCAATATTATCGGCGTGGGCCTGCTTTCCCAACAAGCCGGTGTTTCCATCTCGTTTTTCGATTGGATGGCCATTGGACTCCCGCTGGCCGGTGTGCTCTGGTTGGGCATTGCCGGCGTCCTCTATTGGTTTCATCCCTTGCCGAAAACGTTCCCGGACCTGAGCGACCATCTGCAACGGCTTTGCCGGCAACAGGAAGGCTGGACGCGTGGGCAACGGAATACCTGTATCGCGTTGCTTCTGGCTATCGGGTGTTGGGTCGGACCGGGGTTGTTGGCGATCGTGTTGGGACGGGATTCCGATCTGGTGACCTTTCTGAATGCCCGTCTTCCCAAGGAAATGGTCCCGATTTTCGCCGCGGGCCTGCTGTTCGTGCTGCCCCTCAATTTCAAGACCGGGGAATTCACGTTGAACTGGAGCCAGGCGGCGAACATCAATTGGGGCACCATCCTGTTGTTCGGGGGCGGCTTGACGTTTGGCTATTTGATGGTGCAAACCCATCTGGCCGAGATCATTGGAGAAAGCCTGGTGGCGCTCTTCGGAAGCAATACGTTGTGGACCTTGACAGCCGTCTCCATCGGCACAGCGTTGGTGATCACGGAGATTGTCTCAAATACCGCGTCGACGAGCATGCTTGTTCCCGTGGTGATTTCCATCGCGACCGCGGCCGGGGTTTCTCCCGTTCCACCGACGCTGGGGATTTGTCTGGGGGCAAGCCTCGCATTTATGATGCCGGTCGCGACCGCGCCGAATGCGATCGTCTACGGCACCGGCTTCGTGCCGCTTCCGAACATGCTGCGAGCCGGGGTGTTTTTGAACATCATCGGAGCCGTTCTCATCTGGCTCACCCTTCGTCTTCTGTGTCCGTTGATGGGGTTCGCGTGAACGAGAAGCCGGGAGGCCACTTTTTCGAAGGGTAAGGACCGTGTCGCGAATGAGTCATATCGTCGTGGTGGGCGTGCCGGCAGCGAAATCCTTCCAGATCCGGCGGGATGGGGCAGGCATTCGCGTGGTGGCGGTGGAGAACCTCCAGGAGGTCAAACGAGAGGCTCAAAAAGCGCCCATCGATGGGTTGGTGCTTTCGGAAAAGACGGCGAAGGAAGGCCTCGGTGACCTGCAGCATGTCATCGACGTGTCGAAGACCTTGATCATCTCGGGACCGCCTTCCCTTCAGGCGGCTTTGGATACCATGAAATGGCTGCTCGGCAAGGGTGATGGGAGGGAAGCCAGGCGCGGATTACAGGCAATCCCGGGTTTGACGCTCGAAGATTACGTCGAGTTGAAGTTCGGTGAGTTTGTGCACACCATGAAGGCTAGTTCGGCCAAGGGGTTGCATGTGACCCTCATCCAGGCGGTGGAACGACCGTTGATCCAACATGCGCTGCATGAAACGAACGGGAATCAGGTTCAAGCCGCGAAGCTTCTGGGCATGAATCGCAATACCCTGCGCAAGAAAATCGTGGAATACCACATCCCCGTCTCGCGCCGTTCCCGCCAACAGGCTGAATCCTCCTGACCATCTTTACTTGGGCCTTTACGTCAGATGCTTGGAGTGCTCAGCGTCTGTCTACCTAAAGATTGGAATGGTTGTGTAATATCAAGCCTGAGCTTTATCGTCATACCCTGGCGCTAACTCTAAATCAGCTGCTTTAGCGACTTCCTCCACATTCGCTAAAACATACTGATATTCTCTTCCTCTCAAACGCGCATCTGGCGAACAATCAACATTCCAAAGTTGAAGAAAATAACCGGCCATAGCCGCACGAATCTCAACATTATGAATATCAGTACCCATCGCAAAAGACTCGACATCCGCCAGATTGTGTGGATGAGCTCTTATTTTTAAGTCAATATAGGAATGCCATTGTCTATCGTTATTTGGATGTTCATGATCCTGTATCGTATCACCTTCAATCGGATCCACTTCCTGGATTCTGCTGAAAACAAAATCGACATATTTTTCTCGACTTCTATCGTATGCACGCAAGTGCCATCGAAGCCAATTGTCAGCGAAAGCAACCGGAATAATTTCTCGTTTGCTTTTTCCACCGCCGGCGGATGAATAGATAATCTTCAATGATTGTGTTCTTTGAATTGCCCTTGATATTACAGCAAGCCGTTCAATTGCGTCGGTGTCAGCTGGCTTGTGTAACTTGGGCAAGGTGTAGACGGGGATGCGCTCAATTACCCTACGAACATCGTAAATAGGCTTGAAAGACCGACTAATCTCATAGCGCTTGAGGCGTATGTTATAGTCCAAGTTGCCAGGCGCTATTTGGCTATATAGAGATAATACGTTAGTAGCTGATGCTGGAGATATACTGAATCTGTTCGTAATATCTTCGCGATTCACGATGCCGTTGAAATAGGCAAGGTGTTCGACGAATTCCAGTTTTTCTTTTTGAGCGTCTGGCAATTCTTCTTTGCGTTCTTTCAATTTTCGTCTCTTTATTTCCCTTCTATATCTTCCAAAGACATCTCGTCAATTTTCTTGGATTTCAATACATGTGCTCTGAACTTCTTTTTGTATTTTAAAAACTTGTTGTTTGGTATTTGTTCTGTATTACTCATACAACGATTATATTTTTCTTGTATGTTCTGCATCTTTTCATCAGCCAAATCACTTGCATACTGATGAATGCGCTTCTCGAGAAAGTCTGCCTCTCTGATCCAATCCCCCCAAATTGCAACTGCAGACTCGTGCCGTGCTACCTTATGTCCCCACTGAAATATAGTGCAATCCAATGCCTGTATTATCGTTATGCCAAGAGGTAAGATCCAAATAAACGCCAATATCAAATCGCCCTCAAGCATTTTGCGATAATAAAAGTTGATTAGCGCGATCAAAAGAACAGACAATAACGCAACCGTAAATTCCTTCAGATTTCGACGCATGCTATATCTTGCTTTTAGCTCAGAGTGAGAAAATCGACAAAGTTCTGATTTTTTCCTCAATTTCTTGAGAAGTTCCTGATTTGATTGAATATTGTCGTCTTGCATTTTAGGTAATTCGAGGGCTTGGTTTCACAGCTAAGAGGGTTTCTTTTAGAATATCAAAAGTTAACGCCCGATCAGGAAAAGATCGAGCAAGAGCTTCCGGAAGAAATCGCAACCGAAAATCTGAAAACGTATAGCCGCTTTCCCCGTAATGTCCTCCCGCTGAAATTAGAGACGCTAATTCATTTAATTCTTCCGGTGTCAAGCGTATTCCTTCAAGATCATGCGTCAATAATTTCAGACACTCTTCTCTATTCGGGCGCGCAAATTCTAGGTGTAACGCGGCTCGCCTAACGATAGCCTGATCAATGACGTGTGCTCTATTAGTACACAGAAACACGACAGCCCGGCCGCCTACGTGGCGAATTTCATCAATTTTCTGTATCAGTGTGTTGACGGCAGCCTTTTCCTCCTGGTGCATTTGTTCGGTTGACCGAAGCGATGCAATGGAATCGGCTTCATCTATCAATAGAAAGGAGAGGCGTTTTTTGCCTGCTTGCGTTGTCAGATTCTCAAACGCATCCTGTATAAGCTGACTCATTTCTCCATGCAAGCCCTTGCCTCTTACGCGGGTGCTCAGCTTGAGCAGAAAGCCTTCTTTACCCACATCCTTAGTCAGTCGATTTGCTGCACACTCAGCCGTGACGGTCTTTCCCGTCCCAACATCACCGCTAAAAAGAAAAAGCGGATACCTTTGCTGGATTATCTTGCATAAAGGAAGAATTTGTTTGTGGTAGTTCCAACTCCACTCATCTATACGGTCGGGCATTAACACGACCATTAGATGTTTCTTCAATGCTTCATAATGCCTTTCGAAGCCGACAAGTGTTTCGGCAATGTTTTCTAACTCAGGTGCTGGCAGTTCTCGTTGAGTGTCAAACGTATCTTGTGCCACAGTCTTGCCTTGTTTAGGTCACGAAGGTATCGCGCCGTAATCCGTAACTATTACTGGAATAGAGTCTCGCCCCCTCGTTTCGCATTCCAGAATAATTGGTTGATAAAGGTGAGGGAGACCATGCAATTATGAGCTGGCCTGATCTTTTAAGCTGTTCCAGCCTGTGGTCATCAGAGGGGTCAACAAGTACGTGCAGTGTGCCACCCGGCAAACAAGGCCATCTATTCCCGCCTGGTCGTTGAGAATCTGATAATATATCTTCTTTCACGGAATACCGATGAACTCTTACCAGATTTCCATAATAGTCACGCAATTGAACATGGATATACCTCAAACACTTTACTTGGGCCATTAGAGCGACGTCATGGGCAAACTGCTGGGCATGATCCAAGCTCAATGCTTGCGTTCTTACAGCAAGCATTCGCAGATCCGCTTCAAATTTTTCAAAAACTTTGCGGATGTCTGTTCGAGTAGATGTTTGTGTTACGGTGTTCATTCGGGTTACTCCTGCTCCTGAATATTGAAACTTGGTCCAAAGATTTCTTTCCACAAATCTAAGGTTTGACCGGCTTCTCGAACAGTCTGTGCATAAGAAATAGTATCAAAGCCGCGTTCAGCCTCTTCTACAACTTCATCCCATTCACTATCAGATAACCGGACCGTATTGTTCTCGTTATTCGTTGGATCTGCTATCCACGGGGCAGTGCCAGCTTGTGGTCCAATAGCCCCCGAGAAATATACTTTGATGGAATTCCCGTTTCCGAAAAACTCGAAGAGAGTGATAACAGCCTGGTATATTGACGACCCCGATATTCTGCCTTCCTTAATCAAGTGTGCTACTGCCAATTCAATGGAAAAAGAGGAAAGTTCTAGTTCTTGGTAATTTCTCCAACTTTTCAGAATGCGGACAATTGAAGTGAAATTCGTGCACTTGTCTTTTATCTCACTGATAAAATCCAACTGTTTGTCAACGCTGGTTTTGAACTCACCTGACCTGAGTTTTTTTCGAGGTTGCCTTCCATAAGTTGTATTCCCTCTTTCGGGGATAAATGGCACAACGTCAACTTCAAGCCCGGAGCCTCTGAATACAACGCCGATTGTTTTTTGGCCATCGGTAAAATCTGATCTTTCCTTGTTGGGATAAGCCTCACATAATACCTCAATGATCTCGTCCCGAAGCTCCTCGGCGTCAAATGACGTAGCTTCTTCAAGATCCAAGAAAAACACCATGTCTATATCGAGGGGATAATCGCCCTTTGGTGCCAGGGCCGTACCTTTCTTCCACGACCCTGCTCTCCTTACCCTCGTCACCCTAGTGTTCTCCATACCATTTACGGCCTTGATGACATTTTCCTTCAAATTATCAATTTGGTGGGTGTAAGACGATTTTTGCTCTTGCGTGAGCTTAATCCGGTTGACGTAGTGGCTTAGCTGATCATTTGTGTATTCCACGAAAAACCCCCTATATATTACTAAAATTTTAGACTATAAAAAATTTTATGACTATACTAAAATATATGATTATAAAGAGTCAAGGCCCGCACGAGAAAAGCATCATTTGCGTTCGTGACTATTCGCCGTCAACAGCGCCAATTCGATCTATCCACTTGACAATCTATGCTTTCATGCTAAAGTTGCATTTCTGGAAATTAAAAGGAATTTAAGGGATGATACAGGAAGATACAGGAACTTCTGAGATCCTTACTAGGGCCGAGGCTGCGGCGTTTATTCGCGTCAGTGAAAAGACGCTTGGCGAGATGGCTCGAAGCCGACGGATTCCATCACAGAAGGTCGGGAGGGAGTGGCGCTTTTTGCGTAGCGCACTCGAAAGTTGGCTGGTTGGGCAAGGCGTTCGTGTTGACAATAGACTGATAGAAACTACTGGCCACGAGCAACCGGCCGTCGACGAAGCGGTAGTACAATACCCACTACCGATCTCGGACTTTCGCGATACGGCTTTTTCCGAGAATCACGACCGGACCCTGCATCGTTGGACCCCTTGGATCGCTGGATTTTCTGGGTCGTTTGTCGCCGGGGTGCTAGAAGGCGTGAGACGTGAGCGCCGACGGTTGCGCGTTTTGGATCCGTTTGCCGGTGTCGGCACAACGTTGATCGAAGCCCTCAAGTATGAATGCGATGCGACCGGTTTTGAGATCAATCCGTACGCGGCGTTGGCCTGTAAGGCAAAGGCTCAAGCTGCTCACTACGATACGGACATACTGGCAGCGACGCTCGACCGCTTCGAAGAATACGGTGAGGAAAAACTGTCGCTTGCCGAAAGAGCTACGTCTCTTCCCCCCCAGGGGTTTTCAAGCCGTGTCCCGTTTTTCAGTCCGAAAGTGGAGAGGCAAGTTCTGGTTTGTCAGGATTTTATTGTGCATGAAACGACAGATTGGATCACAGACTTGTTTCGGGTGGCTTTTGGAGCCGTCATGGTGAGTTTTTCGAACTATTCATACGAACCGAGTCTTGGAACACGGGCTGGTGCCGGAAAGTCCAACATCGACCATGCCGACGTGTTCAGCATTGTAAAGCGCAAGTTGCGCGAAATGCACGAGGATATCGTCACGTTCCAAGGGTGGATGAACAAATCCAAGCGGACGCCGCAAGCAACGGTGTATTCCCTGTCGTATTTGGACCATGCCCGGCGGGTCAGACCGAACAGCATCGACGTGCTCATTACCTCGCCTCCGTATCTCAACAACTACCATTATGTTCGCAACACGAGGCCGCATCTTTTCTGGCTCGGGATGGTGCAGAACTCATCGGATTTGAAAACCATTGAACACAAGAGCTTCGGTCAATTTTGGCAGACGGTTCGATCCGGACCAGAAGTTGCATTACGGCCACACCTGCCACATCTAGTCGAACAACTCCAAGACCTCAGGACGCGCCACACGGAGAAAGGTGCCTATGGCGGCCGTGGGTGGGCGAACTACGCCGCGACCTACTTTAACGATTGTCAACTCTTCTGCGCTCTCACGCGAACCCGCATGCGGCCTGGAGGGAAGGTCGTCGTTGTCATCGGCAACAACATTCTGCAAGGCATAGAGTTTCAGACGGACAAGCTCTTTGCCGAGATTGCGGAACAAGAGGGATTTGAAATCGTCGCTCTACATGAGGTGCGCAAGAAACGTACAGGTAACAGCATCGTAAACTCGTCGGTCAGGAACGGGACGGTGGCCCAGCGAACGCGATTATACGAAACCGCGGTTGAGCTTCGAACGCCTTGAGTTATCCCGCCTGTGCCAATAAGCCGCACGACTTGCTTTGCCGTCTCAGCGGCCTGAAGTTTGGCCGCCCAGGGACGTCCCGGATGAACGATGTCCCATCGGGGACGCCGCATATATCTGAAAGGTATTTCATCAATGCGGTTGCATCGGGGGTTGGGGATTGGTCAGAAGTCCGCGTGGTTCATGTTGCATCGGTTACGGAAGGTGTTTGATGCTCACACCAGTCTCTTTGCTGATCCTATTGAAGTTGATTAAACCTGTATTGGTGGGACCGACGCCAATAAACACGCCAACAAAAAGACCCAACACGGAAACAGTTACGGCGTGAAGCAACCCGTGGTCGGCCTGCAATCCAGAGAGACGAACAAGGTCAAAGCCCAAATGGTTCAAACCGTCAGCGCGACCACGTTACAGCGGTTTGTGAAGTCCAATACCAAACAGGGCGAGATGGTCTACAGCGACCAGAACCGGGACTATTGGGGCTTGCGGAAATCAGGGTGTGTGTTAGAATCCGTCAACCATTCCGTGAAGGAATACGTGAATGGCCAAGCCTACACGAACGGCATTGAATCCTTTTGGGTCTTACTGAAACGGGGCTACTACGGCACCTATCACAAGATGAGTGCCAAACACCTCCCGCGTTACGTCAACGAATTTGCCGGTCGGCACAACATCCGTGAACAGGATACCACCTTCCAAATGGCGATGATCGCCAAAGGCTTCATCGGGGAGCGTCTCAGGTATCGGGAGTTGGTGGCTCATCAATGAGTTTTATTCAACCCCAACAGACATACACAACATACCGACAACAGTGTTCCTTATTCGAGTCTGAGCCTCGTTCGAGAAAATCCAATTCACCGTTTCGGTATCCAGGCGGGAAATTCTATGCCCGTCGCCTGATCTTGGATGTGATTCCCCCGCATACCTACTACTGCGAACCGTTTGCGGGCGGGGCCTCAATCTTTTTTGCAAAAGATAGGGCAAAGTTTTCTCTTCTCAATGATTTGGATGAGGCCGTGATCAACACCTTAATTCATATTCGGGACAAGGTTGATCAGTTGATCGGATTACTGGATGGCATCGCTGCGACCAAGGAAAATCATGCCTTCTATAAAAACAGGTATCACCCCCGCAATGATCTGGAGCGGGCATTCAGGTGGTATTACTTGAATCGCACGTCCTACAGTGGAATCATGCGGCCCGAGAATTGCTATTGGGGCTTTGGCAACAAGTATTCCATGCGGCCCGAGAATTGGCCTGCTCACCTCAGAACTGTCTCCGATAAACTTCAGCAAGTAAAGCTGACGGCGTGTGATTTTGAGAAGGTGATTGAGCAAGTGCCAGACAATTCCTTCCTTTTTGTCGATCCTCCCTATTACAATGCAGATCAACAAAAATTCTATAACTGTCCCTTTTTGTTGGACGATCATAAGCGGTTGGCTCGGTGTTTACGACGACACACGAAACGTATTCGTTTCCTCTTGACATATGACGACCACCACGAAGTTCGAGCCATGTATAAATGGGCTGTCTCTATATATGGGCGACAATGGAATTACACTATCAACCGCACGGACGATCAGAAGAACGGAGTACAGAAAAAGGACGGCTTTCGGAGCGAGCGGTATAAAGGGCAAGAACTCTTCATTTGTAACTACCATGTCTGATGAACCAACAAAGGATATGATTCGGATTTATCGTGGCATCACAGAATACTGCGAAATGTATAATATTCCAAAGGAAAATCTATTAGATATTTTAGAAGACCAAAAAGTACTCCCAATGATTCGGGGAAAGGCGACAGAATATGTTGGGGCAGCGTTTCTCCGCCAAAACCTCAACCCTAAACAATGGTCCGTCGAAAAATTGAATTTGAATCCTCAGTCGAGTGCAATTGATGAAGATGTAAGCATTACCTTTCGGATGACGGGGGACCGTCTCAAGGCTGAAACCAAAAACGCTGTGCGGGCTAGTTTCAAGTTAGGTACGCCACAGCGTCCCGCCCCCCACTTTACGGTTAAGTGCCACAAATCACGGAGTCATTTACAAAAGAAAACAAACGACAGGTATTTGGTGGGGGAGTTTGACCTCTTGCTTTGTAATGTTTCTAATGCCCTGTTTAAGGGCAAATCTTTGGATACTGGGTTGCCGCTTATTGGAGACAAAAAGGCATTGAATTGGCTGAAACAATTTTATGGCGTTTCTACTGAGAAAGAATTGGTGAGAAAAGCCTACGATGATTAGCGTTTATGTTTGCCGGTGACGATAGCAGACGATGATGGTGTGATTCCGCGAACACCTGTAGTCTTTATGGAAGACGACCCAAACTGGTTTAGCGTTGAACATTTGGTGCCAAATCTACGCAGTTTAATCAACGGGACGTAAGACGATTATGAACCCCCCAAAGCCCTCAAACCCAAGCGTCCCCGTGGCCGTCCCATTACCCGTCAGATCAAATTGAGCGCCACCCCTGAGCAAGTGGCCTAAGCCCCTGTTCAAGGCCAGTCGAAAGCCTACCAAGTCAAAATCCTAAACTTTTTGGTTAGCATCCCGTATAAGTCCTCTGCTGATTTCTTGACAGGAGAAGAGAGGCTCCTCTAGCATGCTCTGTTTGTGATAGGCGCGTAGCTCAGGGGGAGAGCGCTACCTTGACACGGTAGAGGTCGGCGGTTCAATACCGCCCGCGCCTACCACCCTCTTCCTCCGGGAGAGAGCCGATGATGGGAGTTTGAGACGCATGTCCGTTTCGACTGAAACCGAAAAAGTCCAGGGCGAACGCATCGAGATATCCTTGCCGGGGACCGGCACGAAAACCTTTCGATCGGGGATCACGGCGCGCGAGGCGTTGACGGAGTTGACGGGGGCTCTGCCGCCGGAGGTGTTTGCCGTCAGGATTGACGGTCAACCCGGGGACTTGAGTGCGCCCCTGACCAGGAGCGCGACGCTGGAACCCTTGACCTTTGCGTCGGAGGACGGGAAGGAAATTTATCGACACAGCAGTACCCATATCATGGCGCAGGCCGTGAAAGACGTGTTCCCGTCGGCCAACATAACGATCGGACCGGCCATTCACGAAGGCTTCTATTACGACTTTGCCTTTGAACGGCCGTTCACGCCGGAGGATCTCGAAAAAATCGAGGCCCGGGCACACGAGATTATTCAAGAGAATTATTCCGTGCACCGCCTGGAGATGTCGAAGCAAGACGCGATCAAACTGTTTCGGGAAAAAGGGGAGGCCTTCAAGGTCGAGATTATCGAACAGATCGAGGATGACGTCGTCTCGCTCTACCAGCAGGGCAACTTCATCGACTTGTGCCGGGGGCCGCACGTGGGCACAACCGGTCAGGTCAGAGCCTTCAAGTTGCTGAACGCCGCCGGCGCGTATTGGCGGGGTGATGAACGCAATCCCATGCTCCAGCGAATTTACGGGACCTCGTTCCCCACGCAGGGGGAACTGGATGCCCATTTGGAGAAACTCGAAGAAATCAAGCGGCGCGATCATCGGAAACTCGGCAAGGAACTGGATCTTTTCAGCAGTCCCGAAGACACGGGGCCTGGCCTGATCCTCTGGCATCCCAAGGGAGCGCTGGTCCGGTTGTTGATCGAAAATTTTTGGCGCGACAGCCACGTGCAGCACGGCTACGAACTGGTCTATTCCCCGCACGTGGCGCGGTTGGATTTGTGGAAGACCAGCGGGCACGTGGACTATTACAAGGAGAATATGTTCGCGCCCATGACCGTGGAGGCGGGCGAGTACCAGTTGAAGCCGATGAATTGTCCGTTCCACATCATGGTGTACAAGTCGCATTTGCGCAGCTACCGGGAACTGCCTATTCGCTATGGTGAGTTGGGAACGGTCTATCGCTATGAGCGGTCGGGGGTGCTGCACGGCCTCATGCGGGTTCGGGGATTCACGCAGGATGACGCGCACATCTTCTGCCGGCCGGACCAGATCGAATCCGAAGTCAGAAAAGTTTTGGATTTCACGATGTTCGTCCTCCGGCGCTTCGGCTTTACGGAATTCGCGTTGTATCTGTCCACTCGACCGGAAAAAGCCGTGGGTGCCGTGGAAAAGTGGGACCAGGCCACGGAGGCCCTCGAAGCCGCACTGAAAAATAGCGGGTTTCCGTATGAGATCGATCCCGGCGAAGGGGTGTTTTACGGGCCGAAAATCGATCTGAAAATTCACGACGCGTTGGGACGGGCCTGGCAATGCTCGACCGTGCAAATCGACTTCAATAATCCCGAACGCTTCGGGTTGTCCTACATCGGAGAGGATGGCGCGGCGCACCAACCGATCATGATTCATCGGGCGCTGATGGGATCCATCGAACGGTTTTTCGGCATTCTGATTGAACACTATGCCGGCGCCTTTCCGACGTGGCTCGCTCCGGTCCAGGCCATCGTGCTGCCCATTACGGACAAACAGGCGGACTATGCGTCGCTTGTCCGGGACCGCTTGGCGGGTGCCGGGTTACGCGCCTCGATAGACTTGCGAAAAGAAAAGGTTGGGCTCAAAATCCGTGAAGCTGAAAAAGCCAA
Organism: Nitrospirales bacterium; assembly: GCA_965204965.1. Classification (GTDB taxonomy): domain Bacteria; phylum Nitrospirota; class Nitrospiria; order Nitrospirales; family UBA8639; genus Bin75. Next base: position 2,833,474 of record OZ242026.1, on the reverse strand, counting down.
GATTCCCTACATGCTTGTCGTGGGGGATCGGGAACGGGAGGCCGAATCGGTCTCCGTGCGAAAACGTAGCGGGACCAACGTGGGGACGCTGCCAATCAGCGAGGTGATAGATCTGATTCGACAAGATATGCCGGCAGAACCATTGACCAGTTCGTCTGTTCACTGATGGGTAGAACGGTCACTGCCAAACATCGCGTGAACCACCTGATCCGGGTGCCCGAAGTCCGGGTGATCGGATCGGAAGGTGAACAGCTCGGGATCCTCAAGACGTCCGAGGCCCTCAAACGGGCCAATGAGGGCGGGCATGACTTGGTGGAAGTCGCGCCCAACAGCACGCCGCCGGTGTGCCGGATCATGGACTATGGAAAATTCAAGTACGAACAGAGCAAGAAGGAACATAAGACACGCCAGCATCAAAAGTCGACGCAGGTCAAGGAAATCAAGCTTCGTCCGCGAACGGACCAACATGACCTCGAAACCAAGGTGCGCCGGATAGTGGAGTTCTTGGAAGAGGGGATCAAGACCAAAGTGACGGTCATGTTTCGAGGCCGGGAAATGGCGAACCAGGAGTTGGGCCGGAAGGCGATGGGGAAGATTCGGGAAGAGCTCAAAGAGGCGGGCACGATTGAAATGGAGCCCAGGATGGAAGGGCGCAACCTGTATATGATTGTGGCGCCAAAGAATTAAGGGGATGAACACATGGCACGCATGAAGTTAAAGAGTCATTCGGGAGCAGCCAAACGGTTTAAGCGTACGGGAACCGGAAAATTCCTGAGGCGAAAGGCGGGACTCCGACATATCCTGACCACGAAGAACGCCAAACGGAAGAGTCGCTTGGGCGATACGGTAGTCGTCGCCAAACCGGATCAGGCCTCGCTGGCCCGACTCTTGCCGTATTCCTGATTTGTTGAGTGAGCGAACACCGCAACCTGGTGTTTGGTCGGACGAACCGTCGATTCTCCGGGGCGTGATGCCATCGCGAAGCCACCTGTGAGGGAGACAAATTCAATATAACGGAACCTCTGATTTTTTGTGATAGCGGGATGCAGGGTAAGGCGTCCCGGAGCGAAACCCGAGGCTTATCAGAGAGATAGGTGAGGGTTGAGCGAGGACGCAACGCAGCCATACGCCCGATAGTGCAATAAATCAGAGGTTCCTAACGAAGGAGTTGTAAGTCATGCCACGTGTCAAAGGAGGCCCTCAGACCCGTCGCCGTAGAAAGAAGCGGCTGAAATTAGCCAAGGGGCAATATGGGGGCAGAAGTAAACTGTTTCGGACGGCAACGGAATCAGTCGATAAAGGGCAGGTCTACGCGTACATCGGCCGGCGACATCGGAAAAGAGATTTCCGGCGACTGTGGATTACGAGAATCTCGGCCGCGGTCAAAGCGCACGGGTTATCCTACAGCCGGTTTATCCACGAGTTGACCAAAGCCAACATCGCCTTGAATCGGAAGATGCTGTCGGAGATGGCCATTCACGATCCGGAAGGGTTTAAATCCCTGACGGACCTGGCAAAAGCCGCAGCCTAGCCCTTCGACGTCAACGGCGCGAGGCGTCCATCGCGGCAGTGGTTGGGCAGCAAGAAACTCAGCCTGCCGTTGCGAGCGCTTCCCGTGCTTTGCGGGTCAGTTCGATGACAATGAAATACGATTCGGGATACAAGTAGCCCTCCCCGGATTCGTCTACGACTCTCAGGTATCCCTCTCAAGCCGCTTCTTCGTCAGGCCCAAGGATCTTCTCTGCGTGGTCCTTCAATGCGCGCGTGAAGCATGGACGCGAAGGTTTTTCGCGGACTTCCTGGCGGAGAGCGGCAACTTTGTACCAAGGTTCCGTCAGTCTTCACCCTGATGTTTATTTCTGGCAGACCAGAGGCGCACCAGTCCCCGAGTCACTACGATGAGCGCGCCTTCTTGCATCGCATCCGCGTACCTCTCGATCAAATCCTGCATGGCGGCAACCTTCTCTGCAACCCGCATCTCGACGAAGCGAACAATGCACGGATGCGGCAGGCGGCGCACAAAGACCAGTTCGCCAAAATCCTTGTCTTCGGTGACGAGCACACGCTGCTGTTCATACGCGAGCGTTAAGAGTTCTTCGTCGGTAGCGTGTGATAACCCATCCCTGGCAGAAACGACATCGTGGTCAAGATCAACTAATAGCGTGTGCAGACTACGGGATGCAGCACACACGTCGATCAAAAACTTCACGGGGTTTCTCTTATGGACACGCGCTCATACACATGCTCACCCGAGAGTGAGCGGTGGGCGAACAGCAGGCACGCCTGGATGTCCTCGTCGGTCAGATCGGGATACTCATGGAGAATTGTCTCTGTGGTATCTCCCGCCGCCAGCATTCCCAAGACGTGCTCCACCGCGATTCGCATGTCGCGAATGATGGGTTTGCCGCCGAAGACATCGGGACGCACGGTGATGCGTGAAAGCAGTTCAGTGTTAGGCATGTTCTTGTCCTCCATTCAGCAGTCGTTTTCGGTTGGTCAATTTTTCCGGGAATTGTCCACCGTGTCCATGCCAACTGTGGTTAGAGTGACGCCTGTTTAGCTTTTTCTTCCGATGCCGTCACCTCTCGGTACCGCCAAAAGCACGGCTTCGAGCAGGCGTTTCTCGTGGCAGCCTTGAGGATAGAGGGCTGATAGCGCATTGGCAAGCCGCCGGAAGTCCGGGATACGCTCCTGCCGGGTCTTTACCAGTACCGTCGTGCATTGGTGAGGCCAACGGCCTCAAAATCACAGCGTCAAGTCCGCCGCCAATCTCTCAATAAGCGCGGTTCCGTACTTAGCTCGTTCTTCTCCTGATTGCTCAAATTCAACGCTACGATGGCCGATCAACCTATGGCGGTTCATATCGTCTCAGGCGGCGGACCCAAGCAAGACTTTCGTACGGGACAACCCATGCGGAGTATTCTTCACTGCTGTTCCAGCAATTCCGGATGGTCATCCGCACCTGACAGGGAAATATTCTCGATCTTGTCGAGAGGCCGCTCCAGGCTGCGGGTTCGGGTGGTGACCAGTTCGTGATAATCGCCGCTCAGCCCTTCAATCCGCCGGCCCAGTTTGTCCATTTGGTCGATGTATTTTTTCCATTGATCTCTGAATTGCCCCACTAAATTCATCACCTCCGAGGCACGCTCGTTCATGATGAAATTGCGCGTGGCCTGGTGGACCAGCGACAGCACCGCGTACAGGGTCAAAGGTGAACACAAAAGCACGCGGTTTCCCAGGGCGAAATCGATCAGTTCGTTGTCCTCGCGGTTGATGAACCCGTAAATGGATTCATTGGGAATAAACAGCATGACGTATTCCAGCGTCCCTTCGGCCGGATTGATGTATTCGCGTCCGCTGACGGTTTTGACGTGATTGCGAACTTGCTGCAAAAAGGTCTTTTTTGCTTGAGCGCGGGTTTCCTCGTCCTGCGCGGACAGGTAGCGTTCATAGTGGTCTAAGGGAAACTTGACGTCCATGTTCAACTTCTTTTCCTGGGGGAGAAGGAAGGTATAATCGGGGCGCTGGCCGGATTCGACCTGGTCCTGCTTGGTGTAATTCACTTTTTCCAGGAGACCGACAAAATGCAGGATGTCCTCGACCATCCGCTCACCCCATTGGCCGCGTTTTTGCGAAGAGGACAGAATTTCCCGCAGGCGGGCGGTATGTTCGCTGAGTGCTTCCGTGGTTTGCCGGCTGGTATCGATGCTCGTCTTCAGTTCCGTGGAATGCTTGTCAATGGCATCCAGTTTTTCCTTCATCCCGGATAGGCTTTGATCGATGAGTTTCTTCTTTTCATCCAGATCTTTTTCCGAGTTTTCCTTGAGAGACCTGAACTGCTCGCCGGCTTGCTGGAGAAAGGTCTTGGAATTGTCTCTAGCAATATCGGCGGCCATGGCCTTGAAGGAATTCTCCATGGCGTTGCGAATTTCCTCGAGACGTTTCTTTTCCGTTTCAAACTGGGTTTGCAGATGCTCCAACGTGGTCTTCGCTTTCACTTCAGATGCCTTTGCCTCCTGCAATTCGGCCTCCAGGCGGGTGATTTTCTCATCCGGGGACGATTTTGATCGGCCCCACCAGCCGATGGTGACGCCGATCACAAGGCTGATGATGGCAATGACGGCTTCCAGCATAAAACCTCCCGCGGGTGATTGTGGAGAAAGATTGACAAGGCGACGGCTAACCGCAGTGGTGGAAATTGTAGCGCCGCGGCGATATGGGAAACAACCGGCTGAACGTTGGAGACCCTGCACAACGCCGGCTTTCTATGGCTACGGGTGAATGGAATCGGGGTGGCGGTATACTGCCTTGTTCCGGAAAAGTTACGGAGGAGTGACCTGTGTCGAGCAGAAATGCAGTTCTACTTCGCGGGATATGCTGGGCTGTACATTTTCATCGATGATGACCTCAATTATACTCTTCGAATCGAGGCCAACGGATAAATCAGCCTGCCGCTACCAGTGCTTCTCGTGCTTTGCGAGTCAGTTCGATGACAATGAAATACGATTCGGGATACAAGTAGTCTTCCCCGGATTCGTCTTCGACTCTCAGGCATCCTTCTCTCGCCGCCTCTTCATCAGGCAGAATTTCGTAGATCTTCCGCTTCTCCAGATCCTCGCAATCCTTGTTTTCAATGCAAAGCGCGAATCGAGATTCTGACGGGTTCTTTTTCATGCCTTTAGTCCAGGAATAGCGCGCGCGACTTGCCGCCAAGGCTCAAAAGTCATTCTGCATTTTCTCTTTGCTCATTCTCCATGAGACAGTTCAATTTCAACTTCCTAGCGACTCCAAGCTCGTTACCCAGCCATTGAACCTAGGACATTCAGTGCGAATCTTGTCCAAACCCATTTCCATTGCCAGAAGGGGGCCGTCAACTTTCTTCTTGTATCGGGGTACAATCTCCTTAATCCGTTTGCTTGGAGCCGTATCTCTGTTGTCATTGATGTCCTCGGGCGTCTGAAACTGTGAACGGACGTTTTGCAGAGACTGTATGGACGCATGCGATACACCGATCAACTTGGCAAAGGTGTCCACATCAGAAAACAGTAGGCCCTCAAATTCGTATTGTTGGACGTAGGGAATGACATATAGTTGGTTCCAAGAACGATTTATCTTTGTAATAACTGTATTGTGTATGCGCTGCTCTAACTGTTCAGGGGTTGATGTCTCTTTGTCACGAAATCCGTAAAAGTCAACCAACGAAGTTACGCGGTCGAAGTTCCAAAACAATCTCGCCATGTCCGACGCCAACCGCTCTATCGTTATGTTGCCATTGAGTAAGATGGGCTGTGGTTCCACGCCTCTGGCCCGTAGATGGTCGGTGAGAATATTGTTGACGAATTCTTCTTCAGTTGGGCCCTCCACCGATATAGCCAATCGGATCACGGGCGTCCTCCGAGCAGGTTTTTTTGCCAAAGCTCACCCGATGTGAAATTGTCGTCGAGCCATACACGATAGTCATCCGGGGCCAGTTTGCGAAGCTCAGTACGACCATTATGCAGCTCCAACACGGTAATCTCGTCGAGTCCAAATGCGTCAACAAGCAAGGGAGATTGCGTTGCCACAATGACCTGTCTCTCTTCGGCGAGGGCCTTTATCATACCCCCAATCAAATTGACGGCTGCAGGATGAAGGCCCAGTTCCGGTTCGTCCAACAGGAGGACGTCGGGTAACATCTCCGGCGGAAGATTGAGCAGCGTCACCAAAGCGAAGAAACGCAACGAGCCATCGGACGTGAGGTGCGCGCCAAAGGTTTTATCGGTTCCCTTGGCCGTCCACCGTAGCGATACCTTTCTGTAGCTCTCCTCGAGTTGAAAACGTTCAAAGACCGGCAAGACTCGGCCGATGTGCTGGCAGATCAATTCATATCGCTTGATGTCTTCCCGCTGCAACCGGAGGAGGACGGCAGCTAAGTTGCTCCCGTGACGGCGGAGGTAATTGTTGTTCTCAACGTCCTGTGTTTTTTTGAAATCAGATGTGTCTGATGTGTCGTGAAATTGATATACAGCACAATTGCGGATCAGGTTCACAATGACCTTAGCGGTGGTGTTGGCTTGCGCCTCTTCGACAATTTTCGCTTCCAGATGGGTACTCCCAAGAGAATACCAGTCTCTCTCGGTACTGAACTCCTTGCGGCTGAAGCGGAATTCCTCATCCGTGAATATGAAACGATCGGGATGTGCGTGGGCAAGCGTGAATCTATAGTCGTTGCGGCCCGCTTCGGTTTTCAATCTGATTTCGGCCTCTATGCGTGAGGTACGTCTGTTACCACCAAACAGCTGATCATCGGCCCCTCCTTGCCTTTCGACAAACTCGGCGAGTTGCCGGGACCCGAGCATCCAGCTCAACATCTCGAAAAAGCGAATAAAGTTAGATTTACCTGAACCGTTGGCGCCGATAAGGGCCGTTGCCTTGGGAATTGCCGACAGGTCGACATCCGCCAACGACCGGAAACCTTTAATGCGGACATGATCTATGAAGGCTGTATTATTCATCGAATGTTCTCCCTACATGATGACTGGTACATCGGTCTATGAGAAATCTCACGATTCTGCGCCCGATATGGCGGACAGCGAATTTTAGCGGTTCCCAGTCTTCATTTGGCAAACGCCAATAGCATGGCGTTCAGGAGTTTCTTTTCCTAGCTATAGCGAGGGTACAGGGAGGAATGCGTGTTGGCAAGAGACAGAAAGTCGAGGCTGCGACCCTGCTCAGCACGAATAAGCGCCCACAGCACATTGGTGAGACGATGGCCTGCAATACACCAAATCACTGCGTCAAATCCGCCACAAATCTTTCTTCCCAGGTTCGAGGAGACGCCGTAGCTCTTCGACAAATCCTCACGCAGTGCCAAGCCTTTATCAGGGTCGCCGAGCATTTCGGCGAACGACTGCACTATTGTTTCGTTTAAATTCGGCGACCATCAGAGCGGCAATTTTGGGATGGTTTATGGTGCACTCCTCTCATCCTTTCTTATGACAGAGCCAGCTTCCGTAACAGATCGCTCATAATGCTCTGTAGTAGTCTCGAATTTTGGTTGCCATGAGGACTCTACGTTGTTGCAGAAATTTATCATAGTCCCGAACGCCTGCCTCATCTAGCCCTTCAGGGATGCAATGCGCCGCGAGATTGGCGCGCAATAGGTCGGCGTCTGTGATCCCACCATATTGAGGTTTTCCGTTTTCACATTGCTGCCATAGTGCTTGAAAGTAGGTTGCCGGTGGATTGTCGCGGATCGCGATGTTGATCTCGCTCTGCATGACGACATAGTTCGCTATCTGATTGTAGCGGTTCCGCGAGAGGCCATTCTTCTTCAGATATGCACGGGGGAAGACATGGTGAATATGTGAGAGACCCTCAAGAAGGTTTTGCACAGTATGATCACGTGAAAGGAACCCCTTGTCGTTTGCCTTTACTTGGCTTGCCAGAAAGACATTGAAGTAGGGGCTGCTGGCGACCGGCGTATCCATCTGCTGTGGAAGGCCAACGTCCCAGAAAGCATCCGAAAGCTCTGCCCGTTCCACGGTGTCTAGATATGAAGACGCGTTCTGCTCCTCAATGTTACGGATATCGAGGCCAAAGGCGCTTTCCGGTGAACCAGTGTACCTCCCTGTTAGGACGGACATCACGAACCATCGCCGCACCAGCGTCTCGATCTCAGCGGGCTTCGTACCCTTCGCGCGTAACGTCAAATACAGGATATAGGCAAAATTGACGGTATTCTGTGACCTGATCATCGAAACATCTACAAAGCCTGCCGAGCGCAGAATCATGATGAAATGTTTGAAATCCGTCTCGTTCATATAGCGTAAAATCGCTTCTTCAAGCCTGTGAAAGGAGTTCTCTGCGATGGCATCCTCAAATGCGCGCGTCTCGAAATTGCGACCGGAAAGCAGAGCGACCAAGTCCTCCAAGCGACCGCGCTTGAACTCCGAGGTGAAAGCCACCCGGAGCATGTCGGTATAGGAAGGATCGTAGAGGTCTTCCTTTTCGTGCTTCAGCCACTCCATCGCGCGGAAATACCTCGTATTGACGAACTCATCGTCCTTGGCCAAGTCGGCGTGTGCTTCCGGTGCAATGGCAAGATGGCAGAAGTAGTCGATACACTTGCGTAGTTGGTGGCCGTTGTATTTCTCGCTGGCAGCCATCTTGGACATGGCGAAATCAGCCGCGTTCAGTGGGACGCCCTGAGAGTTGATGCGAACGAATATCTCCGCCACAGTCTCCACGTCCAAGTCAGCGTTCAGTTCAATCAGACCCAGGGAGTTATTAAGAATTCCTCGAAGGCGTTCCATTCGCTCATAGATTTCGTCCTTGTCCACGCTTTGATTCGCTTGGCAGTAGTCATCCACTAACCGAAGAATTTTTGCGTCGGAAGCGAAGATCTTGGCGATGTTGGCAAACCAACCCCGATCTCGACTTATCGCAGGATTCGTCACCTCGAATTTTTCCTCGCCGGGATGAAATGCTATCGTAATACGTCTCCTCTTATAGTCTTTATCAACAATTTGTTGCCCAAGCAATGCAGCCAGAAGTGCGGTGACGCGCTGCTGTCCATCGATCAGGATGCGCTTGCCAGTTGATTGCGTACCGTCCTTTAGACGGATGTCCGGGTTCCGCCAAGCGATCAAATAACCCACCGGATAGCCGCAATAGAGTGAGTCGATAAAGTCGCGTACTTTTGCTGCATTCCAGACGAAAGGGCGCTGGATCTCAGGAATGGCAATTTCGCCAGATTTAATCCACGTCAACAGGGTCTGGATAGGATGCTGGTTAACCGAATAACGTTGGATGGGCATAAATTCCTCCTGAAGGGCTACGGCCTAGGACTCAGTGTTACCCGTTATCGGCGCACAGCCAGTCGACGTCGAGCTCGACTACCGAGATGGGGACGGAGATGCCCCAGTTCTCCAGGACTTCGGGATGGAGTTCGCCGATCAATCCGACGGGTTGTCCCTGGGAGAGGATGGTGCCCGCCCGTCCGTCGAGGAAGGAGCCGTGACTCAGGGGCTCGAGTTCGTAGTCCTTCACCAGATAAAACATGAGGACGTCCAGGCAGGTATGCACTTCGGAAAAGTTCGCGTGGGGATGGGCGATGACGATCCCGAGTCGGACCGCGGTGCGTGACCCGAGTTCCCGGCTCGAATCGGGAATCGCGACTTCGCCGATTTCGAAAAGCCGGTGCGGATAAAACGCGCGCGGCGAGGCCGTCTCGACACGCAACAGCGACGGCACAATCCAGGATCGCAGACAGGAGAAGCTTTGCGACATGACGTTGTCCACTTCCACCACTTGTTCGTCCTCCGGCAGTCTCATCCGTTCAACGAGCTCCTCGTGAGACAACAGAATATTGGAGAAGATTTCCTGAAATCCCTGCCCGACCATGTGTTCGCGAATGTAGTCGGACATCATTTCGAGAGCCGATAACGAACCCACGGTGAATTGGGCCGGCATCACCGGAACGAACGAGTCGTACCCGCGGCTGATCGCCACGTCTTCCGCCACGTCCACCGGGTGCATGAGGTCGCTGCGATAGTGCGGTAGGCGCACCGCGAGGGTATGGCGACTCGCTTTGACCTCATAGCCATAGGCGCGCAAGGTTTGTTGCACGAGTTCGGCGTCGATCGGGAGCCCGAGCGCGGATTCAATGGCTTTCAGCGGAATTTTCTGCACGGCGCTGATGTCGCAGGGGGTTCTGATCGACTTGCCCCATCCCGTGTCATACGGATATTGCACCTCGATCGGCTCGATGACGGCTCCCCGGTCCGCGAGATTCGTGGCAAAGATATTGAGAGTCAGGAGGACCATGCGCATATCCGTGCCCGTGACCTCGACCAACAGGTCTGAGTCGCCGGCGTGCACCTGCCCGATGTCCTCGCTGTTGATGATGGGAGGAAAGGACAAGATCTGGCCTTCCGTATCCCACAACAGGGGCAGCAGGGGCTGGTCGGCCAGAATGGAGCCGTACTCAATGCCTTTGGGATGAACCGTCAGGATCTCCTGAAGCGTGAGTTTTTCGGAAAGGCCAAGGGGTATGAATCGGGCTTCCGTGGGTTTCACCAACCCATAGGTCACGGGGAAGTGGATCCGGGGGAGACGATACAACCCAACCGACACGGTTTTTCGTTTATGCCCGTAGAGGTCGGCCAGTTTTTCTTGTACCTGAATGAGTTGCGCCAGGCTTTTCTCGGTGACGGTGTACCCCGTGGCCGTACAGGCCGCCACGTACGGTCGCACCTGTTCGAGTCCCTCGGCCACCAGGATGCGTTGTTTGGGCCTGGTCTTGGTATTCAGAAAAGGATAGGCCAGCGGCGATTCCTGTAACTTGATCCGAATCTGCCGGGCGATCCCTTCCACGCTCCACAGGTCCGGCCGGTTGCTGTCCTGGAGCTCGACCCGGATTTCGCCGGTGGCCTGGGTCACGTCCTTCAATTCCCCTTTGACCAACGGCAGCCATGACTCCAGTTGTTCAGGTGGAACCGTTCGACCGAGCAGATCTTCAAAATCTTTTTGAAAAAAGGAAATGGTGGGCATAAGAGTATTTTTAATTGTGGATTGCGGATTGTGAATTTAAGATCAAAAATCCACAATCAACAATGTTCTACATAAACCGCCCGCGCAAGGTGCGAACTTTTTCCAGGTCCACGGAAAAGAGTTCGCGAATATCATGAATACCCAGGGCCACCATCGCCATGCGGTCCAGACCCAAGCCCCACGCGATCACCGGCACCGTGACTCCCAGGGGTTGAGTGACTTCCGGCCGGAACAGGCCCGCGCCGCCCAGTTCCATCCAGCCGAGTTTCGGGTGCCGGACGTGCAGTTCCACGGACGGTTCCGTAAAAGGAAAATAGGCCGGGAAAAACTTGCTCTCCTGCGCCTGCGCCATTTCCTTGGCAAAGATCGTGAGCAGGCCCAGCAGCGTGCGAAAATTGATCTCCTCGCCCAGCACGATTCCTTCGATCTGAAAGAAGTCCGTGGCATGCGTGGCATCAACCTGGTCATAGCGGAAACAGCGGGCCATGGAAAAATATTTGCCGGGGATCAGGGGATTCGACGCCAGGGTGCGAGCCGACACGGCCGTGCCCTGGCTTCGCAGAATCAAGCGACGCGCCCGTTCCTTGTCATAGCGGTACCCCCACCCGCTTGAACCGGTGGACCCGCCGTTCTCATGGGTGGCCGCCACTTGAGAGAGAAACGGTTCGGTGACCGCCTTTGCGTGGGTCGGGGTTTTCACGAAGTAGACGTCGTGAATGGCTCGTGCCGGGTGGAATTGCGGCATATACAGGGCATCCATGTCCCAGAATTCGGTTTCGACCAGGGGGCCTCGCATCTCCTGAAAGCCCATGCCGACCAATTTGTGTTTGACCAGGTCCAGAAATTCTCTGTACGGATGGCGCCGTCCGGGCGCGACCCTCGGGGGTCTGAGCGTAATGGTGTATTTCCGGAAACGCTTGTTGCGCCATGAGCCGTCCTTGAGCATGTCGGGCGTCAGTTGGGAGACTTCTTCCACGGAGCCGGCATGACAGCGTTTCGCAACGGCCTTTCCTGTTTTGGTCGGGGTGTATTCGCGTTGAATACGTTCCTCGATCCGAAACGGCTCCTGGGCGCTGCCCCGTTTGACCGCGTATTGGCGCAAGAGTGTTTGTTGGTCCGGCGAAAAGGAGAGCAACTCTTGGCGGCTCTTCTTCAACTCGTGCAGGAGCACGCGCAGCTTCTCGACCGTGGGACTCGGCGTTTCCGTGGGTTCGATGCGGCCTCCGGCTGCCAAGGCGATGGCGCCCTCTTTTTTGAGCAGACCAAAGGCTCGACTGAGATCCGTGGGAGGGAACGTGTTCAGACTCTGCAATTCCTTCACGGTGAATGATCGTCCCTCCTCGGCCCCTTGTTTGCACGTCCTGATGATCCACTCGGGTGGAGACCCGTCAGCCAGGTACCGGTGCCCGACTTCCGTCAACCCCACCCAGGCCGTGACGACTTCGGAATGGATGCTGACCAGTTTCTTGGCTTGAAGCCACCCCAGGGCCATGCTGACCTGAGACGGCTCTAATTGGGAAAGTTCCTGTAAAGACGAGTCGGAAAGCGGCTGATCCGCGGATTGGCTGAATGCCGCCAGCAGGTTGATTTCGAGGGGATGCAAACTGTCATACACAGCCGTGGTCTGCATGGACCAGTCACCCTCACCCTGACCCTCTCCCAGAGGGAGAGGGGACACTACGCGGCTGGAGTTCTCGGGCAACGGTGCGGAACGCGGCAATCGTGTCGGCATAATTCGGACTGCGAAAAATCGCCGACCCCGCGACCAGGACGTCGGCTCCGGCTTTGAGGACCTCGGCGGCGTTCTCGACTTTGATGCCGCCATCCACTTCGAGCAGGGCGTGACTGCCGGCTTGATCGATGAGTTGTCTGGCGCGCCGTAGTTTATCCAAGCAGGCGGGGATGAAGGTTTGTCCCCCGAACCCGGGATTGACCGACATGATCAACACGAGGTCCACGTCCGCGACGACTTCTTCGAGGGCGCTCAAGGAGGTGGACGGGTTGAGCGTGACCCCGGCCTTGACCCCATGCTCTTTGATGCTTTGGATGGTGCGGTGCAGATGGGGACAGGTTTCCGTGTGCACCGTGAGATAGTTGGCACCGGCCTGGGCAAAATCGGGAATCACGGCATCCGGATTCGTCACCATGAGATGAACGTCGAGGGGCAGAGCCGTGACTTTTCGAAACGATTCGACAATGGGCGGGCCGATCGTCAGGTTTGGAACGAAATGCCCGTCCATCACGTCCACGTGCAGCAGGTCGGCCCCCGCGGCTTCCACCGCGGCGATTTCATCGGCCAGGTGCGCGAAATCCGCGGAAAGAATCGAAGGCGCAATGTGTACGGTCGTGGAACTCATCGTCTACGTTCGTCGAAGTCGTGCGGCAAAGAACCCGTCCATATTGTAACGGAAGCCGGACGTGAGGAAATCGCCGTCCGGATTCGTCAGGGAATGCGCATGTGGAGGAAGCCACCGTGCCGTTGATTCACGGCAAAATTCCGGGTGGTCTTGACAAAAACGAGAAACGACTTGTGTCGTTTCCTCAAGCTCCGTTGAGCACGCACTATAGACCAGGACGCCGCCCGTTCTCAAGTAAGGAGCCACGCGTTCCAGAATGCCCGATTGCCGTTTCCCGTGCCAATCGAGCCGTGCGGAAGTCTTTTGCCATTTCGCTTCGGGATGGCGACGGAGCACGCCCAATCCCGAACAGGGCGCATCCACCAGAATCCGATCAAATCCGTCCTGGGCATGGAGCCATGGGGATGCACGGTCCGTCTCGTGGGAGAACTCGACCGTTTCCACGCACGTGATTCCCAGCGTGCGCAGATTCGATTCCAGGCGTTCAAGGCGCCGGGGTTCCGGGTCGGTAGCCACAATCTCCCCTTTGTTCCGCATCAACGCCGCGATGTGTGAACATTTGCCTCCGGGAGCCGCACATGCGTCCAGGACGCGCTGCCCGGGCTTGACGTCCAACAACAGGGGAACCAACTGGGCGGCCTCGTCCTCGACGTAACACCAGCCCTCCTGTAACACGGGCAAAGCCTGCAACGACCCGCACTTCTCCAGAATGAGCCCTTCGGGGCTGACGGACGTCCGGGATGCCGTATACCCTTCTTCACCAAGTCTGGTTTCGAGTTGCTCGCGGGAACAGCGAAGCGTGTTGGTGCGCAACGTCAGGGGCGGGATCGTAAGGGTGTGCCGGCACATGGCTTCCGCCGTTTCGAGTCCCCATCGGTCGATCCAGCGTTGCGTCAACCAGTTCGGGCAGGAGTACGTCACGGACATTCCGTTCACGGGGTCGTGAGCCATATCCGGCCATTCGATTTCCGTCCGGTCGAAATTTCGAAGGATGCCGTTCACCACCCCGCGCCAGTCCCGGCCTTTGACTCCTTTGGCGAGTTTCACCGATTCGTTCACGGCCGCGGAAACCGGGATTCGATCCAGATACCGCATTTGATAGGCCCCGAGACGGAGGATCGCGGCCACAACCGCGGGCAGCCGGTAAAGGGGCCGACTCGCGACGGCGTTCAATTGCCAATCCAGAGTCGCTCGGTGGCGGAGCACCCCGTACACGAGTTCAAAAGCCAGGGCCTGGTCTTCACGAGACTGCTTCGCGCGCGCGGCGAACCGGTCAAACGCCTCATCGGCAAAGCAACCTTGGCGTTCCACGGTCACAAGGGTTTGGAGGGCAAGCTGACGGCTGGGCGCCGCATGTCGTGCAGAAGAAGATTGCGGGGGAGCCATGAATACGCTTCACTCTCCAAGAGTGTTATCGAGCACGGGAATACGTAATCACGGCTGCTTCGCGTTCCCAAAACAGGAAAAGCCGTTTCTTTTCAATGACCATAAAGGTCACCTCCCATCCCTGCCGGCCGAGTTCATTCATCTGTTCCTCCATCTTCTCGACCGGGAGTTTGCTGGCCCCGAACAACAGGCTCCCGATGACGCCTTCCACGACAACCTCAACCTTATATTCTCTATATTCACGTGGCATGGTTCTTCCTCCGTTGCGGCAGTGTTGGGTGAGGGATGAGAGACGCCGGGATCAAGAAATTTTCCGCACCCGTCCCCTGGCGGCGCTCAATTGACTCGCCAACTTGATGGCTTCCACAAGGCTTTGGGGGTCGGCCTTGCCTGTACCAACGATGTCATAAGCCGTGCCGTGATCCACCGAGGTGCGAATGATCGGCAAGCCGACCGTGACGTTCACACAGCGTCCGAACGCCACGGTCTTGAGAGGGATCAGCCCTTGATCGTGATACATGGCTACCACGACGTCATACGCTCCGCGGACCGCGGCGCCGAACAGGGTATCGGCCGGAAGCGGCCCGGATGCCTGAATGCGGGCGCGCCTGGCAAGGCGAACGGCGGGTGCAATGCAGTCCTGTTCTTCGCTGCCGAACAGCCCGTGTTCGCCCGCGTGGGGGTTGAGGGCCGCCACGCCGACCCGAGGGTTGGGAATCCTGAAATAGTCTTTCATGGCGCGGTGGGCGAGTCGGATGGCCTGCAACACGCGGGGGGTCGTCAAGGTGCCGGGAACGTCCCGGAGCGCCAGGTGCGTCGTCACAAAGAGAATTTTCAATGGCCCGCCCATTAACATCATCCCGACCTGTTTGGTGCCCGTCAGTTCGGCGAGAAGTTCCGTATGCCCGGGGTACGGATACCCGGCGAGGTGAAGGGCCTCTTTATTGATCGGAGCCGTGACCATTGCCGAGACACAGCCGCTCTGCGCCCAACGGACGGCCGTTTTGATGAACTCGACCGAAGCCGCTCCGGGGCCTTGGGCGGGCCGGCCTGCTCGAATGCGACCCAATGGAATTTTCAAAGGGTCAAACACCGGAATGCGGTCCCTGCGAATGGCCGGCCCTCGTCCGTGATCACCCTCCAAGGGGAGGACCGTGAGGGAAGAGGACAGACGGCGGGCTTCCCGTTGGAGAACCGGAACCGACCCGATCACGATGGGACGACACGCACGCCGCACCGCGGGAGACGCCAGCGCCTTGACAATCACCTCGGGACCGATCCCGGCCGCGTCGCCCATGGTCACGGCGAGAATGGGCTTGTGGCGTGTCGGCGTATTCGGCATGAGTTAAGACTGGCCCCTGTCCCGGACTGCCTGCATCACCCGATCGATGATCTCTTGAACCGGCATTCCGGTTTTTTGGGCGATGGCTTGGCAGTCCTGAAATTCGGGTCGATGTGTGACGGCCTTGCCCACGCGAATGGTCTTCACCCGGACGCGGCCTTGCGGCAGGCGGATTGTTTGCATTGACCGGGGAAGCGTGGTCCGGCTGACAAGCCGGCTTCGCACTCCGAGGGTGGTCGTTTCATGAAAAAGCAGGTGCGTCAGCATCCCCGCGTGCTCAGGTTGAGCCAACACCGTGAGGATAATCCCCGGCCGGTTGCGCTTCATGATGGTCGGGGTCAGGCTGACGTCAAGGGCGCCGTGCTCGAACAGGCGGTCCATGACCGTGTCGTACAGTTGTGGGTTCATGTCGTCGATGTTGGTTTCCAACTGGATAACCTGGTCCGCCTTATACCCCTCTCCCCCCGGGAGAGGGGGAGGGGTGAGGGAAAAAGGGGTGCGGGTAGAAGGCGCAAGAAACACGCGCAAGACGTTCGGCCAATCCGGTGGATCGGCCGTGCCTGCCCCGTACCCCACGGAACCGGGCACCAGAGGCGGTAGCCGGTCAAAGGTTTGGGTCAGGGTGCTCAGCAAAGCCATGCCGGTCGGAGTGGTCAATTCCATAGAGGGCCCTTGGGAATAAATGGGATACCCTTTTGCCATTTCGGCAACCGCGGGCCCGGGAACCGGCAACACGCCGTGGGTCCCGTCGATCGTTCCCGACCCCATGTTGACGGCAGACGCGCTGAAGGTTTTCACCCCCAGTTCATGGCAGCCGAGCAGCCCGCCCACGATATCGACCAGGGCATCGATGGCCCCCACTTCATGAAACGAGACATGAGCAGGCTCTTGCCCATGGACCTTTCCTTCTGCCGTGGCCAGGCGTTCGAAGACCGTCAGAGCTTGTTTTTTGACCTGAGGAGGTAAACGGCTCGTGGAAAGGAGCCGCCGGATTTGCGTCCAGGAGCGGCGTTTCTCCGCGACCCTTGGGATGACCACGTCCACCTTCGTCGCGTGGATCGCCCCGCGGTGGACTTTCGAGACTTTGAGGCGGTATCCGGAAACAGGAAGCGCCTTGAGGCCTTGTCGAAGGGCCTTCGGCGAAAGCCCGGCGTCCACGAGGGCCCCCAACGTCATGTCTCCGCTGATACCGGAAAAACAATCGAAGTGAAGATGCATGGCAATCCTTCACGCCTTGTTCTGGTTGAAAAGTTCTTGACGCGCTACCCGCGTCACGGTATGTAAGCACTCGGGGAATTGTGGATTTTGGATTGTGAATTGTAGATTGTCAATTCACACTCCTCCAAAATCAGAAATCCCCAATCCAAAATCCCAATGATCTCTTCTCGTCTGACCTTCATCAGCCTGCTCACGCTTCTGGCTTTTATGCTGGCTCCGGCGGCCCTCGATGCCAAACGAAAAAGGCGGTCCCCGCCGCCTCCACTCAAGATCGTGGACATCACGACCTCACCCGTGCCGTTTGCTCCGGGGCATGAGCCCATGGCCATCACGGTGACCGTGGAATTGCCGGAAAAACTGGAGAAGTTCGATTTGCTCGAAGTCTCGTCGCTCATCAGTGTACCGACCAGGCGCTCCATCCGGTTCCTGGTCAGGCGACAGATCCTGGATACCGTCATCGTCAAGGACGGCAAGCCTCGCATGACGACCACCCTACTCTGGGATGGGAAAGACCAGACCCGGAAGCATGTATCGCAAGGCACGTATTCCTATGAAGCCAGAGCCAAGTTGATGGCCCATGAGGAAGGATTTGCCAAGGCCAAGATCGTTTCGCCGTTAGCGAGAGGGACGCTCGAGGTGTCTTCTCCGCGAACCCTCGCCCGGCAGGCCCCGCATTTGGAACACGTGCCATTCGTGTCGGACGAAACCGGTTCAGACATCTTGAATGAAGAAGGTGCAGATCCGGGCGCATCCGATTCGGAGCAGCCCGCGAAAGCTGGCGCTGCACAAAAGGGTGACCTGTGAGTAGACCGCGCCGGTGATTATGGCCGATCGACCAGGGTATTGATGCGATGCGCCAGATGCCCGGCCCCGAACCCGTTATCGATATTCACTACGCCGATTCCGCCGGAACACGTATTCAACATCGTCAGTAACGGGGCGAGCCCCCCGAAATTCGCGCCGTAGCCCTTGCTGGTGGGCACGGCAATGAGCGGGGTCTGTACGAGACCGGCCACCACGCTGGGCAGGACGCCATCCATGCCTGCGACGACAATCACCACTCGCGCGCGTTGGAGACGATCCACCTGATCGAACAGCCGGTGGACCCCGGCCACCCCCACGTCGAAAATCGTTTCCACCGCGCTTCCCAACGTCATCGCGGTCACTTTGGCTTCTTCCGCTACGGGGATATCCGCGGTGCCGGCTGTCACGATCACGATGTCCCCCTGCAAGGGGCTGGGGGCGGACGGCTGAATCACCACGACTCGCGCCGCTTGATGATACACAGCCTTCCGGCTCACTCGTTTGAGCGCACGCGCGACGGCGGCATCGGCGCGTGTGGCGAGCACGGGATGTTTGTGTTTCAGCAGGCCCCGGGTCAGCGCGACGACCTGCTTCTCGGTCTTCCCTTCGCAGAGAATCACCTCCGGGGAACCGTGGCGCAACGTGCGGTGGTGATCAAGCTTGGCAAACCCCAAGTCCTCATAGGGCAGGGTGCGCAGTTGTTCCAGCGCCTTTGCAATCGACGTGGACCCGTCTTGAACCGATTGAAGAAGGGATTCGAGAACCGAGGGGTGCATGGCAAGTTAGGGTAATCGGCCTGAGCCGGTGAAAGGGGTTTCTCCCTTGGCAGATCGCGCCATCAGATCGGCAACGATCCGTTTGGGCGGTTTGCCTTCGAACAGCATCGCATGGACGCCTTCAACAATCGGCATCTCGACCTGAAATCGTCGAGCCAGTCCCATGGCGGCTTTGGTGGTCCGAACGCCTTCGGCCACCGTGACCGTTTCGTTCAAGATGTCCTCCAGCTGCCGGCCCTGGCCCAATTGCAGTCCCACGGCATGATTGCGACTCAAGGCGCCCGTGCAGGTCAGCACCAGATCCCCCAGGCCGGAAAGACCGTAGAACGTATGCACGTCGGCCCCGAGTGCGACGCCCAGTCGAATCACCTCGGCCAATCCTCGCGTGATGAGCGCGGCCCGGGCATTCAGTCCCAAATCCAGGCCATCCACGACGCCGGCCGCAATGGCCATGACGTTCTTGAGCGCCCCGCCCAATTGCGCACCGATCACGTCAGTGCCGGTATACACACGGAAGGACGCGGACATAAAGACCGTTTGCAGGTGAGCCGTGAGGCCGGCATCCTGACCGGCCAGCAGAATGGTCGCGGGTTTATACCGGCTCACTTCAGCCGCAAAGCTGGGCCCCGTGAGCACGGTGATGCCAGTAGCCCAGTCGGGCGGCAGCAGTTCTTCAAGCACCTGGGACATCAATTGATGCGACGATTCGTCAATCCCTTTTGACGCCACAACAACGGGAAGCGGACCGGAAAGAGAAGGCTTCAACTGCCCAAGCACCGCGCGCATGAAGTGAGAAGGCACGGCCAGCACGATCAGGTCGGTACCGGCAACCGCGTCTTGAAGAGAATGCGTGGCCGAGAGCGCCTTGGGAAGAGTGACGCCCGGCAAAAACAAGGAATTTTCCCCTTTGAGATTGATGCTCCCGACCACCTCCTTTTCGTAGGCCCAGAGCTTGACCGCGAGTCCCTGGTTCACTAAATGGCGAGCGAGCGTGGTGCCCCAAGCCCCCGCTCCAATAACCGAGGCAGTATGAATGGCAGGGTAAGAAGTCGTCATCACGTTCATTCGTGCAAGGCAAAAACGGGTGCGGGATTATAGGAACGGCCTTCCAGGACTGTCAATTGGCATGAAAATAGCCCCCTTCTGTCATTTCCGCAGAATTCTGTAGGGGACGGCCTGTGTGCCGTCCCGCGTCTTCTCGACCCATTTTCATCTCTTGTTGTGCAGGCGGCAAGTCTGCATGAGAGATTCAGAATAATTTGCATTTTACGAGATTAACTGAGTAAAATTACGAGATATGATGAGTAAAAATGAATTCATCCGCCCTCATGCGACCGAACTGTTGCGCCGACTGGATGAACCCCGCCGCTTCCTCCAGGTTATCGCCGGAGCGCGACAGGTGGGAAAGACCACTCTGATCGTACAGGTGGCAGCGAAAGCCGGACTGCCGCATCGTATCGCCAGTGCGGACGAGCCGACGTTACGCAGCCTCGACTGGCTGGAAGCCCAGTGGGAGGCTGCGCGATTACTGGCCGCCAAGGCGGGAAAAGACGGTGCGCTGCTGGTCCTGGATGAGATACAGAAGGTCCCGAACTGGTCAGAAACCGTCAAGCGCCTATGGGATGAAGATACGCGTTTCCGCAGGCCGCTGAAAGTCGTGTTGCTGGGTTCGGCCCCGCTACTGGTCCAGCGCGGGTTGACCGAGAGCCTGGCAGGCCGGTTCGAGATTCTACGCCTGCCGCACTGGAGTTTTCCTGAGATGCGAGACGCGTTCGGTTGGACGCTGGACACATACCTCTTTTACGGCGCGTACCCCGGCGCCGAACCGTTGACAAGACAACCGGTCCGCTGGTCCCGCTACATTCGAGACTCGCTTATCGAAACGACTATTGCTCGTGACGTCCTGTTACTATCCCGTGTGGATAAGCCCGCGCTTCTACGCCGTCTGTTCGAACTCGGTTGCGTCTATTCGGGGCAGATCCTGTCGTACACCAAGATGGTGGGGCAACTTCAAGACGCGGGCAACACCACGACGTTGGCCCATTACCTTGAGTTGTTGGCCGGTGCAGGAATGTTGACCGGCCTGCAAAAGTACGCCGGCTCCGCGGCCCGGCAACGAGGATCGAGCCCGAAGCTTCAGGTGTTCAACACTGCGCTGATCACGGCTCAGTCCGGGATGACCTTGGCTGAGGCGCGCGCAAACCGGGAGTTCTGGGGAAGACTGGTGGAATCCGCAGTGGGTGCCCACTTGGTCAACTCATCGGCTGGTGGAGCGTATCAGGTCTTCTATTGGCGGGACCGCAACCGCGAGGTGGACTTCGTCGTGCAGGCGGGCAAGCGCATCGTGGCGGTCGAAGTGAAGGGTGGACACGCACCTCACGCCCTGCCGGGCATGACTGCTTTTGCCCAAGCCTTTCGGCCAACCAGAAAACTGCTCGTGGGCGGCGACGGGCTCACCGTGGAAGCCTTCTTGTCCATGCCGATTGAGGATTGGTTGCGGCCATGACCAATCTACCCGAATGCCGAGTCGCGGGCGAGCATGGTGCCCCAGGCCCCGGCTCCGATGACCGAGGCGGTGTGAATGGCAGGCAGAGAAGTCGTCATCACGTTCATTCTTGCAAGGTAAGAATGGGTGCGGGATTATAGGAACGGCCTTTCAAGACTGTCAATTCCGGATGGACGGATCGTCTATTGTGAATTAGAATGAGCCCGATCGGGAGCGCGTAACAAGACTTGCTCCTTTACGACAGAGAAAGATTCATGGCAATTCGAATCTACTCCGGGAACCAAATTTATTACTGGAACTCTAAGAGCTTTTACGAAAAGGCCACGCCGAAGGACATAACCAATTGCCTTGAGGCTGGTGCCGATTTGGGCGCGCGCCTCGACGCAGAGGAGTCTACCCCTCTGCACTTGGCAGCCAGACATAGCAAAGATCCTGCGGTCATCAAAGCCCTGTTGAATGCTGGAGCTGATCTAAGCGCACGTAACAAATCCAATGCTACTCCACTGCATTTTGCAGCTATGAATGAATGTCCTGCCATTATCACCGCCTTGCTGAACGCTGGAGCCAATCCAAACGCCGACAACCGGTATACCTCACCCCTGCATTGTGCTGCCAGGTACAACGGAAACCCTGCCATCATTACTGTCTTGTTGGATGCCGGGGCCGACCTAAATGCACCTGATAGATCCTCCAGTTATACAGCTCTGGATTTTGCAATCAAGTACAATCACAACAGCGCTGTCATCGACCTATTGAAGGCCAAGGACAGATCGTGAAGGAGTACGGAGCGTATTGAGAACATCCCTACATATGGGAGAGATCGCATGAAACCCATCGCAGTGAGTTGCAGCCTTTGCCTCCTCCTTGTGGCCGAGCCGGCCATCGGGTCGGACTGTGAGAACTGGAACACCAAGGCGTTCTTCAAAACCGCCACGCCGAAGATTGTGACTAATTGCCTGCAAGCCGGAATTGACGTGAACGCGCGCGATGAAAAAATGGGTGGCACCCCCCTGCATTGGGCAGCCGTGTCCGACGCCAATCCCACCATCATCACGGCGCTTCTGCGGGCTGGGGCGGATCTGAAAGCGCGGGACAAAGACGGTTTCACCCCCCTGCATGTGGCGGCCAAGTTCAATAAAAATCCCATTGTCATTGCCGCCTTACTGAACGCCAGCGCCAATCTGAATACGCGGACTAAAAGCGGGGCTACGCCCCTTCATACGGCAGCCGGGTATAACGAAAACCCTGCGGTCCTCACGGCGCTCCTCGATGCCGGGGCTGACGTAAACGCACGCGCTCAACACGGCGGTACCCCCCTACATTGGGCGGCTGAGAGTAACGAAAATTCCACAGTCCTTACCACCCTCCTGAACGCCGGGGCACATCTGAACGTGCGGAACCAATACGGTTTCACCTCCCTGCATTTGGCGTCTAGCAGCAACCAAAATCCCGCTGTCCTTAAGGTGCTTCTGAATGCTGGGGCCGACCCCAACGCGCGCAATAAAGCGGGCATCACCCCCCTGCATAGGGCAGCCGCGTCCAACCCAAACCTTACCGTTATCACTGCGCTCCTGGACGCTGGGGCCGACCCAGCGGCAAGAGACGTTAAAGGTAGGACCCCCTGGAATTATGCCAATATTAATGAGGCCCTCAAGGACTCTGACGTCTATTGGCGACTGAATGACGAGCAGTATTGATACTTCACCCACCTACTTCCATATGAACGAGCAAAAGACCTGTCAGGTTTGCGGGCATGAATCGGCTGCGGAGGCCCGCTTTTGCACCAGTTGCGGGAAGCGGCTTTTCGGATTATGAAAGGGCTAGTTGAGAAGAAACTAAGGCTCTGCCAGAAGATCTCTTACCCCCTTGCTTCTTCCAGAACTGAAGACACCCGATGCACTTTTAGGCAGCAACGTTCCCTTTCGCGTACCAACTCCGCAACTTCCTTTCCTCAACTTCGTTCAGAGGAGTGGACGGTTTGACGCTGGGGTGCCATGAGGTATTCTGGAATTTCCAGCTATCGGCGAGTACGACACCGGACAGGGCCGGGAATTCGTTGGAACGGAAACACTCATTGACCTCGATTTCAGCCTCATGCCGATCAGCCCCATAAGGCGTGCGCGCAAGAAACAACACGGTCGGGCTTTCCTTCACCCGCGCCAGTTGTCCATCCTTTTTGCGCAACTTCTTGTTAACTTGTTCGAATTGGCGATCTGTGTTTACGGCCATCACTCTAGTTTTTCCAGTAAATCGTGGGATGACTTTCTGAATCGTGTTGGTCGCTTCAATGAAGATCTTCCTCCCCGCTAAGTTGATTACCCCATCGACCTTCGTTGTGCTTTCCTCAATATCACACAGAACGCCCTTAAGCGCGAGGTCACCAAGTACGTTGATCTCAAAAAAATGATTCTTGAGATCCTTATTTGAGCGTGCGATACGAAGCAGTTTGAGCTTGTCTGTTACGTCTTTCCGTTTAAACGGTAGCTCCGCAAAAGCCTCCAAGCGGCGATCAAGGAGTGCGATAGCGGCTTCGAACCTGGAGGCATCGAGAAGAGGGTGGGGAAGGCTATGGAAAAACAAATTAGAATCCGCCGCCACCATGCCTGGCGGTGAGGAATTCATAATCTTTGGCAGGGCTTCCTTGAACCAGATCTCATCAAAGATAGAAGATAAAAATTTTGTCTTACCCACAGCTTCACGAATCGCCTTAAATTCGTCGAACTTTTTTTGCTGGGCTGGTGTCATGATGATGGTTACTGCTCCGGCAACGTCATCAGATGGCCAAGATCCTTGCTGATTTTTCTATTCTACTTGGGCGAGATCGTACCTTCAGTTCGTCTTGAAATCCGGCATTTGATCCCACGTTTTTTTATCAAGGACGCGACCTGTCTGTTTCTTGAACACTCCGCCCCACTGCTTGAAGAAAAACGGGACACGGCTTCGTAGACAATTGTCGCGTATTTCCCGTACCCAATCCGCCTTCATGAGCCGGGCGCCGGGCCCTGATTCTCCGCCCACGATCACCCAATCGATTCCTGCCAAGTTCAGGCCAGGCAACGGCCCAAGCAATGGTTCGAGAGACAGGAATTTCGTGAGGGCGAAGGTTTCTTTCAGCTTCGCCAATCGGTCGATCCACTCTTGGGATTCGATGCTCGTACCCAGCCAGATATTCGGCGTCCAGGTGAGTCCGGGGTCCAGTTCCATGACGCGGGCCGGGCGCTTCGTGAGCACCTGAAATGTGTGTTGGGGCGCTCGATTCATGACGCGGAACACCGACTCGATGAATGCGGCGGGAACGTCTTCGTGGAACAGGTCGCTCATCGAGTTCACGAATACGATCCGCGGTTTTTTCCATCTGAGCGGTTCTTCCAGTGCCGACTCGTGAAGGGTGAGGTCGAATCCGTTCCTGTATTTTTCAACGCCCATTGCTTGGAGCCGTGTCGCCATTCGCTCGGCGTAGCAATGCTTGCAGCCGTCGCTGATCTTCGTGCAACCCGTCACCGGGTTCCAAGTAGTGTCGGTCCATTCGATGCTCGACTGCGTTGACATGTCTACATAGGCTCCACGATTTGGTGGCTGAGATTTCCTCGCTGGTAATTTCTCTCCGCTTGATTATAATCTGACGTGATGAATGAGCGAAAGACTTGTCAGGCTTGCGGGCATGAATCGGCTGCGGAGGCCCGGTTTTGCACGAGTTGCGGGAAGCGGTTTGTTCAGGAGTCGCAAACTGAGGCTCGTGCCAAGGAAATCCTTAATCTTCGCATCTTGTACGCGATGGCGGGGCTGTTGGTGTTGGCCGTGCTGTTTCCGCCGTGGGAATCTCCGCCCGGCTCTCCGCCTGCCTACCTGGGCATGCATTTTATCCTGTCGCCGCCGGAGCCCGAGGCCGTGGTGAGTCGTATTCTTCAGACGGTGGAACTGGTGACGATAGCGATCGGTGGGATGTATATGGCGTGGGTGTTCCGGGAAAAACCCTAGGACCCTCTGCCTTATGGCACTATCGGGCGCAGGGCTGTGTTGTGTCCTCGCTCAACCCTCGCCTATCCAGTTGATAAGCCTCGGGTCTCGCTACGGGACGCCTTGCCCTGCATCCTGCTATCACCATAAATCAGAGATTCCTAAACGCAGTTGAGTTGATCTTTATACCGGTCAGGAGGAGCAAAGACACTGGATCCCCGATCGGGTCGGGGATGACAGAAAAAGGAAACAGCAGAAACGGGATAGCGAGGGAAGGCGGATGCCTCTACCTCCCCTTCACCCCTCCTTACAAAAGAGGGGAAACGACAAGCGCGATAAGATCGCGCGGCTACGGGGGAATGGGCTACTGAAACATCTCCTGCAACTGGGGCGGTCTTTTGATGATTTTTCCCTTGGCGTCGATTGTGACGAGGGTGGCTGATCCTTCGACGATCAGGCGTCGGCTGATTGTTTCCAGGATCGTGTGGGAGAAGGTGACGGCGGTTTTTCTTGAGGCTGAGGCGCATGTTTCGACGTGGAGGGTTTCGCCGTAATGCGCCGCGGAGCGGTAGAAGACTTCCGCATGGGTGACTAAAAAGTAGATACCCTGCTGCTGGAACTCCGCGACCGAGATCCCGTGTGCGAGTAAGTATTCGGTCCTCGCCCGTTCAAAATATTTGAGGTAATTGGCGTAATACACCACGCCCCCGCAGTCGGTGTCCTCGTAATAGATTTTGACGTTCACGGGAATTACAGCGTCATCTTCGGGAAGACCGGTAAGTTGGATTCGGTGACGTTGGTCAGTTTGATGGCCGCCGCATAGAACTGATGAAACCGGTCGGCTTTCGTCGTTTGAAACCCATGGCCCAGGACGCTCTGATGGGCCGCATCCCACAGCGTTTTGAGCTTGGCCCACTCGTTGACGAAGGTTTGTCCCATGGGATGCTCCAGCCCGGCCAGGGTGCGAAATTGAGCCTGAAGCGGCAGGTGAAACTTGCCGTCCACGTCGCTGCTATAACAGGACCGGCAGGCTTCCTGCAGATCCTGCGGTAACTGCTCGACCTGCACGTCCCAACTCTTGATTCGATACTGTTTCCACAAGTGGTACTGGGCATAGGCTTCCAGGGCTCGCAGCAACAGTTGGAGGGCCGAGTCGATTTGTTGCTCTCCCTCGCGCCG
The DNA here is from genome assembly GCA_965204965.1 of Nitrospirales bacterium. GTDB lineage: Bacteria > Nitrospirota > Nitrospiria > Nitrospirales > UBA8639 > Bin75. The sequence continues at coordinate 2,807,416 of OZ242026.1, read as the reverse complement.
TTTGGCATGGGCGAGCAGATCGTGCGCCACGGGAAGTTTGACGTCATCGGGGTCCATGACGATGCTTTCCAAGAATTTCAGGTTTTGTTTGACCCCGGACAATAGCGAAGCCATGCCGGCCGGCCCGCCCCAGACCGATGCCAACTCCAGGGCCTTGTGCGCGGTTTTGAGTTTGTCCCAGGCGTCCCGGTACTTGAAGCTTTCCCAGGCGGCATAGCCGTCGGCTAAATCCGCGAGGCCGTGATACAGCGGTTTGAGGCTTCCCCCGACCAACGATTCAATGCGTCGAAACCGTTTGGCTGCCGAGGAGAACGCTCCTTGATTGAATAACACGGCTGCTTCCTGCCGTGCCGGTCCGGCTTCTTCGTTCCAGAGGTTTCCTTCCTGCCAGGCGAAGGTCCGGTCTCCGACCTCGACCACCTCACTTTTGCCCGTCCCGCTCCCTGGTGTGGTCAGGCTGACGACTTGGGAGGTCCACGACCGGCCGGCAAGCGCCATCGCTGCGGCGATGGCCGGCGTGGTCCGGCTGAAGTCCACGACGAGTTCTCCGGGTTGCAGGCCCCAGGTCTTGAGCATCTCGGGAAGGCTCTTGGTTAACGTTTGATGGACCGCGGTAAAGCTCTCGGACTCTTCTACGAGAATCCAATCCCAGCGTTGCGGCATTGTGGTGATGGCCGGTTGAACGTCGGCTTCGATGGAGCCTTTCCGGGACTCGGAGACGACGAAGCAGAGAAACTCCGGGGCCAGCCGGTTGATGCACGCTTGCACCGGAACAGGGTCATCCGACACCGCGATGAGTAAGGCTTTGGTCCGATATTCCCCGCTCATAACCGCGAGACTATAGCATCGCCCTCCGGAAAACTCCAAGCGTTGAGGGATGCGACTCTACCCCACCTAACCTCCCCTTACAAAGGGGAGGGAAAGAAACCGCTCTCACCTCGGCATTTTTCTCCTTTGGAGAGAGGGTGGTTTGACCGTAGAGATCGTGCGGCGGAAATGATTATAAACCAATCGTTATAATATCTATTGAGATTTCGAGGGGAGTGGGCCTAGAATCGCTTCCGGCCGTTTCGGCATGACAGAAGTAGCGGGCCGGGACGAAACCCGAGCTGAGCCTTCGCTTCTCATAGGGTTCCTTGCCGGGATCAACGTTCGTTGGGTTGCCCATGCAGAAAAAAATTCTCGTGGTTGATGATGATCCCGACATCGTATTGATGTTGGTGGATCGTTTGGAGTCATTGGGCTATGCCACATTGTCCGCAGGCGATGGGCAGTGCGCACTCGAACTCCTGGAATCCGAAGAACCCGGACTCGTTCTCCTTGATTTGGAAATGCCCCGGATGACGGGTCTCGAAGTCCTGAAAATTTTAGCCCGGCAAGAGCAGGCGCCCCTCTCGAATCCTCCTCCGGTTATCGTGATGACGGCCCATGGGACTATCCAGTCTGCCGTGGAAGCCATGAAATGGGGAGCCGCGGATTTTCTCACGAAACCCCTGGACGTGGATCAACTCATCCTGGTCATGCAAAAGGCCCTGGAACGCGAATCGCTGAAACGGCAGGTTGCCGTGTTGCGCGAGGAAGTCGATTCCCGGTACGGCACCATCGTGGCGGACACGCCGGCCATGGCGTCCTTGATTGCATTGATCAAACGGGCGGCGGATTCGGATGCCACCGTGCTGTTGCTTGGAGAAAGCGGGACGGGCAAGGAACTCTTTGCCAGATCCATCCATCAATGGAGCAGGCGGATTGAGAATCCCTTCGTCGTGATCAATTGTGTGGCCCTGACCGAGACCCTGCTCGAAAACGAATTGTTCGGTCATGAAAAAGGCGCGTTCACGGGTGCGACCACGCAACAAAAGGGCAAGGTCGAACTGGCCGATGACGGCACCCTTTTTCTGGACGAGATCGGGGACATGGCGCCGGACCTGCAAGCCAAATTGTTGCGCCTTCTGCAGGACCGGGAATTTCATCGCGTGGGCGGGACGCGCCTGGTTCGGGTCAACATCCGGGTCATCGCCGCGACGAACCGCGATCTGTCAAAGGCCGTGAAAGAAGGCACGTTCCGCGAAGACTTGTTTCACCGGTTGAACGTGATCAGTTTTTCCATCCCACCCTTACGCGACCGGCCCGGTGAGATTCCTCATTTGGCCGACCTGTTTCTTCGACGCTACACCAGGGAGATGGGAAAGCCGGGCATGCGACTGACGGAGGCCGCCCTCGGGGCCATGCAACAGTACCCGTGGCCGGGCAACGTGCGGGAGTTGGAGAACGCCATGGCCCGGGCCGTGGTCCTGTGCACGGACCGCGAAATTGGTCCCGAGCATTTACGCCTCCCACACGATTACGAATCAAAGTCCCAAGTTGATGAAGAAGAGCCCCAGGTCCGTGAGGCGAGTGATTTGTCCTACCATGAGGCGATGGAACACTACCGGTACTTTCTGATCGAACAAGCCCTGAGACGCAGCCATGGCAATCAGACCAAAGCCGCGGAAGCGCTGGGGCTCCAGCGTTCGTATCTCGCGCGCGTTCTCAAGCAGAAACGGGGGGAAGCGCAGAAAGACGACCGGTAAGACCGTTTCACGGTTCACCGGGTGGGAAGCGTAAAAAAGAATCGGGTCCCGCCGCCTACCGTGCTTTCCACCCAAATCCGTCCTCCATGCAGGTCCACCAGACTTTTCGTAATCGCCAAGCCCAAACCTGCTCCCCGTGCCTCCGTCGTCCCGCTGTCGCTCCGGTAGAAGCGATCGAAGACGTTGGGCACCTCTTCGGCAGCGATGCCACAGCCCGTGTCGGCGACGCACACCTGGATCGTGGAATCTTCCATCGGTACGAGTGAAATCGAAATGCATCCGGATGAAGGCGTAAACTTGATGGCGTTGTGAATGAGATTCGTCAGAATCTGAAGAATCTTGTCCCGGTCTCCCCGCACCGGCGCAAGCTGCGAAGGGGACTTGGTCTCCAGCACGAGGGATTTCTCCTCCGCCTGGGGGCGTAAATTGTCCAAGGCTTCGGCTGTCACTTCGGCCATCGACACGTCGGCCAATCGTAATTCCACGTGACCGGCTTCGATACGGGACAAGTCCAGCAGGTCGTTCAGCGTTCGCGTCAATCGGTCGATGTTATATTTAACCCGCGTGAGATACAGGACTTGCCGCTCACGTAAGTCCCCGGTCACGCCGGTCAGCATGTTTTCCACGAAGCCTTTCATTGAGGTCAGGGGCGTGCGTATTTCGTGCGACGCAATGGAGACGAAGGCGGATTTGCGTTCATCGAGTTCGCGGAGTCGTTCGTTGGCGACTGCGAGGGAGCGCGTTCGTTCCCGGATCCTGTTTTCAAGGTCCGCGTTCAGTGTACGGAGTTCCACAACGGTGCGCCCCTGTTCGAGATAGGCTTCGCGAAGCTCTTCGTGCCGGGCATCCACGGAATCCACTTGTTCCTTGAGCAGGGTGTCCCGTTCTTTCACTTTCTTCTTGAGACGATACCAATTCCAGACGAACCAGGAGGCCAAGCCCGGAACGAGAGTCAAGAGGCTTGCCTCGAACCATGACACTTCAGGATGCGCCCATCTGACGTAGACGAAGGCCAGAATGCTCACGCATGCCGCGGTCCCGGTCACGACCCATCCATGGGTTTCAGAGAGCGGCTGGGCGGGCCAATGGAATTCCCATTCACAGGACTCGTCTCCGTCCGCCATGCATCGGAGGTCCCGGACGGTGGCAAATCCCAGGTGGTGAACCTGTTGCGGCACGGCCAGGAGTCCGGCCTTCGATGCCTGGCAGATGACATAGGCGCACCGGTTACGATAAGGACCGAATTGTTGGGCTACGTGGTCGGTCAGCGTCATACCCAGAACGGCTGTGCCATTGGTCACGCTACGCACGCTGAACCGCAAGGAATCTTTGGCAAACTTTTCGCCGAAGCGCGGGAACAGTTCGAAGATTTGCGCAACGGAAAAGGGGCGCCCCAGGGTCTGAATGACGGGAGAAATGAATTTGTGTTTGCCCATCTCGAATTGAAAGTTGGGATTCCCGGAGATGAGAATGCAGAACTCGCCGAGGTAAACCGCGAATTCGTAGGAATAACTGTGCCAGATATTTTGCAAGAATTCGGGGGTGACGTGGTACGAGGGGTCGCTGATCCGCGCATTCAGCGAATCGCAGAGACGGTCAATGGCTCGACGACCGGCGGCGTCTCCGTCCTTTGTCCCGACGACTTCTTCCAGGTATTCGACGTTCGCCTTGATCGTAATCCCGCTCACGTCGCGGATTTTCTGCCCATCCGGGGTCACGCCGAACGGGCGAAATTGCATCAAGGGTCTTTCAAGGATGGAATGCTCTTTGGACAGCAGCTTCATGGAGCGACTCGCAGGGGTGCCTGACGCGGATTCCCGGGTTGCCCGAAAACTACCCGGTTGCTGCGGGCCCGCTCAGGGACACGCGATCGTATACAGCTTCCGGTCCTCCAGTCGCAGACAGGCTAACTCGTGTCCCCAGACGCACCCGCCGTCCAACGCAATCATACCTTCGTCCACGCACACCCCCAAGGCGGACCAATGGCCGCAAATCACCGTTTCGGTTCGCCGGGTGCAGGGGGGCAAGTGAAACCAGGGTGAGAGGCCGGCGGGCGCCTGGTCAGGCGGTCCCTTGAACGCCAGGTCGATGAGGCCTTCCCGGGAACACATCCGCATTCTGGTCAGGACGTTTGTGATCACGCCGAGGCGGGCCGGTGACGGCATGTCGTCGGACCAACGGGTTTCCTCGCTCCGGTAAATGAACGGCAGAAGCGTTCGATACTGGTCGGACCTGAGGGCGTCTTCCACTTCACCGGCCAATCCCGCGGCTTGGTCGACGGACCATTGGGGAAGGATGCCCGCGTGGACCAGCACATAGTCACCTTCACGATAGAGCATGGATTGACAACGAAGCCAGTCCAGCAATTCCTCTACGTCTGGAGCTTCCAGGACGGGTTGAATCGTATCCTGTTTCCGGATCTGCGCGATCCCGCAATGGATGGCCAATAAATGCAGATCGTGGTTGCCCAGCACGACCACGCAACGGCCTTCGAGCCCCTTGATAAAGCGCAACACTTCCAGCGACTGGGGGCCGCGGTTGACCAAATCGCCGACAAACCACAGCCGGTCCGAAGACGGATCGAATCGAATGCGATCCAACAGTTTTTGGAGGGGCGTCAGGCACCCCTGAATATCGCCGAATGCGTACGTCGCCATACAGGTTCCTTCCAGCTTTTCCTGCATCAGACCTTAGCCAGAACCCGGGAATGGTGCAAGAAGAATTTAGTGCGTCCCTCTCACCTTGAATCCCGCTGGTGGGGCTAGGTACGATCACGCGGACGCAATTGACGGACGTGGAGAGAGCCATGAAAAGGAAGCGTTGATATGGAACGGATTCTTGAACCGGAAATCATGGATGGGGAAGAGCAGGCCAAGGTGTATGCAAATGCCGATTTCGCCGAAGAGAATCAGGGGTTCGTCGATCAGTTCTTAGCCTTATATCCCGATCTCCAGGAAGGAACCGTGCTGGATTTGGGGTGTGGTCCCGCGGATATTCCAATCCGGCTTCTCCGGAGCCGTCCGTCCCTTCACGTTATTGCCGTGGACGCATCCGGCCCCATGATGCAGTGGGCCGATGACGCCATTCGCCAGGCGGGATTTGAGGATCGAATCCAACTCATGTGCAAGAGGTTCCAGGATCTTGAGTTGGCCCCACCGGCTGATGCCGTGATCTCCAACAGCCTGGTGCATCATGTACCCAACGCGTTTCAGTTTTGGTACGCCGTGAAAAACTTGGCTAAGCCCGGGGCGCCCGTGCTCGTCATGGACTTGTTGCGGCCCGACACTACGGAAGACGCCCGGGCCTTGGTAGACCAATACGCGGCTGATGAGCCGGAACAACTGCGCCACGATTTTTATCATTCCCTGTTGAGCGCCTTCACCGAAGACGAGATCGCCGCCCAGTTGGCGGAAATGTATATGAGCCGCCTGCTGATCGACGTCCCCGACGACCGGCATTGGATCGTATCCGGCCGCGTGTACTAGCCGCCATTCGATTCAAAGAACAGAACTAAGCTGTTCCTGCTTGTAGCAGGATGCCTCCGATTTTTTGTAACTACGAAAAAGTTGAATCAGTATCAAATGGTAGCTACAATAAAGAAAAAAAGACGGCACTTTACGAGTGGGATGAGGCCAAGCGAAAATCCAACATCGCCAGACATGGTGTGGATTTCACCGTGATGGAAGCCTTCAGGTGGGATACCGCTATCATCAATCCGGATGACCGCACCAGCGAGCCGAGATGGGTCGCTTACGGCTTCATCGGGATCAGGTTGTATGTCGTTGTGTTCACGGAACGCGGCGACAACATCCGAATCATCAGCCTCCGCAAGGCCAATCAGCGAGAGGAGAAACGCTATGTCCAAGAACACGAACGACAGTGATTTCAGCAAGATGACGTTCGACGAGATTGCCGCCAAGTATGGTGAAGAAGCGGCCATCAATGCCGGAATCGCCGCTGACCCCGACACGTTCGAGTTGGACGAGGAGTGGTTCAAGCGAGCGCGGCCTGCTGGTGAAATGGCACCGCACATCGTTGAAGCGTATCGCCGCACACGGGGTAAGCAGAAAGCCCCGACAAAGGAGCAGATAACCATTCGGCTTGATGCCGACATCACGGCGCACTTGCGCAAGCAGGGGCCCGGCTGGCAGACGCGCCTGAACGACACGTTGCGCCAAGCCATTTTCGGGTCCACCGAGATCAGGTAACCCATTCCCGCCACCTCTTCATTCGAGATAACGGGCACAAGCAGTGGATAGTTGCGAGTTGTCTCGGCCCCCATTCATCGACGGCCTTGACTGAATGCAGATGGGCTGGGTAAGGTGAGGCTCCCCGGTTGGGGGATCGTCTAGGGGCAAGACAACAGATTTTGGATCTGTGAACCCAGGTTCGATTCCTGGTCCCCCAGCCATTTTTCTGGTCTCAGGATCGTTACTTCGTACCGATTATCGTGCTGCGCTTCTCTGCGTCTTTCGAATTCCCGTTACAATTCGTAAAACTCGTCGAGCCAACTGGTGTGTTGGTACAGATGGTGCCGTCACTATAAACGTCCACTCGCGTGTTGCCCGCTTGCTGGTGGACGCCGGTCGTGCCGTCGTTCCATCGGGAAACGCCCGTATCCTCGCTGACGGATATGCTGGTCCCGCCCAGACCCGGCTCCTTGCTGCTGGAAACACTGGTATTACCGAACGAATTCGTTATGCTTGTGCTTCCATCATTGGAGTTGTGTACGGTGTTCCCGCCAAACGTCGAACTCACCGTGGAACGACCATCGGTGCAATTGGTGACCGTATTGGTTCCAAACTTTGTGGTCGTGCAGGCCGCTTCAACCTCGGGTATGGTCAAAGCCATTGAGAAGAGGATGATCGGAATAGCCAGTAATCTCATCATGGTAGTGCTCCTTTCGCGTAGCCGGACGAAAACAAAACTGCCCTTCGAGAGTATCTTACCACTCGAAGGGCAAGAAGGGCAACAGATCATGGAGCTGCATTTGCCCGGAACAAGGTCGCTGTTTGAGCGATAACCCCATTTGCTTCCCTCGCTTACAGAAAGTATACGCTGGGGGTCTCGCCATTTCAAGCCGCATAATCCTTGACAAGTTCAATTTTGTAAGGCATATATTAAAAATCAAGGCAAATCAAGGTTTCGCCATGATCGAGTCAGCCATTACCAAAAAAGGACAGACAACGCTGCCCAAGCCTGTACGGGAAGTGCTGGGGGTGCAAGTCGGGGATCGGGTGCGCTACGTGATTTTCGAAGGAGAGGTTCGGATTCTGCCCGTACGTCCCATCAGCCGGCTCTTCGGCGTGCTGCAGCATGACTCCGTCGTCACATTGGAGGAAATGGAGCAAGCCATCGCCGACGGGGCGTGTGAGGGGTGATCGCACTCGATACGAACGTCCTCGTCCGTTATCTGGTACGGGACGAAGCGGAGCAGGCGGAGGCTGCCCGGTCGCTCCTGGAGTCGCTCACGGCCGAACGTCCCGGCTTCGTCTGTCGTGAGGTCATCGTCGAACTGGCTTGGGTTCTGGAACGCGCCTACGGCTATACCCGCGAGCGGATTGCCGCAGTGCTGGAACAATTGGTGGCGACGGAACATCTCGTGATCGAGGCAGCCGACGACGTGGCACGTGCGGCGTTCCGCTACCGGCCGGGCAGCGCGGGTTTTTCAGACCTGATGATCCTGGCTGCTGCCGAACGGTCGGGGGCCCGTCCTCTCTACACCTTTGCTCAGAAGGCCGCGCAGCTTGAAGGCGTCGCACTGTTGCAGAATCGTATGCGCTAAACAGGGAAAGATAACACCATTGAACAGCGCGTCACCGAAAACCGAGGCAAGGCCAAGAAAGTGAGTGATTCCTCAGGCATGACCTATCAAGGGTCCGGGGTTGATACCGATCAAGTCGTGCAATCCCTGGCCGACATTACCGGGCAACTCCGCCAGACGTGGACCGTCCCCAAGGGAAAAATCGGCAGCGTCCGTCTGGACTTCGGGTTGTTCGCCAACGTTATCGAGATCGGCAACAACAAGGGCATCGCCATGACCACGGACGGCGTGGGGTCCAAGGTCCTCGTGGCCCAGCGCATGGGCAAATACGACACGGTCGGCATTGATTGCATCGCCATGAACGTCAACGACCTCCTCTGCGTGGGAGCGACCCCCCTGGCCATGGTGGATTATATCGCGGTGCAAACGCTTGATCCGGGCTGCTTGGGGGAACTGGCGAAAGGACTGACCGAGGGAGCCCTGCGTGCCGGCATCTCCATTCCCGGCGGGGAAATTGCTCAGGTCAGGGACGTCATCAAGAGTGAAGCGGGCAAGGATGGCGAAGGGTTCGATCTGGCGGGGTCGGCTATCGGGATCGTGGATCTGGACAGGGTCATCGTAGGGGAACGTGTCCGCGCGGGCGACGCGATCATCGGCATTGAAAGCAACGGAGTCCACAGCAACGGGCTCACCCTGGCACGAAGAGCCATCGGACAGGACGTGTCCCTCTATGAAAAACGATTCCCCGAACTCGGCCGGTCTTTGGGTGAAGAATTGCTTCAGCCGACGCATATCTATACGCGGGAAATTCTGCCTCTCCTCGAAGCGAAATCGGAAATCGACGTCAAGGCCCTGTTCCATATTACCGGCGACGGGTTCCTGAACATGAACCGCGTCCGTCCTCAAGTCACGTTTGTGATCGAGACGTTTCCCACGCCGCCTCCGATATTCTCCATCATTAAAAAACTTGGCAAAATCGCCGACTGGGAAATGTTCGAGGTATTCAACATGGGGATCGGTTTCTGTTTGGTGGTCCCGGAAAACCAAGCGGACAGGACGCTTGAACTCGTGGGCAGATTCGGGAAAAAGGCGTACCGGCTCGGGCAGGTGACCGACAGGGATCCCGAGGATTGGGAAGTCGTGATCAAAACCGAGGACTGGCAACTCCGCGGAAAAGGGAAATCCTTCTCTTCATTCTAAAAGCAGGCTTAATACCTCTCGTCCTTCAGTTTCCATCCTTCAGTCGTCCATAGGCCTCAGTGCCCTTGAGCGCTTGGTTTTGTTCGGCGTAGTCGCCGGGGGCATTGCCGTCCTGGGTCCGCGCGTTGGGGTCGGCGCCGGCGTCCAGCAGCACATCAACCACGGCGGCGACGGCAGGTTGTTGGTTGAATCGGGCTGCAAAATGCAGGGGGGTGCCGCCCTCTCGGGTGCGCGTGTTCGGATCAGCGCCGGCGTTGATCAAGACGGCGATAACAGCGGGATTTTGGGTGCCTGCAGCGGACCAATGCAGGGGGGTGGCCCCGTCCTTGGTCCTTGCGTTCAGGTCGGCGCCGGCGTCCAGTAGGACGGCGACGACGGCTGGATTTGGGTTGACCTCGGCCGCCCGATGCAGAGGAGTCAGCCACCATTTATCGCGCGCGCTGGGATTGGCCCCGGCGTCCAGCAGCACGGAGATAACCTCGGGATTCGGGTTGCGCTCGGCCGCCCCGTGCAGGGGCGTCGCGCTGTCCTGCGCCCGGGCGTTGGGATCGGCGCCGGCATCCAGCAAGGCCGTGAGAATGGCGGGATCTCTGCTGCCGGTGGCCGCCCAATGCAAAGGGGTGATGCCGTTTTGGGCCGCTACGTTCGCGTCAGCCCCTGCCTGCCCAATGGAGGGGTGTGTAGCCGGCATTGGATGTTGTGTTCGGGTCAGCCCCGGCGTTCAGAAGGGCGGCGATGACGGCCGGGTTTGGGTTGTTCGCAGCCGCGGCATGCAGGGGGGTGGCGCCGTATTCATCCTCCCGAGCGTTCAGATCGACGCCGGCGTGAAGGCAATCGGTGACTGCCTTCGGCGTGGCGGTCTCGAAGAACTCCTTGGTGTTCCAGTGCTCACAGCCCGCGCCGCTGGCCGGCCCGGCCGCAAGCAGGAGGCAAAGGCTGCAAAGCCCGACGATGGGTTTCAAGTACGTTCTTCCCCGGAGTTGCCCCCCTTAGCTCCTCCATGACCATGATACTTTAGGATCGATCCTTATATCAAGAGTGAGGTTTGCCAAAGGCATGAATCGGAATCGTTCTTCTATAAGAAGTTGAGAAGTGTTTTGTTGTTTCATTACGGTGTGGTCTCGAAAGAGAAGAGAATGGACATCGCCGCATCCGGGCAACATTAGTTAAACATGGTCTTTACGCCGTGACCTCGCCTTCCAGTATCCGATCCATCAGTAGCGCACAGAATGTCCACGTGAAGCGATGGGTGGCGCTGCAGGAGGCTCGCGGAATTGAACGGTTCCGGCAGTGCCTCGTCTCGGGGAAAAAAGTCGTTCGGGAAATCCTGGCGCAGCATCCCGTGCTGTGTCTCGAACTCATTCATCCTGCCGGGACACCCGTGCCTTTCCCTGTTCCGGCCCACGTCAAGGCCTATGCCCTGACCGCGCCGCTTTTCGAGAAGATCGATCTATTTGGAACTGGGACTCCGATCCTGGTCTGCGAGGTCCCTCCCTGTCCCTCCGCAGACCTTGAGGCTCGACCTCGGGGCCTCGAAATCCTGTGCCCTTTGGGAGATCCGGCGAACGTGGGAGCCTTGATCCGGACCGCGGCGGCCATGGGGGTCGAACGGGTCATCCTGCTCAAGGAATCGGCGCATCCCTATCATCCGAAAGCGATCAGGGCAGCCAGCGGCACGACGTTCACCATGTCCCTGGCGCAGGGTCCTTCGATCAGGGATCTACCTGAAAAAGCCACGTGGGTGACCCTTGATACGCAGGGCGAGAGTTTACCCGCGTTTCATTGGCCAAAAGACATTCGATTGCTGGTCGGCGAAGAAGGGCCCGGCCTGCCACCCATCACCTCCGGCACACGGCTCGCCGTCCCCATGAGCGACTCGGTTGAGTCCCTCAACGCCGTCGTCGCCGCGGGCATGGCGCTTTATGCCTATCGAGTGCAGCACCCCTTACATCCCAAGTCGAGTCCTGAGTTTGAAAGGCAAGGAAGAGGAAAATCTTCTACAGTGTGAAGGAGGTATCCATTGCAAAACGGACAAAAAACAATCAGAGAGCTATTCGATGGTAGCAAAATGTTTAATATCCCAAAATATCAGCGCGCTTACGCTTGGGGGAAAAAGCAACTCGAAGACTTTGTCGATGACATAGAAAATCAGAAATTAGACAAGGACTACTTTTTCGGCACAATTCTCTTTCAAGAAAAGGAAATATCGGGGGGCTTTGAAAACATTGACATCGTAGACGGACAACAGCGTATTACAACCCTTATCATTTTCATGAAACTTCTTCTCAATCGGCTCGGAGGGCATGGAGATGAAAACGAGATAAATAGGCTGAAAGATAGATATATTCAGCTTTACGGCAGGTACAAACTTCAAGTTTTGCAGGACGACAACGACTTCTTCAAATCCTATATCTTGGAGGAGAACTTGCTCTCCGATGATAATGTACACACTCCTTCCCAAGAACGACTGCTCGACGCCAAAAAGTATCTTGATAAGCGACTTGAATCATATGCACCCAAAATCTTACAACAATTCAAGGACAAAATTGAGAACGCGAAGGTCTTGACCTATTCAGTCAATGACAACGCCGAGGCAACGCTGATTTTTGAGACGACCAACGACCGCGGCAAATCGCTGACCAATTTGGAGAAAACCAAGAGTTTCCTGATGTACAAGACCTACCTTGCATCCAACGACCCTGACACTCGCCTCAACGATATTCAAAGTCGGTTTGGTGAAATCTACCGAGAGTATGAGGAAATCAAGAATCGGGTAGAGGAAGATCTGATTCTGCAGTACCACTTCATCGCTTTTGAAGAATGGAAGAGACAAGAAGAACATCAACAGTACGTTCAAACGACCAAGAATAAGGTAAACAAGCTTGTCAATGACAACCGTTCGAATGCGAACGCTTTCATTGATAGGTACAGTCGCGAATTAAAAGACAGCTTTATGATTATGAGCCAGTTGCTTCTGAGTCGTGAGCCTCACCTCCTCGATATTATTGCCCTCAACCGTCCAGCAACGTTTTATCCCTTGCTCGTCAAATCCTACAAATTGGATGACTCTAATAACAGAAAGGACTTCAAACGGGTTGCGCGGTTGGTCGAGATTATTTGCTTCCGTGTCTTCGGTATCCGGAGACGCCGAACAGACACAGGGCGCGAGAAGCTGTACGGATTGGCCAAAACTTTTAAGGGGAATTTTAGAGAGTTGATTGCGAACCTTAAGGAGTTTGTCGAGAAGTATTGCAATGATACTGACTTTGATCAATATCTGCGGTCGTCCAATTTCTATGATGAAATAAATTCGAACGATCAGAACTACCTCTTCTGGAAGTACGAAAATCATCTCAGGACCACACAGCAGCCGATCTTTCCTCGAATGTCACACGATGAGTTTGCCAACCGTGAACCGCGGACAAAATTCTCAATCGATCATATCATTCCGCAAAACCCTAAGGAGAGCAGAGTTGTTGCGGAAAAGTGTGAATCAATCTGGCCAGAGATGACCGAAGAGTTTCAGAGAGATTATCTCCATTGCATCGGAAATTTGACGATTGATCCGCTCTCTGCGAATAGCAGCAAATCGAACCATTCCTTCACGTATAGCACACAGAAGTTTTTCCGTAGAGCCCCGCTCAAAACGCAAAATGAGTTGGATGAATTCCTCAATAAGGCAACGGGCCAATGGGATGCGACTTCGATCAAAACCAGAATGGATAAAATTCTTGAATTTGCTAAAACCCACTGGAATCATAGGGACGTGTAAAGTAGAGTAGAAGCTGTGCAAACTGATGAAGAAAGAGATAAAATCGTTGGGGAGGGGATGTCATGATAAACCACGACACAGATCTACCCATGGAGTCAATCCAGACATTATGTCGGCGCTATCAGGTACGAGAGCTTGCGCTTTTCGGATCGGCTCTCGGGGAGAGTTTTCCTTCGGATAGTGATCTCGATTTTCTGGTGGAATTTGAACCGGAAGCCCAGGTCGGTTTTATGCAGTTGGCCGGAATGCAGAGAGAATTTTCGGCTCTGTGTCATCGCAAGGTGGATTTGGTGCCTCAAGGAGGATTGAAACCCAAAATCCGTCAAGCCGTACTTTCCAGCGCAAAAGTACTCTATGCGTCGTGAGGAACTCTATCTTGCCGACATTGTGGAGGCTGCTGATGCCATCCAGCAATTCCTCGTTGGTGTTGAACAAGATTCTTTTTTAAGAAACGATCTTTTGCGCATGCCGTCCTGCAAAAGTTGATAATTATTGGTGAAGGAGCCGCACGATCATCCAACGAGTTTCGGGAACGCCATCCTGAGATCGAATGGGAAGATATTATCGCATTTCGCAACATCGCTGTTCACGTCTACTTTGCCGTAGAGTGGTCTATGGTCTGGGTAACGGCAACCCAAGATGCTCCTGAACTAAGGAGTAAAATTGTCCGTATTCTTGCCGAAGAATACCCCGATGAAGAAACATCAAAGGATGGCGGTGGATAACCAGGAGGAATCAGATGCCAGTCAACGTGCTTCGGAAAGATATTCCCAAGGGAGAAAAACCGCCGGGTTGGGTTTCCGCCCGTGAAGAGGACACAAAGTCCGCGGAAGACAAAATGAAAGAAGCCGATCTGGCTGCAGAAGAGCAACAAAAACTGTGGGAATCGGAAGAAATCGGCATTGTGCGCTGGTCCGGTGAGGAAGGACAGCGGTTCAGTGATCCCGAGTAGAAGTGCTATCCGGCATTCCTGTCTCACAACTCCCTCGCCCCTTGAGGGAGAGAGCCTGCCCTGAGCCTGTCGAAGGGGCTGGGGTGAGGGGAGAGGACAAAATAGAGGTTTGAGGAAGCGATTTCAGAAGAAAGGATCACAGTGAAGACCGCCACGTCGAAAACGTTATTTGCCCGCGCGCAGAAATATACCCCCGGTGGGGTGAACAGCCCTGTCCGCGCATTCCGGTCGGTCGGCGGGCATCCGTTGTTTATCCAACGCGCGCAGGGCGCCACGGTGACCGACGTGGATGGCAACACCTATCTCGATTACGTGGCCTCGTGGGGACCCATGATCCTGGGCCATGCCCATCCGTCGGTGGTGCGGGCGATTCAGCGGGCCGCTGGCGCGGGGACCAGCTACGGCGCACCCACCATACAGGAACTGGAGTTGGCGCGAATGATTTGCGAGGCGTTCCCGTCCGTAGAAAAGGTTCGACTCGTCAGTTCAGGCACGGAAGCCGTGATGAGCGCCATCCGTGTGGCGCGGGGCTTCACCAAGCGGGACGCCATCCTCAAATTCGAAGGGTGCTACCACGGCCACGCGGATCACCTGCTGGTGAAGGCGGGGTCCGGGGCTGCGACGCTGGGGCTTCCCGATAGTCCGGGCGTGCCCAAGGCCGCGGCAAGCCAGACGCTCACCGCTCCGTATAACGACATCGAGTCCGTGAAGAGCCTGGTACGAAAGCATTGGCGAAACCTGGCCTGTATCATCGTCGAGCCGATCGCAGGCAACATGGGCGTCGTGTTGCCTCGACGAGACTTTCTCCGGCAACTGCGCACGCTTACCAAAAAACACGGCATCCTCCTGATCTTCGACGAAGTGATTTCCGGATTCCGCGTGGCCTATGGAGGCGCGCAAACCCTGTACGGCATCGCCCCCGATCTTACGTGCCTGGGGAAAATCATCGGCGGCGGGCTGCCGGTGGGCGCTTACGGCGGGTCAAATCAAATCATGGAGATGGTGGCGCCGGCCGGTCCCGTGTACCAGGCCGGAACCCTGTCAGGGAATCCCCTGGCCGTGACCGCCGGAATCGAAACGCTGAAAAAACTCAAGGCCTCCGGCGTGTACGAAAAACTGGAACGGCGCGGGAACCAGTTGGCGCAGGGCTTGGCGAAAGCCGCCAGGAGGGCCAAGGTCCCGTTTTATCAAACGCGGGTCGGTTCCCTGTTAGGTGGATTTTTTACGGAAGGCCCGGTGGTGGATTACCAGTCAGCGAAACATTCCGACACGTCTCGATACGCCAAGTTCTTCCACCACGCGTTGAAACGCGGGTCCTACTTCGCCCCATCCCAATTCGAAGCCGCCTTCGTCTCCACCGCGCACACCGCGGCGGATATCGACCGGACCATCAAAGCCGTGCACGAAGCGTTCAAGCGGTTGTAAAGACCACAACCGGACGAACAGGATATGGCCTCGATAGGTGAGAAGCCATCAATTTGAGTTTGTCTTCCAAAGCGCTTGCAACGGCACGGCATACAGTTTGTCGTCAATTTTTCCACTTGTTTCGCCGTTGTACACCAGCACACCGCAGGCAAAGTGCTTTCCCGCGGCGGCTTTTAATCTCCGCAAACCGTGAAAATCGGATTTGTTTATCGTGGCGGACGCCTTGACTTCCACACCCGCCAAATCAAACGCGCCTCTTTGTATGACAATATCCACTTCCGTTTCCTTGTCCATTTTCTCGCGATAGTGAAAAAACTTGTGCGGCTCTTTGTGTCCGCTTGCCTGCCGGTGCAGTTCCTGAAATACGAACGTTTCAAGAACGTGGCCAAAGAGGGAACGGTCGCTTGCGAGCGTTCGTTGGTTCAAGTTCATTAACGCGCAGGTGATTCCGGTGTCGCCGAGATGGAGCTTCGGGGTTTTTATCAGCCGCTTGACACGGTTGTTGTGCCACGCCGGTATGGTCTCCACCAGAAACATCTTTTTAAGCAGCGAGAGATAGTCATGAACCGTCGGTCTGCTGAGTTGAAACGATGACGCCAGCCCGTTCACGCTCAGCAGTTGAGCGGTCTGGGCCGCGGCCAAGGCAAGCAGGTCCGCCAGTATGTCAGGCGACCTGATATTGGAAATATCCGGCACGTCCCTTTGCACGAGGGCTTCAATGTAGTTTTTGTACCAATTCATCCGCTGTCGTTCACCGGAGAGTCGCAACGCGGCGGGGTAGCCGCCTGCCACAATGCGATTTTCGATTTTCTCGTCGGTGAGGTTCCTCTGACGATGTTTGAACCCGGAGGAAAACAGAGCGTCAAGAAACGTGGGAGGAGTTCGTACAATCTCGCTTTGTGACAAAGGATGCAATCGGATGATTTGCATGCGGCCCGCAAGGGAATCCGTGATCTGTCGCACTTGCAAGACGTTCACCGAGCCGGTCAGGATAAAACGTCCGGCGGTGCGGTTGCGGTCAACCGACAATTTGATTGAGGAAAACAGACGGGGCACCTTCTGTACTTCATCCAGGATGACCCGCTCCGGCAAATGGTTCACGAAACCGATGGGGTCGGTCTGGGCAAAATGGCGGATATCCTCATCGTCAAAACTTCTGTAAGCATATCCCGCAGGGTGTCCCACCATTTGAGCAAGCGTCGTCTTCCCGCATTGACGGGGTCCTTGAATCAGCACAACCGGAGAAACTTCCATCGTTTCCTTCAGGTGCGACTCAATCTGACGGGCATACACGGGTTTCTTCATAGATGACCAACTGTAACTTTATGGCATGAACAATTGCAAGGTTAAGGTATGACTAATTGCAAGATTCAGTCATGACCAATTGTAAAGTTTCACTGCGGCTGATTGTCAGTTTGTTATACGACCAATTGCAAGGTTGAGCGGCCAGATGCCGGCACCGAAACTCGCAGAGCGTCTGAAACGCCACGGTCGCTTATAGTTTTAAGCGGCAGTGGCGCAAGAATGTTGCGCCAGGATATCCGGGATGTCACCGGGAGTGGTGGATACGGCCCAGGTCCAGTGACCGAAGCCGCCATGCGCGTTGACGGCGTTGACCCATTCGTCGAGAAACCGTCGTTTGGTTCGGTCTTGATCGCTGTCCTGGCCCTTCACTTCCAATACCAACATGTCGCCTGAACTGAGCCTGATGAGAAAGTCAGGCCGGTACTTCCGCACGACGCCACGATGGACGTAGAGCACCTCGAAGCCGAGGTGATCGTTTTTCACCCAGGCCGCTACCGCGGGGTTGTGATCAAGCTCGAAGGATTCGGAGGCTTCCCACGCGCTGTCATAGACGCAAAAATTGATGTGGCTTTTCACGGTATGCTCACAGGGCTTACCGGTGTACCACGTCCCCATGTCGCCCGTTGAACGGATGGGATGGTCACGATCAAACACCGGTTCCAGCTTCTCGGTGTTCTCGAAGCGGATCGCCTCCCAGATGTGCTGGACCACCTTGGTCATGTTGAGCGTAATGATGAGGCGGTGTTTGAGATCATCGTGAAAGAATAATGCCGGAGTGATGTTGAGCCTATCCGAACGGATGAATTGCTCAACCAGCCGCACCAACTGGCCCAGCAGGGACGCCTTACCACCTCGCCAGTTCGACTGCATGAGGTCGTAAACGTCCCGAGCGGTTTCGAAGATGATCCGCTGCGTTCTGAATTGCTTCGCCAGTTTTTCCAGATCGATAGCCCCGATTTTCGTGACATCCGGCTTGCCCTCGACAACCGAAGCGAGGTCCGCATGTTTGGCCGTCTGGCTGGCGTCGAGTTCCAAGGTCGTCACCCTTTCCAAATCCAGGGAAAGGTGCGGGTGGTAGACGTGGTCGATACGGATGACGTTCGGCCACGAAATTTCAAAGGCCGCTTTGTCCGCAACCGGCTCGATAGCTGTCTTCGGCTTGGGCGGTTCCGGGATGACGCCTTCCGCAGACTCATGCGGAAGGAAAGTGAACGGAACGCCGAAAATATTGACGTACTCCGCTTTGAACAAGCCGTTGTCCGGGTCAACGTCGTCGTAGGCGGTCCGGCGCAAGCCGCGTCCGACGACCTGCTCGCAAAGTAATTGGCTGGTAAAGGCTCGCAAGCCCATGATGTGGGTCACGGTCTTTGCGTCCCAACCTTCAGACAGCATCCCGACCGAAATCACCTTCTGTATCTGCTCGCCCGATTTCCCAATTCGACCCACGGTGTCCACCTGCAAGCGCAGCCGCTCGGCTTGCTGCTTTTTAGTCGTCAGTTTTGCGTTTTCAGTTTTTAGATTGTCCTTGCTGGTATCCACTGAAAACTGACTGCTAAAAACTTCTTCAGCAGTCTCGGCGGCCTCGGCTTGCCCCAGTACCTTGGAGTCGATGTGCAAGGTGCGTTCCGAGTCGCAAAGCTCGTCGATATGGACCTTGTGGTGATCGAGTGCATACTTGATCCGAGCTGCCGTCTCGGTGCGGTTGGCGACCGTAATCATCACCGGCGGGGTCTTGAATCCGGCATTAGCCCAATCCCTGGCAATTTCGCGCCAGTCGTAACCGAGCAGGTAATAACCGTTCATGACCAAGTCCGGCAGCGGCTCCTCGGGCTTCGCCTTCCGGTTCAAGTCATCCTTTACTTCCGAGTCATTGTAGATATGATACAGGCGGGATTTGTAGGTCCTGGCATCCGGCACCGCGTCGTCGCGAATCACGACGCGGGGGGTTTTGACCAACCCGGACTCGATGGCGTCGTTCAGGCCGAAATCGCTGACGATCCAGCCGAACAACGCCTCCTCGGAACTCCGTTTGCCTGAAGGCGCAAAGGGCGTGGCGGAGAAGTCGTAGCAGATAAGAATGCCGCGTGCCTTATTGATCCGATCAAGGCCGCCCACCCACTTGGTCGCTTCCTCGATGTCCTTCTTGGCAACGCCTTTGACTTTGGATTCGGCGGGAACCCGCCAAGCGTGATGCGCCTCATCGTTGATGACCAGGACGTTCCGGGCACTCGCCAAGTCGCCCAGAACCTCACGGACGTAAGCCTCGTCGCTCTTGGCTCCGCGCTTATCGACGCTACGTTTTCCGGCAATTTTCTCCTGGGTTTCCCAATTGAGGGCGTGCCAGTTGCGAACCACAACTTTGCCTTGTCGCAGTTTGTCGAGCAGGGACGACGGCACGATGCTGAACGTTTCATAATAGTTCTCCGGGTTCGACGGTTCGATCACTGCGAGCCGGTTCTTGACCGTCAGACCAGGAGCGATGATCAGGACGTTCCTGGCAAATCGCGTATCCTGGGAATAGGTGACCTTGTTCAGGATATGCCAGGCAATGACCATGGCCATGACGACGGTCTTGCCCGAGCCAGTCGCCATCTTCGCGCACAACCGCCGGAACGGTCCTCCGTCAGAGTCAAGATCCACGCCGACCTTATCGGCGGCGGGCGCTTCCGCAAGCCAGATCAGCGTCTCGGCAGCTTCAAGCTGACAAAAGAATAACCGCCGGTTATCGAACTCTTCCGGGTTCGTCCAGTGTTCCAGCAGTCGTTTCGCGATGCCCGTGACGCCCGGATACCCGGCTTCGCGCCACGCCCGCACGCGTGGCCGGATCAGATTGACGAGAGGAATTTCAACGAAATGGCCGGGGTCATCAAACGATCGAGAACTCTCCGAAGCAATAACGTATCCGGCCGGTCGCCGGCCGTCCACAAGAGAGAAAGTGCGGCGCTCACGGTCATAGCTCCAATACTTCGTCGGCTCCTCATAAGGCGAGTTGATGATCAAGCGATCAATGCTTGCCCGTTCCATTATGACTCCTCAGGCGGCGCTCTCGTTTCGCAGTATATCGATATGCGCGTTCATGCTTCTCATGGGGTGATTAGATAAAAAGTTCTTGGTGACTGACGAGCTATTAGTTTTAAACTCTTATGTTGCATCGCCCTAATAATTCAACAAAATCGATACATTCAATATTTTCTTCCTGACAAATCAGGGGAATTTTGTAGTTCGACCGCTTGGCCGGTGGTTGTTTTTGTTTCTCTTCGAGCGTAACGACTGTGTGATTTCCCAACAGAGCAAAAGCAATCATTGTAATATCTTTTTCATCCGCTCCTCTGGAATATTCGTCTGTTTCATATTTCGCCATCAATTCCAATGCCTTCTGCCTTACCTTGTCGTCAATGGGCGTTTCATTGATGCCCATGTCTTCTTTAAGCCACAGACGAACAGGATGTTCCTCCTTTAGTTTTTGTCGGTCTTTTCTCCCTGAAACCGGTTCTATCTCATCGAAAACAGGTTTGATGAGAATAATGTTGCCGGGCAATTCATTTTCCATCGCTCGGTAGAGTGTGGGAAATATTTTGCGGGGGTAGGTTACGTGCCAGGCAGCAATAAAGACGTTAGCGTCGATACAATAACTCATAGAAAGCTTTGCAATTTCAATGCATGAGAGGCTCTTTTAATGCCCAGCAACTTGCAGAGTTTATGCAAACCGATATCCCGATTCTGGTATGCCTGGATGACGACCCTGGAATAGATACTGCCGTACTGGTTCAAGACTTCTCTCGCGATATTTCTACTCATTGGAACATCGCTGTTTCTTTGCGCTTCCTTTGATTGCTTGTATTCTTCTCTCAGCAGATTTGTGATTGCCTCGTATTGTTGACGATCGACAATGTTCAAATGTCGCATCCTCACTGCACAAGCGTAGGGGCTTACGTGGAATTTTCCAGATATCCTTTTGATTTGCCGGAGTTGCTCCGGCACGGTGTCCGTGGGCGAGAAGGGTTTTGCTGCTTGTCTGAAGATCGTTTGGGGCATCAACACCTCACCAGCAAATGTGTCGCACCATCTCTCTGACGCCGATTGCGCGGAGGAACCTTCCACGTCAAAGACGCTTTCTTGCTTCAGCAAATGTCCCAGTTCGTGGAAGAGCGTAAATGATTGCGCTCTGAGCGCATCGGAATTATTGATGACGATGATGGGGAGTGTGTTCTTGTAGATAGAAAAACCGCGAAACAGATTCGGGTCGACCTTTGACCAACCCGTGAACTTGCTGGTTATAAAAACAAACACGCCTTTATCTTCAAACGCGTGTTTCCAGTCTTCAAATGAGCAAGATTCGCTTTCGGAACACCCCAGCCACTTTCGCACTGACAGGGCGAGTTTTGGAATATCGGATGTGACGGCCGGTGGAAAAAATGGCGGAATCGGTTCTTCCATATCTTTCCTCAATTCAAGGATCAACTCTCTGAAACGGGCAACATTGGCCGTCAACACTCTCACGCTGTGGTGATCAAATGCATGACTTGAGTCGGCAAACTGTCTGAAAGCTGGGATAGACTCCTTGAATCTATAGCGGTTGGGCAATTCTTCTTTCAGGAACACCCATTGGGGCACATGATAGAGACCAGCCAGTTTGGCCAGTTGATTGAACGTGGGTCGAATCTCGCCCCTCTCAATCTTCTCGATATTCTTTAGACCTTTCTGTGCCTGTTGAAGGCTCAAGCCAATCTGTTCCCGACATTCGCGTAAAATAGCCGGATTGATCTGTTCGACTCTTAGTCTGGCCACGTCAGTTCTCTGTCCTTATGATTTCCGCAACCTTCAAACAGTCGATGATTTTGCCCTTGTACTCGCCGATCTCAAAGGGCGGGAAGGGGCTGTATAGATCGTCTCGGTGGATTGGAGGATAGCCTTGCGGCGGATGTAATTCTGGCTTCGTTCCACCGATGAACGCGTCAGCACATCCACCTGCCTTCCGAACATCTCCGACAACTCATCGGCCATACTGACGAATCCCAAGCCCGGAGTACACCCTGGCGCAAACTCGACCAAGACATCCACGTCGCTGTCGGGACCGAAATCATCCCGCAGCACGGAACCGAACAGAGCCAATTCCGTCACCTGCCACCGTTTGCAAAAGGCAGCAAGTTCACCCTGCGAGATGGAAATTTTTGGATTCATCGTGTCGCCTCCGTCACTTGCCCGCCTCGATTCAGGTACGGTCATTTCCAAACTCCCTCTCCCTCTGGGAGAGGGTTGGGGTGAGGGAATTATACAAGTGCTCCAAGACAGCTTCGGTTTCCCGTAGAACCTCATTGTTCCAGAAGCGGATGATCTTTACACCTTTTCCTTCGAGAAATGCCGTCCGCTCTTTGTCGGTTTGTATTTGGTCAGGTTCGTTGTGTTGCCCGCCGTCCAATTCTATGCCCAACCGTTCTTCGTCGCAATAGAAGTCCAATACATAAGGAGCCATCGGATACTGACGTCGGAATTTCAGTCCGCAGAATTGCCTGTTGCGCAGCAAATGCCAGAGCAATTGTTCAGCGTTGGTCTGTTCTTTGCGGAGCTTGCGTGCGAGGGTGAGAAGGCGCGGGTCGATGGACTTTTTCCCCTCACCCGGCCTTCGGCCACCCTCTCCCAGAGGGAGAGGGTTTTCTTGTGCGGTATCTTTTCGGATGCGTTTCAATTCGTCCGTGGGCGGGAACCGCTCCCACCGGGTTTAGTCGTCATCATCGTCGTCATCCTCATCTTCGGCTTCGAGCGCGGCTTGGCGCAGTTGTTCTTCCATGGCGTTGTGGATCAGCATCCGGAGGAACATCGAAATCACGGAGCCTTTTTCCAACGTCCCGCCTGGGGGCACCGCGATCCGGCCTTCTTCCACCATCTTGTCCAACCACTTTTTCTGGTCGGGCGTCACGTGGAGCGGAATTTCAATGAGCGGAATCTTTCCAAACATATCCATGACACAACCCTCCTTCTTCAATAACAAACAAAGATGAATGCGTTAACGGGATAATCCGAGCACGTCGGCCATGCCGTACAGGCCCGGGGGTTGATTGACGACCCATTCTGCGGCGCGCAGGGCGCCGTGCGCAAACGGGTCGCGATTGTGGGCGCGGTGCGTGATCTCAATGCGTTCTCCGGGTCCGGCATAGAGCACGGTATGGTCGCCCACGATGTCTCCGGCTCTCACGGTCTGTATGCCGATTTCGTTCTTTGTGCGTTCCCCGATGAGGCCGTGACGCGCGTAGACTCCCGCGTCCTGCAGGTCCCAGTCCTTGGCCGTAGCGAGGACTTCGGCGAGTTTCAGCGCGGTCCCGCTCGGCGCGTCCTTCTTTTTGTTATGGTGCGCGTCGATGATTTCCAAGTCGTAGTTGTCGCCGAGCGCCTGGGCCACTTTTCCGATAATCTGGAGCAGCACCGAAATCCCCACGCTCATGTTGGGTGCTTGAACGCAGGGGATCGATTCCGCGTGTTGACGAAGTTGGTCCATTTCGTCGGGAGACAACCCCGTGGTGCCGATGACCATGGCGCATTTGTGTTGGACGGCTTGTGACAGATGATGCAACGTGGCGGCCGGTGCGGTGAAATCGATGACCACGTCGCTGACGGCCAGGACCTGCGCCAGGTCGTCGGTTAACGCGACACCCAGGGACCCGCAGCCCGCCACGTCCCCGGCGTCTTTGCCGAGCGCCGGATGTCCTTTTGCTTCCGTGGCCCCGGCCAGTTGCAGGCTGGCTGATTCATGGACGAGGGCAACCAGGCGTTTGCCCATTCGTCCGGCGGCGCCGGTGACCGTGACGTTGATCGGGGAATTCATAAGTTTTGAGTTTCGAGTTTTTGGTTTTGAGTAACTGACGTATAAGCGATCGGATTTCTCTGAATCCTGAAAACTCGAAGAAAGCAGGTTGCCTTGAACTCTAAAAACCAAAAACTCTCCCCGCCCTTTCAGATCAGTCCGGTATCTTTCATGACCTGCCGGAGCCGTTCACGGTTGTCCGACGACATCGGTGTAAGCGGGAGCCGGAGTTCGGGTTCGACTTTGTTCATCATGGCCAGGGCTTCTTTGACCGGAATGGGGTTGGTCTCATAGAACAGGGCATTGAACAACGACGCGAGTTTGAAGTGAACCGCGCGAGCCTCGGCAAAGTTCCCGTCCAGAGCAGCGTTCACCAGCGCGCCCATGTCTTTCGGCGCCACGTTGGCGGTGACCGTAATCACACCCTTGGCCCCCAGCGCCATCATCGGCAGGGTCAGGGAATCATCACCGGAGAGCACGGTCAAATCATCGCCGCATAGGTGAATGATCTCGGAGACCTGCCCCAACGACCCGCTGCCTTCCTTGATGGCCACCACGTTATCGAGTTTGGCGATCCGTGCAATCGTGGCTGGGGTCATGTTCACGCTGGTGCGGCCCGGAATGTTGTAGAGGATCAAAGGCAGATCCACGGTTTTGGCCACGGCCTCATAGTGCTGATACAGACCTTCCTGTGTGGGCTTGTTGTAATAGGGCGTGATGAGGAGCGCGCCGTCCGCGCCGGCTTGTTTGGCGTGGGCGGTAAAGGCGATCGCCTCGTCCGTGGCATTCGAGCCCGTGCCGGCAATCACCGGGACCCGCCCGTTCACCACCTCGACGGTGAACGCCACGACGTGCTCGTGTTCTTCATGCGAGAGGGTGGCGGATTCTCCCGTGGTCCCGCAGGGCACGATGCTGTGCGTGCCGTTGGCGATTTGAAATTCGATCAACTCGCGATACGCGGTTTCGTCGAATGCGCCGTTCTTCAACGGAGTGACGATGGCGACTAGGGATCCTGAAAACATTATGCGTCCTTATGCCTTTGCTTCAAGAAACGCGGGGATCCGTTCCCCGCGCACGAGATCGTCGAACGACTCGCGGTCCCGGATCACGAAACTTTCCCCGCCCTTGACCAGAATTTCCGGGACTCGGGGTCTCGAATTATAATTCGACGCCATGGTAAACCCATAGGCTCCCGCGGACATCACCGCCAGGAGATCGCCTGCCTTCACCGCGGGCAGGGTCCGGCCTTGCGCGAGAAAATCCCCGGACTCGCACACGGGCCCCACTACGTCGAACACCGCTTCCGACGCATTCGGCACCTGACGAACCGGCAGGATGTCGTGATGGGCCTGGTACAGGCTGGGCCGTAGCAGATCGTTCATGGCCGCGTCCACGATGGCGAAGTTCTTCGCGCCGGTCTCCTTGATGTAGAGGACGTGCGTCAACATGACGCCGGCGTTTCCCGCGATCACGCGGCCGGGTTCCATGATGATTTCACACTGCGACGCCTGCAGGAGCGGCATGATGGCGTTCGCGTACTCCGTGGGAAGCGGCGGCGTTTCATCCGAATACGTAATGCCGAGTCCCCCACCGATGTTGAGATACCGGATCGGAATGCCCCGGCTTTTCAAGGTCTCGATCAGCCCCACCACCCTTTTCAGGGAGTCGACGAAGGGACTGACCTGCGTCAGTTGAGAGCCGATGTGCGCGTGCACCCCGATGACCTCGACGTTGGGGAGCGACGCCGCAGTCGTGAATTCGTCCAGGGCCCGGTCCGCGCCGATACCGAATTTACTCTTTTTCAACCCCGTCGTGATATAGGGATGGGTCTGGGGGTCGATGTCCGGGTTGACCCGGAGCGCCACGCGCGCGCGCAGGCCTTTCCCTCTCGCCACGTCGTTGATGGCCTGGAGTTCCGCGGGCGATTCCACGTTGAACAACAGGATGTCCGAGTCCAGGGCATAGCCAATTTCTTCCGGACTCTTGCCGACCCCGGCAAAGACGATCTTGCTTGGGGGGATGCCGGCTTGCAACGCGCGAAACAATTCCCCGCCCGACACGATGTCGGCCCCGCTTCCCAGTGACGCCATAAGCCGGAGAATGGCCAGGTTCGAATTGGCCTTCATGGCGAACGCGATGAGATGAGGGACCTCAGCGAAGGCCTGATCAAATGCCTGAAAATGGCGGGTCAGCGTCGCGTGACTGTAGATGTAGCAGGGCGTGCCCTGTTCCTTGGCCAGGCGTTCGAGCGGGACGTCTTCACAGAAGAGCGCATCATTGTGATAGTGAAAATCATGCATCTTGCGGCAACTCGTCAAACAGTTCGGGGTCGAACAGCGTCAACCCGTCCAGGGCCGAATCAAACGCGTCTCTCAATTTCCGGTAGCGCAGCTTCGCGTAAGGCGCGACCGCCTTGAGCACGTCCTGGTCCAGGAGCATCCGGATGGCCCCGGGGGTGGCCTGCCGGAGATGCTCAAAGTTGACCACGATGTCCATCCTGGCTTGTTGCGCGGCGTCCTTGATGCGGTTCAGGAGTTCCCGGGCGTTCAAATGATCCAGCGTGCCCTCCAGGTCGATAAACAGGGCCACGGACGCATCGTGGCGCCGGCCCTTGATGTTCAGGAACAACTCGTGCGGCTTCGCGGGCACCTTGATCTTGTGCAGGGCGTTGGGAATGAGTTGTCCGGTATCGAGCGAGGGAAGTTTCGCCTGCAGGTTCTTGAGCACGGCCGCAATGGGAGAGAGTTTTCCCTGTGGACAGGATCGTTTGACCAGCTTGCGAAATTCGTAATTCATTTCGATGCGGGGGATCAGGCGCTGGCTGGTATGCCGGAGTCGATGCCAAATGGATTTCAACGAATAGAACTCATGGTTGACCCAGAAGAAGCCTTCCTGCAGTTGTTTCGGCGTCATCCGTTTGGGGCGGAATACCACGTACTTGCCGTCGTACTTCGCCCAGTCCCGATCGAAGATGCGGCCTTCGCGGGAATACCGTTCATACAGGGCGGTGCCGGGCAGGGGCGTCAGGACGTTGAAATACGCCAGTTCCACGCGATTGCGGACGAGAAAGTTCAGCGTGGATTCGAACACGGATTCATCGTCGTTATCGAACCCGAACACCATGCCCGGATTCACCATGATGCCGTGGTCGTGAAACATCTTGATCTGGTCTTCGAATTTTCTGACCTGGTTGAAGCCCTTGTTGGTTTCGGCCAGGGAATTATCGGAGATGGATTCCATGCCCACGAATACCGAGATGCAACCGCTGTCCGCGGCCAACTTGACCATTTCCGGGTCGTCTCCCAAGAACAGGGTGGATTGGCACCCCCACTTGATGTTCAGGGATTTCATGGCCTGCCACAACTCCCGGCAATACGCACGGTGACTGTTGTGCAGGTCGTCCACGAAGGCCACGATCGATCCTTCTTCGAGGCCCACCCAGACTTTCGCGGCGATGGTCAGGGCTTCCCGCAACGATCCCGTGGCCATGCGTTCGACCAACTCGGCCCGAATCCATTCCTTGACGTTCTGGATTTCTTCGATGACTTCCGGCACCGGCCGCCGTCTGGTGGTTTTCCCGTTGAAGGGCGACACGCTGCAAAACTCGCAATCGAAATGGCAGCCGCGCGTCGTGAACGTGCAATGCCGCGTCATGTAGGAATCCGGGCTGAGGAGCTGGATCCTCGGGGCGCTGTAGTTGTCCAGCGCGGGAAACTGCTCCATCCGGTAGATACGTTTCATCCGCCCGGCCTCGAAGTCCGCGATGGCTTGCGGCCACAGGTCTTCGGCTTCCCCGCACACGATGGTGTCGCAATATTGCAGGGCTTCCTCGGGACAATAAGTGGGGTGGACACCGCCGAGGACGACGGTTTTGCCGCGTTTGCGAAATTCCGTGGCGAGTTCATAGGCCCGCGGGGCGTAGCAGGTCATCACGGAGATACCCACCAGGTCGCAGGGTTGGTCGAAGTCGATCCCTTGGACCGCCTCATCCACGAGTTGCACGTCCCAGTCGGGCGGGGTGTACGCGGCGATCACGGGCAAACTGAGTTTGGGAAACCAGATGGAACGCCGCTCACTCGCGGTCATGCGATACGGATTGTTTCTGGGATAAGGATCGAGGAGAAGTAACGTCCGAGTTGTATCGCGTCCTGCGTGGTTGTCCATGGAACGATCTCCCTTACACTAACGTCGAGTCAACAGGTCGAGGATTGTCGAAACTTATCCGAATCACGGTGTTTCGCTCAAGGCCGGTTATTGGTTCCCCACGGGTTGGAGAGGGGGCAACCAGGGCGGACACCCATTCGCTTCGCTCAGGGCAGGCTCCGGTCCGCCTCTACACGGCTCCTCCGGGGCGACCTGCGGCTTCTCCTGAGTCGCGCTCTGTTCTTTAGCTTGTCGTTGAGCCCGGATCTTGGCTTCGATCCCGATGTCTTCCGGGGCAATGGGAGGGGCCACCACCCCGCAGCCCGCAGCAAACGAAAACAGCAGTGCGATAGCGAAGGTCTGTGGAAGAGCCGGGTATCGGGAGTTGTGCAACATGCCTAGGTTTTCGGTTTTTTGGCCAGCCGCGTTTCCCACGCGGTGATTTGCCGGGTCACCTGTTTTCGGGAGGTGCCCCCGGTTTGGGCTTTCCGGTCAACGGCCTCTTCGAGGGTCAGGAACCGCAACGCGTCCTTGGAAAAACGCGGGGACGCGGCCTTGAGATCGGCCAACGAGAGATCATGCCATTCCATCCGGTGTTCCAGACAGTATCGCACCAATTGACCGACGATGCCATGGGCTTCCCGAAAGGGCACGCCTTTGTTCACCAGGTAGTCGGCCAGTTCGGTGGCCAGGAGAAATCCCGATCCCACGGCTTCCGAGAGTACGTCGCGGCGGACGCGAAGCCGCCGGATCAACTCGGCGTAGATCGCCAGCGACTCTAGCACAGTTCCCATAGCGTCAAAAAGAGGTTCCTTGTCCTCTTGCAAATCCCGATTGTAACTCAGAGGGAGCCCCTTGAGAGTCGTCATGATCGAGAGAAGATGACCAAAGACCCGCCCGGTTTTGCCGCGGACCAGTTCGGGTATGTCCGGGTTCTTTTTCTGGGGCAGCATACTGCTGCCCGTGCAAAAGCCGTCCGGCAGATCCACGAAGGAAAATTCGGACGACGCCCACAAGACAAGTTCTTCGCTCAATCGGGACAGGTGCATCATGATGATGGCCAGCCCCCCGAGCGTTTCCGCCACGTAATCCCGGTCCGAGACCGCGTCCAGGCTGTTGCGGGTCAGGGCGGGGAACTCCAGCAGCTTCGCAATGAAAGCCCGGTCAATCGCATAGTTGTTGCCGGCCAGCGCGCCCGAACCCAGGGGCATGACGTTGACGCGCTTCAGAGCGTCCCGTACGCGCGCGTTGTCGCGTTCCAGCATTTCCACGTACGCCAGAAAGTGATGAGCCAGCGAGACGGGC
The DNA here is from genome assembly GCA_965204965.1 of Nitrospirales bacterium. Taxonomy (GTDB): domain Bacteria; phylum Nitrospirota; class Nitrospiria; order Nitrospirales; family UBA8639; genus Bin75. The sequence continues at coordinate 2,778,181 of OZ242026.1, read as the reverse complement.
TGGGCGCGTTGAAGATGGGTGTACCCGGGAATGATCACGTCGAGGTGCTCCCGGGCCTGTCCGAGGAACGCCCGTTGCAAATCCTGAATGCGCGACTCCAACGTCCGAAGGTGGTCTCGCAGGTACAGCCGAAGATCCAGCGTGACCTGATCGTTCCGGCTCCGGCCGGTATGGAGCTTGCCGCCGACCGGGCCCACGAGTTCCGTCAACCGGCGCTCCACCGCCATGTGAATGTCTTCATCCGAATCCGCGAACGGAAACCGGCTTTCACGAAGCTCGTCTCGAACCAGTTCAAGCCCGCGCACCAGGGTGCGACGTTCCGCCCGGGTCAGGATCTTGGCTTTTTCCAGGGCCTGGCAATAGGCGAGGCTGCCCTGAATGTCGTATTCGAACAAATGTCGATCAAACGGCAGAGAGGACGTAAAACGTTCGACCAATTCATGCGTCGGTTCGGTAAATCGGCCGGTCCAGGCTTTTGAAGGAGGGCCTTTTTTGGCCGGGGCGCGACGTGGTGAACGCTTGCGGGAGTTCATTTCGACCGCCGGGTTTTTCCACGCGAAGCGCCACGGGACCGGGACGTTTTCCGGGATTTGATGATCGCCAGGCGCAAAGCATTGAGCCGGATAAATCCTTCGGCATCCTGCTGGCGATATCCCTGATCCCCTTCGAACGTCGCGAGATCTTCCCGGTACAGCGACGACTGTGACCGCCGGCCCGTGACCGTGCAGTTCCCCTTGTACAATTTGATCCGGACCGTGCCGTTCACCTCGCGTTGGGCTTCATCCATGAGTTTCTGCAGCATCACACGTTCGGGGGCGAACCAATAGCCGTAATACACGAGTTCCGCGTACCGTGAGATCAGGCTGTCGCGCAGGTGAAGCACTTCCCGGTCCATGGTCAGGGATTCGATGCCGCGGTGCGCGACGTGCAGGATCGTGCCGCCGGGGGTTTCATAAACCCCGCGCGACTTGATGCCCACGTAGCGGTTTTCCACCAGGTCCACCCGTCCGATGCCGTGTTGCCCCCCGAGCCGGTTGAGGAGCTCGAGAAGGTTCGCCGGGGACAGGCGCCGGCCGTTCACCGCGACCGGGTCCCCGCGCTCGAACGTGATTTCAATCTGGCGGGACCGGTCGGGCGCGCGTTCCGGGGAAACCGTCATTTGAAAAATGGATTCGGGCGGGGCTTTCCAAGGGTCCTCGAGGATCCCGCCTTCGTAACTCACGTGAAACAGGTTCAGGTCCATGCTGTAGGGTTTGGCCTTGGTGGCGGTCACCGGGATCCCGTGTTTGCGGGCGTACCGGATCAACTCGCCGCGGGATTCAAAGGTCCATTCCCGCCACGGCGCAATGATAACGATATCAGGATTGATGGCCGTATACGTGAGTTCGAACCGGACTTGGTCGTTGCCTTTGCCCGTGGCGCCGTGACTCACGGCCTGGGCTTTTTCCTGTTGCGCGATTTCGATCTGGCGCCGGGCGATCAGCGGGCGCGCGATCGAGGTGCCCAACAAATAACAGCCCTCGTACACGGCATTGGCCCGGAGCATGGGAAAGACGTAGTCCTTGACGAACGTTTCACGGAGATCTTCCACGTACACTTTCGCGGCTCCCACGGCCACGGCCTTGTTCTTGATGGCCTGGAGATCCTCGCCTTGGCCGAGGTCCGCGCAAAAGGCGATGACGTCGGCCTCGTATTCCTCCCGGAGCCATTGCAGGATGACCGAGGTGTCGAGCCCGCCGGAATAGGCCAGAACGATTTTTCTAATCGTGTTGGATTGCGATGAAGGTGTCGGCATCGTGCTATAAAATGCTCAGGGCCAGGGTCGCCCGAGCCACTCCGTTAAGATGGCTTTTTGAACGTGCAGACGGTTTTCCGCCTGTTGGAGGACCACGGACTGCGGGCCGTCCAGGACCGTTGCGGTAATTTCCTCACCCCGGTGAGCCGGCAGGCAATGCAAGACGATGGCCGAGGATTTGGCCCGGCTGAGCAGTCGTTCGTTTAACTGGTAAGGAGCCAGGGCCTTCACCCGTTCGGCTTGTTCCTGCTCCTGACCCATGCTCGTCCAGACGTCCGTGTAGAGCGCATCGGCGTTCTCCGCGGCCTCGGCGGGGTCATGCACGATCTCGATGGTGGCGCCCGTTCGGCCGGCTTCCTCGCGGCTGCGTTCGAAGATGCCGGGATCGGGTTGATAGTGAGGCGGGCATCCGATCACGACGTGCATGCCCACTTTCGCCCCGGCTTCAATCAATGAATTCGCCACGTTGTTCCCGTCTCCCACGTACGCGAGTTTGAGCCCGCGGAATGCGTCTTCGGTGAAAGAGCTTTTGACTTCCATGAGGGTAAACAGGTCGGCGAGGGCCTGGCAGGGATGACACAAGTCCGTCAACCCGTTGATGACCGGAATGGTGGCATGGTGCGCCCATTCTTCCAGCGTGGACTGCTCGAACGTACGAATGACGAGTCCGTCGAGGTACCGGGACAGCACGAGGGCCGTATCGCCGAGACTTTCGCCCCGGCTGAGTTGGATGGTATCCGACGGCAGGAATACAGATTGTCCGCCCAATTGATGCATGCCCGCTTCAAAGGAGACACGGGTGCGGGTCGAGGGTTTTTCGAACAGCAGGCCCAAGGTCAATCCCGAGAGCCATTGCGAAGCCGGACCGGGTCGCGGGGTCGCCTTGAGTTCGCGCGCAATGCGGAACAGGCGGAAGATCTGACTGCCGGAAACGTCGGAGACAGCCAGCAAGTCTTTCGTGCCGCCTTGCGGCGTTGCAGGCGGAGCCGCCGAAACGCCGGGCTCCGAAATGGACTGTCCCAAGAGTGTCATGTAGGGGACGGCCCCCGTGCCGTCCATGATCCCAATTGAATTGCGCGCAACTTCATTTCCCCCGTCTTCATGAATGCGGAAGCGATTCGAGCCGTTTCTGCAGCACGCCGGCCAACACGTCCAGCAAGCGATCGATCTCGCCATCGGTCACGATCAACGGCGGCACGAAGCGGAGCACGTTTCCCATCGTGCAATTGATCAACATGCGCCGGGCCAGACAGTCCCGGACGACCGGTTGCCCGTCGATGGAAAGTTCCATGCCTTGTAGGAGCCCCAGACCGCGAACCGCGGTGACCACGGAAAGCCGGTTCTGCAAGGATTGGAGCCCTCGTTGCAGGTAGGCCCCGGCAGCCCGGCAGCGTTCGAGCAACTGGTCGTCCAGCAAAGCGTCAAGCGTGGCAAGGGCGCCGGCACAGACCAGGGGATTTCCGCCGAACGTGGACGCATGAGAACCCGGCCCGAACGCGTGCGCCACGTCGTCGGTGGCGAGACAGGCGCCGATGGGAAGCCCGCCGCCCAAACCCTTGGCCAGGGTCATGATATCCGGCTGCACGTTGTAGTGTTCATACGCAAAGAGTGTGCCGGTTCTTCCCATGCCCGTCTGGACCTCGTCGAAAATCAACAGCACGTCGCGCTTCCGACAGAGCGCGCGTAGTTGCTCAAGGAAGGTCCCGTCGGCAACCACTACGCCGCCCTCGCCCTGTATGGGTTCAAGCATCACCGCAGCGGTGCGTTGATCCATTTGTCGTTTGATCGAGGAAAGATCGTTCAAGTCGGCGTATTTGAACCCTTGCGGGAGCGGCGCGAATCCCTGTTGGATTTTGGTCTGTCCCGTTGCGGTCAGGGTCGCCAGGGTCCGTCCATGAAACGAGTTGTTCATGGTGATGATTTTGTGTCGGCCTGGGCCGTATTTTTCAAAGGAATATTTGCGGGCAAGCTTGATGGCGGCTTCGTTGGCTTCCGCCCCGCTGTTGCAGAAGAACACTTTGTCGGCAAAGGAATGTTCGACCAATCGCTCGGCGAGCAGCACTTGCGGTTCGGAATAATACAGGTTCGACGCGTGCAGGAGATGCCGCGCCTGTCGCTCGATAGCCGTGACCAGGTCCGGATGCCCGTGCCCCAGCGTATTGACCGCGATGCCGGCGACAAAATCCAGGTATTCCCGGTCCTCCGCGTCATAGACCTTGCACCCCTTGCCCCGCACCAAGCTGATGGGAAACCGGGCGTAGGTATCCATGATCGTCCGGGCGGAACGCTGTTGAAGATCTTCAGTCAGCATGGCAACGAAACCTCGCGTGGAAACAGGCGAATCTAGCACAGGGCCTCTTAGTGACGCAATGGAATGGGGTCTGTCTCCCTTTCCCCAAGGGGCGGGAGAGGGTCGGGGTGAGGGGGCGTGGACGAGTGAACGTTTACGAAGACGCCGGAAGAAAGCTCCCCTTCGAAGCCATCTCGATCGCCTGTTCATAAGGGAGAACGGTGACGTCTCCGACCTTGAGCACCCGTTCGCCTCGATATACCCCAAAGGCCTGCCGGATATCGCCGGACCGTAGCAGGACGTTCAGTCCTTTATTGAATCGTTCTTTCCAGGTACCGGAAGATTTTATTTCAAAGCCGATCGCCTGCCTGCCCCTTTTCCAAATCAGGTCCACTTCGCTGCCGGATTCCGTACGCCAGTAGAAGAACTGCGCCCCATGAGACCGCCACGAATTGAGCGCCCTGAACTCATTGAGAATAAAAGTTTCAAACAAAACGCCCGTTTCATTTGCCGAGGGCTTGTCCCGGTGCAGACTCGCCAGGGCACGCTGCACCCCGCAATCGAAAAGATAGAACTTGGGATGGGCAACCTCCTTGACCTTGGCTTTGTTGCGGTAAGCAGGCAAATACCAGCCTAGCAGCGTGTCTTCCAGGATACTGAAATACCCCTGGACCGTAGACCGGGCGACACCGACGTCCCTGGCGATGTTGGTGATGTTTAAGACCTGTCCGTTCATCAGGGCGGTGACGGACAAAAACCGGTAGAAACTGTCAAGGTTTCTGACAAGGGCTTCCTGCTGAATTTCCTCTTTCAGGTAGGTCTCGACGTAGGCATCCAGAAATTCAATTTTCTCTTCGCTGGCGGCCGACGTGACGCTCAAGGGCAATTGCCCGTAGCGCAAGACGTCCTGCAACCTGAAGTCCTCGCCAATCTCGAGCATGCTCAGCGGAAACATCCTTTTTGATAAGGCCCGGCCCGCCAGCATGTTGGCATGGGACCTCTTGAGTTTCCGGGCGCTCGAACCGGACAGGGCAAACCGGTAGCCGTGCCGGCTTTCGAACAACAGGGCATGGACTTCATCCAATAATTCCGGAAGTTTCTGTATCTCGTCGATAATGATCCAGGCTTTCCTGTTTCTCAGTGCCGCCACTTCCTGGGCGAGCAGGGACGGGTCCCGTTTATATCGAAGATATTCACCGGACTTCAGCAGGTTGATACTCAAGGCCGCATGGCCGAGACGTTGATCCAGCCACACGGATTTACCCGTCCCTCTCGGGCCGAACAGGAAAAAACTTTTTTCGGGTAGCGTAAGTATGCGAGAGTACATGTCGCCGATTCCGTTAAATTCACCGTAAAAATAACGGAATCACCGACAAACGTCAATTGCCCAGACCGTGGCTTTCCGGTTCACCCCCTCTCCCCTTGGATCTGTCATCCCCGACTTGATCGGGGATCCAGTGTCTTTGCTTTTCTCTTTTACAGTGGTAGCTGCGCCATCCCTGCTCGGGGGCAGGGACATGCCTTATCGCGCTTTTCTCCCTCTCCCCAAAGTGGGAGAGGGGGGCTAGCGATGCGGAATGGAATGAAAATCAGGAGGAATGCGCCGGTTCTATTCAGTCAAGATAGCGTCTTTTACGTTGAGAAACGTTCAATTTCCGGCACGCGCCGGGGTTTGGGCAGGTCTGCGTAGTTCGGTGATGGGTTCAAGGAGTGGTGGTATGTTCTGATAGTTTGTTAACAAACGCATGGGACGGAATGATTTCAATATCATCTATGACATTGCCTGTTAAAGCACCTTTTAGTTCATTGGACAGATAGTCTTTCAGATTATCAAAAACCACTGCGTCTTCTGGCGCATTCATGCCGCTGGCGACGAGCCAGAATTTGTACTTTCTCCCTTTCAGGAGATCTTTCGCATCTTTGCATAGCATGGCTAGGCGAGATAATACGAGCGTTGATCCATAAACTTTCAATCGATTTTCTTGTCGTATGTACTTGCTGATAAATCTCGTTTGGTCATTGTCTTTAAGATAGTGGTATTCGCTTTGCAGATTTTTGACGGTTTCCGTGAGTCTGGTTTCTTCAATCAAGACGACAGAACCATCCTTCTCGAACATAAAATAATCACAGCAATCACAAGGGCCTAAACCGGCATACTTCCTCATATCGGGCTTGCCCGAACCATCATCCATGCGATAGGCCCGGTGATTTTCAAGAGGACTGCCCGCGATCTCGATCGGTTCCAGAAATTTTTCAAGCTCAATCATAACCCTTGCAGGTAAAGATCTGAGAAGGGTTTCGTTAGTTCCTGCTTGATCTCTGATATCCTGGTTTCGAAATCTTCTGGGACTTCACGGCCATTGACAGGAAATTGGTTGAGGGCAACGAGTTGCTCGTCATCCGGGTTTTTCTTTACGTGAACTTCCAGCCACTTGAGGATATCTGCGCTATGCGTGGCAATCACGACGTTCACGCCCTGACGGGACAGTTCGAAGAGGGTTTCCGCCATGATGACCTGCCAGGCCGGATGCAGGTGGGCTTCCGGTTCGTCAATGAAAAGAAACGACCCTTTATCCAGTATCTTGCGCTCAATCAGCAGCGCCAGGATACCGAGGTTGGCAATTCCCATGGCCGTGACGGGCAAGGAGAAACGGCGGCCGTTTTCCTGAAAGGACAAATCGCCGGTTTCGGAAATGGCAATCTTTCCGCCAATAACAGCGTTACCGGTCAACCGTTCATGCACATCCGGGAACGCCATATCACCGGTGTATTCAAACTTCAATGCTCTGGCAAGGTCATAGAAATATCCCGGGACGCCGGTGATTGGGTCTCTTCCTGGTTTGCTAGAGAATATTGGGTAACGCCTGATTTCTTCCAATACATTCTTCAATTTCCAGTAGGTCGGTGACTCTAGATAGATGACACTGTAATACTGCTGCAACTGTTTTATCCACGAGATATCGGTGTCGAATCCGATTTCTCCATTTGAAAATTCAAAACTTCCAAAGTTTTCAACGTTGACTCTCGATACAGCAGTTTCTTCATTTCTTAGATCATAAAGTCTCGCCACTTGAAAGTTTTGAATCAGATTTTGTCGAATTTTTTCCTGTATGCCGGCAAAAATAAGGTGTCTTGGATTTGTTTGATTGAGGGTTTCTTTCAACTTGGCCAAGGAATTTATCACATTATCTAGCTCTCGTTGTTTCCACTTCTCCATTGCTTCTCGGGCTGACTGCTGCTCATCATCAAAGTCTTTTTCCACATCTTTCAATGATGATGTCAGAATATCAGCAGCCATATCCTGCATCTTTGTCGTTTGGCTAACTAAGCTGGGAATCATTCCGTCTAGTTGGTCGATTGAAGTCTCTTTCACAAGAGCATTCAATGTCCGACTTTCAGCCATGATCGCACCCATTAAGCGTGCCTGTATAGCGAAGCCCGCAGGATTTTTGCCTATCCATGGCTCCATCATTAATAAAGCATCCTGAACGGGACTTATCAAACGGTTTATATACATCTCGGCTGGATTGGCATTCATCGCGTCAAAGAGTGAATACAGGAGCTTCGAAACAAAGCTCTTCCCTGTATTGTTCGGCCCTGCAAACACGGTGAACCGTCCAATACGGAGTTCCGCATCAGCGAGTTTGCCGATGTTCTTAATTTCGACTTTGAAGCTCATATATGATGAAGCATAAACGCCCTGTTTGCTCCAGACAAGCCCGCCTGCCGTTCCTTAAGCTGCCATTCTCGACATCTTTAATCGGGAATTCAGGATTTTTCTCCTCGTCAACGAAAAACAAAACGACGCTGGATCCCCGATCGAGTCGGGGATGACAGAGCGAAGAGCTCCTTCCTGTCTCTCCCGGTGGCCTTCCGGAACAGTCGCATGGTATAACCCCAACCATGAGAGCTTGCGATTCTTGCGAACAACAGAATCCCGATGATGCCCAGTTTTGCCTGCGCTGCGGCAAGGAATTTCTCCCGGCAGCGGCGGCCGAGGCTGCACCCGAGGCGGATCAGGAGGAGCAGTATTGGCGGACGTTGATCGGTCCCGGGAGATGTATCCAATTCACGTTGACGAGCGGCTGGTCGTGGAAACCCGCGTGGGATTATTACCGACGCGCGTTTCAACGGTTTCATACCGCACAGGGCCCTCGCTTTTCGCTCACGTGGAACTGGGCCCCGTTTTTGGTCGAGCCCTTTCTCTGGTTTCTGTATCGCAAAATGTACATGTTTGCGTTCGTGTACTTTATCGGCCCCATCGTATCCGTGTTTATCACCAGCGACATTACCGTGCCGATCGTGTGGTCGATCATTGCCAGCGCGAGCGCCAATTACGTGTATTACTGGCACGTGAGAGACCTGTTATTGAAGGCGAAAGCCAGAACCGGCCTGGATCACGCGACCCGCATGCGGCAGCTCATGGATGAAGGCGGCGTCCAATCCTACGTGTTCTGGTTGGTGGCGGCGTCATTCTTGTTGAAAATCGGCGTTTTCTTTGCCGTGCTCGGCGACGCGCCGCTCGAAGACGAGTTTCCCTTGCCTGACGAGGAGTCCGGCGGGGAGGAGATGGAGGGCCGCCGGATGATCCTGTGACGGCCGTGAACGAGCCGGGAATCAGCGGCCGGGGCCGGCCGGTTGCGACAGTTCCCACCCGAACCATGATTGGAACCACTCATAGTCGCTTTGGTAGGCCGTATGCACCGTAGGCAGTCCGTCGCCGCTTTTCTCCTTCAACAGGGTATAGGTCCGGGGCCAGTTCTTGGTCCACCAGGATTTGAGTTCGCCCGGGGTAAACGGATGGTCATTGGGTTGACGAATGCCCGCGGCCGTAATCACGTCGGTGAGCAGCGGCCAATAGCGGTCCTTCCCCAGGTTCAGGGTGCGAAAATGTTCGCGGAGCAGAAACACGACCCATAACTCGGCGCTGTGTTTCTTGTTGTGCTTAAAGGGTTGCGTTTGGCGAAGGGGGATGGGATCGAAGTTTTTGATGATCGAGGTATAGTCCGGCCCGCCGTAGCTCCCCGCGACTTTGGCGATGTCCTGCAGCATATTGGCCAACTCGACCTCGACCACCGGCGATGGAGACGGCGCCGACTTGGGCTCAAAGGGGTTGACCGTGGTCAGGAGGTCGATCAGGGGTTTTAATTCGCGCAGGCGCGTCACGGCCGCATTCAGGATCTGCGCGGATTCCAGCCAGTAATCCGGATCGTGTTTGGAAACGCGTTCACGACCCGGCGGGGGCAACACGATGGGGATCCAATGGCGCACCAGGACGAACAGGATATACGGCATGTCCCCATCGACTTCCGCCACGCGGTCCAGTACGTCGTGGGGCGTGGTCGCGTTGTCAAAGAACTGCTCGACCTTCTCCTCGATGTGGAGCCGTTGGGCCAGCGCGATCCACCACCGGGCATCGAGGTGAGGTCGGTCGGGTTGAGTCATAGGCGCCATGACGATTGTCTCGGAGGCGTGATCCCGTCGGGGACCCGTCGGGGAGCGGAACGTGCCTGGCATGGTACGAGGTGCGGCCGAGCAAAGCAAGAGGAACGAAACGGGTGGCCTGTAGGGGCGAACCGGAGCCTGCCCTGCCTGTCCTGAGCGGAGTCGAAGGAAGCGGAGTGAATGGGTGTCTGCCCGGTTCGCACATGAGGAGGAGGCATGCAACAAGTCGTCCTGATTCGCCACGGTGAATCACAATGGAATCTCGAAAACCGGTTTACCGGGTGGGTGGACGTGCCCCTCAGCCCCAAAGGCGAGCAGGAAGCGCGGGAAGCAGGAGAGAAACTCCGGACTTTCCGGTTTGATCATGCCTTTACCTCCGTGTTGACGCGGGCCATCAAAACCCTGGAGATCGTATTGGACGTCATCGGCCAATCCGGCCTGCCGGTAGAACGGGACCAGGCGTTGAACGAACGCATGTACGGCGACCTGCAAGGTCTCAATAAGGCCGAAACCGCAAAGCAATATGGAGAGGCCCAGGTGAAATTGTGGCGAAGAAGTTACGACGTGCGGCCACCGGGCGGAGAAAGTCTCCAGGACACGGCCGACCGCGTGCTGCCCTATTACCGGGAACACATATGGCCCCGCCTGGCCAAGGGCGAGACGCTCCTGGTCGTGGCCCACGGCAACAGCCTGCGCGCCCTCGTCATGCACCTCGACCAACTTTCCCGTGAAGAGGTCCTCGAACTGAACATCCCCACCGGCGCCCCGTTACTCTACGAACTGGACGACCGGGGCCAAGCCGTCACCCACAGGTATTTATGACGCTTTTCTCCCTCTCCCTCTGGGAGAGGGTTGGGGTGAGGGTCCCCTTCTGAAAGTCTCAACAATACACCAAGTGGTCATTCCGAGCGAAGCGAGGAATCTGCTTTTCTCCTGCCGTCATTCCCGCCCTGTCCCGGCGTGCCAACTTACCTATCTCAGCGTCTCCTCCAGTTCGGCGACGAGTTCCCCGATCTCGTCGATCGGGACCAGGTCGAGCAGCACCGCCAGCATGTTTTGCCGGTCGTGGGAGGCAATGACGTGGTCGTCCTCGAGCCCTTCTGCGGCGTCACTCAAGACGGCAATGGGTTCCCCGCCTTGTTGCGCAATGTCGTCCCATGTCCGGTGCTTGCGTTCCATGGCGGTATAAAACTCATCGATGGGAACGTGAACCAAGCCGAACCGGCTTCCCCATTTTTCGCGCACCTGTTCATGAATGGCTTGGTGCATCCGGCTGCATACGGGTTCCGGGATGCTCACGCGCACGGCGCAGGTAATCCAATACAGGCTCAGGGCCAGCAGCTCTTTGGTGACGGTTTGCGCCTGTTGGGTGGTGAGGGTCAGTCCGTATTCTTCGAGGAAATCGGGGGCGACGGACGGGGGGATGAGTTGAACGAGGGCTTTCGCGGTCTCTTGGGCGTGTTCGGTCATGGCGTGCTCGGGACCGGTCCCCTCATCGCTTCCCTCTCCCACTGGGAGAGGGTGGCACGAAGTGCCGGGTGAGGGCTTCTGCGGATCGCCTGCGCAGCATACGCAAGCTGGCGTTGTCGCGGCAAGCGCCCTGCTTGACACTGAAACCCGGTGAATGCCACGCTTCCCGAGGCGATTTCTCTGATACCATCCTGAAACAGAATAGACGGGGCAATCAAAGCAATGTCCTATCTCCTGATGGCCATTGCGGGGTTGTGGATGGCCGACGGGTTGGCCTTATTGGTGGCGCCCCTGCGGATCGTCGGGCAGGTCCGGCAAGCCCTCTCGACCTCGCCTTCACTCGCGAAATGGTCGGGGCTCACCCTGGCGGGAGGCATGATCCTGCTCCTGCAAGCGTCCGATCTGACTTACCCGATAGTATGGATGGTTACGGGGCTCGCCATGCTGGCGAAGGGCGGATTTTTTCTGTTGTCGAACGACGAAATGCGCCAGTCCGTATTGCAGTGGTGCTTGAGCCGGGAGGCGGTGGATTATCGGTTTTGGGGGCTGGGGTTGTGCGCGCTCTCGGTGTTGTTGATTCATGCGTGCGGGTGGCTGTAGGGGCGGATCTATGTGTCCGCCCTATCAAGGAAAGGCGTTGACGGGTTGATGGCGGATCTCTTCATGGGATTGACGAGCTTGGCCTGGGGGTTGGCCGGGTTGACGGTCGCCATTGTGCCCGCGCTGGGCCTCGTCTGGTCCAGGCGGATTCTCCTGGATCCCTGGCCGCGCTTCTGGTTCGGGCAGGCAATCCTGTTAATCGGGTTGCTGTTGATGATCGGCACCACAAGTCTTACGGGGTTTTGGGTCTGGGCGGTGTGCGGCGCGTTGGCCGCGATCAAGGCCTGTCTGTTGCTGGGGTCGCCGGCGTCATGGCGGGAGCGGGTGCTGCAATGGCTCGGCACGTGGCCGCCGTGGTTGTTCCGGGTCGGCGGAACGCTCGATCTCGCCTTTGCGGTGGGCCTGGCCGCGGACCTCATACTCCATGGCTGAGAAGGACGCCATGACCGCAGCGAATGAGCAGGACCTGACCGAATTGTGGGATATCCATCAGGCGGCGGAATGGCCGGCCGCGGTGGGCTCCCATGAAGGCGAACTCATGACCCTGGATACGGTCGTCAGCGGGTGCGCCGCCTATTATTTTGAAGAACACGAACTCGACCTGCAACGCGTGGCGATCCTTGAAGATTGCCTGTCCGATCTGGAGGCCGTACTGCCGGAATTGAGCGAAGACCCCTTGGACTATTTCGAGCGGGTCAAGCAATTGGGCGTGTTGTTGCTGGAAGCGGGTCGCCGGGAATTGTAAATGTTCAGACATTCGCTGACAGAATGCTACACACGGTGAAGCAGGAGTGTCCTGTTCCTCCCTTTTGTAAGGGGAGGATAGGAGGGGTAGAGTCAAGCGTGCCCGGAGCAGGGTTCCCCGTAATAGCCGCAAGCTCTACCTCCCCTCGCCCCTCCTTACAAAGGAGGGGAAAGAAGTGTCAGAAATTGTCAACGCCTGTCCTGAGCCTAGTCGAAGGGAATGACTGACCACATACAGGAATGACATGACACGCCAGCTTGCAACGGCACTCGTCATTGCGTGCCTCGCCCTCTCGTCGGGGGTAACGGCAGCGGAGTTCACCTTCGTGGCCCTGGGCGATATGCCCTATGGTCCGCGTGAGCAAGCCTACCCCGCGTTCAAGGCGTTGATCGCCGAGATCAACAGCCGCGCCCCCGTCTTCACCTTCCACCTTGGCGACACCAAGTCGGGACTGGACCCCTGCTCCGACGAACTGCTGCTGGAGCAGCGGGATTTCATGAACAGTTTCGCGTCGGCCCTTATCTATACCCCCGGAGACAACGAGTGGACCGACTGTCACCGCCTGCTGGCGGGCGCGTATGACCCGCTCGACCGGTTGCGCTTCATCCGCGAGCATTATTTCCCGACTGCCCTGAGTCTGGGCGGGCACCCTATCCGCATTGAGCGCCAGGCGGACGTCATGCCCGGTTTCGAGTCCTTCGTGGAGAACAGCCGGTTCAACCGGAGAGGCGTGTGGTTCGTGACCGCGCACATGGTCGGCTCCGACAACAATTTCGATGGCGATCCGGATTCTGATGCGGCTCGAGAATTCCTCGCGCGCGACGAGGCCAACCGGATATGGCTGGCGGACTCGTTTGACAAGGCCGCGGCCGCGGAAGCCGGGGCCGTGGTCATCGCTATTCACGCCGACATGTTCGGGTCCGGCTTCGATCCGGATGAGGAAACCTTTACCCGTACCTCAGGGTTCAAGAATTTCGGAGAGACGCTTGCCGCGAAGACCCAATCCTTCCGGAAACCGGTCCTGTTGCTGTTCGGGGACAGTCACACGTTCCGAATCTTTCACCCTTTTCCCCGCTCGGCCGGCAACCTGCTTGCCGTGGAGGTGTACGGCGCGGAATACATGCACGCCGTAGAGATCACAGTGGATCCGGACACGGAAGGGGTGTTCACGGTCAACCCGGTACAGAATCCCGCCTTGCCCGAAGCGCCTGAAGCCCGCTCAGAAGGCTCGTAACGGTTCACGCATGTTCCTTCCGTGTAGACCTCGTGAATGGAGGCCCGGCTTCAGGCGTCGTGTTTCAAGACCTTTCCGGACATCGTGCCTTCCAGTGCGCTCACGTAGAGCCGTGCGACATTGTCTGCGGGAATCCCTCCATCGCCCCATCCCATTCGTTCTGCCGTTTCTTTCACCAGTGGCGGGCTGACCACGTTCAAACGTCTTCCCCCGGGAAGCCCGAGTGCCGCGGCCCGAACAAATCCTTCCACGGCGGAATTGACCGTCGTGAGGAGCACGGAGGCCGCGTGCGGTTCATCTGCGAGAATCCCGCTCGTCAGGGTTATGGAGCCGCCTTCCTTCACGGACTCCCACCCATAGCGCACAAGGTTGATTTGCCCCATTAACTTGTTCCCCAGCCCGAAGGCGAAGTCCTCGTCACGCAGAGAATCCAGCGGTCCAAAGCTGGCGTCGCCCGTCGCACAAATCACGGCATCGACGGTGGAAACGGTTTGGTACATGGCTTTGATCGAATCCGGGTCGCTCAAATCCACGCGAACCTGGCCCTTCCGTGAAGCCTCCACAACGTCATGGGTTGGCTTGAGAGCCTTGACGACAGCCTTCCCGATGGTTCCTGTTGCTCCTATTACGATGATCTTCATACTGCTTGCCTTCTTTCTGTTGAGGATGAAGTTGCTCGACGCTGGCCATACAACTCGTATACGCGACCATGCACGGCTTGTCCACTTCGGGAACCCTTGGTTTGATGGCTTGTGCCGATTCATAAACCCGGACGACGTAGCGTTGCCGTCACGGAACGGATGTTTCGCCTTGCCCCTTGATTGACTGGTCAAAACCCCTATGCTACGTTTTTCGTTCGAGCCGAATTTGTCGGCAAAGGAGTCGGTATGGAAAAAGACCTGAAAAGCATTCTGGGTAAATTGCGATACACCGACGACGCCAAGGTGGTCCAGCAGATCACCCAGCAGACCCGGCAGGTGCAGGACCGTATGTCGGGGATCAAGCACAAGATCGTGGTGATGAGCGGTAAGGGCGGCGTCGGGAAAAGCATGACCACGGTCAATTTGGCCTTGGCCCTGGGCCGACAGGGCCACAAGGTCGGGATCATCGACGTGGATCTCAACGGGCCTTGCGTGCCCCGCATGATGGGGATTCTGGGCAAGGGGCTCGAGGTCACGCCGGATGGGGCCCGGCCGCCCGAAGGGCCCTACGGCATCAAAGTGGCGTCCATGGATTTCCTGCTCGATGAGACGGCTCCCGTGCGATGGAAAGGCCCGATGGATTTGAGTCCCGTGTGGCTCGGGCTCATGGAGATGAACGTGATCCGGGAGTTCCTGGCCGATATACTCTGGGGCGACCTGGATTATCTGTTGGCCGATCTCCCCCCGGGTGCGGCGGCGGACAAACCGCCGGTCATTGCCGGATTCCTGCCGGATCTGGCCGGTGCGGTGGTGGTCACGACGCCGTCGGAAGTGGCCTCGAACGTCGTGCAGAAGTCGATCGGCTATGCCACGGAACTGGGGATCACCGTGTTGGGGGTCGTCGAAAACATGAGCCAATACCGGTGCCCGTCATGCGGCGCCGAGAATGAACTCTTCGAAGGCAACACCGAGGGTATGTGTGAAGCCCTCAATTTGCCGTTGTTGGGCCGCATTCCCTTTGACCGGAACTTTGCGAAAACGTTCGATAAAGGGACCCCGTTGCTGGACGGGGAGTATCCCACGAACCGGCGCTATACGGATATTGTCGGCCGTATCCAGTCGATGCTGGATTACAAAAGAGTCCTGGCCGAAAATTTGTAGGGGCGGTGTCTGCCCATTGAACGATGAGGCTTACCCTTTTCACCTTTAACTCTCCCGCGTGAGGCCGTTATGAAATTCGTCTGCTTGAACTGTGAAACCTATATGAGTTTTGAAAAAGTCGAGAAACCCGCCGAAGGATCGCTCGGAGTGTTTTTCGCCTGCCCCTCCTGCGAGGCGAAGGTGTCCATGGTGACGAATCCGGGCGAAACCCAAATGGTCAGTTCCCTGGGCGTCCAACTTGGCGGGCGGACAGTGGACCCTTCCCCATTGGAAATGACCCGGGGCACGTTAAAAGAAGACGTCGGTGCTCCGGCGCCGTCCGGGTCCATGGCGGCCTATCTGAACGACAAAATCAGCGCCGGGCAGACCGCGGCCCCCGCACCAGGTGCCACCGCCAAAGAGGGCGAGTCCGGCGGCTGTCCGTTTTCCGCGATGGTCGCGCAGATGGGATTAATCAGCGGCGAAGCTTCCACAGGTGCGGCACCGTCCGCGCTACAATGGAGTCCCGATGCGCAGGAACGGCTGGACAAGCTGCCGTCGTTCGTGCAGCCGATGGTCAAGGGCAGCGTGGAAACATATGCGCGGAAGAACGGCTATACGACCGTCACGCTGCAAGTCATGGATGATTCCAAGAATTCATCGAACGGCCTGAACTGGTCGCCCGAAGCTGAAGAGCGCCTGCGCAACATCCCGGACTTCATTCAGCCCATGGCCCGCAAGGAAATCGAACGCCTGGCCCAGGAACGCGGCGCGACCACCGTCTCCGCCGAACTCATGGACGAAGCCAAAGAAAAGTTCATGAAGTTCATGTGACGTAGCGCCGGGAATTGATTCAACGAAGGCGGCTCTTGCAACAAGAGCCGCCTTTTCTTATGCCAATTTTCGTATGAGTGTTAGTTCCACAATAGGCTTGTCTCTGTGTATGCGTTCTCTATGAGATTGCCAAATGGTTGAAGATTTACAATTTACACTTAGCATTTGAGGGGGTGCCGCCTTCTGCATGGCCGAGAAGTGCAGCCGAGTCCGGAGCAACGGCGAGCACTGTCTGAGCGGAGCGAGTTGCGCAGCCGCCGGACTCGGCAAGCCTCGTAGGGAACCCGGAGGGCCATGCAGGGCGGACATGGTTTTGGGTCCTTTTGTCGAAACAAAAGGACCTCGTCGTGTGGGGCCGAAACCCCACTAATCCTTTAAAACGCCTTCCAATTCGCGTACGGCTTCAGGCGATAAAGCTCCTCGACGGGTGTCGGCAGGATGACGCCATGTTGTTCCAAGAGTTCGGCGGTCTGCCGCAAAGGAAGCCCGACGATGGTGGGATAATCTCCCTCGATCTTTTCAATGAACCGCGCTGCTTCTCCTTGAATGGAGTACGCCCCGGCTTTCCCTAAACTTTCCCCGGTCTCCAGATAGCGCCTGAGTTCCTGGTCGGTGAACGGCGTCATCCGAACCAGGGCACTCTCGATCCGGACGACGGTCACGTATGCGGTCTCGTGGATGAGCGCGATAGCGGTGTGCACGTGGTGACTGCATCCCCGGAGTAGCCGCAGCATGGATTCGGCGTCGTCGAGATCCCGCGGTTTGCCCACCAGGGTTCCGTCGATCTCGATCACCGTGTCGCTGCCCAACACCAAGTTGTCCGGGTGCCGCCGCGCAATGGAGAGCGCTTTGTCCAGCGCGAATTGTTTCGCTTGCTCACGAGGCAAAAGGCCGGGTGAAGGGATTTCCTCGGCCGTGGGCGGGATGATCTCGAACGCGATGCCGAGCAGGGTCAGCAATTCGCGGCGGCGCGGGGAAGTGGAAGCCAGGATGACGGACACGAGTTCTCGATGCGGATTATGCCGGTGCGGCGGTGAGGGCTTCGACGTCGGGGGCGACGTGCCGGGAGACGTATTCGTGCAGCAATCGTTCAACGTCCCCGGAATTGTTGGTCTTGACCATATCGGCGCGCAGGGCGGCCGCATGCGGAAAGCCGCTGCAATACCACCCCAGGTGTTTGCGCATGCGCGGGAAACGGGGCGCGTCGTGAAACCGTTCAAACGTGTGCGCGTGCTTCAGGATCATGTCGAACCGGTCTTCACGGGAGACCGCGGGTTCGGGGACCGGATGCCGGGCGTGCGTGCGCACGGCCTCCCGGATTGCTTCTTTGCCATGAAAGATCCACGGGTTGCCCAGTGCCGCCCGGCCGATGAGAATGCCGTCCACCCCGCTGGCAAGGATGCGGGCAATGGCTTCGTTCAAGGAGCCGATGTCGCCGTTGCCCAACACGAGAATGCCTCGTTCGCGGATTTGAGCCGCAGCTTCGGCGATCGCGTCCCAATCCGCGTCGCCCCGATACATTTGTTTCAACGTGCGCCCGTGGATGGACATGACCTGCGGGCGGCCTTGGGTGAGGCACGCGCTCCATTCCTTGATAATGACGGAGTCGTACCCCAGACGCGTCTTCACTGAAAGCGGAAGGGCGGCACGTGGCGGGGCCGGATGGTCTTGCGCGGCACGCGCCATGCGCACCTTTTCGACGATGCCGGGTTTAAGTCCGGCTTCGGCCAGGGTTTGCCCCTCGGCCCAATCGCGCAGCCCGCGTTCGGTCGCCGCCATGATGTCGAGGGCCAGTTCCGGCGTTCTGATGAGCCCGGCGCCGCACCCGGAGGACGCCACGTTTTTCGACGGGCACCCCATGTTGATGTCCAGGCCGTCGAACCCGAGTTCACTCACCACGTGGGCGGCCTGGTAAAACAACTGCGGCTCTTTGCCGTACAACTGGGCCACGATGGGGCGTTGCCCGTCGGTATAGCGCAACGGCTCCCAGCCCATGACCCGGCCTTGGCATATGTCGTGGACATTGGTGAATTCCGTAAAGATCACGTCCGGCCGGCCCTTCGACTTCGCTTCCCTACGCTCAGGACAAGCCCCGGTGGCGATGACGTGGCGGAACGCAATATCGGTGACTCCGTCCATGGGAGCCAATCCGATGATGGGCCGCGGAAGGTGGTGCCAGAAGCTCATGCGCGTAGAAGGGGACGACATCGTGTACAATATAAGTAAAGAGCTAACTATAAGATAGAGGAGAGCATTGTCCAGCGCAATGTTCGGAAAGCCTGACAAGAGGTGATCGCCATGACGAACGGGCACAACTCGAACCATTTACCACCTGCCGCTCCCGAGCCGGGAACGAGCATTCTGTCGCACGAACTGGGAGACGAGCACGATCACGTGCTGGCCAGACTTCAACGTATCCCACCGGAGTCATCCAAGGGACAGCGAAGCTATGTGGACGAGGGGATATTGGCCAGCGTCGTCATGCCGCCGGCTGATCAGGAGTCGGGCGCGAACCTGCTGTCCCGCGAGCTGCCGGAGGATCGCGAAGCCCTGCTGACTCGACTGGAGAGGATCCTTGCGAACTCATCAGATGACCAGCGCAGCACGTTGATCCGGGGCATGTTGGCCGGTGTCGTCAGGATGGCCGAACAGCCGCCCGACCTGTTGGACGTGAAGATCATGAGCCGGGCGCTCAAGGAACTGCAACATGCGTTCCGGGTGTTTCAGCCCTATGAACACTGCCTGAAAGTGAGCATCTACGGGTCGGCCAGAACGCCGTCCGACGACCCCAATTTTCAACTGGCCGCGCGGATGGGGCGGCTGTTGAGCCGGCGCGGGTTCATGGTGATTACCGGCGCGGGACCGGGCATCATGGAGGCCGGCCACCAGGGAGCGGGCAAGGACATGAGTTTCGGCGTCAATATCATGCTGCCCTTCGAGCAAGCCGCGAACTCCACCATTGCCGGCGACCCCAAGCTGGTTCACCTGAAGTACTTCTTTACCAGGAAACTCCTGTTCGTGCGGGAATCGCAGGCCGCGGCATTTTTCCCCGGCGGGTTCGGCACGATGGATGAAGCGTTCGAACTGCTGACCTTGATCCAGACCGGCAAGGCGAATGTCATGCCGATTGTATGTCTCCAGGCGCCAGGCTCTGATTATTGGACCCGGTGGATGGATTTTGTGTCCCACGACCTGTTGCCTCGGGGATTTATTGCTGAATCGGATTTGTCATTGTTGAAAATTTTCGACAATGCCGAGGCCGCGGCCGACGAAATCCAACATTTTTACCGGAACTTTCACTCATACCGGTTCGTGAAAGAGTCTTTGGTCATGCGGATACGACACCCCCTGACACCGGAGCAACTCAAGGAAGTCCGGTCCCGCTTTCACGATCTGGCTCCCAACGGGATCATCGTTCAAGGAAAAGCAATGGCGCCGGAACTCGATGATCCGGACGCGCTCTCGCTCCCCCGGTTGATTCTCCCCTATCACCGACAGGACGCGGGTCGACTCAGACAACTCATCGATTGGTTGAACGGCTTGCCCCAGGGTTCGGTTCAAGAGTCCTGAGTGGTGGGAAGGGGCGCGGGTGTTATTCGATCATGGGAGCCAAACTCACGCCGGCTCGATATCGGTGTGGGTGAAATCCTTGCCTTTGAACAGGAGCGGCTCGCCCGTTGTTTTGGCGAGGGCGTAGGCGAAGCAGTCCCCGAAATTCAACGCCGCCCGGTGATTCCCCTTGCCGAAACGCCGCCAAGCGTGGCGGGCGGCGTTGGCATGTTCAGACGTGACTGGAACCAACTCGACCGCCGCTTTCTCCAATAGCACATCCAGCTCATGTCCTGCCTTGGCTCCACCCCGGTTTTCGACAACCATTGCCGCCTCAAGCAACGCGATCGCCGACATGCGACGGGGCCATGCCGCGGCTATCGCATCTTCATAACGTCCGGCGTCTGGTTCACCGAGCAGGATGGCAAGGAGGGCCGACGTATCGACGATCACTTGGGCAATCCCCGTTCATCGTAGAGCATGTCGCCATGCTCCACGGCGGAGGGTCCCGGCCCCATGAGCTTGGCGCAGCGCTGTCCAATGGCGTGCAACTCCCGAGCCAGGGCTTCCGCGCTACGCTCGCGCTTCTCGCGCTCCAAGCGTTCGCGCAACGCCACGGTAATCGCGCCGGTCATGGTCTCGCCGGTCAACCGTGCCAACTCGCCGGCAAGCCGGCAGGTCTCGTCATTTTTGATGTTAAGGCTCATCACTGCTCCCCATGGTAGAAAGCATCATGATGATTCTACCCTACGCCATGCTGCGATGATATGCAATACCGTTGGACCTCTCTTCTCTCGTCGCCGGGATACGGGATTCTGGTACAGGTTCTTTATGTTTCTCTCTTGACGTGGATAACTTTTTTCTTTCTTATCCATTCATACAAGTCGCCGTGCCGTAACCGACATGCTGGAAGCACTACTCAGAGGAAAGCTCACCGGAGAGATGAAGGACAGGGAGGACGTGTTGACCTCCATGTTCTTCGGCGCATTCCGACGGGAGCCGACTGGAAGGCAGATCCTCGAATTTCTGAAAGAAGCAGAACCCATTGCAGGCTCAAAGCCCGACCTTGCGGAGCATTATCAGGCCAAATACGGCGACTATGAGTTCTGGCCGCGATGGTCCAGCCAAGACATCGGTTCATGCGAGCCGGATGTCTTCATCAGGATTGAGCGGGACAAGGAGAAGCCACTGTGTGTCCTTATAGAAGCCAAATACCATTCAGGCATATCGAGCCTAGCGTCAACAGACGGAACCATCAATCACCAACTCGCAAAAGAGTGGTGCCACCTGAAAAGAAAAGCAGACGAGGAGGGTGCGGAACCTTGGATGATTTATTTGACAAAAAATTTCGTCTCCAGTGAACCTAAAAAAGACATTCAAGAAGCCGTAGACGAGGTCAAGAAGAAGCAAGGCAAAGTTGCTGCAAACGACATACACATTTCCTGGCTGTCTTGGCGAAGCCTTTCTGAGCTCTATAGCAACAAAAATGGCGCCGAATTGAATGATATTTCCGAGGCGGCACGTTGTCTGGGGTTGGTCTGGTTTCAAACGGAATGGTGTTATGAAATCCAGCAATCAAACTACACATTCGACAACCGGTAACGCGAGTTCTCATGCCCCCAAAAGAGTATCTAAACACAAGGAGGGTTTCAGCATGTGCGGAGATTCTAAGGCAATTGTCGAAACATTCAAGCAGATTCTGGATATTTATAAGCAAATTTACATGTTAATGGAGACAGCCAAGGAATTGATGGCGGCCGGAACAATGCAGCCGGGGTCTATTATAGGAGATGTGGGGAACTATAAGAACTATCATGAAGATTCACATTTTGGCACAAAAATCGTCAGGATACCCTTTAATATACAACAATCATTTACTTCAGACAGTGAACCTACGCAAATCAAATATATTACGGTTATGATCGACGATGACAGATATTCGGACCTTTCTAAAGATTTCGAACCTGTTGTGGTTGGTACTACGCTAAAATTCGTGGATGAAGCAAATAATGAAAAAAATAAAAAAGATTGGGATGGATACTGGTGGTATCAATGGAAATGGAAAGAAGCAAAAGAGAGCGATCCGGAAAGACGTGGCCCGTGGACTTTAGAAAAATTCGAGGTGAACGAGATTCAAAAACAGGATTGGATAAAGGAACAAAGTGCAGTTCGATCAAATCTGCAGTCGGTCTATACGTTAGGAATCCCACTTGTTGACGTCACGAACACAGAAACTCTGGAAAAAGAAATCATCAAGCGGCTGCTCGCCGTCTAAACTCTTTCTGGCAGCCCAAGATTGCTCTGCTTTAAGAGAATTGGCGCCGGACCGCTTATCCTAGCACTGATTGTTCTTTCGTGTGTGCTGCTGACGTATCTGAAATGACGTGTCCATGTTCTCCAACTGACTGACCCATTCTATCCTCTCCCTTCCGGCGTTGCTCTGTCGCTTTTTCTCGTCCGCGCCGGCGCGCCGGTGTTTTGCTTCCGGGGTTGACGTGCAAACAGGTTTCCGTCCAAACAACTGCGCAATTGATACGAAAATAAGAACATACCGCCCTCCATGCGGGACGGCCCCCTTCGGCTTCGCTCAGGGCAGGCTCTGGCCGTCCCCTACGGCCGGAGGAGAGCCCGTATTTGTAGGGGCAGGCCCCTGTGCCTGCCCTCCACCCTTCAGCCCGCCAAGCCCCCATTTTCATCCCTTGGGGTGCAGGCGGCACGCCTGCATGGGGGATTGGTATGAAAAGAGCCTTACAAAACCTTCGCCCCTGGAGAGAGGGAACACGGAGGAAAAAAGTGTAAACCATGTCCCCGGTCTATACAATTTCTCACCCTCACCTTTGTCCTCTCCCATCAAGGGAGAGGAAAGTTCATCCACTCCTCCCACCGGTCCCCCCACCGGTTCGCCTGCGGGCTGCGCCCTTGTTTCACCGACTCCCCCTCAAGGGGGGGAGTGATACAAGGCACTGGATTCCCGATTACGATTGTTGGGAATGACAAAATGAGAAAAGTTGCTTCGGGACGGCAGACAAGGGATTTTGTCTGCAACCGGATTCATGCTATGGTTTTGAGCGATGAGCGAGTCTCCGGACAAACTGGTTTCTCAACACGACCCGACGGTCGTGTTGTATCATGCCGATTGCCTCGATGGGTTTGGCGCGGCGTGGGCTTTGTGGAAGAAGTATCCGGACGCGCGTTATCTGCCGGTTGAACATGGCTTGAGCCCGCCGTCGGGGTTGGACCACGACCATGTCGTGATGGTGGACTTCAGTTATTCTCGTGAGGTTATCGAACGCCTGGCTGAATCCACGGCCAGTTTGCGAATCCTGGATCACCACGTCACGGCGCAGGCCGCGTTGGCCGGTCTCCCGTATGCGTATTTCGACATGAAAAAAAGCGGCGCGGTGTTGGCCTGGGAATGGGCGCACCCGGAGCCGGCACCCTGGTTGCTGCAGTACATTCAGGACAAGGATCTGTGGGAATGGCGGTTGCCCAAGAGTCGTGAAATCAACGCCGCGTTGGACTCGTATCCATTCGATTTTCAGGTCTGGGACAATCTGACGCAGGACACGTTGGAGATCGAGGGCCGGGCGATTCTACGCCGGGAAGACGTCCTGATTGCCAAGATCGTCAGGGAGTCGGTCCTGGTCGAGTTCGAGGGTGAAACGGTGCCCGCGGTGTACAGTCCGGTGATGACCAGTCAGATCGGTGAACGCCTGTGCCAAGGCTATCCGTTCTGTATCATCTGGCACCAACGGAACGGCCGGCGATATTTCAGCTTGCGTTCGAAACCGGGGACCGCTGACGTCTCCGCCATTGCCGCTAGGCACGGGGGCGGCGGGCACGTCAATGCCGCGGGTTTTTCCATTGCTCTTGAAGACGCGGATATTCTGAATCCCATCAGGGGGTAGCCCGGCGTGGCATGGACATGGCCTGGCATAGCAAGGCATCGCAAAAACATAGCATAATCATAGCAGGAATATAGCAAGGCATAGCAATTTCATAGCAAAAGTATAGCAAAGACATAGCAAAAATAGCACTACATCGCACATCATCGCAAAAACATAGCATTTCATAGCAAAGCATAGCACGGCATAGCAGCTTTCAGATGGCATGCCGACAGAGCTGGCACAGCGTGATTCCATGATTCCCCTGCGCGACGACAACCCCACGGACATTAAACCCGTCGTGACCATCGGGTTCCTGGCGGCCTGTGTGGTGGTCTTCCTGAACCAGGCGATGCTGGGGCAGCAGAGCGGGCAAGCCTTTGTGTATCAGTATGGGGCCATCCCCGCGGTCGTGTTCGGGTATGCCGAACTCCCGGTTGAACTCGCCGCGGTGTCGCCCTATGGCAGCCTGGTCACCAGCATGTTTCTGCACGGCGGCTGGATGCACCTGATCGGGAACATGCTGTATTTGTGGATCTTCGGGAACAACATTGAAGACGTCATGGGCCATGGCAAGTTCATCGTCTTTTATTTCCTGTGCGGTATTGTCGCGGCCCTGAGTCATGCCGCGGTTGACCCCGAATCGACCATTCCCATGGTTGGGGCCAGCGGCGCCATTTCGGGGATCCTGGGCGCCTATCTGTTGCTCTATCCCCGCGCGCAGGTGTTGGTGCTCATCCCGTTGGGGTTCTTCAGTCAGATGCTCCATGTCCCCGCCTCGATCGTGTTGGGTCTGTGGTTCGTGATGCAGGTCCTGAGCGGGGGCATGAGCCTCGGCACCGAAGGCGGCGGCGTGGCGTTTTTTGCGCATATCGGCGGGTTCCTGGCGGGCGTCCTGTTGATCGGGTTCTTCAAACACCCTCACGTCAAGTTTTTCAATCCGCCCCATCCGCACGCACGGTATTGGGACTAACGAAACGGCGCCGCGGGAGCCGATTTTGAGCCTCCATCCTGGTGCCGTGACAAAAAAATACACTTCGGACGAATATTCTCGAAAATACCCTTGACATCCACCGAACGCTCCAGTATTTTCTACCGTTCCCCTGTTTAGTCGTTCTTTGACAATTGCATAGCCGAACCAAACGGCAAAGAAGAAGTGTGTTGAAGTGGTGGCCCTTGTGAAAGAAGTATAATTTTTGAGAGTTTGATCCTGGCTCAGAACGAACGCTGGCGGCGCGCCTAACACATGCAAGTCGAACGAGAGACTCTTCGGAGTAGTAAAGTGGCGAACGGGTGAGTAATACATGGGTAATCTGCCTTTGAGCGGGGGATAACCAGCCGAAAGGCTGGCTAATACCCCATACGCTTCCGGTCCCTCGGGTAAGGAAGGAAAGCCGCATCGTGGATGTGGCACTCGAAGATGGGCTCATGGCCTATCAGCTTGTTGGTGGGGTAACGGCCCACCAAGGCTACGACGGGTAGCTGGTCTGAGAGGACGATCAGCCACACTGGCACTGAGATACGGGCCAGACTCCTACGGGAGGCAGCAGTGAGGAATATTGCGCAATGGGCGAAAGCCTGACGCAGCGACGCCGCGTGGGGGAAGAAGGTTTTCGGATTGTAAACCCCTTTTAGGAGGAAAGATGGGGTGGGTTTCCACCCGGACGGTACCTCCAGAAAAAGCCACGGCTAACTTCGTGCCAGCAGCCGCGGTAATACGAAGGTGGCGAGCGTTGTTCGGATTTACTGGGCGTAAAGAGCACGTAGGCGGTTTAGTAAGCCCCTTGGGAAAGCTATGGGCTTAACCCATAAAGGTCGAGGGGGACTGCTAAGCTAGAGGGCGGGAGAGGAGCGCGGAATTTCCGGTGTAGCGGTGAAATGCGTAGATATCGGGAAGAAGGCCGGTGGCGAAGGCGGCGCTCTGGAACGTCTCTGACGCTGAGGTGCGAAAGCGTGGGGAGCAAACAGGATTAGATACCCTGGTAGTCCACGCCGTAAACGATGGGTACTAAGTGTCGGCAGGTTACTGTCGGTGCCGCAGTTAACGCAGTAAGTACCCCGCCTGGGGAGTACGGCCGCAAGGTTGAAACTCAAAGGAATTGACGGGGGCCCGCACAAGCGGTGGAGCATGTGGTTTAATTCGACGCAACGCGAAGAACCTTACCCAGGTTGGACATGCTCGTGGAAAAGCTTGAAAGAGTAAAGACCCCTTCGGGGGGGCGAGCTCAGGTGCTGCATGGCTGTCGTCAGCTCGTGCCGTGAGGTGTTGGGTTAAGTCCCGCAACGAGCGTAACCCCTGTCTTCAGTTGCCATCGGGTGATGCCGGGCACTCTGAAGAGACTGCCCAGGATAACGGGGAGGAAGGTGGGGATGACGTCAAGTCAGCATGGCCTTTATGCCTGGGGCTACACACGTGCTACAATGGTCGGTACAGAAGGTTGCAATCCCGCAAGGGGGAGCCAATCCGCAAAAACCGGCCTCAGTTCAGATTGAGGTCTGCAACTCGACCTCATGAAGGAGGAATCGCTAGTAATCGCGGATCAGCACGCCGCGGTGAATACGTTCCCGGGCCTTGTACACACCGCCCGTCACACCACGAAAGTTAGTTGTACCTGAAGTCGCTGGAGCCAACCCGCAAGGGAGGCAGGTGCCCACGGTATGGTTGATGATTGGGGTGAAGTCGTAACAAGGTAGCCGTAGGGGAACCTGCGGCTGGATCACCTCCTTTCTAAGGAGCGTTGCTCCAAAGAAACGATGACGCAAATCGCAAGGGTCACCTCTTCAACACAGCTTCTCCTCAACAAAACCTGTGACGGTCCGTAACTGGGGATGGGCCTATAGCTCAGATGGTTAGAGCGCACGCCTGATAAGCGTGAGGTCGATAGTTCAATTCTATCTAGGCCCACCATCTGGCTCCGGCCATCCGGCTCGTGTTGCACGAAGGCGTGCGGCCGACGCCACGAGGAGCGAGCGCAGGATTCGGAACGATGCAGGGGAGGGGGCTGTAGCTCAGCTGGGAGAGCACCTGGTTTGCAACCAGGGGGTCGGCGGTTCGATCCCGCTCAGCTCCACCAAGATTTGGTGTTCGGCCCGCCGTGCGGGCTGGTCGTTCTTTGACAACTGAATAGACCGAAACACAGGTCATGTGTATCAGAAGTAAATGATGTTAAGTTACTAAGGGTGTACGGTGGATGCCTTGGCATCAGAAGGCGATGAAGGGCGTAGCAAGCTGCGATAAGCCTCGGGAAGCCGCAAGCAGGCCGTGATCCGGGGATGCCCGAATGGGGAAACCCAGGCGATGAATGCCGCCTATCCGTCACTGAATCCATAGGTGACGTGAAGCCAACGCGGGGAAGTGAAACATCTCAGTACCCGCAGGAAGAGAAAGCAATTGCGATTCCCTGAGTAGTGGCGAGCGAAACGGGAATAGCCTAAACCTCATGTATGTCAAGCCTGTGCGCGTTGTACATGAGGGGTTGTAGGTCTGTATTGGACACCGGTACAGCGGTGTCAACGAGTGACAAACCAACCTGTTAGCGGAATGGCCTGGAAAGGCCAACCACAGAGGGTGACAGTCCCGTATGCGAAAACAGGTTGGCTCGTTGGATGCAGGTCCTGAGTACCACGGGGCTCGAGAAACCTTGTGGGAATCCGGGAGGACCACCTTCCAAGGCTAAATACTCTCTGATGACCGATAGTGAACCAGTACCGTGAGGGAAAGGCGAAAAGAACCCCGGTGAGGGGAGTGAAATAGAACCTGAAACCGTATACCTACAAGCAGCGAGAGGGCTATGCCCCGCAAGGGGAATGCCTGATCGCGTGCCTTTTGCTTAATGAGCCGGCGAGTTATTTTGCGTAGCAAGGTTAAGTTGACAAGACGGAGCCGTAGCGAAAGCGAGTCCGAATAGGGCGCTCAGTTGCGCAGAATAGACCCGAAGCGAGGTGATCTACCCATGGCCAGGGTGAATCCGTCGTAACAGATGGAGGAGGCCCGAACCGTTGTTTGTTGCAAAAAGCTCGGATGAGCTGTGGGTAGGAGTGAAAGGCTAATCAAACCTCGTAATAGCTGGTTCTCCCCGAAATAGCTTTAGGGCTAGCCTTGGAGTCACCGTGGCGGAGGTAGAGCACTGGATGGGCTAGGGGCGTTATCGCGCTACCGAACTCAACCAAACTCCGAATGCCGCTACTGGATCTCCGGGAGTCAGACTACGGGCGCTAAGGTCCGTGGTCAAAAGGGAAACAGCCCAGACCGCCAGCTAAGGTCCCCAATTGTAAGCTAAGTGGGAAAGGTTGTGGGTATGCTCAGACAGCCAGGAGGTTGGCTTAGAAGCAGCCATCCTTGAAAGAGTGCGTAATAGCTCACTGGTCGAGTGCGCCTGCGCCGAAAATGTAACGGGGCTTAAGTTTACAACCGAAGCTGCGGGCTTGTCCTTCACGGGATGAGCGGTAGGGGAGCATTCTCTGTGAGGTGAAGGTCGACCGACAAGGACGGCTGGATCGCAGAGAAGAGATTATGCCGGCATAAGTAGCGATTAACGATGTGAGAATCATCGTCCCCGTAAGCCTAAGGTTTCCTGGCCAATGTTCGTCAGGTCAGGGTTAGTCGGTCCCTAAGGCGAGGCCGAAAGGCGTAGTCAATGGGAAACAGGTCAACATTCCTGTACCATCATGTTCGCGTTATCAACGAAGGGGGGACGCAGAAGGGTAGGCACCGCCGGGTCCCTGGAATACCCGGTCCAAGCGTGTAGGCGGGATTCGCAGGCAAATCCGCGAATCCGTTAACGCCGAGGCGTGATGGGGAGGCCGCAAGGCCACAAACGGGCTGATCCCACACTGCCGAGAAAAGCCTCGTAGTGAGTGGGCATGGTGACCGTACCGCAAACCGACACAGGTAGGCGAGTGGAATACACTCAGGGGCGTGAGAGAACACTCCCTAAGGAACTCTGCAAACTAGCCCCGTAACTTCGGGAGAAGGGGTGCCTCGCGTACGTGAGAGGACTTGCTCCTCGAGCGGAACGAGGTCGCAGTGAAATGGCTCTGGCGACTGTTTACCAAAAACACAGGACTCTGCTAACTCGTAAGAGGATGTATAGGGTCTGATGCCTGCCCGGTGCTGGAAGGTTAACTGGAGATGTCAGCCGCAAGGCGAAGCTTCGAAGGGAAGCCCCAGTAAACGGCGGCCGTAACTATAACGGTCCTAAGGTAGCGAAATTCCTTGTCGGGTAAGTTCCGACCTGCATGAATGGCATAACGATTGGAGCGCTGTCTCGGGGAGTGACTCAGCGAACTTGTGGTTCCGGTGAAGACGCCGGGTGCCCGCAACTAGACGGAAAGACCCTGTGCACCTTTACTACAACTTGACATTGGGTGTTGGGCGACTATGTGTAGGATAGGTGGGAGACGGTGAAGCGGGGGCGCTAGTTCCCGTGGAGTCATCCTTGAAATACCACCCTTATTTTTCCGACATTCTAACCTGGCTCTGTCATCCAGGGCAGGAACAGTGTCTGGTGGGTAGTTTGACTGGGGCGGTCGCCTCCCAAAAAGTAACGGAGGCGCCCAAAGGTTCCCTCAGGCTGGTCGGCAATCAGCCGTCGAGTGTAAAGACAAAAGGGAGCTTGACTGCGAGACGGACACGTCGAGCAGGGACGAAAGTCGGGCTTAGTGATCCGGTGGTCCTGGGTGGAAGGGCCATCGCTCAACGGATAAAAGGTACGCCGGGGATAACAGGCTGATCTCCCCCAAGAGTTCACATCGACGGGGAGGTTTGGCACCTCGATGTCGACTCATCGCATCCTGGGGCTGAAGCGGGTCCCAAGGGTCGGGCTGTTCGCCCGTTAAAGCGGTACGAGAGTTGGGTTCAGAACGTCGTGAGACAGTTCGGTCCCTATCTGTTGTGGGCGTAGGAGATTTGAGAGGGTCTGTCTCTAGTACGAGAGGATTGAGATGGACGGACCTCTAGTGTGCCGGTTGTCGCGCCAGCGGCAGCGCCGGGTAGCTATGTCCGGTTTGGATAACCGCTGAAAGCATCTAAGCGGGAAGCCAGCCTCAAGACAAGATCTCCCGGAGGGTAACCTCCCTAAAGGCCACTCGTAGACGACGAGTTTGATAGGCTGGATGTGGAAGAGCTGTAAGGCTTGAAGCTAACCAGTACTAATCGGCCGTGCGACTTAACATCAATTTACTTCTGATAGACATGACCTCTCACGAGCGAGATGTCAATGACGGGAAAGATGAGAGAGGCCGGCACGCACGGCGTTGCTCGTCCCGTCATGGAATTTCGAGAGGACACGGATCAACACATTCCCGGTGACCATGCCGGAGGGGCCACACCCGTTCCCATCCCGAACACGGAAGTTAAGCCCTCCAGGGCCGATGATACTGCAGCCGCGAGGCTGTGGGAAAGTAGGGCGTTGCCGGGTTCTTTTTGAAGCCCACGGGTGTAAATCCGTGGGCTTTTCTTTTGGCCCGCCTCCGGACGGGGCGTCATCGGGGAAATGCCGCGTCGTGCGCCAATGAAAAAAGGTGGCCTTCGGACACCAGGTTTGCTACTCTTGAAGGATACGTCTTCGAGCATCCGGCTGAAGTGAACAAATAAGACTGAATGAGACAAATTACCTTTGGGACCTCAGGGTGGCGCGCCGTTCTGGGAGAAGACTTTACGTTTCAGAGCGTCCGCATCGTCGCTCAGGCCATCGTCCACGTCCTGAAACAAGAAAAAATCGGACATCGCGGCCTCATTATCGGCTACGACTCCAGGTTTCTTGGCGAAAAATTTGCTAAGGTCGCGGCTGAGGTGTTTGCCGGTCACGGCATGTCGGTGTTGCTGTGCGACCGGGAAACACCCACTCCAACCATTGCATACCACGTGCTCCAGCAGAACCTGGCCGGCGGGTTGAATATTTCCGCCAGCCATAATCCTCCGGAATACAACGGGATCAAGTTTACGCCGGAGTGGGGCGGCCCTGCGCTTCCCGAGACCACGCGCGTCATCGAACAACGCCTGGTCCACCTGCTGCACGGGGAGCACGTCAAATGGCTGCCGTGGGAAAAGGCCCATAGAGCGCAAATGGTGCAAATGTTTGATCCATGTCCCGATTATTTGGCTGCGTTGGGGAAACATATCGACGTGGATACGATCCGTGAGGCCGACCTGCGAGTGGTCATGGATCCCCTGTACGGAACGTCACGCGGGTATCTTGACGTGTTTCTCAGGAAAGCCGGCGCGAAAATGGCGGTCCTGCACTATTGGCGTGACCCGTATTTCGGAGGACTTCGCCCTGAACCCACGCGAGAGACGACGGCGGAACTGCAAGACACGGTGAAACAGGGAAAAGCCCATATCGGGCTGGCCACCGACGGGGACGCCGATCGATTCGGCATCGTGGACCAGGACGGCAGCTTTATCGATGCCAACGTCATTTTGGCGTTACTCGTCGATTATCTGGCGACGACCCGATGTTGGACCGGGGACGTGGGACGATCCGTCGCCACCACGCATCTCATCGACCGCGTGGCCCACAGCCACGGATTGGGCGTCCGGGAAACCCCCGTCGGGTTCAAATATCTCGCGGAACTTATGGCCAAGGACGAGATTCGGATGGGCGGCGAAGAAAGTGCGGGTCTGTCGATTCAGGGACACGTACCGGAAAAGGACGGAATCCTGGCCTGCCTGTTGGTGACGGAGATGATTGCCCGAACCAAGAAGACGCTCGGAGAACTCCGGGAAGACTTGTTTAATCGAGTGGGCCCGACCTTTTCGTCGCGTCATGACCAACCGCTCACGGACGCGATGCAGGAAAATTTGCTCAAGGTCCAGAAGTCGCCGCCCGGCGATTTCGCGGGGAAATCGGTTCAGCAGGTCAACACCCTGGATGGATGCAAGCTCGTGTTGGAAGATGGGAGTTGGTTTCTTTTCCGTCCTTCCGGAACAGAACCGTTGGTACGCTGTTACGCGGAAGCCTCGACTCGTGAGGAAATGGAGGCGCTGATGGCAGCCGGCCAATCACTCATGCATCACGGCCCCAAGAGTGCAAATGAAGCGTAAGCGGCCCTGAGCCTTCACACGTGCTCCTGCCCCGACGTGAACACGTGGTGCAATCAACACCATCACGTCCACGCATCAAGCGTTCGTGTTTCCCTGTCATCCTTGCATGTGTTCAGTCATTCGTTGACAGAATGGTTTGGCTTTGATCGCGTTCTTTTCCTCCCCTTTGTAAAGGGAGGATAGGTGGGGTAGAGTCAACCGCGCCCGGAGCAGGTTCTCCATGATAGCCGCAAGCTCTACCTCCCCTCGCCCCTCCTTACAAAGGAGGGGAAAGAAGAAATAGAAATAGTCGACGAATGACTGAGCGGACAAGGATGACAACGGCAACGAACAGCATGAAGGAAGACATGAACAAGGAATTGTCGGTGGCCGTGGAATTGGCTCGACGAGCGGGCCAAGCCGTGATGGACGTGTATGCCACGGACTTTGCGGTGGCGTCCAA
This sequence comes from Nitrospirales bacterium, assembly GCA_965204965.1. Classification (GTDB taxonomy): domain Bacteria; phylum Nitrospirota; class Nitrospiria; order Nitrospirales; family UBA8639; genus Bin75. Next base: position 2,746,068 of record OZ242026.1, on the reverse strand, counting down.
AGGGCACAACGATCCCGTGACCGAGGCCGACCGGCAAGCCAACGACCTCATTGTGACGGGCTTGAAGGACGCGTTCCCCCAAGACACCGTGGTGGCGGAGGAGAGCCCTCCCCCTGACGCTCTCCCGGCGGCGGGGCGTGTCTGGTACGTGGACCCGCTGGACGGCACAAAAGAGTTTATCGCCAGGAACGGAGAGTTCTCGGTGATGATCGGACTCGCCGTCAACGGCCAAGCGCAACTCGGTGTGGTCTATCGCCCCGAGGGAGACGTGCTGTATGCCGGCGTCGTGGGACGTGAGGCGTGGATGGAACAGCGCGGCATCCGGTCAGCCTTGGCGATCAAGGAACAGGATCCCGGAAGACCGCTCACCTTGGCGGTCTCCCGGTCGCATCGCCATCCCATGGTCGAGAAGATCAGCCGGGTTCTCGGCGTGGACAACGAAATGCCGTCGGGAAGCGTGGGATTGAAGATCGGTCTGATTGCGAGGGGGGAAGCCGACGTGTACCTGGAGCCGGGTCCCTATACCAAACTCTGGGATGCCTGTGCCCCGGAAGCGATCCTCCGGGCCGCGGGCGGAGCATTTACCACGATCCTGGGCCAGCCGCTGATCTATGGTGAGACCCGTTCGGCGGCGTCAGTCAAGGCGCAACTCGCCAACGTGCACGGCCTGCTGGCGAGCAACGGGTTCTGTCACGAACGAGTGGTGCAAGCGGTGCAGCCGGTCGCAGAAGAACTGGGATTGAAGCCACGGGAAGAGTAGGCGTGACGACCGGTTCCTCAACCGAGGGACGTTACGCGCAGAGCCCACGCCGTGATGCTTCCATGGTAACCCATGGACATTTGACTCATGATGTGAACCACTTTATACTCATGGGTATGAGTAAGCGGCTGCAAGTGATCCTGGACGACAAGGAAATGCGGGACATTCAACGCACCGCCAAACGGCAGCAGGTGACGGTGGCGGAATGGGTGCGGCAAGCCTTGCGGGCCGCGCAGCGTCAAGTGCCGCTGACCGAAGCGAAAAAGAAGCTTGGCGTGCTTCGTACGGCGGTCCGGCATGATTTTCCCACCGGCGACATCGATCAGATGCTTCGAGAGATCGACCAAGGGTATCAGGTCGAGAGCCCTTCATGATTTTCATCGACTCCAACGTCCCGATGTATCTGGTTGGAGCCGCCCATCCCAACAAAGTTCTCGCCCAACGGGTCCTAGAAGCCTGGATTGCGCATGATGAGCGGCTGGTCACGGACGTGGAAGTCTTACAGGAAATCCTTCATCGGTACGTGGCGATTGCTCGACGTGAGGCCATTCTCCCGGCGTTTGAGGCTTTGACGGGCATTGTGGATGAAATCTTTCCCGTCGATCGTCGGGACGTGGAGCGTGCCAAAGACATCGTGCTTTCCACCGAACGGTTGTCTGCCAGAGACGCCCTCCATCTTGCCGTCATGACACGTCATGGTATCAAGCGGATCATCAGTTTTGATGAAGGATTTGACGGGTTTCCGGGCATTACTCGCATAACGGACATGCACCTTGGTTAATGCTGGCCTGACGGGGTTTCGCCCCCGCACGACGAGGCACTGTTGTTTCGGCAAAAGTGCCCAAACCATTTTTGTGATGACCAATATTCTAGGGAACTGAAAAATCCATATTTAGGATATCATTTGATGTTCCATTGCACTATCGACAATGAATATATTGTTCTCTTAGATCCTGAGGTTCGGGCAATTCTTTCAGATGCGACAGGTGACGCAGGGCGGGCAATGACTTACAACATGCTCGATTTAGGTGGTGGAACGAAATCAATGGATAAAAACCGTGATGTTATTATCCAGCAACTCCAAAAGCTCAGATCGGAAGATTTTGAATCATTTCGAAAGAAATATTGTTTTCGGAGTATGTGGGGCGAAGATAGCATTCTTGCCCTTTTCCCTTTAATAGATGGGTATCGACGACTATTTTCATGGGCTGATATTCTCGAAGTCGATGATTTCGCTCAAGCCTTAGCAACGCCGGGGTCAATCTATGACTATGTCAAGCCTGACATCATCACCCTTTGTTTGCATTCACGTTTAAACATGTTGAGTCGCAAACATTGGACGATATTAACTTGGAAGATTCCCACAGATTCGATAGAGCATGTCTTTGGTACAACCAAGAATTTTGTTGTTATGTTAAAGGCTCATAAGGTTGCATTTTCTGAACTTGGCATTGAAATCGAGAGCCGATCAAAAGAAGCAGAGGATAAGCCCTTATAAGAATCGGGCTAAAGCTTTTGCCTTAGCGTCATCGTCCTTGTGGTTGTAAGGGCCTTAAATCATAGTCATGTAGTTTCCCTTCATTGGCATTTTATGGATAGATTTGTGTGAAGAATGAATATTCGAGATCACATTGATAAGTATATTGCCTACTTTAGGAATCAGACGGCAGAAATAGGTCAAATTGAAGCCCATCCTATTTACAAAAAAATTCTTTACTTGGTTGAGGTTGATACGTTTAGCCGTGCAGCTTTCCCTTGTGTAAAGGGCAATAAAGACCGCGTCATGAAATTTTTGGATAAGTGCTCAAACTGGAGTGACAGAAACAGGGTGAGCGCAACTCAACTGATGTTTTCTCTTAAAGCAAAAGGGAAAAGCTCAAGTCCACTTTTCAAACTCATTAATGAGCGAATCAACGAATGCGGGACACGCATAGATGCAAGCAGGGATCTAACTTTTGAAGAGGTTAAGAAGATACCATGTTCAGATGACCTAGAAATTGTGGATGAGGTTCGATATGTCAAGCTTTTCTATGAGTACCGATGTACTTTGATTCATGAATTTAGAGAGCCCGGCAAGAATGCGATTCCATCTGTTGATGACCTTTCACCATTTTCGAAAGCAGTCGAAGACACATCTACCGGGGAAAAAACATGGGAATTAGTTTTTCCGGTCAAATTTCTGGCGAAATTGTGTGAAGGTAGCATAGATGGACTTGAGAAGTACCTCATAGAAAATAATCAAGATCCTTATCGCCCCTATGAAATTGGGCCACGATGGTCGCGTTCATGAAAAGCTTGGTTAGTCCCTAACTCAATTTCAGACACTTCAAACGCCCTTCGGTCAGAGTTGCGCGCAGACGGCTTTCACTTCGGTGTAGAGATCAATGGCTTCACGGGCCATCTCCCGACCCCATCCCGATTGTTTGTAGCCCCCGAAGGGAAGGGCGGCATCCATGATGTTATGGCAGTTGATCCAGACCAATCCGGCCCGGAGCCGGGCGGCAAGGCGATGCGCCTGACTCACGTCTCTGGTCCACACGGAGGCGGCTAACCCGTACATACTGTCGTTGGCCTTTTCCAGGGCTTCTTCAAGATCGGTAAAGGGTTCCGCGCAGACCACGGGTCCGAAAATTTCCTCTTGAACGACCTTCATGTGTTGCGTGGTGTTCACGAGCACGGTGGGCTCGACAAAATAGCCCCTGTCGCCGTACCGGTTGCCTCCGACGACCGTTTGGGCGCCTTCATTCGTCCCGGATTCCACGTACCCCAGGACGCGTTGTTGTTGTTCGTCGGAAACCAGGGGACCCATGTCGGTGGTCGTTTCCATGCCGGGTCCCAGTTTAATCCGTTTGGCCTGATCGGCCACCCCGGCGACCACGCGATCGAAGATCTTTTTCTCGACGTAGAGGCGCGAGCCGGCACTGCAACATTCTCCTTGATTAAAGAAAATGGCATTGGCCACCCCGGGGATCGCCGACGTCAAGTCGGCATCGGGCAACACGACACAGGGAGATTTGCCGCCCAATTCAAGCGTCACTTTTTTCAGGTTCCCGGCGGCGGCGTGGACGATCGAACGGCCGACTTCCGTTGATCCCGTAAAGGCGACCTTGTCGACGTCGGGATGCGCGGCGAGCGCGGCGCCGGCCGTCTCCCCGAAGCCGGTCACGATATTCAGGACGCCGTCCGGAAAGCCGGCCTCACATGCCAACTCTCCCAGCATGAGCGCGGAGAGAGGGGTTTGCTCGGCGGGCTTCAGGACGACGGTACAACCGACCGCCAGGGCGGGACCGATCTTCCACGCCGCCATCAACAGCGGAAAGTTCCAGGGAATAATCTGTCCGACGACCCCGATGGGTTCCCGCATGGTGTACGCGTGGAACTGAGCGCCCGGCGCGTACGGGACGGAAATCGGAATGGTGGTGCCCTCGATTTTCGTGGACCAGCCCGCCATGTACCGGATAAAGTCAATGGCCATCGGGACGTCGCCGCCTCGGGCAAGGGTCACCGGTTTGCCGTTATCCAGAGAATCCAATTGTGCAAATTCTTCCGTGCGCCGCTCCATGAGATCCGCCAGTTTCCACAGGAGCTTTCCCCGCTCGGATGGGGTCAAGGTTCGCCATGGCCCGTGTTCGAACGCGTGCCGTGCGGCCTTGACCGCGCGATCGATGTCCTCTTTTTGCCCATCCGGGACCTGGCACAACACGTCGCCCGTGGCCGGATTAAAGGTGGGAAACGTCTGTTCGGATAAGGCGTCGCCCCATTTCCCGTTAATCAGGATTTTCCGTGAAGATGACAAAAAATTTGGAGCATAGGAGTGATTTCCGTCGTGGCGGTGCTCATGTTCCTTCCCCCCGGCTTCTTGATCGTAAGATGAACACGTGGCGCTGCTGGTACGGACGAAGAGCGACAAATGACCTGGCCGGCTATGCGGCGGTCACATCGTTCCGGAAATCTCGTTCACTTACCGTCATGCTCTCTCTTCGACAATGCCTCCCTCCCAAACCGCTCGATGGCCTCCAGGGTCTCGCGCACGTCGTCCCAGGTGGTGGTATGGTTCAGGATACAGAGCCTGAGCGAAAACCTCTTCCGGAGCCGTGTGGACGACATGAACGCGGGATCCTCCCAAAAGACGCGGGCGAGCACGTTCCGGTTGATCTTTTCCAGGACTTCCTCGTCCAAGGCGGTGGTCTTGGGGTTGACCCGGAAACACACGATCCCCAGTGACACGGAGTTCAACATCTCCAGGATTGGGCTCGCCCGGACGTACGCTTCGGCCCGGGCGGCCAACTCCATTCCGTTCGACACGGCTCTCCGGAACGCGGCCATCCCGAACGTCTGGACCGACATCCAGATCTTCAAGGCCCGGACCGAGCGGCTCAATTGCGAACCGCGATCAGAGAAGTTCGGGTGGTGCGCGCCCCAGATCGTATCCTGCAGCATGTCATGCGGCACGACGAAGGTCTTTTCGAGCGTCTTGGCGTCCTTCACCAGCAGGCCGCCTGCCTCGTACGGCTGGAAGAACCATTTGTGCGCGTCCAGCCCGATCGAATCGGCGCGCTCGATTCCCCGCAAGAGTTCCTTGCCGCGCTCGGTCACGACCGCGAAGCCGCCGTATGCCGCATCGACGTGCAGCCAGATGCCTTCCGTCTCGCAGTAGTCCGCCATGGCTTCAAGCGGGTCGATGGCCCCCGTACTGCCTGCTCCGGCGTTGGCGCACACCGCGATGGGATTGAACCCGGCGGCGCGGTCGTCCGCCACGGCGCGGGCGAGGGCCTCCACGTCCAGGCGGAAACGTTCATCGCACGGAAGGAGCCGTATGCATTCCGGTCGCACGCCGGTGATCCTGGCCGCGCGGATCTGCGCACTATGACTCTGGTCGCTCATGTACACGGTTGGACGTTCGGGGTGGCCCGCCTTTTCCCGTGCCGCGGCGAACGCGTCGAGGCTGGCCGCCGAGCCACCGCTCGTCAACAACCCGCCCGCGCTCTCCGGATAGCCGATCCAGCGTCGCAACCAGTCGATGACGACCAATTCAAGCTGGCTCGGGCCGCTCGAAGTCAGCCAGGTGCATTGGTTGACGTTATAGCCGGCAGCCATGAAGTCGGCGACCACCCCGGGCCACGTGGGCGCCGTCGGGATGAACGCGAATTGACGGGGATGATCGAGTCGTAGCGCGACCGGGAGGACCTCGCGGTCGGCTCGTTCCAGGACTTCCGCCGCCGGCCGGCCGTGCTCGGGCGGGTCCTCCATGAGTTGGTCTTCAAGGACCTCCTGGAAATCTCCTTCCCACGCGCTTTCCTTGGGCAGGCTCTCGATGCGCTCCACCAGAAGCTCCGCGGCCCTCCGCGCGAGGTCGAGCATGAGGTCGGGCGCCATCCGGAGGCCGTCGTGCGCCTCATGGCCCGCCTCTGACTCATGCTCCGATGAGGTGTAAGGTCTCTCTTCTCTTTCGCCTGAGTGATCAGCCACGTGTTTTCTCTCGTGCTTTCATGCGTAACGCACAGAAACGGTGCGTGAAGCTTGGTCAGACGTATGCTCGCTTCATGCCTCGCTTAGGCGTACTAAAATACGGCATCACGTTGTCCATGGCAACAAAGAACACGTGTGCAGGCTGGGGACGAAGGAGGAATGGCGTCCTGACAAACGCCCCGGCATTTTACCGTCAAAACATGAGGCCTCTCTCGAATGAGGCGTTGTGGGATAACGCCGGTGGATCTTTCGCTTCAGGGTGAATTGCTTTCGATTTTGGAAGACAGCCTGAATCGACAGGACAAGGTTTCCCCACAAAATCTGTTGGCGGAACTCCGGCAACGGGGCTTACGCACGCCCAGGGAATCGGCGACGATCGTTAAGGTAATGGGGTCGGCCAGGACTTGGATATACCCGTACCGCCAGAATATGGTTGCGGCGCCATGGTAAAATCTCAATATCCGGAATCAGGCGAGGAAGAACGCGATCGCTGATCAGGTTCGCCAGACGTTCTTCCATGGCCAGTGGCCTCGTAACGCCACGCACATTCCTCGTGGCATTCTCTACGCCGAGCAGTAGCACGCCACCAGCCGTATTGGCGAACGCCACGATGGTTCGCAGTACACCATCCGGAGACGAGAGATCGCGCTTGAATTCCAGCGTCTTGCTCTCGGGGCGTTTTAGCAGATCGATCAGATCCATAACTCTGAAGTTTACTGCGAAGTAGGCGTTGCCGCAAGACTTCAGAGCTTGCCGTTATATTCAGAGCCATTCATCTCATTGATGATGCGCTCGATAACGTTCGATAACGGAATCAATCACTTAACTTGACAAAGGAGGACGGAAAAGGTGTTTGGTCCATCAGGCGGTCTTTCTTGACGGGCTTTTTGTTGTGTCCCTAAAATGCCACTCTTTCGGCTCAGCAGGAGAATCAACGCATGATACGCGATGACGTGGTGGTCATAGGTGGAGGACTGGCGGGGTCGGAAGCGGCGTGGCAGGCGGCGGAACGCGGCGCGCGGGTCACCCTGTACGAGATGCGGCCAAAGCAGGGGACGGCGGCGCACAAGACGGATCAGTTGGCGGAAATCGTATGCTCGAATTCGTTGGGATCCGCGGACCCCTTCAGCGCGCCGGGTATTTTGAAGGAAGAGATGCGGCTCCTGAATTCGCTGGTCATCCGGGCGGCGGAATCGGCCCGCGTGCCCGCGGGGGCCGCGCTGGCGGTGGACCGCGAGATCTTCGCGCGCGAAATCACGCGGACGCTGGAATCCCACCCGAATATCCGGATCATTCGAGAAGAGATTCGGGAGATTCCCTCGGATGCCTTGTGCATCGTGGCCACCGGGCCCTTGACGTCCGAGAGCCTGGCGCAGGCTTTGACCGCGCTGACTCACAAAACGAACCTGGCGTTTTTCGAAGCGATTTCCCCGATCATCGACGCCGAGTCCATTGACATGGACAAGGTGTTCAGGGCGTCACGCTATGAAAAAGGCAGCGCGGATTATCTGAATTGTCCGATGGATGAAGAAACCTATTCGGCCTTTTACGAGGCCCTGATGGCCGCGGAGAAGGTGCAACCGAAGGATTTTGAACAGGTTCCCTACTTTGAAGGCTGTCTTCCGATCGAAGCCATGGCGGAACGCGGTAAGCAGACGCTGACTTTCGGTCCGATGAAACCCGTCGGCTTGGTCGATCCGCGCACCGGGGTCCGGCCGCACGCGGTCCTCCAGTTACGTGCGGAAAATCGCCATGGTTCGTGTTATAACATGGTGGGGTTTCAAACCAAGCTGACCTATCCGGAGCAAAAACGCGTGTTCCGGATGATTCCGGGCCTTGAACAAGCGGCGTTTCTCCGCTATGGAAGCGTACATCGGAACACCTTCGTGAACTCCCCGGCCGTGTTGCGCAACACGTTGCAACTGAAGGCGTCCGAAACCACGTGGTTGGCGGGCTGTATCGTCGGGGTGGAAGGCTATGTCGAATGCGCCGCCACCGGCGGCTTGGCGGGCATCAACGCCGGGCGGGCGTTGGCTGATATGCCAGCGGTGACGCCGCCCATGGCCACGGCGCATGGGGCCTTGCTGCATTATATTACGACCAGCGACGCCAAGCATTTCCAGCCCATGAATACGAACTTCGGCTTGTTCCCGCCCCTTCCCGTGAACGTGCGGGACAAAGAACACAAGCGTCGCATGATCCACGAACGGGCTATTGAAGAGTGGCAAACATGGAAACGGCAATCCGCACTTTCCTGACGTATCTCGACGTGGAGCGAGGCGCGTCCCGGGAAACGCTTCGCAGTTATGCGTCCGACCTGCGACAATTCGTGGCCTTCCTGAAGACCGTCACGGAGGCGCTGCCGGAGCCGGCCGGGATCGATGCGTCCCTGGTTCGCCGGTTTCTGGTGTGGTTGGCCGCGCGACAGGATAAGAAGTCATCGCAGGCGCGGAAGCTCGCGACGCTGCGCAGCCTCTTCAAATTTTTGCACCGCCGCGGGGAAGTTCCGAGCAATCCCGTGGCGAACGTTCGTTCTCCTCGGCTGGAGCAGCGCTTGCCCCGGGTCCTCACGAAAGACGAGGCGGAACGGGTGATGGAGTTTCCTGATTCCGAGGAGGGGACTGCCACCGCTCGGGATCAGGCTATTCTGGAAACGCTCTATTCCACGGGCGCGCGGGTGAGCGAGTTGGTGGGGGTGAATTGGAGCGATCTGAGTCTTGATGAAGGGATGGTGCGGTTGAAAGGCAAAGGCAAAAAGGAGCGCCTCGTGCCGGTCGGGCAGGTGGCGGTCGAGGCGATACGGGATTATCTCGCGGTAACCCCGGTGCGTTCGACCCCGGCCACGGACAAGGACGCGGCCCAGCCCCTCGTGGTGCAGCCGGCGGATGGCCCGGTATTTCGCAACAATCGAGGCGGCCGGTTGTCGGTGCGAAGCGTGGAGCGGATCGTCCGGCGTTACGCCGACCGCTTGCAGAGGGGGACCGTGACCCCGCATACTTTTCGGCATTCCTATGCCACGCATTTATTGGACGAGGGGGCCGACCTCCGGGTCATCCAGGAAATGCTCGGGCACGCGTCGTTGGCCACCACCCAGAAATACACGCACCTGGCCACCGATCGCTTGATGGAAGTGTACGATCAAGCCCATCCGCGGTCCGGAAACGTGAAGGCGGGCAAGCCCGCCACGCCGAGGAAATCGTCATGAAGATCCGCTCCACGACGATCCTGTCCGTCCGCCGGGATGGAACGGTGGCCATGGGCTGCGACGGCCAGGTGACGGTCGGGACCACGGTGATGAAGGCCAACGCGCGCAAAGTGCGCCGTCTCCATCACGATCAGGTGGTTGCGGGCTTCGCCGGAGCCACGGCGGACGCCTTTACCCTATTTGAAAAATTCGAGGAGAAATTGGAAGAATATCGAGGCAATCTGACCAGGGCCGCGGTCGAGTTGGCGAAAGACTGGCGGACGGATCGCGTGTTGCGACGCCTCGAAGCGCTGTTGGCCGTCGCGGACGTGGATCGGTCCTTTCTCATTTCCGGTACGGGTGACGTCGTGGAACCGGAAGACGGGATCCTCGCCATCGGGTCGGGCGGACCGTATGCGCTGGCTGCGGCTCGCGCGCTGATGGACCAAACTTCCTTGACTCCGCCGGAAATCGTGGACAAAGCCATGCGTATTGCCGGCGGCATCGATATCTACACGAATCACGAAATCGTGATCGAAGAACTGAAGGCACCCTCATGAATCCCGACTCCCCGGCGGTAAAACTCGATAGCTTGTCTCCCCGCGAAATCGTCGAAGTCCTCGACAGGTACGTGATCGGACAACGTGACGCCAAACGGATGGTGGCCATCGCCTTGCGAAATCGATGGCGCCGCCAACAACTCAGCCCGGAACTGCGTGAAGAAATTTTCCCGAAAAACATCGTCATGATCGGGCCGACGGGCGTGGGCAAAACGGAAATTTCCCGGCGATTGGCGAAACTGGCCGACGCGCCGTTCATCAAAGTCGAAGCGTCGAAGTTTACCGAAGTGGGGTACGTGGGGCGCGACGTGGAATCGATCATCCGTGACCTCACCGAACAGTCGATCAACCTGGTGAAAAGTTCGTCGCTTCAGCGAGTCGAACGGAAGGCCGAAGATCTGGCCGAAGATCGCGTGCTCGATTTGTTGCTTCCTCCGAGTCCGTCTCGAACCGCGGAGGGGCAGGAGAATGGGCCGGGGCAACCGGCGCCGGGTGACGCCACGCGACAAAAGCTGCGCAAGCAATTACGGGAAGGCGGGCTGGATAACCGGACCGTGGAAATCGAAATCAAGGAGCGCGGGCTCCCGGTCGGGATTATCTCCAACGTCGGAGGCATGGAAGAACTGGAAAATCATTTGCGCGACATGCTGGGCGGGCTGATGCCCGGGAAGAAGAAAGACCGGGTCATGAAAATTCCCGACGCCCTGAAATATTTTGCGCAGGAGGAAGCGCAGAAACTGATCGACATGGACGAGGTGACGCGCGACGCCGTCGAACGGGTCGAGCAGTCCGGCATCGTCTTTTTGGATGAAATCGATAAAATCGCAGGCCGGGAAAAACACATGGGGCCCGACGTGTCGCGGGAAGGGGTGCAACGGGATTTGCTGCCGATTGTCGAAGGCGCGACCGTCAATACCAAATACGGGCCGGTGAAAACCGACCATATCCTGTTTATTGCCGCCGGAGCGTTTCACGTGGCCAAGCCGACTGATCTGATTCCCGAGTTGCAGGGCCGGTTCCCCATTCGGGTCGAGTTGGAACCCTTGACCAAAGGCGACCTGGTGCGCATCCTGACGGAACCCCGGAATGCCCTGGTAAAACAATATCAGGCTTTGATGAAGACCGAAGACATCACGCTCGACTTTACACGGGAAGGCATTGACGCCATTGCGGCCATCGCCGTCGAGGTCAACGATCGAACGGAAAACATCGGTGCGCGCCGGCTCTTCACGATCGTGGAGCGGTTGCTGGAAGAAGTGTCCTTCGAGGCGCAGGAACTGCAAGAGAAAAAAGTGGTGATCGACGCGCCCTACGTACACGAGCATTTAAAGGAAATCGTGAAGGACCAGGATCTGAGCCGGTACATCCTGTGAGCACCCCCCCTCTCCCCTTGAGGGAGAGGGCTGGGGTGAGGGGGAAGAAGACATGGATTCCCGCTAACGACTGCGGGAATGACCAGTGGTTGTCCCATGAACAGACTGATCAAAAAGGCGGACGTGCTTGTCGAGGCGCTCCCCTACATTCGGACGTTTGCGGGCAAGACCATCGTCATCAAATACGGCGGCAAGGCCATGGTTCAGGATGAACTGAAAGACGGCTTTGCCGAAGACGTGGTGCTGATGAAATACGTCGGCCTCAATCCCGTGATCGTACACGGGGGAGGTCCGCAAATCGATCAAATGCTGGCCCGGTTGGGCATGAAGCCTACTTTCAAACGAGGCGTGCGGGTAACGGATCAGGCCACCATGGACGTGGTCGAAATGGTCCTGGGCGGAAAGATCAACAAGGAAATCGTCACGCTGCTCAATCAGCACGGGGGAAAAGCCGTCGGCATCACCGGCAAGGACGCGCAGCTCATTGTGTGCAAACCGTTTTCCGCGAAAACCTGGTCGCAGGGGTTGAGCCATGAGATCCCGGGGCAGGCGGAGGAAGATTACGGCTTTGTCGGGGAAGTCGATCGCATCGATCCGCAGTTGATCACCCAATTGCAGCAGGAAAATCTGATTCCGGTCATCGCTCCCATCGGCGTCGATCGCAAAGGCAAACCGCACAACATCAACGCGGACCTCGTGGCCGGTGCCGTGGCCGGTGCATTGAAAGCGGAAAAGCTGTTGATGCTTACCGACGTGCGGGGCATTCGGGGCGCCAACAACCGGCACCTGCCCACGGTCTCCAGAAAAGACGTCGAACGCATGGTGAAGAAGGGCACGATCAGTGAAGGCATGCTGCCGAAAGTCCGGGCCTGTCTCGCCGGCATCGAAGCCGGTGTACAAAAAGCCCATATTATCGACGGCCGGGTCGAGCACGCCGTATTACTGGAGATTTTCACGGACAAGGGAATCGGCACGGAGATCGTGGCGTAAATGCCGGAATGAGGCAAACGCCGGGGATTGTAAATGTTCACTGATTTGTTGACAGAATGGTTAGCTTGAGCGGGGGCGATTGTGTCCTTTCCCTCCCCTTTGTAAGGGGAGGATAGGAGGGGTAGAGCCAATCCGTCCTTTGAGCATGCAGCCTGCCCACTTTGGCTCAGACTCTACCTCCTCTCGCCCCTCCTTACAAAGGAGGGGAAACATAGAAACCCCCTCTCGGATGATCGTACCCTCGTCCATTTGAGACGCACGACATGAAAATCACGAAAGCGCAAACCGACCGGAAGAATCGTGCCGCGGTGCCTCAGCCGGACCGGAAGAGCGTACTGCTCCTGGTGCACTTGCAGAACGATTTCTGTCCGGGCGGAGCCTTGCCGGTTCCTGAAGGGGATCACGTCATCCCCGTGGCCAATGAATGGATCCGGTCGTTTGCCGGTCAGGGATTCGGGATTGTCGCCACGCGGGACTGGCATCCATCCAACCACTGTTCTTTTCAGGAACAGGGCGGACCGTGGCCGCCGCATTGCGTGCAAGGCTCCTTAGGCTCCCAATTCCATCCGGATTTGAAAATGCCGCCCGGCACGTTGATCGTGTCCGGCGCCACCAACCCGAGAAAAGAAGCCTATTCCGGGTTTGACGGGACGACGTTGGACGAACGCCTTGAAGATTTGGGGGCGCAGACCCTATACGTAATCGGGCTCGCCACCGACTACTGCGTGAAACAAACGGTCCTGGATGCCTGCAAGCTGGGATTTCGCGTCGTGGTCCTCAGTGACGGCGTGCGCGGGATCAACGTGGAACCCGGCGATTCCGCGTACGCGCTTGAGGCCATGCAAGAAGCCGGCGCCATCGTCGCCCGTTCGGCAGACCTAGACGCTCACGTATAAGTCCCCTGCGATTAGATTGATAAAGGAATGTTTAGATGGTCACCCTGAAGTGGCAGCGTTTCGAAAGTTTTCTCAAGCTTCGTGAAGATTTTCGTTCAAAACCGTGTATCTACCTTCAAACTGACCCCGAAGAAAAAATACTCAGGGTTGGGGAAAGTGCCGACCTTTATAAGCGATACAATGGTGGGACCGCTTATGCTATGGAGGCAGCTATGCATGGGTCCGGCAATCTGTTTTTTGCTGCGGAAGCTCCAAGAGATGAAGGAGAAAGGAAGCAGTTAGAAGCCACGATTATATATAAGCTTCAACCGCCGTATTGCAATCAACACAAACAATACCTCACGAGTCCCGTAAAATATGATCATACGGGTGATCTTGCGAAGGGACTCTCTGCCAACTCACACCAGACGGGCGTGTGATCGGACGGTTTCTCTTTTCCGCGGGGGCCTTTGTCCACCCCCGAGTCGACGAGCCGGTCGGCCGCCTGCGGAGAGAGAAGCAAGTGGTCGATCCGTAACCCCTGGTCCTTGTTCCAGCACCCGGCCTGGTAATCCCAGAACGTGTACACGCCCGCGTGCGGGTGCCGGGCGCGAAGCGCATCGGTGAAGCCCAGATAACACAAGGTCTGAAACCGGGCGCGGGTCTCGGGGTGACAAAGTGCGTCATGAGCAAACCCCTCGGGGTCGTACACGTCGTCATCCGTGGGACAGACGTTATAGTCGCCGCCCAAGACCAATAACTCCTCATGCGCCATCAGGGCACGAGCGTGGGCAATCAGGCGATCCATCCACGCCAGCTTGTAGGAAAATTTGTCCGTGTCGATCGGGTTACCATTCGGCAGGTAGATCGAGGCGGCGCGCACGGAACCAATGACGGCTTCGATGTAGCGGGCTTGCTCATCGGTCGAATCGCCGGGCAGCGTCCGCTGTTCCACTTCAATGGGCTGCTTGGCGAGAATCGCCACGCCATTGAAGGTTTTCTGTCCGGCAAGTGCGACGTGATAGCCCACGTCTTCAATCTCGGCGCGGGGGAACCGCTCTTCCGTGGATTTCAATTCCTGGAGCAACAGCACGTCCGGGCTCGCCTCTCTCAGATACGCCGTGACGTGCGGCAGCCGCACGTTGATGGAGTTCACGTTCCACGTGGCAATCTTCATACGGGGAGATTCCGTTCGTTGATTCGCGGAAAACTTTTCAATGGGCCTCGCCCCATGAGTGGCCCTTGCCCACGTCCACGGTCAGAGGCACCGACAGATGCAGCGCGGGCAGACATGCCGATTCCATGACGGTCTTCACCACCTCGGCCGTCTGATCGACGATTGCTTCGTCGACTTCAAACAGCAATTCGTCGTGGACCGTCAACAGCATGCGGGCTCGCGCGTCGAGGCCATGCCGGGCCAAGGCCGGGGGCACACGGATCATGGCGCGTTTCAGCACGTCCGCGGCGGAGCCCTGGATGGGGGCGTTGATCGCCGCGCGTTCGGCAAAATTGCGCCGGGCGGCGTTCTTGTCGTGGATCCCCGGCACGTGGCACCGGCGCCTGAACAGCGTTTCCACGTACCCGTGTTCGCGACAGAATTGCTTGGTCCGGGTCATGTAATCCTGGATGCCCGGGTACCGTTCGAAATAGGCTTTCATGTACGCTGCGGCTTCTTCATTGGATATGCCCAGTTGGCGGCTCAGCCCGAACGCGCTGATTCCGTAAATGATGCCGAAATTGATGGCCTTGGCCTGTCTCCGCATCGCCGGGTCCACCTTGTCGGTATCGATCCCGAAAATCTGGCCGGCGGTCAGGGCATGAATGTCCAGGCCTTCGTGGAACGCGCGTTTCAGCGCGTCGATCCCGGCCACGTGGGCCAGGAGCCGGAGTTCGATTTGAGAATAGTCCAGCGACAGCAGAACCCGGCCGGGTTCGGCCACAAAGGCGTGACGGATTTTTCGACCGTCTTCGGTCCGGATGGGAATGTTTTGCAGGTTGGGATTCGTCGAAGACAGGCGGCCGGTGGACGCGGCGGCCATGGCAAAGGACGTATGCACGCGGCCCGTTTGCGGGTTGATCTGTTCGACCAGAGCGTCGGTATACGTGCTCTTGAGTTTGTCGAGTTGTCGCCATTCCAACACCGTGGCCGGCAGTTCGTGTCCTTCGGCGGCCAGCGATTCCAGCACGTCGGCGCCGGTGGCATAGGCGCCGGATTTCCCCTTGTGCCCGCCCTCCAGGCCCAGTTCGTCGAACAGGACCTCGCCCAGTTGTTTCGGGGAGCCCACGTTGAATTCGTGACCGGCGAGCCGGTACACGTCCTGCTCCAATGCTCGTTGGCGTTCCGCGAATTCCCGGCTGAGTCCTTCCAGTTTCGCTCGATCCACGTGGATACCTTCGGTTTCCACGTCGGCCAGGACCGGCACCAGGGGCCGTTCCAGAGTTTCATAGGGCGTCATCATGCGTTCGGCCAGCAGGCGAGGCTTGAGGTACCCGTGAAGCTGCAAGGTCACATCCGCGTCTTCCGCGGCATAGGCCAGGGCCCGGTCCAGCGGAACCAGGTCGAAGGTGACTTGGGATTTGCCCGTGCCGGTCACGTCCTTGAACGTGATCGTCCGATGATCCAAATGCAGCGCGGCCAATTCATCCATGCCGTGGCCATGGCTGCCCCCATCCAAAACGTAGGACATCAGCATGGTATCGTCCAACGGTGAAACAACGACGTCGTGTCGTCGAAGCACCACCATGTCGTATTTCAGGTTGTGTCCGATTTTGAGGACCGAGGGATCGGCGAAGAGCGGTCGCAGGAGATCCAAGGCCGCGTCGATCGGAATTTGGTCAAAGGTTTCCTGCTGTGGAGAGGGAGGTTCCGAGACGGAGGATGAGGAATCTTCCGAAGCAGATTCGGGAAGTCGGTGTGCAAGCGGGATGTAGCACGCGTGGCCGGGTTGCACGCACAGGGAAATGCCGACCAACTCCGCGCGGCTTTCATCCAGCGACGTGGTTTCCGTATCGATCGCCACGGCCCCGGCGTAGCGCGCTCTGGTGACCCAGTCTTGCAGGACCTCAACGGATTGGACCAACTCATACCGAGTCGCCGGCTGAGCTTGGGCGGTCCGGGACACGGCTTCCCCGGACGCCGCCAGCCGGTGTTGAACTTTGGCCATCACCGACTTGAAGCCCTGTTCATCGAGAAACGTGAGTAACTCCGCGGGGTCCGGATTCCGGCGTTGTAACTCGGCTACGGTCACGTCCGTGGGCACGTCGTCCCGCAAACGAACGAGTTTCCGGGAAAGCCTGGCCTGCCCGGCAAACTCGATGAGGCTTTGACGTCGCTTGGGTTGTTTGATTTCGGACGCCCGCGCGAGCAGGGAATCCAGGTCGCCGTAGGCCTGAATGAGTTGAGCCGCGGTTTTCACGCCGATGCCAGGGACCCCGGGGACGTTGTCCGTGGAATCGCCGGCCAAGGCTTGCACGTCCACCACGCGCTCGGGGCCGACGCCGAATTTTTCCGCGACTTCGGCCGGGCCGATCTTGCGGTTTTTGAGCGCATCGAACATGCTCACCCGGTCGGACACCAACTGCATCAGGTCCTTGTCCGAGGACACGATCATGACTTCGAACCCTTCCGACAAGGCCTGTCGCGCGTAGGTGGCAATCAGATCATCCGCTTCGAAGCCGGGCCGTTCGAGGCATTCCACGTTGAAGGCCCGCGTGGCGTCGCGCACCAACGGAAACTGAGGGATCAGTTCGTCGGGCGGGTCCGGGCGATTGGCCTTGTACTCCGGAAAAATCTCGTTCCGAAAGGACTCCCGAGCCGAATCGAAAATCACGGCCACGTGCGTGGCCTGAAGATCGTCCAGCAGTTTGAGCAACATGTTGGTGAACCCGAGCACGGCGTTCACGGGTGTCCCGTCCGGCCGGGTCAGCACCGGAAGCGCGTGGAACGCCCGGAACAGGAACCCGGACCCGTCCACCAGACACAGGTGTTGGCCGGGAGCGTTTCGGTCTTGCGTCGTCATCGTAGGCCGGCCTCTTGCCTCGTCCCTTGCCCGGTTCACCACCTAGTTGTCATTCTGAACGCAGTGAAGAATCTCTCCGTCAACAATCGAACGCCTCAACGTGCGAAAGACGAAGCACGGCATCGACAATGCGCCATTCTATCAATCCAATAAGGAGGAATGCAGCTAAAACGCAGGCACCAAGAAGGAGAGCTTCTTTATTGACTGTTCGGGAAAACGGGCATATCATTTTATCAGGACAAAAATTCTTGACGAAAGAGGCAGGTGATGGGGTAGCTTCCTGGACAGAGACCTCCTGCGGCAAACGAGATCGAGGCAAAGCCCTTTGGACCGTGAAGGATCCAAAGGGCTTTTGTAGTTTTCGGCCCTGAACACGACACCGGATCCTGTCCGCACGTGAACGGTCGAGGGACGCGCTCGAAGCCCGCAAGCACGATCTCTCGAGCACGACTGCGGTGCGGAGAGGGTAAGGAATGACGGGCTTTTATCAAGGAGGGATCATCATGACTGAACCTAAAACTGCTGCAATGTTCGGCTCCAAACCGGGAAACGGCCGCGTACTGCTTATAGAGGACGATCCCGGTATTTGCGAAGAAATGCGTACGACCCTGGAAACCGCAGGGTTCGACGTGCTGGAAGCCGACACGGAAGATCGGGCAATCGACGTGGCCAAGGAAGGTGAAAACCCGTTGTTGCTTGACGTGGTGATTACGGATATCGACAAGAAGTTGGGTGTCGGATCCCTGAACTATTTTAAATCCCAATTTCCCCACATTCCCTTGATTGCCTTGACGGGTATGATCGATCAAGAGGCTTCGGGTTCTTCAACCATTCGGATCGGCATCGTGGGAGCCGGGAAAGGCGGGCGGGCCCTGCTCGACGTGTTCCTGCACCTCCCGGATGCCCGGGTGGTAGGGATCACGGACAAGGATCCCGAGGCCACCGGCTTACAGTTCGCGCGGGAGTTTGAGATCCCGGTGGTCCCCGATCCGATGGATCTGATCGGCCGGGACGACGTGGATCTCATCATCGACGTCACCGGCGACCCGACCATGGAGGCGCTAATCGCCGAGAACAAACATGAACGAGTTGAGGTCCTCAGTGGCGCCGCGTCAAAGCTCCTGTGGCTGCTGGTTCAACGGGAGCGGGAAATCCAATCCTACGTGCTGCGGTCTGAAAAGTTGGCGGGCATGATTCGTGACGGAGTGAAAGATTTTCTCATGAAACCGATCGGGAAGGATCGTTTGGTGAAAGCGGTTGCATTGGCCGTGGAGCAACACGAATTGAGTCGCTTGTAAGCGTGGAGATCCGCGATCATGGTCCCGGGCCGTGGCCCGGGATCGGGTCGGCCCGGGCTACAAGTTCGTCTTGACGGTGTTCCCGGGCCAGAGGGTGTGGGCTTGGCCCTTGACGGACACTTGAATCGGGGCCGCGCGACCCGGGCGTGAGGCGAGTTGAAACGTGTTCGGAGTCACGGACACGTCCAGGGAGTGCCCGCGATACCTCAGCCGGAGGTGGAGGGCTTCCACTGCGGACGGAAGGCAGGGATTGAAACGTAGCGTACCGTCCCTGGTTTCCCATCCCGTATAGGCGCGTTGCATCAGATCCACTGTCCCGGCCATGGCGCCCGTGTGGATGCCTTCCGCGGTAGTGCCGGCTTGCAGGTCAGACACGTCCACGCCCAACGCATCCTTGAACAATTCCCAGGCCGCTTCGGGGTCTGACCTCGTCATGGCCCAGGCATGCACCACCCGGCTGAGGGAAGACCCGTGCGCCGTGCGCGCCGAGTAATATTCGACGTTCCGGGAAATAGTGGTCGTCTCGAACGAATAGCCCAACCGGTCGAACAGGAATTGCAGTTCCTCCTCGGAAAACAAATAAAAGAGCATCAGCACGTCGGCCTGTTTGGAGAGCTTGTAACGGTTCGTGGAATCCCCTTCGGCTTCCAGGATGCGGTCCAGCCGGTGGATGTCCCCGTATCGTTGCCGGTAGCCCTCCCAATCAAATTCCGCCAATGCCTCATACCCTTCGAATTGACTGATGATCCCCTCGTCGTGAAACGGCACGAACATCTTCCGGCTGATGTCTTCCCACAAGGCGACCTCGGTGGGGCTGACGTGCAGGAGATCCCGCACTTCGGTCCGTCCCGACGCCGCGAGCCGGTCCAGGAGTTCCAATGCCCGGCATAGAATCCATACGACCATGACGTTGGTGTAGGCATTGTTGTCCAAACCGGGGGTTTCGGAATCCGGATACTGATCGTGGTATTCGTCAGGTCCCATCACCCGCAAAATTTCATAGCGGTCCTTGTCGGAATTGAATGAGGTGGCGCTGACCCAAAACCTGGTGATCTCCAGGAACATTTCCGCGCCCTGGGTGGAAAGAAACTCCCAGTCGTCGGTGGCTTCGACGTATTCCCGGATATTATAGGCAATGGCCGCGTTCACGTGGCGTTGGAGCGTGCTCAGGTCCGGGATCCATCGGCCGGATTTGGGGTTCAGGTGCAGCACCTGGCTTTCTTCCCGGCCGTTGCTGCCGCTTTGCCAGGGATACAGGGCCCCGCTGAACCCGGCCTGGGCCGCATTTCGCCGGGCCTGTTCGAGGCGTCGATGCCGGTACAACAACAGCGCCTTGGTCAGCGCCGGGAATCGCAGGGTGAACACCGGGAAAATGTAGAGTTCGTCCCAGAAGATGTGTCCCCGATACGCCTCCCCGTGCCATCCCCGCGCGGGGACGCCTGCGTCCAACTCGACCGTATGCGACGAGACCGTTTGCAGCAGGTGAAAGAGGTGCAACCGGAGCGTGAGTTGCGACCCTTCGCCGCCCTGAAGGCCCAGGTCGCACTGTTGCCAGATCTGATCCCAGTGCTGCGTGTGCGCATGCAGCAGGTCATCAAACCCGCCGGCATGCGCGAGGGTATCGCGGGCCTCTTCTCCGCATTCGGATATGCCGTGATCCCGGGAGGTATACAGCGTCACGATTTTTTCTATGGTCAAAGGCCGGCCTTCCGTCATGGGAACCGTACATTCCTGGCCGATATAGTCCCGTTCCTGCACTGATGTCCTGGGCAGGTCCGCCCAGGCCGCATCGGGAAAGAACCCGGTGCGCGCGGCTTGGGCGATACGCACTTTCGATTGAGTCGTTTCCGTACACAGAAAGATCTTGTCATGGTCGAAGGCGGAGGCTTCCAAGGGAGACAAGTGAAGGTTGTTCAGGGCCGCATAACGCGGCACGCCGGTGTTGCGAACCCGGCCGTCGAGGCCGGTATGAATCTCCAACGGGCCGGACCAATTGTCAGGGGTGATGACGACCTCCAACCCGGCGAGATGCGGATCACCCAAATGGACGAACCGGCGGCTGTTGACCGTGGTTTTTCGCCCCTGGCTATCCTGAAATTGATAGGAACGATGCAGGACTCCGGCCTTCAGGTCCAGAGTCTGCCGGTAGGAGAGCAAGTCAACGGACGTGAAGTTGAACCACTCGTCGCCGGGATGGCGAAAGGTGAGGACCAGCCAATTCGGCAGGTTCACGAGGTCTTCATTTTCGATCATCCGGCCCTCGATCTCGGTCTGCAACCGGTTGTATCCGCCGGCCAGGTACGTTCCCGGGCAGTGCGTGGCATCGGCGTTGGCTTCGGGAGCCGCCCCGCGGGTGGCAAAATACCCGTTGCCCAGCGTACAGAGGGCTTCGCGAAGGCGCTCCTTCGCGGGGTCGAACCCGTCGTAGATCAATGCCCAGTCGCTCATGGTGTGCGGCTTTCCAGGTGACGACTCAATCGCATGAGAAATTCTTTCACCGCCTGGGGGTCTTGCAATGAAAAAGAAGCGGATGAAAAACGCGAGCCGTGTTCCACTACGATCCCCACGCCGCGCTCGACCAACTCACGAAACGCGTGTTCGTCCGTGAGATCGTCGCCGATATACACGGGCTGGTATTGATGCTCCTTCCATTTCATGCCTTCCAGTAACCACAACAGGGCTTTGCCTTTGTCCCAGTCGAGTTGCGGTTGCATTTCAAAGACCATCTTGCCTGCCGAGCGCTTGAGATCGGGAGACTCGGCCATGACCCGGGTGACGGCCTCTTCAACTTTGGAGACCTCACCGGCATCAACCAGGCGATAGTGCACCGCGATGGAAAATTTCTTCCGCTCGATCAAGGCGCCGGCAATGGGTTCAAGGAGAGGCCGGAGCACGTTCTCCGCGTGATCGAGGGCCTTGGAAAATTGCGTGCCGACTTCATGGGACAGGGCGAAGTGTTCGGGTCCGGCAATGTCGAACCCGTGACTCCCGGCATAGATCAGCGAATTCAGGTTGACGAGGTCCGTCACGTCCTTGCGATCCCGGCCGCTGATGATCCCGACCGGACACTGACGACTCAACGCGTCCATCACGTCCCGCACGTCCTGCGCCAACACGGCCAACTCAGGCCGGTCCACGATCGGGGTCAGGGTGCCGTCGTAATCCAGAAAGACCACCACCGGTTGTTGCCCCAATCGTGCCAGCACGTCGTCGAATCGGTCGAGCGCGGACGGCAAGGCCGCGGCGCTGCGCCACGTGATCCCGGCTTCGTCTTGGACGACGAGTTCCTCCAAATCCGGGACGACCACGTCCCCGCCGTGGGCGGACAGGGCGTCGGCCTGGCCCACGCGGTCGAGGCCCACGACCAGGCCGAAGCCTCCGGCTCGCCCGGCCTCCACACCGGCCAAGGCGTCTTCACACACGACGGCTCGTTGAGGCCGAACTTCCAAACACTCGGCGGCTCTCAAAAAGGTGTCGGGGTGCGGTTTCCCGCGCAGGCTCAAAGCGCGGGCATCCCGGCCGTCCACCATCACCTCGAACAGGTCCGTCACGCCCGCGGCTTGCACGATGACCCGGCCGTTTTCACTGGCCGTGACGATCGCGGTTTTCTTGCCCAGAAACGTGAGCAGCCGCATGAGGGCGACGGTCGAGGGAAACACCGCCACTCCGTTCTCGTGCAGGGTCTTCAGAAACTGGACGTTCTTGCGATTCCCCAGCCCGCAAACGGTCTCACGCTCCGGCGGATCCGAAGGGTCTCCATGGGGAAGCGTGATGCCGCGGGAGGCTAAAAAACTGGCCACGCCGTCATACCTGGGCTTACCGTCGACATATGCGCAATAGTCTTTAACGGGGTCGAAGGCTTGAAACGGATCACCGGTTTGATCGGCCTGCTGCCGGAGATAGTCATCAAACAGGTGTTTCCACGCGGCCGCGTGAACGGCCGCGGTCCTGGTGATGACCCCGTCGAGGTCAAAAATCGCGGCGTCGAATCCGCTCAACTCTAGTATCGGTTGATTCATGTCACAAATAGTAGGGGACGACCTGCGTGTCGTCCCGCGTCCTCACGGACGAAGAACAAAAGACCCTGGATCCCCGCTTACAAATCTCGGGGATGACAGAAGGAGGTCGTTGATACGAAAATAAAAAGCAATGAAACCCCAAACGGTCATTCCCGCGAAAACAGGCCGTTTCAGAACCTAACAAAGGTCCGGAGGGGTGTCAAACGAACGGGGTTCTCTCCGTAGTTGTCGCCGCTGCAGTTTATGCCGCTATATCCCGGCGCCTGCGGGCGGGACTGCGCCCCGGTCCCGAAACCTCTTTGGGGGCGAGGACTGTCTGAGCGAAGCGAGTTCCGCAGCCCAAGCAATCGGGACCGGGGCAAAGGCACCTCTCTGAGGCCACGCCCGGGCGCCAATGGGTTTGGGTCCTTTTGCCGAAACAAAAGAGCCTGTCCTGAGCGTAGCGGAGCGAAGTCGAAGGAAGCAGCGCGAAGGAACCTCGTCGTGCGGGGACGAAACCCCGCATGAAAAAAGCAAAGCGCCGCCGTTTTCTTGCAAAGACGGGTGCGTCTGCGTATGCTCAATCGTACAGTGTCGTTTGACAGGTGAAGGGATGTCGGAACAACAACAAATAGACGAATCCCGCAAGGAAATCGATCGGCTGGACGATGAGATCCTGCGGCTTCTGAATGAGCGCTCCGGTCACGTCATCACGATCGGCAAGGCGAAACGGAAAGCGGACCCTCAGGCCCTGCTGCACACCGCGGGGCGAGAAGCCTTCGTTGTGGATCGTTTGGTGCGTCAGAACACCGGCCCCTTTCCCGACGAAGCGATTCGCCCGGTATACCGGGAAATCATGTCCGCTTCCCTGTCGTTGGAAGGCACGCAGACCGTGGCGTACTTGGGCCCCCCCGCCACGTTTACGCATTTGGCTGCCTTGGGCAAATTCGGAGAATCCGCGCAATACGTGCCGGTCAGCGGGATCAAGGAAGTGTTTGACGAAGTGGAGCGCGAGCGCGCGATCTATGGAGTGGTGCCGATCGAAAACTCGACCGAAGGCGTGGTGAATTACACCCTCGACATGTTCATCGACTCCAACCTGATGATCTATGGAGAAGTCATGCAGGAGATATCCCATTATTTCATGTCGAAGAGCGAGCGGATCGAGGACGTGGTGAAAATATATTCACATTCCCATGCCCTGGCGCAGTGCCGGAATTGGTTGAAAACCAACATGGCTGAGGTGCCGATGGTGGAAGCCTCGAGTACCTCGCGTGCGGCTCAACGGTGTCAGGAAGAGCCTCGTGCCGCGGCGATTGCCTCCGAACTGGCGGCGCACATGTACGGCCTGCACGTGTTGCAATCGAAAATCGAGGATAACGTCAACAACTTCACCAGATTTCTGGTGTTGTGCAAGCATGGCGCCGAGCCCACGGGCAAGGACAAGACGTCGGTCATGTTGTCGTTTAAGGACAAGGCCGGCGCGCTCTATGATCTGCTGCGCCCCATGGCTTCCATCGGCATCAACATGACGAAAATCGAGTCCAGACCCTCGCGCCGCAAGGCCTGGGAATATATCTTTTTTGTCGATTTCGAAGGACATATGCAAGAAGACCGGATCCGCCGGACCATCGAAGAACTGAAGGCCCGGTGTTTGTTCATGAAAGTGCTCGGTTCGTATCCCGCCCATCATTAAGGAATTGCTGATTTTGGATTGTGGATTTTGGATTTGGAATTGAGGACAATCAGCAATCCACAATCAAAAATCCAAAATGTCTTTCTGAGTTGCGAATGCCTATCCGAGTTCATCCCGATATAGCCAAGCTCGTTCCTTACTCCCCGGGGAAACCTCTGGATGAACTGGAGCGGGAATTGGGTATTCGCGATGCGGTCAAGCTGGCGTCCAATGAAAATCCGCTCGGTCCTTCCCCCAGGGCGCTGGCGGCGTTGGATGAAGGCAAAGAGACCCTGCATCTCTATCCGGACGGCGGGGCGCATCATCTCACCCGCGCGCTAGCCGACCGGTGGAAAGTAACCGGCGATCAGATCGTCGTGGGCAACGGGTCCGATGAAATCATCAGCCTGCTGGTCAAGACGTTCATGTCCCCCGGCGAGGAAGCCGTGATGGCGGACCACACCTTCGTCATGTACAAACTCGCCGTGACGGGCGGGCACGGGGTCTGCGTGGAAGTCCCCTTGAACGACTGGCGTCATGATCTTCCGGCCATGGCGCGGGCCGTGACCAATCGAACGCGGATCGTGTTCGTCTGTAATCCCAACAATCCCACGGGCACCATGGTGACCCGCGATGAAGTCCGGGAGTTCATGGCCGCGGTCCCGGATGACGTGATCGTGGTGTTCGACGAAGCCTATTATGAATACGTCCGGGACCCGCAGTATCCCGACACCCTTGAGTACGTTCGACAAAACCGGCCGGTGGTCGTGTTACGGACGTTTTCCAAAATTTACGGGTTGGCGGGGTTGCGGATCGGATACGGGATCACGACCCCGGAAATCACCGACTACCTGCATCGCGTGCGAAATCCCTTCAACGCCAATTCCCTGGCGCAATTCGCCGCCCGAGCCGCGTTGGGTGACGAACAACACGTGGCCGCGAGCCGCGCGCTCAATGAAACGGAAATGGCCTCGGTGGACAACGGGCTTCGCGCATTGGGATTGGCGCCCCTTCCCAGTCAGGCCAACTTTCTCTATTTCGATACGCACCGCGACGGCCGTGCCGTGTTCGACCGGCTTCTTCAAGAAGGGATCATCGTGCGACACATTTGCGGGTCGATGCTTCGCGTGACGATCGGTCGGCCGGAGGAGAACCGTCGATTCCTGACGGCCCTGGGTCGCGTACTGGAGACTTTGCCGACGGACAAGGATTCCTGATGATTATCGTCTTCAAGCCGACTGCCACGGAAGAGGATATCGATCACGTCACGGATCGACTCCGGGAACTGGGTCTGAAATCGCAAATGTCCCGAGGGGAGGAGCGCACGATCATCGGCGTGATCGGCGACGAACGCCTGTTGGACAACCAACCGCTCACGGTGTTCCCCGGCGTGGAAAGCGTGACGCCCATTTTGACGCCGTGGAAGCTGGTGGGCCGGGAATTTCAACCCCAGGACTCGACGGTCAGTGTGGATCAGGTCACGGTGGGCGGCAACCGGTTGGTGGTGATGGCCGGACCCTGTGCCGTGGAGAAATTGGAAGTGACGGTGGGGATTGCGCATGACGTCAAAGCCGCCGGCGGCGCGATCCTGCGGGGCGGCGCGTACAAACCGCGAACCTCGCCGTATTCGTTTCAAGGCCTGGGCCGGGAAGGACTCGATTTCCTGGTGGAAGCCAAGAAGCAGACGGGGATGCCCGTGGTCAGCGAAATTCTGGACCCTCGCGACACGGACGTGTTTCTGGAAAAAGCCGACGTGATTCAGATCGGGGCCCGGAACATGCAGAACTTCGAATTGCTCAAGGAAGTCGGGGCCTATGACAAGCCGGTTCTCTTGAAACGAGGGCTGTCCGCCACGATCAAGGAATTTTTATTGTCGGCCGAATACATCGTCTCCCGCGGCAATCGCAACGTGATGTTGTGTGAACGCGGCATTCGCACCTTTGAAACCCAGTATCGGAATACGTTGGACCTGGCCGCGGTGCCCACGTTGAAAAAACTCTCGCACTTGCCGGTGATCGTCGATCCCAGTCATGCGACGGGCAAATGGGACCTGGTGGCTCCCATGGCCAAGGCCGCCGTTGCGGCGGGTGCCGACGGGCTTCTGATCGAGGTCCATTCGAATCCGGAATGCGCCCTCTGCGACGGCGAAGAATCGCTCAAACCCAGCCGGTTCAAGGGATTGATGAACGACCTGAGACTCATCGCGCAGGCCGTGGGACGAGAATTGTAGGGCCCTGACCACAAAAGGACACCAGGAAAGACGGGCCTCCTTCCCTTTGTCTGCCTCCCCTCACCCCTCCTTACAAAGGAGGGGAAAGGAAGAGACCCCCTCTCCCCTCGGTGGGAGAGGGCTGGGGTGAGGGGGCAATCGTCAACGAATGACTGCACACGGATGCCCATGACCGTCCACTTCAAACAAGTCGCGATTGTCGGAGTCGGGTTGATCGGGGGCTCCATGGGGATGATCCTGAAGCGTCAAGGGCTGGCCGGTCGCGTCGTCGGCGTAGGCCGGAGTCTGGGCAATCTGGAATTGGCCGTGGAACGCGAGGCCATCGATACGTTTGAACGCGATCCCAAGGCGGCGATGCCGGGGACGGAGTTGGTCATTCTCGCCACGCCGGTTGAAAGTTACGCCGGACATCTCAAGGAGTGGGGACACCTCCTGGAGCCAGGAACGATCGTGAGCGACGTCGGCAGCGTCAAGGGCCCCCTGGTGGGACAGGTGGAATCACTGGTTCCGGCCGGCGTGCACTTCGTGGGTGCGCATCCCATTGCCGGAAAGGAATCGTCCGGGGTCGGCGAAGGGTCGGTTGATTTGTTTACCAATGCCTTGTGTCTGATTACGCCGACGGCCGCCACCGATCCCCAGTCCCTCCTCACCGTGCAGCGCGTCTGGGAAGCCATGGGAAGCATCGTCCGGTCGATCGATCCCTTTGTGCACGATTGGATTCTGGGAGCGGTCAGTCACCTGCCTCACGTGGCAGCCTTCGCACTCATGAACGCCTTGACGGATCTTGAAGAACGGGGCGAGGCGGATTTACTGGACTATGCCGGCGGCGGCTTGCGGGATACGACCCGGATCGCGGCCGCGTCTCCGGAAATGTGGCGCGATATTTTTCTGTGGAACGCCGACAATCTACTGACGATGACCGAAGCCATGGAAACACACTTGCAGCGCTTCAAGGCGTTGATCCAAGCGAAGGACGGCCCGGGCCTGGAGCGCGAAATCGCCAAGGCGCGGGAAGCCCGGCAGCGGCTGAAATGAGCACGCTCACGATTACGCCGCAAGGACCCTTGCGGGGGACGATTCGGGTGCCCGGTGACAAATCCATCACCCACCGGGCCTTGCTTGCCGGCGCCCTGGCGGAAGGCTCCGCCACGATTACCGGCTACTGCCGCGGAGAAGATTGCCTCAATACCCTCCATGCCCTGCAAGCCTTGGGCGTGGATGTCGAAGTCGAAACGGACCGGGTCAAGGTGTGGGGCAAGGGATTGAACGGGTTGGCCGAGCCCGCGCAGCAGTTGGATTGCGGCAATTCCGGGACGGGCCTTCGCCTGCTGGCGGGAGTGCTGTCCGGCCAACCGTTTTTTTCAATCCTGACCGGTGACGACTCGCTACGCCGCCGCCCCATGGGACGGATCGTCAACCCCCTGCGTATGATGGGCGCGACCATCCAGGGCAGGAAGGGGGGGGAACTGGCGCCGCTGGCCATCCAGGGAGGAGCTTTACGGGGCATCGAATATCAATCGCCGGTCTCGAGTGCCCAAATCAAGTCCGCGGTCCTCTTTGCGGGCTTGTTCGCCGATGGGGAGACGCGGTTTTCCGAGCCCTGGCAATCGCGGGACCATACCGAGCGGATGTTCCGGTATCTGGGGATTCCGCTCGAGACCGACGGGTGTCGCGTTGTCCTCCAGGGACGCCCTGCCTATGCGGCCAAGGACCTGTCTGTTCCCGGAGACCTGTCCGCGGCCGCCTTCTTTCTTGTGGGTGCCACCCTGGTTCCGGACTCCGAAGTTCGGATCGACAACGTCGGCCTCAATCCGGCCAGGACGGGGATCCTGGACATACTCGGCGAGATGGGCGCGGATATCCGGATAGTCAATTCGCGCGAAGAGGCCGGGGAGCCGGTGGGGGATCTGGTGGCCCGCACGGCCTCGCTACGGGGTGTGACCATCGATGCCGCACGCGTCCCCAAAATGATCGACGAATTTCCCATCTTTTGCGTGGCGGCCGCGCTGGCCCAAGGCCGGACCGTGGTGACGGGTGCCGAAGAGTTGCGCGTCAAGGAGACCGACCGGATCCGGACCATGGCCGCGGAACTCAACACGCTCAACGTCCCCATTCAGGAAACCCCGGACGGATTCATTCTCGAGGGGGGTGCTTCCATCAAAGGCGGGACCTGCATGAGCCATGGCGACCACCGCGTGGCCATGGCCCTGGCCATCGCCGCGTTGACCGGCGACGCCCCGACGACCATTCTCGACACCGGCTGCATCGCGACCTCCTTCCCGGATTTTCATGACAACCTGTTGGAATTATTGACAATTTCACATTGAATTCTATAATACTATCCTTTTCCGAGGACCGTGGAGACGTTTGCCCACAGGCGAGGCTTCCTCATCACGATTGATGGCCCTGCCGGGGCGGGGAAAAGTACGACGGCGCGGGCGTTGGCGTCGCGTTTGGGGTACGCCTATCTGGACACGGGCGCCCTCTACCGCGCGGTCGCTTGGGTGGTTCGACGAGCGGGGATCGATTGCGCTGACGTCGAGGCCATGGAAGCGCTGTTGGCTTCAATGGATTTCCGCGTGTCTCTCGACGAGGGGGTGACGCGAACTTTTATCGACAACGAGGAAATCACCGGGCAATTACGTTCTTCCGAAATCAGCCGGTTGGCGTCGACCGTGGCGGCGCTACCGTACGTGCGCGACCGGTTGTTACCGATTCAGGCACGGGTTAGCCGTGAGGGCGGAATCGTGGCGGAAGGCCGGGACATGGGAACCCGGGTGTTTCCCGAAGCGGACGTGAAATTTTTTCTCGAGGCGGACCTCGAGACACGGACGACTCGCCGGCACCGGGAGATGGTGCGCGATGGTCATCCTGAAACACAGCCGGACATCCGGCGGGCCATTGAGGAACGGGATGCCAACGATCGATCGCGGGCAACCGCGCCGTTGAAACCGGCCGCCGATGCGGTCGTGATCGATTCCTCGTCCTTGACGGTTGAGCAGGTGGTGGAACGTATGCTGGCGTGGATTCCGGGTCACTCGTGAGTACCGTGGTCTATGGGATCCTGTGGATTCTCACTCGCATGGTCGGCCGCGTGTTCCTGCACTATCGGACGCGGGGCGTGGAACACGTCCCGGCTGCAGGCGGGGTGTTGTTGGCGGCGAATCACGCAAGTTACGCGGATATTCCGTTATTGGGATGCGGGGTGCGGCGGCGCCTCTTTTATCTGGGACGGGCCAATTTGTTTTCCTGGCCCTTGATGGGGCCAATCCTTCGCTGGTTGGGCTGGATTCCGTTAAAGACCGAGCGCTGGGACCGCCAGGCGTTCGGGTCCGCCGTGGAGTTGCTCAAGGAGGGCAAGGCCGTGGTCATTTTTCCGGAAGGAACGCGAACGCCGGACGGCGCGCTCCAGCCGGGAAAACCGGGAATCGGGCGGCTGGTGGCTCAAGCCCAATGTCCCGTGGTGCCGGTGTATCTCAAGGGGACGTACCAGGTGCTTCCGATGGGTGCGTCATGGGTGAGGCGGCATCCGGTGGAAGTGTCGTTTGGGGAGTGCATGGATTTTCAAGAGGAATGTCGACAATATCAGGGAAAAGAATTGTACCAACAAATCAGTCAGACAGTAATGGCTCGGATTGCCGAATTGCGCGGCGTGGATCATTCGGCGGTACCGACAACATGAACCCGAGAGATTGAGCCCTCACGTCGGTTCCGGCTCGATCTCGTCACAACGGTTGCTGCCAAGCGACCGCAAGTTAGGAACAAGGAATGAGTACTGTGGCACACGTCGTTGAAGAAATGGACCGCGGGGCGCTGGAAGCCCTGTATGAGGAAAGCTTCAAAAATTGCGAAGAAGGGACGATCACGGAGGGCCGGGTCGTGGTCATTCAAAAAGACCGGGTGATCGTGGACATCGGGTATAAATCCGAAGGCATCATCTCGACGAACCAGTTTATGCCGGATGAACTGAACACGTTGGCCATCGGTGACCGCATCCAGGTGTACATCGAGCAGCGTGAAGACGCGGAAGGGAACCTGCTCCTCTCCAAGGAAAAAGCCGACAAGATGAAAATCTGGGATGAGCTGGAAGTCGCGCATCAGGAGGAGCGGGAAGTCCAGGGGAAAGTGGTTTCGCGCATTAAAGGCGGCATGATGGTGGATATCGGGGTCAAGGCCTTTTTGCCCGGATCGCAGATCGACCTGACGCCCGTCCGCGATCTGGACGGCCTGGTCGGTAAGACCTTCCCGTTTAAGATCATCAAAATCAATCACCGGCGCGGCAACGTGGTGATTTCCCGCAGGGCCCTCTTGGAAGAAACGCGGGACAAGCGGCGTCAAACCACGCTCTCGACCCTTGCCGAAGGGCAACTGCTCGAAGGCACCGTGAAAAATATCACCGACTACGGCGCATTTCTGGATTTGGGCGGCATCGACGGCCTGTTGCACATCACCGACATTTCCTGGGGACGGGTCGGCCATCCATCCGATATGTTCGCCGTCGGGGACCGGTTGGAAGTGCTCGTGCTCAAATACGACCGGGAGTCCGGACGCATTTCCTTGGGCCTCAAACAAAAGACCGCCGACCCCTGGATGAACATCGCCGCCAAGTACCCCGAAGGGTCGCGGGTGAGCGGCAAGGTCGTCAGCCTGACCGATTATGGCGCGTTCGTGGAACTGGAGCCGGGCGTGGAGGGACTCGTCCACGTCTCGGAAATGTCCTGGACGCATGAAGTGCGCCATCCGTCCCGGGTGGTCGCAGTGGGCGATGCCATCGACGCGCAAGTACTGCACGTGGACCAGCAAGGTCGCAAGATTTCGCTCGGCATGAAACAGACCGCACCGAATCCGTGGGACGTCATTCAAGCCCGTTACCCGGTAGGCACGCACATCGAGGGCAAAGTCAAAAGCGTTACGGATTTCGGGGCCTTCGTGGGATTGGACGAAGGCATCGACGGGCTGATTCATATTTCGGACATGTCGTGGACCAGACACGTCAAGCATCCCTCTGAATTGTTCAAGAAGGGGCAGCGGGTGTCCGCAGTCATCTTACGTATCGACAAAGAAAAAGAGCGGTTGTCACTGGGGTACAAGCAGCTCACCGCGGACCCGTGGGAAGCGGACATTCCTTCGCGGTATCAGGTGGGCAGCGTCGCATCCGGGACCGTGTCCAAGATCGCGGATTTCGGCGTGTTCGTTGAATTGGACGGGGACGTGGAGGGGTTGATTCACGTGAGTGAAGTCGGACCCGACGGGGCGAACAAGCTGGAGGAGAACTTTGCCGTAGGCCGGAAGGTGACCGCGAAGATCGTCAAGGTCGATTGTGAAGAACGGAAAATTGCCTTGAGCGTGAAAGACTGTCCGCAGGAACCGGAGAGCCAGGCAACCGAGGCGGCAAGTGACCCGGGTGACGCCGGCCAGGAGCAGGACATCCCGATCGCGGCGGACACGACCGCAGAGGATTGACGTTGGGTTAGCGCATATGGCCGACGGACCTTCAAGAAAATCTCATTCTTCCACGTGGCGACGGGTTCTCTGGATCGTTGCGGTGGCCGGGACGTTAACTGTGGCGGGGAACGCCCTGTTACCGGAACTCGCCACAGTCGGCAAGGAGCGCATCGCGCTCGTCAGGATTGAAGGTCCCATTCTGGATTCCCGATCCACCGTGGATGAACTGGAATCCTATGGCCATGATCCGCTCGTCAAGGCCATTGTCCTTCGGATCGATTCTCCCGGCGGCGGAGTCGCAGCCTCTCAGGAGATTTACAATGCGGTCAAACGGGTGCGGGCGGAAAAGCAGAAAACGGTCGTGGCCTCGATGGGAACGGTGGCGGCGTCCGGCGGGTATTATATCGCAGTCGCCTCCGACCGTATCCTGGCCAATCCCGGCACGCTCACGGGCAGTATCGGCGTCATTATGCAATTGGCCAATTTCGAAGAACTCATGGATAAAATCGGCGTGAAGAACTTCGTCATCAAGAGCGGACGGTATAAGGACGTGGGGTCGCCGTTTCACCGGATGGACGACGAGGAACGGAACCTGTTGCAATCGGTCATGGATGATGCCCATCGCCAGTTTATCGAAGCCGTGGCCGACGGGCGTGCACTCGACGTCGCCGACGTCGAGGCCCTGGCCGATGGACGGGTGTTGACCGGGCAACAAGCCAAAGACGTGCTCCTCATCGATGATCTGGGAGACCTGAAAGACGCCGTCAAACTGGCGGCGAGAATGACCGGGATCAAAGGTTCTCCGGCGGTGATCGAGACGACACCGGAATTTTCCTTCCGGGATTGGCTGGTCGGGTCCGTGTTCGGCGACACGCCCGCGTTGCCGCTTCAAACGGGTATGAACCTCATGTATTTCATGGCGCTGTAGGTTTCATCACTCTCCCCTTGAGGGGGAGTCAGCAAGCCAAGGGTGCAGCCCGCCGGCGCGCTGGTGGGGGGCAACGAGCGCAAAGGTCGTCGAATCTTCAATCAAGGAGTGAAGTCATGACCAAGGCACACCTGATTGAGAAAGTGGTGGAAAAAGCCAAGACGCTCAACCGCCGCGATGCGGAAAAGGTGGTGAATGGTATTTTCGACTCCATCCGTGACGCCTTGAAGCGGGGTGAAAAAACGGAGATTCGCGGGTTTGGGAGTTTCCGGTTGCGCATCAGACGAACCAAGGACGGACGTAATCCGAAGACCGGCGAGACCGTGTCCGTGCCGGAAAAACGCATGCCGTTTTTTAAGGCGGGTAAGGAGATCAAGGAATTGTTGAATGCAGAAGAGCCGACGCATGAGTAATCCTGACCCCACGTTGACGACGCCAACCTGGACCTCTGAGGCCGTGACGCGACTTGAGCGCGCCCCGATCTTTTTGCGGGGTATGGTCAGACGCCTGGCGGAAAAGAAGGCCCGGGAATTAGGCAAGAGCGAGATTACCGGGGAATTGTTGGACCAGTTCAAGCGGCAAATGATGGGAAGCATGGGCGGAGAAGCCGGGATGGCCGAAGCGGCCGACCAGATGGCCCAAGGCAAATTACCCTGGACCGCGGAAGCGAGCAAGCGGTTGGAGAGTGTCCCCGAGTTCATGCGGGCCATGATCAAACAAATTACCGAAGAAGTCGCGCGGGAACGAGGCCATTTGGAAGTCAACGTGGAACTGTTCGAAAAAGTCGAAGCCATGGGTGAACAGGCCGAAGCCCAAGTGACGCCCGTGGAATGGACCGACGGGGCGAAGGCGATGTTGCGGGAAAAAGTCAAGGATTCCCCACCCATTGCCCTGGAGTTCGTTACGGATATGCTGAAGCGGGACGCGGAAGACCTGGCGCGGGAAGCCGGCCTGGCCACGATTGATGAACCCGCGCTGTTCAAGATCTGGGAAGCGCCGCAGGAAACCGTGGCGTGGGCTGACGACGCCTGGAAACGGTTGCTCACGTCGCCGGATTTTGTGCGAAGCGGCATCCGCAAGGCCGCGGAACGGCGCGCCAGAAAACTCGGGTTGCGGGAAATCGATTCCGAACACCTGACCACGTTCCGGAACGAAGCCATGATGAAAGCCGTCAAGCGGATCAGAAGTTTCGGATACCAGGAATTGACTTTCGACGCGTTTGACGACGCGTTGGTGAAAGTCAAACGTCTGAAAGGAAACAGCCAGGCCGAGCAGCGCCTGGACGAAATCCGGGACTTCATGACCAAAGAAAAACCCGAAGTCGGCGTGCTCGGCGAAGAACTCATGGACCGGTTCCGCAAGTATCTCAAAGGCGAAGGGAAGCTATAAGCGGGGATCGCAGCGCGGCGCGTCTGAGATTTCCGTATTTGCAGGAGGGCTGCATGTGAGTGGGATCACGGCCGCAAGTCGCTTCACCTGACACTTCAGACCATCCTGACATAGGGAACAACGGTCGTTGTTCCTTACCCAACGAAACGACTAAAGCCGACTAAAGCCAGTTGCGCATTCCGTTGTCGTCATGATTGCTTAGTTCATCTCGATTTAGCTGGTGCGGACCGGGCGGCTTCTCTCGCCAGTTGATCGACTAACTCGTTATACGGTTCGCCGGAATGGGCTTGCACTTTGTGCCACGTGAGGGTCATTCCCAAGGCCCGGACCCGTTCCGCGTATGCTTGAGTAAAGGACGTCCGGGTTTTCCACGTCCCGTCCACCCAACTGGCCAGACCCTGATAGTCGAAATAGATCTCGGCTGCTGGAATGCCGCGTTCCCGGCACCATTCCAATGCCTGCAAGACCGCCTGTATTTCTCCGGCCACGTTGCGATGCCGGCGCGCCTCGGCAGGCACGTCATGTCCGCTCGCGCGGTGGAGTTCCCGTTCGTTGTCGAGGATGACGTAGGCCCAGCCGAAAAGCAGGCGGCCACTACTGCCCCGCTGACATGACCCATCGACCCAAATGTGGACGGCATCGGTTCCCCGGTCGGAGTCGGGGGCAAGCGTTGGCAGGGCGTCGGTCGGGAGGTCGATGGTGAAAGGGGGAAGGAAGGCCTCGTCGGGAAGGAATTGTCCCATAAACGCCAGGGCTTGGGCTTTCGTGGGAAAGGCTTTATAGACGGCTCCGGAAAACCCCTTGACCTGGGCTTCACAGGTAGCCCAGTTTGTATAGATGCCAGGGATGCGCCCCTTGCCCACGGCGTAGAACTTCACGGCGCTTATTCACCCTTCAGCCGTTTCACGCGTTCCAGGACGAACCTGATGCGTTTGGCTTCCTTGGGAATCCCTTGGACCAGGGCGACATACGTTTCGTATTCTTCGATCGCCCGGCGGGTATCGATCTGTTCCAGGCTTTGTGCCAGATTGAACCGTGCTTCGGGATAGTTCGGGGCAAGGACGAGCGCCCGTTTGAAGAGTTCGATGGCGCGGGACGTCTGGCGTTGTTCGTCCAGGACCCGGCCGAGATTGCTGATGATCACCGGAGAATTGGGGCGAAGCGAGAGGGCCTGCTCCAGTTCGCGTTGCGCGTCGGCCAGTTGGTCCTGGTCCCGAAGCGCCAGGCCCAGTCGATGGTGGGCCTCGGCTAAACGAGCTTCGTCCTTCAACCCATATTGAATGGATCGCCGGTAGGCGTCCACGGCGATCGTCGGCTGGGCGGTACCGCAGGACCCGAATAACGCGGCTTCCCCTCGCGCGAATTGCTGAAGGCCCAGGAAGTCGTCGCTTGAGTCCGTCTCCGGCGAGGATTCGCCCGGCGTCGCGGACCGGCTTCGGTTGAGATCCGGCAGAAAGGTCTCATGATAACTTGACAGGAGTTGCTCGTACGGATCGATCGCCATGGAAGCCACGAGTAACGTCGGGTCACCCTCACTCTCCAGCACCAGGTATTGGGTCGTGCTGGTGTAATCCCCGGTCCGATACAGGACCGCGGAGCGCGCGCCCTCCCGGGAAAGGAGCTGTGTGGGGTCGATATAGAACGTGGACGACGGGGGGAGTTCGGATAACGTTTGCTTCAGTACGGGATACGGTTTCAAGGACAGCCCGTTGTTATAGCGAAACACAGCCCCGACCAGACGCTGCTCATCATTGAAAAAGTAAAACCGGTCGTGGTCGGCCTGCCCGCTTTGCGCCGAACGTTGCAGTTGTGCTCCCGACCCCCAGGGCACTTGATCATAGTGGAGACCCTGCCAGTGTTTGACGACACTCTCCTTGGCGTCACACAGGCGCGACGCGCCCAACAATTCGAGGTCGCTCGCTGACGGGGGGAGCATGGGGTCGAGACGGGGTGCAGGCGTGGGTCCGCAGGCCGTCAGCAGGCCCAGCCACAAGACACACATCCACGCCCCTGGCGGGTTTACTGCTGAGCGGGTGGGGAAAGACCTCAAGCTCGACCTGTGTCGTTCAGTGAAGAATAGAGGAATGGTGGGCGATACTGGTATCGAACCAGTGGCCTCTTCCGTGTGAGGGAAGCGCTCTCCCACTGAGCTAATCGCCCACATGAGAAGTCTATCATAGTCCGTTGATTCCTGACAATGAACCGCCCTCGGCTCCTCACGGCTTGCGGTCCTCTCTTTCGTAGCCGTGCGATCTTATTATGCCTTCTGTTGGCGAACCGGAAGAAAGCGCCATGAGTTGGCGCCGCTACAATGGTGGGGTGTCGCCCCCGCACGCCGAGGTCCTTTTGTTTCGGTAAAAGGACCCAAAACCAGTGGCGCCCGGGGCGCAGCCACGCCCGCAGGCGCCGGGAAATGGCGCGATAAAATCGCGCCGCTGCAATAAGTGAACATTGTGATGCCGGCCTTGTATAGGAACCTCTGATTTATTGTGATAGCGGGATGTAGGGCAAGGCGTCCCGGAGCGAAACCCGAGGCTTATCAGAGAGATAGGTGAGGGTTGAGCGAGGACACAACGCAGCCATACGCCCGATAGTGCAAGAAATCAGAGGTTCCTAAAAAGAGGTGGCCCTTGCTCTCGAAGATTTGCCACAATGCCATTCCATGGACGATTTCGAGAGACAATCCGTCGGGAATTCGCATCCGGCAAAGCAAGTTCCGACGCGCGGCATTCCGTCCTGGTTGAGGCTGGTTCAAGACGGTTTTCTCGTATGGGTCATGCTCGGCGCTGCCTGGGGTTGGTTCATGCCGGGTCCTGCCGCCTCCGGGAAAATCTGGATTCCCGAAGCCTTGGCTGCCGTGATGCTCGGCATGGGACTGACGCTGACGCACCGGGATGTGCTCACCCTGCGTCAGGGAGGCCGGACGTTGCTGTTGGGCGTGGCCTTGCAGTACGTGGCGATGCCGCTGGGGGCGTGGGGCATCGCGACCATCCTGGGCCTGCCGAAACTGTTGGCGCTCGGCGTGATTCTGGTCGGGGCCTGTCCCGGGGGAACGGCATCGAACGTGGTGGCCTACCTCGCCCGAGGCGACGTGGCGTTATCCGTGGGTATGACGACGGTCTCGACGTTGCTCAGCCCGCTCTTGACTCCCCTGTGGATTTGGCTTCTCGCCTCCACGTGGTTGGCTATTGATCCGCTCCCGCTTTTATGGACGGTGACGAAGATCGTCTTGTTGCCGGTGGTTGCGGGCATGTTTCTTCGCCGCGTGTGGCAACCGAGTTCCTGGTTTTTTGAAGGCGTGCTGCCGCTCGCGTCAATGGTCATGATCGCTTGGATCGTCGGGGTCATCGTCGGATTGAATCACGATCAACTCCACGTGGCCGGCCTGGTGGTGCTGGCCGTGGTCGTCCACAACGCGCTGGGCTTGACGCTCGGATATTGGGGACCTCGACTGGGGAACGTTTCGCCTCGCCTTTGCCGAACCGTGGCCCTCGAAGTCGGCATGCAGAATTCCGGACTGGCCGTGGCCTTGGCCGTGGCGCATTTCGGCCCGGTGGCCGCCGTCCCCGGCGCGGTGTTCAGTGTCTGGCACAACGTGACCGGCCCCCTGTTGGCGACGATCTGGCGCCGGACAAGAACAAGAGATTGGATATAGTTGAAA
This sequence comes from Nitrospirales bacterium, assembly GCA_965204965.1. GTDB lineage: Bacteria > Nitrospirota > Nitrospiria > Nitrospirales > UBA8639 > Bin75. Next base: position 2,708,214 of record OZ242026.1, on the reverse strand, counting down.
TTTATCATGTAACTCATTATCATATAATTCTTCCAGCCGGTCTTCGAGCCAAACCCCTGTTAGTCTTCAACAAATAGCATCAAAATTTTAGTACTTATACAACATATTGACTGAATCAGTGTAATTTGCTAAGTTTTTACAATTAGTCGATTTATCTGTAACGCGATCCCATCGGTTTTGCGCAGGTGCCAACGTTTCAGCCGCCGGGAACAACGATTGTCGGCTACTCCTTCGGTTGTTGAAGTTTCCTCTTCAATCTTGGTGGAGAGATGTCGAAGACGGACAATTTTGAGGCTGTTTATCAACTGTATGCTCAATGAAGAGGTTCAGTGAAAAAGGAGGTTTTTGTATGAAAATATTCAAGGCAGAGCAGGCAAGAAATCTTGCCACGCTTACTGCTGTTGGCGCGGGGCTGTTGCTGGCGCTTTCGGCATGTGAGAATTCGAAACATGCGGAAATCACGAGTACGGAGGACTTGCTCGCACGGACTCGCATGGCGACTGCTCCTGACGTCGAGATCGAAACCGAGACAGTGAGTAATCAAAGTGGCATGGCTTTCGAAGGGCGATCCATCGACCCGGAGGTGCCGGGTTTGGCCGATCCACTCGTCTTTGATCCGGAACTTCCGCCCAGTCCAACGTTGTCTCCCGGCGATGAGATCGAGTCCGGTCCTGGAGGGAGTTCCATCGACGAACCCGCGAAGGAAGTCGTCCAACCTAAGGCGCCTGCGCCGGCTGAGGGTCTCGTGGCCGAGCCTGAGGTGGCATCCGTGAGTGACGGGACTGTGCCGACGGAAGGCTCCGTGGCCGAGCCGGAGGCGGTGTCCGTGAGTGAGGAGACGATATCTGCTGAAGAGACTTCGGCTGAGCCGGAGATGGAGATCGCCAAGCTTGAGCCGTCCGATTTTGTTCCCGTGGCGCCGGGGCCGGAGCCGGAGGGGAGGTGCGTGGAGACGGGCGTCGAATCAGAGTTGGCCGATGTCTTTTTTGATTTTGATCAATTTGCGATTCGTTCCGCTGCCGTTCCCGTGTTGGAGAAGAATGCCGAACTCCTGAAACAGACCTATAAGAATGTCAGCGTGTTGATCGAAGGCCATTGCGACGAGCGCGGGACGGGGGAGTACAATCTGGAATTAGGAAAGCGCCGGGCGCAAGCCGTGAAGGAGTATTTGGTTGATCTGGGAATCGAAGAAAACAGGCTTCATATTGCCAGCTACGGGAAAGAAAGGCCGTTTTGTTCGGAATCCACACAGAGTTGCTGGCAGCAAAATCGACGCGGGCATTTCGTGCAGCGCGTCCTCCAGACCTCCTTGTCAAAGTGAGTGGACGCAGAAAGTTGCGCAACCCAAGCTTTCGGGGACATGATGAGAGAACATCGGCAGTCAACGTGGGGGAACGGGTGAAGGTTCTGATTGCCGACAACATGTCCCTTCAAGAGTTGCACACGTGCGGACACTCGAAACACTGAATTTTGACAACACCTATGCCCGGTTGCCCGAAGCCTTCTTTGAACGGGTGATGCCCACGGGCTTCGAATCCTCCCACCTGGTCAGTTTCAATCCTTCGGCCGCGAACTTGATCGACTTGGACCCGGACGAAGCCAAGCGCCCGGAGTTCCACGAGTCCATGGGCGGCAAACTGCTTCTGCCGGGCAGTGAGCCCATTGCCATGCTGTATGCGGGTCACCAGTTCGGTCACTACGTGTCGCCGCTTGGGGACGGCCGGGCGATTTTGCTGGGCGAAGTCCGCAATGGCCGGGGCGAGACCTGGGACCTGCACCTGAAAGGTGCGGGGATGACCCGCTTTTCACGGGACGGCGACGGCCGGGCGGTGCTTCGTTCGACGATCCGGGAGTATCTGTGCGGTGAGGCCATGCACGGATTGGGCATCCCGACGACCCGATCCTTGTGTCTCATCGGCAGCGATGAAGCCGTACTGCGGGAAAGCGTGGAGACCGGCGCCATGCTCGTGCGCATGGCGCCGAGTCACGTCCGGTTCGGGACCTTCGAAGTCTTCTATTACCGTCGCCAACACGAGCACCTCAAGACCCTGGCGGATTACGTCCTGGCTCGGCATTTTCCTCATCTAGGCGATGGCCCCGATGCCTATGCGCGATTCTTGCGTGAAGTCGCCGAACGCACCGGCCGGCTGATAGCCCGCTGGCAGGCCGTGGGTTGGGCGCACGGGGTCATGAACACCGACAACATGTCGATCCTGGGGCTGACCCTTGACTATGGACCCTATGGCTTCATGGATGATTTCAACCCCGGGTTCATTCCCAATCATTCCGATCACCATGGCCGCTACTCGTTTCAGAATCAGCCCGATATCGGCTATTGGAACGTCCGTGCGATCGCGCAGGCCCTCTCCCCCCTGGTGGAAGAAGTCGACGTGCTTGGGGCCCCGGAGATCTACGAAGCCACCATGCAGCAGACCTATGCGGATTTGATGCAGGCCAAGTTGGGCTTGCAAGAAACCCGCGAAGGAGACGACAAGTTCAGGCGCGATCTGCTCGCGCTCATGCACGGCAACCACGTGGACTACACGAATTTCTTTCGGGCGCTCGGGTCCTTCAACCAGGACGACCCTGCGGCGAACCAACATCTGCGGGACCGGTTCCTCGACCGGGCAGGATTCGACTGGTGGGCGGACCGGTATCGCGCGCGGCTCAAAGCCGAGCACAGCGTGGACACCGACCGCAAGGCGCGCATGGATGCCTGCAATCCCAAATACGTGTTGAGAAATTATCTGGTCCAGGTAGCTATTGAGCGGGCGGCCCGGCACCGGGATTATTCCGAGATCGACCGCCTGCGGGAACTGCTGAGCCGCCCGTTCGATGATCAACCCGAGATGCACGAATATGCCGCCCCGCCGCCGGATTGGGGCAAGCAGATCGTGGTGAGTTGCTCGTCGTAGTTGTCGGATTCGCCTTATTTCGCTCAGATTAATGTAGGGATCAACGATCGTTGATCCCTACGATGCCTGCACAACCCCCTCTCCCCTGGAGGGAGAGGGCTGGGGTGAGGGGGCACCATGATACGAGGCGTTCTTCTGTTAGTCCTGATCCTGATCGTGCTGCTCGGGCCGCAGTTGTGGACGAAATGGGTCTTCAACAAACATCGCGGCCATCGTGAGGATTACTCGGGTACGGGTGGGGAACTGGCGCGGCATTTGCTCGACCGCTTCGAGATGTCGCACGTGCAGGTCGAAACCACGGAACTCGGGGATCACTATGACCCACAGGCCAAAGTGGTCCGCTTGCTCCCGGATCACTACAACGGCAAGTCGTTGACCGCGGTGACGGTCGCGGCGCACGAAGTGGGCCACGCGATTCAGGATCGAACCGGATACGGGCCGCTGCACGAACGCACGAAACTCATCCGGTTGGCGCAGGGCGCGGAAAAAGCCGGCTCCTTCGTCATGCTCGGGATTCCCATTGTGGCCGGGCTGACCCGCTCGCCGGCCGGCGGCCTATTGGTGTTGTTGGCGGGACTGGCCGTGATGTCGATGGGCGCGTTGGTGCATCTGGTGACCTTGCCCGTGGAATGGGACGCCAGCTTTCGCCGGGCCCTGCCGATCCTCGAGCAAGGCCGGTATATCCCGCCGAAGGACATGGAAGGGGCGCGAACCATCCTGACGGCCGCCGCGCTCACGTACGTCGCGGCGTCCCTGGGCGGGTTGCTGAACATCTGGCGATGGATCATGCTCATGCGCCGGTAGGACTTATAAAGGACTTTGACGTTTAAACGCCCGATGATGTCTTTCTAATCATGAACGAAGGAAACGGAAATTTTCGCTTTGTCGTGTGCGTCAACAACGATGACTATCCTGCTTCGCTCGAAGTGCGGAAGATTTATCACGCGATCGAAGATAAAGAAGCCGAAAGCCACAACTTCCTCCGTATGGTGGATGAATCCGGAGAGGACTATTTATATCCGGCTCATTACTTTATGGCCCTACCTCTTCCCGGCGAAGTCGAAGAAGCCTTGACCAACCTGCCTTCCTGATTCCTTAAGGCATGCTTTTTGACAAACTTTAGGAAGCCATGAGCTGAATGGACGTATCTCATTGATAGGGCCGTTCTATGGGCTTATACTGCGGAAGTCGGATTTCTCATTCAATTTGTTCCTTGTGCAGGGCAACGTGGCGGTCAATTCAGACAAACCAGGGCAATGGAAAGCTGATATTGCGAAGTCCGTGGATATGTATAACAACTGGTTCATGAAATTTGCGCCGAAAGCTTTTAGAACAACCCGAATCCAGACCACCAAGGACGTTAAAGCGACGCTTAGCTCGACCGAAAACTTCACAAACATTCACCCTGTCACCATACGCAAGCATCCGGAAATTCTCTCCACGTTGCGTATGTCAACCTGCCCGCCGCTTGCAGTAGACCGCTTGATCGGACTTGCCGGTGTCTCGGCCAACCTTGTCAAACGCATGGAATCGGAAAACAGATTTCCTGCGCGTATGTCAGCTAAAGCCATCGACCTTGAACTAACCAAGATCGTTAAAATCATAAAAAAGATGGCCGATCCCGACATTTTCGTTTGGCTTCAAAGGCCTGAGGCCCCCAGCGTAACCGAGATTCATCGAGCAGCGACTATCGTTGCAGATCGACTTTGTGGCGCAGTTGCCAATCCCATCATTCGGAACGCCCAGGAAAAGAGACAGTTGGCTACAATAGAAAGATGGCTGATCGCGCACGGATACCGGTATGCAAAAACCGATGGGTTGCGTTTTGATACCATGCCACTGGGAACGTTCTCTTTCCGGATGAACGTACCAATCAAGCTTGCAGGCGATGCCCAAACGGTGAATATCCCAATTGATGCCGTCATCATGCGGAAGAGCAAGAAGAAAGGGAATTTCCCAATTTTCTTTGAAGCCAAATCAGCGGGTGATTATACAAACACGAACAAACGCCGAAAAGAAGAGGCTGTCAAAATGACCCAACTCCGCACGACCTATGGCGAGAAAGTGCAATTCAACTTATTTCTATGCGGCTACTTTGATACCGGGTATCTCGGTTATGAAGCGGCTGAAGGAATCGATTGGGTTTGGGAACATAGGATTGATGATTTAGCTAAATTCGGCATTTGATCATGGGAAACACCTTCGACCTTCTTGAGACGCAACGTCTTACGCTTCAATCCCAACTCGAAGCTGCCAAGACACAAGCGGAACGAAACCGTCTGGGTCAGTTTGCAACCCCAACCTCACTTGCGGTTGATATCCTCGAGTACGCGGCACGTTTTTTCCTCAAACAGGAGGCGATACATTTTCTCGATCCCGCTATCGGATCAGGGGCTTTCTATTCTGCGTTACGGAACGTTTTTCCGAAGGACCAACTTGTTGAAGCCCTCGGTTTTGAGATAGACCCGGACTATGCAAAGGCAGCCAATCGACTGTGGGGAAACTCAGGTCTTATTATTAAACATGCAGACTTCACAAATGAAGAGCCCATGCCTCGATTCAATCTTCTTATTTGCAACCCACCCTACGTCCGACACCATCATTTGCAAAACGGCGATAAAGCTCGCTTGCAGTTTCGCACGGCCCAGACAAGTGGCATGAAGCTTAGCGGCCTTGCCGGTCTTTACTGCCACTTTCTTGGTCTCTCCCGCGTTTGGATGACTGATGACGGCCTTGCCGGGTGGCTTATTCCAAGTGAATTCATGGATGTGAACTATGGCCGATCTGTCAAAGATTACCTGCTGAACAAGGTCACTCTCCTTCACATCCATCGGTTTGATCCGAAAGACTCCCAGTTCGCCGACGCCCTTGTATCTTCAGCAGTCGTCTGGTTCCGAAAGCGTGTCCCGCCCCAAGGTCACGTTGTGACGTTCACTTTTGGTGGCACATTGTTAAACCCGAAGCTCGTTCGTAAGGTGTCTGCGAAGACGCTTGCTCACGAATCTAAGTGGTCTCGTTTCCCTATAGAAGGCATCCGTACCAATACTTCCATCCCGACCATTTCGGATTTCTTCCAAATCAAACGCGGGATTGCAACAGGAAACAACAAATATTTCATTTTGCAAGCCGAGGACATAGCTGCTCGCGGACTTCCGTTTGAGATGTTCCACCCAATCCTTCCAAGTCCGCGCTATATACAAGCCGATGAAGTACGCGGCAATGCAAACGGTTTTCCCCTGTTGCCACGACAACTGTTTGTTCTGGATTCACGTCTTTCAGAAGAACAGATCAAGGAACGTTTTCCCGCACTCTTTGAATATCTCCAAGAAGGAAAAGCTCAAGGAGTACCCGACCGTTACATTTGCCGCAATCGCACACCCTGGTACGCGCAAGAACATCGCCCGCCGGCTCCGATCGTCTGCACCTATCTCGGTCGCGGTGATTCCAAGCGCGGTCGTCCGTTTCGGTTTATTCTCAACCAATCAAACGCTACCGTAGCGAACGTCTATCTTGCCATGTATCCCAAGCCGCTCTTGGCTCGCCGGATTAAAACTGACCCCATGTTAATTCGCCGCATCTGGGAAATCCTTAATTCAGTCAAACCAGAACAACTCATTGGCGAAGGGCGTGTGTACGGAGGCGGCCTGTACAAACTTGAACCGCAGGAACTTGGAAAGGTTGAGGCCACCGCAATATCCGACCTGATGCCAGACTTCAAACGACCGATAACCAACAAACAACTCGGATTCTTTGAGGACATTGCAGCAATATCCGCAAACGCTTCTGCATTGCGGTGACGAGCGAAGGGAGAAGGCTAATCTCGCTTTGTCAAGTTTCTTCACCGTGACAGCCGCAATCCTTTGACGTGATTCAACACAGGCCATTTTGTTTTGACCAAAAGCGCGGGAAATGCTGGGGAACGATTGATGCCGATGGAGGAAATGTATGAAGCGTGGTGTGACAAGTGTTCTGGTTGCGCTCGGACTGCTGTTTTCTCTGATCGTCGGTTGTGGCGGAGAGAGTCCGGAGAGTCTCTTTGAAACGGCGCAGTTTGAGGAAAAGCAGACCAACGTTGCTCACGCCAGGGAATTGTATCAACGAATCATTCTCGAACATCCCGGTTCGGAATGGGCAAACAAAGCGAAGGCCCGGCTGGAGCAATTGGAGTAACCCCCCGTAACGTTTCTCTCGAGAGTTCTGCACATTCGCCCTCATGACCCCGGGGCTGTCCCTTAATTTTCTGAAAGTTGTCTCAGCACCGCCTCCGCCGGGGTTTCCAGTTTCTTTTTTCGATTGCACTCGTGACACGCCGGGACGGTGTTGCCCTTGGTGGATTTCCCGCCGCGGGCCAGGGGCACCACGTGGTCCATAGACAACTGGTCCGGCTGGAATTGGTTGCCGCAGTAGTGGCAGCGCCCTTTGTGGAGTTGCTGTTTCCACCAGGGCGTGCGTTTGAGCGCGCGGGCTTTGTCCCGCTCCTTGCGAATCCGTTTGGCGGTTTCGGGATCAGGGTCGATGTCGAAGTAGGGTTCGGGGGGCATTCATGGGAGCTTAACGGAGTTTTCCGAATTTTTCACGTGTGTCGTCTGTGCAGGGTGGAGGGACACTTGGGGAGGGCGGACACGCAGGTCCGCCCCTAGTCCAGGGCAAGGGTCAGGCATTTGGCGGAGCCGCCGGATTTGAGGAATTGATCCAGGTCGAGAGGGTGGGGGGTGTACCCGCGGTCTTCGAGCATGGCCATGGTTTCGGGACACCCCGAAGGCAGCACCACGTGCCGCCCGACGCACACGGCATTGCACGCAAAGCGCGCGGCTTCGGCATGGGACACGACGATGCGTCGCCGTGCCTCCACACGATCCGCAATCGCGGCTTGAGCGTAGGCGTCGAACGCCGGAGGATAGTACAGCAGTTCGCCGTTGCCGAGCGGGCAGAAACAGGTGTCCAAGTGATAGAACCGGCTCGTGACGAGTTCCATCGGCAGAATTTCCTTGCCGTAGATGTCGCTCAATACGCGATGGGCTGTGATGTCGCTTCGTTGTCGATACCCCGCGAACCAGGTATCGGAAAAACCCAGTAGATCTCCCGCTCCTTCGAAATAACAATCCTCTTCCAGGCGGATTACGCGGTATCCGTGTTCGCTGAACCATCGTGCGAAGTGTTTCTCTTCTCCCCGTCGTTCCGGATGCCGGAACCGGCTGATGACGGCCGTGCCGTTGTGCACCACGCCGGCATTGGCGGTGAACACCAGGTCAGGGAGGCCCGGGACCGGCGTTATCCGTTCGAGTTTGGCGCCGGCGTCCTGTTCCAGGACGCCGGCGAGAGCCCGCTATTGGGCAAGGCTCGCGTCCTTGTCCACGGCATTGGAGACACGCATCCACGGGTTGATTTCGTACCGGATCCCGAAATGATCCGGCGGACAAACCAGGAAGCGAGGCATGCGGACTACCCCTTCCACCCGAGTGTTTGCGCCAATTGTCGCAGGAAGGATGCCGCATCCATCACGAGGCCGATGGATTGGAAGCTGCCGCGGTCACTAAGCTTGGTCGGTACCGCCGGGTTGATATCCACGCATACGGTCGGCACCTTCGCCGGCAAACAGTTTCCGGTGGCGATGGCATGCAGCGTGGTCGCGACAAGTAACGCGAGCCCGACGTCCGGGAGCGCGGCGCGCATGGCGGTTTGGGCGTGTCTCGTATCCGTGATGACGTCGGGTAGCGGTCCGTCGTCGCGGACGCTGCCCGCCAACACCATGTCCACGTGTTGACGCACGCAGGATGCGATGACTCCGTCTTGAATCAGTCCGGATTCCACTGCGCGTGCGAGACTGCCGGCATTCCGGACGCGGTTGATGGTGCGCAGGTGATGTTCATGACCATGGGGTACGGCGCACCCGGCGCGCAGGCCGTAGCCCAGGGACGTGCCGAACAGGCTGGCTTCCATGTCATGCGCGGCAAGGGCGTTTCCGCAAAACAGGACGTGAATGAAGCCGGACTCGATCAGCCACGACAGGGCCTCCCGGCCTCCGGCGTGGACGATGGCCGGGCCACCCACGAACAGCACCTTGGTACCGAGGTCCGGGTCGCATGCGGCCTCGCCGTCCGTGCACGCCTTCTGCCGGTTGTCGCGAATCATGCGCATGCGGTTGGCCACGTCCGCGATCATCGGATGATGAGGCCGTTCCGATGACACGTCGGCTGCCATGAAAGCGAACGCGTCCCGTTCTTTAGGCCGTTCCAGCGGGAAAACCCGCACGCCGGTTCGACCCGTGACGATCAGGTCGCCGGCTTTCACGTCGGCCATGGGGACGGTGCGAGCCCTCGGCGGATTCAACGTCACGCGAATGGCGAGGTCCATTTCGATCGCGTCCACGTCGAGCCATTGGTGGTTGAGGCGGATTTGCGTCCGGAGGTGCGACGTCGCATAAAACGCATCCGGCAATATGCCGTCTTTCGGCGCGGACTCCAGGGTGCAATCAACGGCGTGTTCGACTACGGCCCCATGCGGTTGGATGGCGTGCAGGATGGCCGCAAGCCGTTGCGGGGAGTCGGCATGCACGGCGATCGTGGCCGTGGATGCGTCCTCTCGCGTGGCTCCGACGTGCATCTCCTTGATGGTGAAGGTGCCGCGGCGTTGGAGAATCGTGTCGAGCACCTTCGCCAGGATCAGCGAATCGATGATATGACCTTCGAGGGTCACGGTTTCAGTCGCCATGATTGTATTGTACACCGTATCAGAGATGCAGGTTCTCGGGGTTGACCCTGTCCCATTTGGCTGAAGTTCGGAAATCTTTGGCCCTCCTCCTTCTGTCACCCTCTCCCATTCCTCCCCTTTGCAGGCCAACGGACAGCTCATGATTCCTGTCTCGGTCGGATTGCTCGTCCACGCGCCGGTCCTGAGCCCGGCCTGAAGGCAAGGGGTTTCCCTTTCCTCATGATCGACCCCGCTGGGTTGCAAGAGGCTCCTTGCTAATTTAGAATAATTGGTTTAAATTCGTGGCTTGTTTTTAGACCCACCGATACAGTTGAGAACGAATGTGGAGTTGTTTGAGCGTGGTGCCGTAAGCGTGCCTGAAACTTCACTCAAGGCAAGGAGTGGCGAACAAATGAGCCGCGCGCTCCTGCCGGCGGCTGTCCTTGTGCTGCCCGGCGCTCCCGTTCAGGCGCAGACGGCCCAGACGGCCCACACCGTTCCGGCCAACTCGCCGCTCATCCCTAAGAATTCCAGCGACCAGCCCTTGTTCACGACCGGGCAGAGCTTCCGGCTGCTGTTCCGCACCACCAGATATTCGACCGCTACATCGCCAGACATAGAAACCTACAACAGCTTCGTCCAGGCGGCCGCGGCCGCGAGAGCCGACTTTGCGAGCTTCAGCGGCGGGTTCCGCGCCCTGATCTCCACAGCCAAGGTCGATGCCCGGAACAACACCGCCACCATCGGCGCGGGCGTGCCCATATACTGGATAAACGGGCGGAAGGTCGCCGACAATTATGCCGATTTTTACGACGGCACTTGGGACTTCCCGACCCGAAGCGCTGAATTATAAAAAAGTATTTGTATTACAATATGTTATATTTTCGTAAATTTCCAACCCAACACCTGATCCCACATTTTCAAGACGATCAAAATCATACGATAAGATTAGTCTGTGACTCTAAACTCCCGGACATTGAAGGGATCCCGATCTTTGGAGACGACTATTCAGGTCGTCCTCGCCGCCCTATCCCGCGGCGCAGACTCGATTCCCAAGAATCGAGGCAGGCGGACCGGCCGCCGATGCGGTTCCCGGCGATCGCCAGATTCGACGGGAACGAGCCCGACACCCTCGGCCCCAGACGAGGTGATGGGCGACCGGAAGACCAACGGTTCTGCCCCCAGGCAGAGCCGACGTGAGGCCGAGCCCCAGCGACGCCTCACGGCTGGCGACCCCTCGCACCAGCCGGGACAGGCCGTGGGCAAAGTCACCACACGGTCGGTCGGACCGACCGGCAATTTCGCCGGTCAATTGACCACTGAATCAACCCTGTACGGGCGACAGGGGTCAAGTCAGCGGTAGAATGGGCGGTCCACGGCCACGGGGCTCGAACCAGGGCGGAGCAACGAAGCATGGCGAGGAACGCGGCGCCGTCCTAGCGCACCGCAAGGCGACGGCGGTTTTTTGCGGGATTGACCAACCAGTTTCCCTGAGAAACTGCGTAGTATGGTGGGGACAGTTGGAGGAGGGCGAGGCGATCAGCTTGTCGTTCCGTCGGCCTTCTTTCCTGATCCAGACTGCTGCCCGCCCCGGGCCTTCGAAAGAGTCCCGTCTTTGTGTGAGGGCATGAGAACACAAGCCTGGGCATCTGTTCGTGACACCCAGCGCGGTCCTTGCACCTGACGAGCCCTGTCTTCCAAGCGAAGAGCCGGCCGCTTGGTCCAGCGTGTGTCCAACATCATGGGACCACGATCCCCAGGATTCCCAAGCCTGCCTCGCCATGCGTGTGCTATCTCGTGGATTCCGATCGACGGGTGAGATGGAGCGAGGAGAGGGGTGACTGCTCGGCAAACAGCGTTTCGACGTATCGCTACTAGGCGATCCCAAGTCCCAAGCCTTCCCTCCCTGGTGTGCCAGTGCCAGCATGACGGAGAGAAATCATGTTCCAGTCCCATATCGCTTCATCACGTTCCAGGTCCATCATGAAAGGCAACGAGGCCGACCAAGGCCTGCTCCTGCATCGCTTCCCTCCTCCCCCGGACCATTCACGCAATATATACAGAAAGGCCCTGATTTTGCTGGGACTTATCAACTAACGTGCCAACACGAGGCAAGACTCATGGTCGAGTGCTGGCTCTCCATGGTCTTTCAGAGCACGTCAGCCTGGCGGAGGCCCGTCCTGTGGGCCGTCTCGGGGTCAGGGGCAGCAGGGGGCCAAGAGCGGGCTCTTCTGGAGGCCGTGGCGTCGTCGGCACGTGTGGAAGATTCGGTGAGCGCACGTCAAGCTCAAGGGCTGCGTCCCGTTTGCCGAAACCAAAGAACCGCGTCGTGCAGGGCCGAAACCCTGCGGAGACTTTGCCTTGTTGTTTTTCCTGATCCTCGCTTACACACAGCAGGCATAGGATTTGATCGCGGAGCCAGTAGCTGCGTTTTTTTCATTCCGTTCTGCTTGTCTGTTCACCGGCGCGTCACACCGGCTTCACGACCCTCTCGCTTCCCGCCACCACAGGAATCCGGCGCCGTTGAAGCCTGCAACCCTACTGGAATAAGCGTTCGGTTTTTTTCCTAAGTAGCAGAACGATCGTTCAGGCTTGTCCAGAATGAGCGTTCCGTAATACAGGCATTGACAATCAGGGAAATACCTCTATTATGCGTACAACGTGTGTCCACAAGAAGGGTCTGCCGTTCTGACAGTCAGAATATGCATACAACAGCCTAGATTTTTCTTGACAAATCCAGAAATCTTTTGGTAATTAGGGCGAAACGTAACCAAAATAGATTTTCAGAAACTGTTTGAACACATTCTCCTGGCGGTGATTAAAGCGATACTCAACTTCTTTCAGATACATCGGGAAATGATACTTGGACACCCCGCGATACTGATACAAAATATGCTTGGCATAACTCCAAAACCCTTCAATGCCATTGATGTGATTCTTCGTCCGCCGGCTCACCAACGTTTTCGCATGATTCACCGTACGATGGTGGCCATAGCGTTTTAACGATTGATAGCCCCGAAAGGCATCGGTGAAATAGACGGACCCTTGCCGCGTATGGGCTTGGATATGGCGCATCAATTCATCTGCACTGACCGACTCCACGACCTTGGTATAGACCCGGCCGTCCCGCTCCAGGAGCCCGAACACGACGCTTTTGCCGGCGGTGGCCCGCCCGCGGAGCCCCTTGCGCTTGCCGCCGAAATAGGCCTCATCCAGTTCGATCTCGCCCGTCAGTTTCCCGGCTTCCAGTTCAGTGACATGATACAACGCTTCCCGCAGCCGCTGATAGATGCGCGTGACCACTTTGACATCCAAGCCCAGATCCTGGCTCAACCGATAGGCGGGTTGCAATTGATAGAAGCCTTGGAGGATGCGGATCTCCCGGCGCAAGCGCCGGAGGCTCTTGCTTTTCCTGCACCGCCCACATTTCACATAGCCGCGGCGGGTGTGCAAGACCTGAAAGGAGCCACAGAAAATGCACTTGCGCCCCCGTAAAAAGTTGGCCGCACAACTAAAAACCGTCTGGCGTCCTGTAACCATGCGTGTTTTCTACCATACATTGGTGACGAAACACAGAATAGGAAAGTCCATGAAGGCCATACAGCCTAAAGGAGAAGGAGAAAAGGATGTTCACGATGGCACGATTTGTGGAGAGAGAGAGAGAGAGAGAGAGAGAGAGACCACCTCTAGCGGGAATGCCCGGCGTCGGTCCAGATTCCCCGCACAAGCCTGAGCCGTCCGCCGCCCCTCGCGGCCGCGGCGCCGCTCCGGCGGGCTCGCGCCGGGCCGCGTCTCCGTGGCGCCGCCCCGCGCTGCTCCCCGTCCTCGCGCTGCTGCTCGGCGCGCTCGGCCTGTTCGCGGCCGCGCCCGCCCAGGCGCAGACCACCGTCTGGTCGGCGACGCTGACGGTCGGTAAGGACGGAATTTATTACGGCTGCGAAATCGCCGCTACGCAAGTACCCTGCTCCTCGGCGCTCACGGACGATGACTTCGAGTACAACGGTCGGACCTATCATATCCGCCGGTTATCTCACATCTCTTCCACTAATCGGTTTCAGATGAGCACCGATCCGACACCACGCGCGAAGCTTGCCGGGCTGGTGTTGCATCTCGGCAATACGCGGTTGGCCCTTGGTGATTTCGGCGCTGGAGGACGTTACCAATGGGACAATGTCAACCCGCAATGGAGCGACGGCCAGCAGGTCGCGGTGAAGCTGACGGTACCCTCGCTGGGCCGCGCCGGCAGCATGTCCGTCGACGGGTTCCACCCAATGGGACCCGGACGCATGAAGATCGCCGAGGGCACATCGATCACCTACGGCATCGTGATCCACCAGCCGCCGACCCTGGATCTGACCATCACGCCGCGACACCACAACGTCCGACCGGACGGCAGCGACTACCCCAACGTCGACAACAGCCTGCTCACGATCCACAACGCGGTCACCTGGAAAGCCGCCCCGCACCCCAACTACCTGAGCGGGGACTGGCAGCGGTCCAAATCGGTCGGGCTCACCGCGGTGGACGACAACGAGTGCAAGTCGCCGCCCGGCACCCGGTACTGGATCAGGCACCACGGCAGCGGCGGCGGTCCCGACTGGGGCGGGTGGGACCGGCAGGACCGGCACCATGGCCTGGTGATCTCGATCGAAATCATCGACGACGACTGCAAATATCTGGCCGCTTCCCCGGGCCAGGTGTATCCGGAGGAGGGCGGCAGCGCGACCTACACCGTGCGTCTGAAGACGCCGCTCGAGGACGCCGCGTACATTTCCCCGCGCATCAGCGTCCCCGGCGACAGCGACCCCGGCGCGATCACGGTCTCTCCCGAGCGGATCCGGGTCGAGGCGGGAGACACGAGCCCGAAGACGTTCACGGTCAGCGCCGGAAGGGACGCGAACTCCCGTAACGAGGTCCTGATCGTCGACCACAGCGTCGACTCGCCGGAGGTCCCGGCGGATTACCTGGGCGGCCGGGTGACCGTCATTGTCCAGGACGAACAGAACGCGGCGAGGACGCACGAGCGCGACGCGCTGAGCGTGACCGGGCTCGCGCTCACGGCCGGCTCGGAGGCGGTGGCGCTGAGCCCGGCCTTCTCGACGGATGTGACGTCGTACCGGGCGGAGGTCCCGGCGGGGACGGCGGGCGTGACGCTGGCGCCGCACTGGAGCGGCGGGGCGAGCGTGCACGCGGGCTCGCGCCGGGGCGGGACGACCTTCACGCGCCCGGCGCGGGTGCGGCCCTCGGGCACGGCGGTCGCTCTGGCGCTCGCGCCGGACGGCGGCGCGACCGAGCTGTGGGTGATGGCGAGCGGCGGTTCGGGCGGCATGACGACCTACCGCATCGAGGTGACCGAGGCGCAGGCGCAGGCGCAGGTGCCCGAGGAACAGACCCCGCCGGAAGAAGAGGCCCAGACCGTGGCGGTGGCGTTCGGCAAGGTCCCGGCGGAGCATGACGGGCGGACGGCGTTCGCGCTCGACGTGCAGTCGGGCTCGGAGCCCGCCCCCGACGCGTTCAAGGTGACGGCCGGGACGGTCACGGGCGTGGAGTCGCTGGACCCGGTGCTGTGGCGTGTCCGGGTCATGCCGAAATCCTGGAAGGACGTGAAGATCGCGCTCGGCGGGGCGTCGGCGAAGGTCCCGGGCCCGGCGCGCATCCGGGCCCAGGACGCGCGGGCGAAGGAAGGCAAGGACGCGAGCCTCGACTTCGCGGTGACGCTCCACCGCGCCGCGTCGCACGAGGTGTCGGTGGACTACGCGACGAAGGACGGCACGGCGACGGCGGGGGCGGACTACACGGCAACGTCGGGCACGCTGACCTTCGCGGCGGGCGAGACGGCGAAGACGGTGAGCGTGGCGATCCTCGACGACGCCATCGACGAGGGCAAGGAGACGTTCACGCTCAAGCTCTCGAACCCGCGGGGGGCGTACCTGCGCAAGATCCACCGCGAGGCGACGGGGGTGATCAAGAACGACGACCCGCTGCAACAGGCGTGGCTGGCGCGCTTCGGGCGCACGGTGGCGACGCACGTGACGGACGCGGTCGGGGACCGCTTGCGGGGCGGGCCGGGGTCGGCTTCGCACCTGACCCTCGGGGGCTACCGGGTCCCGCTGGGCCGGGCCGCCGCGAGTCAGCCCGCGCCGCCGGGTGCCGCGACGCGGGACGCAGGGACCGGGGCGGCCCCCAACGAGGCGGTCACCACAACGGCGGTCCTGACCGAAGTCGCGCGGATGCTGGGGATAGGTCCGGGGGCGGGTCCCCAGCCCACCCCATGGGCCGACCGGCCGGACCCGCGGCTGAACCCCGGCCGGACCCTGGAGATTGGCCAGACCCTGACGCTCCGCCGGCTGCTCATGGGCAGTGCCTTCCGGCTCAACCTGGGCGCGACGGACGCGGATGCGGCGACGCCGCGCCTGACGGCCTGGGGCCGGGTCGCGGGCACCACGTTTGACGGGCAAGCCGGCGACCTCTCCCTGAACGGGGACGTGTTCACGGGCACCGTGGGCGTGGACGGCACGTGGGACCGGCTGGTGCTGGGGCTGGCCGTGGCCCATAGCCGGGGGGACGGCGGGTTCACCCAGCCCAACCTGGCCGAGCGCGGCACGGGCGACCTGGAGCAGACCCTGACGAGCCTCCATCCCTACCTGCGGTATGCGGTGACCGACCGGCTGGATGTCTGGGGCTTGGTGGGCTACGGCTGGGGCGAATGGGACCTGGAAATGGCGAACGGCGTGACGGTGGAGACGGACACCACGCTCGTCATGGGAGCCTTTGGGGGCCGGGGGATTCTGTTGGCCCCGGCGGACACCGGGGGGTTCCAACTGGCCACGCGCACGGACGCCATGCTCACGCGGACCTCCTCCGACGCGGTGGCGAATTCGGTGGCCACGGACGCGGACGCGCACCGGCTGCGGGTGCTCCTGGAAGGCAGCCGGGGAGTGACGTGGGCCGATGGCCGGCACCTGACCCCGACGGTGGAACTGGGGGTGCGGCATGACTGGGGGGACGCGGAGACGGGCTTCGGCCTGGAAGTGGGGGGCCGGGTGTCCTACGCGGACCCGACCCTGGGCCTGACGGTCGAGGGGACGGTGCGGGGCCTCGTGGCGCATGAAGCCGATGCTTACCAGGAATGGGGCGCGAGCGGGAGCGTGCGGCTGGATCCGGGCGCGGCGGGCCGGGGCCTGTCGGTGACGCTGGCCCCGACCTGGGGCGCGGCGGCGAGCGGCGTGGACGGGTTGTGGGCCCGGCAGACCACCCAGGGCCTGGCCCCCGCCACCCAATCCGCGCCACGCGGTCGCCTGGCGGCGGACGTGGGCTACGGGTTCGCGGCCTTCGGCGCCGGCTTGATCACGCCCTATGCGGGTACGGTGCTTTCGGATGGCGCGGACCGGACGTACCGGGTGGGCACGCGGGTGCGGATGACGGGACGCCGGGCCACGGGCCTGACGCTGAACCTGGAAGGCGCGCATCAGGAGCCCGCGGGGCAACAGCCCGTGAACCAGGGCCTGCGCCTCCAGGTCGAGTGGCAGTTTTAGGGGCGGGCATCCCCCTCACCCCAACCCCCCGATTAAAGATGTCGGGGGCTCCGCCTAATATCGAAATGGGGGAGAGGGAGACAAGTCAGGTAGGGAGCAACGATCGTTGTTCCCTACGCTTTCTCCTGCGTACGCAGGAATCCAGCGTCTTTGCTTTTTCTTCTGGTTGTAAAGGCACGGGACGACACGCAGGTCGTCCCCTACAGGATCATGGTTCCTGCGCGTAGAGGCGGGCCTGTGTGCCCGCCCTGTTTTTCTTGTTCCATTGGCAAGGAGAACGACACTGGATCCTCGCCCTCGATCGGGGTCAAGGGCAGGCTCTCGCAAGGATGACAGAAGGGGAAAATCCGGCGCCTGCGGGCATGGCTGCGCCCCGGTCCCGAAACCTTTTTTTCGGGCGAGGACTGTCTGAGCGAAGCGAGAAATCTGCTTTTCCTTTCTTGTCTGTCATCCCCGACCTGATCGGGGATCCAGAGTCTTTATCCTCACGAACGCAGGAAAAAGAAAAGACTCTGGATTTCCGATGTCCGGGCTGTTTGCTTCCTCATGCCTCCAAAGCCCGAACCTGAGAAGGCTCTGTGTTCTCAACAGGGAACGGGAAATTTCCCTCGCGACGACTCAGGGCGGATGGTATACTGCTTCCATGTGCCGGCGAGGACAACGGCAAGGGATCTTCGGGTTCACGGGCTTGGTGGTGGCTCTTGTCATGGCTGGGGTGAGTTGGGCCACGGTCGGGAACGGCGTGTTCCAGGGATTCATCCACCATATCGCCCAGCAGATTAACCGGGACAAAGTTGATTTTGCGGTCGCGGAGTCCTGCACCTCGTGGTTTTATGAGCAATTGAAAAAGCCTTCCCCGGTGCGCCCTGACGTGCAACAACTTTCTTTCGTCACGGAAGAAGACCGCTCCCATGCATGTGCCGGTCGATACCCCGGCATCGATGAAGCGCGTCAGGCCTTTGCGCACAGCCAATCCACGCTCTCGTTGAGCCTCACGTTTTATCAATTGGCATTGGTGGCCGATCGCAACGATGATGAGCGCTATGACGCGGGCGAGTTGCAGGATATGTTGGCGTCCCTGAACGTGGCGCCGTTGCAGGGCGATCATCTTCAACTCCTTGCGAAGCTGAAGGGAAAATTCGACGACGTTCGTGAGACGATCGAGTTTACGACCCTGACCGATAGCATGCAGGCCTTGTACAGCAAGGGGTACCGGTTCACCCCTGCGGATCAGGCCGCGATGGGGCGCGTGACGGGCGAGTCCTGATACCGCAGGAACCCTCTGATTTTTGTGATAGCGGGATGCAGGGCAAGGCGTCCCGTAGCGAAATCCGAGGCTTATCAGACTGGATAGGCGAGGGTTGAGCGAGGACACAACGCCGCCATGCGCCCGATAGCGCAATAAAGCAGAGGGTTCCTTAACCTATTCGTTCGACGGCTTCTCGGGACCGGCTCCTCACGGTCTGATCCCAGTCTTCCTTCATCGTATATTCCAGTTTGGCTTTGGCTTCCGTGGCGCGCATGCGTCCCAGGGCCAGCGCCGCGCAGCCCCGCACGTACGCGTGATCGTCTTCCAACGCCTTGATCAACAGGGAAATACTTTCCCTGTGTTGCACGACGCCCAGATAACTGGCCGCCATGCCGCGGATGCGGTGCTGTTTGTCGCCCAATGATCGTTTGAACGTATACAGGAACACCTTGGCCATGTCCGTGGCGACGCTTTCCAGTCCTTCCAGTTGAAACTCGTTCAGTTCGATCAGTTGGCTTGCGAGATCGAAACGTTTGCGCGGCGCCTTTTCGGCGGAAAATTGTTTGAGGAGTTTGTCTCGCCGGTGTTTCTTGTGTTTCGCACGCTTGATCTTTCGGACGTTGACCCATGTGATGAGGGTGACGACGACGACCAGAAACAGGACGGGGACGACTTCATCGATGATAAAATCCTGCGTGTCGAAGTCCAAGTGGTTCCAAATCCAGACCCCGCCGACGATCAGGATGATCAGGGCCAAGGCCACGCTGATGTTGGCTTGTCCCCGTTGATTGGTGAGATGAGATGAAGGCGCGTCGATGGCCATGACGCTAACGGCTAGCGGACGTGTGGGTGCTGCTCCCGGTTTTCAAGAGCGGTCAGCAGCCGGCGAAATCGCCGGCCCTCGGTCGCCTCTTGACGGGTTTCGTACACGGCGATGAGGTTGCGAAGCATGCGCGCCAGGATTTCGACATGGGAGCAGGGTTCGAGATAGCGACGGTCGAACTCGACGCCATGGTTCTGCAACAGTCTCGCACAATCCTTTTCCGTGAGTAGGGTCCCTTGGTGAAAACAGTCAATGAACACGGGCTCCGTGCGCAACCCGACGAGAAAATGGCCCGGCAGGCCGATTCCGGCCACGGGCACGCAAAGCCGTTGCCCCAGGAGTAAATACACGATCGACAAACTGATGGGGATCCCGACGCGGTCGTCCAGGACGCGATGCAGAAAACTGTTGTTGGGATCGTAGTACTGTTCCGTGTTTCCCCGAAACCGCAGGGTCTGAAACAGGTACTCGTTCATGTGGCGCACGACTTGACGAGGGGTGCCTGAGGAAAGGGGGCGGAGTTCGGCGGCCATGTCGTCCAGTCGTTGTTGATAAGGGGTCGTCTCCATTTCAGGGTCCCCTGTCCGGGCAATCAGGAAGGCCCCGGCTTCCAGGTCGAGGTCCGGCGCCGCAGTCCTGAGGAGCGCGTCCCAGTGTCGTTCGACGTCCGCTTGGGCAATATCCCCGATGACGGTCCGGATGCGCGTGGCCAGGGACGGCTCGCCGCAGTCCTTCAGAGCTTCTCGGAGGAGGGGAAGCGCTTCGGGCCCCGCGTCGACGAGGTGCTGGTGAATCTGCCGGGCGATGCGTGAATTCCGATCGGAGAGCAGGTGGACCAGCGCTTCGATGTTCGTTGCGGGTCGTTCAGTTGAGGATAACGGTGCGTTCTTCATCGCGGAGGAGCCCGTGTTCACGAGTCCTACCCGATTGCCCGGCGGAAGGCCTTGGCCCCGCCATACAGGCACACGGCGTCGAACAGGGCCAGGATCACGAATGCCATGCCGACCTGGGGAATGGCCGCGTCCCATCCCGTAATGATGAGCGGGCGAACGGCGTCGATAACCCAGGTCATCGGATTCACCATGGCGACCACCTGCATCCAGCCCGGCATGGCCGACAGGGGCACGAGCGCCGAACTCAGAAAAATCATGGGCAGGGACAGAAAGCCCAGCATGGAAAAGAAATCTCCGTGGCTTTTGACGGAAAACGCCAGGGCCATGGAGATCGCGGTCAGCCCCACGCCGAACAGCATCCCGATCACCAGGATCACGGCGATGCCCGGCAGTCCGGTTTCGAGTCGCACGCCGAAGATGAACGCGATGCTCAAAATGACCAGGATCTGCATGCCGGTAATGGCCATCACGAAGAGATACCGGCTCAGGATCACGGAGGACCGGTGAATGGGCGTGGACATCATGCGTTCCAGGAATCCGTTCTCTTTGTCGAACAACAGGTCTACGCCGCCGGCCAACCCGTTGTTGAGGACCGTCATGACGACCACTCCACCCGCGAGGAAACTCATATAGTTCGGGGCATCGAGGATTTGGATATTGGCCGCGCGTTGAAAGAGGCTGCCGAAGAAGATCAGCCAGAACAGCATGGGCTGGACCAGGGTGAACAACATGCTGAACTTCTCCCGGCTGAGCCGGCGCACCCACCGCATCGTCAGGGCGAGCACTTCCTGTCTGTAGTGTTGGAAAGTCATGATTCGGCCCCCGGCTATTCCTCCACCGCGTCCGGGGTCCCGCCCCGTAACCCATGCCCGGTGTGGGCGACGAACACGTCATCGAGTCGGGGCCGATGGTATTCGATCCCATCCAGGCTGCAACCGACGCGTTGGGCCACTTCGATCACCGCGGGCAGGGATTTTTCCGGAGATTCCACGAGAATATCCAGCCCGGTGGGGTTGAGGCGCACGTCACGGACCAAGGGTAAGGACATGACGCCTTCGCGCAGGCGAGGCAGTTTATCCGCTTCGTATTCCTTGATCGTCACCGACAGACTGTCGCCTCCCAACCCGGTCTTCAATTCCAGGGGCGACCCGATGACCCGGATAGTCCCGCCGTCGATGATCGCCAGTCGGTCGCACAGTTGGTCGGCTTCCTCCAGGTAATTGGTCGTCATGACGATGGTGATGCCGTTTTCACGAAGTTGCCGGATATAGTCCCAGATCTTGAGCCGGCTTTGGACGTCCAAGCCCAGGGTCGGTTCATCCAAAAACACGATTTTGGGATTGGGGAGTAACCCGCAGGCAATGTCCAGTTTGCGTTTCATGCCCCCGGAATAGGTTTTGGCCACGCGGTCCGCGTGCTCTTCAAGATTGACGAGCTTCAACAGTTCGTCGATCCTCGCGTTCGTTTCCGACCGGGAGAGGTGGTAGAGTCCTCCCAACAGCTCGAGGTGTTCGCGGCCGGTGAGAAACCGGTCGACGGCGCGTTCCTGCGGCACGTAGCCGATCAGGCTCCTGACGGTATCCGCTTCCGCCACGATGTCATGGCCCAGCACCGTAGCCGTGCCGGTGGACGGGGGCAGCACGGTGATCAGCATCCGCAGGGTGGTGCTTTTCCCGGCGCCGTTGGGGCCCAGGAGTCCGAAGATCTCACCGGCGCGGACCGTGAACGACAGATCCTCCACGGCCGTCACCGGGCCGAAAGTTTTCCCCAATCGTGCGACGTCGATCACTACGGCGGGATCCATCATCCCCACCCTGATAATTGAGTTTCACCGTCGAGTTTGAACTTCAGGAAGTCGATCAAGCGGCGGGTTTGTTGGTGCAGACTTTCGGCTTCGAGCAGGAACTGTTTTTCCAGCGGCGTCAAGTCCAGGCACGAGGAGAGCCCGTTGACAAGGACGCGGTCGGTCATGGCTTCATCGGTCACCAGCTCGCAGAGTTTCTCGGCCTTCCGGGATTGCAGGTACCGCATCGCCAACGCGGTGAGAGTTGAGCGTACGGATCCTTCGGCTCCGCTCAGAACAGGCCCTTCGGCAATCGTGTGAAACGGCTCACTCGGTCCCAGCGTGATTTTGGCCTTGCGATACCGGGCGTCAAAATATTCCTCTTCAATCGTATACCGATACAAACCTTGCAGGATCAGGTTCGACCGGCCATCCTCCAACGGCTCGATATGGGTCATGCGACCCACGCACCCCAGGGAAAAGATCGGGGGATTGCCATAATATTGGCTCTCCCATCCCTGTTTGAACAAGGCCATACCGATGCAGGAGCCTTCACGGCTGGCATCGGCCACCATGTCCCGGTAACGTGGCTCGAAAATATGCAGGGGCAAATAGGTGTCCGGAAACAGGACGACGTTGGGAAGCGGAAAAATCGGAATGATTTCGGGAACCGGATAGGCCTTCGAAGAAGGCGTGTCATTTACTGCAGGCATGCGGTACGATAGCCGACGCTCAAAATTCCTGTCAACGTGGTGGTTCGTTTGTATGTGTTCACTGTTTGTTGACGGAATGAGGGGCTAACCACATCAGCATTGTCATCCTGAACGAAGTGAAGGATCTGCTTTTCCAGGCGTTCGGTTGTTGAGTGAGAGATTCCTCGCGAGATCCTTCGCTCTGCTCAGGACAAGCTCGGAATGACGTATTGGGGGTGTCGTCAGTTTTTTTGATAGCATGAACATTCTCAAACGGGCACAACTTGGAGGGTGAAACACCATGCCGGGCCTGCGTCATGGGGTCATAGGTCTCTGTTGCGCGCTGTCGATTGTTCTCCCTCTCCCCCTGGGAGAGGGCCGGGGTGAGGGAGTTTTTCCCTCTTCATCCGGAAGCCTCGCGAGTGCCGAACCTGCCTCCGTTCCGTCGCAAGAGCTGATCCCGGCGCGGCCGGGGTACGTCTACGCGTTCCCCCGCGATCACGGTTCCCATGATGACTACGGCTTGGAGTGGTGGTACTTCACCGGTCACCTCTATGATCACTCGGCACGACGGTTCGGCTATGAAGTCACATTTTTTCGCAAGGCCATCAATGACGCGCGCGTCCGCGAACATCCGTCCCGTTGGGCGTTGCGGCATTTGTATTTCGCGCATCTGGCCTTGACCGACGTGGAAGGGGCCACCTTTTCCTTTTCCGAAAAATTAAGTCGCGCGGCCTTTGGAAAAGCCGGCGCCGATCCCGGGCGGATGAAGGTCTGGATCGACCGCTGGAACCTGGAACCCGTGACCGAGGAGCATCGGCAGTTGCATCTCACGGCCCACGATGCAAAATTCGGGGTGGATCTGACGCTCGTCCTGAACAAGCCACCCGTGATCCACGGCCAAGAAGGGATCAGTCGCAAGGGCGCCGGCCCCGGCCAGGCGTCGCATTATTATTCACTCACGCGCCTGGCGACCCGGGGCACCGTCCGGGTCCGCGGCGAACCGTTCGCGGTCGCGGGGACCAGTTGGATGGATCATGAGTTCGGGTCCGGCGGCTTGGGGGAGGATCAAGTCGGGTGGGATTGGTTCAGCGTGCAATTTGATTCGAACGTCGAATTCATGCTGTATCTCTTGCGCAAACGGGACGGGTCCCATGATCCGGCGTCGAGCGGGACGTTGATCTTTCCGGACGGCACGAGCCGGCACCTGACACGCGCGGACTTTATCGTTCGAGCGACGGATCAATGGATCAGTCCGCACAACCGTGCGCAGTACCCCGCGAAATGGATCGTGGAGGTCCCGTCCGTCCCGCTTGAGGTCACGATCACGCCGGTGCTGGCCGATCAGGAACTGCGGACCGAAAACAGTACCCGGGTGACGTATTGGGAAGGCGCCGTGGACGTGCGCGGTCAGTACCGGCATGCACCCGTCACCGGGAACGGATACGTGGAACTCACCGGATACGCGAACCCGCTGGAATTGGACCGTGATTCACATGAACGTCACCTGAGCCGATGAAGACCGTCATTCGACAGGCCGTTGCATTTTCGATGGTGGTGGGCCTGCTGCTGGGATGCTCCCAGCGCAGTGATCGAGTGGTCGCGGTCGTCATTCACCCGGTCAAACCGAAGTTGGTGTACGTGGCGACGGAAGAAGCCGTGTATAAGACCCGGGACGGGGGACAGTCGTGGAAGCGGTTGTCGGAGGGGTTGACCCGCGTTCGGGTCATGAACCTGGTCATCGATCCGAAGCTTCCGGCGAACGTGTTTGCCGGGACGCTGGCCGACGGGGTGTACAAGAGTCCCGACGGCGGGCGGCGTTGGCTCCCGCGCAATGCCGGCATTCAGAAAGGGACGATCTCGGCCAACGTGAATCAACTGGTTTTCGATCCGCGGGACTCGCAAGTCCTGTACGCGGCCACGACCGTGGGGGTATTCCGGACAAAGGACGCCGGCCGGTCCTGGACCGAACGGATGCGCGGCATGAACGAAATCAATTTCATCGTGGCGTTGGCAGTCGATCCGGTCAGCCCCAATATTCTCTACGCGGGGACGAGCGGCGGAGTCTTTCGGAGTTTTGACGGCGCGGACCACTGGACAAAGGCCAATAACGGGCTTGTGCCCGACGATGCCAAAATGGCGTCCATGGCCTTGGGCGTCAATCGTGTGCTGATCGATCCCGCCGGTCCGGGCGCCGTTTACGCGGGTACGACCCAAGGCGTGTTCAAAACGCTCAATAAAGGGGAGGTATGGTCGAGACTCGCGGCCGAACTCGGAGAACTCTACGTGAGCAGTCTGGTATCGGTACCGGGAAACGGGCAGCACCTCTACATGGGGACCAGCAGGGGTATCTTTCAGAGCCGGGACGGCGGACAAACGTGGAAAGCCACGAACGAGGGGTTGGACAACCTGAATATTCGAGCGATTGCCATGGATCCCCAGGATTCGCGGGTCCTGTATGCGGGTACGAACGGCAGCGGTCTCTTCCGCAGTCAGGATGGCGGTGAGTCCTGGACCCATCTCCCATTGGCGCCTAAAGCGCAGGAATGATGGAATTTAGCCACGTATCCGTTACCGAGAGGTAACAATGGAAGGGTAGGTCCAAGTTCTTTCCTGCATCTTTGAATGAAGATCCCTTTTGCGATTTCTCGTACTCTTTTGGTCAATAAAACTGGAATAATGTCACCAATGGCACAAAACAATGACACTATTTAACTTTATGTCAAATCGTATTGGTTTATTGTCAAGCCTCATAGGCTGAATTGACCATTAAGTTACGAAAACTACACGTCTGATGATCGGTTCATGACAGGCAGTTTATTGAAAGAGATCATAACATATTGTTTTAATTGATATAAAATGAAATTTTGAAGATAGTTCAATCGCTGGGTCGCATGGCGTCGAAATTTTTGGTCATCTGGGGTAGGGTCGTAGTCCATTCGTGCTACCGAATGGAAACGTTAGGGAAGGACCAGAATTCTTTGCAAAACGAATTTTTATTTATTTTCAAATACTTATAAGTTTTATATGGGATCATGTGCAATGGCCCGAAAATTGCTAGAATCTACGTGTTCTTAGTGTCAATCAGCCAGTCGTCAAGGCGGAGGATGAACGGAATGATGAAGCAAGAGTCGGGAAAGGAGGTGGTAAGCCAGCAGTTTTCCCCAACAGGGGGTTTTTTCATTAATCCATTCCACGTTAGGCCGATCGGCCTTTACACGAGGAGGTTTCACAATGTTTCTTTCTAGACGTCAATTTTTAAAAGTGACCACCGGGACGGTGGCGGCAGTGGCGTTGGCGGACAAAGCCTTGGCCTTGACCGCGCTGCAACCGGTCGTCGAAGTGGGCAACCCGCTGGGCGAGTATCCGGATCGCGCCTGGGAGCGGGTGTACCACGATCAGTATCGCTATGATTCGTCGTTTACGTGGGTCTGCTCCCCGAACGACACGCACGCCTGCCGCATTCGTTCCTTCGTGCGTAACGGCGTGGTCATGCGGGTCGAGCAAAACTACGACCACCAAACCTACGAAGACCTCTACGGCAACCGCGGAACGTTTGCTCACAACCCGCGGATGTGCTTGAAGGGGTACACGATGCATCGTCGGGTGTATGGGCCCTATCGGTTGAAAGGCCCCTTGATGCGCCGTGGCTGGAAAGCCTGGATGGATGCCGGTAGCCCGGAATTCACCCCGGACGTCATGAATAAATACAAATTCACTTCGCGGTACCTGGATGACATGTTGCGGGTAAGCTGGGATACGGCTTTCACGTACTTGGGCAAAGCCATGGTCATTATCGCGGAGCGGTACAGCGGCGAAGCCGGTGCCCGTCGGTTGCGGGAACAAGGCTATCCGCCGGAAATGATCGAGATGACCAAGGGTTCCGGCGTGCGGACCATGAAGTTCCGCGCGGGGATGCCCATCCTGGGCGTGATCGGCAAGATGGCCGTCACCCGGATGAATGGTGGCTGCGGCGCGTTGCTCGACCACTACATTCGGAAAGTGAAACCTGCCCAGGCCCAAGGCGGCCGGTACTGGTCGAACTACACTTGGCACGGTGACCAAAACCCAGCGCATCCGTTCTGGTCCGGGGTCCAAACCTCTGACAACGACATGAGCGACATGCGGTTCGCGAAGTTGAACACAAGCTGGGGCAAGAACTTCGTTGAAAACAAAATGCCGGAAGCGCACTGGAAGCTCGAAAGCATCGAGCGCGGCGCGCGGGTGGTCGTGATCACGCCGGAGTACAACCCGACGGCGTATCGTGCCGACTACTGGATTCCGGTTCGGCCGGAAACGGACGCGGCGTTGTTCCTGGGTGCCTGTAAGATCATGTTCGACGAAAACATGCACGACCATGATTTCTGTGCGGCCTACACGGATATGCCGATTCTGGTTCGTACGGATTCGTTGCAATATCTGGATCCGCGCGACGTGATCAAGGGCTATAAATTGCCGGACTTCTCCAAGACCTATTCAGGGAAAGTGCAAACCCTGAATCCGGCGAAGATTGCCCGTCTCGGCGGTTTCATGGTGTGGGACGTCAATAAGAACCAAGCCGTGCCGATTCACCGTGAATTGGTGGGCTGGCACTATCGGAACAGCGGTATCGAGGCAGCGTTGAACGGGACCTTCCGGGTGAAATTGCTGAACGGCCGGGAAGTCGACGTGGCACCGATCTTCCAGTTGTATCAAGTCCACTTGCAGGACTACGACCTGGATACGGTCCACCAGATCAACCGGGCCCCGAAGGACCTGATCGTCCGCTGGGCCAGAGATTCAGGTACCATTAAACCGGCAACGATTCACAACGGGGAAGGCACGAACCACTACTTCCACCAAACCATCATTGCGCGTGGCGCGGCGATGGTGTTGATTCTCGCCGGGAACGTCGGGAAGTTCGGGACCGGGCAACATACCTGGGCCGGGAACTACAAAGCGGGGATCTGGAACGCCACCCCGTGGTCCGGCGGTGGGTTGGGCACGCACACCGCGGAGAATCCGTTCAAGATCACGACGGACCCGAACGCACACGGTAAAGAAGTGCACGTGCGTGGCTACTACTATGGTGAAGAGGTGGCCTACTGGAACCATGGGGACACGGCGTTGATCGTGAACACGCCGAAGTATGGGCGCCGGGTGTTTACCGGAAAAACGCACATGCCGACCCCGACCAAGTTCCGGTGGGTGGCGAACGTCAACGTGTTGAACAACGCCAAACACCACTATGACATGGTTAAGAACGTGGACCCGCACATCGAATGTATCGTCACCCAGGATATCGAGATGACCTCGGACGTGAACCACGCGGACGTGGCCATGGGTGTGAATACGTGGATGGAGTTCACGTATCCGGAACATACCGCGACGGTGTCGAATCCGTGGTTCCAGGTGTGGAAAGGGGGCATCCGGCCCTTGTATGACACCAGAAACGACCTGGATACGACCGCCGGCGTGGCCGCCAAATTGACCAACATGACGGGCGATGGGCGGTTCCGGGATTACTTCAAGTTCGTCTATGACAACCGGGTGGACGTGTACGTGCAACGGTTGTTGGACGCCAGTTGTACGGGGTACGGGTACAGCGTTGACACCATGCTCAAGTCCGAGAAGGGCTGGATGGTGCTGGTCCGGACGTATCCACGGCAACCGTTCTGGGAAGAGACGAACGAATCGAAGCCGCAATGGACGCGGACTGGCCGGTATGAAAACTACCGGACGGAGCCGGAAGCCATTGAGTACGGTGAAAACTTCATTTCGCACCGGGAAGGGACGGAGGCCACTCCATACCTGCCGAACGCGATTATGACGACGAACCCGTACGTTCGGCCGGATGACTATGGTATTCCTATCACGGCGCAGCACCATGACGACAAGACGGTGCGGAACATTGCGTTGCCGTGGCAGGAAATCAAACGGTACTCCAACCCGCTGTGGGAGAAGGGGTATCAATTCTACTGCGTGACGCCGAAGACGCGGCATCGTGTACACAGCCAATGGTCAGTGAACGACTGGGTGCAGATGTATGAATCGAACTTCGGTGACGCGTATCGGATGGATAAACGGACACCGGGCGTGGGTGAGCATCAACTTCACATGAACCCACAATCGGCGAAAGACCGGGGCATCAACGACGGTGACTATGTGTACGTTGACGGCAATCCGGTTGATCGGCCGTACCGCGGATGGAGGCCGAGTGACCCGTACTACAAAGTGGCTCGGTTGATGATTCGTTGTAAGTACAACCCGGCGTTCCCGTACCACGTGACGATGGCGAAACACGCTCCGTACGTGGCCACCGCGAAATCCGTGAAGGGTCACGAAACACGACCGGATGGACGGGCCATCGCGATGGATACGGGTTATCAATCCAACTTCCGGTATGGGGCGCAACAGTCCTTCACACGTGACTGGTTGATGCCGATGCACCAGACCGACTCACTGCCAGGCAAACACGCGGTGGGCTGGAAGTTTAAATTCGGGTATCAAGTGGACAACCATGCAGTCAACACCACTCCGAAAGAATGTCTGATGCGGATCACCAAAGCAGAGGACGGTGGTATCGGCGGCAGGGGTCCATGGGAGCCAGTCCGGACCGGGTTTACGCCTGGGCAGGAAAATGAGTTCATGATCAAGTGGCTCAAAGGCGACCACATTAAGATCAAGGTGTAAGCAGAGAACCAGATCACGTGTGGACTATTAGCAATTGAACTGACTTTATTGAGTTCAAAGAAACGGAGGAAACCATGCCAGAAGTTTATAATTGGCAATTAGGGCGGAAGATGCTGTATCCCTACGAGGAGCGGCATCCAAAGTGGCAATTCGCCTTTGTGTTCAACATCAATCGCTGCTTGGCCTGTCAGACCTGTTCCATGGCGGATAAATCCACATGGTTGTTCTCGAAGGGCCAGGAGTACATGTGGTGGAACAACGTGGAAACGAAGCCGTATGGCGGATATCCACAGTTCTACGACGTGAAAATCACGCAGTTGATCGAACAAGTCAACCCAGGCGGACAGGTGTGGAACGTGCGGGTCGGCCGCAAACACCATGCGCCGTATGGGGTGTTCGAAGGAATGACCATTTTCGATGCCGGGGCCAAAGTCGGCCAGGCCGCGATCGGGTACATTCCGACGGACCAAGAATGGCGTTTTGTCAACATTTATGAAGACACGGCCACGTCAATGCGCGCCCTTGTGGAAGGCATTGATAAGACCGGGTTTACCAAAGAAGAACCATGGCGGATGACCGGCAGCAGCTTGCCGGAACATGAAACCTACTTCTTCTATCTTCAACGCATTTGTAACCATTGCACCTACCCGGGTTGTTTGGCTGCGTGCCCGCGGAAGGCCATCTACAAGAGGCCGGAAGACGGGATCGTGCTGATCGACCAGAACCGGTGCCGTGGGTACAAGAAGTGCGTGGAGCAATGTCCATTCAAAAAGCCGATGTATCGGGGTACGACTCGGGTCACCGAGAAGTGCATCGCTTGCTATCCGCGGGTCGAGGGGAAAGATCCTCTGACCGGCGGCGAGCCGATGGAAACCCGGTGTATGGCGGCCTGCGTGGGTAAGATTCGCTTACAGAACCTCGTCAAGATCGGTGAGGATGGACTGTGGGCGGAAGATCGGTGGAACCCCCTGTACTACACCATCCGTGTGGAACAGGTGGCGTTGCCGCTGTACCCGCAATGGGGCACCGAGCCGAACGGGTTCTACATTCCCCCGCGGCAAGCGCCTCGTGGCTACATCCGGCAGATGTTCGGGCCGGGCGTGGACAATGCGATCGAGAAATACCTGGTGCCGAGCCGGGAACTGTTAGCCGTCCTCCAGCTCTGGAGAGCGAGCCAACAGATCGTCTTCCGGTACGACATCATTCCTGGACCGAAAGTGTTCGAAACCCAAATTCACGGTCGGAAGTTCGAGATGTACAACGACACCGTGTTAGGGTTCAACAAGTCCGGGAAGGAAGCCGTGCGGCAGCAGGTGGAAGAGCCGATTTACATTCGGCCAGCCGAACGCGCTACCTGGCTGTAAGAGCCTGGTAGGGTAAGAAAAAAAGCCGGAGGTTTTCGGACCTCCGGCTTTTTTTTGAACAGCCGCATATGCGGAAAGGCGTCAAAAAATTTCTTAGATTCCTGCTCTAAATGGTGTATCCTAAGAAGATATTTGAGCGTGTATCAGACAAGTTCATGAAAGAAGCGATCCCGACAGCATGAGTCTCGCTCCTCCTGATCCCGTTCCTGTTTCAGCTCGGGCCATCCCCTTTTGGGAACTCCTGGAGACCGGAAAAGTGCCTGACGAATATCTCAAGACGGAATACGTCACTCAACAATTTGTCGAACGGTTGGTCCATTACGTATTGAGCATTCCCTCGAAATCCATTTCAATTCCGCAGCTTTCGGCGATTCTCGAACAAATTGACGCCCGTCACCAGATCTTCTTTTTTAAGCGCTTGAAGGAAACGAGTCCACATAGTTTAAAGGAGTTTGCTCCGCTGTATTACGGCTTTATGGCGGAATTTCATCCGTTATTGTTTACCTGACCCTGAGTCCGGCAACCCCTGTGTTAGGAAGAACGTAGGAGGAACAATGAACTCAACTTTACATCGAGCGATTTCAAGCTTTTACAACCTGATTTATGAAGCGCAGGCGTTTTCCACGACCATGGCTCGAATCGATTCAGCGGACCATGATCGATATTTGGGGCGAGTGGAAGGGCTGAATTGGGTCCTGGACCGGTGTCAGGAGTTTGAAGACGTGGACCAGAATCTCACCACGGCCTCCCTGCACAAACTGCTGGGTGACGTCAAA
Organism: Nitrospirales bacterium; assembly: GCA_965204965.1. Classification (GTDB taxonomy): domain Bacteria; phylum Nitrospirota; class Nitrospiria; order Nitrospirales; family UBA8639; genus Bin75. Next base: position 2,676,822 of record OZ242026.1, on the reverse strand, counting down.
TCCGATCTTGACCATGAATTATCCGTCCAGCGTCGCGAAAAGGGCAGAAGGGCGGACGGCCGGGAAGAAGCACTCATCTTCGTGACCGATTACCTCACGAGTTTGATCACGGCCACGGAAATCGAATCGGCCAAAAGCCCGGTCTGACGTGGTTCATCGTACCGGTGATTCCGGGAACACGTCTCCCCCCTGTAGGGGCGGCCCCCCGTGGCCGCCCGAAGAATTTCGCGTGTCCCGGCGATTCCAGGAATGTCGGCTTCGTGAGCCGTCCTGATAGAGCAATGTTTGCCGCAGACAAATCCAAGTCACGCTGGATACGAGAGTGGATTATTTTCGCCATCTGCCTCGGCCTGGGCGGGCATATCGCTCTCGGCCTCTTGCTGCACGCGCCGGACCAATGGCCGGCCGGCAGTTTGTGGCTCTATGGCGTGCTATTCGCGCTGTCGGTCTACGTGTGCGTCCAGCTCTTGCGCTCAGCGTGGTGGTTGTGGAGGGGAGAGCGGACCGCCGATTCGCAGGAACAAATCTGACCCAGCTTTGTATCCTTCCCGCCATCTGGCAGAAGGAGTCCATTAAACTCCCTCTCCCCGACGTGGGAGAGGGTTGGGGTGAGGGGGGAATCATGTTCCTGCCCACGAGCGGGGATGGCGTAAGAAGAAGTCATCTCGGGCTTACAGCATGCCGTCGGTGGGGATCCCTTCCTCAACGAGCATGATCGGAATCATGTCCCTGATCGGATAAGTCACCTTCTTGTCGTGACGGATCAACCCGCCGTCGAGAGGCTCTTTCACCGGGTTCCCACCCGTATTCTGCACGTCCCCATTCTCAATTTTTCCGTTCAGCACGTCGAGAGAGGCGGCATCCAAAAGCGTCACCGCCTGCTTGGTTTCCGGGCAACATAAAATCTCCAAAAGCGCCTCGTCCATCGGCATCGCCGTGGCTGACTCGCTGTCAGAACTCATGATGTCCCTTTCCGATTCGGTAGTTGTGTTCCACAGTCGTCTTCCATACACTAGATAATACGTCCATGGATTGCAAGACGACATGCAATCACTCCCCCCTTGAGGGGGAGTCGGAGAGGCAAGGGCGTAGCCCGCCGGCGATCAGGTGGGGGGAAGACTCGGGAAGCCACGCCCTCAGGCAACGGGCACTTGCTCAAACACGACAGCTTCGAGTCTGCAAACGCGCATCGGTTGGCGACGATGACTATGGATAAACGCAGTCGACTGCAGCAACTCAAGCGCTATTTCGTCGCGGGACTCTTCGTCGTGGTCCCGGCCTGGGGAACCTTCCTGATTCTCTCCACGTTGTTCGTGACGTTGGATGGACTGTGGGAAGATCTGCTGGGTCCCGTGATGACGTTTGAAATACCGGGAGCGGGAATCGCGCTGTTATTCCTGCTCATTTTGGGGTCGGGGATGTTGGGAACCCGTCTCGTGGGGCAACGGTTCGTCAAACGCGTAGAGGACTTGTTCGAGCGGATCCCATTGGTCAGGAGTATCTATAACACCCTCAAGGGGATGACCGACGTGTTTCAATTCCGGGAACGGTTCGGCCAAAGTACGGTGGTCGTGTTCCCGTTTCCCCGCACGGGCCTGTGGGCCATCGGATTTCTGATGGGCAACGCACCCGGGATGCTCCAGATAGCCGAAGACGATTCACTCATCATGGTGTTCGTGCCGACGGCCATTCACCCTTTTACGGGCTATTTGGCGTTCGTGGGGGCATCCAAGATCCACCGCGTCAACCTGCGTCCCGAAGAAGCCATGAAATTGGAATTCTCCGCGGGGCTCTATCGACCACCCCAAGGCTGGCTGGCCGCCGACCCTCACACTTGAATGCATTCCTGAGCCTGCCTCGGAACAGGCATCTACCTTTTCGACTTAAGAGGTAGTACTGCTTCTTCTTTTCCCCTCCTTTGTAAGCCTGTCCTGAGCCTGTCGAAGGGGAGGGGCGAAGGGGAGGTAGAGGCTGAGGAAATAAGGGTAAGACGATAAATTCTTGGATTCCCGCTAACACGGGGCCCCCTGACCATGAACCAGTCAGACTTCCATATCCGGTTAGCCGAACCCCGTGACCTCGAGTCGTTAGTCACGTATAACGTGGCGCTCGCATCGGAAACCGAAGACAGACAATTGGACCGGGCCCTCCTCCAGTCCGGCGTCGAGGCGATACTGGCCGACGCCTCCAAGGGCTTCTACGTCGTGATGGAGCACCGGCCCACCGGGCAAATCATCGGACAGTTGTTGATCACCTTCGAATGGAGCGATTGGCGAAACGCCGTCTTCTGGTGGCTCCAAAGCGTATACGTCCACAAGGACTGGAGGCGGCAAGGCGTGTTCAAACAGTTGTACGACTACGTGTTGGCAGAAGGCAAACGCCGAGGCAACGTGGCCGGCATCCGCTTATACGTGGAACAGGACAACACCGTCGCCCAAGCAGTCTATACGCAAGCCGGCCTATCAACGGCACCCTACAAAGTATTCGAAACCGATTTCATCCTGCCCACCAGATCTGGTGAATAACCCTAAACCGCCTTCTAGAACCCTCTCCCCTGGCGGAAGAGAGCATGCCCTGAGCCTGTCGAAGGGGGCAGGGTGAGGGGGCGTAGCCGTTGTAACCTAACCACCTCTCCTGTCATGTCATGAAAATAGTCAATGCACCGCGAACTGTCATTCCCGACGTTAGTAATCGGGAATCCAGCGTCTTTTCTTCCCCTCTTTTGTAAGGACGGGAACTTTTTCCGAAGAGGGAAAAGTTGGGAGGTAGAGGCATTCGTAGTCAGGACAGATCTGGTTTAACGTAGCCCTTCGACTTCGCTCAGGACAGGCGTAACCCGACAACGGGCCATTTGTTGTTGAAAAATCACAAAATGTAATAAATAGTACAAAATTTAAAACATTCACACAATTTTAAAAAAATAAAATGTGTAAAGTTTTTTACAAACTTTAAAAAAGTAAAATATTTAACAAAATGTAAAAAAGTAAAAAACGTTGCCAAACGTCAAGGATGGACAAATGGCACAACACGTACGAACTTAAGATGTCCCAACGTGCTCGCCAATGAATTGTTCCGCCCCCTCAATGATATCCACAAGGTATTGACCGAAATACTCGACAGCCTCGTGCCCATTGTACAGCTTGATTAGTGCATCCTTCCCATTCCAATTCGCATAGGGATCATCATTCAGGTAAAAGTACCATGGCCAACCCCTGGTAGATCTGTTCACATTACGCCCAAGTCTACGATTTAGCTCGTTCCTGAGGCGCTCTTCCAGCTCACTAGGCCATAGATCATCCTCCGGCTTCCATACCCCAATTATGACCTTCCGGACCCTATCCTCATTATCCTTAGGTGGTTGTAGTTGAAGTCCCACTCCGCATCGCGGTCCCCACGACCTTCTTCCGAAGCTAAAATCCGCGTATTGGGGCAAGGGGGAATCAAGAAGAGTTTTGTTGTTGACCTCCCATTGTGACCCATCATGGCGTTGGCTGAGTTTGTGTAAAACAAATTTTTCGAGCTTGTGCAGAAAGTCAGTGATTATCTGACCGTGAAGATCACCATTGAACGCAGTGTTAATATCCAACGCTGTCTCCAAATTTTCCTCTCTTAAGGCATGTTTCAAAATAATTTCTGTCTCATATTGCATCGACATCGTTTGCCCTCCATTCATGTGAGCCATAAAGTCACGAAGAAACCATCGGAATTTATCGGATTCGCATAGCTGACAACATTCTTCAACCCATTTCAGCATGTCACGACTGTATGAAATGCAGATCAGCTTTTTCTCCCTTAGTAATTTTTCTGTGTCCTCTTCTATACTGATTGGGTCTCGTTTATTCGGGGTGAGGTAGATGAGACAAAACCCCTGGTCTCCGTATTCCTTCTTCAGACAATCGAGGTACCGTTGTAATTGGCGCGGCTGTTCAGGAGCCTCAAGTTTATTTTCGATGACGATCCCGAAATTCTCGAACTCAACAAGGATGTCGAATTTGCCAAGCGGAGTTGATACTTGGGTAGCTACTTTCCGATATTTTTTATCTTTCAGGTCAGGCCGTTCGATGATTTGAAGAAAGGCGTCGAGAAATTTACGTTGCTGCCCATGCGAACCTGATGGCCTGAGCAGGTCTGCGATGATGGCAGAGCGGCGATCTTCAAAGCGGCGAATTTGGTCTGGCAGGAGATCCTTGTTCGCAGGCTCAATCCACCTGAAGACGTTGAAGTCGGTCGACTGGAAACGGTCCAGAGACAGCTTTGCATCCCTGTAGATTTGCAGCTTTGCCTTTAGGTCCGAATAAAAGTCGCGGAAACGTTCCTCGTCGCCATTCGGGTTATTGGCTGTCATTGATCCTCCTAGTTCTCGAAAGGGTTCTCTTTCAATTCACGCATTACATGCCGGCTTCATCCAGCCACGCCCTGCGCTCTTGCATGGTTGGCTCGCCGTACCATTTGCGCGGATTCCCGCACATCCAACAGGAACACACCGCAAGACAGTCTGCACTCTTCGTGGCGCGGTCGTGCGGATAGATCCGGCGCGCTTTGGCTTTGACCCTGGTTTTCTGAAGGCGCCTGAGCGCTCGTTTGCTGCTCTTCATGATCTTCCCTTCTTGAGATTTTCCTCGTTTTCGAGAGCAGGGAACAACGATCGTTGTTCCCTGCTTTTCTAGAAGGTGTGCGGCTGCGGCGTCAAAGTTCAGTTTGTACACACACGCCCGGATCTGACGCAGACGTGTGTTAGCGTGGATTTCTTACTCCCTATCTCTATTTCAAGGCTTGAAGACCAAACAGCAAAGGAAGATCGAAAGCACATGAAAGGAAAGGAGCAATCATGAAAACGTCTATCATCACTATCGCGTTCGTCTGCATTACGCTTGCCGGACACGTGCATGCTGAACATGGTGCGCTTGCCATTACGCCCGAAGAATTGGAAAGGAGAGCAAATACAGAGGTAATGGACGATGAAATCCTCATACTAAAAGAGCTTCTGAAAGCCCCAATATTTGAAGGCCCATTACGTGTTATGTGTACTCTCGTGATGCTGGCTGCGAAAAATGGAGTAAAGACGGAAATGAGCGATTATCATTTGTCGGAACTACAGATTAAGATTTTCAATAATATGATAAAAGACAAGGATAAAGGATACCTGATGTGTATGACGACAGGGCTTTGGCGGGCAACAGAAAAGTTCGACAAGAAAGAAGATTTATAGGATGCCCTATCGAAACAACAGATCCTTCGCCAGGTTCTTCGCATTGGGCTGCGTCCGTGAAAACAAAAGACACTGGATTCCCGATTACTACCGTCGGGAATGACAAAAGGGGGCTATTTTCATACCAATGACAGCTGTGAAGGGAGGGAATGGTCAGCGAATGAACGGACCTTATAAGAACGAACCTTACAGCAGTTTGACGAAGGCAACGACCAGCGCAACGATCAGCGTGGCTTGGGCAATCATGGCCATCACCATCCATTTCAACAGGTCGACTTTGGAGGCGTGAATGTCGGCCTGAAGACCAAGTTTGACCGCCTCAATTTTTGCCTCAAGCTCGGCCTTGAACGTCTCAATATCCGCCTTGATTTTCTCAATATTCGCCTTGATCGCCAGAATATCGACCTTGGTGGCCAGGTTGCTGTTGAGCAGTTGGACCTGTTCCTTTGCAAGGGCCTCAGCCTGTTTCTCCGTAAAGCCGGAGTCCGTCAGATTTTTGACAAATTGATGAGTATCAAAGGCAATCGCTTCATTCATGCCATGATTCTAGTCCGCGACCTCACTAAATGCAATGCCTCCCACTTCTTGTGTGGCACTTGGGGTGGGGTCATAAAGGAGTTCTCTGTCTCGACTGCCAACCTCAATCCGCATGATGCGCCGCGAGGGTCGCGCACATTTGGGCCAGGCGTTGGCGGAGTTTGGCGGGTTGCTTGATGGTGACGCCTTCACCCCACGTGATCAGGTGCCAGCACATCTCGTTGATGCCGCCGGCCTTGAAGCGCACGGTCAGGGATTTGTCCTTGTTCTTGACGGTGGTCTGGTCCGGATGGAAGAGGAACGTCCTGGCGTCCGGTGCCGCGCCGGCGTCGAAGCGCAGGATGACGTCCATGGGCTCTTCCTGGAAGATGCCGAACGAACGTTTGGCATACGTTCGGAGATCGAAATCCTGGTCGCGGGTGAACGTCTCATCGGTCATCTCCGGTTTGCTCATGTTGGAGAGACGCCAGAGCCGCATGTCGCTGCCGCGAGTCGTTCGGCCAACCAGGAACGCGCGGTTCCCGTAGAGCAGGCCGTAAGGCTGGACGCGCCGGAGACTGCGCCGGCCCGTGGATTGTGCACGATAGCGGAACGCCACCACGCGACAGGCCTTGAGGGATTCGCGCAGGGTCGCCAGCAAACCTTCGGCCAGTCGGGGTCTTGGTCCCGGGCGCATGGCCAGGCCCTCGGCCTCCATGAGCGCTTCCCAATCGGTTTCAAGCGTGCGTAGCGATTTGTCAGGCAACGTGGCCCGAATCTTGGCGGCCAGGTCCCGCAGCAGGGTCGCCCGTTCACCCAGCCCCTTGCGCTCCAATGTCTCGGCTGCGGACGAGAGTTCCGTCAACTCCTCGGGCGACACGGACACGAATTGCTGCAAGACGGGTGACTGCAACCGCCAATATCGCTTCCGTTCATCCCGGTCCACCATGATCAATGGTCCGAACGTTTCATCAACCGCGTCGCGCAGGCGCTCCGCGGTCCGCCGGCTGATGGAGAATTCGGTGCGGATGTCGTCGAGCGTCAGGCCGCCCCTTGCGCCCTGAAGGCGCATGGCTAATCGCACGACGTCTGTTACGCGTTCGTAGCGCATTCGGGCATTTCCTCTTGCGGGTCCCCTTCGACTACGCTCCCTTCGACTTCGCTTCCTTCGGCTTCGCTCCGCTACGCTCAGGACAGGCAGGGCAGGCTTTAGCAGATGCATCAGAGGGATGCAACGCCATGTGTGGATTCACCATCATTGCGAACATAACCAAAACGCTCTACCTCCCCTCGGACAGGCACGGGGGCCTGTCCCTACAACAAAGGAGGGGAACCGAACTTAATCTTGTCCCATCAAGGGAGAGGAAATTTCATCTACTGCCCCCATCCTTCCCCCCACCGGTTCGCCTGCGGGCTGCGCCCTTGTCTCACCGACTCCCCCTCAAGGGGGGAGTGATGGGTCACGGCAGAAAGCCGCTCTTCTTGGTTTGGCCGGGTTTGGCCTCGCATTCGGTGCGCAACATGTCGGCGATGAAATGTGCATCGTGCAGGAGGTCCAGCGCCTCGACCGCCCTGCGGACAACGGCGAAATCGCCGGGAGTCAGCACCGGGAGAGCCGCGAGTTCCTTTGGGGGCGCGAGGTTGAAGTACGCCCGGAACATGGCCGACGCCTGCTCGGTGGTGAGATAGCCGAGCTTGATCTTGAACGTGAAGCGGCGCAACGTGGCCGGGTCGAGTTTCTCGACGAAGTTGGTGGTGCAGGCAAAGGGAAACCGGTGGCTTTCCATCCAGGTCAGCATCTCGTTGACCTGGCTGATCTCCCAAGTGCGCTGGGCCATTTGCCGGTCAGCAAGCAACGAATCGGCTTCGTCAAACACGAGAAAGGCCTCCTGATCGCATGCATCGGCAAAGGCCTTGGCAATGTTCTTCTCCGTCTGCCCGACCCACATGGAAAGCAAGTGGGATGCCCGCATCTGCATGATTCCCAAGCCCAGACGTTCGGCGAGGTAGCGGACAAACGCACTCTTGCCCGTGCCCGGCGGTCCCTGCAAGCAGAGCGAGAATTGTCGCTCGTCCTTTTTCACGAGCCGGTCGGCGAGACGGATCAGGTCTTTATCCGACCTGATGAAGGCCGGGTCGAACTTGTCCGGCGGTCTTTGGGACGGCTTCTCACACGAGAGCACCCGTGACAGATTGCGCACGCCGTGGCGCACCGTGTCCAGACCGCCGCCGCCAAGCTTGGCGGCAGCCGTGGCCCCGGCCGCGACGCCGGGCGTGGCGTCGAACTCCGTTGCCAGGGCGAGCGCGTCGCTCTCGTTTGCGTCGATTCCATGACGCGAGAGTTGTCTGGACCAGATACGCGCCCTGACCTTGGGCGGCGGCATGCGCAGTTCCATGGCGAACATCATGCGGCGCAGGATGCTCGGATCGATCTCATCGGTCAGGTTCGTGGTCCAGAGGATGGGCGCGGCGTTCTGTTCGAGAAGCCGGTGCATGAACACTTTGGATTCGCCGTGCCGGTGACCGTGAGAGAACCCCAAGAAGCCCCCGAACCCGTTTGATCGTGAGCCCGAAAGCAAGTCATCCATCTCGTCAAAGAGGAGAATCGACTTCCGGTCACGGCCAACCAGGCATTGAGCCAACTTCAACTCGTCCAGCCGCTCTCTCCGGCTCGGTTCTTTCTTGTCTTCGTCGGCCTCGCCAATGCTGTAGATCGTGGAGCCAAGCCTGTTGGCCAGCACCTTGCAGAATTCGGTTTTGCCGGTCCCGGGAGGCCCGTACAAGAGAATGTTGACGCCTGCGGCGCCGCTCCGCAGTGCGCCTTTCAGCAACCCTTCGACGTGGTCTCGATCTCGTGCAAGGTGGTCGAAATCCGGCCACTCGAGTTCACTCTGCGTCGGGGTGCCCAATAGCAGATGCGTCGGGTCAAGGCCGGCTTCGCCGGGGGAGATGGCCAGCCGGTGCAACCGGTCCATGAGGTTGACGTCTCCGTCACTATCGACGGAGATCAACCCTGACCGAAGGAGCGGCGCATCGGGCTTGAAGCGGCTGAGGACCGTATGGATCGACCTGTCGAGCAGATAACGGAGAACGATACCCTTGACGTTGAGCTTTGCCATCTTCCGGCTCCTCACGTCGAACACGTCATCGATCATCGACTCGATGATCGGTTGCGTCTCGCAACGGAGCATGAAATTGAGGATGTCCACGTCCGTTGGAGAGAGTCCCATTGTCTTTCCAAGATTCCTGATGCGCCGTGAGGTCGTATCTTCGGGCGCGTTTTTTGTTGCCGAGCGCTTGCTTTCAAGGAGCTTGAGCAGAGCTTGCCAGTCCTGTTTGGATGGCTCCGCTTTGCGCTCTTCCCTGAACGACCGGCGGCGCGGCGGATGGACCATGCCGTCAAGGTTCAGTTCGCCGGCGTTGTCGGCAACCCACTCGCTGAGCTTCTCCGCTTCCTTACTGCGGTAATGAAGACGTGAGGCGGCATTCGCGAGATAGGAGTACACGAGATGTTGTTCGTAGGGTGTCGATGAGGGTATCAGCATGTCACTTCCTTTCTTTTGTGTTTTTCGTGAGATGCTGTCACCCTACCAAACGTCTGCGTCAGATTCGGACGCAGGTAATTCGGATGTAGTGAACAACGATCGTTGTCCCCTACTGTCCAGGCGTTTCCGGTGGACAACCGCACGCACCCATTGTTAGACTCCGATGAAGGTATCCCATGCAATTCCATGTAGCCATAGCGCGCGAGTCGGGCGCGGAGCAGGCGGCGCAGACGTTGATCGCGTCCGTGCGTGAGGCGTTCGGCCGGACTGCGCCTGACTTGGTCTGTCTGTTTTTTTCGCCGCATTATGCGAAGGCCGCACGAGAATTGGTCGAGACGCTCCACCGGGAATTAGCTCCTCGCGTGATGGTCGGCTGCATGGGCGACGGCGTGATCGGACCTGCCGAGGAATATGAGAATACATCGGTCGTGACCTTGTGGGCGGCACAACTGCCCGAGGTGCGGATGGTCCCTTTTCATTTGACGTTCCACGAAAAGGAGTCCCAATCCTCTTATACTTTCGAGGGGTGGCCTCAGGAATTGGAATCACTGTCTGAGCGGCCCACGTTCCTGGTGTTTGCCGATCCCTTTTCCACGCCTATTGAAGACGTGTTTGAAACCATGGAGACACGCTGCCCGGGTGCGCCCGCGATCGGGGGTATTGCCAGTGGGGGCACGGACCTGGGTGAAAACCGATTGGTGTTCAATGGCGGGATCGTGCAGGAAGGCCTCGTCGGAGTGGCCCTGTGGGGGCCGGTGTGGATTCGAACCCTGGTGTCTCAAGGCTGCCAACCCATCGGGGAACGGTACGTGGTGACCAAGGCTGAACGAAATATCATGTATGAGTTGGGCGGCGTGCCGACTCTCGAACGGCTCCAGGAGACGCTCGAACGCTTGGGACCGGAACGGGGAAAACAGGTCGCCATGGCGGTACAGGTCGGCGTGGCGTTTGATGAGCAGCGCGAGCAGTTTGGCCGGGGAGATTTTCTCATTCGCGGGTTGCTGGGGGCGGACCAACGTTCCGGGGGCGTGGCGATTTCCGACGTCGTGAAGGAGGGGCAGACGATTCAATTTCACGTGCGGGATCCGAGTGCCGCGAGTGAAGATTTCAATCTCTTGCTGGCGCAGGATCGCGTGGACTTCCCGAATTCTCCTTTCAAGGGAGCCTTGTTGTTCAGTTGCAACGGCCGGGGCCGGCGTTTCTTCGCCGAACCCAACCATGATATTACGGCCCTCCAACGACAGGCCGAGGGGATTCCGGTCGCGGGGTTTTTTGCCGCCGGAGAGATCGGGCCGGTGGGCGGGAAAAATTTTATCCACGGGTATACCGCGAGCGTGGCGCTTTTTGCCGAGCCGTTCCCGGACAAATGAGAGTGCGGATGTCGGATTACTACGGCTACGCTCCCTCACCCCAACCCTCTCCCAGTGGGAGAGGGAGTATATCCATCAGCGAAACGAAAGGAATACAAGAACATGGTGTTGAAAGACATCCGGGCTTGGGTATGGGGCGTGGCGGTCAGTAGTGTATTTGTTCTTCAAGGGCCGGGAACGGTGCTTGGAGCCGAACCCGAACCCGTCAAGACGGCTTCCGGGTTGCAATACGTGGATTTGGTGACGGGCGATGGCCGGGAGGCGCACGTGGGAGAAACCGCGTTCGTCCACTATACGGGGTGGCTGGAAAACGGAACGAAGTTCGATAGTTCGGTGGATCGCGGGGACCCGTTTTCTTTTCGGTTGGGTGCGGGGCATGTCATCAAAGGCTGGGATGAAGGCGTCGTGGGCATGAACATCGGCACCAAACGCAAGTTGATCATTCCGCCTCATCTCGGATACGGCAGTCGCGGCGCGGGGCGCATCATTCCGCCGAACGCCACGCTGATTTTTGAAGTGGAACTTCTGGATCTCCGGTAGGGGTTGTTCTTGTTCACGGGTCGTAAGTGTTCACTCATTCGCTGACAATCGTCCCCCTCACCCCAACCCTCTCCCTATTTTCCGCTTAAGGCGGGAAATAGGGGAGAGGGGGTTCCCCTCCTTTGTTGTAGGGACAGGCCTGCGTGCCTGTCCGAGGGGAGGTAGAAGCATTTGTCGGACCCAACTGCCGATTTTTCTCCCTGATGAAACACACCTCACTGTATGAGGCCCACGTGGCCCGGAAGGCCAAAATCGTGGATTTCGCCGGTTGGGCCATGCCCCTGCAGTATTCAGGCGTCCTCGATGAGTATCATGCGGTCCGCGCCACCGCGGGCCTGTTCGACGTGAGTCACATGGGGCGCCTGCACGTCGAGGGCAGCGGGGCCTTGTCGTTCCTGCAGCGAGTGACCACGAATGACGTGCAACGACTCGAGCCCATGGGCGCGCAGTACTCGATGATCTGCAACCCTGACGGGGGCGTCAAAGACGATATTTTCGTGTACCGGTTGGGTGCGGAGGAATTTCTGCTGTGCGTGAATGCATCCAATCTGGACAAGATCGGAAGTTGGCTGTTCCGGCAGCAGGGTGACGAACAGGAGGAACTGCGCATCGTCGATCAATCGGAAGCTCTGGCCCAATTGGCGCTGCAAGGGCCTGCCTCCAGGTCGCTGTTACAGGCGCACGTGCAATCGTCACTCGATGAATTGAAACCACGACGCTGTCTCCGGGAGGCGGTCGGCGACGTCGAGTGTCTGATCACGCGGACCGGCTACACCGGAGAGCCGGGATATGAATTGTACGTGCCGGCAAAACAGGTTCGCCACGTATGGGATCGACTGATGCAGACCGGAGAAGAGTTCGGCTTGAAGCCCGCGGGGTTGGGCGCGCGGGATTTGCTGCGGCTCGACATGGGCTATTTGTTGTACGGCAATGACCTGACCGAAGCGACCACCCCTATCGAAGCCAATGCCAAATGGGTCGTGAGCTTTGACAAAGGCGCCTTCATCGGCGAGCCCGTGCTCAAACGACAAGTCCGGGAAGGGCCGTCCCGGCGCCTGGTGGCATTCGAATTACTGGAAAAGGCCGTGCCCCGTCACGACATGCCATTGTTTGCTCAAGACAAACCGATCGGCACGGTGACCAGCGGGAACTTGTCGCCGGTTCTGCAAAAAGGCATTGGCATGGGGTACGTGGAACCCGCCTATACCGAAACCGGCACGGCTTTCGACGTCGCGATTCGAGGCAAGCGAGTGCCCGCACAAGTCGTCGCTCTTCCCTTTTACAAAAAGCCCAAGCCGCCAGCGTAAGACTTGGCATGAATGCAGGCCATGAAGAAAGCGATCTATAAGGGCAAGATCATCGATCTGTCCGTGGAGACGGTGACCCTGCCGAATGGGGCCACGGCAGATCTCGAGGTCATTACCCATCCCGGGGCCGCGGCCGTGGTGCCGATGAAAGACGACCGGACGGTGGTCATGGTCCGGCAATATCGTCATGCCGTGGGGCGCTTCATCTATGAAATCCCGGCGGGCAAGCTGCATCCCGGCGAAGACCCGAAGGATTGCGCGGCTCGGGAAGTGGAAGAAGAGACCGGTTACAAGGTGAACCGGTTGGAGCCGCTCCTGAGCTTCTTGACCACGCCGGGCTTCACCAACGAAATCATTCACATTTTCACGGGGACGGACCTTTCTCCGGGCACCCAAGATCTGGGTGCGGATGAAGTCCTGGAGATCATCGAGATGTCTCTCGATCAAGCCATCGCTCGTATCAATACGGGCGAGATCCAGGACGCCAAAACCATCATCGGCCTCCAGGCGGTTTGTCTCCGACTTCGTAACTTCTAGCCCAACAGAACCCCGTCTTTTAGCGGGTCGTCCGGGTCGATCATGAATTCGTGACGCCCCGTCAGCCAGGCGCGGCCTTCGACTTCCGGAAGGATCGCCGGGTAGGGACCCAGTTGCGTCCCTTCCACAATTTTCCCTCCGAACCGCGTGCCCAGAATGCTTTCAAATTGCAGGGCTTGTCCCACTTGCAGATGCCCCTTGGCGCGCAAGAGCGCTAGATGGGCGCTGACGCCGGTTCCGGTCGGCGATCGATCCAAGGCGCCATCGGCAAAGACGCACGTCTGCCGCACGTCCCCTTCGGGTGTCTGCGGAGGGCCGACGAAGATCGTGCCGTAGAGATAACCCAGCTCAGGCTCCGTGGGGTGGGAAATGGCGCGTTCGGCCATGATGGCCTGTTTGATGGCCGCGCCCAGCGCCTGGAGTCGAGGCGCGTGTTCGGAGTCGAGGGTGAGACCCAACTCCTCTGCCTGGCAGAAGGCATAGAATGCCCCGCCAAAGGCGAGATCATATTGAACCGGGCCGATGCCCGGCACGTGAACCGTCTGCTCCACGTCCAGGACAAACGAGGGCACGTTGAGAAATGCGACGCTTCGCACCTTGCCTTCATCGATAGAGGCCCGTGCCGTCACCAGGCCGCTGGGGGTGTCAAACCGGATCGTGGTGGTCGGAACGGAAGCGGGAAACAGACCCTGTTCCAGCATGATGGTCGTGAGCCCGATGATGCCGTGCCCGCACATCGTGCTGTAGCCTTCATTATGAAAAAACAGGACCCCTGTATCGGCTTGCGGGTGCGCGGGTGTGACCAACAGGCACCCGTACATGTCGTGGTGGCCTCGCGGTTCCCACATGAGCGCCATGCGGAGATGGTCGAGGTGGGAACGGCAGTATTGCCGTTTTTCGAGGACAGTGGCCCCGGCAGGTTCGGGAAACCCCGACGTCACCACGCGAAGCGCTTCGCCGGCAACGTGACAGTCCAGTGTGGTGATGACGTGCATGGGTTCATTCATTCGTTGACAATTTCTCCTTTTTCCTTCCCCTCCTTTGTAAGGAGGGGTGAGGGGAGGTAGAGACTAGGCAGGGATGAACAGGTCGCGTGTAGTGGTCGGTGCCGGAGCTACCCGAGCATGCGACTCTACCCCACCTGACCTCCCCTTACAAAGGGGAGGAAAAGAGAAGAAGACCCGCGAATGAGTATGCGTTCACAACTTGTCGTGTTCGGTCATGAACCAACCGGCGATTGAAAGCCGTTTGTGCTCACCCGCCAGCGTATCGACGCGGCACACGCGATGGAAACGGGGCACGGCAAAGAGCGCGAGCGATCCCGGTTCCGGGGCGATGCATTGGGCCACGTCCAGGACACGGTTCCCGCGCGAGTCCTTCCTGGCATGATAGATGATCAGTTCTCCACCCCAATCGGTGTTCCATTCGGAATGAACGTAGGTCGCCAGGGCCAGCCGCCGGAGCGGCGGTGGGCGGTCACGGTTGTCGGCGTAGGCTTCATCCGTATCATCATGCGTCGGCAAACAGTCACCGGCGCCATAGGAATAGAGATTGAAATTCACGTGCCGTTGCCGGATATTGGGAAAGGATTCCACGTACTCCATAATGCTTGGCAGCGACATTTTGTCGAGAAAGAGTTGCCGCTCGCGCGGACCCATTTCGGCCTTCAGCCAATTGCCTGAATCGGGGAAAGCTCTTGATACTGCGGGCATGTCCAAGAGACCCGTCCAGGTCGAATGCGCCATGGCCTCTCGAAAGATTTCCATTTCTTTTTCGGTCCAGAAATTTTCCAGTACCAGGACCGGATCTTTCCGAAAAGAGAATTTTTTTGGATTGAATTGATGAAACGATACTTTCATGAACGGACCTTACGCGTCGTTACGACCTTTTCCCTCCTGTCATTCCCGACGCTTGTCCCCGACTTGATCGGGGATCCAGGCGATCTATAGGAATCCAGGTTTCTTCCGTCTGTTGTTTCATCAGGCACAAAACGCGCGGGGGATGGATTCCCGCGTTGCGAGAGCCACCCCAACTGATACCCGTGCCGCGAGAATGACAGAAGAGGAGGCATCCAGCGGTGCTCGTCGAAGGGTAAGGGAAGTGAAGGAGGAGGGTCAAGAACGCTCGGGATTTGGCTGAGACAGGCGTTTGGCCAAACGGCGCGCCACCCGGGTCATGGCGGTGGAGCGGTCCTTGGGATCGAGGATCACGTTGAGGACGTGCAGGTGTTCGGAATCCGCCATGGCTGAATCCATGGCTTGCACAAAGGCCCCGAACGTCTCGACGCGGTGACCGATACCGCCGTTGAGCAGCGTGCAGATTTCGTCATAGCGCCATTCATGCACGTCGTTGAACGGCCCTTCCAGGATTTCCCGCTCGGTGGTATAGCCGCGGTTGTTGAGAATGATGACAATGGGCGTTTGCCCGTGCCGGAGACAGGTCGCGAGTTCGGTTCCGGTCATCTGAAACGCGCCGTCGCCGACCAGGACCAGGGGCCTCAGGGACGGATCGGCGAAACCTGCGCCAAGCGCCGCGGGGACGCTGAACCCCATGGACGTATAGTAGGCCGGCGACAGGAACTCGGCGCTTTTCCGCACGCGGAGGTTCGCCGAGGCGAAGAGCGATTCGCCCACGTCTGCAATCACCACGGTGTGTTCGTTCAGCAGCCCGTCCAGGTACCCGACCATGCTTTGAAGGGTCACGGGCGCGTGAGAGGGCGGTGCCTCAAACGCTCCGAAATCCCGAGTGGGCAGCGGGCGCGGCAGAAACGAGGGCAGCGGAGCCGTCGAGAGCGCCCGGATGAAGTCCTCGAATCGGACGCCTTCATAGCGATGGTGTTTGATGGCAATCGAATCGGCCGTGGCATGGATCGTCCGTCCGGCGGCCAGGAGCGTGGAATGGACCTTGACGTCTTCAACGTCGGTCAGGAGTGTACCCAACGTCAGCAGGCAATCGGCCTGGTCCACGAATTCCAGAATTTCGTCACGACCCACGAGCCCGCCATACACGCCGATGAACAAGGGATGATCCTCCCGAATGACCGATTTGCCGAGTAACGTCGTGGCCACGGGGA
This sequence comes from Nitrospirales bacterium, assembly GCA_965204965.1. Classification (GTDB taxonomy): domain Bacteria; phylum Nitrospirota; class Nitrospiria; order Nitrospirales; family UBA8639; genus Bin75. The sequence goes on along the minus strand of OZ242026.1, from coordinate 2,660,725 downwards.
CGCCCATGCGTTCCACCAACGTCGTAAGTTCGTTCTGGAGCCCGAACCGGTAGATCTCCGCGCCGGCCAGGATCACCGGCCGTTCCGAACTCGAAAGAATCGTGCGCACCTCGTCGACGGCTTCCTTTAACGCGATGGGATCGCTTTCAGCGGTCGTCGTGGGAGGCGTGGAAGAAGATACCCGGACAGGGGCGAAGACCATGTCACGGGGAATTTCCAGATAGATCGGCCGTTTGTATTGCAGCAGGGCGGCCAGGGCGCGATCGATCTCCCGTTCGGCCGTAAGGGGATCGTCGAGGATCACGGACGCGACAGTGACCTTTTCGAACACGTCGCGTTGGGTAAAGAAATCCCGGACCATGTGATGCAGAAAAGGCGTGGTCAGCCGTTCGGCCAGCCCCGGTGACCCCGACAGCAGCACGACCGGCGACCGCTCGGCATACGCGCAGGCAATGGCATTGACGATGTTCAGCCCCCCGACGCAATACGTGACACAGGCCCCGCCGATGCCGTGAAGCCGCGCATACGCATCCGCGGCAAACCCGGCGCAATCCTCGCGGGTGGTCCCGACGTGTTCGATGGGTGATTCCTCGATCAATTGAAAGAGCGAGAGGACGTAGTCGCCCGGAATGCCGAACATATGCTTCAGCCCAAGCCGGTGCAGGCGATCCAGTATCAGGGATCCTATGGTGTGCGACGTACTCATGGTTCGTTCCTCATTGATTATAGCATGGGAAAACTAAGTATTGTGTGCTAAACTCCCGCTCGCGTCATTTGTAAAGCATGCTTTATATATTTTTTCAGCGAGGAGGAAAAGACGATGCGTACGGATCCCTCATGGACTGTTGTTTCCCGCGTACCAGGGTTGCCGCCCGGCATGCGGCGTTTCTCGAACGCGATGACGAAAGGCGTGCTGGCCGCACTCGCGGTAGTGTTCGTGTCCTTCGGCGCGAGCGCCCACGCCGGCGAGGGGCCGTACGTCGCGGTCGGGGGCGGGGTCAACATTCTGAACGATGCCAAAGTTACGGCACAGTATGCCAATCCCCTGTTTACCCCGCTCGACGCCAAATCCAGTACCGATACCGGATATAAGGTGAAGGGAGCGCTCGGTTGGGCCTTTGCCAACGGCTTTCGCGTCGAAGGCGAGATCAGCTACCGGAAGCATAATCTGGACGAAATGAATGTCAGAAGTCCGGGGGCCTTTGTCCTTACCGCTTATGACGCTTTCGCAAGAACCCGGGGTCTCCCTGAGGGACCGGATGGCTACCTTGCGGCCGCCGGAGCAAACCCAACCCTGAAAAATCAATTGGAACAGGCAACGATCCAGGGAAGCCCCCACCCCCTCACCGGCGATTTTCAGGCATTGACCTTCAAGGTCAATGCTTTTTATGACATTGATCTGGGTTTCGCGTGGAAACCTTACGTCGGTGGCGGCATTGGGATGACGAGGATTTCTGTGGATGTGAGCTCGGGAGCCACAGGCGCAAAGCTTGTTGACGATAATGCGACCGTGTTCTCTTATCAGGTGGGTGGCGGCGTCGGTTACGAGTTCCCCTTGCCGGAAGACCGCTCGATCACCGTCAGCCTGGACTACCGATACTTCGATGCCGGTGAGCCGACCTTCACGGGATATACAAGCCGGCTGGATTTCGACGCCAGCATATCCGGAAATTATGTGGGTGTCGGGCTCCGGTACGGCTTTTAGGTTGCCCGAGGCCCGGACGAGACCGCGACGCGTTCACCCACTGCCGCTTGGTGCCCTGTTCTCCAACCGGTCAATGACCGCCGATCCTGCGGCGTCTCCCCAGACGTTGACCGTGGTACGGCAGCGGTCCAGGAACCAGTCGATCACCAGAATGAGCGCAATGCCTTCGATGGGCAGGTTCACGGACTTGAGCACGATCACCATCGTGACGAGACCGGCTTCGGGAATGCCGGCCGCGCCCACCGCGGCCAGAGTCGCGGTCAGCACGATGATCACCGTCTGCGCGAACCCCAGTTCGATGCCGTAGGACTGCGCAATGAACACGGCGGCCACCGCCTCGTAGAGGGCCGTGCCGTCCATGTTGATCGTGGCGCCCAGGGGCAGCACGAAGCGCGCGGTTCGCGGCGAGACCTTGTTTTCCTCGATGACGGCTTCCATGGTGAGCGGCAGCGTGGCCGAACTCGAACTGGTGGAAAACGCCGTGGTCAGGGCGGTTCCGATGTTTCGTGCGTACGTGAACACGTTCTGTTTCCCGACGAAATGGAGGATCAGGGGAATCACGATCAGGCCGTGGATCAACAAACCCAGGATCACGGTGCCGGCATAGGCCCCCAATTGCACCAATTGCGGCCAAAAGCCGCTGAATCCTCCCGCCTCGCCCAAACGGCCCGCAATCAATCCGCCTATGCCCACCGGCGCCGCCCACATCAGCAAGTGGACCATGGCCATGATGGCTTCGTTGACGCCTTCGACGACTTGAATCACGATCCGGCCCCGTTCACCTACCGTCGTCAGGATCCCGCCGAAAACCAGGGAAAAAATGATCAGGGGCAAGACCTCGGCGTTGGCCATGGCCGAGAACAGATTTTTCGGGATAAGTCCGGTCAGGATGGTCCGAAGCATTTCGGGCACGTTGGTGGGTTTGTCTTCCAATCGTTCGGAGACGTTGGTCATGTCACCGGCAACTGATTCAGCCGTGCCCGGAGTCCCCGGCTGGATAACCAGGACCAGGACCAGCCCGATGACGACCGCAATCCCCGTGGTGGTCATGAAATACAGGACCGCCCGGCCTCCAAGCGGGCCCAGTCGCCGCACGTCCCCGAGGCTGGTGACGCCGACGATGATGGAACTCATGACCAGCGGGACCACGAGGACGAACAAGGCTTTGAGAAACAGTTCTCCCAGGAACGCGACGGAATGCCCGGCTTCCGGCCAAGCTCCGCCGAGGATCGTGCCGATCACGATACCCGACAGGATCGCGAACAGCAGCGTGTTTGTCGATTTGGTTTTCATGTCGCCTTTGGTTGCCCCCTCGTCAGGGCGTTCGGAGGTTATTGATAATGCTCGATCGGAGGACACGTGCAGACCACGTTGCGGTCCCCGTACGCACTGTCGATCCGTGAAACGGCCGGCCAGAATTTCGAATCCCGGAGCCACGGCAAAGGAAAGGCCGCCTGTTCGCGTCCGTAGGGATGATTCCAGTCCGTCTTGGTGACGTCCTCCATCGTATGCGGGGCGTTTCTCAAAGGATTGTCATCTTGCGGGAGTCGCCCTTCTTCAATATCCGCAATCTCTTTCCGAATCGTCAACAGCGCGTCGCAATACTGGTCGAGTTCCGATTTGGATTCGCTTTCCGTGGGTTCGATCATCATGGTGCCGGCCACGGGCCAGGAAATGGTCGGGGCGTGGAACCCGAAATCCATGAGGCGTTTGGCCACGTCTTCCACTTCAACGCCCGCGGATTTTTTGAACGGTCGCAAATCCAGAATGAATTCATGCGCGCATAAGCCGCCCTTTCCAGTGTACAGAATGGAAAAGTCTTTCTCCAATCGCTTGGCCATGTAATTGGCATTCAGAATGGCAACGCTGGTGGCCCGGGTCAATCCTTTTTCGCCCATGAGCGCGATAAACGCCCAGGAGATCGGGAGGATGCTTGGGCTTCCAAAGGGTGCCGCGGAGACCGGCCCGATGGCATGTTCCTCGCCAGTGGCACGGATCGGGTGTCCGGGCAAAAACGGAGCCAAGTGCGCGGCCGAGGCAATGGGCCCCATTCCGGGTCCTCCCCCGCCATGGGGAATGCAAAAGGTCTTGTGCAGGTTGAGATGACAGACGTCGGCGCCGACGTCTGCCGGCCGGCACAGTCCGACCATCGCGTTCATATTGGCGCCGTCCATGTAGACCTGGCCGCCGTGCTCATGCACGATGCCGCAGATTTCCCGGATCGATTCTTCAAAGACCCCATGCGTCGACGGGTACGTCACCATGAGAGCGGCCAGCGTCTCACGGTGGCGGTCGGCCTTGGCGCGCAAATCGACTAGGTCGATGTTCCCGTGTTCGTCACAGGCCACGGGCACGACTTGCAGCCCGGCAATCGCCGCGCTCGCGGGGTTGGTCCCGTGAGCCGACGCCGGGATCAGACACGTATTCCGGTGGCCGTGCCCGCGGCTTTCGTGATACGCCCGGATGACCAGCAGCCCGGCGTATTCCCCTTGGGAGCCTGCGTTGGGTTGGAGCGAAACGGCCGGATACCCCGTAATTTCCGAGAGCCAGGTTTCCAATTCCCGGAACAGTTGGGTGTACCCTTCGGTTTGTTTCGGAGGGGCAAACGGATGCAGGTGACTGAATTCCGGCCACGTGACGGGGATCATCTCCACGGTCGCGTTGAGTTTCATGGTGCAGGAGCCCAGGGGAATCATGGAATGCACCAGCGAGAGGTCCCGGGATTGAAGCCGATGCATGTAGCGTAACAGCTCGTGTTCGGAACGATATTGATGAAAGATTTCGTGCGTCAGAAAGGGGGTCGTCCGCGCAAACGGGGCCGGCAGCGAGATGGAGCGCGTATCGGCGAGTTCTCTTGCCGTAAACCACACCTGGCCGTCTTTTGAAAACGTTTTCCAGAGCGTCTCCACGTCATCCATGGTCGTCGTTTCATCCAATGCGATGCCGAAAGAGCCGTCTCCGAATTCTCGAAGGTTGAGCCGATGCCGCTCGGCCTGTTCGCGGACCCGTTCAGCCGGGAGCGCGTCGGTGGATACCCGTAACGTATCGAAAAAGAGCTCATCCGGCACGCGACACCCAAGACGGGTCAACCCTTCGGCGAGGACGAGAGTCAAGCCGTGGACGCGCTCGGCAATGCGCTTCAGTCCGTCGGCCCCGTGATAGACGGCATACATGCCGGCGATGTTGGCCAACAGGACTTGCGCGGTGCAGATGTTGCTGGTGGCCCGGTCGCGGCGAATGTGTTGCTCCCGGGTCTGTAACGCCAACCGGTACGCGGTTCGGCCCTGGCTGTCCTTGGACACGCCGACGATGCGTCCCGGGATTTGGCGCTTATAGGCTTCGCGTGTGGCCAGGAACGCGGCATGCGGACCCCCGAATCCCAAGGGTACGCCAAAGCGCTGGCTGGAGCCTACGGCGATATCCGCGTCGAATTCTCCGGGTGGTTGGAAGAGGGTGAGCGCGAGCAGGTCCGTTGCCACGACGACCTGAGTGCCCGCGTCATGGGCGCGTCGGACCAGGTCGTGGTTGTTGTGAAACGTGCCGTCCGTGGTGGGATATTGCAAAAGAAGCCCGCCATATGACGCCCGTTTCCAGTCGATCTCATCGACCGGACCGATGTCCAAAGCAAGACCGAGGGACGCTGCCCGCGTCCGGACCACGGCCAGCGTTTGCGGGTGACAGTTGTGCGAGGCGAAAAATGCCGGCCGGCCGGTGATGGCTTTGCACATGGCCATGGCTTCCGCCGCGGCGGTGCCTTCATCCAGGAGCGACGCATTGGCCAACGGGAGGCCGGTGAGATCGGCGACCATCGTTTGAAAGTTGAGCAGGGCTTCCAGGCGTCCTTGGGCGATTTCCGCCTGGTAGGGCGTGTACTGGGTGTACCACGCCGGATTTTCCAGGATGTTCCGGAGAATCACCGGGGGCGTGTGACAATCGTAGTACCCCATCCCGATAAACGACCGGAACACCTGATTGTTTCCGGCCATGCGCCTGAGGTCGGCCAACACTTCCTGCTCGCTCCGCGGGGGCGGCAAGTCAAGCGATTCATGAAAGCGAATGTCCTCGGGGACCGTGGCGTTGACCAACGTCTCCAGCGAGGGGAACCCGAGGACCTTCAGCATGTCCCGGGTTTCCGTCTCCGTCGGCCCGACGTGTCGATCATCGAACGTCTTCGCGGGCCTCAACCAATTCTGTGCGGGGCGGTCAGTCATGGATGGCGCGACACGCGAGGCTCAGTCCGGATTGAAAACGGTTCATGATGGTCTTCTCAGCAAAAGGTCAGGGAAGAGTCGTCGTGAGACGGTCAATGCGCCTGAAGAGCGTTCAACGAATATGAAGAGGTTGCCGGAGCGGTTGCATGCGTGGCCGTTTCCCGGACGATGCGCACGTGATCACAGGCAATCATAAGCCTATCATGGTCTCCCGAACCCTGCCAAGGTATCCGGCCGTCTTGAGAAAATCTTATCCTTGCACCCGGACGGTGACGGTCATGGATTCTTGGGCGTCTCCCATCCGAATGCCGGATACGGGCGCGGCATCTCGGTAATCCAGACCCGTTGCCACGCGCACGTAGCGTTCGTCCGGCGAGACTCCGTTCGACACGTCGAACCCGGTCCATCCCAGGCTCTCGACCCAGACTTCCGCCCATGCATGGCTGGCGTCCTGTTCCACCTGCGTCTCCATCATGAGATATCCGCTGACGTACCGGGCCGGAAAGCCGAGGAGGCGCGCCGCACTGAGAAAGACGTGCGTATGGTCCTGGCACACGCCTTGCCCTGCCCGTAGCGCGTCTTCCGCCGTGGTTTGGGCGCTGGTCTGCCCCTTCTTGTAGGAGATGGCCTGTGCCACCAAGCCGGACAGCGCGTGCAGCCGCGTCAGGTCGTCGCCCGCGTCACCGATCAGCGACGTGATGAGAGTTTGGATAGGCTCCCCCGGCTTGGTAAGCGCGGTCGACCGTTTGAAATACCACAGCGGCGTGTCGCCGTACTGGTGGCCGGCCCTCCCGCTTTGCGCGATGGTTTCGACTTCCCCTGTGCACAGGATACTGATTTCCGAGTGATCTTCATGAAGGCTGATCAGGGTCACGAGGTTCTGGTGCTGATCCGTCAACTCCAGTTCCTTGCGACCGCCTTCAACCGTCATGTCCCATGCTCGCACGTTCTGTGACGCATGGGATTTCGGAGTCAGCCGAACCTGTTGCAAGGCATATTGAACGGGCTTGTCGTATTCGTATTTTGTGAGATGGGAAATGCTCAGTTTCATCCTGCTACCCGTAAAAGCGGTAATCCTTTTCAATCTGCCGGCCCAGGGCATTATTGTCGCGGATGAAATCCTGGATGAATTCGTGCAACCCGGCGTCGAATATCTGGTCGATTGAACGGTCCGTCAGCTTGGCGAACACCGCTTCGGCCTGATCGAAACAGGGCTGGCGGACCTCATAATCCTTGGCGATGTGCGTGAGATTATCCGTGATCTTCGAATAGCAGAAGGCGAGAGAACGCGGCATTCGGAGATCGAGCATCAGGAAGTTCGCGATCTCCCTTGGGCGCACGTCGCCTTTATGGAGCCGGTGGTACGAGCGTTGGGCCGACACCGACCTGAGAATGGTTTCCCACTGGACGTTGTCCACGGAGCTGCCGACCAGCGAGACGGAGGGCAAGAGCAAGTAATACTTGACGTCGAGGATGCGCGCCGTGTTGTCCGCCCGTTCCAGGAACGTGCCGAGACGGGCGAAATTGAAGATCTCATTGCGCATCATGGTGCCGTGGAGCGTCCCGTTGAGCAGGGCGTTCTGTTGCTGGATCGTGTTGAGGACAAAGGGCAATTCCCGTTCTCGCACGGGACGGATGAGCAATTCCCTCAGGGTCAGCCAACATTCATTGGTGGCCGACCACAACTCACGCGTCAGCGCGGTGCGCAGGCGCCGGGCATTGTCGCGCGCCGCCTGGATCATCGACATGACGCTGGACGGATTGGACGGGTCGCGTAACAGGAAATCGATGACGTGCGTCGTCTTCATTCGTTCGTATTTTTCCATGAAGGCCGGCTTGACGCCGACCGTGGTGAGCACGGACGCCCACTCGTTCTCCGCTGCCGCGGCGCGGGTCAGGGCGATGCGAAACCCCGCGTCGAGCAGGCGTGCGGTGTTTTCGTTACGTTCAAGGTAACGAAACATCCAGAACAGGCCGTCGGCGGTTTTCCCGAGCATCCCCGCTATTCCTCCAGGACCCAGGTGTCCTTGGTGCCGCCGCCCTGGCTGGAATTGACGACGAGCGACCCCTTGTTCAACGCCACGCGGGTCAACCCGCCCGGAGTCATGTGAATCTCATCGGGCGCAGTCAGGACAAAGATCCGCAGGTCCACGTGCCGCGGGTCCAGGCCGTTTTTGGTCAGGATCGGCGTCGTTGAAAGAGAAAGGGTGGGCTGGGCTATGTACTTGCCGGGCGTGGCTTCCAACTTCTTCCGGAACTCGTCGAGTTCCTCGTTGCTCGCGGTCGGTCCGACCAGCATGCCGTACCCGCCGGAACCATGCACCTCTTTGACGACCAGCTCGGACAGGTGGTCGAGCACGTAGCGCAACGCCTCCGGTTCGCAACAACGCCACGTCGGCACGTTCTCCAGGAGCGCTTTTTCGCCCGTATAAAATTGAACGATGTCCGGCATGTACGAATAGACGGCCTTGTCATCGGCAATGCCCGTGCCGGGCGCGTTGGCAATGGTGACCCCGCCGGCCCTGTAGACGTCGAATATACCCGGCACCCCCAGGAGTGAGTGCGGATTGAAGTTGAGCGGGTCCAGGTAATCGTCGTCCACGCGCCGGTAAATGACGTCAATAGGTGCGTACCCTTGGGTGGTGCGCATGGCGACGCGGCCATCGACCACGCGCAGATCGTGCCCTTCGACCAGTTCCGCGCCCATCTGACCGGCCAGGAACGCGTGCTCAAAATACGCTGCGTTGTATATGCCGGGCGTCAGTACGGCGATGACGGGTGTCCCCTTGCAGGAGCGTGGGACGCAACTGCCGAGCAAGCGTCGCAGATTCTTGGGATAGTTGCCCACGGCCTGCACGTTGATCCGCGCAAACAGTTCAGGAAACATCTGGAGCATGATTTCCCGGTTCTCCAGCATGTAGGACACCCCGGACGGCGTGCGGGCATTGTCCTCCAGGACGTAAAACTCGTCTTCGCCGGTGCGGACGATATCGACGCCGACGACGTGGGTATAGACGTTCCCCGGTGGCGAGACTCCCATCATCTGTGGGAGAAATGCTTCATTGCCGGTGATCAACCCTGCCGGAATGCGGCCCGCCCGAACGATTTCCTGGCGGTGATACACGTCGTGCAAAAAGGCATTCATGGCTTGGACCCGCTGCCGGATCCCGCGAACGAGCCGTGACCATTCGCGACTGGAAATGATGCGCGGCACGACGTCGAACGGGATCAGTCGTTCACTGGCTTCCTCCTCTCCATACACGCTGAAGGTGATCCCGATTCTGCGAAACACCGTCTCGGCTTCATCCGATTTCCGATGCAGCCACGCCGGGTCCTGGGATTCCAGCCATCGATGATAGTCCCGATAGGGCTTGCGATGTGTGTCGCCCATTCCGAACATTTCGTCGAATTTCATGAAGGCATTCATACGATCAGAAATTCTTGTGCTGGGTGGTGGTCGTTAGTGGCAACCCGCCGAATCCATTCATATTGTTCCTAAGGAGCATGATGCCGATGGCCTTGCAGAGAGGGGAAATGGCCACAGAAATGGCAAGAGAATGACTCTCCATTATCCAGATATTTCAGCATTTTTCAATCAGGCAAGGCGTGATCCGGCCGGCGCGTAGACTGCACATTGCCGGAATCTCTGTTTGCCCGCGCTTGAGAAATTCTCGAGGTTCCGGTACACAAGTATACTTCAAGTTTGCACGCAGGGAGACACGATGCTCATTTTCTCCAACGTCAAGAAATTGTATGACGGGACTTCAGCCACCGGTTCGGCGGTTCAGGAAGGCGTCGACGTGTGGGTGGACGAGGGGAAAATAGCGGCGGTGAAACCGCACCAGGCCGAGCCTGGCCTCAACGTCCGGCGGATTGATTGTTCATCACTCACCGCGACCCCGGGACTCGTGGACTGCCATAGCCACGTCACCGTCTTGGGCATTCACGACGAAGACTTGGCGACCATGAACGGGCCCGCCGGTCTGGTCTATACCGAGCGGATTCTGTATGCCACCCTGGTGCATGGCGGCGTGACGACCGTTCGTGACGTGGGAGGAGCCACACACGTGGTGAAACGATTGGTGGAGGAAGGCGTGATCATCGGGCCCCGGTTGAAAATTGCCATTTGCATGCTGTCCACGACCGGCGGGCACGCGGATTTTCGAGGCACGGACCGGTGCCATGACACGGTGTCCCGGCTGTGGCCTGCCGGTCCCGGTCGTCCTTCGAGCATTGTGGACGGGCCCTGGGACTGTCGAAAGCGGGTGCGTGAAATCGCCGCGTGCGGCGGAGATTTGGTGAAAATTTGTACAAGCCCCGGGGTCGTATCTCCCTCGGACAAATTGGAGAATCGGGATTTCACGCAAGCGGAAATCGAAGCGATTTGCGACGAGGCCGCAGGTCGCGGCATGACGGTGGCGGCCCATGCTCATAGCCGGCAAGGTATCGAATTGGCCATTGATTGCGGGGTGCATGACATTCAGCATATCTCGTTTTTGAATGAAGCCTTGGCGGAAAAAGCCTATGCCAAAGGGTGTACGGTGACCCCCACGTCATGGATCAATTACGAGTTGCCCAAGGCGGAGAACCTCCCGCCGTTTGTCGCCGAAAAAGTGCGACAGGTGACTGAGGCGCATGCCGAATCGGTCAGGATCGCGCAGGCGAGCGGTCTCAACATGATTACGGGGACTGACCCGATCCTCCCCCGAATGCATGGCCGGAATTACATGGAGATGGTCTCGCTGATCAGGGATGGCCTGCCTCCCTTGGCGGCCTGGTATAGCGGGACGGGGCTTGCGGCCGAGCGTATCGGCCAAAACGATACCGGGAAATTGATGCCGGGGTATCGGGCCGACATCCTGTTCAGCCGGGGCGACGTGATTGCCGACCCGCACTTGTTCGATCAAGGGGCGTTAGCGGAAGTGATCAAAGACGGAATCGGCTATCGCGGTTATCTGAACGACATTCCCCAGAAAACATTTCGTTCCGGGGTGAACGACCTGCTCACGGGCAAACAGCCTGATAACTAAATGAACCGCTGATTTCTTGTGATAGCGGGATGTAGGGCAAGGCGTCCCGCAGCGAAATCCGAGGCTTATCAGACTGGATAGGCGAGGGTTGAGCGAGGACACAACGCGGCCATGCGCCCGATAGTGCACTAAATCAGCGGTTCGGGTCAGGAGGGTTGGATTTCCGGCGTAGAAAAGTCCTGCTGCGCTGGGTCGTCCTGCAAGTCCACGACGAGTTCCCCTTTGGGTGAGAAAAAGCCCTGCCCGTCGATCTGGACAATCCCGTTACAGTTTTCCTGAAAGAATTCCAGGATCCACCCGTTGAAATCATAGCCTTCGTCGGTGATGTCGTTCTTGAGGATTCGAGTCGCCAGGATAAAGTGGGCTCGAACGACGAACTCTCTCGCCAGGTCGGCCTCCACGTCCCCAAAGGGGGAGAGGTGCGCGGAAAATCCCTGCTGTTCTTTCTCGAAGACGTCTTGATAGGTGCCTTCATGACGAATGCAAAACAGTTGAATCGGTTTCTTCTCACGATGATACCCGACAGCCATTTGGACCCATGAATAGTCATCGAGCACTTCAGGCTCCACGTTGGGTATGAGGGGAACTTGGCTTTTCGATCTCAGGAAATCCAACAACAAGCGGAGAGCAGGAGGGTTCTTGCGTTGGCAAAAGACCCGGGAATAGAGAAACTCGTTCCCTTCGGCATCGGATTTGGTCAATGAAATGACGGATAATTCGCGTCCCATGGTTATTTCCTTTCACTTGAATCGAGCAGGTTGAGCACACTGTACAGTGGTCGGAACTTTGGCTTCAAGGAAACTCATTGATTATTTCGAACAGAATTCGGAGATGTCTCTCATCATTAAAGGGTTTTCTGGTTGACAGGGTAGGACTCTTTCGGTAGACTCGCCTTCATCCTTTTTTGTGCTTGTCGTTGTTCAGTTCCGTGACGTTAAGCGTTTCAAGACATCTTCCAGTTTGAGCTAATTCTGCACGTGTTCTATCCTGCTGACACGTATCCTTATTCAAGAGGAGGTTCCTCATGGCCAAAGCTATGACCAAGTCTCAGATCGTTGATCAGTTGGCGACAAAGTCTGGTGTGACAAAAAAGATCACAAGTGAAATTCTCGATAACTTGGCTGCCTTGGCTTACAAGGAAGCGAAAAACTCCTTTACCGTACCCGGACTGGGGAAGTTAGTGTTGTCTCATCGGAAAGCTCGAACCGGAAGGAATCCTCAAACCGGTGAGCCGATCAAGATTCCGGCCAAGAAAGTGGTGAAGTTTCGCGTAGCCAAAGTCGCGAAGGATTCCATCTTGGGCAAAAAGTAACCTTTCGGTTTTGACGGTAAGCTCGGGGTCGCCTGTTTTGCGAACGGGGATGTCGAGTCAACGGTTTTTTACACGAAAAACAGAAAGCTCTACACCCAAAACAATTTCACCGCATGGGTGTTTCTTGTTGTTTGTTTCTTGTTGTTTGAAAGGAGCACCAGGCCCTTGTCTTAATAAAACGAAGGCCCCAACCCTTTCGTACTCATTCCATCGTGGGCCACGAGGCTGATTTCGTCTCCATCGTGGACGGATGTATCTTCACTTGCAACCCGGCGATTGATCGTCACCATCACTTTATTTTCTCGTAAGAGTCTGGTCACCTGTCGAAGTTTGCGCCCCTGCTGTTTAATCAGTTGTTTGACTGAAAGGGGATCGTCCAGTTCACAGGCCAAACTCCGTTCGCCGTCGGACGTTTCCAAATCTCCCATCAATGTTATGGTGACCATCGAACCCTTCTCTTTTGCAGCGAGTTGACGTGGTGATTCAGGGAACCTCTGATTTATGGCACTATCGGGCGCATGGCGGCGTTGTGTCCTCGCTCAACCCTCGCCTATCTCCATGATAAGCCTCGGGTTTCGCTGCGGGACGCCTTGCCCTGCATCCCGCTATCACAATAAATCAGAGGTTCCTTAGTTCTATCATTGTGGATTGGGGATTTTGGATCGTGGACCCGGAGTGCAGAATGATTCCATGCGGGATCTTATCAGGATGAACGTTCATGCGGCAAACGGGCGTGGAGGGGCCGGGATGAGCCGAGCCGGGGCATTGGCCGAGGCAAGAGAAATCAGTATACTGGATCGACGACAATCCCGTAACGGAACTCCCTGATAGACTCATGTGGCGTATCATTATCATTTTGGTTCTTCTGATCATTCTGTTTTTGATGATCCGGAAATCCATTCGCGATTTTCGCGGCCGAAAATCCACCGATCCTTCTTTACCCTCGAGAGACATGATGGTGCAGGATCCCGTCTGCAAACTGTATATCACGGCGGGTTCCGCAGTGGTGGAAAAAATCGGGGGGCAGCATTATCACTTCTGCAGCAACGAATGTGCCCACAAATTCAAGAGCTATATGTCCGGATGAAGTCAGGGAAGTACCCGCAGAGAGCGGTCAGGAGAATTCAGGCGAGCGTTCCACCGCAGGATGAACCCGCGCCGGCCGTGCACCCATAACAATGTTGGCCGATGACGACCGGTCGCCGGGCCAACGCTGCAAAATCAAAATTCTCGATGGTTTGCGGAAGGTCGTGATGCACGGGCATGTCGAGCATCTGGTTAAAATCGCAATCGGACAACCGTCCGTCCCATCCCACGCTGAGCAAGCTACGGCACATCAGGTGTTCGACCGAATGCGGGTTGAAATTCTCAATCAGCAGGCTCATGTACGCTTCATACTGTCCTTGGGCGTACAGGTCGTTCAGGAAACGGTTAATGGGCATATTGGTGATGGTATACAGGTGATTGAACCTGATACCGAAACGCGATAGCAGTTGATCCTTATAGGCTTCCTCCAATTCCTGTTGATCAGGAGGCAATTGCGGTCCCAAGGGGTTATAGACGAGATTCAACACCAGGCCCGTGCCTTCGTGTCCATAGCCCAACGCGTTCAAGTGTCGTAAGGCGTCCAGACTCCGTGCGAAGACCCCCTTGCCCCGTTGCTGGTCCACGTTCTCCTCGAGATAGCAGGGCAGGGAGGCGATGATCTCCACCTGGTGATCAGCCAGAAATCGGGGAAGGTGGGATTTCCCTTTGACGGAAAAAACCGTCAAATTACAGCGGTCAAGCACCGTTCTCCCGAGCCCACGAGATTCTGAAACGAGATATTCAAAGTGCGGGTTCATTTCCGGGGCTCCGCCGGTGATATCCACGGTGGTGATCTGAGGATAGCGTCGAAGGACCGAGAGAATGCGCTCCATCGTCTCCCGGCTCATGATTTCCGTCCGGGAAGGGCCGGCGTCGACGTGACAATGATGACAGGTTTGGTTGCAGAGTTTCCCGACGTTCACCTGTAACGTGTGGATCGTTCTGGGGCGGAGGGGCAGTCCCCCGTGTTCCGCCAGGGTGTGCGAAAAGACATTGGGAAGCACAGAGAGAGGCGTCATCGTCATCAGCGCATTCGTGAATGGAAAGAATTTCGCATCAGTAACGGAACATTTGTAACAAGGCCGCAGTCCGTTGATCAAGGGTTTCATGAGTCAGGTAACGCGGGGCCTCAATCCATTGTACCATGAGAAAATTCTTCCACGGGCCGCAGACTGATGCCGCTCGTTTCCAAGGGCATGTCCCGGGACAGGACCTATGGCTGAAGGAAGGTCAGCGCGCTGGCGGCCTCTTGGTCCACGAACCAGGTCAGAGTCCCGTCACGTGGGCGGATCACTTGAGCAGGAAGCGCGTCGGGTTGAGAAGGTCCTTCAAGTACGGCGTGGAGCATTGCGGCCTTGGCGCGGCCACTGATGAGAAACGTGACTTGCCTGGCGTGATTAAGAAGAACCGGGGTGAAGGTGATCCGGGACGCCTGTAGCTTGTCGACCCAGGGAGCGGCAACGAGTCGGCTCGTTGCATGCACGACCCGGGTGCCCGGGAACAGGGAAGCGGTATGCCCGTCCGGTCCCATGCCCAACAGGATCAAATCGAAACGAGGGACGTCCGGTTCGGAGACCTCGAATTCCTCACGCAGCGCGGCTTCATATTGGTCGGCGGCGGATTGGGCATCGGGGAGTTCACTCGGCACACGATGAACCTGCGCCGCGGAAGCGGGCAGGTGGCCAAGGAGTGCTTCATGGGCCATTCGGTAATTACTGTCCGCATGATCCGGCGGGACGTGACGTTCGTCTCCCCAAAAAAACCGGATTCTCGTCCAATCCAGTTGATTCCGGAACGGCGGGACGGCGAGCATCGCATAGAGGCCTTTCGGGGTTGAGCCTCCGGCAAGGGCGATGGTAAACGAGTCCCGCGCCGCGATGGCTTGCCGCGCGTGCTCGAGAACGTGGCGCGCCGCGGCTTCCAGCAACGCCTGGGCCGTCGGGTACACGTGTATGTCACGTTGAGGCGATGGCATGCGGGGCATCAGAAAGGTACACTCATGGCCGTGTATTCAGCAGCCGGAATACCCTGAATCTTCGAGTTTGCCCTTTTTATCGAAGTCCAAACGAATTTGACAGTCCGCGGGGGCCATAGCGGAAAACGGGGAAGACGAGGTGCCGGTCAGGCGAAAATACATCCAGGTTTCGCCTCCGAAAAACCGCTTGGTTTTGGCCCCGGGCGTACCCCAATGCTCAAGAAACCATGCCTGCGTCTTTCCTTTGATCGCGGCAGGGTCAGGTGGAGCCTCCGCATGAGGAGACGTGCCACAGCCGCCCGCGGCCAACGTTCCGAGAAGGAGAACGCACAAGAGCGACGCCTGGGCCCTCATGATGCGGATGTCGAACGGCATCTTCACGAAATCCTTCATGAATGCGAGAGGAAAGGCCCGGAAAACTTTGACTCGTGGACTTCCCTGAAACGCCCGGCAAAATCGTAACCTTGGCGCGGCGTCCCGTCAAATGAAGGAATGACCGATGCGGGGTGTCGTGGGCGATTTTCATACCAAGGGACCGGCGATAACCCCCCTGCCCCCCTTATCGGGAGGGTAGAAGCTCTCTTATAACGTCCCCCTGATAAGGGGGATTGAGGGGGTTTGCGATTGTCAAGGTTCGACGGGCTCAATTACAATATAGGAACCTCTGCTTTATTGTGATAGCAGGATGCAGGGCAAGGCGTGCCGGAGCGAAACCCGAGGCTTATCAGAGAGAGAGGTGAGGGTTGAGCGAGGACACAACGCGGCCATGCGCCCGATAGTGCACTAAATCAGAGGTTCCTGGACGCGAGTCGTGCGGTGCAGACGATGGTCGTCACTGTATCATGCAAATTCACGTGACCGGGGAAAAGCGTCAACAATTTGCTGAGGGAGGAAGAACATGCAAATCTACTTGGATACGGGGAACGTCAAGGAAATTGCCGAAGCCGCTCGAATGGGAATCCTGGACGGGGTCACCACCAATCCGTCATTGGTCTCCAAAGAAGGGCGGGACTTCAAGGACCTGATCCTGGAAATTTGTCAACTCGTGGATGGCCCGGTGAGTGCGGAGGTGGTGAGCGTGGAGGCTGATGCCATGGTCAAGGAAGGACTGGAATTGGCCCGCATTCACCCCAACGTCGTGGTCAAATGCCCCCTGATCCCGGAAGGGCTCGCGGCCACAAAGCGCTTGGCCGCCGAAGGCATCCGGGTGAACGTCACGTTGTGTTTTTCACCGACGCAAGCCCTGCTGGCCGCCAAGGCCGGCGCATGGTGCGTGTCGCCCTTCATCGGCCGCTTGGACGACGTCAGCAGTGACGGCATGGAACTCATCCGGCAAATCGTGACGATTTTCCACAATTACGATTATCCGACCCAGGTGCTCGTGGCCAGCGTGAGACATCCGCAGCACGTGGTGGAAGCCGCATTGGCCGGCGGCGATATTTGCACCATGCCGTACGGCGTCTTTCAGCAACTGGCCAAGCATCCGCTCACGGACATCGGACTCAAGAAATTCCTGGCCGATTGGGAAGCCCGAAACGCACCTCCCGCTTCGTCATCCTGAGCCGTAGGCGAAGGATCTCGTAGTTGAGGTGTTTAGTTGTTGAGAGAGAGATTCTTCACTTCGTTCAGAATGACAATTATGGGGTGGACAGGCCGTCCACCAACTCCCGCGCGCGTTCGAATACGGCATGAAACATCGGGCGGGTGAGTTTTCCGGTGAAGGTGTTTTGTTGGCTGGGGTGGTACGACCCTAACAAGGTAACGCCCCAGGCCGTGGCATAGCCGGTTCCGTGCCCGAATTTGGGTTTACCCATCGTACGTCCCGGCGGTCCCGCGGCCGTCAGATATTCGTCGAAGGCGATTTTCCCCAAGGCCACCACCACGGCGATTCGTTTCAACAAACGAAGTTCTTCCAGCACGTAAGGACGGCATGTTTCAAATTCTTCTTTCGTTGGCTTGTTGCCCGGCGGCGCGCAACGGACGGCGGCGCCCACGTAACAATCCGTCAACCGCAGCCCGTCGTTCCGATGGGTGGACTCGGCTTGATTGGCGAATCCGAATCGATACAGGGCCTCATAGAGCCAATCTCCGCTTCGGTCTCCGGTGAACACGCGTCCGGTCCGATTGCCTCCATGAGCCGCCGGCGCCAACCCGATGACGTAGAGTCTCGCACGGGGATCTCCGAACCCGGGAACGGGCCGGCCCCAATACTCCCAGTCCTGAAACCGTTTCACCTTCACGGCGGCGACCTCCCGGCGATAGGCCGTCAGGCGAGGACAGCGCGTGCATTCGGCGATGGTCTGGTGTAAAACGTTAAGGCTGCGCATCCTGGAAATCGTACCACAACGAACGATCTGCTTTTACAGGTTTTCTTGGTCGTTCTTGTATGGGTTCACTAATTTGTTGACAATTTCTACCTGCTTTCTTCTGTGCCCTAATTCCCCTCCTTTGTAAGGAGGGGTGAGGGGAGGTAGAGCCTGAGCTAGAATGAGTAGGCCGCGTATGGTGAGTGGTGCCGGGGGTATGTGACTCTACCCCACCTATCCTCCCCTTACAAAGGGGAGGAAAAGAATATAGATGCTCGCCACTTAGGCTGAACATTTAAAATTCTGAGCGAAGCGAAGAATCTGGTGGTTTAAAAACGAGTCGGGAAGCACATGCAGATCCGTATCGATTGCGGCGACAAACACGTCCGAACGATGCTCAAGCAACTACTGCTGGCGGGCTTGGATGCCGCGAATCCCGAATCGGCCATCCGGCGCGCCGTCCGGGTCAGGAACAACCGCCTCATGGTAGGCGCACGGCAGTACGATCTGACGCAATTTTCGCGCATCGTCTGCATCGGGGCCGGGAAAGCCTCGGGTGCCATGGCCGCCGCGTTGGAACGACAATTGGGGTCGCGGTTGGAAGGCGGCCTGGTGGTGGTCACCGATGGCCGTGTCGAAAAAACGAAACGCATACACCTGATCGAAGCGCGGCATCCGGTCCCCGATCGACGCAGTGAACAAGCCGCGAGAAGGATGGTCCGGCTGCTTGAGTCATTGTCGGAACGCGACCTGGTCCTGATGGTGCTCTCCGGCGGCGCGTCGAGTCTGTTGGCGGCCCCGGCCGTTGGTCTGACCTTGAAGGAAAAACAACTCACGACCCGGGTACTGCTCCGAAGCGGAGCCGCCATCCAGGAAATCAACACGGTGCGCAAGCACCTCTCAGGGATCAAGGGCGGACGCCTGGCGACTGCCACGACTGCCACGGTCATCACCTTCATCCTGTCGGACGTGCCTGGCGATGATCCTGCCACGATCGGGTCGGGCCCCATGGCTCCGGATCCCTCCACGTTTGCCGATGCGAAACGAGTGCTCGATGCGTACGGCATCCGGAACCGGATTCCCTTGGCCGTTCGACGACACGTGGACCGCGGAGTCCGGGGACGCGTACCCGACACGCCCAAACCCGGTGAGACCCTGTTTTCCCGGATCCAACGTCACGTGATCGGTAATAACCGCGCTGTCATCGAATGTATGGCCAAACGAGCCAGGGCGTTGGGGCTCCGGCCCCTGATCCTGACCACGACCCTGTCCGGAGAAGCGCATGAGATGGGAAAGCTCTTTGGGAATCTCGCCGGAGAAATGCACGCTTCAGGCAACCCCGTGCGGCCTCCGGCGTGCCTGCTGGCAGGCGGGGAACTTACCGTGACCGTGAAAGGGAAGGGGGTCGGGGGGCGCGCCCAGGAATTTGCCTTGGCGGCCGCTCCTTCTATCGACGGATTGTCTCGGGTGTTCGTGGCGGGGTTCGGTACCGACGGGATCGATGGGCCGACGGATACGGCAGGGGCCGTCGTGGATGGGGGGACCGTCAGCCGGGCCAAGCAGAAGGGGGTAAGCTTCGAAGCGGCGCTTCGGGAGAACGACAGCTATGGATTTTTTCACCGGGTGGGCGGGCACGTCGTGACCGGACCGACCGGGACGAACGTGAACGACGTCTATATGATTCTGGCCTTGTAACCAACGCTTGACCGAAAGGACGGGGAATGTACGAAGCGCAAAAAATGGTTCGGGAGTTTCACAGGGAGTTCGATATCCACGTCGCGGAGAGCCCCAGCGTCCCGGACCCGAAGACCATGGTCCTGCGCGAGCGGCTCATCCAGGAGGAGTTTGACGAACTGAAGGAAGCCATGAAAGCGGAAAACCTTCCCGCTATTGCGAAAGAACTCGCCGACCTGCTCTACGTCGTGTACGGCACGGCTGTCTCCTATGGGATCGACATGGCGCCGGTGTTCCGGGAAGTCCAGCGTTCCAACATGAGCAAGGTGGGCGGGTACAAACGGGAGGACGGCAAGTGGGTCAAGCCGCCGACCTATTCCCCTGCCAGGGTCGCCCCCATTCTCGAAAGCCAGCCAAGACGGTCATCCACGCGGAGGGCGTGAAACCGTCCATAGTGAGGCATACGGTCAATGACCGGGTCTCTTTGTCCAACGCAGGGCTGAGCGGGATGGGTTCTGCGCTTCGCCGCTGAATCTCAACGCGACATTGATTCTCCCCCGATTGTAATAGGCTTTAGCGTCGTTCAGTTTCAGACAGATTCAGGCTGATTGCCCGGTCGAAGTTCAAGATGCCCTTTTCCCATCTTTTGTTTTGGACCAGAAGAGAACCGATGGAACAATAAGCTATTGCGGCGAGATCATCATCCTTCCCTTTTTTCGCGTCTTCGGCAACGGCACGCCATTTCTTAATTGCCTTGTCTGACTTGCCTTCACTCTGGAGAGACAAGGCATCCTCAATTGATGTTTGAAGGTGCTGAAGTCCCTTCTTGGCGTCTGGCTCCACTTTTCTAGAGCCATCAGAAGCAGTCGTGGTTGCCATGCCATTCCGGACTATTTGCCGGCCTTTCTTTTCCAGCTTCTCTCTTCTTTCTATAGGAATCTCTGCTTTATTGTGATAGCGGGATGCAGGGCAAGGCGTCCCGGAGCGAAACCCGAGGCTTATCATAGAGAGAGGTGAGGGTTGAGCGAGGACACAACGCAGCCATACGCCCGATAGTGCAAGAAATCAGAGGGGAAGTCGCCGTTGGGCTTGACACCTTCGGTGTTGTGCCTCTACATTTTATTCATACATAACAAATATAAATCATGAATAAAATTATCTTTGAAAAACCTTTAAAGTGGAGAGTGCTGCCAGGACAAGGAGGCGTCTCGGTTGCGACTTGTGACGAGTTAGGTATGGTCTTGCAGATTGACGATGATTCTCCAGAACAACAAGTTCGTCGAATTATGGAAGCCCTTCGGTTGTTATGTGATGATCTGGAACAAGACGGTCAACTCGAAGAATTTTTTGCTTATCATGGTGTTAACGTAAAGATTCAAAAGCCACAAAAGCAGCAGGAAGGCCAGCCCGATTTTGAAATGTTTCTCCGTGCGCTGAATGTTGACGACAAAGTCCTAGCATAATGGGCTATCCAATTTGGTTTATTCAAATAATCACTCAACGAGGCTGGAAATTTAAAAGAGAAACAAAGCGCTATAAAGTCTATCAATCTCCAACATCTGTTGATCGTATCATTATCCACAAAAAATCTAATGTCGATGAACGAATTGTTCGGAGTCATTTACGAAAAGTTGAGATGGAAGAAGAAGAAATTCAATCTGTTATAAAGGAAAATGCCAAATTTATTTTGAAGCAGCCACACTGAATGGAATAGCCCCTAAAATCTCTCTTATGACCACGCGAACCTCGTCAGTCCAAATCTGATGAGGTAAATGTCCCCGCCTTTAAGATTCCCGACATACCGGAGAATATTGCCAAAGCGATTCTCCAAAGCCTCCGAAGAAGTAGGACTATCTCACCAAAGCGTCTAACCCCGCATCATAATCTGCGCCCTGTTCAAGCTCTTTTGGGAATTGGAGCACAGAATGAGACAGCACAAATTGTCAACGAATTACGAAACACATATAGAAATGCAGTCCAAGCCCAGGCTTCAAGGCTGGTGGCTGTGTTCGTGAGCCAGTAAGGTTTCTTTGATGGAGAGTCCGCCGCCGTACCCCACGAGTTTCCCGTTGCTGCCGATGACGCGATGGCAGGGGACGATGATCGAAATGGGGTTCTGCCCGTTTGCCGCGCCCACTGCACGACTGGCCGTGGGCTTGCCGACGACTTTTGCAATCTGCCCGTATGACTGCGTCTGACCATACGGGATGGCCTGAAGGGCCTGCCAGACCCGTTGCTGAAAGGGGGTCCCCTGCGGGGCCAGTGTGATCGTGAACGTTTTGCGTTTTCCGGAAAAATATTCTTCGAGTTGCCGGATGGGTCGTTGAAACGGTTTTTCGGCATAGATCCACCGGGGGTCCGGCTCGGTCGGATGCCGGCCGTCCAGAAACGAGAGATGCGTCAACGCGCGAGCATTTCCTGCCAGAAGAATCCGGCCCACGGGACTCCGGACGATGCAATAGGAAACGGCATCGCGTCGAACGCGCGTCTTGGCGGGGAGAGCATTGTGACGAGAGATGGCTGAAGGCATGTTCACGACCGTATGGACGAATGGAATTGTAGCATAGCCACGTCAACTCACGGAACCTCTGATTTATGGTGATAGCGGGATGCAGGGCAAGGCATCCCGGAGCGAAACCCGAGGCTTCTCATAGAGAGAGGTGAGGGTTGAGCGAGGACACAACGCAGCCATGCGCCCGATAGTGCACTAAATCAGAGGTTCTTCACCAAATTGCCGACCGGGGAATAGTGAGACAGGGAAAATTGGATCTCGTGTTCCACGTTGAATAACGTGGGAATGAGGAGCAGGAACTGTTCCGTCAGGTCCGGGTCGAATCGGAGACCGGACCCTCCCTTGAGGACCTGGACGGCTTTTTCAAATGGTTGTCCGTCACCATGCGGACAGGGCGACGTCAATTTATCAAACGCATCCGCGATGCTCAGGATTCTGGAGCCCAGGGGGATTAACGTACCCCGAAGTCCATAAGGGTAGCCATAGCCGTCCCACCGTTCATGGTGGTGGGCGATCAGGACGGAAGCGGTATTGAGACAGGGCCATTGTTGAAGAAGGGCCGCCCCGACCCGGGGATGGCATTGATGTTTCATCTCTTCTTCCGGCGATAAATTGGTGCCGGTTCGAACGCGATGCGGAAGGCAAAATTTTCCGAGATCGTGTAACAGGGCGGCATAATGGAGTTGAAGCAGTTCCTGATCGGCCAACTCGATAGCATGCCCGAGGGCCAGGGCAAATTGGGCCGTCCGTTCACAATGGCCGACAATCAGCGGGTCCTGGCTTTCCATGAGTTGGAGAAATCCGCGAACGAGGCAAAACGGATTCTCTTTATTGGGGATAGAGGAAGCCGGTTGTCGAAGCGTCAGGGTATAAGAACCTTTCATGGATGAGTCCTCCTTTTTTCGTTTCTCATGGCCATGTCATGTACAATAATGATTATGATAATCATTACAATATTAGGACCGGCATGTCAAGCCCGGCAAGGTGCTCTCCTCGCGCTTGCATAAACCGCTTGTTTATGAAACCGTCGATTTCTTGCGGAGGTGAGGCCACGAAGGAGAAGCGCGTTGCCGGTTAATTCGTATACATTGAATCGGGTTCTGATGTTGGCCAGCCTCGCCATCGTTGGGATCACGTTGACGGGATTCGCGTCCAACGACCCCCCGATGATGAACGCTGATGGGGCGTGGGAAGCGCGTCCTCTCTTCACGATCGGAGACCGTCTCCCATCCGGGGCCCCGCAATTTGCCGACCGGGAATATCGACCCGCGGGTGCGCCGGACGGCCTCGGAGCCTATCAATTGGATCAAGAGACCATCCGGGTGCTGGTGAATCATGAATTGGACGGCGAGACCGGGCATCCGTACCGGCTCGACAACGGTGCCACGTTGACGGGGGCGCGAATCAGCTTTCTGGATGTCGATCGCCGGACCTTGCGAATTCTCGACAGCGGCATTGCGTACGGAACCATTCGCGACCGGCAAGGCCGGATCGTCGAAACGGGATTGCAAATCAATGAAGTCGCGCAGACCGGCCAAGGTCTCTCACGCCTGTGTTCGAGCCAATTGATCGGCAAAGACACGTTCAATTTTGTCGATACGATTTACATGACTCAGGAAGAACTCTCGGACCCCCTGGGCCATCCATATGGGGGAACGGTCTGGGCCCTGGACGTGGAAGACCAAACCCTGCACGCGGTGCCCGCGATGGGGCGCATGGCCGGAGAAAATACCACGCCCTTGTCCGGCCCGCGGGATGCGGTGGCCCTCCTGATCGGAGACGATACGATCCCGCAAACCGTTGAGGCAGAGGTCGCCGGACAGGATGCCGGCCTTCACACGTCTCCCGGCCATGTCGTCACGGCGCCCCTCTGGTTGTACGTGGGCCAGAAAAATGCTCCGGTGGTCGAACAGGCGCGGACACCCGGCGCTGACCCGGCAAATGCGACGTTTCTGAACCGGAACGGATTACTCGCGGGGCAACTGTATTACTTCGTGGCGGATCACGGCGTACGGACGGTAGTGCAATTCAATGGGACAGGGTCCATGCTCACCGGCGTCTGGAAAGCAATTGACGTCTTGGACAGGACGAAGGCCGGGGAACAAGGGTATGACCTAATGGGCTATAAAACGGGCTTGACGCTACGGCGGGAGGCAAAGGCCGGCGGCGCCTTTCAATTTTCCCGGCCGGAAGACGTGAGTACGCATCCTGCCATCGGCACCAGGGCGGTCCTGGCCTCGACGGGACGGGATACGGTGTTTCCCGGTCATGATGCGTGGGGAACCATCTACCGGATCGACGTCGACTTCGAGGCGATGACGGCCACACTCAAAATCCTGTACGACGGGGATGATGCCGGCGGCGCCCGGTTTTCTCACCCTGATGAAGGCATTCGCAATCCCGATAACCTGGATTGGGCGGATGATGGATGGATCTACATCCAGGAAGACAAGGCGAAACAACGGGACCCCCTGTTCGGCAGTCATTCCGGCGAGGAGGCATCACTCTGGCGTCTGGACCCGCTCACGGGCGATGTGCAACGCATTGCCCGGATCGATCGATCCGGGGTGTTGCCCAAAGGCAGTACCGATCAGGAGCCCGGTGTCATCGGAGCCTGGGAGTCGTCCGGGATTCTCGACGTCACTTCTCTTTTCGAAACCCGCGTTGGAGAACGGATGCTGCTGGCTACGGTTCAGGCGCACACGATACGCGACGGCCTGATCGCAAAGCACAACTTGGTCGAAGGCGGCCAACTCATCCTGCTCAGGCAGCCGCCGGCAGCATTCCCCGAACGGGAAGGCAAGTGAACGAGCGGGTCGCGCCATCGACCGGATCTTTCTTCCGGAACGTTCGGCAATGCCTGGGGGTTGTGACGACTCTTCTTGTCTGCAGTGTCGCGGGACTGGCGAGCGCTGCTCAAGAAAACAACGACCCGCCGCCGGAGTTGGAGCCGCATCTGGCGGCCATCGCCGGGTTAGCTCAACCGTCTCCGATCGTGACGATTCCCGATGGGTGGTTTCTCATGGGGACCGTGCGCAAAGACGATGACCCGTTCGGGTTGGAAACGCAGTATGACGACACGGAGTTTCCACAGCGACGGATCTGGCTGGACGCATTTTCAGTCGATCGCGATGAAGTGAGCATGGGGGAGTACCTGGCGTTTCTGCACCGGCACGAACTGCCGGTTTCGCTCAAACTGCGCCGCCTGATCTGGCATCTGATCGACGTGCACGTGCTCCCGGATTACGTGATGGCGCGGTGGCCGGCCTTGTACGTGTCGTGGGACGAAGCGGACCGATTTTGTCTCGCGCACGGCAAACGCTTGCCCACCGAGGCGGAATGGGAAAAAGCCGCGCGGGGGACCGACGGCCGGGTGTTTCCCTGGGGCGCTGATCCTCCCACCGCGGACGTGGCCGTGTTCGGCTTGTATCACGTACACCAGATCCCGTTGGTCGCGGCCGTGGACAGTTTCCCGGAGGGGCAGAGCCCGTACGGGCTGCATCACATGGCCGGAAACGTGCGGGAATGGGTGCGCGATTGGTTCGGTCCGGACACGTATCCCCTGATGCCCGAACGGAATCCGCAGGGGGCCGAGGCCGGGCGGTATAAGAGCGTGCGCGGCGGATCGTGGCGAAGCCGGCCGCAACTCCTGCGAACGGCCACGCGCAACGGCGCCACGCCGGCAACGCGTTCGCCGAACATCGGGTTCCGGTGCGCCCGGACCTTATCGAATCCGGACGATGAGGTTATCGATGAAGCGCACCCCTCCGACCCGGATCGCGCCGAGTAGGACGACGGTTCCCCGCAGACGGGTCAGCGGTTGGAGCGTGCGGGCGTCACAACACGCCAGGTAGTCGATGGTGAGCCCGCGTCCGGCATCGAGGACCTTCGCCATTTTCTTTTCGACCAGGTCAGCGCGCCGCGTCCCTCTTGCGATCGCTTGCTTCCCGGCAGCCAGGGCTT
Source organism: Nitrospirales bacterium (assembly GCA_965204965.1). Classification (GTDB taxonomy): domain Bacteria; phylum Nitrospirota; class Nitrospiria; order Nitrospirales; family UBA8639; genus Bin75. The sequence goes on along the minus strand of OZ242026.1, from coordinate 2,634,951 downwards.
GGTAGAGGGCCAGGGCCTGTCGGCGTTGCGTGTTCGTCACGTAGCGATTTCGTGAACTCAGGGCGAACCCGTCGGCTTCGCGCACGGTCGGGCACAAGGTGATCCGTGAGTCGAGGTCAAGGTCCTTCACCAATTGCCGGATCAGGCAATATTGTTGGTAGTCTTTTTGTCCGAAGAACGCTCGATCCGGTCGGATCAGGTTCAACAATTTGGTCACGACCGTGGTTACACCCTGAAAATGCGTGGGCCGAGATTCTCCCTCCCATCGTTGGGCCAGCATCCCGACGGTAACGGTCGTTTGGAAGTCCCGCGGGTAGAGGATATCCGCGTTCGGAAGAAAGACGAGATCGACGTGTTCCTCGCGACAGCATGCGAGATCCTGCGACAGGTCCCTCGGATAGCGACGGTAATCCTCGGCCGGGTCGAACTGGAGCGGGTTCACGAAAATGCTGACCACGACCGTGCCGCAGGTTCGGCGGGCGCGTCGGATCAATGCCCGATGCCCCGCGTGCAACGCCCCCATGGTCGGCACCAACCCGATGGAACTCCGGAGCGGATCGTGCCGGCGTCGCCAGGTTCGCAGGGCCTGAGTCGTTCGGATGATGCGCATTCAGTCAGCCGGAGGCAGCGCGCATGACGGCCGCGTGGTGAACCGGGAACCGGGTACCATGCCGAGCCTTCGCACGCGACAGGTGTCCGTCAGCCGGTCGAGCAGGGCTTGCATGGTTTGATCGTATTGAGGATGGATCCAGTCCGGAGCGAGTTCGGTCATCGGCGCCAGGACGAACCGCCGTTCATGGAGACGGGGATGCGGAACGGTGAGTTGCGGGGTGTCGATGATCCGTTGTCCATAGAACAGAATGTCCAAATCCATAGGCCGGGAAACGTTTGTCATCTCGGGGTCGCGCCCGAGGCCTCGCTCGGTTTCCCGGCAAATAGCCAACAGGTGTTCAGGCTGGAGTTGCGTCTCGAGACGAACGACTCCGTTATAGAACCACGTGGCGTCGTGCCCGAGAGCCATGCCGACGGGTTCGGTCTCATAATACGACGAGACGTGGGTCAACGTGGACTGCGGCAACAGCCCCATCAAGGCCACGGCCCGGTCACAAAAATCCTGCCGGTCTCCCTGGTTCGATCCGAAGGCGATAAAGACGGTTTCGACGCTCATCCCTTCACCGTATTGATACGAAAAGAACCCTCCTGTTCCCCTCCTTTGTAAGGAGGGGCGAGGGGAGGTAGACCCTACGGGGAGGATGGCACAACCCCGTGCTCTATGGACGGGCGGCAATTACCACCCGATGTGTTTGAGCCGGTCCACGGCTTCGGCCAATCGCTCCTTGGTCGTGGTGAGGGCCATGCGAATGTAGCCTTCACCCGGAGCCCCGAACCCGTTTCCCGGCGTGGTCACGAGCCCGGCTTTTTCCAACAGGTGCGCCGTAAAGGACGCGGAGGTATAGCCCTTGGGGACCTCGATCCAGACGTAGAACGTAGCCGAGGGCGTGTCAAACTCAAGTCCGAGATTTCGCAACCCTGCAACCAGCACGTCACGGCGTTCCTGGTAAATGGCCCGGAGCCCGGCGGTGAGTCGATCGTCGGACTCCAAGGCCGTGATCCCGGCCTCCTGAACCGCCTGAAATTGGCCCGAGTCCATGTTGCTCTTGATCTGGCTCAACCCTGCAATCACTTCGGCGCGGCCCACGGCAAACCCGATTCGCCAGCCCGTCATGTTGAAGGTCTTGGACAACGAATGAAACTCGATGCCCACGTCCATGGCGCCCTCCGCTTCCAGAAAGCTGGACGGGCGTTGGCCGTCGTAGAAAATTTCCGAATACGCCGCGTCGTGGCAGACGATCACGTGATGTTCTTTCGCAAACGCAATCACGCGACTGAAAAACTCCACGTCCGCAATGACCGACGTGGGATTGTTCGGCGAATTCAAGAACATCAGTTTCGCATTTCGGGCCACGTCCGGGGGAATCGCGTCCAGGTCGGGCAGGAACCCGTTCTCTTTCAACAGGGGCATTTCATGGGCCATGCCGCCGGCAAAGCCGGCGGAGACCGGATACACGGGATACCCGGGGCTCGGGACCAGCACGACGTCGCCCGGATCGATAAAAGCCATGGGCACGTGACCGATGCCCTCCTTTGACCCGATCAAGGTGACCACCTCGGACTTGGGGTCCGGGTTCACGCTGAACCGTCGCTGGTACCAACCGGCGACCGCGGTGCGAAACGACAACATCCCGCTCGATGAAGGATACTGATGATGCTGCGGATCGGTCACCGCCTGTTGCATGCGCTCCAGGATTGGAGCGGGCGTGGGCAGGTCGGGATCGCCGATGCCCAAATTGATGATATCCACCCCGCGAGCAATGGCCGCCTGCTTCATCTCGTCAATGGCCGCAAACAAATACGGGGGTAACGTCCTGATGCGTTCAGCATACGTGATGGGAACACCACTCATTCCTGCCACTCCTTTTTCAACAATCGAACATGTTCAGGGTTTCGTTTTCAAAAATAGGGAGGATTCACGTTACTGTACCGGCAACGCGGGAATCAAGGAACGCTTCGCGAGGATCTGTGACGCCGATGACGCGGCGACGCATGCGCCGGCCGGCTAAACCAGGGCCAGTTCGAGTTTATGTTTTCTTTGAACCCAGTCCGGCAGGCAGCGGTCCAGCAGTTTGTAAAAATCGGAATCGTGCTGCCGGTGTGAAAGATGGCAAAGCTCGTGAATCACGACGTATTCAATGCATTCTTTCGGGGCTTTGATCAGGTCCAGATTGAGCGTCAACCGGCCGTGTGCTGACAGACTTCCCCAACGCGCCTTCATTTTTCGTATCTTCAGGCTTGGCTTGGGAACGATGGTTTTTTTGAATTTTTCCCAACACAGTTGAAAGATGGTCTGAAGACAGGCTGAGGCTTTTTGAAAATACCACTCTTCCAATAGTTTTTGAACATGGTCCGGAGAAAGGGTTGGAGACTGAATGTGGAAATAACCGCCCTTTAACAATACCTGCGGGGTTTGGGATTTCCTGATTTTCAGCCGGTATTTTCGTCCAAGATAGAGATGGGATTCTCCACTCACGTGGCGGCGAGGTGGGGTTTTCGGTTCAAACTGCCCGAAGTAAAGCCTCTGACGATGAATCCACCTGGCGCGCCTTTGTACCCTGCGGACAATCTCTGTTGAATCGCTTCCGAGCGGAGCTTTCACAACAACGGATTTGTCCGGGTGGACGGCAATCTCCATGGTTTTTCTCTTACAGTGCAGGACGTCAAAAGCAATCGTCTCCCGTCCATACGCGATAGACTCCGCCATCCGGCTCATCCGTACATCCTGTTGCGGGCAATCCTCATGCTCCGCTCGATAATTTCATCCAGTTGTTCGTTGCCGAGATCAATGCCCCTTTTGGCTTTCACTTCGTCATACAGGTAGTCCTCGATGTCGTTGATGGCGCTGTTTCGCGCATCCGGGTCGTCCCAGAAATGCACTTTGCCGTGGCGTTGCAGAATGTCGTGGATGGCAAGAGCCGTATCCGCCGAGTGTGCATCGCACGTATCGGCCGCGCAGGTTTCAAAAACAGGTTTAATGACACCGAAAAACGCTACGGCGTCCCTGTTGAGCCTCAGTTTCTCGGGCACGTCCTCATTGCCCCGGCCGTCGAAGTCTTTTTTCAGCCTGGAAACCGTATCCAGGTATTCCAGGCCGGAGATCCGCTCCGCCCTGAACTCGTCAATGACCCGTTGGATCAGGTTTGAAAACTTTTGGTAAAAGGCCGGGTCTTCTTCCATTTTTTCGCTGATGGTGCGCTTCATCAGGTGGGCGATGCTGTCGGCCCGTGAGGCTTCGGTTTTGCTCCCGTACTCGACCTCCGGGTCGCTTTCGCCCGTGGGAAGACCGTGAAACACGTCCTCCGGCGCGTTGATCTGCGTAACCCTGTCGGCCTGAATATGGGTATCCAGGAGCTTTTTGATTTTCGGCTCGTGTTCCCTGTAATCAACGGTATCGGCATAGCGCAGTTTCACCGACCGCCTCAGTTTTTCAAGCCGTTTCAAATCTTCCCGGTACTGCCGCAGGATTGTCTCGTCCGTGTCCGTTAAAAACTTGTGGGAGGAAAGGGCAATACCAAGGGACTTGGCATATTCCGCAAGCAGCCGGTAAAAGTCGCCTCTCCGTTCATCATCGCCCAAGAGCCGTTCATACTCTTCCTCATCGGCCTGGTTCTTGACCTCCCTGAACACGTCCCAAAGATGGGAATGCTTCTGCGGCAGTTTGTCGATCTGCTCATTGACGGAAACCAGCGTTTCTTCCAGATCCTTCTCCTCAAACCCTTCCAGCGCGTCATACATCGTCAAAGCCACGTTCAGTTCCCCGAGGATGCCTTCGTAGTCCACGATGTAACCGAAGTCCTTGCCTTCATGCAGCCGGTTGACGCGGGCAATGGCCTGGAGCAGCGTGTGTTCGCGCAGTTTTCTGCAGAGATAGAGAACGCTGTTGACCGGCGCGTCGAAGCCGGTCAGAAGTTTGTCCACCACGATCAAGATCTCAGGTTCTTCGGCGTGTTTGAAACTCTCGATAAGGGTTTCCGAGTATTGGGTGTCCGAGCCGAAGCGGTCCATCATCCTGTCCCAGAAAATCCGAACGTCGGAATTCGGCGCTTCGTCAACCTCTTCAAAGCCTTCTCGCATATCGGGCGGGGAGATCACCACTTCAGAGGAAACGGCGTCGATTTCCTTCATAAACTGGTGATACTGAATGGCCGTGGCTTTGTCAGGCGCAACCAGTTGGCCCTTGAAACCCGTGCCCTTCCAGTTCGCGCGATAATGTTCGCTGATGTCGAAGGCGCGCATATAGACGACCCGCTTCGCCTTGTTGAGCGTATTGGCGCGGGAATACTTTTTCTTCAAGTCGGCTTTCTGTTTTTCACTGAGATCGGCGGTGTATCGTTCAAACCACAAGTCAACGGCGGCTTTATCCTGCTCCATCTCTACGTGACGCCCTTCGTAAAGCAGCGGCACAATCGCCTTGTCATCCAGGGCTTGGCGGACGGAATAGGAGGGCTCGATCAATCCCCCGAATTTGACGAAGTTGTTTCTCTGCTCATTGGTAAGCGGGGTGCCCGTAAACCCGAGGTAGCAGGCCTTTGACAGCATCTGCCGCATTCGCGCCGAAAGGTTCCCGAACTGGGTGCGGTGGCTTTCATCGACCAGCACGAAAACGTTGGGGTCGTCGTCACTCATACCGCCTGCGTTCAACGCCTTGTCGAATTTATGCACCAGGGTCGTCACCACGGGCGTGTTCGACCTGATCAATTCGAGGAGTTCCCGTCCGGTTGCCGCCCGCTCCGGCTCGATCCCGCACTGCCTGAAAACTTTTTCAGTTTGCCGGTCCAGGTCTTTCCTGTCCGTTGCCATGATGAGGCGCGGGTTGGTGATCTCCCTATCCATTGCCAGAAGACGCGCAAGCCAGACCATGGTCAGGGATTTTCCCGAACCCTGCGTATGCCAGATCATGCCGCCTTTTCGCCGTCCCTCGTTGTCGAACGCCTTGACGCGCTGCAAAGCCGAGCGCACCACAAAAAACTGTTGGTAGCGCGCAATTTTCTTTTTGCCCGCGTCAAAAAGCGTGAACAGGCGGGAGAGTTCCATCAGCCTTTCCGGGCGGCAGAGGCTGTAGATGGCCCGGTCCTGCTCCGTGATCTGCCGGTCTCCCAATTCGTCGAAATATCGGCGGGCGGAAGCGAAGTCGCCGGAGAACAGGGCGTTTTTCGTTTCTTCTGTAAGCGGCGCGTGGACGGCCTGCTCCACGTCCTGATCGCTGTCCTCTTTTTCCCTCCAGAGACTCCAGAATTTCTGTTCCGTTCCAACCGTGGCGTATCGGGCGTCGTTTTTGTTGATCGACATCAACAATTGGGCATAGATGAAAAGCCGGGGAATATACTCTTCGGTCTGGTTGCGGATGGTCTGGGAGATGGCCGCTTCCACTTTTTCGCCCGGAGATTTGCATTCAATCACCACAAACGGAATGCCGTTCACGAACAGGATGATATCCGGGCGAGCGGTTTCGGTACTGCGCGTTCTCTCAACGGGAAACTCCGCGGTCACGTGAAACGCGTTGTTGGTCGGAGCCCTCCAGTCAACGTAGTTCAAGGTGAAACTCTTGGTGTCGCCCTCGATGGACTGCTCCATCGCGGTACCGAGGGTCAGCAGGTCGTAGACCGTCTCATTGGTTTTCAGCAGTCCGGCGTATTGGACGTTCTTGATTTTCTGGATGGCGGACTGGACGTTCTCTTCGCTGAACCGATACTCGCGGCCCTTATAATTGATACGATTGATCTTCTTGATCTGCCGGCGCAGGATGTTTTCCAGCAAAACGTCGCCGAATTTCTTTCGCCTTGCCTGAAAAACCTGTTCCGGCGTCAGGTACTCGTAGCCGAGGTTGACCAGTTCCTGGAGAGCTGGAATTTGGGACAGGTATTTTTCGCTGAATTGAAAACCGCGCATTTATTGTATCCAGAACCTGACGACGAATCAGTGAAGCCTTCCAAGGTCGGCAAATTTGACCACCGCAGAAGGCATATTGGGGCTTTCGGGATTAACCGTTATTTTTTGCATTCTTGAATTGATCACCAGGTCCATGTCTTCCATCGGGATGGAACCCAAGAGAACGCTATCGCCCAGGACAAGCGCGCCCGTGTAGCAGGACCGGTTCTTAAACGTTATTTGAACGGGACCGACGTAAGGGACAGGAACGTGTCTTCCCTCTGCAGTTGTCACTTCTCTTTTCTCCAATTCCGTTAAGTCCAATTGAACGGCAATATGTTCCGGAATACAAAGCGTGATCGCTCCCGTATCAATTAATGCATTGACTTTTAGCGACGCCAGATCACGATTCCTTGGATTTGATAAGTCTATTTCTGCGTGTATGAGCCCCATGGCACGTTCTCCTTTTTACGTGTAGTTTCATCCCGACAACGCTTGACGGTGGATGATTTCAAGTTTCCGGGGTTGAACGGCAAAGTAAGTTTGAGCAAAGGCGATTTCCTCTTTACGCGAACCACCGCCCTGAACGATCAGGTAGCAGGCGTAGCGGGTGAGCATCCTATCGCGCACACTTCCCGCTGGCGCCCTGAGCCGAGTGGACCATTTTGTTGGCATCAACGAAATGGTCGAGAACGGTACGCACAGCCACCTCGCAAGCGGTTTTGCCTTTGAATAACGGATGTGAAGTCATCCTGTTTTATAGCAAAACATAGCAAGACAGGCTTAGAAGATGTTTTTGCTATGAAAATGCTATGCCCGTGCTATGTTTGCTATGTATTTGCTATACCTTGCCATTTTTCTGCTATGTTTGCTATGAAAATGCTATGTTTTTGCTATGGTACCGCTATGGTTTTGCCAATGCGTGTTTGACTTTGGTTTTTTGCCATTTTAGGATTACCACAAAGGTACCTCCCCGATGACAAGAGCCCAAGGGGCTCTCTCTGGCAACAGAGTAGTTGGGGAGGTCGTTTCTATCCCTGCCATCAGTCGTACCTTCTTTTTCCATCATATCGGGCACTTCCCGCTGATTACTGGAGCGCAGGGAGACCATTTTCCCAGCATCGGCAAAATGGTCGAGAACTGTATGCCCCGCCACCTCGCAGGCGGTTTTTGCTTTGGAAACAACGGACTTGAAATTATCCCATTTCCCATACCCAAGCAGGTGTTGAAGGTCGCGGGCAAGCCAGAATTCAACGCCGTTTTCCGTTTGCCTGGCGTAGGATTCAAAGTCGTTGGTGAGGGATTGGATGATTTCGGTTTTCATGAATTTGGTCTTTTTATCCGCAGATGGTCGCAGATAAATCCCTTGCCAGAGAGGGAGAGAGTTGAAGAGAACCACTATTCGTGAAGCCTTAAAATGTTTTCTTAGTCGCACATTTGTCATTCTGTTCCATTTCTTCAATTTTCCTTGTTTGAACAGAGAGTATTTTTTGCATACGATTTGCTTCTCTTTCATACTCCTCATCTTGGGATAAGCAGCACTTTTTATATTTTTTGTTGCTCCCACATGGGCATGGATTATTTCTCCCAGTCTTGCCTGCTATTTTATCTCTATAGGATTGTATTTTCTCCTTGTAATCTTCCGTTGCCTCTCTCCACCCTTGAATTCCATGCGAGTATTCTCCACATGGTGGCATTTTTTTGTACTTGAAATAATAAGCTTGCCATACAAAGTATGGATAGACATCATACAAAATGAATTCACTAAGTGCGGTTCGGGGGCTAAAGTTAATACCCAGACAGCAGCGTTTATCCTGAGGATATGAATGTAAATCAATGACTCGTTTCTTTAACTCATTTGCCAATCTCTCAATCTTCTCGCCAATTTCATAGACCTTTGGATATTCACCATCTTGACCGAGATCAATTTCAATCAGATATTCACCTGTTATACATTCACTTTGGCCCGGGCTACAGGGTCGGATTTCCCATGTTATCAAATTCTCAAACTTCTTCTCCTTATAGCAACAAGCAGAAATAGTAAGGATTCCGCTTATTCTGTTATCATCTGGAAAATAATCAAGTCCAGGAAACCAAGTTTTTACCTTGTCAAATTCTTCTTGTGAGTATTCCATCAAAAATTTGCATATGGTTTAGTTGCGGGTACCGTAGGAATAACAACATTAGCAGAAGATTGTGAAGAGCTTTTTATCAATCTCCCAAACTCATCTCCAAAAAGCTTGCGCCATTTTTTAACACTTTCATTGTGATTCCTTTCCTCAAACGCCTCGTTGATTTTTGTATTATAGACATCGAACTTGTTTCGAAAGTTACGATACTTATCATCATCCCAGTGTCTGTTGAAATTTTCTGTCGCTAACACGGGGTTATGAATGGTTGGCATAGACCCATTTCTCTGGAGGAAGTTATTTGTTCTATTAGTCAGTGTCTTCAATGTAGTCGGTAAATCAGAAAAATCACTGGAGCTCTCATCAATCTCCTTAATTTGATTTCCTAAAATGGTCGTCAACAATATCGACTTCACTGAGAAATTGTCTTTATGGTCTCGCAAAAATTTGAGAAGGCGGGTTGCCTTTCGAAAGTTGTTACCTCCAACGATTCGATTTTTGTCAATAAGCCATCCCTTATAGCCGTCGCCATCAGTTTTTTCATATTTCTTATCCTTCCTGTTACAGATATAGGAAACATTTTCATGCTCTATGCAAGGAACAACATCTAGGTGAAAATCGCCAGCATAATTGATCCTCACACAGCGGGTATTCCTTTCAACCTTGTCTTTGTAAGTATCATGGTCCCTAAACACCTTGTAGACGGTGTCTACATAGTCAGTATGAAAATTGTCTGGGTCAAACTCAGCATCTCGAAGGAAAACTAATATGTCAGCATCAAACTCATCATTGTCTTGTACGGGCTTTATTATGGTCTTATGTGCATAGGATCCCTGTTCGCTATATTTTCTATAGCCATTAAGTCGATCTTTGAGCAGATTTGTGATTGTTTCTACCCGGCTTTTTAATGTATCCAGCCTGGATTGATTTAGGTTGACATGATCAGCCAAAAAGTCATTGAAAAATTGTTCGTGCTTCATTTGTTTGTCTCCAAATCAAGAAATGTTGAAATTTTTGTATTGTCTCTGGTGAATTCAGCTTTTGCTAACTCTATCAAGGTAGGGACGTTTTCATAATTATCAAGTTCGTAATTATCAATATCGGGATTAATCCTCAGAATTTTTTCTGGGTCAATCAGTGATAAAACATTCTGAGGAAATTTCGTCTGGCATGACATCAAGAAATCGACAAGTTTGGTTTTCTTCCATCCCGTTAAGAATCCCCATATCTTTGCGGACCGGTAAACTTGTTTTGCCTGCCCAGTCCCTAAAGACAGAATCTTGATGGTGTCTATCTGGAAATTCCTTATCGCATCAGTGTAGCCGACCAATGAAGGATTGTTGGCCCATATGCCACCATCACAAACCAGCGTTCCGTTTATGTCTACGGGATCAAAATAAATCGGCGCCGAGCAGGATGCTAAAACCGCTTTGTGCAATGGTATATCGCCATCTCGCACATAATCCCCTCTTCGTTGTCGTTGTTGATAAGACGTTTTAAAGACGTGGACGTCACCCACGCTGACATTCGTGGCGTTAAGGATAAGAGGTTTTTCTATTTTCCCTAATGTAATATCTCCCAGCCTGCTAAAGAGAAAGTCAGCCAAAAACTTGGAGTCATATTTGGATCTAAGAAGTCCCCCAAAGCTGATTCTTTTTTTGAAAATTCTTGAGGCATTTTCCACATAGTCTTCTACTAATTGAGTCAAATCGTTCTTCATTGCAATAGCCGCAGCTATGATACTTCCAGTACTGGTGCCCACAATGAGATCAAAGTCTTCATATGCATTTATTTGCAGTTTAGTTTCCATGAGCGACAAAATCTTGGCTGCAAAAACCCCGCGTACTCCGCCGCCATCTATACTCAAAACTCTAAATGGTTTGTTCCCAACTCCATCAAGATCCTTGGTTTTGCTCATGTTTTCACCGCGATTTCTTGAGCCAGAACTTTTTGCATTAACCCGAGTTTTTGGGTTCGGTACTTTTGAGCAAGTTGTTTGAGCAGAGCAATTTCTTGCTTGGCGGCATTAAGCGTTTGGGCGATTTGTTTTTGTTGTGACAGAGGTGGCACAAAAAACGACAGGTCTAATATCTGCCTATCTGACAACTCTTTTTGCCCTGTTCCGTCCATTACATGACCTATCTTCTTGTAGTAATTTTTTCTGGAAAACGAATAGAACAGGAAATCACTGTTTTGCCTGTCGAGATTCAAATTTATGGACGTGACCGCATTTGATGCGATGTATCCATCAAGCTCAATGGGAACAATACCAAAACCCCCATTGTGAAAATTTTGTCTCCCAATTAGAAACTCGCCTTTCTTTCTCTCAAAGTAGGGGCGACCTTTTGGATTTATCCTTGGGTTAAATGACGTTTTGTTTATTTCTATGCCTAGGCAATGAAGCTTTACGGTAAGCAGTTTCCTATCTGATAGATTCTGCTGAGGTTTTCCCTTTGCGACCCAGGCAACGTCTCCCAATTTTCGCTTGTGCCATTCCGGATTATTCTGCTGATCGCTGATAAGCCTTTTCAGCAACCACTTGAACTGCTTTTCACTGGCGGCGATTAGGCGTTCGGTTTTTTCTATGGCTTCTTTCCATGTGAAGACTAAATTAACGATGCTTCTCTGCATACCTAATGAAAACAAAGGAACCTCTAACGATTCCACAACAGATTTGGTAATTTTGACCATACTCCCACTGGTCCCGGAAGCATGACGCATAAAGTGTTTGCGGGCGTGATAGCTTTGAAGAATCAGTTCCAGAAAACGAGGATCTATTTTCTTTTCGTCTACTCGAAACTTCATCATCAAGTCAGGGTATGAGATGTTTTTCAGACGGCCCTCATAAAAGGCTGCCCGTCCAACTTTGTCCAATGTATTTGATCTACTGACAAGAAAATCACCCCGTTTGATTAAAAATTTATCGACCTCAGTGTTGGATTCAGAAACCCATTTTGTTTCGTCAAGCTTCAGCCCTGATCCAGTAAGTGCCCCCAGCCCCAGGACTTTCTTCGAGGTTGGTTGACTGACACATATTGGTGAAAATCCGTTTTTTACCGGCGCACTGAGGAAGTCTTTCAATTTTTTGGTTGAGGGATTCACACGAATACTTCTTTGTGACTCATTCTGTTTCAATTTCACCTCACGCCACCCCTTCGGCGATGCCTTACCTTTAATGGAATTTCTACTCATCCCTACCTCTGTCCTTTTTGCCAAGTTGCCTTTCCAGGTTTCTGGTCTCCTTATCAAAGTCGGATTCAAACAGACGATCCTGGATAATGCGATACTTCTCGAATTCGCTTTCGGCATGGTCTTTGGCAATCTCGGCGCTGATTTTTCCTGCATCCTTTAAGATTTCGCGCTCGTTGAACGTCAGAAATTCATCCAGCCGTTTTGCCCAGTCTTCCATGGTCATGGGGATTTTGTGTTGTGCACGATCTTCGGCAAGGTCAAGATAGGCGCCGACGATACGCCCCAATGATTCCATCTCTTCTTTGGATAGATAATTCTTGGCAACCGATACGTCGGTTTTCAGAATTTTTCCGTCTGGGCTTCCTTCCCAACTGGTCAGCCCCATGTTTTCCACGCTGCTGTCTGCACGGTGTTTGATGAGTTCCGCGGCGGTCTGGCCGTGAATGGCGTAATGCAGTTTATTTTGGATGTTGGCGAAAAATTCGCGTGTGGTCGGGGCGTCCTTGTCGTAATCCAGGCTGGTGGCGTAAATGTCCGTGATTTTCTGATAAAAGCGCCGCTCGCTCAGACGGATTTCACGGATTTCAGCGAGCAGGCGTTCAAAATAATCTTCGCCAAGGAATGCTCCCTGTTCCAGGCGCTTTCTATCCAGCACATAGCCCTTGACGGCAAATTCTCGCAGGATGCGGGTCGCCCATTGGCGGAACTGTGTGGCCCGTTTGGAGTTTACCCGGTATCCAACCGAGATGATGGCATCGAGGTTGTAGAGCCGAGTTTGGTATCTTTTTCCGTCAGCGGCAGTTATTCGGAATTTCCGAATAACTGAATCGGGGCCTAATTCACCGGATTCAAAGATGTTTTTCAGGTGCTCGTTAATCGTTGGTATGCCAACGTCAAACAACTCCGCCATGAGCTTTTGCGTGAGCCAGATGGTTTCGTCCTGGTAACGTACTTCAATCCCATCCTCACCGGCTTGATTGGTGAAAATGAGAAACTCCGCCGTGCTGTTACGGATGGTCAGGCTTTTGGAGGGCTTGTCGCTCATGCTTTTATCTCTCTGTTCTATTTAGAGATGCTCGTGGCATGAATTTGTCTTTTAGTCTCATGGGAACAAAATTGGTGAATAGATTTTATTCAGACTCGACTCCATCATGGTTCACCCTGCAACTGTTTGCTGACTCTTTCGTTCGTGAGCAACTCCATTTGCTCGATAGCGATTTGATTCAGCCTTGCAAGACGCTCAGGCTGTTCCATGCCTTCCTTGATAAACAGTGCGTTCAAATTCTCCAGATTGACCAGGCATACCAGTTGAGCGGCATTTGCCTGGTCACGAATATTTCCCCTCTCGCTGGGCTTGGCGTTTCTCCATTCCAGAGCGGTCATGCCAAAAAGAGCCATATTCAGTACGTCCGCTTCACTCGCGTAGACAAATTTCACCTGTCTGGAGCTTAACTCCGGTGGAATCAGATTCGTTTTGATGGCGTCGGTATGGATGCGGTAGTTGATTTTTGTCAGGTTGCGTTTGATATCCCAACCTAGTTGCGCTTGTTCAGCTTCCTTGAGCCGCTGGAATTCCTTGATCAGGTAGAGCTTGAACTCCACCGATACCCATGAAGCGAACTCAAAGGCGATGTCCTTGTGGGCAAAAGTGCCACCATAACGGCCCTGTTTGGAAATAATGCCCACCGCACCTGTAACGTCTATCCACTGTTTGGGAGTCAATACAAAACTATTCAGCCCTGCCTGCTTTTTAAACCCTTCGAATTCGAGGGGTTTAAAATCCTGATTGTTCAGTGTCTCCCAAAGGCCCAGAAACTCAATTGTGTTGCGATTGCGCATCCAGTTCTGGAGCACATGATCCGTCCGTTTTGCTTCTTTATGGCGAGCAATATCCGTGATACAAATGTAGTCTTCCTTGCGCAGTTTTTGCACGGTCACCGTCTGTTTCAGGACCTGTATTTTTCTGCTCTTGTTCATGCCTGTATTTCTCCTCTAATTGTTACCTGGGCTTGCTGAAGACTGGATTTCTGCCCTCGATTCCTCAAGCGTATCTACGTAGCGCAGGACGTTGAGGTTGAAATCATTCTCTTCAATCTCTGCAACGTCTCCCGGATCAAGAATTTCAATTCTTTTGTTGAGTAAGTCACGCGAAGACCTCTTTATGGTTCATTCATGTTTCTTCTGCAGCAGTAACAAAATCAACCCAATGATCCGTTCCTTCTCCTTCGCAGGACTCTCCGCTACCAGCAGCGTCAACGCCGTCAGGGCTTCAGGCGAGAGGCTCGCCCGCAGGAGCCCTGCTTTGCGTAAAAACCAGACGAACGCGAACGCACCGCTTCGTTTGTTGCCGTCCACGAAGGGATGATTTTTCACCATGAAGTAGAGGAGGTGTGAGACTTTTTCTTCGACCGTCGGATACACGTCTTGCTTGCCAAAGGATTGAAACACGTTGCCGACGATCCCGTGTACGGCGTCTTTGCTCTTTTCCTGACCGAACAGGTCCGTTGCCTGTTTTCGCACCAATAGTTCATGCTTGAACTCGTACAAGGCCTGCGTGAGTTCATCGGCCGTAAACGCTACAGCTTTTTTCGTCGCCCCGCTTGTGGGGAAGTTTTGCGTGTCATAGGCCTCCAGGGAAAACCACGTGCCGGCAAAAGCCTCCACAAGTTCCAGAACGTCTTGTGCCTCAGACGTTTTATTTCTTGGCCTTCTCTTCATGTCTCTTTTTCCAACCTGAACGTCGTTGGGTCGTTCTCCGGTGCCGTCCTTTCAGTATCGGCTGAATAGATCCGTTATCTGCGGATTTATCTCTCAAGTTCCTTCAGCATTTTGCGCATCTTGCGGCGGACTTCGGTCAATTCCGCTTCCAACTGCTCAATTTCCTCCTCTACCGCGTGAATATCAATCGGCTCCTCTTCCTCGAAGGTGTCCACGTAGCGCGGGATGTTGAGGTTGAAATCGTTTTCTTCGATCTCCGCAACACCGGCCAGGTGCGCATATTTCTCAATAGATTTCCGCTTCTGATACGTCAGAACGATTTTATCCAGGTGCTCGTCAAGTAGCGTGTTCCGGTTTTTGCCCGGCTGGTATTCCCTGCTGGCATCAATAAACATCACGTCTTTGCGCGATTCGTTTGCGCCGCCTTTTTCTCGGGAACGGTCGAAGATGAGAATGGCGACCGGGATGGACGTGGTCGGAAACAGGTTTCCCGGCAGGCCGACTACCGCGTCCAACAGGTTTTCTTCTATCAGCTTCCGGCGAATGCGTCCTTCGGCCGAGCCGCGGAATAACACTCCGTGCGGCACCACCACCGCCACGCGGCCTTTCTTTTGCAGCGCGACTTCGATCATGTGCGTGATAAAGGCGAAATCTCCCTTGGATTTGGGTGGAGTCCCGCGCCAGAAGCGCTTGAAGCGGTCGTTCATGGCTTCTTCCACCCCCCATTTGTCCAGGGAAAACGGCGGGTTGGCGACAATGTTGTCGAACTTCATCAACCGGTCCTTTTCCACCAGGGCTGGGCTCGTGAGGGTATTGCACCATTCAATCCGGGCTGAATCCATGCCGTGGAGAAACATGTTCATGCGGCACAACGCCCACGTGCCGCCGTTCACTTCCATACCGGAGAGCGAGAAGTTCTTGTCGCCCACTTGGCGTGCGGCTTCAATCAGCAGGCCGCCGGACCCGCAGGCCGGATCGCAGATACGGGCGCCGGGTTTCGGCGCACACAAACGCGCCGCGAGTTCCGATACCTTGTGGGGCGTGTAAAACTCCCCGGCTTTCTTTCCAGCGTCGGAGGCAAACTTCTCGATCAGATAGATATAGGTGTTGCCGATCACGTCTTCGGATACCCGGTTGGGGTTCAGGTCAAGCTCCGGCTTGTTGAAATCTTCCAACAGCATCTTCAAACGCCGGTTGCGGTCCTTGGTCCTGCCCAGCTTGACTTCCGAATTGAAATCGATGTTGCGGAACACACCTTCCAACTTTGTCCTGTTCTTGTCTTCAATGGAATCCAGGGCCTCGTTGATCAACTCGCCGATGTTGGCTTCATTGCGCTTTTCGTAAAGCTCGTAAAATCCGGCGCCTTCGGGCAGCACAAACCGTTCGCGTTCCAGTCTTCGGCGAATTCTGGCGTCGTCACCGCCGAAGCGCTTCCGGTATTCCTCAAGATGCGCCTTCCAAGTGTCCGATATGTACTTCACGAACAGCATGACGAGGATGTAGTCCTTGTAGTCCGTGGCATCCATCACGCCTCGGAAGGTGTCGCAGGATTTCCACGCGGCGGCGTCAATGTCTTGCTGTTTGATTTCTTCTTTACCCATTTGCATTCCTCTCCACGGTCAGGAAGCGGCCCGCATCAGGATCTTTTCCACGTACCTCGCTCGCTTTTGCTTGATCTCTTCAAACAAGGCGGTTTCCTTCGTCTGCATGGCTACTATTTTTTCAATTTTGCTCTGCACCTCCAAGGCGGGCAGAGGAATTTCCAGGTCGCCCAAGTGCTTCAAGGTTATCATTTTCAGGGCCGAGCCTTCCGTTCTTTGGTAGAGAAACCGCTGCGCGGGAGTTTGGTTGATGTACCAACACAAGTACCCGGGCAGCACGCGGGATGTATCTTTTACTCGGACAAGGAAGAGGGGAGCGGACAAAACCGCCTTTCCTATGTTTCTTGGTACGATAACGGCGGTGATTGTCCGGCCCCGTGACCTGAATATAATGTCTCCGGGCTTCAGGAAGGTCACGTTACGTGGCGTTTTCAGGTTAAGCTTTTCCAGGGTGTCAATGTTCACGGATGTGTTATCGAGATCTTTCATTTGAACAAAGAACAGACCATCCGAACCAGAGGCTTCATGGTGGGGTCTGAAATTTGTGCCCATGCTCAAGTGGGCGATCTCTTTGATGGAGGTGTGCATACGAGTAAGGTAAATCCCCATTTTCCGAAAGGCAATTATTTTTTGTTGTAACGACGTTATTTTTTATAATTTATGCTGTAGGCGAGGAATCGTGTTACGGGAATCTGCCCAAGCCTACCGCATAAACCTGCAGAAATGAAGAGGAAGAGAAAGACTCTGGATTCCCGATTACAAATGTCGGGAATGACCGTTCAGGGTGCATTGATTTCGTAGTAGGGACAGAGCAGGCATCCAGTAAGGAGCCCTCAGACGGACTTTTTGATCAGGTCGCCAGGTGGGCGATGAGGCGGTTGGCGAGGCGGTGGCATTCGGGGAGAACGGTTTCCGCCGATGCCAACAGGGCCTCGGTCGTGGTTTGGGCCCGTTGTACGTCGTCGGCGCATTCGCGGCAGAGGGCTTCGACGCCCTGGATTTCCAATTCGAGATGGAACAGGAGTCCGTAGGCGCGGTCGCCGTAGCGAAAGGCTTGGACCGGATAGAACTCGGACGCGGCGAGCACGCAGGCTCCCGGCGGCAGGGTGAGTCCTTCGCCGTGCCATTGAAACACCGTAAACTCGCGGGGGAACGTGCCGAACACCGGGTCGGCGTCTTCCTCGACGGTCCGCGTCACCGGGGTCGGCCCGATCTCCAGGCGAGGGCCGGGACGCACCCGGCCGCCCAAGGCCTTGGCCATGAATTGAGAACCCAGACACACGCCCAACACGGGAATGTCCGCTTCGATCGCGTGACGAATGAATTGCAGTTCTTTTTCAATCCAGGGGTCGGAATCATTCACGGACATGGGACCGCCCATGACCAGGAGGAAATCCGGTTCCGTGGCGGGAAGGTCCTGCTGAGGGACGAGCAGTGTTTCGATCTGATAGAGACGGTTCTCCAACGCCCGCCGAAACGCGCCGGGGCCTTCGAAGGGAACATGTTGGAGGCACAGGGCCTGCTTCATGGGAACGACGGGTCGAGGAGGGGGTGAGTCGCGGCGATTATGAGCGGGAAGACCCGTTTTTCGCGTTCACGCATTCCACCAGGTACCAATATTGGAAGGGATTCATTTTTTCCTGTTTCGTGACCTGGAGGGCCGTGCCGTCGAGCACGTGATGGAGGGACAAGTCCGTGCGGAACCCGATCCGCTGGCAGATGGGGGAAATCAGTTTTTCCACGGCCGCGATGAATTTATTGCCGTTGCTGAAGTGGTTCAACATGACGATGCGCCCGCCCGGGCGGCAGACACGAATCATCTCCGACACGACTTTTCGATAATCCGGGACCGCGGTGACCACGTAGGCGGCCATCACCAGGTCGAAAGAATCGTCCGGAAACGACATCTCTCCCGCGTCCATGCGCTGGAGGGTGACGTGCTCCAGGCCATGCTTGGTAATGCGCTCCTCGGCCTTTTTCAGCATGCCTTCCGAGAGGTCGATGCCCGTGATCCGGCAGTGGGTCGGATACAGGGGCAGGGCCATGCCCGTGCCCACGCCGACTTCCAGCACGTGCTCATCAGGAGCGATGTGCAGTCCTTTCACAGCCGATTCGCGTGATTCATCAAAAGCCTTGCCGAAGGTTTGGTCGTAGACCGAGGAGTAATTCGTATAGACGCGCTCCAGGCTTTCCAGGTTCATGGCCTGTTCCTGTTGGTTTATTCCATTTCCCATGCCATACCCCTTGCTAGTTGAGCGACCGGATCACTTGCGGTTACACGAACGTTAATTCGGGAAAGCGTGAGACGGGAGTGCTCCCGTTCTGCCCCAGCACCGTTGGAAGGCCCGTCTGAAGCGGGCACGATAGGAGCAGAAATTTAACACTACGCCGACGATGAGTCAACCGTTTGGTTCCCCGTACTCACCCGGTCGAGAGGCCAACCGGGCGGCTGATAGGCGTTGAAAAGAGGTAGGGATGTTTCTTACAATTCAGCCTTGCCGTCAGGCTATAGGGATCCCTTGATTATCCGTGCCCATCTGAAGCAAAAAGGAGAGACCGCATGAGTTCACGTGAACGATACCACTACCGGAAAAAGGCATTCGGGCTCATGCTGTTGTTTGCGTTGGGAGCGATGGGGTCGCCGGCGTGGGCGATCGACGTCGAATTGACGTTGGAGCAAGCCCAGCAGATTATGGCGTCGGCACGAGGCCCCATGGAGCAGGCGGCGTCCAATGACGAAATGTTCGCCATCATCAAAGCCGCGGACAAGAACTCGCGCATCGGGGACGATCCGGCCGTCAAGCCCTGTGGAAGCAGCGCGATTCTTCGAACGAAAACTTATTGGTTCGAATATTTCGGACGTGAAGAAGGCCGTCGGTCCAAGGTCGCAAAGCAGGAAGTCCGGATGCCGGAAACCAAAATCCAGGAAATACTGAATATGCCCAACCTGGAAATGGAGATCGGGCTGTGCGGGCAGGAAGAGTTTTTTGCCGAAGGGGCCGACGTGGCCCTGCAACAGGGGTCCACGAACGTCATGGCCGTGGACAAAGGCAAGCCCAGCCGCGGCCGGAAAATTCCGGGATCGGAGATGGACTACGTGTCGCGGTTTTCCGCCCGGTTCGCCTATCAGGATTTTGACCCGCAGGCCGTGACGAATATCGTCGTGTTTTTCCCCGACGGCAAATTGGTCACGATCGAGGCGGATTTTTCGAAGATCAAGTAGGGCTCAACGATCGTTGGGCCGGAAATCGACGACGGTGGCTTCCCTCAAGACGCGGACGCCGGCGTTTCCGATTCCACCATGCGAAGCGTATACAGGTGACGGTACAGGCCGTCCTGCTGCATGAGCGCCGCGTGCGTGCCCTCCTCGACGATCCTGCCCTTGTTGAGCACGAAGATCCGGTCGGCTTCATGTATGGTCGTGAGGCGGTGCGCGATCACCACGGTGGTGCGGCCCGCCATGAGTTCCTGTAACGCCCGTTGGACCAGCAGCTCGGATTCGGAATCCAGCGCCGACGTCGCTTCATCCAGAATCAGGAGCCGGGGATTCTTGAGGATGGCCCGGGCGATGGCAATGCGTTGCCGTTGCCCCCCGGACAGGTTGACGCCTTTTTCCCCGACCAGCGTGGCATACCCGTCCGGGAGCGCCGAAATGAATTCATGCGCGTGCGCCGCCCGGCTCGCGGCAAAAATGTCCTCGTCCGAGGCGTCCTCCCGTCCGTATCGAATGTTTTCCATGATCGTGTCCCCGAACAGGACGGTTTCCTGCGGCACGATGGCCAGTTGTTGATACAAGCCGGCCAGTTGCAAGTCCCGCAGGTCCTGGTGGTCGATCGTGACGGCTCCTTCCGTCGGATCATAAAACCGGTGCAAGAGGTTGGCGATCGTACTCTTTCCTGAACCGGTCGGGCCCACCAACGCCACGATTTCGCCGGGCTGCACTTCAAAGGAGAGATCGGTGAGCACCGGGTGACGCGGGTCATACGCAAAACTGACGTTCGAAAACTTGACGTGGCCTTGCACGTCCCGCAACGCGTGGGCGTGCGGGGCATCCGTGACTTCCGGCGCGGTGTCGAGTAATTCGAACACGCGTTCCAGGGCGCCCTGTCCCTCCTTCATCTGAGAAAAGAGGCGTGCCGCGGCGCCGAACGGACCGATCAAGATCCCCGCGAACAACACGAAAGCCAGGAGATCCCCGGGGGTCATGGCCCCGTCGATGACTTGCTTGCCGCCGTACCACAGGACGACCCCGGCCATCATCAACGTCAGGAGGGTGATGACGGGGATGAACACGGAAAGGATTTTGGCGCGGCTGAGGGTCCGGGCCACCAGCGCGTCGACCGCGACGCCGAATCGTCCCTCCTCCCGGTCCGTGCGGACGAAGGATTTCACGACCCGAATGCCCGAAATCACTTCTTCAATGAGCGTGG
This sequence comes from Nitrospirales bacterium, assembly GCA_965204965.1. Lineage (GTDB taxonomy): Bacteria > Nitrospirota > Nitrospiria > Nitrospirales > UBA8639 > Bin75. The sequence continues at coordinate 2,614,398 of OZ242026.1, read as the reverse complement.
ACAGCGCGGCGGTGTGATCCTGTATTTGCGTGGAGAGGGATTTCAACCGCTTGCCGAACAGGCGCGCCACCAGGACCAGGAGCGGCAGCAACAGGACGATCAGCAGGCAGAGTTTCCAATTCATGTACAACAGGAACGCGATACCGCCCACCAGCGTCACCAGTTGTTTCGCGGAATCGATGGGGGTTTCGGTCACCAGGTTCTGGATGACGCCCACGTCGTTCATGAGCCGCGAAAGAATTTCCCCGGTTCGCCGTTTGGCAAAGAAGTTGAGTGACAGGGTTTGCAGATGACGAAACAGGTGGATGCGGAAATCCGCGATGATCAATTGGGACAGGCGGGTGCTCAGGTAGCTCTGCCCCATGCTCAGGACGCTCTGGACGACGGCGATCACCAGAAACAGCAGGATCGTCTGCGTCATGCGTTCGACGTCCCGTTGGACCGTGATGAGGTCCCACAGCGTACCGCCGAGTCTCAGCAACGTCAGGTTGAGGGCCGCCACGCCCATGATCAGGACGCCGGCCAAGGCCAGTTGAGAAAGATGCGGCCGGACAAACGGGAGCAGGCGGGAGAAGTGATTCATGTCAAGGGCGAATCGTCAGGACCGGCAGGAAACGAGTGCAAGCAAACAGGTGGTCATGGACCGTCGCAGGCTCGAAAACAAACACAAACAGGATGATTATGCCGTCTGTTCCCCTCCTTTTGTAAGGAGGGGAGAGGGGAGGTAGAGAGTATGTCCCAGGCCCACCTGGTGCTGGAATCGTGAACCTCAGTTCCGCCGACGGGCGAACTTCATGCGTCGGCGAAGTTTTTTATGCTTATGCTTCCGCATTTTTTTTCGTCGTTTTTTAACTACACTCGCCATTCAGACTCCTTCAGTTCTTCCTCAGGCGGAAGCGCATCACTCTTCGCCGATCCGTGTCTCACGAACGGCCCGGAGACACATGCTCAGAATAGGTACGTAGCGGTGCAGAGGTAACACAGCGTTCCAAGAAGTGTCAAGAAAAGGCATTTCACGGGAAGGTCATTCCCGCACGTTTGTCCCCGATCCTCGATTAGATCCCCGATTAATAACGTCGGGGACAGGCGTCAAGGACAAGCTTTGATCGGGGGGTCCGGATGATCTATAGGAATCCAGAGTCTTACCCCCTTCTTCCTCAGGTCTGCATTGCATACGATGATGAATGATACTGGTTAGCTCACATTTTTAGTTGTAGTTACAGTGTAGTCTTGACCGTAGGCACGGGAAGGTCCATACTTTGGACAATCTGAATCATCAGGAGGTCTTTCATGGAATTTGCACTACGGCAGGCAAAAGCCCGTCTTTCCGAACTGGTCGTCGCTGCCCAGGGCGGTGAGCGCGTTGTGATCACGAAGCATGGAGAGCCGGCGGTCGAACTCGTGCGCTTCCGCAAGCCTGGCGGGATCGACTTCGACAAACTGAACGACACCCGTCATCGTCTCGGGATCAAAGACGACGATAGAGAGTGGCCCGAGCACTTTGATGATCCGGCGTTCAGTCGCAAGGTTCTTGGGCTCGAATAGGCTGTCCCATGCGGATTCTGCTTGACACTTCGTATATCTACCGGCTCACGACGCAACCCGCGCGTTTATCTGATGCCGAGCGGCTCATTCTCACCAATCAGGCGATACAGCTCTATGTCAGCGCGGTGTCGATCTGGGAGATGCGACTGAAATTCCAGAGCCGTGACCGATCAGGTAGACGCAAGAGTTTCTTCGACCCGAACGTTGTGATCAACATGCTTGAAGATCAGAACGTCATCTTCCTGCCGATGACCCCGAGTCACGCAGCCCGGTCGCTTGAGGTTCCCGGCGTCCATAAAGATCCGTTTGACGAAATCCTGCTCGTTCAGGCCCAGGAAGAGGGCCTGAAGCTCCTGACTATTGATCGGCATCTCATCGGGCATCCATTGGCAGTCAGGGCATAGAAAGAAGCAGCGAAGCGGAGCGGATCGGCCAGACCTGCGACGGATCGTTCCCGTAAACTCGTTTTGAGGTTTTGACATGCTCTCGCTATAATGGCCCCATGCCTCGATCCCCTCTCTCTGTCTTAAGCCTGTCCCTGCTTCTCGTCGTGGTTCTGTCGGGGTGCCAGTTCTTCTCCAGCGACAAGAAGGTTTCCAAAGACCATGAACGCTTCGAGCGAATCGTGCAGGCGGTGGAAACCTTACGATCGGCGTATGAACAGCAAAAGTTCGACGTGATTCAAAAACTGCTGCTGCCCTTAGAAGGCTTTCAGCAACTCGAAGGTCAGATCCGACGAGATTTCAGCACGTATGCCACCGTGTCCTTACGCGTCGCGATTGAGCGAATTTACATTAAAGGGGAACGGATCAACGTCAACGTGCGATGGGAGGGGGCTTGGCGACGTCTTCCCGAAGAAGCGCCTGAAGTGGACCAGGGCCACGGGGTGTGGGTCTGGAAAGGCACAAAGGACATTTTGTTGGCGGGCGTGGAAGGCGCGATGCCGTTCGGCAAGGCAGACCGTTGACTCTCCGTTCCCTCTTCCTGATGAACCTGCGCACCATGTCCCACGTGTGAGCGGGCCGGTGACGCCGGCCGGCCTCAGCACCAACCACGCATTAGAATCATGAAAAAAAGCACGACACGGCATCGGGCGGACTTCCTCGTGATCGGGAGCGGGATCGCAGGATTGCGCGCCGCGATCGAACTGGCGCAACACGGTAAAGTGCTGATCGTGACAAAAGGCAGCCGCCTGGAAAGTAATTCGATCTATGCCCAGGGTGGCGTCGCCGTCGCCATGAATGCCGAAGACGACGTGAACCTGCATTTCACCGATACGATTCGTGCCGGGCATCAGCTCGGCCGGGAAGACGCGGCGCGGGTCCTGGTGGAGGAAGGACCGACGCGGATCCAGGAACTCATCACCTGGGGTACGCAGTTCGATAAGGTCGGCGGGAAATTCGCCTTTACCAAGGAAGGCGCTCACAGCCGAAACCGCGTCCTGCGGGCCCGGGGCGACGCCACGGGCAACGAAATGATTCGCGTTCTGCTGGAACGGGCCCGGCAGCACGAGAACATTCAATGGTTTGATCGTCATTTCACGATGGACCTGTTGGTCGTGGAGGACCGCTGTTGCGGCGCGGTGGCGGTGAGTGAAGCCACCGGGGACGTCAAACTGCTCCCGGCCAAGGCCGTGATCCTGACCACCGGAGGCGCCGGCCAGATTTACGGGAGAACCACCAATACGGGCAATGCCACGGGCGACGGCATGGCGATGGCCTATCGGGCGGGCGTGGTGTTGGAAGACATGGAATTCGTCCAGTTTCATCCCACGGCACTGCACCTGCCTTCGAGTCCCCCGTTTCTGTTGTCCGAAGCCATGCGGGGTGAAGGCGGGTTGCTCCGCAATCGGAAAGGCGAGGCGTTTCTGTCACGGTATCATCCGGCTGCGGAACTGGCCTCCCGGGACATCGTGGCCCGGGCGATCTGGTCGGAAATGGCCGCGTCGCGATCGCGCCACGTGTATTTGGACGTCACGCATTTGGGGAAAAATTTCATCAAGAAACGGTTCCCGACGATCTACCGGACCTGCCTGCGGTTCGACATCGACATTACGGAAGAATGGATTCCGGTTGCGCCGAGCGCCCACTATTTCATGGGCGGCCTGAAAGCCGGGATCGATGGCGAAACCACCTTGCCCGGCCTGCTGGCCGCCGGAGAAGTGGCCTGCAACGGAGTCCACGGGGCGAACCGGTTGGCCAGCAATTCGTTGTTGGAAGGGCTGGTCTTCGGCTATCGCGCCGCCACGTCGGCGGCGTCGCTTCCGGCGGGTCCCAAGCGGACGCAACTAAAAGGTCTGGCTGGCCGGTTAGCCGCGGAACCGGTCGGTGCGTTGGAAGACAGCGAAAAACTCCGGAATTCCTTACGCCGGCTGATGTGGACCAAGGTCGGGTTGGTCAGGACCGGCGATACCTTGATCCAGGCGCTGGCGCAGCTTTCCCGGTGGGACCCACAAATCCAAATTGCGCTGCACACGCGCTCCGACCTCGAAGTCAAGAACATGATCCAGGTGGCGCGATGTGTGACCGAAGCCGCCCTGTGGCGGGAAAACAGCCTGGGCACGCATTACCGTGAGGATTTCCCAAGCTGCCGGGGTGAGGCGTGGAGAACGCACAGTCAAGTCCGTCTGGACCAACCGCTCGATTCGTCTCCCAAAACCCGCCGGCGCGCCGGGTAGATCCCTGCTCGGGACAGGACATGCCTGCCCCTATGCGCAGGCACCACGATCCTGTAGGGGACGACCTGCGTGTCGTCCCGCGTCTTTGCAAACAACGAAAAAAGCAAGGATGCCGGATCCCCGATCAGGGCAGGATGGCTTTTCCGTTTATCGACCTTGGGCTCCAAGTAGATGATGGTATTTGGTTTGAATGGCGGCCACCCGGGAACGGGCCGTTTGCTTGGGGAAGGAATGCCCGTCGATGGCTTGAACCGGAAGAATGCCGACCCCGCTCCCTGTCAGGAAACATTCATCCGCTTCGTACAGGAATGCCGGACGGTAGCGGCCCTCCCGGGTTTGCAGGCCGAGCGACGGGGCCATATCCAGCACAACGCTTCGCGTAATCCCGGGCAGGACGCCGCAGACCAATGACGGCGTGTACAGGGTCCGGTCCTTGATGAAAAACACGTTGTTCATGGAGCATTCGGCGACGTACCCGTCCGTCGTGACCATCAACCCATCGAAAGCTCCCCGTTCCGCAGCCTCCCGTTTGGCCAACAGGCTGTTCAGATAGTTCAGGGTTTTGGCTTGCGTCGGATGTGATCGCGGCGAAAGCCTGCGAATTGTCGTGAGCGTGAGCCTGATGCCTTTGCGCCGTTGGGAGGGGGTGACGTGCGGAAGGGGCCGGTGAAACAACACGACCGTTGGGGTTTCACCCCGCTCTCCCCGGTTCTCTCCCTCTTTCTCGCTGAAGGCGGAAAGGGGAGAGGGGAACATTGCTCCACGCGAGAGCGTCAACCGGATCGCCGCATGGTCCACGCGATTCTTGTCGATCACCTTCTGAAAAATCGCCGGCCACGGTTTGTCGGGCAAGGGCAGGCCGATCTGCTTACAGGAGTCGGCGAGCCGCGCGAGATGACGGTCCAACCACACCGGGCGTCCGTCGTGGATCCGGACGGTTTCGAAGACACCGTCTCCATACAGGAAGCCGCGATCGAAGACGGAGATCCGCGCTTGTTCCGCCTGCACGATCCGGTCGTTCAGATACACCCACATGGCAACGCGCCGTCTTATTGCAACGCTTCAAACAGGGCCTGGGCCTTGTACAGGGTTTCCTGGTACTCTCGCCGGGGATCGGAGTCCGCGACGATGCCGGCACCCACTTGCAGGTAAGCCCGCTGCTGCGTCAACACCATGGTGCGGATCAGAATATTGAAGTCCAAGTCACCGGTCCAACTCACGTACCCCAGGGACCCGGTGTAAGGCCCTCGCCGCACGGGTTCCAATTCCTCGATGATTTCCATGCAGCGGATCTTGGGCGCGCCGGTGATCGTGCCGCCGGGGAACACGGACCTCATCAGGTCCGGCGTCGAACAGGCGGGCTTCAGCGTCCCGACAACCTCGGAGACCAGGTGCGCCACGTGCGAATACCGTTCAATCGTCATGAATTCCTCGACGCGCACCGATCCGTATTCGCAAACCCGGCCCAGGTCATTACGGGCCAGATCCACCAGCATCACGTGTTCCGCCCGTTCTTTCGCGTCGAGTCGCAAATTGTCCATCAAAGCGTGATCTTCCGCGGCGGTGCGGCCGCGCGGTCGTGTGCCGGCAATGGGCCGCGCGGTCACCCGGTTGCCGGTGACCTGTACGAGTCGTTCAGGCGAGGAAGAAACCAACGCGAGGTTGTCGGTGACGAACAGTCCGGAAAACGGCGACGGGTTCACCATGCGCAGACGGTGATACAAACCGTGCCCGGCCGTGTGCAACGCAGGATCCTCCGCCGGATTGAAAGCGACGGAAAAGCGTTGGGCCAGATTGGCCTGATAAATGTCGCCGGCCCCGATGAACGCCTGGCACTGTTGCACGCGCTCGACGTAGTCGCGTTCGGAATGCGTGCCCTCCATGGCGGATGCCGCGATCGGAGACCCCGATGGGTCTGCGCACGGTTCACTCAAGCGGCTGTCCAGTTCGGCCAGCCGGGCGGCGCCTTCACGCTCCAAGGCGTCATGGGATTCGGAAAGCAGTCGCTCGGGAGCCGGTGTGAAAATCATATGCAGCAACCGGGTCAGGTGATCGATGACCACCACCAGATCGAAAAATAAAAATTCCAGGTCGGGCAGGGGGAGATCCCGGTGGGCCAGCGACGGCAGCGTTTCGTAGTGGCGGACGACATCGTAACTGAGGTACCCCACGGCCCCTCCGACAAAGGGAGGCAAGGATTCGGAACGGGGAACCAGGCGAGGTCCCAGCAGCCCGAACAAGGCGGGAAGCGGGTCCCCGAGATGCCGGGTCTTCCCGTGTGTCGTTTCCAGAGTATAGCGGCCCCGCTCTCCGGAAAAAATCAGGTACGGGTTGCCGGCGACAAACGAATAGCGGGCCAAGCCGGATGCCGGGCTTCCACTTTCAAGAAGAACGGAAGGCCGGTGCGGAACGGCGACTCGCCGGTAAACGTTCCAGGGATTGTCGTCGAGCAGAGGTCTGGCCCGGACCAATGGAAATCGCCCGGTGCCGGGACGCGTGGCAGAACCTGAAGAAAGAACGGGCTGGCTCATGGTTTCAGACCGGTTTCGGACGGTGATCGATGCATCATAGCGGAGTGGGTGGAGGAGAGAAAGTCTTTTAGGGAGAAACGTGGGAGGACACCTCTCCTCAATCTGTCATTCCTGTATGTGTTCAGTAATTTGTTGACAATTTCTGCCTCTTCCTTCCCCTCCTTTGTAAGGAGGGGCGAGGGGAGGTAGAGGCTGTGCTCAGGACGCCCCGAGTTTCATGGACGGTTGGCTCTACCCCACCTGGCCTCCCCTTACAAAGGGGAGGGAAAGAATGCGGTCGCCCCCGTTCCGGCTAACCATTTTGTCAACGAATGACTGAACATTTACAATTCCCGACGCTTGTCCCTGACTTGATCAGGGATCCAGACAATCTATAAGAATCCAGTGTCTTTGCTTGTTTCTTCGTTCGTGAAGACAAAAGACGCTGGATTCCTGCTTGCGCAGGCATGACCATTCGGGGTGCCTGGGTTATTTTCATACCAATACCAGACAAAGAACGAGAACGGGAGCCAGAGAAAAGGACCGGGAACAGGTGCGGGTTGACAGCCAAAACCTGATTTTGATTGAATAGCCTGCCCGGATTCGTGAGGCCGGGCTTATGCCTTCGTCACAAGATCCATTGTTTGCGGGGTTGGGGCAAGCCGTGCGGATCAGCACGAATCTGCTTGCGACCTTGATCGTGGGCGGAGGGTTGGGGTGGAGCATCGATTCCTACCTGTTGCCCACTGAACCGTGGGGTTTGGTGGGAGGTCTGATCCTCGGGCTGATTGCCGGTATTCGAAACGCCTACCGTACCGCCCAACGCATGCCCTGAGCGAGTCGAAGGGCCTGTCCTGAGCGTGTCGAAGGGCTGGGATCAATCGTAGCGTTTCCCCTGAACGTTTTCTCGAACACGAAGACGAGGTTCCGTTGGAAGATCCCCTGCATCCGTTTGAGCTTCATACGATCGTGCCGTTGTCCCTGTTCGGCCTGGACGTGTCCATCAACAAGGCCGTGATCATGATGTTCCTGGTGGTGGGGCTGGTGATCCTGTTGCTCACGAAGGCGCGTTCGTCCGGCTCCCTGATCCCGACGAAATTGCAGAGCGTGGCCGAACTGCTGGTGGAGTTCATTCGCGGGATGATTCACGACACCATGGGCCCGGAAGGGATGCGGTTTTTCCCCTTCATCGCCACCCTCTTCCTGTTTATCCTGTTCTGCAATCTCCTGGGGCTCATACCCGGCACCTATACGGTCACGAGTCAACTTGTGGTCACCGGCGTCTTTGCCCTCGGCGTCTATGCGCTGAGCATTCTGGTCGGGCTCAAGATCCACGGGATGAAGTTTCTGAGCATCCTCGTCCCGTCGGGCACGCCGGGGTGGCTGTTGCCGCTCATGGTCCCGATTGAAATTATCAGCCAATTGGCCCGTCCGGTGTCCTTGTCCGTTCGTTTGTTCGCCAACATGACCGCGGGGCACGTCATTCTCGGCGTCCTCTTCGGATTGGCGATCAGCGGCGGGTTGTTGATCGGCTGGCTGCCGTTTTCCTTTACGGTGGCGCTCTACGGTTTGGAACTCGGCATCGCCTTTATCCAGGCCTATATCTTTACGATCCTGACGTGTGTCTATATGGGAGACGCGTTTCATCTCCATTAAACTTGAAACGCCTGTTCGATACATTCTTATTAACGATTTCACCAGGGAGAACAGAAGATCATGGATTCTGCAGCAGCGGCATTATTGGGCATGGGCCTTGCGGCGGCGGGGTTTGCCGGCGCCGGTGTGGGCATCGGGTATATTTTCGGAAAAATGATCGAGGCCGTGGCCCGTCAACCGGAGGCCGAAGGCCGGGTCGGCAAGTACATGTGGATCGGCTTCGCGCTGGTCGAAGCGATCGCGCTGTACGGGCTGGTGATCGCGTTCATCATTATGGGTCTGCGGAAATAGGACGCGCGCGCCATGCCTCAATTTGACGTCCATTTCTTTTCGTCCCTGATTTTTTGGGAACTCATCTCATTCGGCATCCTGTTCTGGGTCCTGTACAAATTTGCCTTCCCGCCGATCCTGGAAGCTCTGGAAACGCGTGAACGCAAGATCCGTGACAGTATCGAGCAAGCGGAACAGAATCGGCTGACGGCCGAACAACGTCTGGCCGACTACGAAGCGAAGCTGAGCGGTGCGGCGCAGGAAGCCGAGGCGATCGTGGCGGAAGCCAAAGCCAAGGCTCAACGACTACTCGAAGAGAACGAGCAACGGCTACGCACCGATTCGGAACGGATCCAGGCGGAGACGGCGCAGGAAATCGAGCGGGAGCGGCGAAAAGCCCTTCAGGACATTCGGAACGAAGCCGCGGACCTGGCCTTGACGGTGGCGGAAAAAGTCCTGGCGCGGAGCCTGTCGGACGACGATCACCGCCGCCTCGCCCGGGAAGCCGTGCAAGCCGTAGCCGCCGGCGAATCCCAGAAATAAGCCGCAGTAGTCAGTTGAAACATCCCTGGTTTCGGTTGCTCCGGCCCCTATGTTGGGCCGTGGAGGCGAGAACCGTCTGCAACTCGCCGGAGAGGTGCTGTAATGAGCAACATCATCGACTTGCATAAGAAATGGAGTCGGGATTCAGACTATCGGAAGGCTTTTGATGAGCTTAAGCCCGAGTTCGATTTGGCCCGTTCCCTGATTGAGACCCGTCGCAGGCATGCGACTCTGATGAGGAAAGCTTGGTCACCAGCCCAAGGGATAACGGGGGCCAAGTAGCCACCATGATGATCAGGTTGTCAGCAGGCGTAAAAGAGTGGCCAGGATCGCCAAAGAGAACGCCAAGTTGACTCCCAGCATCCACTTCACGAGCTTAAGTTCGCCACGAACATCTGCAAACCCGGTTCGCATTTCCGTGCGCAGGTCTGCGGTCTCGCGCTGTTGACCCGCAATCTCTTCAGCCGCCTCGCGCGCCGTGTCGTCCGGCGCACCCGCCGCCTTGAGGGCTTCGTACGTTTTGGAGAGCATCATCGCCATACGGACAGAATACTCATCGTGCGTCACCGATGCAAGACAAACGTGATTGTTTGACGGAACTACCTCACGCCTCCGCCCAAGCGGTAGCCTTCCAGGTCCAACGTGACGAATTGAAACCCGAGGGCTTTCAGGCCTCGGGTGATGCGGTCGCGGCGCACGGGCTCGAGAAACTCGGGGATGTCGTTCGGGTCCACTTCGATGCGCGCGATGCCGTCATGATCGCGGACGCGCACCTGCCGGAACCCTTCTTCCTTCAACAACCGTTCGGCCTGTTCCACGCGCTGTAATTTCTGTTCGGTAATCCGCATGCCTCGCGGGATCCGGGAAGACAGGCACGCGGCCGCGGGCTTGTCCCAGTTGGATAAACTCAGGGCTTTGGCCAGGGTGCGAACATCTACTTTCCGAAACCCGGCTTCCACCAGCGGGCTGCGAACGCCGAACTCCTCGGCGGCCTGCAACCCCGGGCGGTCATCGCCCAGGTCGTCGACGTGGGTGCCGTCGACGATCGTGGCAATGCCCGTATCCCGTTGTATGGGAGCCAGGAGCCGGTACAAATCGGTTTTGCAATGATAGCAGCGCCTCACGTCGTTCCGCACGAATGCGTCGTCGTTCAATTGATTGGTCGAGGCCACGATCAAACGCGCACCGATTTCCTGACTCAGTTGCCGGACGGCCGCCAACTCCTCGCGCGGCAGCGTCGGCGATGCCGCGGTCACGGCGGTCGTTCGATCGCCTAGCACGTCTTCGGCGATTTTGAGCACGAGCGTGCTGTCGACGCCGCCGGAAAATGCGACCAGCACGCCATCAAGCCTCTGAAAGAAGTCACGCAGGCTCGCCGCTTTGCTCTGCAGGTCACGGGGAATGGATAGCCGGTTCATCTCTTGCATCAGGGTCCTATCGAATGAGACGCCACCGTTTTTCCGGGCGGGGTGCCCAGTTGCCCGCAGGCGCCCAGGACGTCACGCCCGCGATTCTGTCTGACGAACACGTCATACCCTTTTTGCCGGAGGATCCTCTGGAACGCCGCAATGACGGGGTCCGCCGGCCGGCGGAACGGGCTGTCCGGAAATTCATTGAACGGAATGAGATTGACTTTGCACCGAATGCCGCGAAGCAGCCGGCTCAGGCGGACGGCGTCATCCGCGGCATCGTTCTCCCCTTGTAACAGCACGTACTCGAAGGTCAAGTCGCGGTTCGCAGGGATGGGATACGCCCGGCACGCCGCGAGGAGGTCGGGCAGGGGGTGCAAGCGATTCATCATCGGCATGAGCCGGTCCCGTTGTTCGGACGTCGAGGCGTTCAACGACACGGCCAGGTTCACCCCGAGTCCGGCTACGTCGTGGAGTCGTCCCGAAAACCCCGCCGTGGAAATCGTGATGCGTCGTTTGGGAAAACCCACGCCCCATTCGGTGTCGGTCAGCCGGGCGAGGGCTTCCGACAGTTCATCGAAATTCGCCAGCGGTTCGCCCATTCCCATGAACACCAGGGACGAGATCCGGTCGCCGGGTCGAAGTTGATCCTGGGCCGTCAGGATTTGATCGACGATTTCATGCGCTTTCAGATTTCGCTTGAGGCCCATTTGTCCCGTGACGCAAAAGCCGCAGTCCAGAGTGCACCCGACCTGGGTCGAGACGCATTGAGTCAACCGTTCCCCATCCGGGATCAGCACGCTCTCAACCGTCAGCCCGTCTTTCAGGGAAAACAGGAACTTCTTCGTTCCATCCGCGCTTTGGAAAAGGGTGGGTGACGCCAACCGTTCAATCACGGCTTCTCGCCCCAGCGTCTCCCGATCCGTAAGTGAAAGATTGCTCATTCCGCCGATGTCGCGGATACGGTGTTGGTAGATCCACTGAAGGATTTGCCGTGTTCGGTAGGCGGGCCAACCCAGTCGTTCCACCAGGGAAGCCATGTGCTCGACATCGAGGGAAACAAGATTCGTCCGTGCCGAGGAGGTCATGCTCTGTTCAGGTACATCCGTGCAGGCTGGCGGAGTCCACATGGAAAAACCCTATCATAGGTGAGAAATGCACGACAATAAACACCCCAAAGAGAGGGGCATGCGGGGTGTCGCCCCCGCACGACGAGGCCCTTTTGTTTCGGCAAAAGGACCCAAAACCATTGGCGCGGAGACAAATGAACTTGGTCACGTTATTTTGTGGAGTCTATTTAAATAACACCAAATATAGGCTTAGAAATATTACATGACAGCAAGTTCATATAGTGGTTTTATGACGTAAAATAAATATTCGTAAATTGTCATGAAACTTTACTCATTTATATATTCATAAGAATGAAAACATTTCATATTGACTTGCTTTTAAAGAAATGATAAAAGCAAGCAAGACTGAAGCTTGCTTTTGATATGGAAGACATCAAAGATGAACTCAGGGATATTATCGTCGGCTTGGAGCAGCGCATCACTGCGTATGAAACCAAGCTCAAGGACTTCAAGAAAAAAAGGGAGAGGCTCAATGAAGAAATTGCGACCATTGAGAAATACTTGGAGTTGGCAAAGACGCTCTATCGAGTTGAAGCGGACAAAGCGAAATTGGCCAGTCTCTCCAGCCAAATCATTTCAAATGAAACGGGTGCCCCACCATTACCGGTCACGGATGTCACGGATCAATCCAAGGAAATCCTTCTGGGGCGTAGCAAATACGTCGGGATGAGCGTCCCGGACGCCGCGTTCATCATTTTCCGGGAAACGCGAGGGCCGCTGCATGCCAAAGAATTGTGTCAGCGTCTTCTTGAGGGTGGGATGCAGATCAGAGGAAAGACACCGGTGACGTCGATTGCGACCTCGCTCAAACGAGACCCCCGTTTCAAGAAAGTCGGACCGAATACCTTTACCAACGTGGAAATAACCGAAAAGTCCATGAACGCGACCGGATGACAAGTCCGGATATGCGTGACCCGATGAACAAGAGTGTCGTTCATCATCATTGCCGCAACGCTGGAAGGAGGTGAGACTTTTGGCAACAGCAAAGAAGAAGGCGCCGGCTAAGAAGGCGCCGGCTAAGAAGGCTGCCAAGAAGAAAGCTCCCGCCAAGAAGGCTGCCAAGAAGAAGGCACCAGCTAAGAAGGCTGCCAAGAAGAAAGCTCCCGCCAAGAAAAAGAAGTAATCCCTCTCTCCGCTTACCGACACTGCTGGGAGTAGATCCGTCTACTCCCAGTCAGCCTTCCGGCACATCTAATGTCGTTCTTCTGCGCGACGACTGATAAACGTGTGTCATGAAAAAAAGGGGATTGAAAAAATTCCGCACAAGCGTAAGAAGCACACAGGGTTTTACACTTTGCTGTCATGAGAGAAAAGGACGTAGTCTCGAAGAAGACCCGAAAGGAGGTGAGACTATTGGCAACAGCTAAGAAGAAAGCCCCGGCTAAGAAGGCCGCCAAGAAGAAAGCTCCGGCTAAGAAGGCCGCCAAGAAGAAGGCTCCGGTCAAGAAAAAGAAATAAATTCTCTCCCTGTTGCACACGCGGCGGAAGAAGGAAACTTCTTCCGCCGTTGTTTTTTATGCAGGCCCCCTTGATTGGTTTTGCGTCCCGCAGTGGGGTAGGCGTAAGATCGCTCCTTAATGAATCCTTCCTCCTTACGATCGTTGCCGCATCAGCCTGGTTTTCGTTCGGAACTTCCCGGTGAAGTACTCTCTCTTCCATTGATGGACTACGAAGGGGCCCGCCGACTGCAATGGCGTCTACACGGCGAACGGGTCGCGGACGTTCGACCGGATACGTTGATGCTGGTGGAACATGAACCCGTGCTGACGCTCGGCCGGACCGCCAAGGACGCGCATTGGAATGGGGCAGGCGCAGTATCCGGGGTTCACGGTCTTCGCGTGATTGAAAGCGAGCGCGGCGGGTCCGTGACCTACCACGGCCCCGGGCAGGTCGTCGGGTACCCGATCGTGAAACTCAAACACTTTTGTCCGGGCCCGAAGGCGTACGTGCGCATGTTGGAAGAGGTGATCATTCGTGTGTTGTCGAACTGGGGGATCGAAGGCCGGCGCGCGGACAAGTTCGTCGGGGTTTGGGTGCAGGATCCCGTCGACCCGGACGGGCCCTTGGCGAAAATTGCGGCGATGGGGGTGAAAATCACCCGTGGCGTGACCTTGCACGGCTTTGCGTTGAACGTCACGGTCGATCTCGCGCCGTATGCCGGGATCGTGCCGTGCGGCATTGAAGGCTGCCGCGTCACCTCAATGGCCGAAGTGCTGGGCAGGCAGGTCGAGCCTGACGAAGTCCGTGACCGCATCACGCGACGTTTCGGGGACGTGTTCGGGCTGGTATGGCAGGACTCACGCCATGAGCGGGGCGCGGCATGAGCCGCGTTACAGGCCCCACCCGCCGCTGACGTGAATGTTCGTGCCCGTCACGTACCGGGCCTCGTCGGATAACAGATACGTCACCACTGAGACAATATCGCTCACGTCGCCGATGGCCCCGGCCGGAATTTTTTTCGCCATCCCATCGAGTTCTCCCGGCGGGGCGCTTCCCGAATCAATAAAGCCCGGTGAAATCGCATTGACCGTAATTCCGTGCGGGGCCAACAGTTTCGCCAGGGTCCGCGTCAGGATCAGGATACCCGTCTTGGCGATATAATGCGCCGTGACCATGGGCTGGGCTTCCATCTTGTCCGCGTTCGCCATGCCGAACGAGATGATGCGGCCATACTGTCGCGCCTTCATGCCGGGCGCAACCGCCTGGGCCAGATAAAAAATCGGGTGCAGGTTATTGGTAAACATGTCCGACCAGCCTTCCGGTGTTTCGTCGAACAGGTTGACCCGGTGATACGGTCCCGCCCCGTTCACCAGGACGTCGATCCTGCCCCAGCGCTCTTCAACCTGCCGGACCAGGTCCCGGCAGGCCGCGGGGTCGGACACGTCGCAACGAACCGCGAACCCCTGGCCGCCTCGCTCGACGATAGCCTGAGTGGTCGCGGCGGCGTCCTGTTCACTGGTTCGATAGCAAACGGCAACGGACCACCCCCGCGTTGCCAGTTCGAGGGCAATGCCTTTTCCGATACCGCGCGCGCCACCGGTGATCAGTGCGACGTTCGGGTCCATGGATGTACCTCCTTCAAGAAACGGGTTGTCCGGGACGGCACAGAGGCCGTCCCCTACAAAGAACTGGCCCTTGCCCCCTTCCTCCGGATCTTTTAAGGCCGCATGCAAAAGGACATTGTAGCGACGGCATCTGATGCCGCCAAGTTCCTGTCGTCTTCGGGTGTGGCTGCGCCCCAGGCCCGAAACCTCTACATGCTCTTTCTGTCATTCCCGACATCTTTAATCGGGAATCCAGCGTCTTTGGTTGTTTCCTCCTGTGTGAAGAATAAAGACACTGGATTCCTGCGTTCGCAGGAATGACAAAAAAGGATTCAGGATCTCTGCTGTTTGGCCTTTCCTTTGTCTGTCATTCCCGACATCTTTAATCGGGAATCCAGTGTCTTTTCTTGTTTCTTCGTTCGTGAAGGCAAAGACACTGGATTCCTGCGTTCGCAGGAATGACAAAAAAGGATTCAGGATCTCTGCTGTTTGGCCTTTCCTTTGTCTGTCATTCCCGACATCTTTAATCGGGAATCCAGTGTCTTTTCTTTTTCCTCCGTTAGTGAAGGCAAAGACTCGGGATTCCTGCTTTCGCAGGAATGACGCATTCGGGTCATTTTCATAGCATGACCATGTTGGTGTGCGTCTCGGAATGAAAGCAGACTGAAGACATCGTGAAGGTTGGAGGCACAGTTCCGGCCAGTCACCGGTTACGCGGGCGACCCGTTCCCGTGCCGTTGCATCAACGTGTGCAACACGTTGCCCGTTCGCGTCGACAGCGCCTGGTTCCCGGATCCCGCGTCGTCGCGCAGGAAAGCCCGGATGTCGTCGAACGTATCGAGATCGCGTTCGGGATCCAGCAACTCGACGACCAGCCCCGCCCGTTCGGCGCGGGCCCGGCTTTGAGCGAACACCTCGCCGGTCGACCAGGGAATATCCGCGAAGAGTGCGGGCACAGGGTGTTTCGCCCCCACCAGATAATAACCGCCGTCTGCCGTAGGCCCCAACACCACGTCCGTGGTCTGCAACAGCGCTTTCGCGCGTTCATAGTGCCGGGCGGACAAGTTGGGAATGTCCGTCCCGACAAGCAGGGCGTGCGCGTACCCGTTGTTGAACGCGGCGGTGAGCGCATGATCCATGCGCTGCCCGAGATCTTCACCCACCTGTTCGCACAAACGGATACGATGCCGGGCCGCCAGCGCTTGAAAAAATGGATGGTCCATCCGCGGCGTGCAGGCCAGGAACACGTCGAACCCTCGTAGCGGCCGGGTGCGTTCCACGGCGTCCATCACCAGACTGCCATGAAGGCTCGCTGCCTCATCGGGAATCAGGGGCGGGCACATGCGCGTCTTCACGGTGCCGGGCACCGGCGCCTTGGCAAAAATAATGATCGCACCCTTCGCAGGCGCAGGGCGTCGTCCAGTAGCGGGTCCCGAAGGCGGGCCGCCGCTCCGTTTGCGGCGGTCCCGACCCGATGAGCCGGCGTTACCTGATCGTGCCATACCAATGCTGCAACAGTCTGGGCGGGACGCCCATCCAGTACAAAAAACGAAGGAGCCACATCTGCAGGATGGTGCGGAGGGTCCCCTGTCTCTCCCATCGCCGGAACGACGTAATCACCGTGGTGCGCAAGGCGGCAAAGGATCCCATGCGTTTGAGCCGCCGCGTCAATTCGATATCTTCCATCAAGGGTAAATCGGCGAACCCGCCCAGGTCGTCGAACGCGGAACGGCGGACGAACAACGTCTGATCCCCCGTGGCGATGCCCGACCAGCGCGAGCGCCAATTGATCAGACGACTGATCAGCCACGCCCACCCGCGATCGTCCTCGAACCGGACGTCGAACCGGCCTCCCACGTATTTGGGATTTTCCAGGACTTGCTCGATCTCGGTGCGCGTCTCCGGCGGCAGCAGCGTATCGGCATGCAGGAACAACAGCACGTCGGATCGCGTGGCCCCGGCGCCGGCGTTCATTTGTGACGCGCGCCCCTGCTCCGCCACCATCACTTTCGAAGGGTGCAGGCTGAGCCCCTGCAACTGGCCCTGCGCAATGGACACCGTCCGGTCGCGGCTCCCGCCATCCACGAGCACGACTTCATCGAAACGCAACTGCCGCAACGAAAGCAGCGTCCGCGACAGCACGCGTTCCTCGTTCAAGGTAGGAATCACAACGGCAATCGAGAAGGGCATGGTGAGTCGAGGCTTCTTTCTTCTGTCATCCCTGCCTTTTCTTTCCGTCATTCCCGCAGGCTTGTCCTCGACCCGATCGGGGATCCAGGGTCTTCGCTTTTTTCAGGCGGGGTTTCGACCCCGCACGACGAGGTCCTTTTGTTTCGGCAAAAGGACCCAAAACCATTGGCGCCCGGGCGTGGCCCTTCGGGTCCCTTTGCCCCAGTCCCGATTGCTTGGGCTGCGGAACTCGCTTCGCTCAGACAGTCCTCGCCCCAAAATAGAATTTTCGGGACCGGGGCGCAGCCACGCCCGCAGGCGCCGCCTGTTCGGTCATTCCGACACTCAAAGAATTTCTATTTTTTGTGAAGCACAGATGCGCTTAAAGTCGCGATAATCGAATGTCAGCATTGCGCTTATCCGCACGTTCACATCTGCGATAATGGCATGAAGCACCGAATCTACGAAACTTCTGGCACCGTAACCCTGTTTCGCTAGTGCAAGTGTCTCTTCATAAGCCTGTTCGCGATATTCGGAATCGTCGAGCAACTCAGTATCGCGCCGGCGCATGATGTTCTCGAACTTCTGGATCGCCTCTGGAGACTTGACGAATTTGCTGTTGATGGTCTCGTACAGAATGGGCCAAGGGACAACAATACGAAATTCATCGAGCCAATCCTGTTTCTCGATGGCCTCTTTATGATGGTTGTCCTTCGGGTGGAAGAGGGCGAAGAAAAATGCTGAATCCACCAGAATAATTTGAGGACTTGTGATCATTATCTTAGCCCTCGTCTTCTAACTCTTCCAGGAGCGTTCCGTACCCGGTCCAAGGAGCTCGTTTACGCTTGCCAAATAAGAAACGGCCCTTCAATTTCCCGTTTTCCCTCCAAACGATATATATTCGCGAATTTTTGTCCAGGGAGACCTCTTCTTCCAGTTCAGCCTTGAGCGCTTTGGAAAAATCTTCTCCTTCATACAAATACCGGAGAGATGCGACGCTATCACCACATTCCTTCGCTTCATGATCATCAAGCCATGAATACAAACCCTGATAATCGCCCCTTATGCCCAGATCGTAGGACAACCATATGAGCTTTTCCATTTCCGCGTCTCCTGTATGTGTTCGCTCATGCAAAAATAACGTGTGGTCTGAAACTTAGCCATTTGGCTAGGATTCGGGATAAGTTTCGAAAGGTCTGCTAATACATGGAGTGGGCGGGGGGATTCGCACCCCCCTTGTGGCACACTTGGCATGGCTTTCGACAATGCTTGGTCTGTATTGCCTGCGCATGTTCGCTCACCCTCCTTGGGACCCGCTGCGCCACGAACTCCCACACGCCATCAAAATTCATGCGCATAGTCACATCCATTGTTGGCAAGTTCGTCTTTTGAAAAACGAGCCTTAGAAAGGGAGTAACATGCGCGGCAAGCCCGAAACCACACATGGTGTCGATCACCATGACAGCCAAGCTCTTGATTGATCGTTGCTATTCAATTAACTCAAATAACACGTATCTCATCCAATTTCAATCGGGCGATAGTGATTGCAGGCTACTTCCTGGATCACTGAATAGACGACCTTAAGCGACTGGAGATCGTACTCAATGCAGGGCCCAATCCCCTACGACGGTTTGGAGGGTTTCATCGGGTTCTGGAACATGAAGTAGACCACCATGGCGATGGTGCCCCAGTAAATGACGTATTTGTGCCAGAAGAGGACTTCGCCGATGTTGATGAAGGCGACGATGCAGAAGAGGGAAAAGGCGATGACCGCGTACCGGACCACGACGATCCTGACGGACGAATACGCCCACAGGGCCAGACCCGCAAAATACAGGATCATGGGAAAGATGGAAATCTCCGCGTCGGTGCTGGCGGACATGAAGACCTGAATGAACCCGATGAAGACCATGGCGGAGCCCACCATCTTCATGGCCACTTTCATTTGCAGGGCTTCGTGCGCTTCCTGGTCCACGTCCGAATCCTGGCGCGGCGGACCCACGGGGACCCCGGGCACCTGCCGCCTGGGCGGCTCAGGCGGCTCGGACTGCCCGGAAACGCGGGAAGGGTCAGGCTGTTCCGTCTCGGGTGTCATGCGCTACCACTTGAAATGTTTACTGAGCGTGAGGCCCTGTTGGTGATAACTGGACCCGATGGAGGCCCCGTACAGGCGTTCCGGCAGGTCCAGCATGTGCTCGTACACCACCTTGAAAAACGTCTGGCCGTCGTGAATCAAAAACGGCACGTCATGCGGCCGGACTTCCAGCACGACCTGCGTGCCTTTGCGCGGCCCGTCCCCGGCGCCGAAGCCCGGGTCGAAGAAGCCGGCGTAGTGGGTCCGCAACTCACCGAAGGCCGCTTCATAGGCCACCATCTCAGCCGCGTATCCCGCGGGCACCTTGATGCGCTCATGGGACGCCAGGATATAAAACTCCTCGGGCTCGAGCAACAGCGTATTATTGGATTGCCGGTAGATGGGTTCCCAGAAATCGAGCGCCGAATAATGGCCCGTCCTGGACAGGTCCACCACGTGACTGTTCTTCTTCGCCCGGTACCCCACGATTTCGCGGTCCCTGCCGGAACCTCGCAGGTCGATCCGCAGGAACAGGCCGTGATCCGCCCGGACGTCCGGCGCGGCCAGCGGGCGGGACTCCGCCGGCTCGTCGTCATTGTGGTACAGCAGTTTGGCCGACCGGTGCAAAGCCCGAAGGCGCGAATCCGAGACCGTGGGCCGGCCGGTCAGGAGCCGGAGTTGGTTCAACGCCAAGCCGGTCTGCACGCGAATCGTAAACGACCGGGGCACGATCTCCAGGTAAAGAGGCCCCTGGTAGCCCGCAGGGATTTCATCGAACCCCGCGTTCAGGTCCGTAATGAGCCGCGTGAAAATATCCAGGCGCCCCGTGGAGCTTTTAGGGTTCGCTTTCCCGCGCACGTCCGGGGGCAGGGCCACGCGTTCCAACAACGGCACCAGGTAGACGTGTCCCTTTTCCAGGATGGCGCCTTGGGTCAGGTCGATCTCGTACATGACCAGCTCGGATTGGTAGAGGTCCAGCACGTTCAAGCGCGCGCTGATCTCCGAGCGTTCAGGAAGAAAGCTGCTGATCAACCGGTACGCTTTCGTGCCGAGCCGGAGGTCCACGCTGGCCGGTTGGACCTGGTCGTCGGTGACCGCGGGATCAGCGTCGATCGCGCGCTCCCGAATCAGGGTTTTCAGGTGGGTGTCGGACAGAATCCCGTGCTTGCGCGTCGCGCCCATCGTCACTCGTCCATGGCGCCCAGGCTGCAGAGTCCCTCCGACGCGGAGGTGCCGACCATGGGTAGTTCCCGGAGGCGACCCGGATTTCCCTCTCCCTCCGGGAGAGGGCCAGGGTGAGGGGTAACCGGATCGGGCTGCGGATAATGGTAGGTCTTGTTTTCGTAATTTTTCAGGACCGCGCCGTTTTCATCCAGGTCGAGCAGATAATCGGACGGCAACAACGGAATTTTCCCGCCGCCGCCCGGGGCGTCGATCACGAAATGCGGAACGGCCATGCCGCTGGTGTGGCCCTGCAACGACTGGATGATGGATAAGCCCGTCTCCACGGTCGTGCGGAAATGGTTGGTGCCCTTGGTCAGGTCGGCCTGGTACAGGTAATACGGCTTCACGCGGGCCAGCAGCAGTTCGTGCATGAGCCGCTTCATCACGGCCGGATCATCGTTCACCCCCTTCAGCAACACCGTTTGCGCGCCCAGCGGCACGCCGGCGTCGGCCAGGCGCCCGCAGGCCGCTTTCACGTCCGGGGTGAGTTCGTCGGGATGATTGAAATGCAGGTTCATATAGATCGGATGATACTGTTTGACGATCTCGCACAGTTCCGGGGTGATGCGCTGGGGCAGCGTCCCGGGCACGCGGGTGCCGAACCGGATGAGTTCGAGATGCGGGATGGTCCGGAGCGCCTTCAGGATGCGTTCGATCAGGTGATCGGGCAACAACAGGGGATCGCCGCCCGAGAGGATCACGTCCCGGACTTCCGTATGCTCGCGGAGATACGCGATGGCCTGATCCAATTCGCCCTTCTTCAAAAACCCGGGTTTCCCGACCAGCCGCTTGCGCGTACAGAACCGGCAATAGATCGGGCATTGATTCGTGACCATCAACAGCACGCGGTCCGGATAGCGATGGACCAGGTGCGGCACGGGACTGTCGGTGTCTTCTTCCAGGGGATCGTCGGGCGCGTCGAAGTCGTCCATTTCGACGGCGTCCGGTACCACTTGTTTCCAGATCGCGTCGCCCTGCTCCTTGATCGTGGCGAGCACCGTGGGCGTGATCCGCATGGGGTACGGGCCGACGACTTGCTCCACCTCTTTGGGATCCACGCCGAGATGTTTCGCCAAATCGTCGGGTTTGGTGATGCTCTCGGCCAGGACACGTTTCCAATCATCCATCGGCATGCCTCGTGACTAGGGGTGGTATGCGGGTGCGAATTTGCAGGGAACAACCATCGTTGAGTGCCCTACGCGGACGCCAGGGCGTCAAGGTGATTCAGGATGTCCGGCGTTTCCGTCAGGACGGTGTCTCCATCGACCAGGACGGGGACCCCGGATCGGAGTCCGGGGCAGGCTCCATATTGGCCCGAGACCTCAAACACTTGTTTTCGGAACGGGCGGACTGTCGGAACAATAACACTTTTATACTCGATCTCCAACTCATCCAGCCCAAGGCGCATTCCGGACACCATTCAGTATGATACAACGTCAGTGAAGGCATTGTTGCCTCTTACCTTCTGTCATTCCCGACGTTTGTAATCGGGAATCCAGTGTCTTTGTAGCGGCGCCATCTTATGGCGCTGTCTTTTGTCGCGGCCTCTCTTGACGGCATGAGATGCCGCAGCTACAAAGGCAGAGAGGCCGCGACAAAAGACAGCCTAACCCGCCGGCAGCGCCTGTCCTGATCCTTCGACTCCGGCCTCAAGAGGCCTACGCTCAGGATGCACGGATTATTCCCCCGTTCGTCCTGAGCGTAGCGGAGCGAAGTCGAAGGGCGCATGGCGCCAGGATGGCATCGCGCATGCCGTGCAGCACTTTCTTATCCTTGGGACACACCGTCGCCAGAATCCCGCCGAGCGTCACCTCGTCGCCGGACACGAAATAATACGGGGACAGCCGGGCCCGCCCCTCCATGGATGCCGGTTGTCCCGTGCGCTCGTCCCAATACGTCATCTCGAACTGCCGGCCCTTGTGGAACGCCTGGAACACGTAGGGCGTCGAGGAAAAAGTATCCAGCGCGTGGTCCAATTTCGCCGCCCAGGCGGACTGCGGGATATCGTGCCCCACGACCACCCCGCGGCTGCCCCAGGCCAGTTCCGAAAACCCCGACGGCTTCAGGACGCACTGTCGCTGCTTCTGCGTGGCATGGGCCAACTGCCGCCAATCGGACACGGCCTTCCCGTCAAGGGTGAGGCCCGGGATGATGGCGGACGGAGGCAGCGGACGAGGGTCCACGATCCAGGTGTTGGGCATGACCTGCGTGAGATACGCGAACACGTCCGGCCCCAACGCGTCGGACCAGAACTTTTCCAGCATGGGATGATGCAGGAGCGCGAAGGCCAGCTTTTCTTCCATCCAGGGCTTATACGGCGGCGTCACCTTCACGCGGCCCTTCCTGGCGGCGTACATCAGCAATTCGGACTTCGGAATATTATCCAGGTCGAAGAGTTCGAAAAACCGGTAGACGTGCGAAACAGGCCGTTCCCCCGAAGGCGTCGAGGCGAACAAGGTAGGAAGCAACGATCGTTGGTCCTCCGTGAAACGCAGGTCTCCGGGATGCACGCACCAGGCATCCAACCCCGCGTCCCGAAGCCGGCACGCCACCCACTCCATTTCGGTCCGGTAATCCTCGGCCTCGTCGGACACCACGATAGCGACACAGCCGGCATCTTCGCCGGCTGCATTGCCGGACCGGAACAGCCTGGCAAACCCCTCGATCATCCCGTCGGCTCCGCCGACCAGCGTATCACCCAGCGCGGCGTAAGCCGAGGACAAACTGCCCGTGATCCCGATCCCGCCGGGCACGGAGTCCAACTCCGTGATCGTCATGCCCGTCTCGGTCGGGATCACGTCGGGCCGGATCACCAGCGGGAGCGCCTCGCGAAACCGTTTCATGCGAGCATACTCCAGCAGGGCCGGCGGCTTGCCCAGATCCAGGTATTGGTGTACCCAGAACGGTTGACGGCCCTTGACGCTCTCCAGATACAGCCGGTTGAGCGCCTTGGAAAACGCCCAGAGCCGGGGACCCAGGTCCTCGAAGAACGACACGTCGTCTGCAGTCAATGGGAACGGAACGGGTGAGACGCGCCAGGCCGGCGAAGCCTCGAACAGCCCCGCCGCTTGAAGGACATCTTGTACGGCCGAGCAGCGCCGGCCCTCGTCGCACAGCGGAGGCGCGGGAGAGAAGCCGGAAGGGGATGCCGTATCCGAATGCTGCTGAAGCATGGGACCTGCCGTCGGGCCGTGAGCCATGAAAACCTTATACCTCAGTGGATCGCAATGATGAAGGGATGAAGAATGGACGTTGGTGGAGTTCGCGGGGTCGCAACAGAACACCCGACAGATAACCATGATACCACGACCCCTCGCGGAGAGACAAGCAAGCGGGGGCGAATCTGTCTTTCTGCGGGGTTTCGTCCCCACACGCCCCTCTCTGTCATGCCCGACCTTGATCGGGCATCCAGGGTCTTTGTTTTTTCTTTTCTTGCGAAGAGAAGGATAGTGGATATTCGCCCTCGATCGGGGTCAAGGGCAGGCTCTCGCAAGTATTGTAAATGTTCAGTCATTCGTTGACAGGAATGCAGGCCCCCGCTGCCGCAGTTGACGATGGTACGTAAGTGGGCTACCTTTCATCGGCGGATGTAGCGGTCGCGCCTTGGACAATCCGAATCCGAAGGAGGGCACCTGATGAAACGTTTTCGATTCCTCATGGCAGTGGGTTTCGTGATGATCCTGAACGGCTGCGGGGGAGTCAGCCCGCCCATGGAGCCGGAGCTGCTGTCCATCGACCTCGATACGGCGCTGGCCGAGTTGGAGGCGGTGTCGAACATCTCGGATTCGTTACTGGTCAGCGATCTCGTGTTCACGCCGGCGGGTGAGACCGAACGGCTCCACGGCGCGACGTCCTGTGGCCGGACAAAGTGTCGAACCACCGTGGAGGGCTACTCGTTTCTCGTGTACGGGCTGAATGCTGGCGGCGACCCCGATTTTGAAGGGCTCTCCAAGGACCCGCCGGTCAATCTCGGTGAGTTTGAGCAATACCGGGGCGTGTCCCTGGGCGCGTTTCGCGAACGGACTTACCAGCGGGAAGAATACGAGTTTCGCGGCATGCCCGTTAAAGTTGAAATCGACACCAATATCCTGTCGTATGAAGGCTGGATGCAGTACAGTAAATTTGGCGGGCAAATCAATATCATCACCAACGGCATCATCCAAATCGGACAAAATCAGCGAGACTACACAGGCCAGCGGTATGCCGTGGGTACCTCGATAGGTCAGCTAAGTGAGACGAGTCCGGTCGAAGGAAACGCCACGTGGGAGGGCGTCATGGTGGGGGGGAGAATCGGTGAAACCGCCGATTTCGGAGATCCCGTGCGCGGCGATGCCACGCTCACCTTTGATTTCGCCGACACGGACGTGGACGTGGCCTTTACCAACATCCGTAGCCTCCGTGACGTGGCCGTACCGGCGACGTATCCGAATATGTATTGGCAGAACCTGGCGGTCAGAGATGGCCGGTTCGGGGGAGGCTTTGACGACCCGACGATCGAAGGCCGGTTCTACGGGCCCAACCATGAAGAAGTCGGCGGCATCTTTCAACGGAACCGCATCGTCGGGGCCTTCGGCGCGCAACGCTAGGAATGGACGTCTCAGATCTTGGCATGAAAGGAGCCAACGCCACCTCGAATCAGTCATCCCCGACTTGATCGGGGATCCAGTGTCTTTTCTTTCTTTTTCGTTTGTAAAGGCAAAGACTCTGGATCCTCGCTTTCGCAAGGATGACAGAAAGAAAAAAACAGGCCTCCATCGAGGGAAGAAAACAGGCGACGCGTGAAAGGTCACGAAATCGACATCGAGCAATACCGGATCACCGAAGAACCGTTTTATGAGGAGATCAACGGCGAAATCGGACTCGCCGACATCGCGGCGCAACAGCATTTGCCGGTGATGCTCAAGGGCCCGACGGGCTGCGGCAAGACCCGGTTCGTCCAACACCTGGCCTACCGGTTGAAGCGCCCGCTGATCACGGTGGCCTGCCACGAGGACCTGACCGCGTCGGACCTGGTGGGCCGCTACCTGCTCAAGGGCGAAGAAACCGTGTGGATGGACGGTCCCCTGACCCTCGGGGTGAAGCACGGGGCCATCGTCTACCTGGATGAAATCGTCGAAGCCCGCAAAGACACCACGGTGGTCGTACACCCCCTCGGCGACGACCGCCGGTTTCTGCCGATCGAAAAACGCGGGCAGGTCATCGAAGCGGTCGATGACTTCATGCTCGTGATTTCCTACAACCCCGGCTACCAAAGCGTGCTCAAGGAACTCAAGCAAAGCACCAAGCAGCGGTTCATGGCGATCGAGTTCACGTATCCGCCCGCGGACGTCGAAACGAAAATCATCGAGCATGAAGCCGGCGTGGCCAAGGACGTGGCCCAACGGCTCGTCAAACTCGGAGGCAAAGTGCGGAACCTGCGCAACCACGGGCTCGAAGAAGGCGTGAGCACGCGACTGCTCATTTACGCCGGCACCCTCATGCGGCAAGGCATCACCCCGGAGCGCGCGTGCGAAGCGGCGGTGGTCCAGCCCATCACGGACGACGCCGACATGCACCGCAGCATTCAAGAACTCGTGAAGGCGATCTTCTGAGCAACGCCCCCGCCGAATTGTTCTGGCTTGCGGGGTGGCATTCCCGCGGAAGCGGGAATCCAGGGTTGTTCTCTTCTGTATTTTGCAGTTGTCTGTTTCTGTCATCCTTGCGAAAGCGAGGATCCAGGGTCTTTGTCTTCACCCACCGAGGAAAAAGAAAAGACTCTGGATTCCCGATCGGGGTCGGGAATGACAGAAGGAGTAGTCGGGGATAACAGAAAAGGAAGGCATGGCCGAACCGCAAAACATCATCGCCGTCGTCTACGACTTCGATCACACCCTGAGCCCGCAGTACATGCAGGATCAGACGATCCTGCCGCACGCCGGGATCGACCCGCAGGAGTTCTGGCAGAGTTGCACCGCGCTCATCCGGGAAAAAGGCTACGACCAGGAACTCGCCTACATGAAGCGGATGCTGGAACATGACGCCATCCGCACCCTCTCCAACCGGGACCTTCAAGGGATGGGCGCGCAACTCACGTTTTTCCCCGGCGTGCCGGACTGCTTCGGCGAATTGAACGCCATCATCCAACAACCCAAATACCGGGAATGGGACATTCATTTGGAACATTACGTGGTCAGTTCGGGGCTGGAAGCGATTCTGGCGGGCAGCGAGATCGCAAAGTGGACCAAGGCCGTCTGGGGATGCCAGTTCGATGAAGCCGGCGGGCACATCAGTTTCCCGAAACGCACCATCAGTCATACGCAAAAAACGCAATACCTCTTCCGGGTCAACAAAAATCTGCTGGACCCGGCTCAGGACGTGAACGACCACATGCCCGAAGAAGCCCGGCGCGTCCCGTTTCCGCACATGATTTACGTGGGTGACGGTCCGACCGACGTCCCGTGTTTCACCGTCATCAAAAAGAACGGCGGCCTCGCCGTGGCCGTGTACAACCCGGACGATCCCACGCGCCGCTCATTCAAAAAATGTTACGACCTCGCACACCATGCCGACCGCGTGCATTTCATGGCCCCCGCCGACTATCGAAGCGGCAGCCCGTTGCGCCTGATCCTGGAGCAACACCTCACCGAAATCGCCGACGGCATCGTCGAACGCCGCCGCCACGCCATCGCCGCCACCCGCGTCGCCGCCCCCCCGCCCTGAAAACAACTTTTCCTTCCTCGCCTTTGTAAGACAACCCCCTCAATCCCCAACCCCCTCTCTCCCCCTTGTATAGACCGGGGACATGGTTTACACCTGTTCGGAGACATGGTTGACACTTTAAGCTGCATGGCTTCATCCCTAGGACAGGAGGACCGCCATGCCGTGGAAAGAGGTGTCGACTATGTCTCAACGCCACGAATTCAGTCTCTTAGCCCAGCAGCCTGGGACTTCCCTCCGTGCCCTCGGCTATCACCCCGTGCCCGCCCCCAGCACCATCACCGCCATTCTGCGTCGCACCCCCGAGGTGCCGTTCGCCGAGCCGGCGCCCCCCCGGGCATGGCAGCGCTTTGCACACGCCACGCCCAATGCCCTGTGGCAAATGGATTTCAAAGGCCATTTCGCCCTGCTCCACGGCCGGTGCCACCCCTTGACCGTCCTGGACGACTGCTCGCGCTTCGCCCTCTGCCTGCACGCCTGTCCCAATGAACAGGGGCTGACCGTCTAAACCCACTTGACCCAGACCTTCCGCCGCTATGGCTTGCCTGCCCGCCTGTTGATGGATAATGGCCCCCCGTGGGGCGTCCCGCTCACCCTCAGCCCCTTCACCCCCTTGACCGTCTGGCTCATCCGCCTGGGTATTGGCCTTACTCATGCCCGCCCCGCGCATCCCCAGACCTTGGGCAAAGAGGAACGCTTTCATCGCACCCTCAAAGCCGAATTACTCCACCAACGGGCCTTTCGCGATCTGCCCCACTGCCAACAGCACTTTGACCGCTGGCGCGATCACTATAACCTCGAGCGGCCCCACGACGCCTTAGCCCTCGCCGTCCCGGCCACCCGCTACACCCCCAGTCCCCGCCCGTTTCCCGAGGTGCTCCCACCCATTGACTATGGCACCGGGGCGCACGTCCGACGCGTCCAATGGAAAGGCGAGATCTCGTTTCGCGGGCGACGCTTCCATGTGACCAAGGCCTTACGGGGCTTCCCGGTGGCCGTGCGGCCCACCCCCCAGGAGGGCCGGTGGCGGGTCTATTTTTGTCAGCAATATATCCGCGAGGTGGATTTGCAGCAGCCCGCAGAATAACTCACAATGTGTCAACCATGTCCCCGAACACCTGTTAATGATGTCCCCGGTCTATACACCCCTTGTCAGGGGGGAGAGAGGCTCGAGGCCGTCCCCCTGATAAGGGGGATTGAGGGGGTTGTCTTACAAAGGCGGGGAACTGGAGCACAGATTCTCCCGATCCCGATCAGGTCGGGGACACGCTCTGATCGGGGATCCAATCCATGTCGGCTTCCGGGCGGCATGAGATGCCGCCGCTACAAGAAAGGGCGCAGGGATGCGGCTCTATAAATGCGGATTGACTGGCAAGGCCAGGGTGAAATAGCGACCCTTGTCTTCGACGAGGATCCGTTTGGCCGTGAGCGTGGTGACCACGGCATCGATGGAGGTTTCCGTGGGCAACGCCGCGGGATCGTCCGCTGAAGCCCGCCGGATTTGCTCCAGCGTCTTCAGGGTCTCATTGCAAAACTCGATCACAAAGGAAAAGGGCCAATCAAACCGCTCGCTGGTTGGGTGGTCGGTGCGACCATCGTAGACGGTCACGTAACTCATGGCCTTGGAGTAAAACAGAAACGGACGGTCCTGCGAGAAATACCGGGCCCGCCATTCCTTCACCAGGGCGCACAATTGCTCATAGAGCGCCGGGTCCACCTTCCAATCGATCTCATATTCGAAGTCGTACGCAATCTTGTTCAGGTCCACTTTCCGCGCGTCATACACGTATTCGTACGCCGCGCCCGGCCCGGTAATGCGCACGCCGTATTCCTCGGGACGCATGTAATACGGGCTGAACCGTTCCAGCCACAATTTGCCGGTGCTTTCCGGCGGTTGCAGGTGAAACAGTGAGGGGATGAGTTCAATCTGGCGCTTGTAGTCCGCGTCGGTTTCCTGCGGAAAGCCCAGCAGGATGTTCCAGTTGATATCCAGGTTGTAATACCGGCTCCATTTCAGACACTGGACGTTCTGGAGCGGGCTGACGCCTTTATCCATCTCCTTGAGTTGCGCGGCGCTCAGGCTTTCGATGCCCGGCTGCATACACTTCACCCCGCCCTGGGCCAGGGTCCGGATCTGCTGCTTGGTCAGGTTGGCCTTGGTCTCCATGAACACGTCCAGGTCATAGTGACCCGCGGCGAACCGGCCGAACAGATTGTCGATGTACTTCAGGTCGATGATGTTATCCACCAGCCGGAAGCGCGTGGTGTTATAGCGACTGGAGAGGCCGTCCATCTCCCGGGCCACCTGGTCCGACGTCTTGGCGCGAAACTGCATGGACTGCGCGTTCAACCCGCAAAACGTGCAATGATGTTTTTCGCCCCACCAGCACCCGCGTGATCCCTCGTAGAGCAAAATCCGGTTGAGCCCGGTCGAGCCCTGTCCCTCCAGTTCCCGAACCATGTCAAAATAATCGTCGTAGTCGGGAGGCCCGACTGCGGAGAAATCGGAAAAGAGGGCCGTGTTGGGTTGGAACTGAAGCTCCCCGTCCTTGCGAAAGGCCACCCCGGTGGGGAGCGCGTCTTCCTGACCGCGCAGCACGTTCTTCGCCAAAGCGGGAAACACCTCCTCGCCTTCGCCGACCACCACGTAGTCGATCCACGGGAACGCCCGGAAATATTCCAGGCCCATCTCGCCGTCGAAGTTGGCCCCGCCGAAGACGATGCGAACGCCGGGATACAACTCCTTGATCAATTTGGCCAGGGTCAGGCTCGCCACGTTCTGATCGAAGGTGGACGTGAACCCCACGACCTTGAATTGCCCCCAGTTGTACGAGGTCAGCACCTCGGTCAGAAACTGCGGCGCGATGGTGTGGCAGATCTCCTCCAGATACCCCGTGGAACAGCCGGCCTCCTGCGCCGTGCTCTCGAACACGGGCTTGAATACGTCGGGATACCGGGCGTGCTTCGGGTTGTCCCGGAAGAGAATGGACGAGAACAACCACTCGCCGATCATCCCGCGCTTTTCGCACAACACTTCGTAGAGCGGGAGCCCGATGCGATGGGCAAAGAGCAGATTGAAGTGATGGCTTTTGGACCCGATGCCGTGGTTTTTCAACACCCGGGACAGCGTGCCGAGTTGAATGGAGGGGAATTTGGAATACCCGAACGGCATGGTGACCAGGGCCACCTGCGGGACGCCGTCCGGGTCGCCCCAGGGTTCTTCCGCGACCGCGGCGCCGGCTTGAGCGGCTGGCTCAATCGTGATGAGCGACTCAGCCATTGCCCGCAAAGACCCGGTCGGCCTTGGCCGCCAGGTAAAAATCGCTTTCCGTGAGCCCGTGGATCTTGTGCGTCCAGATTTCCACCTTGCACCGGCCCCACGCCAAAAACAGGTCGGGATGGTGCCCCTCGTTTTCGGCAATCGCGCCCACCGCATTCACGAACGCCAGGGCCTCCGCAAAATCCTTGAATTCGTACAGGCGCTCGATGTGCCCGTCGGCATTCAACGCCCACCCCTGATCCAATTGCCCCAACAACTCCTGCACCTTCGCCGGTTCCAACGGCGGCACCCCCCCGCGACACGGCACGCATTGCTTATCCGCCAAACTCATGAGCATTCTCCTCCTGTTGTTTCATTACGCAGCCCATCTCTTAGGACGGATGAATAAGAGTTCGAAGTAAATTTTTGCACCATTGAAGATCCAGTGGTGTCATGAATAAATCTTCTGCTGCAATCGGTTCGGCTCGATTTCCGAGTTCGACCAGTGTTGTCCGATGGATTGGATAAAGGCAGGCCGAACTAGTTTGGCTCGTTGCACCAGTTGTTCGTCTTGATCATGCCGGAGATAAAGGCCTTCCGCAGGCTGCGATCCAAGTTCTGACTGCGACAAAAGCTTGGAAACATCCCGAAGCGTAAAGTGACCACGAGCAATTCTCGGAACTTGGGCGATGGACATTTTCTGAAGGAATTCATCGCGTCTGTTGCATGAAAGGAATCGGCAAACTTGCTTGTCGTAAATATCGAAACCCAAGAACCAATCCGGTAACCGGTCGTAAGGCACCGAGTGCCGTGCATAGCACCATTCCCCAAAAAGGATGTAGCGATCTGTAAGGTGATCGAATAGAGAGTTTGTTCTTGGACCCAACCATTCTCCAAGTTTTTTCCATTGGCCCGCCTCCGGGAAAGACAGGTAAGAGCCCCTGTTTTGCGCACGAATATTGCCATCAACATCGAACGAAATGCCAAGATTGGCCCCATCAACCTTTTCTTCAACAACAAGCTCATGTTGCAGGAATGCATCCCGTTCGAATTCCGACAAGATTTTCTCGTCCCTAACTTCAAGCCCCTCTGGAATCGAAAGATGAGGTGTAGAGGGGAATTTGAAAAAGTCGTCTTTCACGAGCCTATCTTTTTCGAATACTTGGCTCTGACATAGTCACGGCAGATAAAACGAACGATAATCCCAACTTTTTTCAAGTCGTCTTTCCACCCCCACCATTTACTATCAGTAGCCTGCATGATCGGTGGTTTTTCAGGGTGGGCATTAGCAACAGCGACAAACTTTCGATCAGAAAGATCAAAATTCCTCAACCCGACGTGATTGGGAAACTCATTATAGAAGTTTCCGTTTTTGACAATTCGTACTTGGGTAACCTTATCGGGATTCCAGCGATGATCATGAACCCATTTCATAAAACGGTCACCAACGCCAGGTTGCCAACTCAACGTAAGGTTAGCTAGATATTCATCGAAAATTTCATTTCCTTCGTCCATCACCAAACCGCCGTTATTGACTACGTGTTCGATTATCTCAACGCAGTTGGGGACGCAATCAGCCAGTTCCTTGGGAATATCAGCCGGTTTGACGGCGAGATTGGCCGTTATTGGCACGTTGGTATCCACTAGACGTTCACCCGGCAGATGGTTCACCGCGTCCCTCCGAGTCAGTGGCATCTTGCTCAATGCGCTTTCTCATTACAGCTTTTGCATGTGCGGCAACGTCTTCCATTTCATCGCCAAAAAAGTTCTCCGGCCAGTTCCGAATATTGCCGTAGAGATCGATTTCCAAAGGATCAAGTGTAGATGGCGTCTTTGTGACGTTGGCGAAATAGGCCGACACCTTTTCCTTGGGGAGACGACCTTCGGCAATTCGCCGCTGTAGACGACGAAGAAAATGTTCGGAATGCGTTTCAATGACTAACTGGACGTTTCTGTCAGCACCATTTTCTCTCGAATTGATCACATCAATCATTACGTCGGCCAAAGCAGATTGCGCACGGGGATGAAGGTGAATTTCCGGTTGCTCCATGAAAATGATAGATCCCGGTGGCGCATAGAAACACTGCACCAGCACCGGAAGTACCTGCGAAATGCCGAACCCGACGTCTGGAAGGTCTACAGAATCTTTAGATCCTTTCGTGCGAACCTTGACTTCATACTCCTGCCGTTTTCTGGAGATAGGGTTGACCTCGAATGCCTCGATTAGTCCCATCTCTTTTAACTCTGAAGCAACGATCTCCTGGAATGGCATGCTCCGCTGCTTATACCCCAAACTGATTCTACGGTTTCGTGCGGACAGAAGCGCTGCAATCGCGTTTTCACCCTCATACCCCACACTTTCCGGTTCACTGCCAGACCAGGAATACAGGCGTTCCGCCCTGGTCCGAAGCGGACCAAGATAAGAAAGAGAGCCGAACAGTTTTTCATGCTGTAAGTTCAGTATCTGAACAAAGTCCGCGTTCTGATAGTATGCCACCACTTGATCGGGAAACCCGTAAAAGCGAACCGGAGCACCTGGGGACCAAGCCCGGCCGCGTTCGCGCTTCAAATCGTATTCGGTGGCTTCGACCCTGTATTCGGATTTGGTTCTGGGCTTGCGGTCCATTGTAATGGATAACGTTGTTTCGTCCTTTTTTATCAATTCGTATTTAAGATGGTTTAGCCCCGGCGCATTCAGGTCTTTACTTGACTGGCCTGTGTTCTTCAAACCGACTTCCGCATAGAAAGCTAAATCTTCTCCGGAAAACGACTGCCCGGAAAGACGGTCTTTGATTTCCAGCGTATCATGTAGTGACCATCGATACTCAAACGCTATCTTGTGTGAAGGATTGCGGTTAAAGACCATCTCCTGATAAGAACCTAGTTGAACTGCGGCGTTTTTCCCGCCAGGATAGAACACTGCTTTCCGATCTGGTGATTCAACGGTCTGTTTAAGCATCATCAGAAACTGGCCAATACTGGATTTGCCGGAACTGTTGGCGCCGAAGAACAGCGAAATGGGAGCCATCTCGATCTCGCCGGTATCCCTCCAGCCTTTGAAGTTTTGTATTCTTAAGTGCTTGAACATCTTACGCGCCTTCCATGCCTGGCATGGCTCCGTTTCATTAACCCATGTCGATTGCGAAACACGTAAACCATAGGAGAAGACATCCCAATTTCCTCTCCCTTGATGGGATGATCCCTCGCCCCTTGAGGGAGAGGGCAGGGTGAGGGGTCTCTCTTCTCTGCAAAGAATTATAGACTCCCAACTGGCAAGGCACAAATGGAGGTACCTCAAAGATTCTCTTCCTCTCGTCCCCGTTTTCCTCTCCCTCGATGGGAGAGGAGCAAGTTCGGGTCCCTCCTTTGCATCACTCCCCCCTTGAGGGGGAGTCGGTGAAACAAGGGCGCAGCCCGCAGGCGAACCGGTGGGGGGAGGAGGGACGGTCGCCAGACGAGCGGCTTTCGGGGAGAGGAGACCCCCCGCCTCAGCCGTCGCCTCACGGCTCGGCTTCTGCGACTCCCCCTCAAGGGGGGAGTGATGGGACAGGGGAACGCCCCCCCCAAGGCCAGGACGGAGAAGAACAGCCTGGGTCCCTCGCCATAGCACCCTCTCCTCAAATCTTCCTCTCCTGCTCCTGGGAGAGGGAGTGGATAAAATGTCCTCTCCCTTGACGGGAGAGGATTAAGCCTGCCCCTGCGAAAGCGGGGGGTGAGGGTGAAGGGGGTTAAGGCTTTATTTTTCAGCCTCAAAGACGGATAATCTGCTGGGCTTTGAGCAACAAAAGGAAGGACCCCGGTCTTGGTCATGCTGACGTGAGAAAGCAAACCGCGAAATCCCCGCGTTGCATTGTGATCGCGGGACCCAATGGTGCGGGCAAGACCACCTTTGCAAAAGAATTTCTCCCTAAGGAAGCAAGTGTGGTGCACTTTGTAAATGCAGACCTCATTGCAAGTGGCCTTTCGCCTCTTGCTCCCAACTTGGCCGGACGAACGGCGGGCCGGCTCGTGCTGGAAGAACTGGATCGTCTCGCGCATGGACGGAAGGACTTTGCCTTTGAAAGCACATTGAATGGGCTGACGTACGTGCAACGGCTCAAGAATTTGAAATTGGCAGGGTATCGCATCGAAATTATTTTTCTGTGGCTTCCTTCACCGCGCGTTGCACTCCGGCGGATTGCAATGCGTGTACGCCAGGGTGGCCATGATGTCCCCCGTCATGAGGTGTTACGGCGTTTTGATCGAGGCTGGAAGAATTTTCATGCCGTGTATCGCTCGTTAGCCGATACTTGGACGGTGTATGACAATTCCGAGGACATTCCTCGACTCATAGAGGTGGGACCATGAAACCTACGAAAGCCTCAAAAGAGGCGCAAGCGTTTGCGCGTAGCGTTGGGCGTGCGTTGCGCCGGGCCGCGAAAGTCGCCCGGAAAACCGCACGTATGCATAACACACCGATCTGCGTGTGGAAGGACGGTAAAGTCGTACTCATAAAGCCCTGATCGACCCTTTACTCCAAGGAGGTGTCACGTGGGACCGACCAAAGCCATTTTCAAGGATGGAGCCATCTATGATGCCAGGACCGGGAAGTTGCTCAAGGACGGGCTCACCACCCATGACGCGATTCGGGACTACGTCGATCACCATTACGTTGTCCTCCCGGTTGTGAACAAAGAGTGCCAGCCCTGGCTGATCGACGGCGAACCCGTCTATTGTCTGCGGGGCACGCGGTACGAAAATCTCAAAGACGAAGTCCTGCACCTGTCGCGATGCCCGGATTGCGGCGGTATGGGGATTCGCGACGACGAACCCATGGTCGAATCGGACTGCATCCGCTGCGTGTCCTGCGGCCACGAATTCGACACCCGCCTGGAAATGATGGAGAGTTAAGGGCGTTCGTATTCCTGCCCCAAAACTCCATCTACGATCTGAAGGCCAAATTCGGTGCAAAGGTTGGCCATGGTTGATTGGCAGTTCCTCGCCACGGTAGCAATGCCTATACTCACGCTGTTCATCGGCGTTTGGGCTAATCATCGGTTAGAGAAGCGCCCCAAATTGTTGTCTCACTGGGGGCACGTATCCTCATTCAGCTACCATAAGGGAGACGGCACCACCGGCATCGTAAATACCCATTCCGTAGTCATCATGAACGTAGGCAGACGAGCGGCGACGAACGTGCGGCTAAGTCACATTATTTTGCCGGATTTCAATATCTGGCCTCCAGTTGAATTTCAACTTAAGGAAGTACCGAACTCAGGCCAGGACATCGTAATCCCTACCGTAATCCCAAACCAGCAGTTGACCATCTCCTATCTCTATTTCCCCCCGGTCACTTACGCTGATGTCAATGCGGGTGTAAAGTGCGATGAGGGTTTCGCGACCCAGATACCCGTCTTGCTGCAACGCCAGTATCCAAATTGGTTCAATTATACTGCAGCTGTACTCATGATTGTGGGAATGGTCACGCTGGCATACGGTGTGTTTGAACTAGGCTCGTTTATCGTGGCTGCAATGTCGAAGTGAAACTGCCTGATGTTAGGCCAGCTTCACTATGCTCTCGCGTAGGTTCCTTTGCCTGCAATCTTCACCTGGGTGTTGATGCGCCGCGAACCGATCTATTGCTTACGGGGTACGCGGTACGAAAACCTCAAAGATAAAATCCTGCATCTGGCGCCATGCCTAGATTGTGGAGATATGGAATTTCGCGCTGACGAACAATCGTCGAATCGAATTGCATTCGCTGTGTTTCCGGAAGGCCATGAATTTGACGTGCGCTTGGAAATGATGGAAAGTTAGGGACGCTCGTATCATGGAAACGACGGCTTCCTTTGAGGTTCAATACTTTCGTCAAGAAGGGCACATGACCCACGCCATGCCATGAGTATAGTTCAGGGGATGTATCAGTTTGACTAATCTATTCTTCGAGCGGCCTGTCCTTAACTCGCCTTACGAGTGCCCGAGCTGGCATTGGGAACTGGACGAGACAGGGCAGCCGACCCAAAAGATCATCGACAATCGAAGGCAGGCCGAGTTCATAACGCCGATTCCCAAGCCGAAAAAGCGAAAGGAAGCATCAGCAGAACAAGCTGCCCTGGTGTTTGATGAAGGAGAAGGTCTTTCGACTGAGGAGCAGCAGTACGAGCACACGGCAATCATCAACGGGGTTCGCCGTCAGATCGACCAATGGCGAAACATACCGAATCCGAGCCACTGGCAGGTGACCTCGGAAACCGCCAGATTACTCCAGCACTGGCGGCACCACCGCTTCAGCGACATCCGGCCCTTTTTCTGCCAGGTTGAAGCAGTAGAAACCGCCATTTGGCTTATCGAAGTTGCGCCGAGCGGGGGTCGGGATAGCAAGAAATTTCTCGATCATCTGGTGAACGCCAATAACGAAGCCAACCCGGACTTGTCTCGGCTGGCTCTCAAATTGGCAACAGGGGCCGGGAAAACCACCGTCATGGCGATGTTGATAGCCTGGCAGACCATCAACGCGGTTCGCCGGCCTCAGAGTAGGAGATTCACACGCGGCTTCCTGGTCGTTACGCCAGGCATCACCATCAAGGACCGCCTGCGCGTGTTGCAGCCGAACGACCCTGACAGCTACTACAAAAGCCGTGAGTTGGTCCCAAACGACATGCTTCCCGATCTGGAGAAGGCAAAGATCGTCATCACCAACTTCCACGCATTCAAGTTGCGCGATCGCCTGGAACTATCCAAAGGCGGCCGTTCCTTGCTTCAGGGACGAGGTGAGCCCCTGGCGACCCTGGAAACCGAGGGGCAAATGCTGCAACGGGTCATGCCTGAACTCATGGGAATAAAGAACGTCCTGATTCTCAACGACGAAGCCCACCACTGCTATCGTGAAAAGCCGGGCGAGGGAGAGGAAGACGAGCTTAAGGGAGATGACAAAAAGGAAGCGGAAAAGAACAGGGAGGCCGCCAGGCTGTGGATTTCTGGGCTTGAGACAGTCGGCAAAAAACTTGGCCTCAATCGGGTAATGGATCTCTCGGCAACGCCCTTCTTCCTGCGCGGGTCAGGCTATGCCGAGGGCACGTTGTTCCCGTGGACCATGAGCGATTTCTCGCTCATGGACGCCATCGAATGCGGCATCGTCAAGCTGCCCCGTGTACCGGTGGCCGACAATATCCCCGGCGACGACATGCCCAAGTTCCGTAAGCTCTGGGAAACCATTCGTAACAGAATGCCAAAGAAGGGGAGGGGCAAGGCCAAGACCCTCGATCCGCTCAGTCTGCCCGTGGAATTACAGACCGCGCTGGAAGCCCTGTATGGGCATTACGAGAAAACTTTTAGGCTGATGAAGGAGGCAGGTATTGCCATGCCGCCATGCTTCATTGTGGTCTGTAACAACACCTCGACATCGAAGCTCGTCTACGACTACATCTCCGGATTCTACCGTAAAAAGGATGATGGTTCAGAGACGCTCGAAAACGGGCGACTGGAACTGTTTCGGAACTTTGACGAACACGGCAATCCGTACCCGCGGCCCCGTACGCTATTGATCGACAGCGAACAACTGGAGTCCGGTGAGGCGTTGGACAAAAACTTTCGCAACGTGGCCGATGACGAGATCGAGCGCTTTCGGCGGGAGATCATCGAGCGCACCGGCGACCGTCATCAGGCCGAAAAAATCAGCGACCAGGACCTGCTGCGCGAAGTCATGAACACCGTGGGCAAGCCGG
Source organism: Nitrospirales bacterium (assembly GCA_965204965.1). GTDB lineage: Bacteria > Nitrospirota > Nitrospiria > Nitrospirales > UBA8639 > Bin75. The sequence continues at coordinate 2,576,489 of OZ242026.1, read as the reverse complement.
GGCGGCTGGGGGATTCCGTTCGCTGTGTGGTGTCGGTATCGATGCTCACCGAAGGGTGGGATGCCAATACCGTCACGCATGTGCTGGGCGTTCGTGCTTTCGGGACGCAGTTGCTCTGTGAGCAGGTCATCGGTCGCGCGTTGCGTCGTCAATCCTACGATCTCAATGAAGACGGACTATTCGACGTCGAATACGCGGATGTCCTGGGCATCCCGTTCGACTTTACGGCGAAGCCCGTTGTGGCTCCGCCGAAGCCGCCGCGAGAAACTGTTCAGGTGAGGGCCGTACGACCCGAAAGAGACGCGTTGGAGATCCGTTTCCCGCGGGTGGCCGGGTATCGAGTGGAGTTGCCTGAAGAGCGGCTCAACGCCGAGTTCAACGACGACTCGGTGCTGGAACTCACACCCGATCTGGTGGGTCCGTCGATTACGACGAACCAGGGGATTATCGGCGAGGGAGTCGACCTTAATCTGGTTCACACAAAGGACCTCCGGCACTCGACCCTTGTGTTTCATCTCACACAGCGGCTGCTCTACACCAAGTGGCGCGACGAGGGAAAAGAACCCAAACTCCATCTCTTCGGTCAACTCAAGCGGATCACCAAACAGTGGCTCGATGGCTACCTGAACTGCAAGGGCGGTACCTACCCCGCCCAACTCATGTATCAGGAACTCGCGGATATGGCCTGCGAGCGTATTACGGCTGCCATCACCCGAGCGGAAATCGGCAGTAATCCCGTCAAGGTTGTGCTGGACCCGTACAATCCTACCGGCTCGACGAACCATGTCCGCTTCATCACGTCGAGGACAAACCGCTGGGAGACCGATTCTCGCCGTTGCCACGTCAACTGGGTCATCCTCGATAGTGACTGGGAAGCGGAATTTTGCCGCGTGGCCGAATCCCATCCACGTGTCAAAGCGTACGTCAAGAACCACAATCTTGGACTTGAAGTTCCTTACCGCTATGGCTCCGAAAGGCGGACCTACATTCCGGACTTTATCGTGCTCGTCGATGATGGCCATGGGGCGGACGATTATCTGCATCTGATCGTCGAAATCAAGGGCTATCGAGGAGAGGACGCCATAGCGAAGAAAGCCGCCATGGACACCTACTGGGTGCCCGGAGTGAATAATCACGGTCGCTACGGCCGATGGGATTTTGCCGAGTTCACGGACGTCTACGAGATACAGTCGGACTTCGAGGCCAAAGTGGAAACAGCCTTCAACGAGATGATCGATAAAGCAGTAATAGATGGGCGCAAACAGCAGGCTGCCCGGGCCATGCGAACCATCCGTGAGTTGCAAGGCCAACTATTTACCGGAGGGCGGAAGTTTACTCGGGACGAAATGAATGAGCGTTGAACACTTCCTCGACTCCAATGTCCTCGTATACTTGTTTGATGAAACCAATGACCACAAACGTGATAAAGCCGTTAGTCTGGTTCAGGAATCCTTGGAGAACGAAACCGATTGTGTCAGTTATCAGGTTGTTCAGGAGACGATCAACGTCATAACCCGTAAACTCAATGCAACACCGGAGAAAGCCAGACGAATACTGGACGACACGTTGATGCCTCTTTGGCGGGTCAATCCAACACGAACGCTTTACCAACGGAGCCTCAATCTGCAAACCCGTTACCGTTTCAGCTTCTACGATTCTCTCATTGTCGCCGCTGCGCTCGAATCGGGCTGTAAAACCCTCTATAGTGAAGATCTGCAAGATGGGCAACAGATTGAAGGCGTAACGATCACGAACCCTTTCAGGACGTAAGCAAGGATATGGCGAAGAAGGCGAGTAAAAAGACGGTCGAGACGCTCAAGCATAAGGCCGACAAGCGCGCCAATATCCCGACTGCCGAGTTTCAAGCGGTCCTGGGGGACGACGAGCAAAGCCCGATCCGGGTCGCCTATGAGCGTCGCAACCGCGACCTCGACCCGCAGTTCGTCTGGCGCGGCAAGGAAGAGCGGAACTGGTCCGACCTGGTCGTCCAGGCACCGCCGCTCTTCATTCAGGAAAAGGTACATCCGAAGGTGCTGATCGATGACCTGATGCGCCGGAGTAAGGAAACGGAGAAAGACGCCGGCAGGGCCGAATGGCAGGCCGATCTCTTCGCCGATTTCAACGGCCTGGTCTCCGAGGAGGCCAAGACCGAGTTCTACCAACACGACGCCAACTGGTCGAACCGGATGATTCTCGGGGACAGCTTGCAGGTGATGGCGTCGTTGGCTGAGCGGGAGGGATTGCGCGGCAAAGTACAGTGTATCTATGTCGATCCACCATACGGCATCAAGTTCAACTCGAATTTCCAGTGGTCAACAACCAGCCGCGACGTCAAGGACGGCAACGTCGAGCACATCACCCGCGAGCCGGAGCAGGTGAAGGCTTTTCGGGATACGTGGCGGGATGGGATTCATTCGTATTTGACGTATTTGCGGGACCGGCTGACGGTAGCACGGGATTTGTTGACGGAAAGTGGGTCGGTCTTCGTGCAGATCGGGGATGAGAACGTACATCTGGTGCGGGCACTGATTGATGAGGTGTTTGGGGAGGATAATTTTGTCAGCGAAATCATAATTAGTAAAACGACTAGCGCAACTTCTCTATATATGGCCGGAATTTGCGACTATCTTCTTTGGGCTGCGAAAGATTACGAAGCGGTGAAATATCGTCAGCCATTTCGTGAAAAGAAGGCGGGCGAAGCTGGAGCTGCCTTATACAATCGGATTCAAAGTGTTGATGGTGGGACGATTCGTGTTCTGTCAAATGATGAAGACTACGAGCGAGATTTTTCATCTGACGAATGGTACCTTGTAACTTCTGACAATTTCCTATCTCAATCTGGAGGACAAACTACTCGGCAGCCAATTTTATTTCAGGGAGAAGTGTATAGACCGTCAAGTGGTGGGTGGAAAACAAACTCTGAAGGAATAAAACGTCTAGGCTCAGCGTGTCGTTTAGCCAAAGGAGGACGGGCACTGCGATATATTCGCCGTATTCAAGACTTTCCTGTGTCTCCTATTGCAAATGTCTGGGATGATATGTTGACAGGCAGTTTCACTGAGGAAAAGCTATATGTGGTACAGACTGCCGAGAAGATTGTCCAACGCTGCATCCTGATGACCACCGATCCCGGCGACCTCGTCTGCGACCCCACCTGTGGCTCCGGCACCACCGCGTACGTTGCCGAGCAGTGGGGCCGCCGCTGGATCACCATCGACACCTCCCGCGTTGCCCTCGCGCTGGCCCGCGCCCGCATCATGGGCGCTCGCTATCCCTACTACCTGCTTGCCGACAGCCGCGACGGCCAAATCAAAGAAGCCGCGCTCGCCCGCAAAGCCCCCTCGGAAGCACCCACGTACAACGACATCCGCCAAGGCTTCGTGTACGAGCGCGTCCCCCACATTACCCTCAAGTCCATCGCCAATAACGCCGAGATCGATGTGATCTGGGAGAAATTTCAAGAGCAGTTAGAGTTGCTACGCCGGAAATTAAACAGCGCGCTTGGCAAGTCCTGGGAGGAATGGGAAATTCCCCGCGATGCCGACGATACTTGGAAGAAGGATGTCAGGAGGATTCATGCTGCTTGGTGGGAGAAGCGTCTCGCCCGGCAAAAGGAAATCGATGCCTCCATTGCCGACAAAGCCGATTACGAGTACCTCTATGACAAGCCCTACGAGGACAACAAAAAAGTCCGGGTCGCCGGTCCCTTCACCGTCGAAAGCCTGTCGCCGCACCGCTTGCTGGGTGTTGACGAGAATGACGAACTCATCGACAACGTCGCCGAAAGCAAACTCGGTTACGGCGATAAGCAGGATTTCGCTGCAATGATTCTGGACAATCTCAAGACTTCCGGCGTCCAGCAGGCGCACAAGGACGACCGCATCACGTTCTCCGCGATCAAACCCTGGCCTGGTGACCTGGTCTGCGCAGAGGGGATCTACGTCGAAGGCGATGCCGACTCTGGAGCCGGGAAACGTGCCGGTATCCTCATCGGCCCGGAATTCGGTACCGTCTCCCGTCCCGATCTCGTAAAGGCCGCGCGTGAGGCCGCGGACGCCGACTTCCATGTGCTGATCGCCTGCGCGTTCAACTATGAGGCCCATGCCTCGGAGTTCAATAAACTGGGTCGCATCCCCGTCCTCAAGGCGCGTATGAACGCCGACCTCCACATGGCCGCCGACCTCAAGAACACCGGCAAAGGCAATCTCTTCGTCATCTTCGGCGAGCCGGACATTGATGTCCTCGACGCGGAAGACGGCCAAATCCAGGTCAAGGTCAACGGCGTCGACGTGTTCCATCCCAACACCGGCGAGATCCGCAGCGACAACGCCGACGGCATCGCCTGCTGGTTCATCGACACCGACTACAACGAGGAAAGCTTCTTCGTCCGCCACGCTTACTTCCTCGGCGCCAACGACCCGTACCAAGCCCTCAAGACGACGCTCAAGGCCGAGATCAATCAGGAAGCCTGGGAAACCCTCCACAGCGACACGTCCCGGCCGTTCGACAAGCCGACGTCCGGCCGCATCGCCGTCAAAGTCATCAACCACCTCGGCGACGAGGTCATGAAGGTGTTTCGGGTATGACGCGCTACGCGGACAGGGGAGGCAGAGATGGCTAGCGCCGATCAGTTGAAAGCGTTGCTCAAATCGCATCTGGAGGGTGCGGACGAACGATTCTTTTCCGTGGCGATGCAAGTCGCCGCCCATGAGGCGAAGCTCGGCCACGGCAAGCTCGCAGAGGAGTTGCGCGCGTTGGTCGACGAGGCAAAGGCGCGCCGCGGTCTGCCACCACAAGGCGGGGAGACGGCAATCCCGATCAGTCGCCCTCGCGGCGCGTTGGCGGGGTTGCTCGCGGTTACCTACCCGAAGGCGCGGCTCGGGGAGATGGTGCTGGAAGATACCTTGTCGCGTCAGCTCGAACGCATCATTAGGGAGCAGCGCAAGGCGGCGCAGATTTTCGCTCATGGGCTCAGCCCCAGGCGAAAGCTCCTGCTGATGGGACCGCCGGGTACCGGCAAGACGATGACAGCGTCGGTGCTAGCTGGCGAGCTTGGTCTGCCGTTGTTTCAGGTGCGGCTCGACGGGCTGATTACCAAGTACATGGGCGAGACCGCGAGCAAACTGCGCCAAATCTTCGAAGCCACCGACCGCACGCGGGGTGTCTATTTCTTCGACGAGTTCGATGCCATCGGCTCACAGCGAGGGCTTGCCAACGACGTTGGTGAGGTCAGGCGTATCCTGAACAGCTTCCTGCAGATGATCGAGCAGGACGAATCCCACAGCCTTATCGTTGCTGCTACCAACCACCCGGAGATCCTGGACCACGCATTGTTCCGTCGATTCGATGATGTTCTGCACTACGAACTGCCGGACGAAGCACATATCGCATCGGTGCTGAAGTCTCGCCTGGGACGAACGACCACCAAAGGTGTGTCGTGGAAACGACTGGCCAGTGGAGCGGTGGGCTTGAGCTATGCCGAAGTGGCGAGGGCGTCGGATGAAACCCTGAAGGAGGCGCTCATCAAGGGACGCCAGAAAGTCTCGGAGGGAGATGTTCGCCGGACGCTGGAGGAAAGGCAGCGGATCTCCAGCCGACTCAAGGCGAAATAATAACAACCCCGGGGCATCAGGCGTCAAATGGCAAAGCAAGACGACCAACGCAAACGTCACTTCATCCTCGATGGGACAGCCGAGACCGAACGCTTTCGTTCCCCGCAGCAACGGGGCGGTGGCGCCTCTGTACCTGATCGCAATCGGGGCCAACACGGCGATGCGCTGATGCGCCAACTGGAAGCGTTGCGGCCACAGCTAGTGAACGCACGGGAGGCGCAAGAGGCAGCCGGGATTGAGGAAGGTTTCGGTCTGAGGGTGGAGTTTGAGAGTTTTCCGGATATCGAACTAGCCTTCGAATCGCTGGCCCGTGAACGGTCCGGGATCGAGTTGTTGAATGTTCGCCATGACGAACAGCGCACGTTTGCAACGGTGTTCGTCCCCGACGGAAAGCTAGAAACCTTCGAAAACCTGATTCATGCGTATCTGGATGAGTCCAAGGACACGAAGAGCGGCCCCAAGAATCGCAAACTGCTGAACGCAATTTCCGATATTCGGGCGGCTACGCTCAACGCACTCTGGACTGATGATCCCGCAGTGCTGCCTACTACGGACGAGGAGAGCCTCTGGTGGGAGGTTTGGTTGCCCGTGCGACGTGATCGAGCGGCGACCACGAGCCGATTCAAACAGCTGGCAGAAGAGCTAGGGTTCCAGCTTGCGCCCGGCGAGCTCCAGTTTCCGGAACGCACAGTGTTGCTCGCGTTTGGGTCAGCGGCCCAGATGAAGCAATCCGTTCTAACGTTGAACAGCATTGCGGAGTTGCGGCGTGCGAAAGAAACGGCAGAGTTCTTCGATGCGCTGACGCCCGAGGAACAACCTGCATGGCTCGATGACCTGCGCGCCCGTCTGACCGTGCCTAGCCACGACACCGACGTGCCCCACGTGTGCCTGTTTGATACCGGCGTCAATCATGGGCACCCGCTCATTGCAGCTGGTCTGGCCACCCCGGATTTGCATACCGTGGAGCCAGGCTGGGGAATTAATGATGGCGATGGCCACGGGACGCAAATGGCCGGACTCGCTCTGGCCGGCAATCTGACTGAGGCGCTCGTCTCGCAAGAGCCACTGGACGTTGCGCATCGGCTCGAGTCGGTCAAGCTGTTGCCTGCGGACGGCGCCAACGGCGGCGATGCCAGGCATCACGGTTATCTCACTACCGAGGCGGTCGCGCGCCCGGAAATAACGGCGCCGCAACGCCGCCGCCTTTACAGCATGGCCGTGACCGCCCGTGACAACCGGGATCGCGGCCGACCTTCCGCCTGGTCGGCGGCGATAGATCGGCTTGCTGTGGATTCGGAAGGACAGAGTGAGACGCCACGGCTCTTTGTCGTCGCCGCCGGGAACGTTAGAGACCCCAATGCTTGGGCAGAATATCCCGTGAGCAACACGACTGATGGCATTCATGATCCTGGGCAAAGCTGGAACGCTCTAACCGTGGGTGCGGCGACCGAATTCGTACAAATTACCGATCACGGTGCGGGAGGTTTTCAGCCCATCGCGCCAGCCGGAGGCCTCAGCCCGTTCAGCACGACTTCGGCGACTTGGAAAGCCAATTGGCCGCTGAAACCAGATGTCGTCCTCGAAGGCGGCAATGCCGCCAAGGATGCCCTGGGCGCGGTGGGGATGCCGAGTCTGAGCCTCCTTACCGCGAATTCGAAACCCGAAGAGCGCTTGTTCACCACCACGAACGCGACCAGCGCCGCGTCGGCAATGGCCGCACGGATGGCGGCCCAATTGATGGCGGAGTACCCGGGACTCTGGCCCGAGACCATTCGCGCGTTGATCGTACATTCTGCAGAGTGGTCGGACGCGATGCGTCAGGCGTTCCTGCCCGCCAACGGCCAGCCGACAAAGACGGAAATCGCCAACCTCGTGCGCCACTGTGGGTTCGGCGTCCCCGATCTGGATCAAGCTATGTGGAGCGTGGAGAACTCGCTCACCATGGTCTGCGAGGAACAACTGCATCCGTTCAGGCGAGATGGCCGCAAGGAACCGACCTTGCGGGACATGAACCTGCATCGGCTGCCCTGGCCTCTGGAAGAACTGGAGAAGCTCGGCGAGACGCGGGTCTCGATGCGGGTGACGCTATCCTATTTCATAGAACCCAACCCATCTGTGCGCGGATTCTCCGGACGATATCGCTACGAATCACACGGCCTGAGGTTCGACGCGAAGCGACCAGCAGAATCAGAGGCGGATTTCAGAGCGCGAATCAATGTGGCCGCACGCGATGAGGAGGAGCGGACGCAGGGCGGTGGCGATGATCCCGGCTGGATAGTTGGCAAGCAGAACCGGCACAAGGGATCCCTGCATTCTGACATTTGGCTGGGAAGCGCCGCGGACCTTGCCAGTCGAGGTATAATTGGGGTCTATCCAGCGCTTGGCTGGTGGAAGACCCGGCCACGGCTGGAACGCTACGACCGGCCTGTTCGATACGCACTGTTGGTTTCGATCCTAGCGCCAGAAGTGGACGTGAAACTCTATTCCGCCGTCGCTAACCAGATAGCGTTGCCTGTGGCGGTACAGGTCTAGTGAACTTCCGCATCGCCGACACCTTCACCAACAGCCTCGCTAAGCTCACTAGTGACGAGCAGAAGGCCGTGAAGACCACGACCTTTGACCTGCAAGTGAATCCTGCCCAGCCCGGATTGCAGTTTCACAAGCTGGGTAAAGCCAGAGATCCGAATTTCTGGTCCGTTCGTGTCAGCAGCGATGTGCGGATAATCGTGCATCGGACTCAGAATAGCCTGCTGTTGTGCTATGTGGATCACCATGATAACGCCTACAAGTGGGCAGAGCGGCGCAGGCTGGAAACCCATCCGAAGACGGGTGCCGCACAACTCGTGGAAATACGGGAGATGGTTGAAGAAATCAACGTACCGAAGTATGTGGCAACCGAACAGAAGGTCTCGCCCAAACCGCCCCTGTTCACAGACATTCCAGATGGTGATCTGTTGGTCTTTGGTGTGCCGGCTGAGTGGATGAACGATATTCGCAACGCCAATGAAGATAGTCTTCTGGATCTGGTCGGTCATTTGCCGAGTGAGGCAGCGGAGGCATTGCTTGAGTTGGCCGTTGGCGGAACGCCGAAGTTCATTCAACCGGCAGCGACAGCATCCGCTCACTTCGGATCTGCCGAGATCCAGGGCGTAGCGGAACCCGTGGCGGAATACGGGGTGGCAGCAGATCCCTTCGAGCATCCTGACGCTCAACGTCGTTTCCGTATCGTGCACGACGTTGAAGAGTTGGAGCGCGCTCTCAACTATCCTTGGGAGAAGTGGACGATTTTTCTTCATCCGGCGCAGCGGCAAGTGATAGAGAAGGACTACAGTGGTCCGTCACGTGTTTCCGGTTCTGCCGGTACGGGCAAGACCATTGTGGCTATCCACCGGGCCGTGTTTCTCGCGCGCGCCAACCCAACCGCCAGGATCCTGCTGACCACGTTTTCAGATACCCTGGCGGATGTTCTACGTATGAAACTCAGGCGTTTGATCCATAACGAACCTCGGCTTGCCGAACGTGTGGAAGTCAACGCCATCGATACTGTTGGGGAGCGGCTCTACCAAGCACAGTTTGGTACTCCAAAGATCGCCACGCAGGAACTGGTCCGGGAGTTGCTGGAGAAAGAGGCCGGTCAAGTGGAGGCTCATCATTTCAGTGCTCGGTTCTTGCTAGGCGAGTGGGAGAATGTCGTTGACGCATGGCGACTGGATAGCTGGGAAGCTTACCGTGATGTCAGGCGACTTGGGCGAAAGACCCGGCTTCCCGTTGAGCAGCGTTCGGCACTCTGGTCGATCTTTGAACGGGTCAAGACTGCACTTCGAGACCGGGAACTGGTGACGCGGGCCGACATGTTCGGCATGCTGGCCGAAAAGCTCAAGAATCGTCGAAATCCGCCATTTGACTTCGCAATTGTGGATGAAGCGCAGGATGTCAGCGTTGCCCAACTGCGTTTTCTAGCTGCGTTGGGAGGTGAACGGTCAAACAGCCTCTTTTTTGCGGGCGATCTGGGACAACGGATTTTCCAAACCCCGTTTTCTTGGAAAGCGCTGGGAGTGGATGTCCGGGGGAGGTCTCAGACACTGAAATTCAACTATCGAACCTCCCATCAAATTCGGACCCAGGCGGACCGTCTGCTGGGTCCCGAAGTCGCCGATGTCGATGGCAACGTCGAGGATCGGCGAGGAACGATCTCGGCATTCAATGGCGAGTCTCCGGCAATACACCTCTTCGAGACCGAGCAGAAAGAACGTGAGGCCGTCGGAGAATGGTTGCGGAAATGTCAGGACGAGGGCGTGATTGCTCGTGAGATTGGGATCTTCGTTCGTTCGCGTAAGGAACTGGACCGAGCGCGCGACTCGATACGCGGTGCCGGTTTGCCTTTCCATGTCTTGGATGAACGCCGCGAGCTGGGCGAAGACTGCGTTTCGATAAGCACAATGCATTTGGCTAAGGGCTTGGAGTTCCGCGCCGTTGTCGTCATGGCGTGTGACGATGAGATTATTCCGTTACAGGAGCGGATCGAAACCGTTGCAGATGATGCGGATCTTGAGGAAGTCTACGACACGGAGAGACACTTGCTCTACGTCGCCTGCACACGTGCTCGGGACTACCTGATGATTACGAGTGTCGCGCCTGCTTCGGAGTTTTTGGATGACCTGCGGATGTGACATTGGCGGGTGCCCGGCGAGCGGCAGTTCTTAATCGGAAGGTCTCTCCACGCGGACGGTGACGATGTCCGTGTCATGGTATTGCTGGTGGCGGACCGAGGACGACAGGTGCCGCAGCAGCCGGAGCGAGACTTCCTGCTCGATCTCGACTAATTCCCCCGCTGTCCGCGCGCCGAGTAGCGCGATCCGGTCCTGAATGTTTTCATCTCCGGTGCCGGCGATGAATTCGAGGTGCGCCCCGCCGTCTTCTTCGTATGCGATGAGCAGCAGGCGCCGTTCTCCGCGTTCGGCTTCGCTCTTGTCCTGCAGGAGCGTCAGCAATCCCTCCTCGCCGACGGCGTCGAGGCGGTCGGCCATCGCCGCGTCCCACCCCATGCGGGAGGCGAATGACCGCAGAAATTCGCTGATCTTCGGCAGGGCCGAAACGTCGAACGCAACCTGGATGCGGCTGCGCCGGGCGCCCGTCAGTTCCACGAACAGGGTCATCAGGATGGCCACGAGCCCGCCGGCCGTCATGCCGTTCTGAAGCAGGCCGCCGGCGAACTCCGCGAAGTATTCGGGGAAGATCACGCCGTTCTGGAACCCGACGCCGATCCAGAACGAGACGCCGCAGACCAACCCCTTGCGATAGTCGATCCCGTCCTGAAAGACCACCCGCATGCCGACCACGAAGAGCATCGACAGCAACACGGTGAGATACGCCGAGGCCACCGGACCCGGGATCGCCAGGATCACGGCCAACCCCTTGGGGAAGAACGCCATCGCGAGGAACAGGATCCCCACGGCGATGCCCACGCGACGGGCCCCGACGCCGGTGAGTTCGGCCACGGACACGCTTGTGGAATAGGTCGTGTTCGGCACGGTCCCCGCGAGACCGGACAGCAGGTTGCCCACGCCGTCCGCGGCCACCGCGCCCTGCACCGCCCGGAAATCCACGGCCCGGGGACGGCGCCAGGCTATGCGCTGGATGGCGACGGCGTCGCCCACCGTTTCGATAGCGCCCACCAGGGTCACGAACACGAACGCCGGCAGCAGCCCCCAGAACACCGGTCCGAACTCCAGGTCAAAGCCTGGCCATGCGCCGTCCGGCAGGCCGATCCATGACGCTTCGGCCACGCGGTCCACGTCGTAGAGACCGAAAAACGCGGCCACCACCGAACCCACGACCACGCCGATAACCGGCGCCCAGAGCCGCAATGTGCCTGTCGCCTTCAGCGCGATCACGACAATAACGAGCATCGTGACGAGGGCGCTGACCGGCGCGGCCTGGGCCGGGACGCCATCCGGCACATCCTTCAGCATGTTGAAGATGATCGGCATCACCGTGACCGCCACCAGCATAATGACCGTGCCGGCCACGGCCGGGGTCAGGATACGCCTGAACAGCGACAGCCACGTGGAAAAGATGAACTGGAAGAGCGAGGAGATAACCACCAGGGTGGCGAGCATCGCCGGCCCGCCTTGGGCGATCGCCGCGACGCAGACCGCGATGAAGGCGCCGGAAGTGCCCATCAGCAGCACGTACCCCGCGCCGAACCGGCCGAACCGGACGGCCTGGATCAGCGTGGTTGTCCCGCTGACCAGGATCGCGGCAAACACGGCCCATGACAGGAAGGCTTCACTCCCGCCGGCCGCCCGGATCACGATGGCCGGGGTCAGGACAATGCCGGCCACGCAGAGCACCACGAGTTGCAGCCCGAGCCCGAAAGCCAGCGGCACCGGCGGCGTTTCATCCGGCTGATACCGAATGCCTTTGCGCAATCCTGACTCGTTGGTAGTCATGCCGTTTCTCTAGGCTCCTTCCCTGCTGTCATCCCGTATGTGTTCAGTCATTCGTTGACAATCTCTGCCCGTTTCTTCTGTGCTCTAATTCCCCTCCTTTGTAAGGAGGGGCGAGGGGAGGTAGAGTTTGGGCCAGAGCAAACAAGCCGCGTGTTGTACTTGCTGTCGCTGCTCTTTGGTATGCGACTCTACCCCACCTATCCTCCCCTTACAAAGGGGAGGAATACAACACAAGCTCTCCCACTCAGACTAACCATTCCGCCAACAAATGAGCACACCCATCAACTTTCAACAAAAAAGGCCTCTGGATCAAGTAGTCCAGAGGCCCTATTGGTGGAGGTGGCGGGATTTGAACCCGCGTCCGAAGATATTCAGCACAACGGTCCTACGTGCGTAGTCAATGTTTTAGGATTCGCAACCGCCCACGCCCACTGACCGGCTTAGAGCGTTCGCTAGCCCAGAAAAGTCTCATCCGCCGTTGCTGAGCACCAACATTGGACCAGCCTGCTGAAGTAGCGCCTCATCCATGCCCGCAGACAAAGAATGGGGAGACGTCGCAGTCAATTAAGCTGCGAGAGCCAATTCTTGGTTGGCAATTATAAGGTTCCCGAAGGTTTAACGAGACTCCGAGAGCTCGACACGCACCGTTGACCTCCTGATCCCCGTCGAAGCCAGTCACCCCCTTTGTGTGATGGTTGTTATGCGTTTTACTTACTATAGCCTAACCGTGCGTTGATTACTAGGTGAAGATGCTTGTAGAAGAACCATGAAGAATTCTTGATCTATTGGTACATTTCTGAAAGCATCGACCGTAATCTTTTGAAAAAAGTCTTCTATCGCGCTATACTTGTCTCCATCAGTTTCTCGGTTTACATCCTGACCAATCGTGGCGCTCCACCTTCTCTAATGACCTTGCATCGAAACCTCGATGCTGACGGTCTGCTTGATGGCTACTCAATATCCTCAAAATAGCGCTTCACCGAAACCGCGAAAAACTTATCGGATTTCAGGCCACGAGTCGTTTCCGTGCCGCTATGCATGGCTACCCAAAGCTGTGCGTGGTTTGCAAGAAGATCCGACACTTTTTTCGGATGAAGAAGGCGCAATGGTCAAATTGGGTGTTGGTAAGAATATGGTTCGTTCTATTCGCTTTTGGTCGCAAGTGATGGGTGTGGCGAAAGCAGAAACAAAGAGGCAAAACCTTTCGGTCACCAATCTCGGAAAAACCTTGCTCGCCGAAAAAGGACGCGATCCATTTCTCGAAGACATTCGAACGCTTTGGCTTCTTCACTGGAATTTAGCCACCAATATAGAGAATCCACTTTTGGCATGGGACTTTCTGCTTAACCGCTGGCACGAACCTGAAATTGTGCCAAGTGCGATTCTCAAGGCACTTCAAAAGGAGGCAGAGAGGCAGGAGAGTCAGTTTTCGAAGGTCACGTTGCAACAACACTTCAACACATTTCTACACACCTACTATCCAACCCGGGGCCGGAAGGGTGAAGTTCAGGAAGACAATCTAGATTGTCCACTCGTCGAACTGGAACTCATCCTTAAATTAGGTGAACGTGAACTTGATCGCCGGTCCGGCAAACATGAAACGATATATGGATTCAATCGTGAAGAAAAACCCGACATCAGCCCTGAACTCTTTGTGTACTGCTTGAATGACTTCTGGCAAGAACGTCACGAGGTAGAATCAACCCTGACATTGCGGGAAATCGCTCATGGTCATGGTAGTCCAGGTCAAATATTCAAGCTTCCGGAGGAAGATATCCGCGCACGAGTTGAGGCTTTGGCACACCAGACTGACGGATTCTTAGAATACATGGAATCAGCGAACCTGCAACAAGTCCAAAAAACCCAAGACCGGAGCAACATGGAGTTACTCGAGGGAATTTACTCGGTTACGGTGGGAAATGGTTAGAAAAAGAATCGGCGATCTATTCCAAGTCAGGAGCCGTTTCCTCCGTTCTGCTCATCTTGAAAGAGATTTCGACGATCCGACCTGTTTGTCCGGATACGTCATGACAAATTTCACTCATTCCTGCTTGGGGTACGTGGCAAATGGACTTAGCCCACGTTCCGGGCAACGTGCATGGCGGATGACGGGTGACTACGGCAGCGGAAAATCGAGTTTCGCGTTATTGCTCGCACACTGGCTCGCTGGCCGAGAAAAAACGTTTCCCGCGGAGTTACGCAAAGCCGTTGGCTTTCGTCAGTTCGGTGTAACCCGTCGGCCACATTTCGTTCCCGTGTTGGTGACTTGTTCGCGGCAGGCTTTGGGGGCGTCGCTTCTCAGTTCATTGCACCAGACCCTTATCCAGGTTTACGGACGCGGGACCAAGAAAAATCTTGTGGTCGCAGTTCAACGCCTTCTCGATTCAGGGCATGAGCCTACTGACGACCAAATCTTCCGACTCATTCTCGAAGTGAATTCCCGGATTATTGCGGACGCCAAGGGTAACGGGTTGATCTTAATTCTGGATGAACTCGGAAAATTCTTGGAGTTTGCCGCCTTACATCCACAACGAGAGGATATTTTCCTCTTACAACGTCTAGCCGAAGCAGCCTCGCGTAGCGGCGATCAACCCCTGTTTGTTGTCTGCCTCCTCCATCAAGGATTTAATGCCTACGCAGATCTGTTGAACCAGTCGGTACAGCGCGAATGGGAAAAAATCGCGGGGCGGTTTGAAGAAATTGTCTTCAATCAGCCTGTCGATCAAATCGCCAATATCATCGCTTCAGCGATAAACGTCCGTACAAGGGGAATACCACAGGCGGAGTCGCTAGAGTTGCGGCAAGCCATGAAACAAACCATGGAACGCGGTTGGTTTGGCTCTAGCTCCACCAAATCCCTGCTAGATGCCGTGACTCGGCTTTACCCGCTTCACCCCACAGTACTACCGATTCTCATTCGTACATTCCGGCGATTCGGCCAGAACGAGCGTTCGCTCTTCAGCTTCCTGATGTCGAATGAACCGTTTGGCTTGCAAGCATTCTCAGAGAAGAAACTACGGGAAGGAAATCTTTATCGCTTGCATAATTTCTACGATTATGTGCGGACAAATTTCGGTCATCGCCTTACCCTCCAGAGTTACCGCAGTCACTGGAACCTCATAGATTCCGTAGTTGAAAGTTTCGCCACAGAGGACGAACTACAAGTTAAAATTCTAAAAACTGTGGGAATCCTCAATTTGATCAACGATGGAGACCTTGTGCCGACAGAAGAAGCGGTTGTGTTGGCTTTGTCGAGATTTCATGCCACCGAACGAAAACGAGTTCAAAGCACGCTAAACAAACTCCATAAGGAAAGGGGCGTTCTCTACGACCGCGGTCGGGTTCGGGGCCTCTGCCTGTGGCCACATACCTCTGCCGATCTGGAGAAGGCTTACGAGGAGGCACGCCGCGTCGTTGATGCCCCTCAACACGTGAGCAGCTTTATCAAGGATTCTCTGGAATCCCGGCCCATCGTCGCTCGGCGGCATTACATCGAGACGGGTAACCTCCGTCATTTTGATGTCCGCTATTGCTCAGTGAACGAATTGTCCGATCTGTTTGAACGGCGCCTAACCGTCGCCGATGGACTGATCATCGTGCCGTTGTGCGAAACGCCAACTGAGCGTCAAACAGCATTGGAGTTCGTTAAAGAGCCAAGAGTCAAGCAACTCTCGAACTGGCTTGTAGCAGTTCCTTCTCCGTTGAATCACTTGGCGAACCTGGTTCAAGAGTTTCAACGATGGGAGTGGGTTTCTACGAATACGCCTGAACTGAACGCGGACAAGTTCGCCCGCGAAGAAGTCTCGCGTCAAAAAACCGCAGCGCGCCTGCAGTTGGAAAAGAGAATTCAAAGCTATGTTGGGTTCAAACAGTTTTCCGGCCAAATGATGCTCGAATGGTTCCACGAAGGGCGTCCGCTCAAAATCAAAGATGGCCACGAGCTTCTTTCTACGCTGTCTCGAGTATTCGACGAAGTGTATGACCATGCTCCACGTATTCATAGTGAACTCGTTAATCGTCGCAGTCTGAGTTCATCGGCAGCAGCGGCGAGGATGCGGCTAATCGAACGTATGTTCACTGATGCGGAAACAAAATTCTTAGGCATGATTCCTGAAAAAAAGCCACCGGAGATGAGCATGTATCTCTCGGTGCTCAAAAATACAGGACTGCACCATAGGCGAGGGAACCGTTGGCGAATCGGCGAGCCCCATTACAAGATTGATAAGAAATGTAACGTCCTTCCGACGTTCCAACGCATTCATGAAATTGTCCTGGAAGAACCGGATAGCCGCGTCAACCTAGCATTGCTGTTTGCTGAATTGAGGAAACCACCTTACGGTGTTCGCAACGGTCTCATTCCACTTCTCCTGACGGTGTTTGCGATTGCACATGAAAAAGACGTGGCGTTTTACAAAGATGGCACCTTTCTCCATGAACTTACTGGCGAAGCGATGCTCGTGCTTACGAAAGCTCCTGAACGATTTGATATTCAATATTGCAAGATTGAAGGTGTTCGGGCTGAACTCTTTCAGCGGCTCCTGACTGTATTGGACATCAAAGAGAAGGTGCCACAAAAATTCGAACTCCTCGACATGGTAAGGCAACTATGCGTTTTTGTTGCTCAACTTCCGACCTATGTGTTGAATACAAAGAAACTGTCCGGCACGACGTTGGCTGTTAGAGACGCCATCCTGAACGCCCGCGAACCCGTAAAACTATTATTCACGGCACTACCGAAGGCGTGTGGCTTCGAACCGATCCCGGTTGAAGCGTCAGCCAGTAAAACCGTGCCAATTTTCGTGAAGGCGTTGAGAGCCGCATTGGACGACTTAAAGATGGCCTTTCCAGAATTACAAGAACGGTTGCGGAAAGAATTTCGTGCCGCGTTTGACTTGCCCGGCACATTTCAACAATTTAGGACGGCGCTCTCAGCCCGGTCTGAACAAATTCTGCTCACGATAACCGAACCGAAGCTTCGAGCCTTCTGTCTACGGTTGATGGATGACAGCTTGCCGGAATCAGACTGGCTCGAATCTGTCGCGAGCTATCTTGCACTCAAACCACCATCTAAATGGCATGATGTAGAAGAAGAGATCTTCAGCTACGAGCTTAGTCAATATGCTGCAAAATTCCATCGCGTAGAGAGTGTTGCGTTCGCCGGAGGTAAATTACCCAAGAATTCCGTTGGCGTTCGGTTGGCAATAACTCAAGCCGACGGGGTCGAGCATGAGCAAGTGGTTCACTACGCACAAAACGAAGAGGATCAACTCCAAGATCTGCAAAGGCAATTTGAAGGCTTATTGACCAAAGACAAACGTCTTGGTCTCGTAGCGGCGTCTCGGGCAATTTCAAAAAATTTGTTAGACAGAGAAAAAGGAAAGGCATGAGCCAAGCAATACGGCATATCCTCTGTATGTCGGGAGGAAAAGATAGCACCGCGCTCGCGCTCTATATGCGTGACCGTGTGCAGGATATGGAATATGTTTTCTGCGACACCGACAAGGAACTGACCGAAACGTATGAATACTTAAATCGAGTCGAAGCCTTCCTGGGCAAAACAATTGTGCGCCTGAACGCTAGGGCTGGCTTCGACCACTGGCTTGAGGTATTTGGCGGCTATCTTCCCTCACCGAATATGCGCTGGTGTACGAAGTTGCTTAAATTGAAACCGTTTGAGGAATACGTGGGGGAAGATTCGGTGGTCAGCTACGTTGGCCTTCGCGCCGACGAAGACCGCGTCGGCTACATCAGTACGAAGCCGAACATAAAAGCTGTGTTTCCATTCAAAGAAGATGGGATTGACTATGCAGGCGTTATGAAGATTCTGCGGGATAGTGGCATTGGGATGCCGCCCTATCTCACATGGGGTAGGACCCATTCAGGATGCTACTTCTGTTTTTTTCAGCGGCCGATTGAATGGGTCCGGCTTCTCGAAACCCATCCCGATCAATTCGAGGAAGCCCAGAAATACGAGAAGATTACGGATGAACCTGGTAAAACTTTCACCTGGATTCAAGGAATGCCCTTGAGCGAACTTCAAAAGCCTGAAAATATCACCAAAATCAAGACACGTTATGCTGAATCCGAGGAACGAAAAAAAGCAAACAGAGGGAACAAGAAACTCATCGAAGTCTTAGGCGGGATAGAAGAAGACGACGACGATGAACAAAGACCGTGTTTGATTTGTCAGCTCTAGAGAGAACTCCTATGGATTGGAAGTGGATTACAAGCTCGCACCCCATATCCGATATCCGAGATTGGTCTGCCGGACAACGCCTAGAAATCAGGCCAGATTTCCAGAGAAAAGAAGTCTGGTCACCGGCGGCGAGGATTTTGTTAATGGATACGATTCTTAGAAATATACCTATGCCCAAAATTTTCCTGCAAGCAATCATTCGTAACGCTGATACCTACCGTGTAGTTATTGATGGTCAACAACGAATTAAAGCGATCCTTTCTTTTCTCCGCGGTGAATTCAGTCTGGCAAAACCATATACAGGAGAGTTTTCAAATCTTACTTTCGAGGAATTGCCAGCCAATATTCAAGAAGACTTTCTTTCTTACAAAATTGACATAAACGAAATTCGCAACGCATCTGATGATATAGTTAGGGATATCTATCTTCGAGTCAATAAGTACACCGTCGCGCTAAATAGACAAGAATTAAGACGTGCAGATTTTCCTGGTGCGTTCTTGGAACTATCAGAGTCTTTGGCTCAAGAACAATTTTTTGAAAAGGGTCATATTTTCACCATTGCGAACAGTAGACGCATGGGCGATGTTGAATTCGTTTCCGAATTGCTCGCACTTTTATTAGGCGGTCCTCAAGACAAACGAAATACGTTAGATGATTTTTATTTGAAGTACATGGAATGGGATTCTGCGGGAAAGGATTCTTTGCGAAATCGTTTTCTAACCGTGTTGGGAGATTTTAAGGAGATATTTGACGATACTGATACCACAGATGACATCAATTTGGCGGAAACAAGATTCAAGCAAAAGGCTGATTTCTACAGCCTATTTGCCGCAGTTGATGAGTGCCGTACCAAAGGCGGATCTCTGGAAGGCAAACCCTTGAATTTTCTGAAAAAGGACTTTGAAATCATCAATGAAAACACTGCACCTCATGCCGAAGTCTCAATACTTTCGGAGTATGCGGTTCAGTGTGTATCGCAAGGGAACTCATTTGCGAGCCGAAAATGGAGGCGTGATTTTTTGAAGCACTTCCTCGTTGGCACCTATTTCCAAAAACCACCTGCCTCCGATGGCATCAAGATTTTTCGAGGCATTCTTAATGACCTTTATAATCCAAGTATGTGTCCATCATACCAGCAGCCTTGCCCTATTTGTGATGACGAGATAGATGACTATTCGAAGGAGAACACTTTTTTGACATGGAGAAAGGGCACGCAGGTCTTTCAATTAAGTAATGCGACCTTTATTCACAACGAATGCCAAAATACTGCCCAGGTCGATTTTTTTACATGGCAGGATCCCGGAACACTCGATTTGCCATTTCAGAATTGACACTCAGAATGCTTTATGGCCATTGACTTATTTCTAAACCATAGGCGAAAGGATGGCTTTAGGATATCCGAGAAGGTAAAAGCTTCTACTGGAAAGGAATATGAGATTGCAGAACGAGTTAATTGTGGAGGCAATGCAGTGGTTCATCGGTGTATTGAAACGATATCAGGAGAAGAGTTTGCAATTAAGTTTCACCTTTCTTTGGCACAGAATAAAAGACAGAGATTCTTGCGAGAGATAGAACTCCTTCGACAAATACAACACGAACAACTAATAAAATACATTGACCATGGAGAAATAACTGGAAGCATTTCGAAGAAAGTAGAGGGGCGCGTTTTTTTTCAAAACGAAACTCTAGCATTTCTTGTCATGCCTCTTGCGGATTCGAACCTTACAACGTTGCTACAAGAAAATAGGAATCTTTCATACGAGGACTATATAGGTCAATTTAAAGGTTTGGCTAGGGCGCTGAGCGTGCTTCATCGAAAGGCTGTGCACCGAGATATCAAACCGGAAAATATTCTTGTGCAGGGCGAGACATGGATGTTGAGCGATTTTGGTCTATGTAAATTTCATGATTGTGCCGAAGAATTAACAACAGACAATGAAGCAGTGGGTCCACGCTATTGGATGTCACCGGAAGCTGTCAATAGAGCGATTGGCAATCGAGATGAAATTTCTAAGCGATCTGACGTCTTCCAATTGTGCAGCATTTTTTGGTTTATTGTAACGGGCCGCCACCCGAGTGGCTGTGTGTGTCGGGGAGATTGGACAGGTCCAGAGAATATTTTCAAGTTACTTCTGAATGCATTATCTCATGATGAAAACAAAAGACCATCAGATGGAGAACAATTAGTCGAACTTCTCGACTCAGCAACTTTACCGCTGCAGGCATAAGCGCAACATTCAGTAATTGGACAAACTTAGGCTCCAATTTCACGCAGAATTAATTGGAGTAAGGCATTCTCACATATTCACCTTCCATCCACTAGATTCGAACATAGCTTTAGGTAACACCTAGAACAGTGTCAACGACAACAGAGAAAAACAACGCATTGCGTCTTTTGTCGGGGATACAGCCACTCTATATCTTGCCCAATGATCCTCTCACCCAAGAGGTGTTAATTCCAGGATTCCAGAATGCCGACCGGGTTGACTGCATGGCAGGCTTCTTTTCAAGTGGGATCTTCGCGGATCTGGCACCCGGCCTAGCAACCTACATCAACGCCACACAGAGCAGCTTCCGTCTCGTTATCAGTCCCCTTTTACGTCCTGAGGACCGAGTGGCCATCGAAGAAGGTGTGAAATCTGCAGAAGCTATCGCGCATGAAATTTTTGAGGAGTTGATCATCACAGAAGATCTGCTTCAACAACACACTTTGAAGTGCTTCTCATGGTTATTGCGTGTCGGCCGCATCGAAATCAAGATCGCACTCATGAAAGACGCATCGTTTCATATGAAGGTTTGGCTCTTCTATGAAGGTGATGACATAATGGCCGTGCATGGCTCAAGCAACGCGACTCAAGCCGGTATTAAGAAGAACTTCGAGCAGATGGCGATAGCCAAATCTTGGGAAATGAACCAACGAGACGCAACAGACAAACTCTGTGCCCAATTTGGCTCCCTTTGGGAAAACAAGGCAGATGATTGTATCGTGGTTGAGATACCGCAGGCTATCCGAGAAGAGATCATACAGACGTATCACTGCGAAACTGTTCCTACAGAAGCTGAGCGGCATAATCTTTATGTACGAGCAACCAGAGTTTCTGAAGAATCTGCTACTTACGAAGTACGCGCAGTTCGCTCAGTCTCGTCGACGAGACTTGAACTTCCAGATGGACTTAATATTGACTCAGGCCCTTTCGCGCACCAAGGCAAAGCCATATCTAAATGGGAAATGGCTGGCCGTAAAGGAATCTTGGCTATGGCAACTGGCTCGGGCAAGACGATTACGGCACTAGCCGCTGCAGCGCGAATTCAAGATGACGGCGAAGCGTTAATGGTTGTAATTAGTGCCCCATACCGACCGCTAGTCGCGCAATGGATAGACGAAGTGGAGGCTTTTGGTGTGAAAGTGGTACCTCTCAAAGGTACTGCTCGCGAACGGACAAATCGTCTTGACCTAGCGGCGCGCGGCCTTGCAACAGGTATTTTCAAAATACAAGTTGCGGTGGTGACAGAAAATTATTTGACAACGCCGGAATTTCGAATGTTCCTTGATACGATCCCGGACCATATAAAGACATTGCTCATCGCGGATGAAGTTCACAATCTCGGAAGTCACAGTTTTATATCTAATCCACCGAATCGCTTCGACTATCGCCTAGGGCTTTCTGCGACACCGGAACGGCAGTACGACCCAGAGGGTACTCGTGCATTGTTCGATTTCTTTGGAGCCACGGTCTTCGAGTATTCTCTCGTAGAAGCCATCGGCGTTTGCCTTGTGCCTTACAACTATTATATCCATCGTGTCTACCTCCCTGAGGACGAATTCGCTGAATGGCAGCAAATCACTGCCAGGTTGATTCGCGCGGGGTTTATTGGCGAAGATCAGGACCCAAACGAGAGCGGAAAACTTTCAACGGAAGTACAGGCGCTCCTGAATAAACGTCGCAAGGTAATAGAATCGGCCGAAAATAAAGTTCTTGTACTACGATCTCTGCTCGCGGCCAAACCACGAGAGGAAATTCGGCATACACTTATTTACGCGACAGATAAGGGGCGGGACCAACTGCGGTCGGTCAACAACATGTTGCAGAATGACTTGAACCTGACGATTCATCAATTAACAGCTGAGGAAACCCAGAGCAAGAAACGCGCTTCGAATTTGTTTGACCGTTTTGCGGAGGGAGAATTTCACATAATTACGTGTATGCGAGTTCTTGATGAGGGCGTGGATGTACCACAGGTCAGCGCTGCCTACCTGTTAGCTAGCAACACGGTGAAACGTCAGTGGATTCAGCGGCGGGGACGCGTGTTGCGCCGATGCGAGACGATTAACAAGAAAGTTGCTCACCTGCATGACTTTGTAGTCATTCCTCCGGACCCCACAGATAGTGGTGGGAGATCAATACTTAAAGCTGAACTCGATCGTGCACAGGAATTTGCTGAGCTTGCGAACAATTCAGGGGTTAAGGATGGCCCCTTCGATGAAATCGAGAAAATAATGTCAGAAATATATTCATCTTAGGAGTGGCTAATGGGTGCCCCACAACGACAGGTTATTGAGACGATACGCGATAAGGTCAATAGTGTCGATGAGCAATTCGATAACTATCGCACAGAACTCCTAAGAGTCATTGGCGAGCTTTTAAGACTTGAGCAGCAGCGTCCACATAATGTTGCACAACAAGTCCAACGTGAGATTAGTGCGTTAGGTGAGTTGCTGGCTCAGAAGCAGAAGGCCAAATCGTGAAGCTTCAAAGTGCACGGATACGAAATTTTAAGCTTCTTAGGAATATCGATTTAAGCTTTTCTATTCGACAGAACGCTCCATTGACTGTAATCCGTGCCGAGAACGGCTCCGGTAAAACATCCACTTTACAGGCCTTACGTTGGGCATTCTATGGGATCAAAGGTCTTGATGACCCATCGATCAGACTCTCCCCCGCAGATTGGCCAGACGGAGAGCCTTGTACGATATCAGTAGAGATCGAGTTCTCTCATACGCTTGTTAGCACTGTTGGCGATCGTGCTCTTACCCAAGAAACGCGATTCGTGCTAAAGCGGGAGATCATTGAGCGACCTACCGGCGATCATCCAAATCGGGAGTCTGAACGTATCAATCTATATGAGAAGAAGGATACCGGCTCCGATCCAGTTAACGCTCCCGAAGCGCGTCTCAATGAAATGTTGCCATCTGAAATGCTTGACATCTTTTTCACCGATGGTGATGCAGCAATGACCTTCATCTCGCCACAACTCGCTGAGACGACGAAAAAAGACCAAGTGAAGGAAGCAATTCGGTCATTGTTAGGTTTGGGTTTGTTGGAAAGCGTGAACGAACGCCTTAAGACAGAGCGATCAAGGGTTCGTCGAAAGATCAGCAAACAAGCAGGGTCTGACGACCTCGCAAATGTGTCAACAAAGCTGCAAAATGCGATGGACAAACGCACCGAGCTTACAGAGAAGATCAAAGATCTGAATCATCAGATCGAAAATCTGAATCGGAAACTATCCAATGTGCAGCGCGATTTGCAACGTGCATTGGAGGCGGGAAACTACGAGCATCTGGCTCATCAGCGAGAAACATTTCAAACACAACTTGAAGCTGCCAAGGATGATGACAAGCAGTTCAAGAAGCGTCATCAGCAGCTTTTTGAGAATGAACTACTAAGCTGGAGTATGCTGGGCTCTATATTCAGGAAGGGCTATAACCTACTTCATGAATTGAACGCACAAGGGGTTATTCCTAAGACCGCAGTGCCCGTGTTACAGGAGCGCCTTGATCTCAAGAAATGTATTTGCGGTGCCGATTTGTCAGAAGGGAGCGACGCTAGAAAACATGTTTTGTCGCTGATCAACCCACAACGTGAGCACGATGCTGAGACAGAGCAACTCTCAAGTCTGTTCTATCAGGCGCGAGGGAAGCTTGAGACTTGGGAATCGGTAGAAGTCGGGTGGCCTGATCTGGTTAAGGATCTCCAGCGAGATCGAATCGCCGCAAGGGACCGAATAGAAACGACAAACAGCGAACTCAGATCGGTAGAGGCAAAGATTAGCGAGATTAAGCAAGAGGAAATTGAAAGCAAACGCCAACATGAACAATCTTTGCAGTCTTCAGTTCGCCAGAAGACTCTAGAGCTTGATCGTTGTGAAAGGGACCTACTTGGTCTTCACAAAGAAATCAGAGAATTAGAAAACCGTGATGCTGAACTGCGCCATATCGATCAGAAGGTCAGCGGATTGAATGCTGAGCTTAGCGTCTTGCATGATCTTGAAAGTATAGTTGACGGCGCTTTGGGTGATATGCAGGGGACATATCTGCAGCGCGTAAGTGATCGGATGAACGCTCTATTCTTAGACATGATTGGAGCCGATCCGGCGCAAGGTGCGATATATCAGGGTGTACGCATTACGCCGAGCTATAGCATCGTTGTCGACACAAAAGATAACCGAACGCTAAATCCAGATCACGAGGTTAATGGCGCATCCCAGCGTGCATTGACGTTCGCATTTATCTGGGCTTTGACGGAAGTTAGTGGAGTGATTGCTTCTCGTGTTATTGACACTCCTTTGGGAATGATGTCAGGAAATGTTAAACGCCGTGTCCTGACGACAGTCGCAGCACCGGCTGGAGTCGATGAGATTGATCGACAAGTCGTGCTTTTTCTCACACAGTCGGAGATTGCAAATATTGAGGATATACTCGATGACAAGGTTGGAGCAGTTGTCACATTGACAAAGACCGATGACTACCCGGCAGACCTTGCGAACGACCCCAAGGCGGTTCAGCCGGAGATTCGTCTATGCGAGTGTAGCCATCGACAATTTTGCTTGGCTTGCCAGCGCAAGAACAGCAATGAGTTTCAATTAACGTATCGGGCAATTTGACGCATGGGGTCGATAGTGGGGATCGATAAATTTGTGGCAGATATTCAAAATCAGGATTTACGGATTCCACGGTCGGAGTACGAGGCGGTTCGGCGTTTTACAATGACACGAACCAACGACGAGGGTCCTAAGGATCCTGACCAGAGCCCATTTAACCGCTACGTAGATCTCTGGTGGGCAGCCCTGTGTATCGGGGCGCAAGAAAACAAGCGGACTCCCGCTGCAGAATGGCATACATTCGTGCGTGCTGGTGAAGTTCTACCATCGAATCCCTGGCGTATCTTCCAGCTTCAGCTTCTTGGGATAGGTTTTACTGGAGGAACGGAAATTTTGCATCGACCCAGAGAACTCATCACGCTGGCGAACGAGTTGGCGGCAACTGGTTTACCTTTCCTGATCGAAGTAATGGTAGGCAAAAGCATTCCAATATGGGCAGTCACTGATTTCTTGAAAGAACGAGCCACTAACCCAATACGCTATTGACTCTTACCTAGTGCATCTTCGATTCGCTTCAGATATTCATCCATTGACAGTTTCGGTGGCTCAATTAGGTCAGCGAGTTCGTCTTCTCCTCGGCTCATCAACACATCTCTCACCTGGTGCTGAAGTGTCACATCGTTCGCTTTGTCAATTCCAACGGCGGCGGCAACAGACTTAAGAACCCCTTCGTCGGAATCTTCAATTTCTCGAACACCGACCAAGCGCGCGAGTTTTGTTAAGCTGTTTTTGTCGCCTTCCAATATCTTCTTGTGCAGAACTTGAAAACCAACGGAGTTGTCCCCTGCAATGACGAATACATAGTCTCCATCCTCTGCGTTTAATTCTTGTAGTGCACGACGAATTGAACCGATTGCTGCGCCGGTTGTTGAAGTTCGTGGCCAACTAACGGTCACAAAACCGTATGCTGATTCCAATTCAATCTTATCCCCGAGATTACAACCAAGTTTTTGCGCAAAGGCATTCGGGCAAAGGCGACCACTGCCGCGTAGGAGTTGATGATCAACCTTAACTCGCCATGCCCACTGTTCGTTGATCTGATAGCAATTCGCCGTTTGCGAAATATCGGCATCAATAACGACATTTTCTTCCTGGCTCATGTGGACCGTTCCGGAGTCAGTTCGGACAAATAACGGGGTGTTGAGATAGGCAATCACCGAACTCGGTTGAACTCCGTATGTTTTCGAGATTTTCTCTACGAGATGCTCGACGGTTGCGCTTCCGCCGCATGCTTCAAGTTCTTGTATGATTTCGTCGGTAATGCCCGTGTATTCATCGTAGCCCACAGTTCCGGCTAGCACGAACTGATTTTGTCTATTGATGCGCCAAAATCGTGGATCTTCCATCATTCGATAACGGATGCCACGCACGTTGGCTGGTCCGATAATTTCAATAAGTTCTTCGACAGACATGGGTCGTTTAAAATAGCGTAAAAGTCGTTCGGCTTTATCGAGCACACCGCCCGTGAAGTGAAGTACGCCGTCAGGAACGCGGTAAAAAATCTTCAAATGGTCAATCCATGAATCGTGGTGTGTTTCTCGAATACCAAGTTCGCTCAGCACTTCGTGCGCATTCATTGTAGGAATCAATGCGCTATCGGTCTGCTGGGCCAACAATCTCTTTCGGCTATTCTCAACGATATTGTGGTTGACGAGCAGCCATCTCTCTCTTTCCTTATACGGTCCTGCCAACCACATAAATAGCCCTTTCAGCAGAGTGCGATTATCGGCGTGTTTGAAGTCAGCAATAACCCAGTTCAACGCTTCTTCAACGCTAACATGTGTCACCGGCGCAGCGCTGCCAAGTTTTTCCCTTAACTTCGCTGCTCTGCGTTTTATAGGTGAGTACTTTTCAGAACGAAATATGAATTCCAGTTTTTTGATGATCTTTCTTTCAAATTGCCGTACGCGCTCGCGCGTCAAGCCATGACGTATTCCGAGTATCTCCAGCGAATCCGGTTTTTCTCGGGCAAAGACCCTGGCAACTAAAATATCTATCGCTCGGCTATCAAGCTCATCCATGTAGCGAGAAACCAATACTGGCACACTGTATTGGTTGACAAGCTCTCCTCCGAGAATACGAGCATCATATTCTCTGATTTTCTCCCATAGTCGACATAACTCAGTTGGCCACTCACCTTGTGCAATGAGCAGTGCTTCTTCTAGTCGATCAAAGGATTGTTCTCCTGCCGCCCACGCTCCTAAAGTTTGGAAAAAGTCCCTTACTTCAGATGGCATCGAGTCTGTCGTTTGGTTCAAAGGCAACACGTTGCTCTGGTTTTGTTGTGACTCTTCTCTTCGCATCCCGAGGGCCAATCCGAGGGATGCCAGCACATCTTTGATCTCTACCAGGGATTTTTCCCAAAGTTTCGGCTTTTCAACAATTCATCTTCCGTGCGTTGAACAAGATCACCAATGGAAAATATTTTTTCCGTCCTCAAACAGTTAGCCGATCGGATGCTCAACTCTAGGTCATCCACCGAACGTGACAAGATATGATCAAATTCTATACTCGATCTAGATATCAGATCGGCGGGTTCTTTTTTTTGCAAAGTCTTTTCTATCTCGTCAAAGGTCATTATGTCAGCTATCCCGCACAGCTATCCGGATCACTCATTTGTCGCGTGCTTTTCTGTTTCTGCGTTGACTTTTTCTAACTTTATCCCAAGCCTTGCCTTATGCGCCAGCCCGGACTTCTCGCCTACATGCTTTCCAGGCGTTCGATGGTTGAGCGAGAGATTCCTCGCTAGGCCCTTCGCTCTGCTCAGGGCAAGCTCGGAATGACCACTTCTGAGAAGACAGCGCCATGAGATGGCGCGGCTACAAAGACAAAGACACTGGATCCCCGATCAAGTCGGGGATGACAGCAGGAGAAAAGCAGATTCCTCGCTTCGCTGGGAATGCCCACTTCTGAGAAGAAAGCGCACATCTGCAGTCAGCCCATGGGGAGGGGGTGGTGGTTTTCCTGTTCAACCAATTCTTCGGCATAGGTGAGTGTGGCCTGTACCTCTCCAACGGTCACCTCGTACTCTTGGCATATCTCGTCGAAGGTCATCTTGTCTGCCAGACCGCCGAGGATGCGGGTCACCGGGACGCGTGTGCCGTGGATCACCGGTTTGCCGTGTTGATCTCCGGATCAATGATGATGCGTTCGTGCATGATTGGTCTCGTCGTCTTGGAAGAAAGCCACGGTTTCGATTTGTGGATGGTCGGTTTTCGCGTCGCCTTTTTCCAGCAACGAATCCGGGATTAGTTGCCGGACAGCTGGTTGGTCCCGGCGCTCTGTCCTTTTTGGGCGGGATCAATGAGGCGATCCTGGTACTGTTTCTGCATTTCCATATAAAAGGTCACCAACTGTGTGGGATCATGATGAAAGCGAGCCGAGATGCGGTGCCGCACTTCCCGGATCTCGTCGATGACTGGATCATTCAGGTTTTGTTTCATCCTTCCCTCCAAGGAGTTCCAGTGGTGTGACCAACGCCGGCACGAAAAGGCCGAGCATGCCATTCACCAAGCGGATGTGTCCAAACTTGTTGGCGTTTGCTAGGTGTTGGCAATTCCAGGTTACCAGAAAATCGCACTTGTGATAAGAGGCCAGCGCCAAATGCAGCGCGTCACCAGCAGGGTCGGCTGGCATAACGCAACGAAGAGTCAGGCAGAGCGATGAGATGGCACGGCTAAAGATGCCAAAGGCAAAGACGCTGGATCCCCGATCAAGCCGGGGATGACAGAAAAAGACAACTCCAAAAGGCAATTGCACTGCATTCCTCCCTCTCCCACTAGGGTACAAACCGGAGACATGGTTTACACTGGCACACTACCCTCCACATTTTGGTTGTTCCGTATTCGCCTCCAATTTTGTATATTGTGAAACACGGAAACTGTGAGACTGTGACTATGAAGAACATTACCGTATCCATCGACGACGAAACCTATCGGCTGTCCCGTGTCAGGGCGGCTGAGGCTGGGACATCGGTTTCGGCGCTTGTTCGGGCTTACCTTGTTGCCTTGGTTCGGGGCCAAGTTCCCAAGAAGGAATTCGACCGCCTGCACCAGCTTCAAGACGAGACGCTGGAGGCCATTCGCACTCGCGGTGGGGGCTTACGAGCAGCCGATAATCTTCCGCGTGACGCATTGCACGAGCGTCATGCGTTTTCTTGATACCAATTCCTGATTTATGCCGTCAGCAACGCGGCGGAGGATGCAGGCAAACGAAGCCGCGCGCTCGAGCTGCTTGGCACGACAGATCTCGCCCTGTCGGTGCAAGTGCTCCAGGAATTTTATCTTCAATCCACCCGCGCTTCACGCCCCGGCGCGTTAACCCACGACGAAGCAGTGGCTTTCGCCGAAGCCATGCAGCGCTTCCCCGTTCAGACAATCACACTCGACCTCATACGCGCGGCCTTTGTCATCTGCGACCGGTTCAGCCTCTCCTACTGGGACAGCGCCATTCTTGCCGCGGCGCGCGCCTTACGATGCGATGCCGTCTATTCTAAAGATCTCGGTGCGGAACAGGATTATGACGGCCTGCGCGTTATCAATCCGTTTAGGAACCTCTGATTTATCGAGATTCTTCGCTTCGCTCGGAATGACCACTTCTGAGAAGAAAGCGCTATGAGATGGCGCGGCTGCAAATGCCTCTACCTCCCAACTTTTCCCTTTTTGGAAAAAGTTCCCGTCCTTACCCTTCGACTCTGCTCAGGGCAGGCAAAGGCGGGGAATGAAGAACCAAAGACGCTGGATGCCCGATCGAGCCGGGCATGGCAGGTGGGGGCGGGCTAACGGCAAGGGCATGGTGGACGTGGAATTGGAGATGGTGGATGGGAAGAATAGCCGTCTGCTGTGCGGAACATAGCAAAATCATAGCACAACATAGCATTGCATAGCAGTAAACATAGCAAGTCATAGCAAAAGTATAGCAATCCATAGCAGTAGCGCAACAAAACATAGCAAAATCATAGCATGGCATAGCAAATTCATAGCATAAACATAGCAGGACATAGCAAAACTATAGCAAACATAGCAATGCGATGTTTGCACGAGTAACCTCCTCTCATATGGGGAGAAGGTTACGAAGCCCAAAGACAAAGACGCTGGATCCCCGATTAAGGATGTCGGGGATGACAGAAGAAGAAAGGTTCTCGCGGGGTTTCGGCCCCGCACGACGAGGTTCCTTCGCTCTGCTTCCTTCGGCTTCGCTCCGCTACGCTCAGGACAGGCCCTTCGACAAGCTCAGGACAGGCTCTTTTGTTTCGGCAAAAGGACCCAAAACCAGTGGCGCCCGGTCGTGGCCCTTCGGGTGCCTGTGCCCCGGTCCCGGTTACGTGGGCTGCGGAACTCGCTTCGCTCAGACAGTCCTCGCCCTCACATAGAGTTTGCGGGCCTGGGGCGCAGCCACGCCCGCAGGCGCCGGGACGTGGCGGGACTACGAATAGAAAGACACTGGATCATTATGGATTGCCTGGATCCCCGATCGAGTCGGGGACAAGTGTCGAGGATGACGGAAAAGAGAAGCAGGGGTGGCGAAAGAGGGAAGGGAAAAAACGACTAGTGCGATGAGCGCGTGTGGAGACGAATACGAACAGGTCAGCGATCGGTTGGTTTCGACGCGTGGTCTCTGGCAATTTTGACCAGCGTTCTGAGCGTAGCGTTGACCGTTGCGGAATCCTTGAACACTTCGGCGACGTCTGGTTCCAACAGGACTAAATTCGTACCTTGACGATAGGCTTCGTGGTGCTTGCCACGAATGCCGTTTGAAAAGTCGTATTCGGCACGCATCACGTCTTGATCACTGTCCTGACTCATACTGCCTACGCTCCTTTGGTGACGCGATCCGAGCACTGACAATACGGATGCGCTCATGGCGCTCAGTATAGGACACAACAAGAACGCGATTGCGTGAGGAGCGGCCCATACTTAGAAAGCGAAATTCTCCCACAGAATGATCCGGGTCCGCAATAGTCAACTCCAAGGGGTCGCCGAAGACGGTTGCGGCTTCGGCAAAGTCGACGCCATGCTTCTCGATATTCGCTTGCTCTTTCTCAGGATTCCACTTGAATTCCACGAAGACCGGCTTTTCCCACTCAAGACACAGTTACCGATTTTAGCGGCATGGCTATCTCCCGTATTTCAACCTCAGCATTTTAGCTGTTGGCTCTTCTTAACACCAGATGTTTTGCTTCCACGACGTATTGTTATAGCGGCCGTTAAGAACAGATAGTGGCAAGGGCAGGGCGGGTCGGAATGCGCGGCCAAGGGGCGGTCCCTTACTCCAGCCTTCTCCCACATAGGGGAGAGGGAGAAATGCGAAAGACAAAGACGCTGGATCCTCGATTAAGAATGTCGAGGATGACAGAAAGAGAAATGGGGGGATGGCAGGAGTGGTCATCTGAAGCCTGTGCGTGTTACAAAAAAGGCCTTCGCAGTTCCTTTCACGAACAGGAGGCGTTTATGGCTTGGGTGTATGTGTTTGTCGCCGGGGTTTTTGAGATTGTCTGGATTACCGGGATCAAATATGCGGATGGGTTTACGCGGCTGTGGCCGAGTGTGGGGACGGTTTTGGCTATGAGCGTGAGTATGGTGTGTCTGTCGTTGGCCGTGCGGGTCATTCCGATCGGGACGGCGTATGCCGTGTGGACGGGGATCGGTGCGGCGGGTGCGGCGATTATGGGTATGATTTTGTTCAATGAGCCGCGCGACGTGGCGCGTGTGTTGTTTATCGTGTTGATTGTGTCAGGGGTGGTGGGATTGAAATTGTCTACGCCGGGTTAGGTGGACTTATCACCCTCACCTTTGTCCTCTCCCATCGAGGGAGAGGAGATACGGGTGAGGCGTCAATCGATTTGCCCCCACGTATCTACGCCCCCCACCGCATCAGCCGGCGCCTGGCGGCTTGGCTTCTGCGACTCCCCCTCAAGGGGGGAGTGATTATGGGAAGCGCCTGAAATTCATCAGGGTTTCGGCTTTTGCGACTCCCCCTCAAGGGGGGAGTGATTGTGGGAAGATCCTGAACCTCATCATGGTTTTGGCTTTTGCGCTGCTCCCTCAAGGGGGGAGTGATTTTATTGAGGCCTTAAATCGAGAATTGGAAGACGGGTTGGTTGCCGATGGTTTCGGCGATGATGCCTTTTTCTTTGAGCGCGGTCAGGACGGCGTGGGCCGTGCTGGTGAAGTCTTCGGGGCCGGTGAAGGAGAGATCGGCTTCGATGGGGGAGGGCGTCGTCTCCTTACTCATGTAGACGGTGAGCACCGGGGCGGGATGCACCAAGGTGCGGATGGCTTCGACGGTTTGATCCGCCGGCAGGCCTGCCCTGAGTCCGGTCGAAGGGCCCGCCCTGAGCCCAGTCGAAGGGTTGAACGAGTTGGTGGTTGAAATCAGCAGGACGCCGGTGTCGATGAGCAGCCGCGCCACTTCGCCGTAGCGACGGATCATTTCCCGGGCATCGCCTTCCTGCAAATCGGCGTCGAGCCCGCGGCGCAGGTTTTCCGGGTCCAGCATGTAGACGTGCCGGCCTTCGGCCACGAGCGTGGATTCCACTTTTTTGGCCAGGAAGGTCTTGCCCGTGGTATCGGGGCCGATGAGGAGGACGAGCGCCGCGCGGTGGCCGTAGTGCTTGGCGCGGTCCGCCAGGGTGACGTCGCCCGTGATCCAGGCGAAATCCCGTTGCCGGGCCTCGATCCGAAGAGTCTCTTCACGGTCCGCCACCATCTCGGTGATGATCCCGCCCCCGGATACGTCGTAGTCATCGACCAGGACAAACCGGCCCGTGGTTTCGAAATCGGAATACAGGTCGAAGGCGAGCGGGGCCTTGGTCTGGATGGTCACGTCCGCCACTTCGTTGCGCTTTACGATCGCGTTGGTCTGTTGCTGATCCAGCGAAAGGTTGTCGGCGTCCACGATGCGATGGATCTCCGCGACGCGGCATTCGACTTCGTGCGTGGCCAACCGGACCAGATAGGATTTGTCCATTTCCAGGGGCCGGCGCCCGAGCCAGAACAGGTTGGCTCGAAAGGTCGTGGAGACGAGCGGCAAAGAACTCTCGTGACTGACGATCTCCCCGCGCTCGACGAAAATCTGTTCGTCCAGGGTAATGCCCACCGATTGCCCGGCCTGGGCTTGCGTGGGCGGCGGTTCGATGTTGAACGCTTCCAGCGTTTGCACGACCGCGCTTTTATTCGACGGTGAAAAAATCACCTGATCGCCCACTTTGAGTCGTCCGGACGCGATGCGTCCCGTCAGGATCCGGCGGGCGTCGAACTTGTAGACGTCCTGCAATGGGAACCGCAGGGGTTGTTCGGCTTGTTCCGATTCCGAGGAAAATTGCGCCAGCGATTCGAGCACCGTTGGACCGGTGTGCCAGGCCATCTGCGGGCTGGGCGTGGCGATGTTGTCCCCGCGTTTGGCGCTGGCGGGGATCACGAATTGGGGCGTCACGTCGAGTTGAGCCAGGAACGCGCGATACTCCTTTTCAATGAGCGCGAACGTGTCCTGGCTGTAGTCCACGAGGTCCATTTTGTTCACGACCACGGTGACTTGTTTCACGCCCAACATCGAGAGCAACAGGCCGTGCCGTTTGGATTGATCCTTGACTCCTTCCAGGGCATCAATCAGCAGGAGCGCGGCTTCGGCGCGCGCGGCCCCGGAGATCATGTTCTTCAGGAATTCCTTATGCCCGGGCGCGTCGATGATGATGTATTGACGCCCCGCCCATTGGAAAAAGGTGCGGGCGGTATCGATGGTCACGCCCTGTTGCTGTTCTTCCAGGAAGGCGTCGAACAGGAAGGCGTACTCAAACTCTTTGCCCTGCTGTTTGCAGATGGCCTGGATTTTTTCGATCTTGCCTACCGGCAGGGTGCCGGTGTCCGCATACAACCGGCCCAACAGGGTGGACTTGCCGTGGTCCACGCTGCCCACGATGACGATGTTCATGCGGTCGCGAATATCCACGGCTGCCGCGGTTTCGGCCTTACATGTATCCATCTTTGCGGAGCACCTCCATGCCTCGGCCTTCGTCCTGAGCGCGACCGGCGCGTTCCGCCACGTTCGTGGCGCGCAGTTCTTCAATAATTTCATCGACCGTGGAGGCGGTGGATTTGATGGGGAAGGTGCAAGGGGCGCACCCCAGGCTCCGGTACCGGGTGCCCGAGCCCTTGTCGAGATACAAATCCATGAAGGGAATGTTTTCGAGCTTGATGTATTCCCATATGTTGATCTCCGTCCAGTCCAGCAGGGGGTGAATCCGGATGTGGGTGTTCGGCGGGAACGAGGTTTTGAATTGATCCCACAGTTCCGGGGGCTGGTCCCGGAAATCCCAATCGTTGTTCTTGTCGCGCGGGGAGAAATACCGTTCCTTGGCGCGCGTGCTTTCTTCATCCGCGCGGACGCCCAGGATGATGCCCGTGTACCCTTTCTCCTCCAGCAAGAGTTTGAGCCCGTTGGTCTTGAGCGCGGTGCAGCATTCGACCCGTCCGCGCTCGTGATTCATCCCTTCGGCCAGGGCTTTTTTGTTCTGTCCGACCACCAGGTTGAGGCGCCATTCCCGCGCCAGCCGGTCCCGGTACTCGATCATCGCGGGGATCTTGTAACTGGTATCCACGTGCAGGAGCGGAAACGGGACGTGCCCGAAGAAAGCCTTGCGGGCCAACCACAAGAGCACCGTGGAATCCTTCCCCATGGACCACAGCATGCCCAGGTTATCGAAGTGTTTATAGGCCTCCCGCAGGATGTAGACGCTTTGGTCTTCCAGTTGCCGAAGATGTCTCATGCGTGCACGACCCCTTGTTCCGATTGTTTCTGTGCAACGGTTTTGGCTCCCTCCCCTTTGTAAGGGGCGCATTTCGGAAGAGGGAATGCGGGTGGGGTAGACCCAACATTATTCCTCCCCTTTGTAAGGGGAGGCCAGGTGGGGTAGAGCCAACAGTCCATGAAGCACTGGGGCATCCTGGTCACAGCCTCTACCTCCCCTTCGCCCCTCCTTACAAAGGAGGGGAAGGGAAAGGCAGAAATCACGGAAGGTCGAAGATGTCTCATGCGTGCACGACCTTTGGCTGATTGACTCCCTCTCCCCCGGAGGGAGAGGGCCTGTCCTGAGCTTTGTCGAAGGGCTGGGGTGAAGGGGGATTCATCGTTGAAGAAAGAGCCGCCAGTTTTTTCGCAGCCGCGCCGGAGTCCAATGCTCTTTTCGCCAACGGCACGCCTTCGGCGATGGACGGGGCCTGCCCTCCGGCATACAGGAACATGGCGGCGTTGTAGATGACCCAGTCGCGGAATTGGGCTTGCCCTGAGCCCTGCCGAAGGGTTTGTCCCGCCTGCCCTGCTTGTCCTGAGCGAAGCGAAGGAACTAAGGGACGGGCCTCGTTGTGCAGGATGCGATGAATCATCTCCGCCTCTAGGGCCGGGACGTCGTTCGGGGCTTGTCCTGAGCCTTGTCGCCCTTCGACTTCGCTCACGCTACGCCTGTCCTGAGCGCAGTCGAAGGGCTCAGGACGAACGGAGGGAGAAGACGTCGGTCCTGAGTCCTGTCGAGGGGCCTGGGGAGCAACGGCCATGTGCTGGAACGCGGCCGGGGAAAGCCGGACGTCCTCGGGTTTGAGCGACAAGGGGGTTACGCGGTTGTCACGCAGTTCCCGCATGTTCGTCAGGGTCGTCATCGAGAGTTCGGGAAATCCTTCCACGCCCTGAAAGACCAGGAGCCTGCGCCCCCCGATCATGTTCACGACTTCCGGGATCTTTTCGAGGTACGGCGGATGAGCCACGCCCACCACTTGCGAGTGCGCCCGCATGGGATTCAAGAGCCGGGCGACCTGATGAAACAGGTTTTGAGCGCCCAGTTGTTCGCGCAATGCCAATAACCCGGCCAGGGGAGGGTGATACAACGCGAGGTCCAGATACGCGAAGCCTTCCCGTTGCAACGTGCCGGTCAGGTCGTCTCCCTGTAACGCGACGGGGATGCCCAATTGCGTCAACACTCGCGGCAGGTCGGAAGACACCGCGGGATTGTCAGTCCCGTGAAACAGGATGGCGGCCCCGGCGGAGGCAGCGACGATGGCCGCGGGCACGCATACGTGATGCGTATTGTGCTTTTCGGCATAGACCGGCACGTCCACCACGTTGAGGCCGGCCGGCGCGGTGATCGGTGCCACGTAGCTGCGCGTGGCCGCGGTGAACGAGGCCAGTTCCGACACGCCTTCCAGCTTGATCCGCATGGCCATCAGGAAAGCCCCGGTCTGGTGGGGTGTGGCAGTGCCCTCGATCATCGCCCGGGCGGCCTGTTTGGCTTCGTCCCACGAGAGGTCCCTGACCCCGCGTTGCCCTTTTCCGATTTTGGTGATGAGTTGATGCATCAGCGGCGCCTGCGGTCAATGAAACGTATGATCGAATTCCAGTAGTGGTCTACGGTGACTTTCCGGGAAGATGGTTACTTGTGCAGCCCGCATTCGATTTTTTCAGAACTTTGCCATCGTCCGGATCGCGGATCTGCGCCCGGCTGAACGGGCGCGGTGCAGTGCGTGCATCCGATGCTGGGATAGTTCTGGTCATGAAGCGCGTTGTACGGCACGTCATGCGTTTTGATGTAGGCCCAGACCTCCTCGCCGGTCCAGGCTGCGAGGGGATTGAATTTGACGAGACCGAACCGGGCGTCCCATTCAACCAACCCCGCGGCGGCGCGCGTGGGCGACTGGTCGCGACGAATGCCGGTCACCCATGCTGAGTAGTTCTTCAAAGTTTTGGTCAACGGCTCGACTTTCCGGATTCGGCAGCATTCATCCGGCTGCCGGACCCATAACAGGTCTCCGAATTCTTTCGCCTGCTCCGCGGGCGTGAGCGCCGGCGCCACGCGAATCACCTGCTCGGGAGCAACCTTGTACCGGTCGATCAGGCGGTCACGCACGGCGTGGGTTTCCGGAAAGAGGAAATCCGTGTCCAGATAAAAAAGCGAGGCTTGCGGATTGATGCGGTGCATCATGTCCCAGAGCGCCACGTCCTCCGCGCCGAAACTGCACGCCAACACCACCCTGGGGAAAAACCGTTCCAAGGCATAAGCCAGGACCTCCTGCGGCGACTGGCCTTCGAAGCGCCGGTTCAGTTCCTGAAGGGTGTCTGCTGAAAACTCTTCCTTCACCGTTTCCGTCACAAGTGACTCCTGCCTTCTTTGTCATTCCCGCTCTTCTCTCTCTGTCATTCCTGCGAAAGCAGGAATCCAGTGTCTTTATCCTTTACAAAGAACCAGAAAAGCAAAGACACTGGATCCTCGATTAAAGATGTCGAGGATGACAGACGGAAGAGAGGTATCATCATTTTCATCTCTTGGTGTGCAGGCGGCACGCCTGCATGAGGGATTCTTGTATGTGTTCAGTCATTTCCTTCGACTACGCTCAGGGCAGGCGTTGACACTTTTGCCTGTTCCTTCTGTGCTCTAATTCCCCTCCTTTGTAAGGAGGGGTGAGGGGAGGTAGAGCTTATGCCTCGACCTTTTCGACTAACACCTTGAAATGTTGTTCATCGGCTTCCAACGGGTCCTCGCCGAGCACCTTGTGGCCGTCATTCCGCAGACTCATGGGCACGTTCTTGATGGGCTCTCCGGCATCCAGCCAGACTTCCAAACGTTCGCCTTCGTCCATCATTTCCAGTTTCAACTTGGTCTTGACGTAGTTCAGCGGGCACATGACCCCTCGAAGATCCAGCACGGTCACGTCCTGCACGGGTTCCGCGGCTGCGGCCTGGGCCTGCGCCGTTTCCGTCGCTACCGGACTCTCTTCAACGGTTCCGAGTTTCAGATCCTCGTCAATGGCTTCGGTCAATTTCCGGCAGTGTTCCACGAACCCCTTGGCAAAGGCCATCTTCTGGTTCGTGAACTCGGCGGAATTGTTCTTGGTGCCCAGGTCGCTGACGGTCCGGGCCAACCCGCGATACGTTTGCGGAATGAGCCCGTTTTGCCGGTCGGCGAACTCATCGAATTCCGCCAGCGTGTCGGCATCGGTGTTCGGATCGATGCCCTCGGTCACGAGCAGGGCCTTGGCCCCGGCCACCACGGCGCGATAGGACTTGTTGATGGCCATGGCATATTGATGTTTCTCGGCCAGGATGCGGGCCTGGTAGAGTTCCTGCTCGGCTTCCAGGATCCGGTTGTCGATCATCTCGATGGCGCCGCCGGCGCATTCACCGGGGCCGAGATCTTCGAGCGTAAATTCTTCATCCGCTTCCCAGTCGAAGTAGTACGACGGATCGTCGTCATAGGACGGCAGAATGGAATGGCCGATCAGTTCTTCCTTGAGCGTGTTCTTGCCCGCCCGTTTGACAAAGGTGTGCAGGCTTTCGCCTTCCTGTCGGTCGCGTCGATACACGTCCAGCAAGTGCGACACCGCGGCAGGCACGTTCTTGGCCGGGAGCTTGATCGTCATGTGTCCGACCTCCGCGGTCCCGTTGATCCGCCCGCCCAGATGCAGTTCATACACCGGGGCGATGTGGTCGCCGACGCGTTTGCCCACCCCGTGCAGCCCGATGGTCGAGATATGATGTTGGGCGCACGAATTATGGCACCCGCTGATATGGATCGTGGTCCCTTTCAAATCCTCGGGAACTTGGCCGGGCGGAAACACTTCGGCCAGGGCGCGGGCGACGCCCTTGGATGAGGTGATGCCCAGACCGCAGGTATCGGTCCCCGGGCAGGCCACGATGTCTTCGGTCTTGTTCGCGCCGGGTTGGCCCAATCCATGGGCGTCCAATTCCTCGTGGAAGGCCTCGAGCTGTTCATTGGCCACCCAGCGAATAATCAGGTTCTGCCCGATCGTGGTGCGCACGTTGCCGTTGGAATAGCGTTCGGCCAGATCGGCCACCACCAGCATTTGCTCGGCGGTGATATCGCCCGTCGGCAGTCGCAGCACGGCCGCGGAAAACCCGTCCTGCCGTTGCTTCACCACGTTGGTGCGCCGCCACGTGGCGAACGGCGAGGTCTGTACTCCGTCAGGGTGACCGCCATTGCCGTTGCCCCCATTCTTGGCCGGCATGATGAGGGGAGCCGGATCGGCATGCGGGAGGAGTTTCATCGGCGGATGCGCGGGCTTGGCGCCGAACATCTCTTCATAGGCTGCTTCCCACCGGCGCTTGAATTCGTCAAACCCCAGTTTTTCGATCACGAATTTCATGCGGGCTTTGCTGCGGTTTTTCCGATTGCCCAGGTTGTCGAAGACCTTGATGACGGCTTCGATGGACGGGATCAAGTCATCCATGGGCACGAATTCCCGGAGCAGGTGCGCGATGCGCGGGGCCGCGCCCAATCCGCCGCCGACCACCATGCGAAAGCCGATCGTGCCGTCCTCGGCCTTCTTCGCCAATAAGCCGACGTCGTGGATGGGCGTCATGGCGCAATCGTGATTGCAGCCGGAAAACGCGATCTTGAATTTTCGCGGCAGGCTCTGGTTGAGCGGGTTGCGCAACAGGTGTCGCGCCACGGTGTTCGCGTACGGGGTCACGTCAAAGACCTCACCCTGGCACACGCCGGCCAGGTGGCAGGCCGTGACGTTGCGCACGGTGTTGGCGCAGGCTTCGCGCGTGGTGAGTCCCACTTCTTCCAGTTTGCGCATAACCGTGCTGATCTGCGGCAGGGGCACGAAGTGCAATTGAATATCCTGCCGGGTCGTCACGTGGCCGACGCCCGTGGCATAAGTCTCCGCCAGTTCGGCCACGCGGCGTACTTGGTTGGACGTCATCCCGCCGAAAGGAATTTTGATGCGCACCATTTGCACGTCCGCCTGCCGTTGGCCGTAGATGCCGTATTGCAACCGGAACGGCTTGAACAGATCCAAAGTGACGTCACCGGCCTGTAACCGTTTGACCTCATCTTCAAACGTTTCGATTTCCTCTTGAATCTCTTGAGGGATGGGGATGGTATGAATCTCAGGAAACGTGGTGGAACGGCCCGTGCTCATGATGTGCCTCCGGATGTGTGCTCCCGACACCGTTAAATGTGATACATCGGCGCTCGTTGTTGTTCGAGCTCCGTATATTGTTCAATCAGCGATTGCAGCGTGACCGAATTCAAAATCTCCCGCTCGGCCTGGTACACGCGATCCCACAGCCTCGATAATAACGCCTCGCGATGGGGAGGCCGCAAGGCCCGCCCGTTCGTGCCGGCCTCTCGCGTTTCCGGCTCGGCCTGGCCGTTCATCGTTTCGACGATGGCGGCCAGGGACACTTCCGCCGGGGGCTGTCGCAGCACGTATCCTCCCTGCGGCCCCCTGATGCTGTCAACGATGCCGCCCTGCTTCAAGGCGTGCAGCACCTGCTCGATAAACCGCGGAGGAATGGTCTGCCGCCGGGCAATCGTCCTGGCCTGCACCGGCCCCTCCCCATATCGCAAAGCGAGGTCCAGCGTCGCAAAAATCGCGTACGTCACTTTCAGCGGAATCTTGATCATCTCAATTCATACATTTCCGATAGGAATTATAGAATTATAGAAATTCGTCCATGCCGTGTCAAGACCAGGATGGGTGGCAGACCGACGCAGCCTCCTGAGTGGTCTGAGTGGTCATTCCGAACGTAGTGAGGAATCTGCAGTTTCTTTTTTCCTGTCATCCTCGACATTTTTAATCGGGGATCCAGCGTCTTTTCTTTCATGCGGGGTTTCGGCCCCGCGCGACGAGGTCCTTTTGTTTCGGCAAAAGGACCCAAAACCATTGGCGCCCGGGCGTGGCCCTCCGGGTGCCTTTACCCCAGTCCCGGTTGCGTGGGCTGCGGAACTCGCTGCGCTCAAACAGTCCTCGCCTCCACATAGAGTTTGCGGGACCGGGGCGCAGCCACGCCCGCAGGCGCCAGGAAAGAGCGTCTGCATTTCTTGTCATGCCCGATCCCGATCGGGCATCCAGCGTCTTTCTCTTCGTCTTTTCTCCCTCGCCCATTTTCCGCATTAAGCGGGAAATAGGGTGAGGGAGTAGATGAAATTTCCTGGGAAGAGAGGAACGCATTCCACTGATCTCCTCTCCCTTGATGGGAGAGGATTAAGGTGAGGGGGAAGTTCAGTGCCTGACCGTCACGCAGGGCCTGATCTTTGCCAGCGTTTTCTCCCCGATGCCCGAAATCCTCAACAGGTCTTCGATGGACTCGTAGGGCCTGCCGGCGATGATTTTATCGGCTGTAACCGGACCAACCCCTGGAATTTCCTGAAGCTGTTCTTGCGATGCGGTGTTCAGGTCGATGGGTTTATCGCATTGTTTCGCCCATTTCTTTTCTTCTTTCCGCAGGATTTTGCGCAGTTCAAGGAGGCGTTCAGGATCGGTTTCCTCCCATATCCCATTGCGCTTCAACATGGCGAAATCGAGGACATCCCGGAGTTCTTTCCATACGAATTTGCTTGGTGTGCCGTCAGGGTCTTGGTGGCTTTCGCCGTGTACTCTGGCCAGGCCCTGTTCGACGAGGAGGTGCCCGAGATCACGGCCGTCGTGGGTTTCGATAAAGGCATAGTGGCGCCCTATGGCCGACCCTCCTGGTGCCTTGGCATAACTGGTGTAAATGGTGAATGGCCGCGATAGGACCCGTTTGACGTACTCGGCGGCTTTTTTGCCCAAGCGCATGACGGCCTTGGTGTCTTGGAGGCCGAAGTAATATTGTTGTTCGAGAACCCTGTCCCTCGTAGCCTTTCTGGCAGTCGTCTTCGGGCAATCCACATAGTAGAGCCGAAGGTGCAGCACCTTGCCGTCGGCTAGGACCTTGAAACTGTCGCCGTCGTTCAGGCTGGCTTCGATCAGCGTGGCGTTCTCTATGGTCTCAAGCTCGGCAGCCGAAAGGGCCGTTGCCAAGCACAATGAGAGGAACAGGAGGGAAAACAAGAAGTGCTTCATTACGGTCGTGTCGTAGTGGTACGACTCCTATTAGTTTGCGGTGAAGAAGACTATAAACGGTAGTTCATCTCTCCTGTCCCTGCAACTTCTCAACGGGGAGTCCTTTGGCCGCCGCCGTCATGGCAACCGGTTGCAACATGATCAAGACAAAGACACTGGATTCCCGATTAAAAATGTCGGGAATGACGGAAAAAGGTCATTGATCGGACAGGAGCTAACAGGCAATTTGGATGCACGGCTCAGAGTTTGCCGGCGCGGATTCCCAATGTTTGTAAT
The DNA here is from genome assembly GCA_965204965.1 of Nitrospirales bacterium. Lineage (GTDB taxonomy): Bacteria > Nitrospirota > Nitrospiria > Nitrospirales > UBA8639 > Bin75. The sequence goes on along the minus strand of OZ242026.1, from coordinate 2,534,236 downwards.
CGGGCAATGAGGTTTCGGTCGGCACCCGTGATGGAGATCGGTGAACCGGCGAATTCCCGGCGATGGGGATAATCTCTTCGGAGTTGGTCGAATGCCTGGGGGCGCAATGGCTCGGGAAGGGCGAGTAGGTCACGCATTCGCGCGTGGTCTGCGGGCAGGTCGTACAGGGTCGTGAGAATGTCATGGGTCAGGGTCTGGAAATCTTTGCCGGTGGCATCGAATTGAAGATGGGGCAAAGAGCCGGGTGCCGGTGCAGCCGGAGTGTCAGGAGGAGCCCAAGCCGGCTCGATTCCCCAAAAGCGGCAGCAGGCGTGATACACCATCACCGTTCCCTTGATTTTTCCGTCGGACGAATAGCCGGCAACGTGGGGCGTGCCAAGTGTCACCCGGTACAAAAGATCCCAGTCGATGGCCGGCTCATGTTCCCAGACGTCCAGGACCGCGCCTCCGATCGTTCCCTTGGTCAATGCCGCATGCAGGGCTGTGTTATCCAGGACTTCACCGCGCGCGGTATTGATCAGAATGGCAGAGGGCGTCATGTGCGCCAGTTCATCGGCTCCGATTAAATGAAACGTTGGGTCGGGTCCGTCGTACGTCAACGGGACGTGCAGGCTCACGAAGTCGGCTTGCAGGATTTCGGCGAGTGGCCGGTATCGTTGTTCGCCGGTTGCCTGCGCCAAGGGGGGATCGTTCAGAAGCGTCCGCATGCCCAGTGCGGGAGCCTTGGCCGCCGCAATGCCGCCGGTCCGGCCGGCGCCGATGACCCCGAGGGTTTTTCCGCTGAGGCTCAATCCCTTGGCGTGAGCCGTCACCAACAGGGCCGTCAGCACGTATTCCGCCACGGCGTTTGCATTGCACCCGAGGGCCGCGGCAAACCCGATGTTCCGAGCGGCCAGATACTCACGGTCGATATGCTCGACACCCGTGGTCGCCGTTCCGACGAATTGCACGTCGGTATCGGCCAACAGCGCGGCGCCGACTTTGGTGACGGACCGGACGATCAGCGCGTCGGCTTTTCGAATCGCCTCGCGGGTGATGGCTCGCCCCGGGAGCAGGGTCACGGACCCCAGATGCGAAAACGCTTCCCGGGCAAACGGAATATTTTCATCGACGACGACTTGCACGTGTCCCTCACTCGGGCCAGGATTTTCTCTTTTCTTTTAGCACCGGTATATCATAAAATTTTACGAGTGCTCGGGGAAGAAGGGGCGCTGGTTCAAACCTCGGGTACCTGAATAATTATGAACCTCTGATTTATTGTGATAGTGGGATGCAGGGCAAGGCGTCCCGGAGCGAAACCCGAGGCTTATCGTAGAGATAGGTGAGGGTTGAGCGAGGACACAACGCGGCCATGCGCCCGATAGTGCACTAAATCAGAGGTTCCATTATTCCGGATTCATGACGCGACGAGGGAGGGGGGAAGTAATGGCCGAGAGAAGTAAGGCAACGAAAAAACCGACGGCAGCCGGACGAACGAAAAAGGCCGTCGCCAAGAAGACGACCACGCCGGCCAAAGCGAAAACGAAGAAAACCGTACAGGCCTCCCCGGGACCATCGACCAAACAGATGAGAGTTGGACAAAAGGCCCCGGCCTTTTCCTTGCCGAATCAGGATGGGAAAATCGTAAAGTTGTCCGATTTCAAGGGCAAGAAAGTCGTGCTGTATTTTTACCCGAAAGACGATACGCCGGGTTGTACCAAAGAGTCCTGCGCCTTTCGCGACGGCCTGGAGGAAATTCATGCCAGCGGTGCCGTGGTGCTGGGAATCAGCGCAGATTCAGTGGACTCGCACAAGAAGTTCGTGAAAAAGTTCAACCTGAATTTCCCATTGCTCAGTGACGAACAGAAAACCGTGGTGTAGGCCTACGGCGTGTGGAAAGAGCAATCGTTGTACGGCCGGAAATTCATGGGCATCGAGCGCACGACGTTCATTATCGACGAACAGGGCAAGCTCGATGACATCTTCCAAAAGGTCAAAGTGGACGGCCACCTGGAAGAAGTCCTGGCGGAACTGGACGTCATGCCTTAGCTCGTGCCTCTACCTCAACGTCGCAAGCAACGTAAGCGCCGGTGCGACGCGAATGCCTTCGCGGGTGACGTAGTCCTTCTTCCCTTGCGCTGAGACTTGCCATGCGGCCGCGCCGGGAAAACGCCGTTTCAGGTATCTCAGTGAGAGGCTGACCGCGCGATCCGACGACTTGCATTCGACAAAGAGTACCGGCTTGCCCTTTTCAGCCACCACGAAATCCACTTCCCGTCCTTCAATGTCGCGAAAATAGCGTAACTCGGTCGGAAAACCTTCCGTGTCTTCCCGGAAATGGACCCACTTCAACAGATGGGAGGCCACGAGATTCTCGAACCGGAATGCGGCATCCGGGATTAACGACCAGTCAAAATGATAGTGTTTACGGGCCTTTTTCACCGCCTTGATCTTCGGAGAACCGAACGGCAACGTGAAGAAGATCGCATAGAGTCTCTCCAAAATATCAAGCCATTTGCTCACCGTCTTGTGGCTGATCCGTATTTGTTCGGCGAGCCCATTGACCGAAAGCGGGTTGCCGGTGAGATCGGGTAATCGGGTCATCAATAATTCAATGCTGCCCAGGTCCTGTACCTGCTCCAGACTCAGGAGATCCTCGCGCACCAGGCGGCTGCGGTATTCATTGGACCATCGGCGCGCTTCTCTTTCCGATCCGCCCAGGAACGGTTCGGGAAAGCCGCCCAGGTTAAGCAATGATTCAAAATCATCTGCTGAGGTCAGTTTGAGTTCAGCCACACTCAGTGGATGAAGCCGGAGGTAGTGATACCGCCCCTGCAGGGAGTCGCCACCGAATCGATAATAGTCGAGTCGGGCACTACCGGTGACGAGAATCTGTTGCCCCGCTTCGCGAGCATCGTACAGTCCTTTTACATAGTTGCGCCAGCGCCGGTATTTGTGAATTTCATCGAAGACCCAGAGCCCGGACCTGGGGAACGTCCGGCGCAAGATGCGATCCCGGTGATCGGGGATGTCCCAATTCAAATAACCCGCCTTGGATCTTCCCAGGATCTTACGGGCAAGCGTTGTTTTACCGACCTGCCGGGGGCCGCCGACAAAGACCATTTTACGCTTCAGATCCTGGCGAACCTGAGGTTCAAGATAACGTTTCATGTTCCGATTTATTCCAGTTTTTTATATAGCTATCTAAAAATATTGCATGATTTTTAGATAGATGTCAAAATATACTGAAATTGATGGAAATCTTCAAAATGAATCGCCAAGCAACCGTTCGATCGCGGTCAAGGGATAGAACAGGCGTTTCCCCACTAGCGGGATAAAGCCGAACCGTTCAGAGAACGCCTTGGCCTGCTCATCCTTTGCATCCACGACAACCGCGTAGACTGCGAGCGACTCACTTGCCCGGACTACCCGGCGGAACGCATCCGCCAGGAGTGCCGAGCCCAATCCTTGGCCTGCCCAGCGTCGATCCACCGCCAGACGTCCGATCAAAGCCACCGGCACCGGATAGTGGGGCAGACGTCTCACATCTTGAGGTGGGAACGTCGCACGTTCGATGCTTCCCGCGCTGAGAGCATAGAATCCCGCGACTTCTCTGCTTTTTTCAGGGAGAGCCACAAATACCCGCGCCACCTTACGCCTCGTGTCCTGCGACGCCTGCAGGCGGATATACCGGTCGAGCGCCTCGGAGCCGCAACGGAGCCGCGAACGGTCATGCGGCTGTGCGAGTGCCTCTATGGAGAAGGTCACCCTCCAACCGTCTTCGTTACCAGACGTTTGTGGGTCGCGAACGCCTTGCGGAGCGAGGCATTCGGTTTGGGAGGATTAACGAGGGCGTCGAAAAATCGATTCCAGTCGCGCTGGCTGATTGCCAGTCGTTCGTGTTTGGAGATCAGGCGATCGGCGGCTTCGAGCGCGTTGTTGACGACGAAAGCCGATACCGTCGTGTTCGCCAGCGCCGCTGCGCGCTCCAGCATGTGCTTCGCCCCAGGATCGATGCGAACCTGCACTCGTTCGGTCTTGGTTTGCTGGTCAGCCATCAGAGGTTCTCTCTATTTGCAGACAATGTAAGCCAAACTAGCTCACACGTCAAGCCGTAAAGAAAGAGCGAAAAAAGTTTCCTCCACCGTCTTCTCACGCTCGATATGTCAGCGCGTTTCGTGTTCGTCGCCGATCACGGGCGCGTCGTGCTCGCCGAAGATCGCGCTATCGTGCGTGTAGTGTTTGAACTCCAGCAGATTGTGTGACGGGTCTTCAAGAAAAAACGTCTGGTGTTCCAGCCGGGTTCCCGGGAATCGACGACGGGGCTGTTGGTAGAACTTGAGCCCATGGGCCCTCGCCCGGTCCACTATCGCTTGCCACTCCCCCTCGTCCGTAAACACCAACCCGAAATGCCGAGGATAGATACCTTTCTGCCGGGGAAGCGGCTCCGTCGTCAATTGAGCCACGATTTGATGGTCCTTGAATTTCAGCAGCATGGCGTGCGGCGCCTGGCGTCCGAGCGTGCAGCCCAGACCATCGACGTAAAATCCCCTGGTTGCTTCCAGATCGTGTACGGGAAAGGCCAAATGAAAGATGACGGATCCCATCCCGCGCTCACTCGGTGCTACCATCGATCAATGCAACAGAATGTCTTTGGCGGGTTGATGCGGAGGGTGCTGCATGCGGTCCAGGTCCTGGCGGACAAGTCCGAGGCCGGTCACGCACAGTTCGAAGTTCGAAGAGAGTTTTTGATACAGCACCGGGGGGTCCTGACGTTCACCGTGTTGAAAGGCGGCGACGATCCGGTAGGACCGTTTCCCGGCTTTCACGTAATCCACGAGGTGATCCTTGTGGTAAATCAACCCGCCGGTCTTGAGATAGTGCAGATATTCCGGAAACAGCCCCGCAATAAACAGGGTCAAATCGCCGATGTGCCGATGAATGTTCCGTTCCCGGTCAGCGTCGGGGGAGTCCGTCGCGAGTTCGGATTCGTACAAGAGTTCGACCACCGTTTCGACGGATTGTCCGCGCTGGTTCCTAATGTGTCGCAGATTGTCGACGTGGGAAAATTCGACGAGCAGATTGGAGAGGTACGAGGTGACGTTGAAATCGGGCCAGCCCAGTGATTCGGTAAAGCTGCGTTCCGTCAACGCCCCGAATAGTCGCCTGAGTGGATGATGTTGAGAAACGGCGGTTGCCATCTGCCCCCCATTGACCCGTTCGTGCCCGGGCCCGTTCAACACCTACTCTATTTTCCCTGATTGCCTCCGGTGGCTGTCAAGAACAAATGTCACCGGACCGTCATTTTCCAACGTCACGACCATATTGGCACCGAACTTGCCCGTTTGCACCTGAACGCCCTGTTCTCGAATGGCGTGCGCCGCGGATTCATAGAGTCGCTGCGCCACGTCGGGCGGCGCGGCCGCGTCGAAGCCCGGACGCCGGCCACGATGGGTGTCGCCCAACAACGTAAATTGCGAAACCATCAGCAGTTCCCCTTTCACGTCCGTGATCGACCGGTTCATCTTGCCCGCTTCGTCGGAGAAGATGCGGAGCTGCAGGATCTTGTCAGCCATGTACGAGACGTCCGCCTCGGAATCGTCTTTCGACACGCCCAAGAGGACCACGAGCCCTTGCGTGATGGACGCGATGGTGTCGCCGTCGACCGTGACGGTGGCCGAGCGGACCCGTTGGAGTACGGCTTTCATGCGTGCGCACTCCTCTGCGATGTTAGACTTGCGGGCGCAGGAACGGAACGTTGTGTTGAACGAGCTTCCATAGGACCTCCAGTTCTTTGGAGTGAAATAGGGCCTGTATGCCAACGTAGCCGGTCGCGCTCAACCCGATGCCGACCGTCAGCATGATGCCCTTGGCGACCCATTCGTCTTCGCGATGCCAGACCGCCAGATCCACAATCCAGAGACAGCTCAGGATCACGGGGAGGGTCGCGAGCCCGGCTTGGCCGAGTGAGCGGCCGATGCCTCGCCAATCTATGCCGCCCAGCCGATGCGTGAGAATGCCGATCAGTACCCCGATGTTCACCATGGCCGAGAGCGCCGTTGCCAGAGCCAGGCCGGCATGTTCCAAAGGCTGCATCAGGAGTAACGCGAGGATGACATTGATGAGCATGGCGGCCACGGCGGCCAAAGCCGGGGTCTTCGTATCCTGGAGCGAGTAAAAGGCCGTGACGATGACACGGATGCCCGCGAAGGCCCACAGCCCGACTGCATAGGCCAACACGGCCGCGGCGGTCGCTTGGGTATCGGCCGCGGAAAAAGCGCCGTGTTCAAACAACAGGTGTACGATGGGGCCTCGAAGAAAAATAATCCCGATCATGGCCGGCAGAATAATGAAGCCGATCATGCGAAGACCGAATCCCAGCGTATCCCGGAGTTCATCCAGGGCTCCGCGCGACGCCTGATCCGACAGGCTGGGTAGAATGGCCGTGGCCATGGCCACCCCGAAAATGCCCAAGGGAAATTGGATCAAGCGCATGCCGTAAAACAGGTACGTGGGCCCGCCGGGAAAGTACGACGCCAGGACCGTGCTCACGGTAATGTTGATCTGCACCACGGACAGTCCCAATAACGACGGGATGATCAGGGTGCCGATCTTCCGCACTCCGGGGTGTCCGGGGTTGAATCGCCATTGGAAGAGCAGGCCGCGATTCTGAATGCCGGGCAGTTGCATGACGAATTGCGTCAACCCGCCCGCCACGACCCCGAGGGCGATGCCCAGGGCCGGTTCCTCCAATGCCGGGGCCAGTACGAGCGCCGAGAGGATAATGCAGACGTTGAAAAACACCGGACCCAGGGCCGGGGCGGCAAAGGCCCGCAGGGAATTCAGCATGCCCATGGTCAAGGCCGCCAGGCTGATGAAGATCAGATACGGGAACATGATCCGGGTCAGGATGGTCGTGAGGCTCAACCGTTCGGGGTCATCGTGAAACCCGGGCGCCAGAAGCCACACCAGGCCCGGGGCGGCGATCACGCCGAGCAGGGTCAGCAGCGTCACGATGGTCAGCAGCGTGGTAAACGCGGCGCTGGCCAGCTCCCAGGTTTCCTTTTTACTGCGCAGGGTGTGGTATTCGGTGAAGACGGGGATAAAGGCGGACGACATGGAACCTTCGGCCAGGAGTTCACGCAACAGGTTGGGAATGCGGTAGGCCACGAAAAACGCGTCAGCCGCAATCGTCGCCCCCAACAGTCGCGCGAGCAGAATATCGCGCACCAGTCCCAGGATGCGGCTGGAAAAGGTGGCGGCGCCGATGAGCCCGGCGGCTCCGGCGATAGAGCGGTGCTCGTCGGCGTTCGGCGATTGGGGTTCCGAAGACATGAAAAGGATTCTAGACGAACGAGACCGGGGAATCCAGGAAGCAAGCAGGATGAGCCGTACCGGAGTCGTGTGTTATAAGCCGCCACGATCTCGGCGCGGGATCGTCAATTTCGCCTCGATGAATTCCTGATGCGGCAACTCGAACGATTTGGCGATCTGGCGAATCGCTTCGATCTCGGCATGCGAGGTGGCCTCCGCGGCATTGGCAATGGCGAACAGGCACCGCAGAAACGCTTTGCGCTCCTCGATGGTGGTGTGGTCGCAAAACCCCCTGGTGAGCCGGACGAGATCCAGACCTTGCATGATCCGGGCGTGACTCATCTCGGTGATCAACCGGGCTTCGTCGTCGGGCACGCTCCAGAGTTGCCGGAGGGCGAGACTCATGGCCTCGCGTTCGCGGTGGCACACCTCGTTGTCCACCCAGGCCACGTGGGCCATCAGGCCCGCGGCCAAACAGATTTTCCGGGCGTCCGACTCGGGGAACGACAGGGTGCGACCCTGCTGTTCCAACTCCGAAGTCAACTGGAAGTAAATCGTGTTCTTGATGAAATCCTCGATCCGGTCCTCGCGTGCCCCCTGACCGGACTTGCGTTTCAGGGTCTGTCGAAAGGGCGCGGTGAGGTGGCCCAACAGGCCGGTGCTACGTCCTTCGAGGTCCCGACGAATGTCCTCTACAAACGCCGACTCCGGGACGCCACGGGGGGCGTCCCCTACGGCCCCCCGGTCGGTCCCGTCGCCCGTGACCAGTTTCTTCAGAGTTTCAAGCACGAGTTGTTTGTCCTTGGAAGATCGAATGCCGGAAAGGACGCGGTCCAGCAAGTCCCGGCGTTCGGCGTCGCTCACCGCGTGCGTCATGTAGAGTTCCAGTTGCATCCAATCTTCTCCGGAAATATCGGGGAGCAGGAATAGGAGTTCCTTCAAGGCATTGATTTCGTCCTGTTCGAGCCGGCCGTCGATCCATGCGATGCCGATCATCAATTTCCCCAGATCCAGAATAAAATCCTTGGTCGCCATGCATCCTCCATTGCTCACGGCCGCATTGTTTCATTGACACTCAAACGACCCTTTCTATAGCATCTTTCGGAGCTTTTTGTCTTTGGAAAAGACCGTATTAACGAGGACGAATGAATGGGTCTGTAACCAAGAGGGCGGACACGCAGGTCCGCCCCTACATAATAGAATAGATTAGATGGACGAGAACGTAACTCCCGCATCGCCTGACCCGTGGGGCCGGTTGTGGTTTTTCGGCACGGCCTTTACCACGGGAGCCGTGGTTATGGCTCTCGAAATTCTGGGCAGTCGTTTGCTCGCTCCGGTGTTCGGCACGTCGCTGTTCGTCTGGGGGGCGCTGATCGGGGTCGTCCTCGCGGCCATGAGCAGCGGCTATTCCACCGGCGGCTGGCTGGCCGACCGACGCTCGCCCGGCGCGGTGTTGCCCTGGTTACTGCTGGGCTCGGGCGCCTGGACCCTCCTGTTGGCCGGGGTGGGGCAGTCGATCGTATTTACGGTTTCGCAATGGACCGCGGACCCGCGATGGGGTCCCTGTCTGGCGGCCGGTGTGCTGTTGGCGGTTCCGGCCTTCGGGTTGAGCGGGGTGCTCCCCGTGCTCCTGCGTTTGGCCATCGCCGACATGGGACACCTTGGCCGGCACACCGGGGCGATGATCGCCGTCTCCACCATCGGCAGCCTGGTCGGGACCTGGGGCACGTCGTTTTTCCTGTTGACGTGGTTGGGGAGCCTGACCCTGGTCGCGGTCCTGGGCGTCGTGCTGGTGCTCTTGGGCTTAGGCTGGTTGTGGTGGAGCCGTTTGGTCAGGGGCTTGGTGTTGGTGCCGCTCGTGGGGGTGCTGGGCGGGCTGGTCTGGCTGGGGTTCAACCCGATTCTCGTCTATCCTCCGGCGATCCATCAGGAAGACAGCCCGTACCAGCAGGTGCGGGTCCAGGACGAGAAAGGCCTGCGCTTCCTGGTGCTCGACAATACTTTCCACGCGATCATGTGGCAGCCTGACCCGGTGAGATTGGCGTTGCCCTACAGTCAGATGATGATGGCGGCCCTGGCGTTGCATCCCGAGCCGCAACGGGGACTGATCCTGGGGCAGGGCGGCGGGTCCATTGCCAAATGGCTGGAACGGCATTGGCCGGACTTGGAATTGGACGTGGTCGAAATGGACCCTTCGGTCGTCGAAGCGGCCGAGCGGTTTTTTGAATATCAGGCGCCCGCCAACCACCACGTGCACGTCCGGGACGCGCGCGTCTTTTTGGCACGGAAGGCCACGCAATACGACGTCATCTGGGTGGACGTCTTTGCCCGGCACCAAATCCCGTTTCACTTGACCACGACGGAATTTTTTGCGGAATTACGAGCACACCTGAGCCCGGACGGCGTGGTGGCGGTAAACCTGGCATCATCGGATTCGGATCTGGACCGGATCAGGGCCGAGGCCGTGGTCTCCACGATGAAAACCTCGTTCCCGCACGTGGACACGTACAGTATTCCCGCGCCGACGTGGCTGCGCACCAAACCGGGTTCGGTCAACCTGATCTTCTTTGCCGGTCCCCGTCCGTTGCACATGGACTCCGACGAGTTTGCCCTGGCCACGATGATCCTGCTGAATCAAGGCAAAATGCCGCCCGAAGTCCTACCCTTCTTGAATAACGCCAGAGGCCCGGACTGGAACCCCGGCCTCATTCTGACCGACGACTTCTCCCCCTTCGACATCCTGCAAGGCAGCGGATAGGCTTTACTCAACCTCGCCACCTAGTGCAGGAAAGCGCTCTATTATTTATAGCCACCGAAAGATGAAATGGCTCAGATCGAATCGTAAGGTCCCAGAAAGCGCTCGCCGTCGAAGTGGATTAAGTGCGAAGGGGCTTCGGCAACCCATACTTCGGTTTCCCACGCAATCTCTCCAAGGTACCGGGCCATAACCGCACGATTCGGGAAGGCGGTCACGTAGACCAGCCCGGCCGTGGCCCCCACAAACAATTTAGCCAACTCAGTGTGTCTCTTGCCGTCAACGGGGCCGTGACTCGTAACGGCCTCTACCAGCACAAGCCAGTTACGATCAGCAAAGTAGAGAACAACGTCCGGCATCTTCCCGTGTGAATACACGTTGACGCCCAGATCAGCGAGCAGAGGTGCGTCAAAGTACCCCCATTTGTCACCGGTGTCTCCGGCATAGATCAGTATGCTACCGGGTGTAAAGCGAGGGCCGAATTCTTCAATAATCAAACGTATCAGTTCACTGTGTTCGCCAGGACTGAGGGTTATCTTTTTGCTCTTGGCAATTTGCACGGGAATTCGGTTTTGTTGGCGCTCTTTGGCATACTTGGCGGCCAGCGTCTTACGACGGGAGAGATAGTTTGTCAGCTTGCCGTGCCACGTTTTAGTGCCGAAGCCACGAAGCAACTCCAGTGTGACCGGTTCGATTTGATAGACTGCTTTTGGGCTATTAACGGGTCTGTCGGGTGCGTCAGGGTTGTAGACGGCGATTCCGGCTTCTACGAACTGATGCATAGTCTGCCGGCGAAAAGTTTCTCGTGTGTTCGGGGCATAGTCTTTCCGGTAGTGCTCCCTCGCCCAATCCATGATCGGTGTAATGCCCATAAGGGGATTTTCCGCTCGCGCCCATTTCTTGCGAGGCGTCAAGTTCAGCAATGCCAGCAAGCATAGGGCTGAACGCGTATTCTGTTGGGCACGGGGCAACCCAAGTGCAATGAGAATTTGGTTGGCTTCGGTGATGTGTTTATTGGGCACATTCCTCATGCGCCCAGACTTTCCAGTTGCTCAGCGGTCAAGGCCTGAATCGGCTCACGGCGGCGCATAACCCTCTTACCCAAGGCAATGAGGCTTTCCTTGTTCGGGTACTTTATGAGCCTGAGGTCGGTTGCATTGACTTGAGTATGGCCGTTGAAACGCCGGAAGTTTTCATCAACTGCAGTCGTGTTGAGGAATGCAGCCAACCCATGAGCTAACGCTTCCGTCAACCCATGCTTCCCTTCATGAAACACGTTCAGGTGGTTTTCAAAACCCAACGCTTTGGTATTGGGGAAACTGTCAGGCGTTACCACACTCGCTACGATACGGCGTTTTTCCTCCTTGGATGAAAAACGCCGCACGACGCAATAAAATCCGTTGGGGTAGAGCCATTTTTCCGTCTGAGCATTGCGGCGTATCGCATTGGGTTTCTTCAATTCCGGGTTCGGCCAATCCGGCGTTTGCCCTTTAAAGTGGCCGGGATAGAGCAAGGGGACCGTATCCGCGTCCGGCATGTCACGCAAGTGTTCCTTCAATCGGAAATCGACTACGGGACCGGTTGATACCTTGATGCCTATATCGTCCAAGGTGAAGCGGATCGCTCTCGATCGTTCAATGGCGTTAAATTCCGGTGAGGTCGGTACGTGTATGAATCGTTCGGGGTCTCCGGGAAACACGATGCGATCGAAGGCGTACCTGTTCGTCTCCATATCGGCAAAGCTGCCATCGGTCGAGGTAGTCACTGTCACGTCGCCTTGGCGCGTCCCACGCTCCAACGCGATGATGACGTTCTCCTGTAACACTTCATCATCCTTAAAGGCCTTATTTCTTGAGGCGAACAGGTGTATTTGCAGGATGGCCGCACGTTCCAGAACGTATTCACGGAAGGGACGGTAATACGGTCCATTACAGAAACTCCTGGGTACGATTGCAACAAGTTGACCGCAATCTTCCAGCAAAGATAAAGATAAGGCCACAAAGGCTGAATACAGATTGACGGTTTCAATGCCGATTCGCCGCAATGCCGAACGGTCAAGAGAGTTGCTGCGTATTTTCTTGTAGGGAGGGTTAAGGATGGCGTGGGTATATCTCGGAAGGGCCTCGGCAAATAGATCCCCGGAGAGCGAGCCTACCGCAGTATGGACGAAGTCGTCACCACGAACGTTTGACACGACGTTTTGATGCCGTCCGTATTCCTCCAGCGATTGGATTAAATAGGGGTGCAGAGACTCGTCGATCTCGAAGGCATCGACTTCGACACGCTGGAAATCAAAGCCACCACCAGCCCACCTTTCCAAAAAGGCCCCGGAAAGAGAACCGACTCCGGCCCCGGCATCGAGCAGACGACAGTTATTCCCGGCTCTTCGAGTAAACAGCCCTGCCATAAATCGCGCGATTCCAGTCGGTGTGAAGAATTGGCCATATTGTGACTTCTTCTTTAGATCAATCGTCTTTGCCACGGTCAGCCTTGATGGTTCAACTTCTGCGAGCACGGGAGTGCCTCTTATTTATGGAGAAGCGTATCACTATAGTCTTCATTCGGGAAGATCTTCGAGTCCCAGAATGAATCGATAACGTCATTTCCTCCACAACTTCTGAACCCACTCCGAAAACAGTCTTTCGGACAACATGCGCCGCCTTTCGTTATCGGACTCATCAAACTCCTGCTCTGCATCGTATTTCAACTGAACAAATTCCACCATTCTTTCCTTGATTTTGTCTGCTAGCGATTGTAGTTCCGCACGATTCTCCAAAAAAAGAAATGGCAATCTGATTCTTGGAGGCTTTATCTGAGATGTAATAGGACTAGATAACGGCATGTGATGCTTATTTTGCTCATTTCTCTCTCTCATTCTTATGTGGTAAAACAAGCTATACTCTATTGAGCCTCGATCAAAATAAAACACATCACAATAACAATCAATGTCATGGTCGCCAAACTGCAGATCCTGGGGATCTATTACGTTCTCGATAGCGGGATATGGAATTTTCAAACATTCGTTGTAAAAAGAAATCACAGGAATGCTGTGAACTTCATTTCCCTTACACCTCAAACTATAAGCGTGCAGCACAGGTTTCTCGTATAACAAATTTCCCCACCAATAGTTTCTCGTTCCATATTCTGGTCGAGCGTCCTCAATTCTGATTGTATAATCGGCATCTAATAGATAGACGGCGTTGCCTCTACCATCGTATCGCCAACTGTCATAATCCATCAATTTCTTTTTGAATTCATCAACGACCCTCGAGGTTGATGCCCCTGACCTGATTGTCTCCAATTTCTGCAAGCTGAGCGCACCGAGAGATTCTCCATTGCGTCCATGCCAATATCCTTTCCAAGCAGTTGGAACGCCTTGCAATGCCGGTGGGATCTTGAACATTACGACTCGGCCCTCCAGATGATTGACTGCGTAAATTTCGACGAACGTGAGGTTGCCGGTTGTATGGTCGGCGATTTCCTTTTTCAAGTTGTCAAGTTTTGCCGGATCTTCGCGGAACGTACTGCCGCAAACCGAACGATTATTGCTTACGCCGAATATCAACCAGCCACACTGCTGTTGCTTCAAGTTAGCTTCATTGGACAGTGCAGAAAAGTACCGACCCAGCTTATCGGAATCAAAAGTGCCTTTAGCTTCCTTGAACTCGATCCATTCCGTCTCGTGCGGAAGTCTAAGCAAAGATTCGAGTAACTCAAGTGGTTCGGATTGGTTCACGTGGGCATCTCTCCCTTGCCTTTGTCTGGCAGCAGAATATTGTGGTCATTGAATTGACCCAACAAGTTTACCAGCCCAAAGTCCTCATTGTTTTGTGTGGAGACCGCTTCAGGCTGAGTGGCTGCCTCAGACTATTTGGCCGTACTCTGCCGGGCAAGGGCATCTTCGGGGTCACTCATGCTTGCACCTGATAAGCGACGTTCATTTTCTTCGCCGCTGCTTTGAGCCGGTTATCTCGTGTCCATAGTCGGGCCAGAGGGGCTAAAAGCACTGCAGCCAGCAGATGGACGTCAATATAACCAAGGCCCCGTCCCATTAATTGATGACGTTCGATACAATACAACGCTTCGGATTCATCTGCCTTGGGAAGAGCGGGCAAATCTTTCAACCGTGCCAGGACTTCATCGCGGCCAGCAAGCGTCCCGCAGGCTATCTCCCCAATAACAAAAGGATGGATAAGCACTTGGTTGTTATTGAGCAAGTGCGCCAAGGCACGGTTTCCCTTGCGCAGATGCTCAATCCACACCGAGGTGTCAATCAGAATCATCGATCAAACGGCGTCGTGGAACGAATTGGAGGCCGGGTTGACTGCCGCCCAACTTGGCCAGTCGCCTCGCGCTTTCCCGCTCCACCAACGCCTTCAGCGCTTCCCGAATCAGTGCCGGTTTCGCCGTGATGTTGGTAACTTCCTGAGCCCGCGCCAGCAAGGTATCATCTATATTCAGGGTTGTTCTCATCTCCGCCCCTCCGTGGTTGATTCGATGGACGATCAAATCGTCTGCCTCAAATTTTACATCAATTGATGACAAAATCAACGCTTTTGGATCTTTTCATCTCGGCGATAGGTGTCTTCGGTGAAGGGGTGGGTGTTGGCCGCGTCGTTTACGCCGCCATTGTGCGCATCTCGTAGCGCGAGATATGGCGGTCAATCGCTACCATCCTTCATGACGTATCGTGCGCGGGGCGGGTCCATAACAAACCTTCGAACCGTCTAAACATTTATAGATTATGATTATGGTCATGACTATGGTAATATAACGATATGACCAACAAAAAGGAAGGGGTTTGCGGAGATGAGTAACGATAGAGTAGCTGGTGCCCGCACGGTCAAGGCATCCGAGTTCAAGGCGAAGTGTCTGAAGCTGATGGATGAGGTTGCGGACGGTGGCAAGGAGATTGTCATTACCAAGAACGGTCAACCGGTTTCGCGGCTGGTTCCGTACCGGGAGAAACCGAAGAGTTTGTTTGGTATCGACAAGGGACGCATCAAGATCCTTGGCGACATTATCGAGCCTTTGGACGTAGAGTGGGAAGCCAACACCGGCGCGACCCGGGACGGTAACAGGTGATGCTCCTCGATACCCATGTCTTGCTGTGGCTGAGAATGGGTGAGGCGCGATTGGGAACCAAGGCTCGCCGCGAGATCGACCGGGCTTGGCAATCCGGTGAAGTCGGCGTGTCTGCGATCTCGTTTTGGGAAATAGCGATGCTGAAAGACAGGGGACGGATCAATTTTCCCGAAGACGTTGGCCTGTGGCGGCGGGAGCAATTGGAACAGGGTCTGATCGAAATCGCCGTCGACGGAGAGATCGGAATCCGCGCGGCCAGCCTTGGCGATTTTCATGCCGACCCGGTCGACCGTCTGATCGTCGCAACCGCGCTTGCAGGCCATCGGCTGGTAACCGCTGACGAACGCATTCTTGGGTGGGCAGGTCGGCTGAGCCGGCTACGAGCCACGGAATGAGGGGGAGGTAACGGCTGTAGGCGTGACACAGGAATCTCTCATGCAGACTTGCCGCCTGCACCCCAAGGGATGAAAATGGGGACTTCTCTCTCCAATCTGTCATCCTCGACATCTTTAATCGAGGATCCAGCGTCTTTGCTTTGTTCTGCGTCCGTGAAGACAAAAGACACTGGATTCATAAGTACGCTGGATCCCCGATTAAGACTGTCGGGGACAAGCGTCGGGAATGACAAAAGTGGCTATTTTCATACCAAGATGTTCCTTTCACTTGTGTGGCTGGTTCTATGAGCGCGACGAATCTAAAGGAACCTCTGATTTAGTGCACTATCGGGCGCATGGCTGCGTTGTGTCCTCGCTCAACCCTCACCTATCTCTATATGATAAGCCTCGGGTTTCGCTCCGGGACGCCTTGCCCTGTATCCCGCTATCACCATAAATCAGAGGTTCCTAAAGTAATGCATCGCTTTGCTCTCCGGTCATGCAGGCACCCCGCTTTGATAGTATGGCGACGGCACCGTTGGGTAGACACGAAACACGTGTCGGAAAACGTCATCGGACTTGGTCGCGACTTCGTCGTCAGAGTAAACGCCGGTGGGCAGGCCGGTCGTTTCGTTATAAAGGAAATCCCGGATAGTGACCACAACCGCATCCCGAGTCGTCTCTTTTTCTCGCCACTGATCCACGCGGAGTTTCTCGGCCTTCAACGTCCGTAGCAGTTCGACGGCAACGTGTTTGATTCGCTTGATCTCGGCTGGGTTCAGGTCCGGTTTCTTCAGCAAGTCGAAAATCGCCAGTGACTCCTCGTCCAAACTCTCCCGGACCGCGCGCCGTTCCTCGTTGTCCAATTCCTGTGCAAGCTTCAGCAGGGCCTCGAAGGTCTGTTCGATTGTCATCCTGTCCTTTTCGCGGTTGTACTTTGCGACGGTTTCTTCATAGTGCTTCTGAAAATCGGCGCGCAGGGGGTTCTGCGCCAGCAGGCGATGTACGCGCTTCTCCAAAATGTGCCTCAAATCTTGAACAAGCGATTGCTTGTTCGGGTAACGCTGAAATTCACGCTTCAGGAGTTCGAAGTCGATATGGCTGATGTCGTAAGGTAGAGGCCTCGGATCGTCGGCCGCGAGTTCAGGCTGTACTTCTATCGCTTCGTCCACCACCTCGTGCAGCTTTCGGATAATGTCTCTGATGTCGGCCTGCTCGCGATCTTTCTGCAGGCTCTTGTACACAATGTCGATGGCGTCGCGGTCCGCCCGATGGGCGTTGACGTTCTTCACGTTGATACAGGCCCTAAATTTCTTGAACACTTCGCGGCACATCACTTCAAAACGCTTGCGGGTTTCGTCATTTTCGTTGGCGGCTTCCTTGCACGCCGCGATGGCAGCGTTGCGCTCGAAGCCGGTCTTCCGGATCACGTCATCCAGCAATGCTCCTCGCTCATCAAGAAAAGTTCGCACGAAGGCAATTGCCTCGGCCAGGTCGACCAGGAGTTCCTCATTCGGCTTGGCCGGATCGGTTTCGTCGACTCGGCCAAGCTGCGTTCCGGCAAAGGTCGCCAGTGCCCTGCGCAGGTGTTTCAGAACGCCGCAGTAATCCACGACCATGCCGTTGTTCTTGCCCTCGTTCACCCGGTTCGCACGGGCGATGGCCTGCATCAGCGTGTGGGCCTTGAGTGGCTTGTCAAGGTAGAGCGTGGAAAGACTGGGTACGTCGAAGCCGGTCAACCACATGGCACAAACAATGGCGATGCGGAAAGGGTGTTCTTCCTCTTTGAAGGCCTCGTCCAAATCCATTCGCTGCATGTTGCGGAAGCGCGGCTTGCTGCGCATCGACTCGGGCAGGTCCATGCCTTCCTTGATGAGCTTTCGGTGAGGAGTAACGTCCAGATCCCACTTCTGGAACTTCTTCACCTCGCCCTGCTCTTCACTCACCACCACCGCCAAGCGGGTCTCGTGCATCCAGTTAATCTGCCGTTTCAGGTAAATCAACTCCTGCTCGTCGGTGGCCCGCGATGCTTCCGCTTCCAATGCCTTGACACGCTCGTTCCAATAGAAATCGATCAACTTATGCATACGCACGCAGGTCAGCTTGTCGATACAGACCAGCATGGCCTTACCGGTTTCCCAGGCCGTCGAGTAGTGCCGCACGAAGTCCTGCGCAATCTGATCGAGCCGCCGGCCTGCGGTGACGACGTGATAGTCGCGCTTGAGTTCCTGCTCCAGACGTTGCTCCACGTCGATGTCTTCGGTCTCCAATTCCTCCAGTTTCGCGGCGATACGTTCGTTCAGGTCGCCGATAGCCACCCCCAGCTTGTCGCCGCGGGCGTCGTAGAATAACGGCACGGTCGCCTTGTCCTCTACCGCCCGCTGGAAGTCGTACGTCGAAACGTACTCGCCGAACATCCGTCGCGTGATCTCGTCTTCCGTGAACAGCGGTGTCCCGGTGAAGCCGATGTAGC
Source organism: Nitrospirales bacterium (assembly GCA_965204965.1). Taxonomy (GTDB): domain Bacteria; phylum Nitrospirota; class Nitrospiria; order Nitrospirales; family UBA8639; genus Bin75. The sequence goes on along the minus strand of OZ242026.1, from coordinate 2,516,256 downwards.
TCGCGTTGGGCAGGGCGTTCCGCATGTTGAGCGCCAACGTGCCGTACTGGGTGCGGTGCGCCTCGTCGGTGATGACGATGACGTCATCGCGTTGCGTGTACCCTTTGCCTTCGGCCACTTGCCGGTTGAACTTCTGGATCAGCGAGAAGACGAACGATTTGTGCTCGGCCATCAACCGGTTGAGATGTTCGCCGCTCGAAGCCCGGCATGGGTCGCGGTCATGGTCCACGACGCCGCAGCCGGCAAACGTCTTGTAAATCTGAATGTCGAGGTCGTCCCGGTCGGTGAGAACGAGGAAAGTGAAGTTGCCGCCGAGCTTCCGGTGCACTTTGCGGGTGAACGTCACCATCGAGTAGCTCTTGCCGGCTCCCTGGGTGTGCCAGAAGACGCCCAGCTTGCCTTGCCGGGTCTTTCGGTCTCGCACCGCATCGATAGCGCGGTTCACACCCAGGAACTGGTGGTTGCGGGCGAGGATTTTCTTTGGCTCGCCCGATGACTCGTCGAAGAGAATGAAGTTCTCCACGATGTCCATGAAGTTGCGCTTGTCGCAGACGCCTTTCAGCAACGTCTCCATGTCCACGACACCCGGCTCTTCTTCGGCCAATCGCTTCCATTCGTGAAAGTGCTCCCATTTGCTGGTAATGCTTCCGATCTTCGCCTTCTCGCCGTTACCGAACATCACGACCGCGTTGTGGTGGAAGACGTGGGGAATGGTGTCGCGGTAGTCCGAGTAGTTCTCCTCAAAGGCGGCCCGGAGATCACGGTGAATATTCTTGCACTCGATGAAGAGCAACGGCAGGCCGTTGACGAAACCGACGACGTCCGCCCGCCGGCGATAAAGGTCGCCCTTGATCCACAACTCCCGGACACAGAGGAAACGGTTGTTCCCCGGTGTCTCGAAATCGAAGACCCGCAGCCGCTCCCGTACCGGCTCACCTTTCTCGTTGCGGAAGGTGACCAGCACGCCGTCGCGGATCAGGTCGTATTTTTCGCGGTTGGTGGTCACAATGGTCTGCGAGGCCACGGGAGCCGTGATCTGTCGCACCGCGTCGTCGTAAGCGTCGTCCGGCAGACCGGGATTCAATTCCGCCAATTTCCCGCGTAGCGCGCGCGTCAGCACCACCTCGCGCTCTGACGTGCGCCCAAGCAGACTCTTCGGCCCGAAGTCCTCGTGGTTATAGGCATAGACCGACTCCCAGCCGAGTTGCCGTTCCAGATACTCGGCCGTGGTTTGCTGGACGAGGGTGTCTTCGGTGTAGGGAGATGGAGTCATGATAGCCCCGCCTCCAAATTCGCCAGCCGATTCTTGCCGTTTTCCGTGAGTCTGTATTGCTGCAACCGGCTGTTGGGTTTCTCCGGAATCGTGTACTCAATCAACTTGCCATCTACCAACGAACGAATCATTTTGTTGAGCTGGCCTGAGACCGTACTCTGACCCAAACCTGTCGAAATTGCTGATTTTGCCATGGGAGCCTGATGAAGAAGGGACAGAACTCGTTGCTCAAGACTCTCTGGCCGTGACTCTGGCCGTGACTCTGGCTTAGTCTTGACTTGGTCACCAGCTTGTCCGACCGATCGCTGGAAAGTAGTCGTCACCCAGTGATCAGAAACCTCGATAATGGGCTCGGCCACTCCGTGTTCACGGCACAGATCACGAATGCGCCGGATGCCGGAACCAATCCTTTCTACCGCTTCCATCCGGTGCAAGATGCCGAACAGCAACGGATTGCGTGGAATACTCTTAATACCGAGGCCGGCTTCGGTCATGCCGGCGGGCAACCCGCCCGGGCTGACGATGTCGAGCCGATCCTTGAAGAGGTAAATTTGTACGTTGGCGGTGGAGCGGTAGTCGCGATGAGCCAAAGCGTTGACGACTGCCTCACGAATGGCCTCTTCAGGCAGTTCCGGTCGTTCCTCACGCTTGACGTGCTTGATGACGTACTCCACGTTGATCTTGGACAGAATCCATGCCACCACTTCATCAATCATCGAGTAGACGTCGCCGTGGAAGTCGCGCCGATCAAGGATTCGTACCTTGTCGGTGCCCATGAAGAGAGCGCACGCCACGTCGGCACTGACGTTGAACTTGCGAATATCCTTTGCCAGCAGCCACGCCCCGGCGTGGCTCATGCGACCGTCCTCGCCGATCAGGTGCAAGTTTCCGAGGGCCGTCTCAGGCTCCATGCCAGCGGGGATTTTCGCTCGCTTCCTGAACTGGTCCCAGTTTTTCTCGTCGAGATCTACTTCGAGAGAGAATTTCTCACAGGCGGTCTCGTCAAAGTGAATCAGCCCCTCCTTGTAGAAGAATTCACGAATCTCCTCCCGCGACATCTGCTGGCTGCTTGACCCTTCACGGATGAAGAACTTGCCCCCGAAAGAATAGGGCTTGCTCTGCTGGGCGGGGACTCGTACGCAGAGCACCTTGCCCGCGCTTTCGATCTCCACCGCAATTGGCGGGTCGGCTGAACGGGCGATCGACAGAGCTTCTGATTTCAGGCGATTATGGTTGGCAACCCCGCATATCTTCCCATCATCCGCCACGCCAAGCAGAATTATCTCGCCGGTGGCGTTGGCAAAGGCGCACAGCTCACGGCCGAGTCCTGAAGTGCCGGAGCGCTTGAACTCAGTCGTAAAGCCTTCGCCGAGGGAGACGAGAGTGGAAAGGACCCTTTGGTTCACACGATTACCTCTGCATTCACTTTGCCTGGCAAGAGAACGGTACGTTCATTGAAGCGACCTGACAAGTTCGCCGTCCCGAGGTCATCATTGTTGTCGATTCCCACCCAAGGTGTCGTTCCAGGTACTCAGTCGTGGTCCGCTGGTCGAGGGTGGCTCCAGCGGAGGGGTGGGTGCCGGCCGCGTCGTCTACGCCGGCATCGTGAGCACGTCGTAGCGCGAGATATGGCGGTCTCTGGTGACCACGGTGAGGCCCTCTATTTGGGCTTGGGCGACAAGCATCCGATCGAACGGATCGCCATGGTGTGGCGGAAGAGCACCCGCCTGTTCCGCGTGACGGAAGGTAAGAGCGAGTGGGGTGAATCCTTGCTTCTTGATACTCGCTTCCAGGTTGTCCGGGGCTTGCAGCTTCCCCAATGCGTGCTTGACGGCGATCTCCCAGGCGTTGATAGAACTGACAAAGACTTCGTTGGACGGATCGGCTACAGCTTCATGTGCCCGGCCATCCAACCTCTGAGGTTCTGCCATCCACCACAGGAGAGCGTGGGTGTCGAGTAGGAAGCGTGCCACTATTCGTCTTCATCCGGGAATATCTTCGAGTTCCAGAATGAATCGATAACTTCCTGCGGCGTCTCGTCAAAATCCGGGGCGATCCAGATCTTCCCTTTCAATACACCAGATTTGCGCTTGGTCTTCGGCTTGCGATACGGCTCCAGCCGCAGATAAGGTTCGCCGGCCTTGGCGATCACGATTTCTTCACCTTCCCACGCCAGTTTCCCCAGCTTCGAAAGCTGCGATTTGGCCTCGTGCATGTTTACCTTCATTTGACCCTCATATAGCTAAGTCTGGCTAAGACTAAAGCGGTGCTAGGATTCTGTCAAGAGCCTGGCCTAGACCGCCTCTGCCGTTGCGTAAGACAACCCGAATGCCATCGTGGGTCAGGTTGTGCTTCTGACGGTTGGCGACAACATCTGAACATGGTTGTGAAGTAGGTAGTCTCCACGCTATCCAGACAAGCGTGTACCTTTAAGCTCGCCTTCAACTATTTTCTTCAAGTTTATGCCGTATTCTTAGCAAGCACTGATCGGGAGCCTTGGTCAACCGACATTCCCAAATGCGTATAACTTTCCAACCCTGTTGCCTGAGGGAACGGTTAGCACGAAGATCCCTAGCCTTGGTTTTCTCAATTTTATCTCGCCACGCCTTGAAGTTTGTCTTGGGTGTGAGATTCCTACAGTTGTGGCCGTGCCAAAAACATCCGTCAACAAAGACGGCAACTTTCATCTTGGGCCAGACGAAATCCGGTCGTCCAGGAAGCGGTTGGTGTCTGCGCCAACCTGTTAAACCTGCTTTACGCAGCAAATACGCGAGTTGCTTCTCCGTTGTTTGGTTGCCGGTGCTAAGTACACGGGACATTAAATCGCCGCGGTTTAATCCGCCAAACGTCGTGCTTTCCTGCGTAGCGTTGCCAGGCCACCTACTCATTGTTCTGCCTGCTCGAAGTGCTTTCAAACATTCCTTGGCCACAGCCTCAGCAAAGTCACACGGAAGAGCATTGCCGACGATATTACACGCATATTCCATATAGGGAGTGTCGATTTTGTAATTTGCTGGAAAGGTTTGCAACAATGCCGCCTCTTTCACAGAGATCGTCCGCTCCCTTTCGGGATGGCCGAATCGTCCCTTGCTCAGGGTGGTGCATCCACCAGTGATCGTCGGTGCGACTTCGTCCCACGCCATTCGCCCATACACGTTTCTGAATCCCCGATACGCACCTTTGTGACATTCAGGTCGGAGAGCCTCGGGAATCTTGATCCACGTTGCACCAGGTTTCGCGTGTTCTAGCCGAAGTTTGTTCATCTCCGACAGAGAACGGACAAGATGCCAGTTTGAACGTTCGAAGATCGAGCGTTCCTTCGCGTCTGCTAACAGAATCGGTTCGGCCAAACTGCCAATCGTATCCTTAACGGTTCGCCAGGGAGTAAAGCCTTTCTTCCCATCCTTGGAATGAGTGGGTAAGGGAATGGGTATTTGGCAACCAAGGCCTCCAAGGACAACGAGTCTGCGGCGATTTTGCGGGACGCCATAATCCGCAACTTGAAGGACTTCCATGGTCACCGTGTAGCCGAGTCGCTCAATTCGTTCACGAAATTCGTTCAACAGCGACTTGCCCCGCCCGGCGAGGCCAGGGACGTTTTCCATCATGACTGCCTTCGGTCTGACCTCTTCGACTAACCGTGCCATCTCTCGGACCAGATCGTTCCTTAAATCATAGCGCCTGTATTTCGACGTAAGGCTGGTAAATCCTTGGCATGGAGGACAGCCAGCGAGCAGATCTATCACCCGACCGTGCGCCAGTGCCTTCAGGTCACTGCCCTTGATTGTTCGAATATCTTGCTTATACCCTCTGACCTCGGGATGGTTCGCAGTATACGTGGCGAAGGCATGTTTTTCGATCTCGACCGCAGCCAAGACCGTGAAACCCGCCCGCTTAAGACCGACGGTCAGGGCTCCTCCCCCTGCGAACAAATCGATAGCGACAGGCATGCTTCTGTCAGTCTGCTGGTACAATGATGTTCTTCTTTTGTTTTTCAGCCTCAGCCAAGAAATCCTCGTGCATCTTCTTGGTTCTGAGGAGAAAAGTGTTCCAATTTATATGCGTTAGCGTTCCATTTTTGAGATATGAGTTGAAGGAAACTTCTTGGGCGCCGGATAAAGACATGCCGTCGCACACCAAGGTGATATGAAATGATCGAAAGATATTCCAGAACTCTTTATTCGCCTGGTTGTTCAAAAATTTATTCATCTCATTATTGTAGTTAATGATCCTGTCCATCTCATCATTTGTCAGATTATGCATCGGTTTCTTGATCTCGATGAGTTGTAGTCCGTTGTCTTGGCTCGACAACACGAAATCAGGTCGTTTCCCTGTCTCTGAGAAGTCCTCCAAGCTAATCTCCTGACCGGTATTTTGCTTGTAAAATTTCGCAAATTCTCGCCGGAGTGTGCTGAAAGCTTGATTAGCCGTGATTGGCGCCCACTGTGGGTTGATCAACCATGGCGCGTACTTAATTAGATCTTGAAGTTTCTGCTCTGCTGTTTCAGGATTGTCCTTCAGACCTTGAACTCTCTCGATAACTTTGAGCCTGTCTTCTGCAATTCTTCCGAAAGAAGATAATTCGGCCAATCGGGCAGTTCTAAGTATCCCACTGATCACCGCCATGGGTGTATTCTCTGCATCGGCCGCTTCCCTTAGTTTCTTGTCGAGCGTGATATGCGGCGCCAAGGTGAGGCTCAGTTGCACCATCGGCTCGACGACTTCGATGTCATCTACTTCACCAGCGCGAATTGTTTGACCAATCAATTTTGCCAGTTCCCTGGCCGTGTCCCTGATGGCTTCCTGTCCATCGGCTGGAAATTCCCTTACTATTTGCTCCTCAATTTTGCCGACTTCGGCGAATCGTTCCCATGTTTTCTTCTTCATAGGATCACGTGCCAAGTATCCAATCTTCTGTATGATTTTCCGACCCCATTCCTGAAACTTCTGGCCTAAATCATGGGACCACAAGATGTCTCGTCTGTCCGTCTGAATCAAATCTTCATATTCATCTAACCAGTCAGCATGTAGTTCACCTACCAAGTAAGATCGAATACTATGTTCTCCGTGGAAGCCGGCACCACGGTTGAAAACTGCTGTTTGCCCAGCGATCTTGCCCCTGCAGTAGATTCGGACACCGGCCATCAAGTCGTCCTTGTATGGATTCTTGGCATATGCCGCCCAACCGGTAATTGGATAAAAAAGCTCGTCGTGATGAAAACCTGCTCCAAACTCCGTTATCGTTTTTCCGGTCGGACCGACCGCACAGTATCCGGTATCGTCTTTCACTGAGAGATTCGGCCCTGTAGGGCCGTTGAGTGTTATCTTCGAGTTGTCCATGGTCTCGACAGAGAACGGCCCAAGGATGGTTTCATACTCCGTCGCTGTCTTCATCTTTGTCGTGTCGCGCGTTTTAATTATCCAGTTCCCCGTTGGCAGGCCGAAGCGTTGAGATAACTGCCGTGAGAAGGTTGAGTGCGTGGAGACACGGCGGTACGCGAAGCGTTTCAGGATGACGGTTGTGCCAGAATTTGGCCGTAGCGTGTTGTCCTTAGAGCCTGTTACTGGCTCGTACTCGAACTCTGTATCTTTCAACATATCCTCTCGATTCAGGATCAAGTGTGCGGTCAGGTATCCAGTGTCCGGCTTCCCATCAGTTCCGTTGCGTGTGACCTTTTCCCCGCCCGATGAAAGTATCTCTATAACCTCGCAGATACCAAACGGCGCCAATTTGCCGACACCTTTACGTCCCATAACCTTTCTATTGAACTTTGGAGAAGTATCGCCCCTTCTAGGACGATCATCGGTTCTTCGTTCGGCACCAACCACAAGGTAGTAATCGTTTACCTCGTCTGGTGTCATTCCGATGCCGTTGTCAGTCACCTTGATTTCAAAATTTTTATCGGTGATGACTCCTCCCGCCTTCAAAGCGAGATATTCTCCCATAGGAGCCTCGATTGTGACTTCTGTGGCGTCGGCGTCATAGCTGTTGGAGACGAGTTCTGCGATGACGGCTGAAACTTTGTCGTATAGCTTTACGCCTAGCTTGTCGATTGTTAGCCGGGAAATTCTCATTTTGTATTTGTTGGTCATAGCTGGTCAGTTCCCTGTGACCTATAATTGTAGCCATACTCGACTGGTGAGGTACGCATGGACTTGCTTAGTCTTCCGCTTATATGGCTCCAGAGTGGATTCACTGCATGAAAAGCGACTGAGCATTCCGCTTGGATGTCACGTTGATATTGAGGAGTTTATGGTCTTGCCAAGAGCCATTCTATTCTCAGATGACATTGAATTTCACGAACGCTTGGCAGTTCGATTAAGCCGAATAGGGTATAAGAATATCAGATGATCAGTTACTTCTGAAAGGCGAGAAATCTTCAGAGCGCCACCTCTCCGTTCATCAGTCGCGGCAGGAGAAGATCGCGGCTGCGCGAGAGTGCATTATTACATTTCGTCAGCCGGTTGATTTGATCGTGAATAACCGCCGTATGCTCCTCGAAAAGAGCAATGATCGTGTATTCTGGAACCAGTAATTCTCGGCTGTGTGCGAAGTCTCTGTTTAGTCCGGGAACTGCAACATCAGTGTTAATGAATTGAGTATTAAGCAGTGCGTAGCAGAGATACGTTGTGCAGTGCTCACTCTTGATGTAGTACACTGTGTCGATTGGATGGCAGTCGCTCGCCGACCAAAACACACTGCCAACATTGCCTTTTCGCCCTACGATAATTGCTGGACCAGTCACCGACGCTTTCTTGTGGGTGCCAACCACTCCACTTGACCCGTAGACCGGATATTGTCCTGGAACACGGCTATCTTTCTTGAGCGCCTTTCCGTACTGGAGTGGTGCAATACTACCAATATTTTTCCTCTCCCACCCCTCCGGCACGCCGTTTTTGACCTTGACATGCTCGTGGCCGGGGAAGCGGAGGTGGACGAACCACTCCTTGTAGAGTAGTCGTGCCGCCTGTTCCAACAACTGAATCCGTCGCCGGTTGTTTTCGATCAGGTCGTCGTAGGCGGAAAGGATGGAGGCGATATGAGTCTGCTCTGGCAAAGGTGGCAACGGCATTTTTATGCGCTTCATGTCACGAATGGGTAGTTGGGGCTGAGCGACACCACTTCTAAGAGAATTCACTTGATTAGCAAACGAAGGGGAGCGCAGGAAATAATAAAGGTATGTGGGGAGAATTTTCTCGTTGCTGCACCGAAGAATGACCATTCCAGAGTTAATCCTCATATGCTCATAGGGAACTGATGAGTTAAAGAAAGCTACATTCCCAATGGTTCCTCTTGTCGTGAGAACAACATCGTCACGTTGCAATTTACCCTTCCGTAGCACCCCGTCTTTTTGTTCTGTAATGAATTGACACTCTGAGAACTCAAACCCACTTTGGGTCACATTGGTAGCACTCAAGAACACGCAATGCCCAGAGTCTGAGAATTCATTCTGTTTTGGGTAGTTCTTGCCTCGGTCACCATCAATTATTTCAAAGGGCGCGGTTTCAAAATCTATAAGAGCCAGATCACTCATCCCCCCAACTCCTCGAAATTTTTCCTGATCGTCGCGGCCAACTTCACCGACTCGGTGTTGAGGTCTTCCAGTTCGACGTGTATCTCGCGCAGGGTTTCCTTGAAGTCGAAATCCTCGTCTTCTTCCTCTGGTGCCACGCCCACGTAGCGGCCAGGGGTCAGGCTCCAATCGTTGGCTTCGATCTCGGCACGGTCCACCAGCTTGACGAGCCCTTCCACGTCTCGGAGCTTCGCCTCGGGGAAGCGTTCGGTGAGCCAGTGGGCCTGCCGCCAGAGATAGCGGATCTTCGGAGTTGCCCCCAGGCATGCACCGGCAACGACTCGTCATGCTTCGTAAGATTTTGGCGGGCCTCGTCCGCGGTTTTGCGGGCACGGGTGACGTCGCGGGCGTTCCAGGCGTCGCTTGACTTGGCGTCGTATTCCTTCTCGCAGGTCTCGATCAGGCGTGTGGCGAGCTTGTAGAGCAGGTCGGTTTGCTTGATGAGATCGTAGCTGGTTTCGGCCAGTGGTGCGAGGCCGTCAACCCTCTGCCGTAGCTTCTTAGCCGAATCAGTCCCATACTTGGCAGTGGGTTCGGCAACTTTCAGGTACTCGTGAGTGGATACCGGTGATGCAGATCGCAGCGTTTTCTTGAAGGCATTGATGCCGGAGTTGAAGGCGAGCAAGGCAGCGTTCAGTTCCTTCTGAACTTCAACGTGAGCATCGTCCGAACCGCGTGTGTCAAGAAAAGGAGCCAGTATGTCCCGCAGGGTGTTGAGTGCGTCGAGGAAATCCGGCAGCGGTTTGACCGCCTTGTCCTGTTCATTCTTGGTGCCGAAGCAGGCGTTACTTTCGTCGATGGTGCGTGTGCAGTAGTCGGATACCAGGCCGAGAAAGCGTTCGGTCTCGCCCCGGTAGAGCCAGACGATGGCCAGCAGGTTTTGCTCTTGCTCGGGGCTGAAGTCGTAGATCTTGCGCGTGACCTTGCGGTAGACGTTGCGCGCGTCGATCATCAGTACCTTGTCGCGGTGTTTCTTGGGCTTGTCGCGGCTGAGGAACCATAACTCGCAGGGCACGGTGCGGGTGTAGAAGAAGTTGGAACGGATGGCGATCATCACGTCCACGTCACCGGTTTCCACCAGCTTCTGTCGCACGTTGGTTTCGACCCCACCGGCGCTGGACGCCTGCGACGACATGACGAAGCCGGCGCGGCCATTCCCGTTCAGGTAGCTGTAGAAATAGCTGATCCAGACGTAGTTGCCGTTGCTGACTTTGTCTTTCTTGTTGACGCCGGGCAGGCCGAAGGGCAGACGCGGGTCGGTCTTGACCTTGTCGGCGTCGATCTCGTCCACGTTGAAGGGCGGATTAGCCATGACGTAGTCGGCCTTGCCGAGCAGTCCGTGTGGGTCTTCGTAGTAGGTGATTGCCTTCCGGATGTCGCCTTCGAGGCCGTGCACCGCCAGGTTCATCTTGGCCAGATGGATGGTCGTGGCGTTTTTCTCCAGACCGCGGAAGGTGAGCTGCTCGGTTGGGTTCTGGCCGTGCTCCTCCACGGTACGGGCACTCTGCACGAACATGCCTCCGGAGCCGCAGGCCGGGTCGAGTACCGTGCCGCGGACGGGGTCGAGCACGTGGGCGATCAATGAGACCAGCGAGACGGGCGTGAAGAACTCGCCGCCGTCGTGGGCCTTCAGGTCTGCGAACTGTGTGAGGAAGTATTCATAAATGCGGCCGAAGACGTCGCCGGAGACCCGCTTCAACTCGTCGGGGTTGAGCGTACGCAGGAGTTGACCGAGAACGTCGTTGTCCAGTTCCCGGTATTCGTTCTTGGGCAGGACGCCTTGCAGGCCGTCGTAGTCCGCTTCTATGGAATCCATCGCCGCGATGATGGCCTTTGCGCGGTCCTCGCCGTCGGGAAGCGCGACCAGTTGGTCGAACTGGGCCTCAGGCCGCAGGAAGATGGCGCTCTGCTGGGAAAAGTCCTCCTTGGTCAGCGTGCGCCTCTTGCCGCCGCGGGAGGGCAGGTTGGCCTCGATCCGATCTTTTACTGACAGGTAGCGGCTGTAGGCGTGGCGCAGGAAAATGAGCCCCATCACCGGCAGAAAATACTCGTTGCTGGCGTAATTGGAGTTGGCGCGCAGGGTGTCGGCCGCGCTCCAGAGACGCCGTTCAATGGCTTCGATGTGCTCGAGTTGGGACAAGAGTGACGTGATCCCGATCCGGCGGACAGGTTAAGGCTTTCGTCTTCTGGCTTCCGATGAACAACCGATGATGATTGAACAACCGATGATGATTGTATAGCAATGAGCGACGAAGACAAGCCCAAACGACTTGTCTTCACGTCACTCGATAGGGTGACGGGGCTCAGTCGGCTTGGGCGGGCCAGAACTTGTAGCGGATTTGCGGGAGCTGTTTGCCTTCGAAGTTGGGAATGTCGTACAGGCAGCGGTCGATGGTGGCGACTTCGTCCTTCGTGAACTCGAAGACCTTCGACATCTTCCAGAATTTGTCAAAGGTGAAATAATCCCCTTTTTCCGGTTTGTCGGCGATCGCGGCCTGCATTTCCTTGAAGCCTTCGGTATCCACGTTCGGGATCCGGCCGTTATTTTTGTCCACGCACCATTTCAGGATCTCGGCGACTCCATACATGGTGAGTTCGATTTTGACTTTACCTGAGTTTGTTTCCGACATGAGTGCTCTCCTCCTTCCAAAGAGGAAATCTATAGCACATTCTTGTAAAACTCTTCCAGTCGTTTGACCGGAAAATTGCGGGATTCAGGGAAAATCCCGTGGAAATCCCGTGGACCGCGAGTAAAAATCGTGAAGCAAGCCTTCCGGTGATGCAGGAATAACCCATTGTGTAGCCTGGCCAAAGCTCATATACTGATCTCTTCTGTGCGGATGTGCTGACCATCCCGGACGCATGCTCCGGGAGAGAAGCGTTCCGAGAAGGGGTGCTGAAATGGCCGTTCCCCGCCTGGTGGCAGGCAACATACTCCGGTTCCTCACGTTGTGTGGAATACTGTTTCTGCCCGGGTGCTCGCCCAAGGATCCCTACGTGCCCCCGGACCTGCTCTATCTCTTTGCCAGTTATGACGTCGGGAAAAATCCAACCGCCGTAAGAGCCGGGGACTTCAACGAGGATGGATTTTCGGACCTGCTGACCAGCAACATCTCGGCGAATAACCTGTCCCTCCTGCTGGGGAACGGGGACGGGAGCTTCCAGGCGCAAGTGTCTATTCGGGTGTGCAAGGAACCACGGAACCTGGAGGTCCTGGATTTGAACCGCGACGGTCATGAGGATCTGGCGATAGCCTGTTCCGGCAGCAACCAGGTCGCCATTTTCACGGGACAGGGGGGCGGGACGTTCGAGAAAGACGGGCTGTATCCCGTCCACCGGACGCCGGTCTCCATTGCCAGTGGGGATTTCAACAGCGACGGGCAGGTGGATTTGGTGGCGGCCTTGCGCAACGACAAGCTGCAACTGCTGTTCGGAAACGGGAACGGCAAATTCCGGATCGGGCCGTTGTACGAATATGGGGATACCCCCACCTCGGTGACCACCGCGGATTTCAACCAGGATGGGCACGTGGATATGGCGGTGACCAACGGCGGGCCGATGAGCAGTGCCGTTTCGATCTGGTTGGGCCAGGGCGATGGCACCTTTCTTCTGCCCACGGATTACCGGACGGGCAAGCGGCCGTTATCCGTCTCCTGCGCCGACTTCAATAACGACGGCGTGTTGGACCTCCTGGTGGTGAACGGGCAGATGAACACGATCACCGTCTTTTTGGGAAACGGCGACGGCACGTTTCAGGAGGGCATGGATTCAGGCGGCGACGCCGGGCCCAATGACGGCTTGGCCCAGGATTTCAACGGAGACGATATGCCCGACGCCGCGGTCGTGAACATTCAATCGGGCAGCATCTCGGTGTTGTTCGGCAACGGCGACGGCACCTTTCACTATCCCCCGCGTCACTATCGCACGCCACGAGGGCCGTTTGCCCTGACGACGCTGATCGTCGCCCCGGACCGGGGCGAAGAACCCGGCCTGGCGGTTGTCAATAACGCGGAAAATAGTGTATCGATTTTCCTGCACCATGGGTTAAAATTCAGGGAACAGAGTTAGGCTTGCCCCGCGCGGGGGTCAAGGAGCCGGCCGCGACCTGACCGGACGAAAGGGAAATGGGTGAACCACGACAGGAACACCCGACGGAAACGGATCATGGAATGTCTCAGATGTCAGGGGCTGATGATGGTGGAACGGCATTACACCCCGATGACCAAACACCTCTACGCCAAGTGCCTCAATTGCGGATTCTGGTTTGACTTGGTGGACGTGCTCAGGTTTTTCTATCGAGTCGTGCGAAACGGCTATCTCGGCGCCAAAATCCGGGAAACGCTGTAAGTCTCTCTGTTCCCCTTACACGACTTACTGTCATTCCCGACGGCTTTTATCGGGAATCCAGCGTCTTTCTCTTCACACACGAATGAAAATGCAAAGACTCTGGATCCTCGATTAAGAATGTCGAGGATGACAGGCCAAGACAAAAAGCAAATTTCTGGCTCCCCGATCAAGCCTGTCCTTGACGTTCGTAATCGAGGATCAGGGATGACAGGAGAAACAACGGCCTAGGATTTCGAGAGCAGTTTCAAGCCTTCCCGGATCAATTCGTCGAGCGACGTGGGGGCAGGGTTCATTCGACTCACCTGGTCGAGGGCATTCTTGACGTCGCGGTGGCGGTATCCCAGGTTGACGAGCGCGGACAGGGCATCGTCCATCGGCGCGTCCACCGAAGCCGGCGCACCAGGTGCTTCCGGTGTATCATCCCCGAGACCGGCGATGGTGTCCTTCAGCTCCAAGGCAATGCGGCCCGCGGATTTCTTCCCGATTCCCGGAACGGACGCGAGCTTGTCCACGTCACCGGCAAGCACGGCCGCCCGCAGGTCGTCAATCTTCAAGGCGGACAACACGCTCAGGGCCAGTTTTCCGCCCACGCCGGAAATCTTGGTCAGCAAGGTAAAGGCCGTTTTCTCGGCAGGCGTCAGGAACCCGAACAATTGAATGGCGTCGTCCCGCAGGTGCGTGAAGACGTGCAGCGTCAGTGACGCGCGAAGGTCGGGGAGGGCGAAATACGTGCTGAGCGGGATGAACACTTCATACCCCACGCCGTTGACGTCGATCACGACCCGAGCCGGGTCTTTCGCCGCCAGGATTCCCGTGAGGTTGGCAATCATGTAGGGGGGCCACGTGAGAGGGGTGGGCGCACGTCAGCCGGAGGCCGCGACTTTTTCCATGACCTCATCCGAAATGTCGAAGTTGGCGTGCACTTTTTGGACGTCGTCATGATCGTCCAGGATTTCCATCAATTTCAACATCTGCTCGGCCGGTTTTTCCTCAAGCCGGATCTGGTTCTGCGAGAGATAGGTGAGTTCAGCCAGCGAAGTCTGAATGCCGGCCTCCTGCAAGGCCGCCTTGACCGCTTCGAACGCGGCGATCTCCGTGGTGATTTCAAAGCCGGCGCCGGTCTGTTTCACGTCCTCCGCGCCGGCGTCCAGGACGACGTTCAAGAGCTGGTCTTCATCGAGCGCCGGGCCGTCCGCGACCAGGAGCCCTTTCTGGTGGAACTGCCATGCCACGGCCCCGGCTTCGGCCATGGTCCCGTGGTTTTTCCCCAGCATGCTGCGAATTTCCGACACTGTGCGGTTGCGATTATCCGTCATGACTTCGATCAGGATAGCGGCGCCACCGGGCCCGTAGCCTTCGAGCGTGAACTCCTCATAACTGGCGCCCGGCAGTTCCCCCGTGCCACGCTGGATGGCACGTTTGATGGTATCGGCCGGCATGTTGGATTCCTTGGCCTTGGCGATACAGGTCCGCAGGCTCGGGTTCGCGTCGGGATCGCCGCCTCCGCGGGCCGCGATGGTCAGGTCGCGAATCAATTTGGTGAAGACTTTGCCGCGCTTGGCATCGATCCCTGCTTTATGCCGTTTGATCGTGGACCAATGACTATGCCCGCCCATACTGTCGTTCTCTCATGCAAGAATTCTGCGATGGATCCTGATTATTCAAAGAAAACGTTGCCCGGCACATATCATAGGATAGGGCCTCCAATTGTTGCAACAAAGGTTGCAACAATTGGTGACATAGTCTATTACATAATTTCGTTCGTTGTTCACTCAGAGACATTCGGGATGAGGGAAGAAGTTCGTGGCTGAGACGAACTTCGGAAATGCGAAATGGAAAAAGTTTTTATTTATTGGGACAATTCCAACATCTACATTAGTGCGATGGAAATCGCTGCCGAGCGTGAGGGCGTCGATGCGCGCTATCGTCTACGGCTTCACTTCCGTAATCTTTTGCGATTAGCGTCCGCGGATCGTCCCATTGAGAGTGCCATTGCCGTTGGGTCGGTGCCGCCGGAGTTGCGCAATGTTTGGACGCGTCTCGAAAATGAGGGCGTCAAGATTGAACTCCCGGAGCGTGGTGCGCTGCATGGAACCGAACAAGGCGTAGACCAGAAATTGCAAGCAAATATGTTGCGCAACGCGCTGGATTACAATGGCGATCCCGGCATAGCGGTATTGCTGACCGGCGATGGCAGCGGATTTTATGACGGCGTCGGGTTTCATGCCGACTTGGAGCGCATGCACCGCAAGGAGTGGCGTATTGAAGTGTTGTCGTGGACCTACAGTTGTAACCGCCGGATGAAAGAGTGGGCGGAACAGAACGGCAAATTTATCGCCTTGGACGATTTTTACGAAAGCATTACTTATCTGGAGCCGCCACGCCCCGGACAGGCAGTAGCAGAACCGAGGCATGAAACGCCGATAGACCTATCTCGCCGTCCCATATAAAACAAACGGAATTTCTGCCTGTACCGCCCCAAGCTCTCCTTCGGACGTCGTGTTTGCCGGATTCCCTCACCCTGTCGTCGAGCACGATGTCGCCGGATTATCAAAACGCAACGCTTGACGGTTTCCAATCTCATTTTGCAGTCCCAAGAACCGTTGCGTGAAGACAGGGAGGATGATAAGGAAACGGCATGCGTGTCGTATTCATGGGAACGCCGGCGTTTGCGGTGCCGTCTCTCGAAGCCCTGGCCAACTCGGATCATGAGGTGGTCGGCGTGGTCACGCAGCCCGACCGCCCCAAGGGAAGAGGCCAAGCCGTGGTAGCGTGCCCGGTCAAGGAACTGGCGTTGGCCAGCGGATTGCCCGTGCGGCAGCCCGACAAGATCAAGATCCCTGAATTCCTGCAACAACTATCCGAGTGGAAACCGGACGTCATCGCCGTAACGGCCTTCGGCCGGATCCTGCCCAAGACAATACTGGATCTCCCGCCCATGGGGTGCGTCAACGTGCATGGGTCTCTGTTACCCGCGTACCGGGGCGCCGCTCCAATCCAGTGGGCGCTCATTCATGGGGACACGGAAACCGGCATCACCACGATGTTGATGGATGAAGGCATGGACACGGGAGCCATGCTGCTTCAGCAAACCGTCCAGATCGAACCCGAGGATACCGCCCTGGAATTGGGTGCCAGGATGGCGCAGGCCGGCGGCGCGCTCCTGGTGGAGACGCTGACGCGCCTGGCCGCGCAAACGGTCGTCCCTCGCGCGCAGGATCATAGCCGGGCCACGATGGCCCCGTTACTGAAAAAAGAAGACGGCGTGATTGATTGGACGCAATCGGCCACGATAATCGCCAACCGGCTCCGGGGCCTCTCGCCGTGGCCCGGATCCTACACCTTTCATCATGCCTGTCCTGAGCGGAGCGGAGCGGAGGGAAGGAAACATCGCCTGATCATCCGCAAAGGCCGTGTCGATGCACAAGGCGGCCCGGCCGGCGGCGGGCAACGGCCCGGCACCATCCTGGCCGTGGGTCCGAAATCCTTTTGGGTGGAGACGGGTAAGGGCAGGATCGAAGTGCTGGAAGTGCAACCCGCGAATAAAAAACGCATGTCCGTTGAACAGTTTCTGCTAGGATATGCGCTCCGAGCGCAGGACGTGCTCAGTCCGCAGCCGAGCCTGTCCTGAGCGTAGCGAAGGATCGCGTTTTCTAACTGCTCGTGTGAACGCAGTCGAGGATACTATGAGTGATCAAACCAAACAGGCATTGGAATTCATCGGAAAGCAAATCCGCGAACTCAAGATCATTCAGCCGCATCTGCTGGAGGCAGTGAACGCGATCCTGGCAAAAGAACAATTCTACAAATGGAAAAAACAGGTGGTCGCGCTGGTGGGAGAAAAACTCGGCGACGACTACCGGAAACGATTGGCCAAGGATTGGCTGGAAACGGCCTTTGCCGGTGCGGACATGTACGACGAATTGAGTGACGACATCGAAATGTGCCTCCGCCACCTCTACCAACTCTCCCAGGAAATTGAAGCCAAGGGGCTGAATGAGCCCGAGGAAAAGTAGAGATTTTGGATTGCTGATTGCGAATTGCTGATTGCTAAAATCCAAAATCCACAATCCTAAATCCACAATGCCCACCACGCCTCGCCCGCGAAAACGCCTCGGGCAACATTTTCTCATCGACCCCAATATCGTCCGCAAGATACTGAAGGTCGCGGCGTTGAATCCGGAAGACGTCGTCTTTGAAATCGGCCCCGGACGGGGCGCCCTCACGCACGCGTTGTGCGAACGCGTCGCCAGGGTGATTGCCGTGGAGATCGACCGTCTGCTGGTCGAGTATCTGGCGCACACCTGCGCGCAACAGCATGCCTTGGAATTGCATCATGGAGACGCCCTGGCGTTTCCCTATGATACCCTGCCCGCGGGCACGGTCGTCATCGCCAATTTACCTTACTACGTATCCACGCCCCTGGTCTTCCGGTTGCTGGAGGAACGCGACCGGATCGACCGGATGGTCCTCATGCTGCAACGCGAAGTGGCCGAGCGCATGATCGCGGCGCCCGGTTCACGGGACTATGGCCTCTTGTCCGTCGTCACCCAATACCTGACGAACCCCAGCAAGGCGTTCGTCGTGCCGGCCAGTTGTTTCCGCCCGGTCCCGCAAGTGGACTCGGCGGTCGTGTGCCTGTCGGGCCGGGCCGCGTCGAACCCCGACGATGCCCGGTTCGACGAAGTCTTCATGAAAATCGTCCGCGGCGCATTCGCGCACCGGCGCAAGACCCTCATCAACTCCTGCCGGGAAGAAGGCTGGGCAGAACCCGTGCTCCAACGGGCCCTGGAAGAAACCAGGATCGACCCGCGTCGCCGAGCCGAAACGCTCACGGTCAAGGAATTTATCGCCCTGGCCCAAGCCGTCCGGGTTTTTTCCTGACCCATTTTCCCTTCTGTCATCCCTGTCATCGACCAGTGGGAGCAACGATCGTTGTTCCCCACGCCTGCGTGAATTACCGAATCTTCACTAGGTATTTCGATTGATAAATGCCATCCCGCTATGCTAACGTAAATCCATGCGCCTATTTTTCAGGCCCGCCAAGAAGTCCGCCAGGCCGGCAGCGCCCCGCCCCGCCTTTCCAATCAACCGGGAAATTGTCGGCATTCTGCTCGTCACGCTGGCCGCGTTGATCTTTCTGAGTCTGTGGTCCTTTTCACTCCTTGACGTTGGCTGGTCCGGACTCCCGGAGAGTGACACGGTGGTCGAACGCGGCAGTCCGCAGAACATGGTCGGGCTGGTGGGGGCCTACATTGCCAAGGGGCTGATTTGGCTTGTGGGCTCCGCAGCCTTGGCGATCCCGTTCGTCATCCTCGTGTTCGGCATTCGCATGTTCCTGGCGGAGCGCAAAGCCGTCACAACGATCCTGGGTTCCGTACTGCTCATCCTGGGATTGAGCACGCTCGTGTGGCTGCATCATCCCGTCTCCGTACAGGTTTTGGAGGACGGGATCACTTCTGGCGTCTATGCCGGGCATGCGGGCGCTTGGACAGCCGGCAAGCTGGAACCCTTGTTCGGCCGATGGGGCACCACGATCCTCCTGGGAGCCTTGCTGCTCGTGTCCCTTTTGCTCGTCACGTCCTTTTCCCTTTCCGCCGGGGTCGGAAGCATTCCCAAGAGCGTGGGACAGATGGGGCAATGGGTCCGGCTTCCCTCGTGGCAGTGGCCGGCCTGGTGGAAAGACCGCTCGCAACCCAAGGCCAACAAACCGCTCAAGATCAACCGCGAATGGAAAAAACAGCGGACGGCCTTTTCGTTTCTCAAGGAAGACGACCCGGAAGAGGAGCAGCCCTTGGAACAAGACGCTCCGGCTTCGGCTGAGATCGATTTCCCCGTCGAAAACGGACCCCGTGCCATGACGCGGTCCGACCTGGGGCGACCCGAACCGGTCCGGAAAGTGGCGAAGGGCTATCACCTGCCGGACCCCGTAGCCCTGCTTGAGGCGCCCCCGGTGTCGAACACGCAGCAGACGGACCAGATCCTGGAATCGCAGTCCCAAATCCTGTCAGCCACCCTGCAGAACTTCGGAATTGCCGGAAAAGTCACCGAAGTCCATCCGGGACCGGTCATTACCATGTATGAATTCGCACCGGGGCCCGGCATCAAAGTCGCGCGGATCGTCACCTTGGCCCACGATTTGGCCATGGCCCTGAAAGCCCCCAGCGTGCGGATCGTGGTCCCGCTGCCCGGAAAATCCACGGTGGGAATCGAAGTCCCCAACCCGGTGCGAGAAACCGTGGCCTTGCGGGAAATCCTGACCAATGAGGCCTACACCCGGTCCCGGTCAAAATTGACGCTGGCCCTGGGAAAAGACATTTTCGGCCGGCCGTGCATCGCAGACCTGAAAACCATGCCGCACCTTCTGGTGGCCGGGGCAACGGGATCGGGCAAGAGCGTGGGATTGAACAGCATGTTGCTCAGCCTCCTCTTTTCCACCCATCCCGACGAGGTCAAGCTGTTGCTCATTGATCCCAAGGTTTTGGAACTGCAGATCTACGACGGGATCCCGCACCTGTTGCATCCGGTGTTGACGTCTCCGAAAGCCGCGGCCCGCGGGCTGACCTGGGTCCTCCAGGAAATGGAGCGCCGCTATCGCCTGCTCGCGGAATACGGAGTGCGCAATATCCAGGCTTACAACGAGAAAATCGACCTGGCCGTAGAGGACGGCCCCCGTGCCGTCCCGCAAAAACCGGTCGAAGACACCGGCGACCATGAACCCGACGAAGCACCTCAACCGCTCCCTTACATCGTGGTGGTGGTTGACGAATTCGCCGATCTCATGATGACGGCGCCCAAAGAAGTGGAAGAAAAAATCGCCAGGCTGGCGCAAATGGCTCGAGCATCGGGGATACACCTGATCCTGGCGACCCAACGCCCCTCGGTGGACGTCGTGACCGGCCTTATCAAAGCCAATTTTCCCACCAGGATCGCCTATCAGGTGTCGTCCAAAACCGATTCCCGGACCATCCTCGATGCCAATGGGGCCGAATCCCTGCTCGGGTGGGGAGACATGCTCTATTTACCGCCGGGCACCGGCCGTCTGACGCGGCTGCACGGCTCTTACGTCTCGGACGACGAAGTCCGCCGGGTCGTCGAGTACGTGAAGGCGCAAGCCGGTCCGGATTTCTGCAACGAACCGGCGTTCCAGGAACAGGTCGTCGTTGAAGAAGACCAGGAACGCGACGAAATCTATGAGCAGGCCAGGGAAGTCGTGTTGACCTCCGGGCAGGCCTCCGCGTCGCTCATTCAACGGCGCTTGCGGCTGGGCTATCCCCGCGCGGCACGGATGATCGAACAAATGGAAGAAGAAGGCTTGGTGAGCGCCCCCGGACGCGATGGCCGTCGTGAAGTCCTGGGTCGCCGGATGGCACTCGAAGAGGAGGTGGGATGAAGTTACCTGTATGGATGGCGATTGGCTGTATGTTGGTGATGGGACCCGCGCTCGCGGAAGCCAAGGCGGGCGACGAGCTTGAAGCGTTGGTCGATCGCATCGATGCGCAATACGCGCAGATCAAGGATTTCCAGGCGGACTTTGTTCAGGAAACGCGCATTCGAGGGTTCGATACGCCGATCCGTTCCTCCGGCCGCGTCTATCTCAAAAAACCCGGCCGGCTCCGCTGGGATTACCTGGAGCCCTCGGTGGAGCACATCTACGTGCATGAGGATCAGGTGGCCATGTACGTGCCTGCCCATAATCAGGTGCTGAAGGGCAGTCTCACGATGATGGTTTCGACCAAGGCCCCGCTCCGGTTGCTTCAGGGCGTCGGCAAACTCGCCGAACACTTTTCTCCTGAACCCACGGGAGACGGCAAAAAAGGAGAGGGCGGGTTGCCGTTGGTGACGCTGATCCCCAAACCCGTCGCCGATGGGCCGCCGTCGTCCCTCGTCAAGATTGTCGCGGAAATCCAACCGCAAACCTATATGATTCAAGCCCTCGCTTTGCATGAGAAGAACGGCAACGTGTCCACCTTCCGGTTCTCCGGCTTCAAGGTCGACAAGGGCCTGGATGACACCGTCGTCACCCTCACTCCCCCAGAAGGCGTCGTCATCGTCGAAGATTTTCTTCCGAAAAGTTGAGATCGCGTCATCACCTGCAACTCCCTCTCCCCATGCGGGAGAGGGCTGGGGTGAGGAGGCATGCGTCTTTTCTGTATTCATAGCCGCACAATCACCTCTCGCCGTCTTCTCAAACTGTCAGCTTGTCTGTGTTCAGTCATGCGTTCAGAAGATTCGTTCATGTGTTGGGGGGCTGAAAAGGAACAAGTACCCTCATGCTACCGGCAGCCGGGGGTCCGGTCTTCGACCAGATACACGGTGGCCCGTTCGCAGTCTCGTCCGTCCGGAGGACGGAACGGCGGCACCGCTTGGGTCACGGGCGGCAGCGAGCGGAGATATGCAATGAGCGCGCGCACGTCTTCCTCATCTAAATTCGAGGCATGGTCCCAGACCATACCCTGCCAGTGTAACGGCCTGCCGTCTCGCGCCACGCCGCTACGAATCGCCCGGGCGATTTCCCGGTCACTCCAAGCTCCGATCCCGGACGCAGGATCCGGCGTGAGATTACGAGTCCAATGCGAGCCGGCCGGCAACCAGCTGATTTTCTGTCCTCCTCTCCCATCAGGCCCGTGACAGTTGTTGCACGAGACGATCTTGTAGAGATATTGCCCGCGCTTCGCCAACGCGACCTGTTCGGGACTGCGGAGGGCGGCCGGGTCGATCTGCGGCATCCCCGCCGTGACCCCGGCTGCAATCTCTTCCGGGGGAATGAGGTGTAACGTGGGGGTGAAGTAGAGGAAAGCCCCCAGTACGCCACAGATCCCGATTCCCGTCGCCGCGAGTCCGGCCAGGAGCCATCCCTTCACATTTTTTGGAAAACGACGGCCTCGTGGCCCGGCAAACAGGAACGCCAGAAGACCAGCCAGGAGGACGCCCCCTTGTCCCCAGATCAACAGTCGTTGAGGAAGATCCGGGTACGCAGCCGAATCGGGTTGGCCGTAGTTTCCGGCCGCATAGGTCAGAACTCGCGGCCGGCCTTCCGGCAAGGGACCGGCAAGTTTGACCGCGAGCGTTTCCAGCACGCCGTAGTGCAACGGCGGGGGGATATGATTGCGCACGGCGGGCCGCGACTTCAGGTAACGGGCAATGGCGAGGGCATCGTCGTCGGTCAAACTATGAAAGAAGGCCCAAATCATGGCCCAGGGATTCAGCAGCCGGTCCGGAGTGCGGCCCGTGCGCAACGCCGTCGCAATTTCATCCTCGGTCCAGGTCCCCAACCCGGTTTCGTCGTCCGGGGTTAAGTTGCGGGCAATATAAACGCCGTGCGGATAGACCCCAACCCGCATCCCGCCCGCCAAATAAAAGTCGTCCCCGCGATAAATGCCGATCGGATTCGTCTGGGTATGACAGATCCCGCACATCTGCGCGTGGAGCAGATACCGCCCCCGTTTCAGCAAATCCGGGTCGTAGCCGGGACCCGCAAGCCGGCCGCCCGGCTCCCACGGCGGAACCCTGGCGAGCGATAGCACCTAATTCACCACGTCCCATCGTTGGGCAGGAGTCAGCGCACTCTCAAAGGCCGGCATCGGTCCGGGGGCCAGGCCGGTTGTGACTCGCAACCAGACCTGTTCGGGGTCGCTTCCTCCGCGAAAGGTCCAGGGGGACGTCAGGTCACGGGAAATCACGGGGTACCCGGTGGTTTCCTGAAAGGGAAGCCCGCCTCGCGCCTCGGGGCCGTGACACGCCACACAGCCATATTGCGTATACAGGGCCTTCCCGCGGGCCAGGCTTTCGGCGTCCGGTGGCACGCGCGGGGGGATCGTGACGGCGTGAGGCGGAGGCCCGGTAAAGACCGAAGACAGGCCTTGAATGTACCGGACCACTGCACGAATTTCCGCGTCACTCAGGAGGTCATGAAAATACGGCATCGCACTCGCACGGAGGCCCTGCGAGATTGTGCGCACGAGATCGCGTTCAAGCGGAGGCTGTCCCTCTGGCGTGGACTTGTATTTGAACGTGCCGTCAGCGAAGTTGCGGGGATGGGGTATGAGTGACGGCGCAGCCGGACCATTGCCGCGTCCATCCGGTCCATGACAGACCGCGCAGCGTTCAACGAACACACGCCTGCCCACGGGCGTATCGGACGCAAGATCGGAACCCGGAGGCCAGGTCAGGTCGGCATAGACAGCGGGATCGGGTTGCCAGATCTCCCGGGGTTCGGACAAGCCCAGCCGGGCATTGATGGACCGCCCCACGTCGAGCAAGAGCAGCACTCCGACGGTCAACAGCACGACACGGCGGCGGGAGAACCGGAACCAGGACATGGGCGAAGACCTCTCTCAATGCTTGGACATGCGTCAGCGAACCGGAATCTTTCCATGTGGCTTCACCACTCGGAAATATCTACGAGAATGTAATACCGGAAACGGTTGATAGCAACCTGATGGCAATTGCCCGTTGCTTTTTTGTCCTATCGTCATGTGGCTCCGGAAACGTTTCTTGAGATGCCCGTGTATATCCATCCGGGTTCAAATGAACGGATGTGGATAGCGCGGTCATATTCTCGCCCCCCTTGCATTCGTGGTCGTAGCGTCTTATGTTCCTTTGCGGTCGTTCTTGTCCGTGTTCCACGTAGCTGCGCACCTCATGCGGCAAATAGACTGCGGCCAACAACATACGGCGGAATGAGATGGCGCAGCTACACGTAAGGAAGGGAGAAGGAAGGAAACCATGGGTGGTTGCATGAGAGTTCAGTTGTATCTTTTGAGCCTGATTCTGGCCGCGGGTGTGTTTCCTTTGACCGTCTTGAGTTTGACGGGCGATCTGACCAATGATCCGGCCAAGGTGGTCGACAAATATCTCTCGTTGGATAAACGCGGGGTCCGGCTGACCGCTCAGACCTACGAATCGGTCAAGCCTTACGTGGCATGGGAACAGGAAGAGCCGGTGTGGAATCGGTTCGTGGTGATCCGCGACTATTCGATCAACGACGACGTGACACAATGGAACGTCGTGAGCAGCACGGAGGCCTTCATTCCCGTCACGTTCCAGGTGTTGGGCGTGGTCCACGTGGAGACCGCGACGTTTGTCCCTAGGTCGCGGGAGCAGGTGCTGTCCGTGCATATCCGGGCCGTGGACCATCGCTGGAAACTGGTGGGGCCGGTGTTTCCGCCGCACGTCGGCCGGCAACGCCTGGCGGATTTCGTGAAGGATTCCATGATCCGTGAAGACGATGCCGGCCGGGCCGAGACGTTGCACAGGCTGAGGGAAGACCTCGTCGAGGCCGGCCGATCATGAAACGCGGCCCGATAGCAGACTCCCTGGTCATTTTCGATCTTGACGGGACCCTCATCGATTCCAAGTACGATATTGCCGCATCGGTGAACCTCACGCTTGCGGACCTGGATTTGCCGACGCTGTCTCCCGAACGGATTTTTACCTTCGTGGGTGACGGAGTCAAACGGCTGTTGCGCTTATCCGTCGGCGAGGGAAACGAGGCGCGCTATGAAGATGCGCTTCGCATCTTCCGCGGGCATTATCTCGCGCATTGCCTGGATACCACGCAATTATATCCCGGTCTGGACCGGCTGTTTGACGGGCGGGATACGCGCATCAAAGCCCTGGCCACGAACAAATCACTGGAATACACCATGCGCATCATCGAAGGCTTGAAGGTCAAAGACCGGTTTGCCGCGATTGAAGGCCCGCTCGACCAGTCCGATTTGAAACCCGATCCGGGCATGTTGCTACGCATCCTTGACAACCTCGCTGTTCCGCCGGAAGCCGCCATGCTCGTGGGCGACAGCACGAACGACGTGCGAGCCGCCCAAGCCGCCGGGGTGTCCGCATGCGCCGTGGGCTACGGCTACGGCAACCGTGACAAAGTCTCGGCCCTCAACCCCGATTACTATTGCGAAAAACCGCTCGACCTGCTCTCTCTTTTGTTCGGATAGTGGTTCTCTTGTTCCCTAATAAGGTCGTGCGTTGAGCGCCCTTTCCCCCGGCTGCCATGGTAGTTATAATGCGTCATTTCTGCACGATCGGCCCGGACCTGACTTGGAACGCGAAGGTTATGGCGAGTCGCAATTGGGCAAAGCAAGCACTTTCTTATGCGACCTATAAAACGGCTACTCAGAAAAAGGTATTAAGATGACGCGGGACGAGCAAGTCGTTGTCTATCTCAACAATCATACCGGCAAGTTTTTCTGTAATGCCTGCATCGCAAAAGCGGTAGGAATAAACCAGACCCAAGCGTCCAATGCGACTCGTCCCCTCGGGGCAACAATTTGTTTCGATAGAACCCGTGGGCTTTGCTATCAGTGCGGACGACAAAGAGATGTTATAAAGAAACTCCAGATAGAAGAAATTGTGGATTTGTTTTTGAAAGCCGCTGCCCAAGGGGATACAAAAGCCCAGAAGTTCATTGACATGATCGTAAAGAAACACCAAGCTGGACAGGGGTAAGATCTAGGACATGATTCTTCTGACATATTATGATTTGACTTCTTCTAAAAGGAGCCAAATGCGGGGATGGTCACTCGTGGCTGAGGAAAACGAACGGATGAAGTGCTCAAGAAAGGATAAACAGACTTGATTTCAAAAATGTTGCAGCTTCTCAAAAAGGTCAAAATCCGCCTGCAGGCAAACAGAGGAGACCCTCTTGCCCAATGTCTTGTGGGTGCCATGTATAACGCGAATAACCAAGACTATAAAGCCTTGGAATGGTTTCAGAAAGCTGCAAATCAGGGTGAACCAAATGCGTTGTGCTGGCTAGGATTGTTTCACTCGCAGGGCCGCATCGTGCCGACCGACCGATGCTTGTCGTACATGTATTTCACCTTGGCCATGATCCAAGGTCATGAAGACGCTAGGGTATTCCGTGCTACATTGGAAAAAGAGATGACACCAGAAGAGTTGGCCAAAGTCCAGCCCGCTGCTTTTGAGTATGAGCAGCTCATTGAAACAGTGAGAGAGGCGCCCGAACTCATCCCGACAGACGTGCGAGAGTCAATCGACGCACTCCTAAAGAACCAGCGTTAAGAAACCATCAACGAGATGAATTTACGGGTTCTGTTCTTCAAAATTAGGATTGATAGATTGCTATTGTGAACAACCAAGCGACCTCTGACCTTCCCCCCAATTTAGGGGGAGACCCTCACTCGACCTCTCAACTTTTTGATAGGTGAATTTAGGGGACTTCTACTTCACTCAGACTGCCGGGCAACATGGACTCGATAGCCTGGTTGATAGCTGCGGCAGCCGTTCGAATACGAGGCCAACTTGTGGTGGACAACACGAGAATAGCGATTCTTCGTGCAGTAAGGTTCTGTTGGTCACGGAGGTTCTTATCGGTTGTGACAAGAACGTCAAACCCCTGTTCCTCGGCCCTGAGTAACAACTTTCCGTTCGTCAACGTGCTCCAGCCACGCTCAAAAACTGTTTCCACATCGTGAGGGTTGAGGTAGGTGCGTAGCGGAACCGGCGTTCCCTGATCGAAAAGAATTCGCACTCAGACAGCTTGGGGGGAGGCTAGACTCTTGGCGGCATGGTCGAGAACCTTGCGTACTTGCTCCAGAGTCACACCAGGGAACAAGTCCACAAATTCCGTGATTTCTATGCCGTCTTCAAGGTTCTCAAACAGAGCGGAGACCGGGACCCGAGTGCCACGAAACACCCATCCTCCACTTATTCGCTGTGGGTCACGTTCGACCACTGAACATGTCGACCAATCCAACATGTCCCTTATCCTATCCCTAGTTGCACAACGATTCAAGGCATGATCGAAAAGTAAGATTTCTGGCCCTCCAGTAACACGAAACCAAGTGTTACGGAAATAGGGACGTTTTTCTGATTGTCTCCTCCTCTGGCATAACGGCTCGTCGGGGAGTAGACTGAAGAATCAGGATCGTGCCAGCGACAACCTTTTGCACATAAGCGTTGCCGGCGGCGAGTCACGAAAAGGAGAGAGGCATATGGAAATCGGAAGACGGACCGTCTTGCAGATAGGGGCATTGGCGGGGTTGGGACTCATGGTGAAAGCCATGGGCTTCTCGCCCGTGTTGGCCACGACGCAAAAGGGACCGGGGGCCATCGTCAAAGTCGTCAAGACCGACGAGGAGTGGAAGGCCATCCTGACGCCTCAACAGTACTACGTGCTTCGCGAGGAAGGGACGGAGCGGCCGTATTCCAATGGCTATCATGCCAGCAAGGACGTGGGCACGTACTATTGTGCGGGTTGTGACTTGGCGTTGTTCTCTTCGGAAGTCAAGTATGACAGCAACACCGGCTGGCCGAGTTTCTGGCAGCCGCTCTCGGAGCGGGTGGTGGGAACCAAAACCGATTGGAAATTATTCTATCCCAGAACCGAGGTACATTGTGCGCGCTGCGACGGTCACTTGGGCCATATTTTCAACGATGGCCCGCCGCCGACCGGTTTGCGGTATTGCATCAATGCGGCGGCACTTGAGTTTCGGACCGCCTAACCGTCCCCTCTCCCTCTGGGAGAGGGCTAGGGTGAGGGAGCGGACAGAGAGCTTTCGAGTGGAGGCCTTACGCCTTTTGAATACGGCCGGACCGGAGGCACCGGGTACAGACCCGAATGCGTTGCGCCGTGCCGTTGAGTAACGCCCGAACGGTTTGCAGGTTGGGCCGGAAGACCCGCTTCGTTTTGTTATTGGCGTGACTGACGTTATGTCCGCTCATGCGTTTTTTTCCGCATACGACACAGGCAAAAGCCATGACGGTAACTCCTTTTCTGCAAACGTGACGCAACTTCTGCTTGATACCATACCGTTGATTCGTCTGACAACCCTGTCCTGAGCGTAAGGCGCAACGCGCCTGAAGGCGAAGGAAGCCTGTCGAAGGGCCTGTCCTGAGCGTCCTTCGACTTCGCTCTCGCTACGCTCAGGACGAACGGGAGGAGAAGCCGTCGGTTCTGAGCCTGTCGAAGGGCCTTTGTCCGGGGCCGTCATCTATTGTAGGAACCTCTGATTTATGGTGATAGCGGGATGCAGGGCAAGGCGTCCCGGAGCGAAACCCGAGGCTTATCAGAGAGATAGGTGAGGGTTGAGCGAGGACACAACGCGGCCATGCGCCCGATAGTGCACTAAATCAGAGGTTCCTGCACTATTCGCCCCGGCATGGAGACAAACTCGCCGGCAGACACCCGGATCCCCCAAACATTGCAGGCGCTGTTGGACCGGTTGAATCGCCCGATTCAATCAGCCTATGAGAATCGAGGGAACCCGGTCTCATCCACGACGCAGCTAGATTCGTTCGTGTCGACGCAAATCGTGGAGGCGTTGGGGAACGCGGTCTTTCCCGCCCACGTCGAAGCGGAACTTTTGGTCCTGCGCTTTTTGTTTCAGGAGCAGGAGGGGGATGTAAGGACTCCGGATCGATTAGAGACGGCCAGGCAGGTCCTGGGTCGTCTCTCCACCATGGTGCTTCAGCAGACTTCCGATTCTCCAATTTCTGAATCCGGCCCGGACCAGAAGGGTTCTGCCATGCACGGTGATTCGCATAGCGCAAAGCAGCCCCACGATTCATCAAATCGTCCGTTGCACGAGACCGACATCCGGTTTGCCAAGGGGGTCGGCCCGAAGCGCGCGCTGTTACTGGAAAAATTGGGAATTCGTACGATCGAGGACGCCTTGTGGTTTTTACCCTGGCGGTATGAAGACCGTTCCCGCATCGTGTCCATTTCTCAACTGGTTCCCGGTGAAAAAGCCACGATAGCCGGAACCATCCACCATGCCGGACTCCGGCGGACGCGACGCCGGAACATGACCCTGTTTACGATGTCGGTTCAGGATGAAACCGGTGCCGTGGAAGTCGTGTTCTTCAATCAGCCGTATCTCGACGACGTGCTCCAGAACGGGTTGCGCGTGGTGCTCAGCGGTCCGGTGGTGATGCACCGCCGTGGGGTCGGGGTCCAAATGCGGACCCCGCAGTATGAGGTAGTGGATGAGGATGAAGACCTGCTGCTTCACGTGGGGCGCATCGTCCCGGTGTATCATGAAACGCGCGGGTTGAGCTCCCGGCAACTTCGACGGATTCTGTGGGGCCTGTTGGAAACGTACGGTTCCGATTTGGAGGATCCGTTGCCCTCACGTCTCCTGGAGCAACACCGGTGGCCTTCGCTGGATTCGGCCATTGCGTCGCTCCATTTTCCCGGCACGGGTTCGGACCTGGCCTTGCTGAACGATTGGCAGACACCGGCGCATCGCCGGTTGGCCTTTGAAGAAGGCTTTCTCCTACAACTGGCATTGGCGCTCCGGCAGCGTGTGCATCAATCGGCGTCACCCGGCATTGCCTTCCGGCTCTCCGGGACGTACACCACACCCTTGCAGAAGTACTTGCCGTTTCAACTCACGGGCGCCCAAGAACGGGTGCTTGCCGAAATTGAAGCGGATATGCGCGCGGCCCGGCCCATGAACCGGTTGCTCCAGGGCGACGTGGGGTCCGGCAAGACCATCGTGGCCTTGCATGCGATGCTGGGCGCTTGCGGGGACGGGTATCAGGCCGCCTTGATGGCTCCGACCGAGATTCTGGCGGAACAACACGTGTTGACCATCCGTCCGTACCTGGACGCGCTTGACGTGTCCGTCGCCTTCCTGACCGGTGGGACGTCGTCCAAGGAGCGGGCCGCCGTGTTGACACGCATCGCCTCTGGTGACGTGCAACTCATCGTGGGGACGCACGCGCTGTTGGAACAGGACGTGCAATTCGCCAGGTTGGGAATCGTGGTGGTGGATGAACAACACAAGTTCGGCGTGCTCCAGCGAGGGAAGCTGCGTGAGAAAGCCCTGTACCCCGACGTCCTGGTGATGACCGCCACCCCGATCCCCCGCACCTTGGCCATGACCATTTATGGAGACCTTGACGTGTCCGTCATCGACGAATTGCCTGCCGGGCGCCAACCCATCCGGACGCGAGTTTTTCGCCACAATGCGCGGTCCAGGGCTTACGAGCTGGTGCGGAAGGAAGTCAACGAAGGACGGCAGGCGTACATCGTGTATCCGTTGGTGGAAGAATCGGAGAAGCTCGACCTTGAAGCGGTGATGCAGGCCGCGGAACGCTTACGGTTCACGGAATTTGTCGGGATGAACGTGGGCATCATCCACGGACGCATGAAGTCGGATGAGCGAGCCCAAATCATGAAAGCGTTCCGGGCCGGCGACGTCCACGTCCTGGTGGCCACGACGGTGATCGAAGTGGGCGTGGACGTGCCCAATGCCACGGTAATGGTGATTGAGCACGCCGACCGTTTTGGGTTGGCTCAACTTCACCAACTTCGCGGACGGGTCGGGCGGGGCGCGCAACGTTCGTTCTGTTTCCTGATTGTAGGGGCGGACCTGCGTGTCCGCCCTGCGGGCAGGCGTCAGGATCAAGCCCCGTCTGTTCCCACCCTGGAGGGAACGGAGGGTCCGGCGTTGCCTTTCCCCTCGGAGCCTGCCGCGGACCGCCCGCGTATGCCGGCCGGGCCGACGCAAACCGCGGCGCAGCGCCTGAAAGCGATGGTGCAGTGTGCCGACGGGTTTGCGATTGCCGAACAGGATCTTCGCATCCGTGGACCGGGTGAAATGATGGGTACGCGGCAGTCCGGGATCCCCGAGTTCCGCGTGATGAACCTGGTCCGCGATGCCACGGCCTTGGAGCAGGCCCGGCAAGAGGCGTTCGCCCTGATGGAGCGGGACCCGCAGTTGTCGCAGCCGGATCATCGACTCCTGAAAGCCACGGTATTGCGAAAATGGCAAACCAAATTGGAACTGGGATCGATCGGATAAAAGCCGATGCGCGTGGCGGGCATTGATATCGGCACCCTGACCTGCCGGTTGCTGGTAGCGGCGGTTTCTTCCGGGGGTTCGGTTGACGCGATCCGTTCGGAACGGAAAATTTTGCGGTTGGGGGAAGGCGTCGATCACACCAAACGGCTCAAACCGGACGCCATGTCGCGCGTAATCGAGACGATTCGGGAGTGGAAAGCGATTATCGAGAGCCATGGAGTCGAACGGTATACGGCCGTGGCCACGAGTGCCGTGCGGGAAGCCGGGAACCGGGAAGAGTTTCTGGATCGCGTCAGGAGAGAGACCGGCGTCGAGATCGAAGTCATCGACGGAGAGGAGGAAGCGCGCCGGACTTTTCTGGGGATTCGATCGGGTCTGCCGGACGCTCGGTCAATCCTGGGGTTGGATATCGGCGGCGGGAGTACGGAATTCATCGCGAGCCGGCAAGGGCAGCCCCTCAAGACGGCGTCGATTGACATGGGGGTGGTGCGTTTGACGGAGCGGGTGTTGCAGGGTGACCCGCCGCGCGCTACGGAAATTCAACAAGCGGAAACCTTGATCCGCGATCTCACCCGGAGTGCCCGGCGGGAACTCGGAGACGTCACGGACCTGATGCTCGTGGGCACGGCCGGGACGATCACCTCGTTAGCGGCAGTTGCCCAGGAACTCCCCGCCTATGATCCCGCGCGGATTCAGAATTACGTGTTGGAATTGCCGGTAGTCAGGCGCATCGAGCGCGACGTGTTCGGCAAGACGCAGTCGCAACGCGCCGGGATGCCCGGCCTGGAAACGGGCCGCGAAGGCGTCATTGCCGCGGGCGTCCTGATCCTTCGTTGCGTCATGGAAGAATTGAATGCCGCCCGATGCGTCGTGAGCGAATACGGGTTGCGGGAAGGCGTCCTGATCCACCTTGCCCGGTCCTGCGGCGAGTATCCATAGCACTTTTCTAATTCAACCGTTGGATAAACAATGAAGTCTTGCTGGATGCCAGATTAAGATCAATGTATTGATCTTAGCCGATCGTTCTGTTATTACTTACCCAGCAAGGCCCTGCATAGCGGGATTCCCGATGAGAGACGTTCCGAAAGCTCAGATCTTAAAACGAATCGAATTTGAAAATCCCTGGTGGGATGCACCGCATGAGGTGCCCCCGAACTATACCCAGTGGAAGCCGCGACCCTATTTGGAACTCTTTTATCCCCTTGTCGAAAATCAAAATATTCGACGGGCCATTCTTCTGATGGGCCCCCGACGAGTCGGGAAAACCGTCCTCATTCATCACACCATTCATCGGCTCCTGCAAACCATTCCGCCAAAGCAAATCGTCTATTTTTCCATTGATCACCCTTTGTACAACAGCCTCGGCCTCGAGCAGCTTCTGGAATTTTTTGGTGAGGTCAGCGGGACTGACTGTAAGACAACTCCCACGTACGTCTTTTTTGACGAGATTCAGTATCTGAAGGACTGGGAAATCCATCTGAAGACCCTGATGGATGCGTTCCCTGCGGTGAAACCGGTCACGTCGGGTTCCGCCGCCGTCGCCTTACGGCTGAAGAGCGTGGAATCGGGTGCCGGAAGATTTACGGAGTTTCTCCTGCCTCCACTCACGTTTCATGAATATCTGACCCTATTGGACAGTTCCGACAAGCCAATGCCCAAATTGATGCGTCCGGAGTCGTCAAAGGGACCAAATTTTTCCCGCGCACAGAACATCGAGCATTTGAATCAGGTGTTTGTTGATTACCTCAACTACGGCGGGTATCCGGAGGTCGTCTTTTCAGCCGATATTCAGAAAGATCCGGGGAGATTCGTCAAGGCGGACATTGTCGACAAGGTTCTCCTGCGCGATTTACCGAGTCTCTATGGCATCCAGGACATCCAGGAACTGAACTCGTTATTCACCACGCTGGCGTTTAATACGGCCAACGAGGTTTCCCTGGAGGACCTGACACAAAATTCCGGTGTTGCGAAGAATACCATTAAACGCTACATCGAATATCTTGAGGCCGCTTTTTTGATCCGGGTGCTCCACCGGGTTGACCAGAGTGGGCGACGGTTCAGACGGGCAAATTTTTTCAAAGTGTATCTGACCAATCCGTCGATCTATTGCGCACTGTTTGCGCCGGTCAAGTCCCATGACGAATCAATGGGTTCCTTAGTCGAAACGGCGATATTCTCCCAGTGGTTTCATGCGGATATGTCGAGGTTTCATTATTCCCGGTGGCCTGGCGGAGAAGTCGATATGGTCTTTAGAGGGCCTGAGCAGACCATCCAATGGGCCATGGAAGCCATGTGGTCAGACCGGCTTTCAGAGGATTCCCATAAACTCAAGAGCAGTCTGCGCTTTTGCCGTTCAAACGATCTGAAAGACATGCTCGTTACGTCAAAACAGGAGAAAGCCTCCAAAGTGATTGACGGGGTCAACTTTGAGTTCGTCCCGGCGAGCGAATACTGTTACACGGTTGGATACAACCTGGTGATGGGCAAGAAAGCTTTTCGCCCCGAGCAGAATCCGTCGTAAGGAACCTCTGATTTAGTGCACTATCGGGCGCATGGCTGCGTTGTGTCCTCGCTCAACCCTCACCTATCTCTCTGATAAGCCTCGGGTTTCGCTCCGGGACGCCTTGCCCTGCATCCCGCTATCACAATAAATCAGAGGTTCCGTAACTTACCGTTGACTATACCAGCGAAAGCCTTGGGATTCCTTGTAGGCGGGGCGGTGAAACCCGCCGGGCTTCTCCAGAATCAGGGCTTTGAAATCCCACAGCCCGAACCAGGCCGGGTCGAGGACGTTGTGATAATGCAGGCCCGTTAGTCTGGCCAGCGATTCTCCGAGTACGTCCTTTAATTCTCCTTCAGTATACGCCCGTACGGCGAACGCCTTGCCCTCGGCGTCCTGCAGGCGCCGGATGGCATAGGCGGCGCCGGTGCACAGGACTTGCGTATCCCGTCGAATCGAGAGGAGTTGCGGCAGCGCACAGTATTGTTCCCGGAAGCCCAGCCACCTGGCCGCGTGGCGCAGGTAGGTATATTGCACTTCGTATTCCGTATGCCCGGGAAGCCGCACGGGGTCCGGCCAGCCTGAATCGATCCCGAACTCGATCAGCAACGCCCGCCCGCCCGGTTTGAGCACGCGCCAGAGTTCTTGCAGGAATTGAATGGCGCCGTAGTTGAAGATTGCTTCATCGGGATACGGGGTGTCCAGGTTCAAGCGGAGTTTTTGGATGAGGTCCAGGCATTGCTGATGTTCGGGGGTCGCTCCCTTGCGAGTCTCCAGTTCTTCTTTGGATAAGTGGACCGGGGTCATATCCGCCAGGTTTTCATTGTCGATGACCAGATCGACGCTGGACTCAGCGAGGGGTAACTGCTCCGCGTTCGCGTTGAGGACTTTGGCGTCCCATCCGGCTTTTCGGGCTAACGCGAGCTGGGATTGCAGAAAGGCCCGGGTGAGGTCCAGAAAAATGTATTCCACGCCGCGTCGTTCAACCCGCGAAAATTCCTTTGCCATTTCCTGGGACAGGTAGCCCAGGCCCGCGCCCACCTCCACCACGCGCTGCGGTTTCGGACTCCACCAGCCCA
Organism: Nitrospirales bacterium; assembly: GCA_965204965.1. Lineage (GTDB taxonomy): Bacteria > Nitrospirota > Nitrospiria > Nitrospirales > UBA8639 > Bin75. The sequence goes on along the minus strand of OZ242026.1, from coordinate 2,481,697 downwards.
ATTGCCGGAGGGTTTTGGCAAGCAATTGGCCATAGGAGAATCCGTGCAGCGCTTCGCAAGGTTCCCGGAGAAGATGCGAAACCGTGGTTTCCACGATTTCAAAATGGCCGTGATGACTCTGAATCCCCTTGTGATGAAACTCCGTGAGGTGCTCCTCGCTTTCGACCGCCACGTTTTCATGCCATTGTTCGCGGACCTTCTGGAGGAGGAGGTCCCACTTCGCGTTGACGCTGTGCCCGCTGGGCGGTTCCGTTCCGAAATAACACAACGAATAGCGGGGCAAGGACCACCGTTCGAGAAACCACCGGCCGGTTTCCTGGTTGGAGCCACAGACCCATTTGCCGAACTGCTCGAGAAGCGCGCTGATCGACAGGCGCCCATCCATGGCTCCGAGAAGCGAAGCGCCCATCCGGTTCAACCGGATCAAAGGCAGGTCTTCATCCAAGGGCGTGACCCACCATTCCTGAGCCCCGTGCTGGTAGACCACGAGGTCCGGCATGCGCCAAGCTCGCTGTTGAAGGATCTCGCCCTCCAGGGCAAGGGGTTCAAGGGATGGGGAAGCGGAAGCGGTCATTCTTTTTTCCCCTCTCCCTCTGGGAGAGGGTAGGGTGAGGGAGAATTAAACACGCGAGTCGGCGGGGTTGGCATCAAAGACCATCCGGTACATGCCCGCCCAGAACTCCAACCAGGCATCGGCGGCTTCCCTGGCGCCCGCGGCCACACGATGCAAGTCATCCTCGGACCGGGCCGTCTTGCGCACGGCCTCGACCAACCAATTACCGTGGTGTTGTTCTTCGGCCAGATGTAACGTAAAAAATTCCAATTCCCCGGGCTCAAACCGCTCATATTGTTCGAGACCCGGCACGAAGTATCTGAATTCGGACGCCGCGGTCGTTTCAACGGCCAAGGCCGCACCCAGTGCGGTCAAATGACCGGAGTCAAGGAATAGCCGCCGCAACGTGTCGAGGTAGGTCGTCACTTCGGGGATCGGGACCGTGCATTCGAGATCCTGCTGCAGCAGCCCGATGACGGACGCAAACCGTTCCAGTTGCCGGATGTGCACGCGGTCGGGCGACCCGCTGCCCAACTCCGAATACAGGGTTTTGGCCAACTCGGTGCGCATTTCCATTTCGTGGATCGGGGTGTGGTATAACAACCCTTCCAGGACCTTGACAAAATGAAAGCAAAAATAGTGGTACTGTTGGACAAAGGCCCGGAGTTGTTGAGGCCGGAGTTTTTGGGATCTGAAGGTTCTAAAAAATTCGTTGGTATTGACCGGGTGTGCCTGGAGTTCCAGCACAAGCGATTCGATGTCGGAAGGGATAGCTTGAACGGGGCTCATGCAAGTCACATCGGAAACGTCCAGTCACCTATCATCACGATGACCGAAGCCACATTACACGATGCTCCCGGCCAGTCGCAAGGCAGCCATGAAGACGTTGCGGCAACGTCCGCGGGTTGTCCTTCGCTCGTTGACAATTGATATAAAAATAGGCTTATAGAACCCTCTCCCCATTGTGGGAGAGGGCAGGGTGAGGGGGGGCAGTCGAGGTAGATCGAGTTAGCCCTTCGACTACGCTCAGGACAGGCGTAGCGTAACCCGACAGCGGAGCTACTTGCGTATCAATGACTGAGTATCGCGTCAAACGCCCGTTACAACGTCCCGCCATTCATCCGGGGGAAGTCCTGCGCGAAGACGTGCTGCCGGCGCTGGGCTTATCGGTCAGCGAGACAGCCAGGCGACTCGGTGTTTCGCGCCAGCAATTGCATAGGATTTTGGCTTGCACTCACCCCATCACGACGGAAATGGCGCTGAGGATCGGCAAACTGATCGGCAATGGCCCGGGGCTTTGGCTGAGGATGCAACAGAATCATGATCTGTGGCGTTTGGAGCAGGCCCTGAAAAGCGAATTGAAGAAAATAGAGACCATCAAAACGACGATTCCGGAACATGCCGTTTCACTGACCGCCGGTAACAATCCACGATGAGAAACGCTAGGACGCCGCTTCGCGCAACCGTCGCATCACGCGGTCGTCAATGTTCATACCCCCGCTTGTTTTTCCGCTTCCGTTCATATAAAATGTTACCTGTTAGGTAACTAAAATATGCCACAAACGTGGAAATTACCTTCCGGACCAAAAAGCTCGCCCAATCGTTCAACTCTGCCAGTGCTCTCCGGAAGAAATACGGGAAGCCCATGGCGCGTACGATTATGACGCGCCTCGCGGTGCTCCGGGAGGCCCCGACGTTGTCGATGGTGCCGACCCATCCGCCAAACCGTCGTCATCAGCTACACGGAAATCGTGCCGGACAGTATGCCGTTGATCTCATACACCCGCATCGGTTGATTTTTGAACCAGGCGACATGCCGGCGCGGAAAGCCGGAGGTGAAGTGAACACGGATGAAGTGACTGCAATCACGATCATCGAAGTCATTAATTATCACTGAAGGAGGAAACGACGTGGCCGTCACGACATATTCCTACGAACCCGACTACGCTGTCCCACCCGGCTGGGTCATCGAGGAACACTTGCAGAGCCAATGCCTCTCGCATGCAGAGTTCGCCAGGCGGTGTGGCCGTTCCGCAAAGCTCATCAGCGAGATCATCGCCGGCAAGGCTCCCGTTGAACCCAAGACCGCGCTCCAATTTGAAAAAGTGCTTGGCCTTGATGCAAGCATCTGGCTGGGTATAGAAGCCCGCTATCAGCTTCACAAAGCCCGCGAGGTCGAGGCGCAAGAGACAGGAGGTATTTCCTGGCTAAAGGCGTTTCCTCTGAAGGAGTTGGTGAATCGAGAGGTGCTCGACAAACCCGCATCCGATGCTAGGGCGATATCAAAGCTGCTGACCTTCTTCGGTGTGGGGTCGGTCAATGCCTGGCACGCGAAGTATGAAGGGATGAGTGTTGCCTATCGACACTCGCCCAGTTTCCAAAGCGACAAAACCGCGCTGGCAACGTGGCTCCGGCTTGGAGAGCTTGAGGCTGAACAGCAGGAGTGCGTCGATTACAATGAGGCTCGATTCAAACAGGCGTTGAAAGAAATTCGCGGACTCACGCAGACGCCGGTAGTACGTGCCTTGGAAGAGGCGCAACAACTCTGCAACAATGCGGGTGTTGGTTTGGTCCTGGTCAAGCCTCTTCCGCAGACCGCTCTCAGTGGTGCAGCTTGGTGGCTGACCCCTCGGAAGGCTGTGATTGAGCTCAGCATCCGCCACAAGACCGACGATCACCTGTGGTTCAGCTTGTTTCACGAGGCCGCCCACGTCCTCCTGCATAGCAAAAAGTACATCTTTATCGACTGGACGAAAGCGAATGAGGAAAACGCCGACATCGAGTCGGAAGCCAATCAGTGGGCCTCGAATTTTCTCATACCACATGACGACTGGAAGCAGTTTGTCGCAACACCCTCATATAGCGAAATGGCTATTCGTCAATTCGCGGAGGAACAGGGAATAACCCCAAGCATCATTGTTGGGAGACTCCAGCATGAAGGCCGCCTAGCCTGGCAGACGCCGCTGAACAAGTTAAAAGTGCGCCTGGAGTGGAAGCCGACACCATGAACAGCCCAAAGGCATCGTAGGGGCGGTGTCCGCCCAAGTCATTTTGGAGTGAAAGACGAGATCATGAACAGTAAGAAGATGCAGCCTACCCCGCCATCCACCGAAAAATTCGACAGGTTGAAGGTCATCCTGCGCGAGATGTTCCAACTTGATCGGGGCGATCTGGACTTCGGTTTGTACCGGATCATGAATCTGAAGGCGAAGGAAATCGAAGGGTTTCTCGACAACGACCTGTTGCCGCAGGTACGGACGGCCCTGGCGGGGAACACTACCGACACGCTGGCTGCGCTGGAAGAAAAACTGGCCGAGGCTCGAAGGCAGGCCGTGGAACTGGGTGTCGATCCGGAAGCCGCGCCGAAAGTCGAAGAGTTGAAGCAACAGCTTGCCGAAGCCAAGGCGGACGTTGTAGCGGAAACCGACGCTTACAACCATCTCGCCAATTTCTTCGCCCGGTATTACGACGAAGGCGATTTCATGTCCCTACGCCGCTATTCAGGCGGCGGCCAGCCGACCTATCTCATCCCTTACGACGGTGAAGAAGTCAAGCTGCACTGGGCCAATGCCGACCAGTACTACATCAAGACAACTGAAAATTACTCGTCCTACGTTTTCACAGTGGGTACGGGCGAGAAAACGCAACGGGTGCGTTTCGAGATTGCTGCCGCGGACAACGAAAAGGACAACGTCAAGGAGGCAAGCGTCAAGCAACGGCGTTTCCTGCTTGCCGGCGACAATACAGCAGCCGTGACGTTCGACGGCGCGGACTTGGTGGTGCACTTTGCACACCGGCCACTGAACGACCACGAAAAGAAAGAGTTTCCCGGCAACGGGGCGAAACAGCAGGACCGGATCAATGAGGCAATCGCAAAACGCGTCCTACAATCGGTGCAACCGGACTGGCAGGCCCTACTCACCGCATCCGCTTCCACGAAAAACAACCCCGAGCGTACAGTGCTGGACAAGCATCTGTCCACCTATACCGCCAAAAACAGCTTCGACTACTTCATTCACAAGGACCTGGGTGGGTTCCTACGCCGTGAACTGGATTTCTACCTGAAAAGCGAGGTATTGAACCTGGACGACCTGAAGCTGGGCGACGTAGCCCGGCTGGACCGGGCGTTGGCACGGATGCGCGCCGTTCGGCACGTGGCCGACAAGATCATCGCCTTTCTGGCGCAATTGGAGAATTTTCAAAAACAACTCTGGCTGAAAAAGAAATTCATCCTGGAGACGCAGTATTGCGTAACCCTGGATCGCGTACCGGAAATCTTGTACGCGGAAATCACCGCTAACGCATCACAACACGACGAATGGATAAAGCTGTTCGCTATCGACGAACTCGACAACTCTTTCCCTCTCCCACTGGGAGAGGGCCAGGGTGAGGGAGATCAGGGTGAGGAAAGAGCGGGCAAAGGTACGCCTTACACCAACCCGTTGACCATGGATTTCCTCAAAGCCAACCCCTATCTGGTGCTGGACACCCGGCATTTCAACGCGGAATTCACCGTCCGTCTGCTGGCAGGACTATCAGAAGCCGGCCCACTCGACGAGCAAATGGACGGCCTGCTGATACATGGCGAGAACTTCCAGGCGTTGAGCCTGTTGAAGGCGCGATACCAAGGCCAAGTGAACTGTATCTATATTGATCCACCGTATAACACCGATGCTTCCGAAATTCTCTATAAAAACGGATATAAAAGCTCCTCGTGGCTTTCGTTTTTAGAAAATAGACTCGAAGCGTCGAAGCAATTTCTTGTCAATAACGGAATCCTGTGTATCACTATCGACGATTTTGAATTTCATCGTTGCAAATCGCTCTTGGAAGGTGTGTTTTCCCGAGAAACCTTGCTTGGAGTTGTAGCCATAAAGAATAACCCCTCTGGACGATCTACAGGAAAAGGTTTTTCAAGCGCCCACGAATATGCTTTGTTTTTTGGCAATAACGAAGATGTGACTATTGGAAGGCTTTCACATTCAGAACAACAACTATCGAGATACAAATTCGATGATGAACAAGGAGCATATGAATGGGTCAACTTTAGAAAACACGGTGGGGCGAATGCCAATCGACAAGCGAGACCTAAACTGTTCTATCCAATCTTTGTCTCAGAAAAAGACGGGTGCCGATTTCCACAAGCAACATGGAACAACGAAAGGAATCAATGGAATCTGGACGAAGCCCCACGTTCGCATGAAACTATTCTGTACCCTGTTGCACCTGACGGTTCGGAGAAAACATGGAAATGGGGGCTGGAAACAGCAAAAGCGGTGCCGGAAGAATTTTGTGTCAGGCGAGATCAAACCAAGCAACTGGGAGTCTATCGCAAATCCAGACTGAATGTACAAGGCACTCTTCCTCTGACCGTATGGGACAAGAGCGAGTACTCCTCAACAGAACATGGCACCAACCTTCTCCGGCGGATGTTCGGAGAATCTGAAAAGTTTTCTTTTCCCAAATCGGTTCATGCAACCGTCGATTCCCTTCGTGTTTCAAAAGCATCGGAGAACGTTCACGTAATGGACTTCTTCGGTGGGTCCGGGACTACAGCACACGCGGTAATCGAGTTGAATCGAGCGGATGATGGTGATCGTCGGTTCATTATTGTGGAAATGGGAGATTACTTCAACGAAGTGACCGTACCCAGAGTGTTAAAGGCCGCTTATTCCAAAGCGTGGAAGGATGGGAAGCCCATTGATCGAGAGGGCGTCAGTCTACTCACAAAGATAATTCGTCTCGAATCCTACGAAGACACACTGGACAGCCTGGAGGTGACGCCGCCGGATTCTACACAACAGGATTTGCTGGAACAAAATTCCGAACTGGCGGAGGACTATCGGCTACGCTACGCGCTGGGGGTTGAAACCGCGCGTAGCGCCTGCCTGCTCGGCAAGGACTTCACCGATCCCTTTGCCTATACCTTGTCGGTCGTACGCGACGGCATGAGACGCGAAGTCCCGGTCGATCTGCCCGAAACCTTCAACTACCTGCTGGGCCTGCGCGTCAAATCGCGCCGACTGGTGGATGGCGTGCTCGCCATCACCGGCATGGACCCCGAGGGAAAGCACAGCCTCATCCTCTGGCGTAACCAGAACAAAACCGACAACGCCGCACTGAAAAGCTGGTTTACAAATCATAGCGCCGAGTTCTCCGAATCCTTCGACCTGATCTAAACCAACGGCGACCACACCCTGAACGCGCTGAAACAAAAGGACGAAACCTGGACCGCAAAGACCATTGAGCCGGTTTTTCGGGAAATGATGTTCGAGGAGACGAAGTAATGGCTGAAAAACACGATACGTCCGCCGATCAGCTCACATTTTCACAACGCCAAGGTCTTGAACCTTTGCCGGAACCGATGCAGTTGGAAGAGCTATCTGATAATTTGAGACGTGAAATATGGAACGCAACGCGTCGTTTTTTGACAATGGACCGATCAGGGAATGATCCAGCGATGAGGAGGCTAGGTGCCCTTCCAGACCGTCAGACACCTAGCATCATCCGAAAGGTTCTTGGAGAATTTCTCAAATTACCTCATGATGAAATTCATGCCAATATTCAATTCAATGAGCAGCACCCCAAATACACGGAAACAAAAGAAATAATACTGAGTGGAGCATTCAACAGAGCTCTCGATTTTATCGAAATTGTTGCAAACCTTCCATACGAAACAAAAGGCACAAACAATTTCATCGGCACTATTCAACAGCAATTCGAGCAGCATGCCGCCGCTTATTGGCTGGATACTTCGAGCCGTCCGTTCCAGTTTTCCCCACGCAGCAGCAAAGAAGAAGGTGAAGCAACGCAACAGGCCATCAAGGCGATTCGCAAAAGCGGTATAAAGGGTGCGTCAACGCATCTACGTGAAGCGGCCAAACACATCAATGCACAGCGGTTTGCAGATTCGGTGAGAGACAGCATCCATGCCGTCGAATCTGTCGCGTGCGTGATCGCCCAGAAAGAGAATGTAACTCTCGGAAAGGCGCTCGATTCTCTTGAGAAGGCTGGGTTACTGAAACATGCGGCACTCAAGGAAGCGTTTAAGAAGCTCTACAGTTACACAAGCGACGAAGAGGGCATCCGCCATGCCCTTCTTGAGCAAGACTCTCCTGATGTTGGACTGGATGAGGCTGTATTCATGTTTGGTGCCTGTGCGTCATTCGCCGCTTATCTCGTGAACAAACACCGTCAGATACAGCAACATCAAAAAAACGTTGGTCGTGCTTGACAGTTTAACGTCGTGTGGTACGGTTCGGGAATGAAACCATGATGGTAAAATAGAGTGCTTTAGGTTTCTGGAGGGATGAACAATGAAATCGATTGATCTGTCTGTCTTGCCGGAAGCGGCGCAACAGGAAGTCTACGATTTTTTTCTGTTTGTTAAACAGCGGGTTCAGGGTCCAGAGGCCGTCTCAAATGCCGGCGACTGCGCTCATTTGAGTGAAAACATTCTGGCAGTTGACTGGAACACGGCGGAGGAAGATTGGGCATGGCAAAATTTTCAGTATTTATGACTCTAACTGTCTATCTCGTTTCGTAATGTGATTTTTATCATGTTCAGGCAATTTCTCAAAATGCTCTCTATCTTCTTTTTCTTCAGTAATGAAACGTTGAGCAATACGGTTGAATAATTGAAAAAAGTATTTTATGTCTTCTTGTGGTTTTTCCTGAAAATCAATCGTGCCTGGGTGAACCGCATGATTTCCTGTGACTCTCAAAATATCGAACTTCTGAATGAAGTTGTCCTGTAGAAGATTTCGTTGCTTCAGATTTTTTATTGCCTCCTGAATGGCGCCGCAACCAGTGATTTGTTTGAGTAACATTTCAAGAGCAACTCGTAATAATGCGCAAGCAGCGCGTGGAGACAATCTTGCAATGGAATCAGCTTCTTTATAAACTTGCTTAACATCGTCTTCAACATCATCATTGACAGGAACACCTAATCCTGTAATAGGAAAGATTACCCTTGTCTTTTCCCATAATGTTGCTTGATTACAAGAAGCACATATCGAAGCAGATATTTTCTGATTATTAAAAATCAAAGACATATTGCCATATCCAAGTTCATTGGACCTAACATCTTCCATTCCAATTATTTGCTTATGCCAACGTTGGTGAGCATATGCTTTACAATGTAAGCAGGAAAATTGTTGTCTCATGTATTGAGGCTCACTCCTATCTTTGATCGGAATATTAGCTTGCCTATATGCCGACTCTGGAGCCTGACGACTTTCCAACCATTCAATAATATCTCCTTCATCCGGCAATGGTTCAATCGCTTCTCTTTTCTGTGATTTTTCTTCTGGCCTTGGAGAAGTATGAGTAACTGTTAAAATAAAAAAATCTCTATTTCTTGTCATGTATAATGTGTCGGGAATATGTGGAATATCGGGAATATTGTCAGGTATGAATACCGGTTGCGGACCTTTTGGCGGCATATCTCCAGAAAACATCTTCTCTGATTGTTCTGTGTCATATTCTACGCCAGCAATAATTTCTCGCATTATTTATGGCTCCCTTTTGTTTGAGTATGTTCTGGCCACAGATTAGTATGCCTCTATATGCCTTTACTGTTCTCCATGCTACTTTGCTAAGCATACAATAAAATATGTTTTAAGATCATTTCTTTGGCAAACAGGCATGTAATTCCCCTTGCAAGAGACCTTTGCGTAACCTCTTAAGTACGGCGAAATCCGGCGATGCACCACGGATATCTTATTGAAAATTCACGGTTTCTGGATTCCCGCTAAAAACTGCGGGAATGACGGATTCTGGGGCTGTTGGTTATTTTCATACCAATGACGAAGAGTATCAGCCATGTAGGGGCGGTCCTGTGTGCCCGCCCGCCGGGAATCATCCGGGCAGGCGTACCGCCTGGACACCAAGGCAGGAAAAGGAAGCACCCTGCTGGGCTCTTTTCAGACCAATTGATAGTTTATCCCAACAGATAAACGAATTGAACAATCGTTGAGGCTGCTATACAATGCCTCCTATGGCTACCGACACGATCATCTTGGCTGAGCAATTAGAAAGTACCGGCTTGGAGCCCAAGCAGGCCAAGGGGATTGCCTGGGCCATCCACGATAATCTCGATCGCCTGGCGACCAAAGCCGATTTGCTTGTGCTTAAAACCGAGCTTAGGGCGGAGATAGCCGAGTTTCGAGCCGAGTTATCCGAGTTTCGGGCGGAGCTACGATTTCATCGCTGGACACTGGCGCTGCTTGTCGCGCTGGTTTTAGCGGTTCTGGGGAAGGTGTGGTGAGGCTCATGACCGCCTGTGGCGAAGCACCTACCTCAATCCATTGAACGCAATTCGTCTTTCCTTCCCATCCCTTGGCCGTCGCGCTCGACGTCACACGTGATAAGGCAAAGAGCAAGGCTGATGTTGTACGACAAATCAGGCAGACACCCAGGTCTGCCCCTACTGTCTGAGCCCCTCTGATGCCTCCACGCCGTCGCTTGGTCGGAACTTCCCTCCTCCAAAATCGTCTAGTCCTGCACCGCTTCATTTGCCGGGAGTTCGGGTACGATGACATGCGCACCATGTTGGACCGGCTACGCGACGTTCCGGCTGGCTTCGATGCCGGTGGGGAGAGTGAATACGCTCGCGCGTTGTATCTTTCGTCGGCCGCACCTGTTCGGTCCGGGGACCTAGCCACATACGACGCCAACGTCGTTGTGCACAGTCACAAGTTGCGCATGACCGTCGAGCAGGGACGCGTCTGGAAGCCGTATCAATACCTCGCGCTGTTGTTCACCGAACGTTACCTGCACCGGTATTTCCACGATCCCGAATCACTCTGCGCCGACCTGAACAAAGCGCGGGCCTCACACCGGTTGACGCGGGACATGCCGGACTACACGCCCGACGACCTGCGGACCATCGCGTTTCAGAGCGCGACCGGTTCCGGCAAGACGCTCCTCATGCACGCCCATATCCTGCAATACCGGCAGTATCTGGCCGCCTCCGGCGGGCGCCTCAACAACGTCGTCCTGCTGACGCCCAACGAACAGATGTCGATGCAACACGAGAAAGAATTGCGGGCAAGCGGCTTGCCCGCGCGGCTGTTTTCCGCCGAGGCTGCGGCCGACCTGTTCCCGCACGTTGAAATTATCGACCTGAACAAACTGGCGGAAAAGAAAGGCGTCAAGCGTATCGCCGTGGGAGATTTCGGCGACAACAACTTGGTGTTGGTGGACGAAGGACACTTGGGCGCATCGGGTAAAGTGTGGCGTGAGCGACGCAAGGAACTTTCCCGTGGTGGCTTTACCTTTGAGTATTCCGCCACCTTCAATCAGATCGCGGGCAAGGACGACGCGCTACGCGACGCCTATGGCAAGTGCCTGCTGTTCGATTACGCCTATCGCTGGTTCCACGAGGACGGCTACGGCAAGGACTACGTCATCTCCAACCTGCCTCAGGGTATGGAAGACGTGAACCGCGACGTGTACCTGCTGGGCTGTCTACTGACTTTCTATCAGCAATGCCGGATCTGGCGGGACAAGGCTGCGGGCTGGACGGACTTCAACGTGACCAGGCCGCTCTGGGTCTTCTTGGGCAAGACGGTGACCGGCTCCGGCAGAGCGGACAGGGAAACGCAGTCCGACGTCGTGAGCATCCTGAAATTTCTGGCCTGGGTGTTGGCCGATAGTGATACGACGAGCGCCATGATCGGGAAACTGTTGAACGGGCAGTCCGGCCTGACCGACGAAAGCGGGCGGGATTATTTCAGGGACCGGTTCACGTATCTTTCCGAACACGTGTCTGCACGCACAGCCGATAGCCTCTATGCGGACCTGTGCAACACCCTGTTTCACGGTCTGGGACAACTGCACGTGGTCTACCTGACCGCGGGCGAGGGCGAATTGCACCTGCATGCCGGCGATGGACCGGCTTTTGGCGTGGTCAACGTCGGTGATTTAGCAGCACTGTATAAATTGCTAACGGAGCAGGCCAACCCGCATGTGGCAGTTTCCCGGGAAGCCGGTTTTGCCGAGCGGCTTTTTGCCGACGTGGATAAACGTGATTCACCGGTGAATATCGTCATCGGCGCGCGGCGTTTCATTGCCGGCTGGAACTCGTGGCGCGTGGCGACGATGGGCTTGATGCACGTCGGCGTCGGCGAAGGGCCGGAGATCATCCAGATGTTCGGGCGTGGTGTGCGCTTAAAAGGCTGGAACATGAGCCTGAAACGCCACCAGAAAAGTGGGGCGGAATTGCCAACGGGCAGCGTGGACTTGGCGCATCTGGAAACGCTGAATATCTTCGGCCTGCGAGCCAACTACATGCAGACCTTTCGGGACCTTCTGGAAAAGGAAGGCGTGCGCGTCGAACGGGAGACGGTTCGTTTGCCCGTCACCTGGAATTTCGCCAGGAAGACGGACCCTTCGACTGGGCTCAGGACGGGCCTGAAGTTGATCCGGCTCAAGGAGGACGTGCAATACGCGCGTTCTGCGGAGCGCCCTGTCCTGCCTGGTCCCGGTGACGTTGAGCAGCCCGTCGTCGCCCTGGATCTGTATTCGCGGTTGCAATCCGTCGCGTCCTCGGACGTTACGGCCGAACAGTCAACTCCTAAAAAATCGGTCAAACTCCCACTAGGTCAGGTCGCGTTTTTCGATCGAACGCGCCTGTACGACAAGCTGTTGAATCGGAAGCAGCAACGGGACTGGCACAACCTGAACATTGAGCGTGACACGGTAAACCGTCTGCTGGAACGCGACGATTGGTACGACCTCTCTATGCCGCCGGAACGCTTGTCAGTGACAGGATTTTTGCAGATAGGTGGGCTCGAAGACGTCGCGCTTGATCTCATCACTGAATATGCCGATCAATTCTGGCGCAGGCAGCGGCGGCAATGGGAGCACGACAAGATCGAGGTGGTCACGCTGGACGAGAACGATCCGAACAATATCAGAGAATACGAGTTATCCGTGGATGCGACCGAGAGCCGGTTAATCGCAGACGTTCATGAATTGGCATCGAACGTTCGGGCAGGTGATTTTCGTAATCTGGACGTCAGCGTCATCATGACACAGGCTCATGCCTATATGCCGTTATTGTATGCCGGACCGAACAGGAAAGTGACGATTCAACCGGTTCCTCTAAACAAGGATGAAAGGAGCGTGGTTGAAAAACTGGCCGCGCTGGCGGAGCACCGAGACCCCTGCCTGCACGGCAAGGAGTTGTTTCTTATCCGCAACCTGACGCGAGGCAGGGGCGTGTCGTTCTTCGACGATTACGCCTATTATCCCGACTTTATCGTCTGGTTGAAGGATGAGACCTGCCAGCACGTTATTTTTCTCGATCCCAAGGGACTGAGCCGCTACGGACGCCGTGAAGACCGAAAGGTCAGCCTTCATCGCGACATCAAACAGACCGAAGCACAAATCCGGCACAGCGATCCCGATGTGCGCCTGCACGCCTACGTCCTGTCCGTCACGCCACCAGCACTGATAGACGGGGACATACTTTCCCGAGAGGACTGGAAGCAGCAAGGCGTGTATTTTCTTGAAGAAGGCGATTGCCTGAAGCAGATGATCGAACACGCATTGAGCGTGTAGGCAGCCTTCAGGTGAAACCTGGACTGTACGGATGAATGCCTGGAAGAGATTTTTCAGTCAATTATATTGAGATCTTGACGAAAAAACGTTAAGATTGAAAAATGATAGCATCATTTTCAGTTTCAAACTACCATTCTATACGAGAAGAAGTCGTTCTTGACCTACGCATTCCAGGAACGGCTCCCGACCTGCCTCGCTTCCGGCGTAGCGAGTCCAAGCCAGACGTCAGGCTCCCTTCTGTCGTGGTGCTCATCGGACCCAATGGGTCGGGGAAGACAACGCTGCTCAGTGCGCTGATCGCTACCGCTCGAATTGCCTCATCCGCGTCGCCTACGGAGAAGAACAACCCGATCTCGTCCGTCGAGCCCTTTCTTTCTTCGGAAACGAGGGGAGGTCCGACACGGTTTTCTGTGGAGTTCGAGGTGGATTGGTTGGCGCCTGGTGAAGCCAAGCAACTGTTCCACTACGAGTTAGTCGTGGGACGTGATGATTCCGGCTTCGGGTGCCATTTCCATTACGAAGCACTGTCTTACTTCCCCAAGGGCCGTCCCCGCCGTCTTTTGCGACGCCGTCTGGGGGAGCCCATACACGTTTCGGGCGAGTTCGGGATCAGGTCCAATGATGACCGCCTCAAGGCGGTTCGAGCAGATGCCTCGGTAATCGCCACACTGGCCCTCTTCAACGTACCCCTGGCCATGCGAATTGTAAAAGACATGCAATTTGTCCGAAGGGCCAGCAATATCGCATATCAATATCACGGGAAGTGGGAGCCTTCAACTGAAACGGTCACCCAACTATTGGAGCAGAATCCCGAGTTAAGGACCTGGGTTGAAAAGCACATCCAGTCCAGCGACCTGGGAATTCAAGGCTTCTATATAGGTCACGGCATCCTGGGGGGAAAGGGGGTGTTCTTCAAACATTATGGTCTTGACAGATCAATCGATCTGCATTCCGAATCCAGCGGCACGAAAAATCTGTTTCATCTGTTGCCGCAACTTTATTTGGCACTCTACAGGGGTGTTCCCGCTGTTCTCGACGAGATCGATGGCGATCTGCATGTGGGTATGGCCGGCGAAGTTCTCGACTGGTTTCGTTCCCGGGAGACCAATCTCCACAACGCGCAACTTTTCGTGACCTCTCACAACGTCGGTCTGCTCGACGACTTGGAGAAAGAGGAAGTCTTTATCGTGGAGAAGGACGGCAACGGGGCGACGAAGGTACACGGCGCCCAGGACGTGCGCGGCCTTCGCCGTGATGCCCGTCTCTATCCCAAGTACCGGGCAGGGGTACTCGGCGGTCTCCCGAAAATCGGTTGAGAGGCGATGCCCCGACGCAGGCTGGTCGAACTTAGACGAGTCATTTTTATCGGGGTCGAGGGAAAGAGCGATCGGGCCTTCGCGCAGTTCCTCCAGTTCTGTTGCGACGGGGAAGGCCTTCACCTGCATTTGAATGTCATGACAGGAAGCGGTGGCGACTCCGTAGCCGTTGTCAGAGAAGCCGCTCGTCGCTTGACGAGGTATCTCGACAGAAGGGATGTAAGTCATAGTCTGGTATTGCTGGACCGGGACCGCCATCCACAAGACGTCCAGGCAGGACGTGATGCTCAAGCCGTGGCGTCCAGGGCAAAGCTGGAGATCATCTTTCAGACTCCGAACCTGGAAGGCCTGTTGCTCAGGCTGCATCAAGGACATGAGAGTCGGCAAATCGCGGCAGGCGACTCCATAACGGAGCTTCGAAGGGTTTGGCCCGATTACAACAAATCATTACTGACCGAGGACCAGTTGAAGCGGCGTTTGACCATCTCCGACCTGCGGCGGACCGCCCGGCACGATCAAGGGCTGCGAAGACTGCTCGACGTTCTCGGTCTTTGAGTACCGGACCAGCAACGGGAGCCCTTCTTCAAAAAGCAGATCCTTCGCGTTGCTCAGGATGACAGCAGGGATAGCGCGACACCTATGATAAAATGAATAAGGTGGTTGTTGTTCATCGATCCGTTTGAAACATGGTGACTTCTTACGAATTTGACGTGCTGGTGATGGGGGCCGGGTTGGCGGGGCTGAGGGCGGCGTTGGCGGCGCATCAGACCGGGGCGACTGTCGCGGTGATCACCAAGGTGCATCCCGTTCGGAGCCATTCCAATGCCGCGCAGGGCGGGATTAACGCCGCTCTGACCGACCGGGGCGATAAGTGGGAAGAGCATGCCTTTGAGACGGTCAAGGGCAGCGATTATCTGGGGGACCAGGACGCCGTGGAAATTCTGGCGCAGGAAGCCGGGCAGGACATTCTGGCCCTGGAACACATGGGTGTGATCTTCAACCGGAATGAGGAAGGACGGTTGGGCACCCGTCGCTTCGGCGGACAGAAACGCGCCCGGACTTTTTTTGTCTCCGACTTCACCGGACAGGCGCTCTTGCACGTTCTGTATGAGCAGGCGATGAAGGCGCGCCTTCCGGTGTTTGAGGAATGGTTCGTGACGTCGTTGGTCAAGGATGAACAGGGTCGATGCTGCGGGGTTTTGGCCTTTGAAATCCGAAGCGGGCGTATGGCGTTGTTCAAGGCCAAGGCCGTGGTCATTGCCGCGGGGGGCTTGGGGCGCGTGTTCGAGCCGAGTACGAATGCGCTGATCTGTACCGGTGACGGCCTCGCGATTGCCTATCGGGGCGGAGCCCCGCTGATGGACATGGAGATGGTGCAATATCATCCCACGACCTTGCGGGGTAAAGGGTTGCTCCTGAGTGAGGCGGCTCGCGGGGAAGGCGCTTATTTGCTGAATTCCGAGGGTGAACGGTTCATGGAGCAGTATGCTCCGAACATGATGGAGTTGGCCTCACGCGACGTGGTCTCGCGCGCCGAACAAATCGAGATCAATGAAGGCCGGGGGATCAACGGCTGTGTGTTGCTGGATTGCCGGCATTTGGGCAAGACGCTCATCCGGGAGCGCCTCAGCCAAATTCTTGAGGAGGCGAAGTCGTTTGCCAATATCGACTTGACCGAAGAGCCGGTTCCCGTCTGCCCGGGTATGCACTACATGATGGGCGGGGTGAAGACGGACGTGGAGGGACGCTGCTGGGACCTCGATGGCGGATGGCAGGGCGTTCCCGGCCTGTTCGCGGCCGGGGAAGCCGCATGCCTGAGTCTCCACGGCGGGAACCGGCTCGGAGCGAATTCCCTGCTGGATACCGTCGTGTTTGGGCGCCGCGCGGGCCGTTGCGCCGGAGAGTATGCGAAAACCCTGCCTCTCCCGCGTATCGGCGACGGAGTGGTGAAGGATGGGGAAGGCAGCCTCAAGAAGATTCTGTCCAGGCCTAAGACCGATGACACCGTCGCCCGTATCCGGCATGAGATGGGGCGCGCCATGACTGAGGGCTTCGGCGTGTTTCGCGATGATGAAGAGATGGGCCTTGCGCAACAAACGGTCGGCAGTCTCCGGGAGCGGTGGAATCGCGTCGCCATTCATGATAAAGGACAGGTGTTCAATACGAGCCTCGTTCGGGCGTTGGAACTCGACTTTATGCTGGATTGCGCCGAAACCATTGCGCTGGGCGCGTTGACGCGAACGGAAAGTCGCGGCGCGCATTTTCGAACGGATTGTCTCGATCGTGACGATGACCATTGGCTGAAACATATTCTGATTCATCATCGTCCCGGCGGGCCGCCTCAACTGGACTTTCTGCCCGTTCGGATTACCCAATGGGAACCGCAGGTCCGCGTATATTGAGGGTATCACTCCCCCCTTGAGGGGGAGTCGCAAAAGCCAAGCCGCTAGGCGCCGGCTGATGCGGTGGGGGGCTTGGGCTGCATGAGAGGAGATCGAGGGAAGTTTATGCGGGACGGCACGAGGGCCGTCCCCTACAAAGACCGCGATCGTAGGGACACCCCCCGTGGTTGTCCGTTAGAGAGCCCCCACGGCAATTGAAACCGTCGTGAATGACGCCATGTTGACCACGTTTCGCATTCGCCGCTTTAATCCTGAAGCGGAATCGCCACGACCGTATTTCCAGGACTATCAATTGACCACCGATCGGTCGGACACGGTCCTGGATGCGTTGATCAGGATCAGGGAAATCGTGGATGAATCACTGACCTTGCGATGTTCATGCCGTGGCGCCATCTGCGGGTCCTGTGGGATGCGCATCAACGGGCATGCCGCGTTGGCATGTAAAACCAAAGTGGCATCCATGGCCGCGCCGGGCGAGACGATCCAAGTAGAACCCATGAACAATATGCCGGTGATCAAGGATCTGGTCACGGACATGGCCGGGTTTTGGGAGAAGGTCCGCCAGGTTCAGCCCTGGCTCCAGCCCACGGGCCCGGAACCGGAAGGCGAGTATCTCGCGCCCCCGGAGGCCATGAATCATTTGACGGGGGTCATGCACTGCATCATGTGCGGGGCTTGCGTGTCGGACTGTGCGGCCTTGGAAGTGAATCCGGATTTTGTCGGACCCGCGGCGTTGGCCAAGGCCTACCGGTTCGTGGCGGACCCCAGGGACGGGAACAGTTCGTCACGGTTGAGAGAACTCAATGATTCGGGCGGCATGTGGGATTGCACACGGTGCATGGAGTGTATCGAAGTGTGTCCAAAAGGCGTGGGGGCCATGGATCGTATCATGACGCTTCGCGCCAAGGGGATCGAGTACGGCGTGCCGTCAACCTCCGGCTCGCGTCATACCGAAGCGTTTGCGGATATTATCGAGCAGAAAGGGCGCCTGGATGAACCCATGTTGGCCGTTCGAACGTTCGGGCTGACCAATCTCCGGCAGATGTTCTCCTTTTTGCCGATGATTCTTCGAGCATTGCCCCGACGCAAACTTCCCAGATCCGGACCCTTGTTTCGGCCGATACCGGGTATTGATCGAATCCGACGATTGTTTCAACGAGCGAAGGAGCCACGATGAAATACGCGTTTTTCCCCGGCTGCGTGTCAAAGGGAGGATGCCCCGAACTCTATCAATCCGTGAAACAGGTGTACCCTCGATTGGGGATTGAGTTGGAAGAAATGACGACGGCGTCGTGTACGGGCGCGGGGGTCTTGCAGGAAAAGGATTTGCGTTTGGGAGATATTCTGAACGCCCATACCCTGGCCCTGGCCGAGGAGCAGGGGCTTCCCATCATGACGATTTGCAGTACGTGTCAAGGCGTGATGAGTCAGGCGAATCACCGGCTGACGACGGAGCCCGGCTATTTGGACGACATCAACCGGGTTCTGGCCGAAGAGGGGCTCTCCTACCGCGGCACCACCACGGTGAAACATTTTGTCTGGATTCTCCTGGAAGACGTCGGGGAAGAAAAGCTCCGGCAGGCGGTGAAGCGGCCGTTGACCGGGTTGCGGGCGGCCCCGTTTTATGGGTGCTACATTCAACGGCCGAGTGCGGCACTGGGATTTGACGAACAGCCGGCGCGAGCCCAATCACTGGAAACGGTGATAACTTTGCTGGGCGCCGAGGTGGTGGATTTCCCCGGCAAGACCCGGTGCTGCGGCATGCCGCTGCTTACCATCAACGAACCCGGCTCGCTGCAGATGATTGCCCATCATACGTCCGATGCCAAAGAGCACGGAGCCGACGTGATGGTCACGCCGTGTCCCTTGTGTCATCTCAACCTCGACGGGCTTCAAACCAAGGCCGCGAAGCAAGAGCGCCGTGAAATCGATCTGCCGATTTTACATTTGCCGCAGTTGCTCGGACTGGCCATGGGCCTGGAGCCTCGGGCACTTGGCCTCAAACGCAATCTGGTGCCTACGACATCGGTGTTGGAGAAACTCGGGGTGGGGTAAAAACAGGAAGGTCGAGGATTACGAAACTTCTTTGGACATGGTTTTGAAGTAGGCCAAGAGGTCGCGCGCTGAAAGAACCCCCACGATTTTTCCGTTCTCGCTCACGGCCAAGTGACGAATCCATTTGTTGGCCATGAGATCTCTTGCGTAGTGGGGTGAAAGTTTCTTGTCGACGGTCAAAATGGGACTGGACATAACGTGAACCACTGAAGTTTTTGCCACGTCATCGCATTCGGCCACGGCTCGCACCACGTCCGTTTCCGTCACAATACCGGAGAAATCGTTCCCTGTTTTTACCAACAGCGACCCGATGCGCTGGTCGTACATTTGTCCGGCAGCCTGTTTGACCGTCGTGTCCTCGGTAATGACGCTCAGATCCCTGTTCATCAATTGTCCGATGGTCGCCATCGCGTCTCTCTTCAAGACTGGGGAAAAGGCTGGAAAACGATAGGGCATATTCTAGGAAAAACCGCCAAGATATGCAAGAAATCTGCACCCAACTACGAGCGCTGATCCCATTCTTATATAATCCCCGCTGGTGGGTAGCCTTGTCGGCGTTTTACGGCTGCCGAATGTTGGCATCCGCCATTGTGTGAGCGTTCAGCTTGTGCTTGATAGATGATTGCATCATGGAATTGTACGACTTGCGTGAGTTGCAAAAGCCGTTGGAGTGTTACGTCGCCACGTGACCGAAGCACTGAGACTCGCTGCATCCCGTTAGGCGTGGCAGTGAGCGAATGGGGCCCTCGGACGTGCCGGGGAATTGGAAATGTTCACTGATTCGCTGAGAATTTCTGCAGTCTCCTTCCCTTCCTTTGTAAGAAGAGGTGAGAGGAGGTAGAGATAGATAGCCCGTATTCTGTCAGAGGATTAGTAAACATTTACAATATTCTTCATGCATAAGAGTTGATATGCGCTTTCTTCGACAACGCAAACCGAACAACTCGCCCGTTCTGATTGTGGACAGTTTAGGTATGGGCCAACGAATCGAGGCGAGTGCGGGGAACGATCTGTGCTCGCTCGCAGATGAACTCGATGGTCAGTTTCACCGCTTTCGGGCTAAGGTGCCCCATTCAATGGTTGTCGTCACTAGACGAAAAATATTCGGAACCCGGGAGTGCTCCACGTTGCGTTTCAATGACATGTTTATTCTCTTTTCGGAACGCCCCTTACCTGAGCCTACTCTTCGGTACATGGTCTCAGGCTTGCTCCTTTACCACCAGCTTCTGATTGCAGGGTCCATACCCCGCGGTGGGTTAGGGTTTGGCCCCGTGCTGCGTAGGAGAGACATGGTACTTGGAACCGGATTCCTTGATGCCTATCGTATGGCAGAAAAGCGATCAGATGAGATCAGAAACGTCTGCGCCTTTGCGATCTCGCCAAGTTTCCTGGCGCACATCACCAATTCTGAGCATTCCTACAGACTCTTGTGTCTATACAATGATCACTTCTTCCTCAACCCTAGAGCACTCACTGATCCAGACATGGGTAAGTTCGATAATATGCGGATTCTCTCGCTTCTTAGACAATCTGGTGCGAATCCAGAAAAGCTTGGGGCTACGAAGCACTTTCTTGAGAACCTGGAAGACTATGATGCCGCCATGCTACCTGGCTCGCGTTCCCGCTTTCTTACAGGCTGGGTGCCACATGATCCGGACAACGGTCAAAAATAGCTCACCCGACCGTATGGATGGGTGATCAAGACATATAGAATCTCTGGCTATGGGTGGCCTTGCAGACGTCTTAAGGCTTCCGCATTTTGGCATACGCTATTGCGTGAGCAGTCAATGAGGTTGCAAATGTCGTAAAGCTGAATTCTTGATTCGGCTCGGTGAATTTTCCTTTCAGGCCGCCTTTTCTGTCTGACAGAATTAGACAAGTTCCATCATACAAGCGTTCCCGCATCAGGCGCTCACAAAACAATTCGTAGCGTTTGGCGTATGATGTCGTTTTGAATTGGGGGAATACCTCGAAATGCGGCTCATCTACTTTAATTGGTGAAGTGGATTTCGGCGTTTCTTCCAAAAGCATTAACCATCCGAGCCACGGCTTTTGCGACGGCTTGAATTTACCTTCCCTGTACGCTGTTAGCAGATCAGTTGAGTTACCCAGCGCTTCTTCTACGCGATTGTTGAAGTTGTTGCCAAAAGATGGTCCGATATGGGCTTTGAATTCAATCGAGGCTAAAAGTCGGTCATCTACCACCACCAGTAAATCCCAATTTTTGGTGGGCCTGAAATAGCCAGGTAGCGTAGTATTTTTTGTATGGATCGTGGAGTCAGGCAACTCTGCTTCTGCCAGCAACTCAGACAAAAGTTTTATGAACCCGTCGAGATGTTTGCCGCCGGTAACCGCACTTCGATTGCCAGCATCCTTTTTGCCCGTAGTTTTCCCTTGTTTTTTGCGCTGATGGATTCTTGCCTTCCAAAAATATTGGACGGCTTTCGCCAGCCGGTCTTCCATAATTTATTTTTTTGTTCTTTCCGTTTTGATCTCAGCGCAAGAGAATAATGAACCCGTTGCGTGTCGAATCCGTTTCTCGGCGTTGTCATAATAAGAGGTGTCGATCTCTACGCCGATGGAGTTGCGTCCCCATTTGGCGGCGGCAACCGTGGTGGTTCCAGTTCCCATGAACGGATCCAATACCGTGTCTCCTACAAAGGAGAACATCCGGACCAACCGTGCCGCTAATTCTTCGGGGTAGGGCGCTGGGTGCAGTCGAGTCGATGCGCCGGTAAGACCGGACCAAATGGGCTGAAACCATTGTTTGTGGTTTTCATCTGAGATGACGGACAGTATTCGCATTGCAACCGTCGGGTTCCGGTATCCACCCGGTTTGCGTTGCATCAGGACGAACTCAACGTCGTTCTTGATAACGGCATTGGGTTCATAGGGTTTCCCTAAGAATCCGGCACCATTTCCCGGCACCTCAAACACCGCATTGGCAATTTTGTGCCAGATGATTGGTGCCAAGTTGTCGAATCCAAATTTTCTACAGTGATCCTGAATTGAGGCATGAAGCGGAACGACCGTGTGTCTTCCGTCGTTCTTTCTTCGTGCCAGACAGACGTCGCCGACCACACAGATCAAGCGTCCACCCGGGACTAACACACGATAACAATGCGCCCACACTTTATCGAGTTCACTCAGAAATTTTTCATAATCTTTGATGTCCCCAAGCTGGTCAGGGTGGTCTTGGTATTTTTTCAAGATCCAGTACGGCGGGGAGGTAACAACCAAATGAATGGATTCATCCTCGAGAAACGTCAGCTTGCGGGCATCTCCCTGAATTAATCGGTGTGTTGTCGGGATCTGCTGGACGGCCGCATCTATCTGTTTGAGGAGTCGTTTATCCTTCGCGATACGGGGAATGTCGGTTTTCGGGTCTTTCAGTTTGGTGACCGAACCAGGCAGATAGCGATCATAATGAAAGATATCTAGCGTTGCCATGATGCTTTTGTGATTGAGATGTCCTGAATTGTTGAAGTCCTCTGCGTCACATACAGGACCCGGCACGAATTTTATACGGTCGACCGGCCGAGTTCGATTTTTTCAGTTCCCCAGTATAGGCCCTTTCAAATTACCTGACAATGAATGGCGGCACTTATCCTACCCTCCTGGAATTTCTCTCTTGCAAGGGTTCGTCTTGTGCGTTAGCCTGATCAGGCAGGACAAGTAGATAGTTCCCCAAAGGAAATTTTGCCCCAGGAGTCGTACCTCATGACCCAATCCGTGATGAACCTCGAACAAGTCATGAGTGGCATGCAGGAGCCGATGAAGCGGTTTGTCGATCGCGTCCGGACGCTTGGCGGGGCGAATTGTCTGGCGGTGACCGGGGTGGGCGCTATTGCCACGTCCGGATTTGATCCGGCGCGGCATACCGCGCGTAGCGTCCTGGTCCTGGAAACGGTTGATCTGGCCATGCTCCGGGAACTGGCCAAGGACGGGGTGAAACTCGGGAAAGCCAAAATCGCCGCTCCCCTGATCATGACGCCCGTCTACATCGCCGGGTCCCTGGATACCTTTCCGTTGGAGTTTCTGGAGATTCAGCAATGCCACGTGTGTTTCACCGGCACCGATTATTTTGCGGATCTGTCATTTGAGGAACGTCACGTTCGGCTGCAATGTGAGCGTGAACTGAAAACCATCCTGATCGGCATGCGTCAGGGTCTCCTGGCGGCCGCGGGTCGTGAAAAACTCTTCGATGCCATGGAAGGCGATATTGCGGAACGGCTGATCCGCACGCTCCGCGGGTTACTGTGGCTTCATGAACAACGAGACTATCTGTCGGCGATTGAAGTCGTCGGCCGGATCGAGCAGGAAACAGATCGATCCCTTCCCGGCATTCGCGCGGCGCTGCAAGAAAACCGCCGGCATGACTGGAATGATTTTACGCGGCTCTATGATGAAATCGACGGCTTAAAAACCGTGGCGGATCGCTGGTAACGACCATGAGCGGAAAGTGCGGGTTCGCCGTCGCGGTTCTGCTGTGCCTGCCTGCTTTGAGTTGGGGCGAGGTGTCCGTGCCGGACCCCGGCACCTACGTCGTGGACCGCGCGGGCATCATCGACCTCGGAACCGAACGGCGGTTGGAAGGCTGGCTTCGCGAACTCGAACAGAAGACCACGGCGCAGGTGAAAGTGTTGACCGTGCAGTCGACCGAGGGCGAACCGTTCTTCAGTTTTGTCCAGCGGCACGCCGAGGCATGGAAGCTCGGACGGAGAGGGAAAGACAACGGCGCCTTGATCGCGTTGGCCCTCAAAGAACGGAAGGTGCGGATTCATACGGGGTATGGATTGGAAGGCGCGCTGCCCGATTCATGGGCGGGCTCGGCGTCCCGTGCGGTCGCCTCCCAATTCTTTAAGCAGGGCCAGTATTCGCAGGGTCTGTTTCAATTGGCGATCGTGACGGCTAATCAAGTTGCGGACGCCCAACGGGTCAAGCTCACCGGGATTCCCCAGCACCGGTACCGGCCGAGCCGGGGTGGCGGCGGTGGCGGGTCGGTTCTGGGTTCGTTGCTCGTCCCGCTCTTTTTCCTCTTCATGTTGTTTTCCAACATGCGGCGCCGTCGCCGGTATTATTCCACCTGGGGCGGTGGAGGATTGGTCGGGGGCATGTTGCTCGGCAGCGCCTTGGGTGGTGTCACGGGACGAAGCCCGTGGGGCGTATCGACCGGCGGTTTTGGCGGTGGATTCGGAGGAGGTTTCGGCGGATCATTCGGCGGGGGCGGCGGCTTCGGGGGCGGCGGGGGCGGCGCGAGCTGGTAGTGGAGCGGTTGCATGCTTCGAATACGGCATACGTAACGGAGGGAAACAATCATGAGCGCTGGACGCATATTACTCATGGTCTTCGGCGGGTTGCTCATCCTGATTTTGATGCTGGGGGGTTGTGTCTATTCCGGCTACAACCGGGTCATCGAGATGGATGAAGCGGTGAAGAGCCAATGGGCACAGGTCGAAAATCAATTGCAGCGACGGTTTGAATTGATTCCCAACTTGGTCAATACCGTCAAAGGCGTCGCGAGCCAGGAAGAGAAGATTTATCTGGGCGTCGCAAATGCACGCAAAGCCTATTTTCAGGCGCAATCGGTCAATGAGAAAGCGCGCGCGGCGGGCGGGTTCGAGTCGGCACTCTCGCGGCTGTTGGTCCTGCGGGAAACGTATCCCCAGCTTAAATCCGACCAATCGTTTTTGAAGCTCCAGGACCAACTGGAAGGAACGGAGAATCGCTTGGCGGTCGAACGCAAACGGTATAACGACAGCGTTCGGGTGCTGAACACCTATATCCGGAAATTGCTCGGGAGGCTCTATGCGGGATTGGCCGGCGTCGGACAGGCCGAATACTTCGAAATAGGAGAAGAAGCCCGAGCCACGCCCAAGGTGGAGTTTTAGAAAAATTACTCCCCCCTTGAGGTGGAGTCGGGGAGCCAAGAGCCTGCCCTGAGCCCTGAGCTTGTCGAAGGGTCGAAGGGGCACGGCCCGCAGGCGAACCGGTGGGGGGTGGTGGAGACGTCGGGCTATTCCTCTCTTTGATCCATGGGCACGTAGTCGGTGCGTGAGGGGCCGGTATACAATTGTCTGGGCCTGCCGATTTTGACGTTGGGTTCCCGCATCATTTCCCTCCAATGGGCAATCCATCCCGGTAACCTGCCGATCGCAAACAGGACCGTGAACATGTTCACGGGAAATCCGATCGCCTTGTAAATCATCCCGCTGTAAAAATCCACGTTGGGATACAATTTGTTCGAGACGAAAAAGTCGTCCTTGAGCGCGACGTCTTCGAGGCGTTTGGCGATGTCGAGCAAAGGATCGTGAATCCCGAGGGCGGCAAGGACCTCTTCGCAGGCCCGTTTTAAAATTTTTGCGCGGGGGTCATAATGTTTGTAGACGCGGTGGCCGAACCACGAGAGACGGAAGGGATGCGTTCGATCCTTGGCCAGTTCGATATATTTCCGCACGTTGTCTCCGTCGGCATGGATCACGTCGAGCATCTCCAGCACCCGTTGATTCGCCCCGCCGTGTCGCGGCCCCCACAACGCATAGATCCCCGCGGACACGGACGCAAAGAGATTCGCGTGCGACGATCCGACGAGTCGCACCGTGGACGTCGAGCAATTCTGTTCATGATCGGCATGCAGGATGAACAGCAGGTTCAAGGCTTTGGTTACAACGGGATTCACCGCGTATGGCTCGGAGGGAACCGAGAACATCATGCGGAGAAAATTGGCACAATAGTCCAAGGCGTTGTCGGGATAGACAAAGGGCTGCCCGATCGATTTCTTGTAGGAATAGGCCGCGATGGTCGGGATTTTGGCAAGGAGGCGGTGGGTGGATATCTCGACTTGTTGAGGATCCGTCGAGTCGTGGCTGTCCTGGTAAAACGTCGACAGCGCGCCGACCACGGCCGACAGAATGGCCATGGGGTGCGCGTCCTTGGGGAACCCGTCGTAAAAACGTTTCACGTCTTCGTGCAGCATCGTGTGCCGGGTGATGGCGTTTGCAAATCGCTCATACGCGGATTGGACGGGCAGGCTACCCTCAATCAGGAGGTAGGCGGTCTCCAAAAAATTCGACTGTTCAGCCAGTTGCTCGATGGGAATCCCGCGGTATCGAAGAATCCCGTTGTCTCCGTCCGCAAACGTGATGCCGCTGGAACACGAGGCGGTATTCACGTACCCGGGGTCAAAGGCGGTGAGCCCGGTTTGGGCGCGTAGCGTCGTGACGTCGAGCACCCGTTCGCCTTCGGTTCCCGTGGCGACGGGGAGATCAATGGTTTGGTCCGCAACGTGGAGTGTGGAGTGTCGGATCATGGGAGACTCTCCTTAAAAACACGGATTGCTTTTCATAAGGCCCTATTCCATTCTACCGGAAACATTTTTGGAGAAGAGTGCCGTATCGGATCAAGGGGTTGCCGCCAAGTCAAAGACCTTGATAGATAACATCTTCGTAAACGGTTGAACACCCTTCTTTCACGCGATTATGCCGGATTATCTGATTACCTGGATTCACCTTGCCGCGGCGATCACGCTCATCGGCGGATTGCTGTTTTCCCAATTGGTGCTCACTCCGGTGGCGCGGAAGGCCCCGTCCGATTTGAAAGCCGGAGAAGTCCTCCGCCTGTCGGGCCGCCGCTTTCGAACCATCGCGTGGGTGAGTCTCATTATCCTGATCCTGACCGGCGCGTATCAAATGCTGAACGAGAGCGGAGCCGCCCGGATCGAAACCACCTGGGGCGTGGTCTTGATGCTGAAGCTGTTCCTGTTCGCCATCGCCTTCGGGCTTCTCCTCATTCACGACTTCATTATCGATCCGTATGCCTTGCCGTCCAAGGATGCTTCACCGGCATCCGCATCACCGACTGTCTCCGCCCGGGCCGATACTCTGCAAAAAGCCGTCATCGTGATGACCCTGGCCGTCCTTCTCGTGGCCTCGTATCTGTCGCAGATCTAGTTCGGTTTGTAGCGCGGTCGGGGGTGATTCGTTCAGCAACGCGTTTCAGCAGATCTTCATAAACACCTTCAAGATTACTCAGTATCTCCATGTTTGAGTAGCGAAAAACTTCGATGCCCAGCTTATTCAGTCTTTGCGTTCTGGTTGCGTCGTATTGTTGTTCGGCATGAGTATCGCCGTCTATCTCGATAGCAAGCATCAATTCTGAGCAATAAAAATCGACTATATAGTGATCAATCGGTTTTTGCCGGATGAATTTGAATTGGCCAAGCCGTTTGTTCTGCAAGACTTCAAACCAGAGTCTTTTTTCTGCTGGTGTTGGATTTTTTCGGTTTTCACGCGCCTTGTCGGTCAGGGCCTTGTCGTATGGGATAAAACCCCCCTGGCCCCCAACCCCCCTGCCCCCCTTATCAGGGAGGTGGGCTAGTGGTTTGGGTTGCCGGGGCGTGTCACGCTGAATTTTGCTCTTCTGGCCCGCCTTATCAGGGGAGTGAGGGATCATGTTCATCGTCAGTTCGACTCTCTGCTTAGTTGCATGAAGTCCCTCTGATAAGGGGGATTGAGGGGGTTGTCTTTTTCGCATTCAATCGGCACTCCCGGTAACGTCTTCAACACGCCGGATTTCTCCGCTCCTGATACGGGCGACGTATCCTTCGATCTCGCGTCTGACTTGAGGTCCCAGAATATACAGGGTAATCACGTTCGGGATGGCCATGGCAAAAAACATCGAATCGGTGAATTCGAGCGTCGCCTTCATGGAGACGACGGCGCCCGTGGACAAGAGCAGGCAGTAGACGACCTTGTAGCCGAGACTGGTCCAGTACGATTCGCCCGCGAGATAGGTCCAACATTTGACGCTGTAATAGGACCAGGTGAGCAGCGTCGTGTAAGCAAAGAGGATGACGGCGATTGCCAGAACATTCGGAAACCACGGAAAAACGGAGGCATAGGCCGCCGACGTAATCTCGATCCCCGAAAGCCCCTGGATCTGATAGGCCCCGGTGACGATCACGATGAGCGCGGTCATCGTGCAGACGACAACCGTGTCGATAAATGGCTCAAGCAAGGCCACAAGTCCTTCGCTCGACGGTTCACCTGTTTTCACGGCGGAATGCGCGATGGCTGCGGATCCGGTGCCGGCCTCGTTCGAATACACGGCCCGTTGCAGGCCGATGATCATGGCGCCGATGACTCCGCCGCCCACCCCTTCCGGCGCGAAGGCTTCGACAAAAATGCTGACAAATGCGGCCGGTACCTGTTCGATGTGCAGGCAGAGGATGATGAACCCGGCCGCCAGATAGATAAAGGCCATCAGGGGAACGAGCGCCTGGGCGACTACTCCGATCACGCGGACTCCGGCGACGATTACGAGCCCGACCGCGAATGCGATGCCGATCCCGAACGCAAGGCCGTCCTGGAAACCCGTCGCTTCGGAAAATTGGATGAAGGCTTGGTTGACCTGGAAGAGCGTGATACTCGCCCCGATGCCGAAAACCGCAAAAAGGGTGGCAAGGACCGGCCCGAGTTTCGTAAAGCCGCGCTCCGCGAGGCCCTTGTGAATGTAATGCATGGGGCCGCCCGAGACGGTGCCGTCGGCATTGATCCGGCGGTAGGCGACCCCGAGCGTGCATTCCACCATCTTTGTCGCCATTCCCAGGACGCCAGCCAGGATCATCCAGAACATGGCCCCGGGACCGCCGATCGAAATGGCGACGGCGACTCCCGCGATGTTGCCGATGCCGACCGTTCCGGAGAGCGCGGCGCTCAACGCCTGGAAATGGGTCAGGTCGCCGGGTTCGTCGGCACGCGTGTACTGGCCGCGCACGATCTTCAGCGCCAGCCCGAAATAGCGGAAGTTGGGAAAGCGGAAATACAGAGAAAAAAACAATCCTGCCGTGATCAGCCAAAAGGCGATCACCGGAACGTCGAGACCGGCAATGTCGACAGAAAAAAAGATGACCTCGGAGATGACGCCCGCAATCGGCGAGATCGCCTCGTCAATTTGTTGGTCAAGGTTCATGGAAGGAATGAGGCTGTTGGGCCGCGGGTTGTTCTTTCAGCAACACGTTTCAGCAGATCTTCATAAACACCTTCAAGATTATTCAGTATCTCCGTATTTGGGTAGCGAAAGACTTCGATTCCCAGCTTATTCAATCTTTGGGTTCTGGTTGCGTCGTATTGTTGTTGTTCGGCATGGGTATCGCCGTCTATCTCGATAGCAAGCATCAATTCTGAGCAGTAAAAGTCGACTATATAGTGATCGATCGGTTTTGGCCGGATGAATTTGAATTGGCCAAGCCGTTTGTTCTGCAAGACTTCAAACCACAGTCGTTTTTCTGCAGGGGTTGGATTTCCTGGGCGTGTCACGTTGAGTCTTGCTCTTCTGGTCCGCCTTATTCATCGTCGGTTCGATGCTCCACTTAGTTGCGTGAAGTCCCCCTGAGAAGGGGGATTGAGGGGGTTGTTTTTTATCGGCAAGACCTAAAACGGCGTCTCGCCGTCACGTAATTTGGTGAGGGCCTGTTTGACGAAGTCGGCGTCCTGGCTGCCGGGGTCCAGGTTCTTGTACGCGGTGGCCCAAAATTCTTCGGTTTCCCGATGCCGCTTCAAATACCAGAGAGCCAACCCCTTGTACCAGTTCACCCCGGGTTCGTTGGGACGATCCACCAACACGCGGTCGAAATGCTTGAGCGCGGCTTCGAAGATTTTGGGGTCGTCGAATTTTCGTTGTTCGATCATGATGACGCCCATGTTGTAATGCGCCTCATGATTGCGGGGATCCAGTTCCAAGACTTTCTTGTACGCTTTCTTCGCGTCGTCCATACGGTCCAGGACCATGTAGGAGCGACCGGCCATCATTTGGCCTTGCACGTCGTCGGGGTTTTCCTTGAGTCTGGCTTCCAGCCGCGCGACCATTTCTCGCGGATCGGGCATTTGGCCGGTTCGTTCGGTTTGGATGCCCACGAGCCGGTTGATGGTGCGCCATTGCAGAAAGCCGTAGGTCCCGACCGACAAGATGACCACCACCAGACTGACCGCGATTGCCGAACCCCAGGCATTCCCCGGTTGCCCTGCCTGCTCGGAGGACGACGGCGGCCGGCCGGTGGCGGCGAGAGCTTCGAGCCGGTCCATGACGCCCAGGAGGCGCTGCTCGTCGGTGGCTTTCAGGCGATCATGATCCTCCTGCTCCAACCGGCCTTGCGCCAATTCGACGTCGAGTTCCTGCAGTGACTGGAGGAGGACTTCGCGTTCGACGGACAGGTCGGCCTTTTCCTGATCCTCCTCGGCTTCCCGGCTAATCAGCTCGGGCGCCGTGGGGTCCTTCCGCCAAAAAGGAGAAGAGATCGCGGCAATCACTCCGATGAGGATCGTCAGACAGACAATGAAAAAGATGGTCGACATACAGTGTTTGCAGGAATGTTTATCGCGTAAAACGAGCTAGATGGGATGGAATATATTCAGGCTGGTAATGCCTTGGTGCAATTGTGCATTCCACGTAGGGAACAACGATCGTTGTTCCCTACCTTGCGCTAATGGTGTATATATTTGCACATGAAAACGAAAAAGGAGAGGAACAACATGAGGTATCCCGCGGTGATCGATGGCAAAAAAGGCGCCTATGGCGTGACGTTTCCCGACCTGCCCGGCATCGCTGCCATGGGAAAAACGATTGATGAAGCGTTGGTGAACGCCGAGGACGCGTTGCGCGATTACGTGGTAGAGACGGAGAAGGACGGGGAGACGATCACGCCGCCCAGCGCGCTCGAACGGGTGGAACCTCCCGACGGGTGCCTGTTGGTTTCCGTCCCGATGCTCCGTCTCTCGGGCCGTAGCGTTCGCGCCAACATGTTGCTGGATGAGGGCGTGGCCGCGTTCATCGCCAGCGAAGCTCAAAGGCGTGGCATGACCCGGACGGCCTACGTGGAGTGGATGACGCGGCGCATTGCGCAAATGGGCGGGTAGAAAGCGCACGCGGGAAGTCTCAATAGCCGGCAGAGTCAGCAGTTTCATATGGCATATTGGTCCAAAAGTTTCTCTTGTTCTTTTGAAATACGAGGCCAATGAAAAGCCCCTTTTTCCTTCCACGATTCTGTCTCTTTCATGGAGTCGAATGCTTTATGCTTTAGAAGTTTATCATGCGAGTATAGGTACCATTTTCCATACTGGGGAAAGGCAATGTAAATATCCTTGCTGATGTATTTTTTTTGAAACGTAAGGCAACTCTTGAGTTGAATTTTCACAAACGTGCTTCCATCAATATGACAAGCGATGAAATCAGCCCCTTGCCAATCGTCGCTTAACCGTATGCAGTTAAAACCATAATCAGCCAACGTTGATGCCACCTTTTGGAAATTGAAATTCTCCTTTTGGCGAGTATTCAAATCCTTATATCTTATACGCGTAAGCTTAAGCATACGACTTCCTTCCTGCTGCCGTGACTCGGATAAGCAGTAGAAGCTGATTCCTACTTATCCTGCTGCAGTTCCCGCTCGATGCGGCGCCGGGAGGTTTCATCGAGCGTGGGAGGCGGCTGAGGCGCGGGGGTGCGCGTCACCCATCCTTTGACTTCTCTCCATAACAGGGCTCCACCGCCGAACAGCAACAGGAACGGTGCCAACCAGATCAGCCAATTGACTCCCTGTTTTGGTGGTTCCATCATGATGTAATCGCCGTAGCGGCTGTGAAAGTACGCCCGGATTTCTTCGGTGGATTGGCCTTGGATCACACGTTCCCGAACGGCTTCCCGCATTTGATGAGCCAGGGGCGCGCCCGATTCCCATATGTTTTCGGTCTGGCACACGGTACACCGAAGCGTTTTGGCAATCTCGCGCACCTTCTGATCGATCTCCGTTTCATCCACGACTTTGGCCAAGCCCGCGAAGGGAAAGACCACACACGGAAAGATCAGAATAGGGATAAGACGAAACATTCAGGTTGCCTGCCCTGAGCCCCCTTCGACTTCGCTAACGCTACGCTCAGGGCGAACGGAAGGAGAAGTCGCCTGCCCTGAGCCTTGTCGAAGGGCGGGCGTTGGATCGGATAATAACGGGGTCAGCACGTTTTTCGTCAGATTGGTATACACGTTGTCCACGATCGGGCCGATCCATTTATGGCGGATGATGCCCTTTTGGTCAATGACGAACGTTTCCGGCACTCCGTAGACGCCGAAATCGATGGCTAACGCGCCTTTGACGTCCTGCATGTGCGGAAAACTCGACCCGTAGCGTTGTAAATACGCGCGAGCCTTGGGAATCTCGTCCTGGTAATTGATCCCCACCATCACGAATTCGGGGTGCTCTTTAAACTCGTCGTACAGTCTCAACAGGTTCTCGTGCTCGACCTTGCATTCCTGACACCAGGAGGCCCAGAAATTCACGAGGATGACCTTGCCTTTGTATTGTTCCGAGGACATCGGCTCGCCGGATTCCACGTCGGGACCTTCGAACACGGGGGCGCGGGTGCCCACCAGGACCGGCGGAATATGCCGGGGATCGCCCCACAGCCCTTGGTAAAACAACGCAAGCAGGGCGAAGAGCACGACGAGAATGGTGATCTGCGTGGTACGAGTCATGAGAAAATCAAACCGTGGCTTTCCCTATTCATCCCGTTTGCGCGGCCGGAATATGTTGAGCAGGACCCCCAGCCCCATGATGCCGCCGCCGCCCCACACCCACAGGATCAGGGGATTGATCACGCCCCGGGCGACCGCCACGCCGTCCGCGGACACGTCCGGCATGGTGAGAAAGATATGCCCCATGTTTTTTGCGTAAATCGCGGATTCGGTCGTCGGGGTCTGCGACGCATCGTACACGCGCTTCTGGGGGCGTAATTTCGTCAGCAGGGTGTCGCCTTCATACACTTCGAACACGCCTTCCTGCGCGCTCCAGTTTTTCCCCCTGACGTCGTGAATCCGTTCGAGTTTCACCCGGTAGTCGTCGATGACGAATTCATCCCCCACGCGCATCGACACCACCTTCTCGGTCTGGTACACGGTCGAAGCGATAATGCCGATGACCAGGACCAGTACGCCCACGTGCGTCACGAGCCCCGAGTAGCGGCGTTGATTGGAGGTAAACGCCGAGAGAAAACCCTTCAGCAGGTTGATGGATTCCCGGCGCGCGTACAACGAGGAAATCTTGCCGACGTCGATTAAGATGGCTGCGCCTGAAAAGCCCACGACGAACGCGCCGGTCAAGGCAAAGAGACTGCGGATACCCAGGGCGAACAACACGGCAGTGGACACGACGCCCACGACGACCGGGATCAGAAAGTTTTTCTTCAAACTGGCCTGGGACGCCTTGCGCCACGGAATATACGGGCCGACCCCCATCAAAAACAGGAGCCCCAGCGCGATCGGCATAAATACCGTATTGTAATACGGCGGTCCGACGGTGACCTTTGCTCCTTGCCAGGTTTCGATCATGAGCGGATACAGGGTGCCCAGAAAAACGGTAGCCGTCGCCACCAGGAAAAAGAGGTTGTTGAAGAGGAAGATCGATTCCCGTGACACCATGGAATCCATTTCGATCTGACTTTTCAACTTGTTGGCCCTCAGCATCAGGGCACCGAAGGCAATGCCGATGATCGTGGTCACGAAAATCAGGATGTACAACCCCCGTTCCGGATCGGTGGCGAACGTATGGACCGACGTAAGGACGCCGCTTCGGACCAGGAACGTGCCGATCAGCGAAAGCGAAAACGTGACGATAATGAGGAACAGGTTCCAGACCTTGAACATCTTCCGCTTTTCCTGAACCATCACGGAATGCAGGAAGGCGGTCCCGACCAGCCACGGCATGAACGAGGCGTTCTCCACCGGGTCCCATCCCCAATAGCCGCCCCAGCCCAATTCATAATAGGCCCAGTAGCCGCCCAGGAGAATGCCCGTGGTCAGGCACACCCACGCGAAGATCGTCCATCGTTGAGTAACCTTGATCCATTCCTCGCCAAGCCGGCCGGAGAATAATGCCGCCATGGCAAAGGAAAAGGGAATCGAAAACCCCACGTAGCCCATATACAGCATCGGCGGATGCATAACCATGGCCGGGTCCTGGAGCAACGGGTTCAAGTCCTTGCCGTCAGGCGGCGCGGGGATCAGCCGGTCGAAGGGGCTGGAAAGAAAGAGAATCAGGAGCAGGAACCCCAGGATGACAAGGCATTCTATGCCGATGAGGTACGGCATGATGGCCGGCTGGGTTCGCCAATGGAGCCACACGGCAATCGTGCTGAACGTGGAGAGAATGAAGACCCACAACAGCAGGGAGCCTTCATGGCCTCCCCAGACGGCCGCGATGGTGTAAAACAAGGGGAGTTGCGAGTTCGAATTGGTGGCGACGTAGTGGACGGAAAAGTCACGCGCGAGGAACGAGTAGATCAACGCAGCCATGCCCACGGACAGCAGAATGAAAATGAGCGTCAGGGCCATGCGTCCGGCGCGGACCCAGTCCGCATCGCGCGTCCGAAGCGCCAGACCGGACGAAACGATACCGAACACGGCGAGCACCAACGCAATGACAACGGAAAAATGTCCGATTTCAATGATCATATCAGGATCACCGACAATCCACCCTCACCTTTATCCTCTCCCGTCAAGGGAGAGGACGGTTCCCTTTCCACAAAGATGTTCCCTCTCCCCGGGCATCATCTCATTCCGAGAATTTGGGCTTGATGGTATTGTTATAAAGTTTGTCCATAGGGAAACAGAGTTCCCAATCATTCCATTCCAAAAAACCATAATCGAGATTAAACTTGGCAAACTCCTTGTGATCCAAGTATTTCCGTGTGTCAGGATGCTGTGCTTCCGATAAGAACGGATAAAAGTCAACGACCTGCTTTTTCCCATCGTTAAACGTCAACGCCAATTTATAATCACCCACGTGTTCAACGTGTTCAATGGCAATGCTTTTCTCTTCTGTACTCATCAGAGTCTCCTGGTTATCGTTTCACAACGCAGTCTTTTATTGTAGACAAAATGATCAATCCATTTATGAACGATTTTTTCAGCATAGGTTTCCACAAATTTTTTGAAATTCTTTAACTCATTGTCTTGCAGTGGTTTTAAACCCGTAACCGACTTGATATGAATGTCCTCTATTTTGCCATCTTTCGTGATGATTTCTGCCTTTGATTCTCTATTTTGATGAACCCCATGAACATGAATGGGCTGGTGGTCATCACTATAGAAAAAAATTCTTATTCCCAGGTATTTATAGATGGTTGGCATTAATATTCTTGCGGTATATGGATTTCAGACAATTCACCAAGGGTTTTCACATTAATATCCGGCATTGTCCGAAAAGGCGAGTAGGCATTCCACAGTTGATGGACAGGGTAATGCACATGAAAAGGTCGGATAAAAGAAAGGTCTTTTGAGACTAAAAAGCAAAATGTCAGATCAGGCCTGCCCATGAGACTTGCCGCCAGATGTCCTGATTTTTTTGCTAATTTTCTTGATTCGGAGATAGTCTCTTCCGACAAATGAGGAAAAACTTCAGATTCAGCCTCACTTGCCGTCGCTTCTAACCATAGGGCATCACCATGGCATAACCCATATAAATCGCAATTTCTCCAGAAAAAACGAACGAGCATATAACAGGACCTACTATTGATTCGCTGACGAACGTTTGGTTTGAGCGTTATTCCACCAGCGATTTCATGAAATCCTTGCGGGGCAGTTCCACGCCCGCGCGTTTCAATTCAATGGGCATGTAGTCTTCGGAATGTTTGGCCATGATCAGGTTGGATTCGAATCGCTGTTGGTTGGTCCAATATCCCTCGACCACGGCGCCTTGGCCTTCCTTAAAGAGGTCCGGGGGGATACCCTCGAAGGTCACGGGAATCGTGGCCTCCCCATCGGTCAACTGGAAGGTCAGCCCCAGTCGATCGGGATACGTTTTCATGCTCCCTTCGACGACCATGCCGCCCACGCGCACCTTTTTCTGATAGTAATCGGTGGAAAAGGCTTTCACTTCGGACGGGGTAAAAAAGTATACCACGTTCTCCCCGAAGTTCCCCAAAGCGAGGTAGCCCAAGGCCCCGCCGACCAACAGGATGCTGACGATCATTCCGACTTTTTTCTTTGTGACCATCATTCCCTTTATATTTTCCACCCTCACCTTAATCCTCTCCCCTCAAGGGAGAGGAAACTCTTCTTCCCTCTCCCTCTGGGAGAGGGCCAGGGTGAGGGCAAATCACTCTTCCTCGTACAGTTTGGAGGCTTTGATTTCATCATACAAGACATGGACTCGCCGGTTCATGGCGAACAGCAACAGCGCCAACGGCAAGAGGCCCAGGAGGTAGGCGCCGGCGATAAATCCATAGTTCGGCACGATCCCGATGTCGCGGGCCTCGAACACCGACGTGGCCGCGTCCCACGTCCCGATCAGGACCAGGATCTTCAATTCCCGCAGGTTATCCGGTGGCGGGCCTTCATAATGCACCGGTAGCGAGGCGCTTTCCCCAAGAAGGGCGAACGTGGCTTCTCCGGCTCCGCGGGTTTCAAGCGTGCCGCCTTGGACCATGCCCAGGACCCGGATTTCGCCCGTAGGCGCTTCCTGCTTGACCTGTTGCGGGGCAAGACTGGCCAGATTGTCTCGATAGTGGGTATAGGTGAGCACGAGTAACACGATCGCGACAATGCACACGCCGCCCCATCGGATGTAGAAATTTGTCATGAATCGGATTTCGACAGATGAAACTGGCTCAAGAGGCGACCTTTTTTCGCGTGAAGCAAGCGATCCAGATAGAGCAACTGCGTGCGGACCATCAACATATACGAAAACAGCAAGGACATGCCGACGCTCATCAACAGCAGGGGCACCAGGAGGCCTGAAGAAATGCTGACCCCGCGCATGGAAATGGATTGCGGCTGGTGCAGGGTTCGCCACCATTCCACCGAAAAATGAATGATCGGCAGATCCACGAACCCGACAATGGCCAGGATGGCGCCGTAGCGCGCTTCCTTTTCGGGATCGTCGACGAAGGTTCGCAGCATGAGATACCCGATCAAAATCAACAAGAGCACCGTAAAGGACGTCAGACGGGCATCCCACGTCCACCACGTATCCCACGTAGGCTTGCCCCAAATCATCCCGGTCCCCAGGGCGAGCGCGGTAAACACGGCGCTGAGTGCGGCCACGGCCTGGCACATGTTGTCCACGATCGGGTCGCGTTTCCATAAGTACCAGAGGCTGCCTATGGTCAGCACGATATAGGCAAGAAGGGCCGTATGGGCGAGGGGCACGTGAATGTACATGATCCGCACCACTTCGCCCTGATAGTAATCCGGGGGAGACCCGATGAGCCCCAGGTAGAGTCCGACAC
This sequence comes from Nitrospirales bacterium, assembly GCA_965204965.1. GTDB lineage: Bacteria > Nitrospirota > Nitrospiria > Nitrospirales > UBA8639 > Bin75. The sequence continues at coordinate 2,444,532 of OZ242026.1, read as the reverse complement.
TGAGACACAGGGCGGCTCCGCCACCGAACCAGCCTTCAAACCGTTGGACTTTGCGGATAACCCGATGAATGGTCATCGTGACTTATGAATCCATGACAAACTCGAACAGCCAGAACGAGACGACCGTAAAGACCACGTCGTATATCGCGAGAAGCTCCAGCCACTGTTCGTACATGGCCGGCGGATCCCCGTTGAGGGCGCCTTTCGTGGCTTCAACCGCAGCGATCATCACGGGAACCACCAGGGGAAGGAGGAGGATCGGGAGCATGACTTCACGCGCCCGAATTTGTACCGTCAGAGCCGAAAACAGCGTCCCAATGGCGGAAAGTCCCACAGTTGCCAAGAAAAATACTAACAGAAGGAGCGAAATCTCTTCAACGACCTCCAAATTGAACAGAATCACAAACATCGGAAATAAAAGGATTTCCACGACGAACATGAACGCGAAATTCGCAGCGACCTTGCCGAGATAGATCGCCCCCTTGGCCTCTGGCACCATCTGGAGGGCCTCCAGACAATCGTTCTGAAGCTCGGTGGAAAACGACTTGCCCAACCCGATGATCCCCGTAAAGGCAAAGGCAACCCACATGATCCCCGCGATGACTTCGCGCGCGGCTTGCTGGTCCATGGAAAAGCTGAAGCTGAAAATCAGGATGACGATGAGGGCAAAGAACACCATGGAGGAGATCGTCTCCCGGCTTCGCAGCTCGGTGACGAAATCCTTCCATACGATCCAGCGGATGACGTTAAACGAGGTCATCGGACTGCAACTCCTCGATAGCCGTTTCCTGCAACGCCCCATGCCGCAAGATGCCGGCCCGGCCGGCAATGGGACGCGTCTTGTCGTAATCGTGCGTGGACAGGAGTACGGTGCCGTTGTCCGAGAGGCGTTCCCGCACGTACTCCCGCAGGATTTCGGTCCCGGCCGCATCCAGCGCGGTAAACGGCTCGTCCAACAACAGGATTTTGGGTTTCGCCAACATGGCTTTGGCCAGGGCCAACCGTTTCTTCATCCCGGCGGAATAGTGCCGGACCTTCATGTCTGCAAAGGCGCCGATGGCCACGCGGTCCAACGCGCGCTTTACGTCTTGGTCCGTGGGGTGGTGGCCCCGCAGGGCGAGGGCGAACGCCAGATTTTCCTTGGCATTCAATTCATCGTACAGATGCGTGCCGTGGGCTAAAAACATGAGATTGGCGCGAATGGCCTCTTTGTCCTTGAGCCCATGCATGTCAAGCATTTCAAAATGCCCCGTACTGGGCTGTTCAAGCGTGGCCAGGACCTTCAATAACGTGGTCTTGCCGGAACCGTTCGGTCCGAACAAGGCAAAACACTCGCCTTCCGCGATGGTCAGGTTCACGTCGTGTAAGACCTGGAAATGCCCGTAGGCTTTACCGATGCCGTGACAAGCAATCATGGAAAGGGAGTATGCCATTGAAGCCGGTTATGGAAAAATCAGGGAAAGGACGAGCCCAGCGCGTTACCATGTCGGACAACCTGTCCAGGTTGTCTCATCAAGGCACTATACTGAATGGTCAGGCCCCTGTCCATATATGGACTCGTTCCGGGAGGATAAGCCGGTCACGTTCGCCTTGCCCGGTTGACGGTTTCGGGAATTCCTGAATAAGATGAAATCCGGTCGGGTAGACGTGTTCGTGCGAGAAATAGGCTGGTTCAGTGTATGATATAGAGGTTCCTGGAGTTGGATAACGGTGACTGCCTGGATCAATACTGCGGAGAAAAAGGGGGCGCATTCTTGGAAACAAGTCGTGATCTGCTCCTTGGGGTTGTGGCTTGTCGTATCGGGAACCGCCTGTGATTCAGGGTATTCGGATCAGGAAGAATCCTCGGGGAACGCCGTTGCCGTTCGTCAGGCTCCACCGGACATGGGGTCCCCGGCTCCTGATTTTCAACTCATTGACTTGCAGGGGAATTGGCAGGCGCTTCCGGACTATCGCGGCAAGGTGGTACTCCTGAACTTTTGGGCGACGTGGTGTGGCCCGTGCCGTGTCGAAATGCCGAGCATGGAACGCGTATATCAGGATTTGAAGGACGAAGGCTTTGCCATCCTTGCGATCTCTTCCGACCCGCAGGGGAGTATCGTGACCCGGCCGTTTGTCGCATCCCAAGGGCTGACCTTCCCGATCCTGCACGATTCGGATTACCGGGTGAGCGGAAGTTACGGCGTCCGTACGCTGCCCATGAGTTTCCTGATCGATCGAAACGGCACGTTGACCCAACGCGTGTTCGGAGCGCGGGACTGGAACAGTGCGGAGGCGCGCGAACTGCTTCACGGCCTTCTCCGGGAGTCGTAACGCGATGATCGACGCCATGAACCCCGTTTCCCTGTTTGCGGCCTTCAGTGCGGGCTTCTTGTCCTTCATCTCGCCTTGCGTGTTGCCGCTGGTACCTTCCTACGTCTCCTACATTACCGGGCTCTCCTTGGAGCAGTTGGTGGATGCGTCCGAGCGGCAGCGTTTCCGCAAAGCCATAATCCTGAATTCGCTTTTGTTCGTGACGGGCTTTTCTTCCGTGTTCATTGCGTTCGGCGCCTCAGCCAGTTTCGTAGGGCAAGTGTTGTATGAATATCAGGATCTCATCCGCAAAATCGGAGCCGTAGTGATTATTGTCTTCGGGCTCTACTTGTTGGGTCTGCTCAAATGGAACGTGATGATGACCGAGCGCCGGCTCTTCTCGTTCGGCAGCCGGCCCGTGGGGTACGTGGGATCGTTCCTGATCGGGACGGCCTTCGCCGCCGCGTGGACGCCCTGCGTCGGGCCTATTCTGGGAGCAATCCTGGCCTATGCCAGCACCACGGAATCCATGCAGTTCGGCATTTTGCTCCTGGCGTCCTATTCCTTGGGGTTGGGGCTGCCGTTTCTCTTAACCGCCTTCAGCGTCGATCGCTTCCTCAACTATTTTCAAAAGGCCCGCCACTATCTTCACGGAGTTTCCCTCGCCAGCGGCGCCTGCCTGGTTTTGGTCGGTGTGATGGTTTACGTCGATTCCCTGGCACGTCTGACCAGTTTTCTCGAACGCAACGGGATCGGGTGGTATATCGGACAGTAGGGCCCCCCTTCGACCCTTCGACAAGCTCAGGGCTCAGGGCAGGCTCAATCCCCCTTGTCAGGGGGACAATAGCGAGCATTTCCCCTCTGACAAGGGGGGCATGGGGGGCAACACCGTCCTGCGCCCGATAGTGCAATGAATCAGGTTATTGGCACCAGGTTCCGGGGCGACACGTCGCGGATGGAGCAACGCGAGGAGTTGGCGCGAAGGCATTGGAGAGGGACGGGGCTGTTTTCCCACACCAAGAGCCCAATTGGCAATCGGTCACTGTGAAAGAGGGGCGCGCAATCCGAGAGGGGGCTCCATTGAATGCGGCTTTTGGGATCGTCGTGGGGAAGACCGCGGGCCTCGACCCGTTTTGGGCTAAGGAACTACGAGGTTGGAGGGAACGACGCGGTCGGGCTGCCATCATAATATTGGGGTTTTCGTCTTGCAGTGCCGCCAGCAAATCGAGCCCGTCTGCCTGTAATTTATGCCGAGGATGTTGTTGAACCAAGGCTTTCGCCCAATCGCGTGCCCATTCCAGTGCCCCTAACTTCCGATACGTTTTGGCCAATTGCAGCTTGGAAGCGACGGCCTCCTCCGTCGAGGGATAATGGTCGATAATTTTTTCGAACCGTTTTGCCGCGGCCAAGTACTGCTCTCTCTTATAATAGAACGTTCCCACGAAGAAATGGTTTTTGGCCAGGAGGCCGTCGCATTCTCTAATCTTGACTCGCGCCTCCGCTTCGTATTGGCTCGCAGGAAAATCGTCAATGAGTTCCCGAAATTCTTCCCGAGCCATTTTGACGGGAGTCACGTCCCGGTCAATCGTTTGAATCATTTTAAAATGGCTGAGGGCCAACCGGTATTGCGCGTACGGGGCCAGGATGTGATTGCGATGCAGGTCCAGAAAATGTTGATATTCGACGATTGCTTCCGCGTATCCCTCTTGCTCATGAAATGATTCCGCTCGTTTCAAAATGACGTTGGGGTCATAGTTCATTTCGATGGTATCCCCGACGAAAATCTGGGCATCGGTTCTGTCGGCCCCGGCGGTCGGGGCAGGCGCTTTATCGTCCGAGAACATCGAACAGCCCAGGGTGAGGCAACTGGTCAGGGCCACGACCAACTTCGTGACCGGATGGCGAAACACGTGCGGCACCTCTGTTGAATTCCTTGCAAGATTCACGTCAGCCGCTGAGTATAGCAGCGTTCCGAACGCTAAAACAAGATTGACGGATTGAAGCGCGCGCATGTTCTCGGTGCGCGAACCTGAATGCATCGGTTCCCTGAACGTGTAGGGACCAACGATCGTTGGCCCCTACGGTGAAGATGAGGAGTAGGTCATAGTCAATGTCTCATTCCTATACCGGTCGAATCCTAATCCCCCTGCCCCCCTGTATAGACCGGGGACATCATTAACGGGTGTTCGGGGACATGGTTGACACATTGTGAGTTATTCTGCGGGCTGCTGCAAATCCACCTCGCGGATATATTGCTGACAAAAATAGACCCGCCACCGGCCCTCCTGGGGGTGGGCCGCACGGCCACCGGGAAGCCCCGTAAGGCCTTGGTCACATGGAAGCGTCGCCCGCGAAACGAGATCTCGCCTTTCCATTGGACGCGTCGGATGTGCGCCCCGGTGCCATAGTCAATGGGTGGGAGCACCTCGGGAAACGGGCGGGGACTGGGGGTGTAGCGGGTGGCCGGGACGGCGAGGGCTAAGGCGTCGTGGGGCCGCTCGAGGTTATAGTGATCGCGCCAGCGGTCAAAGTGCTGTTGGCAGTGGGGCAGATCGCGAAAGGCCCGTTGGTGGAGTAATTCGGCTTTGAGGGTGCGATGAAAGCGTTCCTCTTTGCCCAAGGTCTGGGGATGCGCGGGGCGGGCATGAGTAAGGCCAATACCCAGGCGGATGAGCCAGACGGTCAAGGGGGTGAAGGGGCTGAGGGTGAGCGGGACGCCCCACGGGGGGCCATTATCCATCAACAGGCGGGCAGGCAAGCCATAGCGCCGGAAGGTCTGGGTCAAGTGGGTTTAGACGGTCAGCCCCTGTTCATTGGGACAGGCGTGCAGGCAGAGGGCGAAGCGCGAGCAGTCGTCCAGGACGGTCAAGGGGTGGCACCGGCCGTGGAGCAGGGCGAAATGGCCTTTGAAATCCATTTGCCACAGGGCATTGGGCGTGGCGTGTGCAAAGCGCTGCCATGCCCGGGGGGGGCGCCGGCTCGGCGAAGGGCACCTCGGGGGTGCGACGCAGAATGGCGGTGATGGTGCTGGGGGCGGGCACGGGGTGATAGCCGAGGGCACGGAGGCGGGCGTGCAGTTTGCGGCCGCCCCAGGTCGGGTGCTGGAGGCGCAAGGCCACGACGGCAGCTTCGAGGGCGGCCGAGGTGCGGTGCGGGGTCTGGTGCGGGCGGCGCGAGCGATCCGCGAGGCCCGCGGGACCGGTCGCAGCATAGCGGGCTAGCCATTTATACGCGGTCGGGGGACTGATCCCAAATCGGCGACAGAGCGCGCGGAGGGAAGTCCCAGGCTGCTGGGCTAAGAGACTGAATTCGTGGCGTTGAGACATAGTCGACACCTCTTTCCACGGCATGGCGGTCCTCCTTTTGGGATGAAGCCATGCAGCTTAAAGTGTCAACCATGTCTCCGAACAGGTGTAAACCATGTCCCCGGTCTATACACCCCCTTATCAGGGGGGTGGAGAAGGGCCCTGCCGTCCCCCTGATAAGGGGGAATAAGGGGGTTGGGGAATGAGGGGGTTGTCTTAATGAGGGATTTTTGTGAAGGGCGGGAGCACTGAGGACGTCAAAGCACATGAATACGACGACGATTCTTTTGGTGGAAGATAACCCCGGCGACGCCCGATTGATCCGGGAACTTTTTCGTGACATTCAAGGCCGATCCTTCGACATCCTCACCGCCGAATCCTTTCGGCAGGCCCATGATCGCTTGAAAGAACACGGCGTGGACCTCGCCCTGGTCGACCTTTCCTTGCCCGACAGTCACGGATTGGAAACGTTTCGTAAACTCGCGGAAGGCTACCCTTCACTCCCGCAAGTCCTCCTGACCGGGCTGAACGACCGGGAAACAGCCATCCAGGCCGTTCGAGAAGGCGCACAGGATTATCTGCTCAAAGGCGAGGTGGACGGGCACGTCCTTCTTCGAGCCATTGACTACGCCATCGAGAGGAAACGTATCCAGGCCGAATTGGAAACCGCGAATGCCCGGCTCCGGAAGAGCGCGGAGGATCTCCATTCCATCCTGAATCAACTGCACATCGGGACGATTTTGATCGACCCAGAAGGCCGGATTCTCCACATGAGCGTGTCCGCCCTTCGATTATTGGGGAAAAACGAACCTATCCCGGAAGGCCAATCCTGGCAGGAAGCCGTGGAGTTCCCCGACCATGAGGTCCGCGGCCTGGAACGACTCATGCTGGAGGACGAACGGGAAAGATTCGTCGTTCATTTCACGCCCCCTGGCCTCTCCCCACGTCGGCTGGAGATCGACATCCACAATGACCCTCGTGACGCTCGGGCGAAAATGTTCTTTCTGTATGACGTCACGGAAATTCACACCCTCCGCAAACAACTGGAAGACAAGACGTCATTTCACGATCTCATCGGAAAATGCCAGCCCATGCAGGACGTGTACCGGCAGATTCGCAACCTCGCCCAAGTCGAGTCCACGGTCATCATCGAAGGTGAAACCGGAACAGGGAAAGAACTCGTGGCCCGGGCCCTGCACAATTCCAGCCCGCGAAAGGACAAGCCCTTCCTCGCGGTGAATTGTGCCGGCCTGACGGAATCCCTGCTGGGCAGTGAATTGTTCGGCCACAAGAAAGGCGCGTTTACCGGAGCCAACAGCGACCACCGCGGATTTTTTGAAGCCGCTCAAGGAGGGACGATTTTCCTGGACGAAATCGGCGACATGCCGGCGCCCGTGCAAACGAGTTTGTTGAGGGTGCTCCAGGAAAAAGAAATTACCAGGCTGGGCGAATCACAACCGAGGAAAGTGGACGTCCGCATCATCTGCGCCACGCATCATGACTTACAGAAGCAGGTAGACCAACAGGCTTTCCGGGCCGACCTGCTGTACCGCATTCGAGTAGGACGCATTCATTTACCGCCGCTCCGTGAACGCCAGGAGGATCTTCCCCTGTTGATTTGGGCGTTCGTCGGCCAATGCCGCCAGGCCATGGGAAAACTGTTTGTCCAGGATATCAGCACCGATGCTGCGGGGCACCTGACCCGATATCCATGGCCGGGGAACGTTCGCGAATTGAAGAGTGTGATTGAATATGCCGTGCTCCAATGCGAAGGTGACACCATCCAACCCCGGCATTTTCCTCCGGAACTGCTCGAATCAGCCCAACCCGTACGTTCCATTCCGGAACCGACCACGTCCGTCAAGGACCGGGAACGTCTGTTGGGCGCTCTCAGAGAGGCCAACGGGAATCGAGCCAAAGCCGCTCAACTGCTCGGCATCAGTCGCGCCACGTTCTATCGCTGGTTGGATGATTTGGATATTTCCAAACGCGATCTTTCATGAACCGGCTCTCTCGTCGGCTTCTCCATAAGACAGCTATGAGACACAATAATGAGACAGCCTGCGAACTTTCGATAAACGCAATACACGCGTAACATGTTGAATATACAGTATTTATCTCTTCTAAATGACCTTTGGCACAACCTTTGAATATTGGTTGTCTAACGAGGTAGGGACAACCCCCTGTGGTTGTCCGTCAAACCTTTTCTCCCTCTCCCCGTGTGGGAGAGGGTTGAGGTGAGGGGAAAAAGCGGGACGGCACAGGGGCCGTCCCCTACAACGGCCATCAATGAAGAAATCTCCCGTCATTTTAGTCGTCGAAGACAATCCGGGTGACGTTCGCCTGATCAAGGAAGCACTCAATACGTCCTCCATCAAGCCCATCCTGTATTTCGCCCGTGATGGACTTGAAGCCATGCGGTTCTTGGAAACGAGGATGCAGGACGGCTTACCACACCTGATGATACTCGATCTAAATCTGCCGAAGAAAAGTGGCTTTCAGGTGTTACAGTTCGTGAAATGCCATGAGATGCTGAAACGGATACCGGTGATTGTCCTCAGCTCTTCGCAGAGTCCGGAAGACGTCGCCAAGGCCTATGATTTACACGCCAACTGTTACCTGACCAAACCGGCCAACCTCGAAGCTTATATCGCCGTGGTCCAAGCCCTGGAATTTTTTTGGGTCCGGATCGCGAGCCTGCCTTAGCCCGTATGGCTTACCAGGCGCCTTCTGCGCGATTGTCTTTGTCGCCACGCGATTCCTGCTCGGAAACATGCGGGACGGCACACAGGCCGTCCCCTACACCACCATAACGTAGGGACAAGCCCCTGTGCCTGTCCATGAGGATGTGTCTCGCCTGTAAATAATGAGACACTTTATTGTCTCATCGACAAACAAGCTGTTCTATTCTCTGGGACATGGTTTCTCTAACCATATGAAATAGCTATGAAAATTCTCATCGAATATTTTGGCACACAATTTGATAGACACTGAGAGAGACAGAAAAACTCATCAAAGGGTCTCCGGAAGAAAACAACAACTGGAATACTCACTGTTTCACCAAGAAGGGGTTCAGATATGGCGACCTCAAAAAACATCCAAAGCCAGGAGTTGGTCACCGTGCAAGACCTGCACACGTGCAAGCGGTGCGGTGGCCTGATGATCAAGGAAGGCCTGTTTGATCTGTTCGACGATACGGGGCGGATGCGCCGATGGGCACGGCGGTGCGTGCAATGCGGAGATATCGTGGATTCGCTCATTCTCAAGCGCCGGATGGGAGCGGAGCTTCCGGCTCTCAAACTCCTGAGTCGCAGACGTTGGACGGGCGTCGGGAAGCCACTGCACGGGTGACCGTCAATTTGGAAAAACCACAACACTTTCAACAAAAAGGAGATCGAGCATGCACACGCGTATTTTTTCACCAACCACGGGATTGTTCATGGCGTTGACCTTGCTCTTCAGCTCTTGGGGTTCGGCCCTGGCCGCAGACACCACGGACGTGGTCCTGATCTCAAAAGGTGAATTCACCATGGGCAGCAAGGATCACAATGATGAAATGCTCCACCAGGTCGTGCTGGACGGGTATTACATTGACAAATATGAGGTCTCGAACGGCCACTATCGTGAATTCATGAAGGCCACCGACCATCCGGCTCCGGCGTACTGGGATGACCCGCGGCTGAACAAACCCGACCAACCTGTCGTCGGGGTGAACTGGTACGACGCCAACGCCTATTGTGAATGGACCGGCAAACGGCTGCCCACGGAAGCGGAGTGGGAACACGCAGCCAAGGGACCGGACGGGACCCATTTCCCCTGGGGACACACCATCGACGCCACCAAGGCGAATTATGGTCAAAACGTAGGGAAAACCATGCCGGTCAATGCCTACCCGGACGGCGTGAGCGGGTTTGGAATTTATAATATGGCCGGCAACGTCTTTGAATGGGTCAGTGATTGGTATGATCCGAACTATTTCCGCGTCAGCGAGGCTTACAATCCCCAAGGGCCTTCCGACGGCTACGACTTTGCCAACCAGGGTCCGGTCAAGGTGCTGAAAGGCGGCTCCTGGCTGGCGCCTCAAACGTCCCTGCACACCAGCCATCGTTTCTGGAATCAGCCGGAGAACAACTCGTATGGCGTGGGGCTCGGATTCCGGTGCGCCATGACGGCGGATGGCAAGGCACGTGACGTGGTGCAATATGATTTCATGCACGCCCTCATCAGCATGGGCAAAGAGCAATGGAAGGATGCGTTGGAATCGATCGACCAGGCAATCAAAGGCGATCCCAACAACGTGGAATACCAACAAACGCGTGACATCATCATGAAACAAATCAAGATGTAACGCGGCTCGGCCGGTGGGGAAAATACCCCCACCGGCCAGAAACAGGAGGAATCCAATGAACGCATTCGAGGCAACAGCAAGGTACTACCTGAAAACCATGGGGCCGGTATGGCTGGCCACCGCGTTAAGCCTGATGGCGGTACCTCTGCTCAGGCTGTAACGTGAATCGGCTGGTGGGGAGAATGCCCCCACCGGCCTGAAACGCGAAGGAAGATGACGGAGGAGAGGGCGGATCATGAAAGTTCTCTATTGGAAAGCGCTCTATGGCTTGACCTTGACGTGCATGGCATGGAACATCGGTTTGGGAATTGATCCAGTGTGGGCCGGCCACGCAGGACCCCATTTTCACCCACGGAGCCCTATGCAGGAATCGCTCTACCTGGCCGATAAGAACGTGGATGAAGCATGGGAGGCCTTCCACCAGGCCGCGCTGGGAGGCACCCTGGCGTCACCGGCCGTCCAGACGCAGATCGAACAAGCCTTGCATGAATCCCGGCTTCTGTTGGTCGATGCCCGCAAGGCCGCTCGGGACAACGACCCGCGTGCCGTCTCCTCACTCACCGCACGCATCGGGGCAATTTCCACGCACGTCAAAGAACAGAGTCGAAGACAAAAACCATGAATGCGATATTGCTCACGTCACTCACCATGTGCATCCTGTTGGGGCAGGTCGCCGCTTTCGCGGGCCCTCCCGTTCTCGCAAGGGACTCCGTTTCTATGGTCACTATTTCGGAAGGCAGTTTCATTCGAGGAAGCGGGGCGGAAGACGGGCGGGCCGACGAGCGGCCTCGTCGACTGGTTTATCTCAAAGCCTTCATGATCGATCAATATGAAGTCACCAATGCCCAGTACCTCAGATTCATTGCCGGCACGGGACATAAGGAACCGTTCAACGTGTATGGCACGGGTTCCCTCTTCGACGTGACGGGCATCGGGAACTTCCCCGTGGTACAGGTCACGTGGCACGACGCCGCGGATTACTGCCAATGGGCGGGCAAACGCTTGCCGACTGAAGCGGAGTGGGAAAAGGCCGCCAGAGGCACCGATGGGCAACACTATCCGTGGGGTAACGCGATGCCTTCGGCCCATCACGTGAATTATGATCGCGATTGGGCGGGAAAGGGGACGCTGCTCCCGGTCGGCTCATTACCCGAAGGCGTCTCTCCCTACGGCGTGCATGACATGTCCGGCAACGCGCGAGAGTGGGTCCAGGACTGGTACGCGAAAGATTATTATCAGGTCGCGCCGGACCGAAACCCCAAAGGGCCTGAAACCGGGTTGCTCAAAGTCATCCGCGGCGGATCGTGGCACAGCTTCGACTCCGACATTCGGACGGCAGCTCGTGGGAAAGGGGGGTTCGCCCTGAAGACGCATGGGACCGGCTTCCGTTGTGCCATGGACGTTTCCGCCACGCCCCGGCCGGTGAAACGAGGTCAAGAATGAACGTGGCTATCGTCGGAGGAGCGGGTTTTATCGGAAGGAACATTGCCCCGATCCTGGCCGACAACGGGCACGCGGTGACCATTCTGACCCGCAACCAACGCGCGGCTTCTGCGGTTGCCGGAGGCGCGATTCACGTTCGAGACTGGGATCCGTCTGATGGGCGGAGCCTGGAACAGACCTTTCAAGGGCAGGACGCGGTCATCAACCTTGCGGGCGCTCCGATCGCCGAAGGCCGGTGGACGTCGTCACGGAAGAACGTCCTTCGTGCCAGCCGGATCGAGACCACGCGGATAATCGTAACGGCGTTGTCCGGTCTCTCCCCGGCCGTTCGACCGAAAATCCTCATCAACGCATCAGGTATCGGGTTCTATGGACTCGAGACCGCCGATGAGATCGATGAGAGCCGGGGGCCTGGCAAGGGATTTTTGGCCGACCTGTGCGTGGAGTGGGAACGCGAAGCCCTCAAGGCCATGGACTACGGCATCCGGACCACCTGCCTGAGAATCAGTATGGTGTTGGGGAAAGACGGCGGCGCCCTGCAAAAAATGCTTCTCCCCTTCAAACTATTCCTTGGCGGTCCGATCGGCACGGGCACCCAACCCGTAAGCTGGATCCACGTCGAAGACCTGGGACGACTCGTCACGGCCATACTGGAGCACCCTGCGTTCAAGGGCGCGATCAACGCAGCCTCCCCCCACCCGGTCACGATGACAGAATTTTGCCGGCAACTGGGGCAGGCACTGGGGAGACCGTCCTGGCTTCCCGTGCCCGCGCTGGCGCTTCAACTCGGATTGGGTGAACTGTCCACGCTCCTCACTCACGGTCAAGCGGTAATCCCCCTCGTGGCGCAACAATTGGGGTTTACCTTCACCTATCCGGACCTGGAATCGGCTTTTTCCTCAGTCTTGGGAAAGGGCGGCGGGACGGCACAGGGGCCGTCCCCTACAATAACGTAGGGACAACCCCCCGTGGTTGTCCGTCGCGGAGGTCATGGTGGTGGATGAGCGGAACGTCGTGCGTTATAGTGAAATTGTGCCGGTGAGCCAATTGCCCGAATCGGATTACTCTCACGAAAAAGGAGAAAACGGATGCAACCATCATTGACGACGTTCTCGATTCAACGGAGCTTCCCGGTTCGCATTGTGCTGGCCGCCCTGTTTGCCCTTCTGTTGTTGACCCCGACACAGGGTCACGCGCAGCCAAGCCATCCCCAACCGGGTAATCCCCACGGTGACCTGACGGACCCCATGCTGCCTCCGCCGGGCATCATCGGCGTCGCCTTGCATCTCACGGCGGAACGCATCGGCGACCCGGCCGGCCTGTTCATCCGGGCGACCCACCCCCTGGGACCCGCAGTCAGGGCGGGGTTGACGCACGGGCAGGAAATCCTGGCGGTGGACGGTCAGTCCGTCAAAGGCATGACGTATCGGGAAGTCGTGTCCATCATACGAGGCGAGATCGGGACGTCCGTCACGCTGCTCGTCAAAACCTTCTCCGACGTGAAGGAAGTCAAGATTATGCGAGCCAGCGAAGCGCAGCTGACCGAAGAAGAACAACGGATCTGAGGAACCTGTTATGCCGTCCCGCGTCACGCCCGAGCACCTGTTTCCCGAGGAGGAAGCCCTGGGACCGGATCTCCACCTCCCCGTGCGCTTGGGGATCAGCCGCTGCCTTTTGGGTGAACCGGTGCGATACGACGGCGGACACAAACTAAACCATTTTCTGGTGGACGTGCTCGGCCAACACGTGGAGTGGGTTCCGGTGTGTCCCGAAGTGGAGGCCGGATTCGGCACCCCGCGAGAAGCCATGCGGTTGGTCGATGACGTGGCTGAACCGCGTTTACTCACGGTGCGTTCTCATCACGATTACACCGGCCGGATGCGCCGTTACGCCAAAACACGGGTGCGCGAATTCCAAGCCTTGAACCTGTCCGGCTACGTGTTCAAGAAAGATTCACCCAGTTGCGGGACCCGTCGCGTTCGCGTGTATGCCCGCGACGGCCGGCTCCTGGGAACCGGGAAAGGATTGTTTGCCGAGGCGTTCCACCGGGCGTTTCCCTTGACGCCCATCGAGGAAGAAGGACGGCTCCGGGACCAGGGCCTGCGGGAAAACTTCATCGAACGCGTGTTCGGCTATCATCGGTGGCAGGTGCTCAACGCCCGCCTGACCAAGGGGCGGCTGGTGGCGTTCCATACGATCCACAAATACCTCCTGTTGGCCCACAGCCGGCGCCATTACCGGGAGCTTGGTCGATTGGTCGCCAATGGCAACCAGTATCCCGTTCGAGAATTGGCGCGGACCTACGGACACCTGTTTATGGAGGCCCTGGCCGTCAAGACGACCATTCGCAAACACGTCAACGTGCTGCAACACCTGGCCGGTCATTTCAAGAATGCCTTAGGCGCCAAGGCGCGAACGGAACTCCACGGGCTGCTGAGCGACTATCACAATGGGTTCGTGCCGCTGAGCGTCCCCGTTGCCTTGATCGGACACTACGTCCGGATACTGGACGTTCCGTACTTGAGGGATCAGGTGTACCTTGCGCCTCATCCCAAGGAACTCACGTTGCGAAATTATGTCTGATTTTCAGATCATTTAGGACGAGGATAATCGTCGAGGACAGACTTTTCCTTCCCCTCCTTTGTAAGGAGGGGCGAAGGGGAGGTAGAGAAAGGAGACGTACACATGAGCGATTCAACAAAAGGTGTAATACTCGTCGGGCATGGCGGCATTCCGAAAGATTGCCCCGGGGAACTGGTCACGAAACTCAAACGATTGGAAGCTCAACGACGTGCCGCGGGCGTTCCGATGTCCAACGAGGAACATGAACTCGACCAAAAAATACGGCTATGGCCCCGAACCCCGGAAACCGATCCCTATCAGGCCGGGCTGGAATTACTCGCCGCCCGCCTCAAACCTCTCTTGCACGGCGCACGGTTTTCCACGGCCTATAACGAATTTTGCACCCCCACGCTCAGCGAGGCCATTGAGCGACAGATCGCCGACGGCGCGAAGGAGATTACCGTGATCTCCACCATGTTCACCCCCGGCGGGTCCCACTCGGAGTACGAAATTCCCGAGGAAATGGCCGAACTTCGTCAGAAATATCCCGGCGCGACCCTGACTTACGCCTGGCCCTTCGATCTGGATAAGGTCGCGGAAATGCTCTGCGAACACCTCGATCAATTCCAGGATCATCCCGTGGGATGATGGCCTCCCAGGGGCAAACGACGAAAATATTCGCCAATTCGTTGATTTCCTGTTGCATAACGCCATCCTCCAAGCCATAATAGCCTCGTCAAACCACTTACAAGGAGGAGCATTATGCGAGTGGGTCATCATCAAAATAAGTCTTTTATCATTGCCGCCCTCACGGCCGTCGTTGTCGTCGGCGTGATGTTGACGATGGGGCAGGTTCCGTTGGCCGTCAGCCAGCCAGTGACCATTCCGGTGGGGAGCATCAGCGGGCCGATCCCGATGGACGCGGCCAACCCGGTGTGGGAAACGGTACCGGGCATCGTGGTGCCCTTGAGCGGGCAAACGATTACGACGCCCATGCATCCCAACATCTCGGTGAAAACCGTCATGGTCAAAATGGCCACCAACGGCAAAGAGATCGGGGTCTGGGCCAACTGGGGTGATCAAACCCTGAACAACACCACCATCGGCCCGCAGGATTTCCGGGATCAGGTGGCGGTACAATTTCCCGTCCAAACGTCCGGGGCGCCGCCGTTCCAATGTATGGGGCAATCCGGCGGCACAGTGAACATCTGGCGCTGGAACGCGGAATGGCAACGGGACATGGGCGCGGGCGTCGCGGGGATGTGGGACGTGGACCAACAATATCCCTCGATCGCCTGGGATTTTTACTATGAAGAGCCGGCGGGTGGCGTGACCTATCCGGACCGGATCGGCCGGAGCTTGGGGCCGTTCAACCCGGGGATTTGGTCGGGGAACATCATGTCGGATCCGGATTTGCGGGCCAGTTCGGTGGAAGATTTGAACGCGAACGGGTTCAGCACGTTGACGACGCAGGCGTCCCAGGATGTGATGGGGAACGGCCTGTGGGAACCGTACGGTGCGTTGAAGGGCGGCTGCTGCAGCGGTCCGACGTGGCGCGTGGTGATGAAGCGGGCGTTGTCGACGAATGACGCGAACGACGTGCAATTCGGCGCCGGGGCGAGCATTCCGGTAGCGTTTGCGGTGTGGGATGGCCAGAACGTGGAACGGAACGGCATGAAGGGCATCTCCACTTGGTTCACCGCCAAGATGCCGTAACACCGACTTCCGTAGACTTGCCCTCGACATTTTTAATCGGGGGACAAACACCAAAAGAGCCGCTAGCCTTCACTGGTTAGCGGCTCTTTTTTTATTGAATCACTCCCCTGTTGAATCATTCCCCCCTTGAGGGGGAGTCGCAGAAGCCGAGCCAAGAGGCGACGGCTGATGCGGTGGGGGGAAGGTGGCTGGCGACTCTGGTTTGGGGTTCCGGACTTTCATTTGGGACTTCGGAGGCTGGAAGGGCGCATTGTAGCGCATGCCCACGGAATGAGAAAGGCTTTGCACCCTCACCCCTGCCCTCTCCCATTAAGGGAGAGGGAGTTCTGCCCTTACCCGTCCTGGCCTTGGGGGCGGGCTCGGCCGAATTGGCGGCGGTTTTCTTGTTGGATGGCTTGCAGGCAGGCTTCGCAGATTTCGCCGTGTTCTTCGGTCATGTAGGTTTCGGTGACTTCTCCACAGCGATCACAGATCATGGCTTCTCCCTTTCTCTTTGTCGTTCGGGGTCCCTTCTTCGGTTGGCGCAACGGGAGCGGGGCTTTCTCGTTTGTTATCCATGGCGAACAGGATCAACAGGGATACGACACCCACGGTGATGGCGCTGTCCGCCACGTTGAATGCCGGCCAGTGGTAGCCGCCCACGTAAAAGTCGAGAAAGTCCACGACTTCGCCGTATTGCAACCGGTCGAGCAGGTTCCCGATCGCCCCGCCGAAAATGCCGGAGACGCTGAGTTGGCCGCACACGTCCGCCGGGTGCATGCGATAGAAGATCGTCCCCAGCAGCCCGAGCGCAAAGATCGACGTGCCGGCGAAAAAGATGAGCCGGAACGCGCTGTTGCTTGTGGCAAACATGCCGAAGGCCGCGCCGGGGTTCCGGATGTAGGTCAGGTTGAAAAACCCGGCGATGATGGGGATGGATTCGTGCAAGTGCATGGTGTGCATCACGAGGGCCTTGGTGATCTGATCCAGGACCACGATGACGAGCCCGACGCCAAGCAGGATGCCCCACCGCTGGAAGCCGTGGTTCACGTCACGGCCTCGATGCACCGGTCACACAGCGTTGGATGTTCGGGCACGCTGCCCACGGCGTCACGATAGTTCCAGCAGCGCTCGCATTTTTCGCCTTCCGCCTTCACGACGTTCACGCTCATTCCCAATGCTTCGTCATTAGCCAACTGTCTTTCACCGGCCGGATTCCCGGTTGGATGAAGGACCACCTGCGACACGATAAACAGCATGGGCAACTCGCGTTCATAGGCTTGCAGAAACTCGTGCAAGGCCGGCACCACGTTCAGCACCACGCGCGCTTCCAGCGAAGACCCGATGATTTTTTCTCGCCGCTGTTCTTCCAGGGCCGACAGAACCGCAGCCCGGATGGCCAGCAATCGTTTCCAATTGGCTTCCAATTGCACTTCATCGGACAATGGCACGGGCTCGGGAAAGGTCGAGAGGTGTACCGAGTCGTCCGGCGACGGTTCCCTGCCCGGCACGGCGTCCCAGACATCTTCCGCGGTAAAGCTCAGGACGGGGGCCATGAGTTTGGCCAAACCCGTGACGATTTGGAACAGGACCATTTGCGAGCCCCGTCGCAGGGGTGAGTCTGCTCGAAACGTATAGAGCCGGTCTTTCAGAATATCCAGGTAGGTCGCGCTCATGTCCACGGAGCAGAAGTAGTCCAGTTCGTGCACGATCTGCCGGAAATCGAATGTCTCGTAGCCTTTGCGGACCTGACTGATGAGGTTGTTGAATCGCAGCAGGGCCCACCGGTCCAACTCCGGCAAGTGTGATATCTCCACCTGATGCGCCGGATCGTGCAGGTCGAAGTCGTAGACGTTGCTGAGCAAATACCGGCAGGTGTTGCGAATTTTCCGGTAGGCCTCGACCAATTGCGTGAGGATCTGCGATGAGATGCGCAGGTCTTCCTGATAATCCTGGGCCGCGACCCACAACCGCAGGATTTCCGCGCCGTGCTGTTTGATCACGTCCTGCGGCGACACCACGTTGCCCGCGGACTTGGACATCTTCTTGCCCTGCCCGTCCACCACGAACCCGTGGGTCAGTACGGCCCGGTAGGGCGCTTGTCCGTCCGTGGTCACGGAGGACAGGAGCGCGCTGTGAAACCATCCCCGGTGCTGGTCCGAGCCTTCCAGATACAGGCTTGCCGGCCACCAGTCGTCGCCCTGCTGTTTCACGACCGCGGCATGACTCACCCCCGACTCGAACCATACGTCCAGGATGTCCTGTTCCTTGTTGAATCCGGTGGCCCCGCATTTCTCGCAGGCCGTACCCTCGGGGAGCAACTCCTGCGCCGTGCGTTCGAACCACACGTCCGCGCCATGCTCGCTCACCAGGCCCGCAATCCGCTCGATGATCTGCGGGTCGATCAACGGCTCCTGGCATTTCGCACACGTGAACCCGGGAATGGGCGTACCCCAAATTCGTTGACGGGACAGACACCAGTCCGGCCGGTTTTCGATCATGCCGTAGATACGCTCTCGGCCGCGCTCCGGGATCCATTGCACGCGGTCGATTTGTTCGAGCGCCCGCTCGCGTAACCGGCCTTTGTCCATGGAGACGAACCATTGCTGCGTGGCGCGAAAGATCACCGGCTTTTTGCAACGCCAGCAATGAGGATAGGAATGGATCAATTTTCCATGGCCCAGCAACACGTCCAGTTGCTTCAATTTTTCCACGATCGCCGGATCGGCTTTGAACACGTGCCGCCCGGCAAACTCCTCGACCTCGTTCGTGAAACGCCCGTAATCATCCACCGGCACCAAGATCTGGAGGGGTTCGGTGAGAACATGTTTGTACGAGGGTGAGTTATATGCCAATGCCAGCAGATAGTCGTCCATTCCATGACCCGGAGCGATGTGCACGCACCCCGTTCCCTGTTCCAGCGTCACGAAGTCCCCGAGCAGAATCGGCGA
Source organism: Nitrospirales bacterium (assembly GCA_965204965.1). Taxonomy (GTDB): domain Bacteria; phylum Nitrospirota; class Nitrospiria; order Nitrospirales; family UBA8639; genus Bin75. The sequence goes on along the minus strand of OZ242026.1, from coordinate 2,425,936 downwards.
AAGCCCGTTGTCCAGGGGCCGTTGACAGAGAAGAGCCTCGAACCCGTCACGGCCTTTTTTCCGGGCGATGATCACCGGGGCTTTCAACTCACAGGCTTTGGACACCTCCTCGACCAGCTTTTCCGCCATGACCAGCACTTCGTTTCCGACGCGGACAAACGCATAGTCGATCTGGGGATGCATCGCTACGGTCTGATTCGCCGGAAGGGTCCAGGGGGTCGTGGTCCAAATCACGATGGAGACGTTCTCGACTCCTGCGAGGCCGGCAAGACCAAGTTGTTCCCTTGAAGGCGCATCGAAGGGAAATTTCACGTAGATGGAGGGCGACTCATGGTCCATGTATTCGACCTCGGCCTCGGCCAACGCGGTCTGATCCTGCGTGCACCACAGCACCGGTTTCAGACCTTTGTATACCCCGCCCCGCTCCACGAATTTGCCGAACTCCCGGATGATGGTCGCTTCGTAGGCCTTGTCCATCGTGAGGTAAGGACGGTCCCAATCACCCAGAACGCCCAACCGTTGAAATTCGTCCCGCTGGATGTGCCAGAATTTGTCCGCGTATTCACGGCATTGCCGGCGCAGGTCCGTGGGGCTCATGTCCCTTTTCTTCTCGCCGAGTTGCTTCGTGACCTGGTGTTCGATAGGCAACCCGTGGCAATCCCAGCCCGGCACGTAGGGCGCCTGCATGCCTTCCATGGTGCGGGACTTGACGATGATGTCCTTGAGAATCTTGTTGAGCGCGTGGCCGATGTGAATATGGCCGTTGGCATACGGCGGGCCGTCATGCAGCACGTACAGCGGCTTGCCCGCGCGCGACGCCTGAATGCGTTGATAGAGCTCCTGCTTCATCCACCGGGCAACGAACTCCGGCTCACGGTTCGGCAGGTTCCCTTTCATGGGGAACGCCGTCTTGGGCAGATTGAGCGTTGATTTATAGTCCATGGTTCAATTTGTAGCGGCTGGATCTCTCCCGCCCGACAAATCCGTCTACCTCCCCTAGCCCCTCCTTACAAAGGAGGGGAATCAACGTCATGCCTGGTTGTCCCTCTTGCCGGAACGCCCACCGGCGGGTGGCGTTTCCTCCCCTTTGTAAGGGGAGGCGAAGGAGGGGTAGAGGCCGCTGCAGTGGCGATATCCCCGCTCGGAGACGAGGAGGGTCAACGAATAACGAACAGCGACATTCCTGCTCGTTAGCTGACCGCCATCATTCGGTCGAGCGCGACCCGGGCCAGGACCTTGTCGTCGATTGGCACGGAGATCCGGTTCACCACACAGCCTTGCGCAAGATTCTCCATGCTCCAACACAGATGCGCGGCATCGATCCGGAACATGGTCGCGCATCGGCAGACGGTGGGAGACAGGAAAAACACCTGTTTGTCGGTTTCTTCGTGTTTCAGCCGGTTGACCAGGTTCAACTCCGTGCCCACGGCCCACAGGGTCCCCGGTTCAGCCTGTTTGACCGTCCGGATAATGCGCTCGGTGGACCCGACCGCATCGGCTTGATTGACCACGTCCTCGTGGCATTCCGGATGCACGATGACCTGAATGCCCGGGTAGGTCTTGCGGAAGTACTCCACGTGCGCGGGTTGAAACATCTGATGGACGCTGCAGTGGCCCTTCCATAAAATCAGGCGGGCTTTTCGGATCGCCTCTTTCGTGTTCCCCCCGTACGGCAGATACGGGTCCCAGACGATCATCTGTTCCCTCGGCATCCCCATGGTATTGGCCACGTTGCGGCCCAGGTGTTCGTCCGGGAAGAACAGGATCTTCTCTCTCCGGGCCCAACACCATTCCATGACGACCTTGGCATTGGACGACGTACAGGTAATGCCCCCGTGCTCCCCGCAAAAGGCTTTGAGAACCGCGGCGGAGTTCACGTACACCGCGGGCATGACTTCCTCTTCCACGGACAGCACGCGCCCCAGTTCTTCCCAGCACTGGTCCACCTGCTCGATAGCCGCCATGTCCGCCATGGAACACCCCGCGGCCAAATCCGGTAAGACGACGGTCTGGTTCGACCGGCTCAGAATATCCGCAGTTTCCGCCATGAAGTGGACGCCGCAAAAGACCACGTAGGGGTGCTGCGACCGTTCCGCGGCCAACTTGGACAGCAACAGGGAATCCCCCCTGAGGTCGGCGTGCACGATGACTTCATCCCGCTGGTAGTTATGCCCCAGGATCAACACCTGATCCCCAAGTGCCTGCTTGGCGGCCCTGGTCCGCTCAAAAAGTTCCCCGGCCGGGACCGACTCGTAATCGGTAATGGGGAATGCCCTGGTTTCAACGGAATTCACGCCTGCACCTCTTGCTCCGGTGACTCACATATTCTCAATGGTCTGCTCCCTTCGCTCGATCCTTCTCTTCGCTCAGGACAGGTTCTCAAGCATGTACCGAGTCTAAACTTTTGATTGTAGCAGATATAACCCATCCTGCAATAGTGGCAGTAGAGATTTGGACGGAATAGGTGACGATGAAAACAGGAGAGCCTAAACAAAAGCGGCGTCACCGACCAGGAGGTCGTCAGCTGTCAGTGACGCCCACTTTTGCGCCGCATCGCCCCTTCACGGGTCTTGCGGCTATCGTTCACTCCATGAACTCATGAAGATAGTCTTCGATGGCCGCGTCCCAGTCGCATAAGGAGTCAGCCAACAAAGAGCAGAGCTTAGAGTGATCGATTTGCGGGTAGAGGGTCGTCAAGCTCGATTGTAAGACCAACTTGCCCTGCAAGGGATAGATGAGCTGGCGATCACGGATTTCTTCGAGTTGGTGACGTAAGCTCATGGCGTCAACGTATCACCAAGCTCGCCTCCACGCATTTACATTTTAGTGAGCGAGTGATAAATCCCAATCAGCGGTTGATGCGGTGGCATAGGGCGGGGAGACTGTCAACTCTTCTTGATCGCTTCCTCCCTTTGAGAACGCATTTCTGACACCTGCAAGAAGGGTCCTTGACATGGCTAGTTGTTGGAGCCACATTAGAGTTACCTATCCTAGGAGGACACCGGAATGAGTGCCGATGCTGTCGTGCGCGCCAGGATCGATAGCGATACCAAAGGACGAGCTACTGAAGTGCTCCATGACATGGGGTTGTCAGTGTCCGATGCCATTCGCCTGCTGTTGTTGCGAGTGGCGGATGAGAAGCGATTGCCATTCGCCGTTCAAGTGCCGAACGCCACCACCCTCAGGGCCATGAAGGAATTGGACGAAGGCAAGGGTAAGCGTTTCGGCAGTGCGGAAGAACTGTTCCGGGATCTGGACATCTGAGTGCTGACCCCGGTTCGATCTACGCAGTTCAAACGCGACAAGTGAAGGGCTTCCCTCCAGAAGCAGATAGGTTCTTTCCGGCCCTCATGTATCGCCCAGACGTTCCAAGGCATCCCGGGCCGTCAAGACAGGAATGCCTTCGACCTCTCCGAGAACAAGCATGTGTTTCTTGTCGCCGGAGACGATCATGCCGACCTTCCCGGCGATTGCTGTGGCCAAAATCGGATTGTCCTTGGAATCGGGGGACACGTTCACATCCGGCAAGTCGTCAAGGATAAGAGCTCTGGTGCCGAGGTTCTCGATAATCGCCGCCGCTTCATCGGCGTCGAGAAATTTTTGCAGACGAGGCCGGGCGAGAACGTCGGCCAGTTCGGCCATTTGCGCGGCGGACGTGACCAGTTCGATCTCCCCACGCAGCCATGCCCGGTACAGCCTGTCCGGTGGGGTGCCTTTGGTGATAAGGGCGCCGATGAGAACGTTGGTATCAAGAACGACCCGCACGCGCGGCATCCACTTCCTCGTCGATCACGTCGAGGATTTGCTGCTGGTCATGCCCGGCATTGCGGTCCTTGATCCCGCGAACGGTAAGATCCAGGACGCGACGCCGTACGGCTTCATCGACGAATAAAGACAGATCGCCCTTCTTGCCGCCGGTTCGCGCAAGAAACGTGCGGACCGTCCGGTCCGTTTCTTCAGGGATTGAGAGATTCCATCTGGTCATGGGTCATTTTCCACAAATAGACACATAAACGCTTATGCGCATATAAATACCGCATGTTGAGTCGTGGTGTCAATTGCGCAGCCTCCCTTCGGGCATGTCTTTAGCGGGAATACAGTCCTATTGGTTGTCGAGCCAGCCAAGGTGAGAGAAAAACAAAAGACGCTGGATTCCCGATTACAAATTTCGGGAATGACGGAAAGGAGTTTTCACCAGCAAACATCGCATTGCTATGTTTGCTATGATCTTGCTATACTTGCTATGATTTGTTGCGTTTCTGCTATGCATTGCTATGGTTGTGCTATTTCTTGCTATAGTTTGTTATGTTTTTGCTATACTTATGCTATGTTTGCTATGATTTCGCTATGTTTCGCATAGCGTGCTGCTATGAAAAAGAAACCTTTGGCAAACAAGGCGTTCCGGATGGAGGCAAATAATGTCTGAAAACGATGCGAGCATGGAGACCTATCACACGGTCTTGAAGGATCTGAAAAGGCGAAAAAAGATCATCGACGCGGCCATTGCCGGCGTGACGGCGTTAATGGGAGAAAGTGAAGCCGAGTTGCAGGCTTGTCTGCCTGCTTCGCTTCCCAAAACTCAGGAGTCTCGTGACCTCGCGTCCGGTGCATTCGCCGACCTGACGTTGACCGATGCCGCCCAAATATACCTGAGTACAGTGAAAGACCCCCAATCCACTGCTGATATTGCCGACGCTCTTAAAAGAGGGGGATATCCTACCGAGTCCCATAATTTCAGAAATACCGTGAGATCGGTCCTGGACCGGCATGCCAAAACCGAGGGAGTGATCGTGAAAGTTCACAGGAATTGGGGATTGGCCGAGTGGTCCCGCGAAGGAGGCAAGCGATGAAAGTGACTTCCAGTTGTTGGGCACCGGCCCTGCCTCAATGGTAGTGTCCTAATTTGAAATCGGGACGAGGTTGTGGGCGATCAGGAACAGTATGGAATTATGACTTGGGTTTTTTAGGTTGAGGAAGAGGAGTCTCCTGATTTTGAAAAACATCCTCTGGTTTTGCCCCATATAGTTCAGACGCTTTTAATGGTGTGGTAATTTTAGCAAGGAGAAGCTGGCAGGCGTGTCTATACCTGCACGTAGTCGCACGGGCAGTTTTCCAAAATTCACCATCTCAAGTGTAATGTGACCGTTGAAACCAGGATCAATCTTAGGGGCCGTAACATGGACTGAGATGCCGATTCTTGCGTAGGAACTGCGTCCCTCGACAAATCCCATTAACGCACCAGGTATATGGACACGTTCAAGTGTTTGTGCAAGAACAAGTCTTCCAGGCCTTAACAGAAATGTGCCTTTCTCTTTGGTTTCCCAGAGGTCCTGGGAAGCCCAGAGTGAAGGATCCATATGTATTGCGTCGATAAACTTAGGCGGCTTTTTGAGGGTAGTAAAAACGCGTCCAAGAAGCAGATCAATCGACACCTGCTTAACCCGGGAAACTGGAACCTCTGGATTAAAACTTAGGTAATTAGGGCGAAACGTAACCAAAATAGATTTTCAGAAACTGTTTGAACACATTCTCCTGGCGGTGATTAAAGCGATACTCAACTTCTTTCAGATACATCGGGAAATGATACTTGGACACCCCGCGATACTGATACAAAATATGCTTGGCATAACTCCAAAACCCTTCAATGCCATTGATGTGATTCTTCGTCCGCCGGCTCACCAACGTTTTCGCATGATTCACCGTACGATGGTGGCCATAGCGTTTTAACGATTGATAGCCCCGAAAGGCATCGGTGAAATAGACGGACCCTTGCCGCGTATGGGCTTGGATATGGCGCATCAATTCATCTGCACTGACCGACTCCACGACCTTGGTATAGACCCGGCCGTCCCGCTCCAGGAGCCCGAACACGACGCTTTTGCCGGCGGTGGCCCGCCCGCGGAGCCCCTTGCGCTTGCCGCCGAAATAGGCCTCATCCAGTTCGATCTCGCCCGTCAGTTTCCCGGCTTCCAGTTCAGTGACATGATACAACGCTTCCCGCAGCCGCTGATAGATGCGCGTGACCACTTTGACATCCAAGCCCAGATCCTGGCTCAACCGATAGGCGGGTTGCAATTGATAGAAGCCTTGGAGGATGCGGATCTCCCGGCGCAAGCGCCGGAGGCTCTTGCTTTTCCTGCACCGCCCACATTTCACATAGCCGCGGCGGGTGTGCAAGACCTGAAAGGAGCCACAGAAAATGCACTTGCGCCCCCGTAAAAAGTTGGCCGCACAACTAAAAACCGTCTGGCGTCCTGTAACCATGCGTGTTTTCTATCACATAGTGGTTACGAAACGCCCTAATTACCAAAACTTAAGGTCTGGCTTTCACTCTCAAGATATTTGAGGATATCAGGCTTAGACAGGAACAAATGGTTGAACCTTTTTAGACGATGTCCGCACGGTGTTACTGTCGAACGCATGTGCTTGTATCATGGCAATAACTTCGTTTTTTATGATTTTTGTAATACGAGCAAGCACACAGTTTTCTCCCGTTTTTACGTCTGGGTCCTTCAACGCGTCAATTTCCACAAACCCAACCCATTCACCGGATGGGAGTGTAAGACGAACAAGCCGCTCATTTGGGAAAGGGCCTGGTTTAACTTCGCAACTAAGCCAAACTATGTCACCTTCTTTCAATACATCACCCCCTTATTATTCATTCACTAAATTATACAAAAAGTCAGTGCCTAGAAGTATAGTAAGGCAGAAAAAAAGCACAAGAGGGCAAAATTTGTGCCACATTGGTGATTGGTGACGAGACCGAGAGAAAGAGGAGCCTATCCCACCGAGTCCAGAAATTTCAGCAATACAGTCAGGTCGGTCCTGGACCGACATGCCAAAACCTTGGGGAAAATCGTCAAGATTCACAGGAATTGGGGATTGGCCGAGTGGTCCCGCGACGGAGGCGAGTCGTGAAAGTGGCTCAGCTTCTTCGGCATCGGTTCTTGCGGCATGCACTCTCGCCAGCCTTCATGCCCTTGCATTCATAAATGGTGGTGGGGCATTTCTTCTACGGCGACGGTTTTGCGTATTCCGGCGCAACTTCCATAAGTTCATGAAGTGAGTGGATTGTAACCCCTTGAAGCATGCGAGTGCGTTGGCGGTCACTCGGTAGTGGTATGCGGTGCTGCACGAACTTTGCGACATGGTGTCCTAGGTCAAGTACGTTTGTCGTCACGTGGGCAAGCATTGGAATAAGTGGTTCACACTTGATCAAGCCAAGATCAGGAAGCTCAGGCCATAGATTGAACTGTTTGCCGTCGCAATGAATGATTGCAAGGGCACCATTGTGAACAAGGTAATTGCGAAGCGTGGTTAGTTCCGAGAACCAATTGAAATCGTAATCGAATGCTGGGCTGATCGCCTCAGCCACGAGATTTGGATTTTGGCGAGCCCACTCACGCAGAGCGGGGAGGGTGTCAATTCCCTTCTTTCCTAGCTTCTGTTTCTGTCCTATCTCTTTTGTGGCGACATGTAACAAAGCAACGGCAAGTTCGTCGCACGCTGACCGTGCAACCGTGATGAACGCTTCAGTTACAGCACTGACGACAACTAGCGAGGGTCCTGAACGGATGTTCTCTGGTCTCAACCAGTGGAGTATTTGTCCTGCGAACACGGATAAGTTGACCAAATCATGGGAAAAGCTCTTCGCTACGTGCGAAAGAGGTTTATGGTGACTTTTAAGCCGTGGGTCGATTTCATCCCCGTGGTCATAATAGTCAAACAAGCCGCAATGAATCTCGTCGGACGTGGGTTCACGTTGGGCGGTCCTGATTATCGTTCCGAGTGCTCGCATGATGCTTGAACTCTCCTGACTACGGTAAAGAAAGTGAGAAGATGGGATTTCAAACTGAGACACTACCCGCGCAATGGCTGATTGACAAAGAAAAGCGCTAGGCGTATATTTTTGCTCAACCAATAGCTAGGGGAGCCCGACGGCTGAGAGTCTTCTGACGAAGACAACCCTTATGACCTGATCTGGGTAATACCAGCGTAGGGAAGCGGACAGACAATTTACCGCCGTTTGTGAGAGCCGCTTCCAGAATCTGGAAAGCGGTTTTTTGTTTGCCGGAAAGGATTTCCGCATGAACAACCCTCCACCCTCTTCCACGAACGGGAATTCCGGGCATGCGCCCACGTCGGCTTTGACCACGTCTCCTCTTCCCGCGTCCAAGAAAGTGTACGTCAATGGGGAACAGGACGGCGTGGCCGTGCCCATGCGTGAAATCGCTCTTTCCTCCGCCAAGACGGAGAACGGCGCGTCCGCTTCCTCTTCGATCGTCGTGTACGACACGTCCGGGCCCTATACCGATCCTGCAACGAAGATCGACATTCAACGCGGCCTGCCTCCGTTACGTCGTGATTGGATCCTGGCGCGGCAGGACGTGGACGCCTTGCCCGACGTCTCTTCGGAGTACGGACGGCTGCGGGCCAATGACCCGGCGCTTGCCGATCTTCGCTTTGGACATATCCGCCAACCGTTGAGGGCAAAACCGGGCAAGAACGTCTCGCAACTGCATTATGCCCGCCGGGGCATCGTGACCCCGGAGATGGAATATATTGCGATCCGGGAAACGCAATTGCGGGATGCGCAAGCCCAGTCGAACGGCACGCCCCGCGGCGTTGTTCAACACCCAGGCCAGGCTTGGGGCGCCACGATTCCTCACACCATCACCCCGGAATTCGTCCGTGACGAGGTGGCCCGCGGCCGCGCGATCATCCCGGCCAACGTCAACCACCCGGAAATCGAACCCATGATCATCGGCCGGAATTTCCTGGTGAAGATCAACGCCAACATCGGCAATTCCGCGGTGGTGTCGTCGATTGAAGAGGAAGTCGAGAAAATGATCTGGGCCATCCGGTGGGGGTCCGATACGGTCATGGACCTGTCCACCGGCAAGAATATTCATGAGACACGGGAATGGATCATTCGCAATTCCCCCGTGCCCATCGGCACCGTGCCCATTTACCAGGCCCTGGAAAAAGTCGGCGGGAAGCCCGAAGACCTGACGTGGGAACTGTACCGGGACACGCTGATCGAGCAGGCTGAACAGGGGGTCGATTATTTCACGATCCACGCCGGCGTCAAATTGGCCTACGTGCCGCTCACCGCAAACCGGATGACCGGCATCGTTTCACGCGGCGGGTCCATTCACGCCAAATGGTGTCTGGCGCATCACCGGGAAAATTTTGCCTATACCCACTTCGAGGAAATCTGCGAGATCATGAAAGCCTATGACGTCTCCTTCAGTCTCGGGGACGGATTGCGACCCGGCTCGATTGCCGATGCCAACGACGCGGCGCAGTTTGCCGAACTCGAGACGTTGGGCGAATTGACCAAGCACGCCTGGGAGCACGACGTGCAGGTCATGATCGAAGGACCCGGCCACGTGCCCATGCACATGATCCATGAAAACATGGAACGGCAACTGGAGGCGTGTCACGAGGCCCCGTTCTATACCCTGGGCCCCCTCACCACCGACGTGGCGCCGGGATACGATCACATCACGTCGGGGATCGGCGCGGCGATGATCGGCTGGTACGGATGCGCCATGCTGTGCTACGTCACGCCCAAGGAACATCTCGGCCTGCCGACGAAAGAAGACGTGAAGGCCGGCGTCATCGCGTACAAGATCGCCGCGCATGCCGCGGACCTGGCCAAGGGACACCCGGGAGCCCAACGCCGCGACAATGCGTTATCACAGGCCCGGTTCGAGTTCCGGTGGGAGGATCAATTCAACCTCTCGCTGGATCCCGACACGGCGCGGGCGTATCACGATGCCACGCTGCCCGACCACGCCGCGAAGGGCGCCCATTTCTGCTCGATGTGCGGACCTCAATTTTGTTCGATGAAAATCACGCAGGACGTGCGGGATTATGCCGCTCAACTCAAAATGGGCGAACAGCAGGCCCTGGAAGCCGGGCTTCGTGAAAAAGCCGATGAGTTTCGCAAAACCGGCGGGGAACTGTATGTACACCCCGACAAACCGTAACCAACGGAGGCCACTCACCCTGACCCCGTCCCTCAACCCGGTCTACCCCCTCACCCTAGCCCTCTCCCACCGGGGGAGAGGGGAAGACTGAGGGAGAGGGCAATAGAGGAATGTCTGCCATGGATAATCTCCAGCCGGCGCCGCTTCGTGAACGGGACGTCACCCGCCACATCGCGCGCGAATTCTATAAAGAGTTTGATCAACTCATTGAAAGTGACGTGATTATCGTGGGCGGCGGGCCGTCCGGTCTGGTCTGCGCTCACGACCTGGCCGCACAAGGATTTCGCACCCTGCTGCTCGAACAAAGTCTCGCGCTCGGCGGAGGATTCTGGTCAGGCGGGTACCTCATGAACAAGGCCACCCTGTGCGAGCCTGCCCACGAGATTCTCGAGAGCCTGGGCGTCCCGTGCAAACCGGTGAAGGACTGCGCGGGCATGCGCATCGTGGACCCTCCGCACGCCACCGCCCGCCTCATTGCCTCGGCGTATGAAGCCGGCGCCAAGGTGCTGAACCTGACCAGGGTCGTGGATTTGGTCCTGCGCGGTGAAGGGACGCTCGAAGGCGTGGTCGTCAATAATACGACCGCGGAGATGGCCGGGCACGACGTCATCCACGTCGATCCGATCGCGCTCGAGTCCAAAGTCGTAGTCGATGCCACCGGGCATGACGCGGTGGTGGTCGGCTTGCTGAACCAGCGCGGGCTCTATCAAACGGTTCCGGGTAACGGGGCCATGTGGGTTGCGCGCTCCGAGGCCATGGTTGTAGAAAATACCCGCGAGGTCTTCCCGAACTGTTTCGTCACCGGGTTGGCCGTGGCCGCCGTGGACGGCTCTCCCCGTATGGGCCCGGCTTTCGGGTCGATGCTGTTGTCGGGGAAACGCGCCGCCGACCTCGTTCGTCACAAACTGAAGGGCGAATAGGGATTGTATGGGTGAAGGGAATTGGTCCCCCCACCGCAGCAGCCGGCGCCTGCCGGCTTGGCCGCTTGCGACTCCCCCTCAAGGGGGGAGTGAGAGACAATGAACCAGCAGGATTTTCTTCAGCAGGGTGAAGGGCGGGAAGAGGACAAGCTGTCCGCGTGGAATTTATTCCAGCAGGCCTACGATTGTCAGATGAACGGCAAACTGGATGACGCCGTCAAACTCTACCGGAACTCCATCGACGCCTTCCCGACGGCCGAAGCCTATACCTTCCTCGGGTGGACTTACAGCTTTATGGGCCAGTTGGACGAAGCCATTGAAGAATGTCATCGGGCCATCGAGACGGACCCGGACTTCGGGAATCCCTATAACGACATCGGGGCCTATCTCATTGAATTGAACCGGTTGGATGAAGCGATCCCCTGGCTCGAACGGGCCACCAAAGCCAGGCGATATGAAAGCCCGGCTTTTCCGCATATGAACCTGGGGCGCGTGTATGAACGACAAGGCGATTGGTTACGCGCCATCGACTCCTACAAAACCGCCGTGACGTTCAATGCCGACTATACGCCCGCGAAGAAAGCGATGATGCGGCTGATTACCTTGATGAATTAAGGAGGACAACCACAGGGGGTTGTCCCTACATCATTGTCATTGTAGGGGACGGCCCCCGTGCCGTCCCGCATGAACCATAGGTCATCTCCGCGAAGGATACCACAGGGGGTGTCCCTACATGCGCAACAGAAAAACGAATCGGTTACAGCATTACGATTATTCCCAGGCAGGCTATTATTTCGTGACGATCTGTACGCACAACAGAAAAGAATTATTCGGTGAAATAATTGATGGCCAAATGGTGACAAATACGGCGGGGGAGATGGTAGTCAACACTTGGAAGGAATTGCCGCAATTCTATCACGACATTCAGATAGACCAATTCCAGCTTATGCCTAATCATGTCCACGGCATCATCGTCATTGTAGGGGACGGCCCCCGTGCCGTCCCGCATGAACCGCGCCCCCTCCCAGACGGACAACCACAGGGGGTTGTCCCTACATTGTCCCTGTCCAACGTGATACACCGATTCAAAACGCTGACGACCAGGTTATACATCCAAGGCGTCCATCAGAAAGGTTGGCGACCATTCAATGCCAAATTGTGGCAACGGTCCTTCTACGACCACGTTATTCGGGATGAACAATCCCTGCATGACGTCCGTGAATACATTCAACACAACCCGTTGAACTGGGAATCGGATGAAAATAATCCGGCCAATGGCCTGAAACCCGTACCACAAATCAGGTGTGGCCCTTGACGGACAACCGCGGTGGATTGTCCCTACATCGTATTGTAGGGGACGGCCCCCGTGCCGTCCCGCATGAACCATAGGCCATCTCCGATGGACAACCACAGGGGTTGTCCCTACGATCAGAAGAAAGGTAGAACTCGTGGAACAGGAAAAAATCGTGCTCGTGGGTGTGACCGATATTTTTTTCTATACAAAAATTCGTGATGCGTTTAAACCGGCCGGGTACGGGCTCAAGCGCGTCAAGTCTCCCGATGACATTCTCGAAAAATCCAAAGCTCAAGCCCCGACGGCGATCGTGTTGAACATGAACGACCCCGGGCTCGATGCCGCCACCCTGCTGAAAACCGCCAAGAGCGAGACCGCCTTGAACCGCGTGCCGGTGCTGGCGTTTGCCAATCACGAAGAAATCGACACGTGGCGGCAGGCCAAGGAACTCGGAATCGACAAGATCGTCTCACGCAATGAGTTTTCCGCCAGAACCCTGGCTTTGCTCCAGGAAGTGACCCAACCCCGTCCGGCATGAAACAGTCAGCCCTGCATACCACCCATCAGCAACTGGGAGCCCTGTTCGGTCCTGCCGGAGAATGGGAGATGCCGGCCCATTATGGGGACCCCGTTGCCGAACATTACGCGGTGAGAACGGGCGTGGGGATTGCCGATCTCTCCCATCGCGGAAAACTGACGGTCACGGGAGAGGACCGCGTCACTTGGCTGCAAAGCATTATCAGCAACGACATCCTGCCGCTCCAATCCGGCGACTGGCTGTATTCGAGTTTCATGACGCACAAAGGCAAGATGCTGAGCTGCTTCCGGGTTTACCGGCTTGAGGAATCTCTCTTGGTGGAAGACGTGGGCGAAGCCGGCGCCGTCACCTACGAGACCTTTCGGAAATTTCTGCTCTACGGCACCAAAGCCAAAATGAAGAACTGTGGAGACACCTGGGGCATTATTCTGCTCAGTGGCCCCAAGGCCCCTGACCTGATCAAACAGACGTTCGGCGTCGACGTCGCCGGCTTGAAAACGGGCACCTTCCTGAACCACGACCTGAATGGGCAGTCAGCCTTGATGGCTACGACCCAGGAAACCGGCGAGCACGACGTTGAGATCCTGATGCCGAATGAGGCCATGGACCAAGCCTGGAGTCAGTTATGGGAAGCCGGGCGAGCCGTCGGCCTCCGGGCATTCGGCACGGCAGCGCGGGAATCCCTGCGCATCGAAGCGGGCATCCCCAAACTCGGACCGGATTTGAATGAACGCATCGTGCCGCCCGAAGCCAACCTCGAGGGGAAAGCCTTCAGTCTGAGTAAGGGGTGCTACCCCGGACAGGAGGTCGTGGCGCGCATGGACACGTACGGGACCGTCAAGCGACGGCTCGTGGGCCTGGTCATCGATTCGGAAACGATTCCCCCTCCCGATGCCAAAGTATTCAGCCACGATCGGGAGGTCGGCTGGGTCAGCAGCGCGATTCACTCCCCCACCCTGAACAAGACCCTTGCCTTTGCGTTTTCGTTACGGGACTTCACCGCTCCGGGCACTACCCTCGCCGTGGACGTCGACGGCCAACGCCACCCCTGCGTCGTACAAGCCCTTCCGTTTTACCACACGTAGGGGCAGTGTCTGCCCGTGTTCGTCGTATCGGGTTCGGCATTCCCGATAGATCCCCACTAAAAGCCTGCGGGGACAAGCACGGGCTTGCAACCTGCACGGCGAGACCTGAAAATAGATCACGTTGAAGGTATTTTCATGCCATGAGAACAGGAAGTGGCAGAGGTCAAGGTCGAGAGGCACTCGAAGAAGACGGGACTTTCACTATAAGTCAAGGCTTGGAGGGACATACAATGACGGAACAAATAACCGTGTCGGTCGATTCTGATGTGGCTAACCGCTACCGTTCAGCTTCGAACCAAGAGCGTCGCAAACTGGATTTGCTCATCAATTTGCGCTTGCGTGACGTCACGGAGTCCGGGAAATCGCTTCGGGACACCATGCTGGAGATCAGCCGGAACGCGCAACAACGCGGCCTGACCCCGGAAATCTTGCAGTCTATCCTTGATGAAGAATGACCCACTTCGTCTTCGATACGAACGTTATTGTCAGTGCGTTACTCTTCAACGATTCCGGTCCGGGGCAGGCCTTCTTTCAGGCTTTACATCATGGAACCATTTTGGTTTCCCGGCCATTGGTCAAAGAGTTGAGCGAGGTGCTTTGCCGGGGCAAGTTCGACAGGTACATCTCCCACGAAGAGCGCGACAAGTTTCTCGAAGCTCTGATAACCGAATCGAACCTGATCGAAACCACCGAGTCAGTCCACGTGTGTCGGGACCCCAAAGACAACCAAGTTTTGGAGTTGGCCGTCAATGGGAACGCGGCCTTTTTATCGTCACCGGCGATACCGACTTGCTCGTCCTGAACCCGTTTCGAGGCGTACAGATCGTCACGCCCGCCGAGTTCCTGAAACGCAGGCCTGATGATGAGCGCCAGACGCAGGGATGACGAACACGATGAATAAAGCCCAGGTGGCAGTAGAGATCCGGCTCGCAAACTTTCCCCGTGTTCAGGCGACGCGCCGTCAGCAATCCCGTAGTCCACGCCGTTGTGGCAATGACGCTTGACCCTTCGAGCGGAGAGATTACCATCCATGATAAAGACGTGGAAGGTTCATAAATCGGAATAATCGATTCTATGTTCTCAACAGAAGCTGTTCACCCGTGGTTATTCCGGATGGCGGGCTGACGAGAGTTTGTCGGCGATGGCCAGGATGCTGGCGCGCTGATCGTCATCCAAGCCCAACAGAATATGCGCCTCGTCTCCGTGCTGGAGGCGCAGGCTCAAGAAGGAAATTTCTTCTCGCTTTTCCTCGTCTTTATAGATGCCGTCGATCGATTGGAACTTGTTCAGATCGGCAGCGGAAAACACATCATAGCGAAAATATTGATCGCCGATGACCATGTCGTACACCACGTTACCTTCCGTCACGGCGATGGCATTGAAATGGCCCTGGTCTTCATACCCTTCCGGCAAATATTGGTTGATGTGCAATAGAGCGACTGTCCGGGTTCCCAAGGCCGCTGACATTTTTTTCTCCAGGGCGTCATAATCAATTTGCAAGGCCCGTTCATCCGCTCCGGTCGCCGCCAGGGCCGCCGCTTTCACTTGTTCAAAGACTTCTGTTGCTGTTGCCACAAGACACTCTCCTTTCTCAAACCGTTCAGAATAGTTCATTCGCCTGTATCAACTTGGCGGCTACGATAGCCAGACCGTCAACGAGAATGCAAGTAGGGAAGAACGATCGTTGTTCCCTACATCGGAGCACCGTTGCACTGCCGTGTGAAGGTTGGGCATACTTGGAACAACGCTTTTTATGGAGGAGTCAACAGTATGATCGCTCAAGCTTGTATGATCGAGGGGTGCGCGAACCAAGGCTATGCCCCGGCCGGAACGGGCACCGTGTGCAAAGAACATTTTGCCGATTTCGTGAACTGGCGGCGCAAAAAAGGGGGCAAAGGGATGTTCCGCAAATATACCGGCATGACGATGATCGAACGGGATGCGATTGTCAAAGACTGGTATAACACGCTCGCCCTCCCGCATTGACCAGGACGGACAACCACAGGGGGTTGTCCCTACATTGTTTCTATTCCATTAACAGGGAACCATGGTGGTGGATCATTTTCCAGCCTTCATCCATACGTTCAAACAGGTTGGTCGCCACGACCCGGCTGTTTTGCGTGTTGTCGGCGTGCCGGCTTGAAATATTTTCGGTGCAAATCACCCAGGCCACGTCGCCGGCGACCTGGACTTGCAGTTCCGTGAGGGAAAATCCCATGGAAAACACGTTGTTGAAAATGACGACCCAGGAATCCCGAACCATCGGCCAGCCGACCCGCATGCTCCAGCCCGGATGGATGCACGTGACGTATTCCTCATGAGCCCACACCTTATCCATTTCTCCGATGTCCAAGCTTTCAAAAGCCTGATAAAACGCCTCGTTGGCTAACGTGACTTCCTCGATTCGCTCTTTCAGCATTCGGTTTTACCTTTCTCTTGCCGCTCCTGACTGTTCGCTTCGTTCAGGAATTCCCCCCTCACCCTCGCCCTCTCCCTCGGTGGGGAGAGGGAATTGGAAATCATCATCCCATTCGAGCGACATTTGAGCAACCATCGGCCATGGAAGCCCTCTAGCCCGCATTTCTCACCAGGCTCCGTCGCGAGGGCGTCGAGACGCCGTTGTGCTGGGGCGCACGGACTGCGAGACGCTGAAGGCATAGTTGAACGCTATGTCGAAGGGGCTTGCGGGAGTACGCCCCGGCACAGCGAGTGGACCGGCGCCCGTAGCAGGAGGCTGGTGAGAAATGCAGGCTATGTCCCTGCAGAGCGGTTGACCAACCAGACCCCGCCCAGGACGAATCCGATACCAAGCACTTTGATCAGGTCCAACGATTCCCCGAGAATGACGAACGACAACAACAGGGCGGACACGGGAATCAGATTGGTAAAGATCCCGGCCCGTGAAGGACCGATACCGGATACCCCGTAAAGCCAGGCTTGCTGGCCAATCGCGGTGGCAAACACGATGACGTAGACCAACGCCGCCCAACCGGAGGGAGGAATTCCTCCGACGCCTGCCTCCAACACCTGGGGGTCTATCCACAGTAACGGAATTTGAAACACGATGGAGATGAGCAGCGTCGTCCAATTCACCGTCAACGGCGACAACCCCTCCATCATCCAACGGCTGCCGATGGTATATAAAGCCCAGCTTACCAGGGCCAGAACGACCAACCCGCCGCCCAGCACAGGGTCCGCGCCGCCATCCGTCGTGGCGTTGCTGCCCGATACCAGGGCCACGCCGATGAACGACACCGCGCATCCGACCCACACCCGGCTAAACGGGATGTCCCGTAACAGCAATGACGACAGGAAGGCCGTAATGGCCGGGCTGGCCCCGATGATCACTCCGGCGGCTCCGGCCCCGATGTGCTTGAGCCCATACAGGATCAGCAGGTGATTCCCGAGCACGCCAATCCCCAGGGCCGTGAGAATCCCGAGGTCCCGCATGGTCAAACGCGTCTTGGACTGCTCCTGCCACCACCACAACGGAACAAGAATGCACAACGCGCCGAGACCGCGAAACACGGACACTTCCACGGCTGAAAAAGCGCCCAGCGCCACTTTCTGGGCCACCACCGACCCGCCCCACACGACCGAAGCCGTGAGCAATGCGGCATAAGCCGCTGATTTGGAAGGGCTACTCAACGCTCGCCTCCCGGATGCGTTTCTCTGTACAATATACAATATTGATCGGCCCGCTCCGATCGAACATATACGGAGAGACAGGGTCCCGTGGTCTTTGTATGAAAATAGCCAACAACACCCGGATTGTCATTCCTGCGGAAGCAGGAATCCAGCGTCTTGATTCTTGCGAGCTGAGGAAAAAACAAAGACACTGGATTCCCGATTAAAAATGTCGGGAATGACAGATTGGGAGAAGCGTCCTCATTTTCATCCCTTGGTGTGCAGGTTACAAGCCTGCTTGAGAGATTCCTCTGAATCAGATATGAATCACGAGCATTCCCTGACCGCATCATCCACTCCATTTTCTTTCTTTGAGAACTGTCCCGAGGGCGGGCATCTGCTTCCGGCGGGTCATATCCACGTGTGGCGCGCGATTGTAGACGTACCCTTGACACGTCTTCGAGTGTACCAGGAAACTCTGAGTCCCGACGAGCAGGATCGCGCGCAACGGTTCAAAAGCTCCCAACACCGGCGACGCTTTACCGCGGCACGAGGCATCCTGCGCAACATTCTCGCCCGCTACCTCCGGCAGTCGCCCCGTGACATCCATTTTGAATCGGGTCCATTCGGGAAACCGTTGTTGCAAGACCCTGCGGGGCAATCACTGCATTTCAACGTGTCTCATTCCCGACAGTGCGCCGTCTATGCCGTTTCCCGGGATCTTGAAGTCGGTATCGATCTCGAGGAAGACCGGGACTCCCTGGATTATGCGGGGCTGGCCGAACGCATTTGCAGCCCGGAAGAATTCACGGTTTTTCAGAACCTCCCAGCGGCCGAACAACGGGCGGCGTTTTTCCGGTGTTGGACCCGCAAAGAGGCCTTTGTCAAAGCGTTGGGCCACGGATTCTCCTTTCCCCTGCAAAACGTGACGGTGACATTCACTTCCGACGAGCCGCCGCAAATCCTCTATCTCCAACTCAATGTTTCGGGGCCAGGCTCATCCCCCGAGGATTGGTCGCTTTTTAATCTCCCCTTGGGGCAAGGGTTCTTGGGAGCCTTGGCGGTTGCAGGGAGACCCTTCCAAGTCCGGGGCTGGGACTATCGTCTCGAAGAATAAAGGGCCGGCGTACACGTGTCGCTCCCGACGTCGGCAGATGGGACTAGGCAGTCCAAATGGCTTAGGGGCATAGGGCTTCTGTCCCGTTGACTCGCTATTCACGGGTGCCTAGAATGTATCTTCTCTATCGCTTGGGGGCACCCGAGTCTCTTTCTGGTTTGATACAAGGAGGAAGGTATGTCGTTATTGATTACGGAAGAATGTATTAATTGCGGAGCATGTCTCCCGGAATGCCCGAATGAGGCGATCTTCGAAACTCGGAGTGCCGCGGAAGAAAAAGGGTATGCCGTCGGTGAAGGACAAGGCGAAGGTGATACGGTGTACGTGATCACCCATGAACGTTGTACCGAATGCGTCGGGCATTTTGATGAACCGCAATGCGCGGCCGTCTGTCCGGTTGATGACTGTTGCATTTCAGACCCGGAAGTCCCCGAAACGACCGACGTTCTACTCGAAAAAGCGAGGACCTTGAACCCCGATAAGGAAATCGACCCTGAGAAGGTGTGGAGCGGCGTACGAAACTAAGGAACCTAATGCTGAAACGCCCCGTCCTCGTATGAAGACGGGGCGTCTTGCTTCTCCCCTCGGGCCTACTCTTCCAACCTCTCGCCGTTACACTTTCTCGAAATCCGCAACTCGTACGGACACGAACTTCGACACGCCGGGTTCTTCCATCGTGACCCCGAACAGGGAATCGGCGACTTCCATGGTGCGTTTATTGTGAGTGATCACGAGAAACTGCGACAACGGGGTTAACTGAGGCAGAAATCGAGCGAACCGGACCACGTTCGGTTCATCCAATGGGGCATCGACCTCGTCCAAAATACAAAAGGGCGACGGCTTCGTCAGAAAACTGGCAAAGAGCAAAGCCAACACGGTCAGGGTTTTTTCTCCGCCGGACAACATCGTCAGGTTCTTGAGACGTTTCCCGGGCGGCTGCGCGATAATATCGACCCCGGGCTCCTGCCCAGGCTCTTCCTCCTCATCTTCTTCCGCTTCCGGCTTCACCAAGACCAATTCCGCCTGCCCTCCGGCAAAAAAGGCTGAAAAGACTTCCCCGAACTTTTCCTGGACAGCCTCAAACGTCTGCTGGAACATGCGATTCGTCGTTCGATTGAGACGTTCGATGATTTCCTGCAGCGAGCGGATCGATTCGGACAGATCCTCTTCCTGTTCGTGGAGAAACCGGTGCCGCTCTTCCAATTCCCGGTGCTCATCGATCGCGGCCAAATTCAACGCCCCCATGCGATCCATCCTGGTCCGGATGGTCAGCAACCGTTCTCTCCAGGTCTCGGGGCCTTCCCCTTCGGCGTTGTTTGAATCGTCGGGCTGCGTCGTTTGGGCTTCACTGACCTCCACGGATTCCCCATAGGTGCCGGTCAGGGTTTCCTCGATGGTTTGCATCCGCGTCCGGATTTCAGCAAGCTGGACGTCCGAGTCCCGTCTCGTTTCCTTGGTCGCAGAACACTGTTTTCGATTCTCATTGAGACCGTGTTCATGTTCCCGGGTCTGTTGCAGGCCGTTCGTATGACGCTCTTCGACCTCGCGAAGTTCACCCTGCAACGTCGTTTTTCCGGTTTCCAATTCCTGAAACCTCGCATCCGCGCGACGGCGTTCCGCTTGGCTCTGCACGGCTTGAACGTGCAGGGATTCGATCTGCCCGGCAAGACTCTCGAGCCGCGCCCGCCGGTTGCGATCCTCTTCTTGTAGCCGGTCCAGATCCGCACGGGCGCGTTCGTGACGTTCCCGATACGTGGTGAGAGTCAACCGCGTCTCCGTCAACCGGTCATAGAGCACGCGTATGGCTTCGTCCATTCCCTGGAGTTGCGTGGTGGATTCCTCCAGCCGTGCTTCTTCTTCGTCGTGTTGTCGCGCAATCTCTTCGAGCCGCGATTGAGCCAGACGTTCGTGCTCTTGAACCCGCGCGAGTTCCTCTTGGCAGGTTTCCAATTCCGTCTGATTTGTAGTCAACCGCAAATCCAAGTCCTGCAGGCGACCCGCTAAGGCAGAGCGTTCCTGCTCAACTACGAGTTGCCGCATTTCGGATTCTTTCAGGGAGGCTTCAAGGGTTTCGAGTTGTTGCTTGTTCGTCTCTACCCGTTCCTGGACGGTCCGGCGTTGGCCGTCGAACCCGGCGATGCGTTGGTCCATCGAGAACAGTTCCTGTTCCAACGCCTGCACTTCGCGCCGTCGTTGAAGCAGCCCGCTTGCCTCACCGGATGATCCGCCGGTCACGATGCCCCGGGGATCAATGACCTCTCCGGTTTTCGTCACCAATAGCAGGAACCCGAGGTCGGCTTCAGAAACGCACGTCATCGCCGACAGCCCGTGTTCGAGCGTATCAACCAATACCACCCGCCCCAAAAGACTCTGCAACACGCCTTGGAGGTCGTCGGGGACGGTGACCAAGTCGACCGCCCGGCCCAACACCCCGTTCGCCTGTTGCAAGGCAGGCCACGACGCCGGAGTCGAAGAGGAAGCAGGGGCCTGCGCGGTGACAAACGTCCCACGACCCCAACCCTGCTCCGTGACGACCGCAAGGGCTTGCATCACGTCATCGACCCCGCGTACGACCCAGGCGCGAATATGCTCTCCCAAGGCCGCCTCGATGGCGACTTCATATTCTTGCGGCACCTTCAACCGTTCAGCGAACACTTCCCGGACCCCCTGGCACATCCGTCGCAAGGAAAGGTCGTTCCCTTCCCGGCCTTGCCGATACCCCAACTCTTCCCGAAGCACGGCTTGCAGTGCCTGCAACCGCGATTCGGCGGCCGCCCGGTCGGTTTGCTCCTGAACCCGTTGTTGATCGACCTCTCGAATCCGTTCTTCGAGTTCCAATTTTTCGGCTGACAGGGTTTGTTGCTTTTCGCGGTCGGCGGCCAATTGTCGGGCGATGTGCTCCGAGAGCACGGTTTGCTCGGCCAGGGTCGATTCGGCCTTCGCTCGTTCCTGCCCGCAATGGGCTTGATCGCCTTGCACGTCCTGGAGGCGGGTCCCCAGTTCCTGTTGCTTGGCATCGAGATTTGCCAACTGCGCTTCGGTTTGAGAACGTTCAACCGCAAGATCGAACAGGCATTGACGGCTTTCCCCGGTCAGGTTCTGTAACGCCGTCCGCTGTTCGCCTTGCCGTTGCTCTTCCGTCTCCAATTCCGTCAATCGTCCAGTCACCTCAGCCGTGTCGCCTTCCGCGCGTTGCACCTGTTCCTGAAGGCTCTTGATGGTCGGCGCGGCTTCCTCGGACACCGCGCAGAGACGCGTCTGTTCTTCCACTGCCTGCGTTCGCTGCTGGTCAAACAAGTCGGCTCGATTCCGCTCGACTTCCATGGTCGTGAGGGCCTGCCCCATGTCGCGCTCCAACTGTCGAAGCTCCTCCTGCAGATGCCCGGCGCGCTCCCCGTCACGGAGCAGCGCCGACTTGGCCTCCTCGTGCGACGCCGTCAGGCGAGCTTCCTCAGCCATGAGTTCGGCCTCGCGCAATCCCAGCTTGGCCAGTTCGGATTCCACGTGCGTCCGCTGCCGATGCAGGCTTTCAAAATCGTGTTTCAGGAGCCGGATTTCGAGGGCGCGGGATTCATCTTTCAGCTTCCGATAGTGCTCGGCCTGTTGCGCCTGGCGCTTCAAGGTCCGGAGCTGTTTTTCCACTTCGGCAATGATGTCCCGCACGCGAGCCAGGTTCTGCTGCGTGGTCTTGAGTTTGTTCAGGGCTTCCGTCTTTTGCTTTTTGAAGCGACCGATTCCCGCGGTTTCCTCGATAAACGTGCGGCGGTCCTGGGGAGACCCGGAAAGGATGTGATCGATATTGCCCTGTTCTATCACCGTATGCCCCTTGGCGCCGGCCCTCGCTTCCAAAAAGAGACCGCGGATATCTTTCAGCCGGCAGGGGATTTTGTTGACGGCATATTCGCTTTCCCCGTCACGGTACAACCGGCGCGTGACCATGAGCTCTTTGTTGCCCGGCAAGGACTCCATCACGCCGGCCACGGCCTCGAGTTCCTGACTCGTCACGTCGCTGAGGACCAACGAAACTTCCGCCATCCCCAATGGCTTACGCGATTCCGTCCCATTGAAGATGACGTCTTCCATGCGTTCACTACGCAACGTTTTGGTACTTTGCTCACCCAGAACCCATAGAATGGCATCCACGATGTTGCTTTTCCCTACTCCGTTAGGCCCCACCACCGCGGTAATACCTTGAGGGAAATCGAGTCGAGCTTCGGGAAAGGACTTGAATCCGGATACCAGGAGGGATTTCAACTTCATGAAAAACTCTCAGTGGGAAGCGGGTGATGGGGCAAACGGACTCGTGGCGCAACTGTACCACAGAAGAGAAAAAAATCAAGGATTTTACACTAAATAATGTGGTAATTGATGAGGGTCTGTTTATATGTTGTGTGTTTCCGTGTATAGGCTGTGGGTTACCTGTAGATACAGGAAACGGCTGGAGCCCGCATTTCTCACCAGGCTCCGTCGCGAGGGCGTCGAGACGCCGTTGTGCTGGGGCGCACGGACTGCGAGACGCTGAAGGCATAGTTGAACACTATGTCGAAGGGGCTTGCGGGAGTACGCCCCGGCACAGCGAGTGGACCGGCGCCCGTAGCAGGAGGCTGGTGAGAAATGCGGGCTAAACGAGGGCTTTCTGCTTTCGTTTTTGTCCGGGCATCATGAGTTCTTTGGGAAGCAGAAATTCGATGTCTTCCTCAACGACCGTGAGTTCTTCGACCTCCTGGGCCCCGACTCCTTTGAGATACGCCACCACTTCATTGACCAGAATTTCCGGTGCTGAGGCTCCGGCCGTGACCCCGACGGCTTCCACGTCCTTGAGCCACTCAAGCTGGATGTCTTGATACGAATCAATGAGATAGGCGGGGACTGCAAATCGTTCGGCTAATTCGCGCAATCGATTGGAGTTTGAACTGTTGGGAGATCCGATGACCAGGATCAAATCAACGAATTTGGCCAGTTCTTTCACGGCATTTTGCCGGTTTTGCGTGGCATAACAAATATCCTCCTGATGCGGACCTTTGATGCCGGGGAATCGCCGGTTGAGCGCTTCGACGATTTCACTGCATTCATCCACGCTTAACGTCGTTTGAGTGACGTAGGACAGGTGTTCGCTATTTTCAACCTCAAGCGCTTCCACGTCTTCGACCGACGACACCAGATGGAACTTATCCGGAACCTGGCCCAATGTTCCGACCACCTCGGGATGAGCCGCATGACCGATGAGAATGAGCTCGTAATTATTGTTGTAATCGCGATGGACTTCATTGTGAACTTTGATCACCAGGGGGCACGTCGCGTCAATGACTTTCAGATTGCGACGCCGCGCCTCCTCCCACACCCATTGGGCCACGCCATGGGCACTGAAAATCACCAGCGCACCATCCGGGACCTCGTCCAGTTCCTCTACGAACACCGCGCCCCGTTTCCGAAGGGAGTTGACGACGTGCCGGCTGTGCACGATTTCATGTCGCACGTAAATCGGCGCGCCGTAGCGCTTCAGCGACATTTCGACGATCTCGATTGCCCGGTCAACACCGGCGCAAAACCCACGTGGATTGGCCAAATAGATCTTTTTCACTCTGACCTCTCAATTCCCTGGAAAAACGGGCTGGGATACTTGTGGCCTCAAACGTCACACCCACAAACGTCCATTGACATTATGACATAAACTGAGGATTCGTCAACTCAGGAATGGCCCGGCTGTAGAGAGCACATAATCTGTCCGGTCTTGTAGCACATGATCTGTCCGGTTTTCATTGGATGCAGGAGGATGTATCTGATGAGACGGACAGAATGGTTACAGGAGACACGAATGGCACGATTTGAGGAGGCGTATTGTGGCTGGACGGAGAATCGGCTGACGCAAGAAGAAGCGGCGCGCTTGCTAGGGGTATGCGACCGCACGTTTCGGCGTTGGATTGATCGTTATCAGGATGAGGGGAGGGAGGGCCTGCTTGACAAGCGGCTGTCGCAGGGTTCCGGGCGGTGTGCGCCGGTGGACGAGGTGCTGGCGCTGGTAGACCGTTATCGGACCGGGCATCGGGGCTGGAATGTGAAGCATTTTTATACCTGGTCCCGTCGAGACGGTGGCGTGCGCAGCTATACCTGGGTGAAGAACCGTTTGCAGGCGGCTGGGGTGGTGACGCGCGCACCGCGTCGGGGGGCGCACCGCAAGAGTCGCGAGGCGTCGCCGTGGCCGGGGATGCTGCTGCACCAGGACGGGAGCCGGCACGAGTGGGCGCCGGGTCAGCTGTGGGATCTGATTGTCACGATGGACGATGCGACCAATGAACATTACTCGATGTTCTTTTGTGAAGAAGAAGGGACCTGGAGCAGTTTTCGGGGGGTCCGTGAGGTGATCGAAGGGAAGGGGTTGTTCTGTTCACTGTACACGGATCGCGGCAGTCACTACTGGCACACGCCGGTGGCGGGGGGCAAGGTGGACAAGCGCAACCCGACCCAATTCGGGCGGGCGATGGCCCAACTGGGGATCGAGATGATTCCGGCGTATTCGCCGGAGGCACGGGGTCGTTCGGAGCGGGCGTTCCGGACGCACCAGGACCGTCTAGGGAAGGAACTGGCGGCAGCCGGGATCACGGACATGGCGCGCGCCAATGACTATAGCCGGCACCACTATCTGCCGGCTTTCAACGCGGAGTTTGCCCGGCCCTCACGGGAGGCGGGCTCGGCCTTTGTGGCCTGCCAGGATTCGGGGCGTCTGGACGAGATTCTGTGTGAGCATCATGAGCGGAGAGTGGGGCATGACAACTGCGTGCGCTTTCAACGCCGGGTGCTGCAGATTCCTCCAAATCGGTACCGGTGCCACTACGTGAAGGCGAAAGTGACGGTGCTGCATCATCCAGATGGTTGGATTTCGATCCGCCACGGGCCACGCGAACTGGCCCGGTATGATGTCAGCGGCACGCCGTTGAAGGAGGACCGCAAGGCTGCGGCGTAGGGTCCGCCGCCACGGCCAGCGCCCTTCGGGAACTTCCAGGCGCAAGGATCAAAAGCGGACAGTTAATTTGCTACAGAACCGGACATTTCTATTTGCTATTAACACTCAGGAATGGCCCGGCCTGTCGACACGCCTTACCATCGAATCAAGGCCGTGCCCCACGTTAAGCCTCCGCCAAACGCTCCAAGCAGAATCAGATCGCCCTCGTGAAATCTCCCCTGCCGGTACGCCCAATCCAGAGCCATCGGCAAGGAGGCCGACGACGTATTCCCGACCCGGTCAACTATCGAGACCATTTGGTCCTGCTGTACGCCCAAACGTTTGGCGATGGTGTGAAGCATCCGGCCATTCGCCTGATGCGTAATCACCTGTTTGACCTCGGACAGGCTCGTCCCGGTTTCACGAAGGATCGCCTCGACCGCCTCCGTCAACCGCTTGACGGCCACGCGATAGACCTTTCCTCCCTGCAATCGAATGCTATGTTGATGACGGCGAATCGTGTCCCGGCTCATGGGGTGTCTTGATCCGCCTGCCGGAATCGTGATCAGGTCATGGTAGGCGCCCTCCGAATGGAGTCGAATAGCCATGATGCCTGCAGCCGGATGGCGATCCGGCGATTCTTCCCGGGCCACCACCGCCGCCCCGGCGCCATCGCCAAAGAGAAGTCCGCTCGCAGGCTGGGATTTGTGGAGAGAGCGGGATTTGACTTCGGCCGCAATCACCAGACAGCGTTGAAACTGTCCCGACCGGATGAAGGCATCGGCCATGGATAAGCCGTAGAGAAATCCACTGCACGATGCCGCAAGATCAAAGGCCGCCACGCGACGCGCGCCCAGCCGTTCCTGAAGGGCACAGGCCGTGGATGGGAAAAGGGTATCCGGAGAAGTGGTCGACACCAGGATGGCATCGATCGCATCACTCGACAGCCCAGAGGATTCCAGGGCTTGTCGAGCGGCGCGCTCGGCCAAGTACGAACAGGTTTCCTCAGCCTGGCTCCAATGCCGGGCCCGTATCCCGGTGACCCTAAAGACGTCACGGTCGGCAATTGCAAATTCCGTTGCCACCTCCTCGTTCGTCACTCGACGTTCCGGCACGTACGAACCGGTCCCACGAATTCGACTGGTATGGGCATGCGCCATTGACCGTTACTCACACCCCCCTGATAAGGGGGGTGTATAGACCGGGGACATGGTTTACACCTGTTCGGAGACATGGTTGACACTTTAAGCTGCATGGCTTCATCCCAAAAGGAGGACCGCCATGCCGTGGAAAGAGGTATCGACCATGTCTCAACGCCAGGAATTCAGTCTCTTAGCCCAGCAGCCTGGGACTTCCCTCCGCGCCCTCTGTCGCCGATTTGGGATCAGTCCCCCGACCGCGTATAAATGGCTAGCCCGCTATGCTGCGACCGGTCCCGCGGGCCTCGCGGATCGCTCGCGCCGCCCGCACCAGACCCCGCACCGCACCTCGGCCGCCCTCGAAGCCGCGGTCGTCGCGTTGCGCCTCCAGCATCCTACCTGGGGCGGCCGCAAACTGCACGCCCGCCTCCGTGCCCTCGGCTATCACCCCGTGCCCGCCCCCAGCACCATCACCGCGATTCTGCGTCGCACCCCCGAGGTGCCCTTCGCCGATCCGGCGCCCCCCCCGGGCATGGCAGCGCTTTGCACACGCCACGCCCAATGCCCTGTGGCAAATGGATTTCAAAGGCCATTTCGCCCTGCTCCACGGCCGGTGCCACCCCTTGACCGTCCTGGACGACTGCTCGCGCTTCGCCCTCTGCCTGCACGCCTGTCCCAATGAACAGGGGCTGACCGTCTAAACCCACTTGACCCAGACCTTCCGCCGCTATGGCTTGCCTGCCCGCCTGTTGATGGATAATGGCCCCCCGTGGGGCGTCCCGCTCACCCTCAGCCCCTTCACCCCCTTGACCGTCTGGCTCATCCGCCTGGGTATTGGCCTTACTCATGCCCGCCCCGCGCATCCCCAGACCTTGGGCAAAGAGGAACGCTTTCATCGCACCCTCAAAGCCGAATTACTCCACCAACGGGCCTTTCGCGATCTGCCCCACTGCCAACAGCACTTTGACCGCTGGCGCGCCCACTATAACCTCGAGCGGCCCCACGACGCCTTAGCCCTCGCCGTCCCGGCCACCCGCTACACCCCCAGTCCCCGCCCGTTTCCCGAGGTGCTCCCACCCATTGACTATGGCACCGGGGCGCACATCCGACGCGTCCAATGGAAAGGCGAGATCTCGTTTCGCGGGCGACGCTTCCATGTGACCAAGGCCTTACGGGGCTTCCCGGTGGCCGTGCGGCCCACCCCCAGGAGGGCCGGTGGCGGGTCTATTTTTGTCAGCAATATATCCGCGAGGTGGATTTGCAGCAGCCCGCAGAATAACTCACAATGTGTCAACCATGTCCCCGAACACCTGTTAATGATGTCCCCGGTCTATACAGGGGGGCCAGGGGGGTTCATCTCCTCCGACAACCCACCGCCGAACGTCAATTCCGTAGGGGCGAACCCTTCGACTTCGCTCAGGACAGGCCTGCGTGTCCGCGCTCCCCGCGAGTTTCATGCCAATCCAAAATCCGCAATCCAAAATTCCTCGAAGAGAATTTTTGATTGCGGATTGCTGATTTTCAAATCCAAAATCCAAAATTCACAATCCAAAATTCCTTAATCCGCAATCCACAATGTCACGGCATCGGCTTCATGACCTCTTGAGGGGTCGTCAGGGTGAAATAGAAGGTCGAGCCTTGACCGGGTTCGGATTCCGCCCGGACTTGCCCGCCGTATTTTCCCACGATTCTCTTACAGATGGCCAGACCGATCCCCGTACCGGGGTATTCGCTTTGACCGTGCAGGCGTTGAAAGATCGCAAAGATGCGATCGAGTTGATCACCCGGCATCCCGACCCCGTTGTCGCGGACAGAGAATTCCCATCCATCAGGGAGCGCCTTGGCCCCCACGTGAATTTTGGGCGGGGCGTCGCCTTGGAACTTCAGCGCGTTCCCGATCAGGTTCTGGAAGACCTGGATCAGGTGCGTCGGGCTGGCCTGGACAATGGGGAGTGGATCATGAGTCACCTCGGCGTGACGTTCCCGGACCGACGCGGAGAGATTTTGCATGGCCTGTTCAAACACGAGTTCACAGTCGGTCTCCTCGAAGGACTGACGCTCCGCCCCGACCCGCGAGTATTCCAGCAGGTCGCGTATGAGGCGCTGCATGCGGGTGGCGCCATCCACGGCGTAGCCGATGAATTCATCGGCGTCCCGATCCAGCTTGCCCCGGTATCGTTTCCCCAATAACTGGGTGTAGCTCGCCACCATGCGGAGCGGTTCTTGCAGATCGTGAGACGCCACGTAGGCAAACTGCTGGAGTTCCGCGTTGGACTGAGCCAGTTCCCGCGTCTTGTTCGCCAATTCGATCTCCTGATGTTTGCGCTGAGTAATATCCGTTTGGATCCCGATGAAATGCGTGAGCCGTCCCTGCGGATCCTTGACCGGCGCGATGTAAAGTTCGTTCCAAAACAGGCTGCCGTCCTTGCGAAAATTGCGGAGTTCCGCTTTGGCCTCGGTGCCCTGCCGGATCGCCTGGCGAATGGCGTCGAGTCCGGGTTGCTGATGGTCCGTCCCCTGCAGGAACCGGCAATTTTGGCCGAGGACTTCCTCCGTGGCGTAGCCCGTAATTTTCTCAAAAGCGGCATTACAATAGACCGTGGGCATGTCGGGTTGACGGGCGTCGGCGATGAGAATGCCGTTGGTCGCCGAATTGATCGAGCGGTCGCGCAAGGCACGCTCCTCCTCGGCTTTTTTGCGTTGCTCGATTTCCCGTTCGAGCCTGCGGCTCGTGGAGACGACCTGCAGGGCCAGGACGATGCTCAAGAGAATGACCGCGATGCCGATGATGGGTTCGCTTTTCAGGAGATTCGCGAGGTTTTGCCGGGAATGGGCGCTGAACAATTTGAACACGGTGTCGGCGTTGCGTTGCAGTTCCTGTTGGAGTTGGTTGAGCAAGGCATACGATTCCGACGAAGGGAAGTGATCGGGGGCTTCGAGCAGCAGGGTTCGGGTTTTGGCAAAAAATCGTTCGAGCAGGGAACGTTGTTGCTCCAGAAGCTCCCGTATCCGGGCGGTCGGGGCCGCGGGAATCGAGCGGCGTTCGCCGGTGTACAGGTTCACGACCACGTCTCCACCGTTTTGTAAGGCGGCAGCGGAGTGCAAGAGCATCTCTTGCGTGTGTTGAAGCTCCGTTCGAATCCCGTGGGAAGCCAACAGCGTTTCATTCAGATGCCGTTGAATCATCATGCGTTGGCGCCCCGCCACGTCCATCACCACCACGTCGTGCTCCAGACTTTTCACCGCCGTATGAGTAAAAGCCAGGATGGCCCCCAGCGCCAGAATGAAGATAACCACCATGGCGAGCAGGCGTTGCCCAATGGTCAATGGAAACAGAATCCCCAGTCCGGACGATGCATTCATCATTCACTGCCCTCCTACGGCCCTTGGTGGAAGAGGTTCCGGAATTGTAACGTGATTGGACGCTGATGGCGCCGTTTGTCCCATTGCCCTATTATGGGTGGAGGCACTGTCCGATACAACCAAAGCACTCCCTACCGTCATCCCTGTATGTGTTCAGTAATTCGTTGACAATTTCGGCCGCTTCTTTCCCCTCCTTTGTAAGGAGGGGTGAGGGGAGGTAGAGCCTAAGCCAGAATGGGTGGGCCGCTTGTTGTATGCGTTGCCAGTGCTCTCTGGCATGGGACTCTACCCCACCTGGCCTCCCCTTACAAAGGGGAGGAAAAAAGAATGCAGGTGCTCGCCATTCAAGCTGAACATTCTGTCAACGAATGAGTGAACCTTTACAATCCCCGACCTGATCGGGGATCCAGGTTTGTTGTCGTTGTTTCCCCGAACTGGAAATTTTCAAAAAATTTCGCCTTGGCGTGTTTCTTTCGGCCGTGTCCCACTATATTATAGCGATTATAGCGAGCAATGCTTCGCGCATGGCGTCTCTGCCGCGCCGTAGCGCCCTTCACGTGGTCTGAGTCAAGGAACCTCTGATTTATTGTGATAGCGGGATGCAGGGCAAGGCGTCCCGGAGCGAACCCCGAGGCTTATCAGAGAGAGAGAGGTGAGGGTTGAGCGAGGACACAACGCAGCCATGCGCCCGATAGTGCACTAAATCAGAGGTTCCTCAAAATGGTCCCGACGATTATTTGCGTCCAACATCCATAACAAGCGAAGAGGTGCGAATCATGTATCGAGAAGATCTGAAGCATATGTCGGACGTTTCAAGAAAAAAAGTGGACTATATGCTCCACTCGCCCGGAGGCTATTTCATCTTGTCGGCCCTGGCCGGTATCTATTTGGGATTCGGCGTCTGTTTGATTTTCAGTGTGGGGGCGCCCTTCTTCGCTCAAGGGTCGCCTTCCCTGAACCTGGTGATGGGCGTCTCCTTCGGCGTCGGCCTGACGCTGGTCATCTTTGCCGGGTCGGAACTGTTCACGGGCAACACGATGGTCTGCACCATCGGCGCGCTTTCCCGGGCGATTGCCTGGAAATACGTGGCTTGGATTTTCGTCTGGTCGTTTATCGGCAACCTCGTTGGCTCGTTGGCCGTGGCCTGGCTGGTCGCGCAGTCCGGGGTGGTGGCCCAAGCCCCGCAGGCGGATCTGTTCTTGAAGGTGGCTGAGGTGAAAATGTCCGTCCCGGCCTGGGAACTCTTCAGCCGGGGCGTGCTCTGTAACATGCTGGTGTGCCTGGCCGTGTGGATGGCGGCGCGGATCACGAATGAGACCGCAAAAATCATGGTGCTCTTCTGGGGCGTATTCGCGTTCGTGGGCAGTGGATTCGAGCACAGTATTGCGAACCAGTCGGCGTTGGGGATCGCGCTGTTCCTCCCGCATGGCCAGGCGATATCGTGGGAAGGATTCATGTGGAACCAGGTCTTCGTCGGACTGGGAAATATTGTCGGCGGAGCCTTGCTCGTCGGTGCGGCGTACTGGCTGAGCAGTCCCTATCGGGTAACTGATGAAGGCCAACATCAGCCCAGAGGATTTTTTGCCGGGTCGTAACCGGAGAGATTGAAAAACGTGTCCCCGTCTCAATAAGATACGGCCTTGCCATGCAGACACTCGACGTTGACAATCCCGGGTTGCCGGACCTGCAATTCGTGCTCTTGGTGGCGGCGCTGTGTACCGCCGACATCGCGAGCTTGAACGTGCCGGAAGACGTGCGCCGAACGGTCTTCGATCGCTGTTGGGCGTTGCTGCACGACACGCCTCCGCCCGCCGGGAACGCTCAACGCGTGTTGGACCTGCGAGCGGGGGACGAAGTCACCCTTGACGCACTCGTCGCAGTCATCCGCAACACCCTGCATGCTCATGGGTACTCACGCCTGACCTGGAACCATGGGCCCAGTGAGCCCACGCAATCCACCAGCCCGGACGCCCAACCCCTGATCGACCGCTTACAGTATTGGGACCCCGCTCATCCGCCGCCGGTTGACGGACCGTCTGACGTGAGTCAGAACTGACGCATCGATGGTGCCCTTCCCGGGGACTTCTATAGTTAAGGAACCTCTGATTTATGGTGATAGCGGGATGCAGGGCAAGGCGTCCCGGAGCGAACCCCGAGGCTTATCAGAGAGAGAGGTGAGGGTTGAACGAGGACACAACGCAGCCATGCGCCCGATCGTGCACTAAATCAGAGGTTCCTTAATTAGGACAGATACAACCTATAGCAGGCAAATTTTCTATAGTGGGTTTTGGCCTACGAGACGTTGTAGTCGTCAAGTTAACGATAGAATCCCCACGAATGAGGCCTCGACGACGAATGGAGCCGACCTGAGGTCTGCCTTCATTCGGTGACTCCGGAGACGGCAGCATCGGGAAGGGCGCGCGACGCCTCGTCGGGCCCCGGCATGCGGTAGCCGACGCCGCGCACGTTGAGGATGAAGGAGGGTGAGGCGGGGTCGTCGCCGAGCTTGCGGCGGAGCTTCTTCACGAAGTTGCGGACCGCCTGCGTGTCGGCGCCCTCGGCGTTCCCCCAGACCTTGTGCAGCAGCAAGTCAAAGGACAGCACCCGCCCCGCGTTCACCGAGAGGAGGTGCAGCAGGTCGTACTCGGTGGGCGTCAGTGCAATGGGGCGGTCGCCCACGCGCACCAGCCGCCGGGCATAGTCGATGGTCAGCTCCCCGAGCCCGAAGGGCGCTGCTCGGTCGTAGCGGCGCAGTGCCGAGCGGATTCGCGAGATGAGTTCCGTGCTGGAAAACGGCTTGACCATGTAGTCGACCGCGCCGGCATCGAGTGCGCGCGCGATGGTTTCCTCGCGCCCGTAGCCCGAGATGAAGATGACCGGCAGGTCGGCGAGCCCGGGCTCCTCCTGCAAGAACGTGAGGCTGTCGCCTCCCGGCAGCATCAGATCGAGGAGCACCAGTTGCGGCTTCTTTGTCCGCGCGAGGTGCGCCGCCTCATCGAGTTTGTCCGTCGCAAGTGTGAGATAGCCCGCCTGGGTGAGCGTGTCGCGCACGTAGCGCAGGATCTGCGGATCGTCCTCCACCAACAAGATGGAGGCCGGCGAGAGGGAGGCCGGCGCGGCGCGGGCTTGCGCCCTCTCGACGGTCTCCTCCGCCATCGGGAGCGTGAAGGTGAAACGGGCGCCGAACCCAAGCCCCATGCTCTCGGCCTTGATGCGCCCCCCGTGCGCTTCCACCAGCCCCTTGGCGATGGCCAGCCCCAGGCCGAATCCGAAGGAGGCGTCACCCGTGGTGTAGCGCCGAAACAAGGACGGCAGCCGTTCGGGCTCAATGCCCCTGCCCTCGTCGGCGACCCACAGCGCCACCGCGTCGCCCTCACGCACCGCCCCCACCTCGATGACCGAGGGCTCCGGAGAGTGGCGCGCCGCGTTCGCGAGGAGGTTGTTCAGCACCTGCACGATGCGCTCTTCGTCGGCCATCACCACTGGCAAATCCGGCGGGAGGTTGATGCGTAGCGTATACCCCTTCTCGCCGCTCAGGAACATCGTTCTCGCCTGCTCCACCAGGGACAGAACCGTCACCGCCGTGGGGTCGATCGAGAGCTTACCGATCTGGATGCGTCCCACGTCGAGCAGGTTGCCGATGAGACTCTGCATGCGGTTGGCCCCCTGGTCGATGATGCGGAGGAACTGGCGTATCTCGTTACTATCGAGCCTGTACTTGGCATCCAGCAGCGTCGACGTCGAGCCCTTGATCGAGGCCAGCGGCACGCGTAGCTCGTGGCTCACCAGGCTGAGAAACTCGACGCGCAGCCGATCGAGTTCCGCGAACGGCGACAGGTCCTGCATCGTCACCATCAGGGCCTGGACCTTGCCCGTGGCGTAGCGGAGCGGTGTCACGTTGACCAGCATCCGGAGGGTGCGTTCCCCGGCGACGGCGAGTTCGACCTCGGCGTTGCGCAACGTCTCGCCGCTGGAGAATTGATCGAGCAGGGCCTCATGCCCGTCCGGGAACGGCACTTTGAGCTTCTCGATCAGGGCCGGCAGGGAGAGGTTCGACAGGCCCAGCAGGGCGACGATGCGCTGGGCTTCCAGGTTCATGAACGGGGGCTGGGCCTGAGACACCTCGAACAACAGCACGCCCATCGGCGTGACCTCCACCAACGTCTCGAAGCGGGTCCGCATGCGTTGCTCCTCGCGGTGGGTCCGCGCATTCGTAATGGCCGAGCCCGCCTGCGAGGCGAAGATCACCAGGATCTCTTCGTCCGCGCGGGTGAACCCCTCCCCGTGCTGCTTGTCTCCGATGAAGCAGTTCCCCACATATCTGCCTTGGTTGACGATCGACGTGCTTAGGAAGGTTTGGCACCGGCACAGTTCCGTCGTGATCCCCAACGAGCGGACGTACGAGGGGAAATCGTCCAGCCGCACCGGCGCCGTCTGCTGGCTCAGGTGCTCGAACAGACGCAGCCCGTCGGCCATGTTGTTCCTCAGGAGAAGCTCCTCCTCAGGACTCAGCCCGGTGGAGATGAACTCCTCCGGCCTTCCCGACTCATCGACCGTGGTGATGATGCCGTTGCGCGCGTGCGTGAGCATGCAGGCGCTGGCCAGGATCTCGCGCAACACGGTCTGCAAGTCGAGGCTCGCGGTGATCCGACTCAGGGCCGTGCACAGCCGTGAGAGGTGTTGCTGCTGGTTGTGGTTCTTCATCGGACCGGCCTTCCGGGAACGAATGACGTGGCGAAGAGCTGAATAAATACACGATAAGAATATGAAAGTAAAGAAAACGGATACGGAAAAAATACGCAGTTTATGTATACTTACCTTACGTGCGTCGAGTTTGTGTGGTACGGAGAATATTCATGAAAGATCAAGCTGGCGCACGCACGGACGGAGCCTGAGAACGAAGCGGCGGTCGTCGTCAAGGTAACGCGAGAATCCCCGCATTTTAGATCGGACAGTAATAATATTTAGCTATGCCAGGAATCCCACAAGGAGGCAAGGACCATGCTGGATCTCCCGATAGTATTTAAGTATTTCTACCCCCCCCCCCCCACCGCAGCCGACCCCGTAGGAACACACGGTCGCGTTGCCGATGGAGCACGAGCTTTCGGCCTGGCTGCTGACCAACCCCGGCGGCATGGTGACGGTGCCCGCGGGCGAACACCGCGACGTGGGCGGGGTGCGCTTCGCGTGCCCGGCGGGCGGGGCGGCCTGTGCGGTGATGGTGACGCTTGAGGACGGGACCGTGGCGGCGACCTCGACGGACGGCATGGCCACGGCCATGGTGGTGCCGCCGCCCCCGGCTTCCGGTGGCGGCGGCGGAGGCGGGAGCCCGCCTCCAGCGGTGCAGCCGCCCCCAGCGCCACCGGCGGCCTCGAGAGGCGGGGGCAGGCTGGACCTGTCCGGCTGGCTCCACGGCCTGAACGGCCTGGGGATCCAGGACTTCAATTCCCGGGTATTCACCATCCAGGACGGCGAGTCCAAGACGCTCGGTCGCACGCGCTTCTCCTGCCGGGGGCCGGGCTGCTGGGTGCAGATCCATCGCACCGGCTACAATTACGACGTCCTTTACGAGGGGAACGTCACCGCCAGCTTCCAGGAAGAACCGGAAAAGATATGGCCCGGCATCGGAAGAGGGTGGAATTTTGCCGGAGAGTATCACCACGACGGCATCTGCGATCTGCGATTAGCGGACGGTTGCCATCCCGCCGAACTGTTTCCCGGCAGCTTCAAAGACGGAGACCTTAATTTCCAAAGGAGCACTCCCCCCTCCCCAGGCTTCCAGAACTACATCCTGGTGGAAGACAAGAACGCCGGGATCCCCGCCTCCCATGGCTTCACGGGCAGACGGTATGCGTGGTCCCCGGAAAGTCACGGCACGGACAGCAGCAGGCACTACATCATCCAGCCCGGAAGAGATAGCACAATGCTGGAGGCGGTCATCTACACGAATGCGGACCCGGTCACGGACGCGAGCTACCTGTCATACGGCAGGTGGCTCTACATCGACGCGAGCGGCGACTGGGTCATGGACGCCGTTATGCCTCTACCTCTCTGGCATGATAGGGGCGGTCCGACCGAGGGCCTGGGCACGGCGGCGAGAGGGCAGGCGACCTACAGTGGCGGCGCCACCGGGTTCTACGCTGTCGACGGCGGCGCCGACGCCGGCCACTTCACCGCGCGCGCGACCCTCAATATGAACTTTGACAACCTCGGGATTTCGGGCGCCATCGACCGGTTCGTCGACGAGAACGGCAGGTCGCGGAATTGGATGGTCGATCTCCAGCCCAGCAGCTTCCCCGGCCGTGGACGATTTGATAACGAGATAACGAACAGGCAAAGGACGGTCTGGACCATCGACGGCACGGCTGGCGCCGCCGCCCGCGATTGGCGCGCCAAGGCATGGGACAACGGCAGGTGGATCCAGGGCGTCTTCGACGCGGCCCACGGCACGGACGCGCGCATGGTCGGCTCCTACCTGGCGGAGAAGCAGTAGCCGGTTCCCGGCGGCGCTTCTTCGACGGACGCCCATTGGAGCCGGCGGCGGTCGCACCGGGCTCCAGAGGCCTCGCGGCGGTTCGGGGACCGTTGCCGCAGGTGCGCGCCGGGCGCTGCCGTGCAAGCGCCGCTCGGGCTGAAGGCCGGTGGCAAAACGGCTTCCGTCATCCGCGGCCTGAGCGGTCAGGAAGCGGAGGGACAACGCCCTTCGTCGCCGGTTGACGGACCGTCCGAGGCGGGTCGGGCCGACACGTAGGTCGGCCCCTACAAGTTCACGGCCATGCCTCGGCGCACTTCTTGCAGAGAAGCGTTTCGCCCAACTTCCGTTCTCTGCCCTGTGGCGTCACGACCCAGGGGCGTTCGCTCCAGGGCGGGTCATGACGGACGTGTTGCCCGTGACCGCATTCGAGATCCGCGACCCAATCCCCGTGTTCGTCCCGGTGGAAACCGACGATGCGTTGTTTCATGGTTGTTGCCTGACTTCCTCCTTCCGTCATCCCCGACTTGATCGGGGATCCAGGGTTTTTGCCCCTCACCTTCATCCTCTCCCGTCAAGGGAGAGGAGACTGAGAGGAGGTTTGATTTTTCACGTCCAGCCAATCGCGTAGCCGGTCTCCGAGGAGGTTCATGGAGAGCACTACGCCCATGAGAGCCAAGCCCGGGGCGATGACCATATGCGGAGCAACCAGCATGTACCGTGTGCCGTCGCGGATCATGCTGCCCCAGGACGCGGCGGGCGGTTGTACGCCCAATCCCAGAAACGAGAGCCCGGCTTCCCCGATGACCACGCCGGCCATGCCGAAACTGGCTTCGACGATCAACGGAGCGGTGATGAGCGGGAGCAAATGACGGGCGATGATCTGTGGCGGGGGAGTGCCGACTGCCACCGCGGCATAGACGTGATCGCGTTCTTTCATCGAGAGAACTTGCGCGCGGGCCAAACGGGCGTACCCCACCCAACTCACGACCGACAAGGCGATGACCACGTTGTCGATGCCCGGCCCCATTACGCCGGCCAGCGCAATGGCCAGCAGGATTCCCGGGAAGGCGAGAAAGACGTCGATGACGCGAACGAGGACCAGGTCGATCCATCCTCCGGCATACGCCCCGATAGTGCCCAGCAGGCTCCCGATGATCAGCGACAGGCTCACGACGGCAAAAGCCACGAGAAACGACGTTCTTGCACCCACCAGCAAGCGGTCGAACACGGGCCGGCCCAGGTCATCGTAGCCCAACCATTCGTCCGGGCTACCGGGTGTGAGGATATGCGGCAGGTCTATGGCGTTCGGAGCCAGGGGCAGCACGGGCGCGAGGAGCGCGACCAGGGCCCAGAGCAGAATGACGCCGAGAGGTATCCGGAGGCGGATCATGGCCGGCTCCCGAGCCGGACGCGGGGATCGATCCGGGCATATGCGAGATCCGTCAGCACGTTCAGCGCCACGTAGGACACGCTGATGCACAGCACCGTGGCCTGCACCACGGGATAGTCGCGGCGGTGAATGGCTTCCACGACCAGGGACCCGATGCCCGGCCAGGAAAACACGGTTTCCGTAATCACGGCCCCGCTCAGTAACGCTCCGAGTTGCAATCCCACCAACGTGATCACGGGGAGCAGCGCGTTTCGCAAGCCGTGTCGAAGTATGACGGTCCGCTCGGCAAGGCCCTTGCCGCGCGCGGTGCGCATGAAATCTTCATTCAGGACTTCCAGCAGGGCGCTACGGATCATGCGCGAGAGAATGGCCGCCAGCGCCGTGCCCAGGGTTAGGGCCGGCAGGACCAGCGAAACGACGCCTTCCCGTCCGCTGACGGGGAACCATCCCAGCCACAAGGCCCCGACCAGAATCAGCATGGGCCCCATCCAGAAATTGGGAATGGAGACGCCGACCAGGGCAACCCCGGTAGTCCCGACGTCCCACGCGGTCCCTTTTTTTACCGCGGCCAGAATGCCGAGAGGGACGGCCATGAGCAGGGCCACCAGGAGCGCCGCGCCCCCGAGTTCGATAGTGGCCGGCAGTCGTTCCAGGAGCAGATCGCGGATCGGGCGTTTCGAGTAGAAGGAAGTCCCCAAATCGAATTGAGACAAGTTTGCCAGGTAGCGGCCGAACTGCACGTGCATCGGCAGGTCGAGCCCCAGCGCTTGTTGCAGGGCGGCTCTGTCCGCGGGACGTGCCGATTCGCCCAGCATCACTTCCACGGGGTCGCCGGGAACCAGGTGGAGCAAAAAAAAGACCAGACAGACGACACCGAACACCACGGCGAACGCCGTCAGAATCCGTGCCATGAGAAACCGGATGAACACGATCAAGGAACCCCTGATTTATTGCACT
Source organism: Nitrospirales bacterium (assembly GCA_965204965.1). Classification (GTDB taxonomy): domain Bacteria; phylum Nitrospirota; class Nitrospiria; order Nitrospirales; family UBA8639; genus Bin75. The sequence continues at coordinate 2,387,096 of OZ242026.1, read as the reverse complement.
ATCGGGCGTATGGCGGCGTTGTGTCCTCGCTCAACCCTCACCTCTCTCTGTGATAAGCCTCGGGTTTCGCTCCGGGACGCCTTGCCCTGCATCCCGCTATCACCATAAATCAGAGGTTCCTCAATTACAATGCGTCGGGAGGTGAACGGCGCACGTGTATCAGGCCGTCGTAATTACCGTCCCCGGCCATGGTGAAACCTTCGATCTCCCGGCGTGCGATAAAAATATGGTCTTCGTACCACAAGGGCACGTATGGCAAGGCGTCGGCCAGGTGATGCTGGAGTTGCACGTACCATTGTTGTTTGGTTTCGAGATCGGGAGCCGCCCGCGCATGGTCGATGAACGTATCGGCCTGCGTACTGCGGAACCGGCCGCGGTTCGCCCCGTTCGGGGGTATCGAGCGACTGTGGAACACGTAATCGAATATATCGGGGGTATGGATGCCCACCCACGCCAGGCTGTACATCTGGAATCTGCCGGCCTTGATGTCTCCGTAGAACGTGCCCCAGTCGTAGCTGCGCAGGTCCACCTCAATCCCGACGTGTTGCAGTTGATGTTGAAGAATGGTGGCGAGCCTGATGCGAAAGGGATCGCTGGACGTTTTGTAGACGATTTTAACCGGATGGTCGCGGGAGTATCCGGCTTGCTGTAACAAGGCCCGCGCTTTTTCCGGATCGTACGTGATCGGGTCGAGGTCCTGCGCACCGGCCCAATGTTCCGGCGGCAATAACGACCGGGCCGGCCTGGCGCCGTTGTCCAGGACGTATCGGATGATCTCCCGGCGATTGATGGCGTGGGCAATGGCCCTTCGTACGAATACCTGCCGGGTCACGGCGTCTTCGAAGCTGAATCCGAGGTACGAAAAATTCGTGCCGGATGTTCGTTGGACGATCAGCGTCCGGTCGTGTTCCAGGTAGTCGACGAGTTCCGGAGGGAGATCGTTTTGGAGCATGTCGATTTCCCCGGCCATCAGTTTTAGCGTCCGCACCGTGGGGTCCGGGACCGTGATGAATTCAAAGCGTCGTTGATCCCGAATCCTGAGGAGGTGGAGTCGTGTCTCATCCGGACGCGCCAGGAAGGAAAACGGTCCGCTTCCGATCGGGTGCTGGTGGAGCGGATGGTTCGCGGCGATCAGGTGCGCCGGCACGATGCCGATGACCAGGTATCCCGGGAAGAGCGGCTCCGGACGGTTCAGAAAAAAATCGAGACTCGTTTCGTTAGGAACGGCGATCCGGTCGATGACGGTCAACGAGGCGCGGTGCGGGGAGGCGTTGTCCGCATTCAGGATGAAATCATACGTGGCTTTGACGTCGTGAGCGGTCAGCCGGGTGCCGTCATGGAACGGATGCACGTTCGTTTTGAGGTGGAAACGATAATGGGTGGGCGACAGTTGTTCCCAATCGGCCAGGGCCGGCACGGGTTCAAAGGTATCGTTGAAATCCACCAACCGGTCATAGAGCAGGCGGTTGATGCGAGACGACGTCGCATCCGTGGCAAAGCGCGGATCGAGGTTCGCGGGCGCGCCGGACAGACCGAAACGGAACGCGTCGGACGCCGGGTCCGCACAGGCCGAACCGAGAACGATCAGCACGAGTGCAACGACACGTTTCAGGCCGATCATCGCCTTTGCCATTGGTATGAAAACAGGTTTCTCTCTCCCTCCCATCGGACAGGCACGGGGGCCTGTCCCTACGTCATGATGGGTGGTGTAGGGGACGGCCCCTGTGCCGTCCCGCATTGTCGAAAAGAATATCCTTAAGTGGAATTCTTGTTCAATGATAAAGCAGATATTCCGTACGCAAGCAGGCCCATAGTCTGTTTTGCGCCTTTGTGCTACATTGCGTATTTAAGATGAAAATTTCTGAATAGGAGCGAAGACTTAACACTACTGAAACATGGAACTAATAGAATCACCCATGCAGGCTTGCCGTCTGCGCGTGGAGGGATAATGGATTTATGATGACTGGATTTCCTTGTTGTCATTCCTGCGAAAGCAGGAATCCAGCGTCTTTCGCCTTTATGAACGGAGAAAAAACAAAGACGCTGGATTCCCGATTACTAATGTCGGGAATGACAGATAGAGGAAAAAGCAAAGACGCTGGATTCTTATGGATTGTCTGGATTCCTGATCAAGTCAGGGGCGAACGTCGGGAATGACAGAAGAAGCTCTTTCCATGCCAAGCACAGATTCAGGGTGTCCATGGCGCTGAAAGCCTTAATCGTGGATGATGAACAGGCGATCGTTGATCTTGTTCGCCACCACCTGGAAAAGGAAGGACTGTCCTGTATCGAGGCGTCTGAGGGAGAAACGGCGCTGCAACTCGCCCGGACCGAACGCCCGGACCTGATCGTGCTGGATCTCATGCTGCCCGGGATCGATGGGTTGGAAATCTGCCGGTTGCTTCGTCGCGACCGGACCCTCGCCAACATGGCCATTATCATGCTGACGGCCAAAGCGGAAGAAGTCGATCGGGTGGTGGGCCTGGAGATGGGGGCGGATGATTACCTGGTCAAACCGTTTTCCCCCAGAGAATTGGTGGCTCGGATCAAGGCGGTGTTACGTCGCGGTCGCGATTCGCAGGCGGGTGGCGTCAGGCGAGTCGGGACGCTCGAAATTGACGAGGCGAAACATCAGGTTCGGGTCGCAGACAGGCTGATCGACCTCACGGTCAAGGAATTCGATCTGCTCGGTGCGCTGATCCAGGCCAACGGCCGGGTGTTGAACCGGGAGCAAATATTGGAAATGGTCTGGGGATATGCCAATGCCGTGGAGATCGAATCGCGGACAGTGGACGTGCACATCAGGCGCCTTCGGGAAAAACTCAAGGATGAAAGTCACCGGATCGTGACGGTCAAGGGCGTGGGCTACCGCTTCGAGGAAGAAGGGTAGACCTGTCCTGAGCGTAGTGGAAGCGAAGTCGAAGGAAGCATAGCGTCAGCGGAGTCGAAGGATAAGGAGACACCGACGTTGAAGGGCCGGTTGATTTTCCGTTTGGGTGTAGGCCTCGGTTCCATGACGTTGCTCGGCATGGCGGCGATGTGGCTGTTGATCTCTTCCGGGGCGGCAGGTGTCATACTTTGGGCCGGAGTCCTGGTGGTTGCCGGGTTGGGGTTTCCCTTGGGTACGTGGTTGGGCCGCCGGCTTCTGATGCCGGTCCATGAAATCGACACCCGGGTCGAGCGGCTGTTGCAGGGTTGGCGTGAGCAGGGGAGGACAGCCGGCGAAGATGAGTTGAGCGGTCTGAGAAAGGCATTGGATTACATCACGGCTTACCCGCTGACCAAGGTTGAAGTCCTGGAATCCGAACGGGCCAAGGGCACCGCGATCCTGGACAATATGACGGAAGGCGTCATTGCCCTGGATGGACAAGGGTACGTGATTCTCATGAATCCGGCTGCGCAGCGGATTCTCGGTGTCGCCCATGATCAGGGAGAACGGCGCACCTTATTGGAGGTCGTCAGGGATAAGGGATTGGCCGAGTGGGTGGAGATGTGTCAGGCCCTCGATACCGCGGAGCCGTGCAAGCGGGAAATCGAGAGTCATTTCCCCTCCCTGAGAATCATCGAGGTGAATGCCATGCCCATGCCTTTTTCCCTGGAGCGCCGGGGCTTTTTACTCGTCCTGCACGACATTTCCGAACTCCGGCGGCTGGAAGCAGTCCGCGCGGAATTCGTGGCCAACGTGTCCCATGAGTTACGCACGCCGTTGACCGCCATCAAAGGCTACCTGGAGACCGTGCTTGATGAAACCAGGTTGGGATCGGACACGCACCGGCGATTTCTGGAGATCGCGAACAGCCACGCGGAACGCATGGGGCGCTTGATCAACGATCTGCTGAACCTGTCCGACATCGAGACGGGAAAAGTGGTCCTGGATCCCATGCCCATCAGTCTTGGGACCTTCGTGCACGACGTCTCCGCGATGTTCGAGAAGGATGCGGCGAAAAAAGACGTGAAGCTTGTGAACCTGGTCACCCCAGATTTAGCCGTGCAGGCCGACCGGGACCGGCTCTCACAGATTCTGGTGAATCTGGTCGACAATGCCCTGAAGTATACGCCGCAAGGGGGAACGGTGAGTTTTCTCGCGGCGAAAACGGACACGAATCACATCCGTGTCACGGTCCGGGATACGGGGCAGGGCATTCCGCCAAACGATTTGCCTCGCGTGACGGAACGATTTTACCGGGTGGATAAAGCGCGTTCCCGCGAGGAAGGCGGCACCGGCCTGGGTCTCGCCATTGTCAAACATCTCGTGCAATTGCACGGCGGCACGCTTCACATCGAAAGCGAGTACGGCAAAAGCACCACGATCGAATTTCTGCTCCCCGCCGCGCAACTCCAACCCGCAAGTTAGTGTGTCGGGTTCCTATGCGAATCGGACCTAATGTCTCCTCGTTGTCGTCCAGAATCGGGAAGGCAGCAATCAATCTATCGTCTATCTTGAATCTGGATTCGAATCGAGGAAGATTTGATCAGAATAATCTTTACTGCGGATCGTGATCTCTTTAGGGTGAATCGACACCGTAATATACACTTTGCACTTGCAAATTGGTGATGATTTACATAATATACAATTATGTTATTTTGTAAACCTTCGCGGAAACTTTAGACGCTACGGTGAGATGAAAAACGATGCTGGCGGAACGCCTCAAATTAGCCCGTAAAAAATCAGGCCACAGTCTCCGCAGTCTGGCGAGTGCGATAGATCATAGAGTGAGTGCGATGGCCTTAAGTAAGTATGAGCGTGACGAAATGACGCCCGGCTCAGATGTCCTGTTAGCCTTAAGCCATGCATTAGACGTGTCGGTTACTTACTTGTTGGACAGCCAGAGGTTGGAACTTCAGGAGGTGGATTTTCGTAAAAAAATGAGAACGACCAAAAGAGAACGTGCGAAAGTGGAGGCCGCTGCACTGGACTGGGTTGGGCGATATATTCAGATTGAACGTATTTTGGAGTTGGATCGCGGCAACTGGGAAAGGCCTTTCAGGAAGAGAGCCATACGGAGTCTCGATGCGGTGGAAAAGGTCGCGGAGGATCTGCGTGCAGCGTGGGAACTCGGATGTGATCCGATTCCCAACGTGACCGAGTTGCTGGAAGTACAGGGGCTCAAGGTGCTGCTCGAAACGTTGCCGGACAATGTTTCCGGGTTGACTTGCACGGTGAGTGGACCAGGTACGGAGGGGCCAATACCCCTTATCGTCGTCAATCGCACGTTTTCCTTGGAACGTCGAAGACTCACGTTAGCCCATGAATTAGGGCATCAGTTGATAGACGCGCGACATTTGGATGCGAAAGCAAGCGAACGCGCAACCAACCGTTTTGCCGGTGCATTCCTGGTCCCACGTACCCATCTCGAAAGAGAGGTGGGGAATCGGCGCAATGTACTTGGCTGTCGGGAACTCCTTGCGCTCAAGCGTGTGTATCGAGTCAGTGCGGCAGCCCTGCTCGTACGGCTTCGGGATATTGGGGTGATTAATGATGGTGTTGTCAGCACTGCCTTCCAAACCTATGCCAGGTCGTGGCGCACCAATGAGCCGGACCCGCTTGAACGTCCTGGTGAAGAGGGACGAGGAGAACCCGTGCGGCGATTCGAGCGTCTGTGCTACCGGGCATTAGCCGAACAGTTCATTTCCCTGGCCAAGACTGCTGAACTTTTGGAAAAGCCTATTGAAGAAGTAGAACGGGGTCTAAAAGGATCGGGGTTGGCAAGTGCGGGTCATCGTCAGTGATACCTCATGCCTTATTGATCTTCGCAAAGCAGATTTACTGGAGGCGTTCATTCGAACCCCCTATGAAAAAATCATTCCGGACATTCTCTATGACCAGGAAATCGTGCAGTTTACCCGGAAGCAACGACACACGATCGAACGTGGGATCAACGTTCGTAGCCTGCCGGGAACAGGCGTGGAAAGAGCAATAGAAGTCGCCGGTCACAATCCGGCACTGACAATACACGACTGCTTTGCATTGGTGCTCGCAGAATCAACGAACGACAGTATCTTGTTAACCGGAGACAATACGTTACGCCGAGTTGCATCAGGTGCAGGACTCGAAGTTCACGGTATGCTCTGGGTATTGGAGGAAATACGGCAATCAAAACACGCAACGCTGAAAACACTTATAAAGACCTTGGAATTATTTCGAGACGATTCAACGATTCACCTGCCACCACAGGAGATGAACAAGTTATTATCAAAATACCGGCAGTTGCTGAAATAGATGGAGATTCCTGATGAGTACCGACGATGAAAGAAAAAAGATTTTTGAAAAAACTGACGGTCGATGCCACGAAAGAAAAAGACTGCGTATGCAATTACGGGTGGGGTAATAGGGTTCCTTCTGGCTTGCATCTTCATTCCACCGCCCGTACGAATCCTTGGTGCTGTTGTGGGTGCGGGAATCGGGTACACGGCCGAGTCTGATTAATCTTTCCTGAATATAATATGCAGGCGAATGTTACCATATTCTCTTCGCAACGGATGCCGAAAGTGAGAACGTCCGCATCGTGACCACGTACCGCCCGAGCGAACGAGAATGGTTGCCGGACTTGAAAACCCGGAGGAGGTTATCATGAAGTGCCATGTTTGCGGGGAACGCTTGGAACCGATGATTTCGGATCTTCCCTTCCGTCTTGGGCCAACGAGTATCGTCGTGATCAAGAAGTTACCCGTGCTGGAATGCACCAATTGCACGGAGTTCTCTATTGAGGATCCGGTCATGGAGAAAGTTGAGCATTTGCTTGAGCAAACCGATGGAGCCGCTGAACTTGAAGTCATCGCCTATGCAGCCTAGTCCTGTAGGGATCAACGATCGTTGGTCCCTACAGGCAGGCCGGATTAGCATAGCGTAATCCGACGTTCCGCCTGCCGTGCGGAACATAGCAAGATCATAGCAGAAACATAGCAAGCATAGCACAAAACATAGCATGGCATAGCAATAACATAGCAAACATAGCAAGGCATAGCAAAATCATAGCAAACATAGCACAAGCCTTTTGTCTCCTTCGGTCATTCCCGCCTTTCCCCTCCTGTCATTCCCGACATCTTTAATCGGGAATCCAGTGTCTTTGGCAGTTGTAGCGGCAACATCCCTGCTCGGATGCAGATGTCTTATGACGCTATCTTCTATTTAAGGAACCTCTGATTTATTGTGATAGCGGGATGCAGGGCAAGGCGTCCCGGAGCGAAACCCGAGGCTTATCATAGAGATAGGGGAGGGTTGAGCGAGGACACAACGCGGCCATGCGCCCGATGGTGCACTAAATCAGAGGTTCCCTAATTCTATTTAGAACCCACGACGTTCAAGCCCACGCCGGCCGCGTGTCGCGTCCCGGCCTTTCGGGATGGTGCTGACCATCGTGTGAGCTTCACTCCATTCGCCGGCATTGAGTGCGGTGTCCACTCCCATGTCACGGAACCGTTGATTGTCGCGTGAAAAAACAAACATTGGCGATCGGCCATCGAGAGCGCGGAGCGAGTCCGAGGAAACGAGGGGAGTCGCATGAGTTGTGCAAATGGCCTTGACCCGTTCACCGCCAAACGGGGGAGAGATCGGCAGGGTGAATTGGTCAGCCGGACCCGGGATCGGGACCCACCCCTCGCTGGCGCGAACCAACGTCTGACGGAGATCCTGTCGATATTTGTTGGGAAGGAGTACGGCTCCATTCCCGGCCACGTCGATGGCGAACACCGTGAGGTAGCAATCCCGTTCAGTCTTGAAGAAAAAGACGGCGTTTTCGTTCTCCTGGTAAACGGACTCTTGGGGTTTGATCCACGTCCGAAACTCGGGCTGCGGATTGTAATCATGCCAAAAAGCCTCGACCCATTCATCGTGCGTCACAGAATCCGAATGCTTGGGAAGCAAGGACAAATCGTGCGTGGAAGAACGCAAAGACAGAAGGTCCTTCCTGGGCACGGCCGCCCTGGGAATCGTCGTTTCACTCGCGCTTTCCAGACCGTGATCGGTCAGTCGGGTCAACGTGGCTTTGACCAGGAGGTTGCCGCGATACAGTTCATAGACCCCGGACACTTCCACCTCCGTATCGTGGGCAATGGAGGGGTTCCCCGAAGCCGGGAGTTCCAGGACGTGGAGTTGATCGGTCAACGCGAGCCCAGCCTTCAACGCGTCTTCAATCCGGGCGCTCAACGGGCGAGGCTCGCGGGATTCACGCTCAACGAAACCGCGAACGATCGCGGGTCTCCCCACGGAACTATCGATCTTTCGGACCAAATCGCACGCCAACTCATACAGAGGACTATCAAAGGGATTATGCGACGAACAAGGAAAAGGCGTGCCAATCCGAAAACGAAGGACTTGCGCGTCCGCGTGTTTGCGAAACAGTTCGTGAACCGATGAAGGAAGACCCAAATCAAGGTCGGCGACATGCAAACGGGCAGTAATGGCGGCTTCCACGTCAGTCGCGTTTCCGGCCGGTTCAACGCGATGCACCGTGGCACGAGCGTAGCCTTCGTAGTCGGTCGAGTCGAGGGGAGGATCAACTGCGCCCTTGCCCCGGTCAAACGCAAACCGTACCGGAATCCCCGAAACCGGCACTTCCTTTCCCCCTAGGCTTGCCACAAGCCGGACCTCCAAGGGATCATCCAAAGGGCGATCAAAGACTGCTTGTTGCTTGTTCCCTTTGACCATCAAAAGTTCCACCCGAAACGAACGGACCAACGATTCATAGTCCTGCTTGGCAGTCATCACGTCGCCTTGACGCAACGGCCCGGATTCTCGTTTGCCCGTCAGTCGCGGCAGCCGTTTTGTAATCTGGTTCGCGGTTTCCAGGACAACAGCCAACCGATACTGCGCCGACAGCAGCGCGAATGCGTCCTTGTGTTGGTTATCCTTACCACGAATGAACGTCTGGAGCGTTTCCTCTTCAGCAGCAAGCCCACGCAAATCCGAGCGCCAGGCATTCTCCGCTTCGGCGCGATTCAACCGGGCACGGGCATACCACTGGTCGCCACACCTCCCAACGTTCGGAATGGAAAATCCGGTCAGTGATAAGTTCACGCGTTCCACAATCGTCGATTCCACGGAATACTCGAAGCCCTTGGCGGAGGTTTCCCGTTCTTGAATCGTGTCCGTACCGGAAATCCCCACTTCGATGGATTTGGCGACATCCAACCGGGCTTGGGCCTCAGCCGATTCCCGGCTTTCCGCCGGTCCCCCGATGCCGCCGAGAAAACCAGAAGCGTTCCCGCGCTGCCACCACGAAGGAGGACAGTCGCCACCGGACACTCCTGCAACGGAAACTTCCGCCTGCGGAGGAATACCTTCGGCTTTCTGGGGAGCAGCCCCGGACTCTTGATGCGACGGCAACGGCGGCTTTCCTTCCATCTCACGCATCAACCGTTCCATGGATTGCCTGGGCGTCGCTTTCCCCGGAGAAGGGGCTTGGTGACGTTGGCTTACCTGCCGCGTCTCGGGCAGCGCTGAGCCGTCATCAACTTGTGGCGCCGGTCCGGTTGCACACCCTCCCCAGAGTAGCCCCGCCACGGCCACAAGCAGCACCAGCGGGTCATTGCGGACGGTCTTCATGAACCTCTTTTCCGTTTATATTATTCAAGCTACACGAATGATCCGATTGCCACCAATGGACACGAGGTAAAGAGGGAGCAGGGGAAATCATCCGGAATCGTTGCCGGCAAATTGAAGGCACGGGATTAAGTATGCCCAGCTATGGCTATGGTTTGTACTTGCACTTTCTTAGCCATGCGTGACTCCGTCTATTCGAGCAACCATCTCACCGATAATAAAAATACCCATCCCAAATAATCTCAAGGCTTCTTCTATGGTCATATTCTTTTCTGGATGACAGACGGGGTTTCGACAGGCATTTTTGATCTCATTAAGTTGCGCCACAATGAACGGATCTGCGTTGGCCTTCTTTAAGGCTTCAATATACGATCCCCACGTTTGAAAAATTTCATCGTCTTGAAAGGTCCTCCCCGTCAGGTGTTTATAGTAGGCTTTTATCACGTCTTCGATGGCGCGCATCATATGAAACACGCTGGCCGTTCCCAGGTCGAAGGCGAGACAGCGCCCCGAGTCTTTGATGTCGAGTAGGCATTGCGCAGAAAGCTGGTTCCTGACTTTCTCAGGGAGGTGATGGTGTGCTCGATCATTCAAGTCCTCCGGGTGGAATAATCCTTTGGAAGAGGCTAGAAAAATGGGCAGGGTGGGGACATGATGGGTCAAGACTGTTTTCAGGTCATGGATTTTTTCGGAGAGAAGCTTGAGGTCCATGTGTGATACCGTACCCGTACCCTCAGGATTGGGGTTCTGCTCAATACAGTCTAGCGCCGCTTCAACGTCTATCGCGGCCTTCTTGACAATTGAGGGAAATGGATTGTTCGAAAATTCACACGTGATCCAATAGACTGGACCCTTGAGTGAGCCAAAATAGCCTCTGATCTTGCTCAAGGGTACCGGGTCCTGAATCTTCAGGAGGTCGTCGATAAGGGCGTCTGTTTTCGCGAGGTATGCCCCAATCAAGTAGAAGGAGTGACAATTGATTCGCTGAATTTCTTTATTCTCCTTAAAATATGACGCTTAAGATCTTAATGGCTGAAAGCCTCTATAGTAGTCTCTCCGATGTCAAGATGTGAATTATTATTAGAAACCACGTGCACAGCGAAAAGACACCGTCAACTATTCGCGATAATTCGCGAAACAGACAGGCTTTAATTAAGCGTCCGGGCAATACGGAACCCGTAGTTGCTGACCCGGTTGCGAGCCCTGCCCCCGCTACGGTCCGTGGAACGCAGATTCTTTGGACTGTTGTAGGAGGAACCGCCACGCAGCCCGCGCCAAGAACAATCCCCGCTCTCCCAAGCACTTCTGTCACTCGGCGCACTTGTATAAGTCCTGTTCCAGCAATTCGCCACCCACTCCCAGACGTTCCCGCTCATGTCATACAGTCCCAATTCATTGGGGTGCTTCTGCCCTACCGGATGGGTCACATCCCCGCTATTCTTGTTATACCAAGCGACCGAATCTGGAGTATCACTCCCGGCATATTGATGCCCACGGCTCTGTTGACCGCCTCGCGCGGCGTACTCCCACTCCGCCTCCGTCGGCAGCCTATACCGCTCCCCCGTCAGCGTATTCAGTTTTTTCAGAAACGCCTGTATGTCATCCCAATTGACATTCTCTACGGGACACCGGGGGCAGTTCTTGAACTCACTCGGATTCTCGCCCATTACTGCCTCCCACAGGGCCTGAGTCACTTCATACTTGCTAATCTCAAAGCTGCCTACCTGTACCCGATGCGCCGGCATTACAAAATCAGCACAGTCCCTCTTTTCCGCCGTACAACCCATCGTAAACGCTCCGCCTTCTACATGGACCATCTGCTGGTCGAGGCTTGCTAACAACGATTTTGGGGATTCGGCTTCGGTTCTTGCTTCTTCGGCTGGTTGCCTCGCTACGGCTTCCTGCTGTAGGCCCGCTACCTGCAGCGTCGCTTCACTGCCCGTAAGCGTCCGGGCAATCCGAAACCCGTCTATATTGCTCCGGGGGTAGTCGTAACCGCCGCGGAGCGCGGCGCGCAGAAATCCCGGTCCATAGACCCAGGAGCCGCCGCGCAAAACACGTCTTGAACAGTTTCCGCTCTCCCACGACTTCCCATTACTCGGTGCACCAACATAACTGTCGTTCCAACAATCTTGGACCGCCTCCCACGCGTTCCCCAGCATGTCGTGCAGACCAAACGCATTTGCTCCATATACACCCACCGGACTCGTCCATGCATAGCCGTCATCGCAATCGACGTGGCTAAACCACGCCTCACGGAGTTCAGGGAACCCAGCAAGTTTGCTCTCTAATACCTCTAATAATCGCTTAAAGCTTTGGTCCCGTCTTATCAACGCCTTATCCCATCCATTCGCATATCGGCACTGCTCAGACCAGCCTTGCCCCCAATACCGGGCCGTACGTGTCCCTGCCCGTGCCACGTACTCCCACTCCGCCTCAGTCAACAGCCGATACGTCTGTCCTGTCTCCTGCGACAGCCACTGCACGTACGCCTGCGCATCCTGCCAACTCACACACACCACCGGATGCTGATCCGTTTGTGGAAACCCTGGATTACGCCAGTGGCGACCGGAGCGCCTAGCCTCTTTGCCTTTTTCAAACGTCCCGCAGGAATTCCCTGTTGAATACCCCGTTGCTTCTACAAATCGCCGAAATTCTCCTCGCGTAACCTCGTACACCCCAACGGCAAACGGCTCGGCAATCGTCACCCGATGCACCGGACCTTCATTTTCTTGCCGCCCCACCTCCGATATCGGGGAACCCATTTCATAGCTTCCCGCGGGCACCACCACCATCTCCGGGCATGTCGGGCAATCGCGAAAGCGCTCTCCCACCTGTCTCTCCGGACGGATCAATGGCCGCTTCGGAAACATGCCCCCTACGGCCTGCGCCAGCACCGCCGTCCCCTCGCCCCGCAAGTCCGCGTTCTGGACCCGGCCGAAGGTCCGCCGGGCCGCCCGGGTCATGTGACGGTCCAGATAGGCCTTCGCCTCGGCTGCTGTCACTTGACCGTCCGCGTCGGTATCGCCTGCGCCATACAGTGCGTTCAGCAGGTGATGCGTGAACAGCCCATGCTTCGCGGCCTTGTCCCACGAGGCGACCTCCTTCCCGGACGCTGCGGTCAGGATCGTCAGCTTGTCCAGGCCCGCCGACTTTTTCAGCGGGGCCACACGAATGGCGCTCGTGGACCCGATCAGCCTCCCACCGCCGCTGTCCCCGGAAAAACAGGCATCAAGAAACACGTGGACCGCCCGCACCTTCTCCTGCTCTTTCAGCTTGAACAAGTTTTGGTACAGCACGTCGATTGGATAGCCGTTGAGTTCAGCGGTGTCCGGGTGCGCGTTGACCGGCAGCAGGTAACCCCGCTTGTCGTTTAACCCCGGAATCCCGTGGCCCGAATAGAAGACCACGACGTCCGAGGTGCCATCCTGATGCAGGTATCTCCAGAGTTCGCTTCCCTTCAGGCTGTCCCTGTTGCCGAAGACCCGTTCCATGGTGGCCTTATCCGCGTCCTTCACATGAACCACGTTCTCCGGGTCGAAGCCCAGCACGTCGACCACGTAGCGCCGAAAGGCCGCGGCGTCGCGGTGCGCATACGTGACTTGCGGCACCTCGTACTGGTAGGCACGATTGCCGATGATCACCGCCACGCCGTCCGGGTTCCGAACCGCCGACTCCGCTTCCCCGGCGAGCAGCCTCACCAGCACCACTGCCCCGATGACCACGGCGTTTCTCACTCCTGCTCGCTTCATGTCGCTTTTCTTTCCGTCACGTGCTACCTGCGTGTCCACGATACCTACGCCCTTCCGGGTTTTCAAGCGGTGGTATCAGTCCTTCAGTCCACAACTCCTCCATAGATTTCCTCGCGGATCAAGGCTAAACACGTGTCAAGGAGAGCATGCCAAAGGCAAAGCTTTACAAGTAGGTCAAAAATACTTATCCCCGTTGATTGTTGGCTAGGTAAAAAATGCTATACTTTCCACCGTTGCCAAGGGGTTTGGCATGAATGCCGGTTCCCGAAGATTGGCAGGATAGGCAGTTCCTGCAGGGAGAAGAGAAGTATGGAAGCGCGAAGTCACGTTCAGTTACAAAGGAGAAGAATCATGAGCGATCGAATCCATCGAGTGACAAACGCAGGAGTGGCCCTGGTCCTGATCCTGGGTGGACTTTCCGGATGTGCGTCCACGTCACCGGACCCAGAGGAAATGGGCGGGACCAGAAGGGCCGAGCCTATACAGGACGCGGGTGGACCGGAGTGGATCACGAAGGGTGGCGCAGCCTTTAACGGAGAAAAGTACGTCTTTTACGGAGTCGGAAACGCTGCCGGCATTCAGAATGCGGCGTTGCGCCGCAGGTCGGCGGAGGCAGCGGCCCGACGGTTTCTGGCCGAGAACTTTCAGGTGTACGTCGCCGCACTCAACAAACAGTATCTGGCAGAAACCACAGCCGGGGACATGGAGCGAGCCAGCGTCGAGCAACACGTCGAAGACGTCATGAAGCAAGTGACGGATGCGACACTCGTGGGAACCCAAATCATCGAGTATTGGGAACACCCGAAGCGCAATGAAGCCTATGCGTTGGTCCGGTTGGATTTGGATGAATTTCTGGAGGCCGTGAAAAAATATGGATCGGCGACGGACCAGTTCAAGGAGTTGGACGCCACGATGAGAGAATTCATCAGAAAAAATGCGAGAAAAGCTCATGAAGAACTCAACAAGGAATTAGGAAAGCAGTAAGCGGGCGGAGGAGAAAATGACCCCAGGGAAGCACCTACCGGCACAACGACAACCCTCCGGGAATCAGCGGATGGTCCGGATCATGGTTAAGTTTTTCATCGCCGTGGTCGTGCTGTGGCCGATGCACTGGGGATACGCGACGGGCCTCACGCACGAACAACTGTATGCGGTGACGGCTCCGGGCGTGGTCTTCGTGTACGGAAGCACCGGAAGGGAAGGGATGGTCGGGAGTGGGTCGCTCGTTCGATCCGATGGATTGGTCCTGACGAATGCCCACGTGGTACTCGACAAAGAAACCGGTTCCCCTCACGACCATCTATGGGTGGCCTTGAAGCCGGATCGCGTCACCGGTAATTTCGATGAGGATTTACAGAATCGATTCCCTGCCGAGGTGCACGCGTTTAACCGGGATCTGGACTTGGCCCTGCTAAGGGTGACGAAGCCGCTTCCCGCCGTGACCGTCTTACCATTGGGGGATTCGGATCAAGTCAACATAGGAGCGGAGGTGGTTGCCATCGGCCATCCCGAGCAGGGCGGACTCTGGACCCTGACCACCGGCGTCATCAGTGCGGTTCGGGCAAATTATGGAGACGTACGGGGCAAACATATGTTCCAGACCGAAGCCAGCATGAACAGGGGCAACTCCGGCGGCCCGCTCATCAATAGACGCGGCCAGCAAATTGGGGTGAACAGCGCCGTTGCCCGGCGTGCAAAAGACGGGCTGACCATTACGGACGTCAATTTTTCGCTGAAATCGAACGTCGCCTTGGAGTGGATGGCACAAGAAGGGATTGCCGTCGAAAAAACCAAGGAAGGACGACCGTCGAGTGAAAACACCGCCAACTCAGTGACGGCGGAGGAAACATCCAAGGCCGCGCTGACCGTTGCTCCCAAACGGCCGTACCAGTTCCACGAAATCGATCAGTGGCTGGCGCAGACGGAGCAAGACCTGGAGGACATGGCGCACGAAATGCGGAGCCACATTCGTGAGAAACGGGACCGGGACGTAAGAGGTTCTGCGGAACAAGCGAGGATCGCGCCACCAAGCCGTCCCGGAACGATGCGGGCACCGCTTGCTGATGCCTCCAATCAAACAGAGACAAGGCACCCGATCAATGGTCAGGACACAGAACGGGTGGGGGAACCGCCGGAATATGAACTGGACTGCGGCGTATACGAGACGCAGACCCTCGATCTCACGTTTGCTCTTAAGGCGGGAAATTTCCTCTTCAACGTCGGACCGGAAATGGGCGTTACCTATCGCTCCGGAGTGGCCTGGAAGAAGGTCGTGCAAGGCACCATTGCCCGATACGTGGAACTGTGCAATCGGTACAATGCCGGCATGGTCACCAAAGCGGAGTATGAAGCGCGGCTCGAAAAGATCGAAGCCTTGTACAGAGAAGCACAACAGTTACAGGCGCAGTTGCTGGAAGCCACTCAACGACGGTCCCGATCGGGGTTTGATGAATTGAATCGGGAAGTAGGGAAGGTGCAGGAGAGCCCACAGGCTCGAAAAACCGACTTGGAAAACAAAATCGAACGCTTAGCGGAGCGCATCAAATAGCGATGTCCGAGCGGACAAACCTTCGAACTACCTTTGTCTTGCTCTTGGGGCTGTGGCTGAGCGGGGGATTGCTCTTGGCCGAGGCGAGCGACCGCGCAATCGGCGTCGCGCCGAGTGGGCAGCCCGAAAGCGTGCCGATTTCGGGCGAATACTGGGCCGTACTGATCGGCATTGATGAATATGCTTATGCCCCTAACCTGGAGAGTGCCGTCAAGGACGTCCGGGCTGTGCGAGCCGTGCTGGAGACACGGTATGGCTTTCACCCCGACCGCATCAAGCAACTGCTCAACGTGCAGGCCACGCGCAAGAACATTGAAAATACCTTGTATGCGCTGAGCCGGGAGGCCGGACCGGAAGACAGCGTATTCATTTATTACGCGGGCCATGGGCAGTACGATCAAGCGGGGGACCATGGCTGGTGGGTGCCCACCGATGGCGAGCCGAGACAGGCCGGCACGCTGATCACGAATGCGACCGTGTTGCGCTACATCAAAGGGATGCAGGCCCGGCACGTGTATCTGGTGGCGGACTCCTGTTTCAGCGGCAGCTTGTTCGGCACTCGGGCCGTCCCCCCGATTACGGACCGCTGGTACGCGGAGTTGTACAAAGAGCGCTCCCGCTGGGGGTTGACCTCGGGGACAACGGAGCCGGTGGCGGATCGGGGGCTGGGCGGTCACAGTCCGTTTGCGTACTTTTTGCTGAAGGTCTTACGGGAGAACGAGCAGCCCTACCTGGTGCCCAGCACAATTCACGAAGCCCTGGCTCCGTTGGTGGCGAATAATACGAATCAGGTACCACGTAGCGAGCCCTTGACCCAGACCGGGGATGAAGGGGGTCAGTTTGTGTTCCGGTTGACGGAAGTACCCAGCGGGGAATCCGCCCCGCCCGTGGTGGACCTCACGCCCTATCAACAGTTGCAGCAAAAGACCGAGTATCAGATGGAACTGGAAAAAGCATGGGACATTGTCCAAAAGTTTGTGACAACACCAGGGTTCACGACGGAGCAACGGTTGCAGGCACTCAAACAATTCAAGCGGGATTTTCCAACTGCCAACCCGCACATGAAAGAAGCACGAGGGCTTATCTTTCAGTTCACCCTTCAGCAAGTGATGGCGGAGGAGAAATCCGCTGTACAAGCGCAGACAGAAAAACCTGTCGAGACGGATAAGGCCTCCATAGAAGAGTATCCTTCAGGACATCGCTTCCGCGATTGTCCGGAGTGCCCGGAAATGGTGGTAGTGCCTGCAGGGAGCTATAAAATGGGTTCCCCCTCGTCTGAGGCGGGGCGAGACGATGATGAAGGCCCGGTGCATCAGGTGACGATAGTCAAGCCGTTCGCCGTCGGCATATACGAAGTGACGTTTGATGAATGGGACGCGTGCGTAGTCGCTGGCGGCTGTAAGTACCGGGATGACAATGGTTGGGGACGTGGCAATCGTCCTGTCATCCACATATCATGGGATAAAACGCAGGAATATGTGGGCTGGCTTTCGCGCATGACCGGCAAAACCTATCGTCTCTTAAGTGAGGCGGAATGGGAATATGTGGCGCGGGCGGGAAGCACGACCGCATATCCATGGGGCGACGGCATCGACACCAAGAAGGCGAACTGCGACGGCTGTGGTAGTCAGTGGGATGAGCAGAGCACGGCACCGGTGGGGAGTTTCAAGCCGAACGCCTTCGGGGTGTTCGATACGGCAGGCAACGTGTGGGAATGGGTGGAGGATTGCTACAATGACAGCTATGAAGGGGCACCTGATGACGGCAACGCTTGGACGAGCGAGAACTGCTGGTTCCGAGTGTTGCGCGGCGGCTGCTGGGCCAACAGCCCGAAAGTCATCCGCTCGGCTTATCGCCTCAGATTCATCAATACTGGTTGGGGAGGAATCGGCGGCAACTTTGGCACAGGGTTTCGTGTAGCCAGAACGCTTGATTAAATCGGGGCTCACGTTAGTTCGCAATTACTACCACGGGGCGTTCACGACTATGTGTTCGGCTGTTGGATGGGCTGCACCGACTTTGGGGTGCCAAATATCCGCCAAGTACCTCTCTACCCCATTACGGTGCTCTGCACCCACCGTTGCCCAAGTTACATAAAGATCCAGAGACGCATATTTCTGTATCTCCTGATCTCTTCGGTGTTCAGCCAGGCGATCCTTGATATTCCCCTGACCAACGTATACTACCGCGGGCTCACTACTCCCGTGCCAAATTATATAGACACCATACCTGTTTTCGAAATGTTCGTGGTCTAGGTTTACAGAATTGAGCTTGCACCAGACGTCGCTCTGACATTTTGTCCAGTTCAGTTGCATTTGAGTCCTCCAAAATACCTTGATAATTCGTGCTTATGGGGAGTCTCCCCGTCCATCGTCTGTACCAGAAGACTGTTGTGGTTCATCAGTGCCTTGTAGGACTTGATCGGGCTGCAATTCCTGAGGAACAGCGAAGTAACTTGCCGGCAACTGCTTGCAGGTTTCCTCAATTCGCTGGAACGCCGCTAGTATTTCTCCATCGGTCGCATATTGACGGACCATGCTACAGACCTGTTTCTGCGAATCAATTGCCTCTGAAATCCTCTGTCTATTGTGACTATCAAGAATTTCAGTCCTTGATTGGGGCGACAGGCTTATGATGAACTGGCCAAGTCTGAAGAATACCTTGTCGACGATATCACCCACTCTCACGACTGCATTGACTGGAACAATTCGGAAGTAGTTGCTTTGCGCGGTCTCGTCAGAAAAGTAGTCACGAAATCCCACACATTTTGCGTGAAGGGTGCCGATAACTTCCCTGAAATTTGAGAGTAATGGTGCCTTGTCTCCATTGGATGTTCCAACAGGCGTACTCTGGTATATACTCGCAAGCTCAGTCGTGATTTCTGCCAGACGATTTTGAGCAGTCTCGAATTCCGCGGCTATTTTTTCAAGCCGTCTTTGAGCGTCAGAACTGAAGAGGCGCGAAACATGATATGACAGACGTTGTGAAGTTACCTTAGCGATCATGATGCCTATCACGGCGAGTCCCATGAGTACCTCTGCACAAGCAAGTGCCTTCGATGCTCCCATCGGATGCATGTCGCCGTACCCTAGAGAGGACACCGTGACGATACTAAAGTATATGCCTCCGAGAGGTGTAATGTCTGAAAGCGGTATAAGATTTTGCCCAATGCCGTGACCACTAGGAGTAAGTAGGTAATAAGCAACACCAAAAGCAACGACCCCTACGACGAAGGACACAGCGTACATGAACAGGCTGACATCTTCTACTAGGAAGACGAGCATCCTTTGGCTGAGTCTCGAAGCGCCCTGCTTAATACTAGACAAAATGACCTCTTAAGTTCTGATAATTGACTTTCTGTTCCAGTATAAACCAAAAGTAACAGTAGAGATCAACACCTCAATCTTTGTGGCTGACATATCCAGCCATAAACAGTGATTCGAGTCGTAACTTAACGTGGGGAGTCGAGCACATGGAGTACAAAGCCCGATGTGAACAGAGGCGAGAGTATAGAGGCACGCTGCTAGTGTATCAAGAGCCTATTCCAACCGAGGAAACGCCAATAGAGAAATTGGAAAGTATCAAAAGGCACGCGCCGACGTACAACGCGCTTTGAAATTAGCAACGGAACAAGGCAACCAACAGTTGACCCAAGACGCTCAGAGATTATTGGATCAACTGCCGCCTGCAGGCGACGAAGATTAGGAAAGCGCCGGGTATATTCAAATGAAGGAAAAAACAACGACGGTGGTTCCAGCGAACTTCAGACCCCCAAAGGTTGGGTCAGAACCACGGTCTATGATATAAATTTGGCTGGGGATCATCTCAAATCCAGATAAGAACGGGAGGGCAAGTCTGATGGCAGAGGATACATTCAACAAAGACAGGCCCTACGGAACAGAAAACCACCGGGATGTGGAAAAACGCGGGGCCTCGGAAAAACCGTTAGGGCGCCAAATCCCCATGGACGAGCAAAAAGCCTCCAGAAAATTTCCTATGAATGAGCAAAAAACCTCGGGTGCCAACCCGGAAACGAATCCTCATTCACAAGCAAGCAAGTCCAACCAAGGCTCCTGATATAGTTTGCTTGACATCTTCCGGCCAAATGCTCAATAGGCGGTTCGTGTAAACGAACCGCCTTTGTTTTTTGGCACAACCCGACCTACGGTTTCTTTGTCCCCGACTGCATGTGAAGCAATAATTTCAGATGAGTGCTCCGATCATGGATGCCAAGCAACTCGCAAGTCGATACATGCACATCGTTTTTGAGAATGGGGATCTCGATGAACTCTATAGGATCCTCCATCCCGCCTTGCAGTTCGAGGGTCCGTTGTTCAAGTTTGCAAGTGCGGAGGAATACATTGAATCGCTCAAAAATTCGCCACCCGATCATTTCGGGTACGAAATGATGCACACCTTTGAGCACGACACAACGGCTTGCCTTATTTACCGCTTTACCAAACCTGGTGTGACCACGACCATGGCTCAGACGTTTGAGGTGCATCATAATCGGATCACCCATATTCAGCTTATTTTTGATTCATCTGCCTTTCAGACATAACTTCCGCTCTGCATGTGTTCAGTCATTCGTCGACACTTTCCGCTAGGGATTAGTGGAAATTCATCACCCGGAACACAACACGACACCTATTCCTAACGTTTGCAATCGAGAATCCAGGGTTTTCGCTTTTTTCGTTTGCGACGATAAAGACGCTGGATTCCCGATCGGGGTCGGGCATGACAGGAAGAAACAGTCGCTGATTCTGTCAGGGAATGAGTGAACATTTGCATGACCCCGCATGGGGCACTTGGAAGTCTTCTTGTCTCATGATCTGTTTACAGTCTATATTCGGTCCGAAATGAGGTAAGTATGAAACTGTCCAACCGGATCAAGTCCATCAGTTACCTCAAAGCCCACGCCGCAGAGATCGTGCGTTCGCTCGGGGACCGGCGGGAACCTTTGCTTATCACTCAAAACGGGGAAGCCAAGGGGGTCTTGCAGGACATCGACAGCTACGAGCAAACGCAGGAAACCGTTGCGCTGCTCAAGATCCTCGCGCTGGGTAGTCGGCAGATCGAAGCGGGGCAGGTCCAGCCCGCCGCCGATGTCATCGCGCGGCTTCGGAAGCGACGACCGGCTCGCCCTATCGCATCATCTACCGGGTAATGGGAAAGAACGTCTACGTGCTCGTGATCGCCGATGGGCGGCGTGACATGCAGGCGTTGCTCCAGCGACGCTTATTGCACGCGTAGACCTTTTCCAAACTTTCTCAGCGAAGATGTCAGGTTACGCCTGTCCTGAGCGAAGTCGAAGGGCTTCGCTCACCTGACCTGCGCGGCTGAGCGTCGTTCGGCGGGCGCGCCCCCCCCACCGCCTCAGCCGTCGCTTGGCGGCTCGGCTTCTGCGACTCCCCCTCCAGGGGGGAGTGATTATGGAGGCTCACCCTGTGGCGTTCCCGATGGACAACCACGGGGGGGTGTCCCTACACAACACCTTCTCCCACTCCATCGGGAAAGGGTGTGGAAAATTTACGGACGTGTAACCCTCCTCATACGTGGCTGCAATTCGTTCCCCGTATAGTGCAGGGGATTGGACCCGGGCAGTCCCTGTTGCTTAACACGTTCGTAACCTGCTTTTTACGTCAGGGAAACATTCAGCCTTTAGAGTAGGGAACTGCCAGGGAACGGCGTATCAAATACTTCTTTCAGAGGGAGGGTTTCGCATTATGGGACAGTTCGCATTCGCAAACGTGACAAGCCGGTTGTGTAGTAACAGGATGGTAATCCTGAGTTTCCTTTTCCTGGCCATGAGTATTGGCAGTTCAATCCAAAGTTGGGCGGCCTCCGACTCGATGATGGACCCCGCTTGGAAAGACTACAAGCAAGTGAGCGGGGTGTCCGGGAACCTGAACAGCATCGGATCCGACACCCTGAACAATCTCATGACCCTGTGGGCTGAAGGCTTCAGAAAAGAATATCCCAACGTGAAAATTCAAATCGAAGGGAAAGGCTCCAGCACGGCTCCTCCGGCGTTGATTGAAGGGACGGCTCAACTCGGTCCGATGTCCAGGCAGATGAAAGCGAAGGAGATGGACAAGTTCGAGGCGAAATTCGGTTATAAAGCCACCAGTTTTCCGGTCGCCGTCGACGCGCTGGCCGTGTACGTCAATAAGGACAATCCCGTGAAATGCATGAGCATGGAAGAAGTGGATGGCGCTTTTTCTAAAACCCGGAGGCGCGGGCATTCCGTGAATATCGACACGTGGGGGAAAGCGGGGCTTGATGGGAACTGGAAAAGCACGAGGGTGAGCCTGTACGGTCGAAATTCGGCCTCGGGGACCTATGGATTCTTCAAGAAAAAGGTCTTGAAGAAGGGCGATTATAAAGATGAGGTCAAGGAGCAACCCGGCTCGGCTTCGGTCGTGCAGGGCGTGACGGAGGATCGTGGCGGTCTCGGGTACAGCGGCATCGGGTATCGCACGTCGGGCGTCCGGGCGATTCCGCTGTCGGCCAAAAACGGGGCGGGGTGCTTTGAACCGACGTTTGCTAATGCCTCCGCCGGCAAGTATCCCTTGGCGCGGTTCCTCTACCTGTACGTGAATAAAGCTCCGGGGAAACCGTTGCCGCCGTTGGTCGCGCAATTCCTGACGTACGTGTACAGCAAAGCAGGACAGAATATCGTCATCAAGGACGGCTATTTCCCTTTGCCGCAAAACCTCATCACCAAGAAATTGGGTGAAATGTAAGAGGGCATGTGCCGGATTCGAGAGCAGGCGTGCTCTTCCCGCTTCGGTTTGGGCTCTACCTCCCCTTACCCCTCCCCTTCGGCAGGCTCAGGACAGGCTTACAAAGGAGGGGAATCAAGGGCTTGCAAAGGAGGGGGACCGAGGCCTACCTCCCCTGGCCCCTCCTTACCCTTCGACTTCGCTCAGGGCAGGTCAAAGGAGGGGGACCGAGGAGGCGCGACCGTCATCTTTTCCTCCCCTTTGTAAGGGGAGGATAGGAGGGGTAGAGCCCCGCGTGCAGGGGGCCGGGTTCCGCATGATAGTGGCAAGCTCTACCTCCCCTCGCCCCTCCTTACAAAGGAGGGGAATTAGAGCACAGAAGAAACGGGTAGAAAATGTCAACGAATTACCGAACAGGGACACTTCCCCATGAACCGGGCTGACTTTTTAGCGAATCAGGTTGAACCGGCATCTCCACCTGCGCCGTCGTTGCGGGTGTCCTTACGGGCTTGGCGGCGTTGGGTGGATTCGAGCGCCCGCGTCGTGATCACCTTTGGGGGCTGGGCGACCATTGTCAGCATCTTTGGAATTTTTGCCTACCTGTTTATCGAAGTGGCTCCCTTGTTTGACGCCGCTTCCTGGACCGAATCCGCTTCCGTGCACGTCGATCCGCTTGATGCCGCCGAGCCGAAAACCGTCGCCGTGGGAATCGATGAATATAGGGAAGTGGGGTACGTGCTCCGAAAAGGTGACATTGCGTTCTATGCGTTGCCCTCGGGGACCCCCGTCCTTCTCGACCCGTCGGTCCTGAGCGGAGCGGAGCGAAGTCGAAGGATGCCGGATTTCGAAGATGGAGACATTACTGCCCTGGCACGATCTCCGGGGAAAACTCATACCTATGGTTTAGGGACGAAGGCCGGCCGGGTCATTTCCTTTTACGTGTCGTTTCGAGTCACGTTCGACGATGACGTCCGGACCATCCACCCGGTGGTGTCTTCTGGCGAGCCGTTCGAGGCCGTGCCGACCGGCGAACCCATTGCGCGACTGGCCTACCGGGAGACGGACAGCGGACCCATCGCCGCCGTTTTGACCGAGTCGGGACGATTGTTCCTCTCCAAGATGCAGGAATCGGAGGCGGAAGGGCTGTTTGCGCTCGAAACGGAATCGGAACTCCTCCAGGCCGAAATCACCGATGAGGGTGTGGCCGCGCTGTCCGTGCTGCTCCTGGACGACTTGGGCGAAACCCTGTTGGGGGGTACCACAGACGGCAGGTTGCTGTATTGGGACATTCAGGATATCCGGAATCCCAGATTGATGGGGATGTATTCCGCGGGGACAGCCATCACCGCCCTTTCCTATCTCATCGGGGATCGGTCCATCGTGGTAGGTACGGAAAAAGGGACGGTCTCCGTCTGGATGTCCGTGATCGATCCTGACGTGGGAGGCGATCCGCGTCTTGAAAAGATTCGGGACCTGGTTTCGCATAACGGGGCCGTGAGCGCCATTTCCCCTTCGCTTCGGGATAAAGGATTTCTCACGGCCGACGTTTCCGGTGGCGTGGCCGTGCACCATTCGACCTCCGGTCAGACTCTCTTCCAAATCCCGGGAAACGGGACCGCGATCCTGGCTGCGATGTTTGCACCGAAGACCGACGGCGCCTTGGTACTCAATAATTCAGGACGGCTGATTACCTACCACATTGAGAATGAGCATCCCGAATCCACGTTCTCGTCTTTGTTCTTTCCCGTGCTGTATGAAGGGTACGAAGAGCCTCACCATATCTGGCAATCGACCGGCGGGTCCGACGCGTTCGAGCCGAAATTCGGCCTCTGGCCGATCATGTTCGGCACGTTGAAAGGGACGATCTACGCGATGTTCCTGGCGACGCCGCTTGCCGTGTTGGGTGCGATCTATACCGCAATGTTCATGCGTCCGAATATTCGAGCCGTGGTCAAACCGGTCGTGGAGACGATGGCGGCGTTCCCCACGGTCGTTCTGGGGTTCCTGGCCGGGTTGTGGTTCGCGCCGTTATTGGAACAAATCTTTCCCGCCGTGGTGGCCATGTTTCTCCTGATCCCCTTGGCCGTCGTGCTGGTCTGCATCGGTTGGCAATTCCTGCCTTCACGCCTCAAGGGCCAGCCGGGGAACGTGACGGAATTGGTCACGTTCGTGCTGGTCCTTGTCGGCACGGTGTGGTTCTGTCTCCAGTTGAATCACCAGATCGAAACATGGCTCTTCGATTCCGACTATAAGGGATGGTTACAGGCCTCGTTCGGGTTGGCGTACGACCAGCGGAACGCCCTGGTCATCGCCTTTGCCATGGGTATGGCCGTGATTCCCACCATTTTCAGCATCAGCGAGGATTCATTGAGCAACGTGCCGCCCCACCTGATTGCCGGGTCATTGGCCCTCGGGGCCACTCCGTGGCAGACCCTGACGAAGTTGGTCATCATTTCCGCGAGTCCGGGAGTGTTTTCCGCCCTCATGATCGGCCTAGGTCGGGTCGTGGGAGAAACCATGATCGTGCTGATGGCGACCGGCAACACCCCGGTGATGGACATGAATCTCTTCAACGGATTCCGAACCTTATCGGCGAACATTGCCGTGGAAATGCCCGAGGCCCCGCACGGAGGCACGCTGTATCGGTTACTGTTCCTGGCCGGTCTGCTGTTGTTCGTGTTCACGTCCATCGTCAACACACTCGCGGAAATCGTCCGGCAGCGGCTCCGGGCGCGATACAGTCAATTCTAAGGGGAATCCATGCCTGACAGGATCAAAAAATTTCTCGACTCGGGGGCGTTGTTCATCTGGTTTTGCGGTGCGGCGGTGGCTGCCTCGCTGCTCATGGTCGGCGGCGTCCTCCTCCTGATCATGATCAACGGCCTCGGGTTTTTCTGGCCGCATGCCCTCGTGGAAATGACGCTCACAGACGGCACGCGCGTGCTGGGAGAACTGAAAGGCGAAGAGGTCATCCCGTATTCGCAGACGCCGGAATTTCCCGACGGGAAAACCCGGGTCAGGCTGAAAGTCGGGAATCGTGATCTCTACGGCCTGGACTTCAGGTGGGTGGATACCGACCTGATCGCAAAGGCCGATTCCCCGAAAGACGTGGCTGCGTTTGAACGGAGAGAATGGGGGAACTTTTACGGCCGGATTCGTGAAGTCTCACGCGGCGATGACGTCGTCGCCACGGGCAATCAGGAAGGATGGAAGGCGTTACAGCCCCTGATTGAACAGGCCAATGACTTGCATGACGAAATTGAATACCTGCAACGAGACGTCATCGGCGACATCAATTATGAGATTGAAGAAACCCGTTTGAGAATCCGGGAACTGGAATTACACGGTCGAGGTCAGACCCCGGAGGTTGCCGAGCTTCAGGCCGCGACCAAGCAGTTGGAAAGTCTTTACCGCAAGCACGTTGAGACGCTACGGACGTTGAGCCATCGGCTCGACGAGTATTCCGTGGTCCTTGTCGAGACAAACGGCAGTGAAAAGCGTCTTGCGGTCGGGCAAATCGTGAAAGCGCTTCGTCCCAATGACATGAGCCTCATCGAAAAAATTCTCAGATACTTCATCAATTTCTGGTCCGTGTTGAGCGAGGAACCACGGGAAGCCAATACCGAGGGGGGCATTTTCCCTGCGATCTTCGGCACGGTCATGATGGTGTTGATCATGAGCGTGGCCGTGGTCCCGTTCGGCGTGCTGGCCGCGTTTTACCTGCGGGAGTACGCCCGGCAAGGGCTGATCGTTCGCGTGATCCGCATTGCCGTCAACAACCTGGCCGGCGTGCCGTCGATTGTGTTCGGGGTCTTCGGGTTGGGATTCTTCGTCTACGCGGTCGGCGGAACCATCGATACCCTGTTCTACCCCGAAGCCTTGCCCACGCCGACCTTCGGCACGGGCGGCATTCTGTGGGCGTCGTTCACCTTGGCCCTGCTCACGGTACCGGTCGTGATTGTGTCCACGGAAGAAGGGCTGTCCGCCGTGCCCCAGGAATACCGGGAAGGATCCCTGGCGTTGGGCGCGACCAAGTTTGAAAGCATGCTTCGGGTGATTCTACCCTGTGCCTTGCCGGGTATTTTGACGGGGTTGATCCTTGCAGTGGCCCGTGCCACGGGCGAGGTGGCTCCCTTGATGTTGACCGGGGTCGTCAAGTTGGCGCCGGCGCTGCCCTTGGACCACTATTTCCCGTTTCTGCACTTTGAACGGAAATTCATGCACCTGGGTTTCCATATCTTCGACGTGGGTTTTCAGTCGCCCAACGTGGAAGCGGCGAAACCGATGGTGTACGTCACCACCCTGATCCTGGTGATGGTGGTCATTGGTTTGAATCTCAGCGCCGTGGCCCTTCGCAATTACATGCAGAAAAAATTCAAGGCATCGGCGGTGTAAGGTCCAACGGAATAATGAGTGCAGGTATTGACGCAGTCTTACAACCCTATCACACTGCTGCCCAACAGACGGCGGAAACAACCATGACCTCTACCCAACGTTCTCAAGACATCAAGCCCAAAATCACGGTCGAGAATACCGACTTCTTTTACGGGGAGAAGCAGGCGCTGTTCAAAGTCGCTCTGACCGTTCCGGCTCATCAGGTCACGGCATTTATCGGTCCGTCGGGTTGCGGGAAATCCACGTTGTTACGATGTTTCAACAGGCTGAACGATTTGGTCGAGGGGGCCCGCATCACCGGCCAGATTTGTCTTGACGGCAAGGACATTTACGCCCCGTCGGTGGATGTGACCGATTTGCGGACGAAGGTCGGTATGGTCTTCCAAAAGGTGAATCCGTTTCCCAAATCGATTTACCAGAACGTGGTGTATGGGCCGCAACTCCAAGGTGTCCGGCGTCGTTCCGTGCTCGACGGTATCGTCGAAGAAAGCCTCCAGGGCGCGGGCCTCTGGGAGGAGGTCAAGGATCGCTTGCATCAGAGCGCGCTGGGTCTTTCCGGCGGGCAACAGCAGCGCTTGTGTATTGCGCGGGCGTTGGCCGTCAATCCTGAAGTCCTCCTGATGGACGAACCCTGTTCGGCGCTTGATCCCATCTCGACCGCGAAGATCGAAGAATTGTTGCATTCCTTGAAAGAGCAACTCACCGTGGTTATTGTCACGCATAACATGCAGCAGGCCGCGCGCATCTCCGACCTGACGGGCTTTTTTCTCATGGGGGAATTGATCGAATACGCCGAGACCAAAACCATCTTTACCAATCCGTCTGACAGCCGAACTGAAGATTACGTCACCGGGCGTTTCGGATGATGGTGCCGGAGAGGAATTGAGCAAGCATGGAACGTCACTTCCAAGAAGACTTTGACCGGATCAAAAGCAAGATTCTCATGATGGGTTCCCTGGTCGAAGAGCAGATCAGGAACGCCTTGATCGCGCTGGTGGAACGTGATGAAGCCTTGGCGCAGCAGGTCATCGAGAACGATCATAAGGTCAACACGTTTGACGTGGAAATCGACGAGTTGGCGCTCGACGCGCTGGTCCGGTATCAGCCCGTTGCCAAAGACTTACGCTTTGTGACCACCGCCATGAAGATTTCCACTGAATTGGAGCGGATGAGCGACTTGGCGGAAAACATCTGTGAGCGGGCGATCGAACTCAACGAAGAGCCTCAGTTGAAGCCCTATATCGACATTCCGCACATGGCCGAGCGCGCCCGTATCATGGTGAAAGAATCGTTGGACGCGTTCGTCAAAATGGATTCGGCGCTGGCCCGGAAAGTCATTCACGACGATGACTTCGTCGACAATCTGACGGAACAACTGTTCCGGGAACTCCTGTCCTTCATGATCGAAAACCCCAAGACGATCAGCCGGGCCATCCGGCTTTCCTTCATTGCCAAATACATCGAACGGCTTGGCGACCACGCAACGAACGTCGCGGAACTCGTGGTGTATCTGGTGGAAGGCAAAATCATCCGTCACACCATCCCCCCGCAAGAGGGGACGGACACGTAGGGCCGTCCCTACCATTCGTTGAACATTTCTGCCTTTTCCTGCCTTTCTTTTTGTGTAGGGACAGGCCCCCGTGCCTGTCCCTAGGAGATGCACCTGTAGGTCGGATTCGTGTAACGTCATCCGGCAATTCTGTCCTCGTCGAACGGCAGAAATGTCAGGTTATGCCACCCTAACCTGACACAGGGCTTCTCCTTCTGTCATTCCCGCAGGCTTGTCCCCGACGTTCTTAATCGGGGATCTAAGCGGGAATCCAGGTTCCTGTCGTCAAAACCGCCTCCGTCCGAGGCATTCCTGTTGACATATTTACAGAATGTGGCAATATGGAAACAATGATAAAATCGGTTAAAGGTAAAATTGTCAAAGATATTGTTAACAAAGGTGCATATAGGAGGTTTCATGACCGAATCAACAAGAGAGCCGTTCTGCTTCTGCAAGCGTTGAGTGATGTATCGAATTTTGGTGATTTAAGGAGAATTTGCGAACCCCCCACTTTACAATTACACAAGTTAAAGGGGGACATGAAAGATCTTTGGTCAATCACGATAGAAAAACCTTGGTGTATTACTTTTAAGTATCAGCAAGGTGAGTTTGTCAAC
Source organism: Nitrospirales bacterium (assembly GCA_965204965.1). GTDB lineage: Bacteria > Nitrospirota > Nitrospiria > Nitrospirales > UBA8639 > Bin75. The sequence continues at coordinate 2,357,969 of OZ242026.1, read as the reverse complement.
GTTGAGATCACAGATTACCATGATTAACTTTCAATGAAATAAACAAAAAAGGGAACGGTTTATGGTTGAACTGAAAATCAGATATTCGCCAGGCGATTTTTTAAAAACAATGGTGCTGGAAGAAAGAGGGTTGACCCAAAAATGGTTAGCGAAAAAAATTGGCTGTGCAGAAAGAAAGATCTCTGAGATTTGCAATAACAGGAGAGGAATTTCTGCGGACTTTGCCCTTCAACTTGAAGAAGTATTCGGTATCAGTGCCGAGTTCTGGGTGACAATGCAAGCGAAATGGGAACTCTATATGGCCCGCAAGGAAGCTGCATAAATGACTCCCCGACTACCTCTCCTGTCATCTTCGATCCCCGCTTAAGAACCTCAGGGACCGGCTATCGGGAATCCAGAGTTCTGTCCCCCTCTCCTCGTAGCGTGGTAGAGGGCTGGGGTGAGGGGGATTGCCATATGCCTTGTAGGGAACAACGATCGTTGTTTCCTCCGGCTTGACGCGGCATCGTTCATTCTCTAGAGTATGACTCTGTCATATCAAAAGGAGGTGGCCGTGCGTACGACCAAACCCATCACGATTTCCCTGCCAACCAACATCCTTCGCGAAACCGAACGGATCGCCAAGGAAGAGGTGCGGACGAGAACGGACGTCATTCGCGAGGCCTTGAATCAGTATGTGGCCTCGCGTCGATGGCAACGTCTTCGCCAATGGGGAGCGCAAACGGCCGAACGACTGGAACTCAAGACGGAAGAAGACTTGCAGAGTCTCCTTGATCGCGTGCGCGCTCAGAGCGGAAAGAACCGGGCGTGATCCGCATCGTGGCTGACACAAACGTCTATGTGTCGGCCATCGTATTCGGAAGTACCTGTGAAGAAATCCTTGCGCTGGCTCGATCCGGTATCGTGGCAATCAACATTTCACCCGCCATTCAACGCGAGTTACGGCGGGTGCTGCGTACCGGCTTCCAGTGGACCGAAGCACAAGTCCGAGTAGCCCTCACGGAAGTCGAAACCCTCACCTCTCTGGTTTACCCCACCGTTAAACTGTCGGGCGTTGTCGGCGATGATGACGATCATCGCATCCTTGAGTGCGCCGTCGCAGCCGATGCGGAGTTTCTTGTGACGGGTGACAAGAAAGATCTGTTGCCGCTTGCTCTTTTCCGTGAGATCCGGATTGTATCGCCCCGGGAGTTTCTTGATCTCTTTCGGTGAGTCGGGGAGGGCAAATTCGCGTAGCGTCATCCGACAAAGTTCAGACTCTCTCTTCCTGTCATCTCCGATCCTCCCCTCCTGTCATCCTCGACGTTTTTAATCGAGGATCCAGCGTCTTTGCTTTTCTCTTTTGCCTTCATAGCCCCGCCATCCTTGCTCAAGGGCAGGGACAGGCCTCATGGCGCTTTTATCCCTCTCCCCATATTTCCTGCCTTAAGCGGGAAATAGGGAGAGGGCCGGGGTGAGGGGGCAAAAAAAGGCACCGGATCCACTATGAGGGCGAGTATGGCAGTAGGGAAGGCGGCTTGAGCCAGCAGTAGGGCGGTATAATGAAAGAAAATGCGGAAAAACGCACGAAACGGGGTGAAGGAGGTATATGCAGATGGGGTCTTTGGCGAGTACAGAGGAGACACGCTAACGATGGAGCGGTCAGCAACTCCGGCCCCCAGCGTGTGACCTGATCGTCAGAAAGCTAAAGCACCCATAACAACAGTTATGGACCCTTTAGCTGTTGTAACTTCTTAATTCTTCTACAATGACTCCCAAGGCAAAAAACATTAGTCCAAGGGAAAGGTTTTGTCAATGCTGTCAAACAGAACGCTTATTCCGGTTCACTGCTGCTCTTAATCGGTCCGTGCCTGCTGGGAGGTGCCCCCTCAGGTAGATCGGCGCCGGTCGTCGTTATAGAACTGCGCCACGGCACCCTTCCCGGCGGTCTCGTTCCGGGTGTAGAGCGCCGGCATGTTCGGCGAACGCCAGCGCCCGGCGGTCATCAGGCGGGGCAGTTCGACGCCCGCCTGTGCCAGGTCATGCGCCATCCCGACTCGCGGCGAATGGTCGCTGAACCCCGCCCCCAGCCCGGCGGCCCGTGCCGCGTGCTTGATCCGTTTGGTCATCTGGCTGCGGTGTAACCCGAACACGCTGGCCTCGGCTGCCACACCGTTGCGGATCGCCGCCAGCCGTCTCATCGTGGGGGCGGACAGGAATACGATCACCCCTTCGCCCTCGGGGTCCGTCTTCGAGCGCCGGATGAGGAGGCGCCCGGTCCTATCAGGCTGGGGCAGGATATCCTCCCAGGTCAGCGCGGCGGCTTCCGATACCCGCAGCATCGCGTCCCGCATCAGGCTGATGAGCGCCATGTCCACGTTGCCCCGGCGCTGGGCCGTCGCCCGGCTTTCCAGGGTGCCGCCCCGGCCAGGGCGCCGCTCGCAAGCGGTCGCTTCGATCCGCGCCAGAGCCTCGGCCGTGAGCGCGCGGGCCTGTTTCTGCCGCCGTCCCCCTTTGCGGCCGGCACCGCTCAGCGCACGTTTGACCGCCGGGGCGGCTCGCGGGTCGGCCAGCCCCACGGCCCGGTGGATGAACGCGATGGCCGCAGTCGCCACCCGCAACGTCGCGGGCCGGTGCCCCGCTTCCTCCATCCGCTCCGCAAGGTAGGCGGCAACGTGCGCCGGGTCCGCCGGCAGTGCGCTTACGCCCCGGTGCACGGCCCACTTGGCAAACCGCAGCCACTGGCCCCGGTAGTTCGCCTTCGTGTTCTCCGCGATCTCATGTGCGAGGAGCGCGTTCAGGTTCAGGACGTCCTGCCCGGTCAGCCCGTCCGCGTGCGCCGTCGCGTGTCCTGGTCTCGACCCGGTTCCGGGTCCATGCAGGGCGGTCATGGGGACACCCCAGATCCTAACAAAACCGAGATAGGGCAGCTTGAGTGCGTTGGTGCCGGGGTCCGTAGGGGTGAGATTGCGGCGGGATTTCGCAAGGTGCGGCGAGTTGGGAGATCCGGCTTTAGCGGCTGTCCGGCGAACAGCTAAAGGGTCCATAACTGTTGTTATGGGTGCTTTAAAGGGCCTCAGACCGATTAGAGTTTTCGCCAATTCTATTCCAAGCAGTCATGATTTATCTACGCCAGGATCCGTCCTGTTCCCATGCTTCCGGGAATGGGTGGCCTCGCGCCCTGCAGAAAAATCCTCCAACGGAAAATCCCCCCAATTTGGGGGGCGCAATCAGCAGGGCGGTTTGGTAAATACCGTGCCCTATCGTGCAGAAAAACCGGATGGCCACTCGTTTATAGTCACATACAGCCCCCTAAATAAAAGGAGACATCGGTGAACGTGCCACGCAAACACAAAAACAAAATGGAGAGTCTGGGTAGTGTCCTGGTGCTCGCGCTGCTGGTGACCGTGGGTGTCCTGCCGGTCAACATTGCCTATTCCCAAAGTATCGGTTCAAGCGGTTTATTATCCGGTGCGGTTGCCTGTGGCAACGCGTTCGAGCGGGGCGTCTCCAGCGGGTCTCGCTGCTTCATGGAGCAGATGGTCAATGGCATCCTGCTGGACCAGACCACGCAATACGCCAATGCGTACGGCAAACGACTCTTTGGCGAACATTTTTCCTTTGCCAACCGTATGACCTATTCCCAGATGGGCGGCGGCTTCAGCGGCGAAATGGACACCGTGGTGCCCCTGGCGGCCTTGGCCGGCTTTGCCGGTTTCGGCGGGATGGAACCCGATGCGGAGTCAGGCGCGTTCTTCTTCCAGCAGGGCGTGACCAGTTGGACCGATAGCCAAGGCCTGCGCCGGTACGACATGCGTTACGGCGTGGTGCGGCGTTTCAACGTGTCCGAGGAGCCGGGGACCAACGTCGTCGGCCTGTCGAGTTTCTTCCAACAAAACATGGAATATGGCCACGGCCGGCTCGTCACCGGCTTCGACTATGATGGGGCGTGGGGGCGCAGTACCTTCAATTACTTTCTGCCCACCACCGGTTGGCGTGATTCCCGAAACCGGATCGGGTATGAAGAACGCGCCCTGGCCGGCATGGAACTGAGCATGCGACTCCAACCCACCTCCACGCTGGGCATGGAGACCGCGCTGACCCGCTGGGAAGCGCGCGATGGCGCGGGCCGGTGGGAAACCGGGGCGCGGATGGGCTTGTCCTGGCAACCCCATGCCTGGGTAAAAATCAGAGCCGCGTGGGACGGCATCGGCACCAGTACCCCGAACCCGTCGGCCTCCGCCTTGCTGACGTTCCCCCTGGGGAGTCGGCAGCCTTTTCCCGGGTGGCAGGGGTTGGATTTGGGGAGTTTGGCTCAAAACGCCGCAACCATGGACATCTGGCGTCCCATTGACAACATCGGCCAAATCCGGGTGGCCGAACGGGAACGGGCTATGGGGGAGGACGTGCTTCGTGGGCTGACTGTGCGCTTTCTCCAGGACAGTGCCGCCAGCGGCAAAGCCATCAAGGTACAGCTCTCGCTCAGCGCACCGGCGAATCAAGATATCCGCCTGCTGGTGCGCCTCGTACCGGGCGAGGGCGAGAATCCCGCGGTCCCGGGCGAGGATTACCTCGACGAACCCGTTGAGGTCACAATCAGCCAAGGCACCACCAGCGGTGTGGCCACGATCCGACTGCTGCGCAACGACAACATGACCGAGGCCCACTCCTTGGGCGTGATCGTGTCTCAGGGAGGAGCGTGACCCATGGACACTGCATATCGTCTTGAGAAAGAAACCATCTTTAAGCCCACCATCAACAGAGGTTCAACCATCACGGGTCGCTTCGGGGCGATCAGCCTTTTCAGTTTGGCCGCCATGAGTGTGGCAAGTTGTGGAGGGGGAGACGGAGGCGGTTCTGCCCCTCCCCCCTCGGACCAAATGAGAATAGAGCCGCCGCAGCCCCATCCGGACCTGATCATTGAAGCAACGGCGGTGAGCAACGACGCTCTCACGCCCGGGCAGCAATTCACCCTGTCCGTCACTGTACGCAACCTGGGCAGCAGCCGAGCCCCGGCCACCACCTTGCGCTATAAAAGCCATGCGCAGATCCCGATCGTCACATCCGATCCGACAGTAGGGACGGACTCGGTGCCGAGCCTTGGTCCGTCGGACACCTCTTCCGAGTCGATCGATCTGACTGCGCCGTCAGACGCTGGCACGTACTACTACGGGGCCTGCGTGGACGCGGTCAGCGGCGAGAGCGACACCGACAACAACTGCTCAGGCAACGAAGGCGTCATGGTGACGGTCAGCGCGGCACCAACCACAAGACTACCGGGCGGCCCTACAAATCGCACACATCCACCACTCAGACAATGTAACGATTTTGTTCTGATTAACCAAGCTGGTGGAGTTGTTTTGCCTTCTATAGATACTGTTCAGATACCCGCTGGCCAGGGGACTTTGAGGATGGAATGGGATGCTCTAAGCATTCCGGACCGATTTGTCCTTGAAGTTGATGGTCAAGTTGTTATTGATACCCAATATGTTGGTAGTCCTTCCTATACCATTAGTGACATTAATCAGAGTCTCTCAGCCAATGGATTGCCGCTGGTTACACAGACATCTGTTATTTCTCCTGGTTCTGGTATGCGGGATGTACTCAAAACCAGTTCTGCAACCAGTGCCGTGCTTAAGGTCTATGCACCTCTTCCAAGTACGCAATGGAGTGTGACCCTTACTTGGATATGCGGTAGTGGTGGGCCGTCTACAGGTCCCGGACAGCCCTCCGTGCTGGCTTTCAGCGTGGAGGATGGCTGTGACGATGGTCGTGATATCCAGTATCGTTTTTTCGAGCAGAAGAATGGCAGTCTTACAGGGAACAGATGGCCGGAAGGCGGAAGGGTCTATGTGACTCCACGGCTTGGAGAGAGCGTCACCACTAGATTGTCTTGCGATGCTGGAACATACGTATGTCTTGGTGCAGAATCGCGAGGCGACGAGTCAGGCTCTTGGGGAGCTGGAATTGACGGTAATCAGGGCTGTACGGATTGTTGTCATTCTTGTCCCGTCAGCGGTGAGCGGTCTGAGGGTGTGAGCTTAACTTGTCCCTCTGATGAATCTGGCAGAGTTGGAAGAGCTCCCCAAACTATCTATGGGCTTAGTAGTAGCGGTTTAAGTTGTGGTTCCTATCGCTTCATAAGTGAGAGAGCTATCGAAGAGGTTCGCATCGCAATTGCCGCCATGGGCGGACTAGAAGTTTCCTCTTGTGATATGTCGGGTCTTTCTTGTAGTGGTCCGATAACCTTCGCAGGCGAGACTGGCACAGTTACGTCCCATCAGGTACCCGGCAGATCAGATTCATCGTTCAGGGCAAACTGCGCATCCAACGGACTTGTCATAGATTAAGTGAGCGACAGCAGTCCGGCTGCCGGGGCAAGGTTCACCCTGTCGGCGACGGTGCGCAACACGGGCGACGGAGAGGCGCCGGCCACGACGTTGCGCTATTACCAGTCGACGGACGCGACGATCACGACTGCGGACGCGGAGGTGGGGACGGATGCGGTGGGCGGGCTGGCAGCAGCGGGGACCAGCGAGGAGTCGATCTCGTTGACGGCCCCGTCAGACGCCGGGACGTACTACTATGGGGCGTGCGTGGACGCGGTGACGAATGAGTCGGATGCCACCAACAATTGTTCGGCGTCGATGGCGGTTAGAGTGTCGGGGATGCCGTCAGGGACAATCCCAATCAGGGATTTCCGAGTCACGATCCCATCAGCATGTTCCAGGGAGGTACAAGTATGCGTACGGGACCATCAGTGCGAGGATGGGGACATAGCGCGAGTTTCGGTCAACGGTGGAGTCGTGTTCTCCGGAGAACTGTTTAACGAGTGGGCTTGCCAGATTGTACCGGTGCAAGAGGGAAGAAACGTGGTTGAGTTTCTTGCTGTGAACGGTACCGGGTTCAAAGGGCAATGTGATCATTCAGACGTAAACACGGGCCAGATTGAAGTATTGAGCTCTAGTGGGGGCGTCACGCAGACGTGGAGTCATGCCGGGGGAGCGGGATCAGCGGCGAATATGAACGTAGTTATCGGACAAACCAGCCCTGACATAAGTCTAAACTGCGCTGCAAGGTTCCGCCGTTGATCTCCGCCGGCTTGAGCGCGGCTTGTCCCAAATGCCGACTTCTCTACTTTTGAATTATCGCCTTGACGGGGAAGCTTATAGTGCGGGTTGGATATGTGATGCAGACTGAGTCTTTACATTGTGAAACGGTTACAGGCGTGCCGCGCTCAGTCGAACAATTTTCCAATCTTCAAAGGCCAGTTGGAAAGACGTACAGACGATGGACGTTCATTGGTGGCGCTCTGCGATGCGGTGGCTGATTCCGGTCTTCCTCTCCGCCATGTTACTCGGAGCGTGTACGGTTCCGGAGCACATGCAAGTGCGTGCGGGTATCGATCCCCGGAATCAGGATGACCAAGTACGGTTTCGCAGCACCTACTACTTTCGGGTGTTCGACGTGTGCCGGAATCCTGACAACGGGAGGGTGGAAGTGAACGGCCCTCCCAAAAGTGATTCGCTGTACCGGTTTCGGATGACCGGCAAAGCATCTTCCCTCCTTTCTCAGGTGCATTTCGAATCAGGCACTCTGCACAAGAGTGAAATCGACCCATTTGGATCCAATGTTGTCTTTGATGAAAATCTCAGTCGTTATCGGGTCGTATCAGCGGAGGAGACTGAAGCAGCAGCGCGACGCAACGAGCGGTATAAAGAGATAGAGCGCCGGCTGAACCTGTTTAAGGACCTCAATAATGCCAAGAAAAATGGTTTCACTAAAAGTGACCAGAAACTCGACGAAGGCATTAAGATGCTTCTCGATAGCATTAAAAATCAAATTGTAAACCTAGACCCTCCCACAACGGGCTTACGGTCTAATGCGGCGGGATGTCCCCCAGGATCGGAACTTACGCGAGGCTTCCAGATCGTGGGGCCGGAGGGCATATCGACGTTCACTCAGGACCAACGGCTCGTCATGGCCATGACGTCGCGCGGCAAGCCTCTTATCAGTGCGCTCAAGGGGTTGTCCGGCCGCATGCATGGCTCCGGTAGCGAGTTCCTGTTGTCACTGACGCAGGAGCATATCGCGATCCTGCGCGCAAAGCACGTCGTCGACAAGTTCACTGATGAAACAAGCGTGACGAGTGCTCAACTAATTGAACGGGTCATCAAAGCCTTCAACCAGGATGCACCACAGGGGGCGCCGTATTAATGCGCACTCATACCCGACTTGCATCGGTATTCATCACAGGAATTCTCTCGCTCACCGGCTGTATGAATTACATGCCGCGTCTGGACAATCCCCTTTCAACTGCCGCGTCAATGCGAGTCGAGGTTGAGGTGTACAAGGGGCCTCTCTCGAAGAACGTTTCCGTGCAATGGGGCGAACTTGAGGGGTTGGTCGATGAGGCGGCAGATGCGCTTACGACTTTCAACGACGGTATCGTTACGGCTGGGGCGAGGGCCGGTTTCGTGACCGATTGCGCTACATGTGAAGCTGCCTATTGTGATACGACGTGTGAAGTGACCGACTGCACGACATGCGAAGCCAAGGTGTCGATCGACCCGCACTACCGCTCAGAGAAAATTGCGGAGCAAAATATCAAGAACCCAAATAAGGATAGAATTTTGCCCCGCACTATGCGGCCGGAAATTGACACTAGGACTGTATACAAGGTTGGAGAGTCGTCCATGCATGATGGCAACGACCCCTCAGAAAAGCCTCTATGGTGCGCGAACGGTAAGCTGCAGAAGAATAAACAATCGTTAATCGGGTGTCATATCCTGTCGAATATGCATGGCGACGTCCGGGTTCTGCTTGAGGAACTCAATACCCTTCATGCCAGCATGATGCAACGCTCTATCACTGTTGGGCCTTCCGAACAGCCGTTTGAAGAGGTAATTGACAATTTCAACAGGATCTACACCTTGCTTCTCGCCGCCAAAGACAAGACTGATCTCTTGAAGGATTCCTGTGCCGAAGCGTACGAGTTAAATGAGGCGCTATCCACAATCCGCACGAACCTCAAAGAAGCGAAAGGGATCCTCGAAAAGAATGAACGCGTGTGGGATGATATCAAGGAGGCGTCCAACGCCTTGGCGGGCGCGTTAGATAATATGCCAGTCAATCTTAAAGATAACCTCGCCGCAAAGATCATACCAGACGGAGCGATAGACCTATCACAACGTATCAGTGCCAGGGTCTTGTCGAGCATCGAATCCGTGGAGGGTATGGTGAGTCCGATCGCTGCCGAGACACACTTGCCATTACCCTTTGCGATCCACCCATCGACGGTGGTCGAATGGTCGAGGGAGCTTGAGAGCGCGGCGAACGAAATTGGACAACTATTGGACTTTTTCTTCAAGCAGGTCCGCGGGTGCCAAAAACTTGAGGGAACGTCTTGCGAACAGCGCAAACGGATCATGGAGCGGGTCGGTCGTGTGGCCATCAAACTCAAGGCGAAAGCTGTGTACTGGGCGGAAACCCACGTAGGCATAGCACCGCAGGAACGTGAGGTGCGGATCGCAGTGGCCATATTTGCGAATCTGGCCTCGGAGTACAGCAACCAACTGGAATCGCTGGCGGATGGGCTTCAATGGCAACTCGGCGAGGATGGTAAGAGAATGAAGGCAAGACAGCTTCCGCTCAGTGTCTATCTGCGAAACGCAGAGGCAACGGATTTTCTTAACCTCTATACTTGGTATCGAGCTGCTGCCCCTGCAATATGGGAGGAGATGCTCTTACATCCCTTTAATGCATTCACATCGAATGAGACTGCCGATCGCGTTCGGGTGATTGAGCGTTTGTTTGCGGACCACAACTGGGAGAAAATCAACACGGTGTACGGCAGTGGTCAAGGCGATTTTTCTATGGCTCTCATCAAAGACGAAATCGGCAACTGGAACCTGAAGTCGTTCGACAGCGACCCAACCGAATTGCTCAAAGCCTATACGAACTTTGCGAAATTTGCACTTTCTACGGTCAGCAGTAAGGGGATCGCATTGCTGGCTGAACTTGATGGTGTTCTAGGATCCTCCAAGGGGCTCAATATGAATGCCCTGCACAAGCGCGTGGTCAAAGAGTTGCGGGCAATCAAAGTTCCTGAGCAGGAACAGTGCTTTGTGCAGTGTACGAATGCTAGTGACAAAGTGATCAAGCGAATTCGAGATATTCTGAGCGATTATGAAGCGGTAATCGACACACTCCAGGAGTCGCTAACCCCCAACTTCTAATGAACGATGGAACAAATATTAGGCCGCGGTCTTTTCGCCATTCACTTCCGGTTGGAAGATTTTGCAATAGGCATGAGAGCTGATCGCGCGGCAGATACGATCATGCTGGGTTTTTCGCTACTTGTATTCCTTATAAAGGGCGCCTGCGCCGAAACCGGATGACTCCTCTGTCTCCCTTCGGCTCGTGCTGAAGGGAGCCCACCTTTCATTCAAGAGCAAGGGAACCTGCTCATTCAGAGCCGCAGGTAGGATTAAGCACAGCGTGCTCCGACGATTCTGTTTTCGTCGAACGCCAAGGCTGTCCGGTTACGCTACGCCACCCTGCTCTACGGCGACTTCACGCAAGAATAGCAGAAGAAAAGACACTGGATCCCCGATTAGGTCGGGGATGACAGACAGAAGGCGAGGGCGACTGAAAAGGCTACACGGCGCTCGTCCCGCGGCTCTTCCAATTTTCCAGAAACCAGTCCTGGGAGCCGAGGGGGGCATGTTCGGGCGCGAGTTGGAGACGGGTGTAGTCTCCGTTCGACAGCAGTTGGCGGGCCTTGACGTTGTCGTGCAGCGCCACTTGCAGGAGGTCCTCGACCAGGACTTTCCGCAGGTGCGGTGACTCGATCGGGAACAGGAGTTCCACGCGCCGGTCCAGGTTGCGGGGCATGATGTCGGCGCTGCCGAGAAACAGATCTTCCTGTCCGCCATTGCGAAAATAATAGAGTCGCGCGTGCTCCAGGAATCGTCCGACGACCGAGGTGACGGTGATGGTCTCACTGATTCCGGGAATTCCCGGACGAAGCCCGCAGACCCCTCGAACCTGAAGGTCGATTTTGACGCCGGCTTGGGACGCCCGATAGAGGGCTTGAATACATTGGGTGTCCACGAGGGCGTTCATCTTGAACGCCAGGTACCCGTCTCCCTTGTCCTTGTGCCGTTGAATCTCCCGCTCAATCCGCTCCAGAATCTGCTCCCGCATCAATTGGGGCGCCACGAGCAGTTTGGTATAGGAATTTTTCCGGGAGTAGCCGGTTAACGAATTGAAGAGATCCGCCACGTCCGCCCCCATGGCCGGGTCGCAGGTAAAGAAACTGAGGTCGGTATACATCCGGCTCGTCACCGGATTATAGTTGCCCGTGCCCAGATGGATGTACCGCCGGATGCTGTCCTCGTCGCGCCGGATGACCAGGCACATCTTGGCGTGGGTTTTCAGCCCGAAGACCCCATAGACCACGTGGATGCCCTCATCCTCCAGTTTCCGGGCCCATTCGATGTTGTTTTCTTCATCGAATCGCGCCTTGAGCTCCAGCAGGACCGCGACCTGTTTCCCGTTCACCCGCGCTTCCATTAACGCCTCCACGATCGGGGAATTGGCTCCCACACGATAGAGGGTCTGTTTGATGGCCAGCACGTTGGGATCGCTTGCCGCCTCGCGCACAAAATCGACGACCGGGGTGAAACTGTCGTAGGGATGGTACAGCACAACGTCGCTACGCCTGATGATCGAGAAGAGGGCTTCCTTCCTGTTAAGGGAATCCGGGATCTCCGGAACGAACGGCGGATATTTCAAATCCGAACGATCGATGCGGGTGAGCTCCATGAGGCTGGACAGGCCCAGCGGCAGGTCCTGCGTGTAAACCTGGTACGGAGCCAGAGAGAGATTCCTGATCAGGATGTCCCGGATGTGCTCAGGCGTCGCCTGATCGATTTCCAGCCGGATCACCGAACCAAAGTGACGGTTGTCCACTTGTTCTTCTATCGAAGCCAGCAAATCGTCCGCCTCGTCTTCTTCGATTTCGAAATCCGCGTCGCGCGTCACCCGAAAGAAGTAGGCGGCAAGAATGGTGATCCCCGGAAATAGCAGGTCGAGATTGGCGGCGACGACGTCTTCAATCCAGACAAAGTTGTCGGCGGCCGAGTCGGACAAGCCTAATTGATCAGACTCGTCGACCATGTCTTTGTTGGGGATGCGGACGAGACGAGGAAAAATGTCGGGGATTTTCACACGGGCGAAACAGTCTCCTCGTTCGGGGTCCTTCCCCACGACGGCCAGATTCAAACTCAAGTTGGAAATATGGGGGAACGGATGAGACGGGTCGAAGGCCAGTGGAGTGAGCGCCGGAAAGATTTCTTTGGAAAAATACCCGCGGAGCAAGTGTTGTTGCTTCGGTCTCAGTTGATGGTAGCGCCGGATGGCAATGTCCTGGGCATTGAGCTTCGGCAGAATATCGTTTTGCCAGCAGTCGGAAAACCGGGCCAGTTGACTCAGGACCTCCTGCCGAACGGCCGCTAATTGTTCCGATGTGGTCATGCCGTCCGGGGGACCCTCAAGCACTCCGCCGGACAATTGTTCTCGCAACCCCGAGATCCGGATCATGAAAAACTCATCAAGGTTGCTCGAAAAAATCGACATGAACTTCACCCGCTCCAACAGCGGGTTCTGCCGATCTTCCGCTTCCTCCAGTACTCGTGCGTTGAATTGGAGCCAACTCAGTTCACGATTCAAATACAGCTTGGGGTCATCAAAGTCCGGCGTAGAAGAAGCGGCCGGGTCTTGGGTTTCAGCGGAACCGATTGTCATGGCAGTTACCTCGGGTGTATTGCGTCATGCGGGTGCGGTTCTACCCCTCCTAACCTCCCCTTACAAAGGGGAGGAAAAGACGGTCAATGCTTTCTTGTTCCCCTCCTTTGTAAGGAGGGGCGAGGGGAGGTAGAGGGTTTGACGTTTGTCATATCTGCTCAAGCATGTCATAGGGCAAAGACCTCACGGCCGCGTTTTTTGAGTTTGGCCCATTCTCGTGGAAACATCGCTCTTGTCCGGCGCCGGCGAGCCCGGAGGCGCTCGATGATCTGCCCGATTGCAAACGCGGTCTTCACGCCACGGGTCGTTTGGAGCAATTGCCGGAGTCGCTCCTCCGTAAAGACGGCGTCCTGGTGATCACCCAGAAGATCCTGGTTCCGTTTGGTTTGGCGGACGAACCGTATCGCGGGTTTCCCCATGGTTTCAAGAGCGAGTTCGGCAACATATCGGGTCCGTTTGGTGTGGATTCTCAATTGATGAAGTTCCTGGTCTGAGGGTTCGGCATTCCCACGCTTGCCTGCTTTGATCAATTGTTTGAATTCCTGGGCAGCCAGGTGTATCAGGGAGCTCTCGGGCGCCTCACGCAAGGCCGGCGCTTGGGTGGCCTGTTCCAGGCGACTCAAGAGATTCAGGTAGCGATCGCTGCGAAGGGTGTCGAGCAATTGCATGCGGGCTTGGGAACGATGTGTTTCGAACGTGATCAATGGTCGTTCGAAAATTTTTCTTTCGGCCGGAGGCAGGACGTCGGCTTCCGTATACAGCCGGTCGAGCAGGACGTCCTGGTCCCGAACGGTTCCCAGCATCGTCCCCAGCCATCGGAGTTCCTCTTGCAGGGATGTATACCATTCCGGTTCCAGTAAGGCCCTCGCCGTGCGGAGTATTGCGCGAAACTTTCTGATCCCGACGCGCATCTGGTGAAGTTCTTCCGAGTCTTTGCCGAGTCGCGTCCCGGGGTCGTGGAGTAGGATATGTCGAAGCTGTGTTTGCAGAATGGTTTTGAATTGTTCCGATAGGGGCGCTGATTTGGAAGGGGAGGGACTTGACACAATCAGATTCAAGGCGTGAACGACTTGAGGACGGCCATCTCCCTCGTACGCTCCTGCTTCGCGAAGGGCCGCCACGATCGCGGCAAGTTCCTTGTCCTTGCCCGAGCGGCGTTCGACTTCGATCTCGTTCAGATGTCCGACGACTCGCCGGCCATTGAGAATCCTGACCTCGTCGACAATCACGTCGGCGATGGGCCTGTCAAGAGGTTGAATCCTGATGCCGGAGCGGCGTGTCCGGAGTTTGGCAACGGCCGTCAATGGTTCGCGCTGTAGCAAAGCAAACAAGAGATCCTCCAATGGAGCCGGTGGAGCCGAACGGCCGGATACCATCTTCACTTCCAACCGGGCGGCGGGTCTCTGGAGATTCAGTTGCCACAAGACCCGGTGGTTTTCGGTTCTCCGACAGAGTGTCACTCCACGTTGGGCCAGTCTGTGATCAACGGTATCGAAATAGGTGGAGGTAAACAGTCGAGGCGGCAGCGGCTCACCCGGAAAATTGGGCAAGCGAAACGGGTGACCTGTCTTGAGCTTGACTTCCCGCTCAGGAGTTTGCCGTAGAGCGCATTCCATGACGTGAAATATTCAGCTAGGGTGGAAGACAGCAAGCTTAGCACGACAGCCTATAGAAGACAAAGGGAAATGACGTGCGGTTGTTTACCTGCGATCTTGCAGCTTATCGAGGAGTCGTTGCGCTTTGGGACGAAATCGTCTTTGCCATGTATAGGGGTAATGCGGGTTCCGGGCCTGAATGACGGCGAGGAGTTGAGATCGAGCCTCCTCAAGCTGTCCCTCTTTGATGAGCAATTTGGCCAGGATGATCCGAGCGTTGGTATACTTGTCGTCTGCCTCGATGGCCCGGCGAAGATAGTTCTTGGCCAGTTCCGCGTTGCCGCCGAGATACCAGGGCAATTCGGCCAATAGGCCTCCTTTCATTTGCAACGATGGGGCGTGGTGTGGGTCGAGTTCAATGGCGCGATCCACGTGTTTCATGACTTCCGAGAGATTGACGACCCCCGAGGTAATGCCTCGCAATTGCGTGGCGCTCCCCAGGTTCGCGGCGTAGAGGAAATGGGTTTCGGCGTCGTCCGGGTGAAGCGTCATGGCTTGGGTGGCGGCTTTCAGTCCTTTGTCATACGCTTCGACTTTTTCCGATTTGTCGGTGAGCAGGTCGTCAGCCATGTTCATGTACACGTGCGACAACTGCCGCCAGAGTCGAGGATTCTTGAGATCCTCAATCAACGCTTCGGTGTAGTGGTCTCGTTGTTGGCGAAGGGACTCGGGATAGCCTTCAGGAATGGAAAACTTTTGACTCCACGCCGGGGGATGACACGAAAGAGAGAGCAGAAGACACAAGCCGAGGAATTTACGGCCTCTCACAGGTGTTCCTTATGCACGAACAAGGACAACACGGAGCCCGTCATGTGACTTCTTCCCATGAAAAGGAACATACCGATCCAGATGCTTTGAAGAAACAGCAGTACCGTGGGGGTCCACAGGGAGTGAAGCCCAGCAAGCAGGTCGGGGGCGGTAAGTGAGAAGGACGGCACGAACATGGTGACGGCGGTCAGGTAGACTATGCCGACGAGGGACATCACCTGGTACATGGAAATCGACCCTGGTCCCCGGTGATCCGCGCGCCAGGTTTCCGAGACGGCACGCCAGACTTGCGTGATGAGTAAGGAGATGAAAAGCCCTGCAGCAACATGGCCCGTCAGAAATAATCCCATGCCGATCATGTAGCCTGTCGTGGAGACGATGGCCGTAATGGCCTGAATCGGAACCACCGGAACGGATTCGAGGTTTCCCGCATAGGCAACTTTCTTGGTCGTACCCGTAAAGCGAAAGTGCAGGACCTTGAACAACGTTTGCATGACCGGCGAGCAAGCGGAAAGCGGCATCCCGTAACAACAGCCATAGCTGATGCAGGCCAGTCTTCCAATGCCTTCGCCAAGGGCGAACGAGACGACGAGTGCCGAGAGTGCGGGCAGGATCGGGAGTACGTCAGGCCGGGGATGCATCCAATTGATCGCGACAGCCACCGCAGGAGCCATGACGAGGCCCGTGAAGGAGGCTCCCCCGATCGTAAAGGTAAAGGCTTTTTTTTCGACGACTTTGGCGATGACTTTTGAAGCAGGGACCGCCAGGCTCATAAGAGAGAGGATGAACAACAGGGAGATCGAAAGCGGGACGTGGATTGCTCCCAGGAGAAACAGCATATTCCCGACCGCAAACGTGACGGCACTCGCCGTGATGAACCCGTAATAGGTCAGGTTTAGCCCGTGCCATTGGTTCGAGTCGGTCCGGCGTCGAGGGAGCACGGCCAGGATTTGCCATTGTTCCCCGGGAAGGGTCGTAAAGGCCCACCGAAAGAGAAGAAACACGGCAGGGCTGACGATGCCCAGGAATAGCAGGGACAATCCTCCGGGGTTGTCCATCGAGACGTGTGGCAAATCCGAAAGGCTCATGACACGCGTAGGGACAACCCCCCGTGGTTGTCCGCCTTCCGAGGTTGCTCGCCGAGCAGGGCTTGTCCAATGGTCGAGCGAACTTTGACGGCCGTCTCGACGGCCGGACGTCCAAAACCCAATGAATAGCGACTGACGGCGTCTCGTCTTCGCTGGTTCAGGCGCAAGTCCTGACAAAAGCCGACCCGCCCGCGTTGAAACAGAAGCACGTCGGTTGAACTCCCGGGCCGATACAGGCTTTTGGGTTGCCCTTTTTTGACGAAAAGCCCTTTTTCCACCCTCTGCGGCTTGTCGTAAAAGCGTTCGCTGTAACATTGATCGATCCCGCCGATCATCAGGGCGACGATTTCAATCATGGCGACGAGTCCGGCCTGTGTCCCGCCCGGAACGTCCGTATCGATCACGGTGACCACCCGCTTGTTTTTCGAATAAGGCGTGATCACGGAAATGATCGGCCCCGGGTTACAGCTATGATAGGTGCCGTCCACTTCATAATGATCCACGACCGCACCGGAAACCGGTGTGTGGTTGTAATGATATTCGTCGGGTGTCAGACGAAAAATGGCAAAATCTCCGTCTTGAAACGTCCGATGCCACAATGCCTTTTCTTGACCCAACAATTCGTACACGTCGAAAAATTTCCCCTTCAAAAACAGTTGGGAACTGGTCCGCAAGGAACCGAGAAGCAGCTTCGAATCCGCGGGCGAAACGATGGTGAAAGCATCGGGTTCCATGGGACGACGTTGCCAATACCGTATTTTTCGTTCGAACACGTGTCGTGGGGAATCGAATGTCAGAGGGTTATCCACGCATTCCGAGAGATCGATGCCCAACTTGCGACAAAAGGATGGGACCCCTGAAAACGCGGGGCCGAAGGTCACGTCATAATTCCAGAGACCGACCAGATGGGAAACCGAGGACGAGGTCAGCGCCTTAAACAGGAGGGGCGCCTTTTCCCGGACGTCCGAATAGATATAATTGACGATCCGGTCCCCATACAGTTGCTCGCTTCGCACACCGGCGGTTTCCCTGTCGATGTATTGATGCAGGCCTGAACTAATCAATTTCGGATTCATGATCGCCCGAGTGTTGTTGATCGACCAGCAAGGTGACCAGGTGAATCAATTTCGTCAGTTGCGGGAGAGGGATCGTTTCGTCGGTCAGAGCGGGTTTTACGTCTTCGAGAAACGCTCGCGCGGACGTGGACGGCCTCAGAATGGCAGGCATGAGGGCTTTCGCCTTGCGAAGGGTCGGCGTCACGCCGGCATCGAGGGCGGCGCAGTCAACTTCCAATTCCTGAATCGCTTCACCGAGGTGCCGCAGGCGAAGCGTTTGACGATAATACGTTTCGGCGGCTTTATTGCATTCCTCTCCTGAAAGACCGAAGGGAGAGGTTGCCCCACTTTCCCGGAGAATCCCTTTCGTCAGTTTTCCGTAAGTCGAGCATTCCTCCGGGTTTTCCAGCCGGTCGTTGAGCTTGTCCAGGACGTCGTGTAGCTGAAAGGCTTCGATCAGGCCGGCGCCGTCCTCCCGCAGGATCGTCAAGAGGGCTCGGCGATATTCCCGATGATGGACCCGGTAATAGGAGGAAAATCGCCGGCTGAGCCGCACTTTTGCCGTGCGAGCCAGGATGCGTTTCAAAAAACGATTCGATGTGTCCGCACGAACGTAGAAGGTGGGGAGATTGACGGCCGACCCGAAAAAGATCTGTCGCCGTTCACCCTCGGTCGTGGGATCGTCGGGAATGTCCGAAGGATGCACCTCGAATTCGAAGATGTATTGAAAAGCCAACGCGGTGACCAGGGCCTGAAGGCTGGCGGCTTCTCCCATGTCGT
This sequence comes from Nitrospirales bacterium, assembly GCA_965204965.1. Classification (GTDB taxonomy): domain Bacteria; phylum Nitrospirota; class Nitrospiria; order Nitrospirales; family UBA8639; genus Bin75. Next base: position 2,339,834 of record OZ242026.1, on the reverse strand, counting down.
CCAGGAGACTTTCAAACAGACTGTAGTACCGGCCCTCGAAACCGGAAAATCCCATGGTGGAAAACGCTCGCAATTTGTACAACTGGTAAAAAGACATGCGCTCATCATAAATGCCCTGTTCGGCGAGGTCGCGTTTCAGCCGCACCTCGTTTCCCAGCGTGCCATCTAGGGCAGGACATTCTTCCGTGCTCGGCAGAACGACCAGATAATCGACAAGCCGGAAATCGGGGATATAATCCCCGCGCATCCCAAGCCCGTAGCTCAAGGCCTTGTCCAACCACAACGGCCCCAGGGGCGTAACGGGTTTTCCGAAGAACCGCAGGCTGGCTTTTCGCTTCCAGCGCTGCCAGAACAGACGGAGAAATTGGTGATCCAATTCATGAGGGAGAAAGCCCAACACGTGTTCCGGATGAAAGTCCCAGAAGTCCAGACGATACGGAGCGGCACTATAGGTTCCGACGAACAACGGAAGGAAATGTTCGACGACCTTCGTCACGAGATCGCCGAAATATTTTTCGTCATAGGGTGTAAATTCCTCGGGCAGAGTTTGGGAAAGTTGCGTCAATCTTCTGCTCCCCAGGCTCACGTGGGTGCCGTTATTTGCGAGGCTGATGTTGGAGGGGCTTGTCGGAACGATCAAATTTCGTGTAATGATTCCGGCATCTTTCAGTTTTCCGATCACGTGTTGGTGACTGCGTGACAACACTTCATGGCAGAGCCGCATGTACTCGTACTTGTCTTGGCCGTTATCCCATCCTGAAAGACAGGGGTTCATGAACAGTTCACGATACAAGTTATCGGAAATGAGACCGTTGAGACGTTTTTGACGGATCGGCGGGTGAGGCGCAAAATAGGTCAGGGCCCGTTGGCCCGTTTCGAGCAACAAGAATTTCCTGTTGGCGTACATGGTCAGTAAATGACTCAGAAAGAACCGCTGGCTCGCTTCTTTCCCGACAACGTGCCCCATCCGGGTATCCGGATGCAGGTTCATGATGTAGAAGCTGCACGTTTCCGGAGACGTATTGTCATTCAGAAAATGATCCATGAGCCGTTCGCCGATGCGACGAACGGGTGAAAGAGTCTTGCCGCTGATGACGTCGGCGAGTGCGAGTCGCGCAAGGTAACTGACGGGGACGCGCACCCACTCTTCTCCATGCTGATAAAACAAGACCTTTTCGACATCCCGTCGCCGCGGACCGGCAGGCTCTCTCTTGTCGGCCAGGAGATCATGTTGAAGCACTTGTCTGGCAAAAGGACCGAGCGTCCGTTTGGGAAAACGGACCCAACTGTTTTCCCAGACGTCGCTGGATTCCTGAGCCAGATAAGACTCGAGTTCACATGTGCCGGGTTTTGCACGGACCCACGATTTCGCTATGGCAGGCGCTTTGCGCCACGTTCGCTTGATCAGGTTCTTATAAAAGTTTGACGTTTCCAGCGTGATCGGGAGATCCACGTGTGCGGCCGAGCCCAAGACGGCGGTTTGGTATTCGTTTTCGGAACCCGCGGTCACGTCGTCCGGTGCGAAAGGCAGACTTCTGACCTCCGAATCGGCGGAACGGTAATTGGCGCTGAACAAGTCTGACAAGCGTGCGACTTTTTGTTGGAGATAAGAAGAAGGCTCTTTAAGGGTTGACAATGATGGCTCGGTTTTTATCAGCATCGGTGGCTCTCTGTCGCTCTTTCTGCATGGACCGCCGCATTCTTATTTGGAAGATATTTCTACACGGTTTCTCCGGATAATTTGTTATCGGAGGGTTAAATCGCCGAAGCCATGATGTTACATTGTTATGTTGGAACCCGGCCAGACGCGCCGGCTTGTTCCTGCTGCCGAGGCGGTCGGCGGAAGAGCTAACCCCCCCCCTGGCCCCCCTTGTCAGGGGGGAAAAGAGTTCTGCCGTCCCCCTGATAAGGGGGATTGAGCCTGCCCTGAGCCTGTCGAAGGGGGGGTTGTCTTCCAAAGGAGGGGAACCGGATCATAATGAGGAACGCGGACACGTCATGGATGCTGCTGAACTAAAAGAGCTGCTGGCCCTTTCAATCCGTGCGGCCCAAACGCCGGCCGGGATACTCCTCGACTATTTTGCGGATGGTGCGTTCAGCGTCGAACGCAAAGGGGATGGCTCGCCGGTGAGCATTGCCGACCGCGAGGCGGAAACCGCGATTCGGGGCGTGTTACAGGGGGATTCGGTCGCCGCGGATTTTGACGTTCTGGGCGAAGAGTTTGGCGAGAAAGGAAGCAAGACGCGCTATCGCTGGTTGATCGATCCCATCGACGGCACGCGCTCGTTCGTGAGTCGGATCCCTTTATTCGGCACGATTGTGGCGTTGGAGGACCGGGAGACCGGCAAGGCGCTTATCGGCGTAATCCATTTGCCCACACTGGACAGGACGTATAGTGCGGCTCGAGGGTTCGGAAGTTTCTGTAACGGGAGGGCCGTTTCGGTTTCCCGGGAAACGGAGCTTGCAACCAGCATTGTTGCAACGGGAGATATCGCCCAATTCATCAGTGCGGGCTGCGAAGGGATGTTTCGGGCACTGGCCGGCGCGTGTCCGTACCTTCGGAGCTATACGGATTGTTTCGGCCATACGCTGGTGATCGACGGATCAGTCGGCGCCATGGTCGATCCGGCTCTCAATCCCTGGGACGCCGCGGCGACCCAAGTCCTGGTTGAAGAGGCCGGCGGGACGGTCATCACCCGTCCGTCTCGCGTAGAGCACAAGATCGATACCCTGTTCGGAACCCCCGAACTGGTCGAACAACTGGGCACCTTACTGCATTTCTAGCTTTTGCAGGTCAAGGTTGTCGGGTAGGCCGGGGGACATCGGGTCACGAAGCGTGACCCGACAGGCCGTGGAAATCCGCAGGCTCCCCTACAGTCGTTACAATTTTATAACCGTGTTGTTACAGGGCCTGCCTATCCTGTTAAGATAGAGTCACAAAACGGATCTAACGCAGGATGACGCGATGTCAAAAATCGCCGTAATAGATATCGGAACCAATTCCATCCACATGGTGTTGGCGGAAGCCGAGCCGGATGGTTCCTATAAGATTCTTGACCGGTTCAAGGATATGACCCGTCTGGGTGACGGGACGTTTCGCCAGCGACGTTTGTCCTCCGAGTCGCGGGCGCGAGGAGTTGAAGTCCTGAAAAACCTGACGATGCTGGCACGAAACAAAGGGTTTGATCGCATTCTGATGGCGGCGACCAGCGCGGTTCGTGAAGCGCGAAACAGCGGCCAATTTGTCGAGGAGGTGTCCGGGAGCACGGGTGTTCGCGTCAAGGTCATCACGGGTCAGGAAGAAGCCCGCCTCATTTACCTGGGTGTTCGCCAGAGCATGGATTTGACGGACCAACCGACTCTCCTGGTGGACGTGGGCGGAGGTTCGGTCGAAATCATCGCGGGAAACAGGAAGCGCCTGCTACACGCCGAGAGTCTCAAACTCGGGGCCATTCGCCTGAAAGATCTGTTTTTGACCAAAGCGCCGCCTCCGAAGGCCAAACTGCGGGCCATGCACGACATGATCGCAAAGGAACTGGAAGCCGCCTTGGAGCGATTTCGTCAGCCGGAGTTTGATCGAATCGTGATTTCTTCCGGCATGGCGTCGAACCTGGCGGAAATCATTTATCTGGAACGGACAGGTCATCCCATTCCCCAGATCAATCTCTCGACCATTACCCTGAAAGAGATTCGTGGCGTGGAGCAACGGCTCGCGACGAGCGACGTGGACACGCGGCTCGGAATTCAGGGTCTGGATCCGCGACGAGTGGATACGCTGCTGGCGGCGACGGCAGTGGTTCGCCGGTGTCTCGAAGCCACCGGGCATAAGGAAGCGACAATCAGCGACAAGGCCATGCGTGAAGGCCTGGTGTACGATTTTATCCAAAAGAATCAGGCAGGCTTGCTGATCGAGCAGGAAATTCCGAATATTCGATTGCGCAACGTCGTGGCCTTGGCCAGGCGCTGTCACTATCCCCAGACGCATTCCCATCACGTCGCGAAGTTGGCCTTGTCGCTGTTTGATCAACTGCAATCCCTGCATGGCATGGCTGATGAGGAACGCGAGTGCCTGGAACATGCCGCATTGCTTCACGACGTGGGGTACGCCATCAATCCGCGCCAACACCACAAGCACAGTTACTATCTGATTACGAACAGCGATCTGGCCGGATTCACGGTCGATGAAATCGAGATGATCGCCAACGTGGCCCGGTATCATCGCCGCTCGTTACCCGGGCCCCAACACCTACCGTACAAACTTCTTTCACCTGCCAGACGAAAGGTGCTGGAGACGCTCAGTGCGATTTTACGCATTGCTGATGGCTTGGATCGCAGTCACTTTTCCATCATCCGGGACGTCCACGTCACAATCGGAAAAATAATGAACATCGAGTTGAAGGCCCTGGCTGACTCGGAGTTGGAAATCTGGACCGCCCAATCACGAGCGGATCTGTTTCAGAAAGTCTTCGGACGAGAGGTCACGTTCACCGTTCAGGTGGAACCCGGACTTTCTACAAACGTAGCGGAATGACCAATGTTCACTCGCTGACAGAATACGGGGCGACTCACATCATCTCTGTCATCCTGCACGGAACAAAGCGGCCATCCTTTTTCCTCCCCTTTGTAAGCAACTGTCTGGAGGTTAAGAAGTAAGATGCATCTGTGCTTGCCAATAAGTTCGGTGTTTCAGCATGGCGTTCAAGATCGTCAACAATTTGCGCATACAGGCGACCAAGGCCACCTTGCGTTGTTTGCCGCGCGCACACAACTGCTGATACGTGGCCCGGATGACCGGGTTGCAACGGGTGGCCACCAAGGTCGCCATGTAGAGGGCGGTGCGCACGGGGGCGCGGCCGCCCCAACAGGTGCGGGGGCCTCGGCACGTGCCACTATCGCGGTTGAGGGGGGCGACGCCGACCAACGCGGCGATCTGCCGGCGGGTCAAGGTGCCCACTTCCGCCAACTCCGCCAGGAGGGTGTGGCTCAGGACGGGGCCGACCCCCGGCACACTTTGCAGCATGGCCACCTGCTCTTGCCACACGGGGCTCTGCCGAATGCGCGTCGTGAGGTCGTCCTCCAAGGTGGTCACTTGCTGGGTCAACCAGGTGATGTGGGCCTGAATGCCCGGGCGCACGTCCGCCGGGGCCTTCCCCAAGCGGTGGCGTTCGGCGGTCAGCATGTCGATCACTTGGCGGCGGCGGGCGAGGACGGCCCGCAACGCCGTGGTGGCGGCATCCGGCTGCGGTCGGACGGGGGGCTGCACGCGCGCGGCAAACACGGCCAACACCTGCGCATCCAGGGTATCCGTCTTGGCCAACCGGCCCAGGGCTTTGGCAAACGCCCGGACTTGCCGGGGATTCACCACAATCACCGGCAGGTCGGCTTCCACCCAGGCGCGCACGACGGGCAGTTCATACCCACCCGTGGCTTCGACGACGATCCGCTCCGGGGCTCGCGCCTGGAGCTCCGGCACCAGGGTGTGGAACCCGGCGTCCGTATTCGGCGTCGTGGTCGTCCAGCCCGGCGGTTCGCTGGCCACCTCCAACGTTGCTTTGGCGACATCAATCCCGACATAGGTTCGTGCCGTGGTCATATGAGGCTCCTTTCTGCGAGAATGCCTCTCCCAAGACGCCCGGCCTTGCCATTGATGCGGGCTCAACGGGCCCAGGCAACTGTGCGGGCTGCCGAGAGGCCGAGCCGAACGCACCAGGCTTACAACCGGGCTTGGGAGCCCGTAGGGGAGTCGGGCTGTTCGGCTCGAAAGATGAATAACGTAGCATGCAATATACACCCTTTTTCAGATACAAGGGGAGGCTAGGTGGGGTAGAGTCGCATGCCCAAGTGTCATCGGCAATGCCTACAACACACGGCCTGCCCACCTAAGCCCAGTCTCTACCTCCCCTTCGCCCCTCCTTACAAAGGAGGGGAACGAAAAATGCATTGTCGCCGTGCGATTAACTTCTCGCCAGTTTCCTGAGTTGGGCAGGTTCCAGCCACCAGTACAGCACCCCGTTTCCGCACCGGGGCTTTCCGTGAAACCGGATGCAGCATGCTCCGGCTTTTTTAAAAGAGAGGCCGGAAACAGGCTGGCCCAGCAACATGGCCCCGGCGGTATGCCCCAAAAGCGGTTCATGGCCGACGCAGAGCACACAGTCATCCTCGGAAAAAGCGGTCAGCACGTTGAGGACGTCTTCCGGTGAGGCGTCCGGCCGCAGTTCAGTGCACAATTGGAGTTCCCCGATAAACCCCAGCGTGTTCTTGACAATGTCCGCGGTTTGTCGGGTCCGGAGATAGGGGCTGCTGAGGAGTTGAGTCGGTGTACACCCGAGCCGGACAAGGCCTTTCACGGCTTTTTCCGTTTTTTCGATGCCCTCATCGGTCAAGGGACGCGAGTGATCTTCCCGGTGCCAGTCTCGCCAATCGGCGGCAATGCCGTGTCGGAATAAAATACACTCCATGGGCGGGCCTCAAGGTAAAATTCTAACAGAGGATGCTGAAGGAAAAAAGCGAAATACGGCGGGCATCCGTAGGGGGCCCCGCGGGAATCAATGTTGGATCAGGGTTATACCCCGTTGCGAAAAAATGGCCCCAATTCTTCCCGAATGAAAGCTTCAACCCGGTCACGGATCCGGTCTCTGACAAAACGAAAAACGGCTTCCCTTTCTTCGTGCGACCCCTCGGCTTGGGCTGGGTCGGGGATGCTCCAATGCAGCAGGCGAGGCGAATTCGGAAAGGTTGGACAGACTTCCCGGGCTTGGTCGCAGACGGTGATCACGAAATCGAATCGTTGGTTCAACAATTGCCGGACCGATTTGGCGCGGTGACCGGAAATATCCACGTCCCGTTCCTTCATGGATTCCACGGCCAGGCTGGACACCGGTTGCGGATGGGTCCCGGCGCTGAACGCCTCGATGGACGGACCAGCCAGGTGCCTAAGCCACCCTTCGGCCATCTGACTTCGGCAGGAATTCCCCGTGCAAAGAAAGAGGACTTGCACCACGCGGGTCGCTGCCTCCGATCAGGTCCCCGATCTGGAGAGGGTCTTCGGAGACGGCAAGCCTTCCGGCATGGAATCGGATTTCGCCGGGGACCACAAAACCGCGACAATTCGGAGTATGGCAAGTGCCAACAAGATGCCTCCCAGGGTCAGCCATCGTTCGAGCGAGGCGTCCTTAAACCATTGTGAAATGACCTCGGTCAACATGACCACCAGAATCGTATCGACGATAAAGGTCACCTTGACTCGTCCCTCGGAAAAATACGTGACGGTCGTTTTCAGCACCTCGACGATCGCCAGAAGCAGCAAGGTATTCACGATGATTATTCTGAATACCACTTCAAAGGGTTGGGAGACCAGCAGATAGAGGTCGATAAAAGTTTTCACGACTCCGCCGCTCAGCGCCATGAGGAGCGTCAGAATCAATAAACTCAGCACGACTTTCGTGCCGTGCATCCAGATCGTCGTCATGTCGGAAAAGAACGTACGCGTCAGAAAAGACATAAAAAGACACCTCAAGTTGGATGCGGTGGACAACGGAAGCCCGGTCGTTAGAGGTCATCGACGGCCACGGGATGCAGCATGTCTCGAACGGACAGAACCCCGACGATCTCGTTTTCCCGCATCACGGCCAAGTGGCGCGTGCCGTGTTGTTGCATCATCTCGGCGGCTTCGAAGACGGGGCGATCCTGGTCGATGCCGATGACCGGCGCGCTCATGATTTGGGTGACCGGTATGTGTTCGGGAATCCGGCTCATCGACACCACTTTCTTGACGATGTCGGTTTCGGTGACGATGCCGATGATGTCGTCTTCCTCTTGCACGAATACGCTGCCGACGTTCAGGACGCGCATGAGCAGGCTAACCCCGAACGCGGTTTCATCGCTCTGAACGGAAATCAGATTCCGTTTCATGAGTCTTTCGATGCGAAGCATGGTTTTCCTTTCTGTCCCGTGATAGCGTAGCCATGCAATGTAAACGGAAAATGTCCGCGTCGTTATGAACGAGTAAACAAATGTCGAATTCCATGGAACGATTCAGGAAACCGGGGAATCCGTCTTGACGTTATGCTAGAATGCGGCCCCACGTATGAGCATTGACACCTTCGGCGTCCATGGTTTGTGCCGTGCCTCATGGCACAAGTTTTATTCCCCTCCTTTGTAAGGAGGGGTAAGGGGAGGTAGAGATTGGAGCCGCATTCGATCCAGCCGCGAAGAAAGCGTCTGACGAAGAAAGGATTGGGAAGAAGGATGAAAGCCTTGGCAGGACTCGGTTTAAGTCTGGTGTGGCTACTGGCCGCGTGCGGCGGCACCCCCCACGTCGTGACCCAGAAAGTCTATGAGGACCCTAATCGGGAGGTTGGGGTTCAAATTGTTTCCGAGCGCAGCCGGGGAGAGGGCTTTTCGCATCCGGCGTTTCTCAAGAACTCCGATATTGCTAACGTGTTAAAAGGGCTGTACGTGGAACGGCGAAGCTCCATCTCCCTGCCGTTGATGGGTGGGGACGAATCGGAGCGCTTTCCCGTCTTCAATCAAAACGAAATCGCATTTTTTGCGCCCCTGCTGGCTCAAGGGTTCGGTCTGGCGCAGCCGAACGAAGTGGTGACCTTTTATGAGCGCGGGGAGATTTCCCACTTGCATGAAGTGAGGACTTCCGGAGGGCTGTTTCTTCAAGGCGACGTCCTGTACGTGATCCTCAGCAATCATGCGGCCCAGACCGAAATTTGGCAGGACGTTGAAGAATACCATTCACCCGTGAGACTCCAGCCTCTCAAGCAACTCGAGCCGCAACCCGGCCGATTGGTGTTTGATCCGCCTCAATTCATGGCCACGCCGCAAAAAGAATCCTTCGGCACCATCGCCACGGGGAAGCCCTTGCAAGTCGGGGTCCGTTTCAAGGAATTGCGGTAATAAATGGAGCGACACTGGCACGCTCGTTCATTGCAGCAGTGCCTTTCTCAATTGTCCCGGCCCCGATTCGCCTGAAAAAACAACGCGGGACTGATGCCAAATCGTTGACTCAATGCCTCGATGTGATCGCGCGTCAGACGGCGATCGCCGCGTAATATTCTGGACACCAGCGATTTGCTGCCAATTTCCGGCAGGTCGGCAACCCCCAGGTGATGTTGCTCCATGATGACTTTCAGCGTCGCGATGCCGCTATCGAGCCTTTCGATGCGGTCATTGAACGCGTTGAATTCAGGAGACGTATCTTCCCACCGCGCGATTGAACGGGACAGCACATCGATCAATGCTTTTTGATTGTCGTAATCTTCGATCAATTCGTCCATGAGGGTCATGGCCCGTTCATAGTCACGTTTATTCCTGATCTGACTGATAAAAGACGCCTCATTGAAAAGCGCAGAGGCCTTCTCTTTAATAGCTGTAAATCCCATACCAATTGGTCTCCTTTACGGTATTGTATTCTTTGTTGCTTATTGTATGTGTGAATATGGGATTAATTAACGATCCAAATTTATTTTCCCATGATTACCTCCTTTCGTATTGCCTGGAAAGCCTGTCATATTCAGCATGGTTCACAATGTGCTTGACGTACAGGCGGTTGTCTTTGAAATTGATGAAGGCAATCAGACGCAGGTTGTTCCCACCTATATCAATGACCCACCATTTGTCTTTGTGCGTAAAGTTATCCAGTGATGGAAATACTTTTCTCAGGTCATCCGGACGCTTAAAGGTGCCGTTACATAGAACTTTGTATGTTCGGTCAATAGCCGCCGCATCATTCGGATATCTTGTTGCAGCATCGCGAAAAGGTTTTCTGGATAGTACGCGCAATGGTTACCCTTGCCAAAAGTTTCCTTTTTGGCAACTATGGGGGAGAAGTCGCCACTTTGTCAAGATGGGACAGAGCTGTTCCTGAGTGAAGCGAAGTGACGGCCATTCACTACACAGGTGAGAAGGTAGGGGGGAGGAAGCTCCCCGGAATCACGGTCCCAGGGAGCTTCCCCTACAGGAGGAGTCACATCTCCTCACAGGAAAAGAGGTCGATCAGAAGGACACGTCCCACTGGAGACGGACGCGTTGTTCGGTGTAGGCCGGCAAGCTGGGAGCCGGTTGTTCCAGCGTCAAGTGCGAAACGTCGAGCGTCAGCTTGTTGCGGTGCCCGGCAAAGAACCAGTTGAAGCCCGTGGTAAATTCCTGGCGCATGTCTCCGCCGGCATCCACGTTCGGATCGACGTGTGAATACCGGAAGGCGATCTCCAACGGTTTGGGAATGGCCGAAATGATATAGTGGGGGAAATAGCCGGTCTGCAAATAGCCACCGAACATCTTCGTGTTTTGTAACCCGGCCGGTCCTTCAGTATCCTTGATTTTTTTCCAATGCGTTTCATGCTGCCAGGACCACCCGCGATACTTCATCGCAGACCCGACCTGCATGCCGCTGACTTGGTAGCGGCTATCAGAGACAGAAGTTGAAAAGTCGTACGCGTCATCTCCTGTCACAGTTAAAGCATTACTGTCACTGCCGATGCTTCCGCAGCCGCTGGACGACCATCTCGTACATTTGCCCTTTACCGTATACGCGCCGTACGAGATACTGGCCGTGGGTTTCTTATGGTACTTGACATCGCTTTGTCGCCATTTGAGTTCCCGACCGAACACGTTCCACTGGATGCGCCCCATGTACATCATGTTGTCGTCAGGGTTGGCCGTGGCTCGACCGGACCCGGAATAGATCCCGAGGTAATAGTTCGCATCGAGGATCGTGCCGGGATTCACGCGACCGTACAACATCATCCCCACTTGCCGGTCGATGGTAAACACCCGGTTCATGATGGACCGTTCCACCATGGTCTGTTTGCCCGAGGAGTCGACCCGCTCTCTGCTGTAGTTGATTTTCCATTGGCCGATCCGCAATTTGAGCCATTTGAATTTCTCCAGCATGATGCGCCAATCGATCAGGCGGGTTCTGTCGCCACAACAGGAATTGGAGGCATTCGAAATCGTGGGCTGCCAATCCACTTCGAAGTAATACTTGATCCAAGGCTTGTACCCGTGCCCCCCGACCTTCATCCGGACCCGGCGAAGCTCGAAGGTACTTTCTTCGTTGTCACTGAACGCGCCTTCATTGCGCGGATCTCCCCGTTCGGGGAAGGTATACCGGCCCTGAAACCGCCACTGGATCTTGGTTTTGAATAACCCGTCCGTGGTGGCCATGGTAAATCCCTTTTTCCCGAAGCCGACTTTGACCCCGGATTTCTTCTTGGCGTGCTCGGCGACTTTTGCGGCTTCCTGCTTTTCTTCGGCGGCCTTGAGCCGAGTCCAATCTTCCTTCGTGATGACGCCTTTTTCTCTCAAAATATCCGTGAGAGAGTCCCCGGCCACGGCCGGCTGCGGGAACGTCATGGAGGCCGTCATGACGAAGAGTGCCATGATTCCAAAGATCCATCGCTGAATGCTCATAAGGCAATCTCCCCTCGCATGAATGGTAAATGGTATGGAAGTATCGACGTGACCTGATTGCAAAAATATGTGCGGAAGAAGGTTTAAAAAAAATCGTTACGGTGGCGTTACGGCGGAATCAACGAGCCGTAAATTATTGGAACGACTTGAAAAATACCGGGGGATACAAAAGGAAATGGAGGACTGGCTGACTGAATGGAAGGGTGGGGCGCGTATTGATGACGCAGACCGGTCCTGAATCAACCGGCTTCTTTCAAAGGTGGTAATACGGTCAACTCCGAATCGTGTGAGATGCGGAGAAAATCCCGATCGGCGGTCAACAAAGGGAACCCTTGTTCAATGCAGACCGCGGCAATGAGACAATCAACGGGGCTGGCCTGGACCCCTTTCCCCCGAAACATGGTTCTTAGCCGGGCCGCCTCGCTATAGGTCGTACGGTTTGGGACGAGGAGCGGGAAAGGATCCAAACTTCGTAAGAGGCGCTGGAACTGGCTGTGGGAACGGAGGCCATCCAGCAGTTCCTGGAGAATATTACCGATCAGGAAGAGCCCGTTATCAGCCGCCAGGTGACGGTGAAAGGCTTGGACGAATGGATTGTCGACTTCCACTTGTGGACGCCGCAGGATCAGGGACCACACCGACGTGTCAACGACGAGATTCACGGCCACGCCGATCAGCTTTGTAATCCCAACCCTCGCGAAATTCAAACGTCCCGCTTACGCGCAGGATTTTGCGCTGCTGCCGTCGTTGGATAAATTCTTCCAGCGCTTTGGTCACGGTCTCTTTTTTCGTGCGGAGTCCGCCCGCTTGAACGGCTTTCTGCAACAACCGGTCATCAATGGCTAAATTGGTCGCCATGAGAAGCCTCCATGTGTAGATCTTACACATACGATAGACGCGCCGGACCTTCTTGTCAAATCCGGGCGGACGTTCAGCGCCTGTGACATGGCCGGGTTCAGGATGCTACAGAGGGATAAGGCGGGAATTGACAAAAACATGCGAGGGAGCCCATCGCTCCAGCCGCTTGTCAGAACGTATGGACTATGATATGTATGCCTGTATGCATCAGAAACCTAAGATCCGCCGGGTGACGTCCAATTTGCCCGCCGACCTTTTGAAGGAAGCGTGCCGCGTATCCGGCGCGGGCGTGACTGAAACCCTCACGCGAGGATTACGTTTGGTCAAACGGGGGGCGGCCCTCACCAAGGCCGCGCGTTTGCGTGGTCGGCTCAAGCTTGACGTTGATCTTCGGGTATCACGTGAGCGCCCTCGTCGTTGATACCTCCAGTTGGGTGACTTACTTTGCCCATACCGCTCCTTCGGTGATTGACGAGGCCTTGGCTGAAGGCCGCGTGTACCTTCCCCCCATTGTCGCCGCGGAATTGCTGAGTGGGAAGATGACTGTTCGGCAACGTGCGCAATTGGAATCTTTTCTCCTTGACCTGCCCGTGTGCGAGCATGATTTAGGGCACTGGATGCGCGTGGGACGGTTGCGGGCGCAATTGTTTTTGAAGGGAATCAGTGTCTCGACTCCTGATGCCCACATTGCTCAATGCGCGCTTGATTTGAAAGCCGACCTGCTGAGTGAAGATCACGTCTTTTTCAAGATCGCTGAAAAGACTTCTCTCCGATTGTCATTGGTTTGACGGGTCGGACGGTGTCCCGTCGGGATCAAAACCCTCGAAGCGGCGTTTGTAGATAAATTTTCTGCCGAACAGGATGAGGCCGAACGCGATTCCCAGGGAAATGGGGACGAACAGGCCCGAGAACAGGTCGGGGTTTTCGATCCAGCCCAGCGTTTTCAACGCCTTGAACACGTAACTGCCGAGGCCGCTCAGGTAATATGAGATCACGATCACCGAGAGGCCTTCGACCGTGTGCTGGAGAATAGCCTGGCGGCGGGTTGTCTTGTCCATGCTGCGCAGGAGTTTCAGGATCTGGTTTTCCAGGCCGAGGTTCTGGTCTTGCAGTTGGAGTTCGACCTTGGTTCGGATCACCGCGATGGAGCCCTGAAAATCGTTGACCAGCGCGTTGATTCGCCTGACGAATTGCTGGTACCCGTCGGCGACTCCGATGGTCTTCCCGTCCACGTATTCCGAGATGCGCCGGCAGTCCGCGAGGGTTTGTTCGCGCAGCAGATCCAGGTTGGATCGGATGATGCGGTCGTACGGTACGGACGCGGACAGCTTGTACCGCATGGACTCGGCCATGCGACTGACGTTCATGAAATCCTGCGTCATCGCGGTCAGCCAGTGCTGGAGTGTGTTCGGGGTGGCGGTGTCGATCTCCTTGGCAATGACCCCGCGTTGATACAGATGCCGCTGTTCATACTGATGGACCTGGTCCACGGCCTGTGCGAAGGCGGGAAATGGAAACAGGATCAAATGCGTATAGTTCTCGATAGCCACGAGGGTATCGATGGTGCGCGTCACGTGTGCGAGCAACACGTCGAGCGACGGGGAGAAGATGAGGTAGCGTTCGCGTTTATATTCATCCGGAGTAAACGTGGTCATCACGGAAATGTCCTGCCCGAAAATCCGGCTGCCATAGAGTTGGGGCCCGGGCATCATGTTTTTGACTTCTTCGACACCCAGCTTTACGTGCGGCAGCACCAGGATGTCCAAGGCATTGACTTGAATGCCTAACGGCGACAACGGCATCAGGTAGTCGGGAAACGCGAGCGGTCCGAACTCGAGCGGTTTCCATTTATCGTCGGGGATGTGCCAGGTCTGGTAACTGTAATATTCGGTGTGGGCTTCCCACGTGACGAGCAGGCGGTCCCCGTTGGATGCGATTTTAGCGCCGTGGCCGAACTTTTCATGAAGGACGGTATGTTCCTCGGGTATGCCCATGCATTGCAGGAGATGCTGAAATTCTTGACGGCTCTGCGGGCGGTCCAACGGAGGGTTCGCCATGTGATGGGCCACATGATGAATGTGGGCCGGCACGTCGAACCATTCTTCCAGATATTTCTTGGAAGGCTCGTGCAGGTGCCGGAGAAACCCTTGGTTGGAAGCCGGAATGTTTTGGCTCATGGTGTTTGCTGGGGAAAGTCGTCGTGTCTTCTACCTTATTCTACCTAATCCCGTGACGGGGGAGCAAGGGGAACACAAATTCTCCCTCTCCTCAAGGTGGAAGAGAGCCTGCCCCGGCCGTGATCCGGGGGCTGGGGTGAGGGGGAGAAGCGAATCATTGAATACATAGAAGGGAGCCATGGGTCGGCCAAGAACGTTGACGCACGGGATCGGTCTGATTAGAGTGCGTTTTTTACCACTTATTATGATCCTGAAGAGGAGAGAACGCTATCATGAGTGACGTGTGGACATCTCCGGCGGTGTTTGAAACGAACCTCGGTCTTGGCGGAAAACGGCAAGGCAAAGTGCGGGACATGTACGACCTCGGCGACAGTTTGCTGTTGATCGCGAGCGACCGGATTTCGGCCTTCGACGTAGTGTTGCCGGAAGGAATCCCCGGCAAGGGCTACGTGCTCACGCAACTGTCGAAGCTCTGGTTCGATCGCCTGTGGCGGGACGGCGGCCTGGTGCCGCATCACCTGCGGACCATGAACCCAGAGGAATTCCCTGAGTCGTGCCAGCCCCATATGGATCTTCTGGCGGGTCGCAGTATGATCGTGGAGAAAGCCGAGCCGCTGCCCGTGGAATGTATCGTGCGCGGCTACCTGTCCGGGTCGGCATGGAAGGAATACAAGAAACAGGGCACCGTGTGTTCGCAGCCGCTCCCGGCGGGGTTGCGGGAATCCGACAAATTCCCGGAGCCGCTGTTCACCCCGTCGACGAAGGCCACCGAAGGGCACGACGAAAACATTTCTTACGACACCATGAAAGACCTGATCGGCGAGGAACTGGCGGAACAGGTCAAGACGGTCAGCATCATGCTGTACCAGCGCGCGGCGGCCCTGGCCGAGGAGCGCGACCTTATTATCGCGGATACGAAGTTTGAATTCGGCCTGCACCGGGACACGAAGCAGTTGCTGGTCATCGATGAATTACTCACGCCGGACTCGTCACGGTTTTGGCCCAAGCCGCAGTATGCCGCCGGGCAGTCGCAACCCAGTTTCGACAAACAGTTCGTCCGGGATTATCTGGACTCCGTGGGATGGGATCACACCCCGCCCCCGCCCCATTTGCCCGATGAGGTCGTCACGCAGACGAGTGCGAAGTACCGTGAAGCCCTGGAACGGTTCCTGAATCCCTAAACGGGATTGTCGAATGACGTTTCGCTAATCCGACTTGAGCCGGTTTGGCCCAACACGTGAGGTTCACGGAGGTAGGCTCTACCCCACCTGGCCTCCCCTTACAAAGGGGAGGGAAAAGACTGGCATTCCTTCCGTGTTCCCCTCCTTTGTAAGGAGGGGTGAGGGGAGGTAGAGCGTAGAATTGCCAACCTGACCTGCGGCTTTGTTTGTCACCCCTGTTGAACAAACTCGATGATTCGATTTTCGGCCCAGCGTTCATCTTCGTTCGCACGTGCTCGTTGGAGAAAGCCACAGTGCCCGCCCTTGGCGGTGGTGACGAGCTGAATGCAGGAATTGGTCCGGATGCGCGGAATATCAAACGAGGCAAACGGAATAAAGGGATCATCCTCGGCGGTAATGAGTAAAGTTGGGACGCGAATCGATTCGAGTACGTGCCGGGCTCCCGAGCGTTCATAGTAGTCGGCCGCATTCCGGTAGCCCCCATCGGGCGCGGTGTAGGCATCATCGAATTGAGACACGGTCCGGACGTCATTCAAAAGGGACAGATCCCATTTTCCCGGGAACAACCTCGCTTTACGTTCGACTCGCGCCTTGAGTTTGCGCAGAAAGTATTGATGATAGATATAGTTCCGCCGTTGCTCTAGAGCCGCCACACAGGGTGCGGGATGCACGTTTGGACAGACCGCGGCTACGCCTCGCAGACCGGGACAGGTTTCCCCGGCCTCTCCTGCCATTTTCAACACCAGGTTTCCACCCATCGAATACCCCGCGACCCAGAGAGTCCGGATGCCGTCGTTGCCGACGAGTTCGTCCGCCACGGCCCGAATGTCCCGGCTCAATCCCGCGTTGTAGAGCGTGGGAGTCAGGTGCTCGGTCCCCGCGCAATTGCGCTGATTCAAGCGGACGACGTTGAACCCGGCGTGCCAAGCCTTGTGGGCGATGCCTCGCATATAGGGCGAATCATGGCACCCTTCCAATCCATGAACCAGGATGAGACCGGGGGCCTGACGGTCCGGTTGCCAACTGCACACTCCCTTGATCTGTGATTGGGGATCAACTCGGAACAGACGTTCCTCACCAGGCGCATCGGCAAGCAGATGGGGCCGGCGTCGAAACCGGGACACCAAGGTCTGGAGGTGAGGATTCGTCAGCCAGGGCTGAGGCGTGAACGGTAGAGAAACAGGATTGGTCGTCATGGATGATCGTCTTCCCGGTCATCAGCCTACCAAAAACGCGTATCACAATGCTGCTCCGGTTGGTGAGACCCTTCGGCATGTGCTAGAACTACGCGGTTCAACGCCATCAGTTCGACTCCTGCCGAAAGAGAAGGCCCGTGGCTGCAAAGAAGAAATCGGTTCAGTTGAATAAAGAGTCGATCATCATCTTTCTGCTCATGTGCGTGGTGTTCTTGTGGACGCTTCAACGCATCGGACTCGATGATCAGCCTCAGGGGGGAGCGGTTGAACAGGAAAAAGTTGAACAACCCAAAGAAGAAACCGCGAAGGTGGTGGAGAAAGCCTTGGTGCCCTTGGCCACGGGGAAAGAGCCCATCGACAAGATTTTCGTCCAGTCCGGATGTACGGCCTGTCACATGATTCCGGGGATTCGCGTTGCCAAGGGGCGGGAAGGCCCGAAATTGGAATTGGGCACGACCGCCCGCCGGCGCCTGGCCGATCCGAACTATCGCGGGCAGGCCAAAACCGATTGGGAATACGTGCAGGAATCCATTCTGAATCCCGGCGCCTATATCGTCGAAGGGTACTCCGACCACGTCATGCCGCGGTGGTACGGTCAAAAACTCACCGCCGGCGCTTTGGACAAGATCATCACCTATCTCCTCAAGATCGAGGAAGTGTCGTAACCCGACTCACTTGTCTGTGTTCACTCATTCGTTGAGCATTTCTGCTCCCTCCCTCCTTGGGGTCATTCCCGACATTTTTAATCGGGAATCCAGTGTCTTTGTAGTCGGGGTTAGCGTAGCGTAACCGGGCAATCCCCTCAGCGGCCGATGGCCGTGCCTTCCCGCCTCGGATCGGCGCCTCCCAAGAGCGTCCCGTCCGGCAGGATGCGAATGATGTGCAGCCCGGAGGTCATCTCCGCCTCCTCGGTTTTATGTCCCAATGCCTTGAGTCGTTCTACGATGGTCGCCGTCATACCGGGCTCAAGAGCGACGGTCCCGCGATTGCGCTGCGAGACGTGCGGCAAAGCCGCAGCCGTGGCCGGGTCCGCCTCAAAGGCCAGCATGGCGACGAGACTCTGCGCGACGTATTCCGGAATGCGGCCGCCCCCCGGTGACCCGGTCAATGCGACCGGCTTCCCGTCCAAATAGGCGATAGTCGGCGCCATGGACGACCGGGGGCGCTTCCCCGGCGCCGGGGCATTGACGTTGGGCACGCCGTCGGCATCCGTCGGGCGGAATGAGAAATCGGTCAACTGGTTGTTGAGCAGGAATCCTCCGGCCATGCGGCCCGATCCGAAGGGGCTCTCGATCGACGCGGTGAGGCTGATCGCAAGCCCGTCCTTATCGACGACCGAGAGGTGGGTCGTGCCCGGCGGATCCTCCCGCACGTCCGGTGCGTGGAGTCCTTCCGCGCGTCCCGGGGGATCACCGGCGGCGGCTTTATTCTTTGAGGCTTCAAACTGATTGATCAAACCCGCGCGGGCGTCCATGTACGCGGGATCGAGCAATCCCTCGACGGGCACCTTTACGAAATCACCGTCCGCGAGATAGCGGGCACGATCCGCGTAGGCCAGCCGCGAAGCGCTTGCGAAAAGATGCCAGAGCCGTGGCCCGTCCAGCCTAAGGTCATCCGGCTTGAACCGGTCGAGGAGCATCAGGATCTGGCCGGTCGTGGTCGCTCCCGAGGAAGGCGGTCCCATACCGCAGACGCGATAGCGCCGGTAACGATGACAGACCGCAGGACGTTTGATGACCCGGTAGGCGACGAGATCGTCCAGGCTGAGCGTGCCCGGTCGCGGGATGCGGTGTGCCGCCGCGACGATTCGTTCAGCCAGGAGGCCGGTGTAGAAGGCCGTTCCGCCCTGCGCGGCAAGGTTGGCGAACGTCTCGGCGAGTCGTGGCTGCTTCAGGATCGCGCCCGCCGCCATTGGCTCTCCATCGATCAGGAAGGCAGCCGCGGCGTCCGTTCCTGTTAAGAGATCCGCGTATCGAGCCAACATCTTTGCCAGACGCGGGCTCACCTCGAACCCGTTGCGTGCCAACACGATCGCGGGCTGGAACAGATCGGCCCATGGAAGTTTGCCATAGCGTGCATGGAGCGTCTCCATCAGGCGTACAAGACCCGGCACGCCGATGGAACGTCCTGATGCCACCGCCGTGCGAAAAGGCAGGGGCTCGCCGTTCTCCATGAACATGTCAGGCGAGGCGCCTGCAGGCGCGGTTTCGCGCGCGTCCCAAGTCGTGAGCCCATCCGGTCCGTGGACGAGCGCGAACCCGCCGCCGCCGATTCCGCTGGACTGCGGTTCGACCACGTTCAGGACCAGCAACGCGGCAACCGCCGCATCCGCTGCCGATCCGCCGCCGGCCATAATCCAATCCCCTGCCTGCGCCGCCAAAGGATGAGCCGCGACGATCATGTGTTCGTGCGCCGTCACGAGCGGCTTTGCGGCGAAGCTTGGGTCGTACTTCGGTTCCACCTTCGTCTGGGCCAAGGCAGGCGTCACAAACAGAAAGGCTAAGAGAAGAGGAATCATGCGCATGGCCGGGCTCCACGGCGGGGGTCTTCAGGTATGAGACGTCGCTTCAAGGAAGTTTTTGAAATAACGATGAAAATTCAACAACGTGTCAGAGATCACAACTCCATCGATAACCTATGCTATGCAAAAAGCCGTCAAAAACGCCTCAAGTTATCTGCCTTCTTGCGTATATTGGGCGTGCCATGCCCTGTTTTAGCAAGCCGGTAGTCTGCACGGGGAATTCCCGCAGGTTTTAGCCATGTCCTACAATTAAAGATTTGACTTAGTATATAATATAACATATGTTACATATATGGCTAAAGGGTCATCAGGTCGAGTCGTGATCGAGGTTGAACCTGGGTTGAAGCGTGAGCTCTACGTGGAGCTCGCCCGCCACGACCTGACGCTAAAGGCATGGTTCGTCGACGAGGCAACACGTTTTCTTGAGACGAGTCGCCAATTGCCACTTTTTGTCGCAGAAGACACCAATAACTACAGGATGCAGGTTCCGAGTAGTGCTCCTTCCTCACCCGAAGAGGACAGCGAATGAATTATGCTAGACTCTTGGAAAAGCCACGTTGTGGTGAAGTAGCGGGCGTCCCCCGTGGGGAAGACTCTGCCTCGGCTCCGCTCCCCCATGCCACGATTCGCGAACACAGGAAGAACGGTGAACGGGTGGAACATCGGCTGTTGGGTTCCTTCTCACCCATCGCCGAGTTGCGCTATGGCGAAAGCGGCACTGGGAACGCGCTGATTCAAGGAGAGAACCTCCTCGTCCTGGATGAATTGCAGAGTCGGTACGCTGGCAGAGTTCGGTGCGTGTACATTGATCCGCCATACAACAACCAGGAGCGGTACCGACACTACCTGGACACGAGAAGTCACGAAGTTTGGCTGGACATGATGGTAGCGCGGCTTCAAGCAATCAGACCTCTGTTGTCGATAGAAGGCTCGCTTTGGATCTCGATTGACGATCGCGAGATCCACTACCTCAAGGTGGCCGCAGATGAGATTTTTGGACGGGAGAATTTCGTCACGACGGTCGTGTGGGAACAAAGAACATCGCGCGAAAATCGGAAGGTATTCTCCAACAATCACGAGTACTTGCTCGTCTACGCGATCGACCGGCGCAAGTTTCTGGCGAAACGCAACCTGTTGTCTGGTGGGCCAGCGCTACTCGCTCGCTATAAGAACCCGGATTCGGACCCGCGCGGTCCGTGGCAATCGGTTTCTGCCAATGTCCAGGCCGGACACGCAACAGCGTCCCAGTTTTACGATCTGGTGGCGCCAAACGGTAACGTACATCGGCCGCCCGAGGGGCGTTGCTGGGTATACGCGAAGGAAAAGATGCAACGGGAGATTGCCGCAGGGAACATCTGGTTCGGAAAGACCGGGAAAGGTGTGCCAAGGATTAAGCGCTTTTTGGAGTCCTCGAAGGTGGGCCTGACCCCCGAGACGTTATGGCCAGCCACTGAGGTAGGAACGAACGACGAGGCCAAGAAGCAGCTTTTGAAGCTTTTCCCTGACGAGGGCGTATTCGACACGCCGAAACCCGAGGGGCTCATTCGCCGCGTGCTTGAGATCGCGACCGATCCCGGCGATCTTGTCCTCGACGCCTTCCTCGGGTCCGGTACTACGACAGCCGTGGCGCACAAGTTGAACCGGAGGTACATCGGCATCGAGCATGGTGAGCATGCCGTCACGTACTGCGCGGCACGTCTGCGACTGGTGGTAGACGGCGACACGACCGGGATCTCCAACGAGGTTCGGTGGAGAGGTGGCGGTGGGTTCGACTTCTATAGATTGCTCGGTTGAAGATCGACGAACCGACGATTCGAATGCGGACTAACGCAACGCAGCTTCCGCTTCTTCCCGCTCTTCCGGCGGAGAGGAGCGTACAGCGCACTATCCACTATCTGGGGAGTAAGCTAAGGCTCTTGGACCCAATTAGACGCGCCGTTGCGGCCGTAGCGCCCGTCGGTCAACCGGTGTGCGACCTCTTCGCCGGGTCCGGAATCGTATCGCTTGCCCTCGCGTCTGACTGGGACGTCACCTCAGTGGATATTCAGGAGTATTCCCGCGTCCTCTGCAATGGTCTAGTCAATCCGCCGCCGAACGCCAGCGACGAAGGGTTCGGCCTGTGCGACCGAGCCTTTGACGGATCACTCCGCTTGCAGCTCCGATACGCCTTGGGTGGCCTGCTAGCGCATGAGCGGCACTGCATGGCTGACGCCGCAGACGGTGAAGTGGACGGACTCTGCGATATACTTGAGCACGGGTCTCTGGTCGCGCTCAACGGTCGGGTGGACATGCCGCGTCGGTTCTACAGCGAAGTGAACGTCGCACTGGACAAGCTCAACGAACGGGGCTTGGCTAAAGGACCGGAAACAGTCATGACCCGCCATTTCGGAGGCAGGTTTTTCTCCTGGGAGCAGGCCGTCGACTTCGATGCGTTACTGGCCCAGATCCACTCCCTAGAACATCCCTATCGCGATTTTTTTCTCGCAGCAGCACTCGCCGTCGCGAGCGATGCCGTGAACACGGTTGGAAAGCACTTCGCTCAACCGATCAAGCTGCGTGACGCCAACGGTTTCCCCAAGAGGCACTTGGTGAAGCAGACGTTACGCGACCGCGCGTTGAGCGTCTTTGACCGTTACCGCGCGTGTTGCGCGTCGCTTGCCACACTTCGCCGGACTCGCGGGCGTCACCGTGCCGTTCAGTCCGACTACTTCGACTTTCTCAAAAGCGATACCACTCCATTTGCTGCGTTGTACGCCGACCCACCATACACCCGAGATCACTACAGTCGGTACTATCACGTCTTGGAGACAATGGTGCTCAGGGACGAACCTGAGGTGGCGACGACGAAAATCCGTTCCAATGGCGTCCCGCGACTTAGTCGAGGAATCTACCGATTGGAACGCCACCAGTCGCCATTTTGCATTCCCACGAAAGCTCCAGAGGCTTTTGAACGACTGTTTATCGCGGTGGCAAGGCGAAAAGTTCCACTGGTTCTCTCATATTCGCCGTATCGAGCTAGTGCTAGAAACCGGCCACGCCTTCTAACAATCAACCAGCTACTCGACATTGCGAAACGACACTTTAAAGAAATTGAAACCGTCCCGGTCGATGGAATATCCCACAACAAGCTCAATCTGACGGAGCGGAACGTAAATGTTGAATGCCCCGCTGAAGTGCTAATTAGCTGTTACCCCTAAAAAGTCCAAGTCCGCGTAAAGTCAAAAATGGTGCGATTACACTTCGAAGAACCAGTTGTCAGGCCAGGCATTCCGCAACTCTACTGCTGGCACGATTGTACGTGGAAGCTCGTTGTGAGGACGATTAAGCCGGTCACGATTCGCCGCTAGAAAGTCAGCCACAGTTGGGTAAGACTCATCATCGGGCATTAGGATCGTGTAGCGGCAGGTCTGATAGTCAATGTGATGAAAGACGCCGATGGGCTTGTGGGGTGGTTGGGGGTATGCGCCAATTGCTGCCGCCAACCCTAGCTCGTAATACCAATTCTTACTTTTTCCCTTGTATCCGCACCTCGCCTCTTCGGCCCTGCCTACGCCGTCGGCCTGAGTGACGGGCCAAAGACGCAGAACGTCGCTGGTATCTGGTAGGACCCCGAAGAAATTATGGATGAACCACTCGGGAAATGCAGCTTGTCCCCACCGTCCTCCACCTGCCAACTCGGCAATTAAAACTGGACCATCGAATTCAAGTTCCTCTGTGGGCTCTTCCTCGATGTCGTCGTCTTCCTTCCTGTCACGGTCGGGCATCGGCGGAAGTGCGTGGCGACGATCCCGACGAGGAAGCGGGTCGCCGCCGGGTACACCACCCTCAAGGCGTGGTCGTCGTCGAGGAGCGCGGTCGGTTGTGAGGATGCCTCGCCCTTCGAGTTGATTTATATCGTCATGGCTCTCCACCTTGAACAATCCCTCGGGATGTAGGTCAAACCACTCGCCGGCGGCTAGCCTGATGCGGGTAAGGATCTCTACTGGATCACCCTCGTCTGTGTCCAAGACGATTCCCGCTTCAATATTGAGCCCGTTGATGCCCCGTGCCGTCATATTTGCCGAACCGACGTACGCGACTTCTCGCCCATCGCGGTAGCGAAGGTGAATGGTCTTGGGATGGTAGAAGCCGTCAGCGTAGCTCACGACTCCAAGAAGTGCGTTACGGCGCGGCAGCCCGAGAAGGTCGACCAATTGATGCACTGCGGAGGATTGAGTCTCGCCGTCATTGGAACCAATTAAAACGATGGTATCTAGATCTTCGTTTGCTAGTCGCTGTAACGCCGGCATAAACACGCCGAGCACGCTAGCTTCGAAGAACCCCGATTGCCATCGAATCCCGACAACACCCGCCGTTAAGGCGGCCCGCAGCCACGCGAAAAGAGCATCTTCCAGCGAATCCCCACTACCGTTGTCGATGTACCTCATAGGTGGGCTAGATAGGCGATTTTCGGTCACACGTCAAGTGCCGATAACGTCTTCGCGCGTTGGCGAGCGCTGCAGCTGATACCGATGACTGGACACGGAACTGTCACCGCCTCGTCGAGTTGGACGGCCGGGTGGCTCCGGGTGGTTTCGCCTCAATCCACCACCAATTCGCTTACGTCGATACCTAATGTTCCGGCAGAATATCGAGAAAGTATTGCTCATTCAGTCTGTTAACATGAATTTTATAATTTCCGACGCCGTTTGTGTCGAGCAAGTAGCTCATCAAGGTTCGACGGAATCGACGGGCAACTCGGGGATCGGCGGGAATTCCTTATCCAGTGGACGTAGCGTTGCCAGTATCGCCAACAGGGATGTCGGCCTAGCAGGTTCAATGAGCAGCCGGTCGCCTTCTTTGCGCATCAGGGCATCCTCACCGGGAAGCTCGAATTTGCGAGGAATCCGCACCGCCTGGTTCCGTCCGTACTTGAGGAACCTCTGATTTATGGTGATAGCGGGATGCAGGGCAAGGCGTCCCGGAGCGAACCCCGAGGCTTATCATAGAGATAGGTGAGGGTTGAGCGAGGACACAACGCAGCCATGTGCCCGATAGTGCACTAAATCAGAGGTTCCTTGAATAGCTTGACGTATCGTTCAGAGATCACAACACCTTCCGTGGCCTATGCTTTAACATATGCCAAAAGGAAAAAGCCATCAACAAGCGCATTAAGACATTCGATCTCTTTGCATATCGGCTTGCCATGCCTTGATCTTTGTCCTTGCGAAACCTCTGCTGAATGTGTGAAAGCCCAGTTGACTCAAAGATGCAGTGATGCGATGATGCCGTCATGCGAACCACTGTCACCATCGATAACGACGTACTGGCGGTTGCTCGAGCGCTTGCCGAGCGGAATGGGACCAGCCTTGGCCGTGCCATTTCTGAGTTGGCACGGCGCGGGTTCAGAAGCGCGCCCGCCGCGGTGGAGCAATGGGAAGGCACCGTCTTTGCCGTTGACTCCGAGGCCGCCCCCATTACCAGTGAGGACATCTATCGGTCCTTGAGCGACTGGCCGTGATTTCCCTACCGGACGTGAACGTCCTCATCGCTCTTGCCTGGCCCAACCACGTTCACCATGCCGCGACTTGGGCGTGGTTTGAGGCTCATCAGGAGGAGGGTTGGGCAACCTGCCCCCTGACGGAGGCGGGGTTCGTCCGAGTCTCCTGCAACCCCTCGGTGGTCCATCACACCGTCACTCCTTTTGACGCCATCGGGGTCTTGGAAAGACTCACGCAATTGGGTTCCCATATGTTCTGGCCGCTGGACCAGTCCATCGTGCGCCTGCCTGATTCACTTGGCGTCCGCCTTCAGGGATACCGGCAGATTACGGATGCCGTCTTGCTGGCCACGGCCATGCAACGTCATGGCCAATTGGCCACGCTGGACGGAGGCATAGAAGGGTTGGTGGCAGAAAATCAACGTTCCTTCTTGTGCGTCATTCCGGTGTGAAGGAGAAGCGTCTCAAGCCATTCAGTTCCTTTGCCTCTCGGCTTGCCCTGCCCTGATTGGGCGCTTAAAAAACCTGCATTGAGTTGGGGTTGGTCGGGTGAGCGTAGCCCTTCGACTGCGTTTTGCTACGCTCAGGACAAGCGTAACCCGACAACAACCTGGAAACATGCAAGGGGGATTCCCGATTCGTTCTCAAGGCTTGGAGACGTCGATTACGCAGATCGATATCTTGAACTTTTCATCAGGCGAGAGAGTGTCCAGCAGCCGCTCTTGCAGTTCGTGCGCGCTTGCGGGGCGTTTCCCGGACGGAGGCATCTGGCAATCTTCCACACCAAACCAGAACACGAGATAGATCCCATAACCGTCAGCGCCAGGATCACGGGTGTATTTGGCAATCAACTGTTCCCTGATCGCGCGCCACAGGTCCCGGTGGGTACTTTTCTTGATCTCTATCGGAACATTGAAATCGCCATGCGTCACGCTAATGTCAGCCGGCTTGTCGTCAGCATGGCGAACCTCCGGTTGGGCGTCGATTTTCACGTTGACTTCTAGTCGCTCCAGCTTGAGTCGTAAATCCGACAGCAGCGCGTCTCTGCACCCAGGTTCCGGTTTGGGACTTTGTGGCCGATTGTATGAATCTACGTTCCAGTACTGGCGCCAGTCCGAAGTGTCGCCATCACGGATCCGTTTGGCCATTTCTGACAAAATGTCAGTCATCAGTGCCGTAAGGTCGGCGGCGTTTGCGGGTCTTAGGTTCTCGAACACCTGAAGGACTTGCTCAACCTCCTTATGCCGGAAACTTGCTTCGCGTCGGATCGCGTTCTGTCGAGATGCCGCGTTCACGACGTTGAATCGCCAAGGGCTTAGGGAGTTATCAGATGACAGCGATTCGAGCGCTTCCGTTGCATCACGTGAGCGAAGCGATGCAAGCCGGTTGATAAGTGCTGTGACAAGGTCCGTGGTCATCATCTGAGTGCCATCATACGACATCACCCGACTAGAGTAGGAAATGGGTCTGTAGGAAACCCCAAGCAGTCGGATCAGTAATTCCAACTCCAGAACGCCGAAGCGGTTAAACAGCGTCGCCCAAGCGGATTGATCGCGGTATGTGGTCAAAAATTCGGCCAGATGCCGGATTCGTTGCTCGTGGCCTGATAGCGACGCTTCTAGTGTTTCGCGGTACGAGGCGGGCGAGGCGAAAAATCCGGCGGCCACCCAGTAGATGCGTTGGGCGATGTTCATGCTTTGGAAAGAAAGTTTGTGTTCGATCAGTTTCTCGAACGCCTCTTTCTCAGAATGAAACAACGCGGCTATGAGTAGAGCGTTCAGCAGCCCAAGTTGTCGTGACGTACAGCGCACGGGAAAAAGTTCTAACAAGGTCAGGGATGCCCGACGGGCGACCTCTTCGTGTTCCTTCGAAAAAGCCAGCTTAGAGGCTTCAGGAAAATGTTCTCTCCCGTTACGAAGTTCAGAACGAACGAACGCGATGAGCACGTCGGAAACCACTTCAGGGCGGCGGGACAGCAACCATTGATACCAGTGAGGTTTGTCACCTCTATAATAGCGTAGCGTGACACTCGTGTAATAAAAGGCAATGGCCTGCCTCATCTGCTTTTCGTTGAGCGGCGGTTTCTTTTCAGGTTCGGAAAGTTCCTCTAGGCTGGCCAGGAAGGGAAGCTCCAGAAAGTACCGCTGATTTCCGGCACGGAGGCGTATGATTTCGGTATCGGTCGGAACGTCACTACGATTGATCGAATTCCGAAGAGCGGCAAGGACTGCTTCAATCAAAGCTGTGTCTCCCTCAAGCAGGTTGTGCAGCCGGTCTCTGGAGTTGTTGCCTTCAACACGGATATCGATAGGTTCCCCGAAATACGCCGCGGCCAGATAGTCAAGTAGTGCTGACGGGAATCGATTTTCGCTTAGTGCCGGAACGTGTTTCTTTACAAGATCCCGAAAATCCTGCCGTTTCTTACTTTTCTTCTTTTCAGACTTTTTCTTGATCTCATTTTCCCTGTTCTTTGATTCTTCGCGCTGGGTCAGGCGTTCTTTCAAAGCGTTCTCGAAAGCGCCCTTAAGGAAGGGGTTATGCGTGAGGCGCTCTTCCACGATTTCCCGTGTCAAACCTTCGTCGTGCCAGAGAACAGCATTGGCGACTTGGAGGATGTACCAGATCGCCGCATTATCGTCGGTTGCGTGTATTGCCTGGTCGAGGCACCAGGAACCGAAATCAGGTGGTAGCGTTGCGTTAAACAACCTGCTGCGCTTCATAGAAACGCAGGTAGAGAAGGAACCGAACGGTTGTTTCCCGTGACAATCCTCAATGCATTTGGCGATTATCACTTTTTGTATTTCGGGGTGGTTGCTTAGCCAGTCGCTAAGTTCGTCTCTATCGGTGTCTAAAAAATCCAATGCAGCGACTTCCAACCAGGAGAAGAGCCGATCGGGTGCAATTTCTTCTTGAGAGGTTTTCAGGAAACGGCCCAACAAGTCCGACAGCAGGCTGGAGAATGGGAGGTCTGGCGGAGTGTCTTCCTGAATTTCCGCCGACACTTTTTTATATCGCTCAACAAGGATATCCAGGAGTTCCACACGTTGCGCGTTCGTCGAGTTCTCCACCACGTAGCCGCTCCAAAAAAGCTCATATGGGCTGGTCAGGCTTGTTTTTTTAGGTGGCCGCAAGTATTGAAAGATTTCCGAGGTGGAAAGCTTCCAAGGATAGAGTCCATTCAAGAGATGACCCAGCAATCTATCGTCAGAGTCCGGCCCCGAGCCGTCGTATACGTCTGTCAGTAGTGCCATGAGTGTGGCTTCAGTCTGCTGGTCGTTTCTCCCTTGATGGAGAATCGTATCAAGGGCGCGATCCCTGATACGCGGCCACCAACTATCGTCCTTGATCACACCCAGCACCACAGCCATAAGTTCCGGAACGGCCGACCCGTGCCGAAGCGCTTCGACCAGAACCACCACAAGTCCTTGGTGGATTTCTTCTCGCGTTGGACTCGTCAAAGCCTCTCTGAACACCTCCTCCATATCTGGTGTCGCAAGATCACCAAATCGGGAATCCATCATCTCCAATGACCCGAAAAACCAGGGATTTTTCCGTGACTCACGATACAGGCCGTCAATCAACCTGCGCTTCTCGTCAACGGAGAATTCTCTGACGTCACCGTACAAAATGGTTCCAATTGGGTCACGCTCGATGATGGCCATCCGGCCTGTTTTGCTATGGGCTGCGAGCCATGCCGAGATGCCTCGCAGTTCCGACACGACACCGCCGTCGTCACCCGTCATCAAGGCGAGAATACGTCCAACCGGCAAGCCGTTTTCGATTAAGTCGGCAAGATAACGGGCGGCAAGGAATTCCGCGACGTGCCGGTGAACAGGAACTGCAGGGCCTTCCGGGGGCATTGTGAACAGCTTGGTGCCTAGCACATGGCGAAAAACTTCTTGATTCTCACCAGATATCTGTTCCAATCCAGGGTATTCGTGTTCGCTCTCGGTACCGGGCAGCGTGTACCCTGCGCCGCCGGTCAGGAGTTGAACGGCGCAAAGCCGCCCTGCCGCGTCCAGCAGATGGGAGATGTCAATGTTATCCGGCTTCGCCACTCGATGGTCTTGGTTGTGTTCACGAAGAAGTGTCCGGCAGGCCATGTTGAACGTTTGCATCCGCGTCTCCGGCCAATCACCGCCCGCGCCTGCCTTTACCAGCATCGAAAGGCTTTGCGGATTTGTGAGCAGGGTTCCCAACCCTCGCTGGTGAGCTTCGCCAACGAATTTTTCCGGGTCATCGACTTCAAGATTGTCGCGCAAAATTTTGATAATGTCCGCTTCTGTAAGCAGGTCGAGATGCAGGACCACGACCTGCCCGTTGCGCGAAACGGCTTTCAGATTGTCCCTATCATTGGCCCCGAACCAGTCGGCCTCGCGGCAGGAAAGCCGAAACCGCGGGCGATCCAATTGGTCGAGCTTTTTTCGTATCCCGTCCAGTGGTGTGCGTCCGTCGAACGACCCCGCCCGCATTTCGTCGAGGCCGTCAATAAACAGCGTGGTGTTGTGCCATTCCGGGTGCTTATCGACACCTAGTGTGATGAAGTTTCTAGCGGTTACAGGGGGGTCTGTTTTTAAACAAGCAGCTTCTTGTTCGAACGTCTTGCTCTTCCCCGCACCGGGCGGGCCGAGCAAAACATAAGCGTCGGTATCCCGAAACTCTTCGAAAGACAGACAGGTGCGCTCACTCCCGTCGGCATTTTTCTTGACTTGGCCGTCTTCTCCGAATTCCGTGCACGTGCGTCGAACAAAATCTGGCATGATTACTTGAACCAATCCATGGCAGGGGTCGATAGAAATTCCGCAATCGGAATGCCACCCTCACCGATAAGTAAGGAATGTTGGGGCGAAAAGCGCGTTGCGAATTCTTCCAGCCCGACCATTTTTTCTCTGCGCGATCCGCTTTTCACTTCCAGCGCCACGAGCTTCCGGCCGTGCTCCAGGACGAAATCCACTTCAAGGGAGCGTTCTCGCCAATAATGAAGCCGCACCTCCGGCGTTCCCGTATTGAACAGGTGCGCACCAACGGCGCTTTCGACCAATCGTCCCCAGAAACTTCGATCTGCTTTCGCCTCTTCGAACGTGTACCCGGAATGCACCGACATGAGCGCGGTGTTGAGCACGTTGAGTTTGGGACTGGAAGCCCTTCGGCGGTACACTCCTCCGGCGTATTTGGCCAGTCCCATCAGCAGTCCCGCTTTCGACAACAAATCCAGGTAGCGCGCCAAGGTTGTAGTGTTTCCGGCATCCTGAATCTGACCAAGCATCTTGTCGTATGCCAGGATCTGTCCGGACATTTCGGCACCGAACTCGAACAGTCTTTTGAGGAGCGCCGGCTTGTCCACCCGCTCCATGGCGAGGATGTCCCGCTCGATATTCGGTTCGATAATGGAACCCAAAATGTATTCGCGCCAGCGCCGCTGCTCTTGGATCAAGGACGCGGCTCCAGGGTACCCGCCGAAGTAGATGTACCGGTCGAGGTCGAATCCGAATGCCTCAGACATCTCGGTGAATGACCAATGCGGGAGGCGAATGGTTTCAAAGCGACCAAGCATGCTTTCGGTTAATCCTCTCTGCATGAGAAGCGGCGCGGACCCCAACACAACCACGTGCAGAGGGCAGTCATCACGTCGGTCGGCGTCCCATAAGCCTTTCACTGTCTCCGACCAATTCGGAATTTTCTGGATTTCGTCAAATACAAGGATAAACCCTCGTTTCAACCGGCTGGCGTCCCTTCTGGCCCGCTCCCACTCGCGAACAAGCCAAGCCGTATCTCTCACGTCCGAAATGGGGATAGCATTTTCCTTGTCGTCTGTGGGCAGGGCAGCAGGTGAGGGAAGCGTAACCGGTTCCGGCTCATCGACGGAAAGATATTTGCTCGGGAGGTCTATCTGTGTTAAGGCTTGCTGCACGAGGGTGCTTTTGCCGGTCTGCCGCGGACCGGCAACGACGATCAGCCGTTTTGGAGCTTCACGCAGCCGGCTTAAAAGCGTTGATATTTGTGCTCGCTGGAATCTGCTCATTTCGTGATTTTACATTACTGAGTTAATTTACTCAATATAGTAATCACTTAATTTAATATCGGCTTGCCTTGCCCTGATTTTAGCTCTTTAAAAACCTCAACTGAGTTAATTTACTCAATAGAGTAATTAGAATTTCGGGAGCCGATTCCCAATTGTTCGGCGCCCGGGTTGCAAGGGATAATTGGGTTATCAGCAACGCTGAAAATCTGTTAGTCTCGGGCATTGTTTGAGGTAAGAAGGAGTTCGGCATATGACGCTTGCAAGAGTCTGTCTCTCTGCCGTTGAGCGCGACAGGATGACCAACAAAGAATCTTCACAGCATGAAGAAAGTAGATACAGAATGCCTTCAGCCTTCTTACACATATTGAGCATCCGCCGCATTGGGTTACAACGCATGGCCGTCTCGGTCTTGCTGGTCCTTGCGCTGGTCGGCGTCCAGCATGCGGGAGCGCAGACGTTTGATGAAGCCAAGGCTGCCTATAAACGTGGCGACTATGCCGTTGCCTTGGAAGCGTTCCGCAATCTTGCGGAGCAGGGCGACACGCGTGCCCAGTTCGCGCTCGGGTCCATGTATGCCGAAGGAAAAGGTGTGGCGCAGGACGAGGCGGAGGCCGTGCGCTGGTATCGTCGGGCCGGGGAGGAGGGCTTAGCCGGGGTCCAGTTGTTGCTCGGGACCATGTATGATTCCGGACAAGGTGTGGCGCAGGACGAGGCGGAGGCTGCACGCTGGTATCGTTTAGCCGCGGAGCAGGGCGATGCCCGTGCCCAAGTCAATCTCGGGTACCTGTACTCCCAAGGCAGGGGGGTGTCGCAGGACTACACCGAGGCGTTGCGTTGGTTTCGCCGGGCGGCGGAGCAGGGTAATGCCAAAGGCCAGACCAGGCTCGGCATCATGTACGAGCAGGGATATGGTGTGCCTCAGGATTACGCCGAGGCGCTACGCTGGTATCGGCAGGCGGCTGCACAGGACAATGCCTTCGCTCAGGCCAGTCTCGGGTTCATGCACTATCTCGGGAAAGGCGTTTCGCAAGACTACGTTCAGGCACACAAGTGGTTCAGTCTGGCGGCTTCACGTTTTTCAAGTTCTGAGCGGGACTCGCAGGAAAGGGCAGTGGAATTCCTCGAGAAGGTTGAGTCGAAAATGACCCCGGATCAGATCGTCGAGGCCCGACAACTGGCCCGTGAGTGGAAACCTGGACAGAAATAGAATTTCCTTCCTCGCATGCTCCGATTGCTGTTGCCAACGGGTAGGATGAAATCGGCAGAAAGCGACAGACTATCTTCGAAGTCATCAATAAGCCGTGACAGAAGTGTTAAAGAAAGATTCTTGTGACGGGTTGGCAGGACATTCAAAACTCGGTTCGCACCTGCCGCATGTGTCAGAGTGTTGAAGGTGTTGTATTCGCGTCCTTCAATAATGGTAATTGGCCGACGCTTCCTGAGCCTCGCCGAAAAGCCATCCTGTTCATTTCCGAAGCCCCTCCAACAGATGGTGGCTTCTGGACTGTTCAACCTCTGAGCGCAAAACAGGATGACTTGCGAGAGAAACTTCTTCGACTTCTCAAGCTGTCGCCTTCCGGTTTAGATCGTGGGCTCACGGCATTCTGCAGAGCAGGTTACTATCTGCTTCAATCCTTCCCGCGTCCGCTCAAAAGCAGCATCGGCAATATCGGAGTTCGGACTTTGAAACTTCTGTTGGATCATCAGGTCAAAACGCATCTCCGAGACCAAATTGAATTCTTACAGCCCTCCGCGATTCTGGCTCTTGGTGTGCCCGCGTCTACGGCAATCTCCATGCTTTGGCCCCGTTCAACGTTTGCACGTTCATTTCAAAGAGGACAAAGAGGAGGCTGGAAGCTTCAAAATGTGCGTGGCAAGATATTTGAAGAGTCGCATCTCCCAATTCTTTCCGCTACGTACCTTCCGTCAGGAAACGGACGCTTTCGTCGAGAATTTTGGGGAAAGGATATTCCTCTTTTTCTCGAAAGGTTTCTGACATGAGCAAGGAACTTGCCAAGCGGGACACACCTGAAGAGCGGGAACTCTCCCAAAAACGGGAGGAGTTGTCGAGTCTTCAGGTATTGCTTGCTCAACGGGGAGTTGGATTTGATACCGTTGAGAACGACAGGATTGTAAAACAAGCATTCTTTTACAGCATGGAGGAGTCGATGGGAATGCTGCTATCTTTTTTACGAGTATTGCGAATTCACCGGATTGGGTCGCAGGGCATTGTAACTTCGGTACTGCTGGCGCTTGCGCTGGTCGGCGCACCGCCTGCGGGTGCGCAGACGTTTGATGAGGCCGAAGCTGCGTATAAGCGCGGTGATTATGCCGTTGCTTTCGAGTTGCTCCGAACCCTTGCCGAGCAGGGGCACGCCTTGGCTCAAACCCAACTCGGGACGATGTATAATCAAGGGCATGGTGTGCCGCAGGACTACACCGAGGCGCTACGCTGGTATCGTCGAGCGGCTGGGCAGGGCGACGCCGGTGCCCAGTACAATCTCGGGATCATGTACGCCAATGGTCAAGGAGTGTCGCAGGACTACTCTGAGGCGCTACGTTGGTATCGTCTGGCGGCCGAACAGGGCTTTGCCTTGGCTCAATTTAATCTCGGGGGCATGTATCGGAAGGGTAGGGGCGTGCCCCAAGATTATGCCGAGGCTGTAAGGTGGTATCGGCAGGCTGCGGACCAGGGTGATGCCATGGCTCAGGTCAATCTGGGGTACATGTATGATAAAGGCGAGGGAGTGCCGAGGGATGCTGCTGAGGCGGTGCGCTGGTACCGTCGTGCGGGCGAGCAGGGACACGCTGGTGCTCAGAACAATCTCGGACTCATGTACGATGAGGGCAGGGGCGTGCCGCAAGATCACACCGAAGCCGTAAGGTGGTATCGGCGGGCGGCAGAGCAGGGCCTTGCCGGTGCTCAGGTCCACCTCGGGTACATGTATGGCCAGGGTAGGGGGGTGCCGCAGGACTACACCGAGGAGTTGCGGTGGTATCGTCAGGCGGCTGAGCAGGGCAATGCCGAAGGGCAGACCAGACTTGGGATCATGTACGATCTGGGGGATGGTGTGCCGCAGGACTACACTGAGGCATTACACTGGTTTCGCCAGGCAGCCGAACAGGGTCACGCCTTCGGTCAGGAGAGTCTCGGGTTCATGTACTCTCTCGGCAAAGGCGTGCCGCAGGACTATGTCCAGGCGCACAAATGGCTTAATCTCGCGGCTTCCCGGTATTCCAGTTCTGAGCGGGACTCGCGAGACAAGGCCGTGCAATTCCGCGACGAAGTTGCGTCGAAAATGACCCCGAACCAGATCGCCGAGGCGCAACGGCTGGCGCGAGAGTGGCGACCCGTACAGTGATAAGGATTCAGGAGGAGAAAAGCAGTCCCGTAGGTCAGGTTAGCGAAGCGTAATCTGACAGCTTCGCTGGCCCTCACCCCGACCTTCTCCCACTGGGAGAGGGCGGAAAAAGGTCAAAAGGCGTTTTATGCGGTGTGCTTTCTACAAACCTCATGAACATCCACCCAAAGAGGTGACTTATTCAAAGGACAACCCACAAGCCAGCCTGTACCATTGCCCTGATATAGACTGCGGGAATAAGAAGAAATCGATAACGAGAGCACCAACTCCTCAATATGAATGGGTGACGACAAGCGTAAAAGAGGCGGAGGCCTATCAGTTCGAGCCATGCCCGATGTGCTTTTCACAAGATGCCGGCGCGTCGGACGAGAAGGCGCGCGAGGCGGCAGAAGAGATTGCCGGGTTCGAGAACCGGCAGGCCGCCATCGAAGCCGACATGAAGTTGCTCAAGTGGATGCTGGGGGGCAACCTGGCGTTCTCCTTGGCGATCTTGGTTATTCTTCTACGGCCGCTCGCGGCTTGATTCTTGATACGAAGGCTTCTCCAATGGCAATCCGGCTCACCAGCCCCGTAGGTCAGGTTAGCGAAGTGTAATCTGACGGCTTCACTAAGACCCATTTTTCAGTTTATTGATTTCCTTTTCAGAAAGCCCGGTGACTTTGGAAATCAAAGGAGTCTCCAGTTTGTTTTGCAGCATATTTCGCACGACTTCCCGCCGGCTTTCCCTCTGGCCTTCCTGCCGGCCCTCTTCTCTAATCCGCTCTTTGACGTCCATATAGCCCCCCTTTGCTAAGAGCCCCTTGGCCACGGCTTCTTGCTCTGCTTTCTCCCAGACCGCCCGGCTCATGCCCGGCACGGCTTTGAACAAATAATCCACCGCACTCAAGATCAAATCATCCCGCCGGCCCGCGAACTCCTTCAAGAACCCCAGCACCCGCTCCACGGCACCGACTTCCGGCTTGAACCACCAGATCTCCCTTAATAAATACAACGCGCCCCGGCTTTGCACGGTCGGATCGTTCAAGATGCGCTTGATTTTCGCGGCCTGCGCATCCAGCAGCCTCAGTTCGTAATTTAGCATATTTTTTCGGCATGCAACAGGGATGTCCGTCATCGCCTTGCCCCACACTCCATCCTGAAACGAGACGCTCCAGTGCCACGGTTTTTTCCCATGGTAAAACAAGACAGGGATGACCGGCAGCGGCTGTCCCGTGGCCTGAAGCGTTTGCTTATGAAGGCCGCACTGATACTCCAGCAGTTGGCTAAACAACCGGCGGCTGTATTGCGCCTTGTGTTCCAGGAGCAGGCAGATGTGAAACCGGACCCGTGATTTGTGTTTTAGGGGCACCGAGAAGACCAAGTCCGTGCGGGTGTCCGGGAACGTGTCTTTTTCCGGTTTGAGTTTGGTCCAGTCAAACGCGAGCCGTTCTTTTTGGGAAAAGACCAGGTGAAAGAGTTCCATGGCAAAAGGGAGGATTGGCGTAAAACTCTTTAAAGAACACATCATGGTGGCTGTCGCGTTTTTGTGTAAGGGAGTCTGGGTCTGCTGTGGAAGGGTTTGTCATAAAAATTGCTCCAGACAATCATGAAGATAGTTTTTAGTCATAATGCAAGTTCCGGTTTTTAAGAAGATCCCTGATGACGCTCAGTGCTCGACCGGTTCCATACATAAAAGGGTCACGAAGAGTCTTAAGAATCTTGATGGTTACCTGACCGACATCTCCACCCTTTTGAGGTCTGTCATATGTGCATAAGACGTCTTGTGAGGAGGGCCATGCCAGAATTTCTGCGCGAGCATCAATCTTCCCAATAAATCTGGCTTTTTCGATGACAGTTTTTGATAACGCAACATGAATCAACTTTTCACCAGTTGGCAGAATCACGGCCCCATTTTTTATTTCAGACTCACGCGGAACTGCCTGATTCACCTTCTCTAGTTGTAAAAATGTCCGGACTAGGCACCTTAAGCCCGTGACCTTTTCTAGTGTTTCAAGAGCTTTTTTTCTTGTTTCTTCTCCGCAGTTGACGAAGACAAAGTTGCCCGATGCTCTCCAGTGATAGGCAATGAATCGAACACCTTGTGAGTGATGGCGAAGTTCTTTAAAAATTTCTTTCAGTGGTCGGCGATTACGCCCGTAATTACCCATATCAATTGGAAGCAGAACCGCACAAGCGGTTTTGGGTGATGAGCCGTTCATGATCACGCCGAGTTCAAGGGTGTTAAGGCGGTGAATCCCGGAGTTTTTCTAGATTTTTGAGCACGACAGGTCGCCGTTGCCGACGTTGATGTTCAGTCCAATCACAAGCGTGACGGCCTTGGTTGTAAAAGCGTTTTTGGCATGACGCGAGTCTCGGCTCAACGCCTTATAGGTCAATCGCTTCCCCACAACATCGTATAGGAACCTCTGATTTAGTGCACTATCGGGCGCATGGCTGCGTTGTGTCCTCGCTCAACCCTCACCTATCTCTCTGATAAGCCTCGGGTTTCGCTCCGGGACGCCTTGCCCTGCATCCCGCTATCACAATAAATCAGAGGTTCCTATAATAAGTTAAGTCCCACCTAAATAACCTCCATTTCTTTACCCACCTTCCGAAACGCGGACACCACTGTTTCCAACTGCTCCTGCGTATGTTCCGAACTGACGGTGAGGCGTAGCCGGCTACTGTGTTTGGGCACGGTCGGCGGGCGGATGGCCGGGACGTAGATGCCGGCTTCGTACAGGGCTTGCGACATCTTCAAGGCCGTCTCCGATGACTTGACGATGATCGGCAGGATGGGGCTTTGCGTGTCGGTGAGTTGAAAGCCCAGGTTTGTCAGGGCGGCATGGAGATGGTTTCGGTTGTTCCAAAGGCGTTCCCGGCGAGCGGGTTCGTGTTGGATGATTTGAATCGCGGCTGATGCTGCGGCGGCTATGGCGGGTGGCTGCGCGGTCGTGTAGATGAACGCCTTTGACATATTGATCAGGTAGTCTTTGAGGGAAGCCGGTCCCGCGACGTAGCCGCCGCCGGTGCCGATGGCTTTGCTGAGCGTTCCCATTTGCATCACGTCTTGTGGGTTCAACCCGAAGTGTTCGATTGTTCCTCGACCGTTTTTCCCCATGACGCCGGTGCCGTGGGCGTCATCGATAACCAGCGTGGCCTCATATTGCCGGCAGAGCATCAGTAAATCCGCGAGTGGCGCGAGGTCGCCGTCCATGCTGAAGACGCCTTCTGTGACGACCAGGGTTGGCCGGGATATTTCCCGTTTCTTGAGCAGTTTCCCAAGGTGCTCGACGTCGTTGTGGTGAAACACGCGCAGCCTGGCTTTGGCCAACCGGCAGGCTTCGATGAGGCTGGCGTGACAGTAGCGGTCGGCCAGGATGAGGCCGTCCCGGTCGATGAGTGCCGGAATCAGCCCCAGGTTCGTGGTGTAGCCCGTGCCGAAAGTCAGGGCGGCTTCGACTTGTTTGAATTGGGCGAGATCCTGTTCCAGTTGATGATGTGGCGTCATGGTGCCGGAAATGAGACGCGCGGCGCCGGCTCCGACTCCCCATTGTTCGATCGCTTCGATGGCCGCCCGGTTGACGGCCGGATGATTGGCCAACCCCAGATAATTATTTGAGGCCATGGCGATGAACCGGCGGCCTTCGATGGTGATGGTCGTCTCCGACGGGGACTCCGCGATCCGGAGTTGCCGGCGCAGGTGGCGGGTTTCCAATTCTTTTATCTCTTGTTCAAAGTCGCGTAACATCGGGCCGCGTCCTAGTGCGTTATGTTGACTGTGTTCAATGGCATTGTCGGGTTACGCTACCCTGACCTGCTTCGACTGGCCCCCCACCGCTTCAGCCGGCGCCTGGTGGCTTGGCTTCTGCGACTCCCCCTCAAGGGGGGAGTGATTGGAGAGGACAACCATAGGGGGGTGTTCCTACACGGTGCGTCGTCATTGGCGTTGTAGGGGACGACCTGCGTGCCGTCCCTTGACTTGTGGATAATGCAGGTTTATCATCGCTCATTTAGGTCTACAACCCCTCGAAACCATTAGGTTTCTTGGCCGACACGAAGCGCGTCGGGTGGGCCGCAATCATTTTTAACTGAACCCTTCATGCATGGTTCGGCATGGATGGTTCAAACCGGTGAGGGAGATCATGGCACAGCTTACAGGAGCCGAAATTTTTGTGGAAGCCTTGAAGCGCGAAGGAGTGAAAACGATTTTTGCCCTTCCCGGCGGGGTCGTCCTGAAAATTTTCGACGTCCTGCATCAACAGAAAGACGTCGAAGTCATTTTGACCCGGCATGAGCAAGCAGCGGGCCACATGGCGGAAGGCTATGCAAAAGCCACGGGGAAACCCGGAGTGGCCTTGATTACGTCGGGTCCGGGCATGACCAACGTGATCACCGCGTTGGCCGATGCCTACATGGATTCCGTGCCCATGGTGTGCTTTTCCGGTCAGGTCCCCACGGCGCTCATCGGAAACGATGCCTTTCAGGAAGCCGATAACATCGGGCTCAGCCGCCCGTGTACGAAATATAATTTCCTGGTGAAGGACGTGAATGACTTGGCGCAGACGATCAAGGAAGCATTCTACATCGCGTCCACCGGCAGGCCAGGTCCCGTGTTGGTGGATATTCCCAAGGATATTTCCATGGACAAGGTCGATTTCAAGTATCCGGACTCCGTCTCGATTCGCGGCTACAACCCGACCTATGAAGGCAGCAAGTGGAAGATCAAGCAAGCCGCCGATGCCATCATGAAGGCGCGCCGGCCCGTCATCTACATTGGCGGCGGCGTGCAGTTGTCCGGCGCATCGGCAGAGGTTCGCGAATTGGCCGAGATGACCCAGATCCCCGTGAACCAGACCCTGATGGCCTTGGGCGCCTTCCCCGGTCAACATCCGTTGTCACTGGGGATGCTCGGGATGCACGGCACCTACGTGGCCAACATGGCTATTCACTATTCCGACCTGGTGATTGCGATCGGTGCCCGGTTTGATGATCGCGTCACCGGCAAAGTGTCCGAGTTCTGTCCGAGTGCCAAGATCATCCATATCGACATCGATCCGACGTCGATTCGGAAGAACATTCACGTGGATATTCCCATCGTGGGTGATTGCAAATGCGTCTTGCAGGAATTGAACAACGTGTTGCGCGCGACGGTGAACGGCGACCAGAAAGAATTGCGCAAGCCGTGGTGGGATCAATTGACTGAGTGGAAAACCGCTCACCCCCTGAGCTACCGGCAGGAGCCGGATCAATTGATCAAACCGCAGTATCTCATCGACCGGATCTATCAACTGACGAAGGACCGCGACCCGGTCGTGTCCACCGACGTGGGACAGCATCAAATGTGGGCGGCGCAATACTTTCATCTCACCAAACCGAATACGTGGCTCACGTCCGGCGGGTTGGGGACAATGGGTTTTGGATTCCCCGCGGCCCTGGGGGCGCAGGCGGCCTATCGTGATCGACTTGTGTTGTGTATTGCGGGTGACGGCAGCGTCCAGATGAATACCCAGGAATTGGCGACGGCCGTGATCGAAAAGCTGCCGGTCAAGGTGTTTATCATCAATAACCGGTTCCATGGCATGGTGCGGCAGTGGCAGGATCTGTTCTATGAAGGCCGCTATGCGTGCAGCTATTTGGATCAATCACCGGATTTCGTGAAACTCGCGGAAGCCTACGGCGCCGCCGGGCTTCGCGTGCAAAAGGTTAGTGAAGTGGATGACGGGATTCGAGAGGCCATGGCTATTGACAAGCCGGTCTTCATCGACGTGCCGGTGTATCAATTCGAGAATTGTTATCCTATGATTCCGGCCGGCGGTTGCAACCATGAAATGATTCTGGAAGATCCGCCGGAGTTGCAGAAGCGACAAGGGGCGACGGGCAAAGCGGAGAGCAAAGATACGATTTTGACGGCGTAGGCAACTCCCTCTCCCCCCTGGGAGAGGGCAAGGGTGAGGGTGCCGAAGGCATGGAGCATTCGTGGAACACATTATTTCAGTGATGTTGGAAAATAAATCCGGGGCCTTGTCACGGGTCGCGGGCCTGTTCAGCGGGCGGGGATTCAATATCGAGAGTTTATCGGTGGCGCCCACGCTCGACCCGAGCGTGTCGATGATGACCGTGGTCACCAACGGGGATGAGCGCATCATTGAGCAAATCCTCAAGCAGTTGAACAAAATCATCGACGTCATCAAGGTGGTGGACCTCAATGAGAGTGACGCCGTGAGCCGCGAGAGCGCCTTGATTAAGGTGCACGCCCGGTCGGAGGATCGGGCCGAGGCCCTGCGGATTGCCGATATCTTTCGAGCGAACGTGATTGATTCCTCTCCAACGTCCTATACGATCGAAGTCACGGGTGACGTGCAGAAGATTCACGCCATTATCCAGTTGCTCCAACCCCTCGGCATCAAGGAAATCGTCAGGACCGGCCGGATTGCCATCGCACGGGAACCCGTTCGCACGGTGGCGACTCAGTCGCGTCCGCTTGCCAAAGCCAACTAGTCGGAATGCCGAATGAGTCAGCGGGGCACAAGGCTGGACGGAACTGTTTGACCATTCTGAAGCGGTAAGTCCGACGAGGATTTTCCGGTTTGCCGGGAGTCCGTCGGACGTTCATTCCCCAAGGAGTTCGTTATGAAAATCATGTATGACAGAGACGCGGATTTGCAAAACATTCTGAAAAAGAAAGTGGCGATTGTCGGATTCGGGAGTCAGGGTCACGCCCATGCCCTCAATCTGTCCGAGAGCGGCGTGGACGTCGTCGTCGGGTTGCGCGAAGGCCCGTCCTGGAAAAAGGCCGAAGCCACGGGTCTGAAGGTGATGCCGGTGGCCGACGCCGTGAAACAGTCGGACGTGATCATGATCCTGGCCCCGGACGAAGTGCAGCCGGCCATTTACCGGAATGAAATTGCTCCGCATTTGAAAGACGGCGCGTTTCTGGCGTTTGGTCACGGCTTTAACATTCACTTCGGACAAATCCAGCCGCCGGCCGGGGTCAACGTGTTTATGGTCGCGCCCAAGGGGCCCGGTCATTTGGTCCGTTCGGAATACACGAAGGGAAGCGGGGTGCCGTGTCTGTTGGCCGTCCATCAGGACCCCGGCGGTGAGACCGTGCAGGTCGGTTTGGCGTACGCCTCGGCCATCGGCGGCGGTCGCGCCGGCGTCATCGAAACCAATTTCCGGGAAGAAACCGAAACCGATCTCTTCGGGGAACAGGTCGTCTTGTGCGGAGGCCTGACTTCGTTGATCCAAGCCGGGTACGAGACTCTGGTCGAAGCGGGCTATTCCCCGGAAATGGCGTACTTTGAATGCCTGCACGAGGTGAAGCTGATCGTCGACTTGATCTATCAGGGCGGGATCGCCAACATGCGCTACTCCATCAGCACGACCGCCAAATACGGCGACGTGACCCGGGGCCCGCGCGTCATTACGAACGAGACCAAGCAGACCATGAAGAAAATTCTCCGGGAAATCCAAAGCGGCCGGTTTGCCAGGGAATGGGTCCTGGAAAATCAAGCGAATCGTCCCGTGTACAATGCGCTGCTCAAACGAGGCAAAGAGCATCCAATCGAGGAAGTCGGGGATCGCTTGCGCGGCATGATGCCTTGGTTGCAGAAGGACAAACTGGTAGATCAGAAAAAGAATTAGGGGAGGAAACAACGATCTTGTTCCTCACGGGAAACGGGTTCGAATGACTGATCGTGCCAAAGATCTCCCCATTGCGCTGGAAGGGCTACCCTATGTCCTGGGAGCAGCGGCGCCGGCCCTGCTGGCCCGCTTGCTGGGTTTGCGAAAAACCGCCATGGCCTTTGGGGCCCTCGCGTGTTTTACCGGCTGGTTTTTTCGGAACCCGCCGCGCACGCCCCCGCGGGGTGACGACTTAATTCTTGCACCCGGGGATGGGAAAGTGATCGCGATTCAGAAGGAATTCGAACCGAGATATTTGAAGGAGCAAAGTATCCGGATCAGTATCTTTCTGAATATTTTCGACGTGCACATCAATCGAATGCCGTGTGCGGGCACCGTGATGGACATGGTCTACCAGCCGGGCCGGTTTCTCGACGCCAGCGATCAGGATGCCACGGTGCATAACGAACAGAATGCATTGATGATTGAAACGCCGTCGAAGAAAAAGGTGCTCTGTGTCCAGGTTGCGGGGCTTGTGGCCAGGCGGATCGTGTGCTGGGCACAGCCGGGCGATGCCGCCGTGTCCGGTGAACGCTTTGGCCTTATCCGGTTCGGATCCCGGATGGATACGTATTTCGACGTCGGTAGCCGTGTCCGCGTCAGGGTCGGAGACCAGGTGAAGGGTGGAGAATCCATACTCGCGGAGTTCACGTGAAGGGACGGATATTCAAGAATAAGGAAGGGGCTCGCCGGCGGGGCGTTCACCTGATCCCCAACATCCTCACCACCGGCAATCTGTTCAGCGGGTTGGCCGCGATGGTGTTCGTGTACCATGGTCGCTTGGAAGCCGCGGCGATTGCGATCCTGATCGCGATGGTCTTCGACGTCCTGGACGGCACGTCCGCCCGTTTGACCAACAGTACGAGCGAGTTTGGCGTGGAATACGATTCTCTGTCGGATCTGATTTCATTCGGGCTCGCCCCCGGGTTTTTGATTTATGCATGGGCGCTGAAGTCCCCGGGCATGTTGGGTGCGGCGATCATGTTTGCGTACGTGGCCTGCGGCGCGTTGCGCCTGGCGCGGTTCAACGTCATGGCAAGCAGTGCGGAAAGTCGGTTTTTTACGGGTTTACCCATTCCCGCGGCAGCCGGGTTTATCGCGACGTTTTATATTTTCGACACGCACCTCAGCCGTTTGCCGGAAAGCGTGCTTCCCTCGGTGGTCATTGCTTTAAGTCTGTTGATGGGGTTCCTCATGGTGAGCACGGTGAAATACCGTAGCGTGAAACAGTTGAAGTTTGCAGGCCACAATCATTTCATGTATTTGGTCTGGGCCGTCTTGATTCTGGTGTCCGTCATGGCCTATCCTGAATTGATGTTGTTTGTGATTTGTTTGGCATACGTGAGTTCCGGTTTGTTGGAAAAGGGCTGGACCGTTGTCACCGCGCCAACGACGCGGGAGACGCCGGTTCGGGCGCCCGTGTCGTCGGAGTCAAAGGACTGATCGCATGGATCAATGGCAAGGAAAAGGCAGAGGTCCCCTTCTTTTAGGTGATGCGACGCTGACACTGGCAGGTCAAGACAGGCACAGGGGCCTGTCCCTACACCATCAATGACCCCCTGATGACTCCGAAACAGGTCGAAAGCCTTCACCTCTTCGGGGTGAAGGCTTTTTTATTATGGGGGCCGGTTATGCTTGGGTGAATGATTGGGGTATGATTGAGAAAAGCCGGAAGCAGGGCTCGATGAACGTTTGGGCAAGGTCTTGCCGGGAGGCCGTGAATCATCTTCGTGAGGAGCATGGGCGATGAAGCGACACATCAGAATTTTCGACACCACATTGCGCGACGGCGAGCAGTCTCCGGGAGCCAGCATGAACGTGGAAGAAAAAGTGCTGGTCGCCAAACAACTGGCTCGCCTGAACGTCGATATTATTGAAGCCGGGTTCGCCTTCAGTTCCCCCGGCGATTTCGAGGCGGTGCAGCGTATCGGGCGGGAGGTGGAAGGCCCGACGGTCTGTAGCCTGGCGCGAGCCAAGCCTGCGGACATTGATTCGGCGTGGAAGGCATTGAAAGGGGCGCCCAAACCGCGCATTCACACTTTCCTGTCCACGTCGGACATTCACCTGAAACACCAATTCCGCATGACGCGAGAGGAAGCGCTTCAGCGCGCGGTCGAGATGGTCCGGCACGCGCGCAGCTACGTCGATGACGTTGAGTTTTCCCCCATGGACGCGACGCGGTCGGACGTCTCCTACCTGTGCGAAGTCGTGGAGGCGGTCGTGGAGGCGGGCGCGGGTACGGTGAATATTCCCGATACCGTGGGGTACACGACCCCCAAGGAATTTGAAGATATTATCCGAACGCTCAGGACGCGGGTGCGTGACTGCGACCGGGCGGTGATCTCCGTCCATTGCCACAATGATCTGGGGTTGGCGGTGGCCAATTCCATGGCGGCCGTCCACGCCGGGGCCGGGCAAGTGGAATGTACCATCAACGGAATCGGCGAACGGGCCGGCAATGCGTCGATGGAAGAGATCGTGATGGGGCTGCGGACCCGCAAGGATTTTTATGACGCCGGGACGCAGATTCGCACGGAAGAAATTTCCAAGACCAGCCGGTTGGTCAGCAAGATCACGGGCATGGTCGTCCAACCCAATAAAGCCATCGTCGGGGCGAACGCGTTTGCACATACCTCCGGGATTCATCAGGACGGACTGCTCAAGGATAAGAACACGTATGAAATCATGC
This sequence comes from Nitrospirales bacterium, assembly GCA_965204965.1. Taxonomy (GTDB): domain Bacteria; phylum Nitrospirota; class Nitrospiria; order Nitrospirales; family UBA8639; genus Bin75. Next base: position 2,295,263 of record OZ242026.1, on the reverse strand, counting down.
AGCCGGATTCCATCGGGCTGACGCAAAGCCGTCTGGTGATGGGGAAATTGTCGGGTCGCCACGCGTTTCGGGCGGAATTGGCGAAGTTGGGCTATACGCTCTCGGACGAAGAAGTGAACGCGGCGTTCGAGCGATTCAAACGGCTCGCGGACCAGAAAAAGGAATTGTTCGAGGAAGATCTGGAATCGATCGTGTCCGAAGCCGTCACCAAAGTGCCTGAGCGGTATTCGTTAAAGTCCCTGAATACGCAAAGCGGGACGAATCAATTGCCGACGGCGACCGTGGAGTTGGCGGTGGATGGACAGGCGATGAAGGAGACGGGCACCGGCGATGGCCCGGTCGACGCGGTCTATCGAACCATTGCCCGGATCACGCAAACCAAAAGCAAACTGTTGGCCTACGTGGTCAAAGCCATTACCGGCGGAACGGACGCGCAAGGCGAGGTGTCGGTGCGGATCGAACAGGACGGCGAAATCGTCACCGGGAACGGGGCGAATACCGATATCATCGTGGCCTCGGCCCAAGCCTATCTGAATGCCCTGAACAAATTGGCGTCCCAATTGGAGCGCCGTGCCAACCAGGGCGATAAAATCAGGCTTTGTTGATCAGAGATCCCTCTCCCTTGACGGGCGAGAGGTCAGGGTGAGGATAAAAAATAGACTATGGGAACCGTCAGGCGCATCGTTTGCCTCGCCAACGCCCGTAGGCGGAGCGGACGTTGTATTGCGGGCAGAGTGTGGGATGGAAACCGGCCAGGAAATTGGATTCGACCCGTCAGCGATCGCGAAGGCGAAGAAGTCTCGGAAGATGAACGCCGGTACGAAGATGGCCGCGAGCCTGAAGTGCTTGACATCATCGACGTACCCTTGCTGTCTCCCAAGCCCAATAACCATCAGCAGGAAAACTGGCTTCTTGATTCCGATTGCTACTGGGTCAAGATGGGCGTTCTTCCCCGGGATAGCTTGCAACAACTCGTCGATCCGATTGCGCCGTTATGGATCGACGGGAACAGCACCTACCGTGGCCTCAACGATCAGGTTCCACTAGCACGAGCGAAGTCTTTGGACAGTTCGCTTCGTCTAATCCACGTAGATCGTGTGCAATTGTCCGTCTTCAGGCCTGGCGAGGCGTTCGGCAATCCGAAACGGCGGGTGCAGGGAAGGTTTTCGTACGCAGGACAAGAATACGCACTCTGGATCACCGATCCCGTTTATGAACGCAAGTATCTTTCAGAACCGGATGGCGAATATGAGATTGGTGAGAGTTTCCTGATCATCAGTCTTGGAGAGCCGTTTAACGAAGCCTGCTACAAGCTGATTGCCACCGTGATCCAGGTTAGCTAGTCCGCAGAAACAGAGGCGTTATGATCTCCGAAAAGGGCATCGTTTTAACGATAGGACACTCCAATCATCCTTTGGATGTTTTTGTAAAGCTTCTGCGGAAACACAAGGTCACGGCTGTAGCAGACGTGCGTTCGGCACCCTACAGTCGGCATAACCCTCAGTTCAATCGTGAGTCGCTTGAAAAAGCACTGAAGACGAATGGAATCGAGTATCTATTTCTCGGGCGCGAGCTTGGCGCGAGATCGGAAGATTATTCGTGCTACGAGAATGGCCGCATACGGTATGCTCGTCTGGCGAGAACGGACTTGTTCCGCGGAGGCATTGAGCGCGTCGTCAGCAGCACTAGAGATTATCGCGTCGCCTTGATGTGCGCCGAGCGGGAACCCTTGGACTGTCACCGTACGCTTTTGGTAGCTTGCGTGCTGGTAGAACGTGGGGTTGTGATTGAGCATATTTTACCGGACGGACTTTTGGAGCCGCACGAGGCTACACTTGAGAGATTGCTCGATACGCCTAATCAGGAAGATCTTTTTCTCTCCAGGGAAGATCGGCTCGCGGAAGCCTTGGCGAAACAGGAAGAACAGATCTCCTATGTCAGGCAAGACGTTGAAGTGGAGACGTCATGAAGGTTTTCACGATTGGGTTCACGAAGAAACCAGCCCGTCGTTTTTTCAATCTCTTGCGTGAGTCCGGTGCCAGGCGAGTCGTGGACGTGAGGCTCAACAACGTGTCCCAACTCGCAGGCTTCGCGAAGCAGGATGACCTCACTTGGTTTCTGCAGGAGATTTGCGGTATGGAGTATGTTCATGCGCTCGAACTGGCTCCCACAAAGGAAATGCTGGACGACTACAAGAAACGGCGTAGCGATTGGGCTACTTACGAGACACGTTTTCTGGAACTCATGAGACAGCGTCGCATCGAGGAGACTGTCTCTAGGGAGATCATTGCTGATGCCTGCCTGCTGTGCAGCGAGGACAAGCCGCATTACTGCCATCGGCGGCTCGTCGCGTGGTACTTGAAGCAGCACTGGGGCGATATCGAAATCGCGCACCTCGGATAGGGGGAGCAAAGTATCCTTGGCAATAAATGGGGAGTTGTGGCGCAAAAGAAAGTGATAAGTTGGGGCCATCTCAACGATTGATGGCGATAACATTTTTCGCACCGCCTTCTTCACTGTTCAATACAGTAGCTTCTGCAAAGAGTGGTTCTGATCCGAACTTGTGCAGCAACTTCTGTTGACTAATCACAAGAAGGCGGCAGATATTCCCCTCTTCCTTGACTGGAGAGGGCCAGGGTGAGGGTGAAGATAATATGAACAAGAAGATCGCAGTATTGGCAGGGGATGGCATCGGTCCGGAGATTGTGCCGGCGGCCGTGGCGGTGTTGGAAGCGGTCGGGAAACGCGGTGGTCACGCGTTCGAGTTTGTTCACGCCGCGGTCGGCGGTCAGGCCATTGACGACACGGGATGGCCGCTCCCGGACGACACGCTTCAGTTGGCCAAAACCAGTGACGCCGTCCTCTTGGGGGCGGTGGGCGGGCCGAAATGGGAAGGCCTCGACTATGCGCGGCGGCCGGAACGGGCGTTGCTGGGCCTGCGGGAACAACTCGGGCTGTTTGCGAATCTCCGGCCGGCCAAACTGTATGCTGAATTGGCCGATGCCTCGACCCTCAAGCGCGAGGTCATCGAGGGCATTGACGTCCTGGTGGTGCGTGAACTGACGGGCGGCATTTATTTCGGGAAACCCAAGGGCGTGGAGGCGACGCCGACCGGCCATCGCGGATTCAATACCGAAGTCTATACCACGGAAGAAATTACGCGGATTGCCAAGATCGCCTTCGACGTGGCACGCAAACGCCGGGGACTCGTCACGTCCGTGGACAAGGCAAACGTGCTGGAATCCTCGGAGTTGTGGCGGAAGGTCGTCATCGAGGTCCACAAGGATTATCAGGACGTGGAACTGCGACACATGTACGTGGACAATTGCGCGATGCAGTTGATCCGGAATCCCGGGCAGTTTGACGTGATACTGACCACGAACCTGTTCGGTGACATCTTGAGTGACGAAGCCGCCATGTTGACCGGGTCGATCGGGATGTTGCCGTCGGCCAGCGTCGGCGCGTCCGTCGGCATGTATGAACCCATTCACGGGAGCGCCCCGGATATTGCGGGCAAGGATGCGGCCAATCCCATCGGCATGATCGCCTCCGGTGCGATGATGCTCCGGTATTCGTTCGGTATGGGCGAAGAAGCGGACCTCATCGAGAACGCCATTCAGGCCGTATTGGGCCAGGGGTGCCGAACCGGAGACATCGCGGCGCCGGGAACCACCCTCGTGGGTACCAAAGAGATGAGCGACCGTATTCTTCAAAGCATCGGTTAGGCGTAAGGAAGGTTGAGAGAACGATGTTGGACACCATTCAAGCCGGCACGATCGGGACCATCGCCGGAAGCGGGGAGCCCGGCTGCGGCGGAGATGCCGGTCCGGCCACCGCCGCCACGTTGAACGAACCGAAAACGGTGGCTCTCGACGCCGCCGGCAATCTCTATATCGCCGATTCGGAAAATCATCTGGTGCGTAAGGTTGACGCGCAAACCGGGTTTATCACGACGATAGCCGGAACTTGCGAGCCTGATGCCCATGCGTCGATGTCTGTCGAGCCTGCGCCGGAGCACCCGGAAGACGATGAAGATCCATTGGCGGATCCGGTGAACAAACCGGGTGACGCCTACGCGCAAACCCCCGATTTGAGTGGCATGGTCCGCTACGTGACCGGAACTCAATCAAAGGATCAGCGGTTTGCAGGCGATGGTGGCCCGGCAACCGAGGCCGCGCTCAATTTTCCCTCGGCCGTGGCCGTGGCCGAAGATGGCACCGTGTACATTGCCGATACCTGGAATCATCGGATTCGCCGGGTTGACCCCGGCACCGGAATCATCTCCACCATCGCGGGAACGGGCCAGGCGAAATTTTACGGCGACAATGGACCTGCCGCCAAAGCGGCGCTGAATGAACCCGTGGCCCTGGTTCTGGACGGGCCTGATTGTTTGTACATCGCGGATCAAAGCAACAACCGGATTCGAAAATTCGATGTGCCTTCCGGCGTGATCACGACGGTCGCCGGGACCGGGGAGTCGGGATACAACGGCGATGGGGCCGCCGGCCCTGAAACCGCGTTGGCCGGTCCCAGCGGACTTGCCGTGGATCAGGACGGAAACCTGTACATTGCGGATACGTTCAATAGTCGCATTCGGAAGTGGGACCGACAGGCCGGGACGGTGGACACGGTGACTGGCGGAATGGATGCGTTTCAATTCACGCCGGGTGAAAATGAATCCTCTCCCAGCTTGTCCCGGCCGTATGCCATTGCCCTTCATCCTGACGGTCGCCTGTTCATTACGGACAGCGACAACCACTTGATTCGGGTGTGGCATCTGCAAGAACGAAAAATGTCGCTCTTGGCCGGAAACGGAAAGGCGGAATTTTCCGGCGATGGGACGGATCCCTTGCAGAGCAGTCTAAACTATCCGTTCGGAGTTGCCCTGGACTCCCGAGGGCACGTATACATCGCGGATACCTTCAGCCACCGTATCCGCGTCGTCGTAAATGGAAACCCGTGAATCTCTCATGTAGGCTGGCCGGCACCCCTCGGGATGAAAAAGGGACGCGATGGTCTCAATCCCCGTGAGCCTTGTTCTCTATTCCTCCCCTTTGTAAGGGGAGGCTAGGTGGGGTAGAGTAGCACATCATGGAGCACGAGGTTTTGCCACTCTAACCGCCGGTTCTACCTCCCCTCACCCCTCCTTACAAAGGAGGGGAATTGGAGAGATAGTCTGAGTGAGGTTGTTTTCGTATCAATGACAGACTCGTAGAGATGAAGAAGAAATCGGCTTATACCGTTGCCGTGGTCGGGGCCACCGGCGCCGTGGGCACGGAAATGCTTTCGGTCTTGGAAGAACGCAAGTTTCCCGTGGACGAGGTGCGTCCGCTGGCGTCCTCCAAGTCCGCGGGCGGGACCGTGTCGTTTCGCGGCGACGACGTCACGGTGAAATTACTCACCCGTGAATCGTTTCAGGGTATCGACATCGCGTTGTTCTCCGCCGGCGCCTCCGTGAGTAAGGAGTACGCGCCGGTTGCCGTTGAAGCCGGGGCGGTGGTGATCGACAACAGTTCGGCCTGGCGCATGGACCCGCAGGTTCCGCTGGTCGTCCCTGAAGTGAACGCGCACGATCTGGAAACCCACCAGGGTATTATCGCCAACCCGAATTGTTCCACCATTCAAATGGTGGTGGCACTCAAGCCGTTACATGATCAGGCCACGATTACCCGCGTCGTCGTCTCCACCTATCAATCGGTTTCCGGTACCGGGAAAGAGGCCATGGACGAGTTGGCGGAGCAGTGCCGGCAGTTGTTGAGCTTCGGCGACGTGAAGGCGAACGTGTATCCGCACCAGATCGCGTTCAACTGTTTACCGCATATCGACGATTTTTTGTCGTCGGGGCATACCGGTGAAGAAATGAAGATGGTCAATGAAACCCGGAAGATTCTGGGTGACCATTCGATCAGGATATCCGCGACGACGGTGCGCGTACCCGTGTTCGTCGGCCATGCGGAATCCATCAACGTCGAAACCAAACAGAAATTGTCGGTGGAGGAAACCCGGGCCATCCTCTCGACCGCGCCGGGCGTGCAACTGTACGACGATCCCTCGCGGAAGTTGTATCCCCTGCAGATCCACGCGGCGGGAACTGATGCGGTGTTCGTGGGACGGATTCGTGAGGATGACTCCATTCCCAATGGGCTCAATTTGTGGGTGGTGGCGGATAACCTGCGCAAAGGGGCCGCGCTCAATGCCGTCCAGATTGCCGAGGCATTGGCAAGGTGAGCCATGCCGGAGTTCATCGGAAAATCGCTCATCATTCTGGGTTTGGGAATCGTCGCCCTCGGCATCGTGGTTTCGTTGCTCGGCAAGTGGCCGGGTGAGGGGACCGGGCTCGGCTGGCTGGGAAAGCTGCCGGGTGATATTTTCGTCAAGAGGGACAACTTCACCTTTTACTTCCCACTGGGCACCAGTATCGTCATCAGCGTGGTGGGCAGTCTCCTTCTCTACTTCTTCCTGAAACGATGATCAAGTCCACCTTCTCTTTGGTTTGGATGCTCCTGCTGATCATTGGGGTGGGGTCGGGATCGTTGCCCTGGGTTCACGCAGCGGATCATGTACGGGTTGCCTTGGCCGAACAGGCCGACCGTGTCACGGTCGCCTCCGCCGGAGATTTGCGTCTCGAAACGTCTTCGGGAGACCGCATCGACGTGTTCTCCGAGGCAACGGTTGTTCTGAAGGGGCATGAGTTGCAGGTCGATGGAAACCTGGTCCGAGGCAACGGTCTCGCCATTCACGGGACACACAATAAACTGCAAGTCACCATTCAAGGATCGTCCCCTGATGCGGTGAGCCAACATTGGGCGGTGTACGGGGATCTCGCAATAACGGTCCGGGACGAACACCTGCTGATCGTGAACGTGGTTGATCTCGAAGAGTACGTGGCGGGCGTCGTGAGTTCGGAAGTCAACCCCGGTTGGCACGAAGAACTCTTGCGGACGCAGGCCGTGGCGGCACGGACCTACGTGTTGTACAAGAAACTCGAGAACGCAGCCCAACCGTTCGACGTGTATGCGAGCGTGCAGGATCAGGTCTATACGGGCCGTCAAAAGGTCAATCGCGCCGTGCTCGATGCCGTCAACCGGACGCGCGGACAGGTCCTGACCTATGAAGGCCGTCCCATTTTCGCCGTGTATTCATCCACGACCGCCGGGCCCACGGAAGACGCCATGAACGTGTGGGCCAAAGACTTGCCCTATCTCAAAGGGGTGGCTTGTCCGTTTGATCGGAAGTCGCCCTGGTACGAGTGGCGAGCGACCATTCCGTTTGACACGGTCGAAGCCCGGCTCAAGGAAGAAGGGTATCCCATTGGCTGGCTCGCGACGCTCACGCCCTACGGCATGACCACCGCGGGTCGGGTCAAGGATATCAGGATCCTGCATTCCCGGGGAGAACTCGTTATCACGGGACAGGAATTTCGGCGGGTCCTCGGGTATGCCAAAGTACGCAGTACCCGGTTTTCCATTGAACGCATTGACAGGCACGTGGTGTTTGCGGGAAAAGGGGCAGGGCACGGGGTCGGCCTGTGTCAATGGGGCGCCAAGGAAATGGCCGAGTTGGGGTACCCCTATCAATCCATCCTGCGCTATTACTATCCGGGAACGGAAATCCTGCCGCGCGATCAGGTGGTCATGACCCTGCCCGCTTCCGTCATTCCCGCGAACGCGGGAATCCAGGCTCCAAAGTAGGCTTTCTCACAATCTGTCATTCCCGATATTTGTAATCGGGAATCCAGTGTCTTTTCCTTCGCTGTCACTCAGGACAAGTGTTGTCCACGCAGGTATCCGCTATGCAACTGTCTGAATTCGACTTCCCGTTCGATGAAACACTGATTGCCGATCATCCGGTTTCTCCCAGAGATCACGCTCGACTGCTGGTCGTGCCGCGAAAGGGAGCCCACGCCTGTCAACATGCCCGGGTGAAAGAGCTGCCGGACCTGTTGCGTTCCGATGACGTGGTGGTCTTGAACGACACAAAGGTGATACCCGCCAGGCTCCACGGCACCAAACGGTCCACCGGCGGGAAAATCGAGGCATTGCTGGTACGGCCCTTGGAAGAAAAGACTTGGGAAGTCTTGCTGAAAGGGCACATCGACGTTGGTCAGATGCTCCAGTTTCAGGAGGAAGCGACCGCCGAGGTTCTGGAACGGAGTCAGGAGCGCACGGTCCTTCGAATCGACACCCACGGCTCCATCAAGGACCTCCTGGAGAAAATAGGCGAAGTCCCACTCCCACCCTATATCAAACGCCCGGCGGATAAGCGTGACAAAGAGGCCTACCAAACGGTCTTCGCGCAATCAGAAGGGGCCATCGCAGCCCCGACCGCGGGGTTACATTTCACGGAACCATTATTCGCCGCCCTCAAGCAGAAGGGCATTCAATGCGTGACCGTCACCCTGCACGTCGGCCCCGGCACGTTTCGTCCCGTCACCGTGGACCGGATCGAAGACCATCACATGAGCACCGAGTGGTTTCACATTTCCGAAGAAACGGCGAAGTGTCTCAATGCGGCAAAGGCTGAAGGCCGGCGAGTGGTCGCAATCGGAACCACGTCGGTGCGCACCTTGGAATCGGCGATCAACGAAGCCGGAAAGATCCGGCCCGGTCCGGGTGAGACCCGGTTATTCATTACACCCGGGTTTCGCTTCAGGATGGTCGATGCCCTGCTGACCAATTTCCATCTCCCGCGCACCACGTTGCTCATGCTCGTCTCCGCCTTCGGCGGCCTCGATCAACTGCGCGCGGCCTATGCAGAAGCCATCAACGTACGCTACCGGTTCTACAGCTACGGCGACGCCATGTTGATACAATAGCTGGAGAAGACTTCGGCTACAACCGAAGTGAGGTAGTTCGAATCTTCGGTGCAGAATACTGCAGAAGGGGCAAAAGAATTTATGAAGAACAAAATCAAATATACGGATGAGCCTCTTGGCCGATTGAGCGTGATTGAAGATTTTCTTCCACCACCGGAAGAGTTGGTGCTTCGCCGGGACCAAGTCAAGGTTACGATCGCTTTGAGCAAATCGAGTGTGGATTTCTTTAAGAAAGAGGCCGGGAAACGCCGGACTTCGTATCAGGCGATGATCCGCCGGCTCATTGATCTGTACGCTGCCCAATATGAAAAGCGCCTCAAAAGGCGCTCCGCGCGACCACTTTCTCCCCCATAGTTCTTTATAAGAGAAGTCTGTGGGTTCCTGGAAATCCGAGTCTGACTTTTCAATAGACCTCAGGGCAGATTGAGGCCAAGCTATGACATGACAATAAAAAGGGCTGGATCTTGCCTTAATTTTGGAGAGGTAGATCTATGGCTGAGGATATCTTTAACGAAGCTGATGAACTCATGGACGAAGTGATAAACGATCCTAAAAGACAGCGTGAAGTGGAGCGTGAAAAAGAAGAACGGGAGACGTAACGCCTGGACATTGATAAGGCTATCCTTAGCGAAACGATATTGACATCAGATGCGCTAGAACTTATCATCATGACATCATGCCGAGAACGACCGTTGATATTGATGGACCTCTCTTGAAGGAACTCAAAACCCTCCAAAAGAGAGAGAAGCGATCATTGGGACAAATTATGTCTCAACTGCTTGCGGAAGCTCTCTTTCAAAGGAGAAAAACCCCGCGAGTAGCTAAACTGCATTGGGTGTCTCGTTCCATGAAGGCGCGTATTGATTTTTCCGACAAAGAAGCCTTGTATGCCGTGCTTGATGAGAACGTGAAGTGAGTTATTCGGTCGATGCGAATATTTTTTTGTATGCATCGGATCGGACCAGTTCTCATCATTCGTCAGCCCTGCAGTTTCTTCAAAGCTGTACCGTCAATCCTGAGCCGTGGTACGTGGCTTGGCCGACGCTGATGGCTTATCTCCGGGTGGCGACTCACCCTCGGATCTTTTCTCACCCTTTGCCTCCACAGGAAGCCCTGGGAAACATCCAGGCCCTGTTGCAGTTACCCCATGTGAGACCATTGTCCGAAGCGGATGGATTTTTTGAAATCTATCGGGAAGTCACACGAGACTTTCCCGTACGTGGAAACTTGGTCTCAGATGCACATTTAGCGGTTCTTCTGCGGCAGCATGACGTCCTCAAGCTGTACACCGTGGATAGGGATTTCAGGAAATTTGATTTTTTGGACGTCCGAAATCCGCTGGAGTAAGACACTATTGGTGGCGGTTCCTCGTATTTGAGGAATCGGTGGCGCCGGTGTTTTGACTCGTTTAGGGGAGAACGTTGGGGGGATCGATCGCGAGGAATCTAGAGGAATTCCTGCCGGATCTCCACGGCGGAGGAAGCCCGCAGGGCTTGTTGAAACGCTGCGAGAGCTTGCTGTTTCTTTTGAATCAGGAGTTGGAGTCTGATGCGGTCATTGATTTTTTCGATTTCTTTTTCATCTTCGAGTCCTGCGGTTTGCCCCGCGGCGAGTTCCTCGACCAAGTCCTCCTCAACCGGGTTGAGGGTCGCCACGTCTTGAACAAGGGACTGGACTTTTTGTATGCGAAGATCCTTGGCCAGGCCTTCTTCAAACTTCGCCGGAGAAATCCGGTTGAGCTCCAGGAGGCGATGGTAGGTTTCCGGGTCGAAGGCCCCGTCCTTCTGAAACTCATCGCGCCTCATGATGGCGTCTCGCAGTTCGTCCTGGTGCACTTCCAGATTGAGATCATCGGCAGCCACGAGCCACAGTTTCCGGTTGACTAAAGAGTTGATGGCGGTTTGCTTGAGTTCTTTGCTGTCCGGGGCTTCTTGCTGCGGCTGGTTTCTATAGAAGTCATCGAGTCTGTTATATGCCCTGCGGAATTCTTCCAATTCCACCTGATATGTCCCGACCACGGCCACCACGTTGGGTTGTTGTGCGGTTTCATACCCGAACCACCCCATCCCGATGGTGAAGGTGACCGCGATCACCAACATGATGATCTTGAGCAGCCAGGGGTATTTCGCCGAACCTTCGCGGATGAGCTTAATCATTGGATCGCCACATGTGAGAAATCATGAACAAAAATTTGTAACACGCAAGATGCCGCTCTTTCAAATTGATGACTGCCAATCCGACAGAACACGTGGTCATGCTTCTTGTGGCCGGGGGAAGACTCGTTTAAACGGATGGATTTCGACTCGTTCGAATATGCCATGCGTGACGTAGGGATCGCCGTTGGCAATGCTTTCGGCCTGCTCCATGGTGTCCGCTTCGATGATGACCAAGCTTCCGGCTTTATCGGTAAAGGGTCCGGCGCTGATCAATCGGCCCTGTTGCTGCAAGCGCTCAAGATAGTCCAAGTGGGCGGGTCTATGATGCGGCCGCTTGCTTTGCCCGTCGGGCCCGTCCCATCCAATGATCACGTACGTCATGCACACGGCCTCCGCGTTACCGCTTGCCAACACGGACAAGTGATTCAAGGAACCTCTGATTTATGGTGATAGCGGGATGCAGGGCAAGGCGTCCCGGAGCGAAACCCGAGGCTTATCATAGAGATAGGCGAGGGTTGAGCGAGGACACAACGCCGCCATGCGCCCGATAGTGGGATAAATCAGGGGTTTCTCAAGATTGTTTCTCACGTGATTCCCTTGGGCAGGGTTTGTCGCCCTTTATATCCGTCGTCGATCTCATGCCACCAGTCAATGGTTTCTTCGCCAAGCCTCCAGCAGAGATAGACCACCCGTCCTTCCATGAGATACGGGAAGTCGCACAAGCCCATGTCCAGATCTTTGACAATCACTCCCATTTCATTGACGCTGTTGAGGTTTTCATAAATCGTTTCGAGGGCTTTGATGTAGCGTGGCCCCTCACAACTCCCGCCTCCATACTGAGCATTGGCGCTTGCTTTTTTGATTTCTTCTTTGGTTTGCTGCAGGACCGTCTTGCCGGCTTTGGCTTTGGTCAGATGCGTCGCCAGCTTCGGGATCAGTTCCGTCGCCTCGGCAAAGGAGAAAATCCGGCTATGTGAAAAAGGCTCGTCGGGCTTAGCCATGTTGTGCAATAGATTTTCTAGGTTAAGAAGTTTTCCCCTGCTTCCGTTCATTTATCACAACACTCGTGGCATCGCAAACCAACAATGGTTGAAAGTAGCTATTGACAATCAGGAGATGCATGTTATACAAGACAAATATACCTTCCAGATTGAAGAGACAGTTACTTCTCCCTACATGAGTTTCCAAGTCCCAAAATTGCAAATCAATTTTTCGTAACGCCAACACCCTTCTGTCCAATACATAATGAATAGGTTCCCTTCATTTATTGCATCGGCGGAATTGTCTGAATGACTGTTCCGGAACACAAGCAGGACGGTCTGTTCACCACGTGTAAATAGTTTGCGAATCCGTCGATCTCCAGGAAGACACGTTACGGCTCGTCGTCACGCCGCGATTCCGGCAAGGAGGAAGGTTGTCTAGACCGACTTCCTTTCCTGCCTTATCCAAGCCACGGCTTGGGCGTTGGCAGTTGTCGGTCTGACGTGGCGAACGAGGAAAAGAGAGAACACAATGGGAGGTGCTTGTCTCTTGTGTCAGGCTCCATGTGCTGAAAGGCCGGGAGGGGTTTCACGACCTTGCGGCTCAATGATCACCCACCTTTAGGAGAAGGTTATGCATCTTGCGGAATTGAAACAAAAATCCATCGGCGACCTTGCGGATCTGGCCCGTTCATTAAAAATCGAAGGGTGCGCGAATCTGAGGAAACAGGAACTGATCTTTGCCATCCTGCAAGGGCAGGCGGAGAAGAACGGAGTCATTTTTGGCGAAGGGGTTCTGGAAACCCTTTCCGATGGCTTCGGCTTTTTGCGTGCGCCGGATTCGAATTATTTTCCGGGTCCCGATGATATTTATATATCGCCCTCTCAGATCCGTCGTTTTGGCCTGCGAACGGGCGACATCATTTCCGGTCAGGTTCGTCCGCCCAAAGGTGGGGAGCGGTATTTTGCCTTATTGAAGGTTGAAAAGATCAACTATGACGAACCGGAAATGCAGCGGGACAAAATTCTGTTCGACAATTTGACGCCGCTGTATCCCGAGGAGCGCATTTCCCTGGAGTTTGATCAGGAGGAATACTGCACACGGGTCATGGAACTGACCACGCCCATCGGGAAGGGACAACGCGGGCTTATCGTGGCTGCCCCGCGAACGGGAAAGACCATGCTGCTTCAAGCGATTGCCCGTGCGATCCTGCACAATCATCCGGAGACCCTGCTCATCGTCCTGCTCATTGACGAACGCCCGGAAGAAGTCACGGATTGGCAGCGCCAGGTCAAAAGCGCCGAGGTCATCAGTTCCACGTTCGATGAACCGGCCCAACGTCACGCGCAAGTGGCCGAGATCGTCATGGAAAAGGCCAAGCGGTTGGTCGAGCATAAACGTGACGTCGTCATCCTGTTGGACAGCATTACCCGGTTGGCTCGCGCCTACAATACGATCGCGCCTCCGAGCGGCAAAGTGCTGTCCGGCGGACTGGATTCCAACGCGCTGCAACGGCCTAAACGGTTCTTCGGGTCGGCTCGAAACATCGAGGACGGCGGAAGTCTCACGATTCTGGCCACGGCGCTGGTGGATACGGGCAGTCGGATGGACGACGTGATTTTCGAAGAGTTTAAGGGCACGGGGAACATGGAAGTCCATTTGGATCGCCGTTTGGCCGACAAGCGCATTTTCCCGGCCATTGATATCAGTCAATCAGGCACCCGGAAAGAAGAGTTGCTGGTCGACCGGGACCGGTTGAATAAAATGTGGGTGTTACGGAAGGTCTTGAGCCCCCTGGGGACGATGGAAGCCATGGAGTTTCTCATGGATAAGATCGCCGGGACCAAGGATAATCAGGACTTTCTCCAGTCCATGAATCGATAACTTTCCCGTTCGTTTTGCCAACGACCGGTCTTTCATGCTAGATATGGGCTTAGGAACAGTTTTCAGGAGGACATCGGCATCATGAAAGCAGGCATTCATCCCGAATATTCCGAGGCGACGGTCAGTTGCGCATGCGGCATGAAATTCCAAACCCGTTCTACCGTGGGCGATATCAAGGTGGACATTTGTTCTGCCTGTCATCCCTTCTTCACCGGCACGCAGAAAATCGTTGACACCGAAGGGCGTGTGGAACGATTCAGGAAGAAATACGCCAAGAAGTCCAAAGCCTAGCCTCCCCGCTCGACGCGATCTCGCACTCCTCGATTTTCTCGCAGACTTTCGTTCAATGGTAGAGAAGGGCTTCCTATGTCCGGCGACAAGATGGAAAACCAGTTTGAGGGTTGGCTCGCCCAATGGGAAGCCGCGGCGCATCGTTACGACGAATTGACCCATCGCCTGGCCGATCCGGCGGTCCTCAGTCAACCGCCGGTGGTGATTGCCTACAACAAGGAGCGGGCCGACCTTGAAGACGTCAGCCAGTTGTTTGCGGACTACCGGCGTTTGCTCCGGGAAATCGCCAATACCGCGCGGATGCTGGATGATCCGCAACTGGATCCGGAACTCAAGGCGTTGGCCACCGATGAATTGGGAGCATTGCAGGCGCAACGGACGCAGGTTGAGGAACGCGCGCTGCAACTCCTGCATCCTCGAAACGCCGAAGATGATAAAAACTCATTCGTCGAAATACGAGCCGGGACCGGCGGCGAAGAGGCCGGGCTGTTCGCCGGTGAGTTGCTGCGCATGTACATGCGTTATGCCGAGAACCGCGGGTTGCGGGTGCAGATGATTGACGCCAATGAGACGGGCATCGGCGGGATCAAGGAAGCCATTTTTCTCGTCGAGGGCAAGGGAGCGTACGGCGCCTTTCGATATGAGAGCGGGGTGCACCGTGTCCAAAGAGTTCCGAGCACGGAGGCGAGCGGCCGCATTCATACGTCCACGGCGACCGTGGCGGTGATGCCGGAGGTTGAAGACGTCGACGTGCATCTCGATTCGAGGGATCTTCGCATCGACACGTTCTGTTCCTCGGGCGCGGGAGGTCAGAGCGTCAATACGACTTACTCGGCTGTGCGTATCACCCACATTCCCACCGGCATGGTGGTGACGTGTCAGGATGAGCGGTCGCAACTCAAGAATCGTGAAAAAGCCATGCGCACCCTCCGAACCCGCATCGGCGACGCCGAACGTGAAAAACAGGAAGCCTCGATTGCCGAACATCGTCGTTCTCAAGTCGGGACGGGCGAGCGTAGCGAGAAGATCCGCACGTACAATTATCCGCAGAATCGCGTCACGGATCATCGGATAGGGTTGAGTTTGCATAAGCTGGAATCGATCCTGGACGGAGACCTTGAGGAATTGGTGAAGGCGTTGCACGATGCCCGTGAGCCGGAGAGTCGTGGGGCTGAAATCGCGTCCAACAACTGATGATGCAGACTGAAATGGCGGCTCCGAACAGTTCCTCGCCATCCCCATCCACGCTCCTCTCCGCCTATCAATGGGGCGTGACGATCCTTCAGGCCGCCGAGGTGACTAATGCGGACAATGAAGCGTTCTGGCTGCTGGAAGCCGGGTTGGGCGTTTCGCGTCTCAGGGTGTATGCGGACCCAAACGCTCGGGTCGGGCCGGCAGATTGGGCGAGAACCGAATCGCTGTTTCGGCGCCGGGCGTCACGGGAGCCCTTGCAATACATCGTGGGCGCCCAGGCCTTTCGCGGACGCGACTTTCTCGTGAATCCAAGCGTGTTGATTCCCAGGCCTGAAACCGAGTTGATCATCGAGGAAGTCCTGGCCTCGCGCTTCTCGACAATCGACTGTCACATGGTGGATATGGGCACGGGGTCGGGCTGCCTGGCCGTCTCGTTGGCTCTGGACTGCCCGGGCGCCACCGTCTCGGCTACGGATTGCAGTGCTCCGGCCCTGCAAGTGGCCGGCGAGAACGCGCAGCGTCACGGCGTGGCTGATAGGATCCGGTTTTTCCAGGGTGAATGTCTCGAACCGCTGTCCGGTGACGCGTTCGCGGGCAAGGTGTCGGTCATTGTCTCGAATCCACCGTATATTCCGGCTGATCAATGCGATCGTCTGCCGCCAGAGGTCAGGGCCTTTGAGCCGCTTCCTGCCCTTAATGGCGGTCCGAACGGGTTGGCGTTCTACGATCGCCTGCTTGCGGAGAGTCCGTCGTTGTTGCATCCGGGCGGGATTCTGGTCATGGAAATGGGAATGCATCAGTCAGAGGACGTTCGTCGAAGAGCCGGCGAAGCGTTCACCGTCAAAACGATCCGGCGCGATCAGGCAGGGATCGATCGCGTGATTTGCCTGGAGCGAACGTCATCGACATGGACAGTTTGATCGTCACGGGAGGACAGCGCCTGGAAGGGCGCGTCCGGACGGGCGGCGCCAAAAATGCGGCGCTCCCGATCTTGGCTTCGACCCTGTTAGGGGGAGGAGAATGCACGATTTCCAACCTGCCGCAGGTGAGAGACGTCGCCACCATGATGACGCTGCTCAGCTTGCTCGGTGTTTCCGTCAAGCAGGAGGAGGGACAGGCGGTCATCGACGCGACTCACGTCCAATCACTCGAGGCGCCGTATGATCTGGTCAAGACCATGCGGGCCTCCATCCTGGTATTGGGCCCGTTGTTGGCCCGGTTTGGGGAAGCCGTCGTGTCCCTCCCGGGTGGATGCGCCATCGGTCCCAGGCCGGTCGACTTCCATTTGCATGGACTGCGACAGTTGGGGGCCACGGTCTCCGTGGATTACGGCTACATCCGGGCCCATGCCGCGAAATTGGAAGGCCAACGAATCGATTTCGAAATTCCGACCGTCACCGGCACCGAAAATTTATTGATGGCCGCCTGTCTCGCGAAAGGCACGACGGTCATCAATAATGCCGCCATGGAGCCGGAAATTGTCGATCTGGCCGATTTCCTGATCAAACGCGGGGCCAGGATTTCCGGGGCCGGATCCGGACGTCTCGTCATCGAAGGAGTGTCGGCGTTGCATGGCGCGGATCACGAGGTCATTCCCGACCGGATTGAAGCCGGCACGTATGTGATCGCCGGGGCCATGACGGGTGGGCGGGTCGAAGTGGATCAATGCGTGCCCGAACATCTGGAAGTCGTGACTTCCAAACTCAAGCAATGCGGCGCCAAACTGTCGGAGGGGACACGGTCGATCACCATCGAAGCCGGCTCCCGGTTGCAGGCCCAAGACGTTCAAACGTTTCCCTACCCGGGGTTCCCCACGGACCTGCAAGCGCAAATGATGGCCTTGATGTGTTTGGCGGAAGGCACCAGCGTGATCACCGAATTGGTGTTTGCGGGACGGTTTCTGCACGTCCCCGAATTGCGACGCATGGGCGCGGTGATTGCGGTTGATGGACACCGTGCGGTTGTGAAAGGATTAGGTCGTTTGACGGGCGCGCCGGTCATGGCGTCGGATCTGCGCGCCAGCGCCGCGCTTCTGTTGGCCGGGTTGGCGGCAGAGGGTGAAACGCGGATTTCCCGAATTTATCATTTGGAACGGGGATACGAGCGGATCGAAGATAAATTACAAGGCTTGGGCGCTTCGGTTCGTCGAGAGGGCTCCGGTTATGAGTGACATGGTGACCGTCGCGCTATCGAAGGGAAAACTCCTGGATCAGACGCTGGCCTTGTTTCAGAAAGCGGGCTATCTGAGCCCGGAATTGTCCGCCGACGATCGCAAACTGGTTTTCGACGTGCCGCAGTCCGGGCTGTCTTTTTTGGTTGTCCGCCCCACGGACGTGCCCACGTACGTGGAGTATGGCGCCGCCGACGTGGGCGTGGCGGGGAAAGATTTATTGTTAGAGCAACAACTGGACGTGTATGAACCCCTGGATCTGCGGATCGGATGGTGCCGGATCTCCGTCGCGGCCTTGGCGGGGCTGGATGAGCGCACGCGCTTATCGTCAAAACTCCGGGTCGCCACGAAGTATCCCAACATCACGGAATGGCATTTTAACCGGCAGGGCATCCCGGTTGAGATTATCAAGTTGTACGGGTCGATCGAATTGGCGCCGGTCGTGGGTTTGGCGGATCGTATCGTGGACCTGGTGTCGAGCGGAGAGACGCTGAAAGCCAACAACCTCAGGGAAATGGAAACGATTGCGGAATCCACGGCACGCTTGATCGTGAACCGGGCCAGTTTGAAAATGAAGCATCAGGCGATTACCACCATGATTAACAGGCTGCGCAAGAGTCGTCCCAAGACGGCCTGCGCTTGAGGGCGTGATGAAAGTCATTTCTTCAAGATCCAAAGTCTATCGCCAGGCACTGGCTGAAGTCTGCAATCGCGGTGCGCGCCAGCACGCCGAGATCGAAACCCGCGTGAAACGGATTCTGAAGAACGTCGAACGAGACGGTGATGCCGCGGTCGCGCGCTACGTCAAGAAATTCGACGGGCTTGCCTTGTCCCCCGAACGGTTTCGGGTGTCCTCGCAAGAGATTCGGCAGGCGTATGCCGCCGTGCAACGAACCGATCTGCAAGCCTTGCAATTCGCCGCCCGGCGCATTCGCGCGTTTCATCGCAAACAACGCAAATCGACGTGGGTGACTGAAGAGAAAGGCGTGAAGCTGGGGCAGCTCATCACGCCGCTGGACGTCGTGGGGTTGTACGTGCCCGGGGGTAAAGCCTTGTACCCCTCCACGGTCCTGATGAACGCGATCCCCGCGAAAGTCGCCGGGGTGCCCCGGGTCATCATGTGCAGTCCCACCGCGTCGGGGGCTATTGATCCCTATCTCCTGGTCGCGGCGGACCTCGCCGGCGTCGATGAAGTGTACCGGATCGGCGGCGTGCACGCGATCGGAGCGCTGGCCTACGGCACCAAGCGGATTCCCCGGGCGGATAAAATCGTGGGACCGGGAAACATGTACGTGGCCGCGGCCAAACGAGCGGTGTACGGGACCGTCGATATCGACATGATCGCCGGACCGAGCGAACTGCTGGTGATTGCGGATGAACCCGCGGACCCCGCCCACTGCGCCGCCGATCTGCTGTGTGAAGCCGAACACGATGAAGAAGCCCGCGTCTACCTTGTGACGCCCTCGGCGGCGTTTGCCAGGAAGGTCGCGCGGGAGATTCGCTTGCAATTGACGAAACTGACGCGTCGACATATTGCGACACATTCCGTCAGCCAATATGGTAAAATTTTCGTCGTGTCGAATCTGGACGAAGCCTTCGAGGTGGCCAATGCCGTGGCCCCCGAACATTTGGAGGTCCTCTTGCCCAGGCCCTTCGACTACGTCAAGAAAATTCGGCATGCCGGTGCGGTGTTCATGGGGGGCTATACTCCGCCGGCCGTGGCGGATTACGTGGCCGGCCCGAATCACGTGTTGCCGACCGGGGGGTCCGCGCGGTTTTTTTCGGCTTTGTCCCTGGATGATTACGTGAAACGAACGAACGTGGTGGCGTATAACAAGGCGCAGTTGAAAGTCGTCACTCCCTACGTCACGCGGTTGGCTGCCATGGAGGGGCTGCAGGCCCATGCCCGTTCCATAGAAAGCCGGGGAACATGAATATTACAAGGAAATCGCGATGGGCAGCGGTAGACCGGTCCACCTCCGAGACCGCCGTTCATGTGGAATTGGGATTGGATGGGACGGGGGAACGCCGGATTGCCACGCCCGTCCCGTTCGTGGACCATATGTTGGATGCCTTCGCGCGACACGGGTTGTTCGATCTCGTGCTTGAAGCCAAAGGCGATACGCATATCGATGATCACCATACGGTTGAGGATATCGGCATGGTGTTGGGAAGCGCCATCACGGAAGCCCTCGGAGACAAATCCGGGATCCGCCGGTTCGGGTGGGCGACCGTCCCGTTGGATGAAACCCTGGCGGAAGTCGTGGTCGATCTGAGCGGGCGGCCGTTTCTGGTCTATAACGTGACGCTGTCTCATCGGGAAGTGAAAGGGTTCGATCTCGGCTTGTTCGAAGATTTTTTTCAAGCCCTGGCGACTCAAGGCGGGTTAAATCTGCACGTCAACGTTCGGTACGGCCGGAATCCCCACCATATGATCGAAGCCGTATTCAAGGCGTTTGCAAAAGCCATGGATCAGGCGACACGCCGGGACGACAGGGTGGTTGGAGTGCCTTCCACAAAAGGGGTGCTCGCCTAGCCATTCGGAAGAGGGGATTTCTGAGCGAGGAGTGACGAAGCAAGTATGATCGCCATCATCGATTATGAGAGAGGGAATTTGCGAAGCGTCCAAAAGGGATTTGAAACCGTGGGACATCACGCGGTCGTCACGAGCGATCCTGCGATCATTGATCGAGCGACCCACGTCGTGCTGCCCGGAGTGGGGGCCTTCGGCGATTGCGTGGACAATCTCCAGCGGTTTGGCCTGGTGGAGCCGTTGCGCCGGACGATTGCCCAGGACAAGCCGTTCTTGGGTATTTGCGTGGGGTTCCAGGTCCTTTTTTCGGAAAGCGAAGAATTTGGCGTGCATCAGGGGTTGAATATTTTCAAAGGTAAAGTCAAACGGTTTCCTTCCGGACCGGCTCAGGCGTTGTCGTTGAAGATTCCGCATATGGGATGGAATACGATTCAGGTGAAACGGCCCATGCCGTTATTCGAGGGCATCAGTCCGGAGGCCCACGTCTATTTTGTCCATTCCTATTACGTGGAACCGGAAGAGGACGACGTGGTGTGTACCGAAACACGGTACGGCGTTCCTTTCGTGTCGAGCGTGACCAAGGGAAAGGTCTTTGCCTGTCAATTTCATCCGGAAAAAAGTCAGCAGGTCGGCCTTCAATTGCTCAAGAATTTCGGGGCATGGAATTGAGCGTTTTCATCACCACCGGCGTGCGCCGGCGACAGGCGCGTTGGCTGTCGGCGGCCTTGCTTCCGCTTTTGGGGTGCGGGGCCTGTGCCGCGGATCCGGTCACCGTGAAATCGCATCCACAGCTTGCGTCCCAAGCTATCACGAAAATTGCGATCGCGCCGTTCCACGTAGTCAAAGCGAAGAAGGGAATCTCTCTTGCTTTCAGAACACCGCCTCCGGCGGACTTGGCTAACCCCCAAATCCATCAGGCGTTGGGGAGCGTCAGAGGTTCATCGATTTCCGGCCGGTCTCGCCCGGTACAGGTGTCCGTGCCGGACTCCGTTCCCGACATGATCCGGCACATGGTGTATTCCCAGTTACGGCTCAAGTCCCGGATTCAGGTCATCCCGCCGGAAACCGTCGGACAGATCCTTGGCAGCCCGGATGGATCTGCCCAAGTCAAGACGAGTCGGGAATCAGCGCGTCTCTTGGGAGACCGGCTGGGTGTGGATGCGGTACTTGAGGGCGTTGTCCGAGTGTACCGTGAACGGGAAGGCACGAAGTTCGCGGCGCATCCCGCGGCCGTCGGATTCGAAATCCGGTTGGTCGGGACCAAGGACGGCAAAGTCTTGTGGGTGGGCGATTATTTCGAAGAGCAGAAACCGCTGACACACGATTTCAAGGGATTCCTCGAACGAGGAGGAACGTTTGTTACGGCGGAAGAGCTGGCGCGCACGGGGGTCGGTCGCGTGCTGCAAAGTTTACCCTTGGGTACGGATTAGCGCACGTTTCCGTCTCTCCTCACCTAAGAGGACCGCCTTCTTCGAGGCACATACCCATCAAAAACATGTCCCGGGGCTTGAACCGGGAAGGGTGTTCGACTCATGATCGTGATCCCTGCAATTGATCTGAAAGACGGGCGGTGCGTACGCCTCCGGCAAGGTGACATGGCGCAGGAAACGACCTATTCAGACGATCCCGCGGCCATGGCCCGCCAATGGGAAGCTTTGGGCGCTGAACAGTTGCACGTCGTCGATCTCAATGGCGCGGTCAATGGGAAACCTCACAACATGGTGCAGGTGCGTGTGATTGCCGGCGCTGTCTCCATCCCGATTCAGGTGGGTGGAGGGATACGATCGTTGGAGGTCATGGAAGAGTATTTTTCTTATGGCGTCGGCCGCGTGGTGTTGGGAACGGCCGCATTGGAAAACCGGGCGTTTCTTGACGACGCCTGTGCAAGCTTCCCCGAAAAAATTTTCGTCGGGGTTGACGTAAAACAAGGAAAAGTCGCGGTGCACGGCTGGACAAATCTTTCCGAGTCAACGGCGGAGCACGTGTTGGTTTCCTTGAAGGACTATCCGCTCGCCGGGGTCATCTTTACGGAAATCAGTCGTGACGGGATGTTGGAGGGGCCGAACGTGTCGGCTTTGCGGGACGCGATGCAGGCATCGCCGGTTCCTCTGATCGCCTCGGGGGGAGTCACGCGCGTGGAGGATATTCGTGCGATTAAACGGTTAGGACCAAAGATTATCGGCGTCATCGTCGGCAAGGCCTTATACGAGGGGACGTTGGACCTCACCGCAGCGTTGGCCGAGGCTCGTGCGTGAGGCGGGGATGTTGACCAAACGCATCATTCCCTGTTTGGACGTGAAGGATGGCCGGGTGGTCAAGGGCGTGAGCTTCGTGAATCTTCGTGACGCCGGTGATCCCGTCGAGGTTGCGAAGATCTATGATCAAGCCGGTGCCGACGAACTGTGCTTTTTGGACATCACCGCTTCTCACGAAAATCGGGACACCCTGCTGGACATCGTGTCCCGGACGGCCGAGCAGGTGTTCATGCCGCTCACGGTGGGTGGCGGGATTCGTACTCTTGAGAATATCCGGCAATTGCTGAACGCGGGGGCGGACAAAGTCAGTATCAATACGGCCGCCGTAAAGGATCCGGAGTTCGTGACGGCCGGCGCCCGCCGATTCGGCTCCCAATGCATTGTCGTGGCGATCGATGCGAAACAGGTTAAGGAAGCGGGCTCCGCGCGATGGGAGATTTTCACCCACGGAGGTCGCAACCCCACGGGCTTGGATGCCGTGGCATGGGCCCGGCGCATGGAAGAAAGAGGGGCCGGTGAAATCCTGTTGACTTCGATGGATCAGGATGGCACCAAAGACGGCTATGACCTGCCGTTGACCAGGGCCGTGTCGGAAGCCGTGTCCATTCCGGTCATCGCGTCCGGTGGAGCCGGAACGGTCGCGCACCTGTATGAGGCCCTCGGAGAGGGAAAGGCCGATGCCGTACTTGCGGCCTCGATTTTTCATTATCAAACCTACAGCATCGGTGACGCAAAAACCTACCTCAAGGAACACGGGCTTCCCGTGCGTATCGTGAATGGCTGTGGAATCTGACGGGAGCGCGGCTCCCAACGACCTCAAGGTACAGTTCGATGAGCGCGGGCTGGTGCCTGCCGTTGTCCAGGATTGGCGTGACGGCGCAGTCCTCATGGTGGCGTATATGAACCGGGCGGCACTCGACCGGACGTTGCAAACCGGGTACGTGCACTTCTGGAGCCGTTCGAGGCAACAGCTTTGGAAAAAAGGAGAGACCTCCGGCAATTTTCTGCTTTGCAAACGGGTGTTTCTTGATTGTGACGGCGATGTCCTGTTGGTCAAAGCCGAACCCGCGGGGCCCGCGTGTCATACGGAAGCCCGCACGTGTTTTTTTGCGGAAGTGACGTCTCAGGGCGTGGCGGAGACGCAGAGCGCTGAAGAGGCGAACGGAAGCATTTTCGATCGGCTGTATGAAATGGTCCGGCAACGGAAGGCTCATCCACAAGAGCATTCGTATGTCTCCTCCTTGATGAAAGATGGGCCGGACCGCATTCTGAAAAAAGTCGTAGAGGAGGCCGGGGAAGTCGTGCTGGCCGTCAAAACGGAACGCCGGGAAGAAATCATATACGAGGTGGCGGATCTGCTCTTTCATACCATCGTAGCCTTGGGACATTGTGATATTCCCATGACGGCGATTCAGCAGGAACTGGGTAAACGCTTCGGTAAATCGGGTATCAGGGAGCCGGAGCAATCCCGGTAAGAACCGGCGCCCTGCCTGTCCGCAAGTGTTAATAGCAAATAGAAATGTCCGGTTCTGTAGCAAATTAACTGTCCGCTTTTGATCCTTGCGCCTGGAAGTTCCCGAAGGGCGCTGGCCGTGGCGGCGGACCCTACGCCGCAGCCTTGCGGTCCTCCTTCAACGGCGTGCCGCTGACATCGTACCGGGCCAGTTCGCGTGGCCCGTGGCGGATCGAAATCCAACCATCTGGATGATGCAGCACCGTCACTTTCGCCTTCACGTAGTGGCACCGGTACCGATTTGGAGGAATCTGCAGCACCCGGCGTTGAAAGCGCACGCAGTTGTCATGCCCCACTCTCCGCTCATGATGCTCACACAGAATCTCGTCCAGACGCCCCGAATCCTGGCAGGCCACAAAGGCCGAGCCCGCCTCCCGTGAGGGCCGGGCAAACTCCGCGTTGAAAGCCGGCAGATAGTGGTGCCGGCTATAGTCATTGGCGCGCGCCATGTCCGTGATCCCGGCTGCCGCCAGTTCCTTCCCTAGACGGTCCTGGTGCGTCCGGAACGCCCGCTCCGAACGACCCCGTGCCTCCGGCGAATACGCCGGAATCATCTCGATCCCCAGTTGGGCCATCGCCCGCCCGAATTGGGTCGGGTTGCGCTTGTCCACCTTGCCCCCCGCCACCGGCGTGTGCCAGTAGTGACTGCCGCGATCCGTGTACAGTGAACAGAACAACCCCTTCCCTTCGATCACCTCACGGACCCCCCGAAAACTGCTCCAGGTCCCTTCTTCTTCACAAAAGAACATCGAGTAATGTTCATTGGTCGCATCGTCCATCGTGACAATCAGATCCCACAGCTGACCCGGCGCCCACTCGTGCCGGCTCCCGTCCTGGTGCAGCAGCATCCCCGGCCACGGCGACGCCTCGCGACTCTTGCGGTGCGCCCCCCGACGCGGTGCGCGCGTCACCACCCCAGCCGCCTGCAAACGGTTCTTCACCCAGGTATAGCTGCGCACGCCACCGTCTCGACGGGACCAGGTATAAAAATGCTTCACATTCCAGCCCCGATGCCCGGTCCGATAACGGTCTACCAGCGCCAGCACCTCGTCCACCGGCGCACACCGCCCGGAACCCTGCGACAGCCGCTTGTCAAGCAGGCCCTCCCTCCCCTCATCCTGATAACGATCAATCCAACGCCGAAACGTGCGGTCGCATACCCCTAGCAAGCGCGCCGCTTCTTCTTGCGTCAGCCGATTCTCCGTCCAGCCACAATACGCCTCCTCAAATCGTGCCATTCGTGTCTCCTGTAACCATTCTGTCCGTCTCATCAGATACATCCTCCTGCATCCAATGAAAACCGGACAGATCATGTGCTACAAGACCGGACAGATTATGTGCTCTCTACACCTGCCTGTCCGCAAGTTGACTTGTCTGTCCATCCTTGGTATAGTACAGAAGGCATTATTTTCCAACAAGTTGTGACCGCCTAGCTCTTCCAGTAAGAGGGTATCGACAGAGGCTTCGGAGAAGAGCCTTGACAACGGCACGAGCTGGAATCCCTCCCGCTACCCTTCAACAAATCCGTGACTCCGTTGACATTGTGGACGTGGTGTCCCGCTATGTCACGTTGTCGAAAACGGGTCAGAATTTTCGAGGTCTTTGCCCGTTCCACCAGGAAAAGACCCCGTCTTTTACCGTAACCCCCGCGCGACAGATGTTTTACTGTTTCGGGTGTGGAACCGGCGGCGACGTCTTCACCTTCCTGATGCGGAAGGAAGGGTTGGAGTTCCCGGAGGCGGTGAGAGACCTTGCCGAACGGGCGGGAATCCCTCTTCCGGCGTCGCAGGGCTTTTCGCAATCCCAAACGGGTCAGCGAAAACGATTGGAAGGCCTCCATGCCTTGGCCAATACGTGGTTTCAGCAGAATCTGCATGATTCGTCCAAAGACCGGTCGGCCTTGGCTTACCTTTCCGAACGGGGTCTTGAATTACCGACCTTGAAAGAGTTCGGCGTGGGATACGCGTTGCCTTTGTGGGACGGACTCACCAACTACTTGACCAGGCAGGGCGCGACCCCGTCCGACCTGGCTGCCTCGGGTCTGGTGGCGACCAAGGATGCCCAGGGCTCCTCGAAATCCACGAGATTCTATGACCGGTTTCGCGGCCGGGTCATGATTCCGATCCACGACCTGGGCGCAAAGGTGATTGCATTCGGCGGCCGGGTGTTTGAAGAGGGCACCCCCAAGTACCTGAATTCTCCGGACACGGCGCTGTTTCAGAAGGGTCGTGTCTTGTATGGGTTACACAAGGCGCGGGAGAAGACCCCGCACCTTGCCTCTCTGATGCTCGTCGAAGGCTACTTTGACGTGTTGGCACTGCATCAGGCGGGCATTCGTCAGGTTGTCGCGCCCTTGGGAACCGCACTGACGTCCGAGCATGCCGTCCTGCTGCGTCGATTCGTCAACACCGTTGTGCTGATCTTCGACGGCGATGCCGCGGGGACCGGCGCGGCATTACGCGCGTTGGACGTGTTTAGGGAGAGTGGGATCACCGTCAAGGTCGTGGTCATGCCACAAGGGCATGATCCGGATTCCTACGTTCGGGCGCATGGAGCGGAAGATTTTCTCGCGTTGCAGGACCAAGCCTTGACGTTGTTGGAGTTCGCCGTAGCTCAACGTCTGGAAGGGGCCGCCCATGCGACGATCGAAGAGCGGACCCGGCGAGTCGACGACATACTTCGCATCCTGTCCAAGGTCTCGAACCCCATCGAAAAGAACGAACAGATCCAACGCGTTGCCGAACGTTTGGGCGTCAAGCCGCAGTTGCTTCTGGATCGGTATCCTGCCGTCCTTGGTCAACGTCAGGGCGGTACTCGACATCAAGGAAAAACGCCAACGTCCGGCAAACCACGAAACGAAAAAATGGAGTTTAGAGAGGAGCGCGAAATTGTCTCGTTCATGGTGCAGGGGAGCTTGCATCCGGAACACTTCAAGGAGTTGCGGTCCGAGGATTTCCGGTCCCCCCTCTATCGCCGGCTCGTGGAAATAGGCATGCGACATCTCGATAGGGAAGGCGGCATTGATGTATCGGGATTTTTCGCGGAGACCGGCTTGGATGAGACGTGTCGCGATGCGGTTGCGGAGTTGGCGGTGTCCGCGACCCATTTTGAGGATCGGGATGAGTATATTCAGGGTTGTTTGAGAGCGTTGACACAAAAAAATCTGAGAACCCGGCTGGACGAATTGATTGCTCAGCTTCGAGTCGCCGAACGAGAGCAACGAACGAATGACGTGGATTGTCTGAATTCCCAAATTGAAACGTTGCGTGGGAGAAAAGCCGGGTTAGCTTCCTCCACTTTAGCTCCATCATAAGGGGCCTTTATGGCAAAGACGATCGCCTCCAAACTAGGGAAAACAGAATTGGGAGTGGAAACACAGAGCCAACGGGGCAAGAAGGCGCGTCCCTCCTCCGCGAGGGTTCGCGCCCCTGTAGGGGACGGCCCCCGTGCCGTCCCGAATCCCCTGCTCGATCCCGTCGGGAGCCCTGTTCCGAAACGGATGAAGAACGGGACGTTACAGGCCCAATCCCGTACCGAAGCGCCGATTGAGACGGATTCCATTTCCGAGAAGACCGAGGAACAGGAAGAATTGCTGGACAAGAATGCCCCGGAAATCGATCTCACTCCCGGTGATTTGAGTCGAACGGATGATCCCGTTCGTTTGTATTTGCGAGAGATGGGAAGTGTCTCGTTATTGAGCCGCGAAGGGGAGATCGAGTTAGCGAAGAAGATCGAAGAGGGGAAAGAGGAAATGACGCGGGCGATTGCGGGGATGCCCATGACCCTGCAGACCCTGGAGACGTGGCGGGGCCGGCTCAAGAAACGGGACGTGAGCGTGGGGGACATCGTGCTGGTGCATGACCCCGGCGACGAAGACCTGGAGGAAGCCGACGTGGCCGAGGCCCAGGAAGAAGAAGAATTACGGCAGCAGGCCCTGGCGGACTTGGACCAGGTGCGGCGGTTGGGCAAGACCCTGCTGCGGCTGTATGAGCGGCGGCGGACCGCCCCGGCCGTCCAGCAGGCCCGGTGGAGCACGAAAGTAAGGGGCGTGCAGGAACAATTGGGGGGCCGGGTGGACGGGCTGCACCTGCAACCGGCCGTACGGGACGCGTTCGTGAGCCAGATCAAAGAGGCGGGTCGCACCGTGCGGCAGGCCGAACGGATTCTCCGGGAGTGCTGCCAGCGGCTGGGGCAGCCGCCCGAGGACGGCCTCAAACTCCTGCGGCGGTTGAGCCGGGCCGGGGCCGAGACCGCCCCCCTCCGGCGGCAGGCGGGCCTCAGTGAGGCCGCGCTACGGCAAGTCCTCGCCCGGAGCCAGGAAGCCCGGGCCACCCTCAAAGAGGTGGAGCGGACTGCCACCTTGTTGCCGACCGCGGAATTCAAAAGCGCCTTGGTGGGGTTGGAATGGGCGGAAGAAAAGATGAAACGGGGGAAAGCGGAGCTGATTGAAGCCAATTTGCGGTTGGTGGTGAGTATCGCCAAGAAATACACCAACCGGGGGCTCCAGTTTCTGGACCTGATCCAGGAAGGGAACATCGGGCTGATGAAGGCGGTGGACAAGTTTGAATACCAGCGAGGGTACAAATTCAGCACGTATGCCACGTGGTGGATCCGGCAAGCGATCACGCGGGCGATCGCGGACCAGGCCCGGACCATCCGGATCCCGGTGCACATGATCGAAACCATCAACAAACTGGTGCGGACGTCGCGGCACCTGGTGCAGCAATTGGGGCGGGAACCGACGCCGGAAGAGATCGGGGTGCGGATGGAGATGCCGTTGGAGAAAGTGCGGAAGATCCTGAAGATCGCCAAGGAACCGATCTCGTTGGAGACGCCGATCGGGGAAGAAGAAGACAGCCATTTGGGGGACTTTATTGAGGACAAGAAAGCGGTGTCGCCGTTGGAGGCGGCGGTGCGGTACGACCTGCAGCGGCACATTGGGAAATCCTTGGAATCCTTGACGGCGCGGGAGGAGAAGGTGTTGCGGAAACGGTTCGGGATCGGGGAGGCGACGGACCACACGTTGGAGGAAGTGGGGCAGGACTTCGAGGTGACGCGGGAGCGGATCCGGCAGATCGAAGCGAAGGCCTTGCGCAAACTCCGCCACCCGAGTCAGAGCAAGAAACTGCGCAGCTTTGCCGAAGGCTTTTGATCGTTTCATATCGGGAAACGGCTCAAAGGGCCTTGCACGTTCGTGCAAGGCCCTTTTCTTTATCAAGAAGTATGCTGTCCTTCCAGTGAGGAGATGCAGGGTCGTACGCCGTGTGTAGAGGGTGTTTCCCGGACGCTTTACTTTTTAGCGAGGTCAGGCGTACCCTTTTGAGGCTCATGAAGGGGAAAGGTTTCGAAAACCCCTGAAGCGATTGGCACAGCCGGATGAACAGGACCGAACGAAGACGACAAGCCAAGTTGACGGCCAAGTCTCCAACGCCGGCCAGCACGGGGTTTGCGAAACAACTGTTGGAAGAGGCGATCAGCCATCATCGGGCGGGACGATTGTCGCAGGCCGAAACCTGCTATCAGAAAATCCTCGCGCAGGAGCCGGCCCATGCCGACGCCCTCCATCTGCTCGGGTTGGTGGCGTACCAGCAAGGCCTCTATGACCGGGCGCTCGACTGCATTACGAAGGCCATCCGGCGCGACGCAACCAAACCGCTGTATTTTTACAACCAGGGGCTCGTCCATCACAAACTGAGTCAATTGCACGAGGCCGAACGCGCCTACCGGCAGGCTCTCTCGCTCAAGGGCGACTACGTCGAGGCGTTGGGGAACCTGGGCAACGTCCTGAGGGAGAAAGGCGAACTGGACGAGGCTTGTGCAACCTACAGGCAAGTCCTGACCGTCAGACCCGATCACCCGGAGGGGTACAACAACCTCGGCGTCGTCCTGAAGGAGCTAGGCCATCGGGACGAAGCGCGGGACGCGTACCAACGAGCCATTGCGCTCAATCCTGATAATGCCGAGGTCCACTACAATCTGGGCGTCATCCTGTTTGAGGACGAACGTCTTGACGAAGCGATCGCCCGATTCCAACAAGCCGTCTCCATCAAGCCTCAATACGCGAAAGCTCATCATCATCTGGGATTGGCTCTCTTGTGGAAACAGGATATGGACGGGGCCTTGCACGAACTTCGCGCGTCGGCCCATCTTCTGCAAAACCATGGGAAGGCCGTCCGGCTAGAGACGCTTCATGCCTCCCGCATCAAGCACGATGCCGAGCAGATCCGCTATTTGGCTGAGCGTGGATTGTGCGGGCAGCTCGATTCCTCGTACCAGGCAACCCTGACGGCGTTACGAGAGCGGGTCTTGCACTTGGGCGAGACGAATCAACGGATCTCCCTCAGCCGGGAAGAGGCCCGGGCCCTGGCTCCGTCGGTGAACCGAATCCTGCATTATGCCGATAATCCTCCGTTACCACAGGGAGCGTTGAATCCGGAATTGCACGTGGAAGAAATTGAACGGCGCTACAATGCGAGTCAGCCTGAAATTATCTATATCGATGCATTGTTACGGCCCGAAGCGCTTGCGGCCCTTCGGCAGTTTTGCCGCAACTCGACAATTTGGAAGAAGGATTATGAAGACGGCTACATTGGGGCGTTTCTGGGCGAAGGGTTTTCCTCGCCATTGTTGTTGCAAGTGGCCGAAGAATTACGCACTGCCTTTCCGGGCATCTTTCAACAACACCGGTTACTCCAGGCCTGGGCGTTCAAGCAGGACAGTGCCCGTCGTCCCTTGAAAATCCACGCCGATGCGGCGGCGGTGAACGTCAATTTCTGGATTACCCCCGACGACGCGAACCTCGACCCTGCGAGCGGAGGCTTGATCGTTTGGGACAAGGAGGCCCCGCGGGACTGGGATTTCAAGGTCTACAATTCCACGGCGTTTCAGCCGAAGATCCGGGAGTTCCTGAACCGCAGCGGCGCGTCGCCCGTGAAGGTTCCCTATCGGGAAAACCGGGCTCTAGTCTTCAATTCCGACCTCTTTCATGAATCGGACACCTGTGTATTCCGGGACGACTATGAATCCCGGCGCATCAATATCACCTTCCTGTACGGCCGGCGGCGTTGAACGTGTGATGGATCGGACCGTACTATGCACCAGCAGAATTTCAGCAGACAGCGTAATCTGGAGAAAATCTTTCTCTAAAATTAGCAACCCCCAACTTCATTCATCGCGTGGGGAAAGTGGTGCAGTCTGTTACTGCGAAATAACGGATTTATCTCAAAGACCAAGAGCACGAGTAATTTCCCCGGAAATGTAAATAGGACAGAGAATAAATGCCAGCACTGCCTCCGGAAGTAATCGTTCAAGCAATAGAAGAGGCTTTCACGGACTCTGCAGCGTCGGCTGTTTTGGTATCGAAGCCGAGAGGAAATCCGAAAAGATTCTACGTTACGTCCGGAGAAGCATCGTTTTCTGTTTGGATATACATCTGGACGTTGACTCATGGGGGTGGACCCCGCTCGGTTGACGAATACCGCATACAGCTTACGTCGGTAACTCCCCCTTTGCCGGAAAATCCAGATGGCCCTACGCTATTGTTGGGTTACGAGCCAGATAGCAAGTGCTTTGCCGGGTTTGATCTTGGAAAACATCGAATGTTTTCAACTCAGTCTCCTTCTATCCAGGTAAATATCAATACATTCAGGGAAGCTGTCAGGGATGGTTTTGCCTTTGTGCGGAAGGGTAACGATGAAATTGCAGTCGGGTTTCGTCCGGATAACATGCTCGCGTACTGCACAAATTATGAAAGCCTGCACGAAAATGGTGCAGACGTCACGGTGTCCAATGTGTTATCCAGAGTCGGAAGACTCGAATCCGTAACGGACGATGAAATCAACAAATTGACCCCCGACAGAATGCGGATTGTAAAGAAATTGTCGCACCTTGTCCGAGACAGTAATTTTAGAAGGAAGGTCACCGTCGCTTACGACCGAAAGTGTTGTGTAACCGGATTGCAACTACGGCTCATTGATGCTGCACACATTTTGCCTGTTGGTGCGGAAGGTAGTACCGATGACGTTCAAAACGGATTGTGTCTTTCTCCTACTTACCATCGGGCGTATGATCGCAAACTGATCTACCTCACTGAAGAGCGACGAATGCTGATCAATCCTCTGGAGAAGGATAAACTCAGCAAACTCGGTTTGGGGGG
This sequence comes from Nitrospirales bacterium, assembly GCA_965204965.1. Taxonomy (GTDB): domain Bacteria; phylum Nitrospirota; class Nitrospiria; order Nitrospirales; family UBA8639; genus Bin75. The sequence goes on along the minus strand of OZ242026.1, from coordinate 2,263,316 downwards.
AGGCCTTCAGGAATTTGAATCACACCTTGGTAAAGAGATATTCCTTCCACCAGACAGGAACCAATGGCCCCGAGTGGAGTTCATCAGGTCTGCGAATGAATTTCGGGAAATCTGAGTCAGGCCCTCCATAGATCTGTCCCCGCCTGTTTCATTTTAATGTAATACAAAAATGTATTGACTCGGTTTGTTTTTGTATTACAATTATGGCATGGCTCGACCAAAAGTTAAAAGCCCTCGAAAAAGGCTCGTCAGTTTCCGGCTCACAGATGCCGAGTATTTGGAGATGCAATGTTCGGCGGAAGTAGCCGGGTATGATTCGCTGAGCAGTTATCTTCGTCGCCTGCATGACAACCATAGGCAGGTATCTCAAGCGAAAGAAGATTTCCCCCCATACAGTATTGCGCAACCCGAGATTTATAGAGAAACGGAATATGGCGAGATCTATCATGGCGATTCTCTCGGTCTATTACACGCGACATTGCCCCCCAATTCCGTGGACCTGATTATGACTTCGCCGCCGTTCGGTCTTGTGAGAAAGAAGATCTACGGTAACGAAGACGCTGACCGATACGTAGAGTGGTTTCGACCGTTTGCCGAAGGTATGCAACGGGTGTTGAAGGATAAAGGAAGTCTCGTGATTGACATTGGTGGGGCGTGGAAGCCCAGGACTCCGACTCGTTCGCTTTACCATTTCGAGCTGCTTATCACGCTGTGTCGGGATTACGGATTTCATCTTTGTCAGGAACATTTCTGGTGGAATCCTGCAAAATTACCGGCCCCCGCAGAATGGGTAAACGTCAGGAGAGTACGAGTGAAGGACGCTGTAAATTGTGTCTGGTGGTTGTCGAAAACACCGTGGCCAAAGGCATCCAACAAACGCATTCTCGCCCCCTATAGCAATTCAATGAAATCGTTATTAAAGAACGGCTACAAGCCCAAGTTGCGTCCATCGGGTCACGACATTTCCAACAAATTCGAGAAAGACAACGGTGGTTCTGTTCCACCAAACCTTTTAGCTATCGCAAATACAGAATCGAACGGAGCTTATCAGGACTATTGCCGCGCGAATAACCTGCCGGTGCATCCTGCAAGATTTCCAGCCCGTCTTCCCGAATATTTCATTCGAATGCTGACTGATGAAGGAGATCTGGTGGTTGATCCTTTTGGGGGCTCATGCGTCACTGGTGAGGTTGCCGAATCGCTTAGGCGCAAATGGGTTTGCTGCGAATTAAACGAAGACTACCTGAAAGGTGCTCTGTCTCGATTCGTCGGAGTAAAGCCTCGATTGCCCAAAACGGATGATTCTCCTTATCAGGTTTATCCACCGTGTTCATTGAATGGTTCTACAGATACTTCACCGTTTCCAGAAGACGGGGGTTTTAAGCGTGCTCCCAAAAAGCTAACGCAGAAAAGTCTGCCGCTCTTTTAGATCACCGTCACGGAGTGAGCTTATTGTGGTGCCCCTGCGTAGAGAGGTCAGGTGCTTACGAAAGACGCCCTTTGGTACCGGTGAGAAGAGGGAAAGGAAAGAAAGCGGACAGCCCGTTACAGGCTGATGAATCGATCGCAGCCCGTGATGATTTGGGAGAGGACCACCAGTCCGCAGAACGTCACTTCCTGCCCATAGCCTTCCGTGGATACCTTATGCTGCTGGCATCCGTAGGCGCAGACGTTCAATTTGACGCCTGCCGAAGCCAGGCTGAGGATCGCCGCGTTTTCCAGGTTTTTCACGCCCTCATCGATGAGATACAAGTACACGTTCACGTCAGAACGCAAGGCTTCGCGGCTCAATCCGGCGACCACGTCCGCATTGGGATGAGACGGCGGGGTTGACAGAAGTAAGCCCAGTTTTTTGCCTGCCAGATCATTCATGGACACGATACCCTAAAATAAAAGCAAGACCTCGACTATACTGTCGTGGAAAAAGGCGGTCAAGAGAGTCGCAGGCACGACGGAAACGGCGTTTCGAAGGAATGTTCGTTCTCAGTGTTGCATGGATTGACGACGCCGGTGAAACACGAGCAGGTACACGCCGCAGTTCAACAGAAGTACAAGAAGACCGAGGACCATTTGAAGCTGTCCGGTCAACCCTGCGGGGTAAAGAAGGGGCAGGATGTAGTACTCGATGAAGCCTGATTGATACGCCGGCCCTTCGCCCGTTTCCCTGAGCCAGTGCTCCAAGGGCGTCAGCGGGCAGATCCAGCCGGTGAACTCAATCAAAGCGCCCCAGCCCGCCGCGGGCAAGTGGAGCCAAAGCACCCACCGCCATTTCAGAATCAGGAGTCCGCCGAACAGGACAAAAAGAACGAACGTGAAATGGAGAAGGACGAGGAAGTCGGCAAGCCGGTGATAGAAAGACGTCGACACTCACCTTCTCCCACGAACGTGGAAACCCGACGGAAGAGGGAAGGACTCGCGATTCAAGACAACAGCGTCGAGCCGGCCTGAAAGAAATTATTGAATCTCGATCGCACCGCCCTGCAGGTCGATGTCCGCGTCTTTCAGTTCCATTTTGTTTCCGATGTGCCAATGCTCGGCCGTGACCTCGGACACTGTCCCCCCCGGTAAGTAAAACTTGGCCTGCGGGACCTGGATGCCGTTCTCCTCGTTTCTTTTGACGAGGAACACCACACCTTTCAGCGTGTTATCAATGACCGTCACCGATGCAATCTCGGCCCGGAGTTCGAAACGGTCCTGGTCATTGGATGCCCATTCGTTGCGTTCCAGTTTGGCGACCTGCGATCCGGCGGGATTGTAGAGGGCCATGCTCAGGAGGATTCTCCCGTCATCAGCCTTCTGTTCCACCTTGATCAGATCCTGGTCCTGCGCCACAAAAATGCCGTTCGTATTGCGAAGCTGATTTGAACCGATTGAAATATCCATGATGTCCTTTATTCGAGTTCCTTTGTCTGGTACGGCTGAGGATTGATCCCGATCTGAGGCTCTGTTTTATCCTGTTGGCAGAAACGAAGATACCGACTTGAATAGCAGGGGTCAACCGGCAGTCATGCGGTCGCGACCGGCCCATTCGGTTGCTTTCGCCGCGGACCTGCGATACACCTGTCACGTCAACAAACGTTTTCTTTGATGCGAGGGAGAGCGATGCAAGTTTCATTGATAGGCACGGGCTTAATGGGGACAGCCATGGCCGAACGGTTGTTGACGCTCGGCCATGACGTCGTGGTGTACAACCGGACGGAAGAAAAGTGCGCGGCCCTGCAACAACGGGGCGCCCTTGGGGCGCGGTCAGCCGCGGAGGCGATCGAAGCTTCGAAATGCACCATTCTCATGTTGGCCGATGCGCCGGCCATACGGGAAACCTTGTTCGCTTCGGGAAAACCCGACTTTCAGAATCGTACGATGATTCAGATGGGGACGATTGCTCCATCCGAAAGTATTGCGCTCGGTCAGGAAATTCGAACGGGCATCGGAGACTATTTCGAGGCGCCGGTACTGGGGAGTATTGCCGAGGCAAAGGCCGGGAGCCTGCTCGTCATGGTCGGGGGAAAGGCCGAACACGTGGAGCGATGGCACGAGGTATTGAAATGTTTTTGCGAAAAACCTCTGCTCGTGGGGGAGATCGGGCAGGCGGCATCCTTGAAATTGGCCTTGAATCAACTCATTGCGGCCCATATCACGGCCTTTTCCTTGAGTTTGGGCTTGGTGCAGAGGTCGGGCGTGGACGTCGAGACGTTCATGAACGTGCTGAGACAAAGCGCCTTGATGGCGCCCATGTTCGAGAAAAAATTGCCGCGTTTGTTGGCCCGCGACTACGCCTGGCCCAACTTCTCGACCAGGCATCTCTTGAAGGACGTCGAGTTGTGTCTGAACGCGGCGCAAGACATGAACGTGGCAACGTCGGTCCTTGCCGCCATTCGCGGGATTCTGGAAGAGACCGTCGGCCAAGGCCTGCAGGATGTCGATTATTCCTCGGTTTTTGATGCCGTGGTCCCGAAGGAACCGTCGTCCTGGTCGCCGCACTAATCCGCAACTGTCCGAAAAAAATACCGGACTCCGTCGACCTGTACCACGGGCATGACCATGCCCTGTTCCGTGCCGTCGTGAGAAAAGGCGTAGATGATGGACTCCCAGGGAATCAGCGTGCCGGTGAAGAGGATTCCTATTTCCACGGGTTCTCCCTTTGCGTGACGGTCAAGGAGCGTCCGTAGTCCGTCTGCTGAAGGGACGGCGACCAATTCATGCGGCAATTGTAGCGGTTTGAACCGGACAAGGCCCCAGGTCGTTCGGGTGAACTCGGGGCCCATGACCACGGAGAATCCTCGATGGACTTCCCGGTACTCGCCCAGGACGCCCGACCACCAAAACGCTACTCGTTGACTCAGTAACGGATGTCCCTCTCTGGCGGTATCCCGCCGCCGGTTGAAGTCGAAAAGCCTGTTTCCGAGTTCTTCACCGGGCGGGTCATGCAACAGATCCCAATCAGGCGGCTGCTTTTCCAATTCATTGAGGAACCGCTCCTGGTCCGCGGCCGTGAGAAGGGTGCGAATGGGTTCGCCGGTGAACAGGGCGCGGTCGTGAGGGAGAGACTCCAGCGGTTGAATGCCTGGTGGAGGGTCGGCGAGACACTCAAGGGAGAGGCCAAGAGAGAAGGCAAGCAAAACGGAAGCCGCGGTGTGGAAAAGATGCAATCGGTGATTCATGGCGAGGGCAATGGGACCCGTTTTTCGTTGATGAACAGGTGAAAGTTTTTCACGTAGGCCGTGATGGAATCTTCCGCATGTAGCCGAAGACCCGGAGAGGTCCGTACCGTCAGAGACTGTCCTTTGACCATGAGATGTATGATGGAATCATTGCCGAGGTTTTCAACCAAGTCGATGGTTCCGGTGATCGCAACGTGTGCCGACCCCTGCGGTTCTAACGTGACGTCTTCAGGGCGGACTCCCAAGGTCGCCATTCCGGTGTCTGCGCCGATCAGGTCGCGAGCCTGAAACGGAAATCTGAACGTCAATTCTCCCACGCGGAATTCGAGTTCCCTCTGATCGAGCCGAAAAGAACCCTCGAATACATTCATCGGAGGGTTGCCGATGAACCCGGCGACAAAAGGATTAGCGGGTTCATGATAAATCTGCTCGGGCCGTCCGATCTGCTGAATCCTGCCGTGATTCATCACGACAATGGCGTGCCCCAGCGTCATGGCCTCCGTTTGGTCATGCGTCACGTAGACCATGGTGGTGCCCAAGCGCTGATGCAATCTCTTCAATTCGACCCGCATGGACGTACGGAGGCGGGCATCCAAATTCGACAGTGGCTCGTCAAACAGAAACAATTTGGGTTTCCGAACAATGGCTCGGCCCATGGCCACGCGTTGCCGTTGGCCGCCCGAGAGTTCTCTGGGTTTTCGGTCAAGCAGGTCGTGAATTTCCAATAACGCGGCGGTTTCAGCGATGTGCGCTTTGATCAAGGCCTGAGGTTTTCCACGCATTTTCAAACCGAAGGCCAGGTTCTCTCTGACCGTCAGGTGCGGGTAGAGGGCGTAATGTTGAAAGACCATGGCGATGTCGCGATCCGGAGGGGGTACGTCGTCCACGCATTGTCCTCCGATGGACACCGAGCCGCGGGTCTGCGCTTCGAGCCCGGCGATAATGCGCAGCAACGTGGATTTGCCGCATCCCGACGGACCCAGCAACACAATGAATTCACCGTCACCGGCTTCGAGTGACACGTCATGCAGGACCCGGGTCCGGCCGAACGTTTTCTCGATGTGTTGCAGTTCCAGTCCGGCCATGCCTTACCCCTTCACCGCACCGGCCGATAGGCCGTCGATGATCCCGCGTTGAAACAGAAGGACAATAACGATCAACGGCAGCGTCGCGACCACGGAGGCCGCGGCGAGTTCTCCCCACGGCATGATGAATTCTCCCTGAAACAGGGCAATGCCGACCGGCAGGGTTTGGCGTTCGGGATCCGTGAGAATCAGCAAGGCGAAGAAAAATTCGTTCCACGCGTAGATAAACGTGAGGATGGCCGCGGTAAACAGCCCGGGTGCCGCGAGGGGGAGCATGATTTTGTACAACGCCTGCCACGTTGTGCAGCCGTCGATGCGTGCGGCTTCTTCCAACTCGACCGGCAGTTCGTGAAAGAACGTGGCCAAAATCCACACGGCCAGGGGCAGGGTCAGTGAGACGTAGGGCAGGATCAGTCCCCAATGGGTATTCAGCCCACCGAGACGTTCCAGGATTTGCCAGATCGGTCCCGCAATGACGATAGGCGGAAACATCGCGACACAGAGCAGCCCGCCCAGGATCCACGTTTTTCCCGGCAACCGCAGCCGCGCCAGGGCATAGGCGGCCGGAGTCGCGACGACCAATGCAATGACGGTCGTGCCCCCGGCCACGATCGCGCTGTTCCTGACGTAGTGCAACAAGCGATGCTCGATGAGTGCCGAGGCGTAAAACACGAGACTACCGTCCGGCCACCAGGTTGGGGGAATCGCTTCCACGTTGATTTGTGACTTGAACGAAGTGAGGACAAACCAGAGAAAAGGACACAGGCTGCCCAGCACGGCCAGGAGAATCCCGCCAAGCAAGACCGGACGATTTGTCATGCCGGCTCCCGTTGCAGGAGTTTGGACCCGACGGTACGGACGTAGAACAGGGAGAGAATCGCCATCGCGACAAAGACCGTGACCGAAATCGTGGTCCCATAACCCACGCGCCCCTCGGTAAAGAGGGTTTTATAGCCGTAAAATTGGATCACTTGTGTGGCGTCACCGGGGCCGCCTTGCGTCATGACGAAGACGAGGTCGAAGACCCGAAACGCATCGATAGTCCGAAACAAGAGAGCGGTGAGAAGCGCAGGTTTCAGCAGGGGGAGGGTGATGTGCCGAAACCGTTGCCATGCCGTGGCTCCATCGACGCGAGCCGCGTCATAGGTCTCCTCCGGAATGACTTGCAAGCCCGCCAGGACAAGGAGGCCGGTAAACGACGACGTTTTCCAGACGTCGGCCAGGACGATTGCGCCGAAGGCCATCCACGGGTCGGCCAGCCACGGCACGTAGGCGTCCACCCGGTCGCCGAAGAGGATTGCGTTGACCGCGCCGTATTGATCGTTCAGCAGAAACCGCCACATCTGTGCAGCCACCACCGTGGGAATCGCCCATGGAATCAACACGGCCGCCCGGACCCATCCTCGCCCTCTAAAGCGTTCGTGAACGACCAGTGCAAGGCCCGTACCCAGAAGCAGTTCCAGGGTGGTCGAGAGCAGAACGAAGCCCAGCGTGACGATGAACGCCTGATGAGCGATGGGGTCCTGCCACAGTTCCGCGTAATGGTCGAAACCGATGAAGGACCGTTCCGGGCCGGGAAAGTCCGAGTACAGACTCAACAAGAACGAATCCATGGCCGGATAGAGGGAAAAGACAGCCACGAACGTCAGGGCCGGAAAGGCCATCAACCAGCCGGTGGTGTGCTTTTGGGTCGATTTCGTCACGAATCACGGAGTAAGGCTAAAAATCGGTTGATCTTCCGGTCGGCTTCTTGTGCCTCTTCTCTGATATCCGTCTCGGGAAAAGCCAGCACGCGACTAAAATACCGTTGAAGAATATGCGAAACAATGGGGTAGACGGGCGTGCGGGGCCGCGGTTGGGCGGTTTGAAAAACCGGGAGCAGTTCTTTGTATTGAGGATTGGCGCGGAGCACCTCCGGATCGGCATACAGCGTAAGCCGGGAAGGAGCCAATGAAGCATGGATCGCAAAATGCTTCTGCATCTCGGGACTGGCCATGAACTCGATAAAGGCCCATGCCTCATCAGGATGTTGCGAATAGGCGCTGATCCCGTAGAGCCATCCGCCCAAGGCGGACGTGCTCCTGCCTTCGGCAAAACGCGGAAGGGTCGTCACGCCGACCTTGCCCACGACTTTCGAATGCCGCGGATCATTCGCCAATCCCCACGCATACGGCCAATTGCGGTGAAACACCGCGTTGCCTTGGAGGAACACGGCGAGGGATTCGGGCTCCTGATAGGTCAGCGCGGCCGGGGTCGCCAGTTGTTGAATAATCTGCTCCCGGACAAATTGCACGGCTTGCAAGGATTCGGTTGCCGTCAAATTCGAGCGCCTGCCGTCGTCCGTCAGGAACGAGCCGTTATGACTGCCCACAAACTCCAGCATGTCGCACACCAGTCCTTCGTACTGCTTGAATTGGCCGCTGTAGCCCCTGAGGGGTATCGGTACGGTCCGTTCTGCTTCCAGAATCGTCTGTGCCTGACGCACCAGTTTATTCCACGTCGAGGGTGGTGAAAATCCATATTGCTCCAGAAGATCCTTGCGATAATACAGCATGCCGCTGTCGATACGGGATGGGACTCCATAGATCCGCTGGCGATAGATGCCCGAAGCAATCGTAGCCGGCAGAAATTTCTTACGTTCGTCTCTGGAAAAGTAATCGCCAAGCGGGAGGGCCCATCCCGCGGCGGCGAACTCCGCGGGCCAGATCACGTCCATAAAGAACAGGTCGAGTGAAACGTCGCGGTTCCGCAACTTTTGGGTCAGCAGATCGTGATAGGCCGTGGAGGAATGCGGCGCGATTTCCCGGTGAATATGGATGTGCGGGTGGACCTGCTCAAACCGTTGAATGGCCTCATCCCAGGCCCGGGGATGGTCCGCCTTCCACGTCACGAAATGAAGCGTGACCGGCGGTGAAACGGGAGTAGGGGACGGCCCCCGTGCCGTCCCGACTTCCTCGCAGTGCGCGAAGAGGACGTTGAACAGGAGCGCCGCTACGAAAAGCCCGGCCACCCACGATGAATAACGAGAAAGTGGCGAGGGCGTCGGAAATGAGGACGTTGGTATCAAGGGCTTTCATCCCTTGACGGCCATGGCGTCATAGAGGGAAGTGCGGTCGTCGGGGTTCACGCCCGGGAGGAGTCGTCCTTTTTGAGTGGGCCAGCGAAATTTGTACCGGGAGCGCGTTACGTTCGGTCTATGAAGGAATTCCTTCAAGGCATCTTGGATGACTTTCGTAACGGTTGTTCCTTCCGACGTCGCGCGGATTTTCGCGGCCTGATAAAGGCGATCATCAAGGTTGAGAGTCGTACGCATGCAGAAAAACATACAGATGAAGCAGAAGTCCGTCAATGAAGTTTTATAAATTGAGGTTTATCTTTGAGATGACTTGAAATGTAGAATGTAATGAGTTTTTTGATGCTTCCAATCACAAACGGGGAGAAACCATGATTGCCCTCACCCGCCGGCCTGCGTTTGCGCTTGTCAATTGCGAAGTCGGGTACGCGCCGCGCCAAGAAATCGATCTGCATCTGGCGTTTCGACAACATGAAGCCTATGGCCGGGCCCTGCGGCAATTGGGTGTGGAAGTTGAAATCCTTCCGCCTGAGGAAGCATTCCCCGATAGCGTCTTTATCGAGGACAACGCCGTGATCCTGGATGAACTGGCGGTGGTGACTTCCATGGGGACTCCGTCGCGGCAGGGTGAACCCGCGTTGCTTCTTCCCGTGCTCGACCGGCACCGTCGTCTCGCGACGATAGCGCCTCCTGCGACGATCGAAGGCGGGGACGTCTTGCGCATGGGCAAAACGTTGTACGTCGGAGTCTCGACCCGGACGAATCGCGAGGGCGTGGAAGCCCTTCGGGCGATTGTGCAACCCTTGGGATATCAAGTAACGCCCGTCGGCATACGGGCGTGCCTCCATCTGAAGACGGCGTGCACCTCCCTCGACGATGAGACCGTGTTGGTGAATCCGGCCTGGATCGATTCGGATGCCCTGGGGGCGTTCCGGTTGTTACACGTTCCGGCCGAAGAACCGTTCGGGGCAAACGTCCTGCGCTTGCCCGGTGGGGTGCTGGTTCAAACCTCCTCTCCATTGACGCGCGATTTGATCGAGTCGCAGGGCTATGCCACAACGGGCGTTGATCTCGGCGAGTTCGCCAAGGCCGACGCGGGCCTGACGTGTCTGAGTCTTCTCATCTCTCCCGACTCACTCCCCCCTTGAGGGCAAGTCGGGGAGCCATGTAGGGACAACCCCCTGTGGTTGTCCGAAGGGGAACCCGACGTTCCCGCTTGCAATGGGCCCGACTTCCTACCTACAATCCGGGCACGGCCCATGACGCGTCCAGCCAAGACTCCCAAAAAGTCCAAGTCGACTCCATCCCAACCGGACAAGCTCGACCGGGGTATCAAGCGCCGTTTCCAAATTCGTTTGCTGAAATGGTATGACCAGTTCGGACGGGATCTGCCCTGGCGGCGGACTGCGGACCCGTACAGGATTCTCGTCTCCGAAGTCATGCTTCAGCAGACGCAGGTAGACCGGGTCATTCCGAAATACCATGAGTTCCTGGAAAAATATCCGACGCTCAGGGATCTGGCCGAAGCCGAACCGGACGACGTTCGGGAGACGTGGTATCCCCTCGGGTACAACGTGCGTCCCTACCGCCTGCACAGCATCGCCTGTGAGGCGGTGGCCAATTACGGCGGGAAGATTCCTAGTGATGCTGAACAATTGCAGTCGATGAAAGGGATCGGCCGATACACCGCTGGAGCGGTTCGATCCTTTGCCTTTCAGGAAGATGCCCCGATTCTCGATACGAACGTGATGCGGGTGCTGCATCGAGTCTTTGTGGGAACGGGCGACCCGAAAACGTGTAAATCGAAACTCTGGGCCTTGTCGGAAGCCCTGATCCCCAAGGGCAAGGGCTATGACTTCAATCAAGCCCTCATGGATTTTGGCGCGGTGGTGTGTACGGCACGCAATCCGTACTGCCTGTATTGTCCGATGCGGGAATTTTGCAAAGCGTATCCCGTGGACGCGAAATAGTTGTGGCGGATATGACTGAAAGGAAAATTCTCCAGGTCGCCGCCGCCGTGATTGAACACCGGGGCCGGTATTTGATTACGTGCCGGGAAGCCGGCGTTCACTTGGCGGGCTATTGGGAGTTTCCCGGCGGGAAGCGCGAAGCGGATGAAACGTTCGAGGCCTGCGCCCGCCGTGAGGTGTTCGAAGAAGTGGGTATTGAAATAACCGCGCCGAAACCGTTGACGGTGACGCGTTATAACTATCCGGACAAGAGCGTGGAACTGCATTTTTTCACGTGTTCCGTGTCCCGGGGCGACCCGCAGCCATTGGGTTGCGCGGAATTCCGGTGGGTGACGCCCGAGGAGTTGGCCGAGTATTCATTTCCTCCGGCCGATGGGCCGGTTGTGGCTCACTTGATGGAACTGGCCGGGAGCCGGGAAACGTAGAGGAGGAGCGCCATCCGGTTGGCAGCCCATGAAAATTGTGCTGGACATAGAAACGATTCAAGCGCCACGGGAGGAATGGGCGCGCTTGGCCGGCATCGATTCGGTCGCCCTCGAATCCTGCGAAGGGAATGACGCGAGTGATTTATTCACTCAGGCCGAGGCCCGGGAGCAAAGGCGAAAAGAAGATGAAAAATATGAGCAGTCGTCCTTTGACGGAACCTTCAGCCGGATCGTGTGCATCGGGCTCCTGGTATTCTCCGACGCCATGGAGTTCCGCGGGGCGGTGAGTTGGTATGGCGCCAGGGAGCAGGAACTCCTTCGGCAGTTCTGGACTCGTCTGGGCGAACTGCGGCCCTCGCTGTTTATTACGTACAATGGGCTGGGTTTCGATCTCCCGTTTCTGAAAAAGCGTTCGATCATTCACGGCGTGAAACCGTCGATGGAGATCAGTTTGGCCAGATTTCGCACGGAGCCGGTCTATGACGTGATGGCCGTGTGGAGCAACTGGGACAACCGTGGCTGGGTCAAACTGGACGTGCTGGCCCGGGCGTTACAGGTCGAAACCAAATCCGGAAGCGGCAAGCAGGTGGCTGACATGTGGGCTCAAGGGCGAAGACGGGAGATCGCCGAGTATTGTCTGCGCGACACGTACGTCACCTATGCCTGCTACCAACGAATGACGTTCCGCGCCCCGCTCGGCAGTGACGCGATCCTCAAAGATCCCCAACTGATCGAGGCGGGTTAAGGGGACTCCCGTTGTTTCTTCAAGCGTTCGATTCCCTGTTCTTGCCTGGACAATTCGCGCCGCAAGGATCGAATTTCCTTCATAAGAGCCTCGGATGGAGGGGCTTCCAACCTGATAATGGGGCGATCCGGAGGAATACTTGGCGGGGCAACGCGCGGTGGCGAGGCCTCGGGCATCGAGAGTGTCTTGGTGCTGTCCTCGGAAACGGATGGAGGAGAAGGGTCCAACCGATGTGGAGGCGTGGCTTGAGGACTGACTTTCGGAGTCATGAGGCGCGGTATATTGGGCGGCGAGGGTCGTACGGAGCTGTCCTTGAAGCCCGATCCATCTCGCATCGCCAGCGAAGCGGTATCAATGGTGAAATTCGTGACCGTGCGCTGATCCAAAGACGTTTTGACGGCGGTCTTGGGTGAAAACACGACTGTGGGCCTCGTGACCCCCAAGGCTTCTGAGCTCCTGGGTTTGGTTTTGGAATGCGGGCGCCGGCCCGAGAAACCGGATAAACTCAAGGCCATATGCAGATCGTTCCGTTCGAAGGATAACATACCCGTCAGGTCTTGAACCTCCGGCGTTGACTGTAAGGGTATGCGCAGGAAGACCTGTTCTTCAGCCGTGACTCGCAGAAAGGCGCGTCGTAAGTGGGGAGCCCAAAACGCGACTTGTTCCCGGGAAAGCAGAGGCGCCGATTTTGCCCCGCTGTCCATGAGTCGTTGAAGCCATCTTGCGGGGGTCCGTCGATAATGGATGCCGGTTAAAATCTTTTCAAAAGTTTCGACGGAGACGTCGGCCGGATGGGAAGGCCGGAGCGAAGCTTTCGAAACGGTTTGCAACATAAGGGAGCCGTCAGGTCCCTCATGAATGGCAGTCTCGATTTGAGGAGTTCCCACACATCCACCAAGGAACAACGTCCCCAGAAAAGCAATTGACAAAATGTGTGGGCGAATATTCATGACATCACCGGAGTCTCGAATCCTACCATATCAAAAATTTGAGAGGGTTGAAATCCCCTCTATCATCACTTCCCCCTTGAGAGGGAGTCGGAGAGCCAAGGGCGTCGCCCGCCGGCGAACCGGTGGGGGGATAGCCTGCCCCGACGTTCCCGTGTGATGGAGAAATCATGGAACTGAGTGCGAAAACGTTATGGCCCCTGTTTCCTTTGCTCTTGTTAGTGGTGGTGGTGTGCTTGACATCGGCCCTGGTAATGGTCGTTCGCCGGAACATGGATCGGCCCACCATCCGGATTCAAGCCGGAGCCTTGACGTGTTATGGATTGGCGGCCGTCACGGCGATTGCCAGTGAAGGTGGCGGGATCTCGTCTCACGTGCATCGACCGTTTTCAATCCTGACGCAAGTCCTGATCGTATGGGCGATCGCCCGAGCTTGGGGGAAACAACGGCGTTCCCTGGTTGTCTTGAACGCCGTAGCATGGGCGGCGATTCTCGGAGATGCCGCTTTGCACTATCTCCTGGTGCGGTAAGAGGCTCGCTCCGGACATCGAACCCATAAAGGAAACCTTCACGCGCTCAGGTGGTCATCCTGAGCGAAGCGAAGGATCTGTTTTTGCATGCGTTCGGTTGTTGCAGAAAAGATTCTTCGCCTTCGGCTCAGAATGACAAATTTGGGTGTCGTTGGCTATTTTCGTACCAAGGGCCTCACGGCTGTCTGAGGCCGCAGGCCCGGGCAATGCCGTCACGGTATTGGAGCCATACCTTTAATCCTGTTTCCAATTTCTCCAGGATCAAGTTTTTTGTGCCCGATTCCGCGGCTTCTTTGACGATCAGGTCATAGACGACGGAACGGTTGCAGGGTTCGATCATCTCGCGCGCGCGGATCAGGTCGAGGTGTTCCGGAGAGAGTCCGTGGTAGACCACGAGGGGATGTTTATTCACGATGTCTTCCACGTCCGCTTTGGATTTTGGAGTTGTCTGATTCATGACCTCTTCCCGGTCGTGGACGGAGCCTTCCACGAAAATGGTGAGCACCGCCGCGCCCACGATCCAGTCTTCACGGTCGCAGATTTCATCGAGCCATTCCCGGTACGCATAACTTCTTGACAACAACTCGACGTCGCGAAATTCAGCCCGTTTGTACCCCAAGCCCATCATCATTTGAAGGAAGAGTTCCTGGTGCGGTTTGCCCATCGAAAGCCTGCCGGTTTCTTCTTCGTAAATCGTCGCGGCCAAGTGACGACGGATTTGCCACGGGGGATTTTTCCCGACGATTCTCGCGAGCAGGACGGCAAAATCTCGAAGATAGACGGCGTATTCCTGGCGGAAATGAACGTTGAGTTGTTCTTTGGTGACGGTACTTCCGTTGAAATGGGCTGTCGACCAGTGTTGCTTGCGGCCGAGAACGTCGAGAATGCGGTCGCGGAATTGTTCAGCCGAAAGCTTCCACATCATGGAGGGGGATAGATGGTTGATCTACGATCAAATGCAGGTGGAATGAACATGTGAGCAAAACAGGATCGTCGAAACGCTCCTATTTGCGTTTACCGTTTTTGTCGCCCTACAATGCCGTCTTCATCAGCATATCATAACTAAGGAAAAAAAGAACATGGCTTTTGATCCGGTTTCACTGGCTGACCCTGATGAGATTCTGACCTTCTTGTCGCACGTGGCCTTGCGGGGAAAAGGGATGACAACCGAAAGTCTGATGGACTACGTTCTGGATGAAGGATTTACGGAGCCGACTTATCTGAATGCCAAGGGGGAGGATTCGCAAGCGTTTTACCAAGGACAACCCAACGCCTGGGCCGTCTATCAGATTCGAGAGTGGAAACGGGTGCTTGTGGTCAGCGGGGGCGGAGAACGGGAACGGCGGGTTCAGATTACGGAAACCCCTTAGGGAACCCCTGCTTTATCGCGCTATCGGGCGCATGGCGGCGTTGTGTCCTCGCTCAACCCTCGCCTATCTCTATGATAAGCCTCGGGTTTCGCTGCGGGACGCCTTGCCCTGCATCCCGCTATCACAATAAAGCAGAGGTTCCCTGGACAGAAACGGGTTAGCGGGCGTCAAGGGAGAGGGCGTAGCAGCAACCGGAATGAGGTCGAGTGAAGGGGGTTATTTCCATCCTCCGACCAGGACGCCTTCCTCGAAATACAGATAGCGGTGCTTGACGGACCCCGCCTCAATCCAGTCTTCGTAGACCCATTCTTCCCGGCGGACGCCGCGGTCGGTATACGTGATGTTCATCTGGTAGGGCGAGCCCCAGGCTTCAATGGCTTGTTCCCGCGTCATGCCCACGATGACGTCCTTGTCCTCGATATGGCGCTCGAACGTCGGGTCCATGAATCCCGGCAGAAATCCCCAGGCGAGCATGAAGACGGCAAAGGCGCCCAGGAAAACATAGAGCGTGATCCGGACCGAGCGCCGGCGCGGGAAGGAAGCCGATGGCCCCCGCGAGGCGTCGTTCTGAAGAGCCGTATCGTGAGGAACATCAGGAGCAACTGAAGTGGGGAGGGATTCTGGAGGTTGCATGGGCTGTGTCGTCACTCTAGCAACCATGAATAAAGGCCGTCAATACGGGGGCGATGATGTTTGTCGAGGTGGAACAGAACCCCAACTGTGAGGCGTCCGTCTTTCTCCGGTTCAAGGAATTGGGCCCGGCCCAGCGTCTCCGGCAAGTGAAGAGTTACGAACGCTCGTCGCGGGGGGAATGGTGCGACGTCGTGGGGTGGACCGACAATGAAGACCGGCCGGAATGCCAGGCCATGGTGCAGCCCGTTGAGGAATCCGGACGAGGGGCGGCGTACGTGGTGTTTGGAGGCGTGTGGGGGTTGCGCTTGAAACCGGAGGGAATCCGGGAGGCTTGGAGCTTGGATAGTGCCAACCAATGGGGTGAAGTCTACATGCTGCTGACGGACGCGCATGATCTTCGAGTGGAATTGGAAGAAGGCAACTGACGGAAAGTGGGAAACGCCTATTCGGCGTAGACCGGAACCGGAATGGGTTTCTTGGGCTTGGGCGGTTCGGGAGGGCGTTGGGCAAATTCCAGGGAGTAAGGGTTCATCATGGGTTCATGAGTATGCCGGCCGATTTGATGAATCCGCGTCAGGCTCTGCACGGTAAACTCCAACCGGTCGATGGCGGAATCCACGGTCAAATAGCTCGGAAGACCGTTCAAAGAAAACAATTGATACGCCAGCGACCAATCCCCGTCCTCCTTATTCCATTGCTCGACCACGAGTTCCGCGTCCTTCGACGGAGGCCCCTTGAACAACAGGACCCACAGATTCGAGCGAAACGCCGGGTCATCCGGGCTGGCCGTCGGGTTGAATTCACCGACTAACGACGGAACGGCCTTCAAGGGGACACTGGGCGTGAATTCGACTTCAACCCGTTTGACGTGCAGCGTCGGGAAATCCACGGCTTCGCGGAAGTCCGGCTTGTAGACGAACGAATAGCGGACCTGAACCCCGTCTCGCGAGTACGTGTACACGTCCTCGCCGTTCTGGGGAGACACGAGTTTACTAAAATATTTCTTCCAGTCCTTGGGCGAATAATAGCTGAACACGCGAAGGGCGGACTTTCTCGAGCGGATGGCGTGAGGCGTGCCGAGTTTGGCATGGACCTCCTGTTGCGTGAGCCCGAGAAAGCCGTCCTCGAAAAAAGGTTTCGCGTGCGAGGAGGCTGCCGGCAGAACAAGCAGCAGGCCCGCGGACAAGAGTAGCAACTGGAAAATTTGCTGAAAACAACGGTGTTGCATGAATCGACTCGACCAGACTCAATAAATTCATCCTAACCGTGGACTGACGTTGAGTCAAGCAAAGGGCGCAATCACTCCCCCCTTGAGGGGGAGTCGGAGAGGCAAGGGCGCCGGCGAGCCGGTGGGGGGAATATTTGTCGAGACCATCTCATATGCCAGTATCGATTTTGACCGGACGAGACGGGGTTCAGTATAGTCACTCCTTTTGGTCTGGCGCGCTTCTTCCCCTCTCCCTCTGGGAGAGGGGTTGGGGTGAGGGAGCGAAGCCGTAGTGCCCGGCAACAATGTGATGATGAGAAGCACGCAATGAATCCGACAACCCGCATCGAAGAACTGAAAGACCGGCTTCACCGGCGAATCATCGTGTTGGATGGCGCCATGGGCACGATGATCCAGAAGCAGAACCTGACGGAAGCAGACTTTCGGGGGGAGCGGTTTGCCGCGCATCCCTGTGACCTCAAAGGCAACAACGACCTGTTGGTGCTGACCCAACCGGAACTTATCGGCTCGCTTCACCGGGAATACCTGGAAGCCGGCGCGGACATGATCGAAACGAATACGTTCAATTCCACTTCAATTTCGATGGCCGACTATCAGATGGAACACCTGGCCTATGAGTTGAACGTGGCCGGGGCCTCGGTGGCGCGGAAGGCCGCGGATACGGTGATGACGCAAGATCCCTCGCGGCCGCGATTCGTGGCCGGCGTGCTGGGGCCCACCAACCGGACGGCGTCCATGTCGCCGGACGTGAACAACCCGGCGTTTCGCGCGGTGACGTTCGACCGGTTGCGGCAGGCATACGTCGAACAGGTGCGGGGCCTGGTAGAGGGCGGAAGCGACCTGCTGCTCGTGGAAACGATCTTCGATACGCTCAACGCGAAGGCCGCGTTTTTTGCCATTGACCAATATCGCCAGGAACAGGGCCTGTCCATTCCGGTCATGGTGTCCGTGACCATTACCGATCAAAGCGGGCGAACGCTGTCCGGACAGACGATCGAAGCCTTCTGGCACTCGATCGCCGACGCGGACCCCTTCAGCGTCGGGATCAATTGCGCCCTGGGGGCCAAGCAAATGCGTCCCTATATCGAGGAACTCTCGAAATTGGCCCCGGTGTACATCAGTTGCCATCCCAATGCGGGTCTGCCGAACGCCTTCGGGGGATTCGACGAAACACCGGAGCTGATGGCCGCGGACTTGCGGGAGTTTGCCGGGAACGGGTGGCTGAACATCGTGGGCGGGTGCTGCGGTAGCACGCCGGAGCACATTACCGCGATTGCCCAGGCGGTGCGCGACCTGCCACCGCATATGGTTATGGAACCCGATCATGCCACGCGGTTGAGCGGGTTGGAACCGCTGACGATCCGGCCCGAGTTGAACTTCGTGAACGTCGGCGAGCGGACGAACGTCACCGGCTCACCGAAATTCGCCCGGTTAATTCGCGAGGACCAGTTCGAGGAAGCCCTGGCCGTGGCCCGGCAGCAGGTGGAAGGAGGGGCGCAACTGATCGACGTCAACATGGACGAAGCCCTGCTGGATTCCGAAAACGCCATGGCGCGATTTCTGAACCTCATCGCGTCGGAGCCGGATATTTGTCGCGTGCCGATCATGGTCGACAGCTCGAAGTGGTCGGTGATCGAAGCCGGCCTGCAATGCGTGCAAGGCAAGGGGGTCGTCAATTCCATCAGCCTCAAGGAAGGCGAGAAGACATTCAAGGAACAGGCGCGGCTGGTCAAGCGGTACGGTGCGGCCGTCGTGGTGATGGCGTTCGATGAAACGGGGCAGGCCGACACCATAGACCGGAAGGTCGAGATTTGCACGAGGGCGTACAGGATCCTGACGGAAGAGGTCGCGTTTCCTCCGCAGGACATTATTTTCGATCCGAACATCCTGACGGTCGCCACGGGCATTGAAGAGCACAACGACTACGCGGTCAATTTCATCGAGGCGGTCCGGCAAATCAAGGCCACGTTGCCGCACTGTAAAACCAGCGGCGGCGTGAGCAATATTTCCTTCTCGTTCCGCGGGAACAACGTCGTGCGCGAGGCCATGCACGCGGCGTTTCTGTATCACGCGATCAAGGCCGGGCTGGACATGGCTATCGTCAACGCCGGGCAGTTGGGCGTGTATGAAGAGATCCCAAAGGACCTGCTGGAACTGGTCGAGGACGTCCTGTTGAATCGCCGGCCGGACGCGACCGAGCGGCTGGTCGACTTCGCCGAAACCGTGAAACAGGAAGGCAAGGCAGTCGTCAAGGCCGATGCCTGGCGGGAAGGCACGGTCGAAGCGCGACTCTCCCATGCGCTGGTCAAGGGAATCGTGGAGTTCATCGACGAAGACGTGGAAGAGGCCCGGCAGAAATACGACAAACCGCTCAAGATCATCGAAGGCCCGTTGATGGACGGCATGAACGTCGTGGGAGAACTCTTCGGAGAAGGGAAAATGTTTCTGCCGCAAGTCGTCAAGAGCGCGCGGGTCATGAAAAAAGCCGTGGCGTATTTGCTGCCCTTCATGGAACAGGAAAAGGAAGCATCGGGGAGTACGTCCCAGGGTAAGATACTGCTCGCCACGGTCAAGGGCGACGTGCACGACATCGGTAAAAACATCGTCGGCGTGGTCTTGGGGTGTAACAACTACGAGGTGATCGATCTCGGGGTGATGGTGCCCTGCGACAAGATTTTGACGAAGGCCAAGGAAGAGCAGGTCGATATGATCGGCCTGAGCGGCTTGATTACCCCGTCTTTGGAGGAGATGGCGTACAACGCGACAGAAATGGCCCGTCAGGGCTTTGACGTGCCGCTCCTCATCGGGGGCGCCACGACGAGCAAGGCCCACACGGCCGTCAAGATCGCGCCGGGCTATCCCGAGCCCGTCGTGCACGTGACGGATGCCTCGCTGGCCGTGAACGTCGTCCGGCAGCTGTTGAGCAAGGACGAAAAGCCCGGGTTCGTGGACAAGGTTCGGCAGCAACAGGAACAGTCGCGCGAGGCCTATGAAGGCAAGAAGACCCTGAAGAAATTGTTGCCGCTGGAAGAAGCGCGGAATCGGCGGACTCCGATTGATTGGCACGCGTCGGAGCGGGCGACGCCGAATTTCCTGGGCACGCGAGTGATCGACGATCAGCCGTTGAGCGATCTGGTGCCGGTCATTGACTGGTCGCCGTTCTTTCATACGTGGGAATTGAAGGGGCGATACCCCCGGATTTTCGAAGATGCGGTTGTCGGCAGTAAGGCCAAAGAGTTGTTCGATGACGCTCAGAAGTTGCTCAAGGACGTGCTCGACGGCCGGTTATTCACGGCCAGGGCGGTGTACGGATTGTTCCCGGCCAACAGCGTGGGCGACGACATTGAAGTCTACAAGGACGAATCGCGCGCGGAGGTCCAGGCGACCTTCCATACCCTTCGGCAACAGCTTGAAAAACCCGAAGGCGATGCCAATTATGCCCTTGCGGACTTTATCGCGCCCAAGTCAACGGGGCTTCCGGATTACCTGGGCGGGTTTGCGGTGACCACGGGAATCGGGCTCGACGCCCTGTGCGGGCGGTTTGAAAAAGACCATGACGATTACAACGCCATCATGGCCAAAGCCTTGGCCGACAGGCTGGCGGAAGCGTTTGCCGAATGGCTGCACCGGGAAGTCCGCAAGGCGTGGGAGTACGGCAAAGAAGAAAACTTGTCGACCGAAGATCTGATCCGGGAGCGGTACCGGGGTATCCGTCCGGCTCCGGGCTATCCCGCGTGCCCGGACCACACCGAAAAACGGATCCTGTTCGACCTGCTGGAAGCCGAAGACCGAACCGGCATTCACCTCACCGAAACGTTCGCCATGGTCCCGGCCGCCTCGGTTAGCGGCTTCTACTTTGCCCATCCCCAAGCCAAATACTTCGCTGTGGGCAAGATCGCCCACGACCAGGTGAAGGACTACGCCGTACGCAAGCAAATGGACGTAGCCACTGCGGAACGCTGGCTCTCCCCGAATCTGCCGTAAAAATCAAATCGAAGAATGCGGGGTTTCGCCCCCGCACGACGAGGTCCTTTTGTTTCGGCAAAAGGACCCAAAACCAGTAGCGCCCGGGCGTGGCCCTCCGGGTGCCTGTGCCCCAGTCCCGATTGCGTGGGCTGCGGAACTCGCTCCGCTCAGACAGTCCTCGCCCCAAACTGGAATTTGCGGGACCGGGGCACAGCCCCGCCCGCAGGCGCCAAAACATGGCGGCATAAGATGCCGCAGCTAGACATGCAAAGACAAAGACAAAACAAAGACACTGGATTCCCGATGAAAAATGTCGGGAATGACCGCAAGAGGGCTTCCCGATCACTCCTCCCCTTGAGGGGGAGTCGGCAAGGGGGAAAGGCGGTACTCTTTGTCACACGGGACGGCACGGGGGCCGTCCCCTACAACTGATGCGTGGCCTGAAATGTGCATGAATTTGGTGGAAGTTGTAGAAATCTGGCTCACGCTTCATTTGTGTCCCAAATTTCTACATTAGATGAAAAAATGCCAAGTTTTAATCAATAGAGATTCCGCATCGTAGCGTAGCCCTGACGGGAAGCTGATGGAGGTGACAATCCAAGGCAAAATCGGCGCTGTGTTAGAGGCCGAGGAGGAAAAAGCTGGCTGATCTGAAACACAATACCTCCAACCGGTTTTCGGACCAACAATCTCTCCCTTGGCACACGCTGTCCGGACAGGACGTCTGCACCAAATGGGAGACGACAAGGGAAGGGTTAAGCGCGGCCGAGGTTCGGAATCGGCAGGGCACCTTCGGTCAGAATCGACTGCCTGTCAAGCCGCCCCCTTCGGTTTTCACGATTTTCCTGCGTCAGTTTCTGAGCCCTCTGATTTATATCCTCCTCGTAGCCGCGGCGATCTCGCTGATCATTGGTGAGCGCACCGATGCAACGTTTATCTTTGCCGTTCTTTTCCTGAACGCCGCGCTGGGAGGGTTTCAGGAATGGAAGGCCGAGCAAAGCGCCGCGGCCCTTCAAACGCTCCTCAAAGTCCATGCGCATGTTCGTCGCAATGGACGTGAGCAGGAAATCCCGTCAGACGAACTCGTCCCGGGCGATATGTGTCTTCTGGAATCCGGCAATCGAGTCCCGGCCGACATCAGATTACTTGATGCCCAAAACCTGACCATTGATGAATCACTACTCACCGGCGAATCTCTCGCCGTAGTGAAATCCCCTGCCGTGCTCTCGGATTCTGACGCCCCGGTCGGCGACCGAACCAACGTGGCGTATGGCGGAACGACCGTCATGGTCGGCCGTGGAGCAGGAGTGGTGGTGGCAACCGGTCTCCACACCGAAGTCGCCACCATCGCGAAAACCGTCACCGAAACCGCCGATACCAAACCTCCCCTCGTTGTCCGCATGGATCAGTTTGCCCGCTACGTTAGTGGAGGAGTGGTCGTGGCCTGTGGATTGCTGGCCGTGGTGGCCGTGGGTCGAGGGGTCCCGTTGATGGAAGTATTTTTCATGGCTGTGGCGTTGGCGGTCTCTGCCGTTCCCGAGGGACTCCCCGTTGCCATGACCGTGGCGCTTTCGGTTGCCACCTTTCGAATGGCCAAACGCCACGTGATCGTTCGGAGACTGACCGCGGTTGAAGGATTGGGGAGCTGCACGTACATCGCCAGTGATAAAACCGGGACCCTCACGGTGAACCAGCAAACCGTCAAGAAAATTGTGCTTCCCTCCGGCGACCATTTTTCGGTCACCGGTGAAGGGTACACGGGTGAGGGGGAAGTCATTCCTGAATCTGAAGGGAGCCTCGCTTCAGAAACGATCGCTCAGCTACGAAGACTGGGTACGGCCGGAGTCTTGTGCAATGAAGCGCATCTCACGTGCGAAAAAGGAGTATGGAACTCCCATGGTGACGCCGTCGACGTTGCGCTCTTGGCTTTGGGCTATAAACTGGCTCTTGACCCGCCCGGACTGAAGCGATCGGTCAACGTCCTGGGCAGGATTCCGTTTGAGTCGGAAAGAAAATTCGCGGCCCTGTTTTATGAAGAACCACGGAACAACAAAGTTGCCGTGAAAGGGGCGGTAGAAGAAATCCTTGCCCGGTGTGACGCGATGTTCGTCGGGGGAAACGCGAAACCCATCGAGAAAAATATCATCGAAAGAGAAGCCGTCACGTTGGCCAACCGGGGATACCGGGTGTTGGCTTTGGCCGAAGGCATCTTGCCCGCGCAAGACGGCGAATGCCCGTTCGAGGAGCATCATCTTCCCGCCCTCACGCTGTTAGGCGTCATCGGCACCATTGATCCATTACGGCCGGAGGTTAAAGAGGCCGTCACGGAATGTCGAAATGCCGGCGTTCACGTGGCGATGGTGACGGGGGACCATCCGGCCACGGCGTTGTCCATTTCCCGGGAATTAGGCATTGCCGAATCAGATGGAGAGGTGGCGACGGGTCGACAATTGGCGGAAATCGGCTCCAGTCAGGTTCCGCAGTTTATGGATCTCGTCAAGCGCGTGCGCGTGTTTGCGCGCGTCACTCCCATCCAGAAACATCAAATCGTGGAGGCGTTGGTAAAAATGGGCCACTTTGTGGCCGTGACCGGAGATGGAGTGAACGATGCCCCGGCTTTGAAAAAAGCTCACCTTGGGGTCGCCATGGGTTCCGGGACCGACGTGGCCAAAGACAGCGCGGCCATGATCATTACGGACGATCAATTTCCCTCGATCGTCGCGGGCATCGAGGAGGGCCGGTTTGCCTATGACAACGTGCGCAAGGTGATTGCACTGCTCATTTCCTGCGGCGTCGCGGAAATTTTGCTGTTCACGGTTTCCCTGTTGGCCGGCCTGCCCTTGCCCCTCACTGCCGTCCAACTGCTGTGGCTCAATCTGGTCACGAACGGCCCGCAAGTCGTGCCGCTCGCGTTTGAACCGGGAGAACCGGATGCCATGACCCGAAAGCCACGCAAGCCTACGGAAGGCATTTTTGACTCCATGCTGATTCAACAGACCGTCGTCTCCGGGCTCGTCATGAGTTTGATCGCCTTTGCCGCCTGGTATTGGTGGTTGAGCGCAGGGGTCGAAGAAGGGCAGGCGCGAAACTTGTTACTACTCCTGATGGTGTTCCTCGAAAACGTCCACGTGTTCAATTGCCGGTCGGAACGACGATCCGCTTTTAAGATTCCGTTGCGAAACAGCCGGCTTCTCATGTTTGGCGTATTGGCGGCTCAAGGGATTCATATCTTGTCGATGTACGTGCCGGCGACCCAACATGTGCTGAAAGTCGCTCCCGTGTCTTTGGAAGAATGGGGCTCTCTCCTTCTCTTTGCGTCGATCATTCTCGTCACCATGGAGATTTTCAAAGTCGTGAAGAAGAACGCTGCCTCCAGCCAAGCCTAAGCGATGAATCCTGACCCAAAGCCGATAAAGAATTGAAAGATTACCTCCCCGGCCATTTCCAGTTTCGAATTTCAGGCAGGTCTTCGCCGTATTTTCCGATGTATTCCTTATGCTCGATGAGTTTATCCCGCATGGCCTGTTTCACGGAGGCTGCGACGGACCCCAACGGCGGAACGCGGTCGATCACGTCGTCGACCAGGTGAAAGCGATCCAGATCGTTGAGCACCGCCATGTCGAACGGCGTGGTGGTCGTCCCTTCCTCCTTGTAGCCCCGGACGTGGAGATTCCCATGGTTGGTGCGGCGATAGGTCAGACGGTGAATCAGCCAGGGGTACCCGTGAAACGCAAAGATCACGGGCTTGTCCGTGGTAAAGAGCACGTCGAACTCCCGGTCTGAGAGTCCATGAGGATGAATGGTCGAGGGCTGGAGTTTCATGAGATTCGTGACGTTGATGACGCGTACCCTGAGGTCCGGAAGATAGTCGCGAAGGAGATCCACGGCCGCCAACGTTTCCAACGTGGGGGTGTCCCCGGCACAGGCCATCACCACGTCGGGTTCCGAGCCGTTGTCGTTGCTGGCCCACTCCCAGATCCCGATGCCGGCCGTACAATGTTTGATGGCGGCGTCCATGTTCAGGAACTGCAATTGCGGTTGTTTCCCGGCGACGATGACGTTGATGAAATTTCGGCTTCGCAGACAGCGATCGGTCACCCACAACAGGCTGTTGGCGTCCGGGGGCAGGTACACGCGAATGACCTCGGCTTTTTTGTTCGTCACGTGATCGATAAACCCCGGATCCTGGTGCGAGAATCCGTTGTGGTCCTGTCGCCAGACGTGAGACGACAGGAGATAGTTGAGGGAGGCGATCGGAAGACGCCAGGGAATTTCCATTCCCGCGACCTTGAGCCATTTGGCGTGTTGATTGAACATCGAATCCACGATGTGCACGAAGGCTTCATAGGTATTGAAGAACCCGTGTCGCCCGGTCAGCAGATAGCCTTCCAGCCATCCTTGGCAGGTGTGTTCACTCAGGATTTCCATCACGCGACCGTCGGGGGCCAAATGGTCGTCACCGGGCACGGTCTCCGCCAGCCACGCGCGATTCGTGACTTCAAACACCGCCCCCAAACGATTCGAGGCTGTTTCGTCCGGTCCAAAGATGCGAAAGTTTTTTTGATCGAGATTGCGGTGCATCACGTCTCGAAGAAACCGGCCCATGACCCGCGTCCCCTCACCGCTCACTTGTCCAGGCTGCGGGACGGAGACGGCATAGTCCCGGAAATCCGGCATTTTCAACGTCTTGAGTAACGAGCCGCCGTTGGCATGCGGATTTGCCCCCATTCGCCGCAGGCCCGTCGGCACCAGTTCAGCCAGTTCGCGGTTCAAGCGGCCCTCTTCGTCGAACAGGCGTTCCGGCTCGTAACGTTTCATCCAGGTTTCCAGGAGTTTGAGATAGGCCGGGTTTGCTGCAATGCCCGAGAAGGGGACTTGATGAGAGCGCCAATGCCCCTCGGTTTTTTTTCCGCCGACCTCGGCCGGTCCCGTCCATCCTTTCGGGGTCCGCAGGATGATCATGGGCCACGGTGGCCGCTTGGGGTCACGTTTGATCCGGGCGTTATGCTGAATGCGATGAATTCGCTTGATCGCCTGATCCAGCGTTTTCGCCATCAAGGCATGCATCGTCACGGGGTCGGACCCTTCCACGAACAGCGGGGCGTAGCCGTACCCGACGAACAGGCTCTCCAACTCCTTCCGGGAGATCCGCGCCAGGACGGTGGGATTGGCGATCTTGTACTCGTTGAGATGAAGGATGGGCAGGACGGCGCCGTCAGTCCCGGGATTCAAAAATTTGTTCGAATGCCAGGCAGTCGCCAGCGGGCCGGTTTCCGCTTCGCCGTCACCCACCACGCAGGCGACGACCAAGTCCGGGTTGTCAAACGCGGCGCCGAACGCATGGGACAAGGCATAGCCCAATTCCCCGCCTTCATGGATCGATCCGGGCGTCTCGGGTGCCGTGTGGCTGGGAATGCCCCCTGGAAAAGAAAATTGCTTGAACAGTCTTTTCATCCCGTCGGCATCCTGGGATACGTCGGGATAGATTTCGCTGTACGTGCCTTCGAGATACGTATTGGCGACGACCGCGGGGCCTCCGTGGCCGGGACCGGCAATGAAGATCACGCTCAGATCGTATTTCGTAATCACGCGATTGAGATGGACGTAGATGAAATTCAGACCGGGCGTGGTTCCCCAATGCCCCAGGAGTCGCGGTTTCACGTGTTCGATCTGCAGCGGTTTGCGCAGGAGCGGATTGTCAAGCAGGTAGATCTGTCCCACGGAAAGATAATTGGCCGCCCGCCAATAGTCGTGCATGCGTGCGAGATACGCGGGACTGGTAAGTTGTTTGGACTGACGCGGGGAAACCGGCATAACCTCCTCCAGCAAGAATGAATTAAGGAACCTCTGATTTAGTGCACGATCGGGCGCATGGCGGCGTTGTGTCCTCGCTCAACCCTCACCTCTTTCTCTGATAAGCCTTGGGTTTCGCTCCGGGACGCCTTGCCCTGCATCCCGCTATCACAAGAAATCAGAGGTTCCTTAACGGGATCAACGGCCAAGGCGTTGACGAAATTGAGTCAGGCAATCCGCGGTTTGCCGGGCGATCGTCGTTTCTTCATCAACCGCCACGACGTACGCCGGCAGCGTAGCATGGGACGGGCTGATGCGTGCAGCCCTGCCGGGAGCGAGACGGATGGCCCGTTGGTTCAACGCGGGATCGACGTGCAGCCCGCACCACGCCATGTTCGTGCTGATTCGCTGCCGGACGTCCGGTGAGGATTCGCCGATCCCGCCTCCGAAGATCACGGCCTCCGCTCCGCCCATGACCGCCAGATACGCGCCCATGTATTTCCGTGCTCGATAACAGAATAACTCGATTGCCAACGAGGCCCGTTCATCGCGGTCTTGAGTCATGGCGTCGAACAGGATGCGCACGTCCGCGGATTTGCCGGACAGGCCTAGAAGGCCTGATCGATGATGAAGCCACTCCACGACTTCGGCGCAAGAGACGCCCTCCTTTTCGGCAAGATAGGGCACAACGGCCGGATCGAGGTCGCCGGACCGGGTCCCCATGAGTAACCCTTCCAAAGGGGTAAACCCCATTGAGGTGTCAACGGACTGTCCCTCCTCCACCGCTGTCATGGAACACCCGCTCCCCAAGTGGAGAAGAATCAAGCGGTCCTGGCGGTGTGTGGGGCCCACGAGGTCGAGGTAGCCCTGCACAAGCGACGCATGGGCGATACCGTGAAAGCCGTATCGTTTAATGCGGTGACGGGTGGCCAGTTCGTAAGGAATGGCGTAGGTGGACGCCACGGGTGGCATGGTCTGATGAAACGCCGTATCAAAGACACAGACCATCGGCACCCCTTCCCCAAGCAGGGTTCGCGTTTCTCGAATGCCGTCGAGGGCGAGAGGATTGTGAATCGGGGCGAGGTGGCTCATCGCGTCCAACGCGGACAGGATTTCCTGATCCACCACGACGGGGGCGCTCAAGGTATCTCCGCCGTGGACGAAACGATGGCCCACCGCGTCGAGGCTTGAAGGGGCCAACTCTCCAGATTGCTTCAAAAGATCGAAGATTTTTCTGGCGCCTTCGCGATGATCCGAAATCATTCGGGTGTCGTGGATGTCGCCCCCTTGCGATCCGTTGCATTGAATTGACGATTCCGACGCGCCAATATCCTCGATAACGCCCCGTATGAGCGGGTTGACGGCGCTCCGCCCCGGGACGACGCGGACAACGGCGAACTTGATGGAGGAACTCCCGCAATTGATTGCCAGGACGTTCATGGGTAAGCGTTAGGAACCTCTGATTTAGTGCACTATCGGGCGCATGGCTGCGTTGTGTCCTCGCTCACCCCTCACCTATCTCTCTGATAAGCCTCGGGTTTCGCTCCGGGACGCCTTGCCCTGCATCCCGCTATCACAATAAATCAGAGGTTCCTTTACATGTGCGCCTACACGGCTCCCGCCGACATCATCAAAATTTCGCCTTCCATGCCCTCGTGAATCGAGCATTTAAATTGGTATCGTCCGGGTTTGTCGATCGTAAAGCGGATCGCGACTTTCCCTCCCGGTTCAATGTAGACCCCGCCAATGCCTCGGCCGTAGGAAATCGCATTGAGCGCCTCAACGCGGGTATGACTTCCTTCAAACACTTCTGAACCGAAATCGTGTCGGACCTTATCCGTATTTCGCAGGTGGATCACGGTTGGAACGTGTAATTGAAGGGGCAGTTGAGTCGTTTCGAACGTATAGTTTCGAATGGTCACAACGATCTGCTGCTCTGATTGCGCAGGAGCTCCGGAGAATCCGCCAAGACACAGCGTCCCCACCAGGATGGCCCGGACAACCATGAGGATGCTTCGTGATCGATGATCGCTTGACGGTTCCAAAAGACGAGTCATGGATTAGCCCACGGCGACTTCAATTTGCTTGGATTGCACGGTTTCGGTCTTTGGCAGATGGACCTGCAACATCCCGTCTTTGAATTCAGCAGAAACCTTTTCGCCGTCGGAATTTTGGGGAATGGTAAAACTTCGGGCAAAACTGCCATGCGCTCTCTCAACCCGATGAAATTTCTTGTCTTTCTCTTCCTTTTCGTATTGGCGTTCCCCGGAGATGGTCAATACGTCGTCTTGGACGCCGACTTTGATTTCTTCCTTTTTCAAGCCGGGCAGCTCCGCTTTGATGACGTACTGGGTGTCGTCCTCCACGATGTCCACTAAGGGGGCCCATTCCGTGACGGTCAGGGCTTCTTGCTGCTCGCCATTGGTTTTGACCGAGGCCCGGCCAAACAACGTGGAGAGGCGCTTATTTGTTTTGACCGGTGCCCGTCCAAACAACATGGAGGGGTGCTTTTGTAAGTCATCCAATTCCCGAAAGAGATCACAACGTGTCAGCGCATTCATGGCCAACCTCCTTCTTGAATGATTGAAAAGGGAAATGATCATTTACGTGCGAAAATCCGGGTCTCGCCAGCCGCAGACCGCACAGCCGTGCAGGTCCGGTAGCGTGGTCTTTTTTCTCCCCAGTCCGTCAAGCGACAAATCGTGGCGGCAATGCGGACACGTGGGATTGAGCCCGTCGTACGCGGCCAAACAGCCCCACGAATGCAACACGGTTTTGCCCACCTCGATCACCGAGCCGTCGGTCAGCAAAAAGACTTCGGAGGGGCCGAGGAGCGAATCGCAGGCGTCGATGCGAGCCCCGAGGGGCAAGCGCGGGATGTCGTATGAGGTGGCCTGCCTCGACTTCGCTTGAATGTGTTGGACCAGCATGTCTGCTTGTGTCTTGTTCATTGTCGATTCCTTCGTTATGGCTTGAAGTATCCTTTTGAAAAATCTTTCTATTGAACAGTCCAGCAATAAATGTGCCAGAGAAAAATACTGAGAAAAAAACAGGATGTTCGAGCCCAAGTACGGATGGCGGGTGAGAGTCTCTGCCCCACTTCTCGGTTTCTCTGTGTGGCAAATGGCGACAATGGTAAGCGGGCTGAGAAAAAAAGACTCAAGTTTGGATCGGGTTTGCTTCAATAACTCCTCACCTTTCTGCCTGAGGGTGTTTCCCATTTCTTGAATCGCTTGATCTCTCATTTCCGGAGTGATCATGGGATGATCAAGATCCGGAAGTTGGAGAGCGTGAACGATCCGGAAGTTGGAGAGCGTGAACCAGAGTGATCTCATCAAGCGGCCCGAAATATGCAAGAGCTTGGATAGCGTATAAGGACTGTGGTGATCCATCTATGGCCAGGAGGATTTTCATGAGATAAGAGTCAAGAGGTCTCTTTTCGAGGCGCAGTTCACACTCATATGGCAAGAATTCAGCAAGAAAAATGCCATTTTCCATGAACATGACTCGGTCCATGACGGGATACTGCAATCCGGAGAGACGGACTGCCGACAAACTTCACCTTCCTCTCCTTTGGCTGTAGAAATTTGCGGCAGATAGAATTTTTTTGTACTAAATATCTACACTGAGGGTAAAATAGCCCATTCATAAGAAATGAAGGTGACCAATGACAGCGCACGCCAATTCCATTCTCATTGTTGATGACGATCAGGAAATGCGGGATCTTCTCAAAGATATCTTGGAAGATCACGGCTATCCGATTGCCGTTGCAAGAGAGGGGCGGGAAGCCCTGGACCATCTGGAGAATGACGAATATCTCGTCGTTTTGACGGACCTCCGGATGAAGGGAATCGATGGAGCCGAACTCCTGCGCGAACTGGTCCAACACCATCCCGTCTGTAACACCATCATGATGACGGCGTTCGGCACCGTCGAGTCGGCCGTCGATGCGATGAAACGGGGAGCTTTCGATTATCTCACGAAGCCCATCAAAACGGATGAACTGTTGGTGACGGTTGAGAAAGCTCTCCGCGAGGCGTCCCTCCGCCGGGAAGTCGCCCACCTGCGGAAGCAGGTCAATCGGGAATACGCTTTCGATCAGATTCTCGGAAAGAGCAAACCCATGCGAGAGGTGTTTGACCTCATTCGCCGCGTGGCCGACTTCCAGGCGAATATTCTCATTACCGGCGAAAGCGGAACGGGAAAAGAATTGGTGGCCAAGGCCATCCATTATAATAGCAGCCGCAAGGACGCGACGTTTATTCCGGTGAATTGTGCGGCGATTCCCGAACAGCTTCTGGAAAGCGAATTGTTCGGGCACGTGAAAGGGGCCTTCACGGATGCCAGATCCGATAAACGCGGATTGTTCGAAGAGGCTCAAAAGGGTACGTTGTTTTTGGATGAGATTAGCGAAATGCCGATGCCGCTGCAAGCGAAATTGTTGCGGGCCGTCCAGGAACGGGAAATTCGACGAGTGGGCGCGACGCAGTCCGTTTCCGTCAACGTGCGGATCATCGCGGCCACGAATTTGGTGTTGGCGGAAGAAGTGGAAGCCAAACGGTTTCGTGAAGATTTGTACTACCGACTGAACGTCATTGAAATTCGGCTTCCTCCCTTGCGCGATCGCAAGGAAGACGTTCCCTTGCTGTGCAACATGCTGCTGCACAAGATGGCGAACGGAATGGGCAAGCCGTCTATGGGAATCGCCGAGTCGGCACTGGGGTTGTTGATCGATTACCATTGGCCCGGCAACGTTCGGGAACTGGAAAACGTGATCGAACGCGCCGTCATCCTGGCGCCGGGGAATATCGTGACCGTCGAGGCCCTACCCGCCGCCATCCGCGAGGCGAAAGGAGAACGGCGGTTGATCGAGGAGGGAAGCGAGCGGTCGCTTTCGATGGAAGAAGTCGAGCGCGTGTACATCCAAAGGATTCTGGAAAAGACGCAAGGCAATAAATTGCAAGCGGCGCAGATCCTGGGCATCGACCGCAAGACCCTCTACCGGAAATTGGGAGACGTGGATCGGTCAGCCTCCTGAAGACCGCATCGGAAACCTGCATGGCGACTCATCCCTCCAAAGCCGAGTTGATGAAAGAGGTCGAGACTCTTCGCCGCGAATTCGCCGAACTGCGATCTCATGAAACCCTGTCCCGGCGCACCTCAAAAGGGTTGCAAATCGTTGAACGTCAACTGGCCGGAATTATTCAGTCGACCATGGATGCCATCATCACCATTGATGATGAACAACGCGTGGTGCAGTTCAACGCCGCCGCGGAAGGCATGTTCTGTTGTTCGGCGAATGAGGCCATGGGGAAACTGATCGACCGGTTTCTTCCCGAGCGGTTTCGCGCCAAGCATCGTCAACACGTGAAGAATTTTGGGAAAACCATGGTCACCGACCGGCGCATGGGGGCCTTGGGCGCCGTATCGGGGCTGCGTATGAATGGAGAAGAATTTCCCATCGAAGCGTCCATTTCGCAATTCAAGAAAGGCAAGCAACGGTTTTTTACCGTCATCCTTCGGGACGTCACGGAACGGCAGGGCTTGGAAAGTCAACTCCGGCAGACGGAACGATTGGCTGAATTGGGCACGTTGGCCGCGGGCATGGCTCATGAAATCGGCACGCCCATGAACGTCATTCTTGGGCGAGCCGAGTACTTGATGCGAAAGACGTCTGAGGAATCGACCAAGAAAGAATTAACCACCATTGTGGCGCAGGTCGAGCGCATCACAAAAATCATGCATCAGTTGTTGAGTTTTGCCAGGCAAAAACCCATAGAACGTCGTCTGCTCGCCCTCTCCCTGGTGGTTCATGAAATCGTGGACGTGCTTCAGGAACGGCTGGAGAAGAACCGAATCCGGCTGGAGATGGACCTGCAGCCGAACTGTCCAACCGTCCTGGCCGACCGGGACCGGATGGGGCAGGTGCTTTTGAACTTGATCGTCAATGCCATTCAGGCGATGTCCGTAGAAGGGACTCTTTCCCTCACACTGCGTTGCCGCAACGATCACGTGCTGCTCTCGGTCTCCGATACGGGATGCGGGATTCCCCCCGACCACGTTCCAAAACTCTTCACCCCATTTTTTTCCACCAAGGAAGTGGGGGAAGGGACAGGGTTGGGACTCACGGTCGTCCACGGCATTATCGAGGAGCATCAGGGCTTCATCACGGTGGAAAGCGAACCCGGACGAGGAGCCACGTTTCATATTCACCTGCCCGTACATCAGACGCTCGCAGAACCCTCTCCACCCCGTGGGAGAGGGCAGGGTGAGGGGGCATAGCGTAACCCCACACGCTTTTCATCACTTGGTGTGCGGGGCAAGCCCGCTTGTTCCCTCCTGCCACACCCGGCTTCTTGTCGCTGACGCTTTTAACCACACGACGGCTTCCATGCATCTCACCGTTTCTCTTTACATTCAGTACGTTGCATGAAGTTCCTGCCAAAAACCTCCTGAGGCACCATCCTTGCAGATTGTCCCGGTAGGTGTTCTGCCGCACGTGTATGCACCCGTGAGAAATGAAGTTTTTATCCACCTATTTCTTATTTGAATCAGGAGGCCGAACGATGTGTTACACGACACGGTCCATATTCACGGTCATGGTGGCCTTGGCGGCTTGGGGAGGAGCCATGCTGTCCGACATGAACACTTCGGCCAACTCGGCTTCTGTCCATCAGGTGTCCACGTCGTCCCAGTCCCCGGGGTGGGCTGAACGGCTCAAGGGCCAGACCATCACGGAAAACGCGGTGGAAGGACGCGCCGAGCGCGCGGCTCTGGTGGAGTTGCAACACCGGCGCTTGATGCAGCAGATGCAAAAAGACGGGCAGCACAAGGGTGATGCGTCAGGCGCCTTCAATACCATGTCGATGATGCACCAGTACGGGGCCGGGCCGGCCAATGGCTTGCTGGCCTCCAATTCCGACGTCGAGCCGGTTTCGATGAAAGGGGGATTGTGCCCCAAAACCGCGCCGGTGCGGCAGTATGACGTATCCGCCATCAACGTGGAAATCACCCTGAATCAATGGCTGGATTTCTATCCCGGCTACATGTACGCCCTGACCGAAGACATTCCCAACATTCGCGAAGAAGAAGCGAAGAACGCGGCGGCCCGGGAGAAAGAAGGTCATCATGATCCCGGCGGCGTGAAAAACGGCATCCAGGATCAGTGGATTCAACCCCTGGTCATTCGCGGCAACCAAGGCGATTGCGTGAAAATCACGCTACGGAACGCGTTGGAATTCGGCGAGGAGGTCAGCCTCCACGTCAACGGGTCCGATATGGTCATGAGTCAAACCGGGCAGCCGGCAACCACGACCAATCCGGATTCAGTGGCTGCCGGTCCTTCGGAAGACTGTGAAAAGGACTGCGTCGGAGAGGCCATCGAGATGGAATGGTACATCCATCCGGAGACCCAGGAAGGCGGCCGGCAATTCCATACATACAGCAATGACCGTGAACTGACGGTCATGGGTCTGTTCGGGGTGTTTGTCGTCGAGCCGCGCGGGTCGGAGTACTACGATCCGTTGGGAACGGGGTCCACCACGAAAGACAGAAGCGGGTGGCAGACGATGATCAAGAACGGCACGGGCCCGGATTTCCGCGAGTTCGTGTTGATTTACCACGAAGTGGGTGACGAGGCATTTCGTCCGGTAAACAAGCACGGCGACTTCCTGCCTCAGCGCGATCCGCTGACGGACGCCTATCGCCCGGGAGCACGGGCCTTGAACTACCGCAGCGAGCCGTTCGGCATCAACAACATGCACGTGCAACACGAATATTTCGGGTTTGAAGACGAATCCATGGCGTACAGCTCCTATACGTTCGGCGACGCGGCCCCGACGATTCCACGCAGCTATTTGGGGGATCCGGCGAAGTTCCGCGTCGTGCACGGCGGATCGGAAGTGTTCCATTCCCACCATCCGCACGGCGGCGCCATTCGTTGGCAGCGCAGCCCGCGGGCCACGCAAATGCCCGTGTGGAATACCGGTCAGAACGGACCCGTGAAGTATCCGGTGGTTCGCACCAAATCGGATCGCGTGGACGTGGAAGTGATCGGACCCTCCGAAGCCCTGGACCTGGAAACGGAATGCGGGTCCGGGTTGTGTCAATGGCTGGCGGGGGACTTCCTGTTCCACTGCCACGTGGCCCATCACTACGTCGCGGGGATGTGGGGGTATTGGAGAGTCTACAACACCTTGCAGATGCCCGGCATTCAGAACGACGTGATGGCGCCGTTGCGGGAATTGCCGGACCGGGTCGGACGCGTCAAGAAGCCCGTGACGTCGGACCAGTTGGCCGGAACGACCGTGAATTGGTTCGGGAGTCAATTCAAGATCGCGGAGAGCGGCAAGACCGATTGGAAAGCCGAGCCTCCGGTGGTCACGCTGAAAGACTGGGTGTCCATGCAACTCAGCAACCAGGGCAAACCGGGCCACCAGGACGACGAACTCGGTCAGCTCAAGGCCTATGATGCCACGGTGATCGATTGGGTGTGGGACGGCAAACGCGCGATGAGCGAAAAGGAGGCTTCCATCGGCGACAATCCGAAATATCAGCCGGAATGGCAAGGCTATGAACCCGGAAAACGGCGCCCCATCTGGTTCGAGCCGGCCACCGGGAAAGTGGCGTGGCCCTGGTTGACGCCGCATTTCGGGAAACGCGTACCGTTTTCCAACGATCATAACCCGGCTCCGTGGCTGGAGATGATTCGACTCAACGACGACGGGACGCGGTCGGTGGGACCGGCTAAGCCGGGAGAAAACGGGAATTGGAGCCTGTGTCCGGACCGGGCCGGTTCTCAGGACTACAACGTTCATTTCATCAAGCTGCCGATCGAGTTGTCCGCGGCACAGGGCAAGGAGCCGGCCATCGTCGACCCCAACGGGTTGCTCTACGTGGTCCATGAGGAAGAGGCGGATGTGCGGGCCGACAACGACAAGAAGTTCCCGCTGGTCGTGCGGGCGAACGTGTACGATTGCATCGATTGGACGCTGACCAGCGAGTGGTTGGACGACGATTTCACCAATTTCCAGTCGTCCAAGATCAACACGCATTTCCATTTCTTCCAGTTTGACAATCAGGCCTCCGACGGCGTGATTTCCGGCATGTCGTACGAGCAATCGATGAGACCCTTTACGCAGTTTTCGAAAGACACCGAGAAGGGGTTGCCGGTGCCGATGAACGCGAAAATCACCAAGGCGGCGAAGAAGGGAGACACCACCATTCACGTGACGAATGCCAAGCAGTATCACGTGGGCATTCCCATTTTAGTCGGAGCGGATAACGTGGAAGGGAAGGAAGTCCTGCGTATCGCCGCCATCGGCGACAAGACGCTCACGTTTGACGCGCCGCTGGCACACGCGCATCCGGTCGACGATATCGTGACGGTGGAATACGTCCGTCAGCGGTTCTGGGTGGATGCGGACGTGGGCAGCGTGTTCTGGCACGACCACGCCTTTGGCGGCACGACGTGGCCGCATGGGGCCGTGGGCACCATGATTGCCGAGCCGTTCAACTCCACGTGGCATGATCCCAAGACGGGCAAACGGATCAGGACCGGCCCGGTGGCGGATATTCATGCGACGGAGCGGGTCGGCCATGACGTCGCGGGCAGTTTCCGTGAACTGATGGTGCACATCATGGACACCGTCCCGCATACCGTGAACGTGGTCACGGCCGGGAATCCTCCCGGACAACCGGTGGACGTCGCGTTGGAAGCGGGGCGCACCGTGTCGTTCCAAATGCCGCCCAACGATATGATCAAGATGACCCCGATGCCCTTCCTCAACGGAGGGACCCATACCACGGGTGGGGCGCTGAATTTCCGCGCCGAGCCGTTTGCCCAGCGTTTGGCAAACGACCCGGATCCATCGAAGCTGTTCAGTAGTGGCGTGCACGGTGATCCGAGCACGGCGATGTTGCGCGCGTACCTGGGCGATGCCCTCGTGTTCCGGTTGCTGGACGTCACGATGAACGAAAGCAACGTGTTTACCATCTCGGGGCATACGTTCTGGTCGGAGCGGTACGCGGAGGAAGCCAACCGAAAGAACGCCCTGCACGTCGGTATCGCCGAGCGGTATGACCTGGTGATCCCCGAAGCCGGGGGACCTCGCCATCGACCCGGCGATTACATGTTCTTCAACGGGCGGAATTCCAAGTTCTCGGAAGGGGCGTGGGGACTCATCAGGGTGTTGGATGCCCCGGTCTCCGATCTTCAACCGCTGCCCAACAAGGCGTACGGCAAAGAAGGCATGCCGGAGCCGCTTCCGGTGTGTCCGCCGGATGTGCCGGTCAAGCAGTTTAACGTGGTGGCGATGGATCATCCGGGTATGAGTTTCAATCCCAATGCGCCGGAGGCCATCGAAGTCGACTTTGAACGAACGATCGAGCTGCGCAATCCGGACGCCAAGATCTACGTGCTTGAGGAGGACGTCAAGCGGGTGTCCGGGGACGCGCAACCCATGCCGTTGACCCTTCGAGCCAACGTGGGCGACTGCCTCAGGGTCAAACTCACGAATAAACTCAAGGACGGGCGGGCGTCGTTCTCGGCCTTCGGGTTAGCGTTCGATCCGAAGGATTCCCAGGGAGTCAACCTCGGCAACAACCCCGGCGACCAAACCGTGGCTCCCGGGAAGTCTCGCACCTACACCTACTATGCCGATCCCTTTAACGGCGAGGGGCAAACGTTGGTGTGGGACTGGGGGAACGTGGCCACGAATCCCCGGAACGGCTTGTTCGGCGGTGTCATCATCGGTCCCCAGGGTTCGACGTATCGGGATCCCAAGACCGGGGAAGACATATCCCTGAAAAATAGCTGGAGAGCGGACGTCATCATGGACCGCACCATCCCGGGGAATGAAGGCCGGGTAAACTATCGTGACGTGGCGTTGTATTTCCAGGATGAGGATAACATCATCGGCACCAGCTTCATGCCCTACGTGCAAAACGTGGCCGGCTTGACGGGGGTGAACTACCGGGCGGAGCCGTACCTGTATCGCGAAGAAGCGGGGTGTTCACTCGGTCGCATGTTCCAACCCTGTGAAGTCGAGAATCCGCAGGATCCCGTCACGCCGATTATCGAAGCGCATGCGGGAGATCCTGTCCGTATTCACGTGTTTGGCGCCAGCAGTGAACAGAACGGAATGTTTACGGTGGAAAAACATGAATGGCCCATTGAACCATTCCTGCCCGGGGCGGATATGATCAGCACCGTGGAATTCGCCGGTTCGGAAGGCTTGGATGTGTTCCTGTCGTCGGCTGGGGGAAAATGGGCGTTGCCCGGGGATTATGTATGGAGCAACGGGCGGCTGCCTTATTCCCAATCAGGTCAATGGGGGTACCTCAGGGTGCTCTTCGCCGATGATCAGCGAATACTGCCCCTCGGAGTTGGTTCCCCCAGCTTGCGGCAAGTGAAGGCCGAGCCGTTTAAGAGCCTCAAAGCCACACCGGCGTCTTTGAAGTAACGGGCGGTGGTTCAATGGGAATGGGGGAGCCTGTCCGGCTCCCCCATTTTTTTACACACATCTTGTCTCCCTCGCCCCATTAGAACCCTCTCCCCACTGTGGGAGAGGGTAGGGTGAGGGGGCGTAGCCGTAGTCACCCGACACCAAGTAAGGAACAACGATCGTTGTTCCCTGCTCCTCCTATTCCCCGCCTTTGTAAGGAGGGGTAAGGGGAGGTAGAGGCATTTTATTGGCCGCTTTTCTAAACGTGATGTCTCCGTAATAAGCCACGGCGGATTCCTGGGTGTTGTCGGTATCCGTCATCACGGCCACCCCGGAGATCGCGGGCGGGTCGTCTCCGAACGCCGTTCGATAATCCTTGTAGACGTTCCGTGACTCGGCCACCCACTGCCCGGCTTTGGCCTCCCCGCTTTCAAGGACGATCATCATGGCGCGATCAGTGTAGGGATTGGGGACTATGGTCCCGACCGGGCTACGACTCTCCCAGATATAATTGATGACTCCGGTCGGGGGATACTTCCCGTGGAGAAGTTTGGCCATTTCATATTGGGCCTGATCCAAAAAGTCGATTTTGCTCTCGTCATAAGCGAAAGAGATATACAAACGGGCCGGGTAGTCGTCTCCCTGCTTGGTGGTCACGTCGCTCTTCTGCAACACGTTTTCTATCTTCCAGCGCCATTCCACAATGGGATACTCCTTGGGATCGATGGCCACCTCGCGGGTCAACCCCGAGGACGACCCACGGCTCACGGCTTTGACGACCACGGTGCCGTCGTCTTCCACCAACGAATATTCGGTATGCTCGTCGATCTTATGGAACGTGAGCGGCTTCCAGGAATCAGGAAAGGTTCCCCTCGCCTGTGCGAGAGAAAAGGCCCCGACATGTAGGGTAGCCGGTGATTCCGCCCGGAGGGTTCCGGCAAGCAGGACAAGCGCCAAGCCTATTCCGATAGGCCCAGTAAAAGAATTCCACGCGTGCCTCATGTGTTTCATGATCGAATTCCGCTTTGATGCTGCCTGTGCTCCGCGCTATTCCGCAACGAGTGCGCCTACCTCTTCCTTCCAGCGATCTTCAAACATCATCCTGAAAACGGCCGGGGGCTCGCAGACTTTCATTTCCCCTCTGTCGAGGGCTTGGTTGTAGGTCGTTTCGAGGGTATCAAGCAGTTTCTTCTTGTAGTTCGTATCCTCGTTCCCTTTCAGGTGAACGCCCTTTGTTTCCAGAATCAGAAGCGTCCCATCGCTTCGTCGGCAGGCGACGAAATCGGGATAGACGTTCTGTCGTCTCCATCCCTGGAGACGATACTGTTGTTTTGCGGCGACCCTGTGCCACCAGGAAATGGAATCGCTCTTGTCCAGATACAGCGCGAAATCCTTTTCGAGCACGTTGAAGTTGCTTTCATACACGGGCTCAAAAAGACTCTGCTGTATCGGCTGCCCGTGTTCGCCCTGAAGAGATCTTTCCTTGCTGGACACGAAAACCTCGAAGGACTTATCCAGTTCATAATCCAACTCCTTGTCGGTTTCGAGATGAAACCTGATGGCATCGTTCTTGATCTTGCTGCGGAAAACCGACTCGGCTCTTCTGTCCAGGTCTTCCCTGATGTTCTGACGCAAAATCTCCGAAAGATAAATCCGGTTATTCAACAGTTGTGAATCGTCGCATCCCCTGTGCTTTTGGAGAAAACCCGCTGCCATGCGCGCGGCCTGCCATGGATTCGGTACCACGTCCGTCAGCCGCCGGACGAAATAATCAAGGTGCAACCGCTCTCCGGTCTCAAGAACCTCGTCGGAGACTCTTCTGTCACCCTGAACGTCAACCGTAGCGATGATCTCCCGAATCGTGTCATCGTCGTCCAGATTCACTGCCTTGCCCACGTCGATTCCGTCCCAATCAATCGCCACCAGGATGTCGCGGTCGTAATCAAGCGGACGCCATTTATAACCTTCTCTGTGCAGCACTTGTGGGAGAAAGATCTGAAGCCTTTTATACTTTGGGCGTCGCTTGACGGTTTGGGGTTGAGGCGCGTCGCCTTCGCCATCGCCGCGGATCGCATCACCGAGCCCGGTCAGCCCCTCGTTTTCCAGCCCGGTCTTAACCTTGTCCACGGCCTTTCCCACGTCCGTGTTGTAACAGTAAATATAACACTGGTTCAGGGACGGGCTTTGCGCAATGCTGCGCGCGTGCGGCTGTCGCATGATCCGGCCGGTCATCTGGGTCATGGCCGTGGTCGCCGTGGTGTTGTCCAATAAAGCCAGGACGTAAGCGAACGAGCAATCCCAACCCTCCTTGAGGGCATCCTTGGTGATAATCCAGCAAACGGGACTTGTTTCGCTCAGCAGGTCCTCGCCCGCGAGTTCCTTCTGTTCCGATGATTGCACTCTGATTCGGTTTCCCGGCACGGCAAGATTTCGCATCAGATACTCCCGCACGTCCTCCGAATGGATGGTCCCTTTACCCCGTTGCTCTTCGCCCGTTCGCTGCACCCTGACCAGGGCAATGGGACGGATATAGCGGTTTTCCCGTGTTTGAAGTTTCTGTGCTTCGGTTTCCAGTGCCTGTAATTTCCGCTGGGTTTCGGCAAGCGTGTGTTTCCAGTCGGAATTGCCGAAGCTGTGAATCTCTATCGGCAGCTTGATCATCTCCTCGGCCTGCAACTCGGTTCCCGAGATGTTGACCAGGATGTTGCTGATCCCGATTCTAGGCGTGGCGGACAATTCGAGCACAAAGCGGGGATTGAGTCGATTGACGGATTTGACGAACTCGATGTTGGTCTTGTCATTCGGCCCATATGCCTTGTGCGCCTCGTCCAAAATGACGGTAGGACGAATCAGTTTCAGTACGTTGATCAGGCTGTGCTTCACCCAGCCGCCGGTGTCGTTCTTCTCCAAGTCGGGGTGCCGTTCTGAAAGCGCGTGGTTCGCGTGGGAATCGTCCTGCTCAGGGAAAAACGAGGTGTAGCTCCCGCTGTCACGGAATATCTTGAGAAAGTCCCTCCCTGTTTGCCTGTTGGCGGACGGCAACATCAGCATCATGACGCAGAGCCGGTTTTCCACGTCCTGTTGGGTGAAGCGGTCGTCCTTCTGCAACAGTTTGACCTTGCCGCCGGAAATCCTCTCAAGCATCTGCCTGTACGGATGCTCGCGGGTTCTGAAAGCCTTGAGCGTCTGCTCGTAAATCGCCCTGGTCGGCACGATCCACAACACGAAGCCCATGTCCTGCTTGATGCGCTCAAGCGCGGCAACACCCAAAAGGGTCTTCCCGCCGCCGGTCGGCACCTTCAGGCAGACGTGCGGGATGGGCTCACCGGACGTTCCGTTTCGCGAAATGTAGTCGGGGATTTCAAGATGTCCGTTGTCTGAAATGCCGGGAAGAACGTTCTGCTCTTTCAGGCTCTGCCATGCAGACCGAGGATAGTTTTTCAATTCTTCTGGAACAGGTTTGTTCTTCTTCGCGTAAAACTCTTCACCGTCCGCCGCGTCTTTACAAGCCTCTTTAAGCGCCGCAAGCCAGCGGTCCAACTGCTCAAGGGAATTCTGCTGGTAGGTTTTGAGTTGCATGGTTAATGATAGCGCTCTCCGTAGTTAATTTCGGATTTCTTGACGCTTAGGGTTTCGTTTTGTTCTTTCAACCAGCGATTCCATTCAAGCACGCTACGCGCTTGGGGGCCTAGGATGACTTCGCCGAAACGGAAATTATCGTGCGTTTCCAGGTAAAAGCGCGGCGGAATTTGTTCCGTATCAACCCTGATGTCATCAGGCTCTTGCGTCGTATTTTCCTCGTCGCAATAATGGATCTGGACCACGCGGACCTCTGCTTCCTCTCTGTAGTGACGTGATTTGAAGAGAAAGCGGATGGTGTCGAGCAGGTCGCGGACAAGTTTTCTTAGTCTCTCGTTGTTTTCATTGTCTTTTTCTTCTTCAATATGCAATTTGATTTGTTTCAGTGATTCTGCCAGTTCATTCAGTTCTTCAGAGAGTTCTTGATTGTTCCCTTCGTCACTGTAAACGATTTTATAAAGGTCTGGTTTGCGGGGTTGTCTTTTCTCTGGAATTTGACGATTGCCTTCTGCCATAAGCAGTTTCGCTTGCAATTGTTGCATGGCTCCTGTTTGTTCGCCACATTTTTCTGCGAACACAGTTCCTTCGTGCTTATAAATCAGACAAGCCCCGGCCGCTTCCTGTCCGTCCTGTTTCCTATACGTGCGCCACAAAAACAGTTCATCTTTCCGCTTCGGGTCTTTTGCATCCACCTTGACGAAACTACCGATATAGGCTGGGGAAAGCCGAGTTTTCTTTTCATCGTTTCGGTAAAACACTTCCTCCACATTTTCTATTCCATGGCCTTCCATGATTTCAAAAAACACACGACCTTCTTCCGGGTCGTTCATATAGGCAGCATTGTAAAGCCGGAAGCGCCTTTTGCCAGCAAGACTCTTGAGCGTATGAAGGGACGTGTAATGAGCAACTTCTGCATTCTCTTGAGGAGCATAGAACTGCTTTTGCTGTATATTGGAGGTTGCCTCTAGCAGTCTGAAATATAGTTCAAAGGCTCTGTGTCCCTCTTCTTCGGCATGGTCCTTGTAGATGTCGGCAATCTTATCTAAGACATATATTGCGGGCACTAGGGTTTTTAGAACTGGATCGCGTTTGTTTGCCTCCACAAAATCCTTAAAAGCATCGAGGAAATTTCCGGTTTTGATATATGCGAAGCCGCGTCCCTGGTGCGCAAGTGCATAAAAACGGTTCGGATTTGGATTTGCAAAATTGAGTTTGAACTCCAGGGCCTTGGTGTAATATGCCATCGCTTGGTCATAGTCACCGTATTCGAT
This sequence comes from Nitrospirales bacterium, assembly GCA_965204965.1. Taxonomy (GTDB): domain Bacteria; phylum Nitrospirota; class Nitrospiria; order Nitrospirales; family UBA8639; genus Bin75. Next base: position 2,220,596 of record OZ242026.1, on the reverse strand, counting down.
GCATGCGAAACCATGAAAAAGGAGTTCCGTGAAGTTTGCTAGCAAGTCTTCCAGATTTTCGTTCATTGTTGTCCTGGGTTCGCGAAAAAGGTTTCGTATGGGTAGCAGTAGTGGGATTAGCCTCAGAAACTTACATGCGACAAGCCGGAGAACGTGAAAAGCCGCATTTCCTTGAATGCCTCAATTCATCGGCCTAACCGTTCAGGGGGTCTTGCCGGTCGGGACAGACTTCATAACCGCTTTTTTAAGGTCGCCACCACGTCAGAGACTTCGCGGCCCTTAATATTGTCTCTCTCGTACGCATCCAAACGCCGGTCGAGTTCAACCCTCTGTTCATTGGTCAACGGCAATGCGGCTTGTTGGCAGGTTTTGCGTTGCATAAACCGTGGATAATTAAAACAGTGTAGGACCTGTTCCAGGTATGTCACAGGGCGTTATGGTAAGACCTTTTACTTCATCTTTGCCCCAACTATCGCGCAGTTCTCTGACAAACTGCTCGGAGGATTTGCCGCCGGTCGCTTCGGGGGCGATGCCACGGAGTTCACTCAAAGAAGGAAGTTCGCTGCTCGGGGGCAGGATACGCATTTCCTGAACCTTGATTTTGTAGGGAAATGGCGCATCGGGACGATAGAAGCATTCGCCGGAAACGGAAACAAAGGATCCTAGAGCACCCTGCACGTGCTCAAGCAACTCTTGTGGGAATTTGCAATTGACCGAAGATGCGCTAGGCAGGGAAGGATAAATTCTAAACGTGTTTGCGTTGTTGTGAATGTTGATTTGTTCGAGTTTGCCGTCAATGGTGCTGGTCACCTTTTCTTCCGATCGTCGAGCGTTGCTCAGTTTCTCCCTGAATCGATCATTCAGCTTACGGACACGCATATTCTCGTCATCTCCTCTTACTTCGCAGATTCTAGCCACTCTGAATGCCATACGGCAATCCGCAGAACGTAATTCCCATTTGGGTCAATTCTTTTTGTCCCATGAATTTGTGGGTGGCGAAGACGACGGCGGTTTTTTGCTTTTTTTTGGTCTGCTTGGCGATGCGCTCGGCGCGGTCGCTGTTCAGGGCCGAGTCGGCGTTGCGGAGAAAGGCGACGTTTGGCTGGTGGATCAGTCAAAGAGAATAGCTGGTCATGTGATCAGCTTCACCAACGCGACCGTGAGGCCAACAATGCCGACGGCCATGATCCAAAGGTGGCGGTAAAGTCGAGCTTCCAATGCGGAGATATCGGACCGTACGTCGGCAATGTCGGCCTTCGTAGCCACGTTCTCGCCCATGGCGTCGCCGACTGTTGCGACCACGGCTTTGGCCAAGCGTTCATCGGCTCCGGCCTCCTTGAGGGCCTTGACCGCCTTGTGTGTGTCGAATGCAAGCGCGTTCATGCAACCTAGGCTACTACGAGCGGCCGTTATCGTCAAGACGGGGTATGACTTTGCAGACCAATAGCTTCATCTTCGTTTATCCGTCCAAGACTCCATACGGCAATCCGCAGAACGTGATTCTCATCTCGGTCAATTCTTTTTGGCCCATGAATTTGTGGGTGGCGAAGACGACGGCGGTTTTTTGTTTTTTCTTGACCTGCTTGGCGATGCGTTCGGCGCGGGCGCTGTTGAGGGCGGAGTCGGCGCTACGCAGGAAGGCGAGGTTCGGTTCGTAGATCAGATAAAACAGCCTGTCGCCGGTTTCGTGGAAGAAACCGTCTTTGTCTTTTATGTTACGAAACTTGTCCGATGCCTGGCCGGTTGCGGTGTACACGAGATGACGGGCCAGGGTTTCGTAGTCCGGCAGATTCTCTCCGGTGAGCATTTTTTCGGGGCTGATTTCATCGCCCAACGTGCAATAGGTGAAGCTGCCGCCCAGTCCGTTTTTCAGGTTCTCGTCCTTGGCCTTCGGCACGCCTTTGACGACACGACGAACGCGCTCGGCGGTGATTTTGTCGGCATAGTCTTCACACTCAACCAGGATGAATTTGCGGTTGCCGCCGTCTTCTTTGTTCAAGGCGAGAACAGCATGGGCGGTCGTGGCTGAGCCGGCGAAGGAGTCGAGGACGATGGAATCTTTGTCGGTTGCAATTTGGAGCATGCGGTTGACGAGACTTTTCGGTTTTACGGTATTGAATACGTCTTCTGACTTCTCGAAATGGAGTATGGAGACAAGTTCTTTCTTCGCATCCTGTGTATGCCCAACATCGGTATGTAGCCATAGTGTTTGCGGCACGACGCCTCTCTTAACGTCCGACAAATATCGTTTGAGTCGAGGCATATTGTTGCCGCTTGGTCCCCACCAGATTCGACCGTCCTTGTCCAGTTCGGCAAATTTCTCTGGGGATACTCGGAAGTAGTTCTCCACGGAAGGCTTAAATTTAGCACCCGACGGACTTGTGACTTCATATGTCCCTTGACTGTAATAATTCCGAGCAGTCAGGTCGCTTGACGACCACACGCCTCGGGGGTCGTTGTCAGGATTTTTGTACCGGCTTATTGCAGACTCACTGCGTTCAAGGGTATTCGTAGTCCATTGCGCAAGGTCCTTTGCGTATACAAGAATGTAGTCGTGATCTTCCGAAAAATGCTTTGCTGTATTCTTGGGAGAAAAGATTTTTTGCCAGATTACTGTCGCTACGAAATTCCCCTCCCCAAAAATCTCATCCATCACCATTCGCAGGCGGTGATGTTCGTTATCGTCGATGGAAATAAAAATCACGCCGTCCTCGGCCAGCAGCTCGCGTAGCAGGTGCAGTCGCGGCCACATCATGCACAGCCATTTGTCGTGGCGCTCCAGGTCTTCGCCGTCCACCGGGCTTTTGTCTTTGAGCCACTCCTGCATCATCGGGCTGTTCACGTTGTCGTTGTACACCTAGCCCTCGTTTCCGGTGTTGTAGGGTGGGTCGATATAGATGCACTTGATCCTGCCGGCGTAACGCGGCATCAGGGCCTTGAGCGCGTGCAGGTTGTCGCCGTGAATGATCAGGTTGTCGTCAAGGGAAGGCTTGCCGCCTTTCAGCGGAAGAGACTTTTTGGCGTTCGGCTCAAGCGTGCGTGCTGGGACGCTCAGGTGATGGGAGTAGACGAGCGACTTTCCTTTGAAATCCAGGGTCGGCATGAGGATGCTACAAATTCAGAATCAAACGGCTGAATGGGGCAATGATCGTCCCTATCATCAGACGGTTGGCTATCATATAGTAGTGCTCTGCCCGTTACAATGAAAGCCAATCATTTGATGTGCCCGGGCTTCTGCGTGTCTTTCATGACGTGTTGTTCATCTGTTTGCATTTTTTAAATGTTTTAAAAAAGTTATTTTTTTAAAAAACTTTACATTTTGTACAAAACATTACGAATGTTACATTTGTTACAAAACGTACAAAATCGTGCATTTTGTACGTTTTGCTGCAAAGACCAACTCCAAAGACACTGGATCCCCGATCAGGTCGGGGATGACGGCAAGAGGTAACACAGAATATGTGTAGCTGCGGCATCTTATGCCGCTCGGAGAGGCCGTCTGGAAGAAAGCGCCATGAGGCATGTCCCTGCCCCTGAGTTGGGGTGGTGCGGCTACAGATGCAAAAGCAAAGCCACTGCCTTCCCCCTCACCCCAACCATCTCCCACAACAAGGGGAGAGGGGGGAGAGTCTTGCCATATATATGGGTTGTCTGATATGGTTTAGCCATATGTCAGGCCGAGGCCAATTTCTTACGAAGACCACGCTCAATCTGAACGATCAGGTGTTGCGTCACGCCAAGGAGCGCGCCGCACGGGACGGCGTCACGCTTACGCGGTTCGTCGAAAATGCCCTGCGGGCAAAACTGATGGCCATCCCTCGCAAGGGGCCGGGTTTCAAGCTTCAAATCACCACCGTGAAGGGGAAGCGTCCGCCCAACGTCGACATCTCGGACAGGGAAGCCCTCTACGACGTGCTTGATCACGAATGATAGCCGTCGACACCAACGTCCTGATCTACGCACACCGCCGCGGGACCGATCTCAATGCCGTGGCGACGGCCGAACTGGTCCGGTTGGCCGAAGGGACGGAACCGTGGGCTCTGCCGGTTTTCTGCCTGATCGAGTTCATGCGCGTCGTTACGCATCGGCGCGTCTTCAATCCTCCGTCTACGGTTCCCCAAGCCATGGATTTCATCAACGGGATCGTGGCCGCGCCCACTTGTCACGTCGCCCTGCCGGGTGCCGGTTTTCTTCTACAACTTGAGACTACGGTTCGCCAGGCCGATGCGCGCGGCAACCTGATGTTCGATGCGCAGATCGCCGCCCTGTGCCGAGAGCACGGCATTGCCGCGCTTCTCACCAACGACCGCGACTTCGAGCGCTTCGACAAGTTGCAAGTCCGGTACCTGGATCAAGTGGCCGGTCGCGGGAAGGACAGGAAGGGATAAGGGCCGCGTCTGAGTCTAACCGGAGAGGCCGAACCACAGGCGGAGCGCTTGCTCCAGTTTGAGCAGATCGGAGAAGGGCAAGGTGGCTAGAACGATGTCCCCCTGATCATAGCTTGTCATATTCGGCATCGGCCTAGTTCGTCCAGATCTTGGTCAGTACCGGCAGGGATGCGAGAAAGGTTCCTTCCCGGAGTTGAGTGCTTTCTTCCGGGGAATCAGGAACCACTACCTCAAGGGGCGTGTTGACGGGAAGCGTGACGGGTTCGTCCAGGACAACTTTTGTGCCATCGTAGTGAGCAGGAACGTGTTTCATTTTCCATCCTTCACTGTGTCAGTCTGTTGATTCAGGGAAATCATCATAGCACAAAATACCAACGTGGTCATCCTGAGCATGAGATGACGCGGCTACCAAGACAACTACCAAGACCCTGGATTCCCGATTAAGGATGTCGGGGATGACAGAAAAGGAAGAAGCAGATTCCTCGCTTCGCTCGGAATGACCATTTGGTGTATTGCTCGGAATGACGATCAGGCCGAACGACCCTGTCGTTGTCCTTGACCACTATTTTCCCAAGGCATAGAATGAGTGTCATCAAGGGGGTCCTTGTCCGGGACAGGCTTTTCTTCTGTCCGGATGAGAGGAGCGAGTATGAGGATCGACTATAACAAGGGCGGGCTGATCAGCCCGCAGCTTCTGAGGCAGCGCCGCACGGAATCCCAGGGTAACGGCGGACCCAAGAAGAAGGTCATGCTGATCTTCCCGCCGGACTGGTATCCCTCCGAACCCTACCTGAGTCTGCCGACGTTGACCGCGTTTTTGCGCCGGGCCGGGCATGACGTGGTGCAGAAGGACGTCAACCTCGAAATGTACGATTGGTATTTCAGCGCGGATTTTCTCAAGCGCGTGCTGAAACGAGTGCCCCAGCAACTGGATCGATTGAAACGACTGGCCCGGGACCGGGGGCTTTCGGAAGAAGAAACCCAGTTGCAGATGGCCTTGTGCGAATGCACGCGGTCTCGTGTGGCGGACCTGATCGAACAGGCCGAGCGCGCCAAGACGATCATCCGGTCCCCGGATTTTTACGAGGCGGAAAAACTTGAATGGGCCATGAACGTCTTTCGTGAGGTGACCGCGACGATTTCCCTGGTGTACGCGCCCGCGCGCATTTGCATGCCGCCGATGGAAACGGACCTGTCGTATAAACTCTTCATGTCCTCGGAGGTCCTGGCCGCGGTCGAGGATACGCAAGTCAACGTGTATCGCGACGTGTTCGAACATGTCGTCAAGCCGGCCATTCTCGAAGAGAAGCCGGAGATCATCGGCATCTCCATCGTGCTGCGGCAGCAACTGTTTTCCACCCTGACCTTCTGCGCCATGATCAAGGAGCAGTTCCCCGGGATCCACGTGACCATCGGCGGCAATACCGTGACCCGGTTGCGCGACGTGCTGCCCACGACGCCCAAGTTGTTTGCGCTGTTCGACACCGCGGTGGTGTACGAAGGCGAAACCGCGTTCCTGCAATTGGTGGAAGCAATCGGAACGGATCGCGATTTCAACGAAATCCCGAACCTCCTGTGGCGGGACGAGGCCGGCATTCATACGTCGCCGGTCACGTCTTCCGAAAACATGGCGGACCTGCCGCCCCCGGATTTCGACGGGCTCCCGATGGAGAAGTACTTCGTGCCGGAACCCGTGCTGCCCTATCTCGCGACCCGGGGGTGCTATTGGGGCCGGTGCGAGTTTTGCGATCACGGCGAAGGCTATACGGCCGGCTACCGGACCAAGAAGATCCAGGAAATCATCGAGGAGGTCCGGTTCCTCCGCGACAAGTATCACACGCGGCACTTTCACTTTACCGATGAATCCTATCCCCCGGCGCTCTTCCGCAAACTGACCCGTCAACTCAAGGAACACCAATTGGGCATTGCGTGGACCACGCACATCCGCTTCGAGAAGAGCCTGTTGGACGACGAGGTGTGGCAGGATGCCGAGGACTCGGGGTGCAAGTTCCTCCACATGGGTTATGAGTCCGGCAGCGAGCGGGTCCTGAAACTCATGGATAAGGCCACGACCACCGACGTGATTCAACGGAGCCTGGAACTGTCCTCGAAACACGGGGTGTGGAACCACATTATGGGCTTCTTCGGGTTTCCGGGCGAGCGGTATGAAGACGCGAAGTTCTCCATGCAGTTCCTGGAGGACAACCGGGACCACGTGCATTCCATCGGTTTCGGCACGTTCGATCTCAGCAAGCATACCCCGGTGGCCAAGGACCCGGAGCGGTGGGGCATCACGTTCTACAAGAATCCCGAATGGGATCTGGCCCTGGATTATTACTTCACCGTGAAGGAAGGGCTGGGCGTCGAGGACGCCGAACGAGTGTTTGAAGAGTTCGAGCAGAACCATTACGTCGGCTGGGATTTGAAGATCTACATCCGCGAATACGTCTTCCTCTACGTGGCGCATTTCGGCACCAACAAGCTGCCGGCCCTCCAATTCCGCATCACGCCGGAACAGAGTTCCGAAGAACTGGCGAACGTCTGATGTCTTCCCTCATCAACATTGATAACGCGGCGCCGAAAACCAAGAGCGGCCGGAAGTTGAAAACCATGCTGCTCTTCCCGCCGGAATGGGTGCCCACGGCTCCGTACTTGGCGTTGCCGAGTCTCACGGCCGTGCTCCGGGAAAACGGGCATGAAGTCGTGCAGCGGGACATCAACATCGAAATGTACGAGTTGTTCTTCAGCGACATGTTCCTGATCTGGGTCAACGCGCGCATGGTCCAGCAACACAAGGCGCTGGAAGCCAAGAAAACGCGCGAAGGCTTGAGCGATAAGGAGATCGACCAGAAAGCCTGTCTGGAGGAGGCCCTGGCCTTCGACGTGATGGACCTGGCCGCGAACGCCGAGGAAGCAAAACGCATCAACCGGAGCGACGATTTCTACGAAGCCGATAAACTCGAATGGGCGTTGAACGTGTTTCGCGACGTCATGCGGTACATTTCCGCGGCGTATTTCCCCGCCTCGCTGGTGTACTACCCCATGGAGAGCAATTTGGGTTACCGGCCCGGCGTCTCGCAGGAAGTCCTTGAGTGTTTGGACGACGAGCAGGTGAACGTGTACCGGGACGTGTGCCGGCAATTGGTGTTGTCCTCGGTCGCCAAGGAACGTCCAGACGTGGTCGGCGTCTCCATTGGGACGAAGATGCAAATGATCGCGGGATTCACCTTCTGCAAAATGATCAAGGAAGCGTTCCCGGAAATCCACGTCACCGTCGGGGGCAACGTCATCACGCGGCTTCAGGAAGACTTGGCGAAACAGGAGCCGTTTTTCTCGTCCGTGTTCGATTCGGCCATCATGTATGAGGGCGAACATGCGCTCGTGTGGTTGTTGGAGGCCCTGGCAGGGGATCGAACGTGGCAATCGCTGCCCAACCTGATGTACCGGGAAAATGGGCACGTCCGGATCAATTCGGAGATTTATACGGAAAAGACCACGGCGCTCCCGTTGCCCGATTTCAACGGGTTGCCCCTGGATTCCTATTTCGTGCCCACGCGCATCCTTCCGTACCTGGCGACCCGGGGCTGTTACTGGGGGCGGTGCACGTTCTGCGACCACGGGCAAGGGTACTTCGACCAGTATCGCGGCAAGCCGGCCCAGGACGTGGTCCGGGAGGTCAAGGCCCTCAAGGCACTCTATCAGGCCGATCACTTTCTCTTTGCCGACGAATCCTATCCGCCCGCGCTTTTCAAGAAGGTGTCCCAACTCCTGGTGGAAGAACAGGTGGACATCAAGTGGACCACGCTGATCCGCTTTGAGGAGACGCTCCAGGACCCTGAAACCTGGCGGCTGGCCGCGGAATCCGGGTGCAAGACCTTGTACTACGGGATGGAGTCGGCCAATGAGCGCGTCCTGGAACTCATGGACAAGCACGCGCGGAAGAGCGTGATCGAAAACAATTTACGGGAAGCCGCGAAGGCGGGGATCTGGAATCACGTCATGGCGTTTTACGGATTCCCCGGCGAGACCAGGGCGGAAGCCGAGGACACGCGGCAGTTCCTGATCGACAACAAAACCGAAATCCATTCGGTCGAGTTGTTTTACTTCGTGGCCTATCGCCACACCCCGATGGTCAGGAACCCCGACAAATTCGGCATCACGATTCAGAAGCAGGACGAATACGATATGCCCCTGGATTACTATTACACGCTGAACGAGCCGGGGAGCCTGAGTTGCCTGGATGCCATGCAGTTGTGCGAGGAGTTTTACCAGAACGATTTCGAACCCTGGGCCGTGCGGATCAACGCCCGCGAGCAGATCTTCCTCTACATTTCACGGTACGGCACGAACCGGTTGCCGCAAATTTACGCCACCCGGCACAGTCCTGCCGACGCCGCGCCCGATACCGTGGCGGGGTTGATCACGTGGCCGGTGGCCAAGGTGGACCCCGAAGGCGGCAAAGAGGGGGAACCGGGAATGACGCGGGTGGTCAGCCATTCGACCACGTAGGGTGTGGCTCGTCAGGCCCGCCGCTTGCCCTGAGCGGAGCCGAAGGGTCAGGAAGGCGCGTGACCGTGGTGTTCCAGATATTCCTTCAGCAGTGTGTACGCGGCCTGCACGGCCTTGGTCATCGCCTCGGCTTTCTTGTACATTTGCATATACTTGGTGGGATTGTTGGTCAGGTTCGCGTACCGGTGCGGATGCCAGGTGACCAGCAGTTCCTGATACCGTTGGTGCAGCGTCGTGGAGTTCAGCGGCAGGGAAAGATTGAAGAGTTCGAGGGCTTGAGCCACCGGCTCTTCCGTATTTGCAGGCGGTGAAGGCATAAACGTGAATGGGGTTCTTCAGCCTCGAAGTGTGGCAAACGGATCGCGGTGGTGTCAATGAGCTTTAACTCCCTCTCCCCTGGAGAGAGAGGGCCGGGGTGAGGGGGGTGCGCAAAACGGTGCATAGGCAACGAATACAAGATGACGTGACGAAGGAAGAATGTTTTCCTGCATAGAGGAGGGTCCGGCTCATGTTCTCGTCATTCTTACGTCCATTGAGAAATCTGAAGGGTCGGCAAGGCATGGTCGTCGTGGCCCTGCTGGTGCTGATGACGTGTGTCGCCGCGGAGTCTGAGGCCCATACGGATGAGGAGGGTACCTGGGCTTCGTTCAAGTATGCCGTGCTCTTCCGGGTGTACTCTGTCTTTGCGGAGCAGGGGTTTGCCAGTGCCCAGGACAAGCTCGCGTTCATGTACGAAGAGGGCCGTGGAACATCGCTCGATAAGGCCGAGGCAAGGCGGTGGTATCTGCGGGCCGCGGAGCAGGGAAATACCCACGCCCAGTTTCATCTCGTGAACATGTCCCGTAAGGGACAGGTGTCGCTGCATGATGAGGCCGAGGAGGTGCAGTGGTATCGTCAAGCCGCGGAGCAGGGGGATGCCAGTGCCCAGGTCAATCTCGGATACATGTACTTGGAGGGGAAGGGGGTGCCGCAAGATTTTGCCGAGGCGGTACGGTGGTATCGTCAAGCCGCGGAGCAGGAGGATGCCCTTGCCCGGATCAATCTCGGATTCATGTACGAAGGGGGCCTCGGGGTACCGCAAGATGATGCTGAAGCAGTACGGTGGTATCGTCAGGCCGCGGAGCAGGAGCATGCCCTTGCCCGGTTCCGTCTCGGGTTCATGTACCGTGACGGGAAGGGGGTGCCACAGAGTGACGTTCAGGCGTACCAATGGTTCACGTCTGTGGTTTCCGGGCTTTCGAGTTCTGAGCGGGACAGCGACTTGCGCGACAGCGCCGTGCGACTCCGTAGTGAAGTCGCATCGAACATGACGCCGGAGCAGGTCGCTGAGGCGCAACGGCTGGCGAGTGAGGGGCAGCCCGGCCGGCGATAAGACTGAAACCGAAGCAAGAGGATGCGGTAACGTTGTTGTCCTATTTCCTGTCGAGGGATTTGTGAACAGGACGCAGCGGAAAGGACTATTCTAGCAATGGGACGCGATCTGCCGGTCCTGGAGCCGACGCTGGTGCTTCAGGACAAAGGGTACCGGGAAGTATTGATCCGCGAAATGGACGCGGGCAAAATCCCCTTGAGCCTGGGGAAGAAATGCCCGGTCGAATGCACCTTTTGCTACGAACTCGACCATTCCTACCGCGAAACCCAGGACCCGCCGAAAACCACGCAGGATGATTGGGAATTCATCCTCAATTACATCAATGCCAAGCCCACGGATCCCATGCAGTTCTGGTGTTTGGGCGGCAACGAATACATGGAATGGACCGACCTGTTCCTCCACCCCAAGGCCATGGAATGGGTCGAAGATTTTCTGAAGTACACCGACAAGAACATCCAGTTTTTCACGGTAGGCTTCGTCCACGTGCCCAAGATTCATAAGCTGGCGGAACAATATCCCGGACGGATCAACTTTGAATTGTCGGTCATTACCCTGAGCCGGTACCGGCAACAGATGATGCCGCATGCGCCGTCCGTGCGGCACCTGATGAAAGTGTTGGACGGCCCCTCGGTCTCATCGGCCAACTTTTACGCGTTTGACGAACACACCATGTCCGAGGACGCGAAGGAGATTTCGAAAGTCAATCAGAAATGCGTGTTGTGGATGGGCTGTCTCACGCCCGTGCGGGGCATCAAGGATGAGACCGCCGGTCTCATGCGCCAGGGGCGGAAGGCGCTGGGCGTGGAAGCCGAACGGATTTACGACGCCGGGTTGCCGAATATGACCACGATCCACACCGAAGCCTACGTGACCGCGTTTCTCAACCGGAAGCGTATCGTAAGCGCGTTCGATTCCCTGGAACTGGAGAAAAAAGATACGGTCGTGATGGCCAGGAGCGTGCACAAGATTCTGAACATGTATCGCAAGCACCGCGTGCGTTACCTGTTCGTGCCGAATACGACGCTGGGCGGGGATTCCGATTGCACCGTGTTGCTCACGTTCGAGGACATCCGCGAACGGCTGACCGGCCAGAAACGGCTGCACGTCCCCAAATGCATCATGGAATCGGGCCGGGGGACGAACATGGACATCAAGGGCGTGACCCTGGAGGAATTCACGAAGAAGACCGGGGTGAAGGTCAAGGTCCTCCATAAGATCGACACCAAATTCGCCAATGCGCGACTCTACCGGAACGGGACCCTGCAAAATTTCGTGGAAGACTACGTTCGGAATCCCTGGGCTGCCGAGTACGAGGCCCTGCCGTTCAGTGCGTAACATGGTGACGACCTTCGCCTCCATCGTGCGGGCGTGGACGTGGCTACGGGTTCCCCGCGTATGACGACTCCCACCCGGTCGCTCCCGTTTTACACGGCGGACGCATTTGCGGAAGAGCCGTTCGGCGGCAATCCCGTGGCCGTGATTCCCGACGCCACGGATTTGACCGAGCGGGAATTCCAACAGATCGCCCGTGAGATGAATCTCTCGGAAACCGTCTTCGTGGTGCCGCCCACGGACCCCGCGGCGATCGTCAAACTCCGCATCTTTACCCCCACACAGGAAATTCCGTTTGCCGGCCATCCGGTCATCGGCACCTTTTTCGTGCTCAGTGCGTTACAGAAATTTCCCTTGACGCAACCGCTGACGCGGTACGTCTTCGAATGCAACATCGGCCTCTTTCCCGTGGAATTGCACGTGGTAAACGGACAGGTGGACAACGTCATCATGACCCAGCCCAAGCCGCAATTTTTGGGAACGGCCGAAAGCATCCAGGACCTCTACGAAGTCAGCCGGGCGTTGGGGATGAACAAGACCGCCATTACGGAAACGCACCTGCCTATCGAAGTGGTCTCGACCGGCTTGCCGGTCGTCATCGTCCCGGTCCGGACCCTGACCGCAGTGAAATCGATTCAAGCCGACCCGGCGGGCATCACGGAAGTCTGCGACAAACTCGGGGCCAACGGCATCATGGTTTTTACGCCGGTGACCGTGGAAGCATGGGCGGACGTGCATACGCGTATGTTCGCGGCGCCCATCGGGATCTGGGAGGACCCGGCCACGGGCAGCGCCAGCGGCGCGCTCGGCGCGTATCTCGTCAAGAACGGTGTCGTGGACGTGGGCCCGACCACCGAAGTCTTCATGGAACAGGGCTATGAAATCGACCGGCCCTCACGGATCACGGTCCAGGTGTTCTCCGATGACGATGCCATCCAGGAGATCAAGGTAGGCGGCCAAGCCGTCATGGTGGCCGAAGGCAAACTCCTGTTCTAACCAGACCTCCTCTTCCTTTCTCATAAACTCCCTCTCCTGTGGGAGAGGGCCGGGGTGAGGGGGCCTACGAGAAGAAGCCCATGAAAGCCGTCACCTTCCATCATCACGGCGGTCCGGAACAACTCAAGCTTGAAGACGTCCCGGTTCCCTCGATCCAGGCCGGGGAAGTCCTGGTCCGGGTCAAAGCCTGCGCGCTGAATCACCTGGACATTTGGATCCGCCAGGGGATACCCAATTACCCGATCCCGCTTCCTCATATTTCCGGGTGCGACGTGAGCGGCGTGGTCGAACAAATCGGGGAGGGCACGGACGCGGCCTATCCCATCGGACAATCCGTGGTCATTTCTCCGGGCATCAGTTGTTGGCAGTGCGAGGCGTGCCTGGCCGGGAAGGATAATTTCTGCGCGACGTACCACCTCGTGGGCGCCGGGGTGCACGGGGGCTACGCGGAATACGTCAAGGTCCCCGCGAGAAATCTGTTGCCCATGCCTTCCGGCTTGACCTTTGAACAAGCCGCGGCCTACCCGCTGGTGATGGTCACGGCTTGGCACATGGTGAAAACCCTGGCGGACGTACAACCCGGGGAAACCGTGCTGGTCATGGGAGCCGGGAGCGGCGTCGGCAGCATGGCAATCCAACTCGCCCGCCGGCTTGAGGCGCGGGTCATCAGTACGGTGGGCACGGACGACAAAATCGAAAAAGCCCAAGCGATCGGCGCGGCCCTGGTGATCAACCATGCCAGGGAGGACGTGACCGAACGCGTCCACACGTTCACCGACGGTCGCGGGGTGGACGTGGTCATCGAGCATATCGGCCAGGCGGTATGGGACCAGTGTTTGCGATCATTGACGCGCGGGGGACGGTTGATCACCTGCGGCGCCACGTCCGGACCGGAGAGTCCATTGGATATGCGCTACGTCTATTCCCGGCAATTGACGATCCGGGGATCCTATATGGGCACTCGCGCCGAACTCCTGGAAGCCGGCCGCTTCATCGAAGCCGGGACCGTCCGTCCGGTCGTGGACTCGGTCTTCCCCTTATCCCAAGCCCGCCAGGCCCAGGAACGCATGCTCTCCCGCAAGCTGTTCGGAAAAATCATCCTCGTGCCTTAAACCCACGAATGCCGACATGGTTCTTGTAGGGGACGACACGCAGGTCGTCCCCTAGAGAATCATGGTTCCTATGTGTAGGGGCGGGCCTGTGTGCCCGCCCTTTCTTTCTTGTCCCCGACATCTTAGATCGGAAATTCTGTGTCTTTAGTCTTCACGGACGAAGAAGAAACCCTGGATCCTGGGAAGGAACGACAAAAATCCTGGATCCTCTATTAAGAATGTCGAGGATGACAGCAAAAAGAAAGAGTGCGTCGGTCAGATGAGCGTAGCGTAATCCGGCACGGGCTGGTTTCGCGTTATCGGCTGGTCGTAGCGGACGCGTGAAGCCGGAGGCCCAGGGCTCGCAAGACCTTGAGCACGGTGACAAACTCCGGGTTTCCGTCCGGTGACAGGGCCTTGTACAGGCTTTCTCTACCCAAACCGGCGTCGGCGGCGACCTTTGTCATCCCCTTGGCCCTCGCCACGTCGCCCAACGCAGCCGCGATGAGTCCAGGATCGCCGTCTTCAAACGCCGCTTCAAGATAGAGCACGACGTCCTCCTTCGTTTCCAGGTGATCCGCCGCGTCCCACGGCCGGGTTTGTATTTTTGCCATTGCCGCCTCCTATAGCTCTCGCGCCAGATTGCGCGCCTTTTCGATAATTGATCGAACGTATCCCAAGAGATACAAATAGGCAAGGGAGGTGCATTGTTGCACCAGGAGGCCGTCGAGCGAAGAAAACGCCATAAGATGGCGCGGCTACGACTACAGAAAAGCAAAGACACTGGATGCCCGATCGGGGTCGGGCATGACAGAAGGAAAAACCGAGAATGACAGAATAGGCGGCGCCTGTGGGCGTGGCTGCGCCTCGGTCCCGCAAATTCTATTTTGACGGCGAGGACTGTCTGAGCGCAACGAGTTCCGCAGCCCAAATAAAAGGGACTGGGGCAAAGGCACCCGAAGGGCCACGCCCGGGCGCCAATGGTTTTGGGTCCTTTTGCCCAAACAAAAGGACCTCGTCGTGCGGGGGCGAAACCCCGCATGACGATCTTACTTCCGCATTTCACCGACAATGTGCGGGAGTTCGGGAAGGATGAGGGTTTCCATGGCCAGGCGGACTGCGCCGCTCGAGCCGGGAATCGAGAACAGCACGATCCCCTGATACAGACCGGCGGTGGCCCGGCTGAGCATCGCGGACGAGCTGATGTCCTTGTAGGACAGGTAGCGAAAGAGTTCGCCGAAGCCCGGCAGTCGTTTTTCCAGGAGGCCATCCACGGCTTCAAACGTGGAGTCGCGACGGGAAATGCCGGTACCGCCATTGATGATGAGGGCCTCGAGTCCGGGTTGCGCGCCCAATTGCCGGACCAGTTCCCGGACTTCGACCGGCTCGTCCTTTACCACGTGATAGGCGCCGACGCGATGGCCGGCCTGCGTCAGCAACTCTCGAATGAGTTGCCCGCTTTTATCGGTTTCCGGGGTCCGCGTGTCGCTGCACGTAATGATGCCGCACTCGATGGAAATGGGCCCGCGGGCCTTGTGTTCGGCAGGGGGTGCCGGATGCCCGGATTCGTGTCCATGAGGATCGTGACGCGCAGACATGATCGGAAGTCAGGGCTAAGTCCAGATGGAATCGGGATTGCACTCCGCCACCGGCGTTCCTTTTTTGATATGTTCATCCAGGATCAAGGGCACGTGCTCTTCTTTGACTTTGGAGTACCAGATACCGTCCGGGTAGACGACGACGGTGGGGCCATTCTCGCAGGGACCGAGGCAGGTGCTGCCGGTCACGAGCACTTCTCCGGGTTGAAACCCCCGTTCCATCAGACCCATGTTGAGGTTCATCAGGATATTTTGCGAGCCTTCCGCGCCGCACGAGGGTTTCGGGTGTCCCGGCGGCCTGGTATTGGTGCAGACGACGATGTGATATTTGGGCTTGGGCATGATGACTCCTTTCGGGAACCTCTGATTTAGTGCACTATCGGGCGCATGGCTGCGTTGTGTCCTCGCTCAACCCTCACCTATCTCTCTGATAAGCCTCGGGTTTCGCTCCGGGACGCCTTGCCCTGCATCCCGCTATCACAAATAAATCAGAGGTTCCTTCGGTATATTAATACGAAAATAGCCTCCTTCTGTCATTCCTGTCCGTGTTCAGTCGTTCATTGACAATTTCTGACACTGCATTCCCCTCCTTTGTAAGGAGGGGTAAGGGGAGGTAGAGCTTTGCGGCTATCATGGTGAACCCGGCTCCCTGCGCGGTTGACTCTACCCCTCCTATCCTCCCCTTACAAAGGGGAGGAACAGGACACTCGTGCTTCCCTGGACGCAGCCGATGCCCGAAGGTTATTTCCGGGGGCGAAACAGTTCCCACGTCTCGAGACATTCTTCCGGCAAATCCCAGTGCTTGAGGCCTTTTCCAACGAAATCCAGGTAGTCGTCCTTGACGCGAAATTTGCCGATCGGATTGGCCGCGTGGGTGGTCACCAATTCTTTCTGCTCGTCTTCCGTCATCACGGTCACTTCCAGATGACGGAATGCCCCTTCCGGGACTTCCCCGTCATAGGCATCCAGGATTTTCAGATCTTCGCCGGTGAGTTCAAACACCGCCCCCCACACGCGTTCTCCCGGCGACGGGGTGACGCTGCCCAAGCCGCACCGCCATTGTGAGGAAAAGCGCGGGAAGTGAAGGGTGTGGTCCGGGAGGTAGGCCTTGAATAAAAACTTATGTTCCGGGGCCCGTCTTTTCAATTGGTTCGGGTTCAGGTTTTCGGCGTAAATAAAGACTCGCATACGTAATCAGCCTCTCTGTGAACATGATGACAACCATGTCCTTCTATCATACCGGCGCGTTTGCTTGTCAAGATTGCGCACGAGCGGACCGCTTGCCCAACAGAGATCAAGCACACGGGAATCCCTCATGCAGGCTTGCCGCGCCTGCACACCAAGAGATGAAAATGGAATGTCTGAGAACCATTGTCATAACAAAAACCTCTTTCTGTCATCCTCGACATTTGTAATCGAGGATCCAGGGTCTTTGCTTTGTTCTACGTCCGTGAAGACAAAAGACACTGGATTCCCGATTACTACCGTCGGGAATGACAAAAGGGGGCTATTTTCATACCATTGATGGAGTTGAATGCCTTTGGGCAAGCGGCTAGGATCGTTGACGCAGGAAGCCCCAGATTTTTTCCATCCCCATTTCAAGCAACGTGCTCCCGGTTTCATACGCCGTGTTTTCTGCGGCATGCCGGTCCGCCCAATCCAGGGCAATGGGGAGGGGAAGCAATCGCGCCGGGCCTCCGGTCAGTTTCGCCCACATGAGACTCAGGACCGTGGCGATGCGAAACGGCACGGAGACGGGTTTGACAGCGGGATCGGTCATGTCCTGGCAGAACGCAGCCGGGGAGGTCACCAGGTATTCCCGGCAGGCCGCGGGGCGAAATTCATAAATGCTGCACGATTCATCTTCGAGAAAAACGCATGGGAGGCGCTGGGCGTAATAGGCCTGGTTGATGGGCTCCATATCCGCGTCGGACAACTGCGTGCGGGTTTCGGACAATTGCACGAGCCGGCCCAGGAGGCCTGCCTCGTTCAAGGCGTCCTTGACCTTGGAAAGACGCTGACGGATCCGGTCTCGATGCGGGGCGGGCAATTGCTCGACCCCTTTCTTGAGCGTAAAGGCTTCCGGGGGAGAAACCGGGACCATCACGCGGCAACAGGCGCCACATCCTTTTTGACAGGAAATCGTTTGCCCGGCCTGCTGCACCTTCGCTTCTTCGAGTTTGAGCGCTTCTTCCCCCAGGGACCGCATCAACGGGACAATGTCCGACACCGGAATAAAACTCGTCGGGACGGAGATCTCGGCTTGGAGGTCGCCGGCAGGAGTAGGGAGGGAAAGGCGGAACGTGTCGAGGGGGTTCGACGAACTCTGTTGTTTCGGCATGGGACGCCACCAAGGTCAATCAGATTCTCACTATAGCGTGACGTTCCGGCCGGGGCAAGGCCGCTTGCCACGGATCTGCGCCGTGGCGTATTCTGCGCGCAATGACGATTTTTCAAAAAATCCTGGACGGTGAGATTCCGTGTCATAAGGTGTATGAAGACGAACACGTCCTGGCCTTCCTGGATATCTATCCCTTGTCCCACGGCCATACCTTGGTCATTCCGAAAGAGCCGGCTGAAACCTTGGATCAACTGTCGGATGAATCCGCCGCGGCCATCGGCCGCGTGTTGCCGCGCCTGTGCCGCGCGGTACGGAAGGCCACGGGGACCATGGATTTCAACGTTTTGCAGAACAACGGCGCCCCGGCCCACCAGGCCATTGGGCACGTACACTTCCACATTATCCCGAAAGAAGGCGATGGTTCAGGCTTGGGCATCGGGTGGAACGTCAAGTCTCTCGACGACGGGGCTGCGCTCGCCGCGAAGATTGCGGGCTCCCTGGAATCCTGATCGCGTGTTTTATTCGATGACAGAATGGCCGGCCTAAGGGAACAACGGCGTTCTGTTCCTCCCCTTTGTAAGGGGAGGATAGGTGGGGTAGAGCCTATTATCCATGTAGCAAAAGCCTGCGCATTCCAGCATAGGGTCTACCTCCCCCGGCCCCTCCCCTTCGACAAGCTCAGGACAGGCTTACAAAGGAGGGGAAAAAGACGTGAAATTGCCGACGAATGATTGAATACATCCAATGCCTACTGTCGATTGGCTCAAATCGACCGTTTGTCTGAAGAGACGGACCATTCATGCGGACTGCATTGCCGCGCATGGTCCCGTCCCCCTATACTGGCGATAAATTCCCAATCCAAAATCAACAATCGAAAGTCAGCAATCCAACATGACGAACACGGCCGTGAGTCTGCTTGCCCACCCCATCGGGTTCATCACCGGTGCGGTTCTCTACGCCATGATCCTGGTGCTGGTGTTGCAGGCGCCACGGAAAACCGTTTCGCGAAACGTGGACAATGCGCGGGTGACACCCTTGAGGCGGTTGTCGTTATGGACCGCGGTCTTGGGTCTATTGTGGAACGTGGGCGGATTGACCTCGTTTTTCCTGCCGGCCATGTCGCCCGGTTGGCTGCATCCCCTGCTGCAAGTGACGGCGCTGTCCGCACTGGGCTTTTTGCCGGCCGTTGTCGTCCATTCATTTCTGCAAACCGGGATGCGCCGGCACGTCGGGTGGAACCGGCGCATCCTGCTCGCGGGAGCGTACGCCTTGAGCACCGGAGCCGCCGCGTTCAACGTGCTGGCCGTCATGCCGGGCACGACCGTCATCGCGGTCGAGGCTATGAGCCTGCTGGCCATGGGCTTTGTCCTGCTGTTGGCGATCGTGCTGGCCGATACCGTCAGGCGGCAGGGGTGGGATCACCACGCGGGGGTGGCGATCCTGGCCGTGATCGCTGCGGCTGCGATACCGTTCAGCCACCATCAATCCGGCGAATACGTGTGGTGGATGGAGTTGATCGGGCACCATGCGTCATTGCCGTTGGCCGTCGCCATATTGTATCAGGATTTTCGCTTTGCATTCGGCGATATTTTCTTGAAGCGTGCGCTCGTGCTCATGGGGTTGGTCGGCATTGCGATGGGCCTGTACGCGGGGCTGGACGCCTCGCAATATTCCTCGCGGTCGGAACGGCCGGCCCCATTCATGGACGCGATGCTCATCGCATTGTGGGTCGGGACCGCGTTGCTCTATCCCTATGTCTCACGCGGGGCATCGTGGGTCGTCGATACGGTGGTCTTGCGGCGACCGGATTATGAGAAATTCCAGGACGACGTGGCGCAGGCCATCATGCGACGGGATACACCGGAAGCGATCCTGGATCAATGTTGCGCCATGCTGAAACCCGTGCTGTCCACGGAAGAGATCGAGTGGGTGACCCTGCAGGAACATGGTGACGACGGTCCGCCGCATGATTCCTCGTCGAGAAAGCCGATCGTCGCGCGCGACGCTCCTCACGTGACCGTGGATATTCCAACGGTCGATTCTCCCCATTATTGCATCAGGATCGGGCCGCTCCCGCATGGGCGGCGACTGTTATCCGATGACCTCTATCACCTGGAGTCATTGGCGCATCTGGTGTCCCGTCGCATTACGACGGTGCGGGTCACGCACGAACGTTGTACGCAGGCTCTCCGGGAACAGGAGATGCAAAAGCTCGCGACCGAATCGGAACTGCGGGCGTTGCGCGCGCAATTGCATCCCCATTTCCTGTTCAATGCGCTGACCACGATCGGGTATCTGATCCAAGCGTCCCCGGCGAAAGCCGTGGACACGCTCATGCGCTTGACCGACCTGTTGCGAAGCGTGTTGACGAGGTTGGATAAAGAACTGACGACCGTCGGCCATGAGATAGATTTAATACAGGCTTACCTGGACATTGAACAGATGCGTTTCGAAGATCGGTTGACGGTCCGTATCGATATTCCGGAGTCGATACGTGAAGTGCCGATCCCCGCGTTGATCATCCAACCATTGGTGGAGAATGCCGTCAAGCACGGCATTCAGCCTTCGGCATCCGGTGGGCACGTGTGGATTACGGCATGGATTGAAGAAGCGTGCAATTGCCGGGAACCGAGCCTCCCGCCTCGGCTGCGCTTTCAAGTATGGAACACGGGAGGGAAAAAAGGATCAGCCCCCAACGGGGATGGTCAAGGAACCGGGTTGGGTTTGTCCAGTATCAGGCAACGGTTATTGTTGCACTACAGCGAGCGGGCAACCATGGATGTCAAAAGCAATGCGGAGCAGGGAACGGTGGCGAACCTCCTGATCCCTCTTGACGGTCATGAGTTGACGCACGCTCCGTCGCTTCCGCAGGGACAGGGGGTGGCATGACCATGACCCTACGCGTGATTGTCGCTGACGACGAACGTCCGGCCAGGCAATTTCTTCTGTCCATGCTGCGCTCATTTGAAGACGTCGAGATTGTGGGAGAAGCTCAAACCGGCACGGAGACCATGCGAGTGATTGAGTCCACCCAACCGGACCTGGCCTTCCTTGATTTGCAGATGCCGGAAATGGACGGGTTGTCCATCGTCCGGTCCTTGCGACACGGACGGATCCCGCTGGTGGTCTTTGTCACGGCATTCGATGAACATGCCGTGAGTGCGTTCGAAATCGAAGCGTTGGACTACCTTCTCAAACCCGTCGATCGAGACCGCCTTCGCGCAACGATCGATCGCGCCCAGGAAAGACTCGAACGGGCCTCATTGGCGGAGCAGGAACCCTTCGGCTCCGCTCAGGGCAAGCGTGACAGGCAGTCCGCACCCGCTGATCGTGAATCGCCGGCGCTGGCGGGGCCGTATATCGATCGGTTTCCCATTCGCAAACAGGACGACATTTATCTGTTGCCGGTTCACCGTATTGCCTCGGTGGTCTCGGAAGGCGAGTTGATGCACGTGACCACGATTGCGAAGGAACACTATACGATGAACTATCGGTTGAAAACGTTGGAAGCTAAGCTGGACCCCAAGCATTTTCTGCGAGTCGGTCGTGGCGCCTTGGTCAACGTCGATGCGATTGCGAAGATTACCACCATGCCGGGAGGATCCTATCTCGTGACGTTGACGAATACCCAACAACTCCGCGTCAGCCGCAGTCAATCCCGCGCCCTCCGCGGCCATCTCCTGCAGGTGTAATACGTTTTCTTCCCCCTCACCCCAGCCCTCTCCCGCCAGGGGCGAGGGAGGAGATGTTAGCCCTCGCGTCTGGGGTGAGAGGAGATAAAATTTCCTCTCCCTTGACGGGAGAGGATTAAGGTGAGGGTGGGTCTTTGCCAGTTGTTTTGTCTTTTTCCGTCATCCCCGACCCCGATCGGGGATCCAGTGTCTTTGGTTTTCGTTGATGAGCAGAAAGACGCTGGATTCCTGCCTGCGCAGGAATGACAATTCGGTTGGTCGTTGATTAGGATTTTCGTATCCACGCCCAACAAACAGGGAATTGTAGATGTTCACTAATTCGTTGACAGAATGCTATGCACAGTGAAGCAGGAATGTCCTGTTCCTCCCCTTTGTAAGGGGAGGATAGGAGGGGTAGAGCGAACCGTGTACGGAGCAGGGATCGCCATGATCGCCGTCAGCTCTACCTCCCCTCGCCCCTCCTTACAAAGGAGGGGAAAAGAGGGTCAAAAATTGCCAACGAATGACTGAACACATACAGGGGATGACGGTCAGGCAGGTCGGGTTGGTCGAAGGCGTAGCCCGACGTTCCTGGTTAATTTGACCTGCCCGCGTGAGCAGAGAAAGGTGAAACGAGTTTACAAGATGCAACACGTCAGGATATTTCTCGTGATGATGAGTGCCTTGTTGGTAATAAGCTCATCGTTTGTGTGGAGCCAAGGCAATGGAGCCACGCACGAGTCCGATCATTTGGAGGATGAGGAAGTGCAGGTTCTGGAAACCGTGCACGTGCATGGACTCAAGCTGAACAAAGATCGACAGCTGGGCCCGGTCGCCAAGTACACCCCGTGGCCCACCATGCCGCGGGAGTTGCAAGGGCAGGAAGTCGATGACGGGATGAAAGCCCGCATTCTCGTCAGCAAAACGGGGGAGACCACGCTCGTGGTGCTGGTGCCTGCAAAAAATCGCCGAATCAACCTGGCCGGCGTGCACGCGCTTAAACAATGGACGTTCGATCCCCAAATGAACGGGGACGATTTCGTCGATGGAGAAGTGACGATCAGGCTGCACTTCAAAACGCAGGAGAGATAGCGACAGGCCGTTTTGAAGAAACCGAAAGAATCCGCACTATCTGCACCTCGCCAAACGGCGCCCGTCAGCGCGTCCGATCAGGACGCACGTCAAAAGTTTTTCAGCCATTCGATGGCAATTCTTCCAAGTTGTGCGACACAGCCGCATAAGTATAAGTTTATCAGGGTTTGATGCGGCACGTCCGAATGCCCAACTCTATCTTTTCAATACACCACGCCATCTTCTCGTAAACGAATCGTCAGAGATTCTTTAGGATTGGATGCATTGGGGTCGTTTAAGAAGACAGCGATGTCGAAAAATAAGAAAAAGACAGAAGTGAACGATAAATCATTGGAGTCCTGGATATGGGATGCCGCGTGTTCCATTCGTGGGGCAAAAGACGCGCCGAAGTATAAAGATTACATCTTGCCGCTTATTTTCGCTAAACGGCTCTGCGATGTATTTGATGATGAACTGAATCGTATCGCCACTAAGGTCGGCTCGCGAGAGAAAGCCTTCCAACTGGTCGTAGCTGAGTGGCGGAGAGTTGCGGATAAGAAAAAGGCAATGGTTCGTTTCTACCTGCCGCTGATGCCGAAAGATACAGAGCAGCCCGTGTGGTCGGTCATCCGCAAACTCTCCGATAAGATCGGCGAAGGCGTCACCACTTATATGCGCGAGATCGCTCGGGAAAACCCGCTTCTGAAAGGCATCATCGACCGGGTCGATTTCAACGCCACCACCCATGGCCAGCGCGACCTCGACGACGACCGCCTCTCCAACCTCATTGAGGCCATCAGTACCAAGCGTCTCGGGATTGCGGACGTCGAGGCCGACATCATCGGCAAGAGTTACGAATACCTTATCCGTAAGTTCGCCGAGGGCAGCGGCCAGAGCGCCGGCGAGTTCTACACCCCGGGCGAAGTCGGCGAGATCATGGCCCGCGTCCTTGCCCCCGGTCCGGGCATGGAAATCTACGACCCCACCTGCGGCTCCGGTGGCCTGCTCATCAAGTGTGAACTCGCCATGGAGGCAAAAATGAAAGCCGCTCAAAAGACGAAAGGCGCACCCCTGCCCCTCAAACTGTTCGGCCAGGAATACGTCCCCGAGACCTGGGCCATGGCCAACATGAACATGATCATTCACGACATGGAAGGCCGGATCGAGATCGGTGACGCCTTCAAGAACCCCAGGTTCCGCGCCGAAAAAAGCGGCAAGCTCCGCACCTTCGACCGCGTCGTCGCCAATCCCATGTGGAATCAGGACTGGTACACCGAGGCCGACTACGACAATGATGAACTCGACCGCTTCCCCGCCGGGGCCGGGTTCCCCGGCAAATCTTCCGCCGATTGGGGCTGGGTCCAGCATATGTCCGCCAGCCTCAACACCACCGGCCGCGCCGCCGTCGTCCTCGACACCGGCGCAGCCTCCCGAGGCTCGGGCAACGCCGGCACCAACAAGGAAAAGACCGTCCGCCAGTGGTTCGTTGACCGGGACCTGATCGAGAGCGTCCTCTACCTGCCCGAAAATCTCTTCTACAACACCACGGCCCCGGGCATCGTCCTCTTCCTCAACAAGGCGAAGCCCAAAGGGCGGCAAGGCAAGATTTTCCTCGTCAATGCCAGCCGGATCTTCGAAAAGGGCGACCCCAAAAACTTCATCCCGCCCGAGGGCATTGCCCGCATCGCCGACATCCTGATCAAGTGGAAGGAAGAAGAAAAACTCAGCCGCATCGTGGATCGCGCGGAGCTGAAGAAAAACGACGACAACATCTCCCCCAGCCGTTACATCCACACCGGCGAAGCAGAGACCTATCGACCGCTTGAGGAGATCGTAGAGGAACTCTATGGTAAAGGCGGCCTTGAAGAGCAGGCGAGCGAGACGGACAAAGCCCTGAAGGACATTCTCCAGAAGATTGGCGTCAAGATGTGAATATCTTCATCAGCAGCGTTCAGCAGGAGTTCAAGGAGGAACGCGCCGCCCTCGGCGAGCGGCTAAGGTTAACCGACCCAGTCGCCGACCCAGTTGATCGGCTCATTCTATTGTTGAAATCCGGCGAGGCATTGCCCTCCACCCTCCAGAAAAAACTTGGGCTGAAACACCGTCAGACGTTCAGGGAAAACTACCTTCACCCTGCTCTTGAAAACGGCTTGATTGAGCGTACGATCCCCGAAAAACCCACCAGCCGGTTACAGAAGTATCGGCTCACTGAGAATGGGCGCAAAGCGTTGGCACGCTTGGTGAAGGAAGGATAGCATGAAACGCGGAATTCAAAATGAGAAATCAGGAATGGTTAGGGAGACGGACAAGGCCCTGCGGAAGGTTCTGGAGAGGATTGGGGCATGAGCGTTGCGGTAATGCTTTCAGATGTCGCAGAGCTTGTGATGGGGCAATCGCCTCCATCTACGAGCTACAACGACGTAGGTGACGGCCTTCCGTTCTATCAGGGGAAAACAGACTTTGGTGCAACCTACCCAACACCCCGAATCTACTGCCGTGAGCCCAAGAAGCTTGCCGTGGCAGGTGACATCCTGATGTCCGTCCGCGCTCCTGTTGGCGCGACAAATCTTTGCGATAGACAGTCCTGTATTGGTCGGGGAATCGCCGCAATTCGAGCAAAGGGGATTAATCGCGACTTTCTATATTTCTACCTCAAGAAGATTGAGGCCTATATCGACAGCCTCGGTTCTGGTGCGATTTTCAAGGCGATCAACAAGTCGCAGTTGGCTGAAATGCCGATCAATGAAGCTGGCATCCCACTCCCCGAGCAGAAGAAGATCGCGTACGTCCTGTCGACGGTGCAACGGGCAATCGAAGCGCAGGAACGGATCATTCAGACCACCACCGAGTTGAAAAAGACCCTCATGCACAAGCTCTTCACCGAAGGGACCAGAGGCGAACCGCAGAAACAGACTGAAATCGGGCCTGTCCCAGAGAGTTGGGAGGTTTCGCTCTTGGGAAATTTTCTGTCGGTTGCACAATATGGCCTTTCCGTGAAAGGAACTACAACAGGAGACTACCCGATTCTCCGCATGACCAACCAAGTCGACGGCCAGATCATTGGCAACAACCTGCAGTTTGTCAAAATCGGCGAGGCCGATTTCAAGAAGTTCAAAGTCGAGAAAGGAGACATTCTCTTCAACCGGACCAACAGCCTTGATCTTGTTGGTCGCATGGCAATACACGACATTGACGGGAACTATGTTTTTGCGTCATATCTCATTCGCTTGCGAACTGACAGGAAGAAGCTAAACCCATTTTTCCTCAATCTCTATTTCAACCGAGACGAGACACAATCGCGCCTAAAGTCAATCGCAACCCGTGCTGTAAGCCAAAGCAATATCAGCGCAACCAAGTTGAAAAGCTTCCCAATTCCACTTCCGTCCACGAAAGAGCAAACCAAAATTGTGACGCAAACAGAAGCAATAGAGACCAAGCTGCTACTTCACCGACGAAAACTTGAATCTCTCCAAGACCTCTTCCGCACCCTCCTTCACGAACTGATGACGGCGGAGGTTCGCGTTCGCGAGATCGAAATTACGTAACGCAAACAGAACGGGAGATATTCATAATGACACAAAGAGCCAGGCAACATCAGCTAGAGGATTTGTCCAGACACAAATATGCCTTAGCTCTTCCTGAAAAATGGGTGCTACGTGATAAACACTCCGACTATGGAATTGATGCAGAAGTAGAGATATTCGACGGAAATAATTTACCGACCGGATTAGTTTACTTGGTTCAACTAAAAGCTACTGAAACTGATAATGAGTCGGATGCTAGAAGGTTGGATTTCAGGATCGATAAAATTAGATATTACGAGAGTCTGGAACTTCCAGTCCTTATAGTTCGACATTCTGTAAAAAAGGATATTTTTTATTGCAAATGGGCGCACGAGGTTGACCTTTTCTATGCAAAGGAGAACGCGAAAACGATACGCCTCACATTTCACAAAGAAGATATCTGGACTGACGATTCCGCATCGGAGACGGTAAAATTTTTGAAACGAGTAAACGCTGTAAAGTCAGGACAACTGACCTTGCCAATTTCCGTCTACATGGACATAAAAGGTGACTCCATTCATGGAATACCTCGCGGAGTCTTCATGGCATCTTATAGATCATACCTTCAGCCTTACTCACAGATTGCAACCTATGAAAGCGATCCTGATAAAGCAATTTTGTATATAATCCTGCAAGAGGACAAGTTGGTCATAAAGCTCGCGTCGATTACCGGTTGCACGTTTCATAATATGCAAGACAGGGAAACTGAGGGATTTGTCAAAGGCGTAGTTGCTGATGTGTTGTTGGGGCTGGCTGCTTCTTTGAGCAACATTGGTCAGATCGAGATGGCGGCAAGAATATTCCTCGAGGGTGATTTGAAAGAGAGATTTTTTCGGAAACAGGATTTGCTTTTGCGCTACATGCCGAAGCTTCTTGCAACATCACGATACGAAGAGGTAGTCGACAGCGTATGTGAAATAATTGACGCGCAGGAAGATAATTTGTTGGAATCCGTCACCACGCTATCCGCTATCATTGTAGCGGGCCACCGCAGCCGTGATAGAGCTACCGGCTTTCGGAAATTACTTCATAAATGCTTG
Organism: Nitrospirales bacterium; assembly: GCA_965204965.1. Taxonomy (GTDB): domain Bacteria; phylum Nitrospirota; class Nitrospiria; order Nitrospirales; family UBA8639; genus Bin75. The sequence goes on along the minus strand of OZ242026.1, from coordinate 2,193,624 downwards.
GTCAAGAACATTGCTCGCGACGAGAGGTCTTTAATTGGTATTTCACATTATAATCTTGGCAATCATTATCGGAACAGAGGCTCATTCAAAGAATCTGTCGTTCATTATCTCAAGGCACGGAGATTTGAAAGCAATTACTTGAACCAATCTTACTACTACTATGAACTTGCCGGTGTTTTATTTGGGCTAGAAAAATATTACTTTTCTGCCAGGCTTTACAAATTGGCTTTGGACAAAGGCGCTCCTGCCTTTATTAGGCCACGGTATGCTGATGCGTTGATGCTTAGCGGAAGCTACAAGTTAGCACGCGATACTTTTGCTGAATATCTTGATTCGTGCGACGAAAAGAAGCACGCTGAATGGCATCTGAAAAAGTGGTGCCTCGATGGATTGATTGAACATACTGGGATGGAGGATCAGGTTCGTCATAAGGAGAAAGCGCCAAGCATTATCGACATTTCAAAAGCTGGAACTCCATCCTTTATCAGGAACCTGGAGGCGGCAATTGAACTGGACGCCCTTTGTAGCCTTGCATGGTTCAATCTGGGAATAGAACAAAATAGAACTGGTAAACACGCCGCTGCTGCGTTTAGTTTTATCTTATGCGGTTTGGTGCAAACAGGGGACATTGAGGCGTGGGTTAATGCCACACTGTGTTGCTTGAAGAGCAATGCCTATTCGGTTCTTTCTCCTACCATTAGTACAGCCTATTTTTTCAATGGAGACGATTATTTAGCGTCGCTTCATAAAGAGTTAAAAGACCAAGTTGACGCCAGTGTATTCGAACAAATCGTAAATTTAATAGAGCAAATGCTCCCGGACGATCAAAACGAGAATGAGAGACCTAAGATACGACTAATGGGCAAAGATGGAATTTTTCTGGATATAGTTACTGGGGAGAATACTTAAAAGTCTGATTCCTTATTGGCATGAAGTCCGCCGAGTACAAAACCGTTCAGGCCCGTCGCAATTCCTGATTCCCATGCGCCCCACCGAACACAAAACCGTCCAGGCCCGCATTCTCGCATACGCCGAGGCTATCGGCGTAGCTTGATTCCAGCGAATGAACTATGTCTGCCAAACTAATCGCTTCTCCTGACTACGCCGTCTGGCTGCGCGAAGTGAAGTCGCGGATTCTATCGGCTCGGATCTCGGCGGCGCGCGTGGTGAACCGCGAGTTGATCCTGCTGTATTGGGATATCGGGCGCGGGATTGTGGAGAAACAGGAGGATCTGGGTTGGGGTAAAGCTGTTGTGGAAACCCTGTCACGGGATTTGAAGATAGAATTTCCGCAGATGACTGGCTTTTCATCTGACAACCTTTGGCGGATGCGTCAGTTCTACAGTGGATATTCCAGCCACGAATTTCTCTCACAGGCCAGCAAGGGATTGAAGCACCTTAAGATCGCTGAATTTCTGGAACAGACCGTTCCGGAATTGCGAGATCGAATTGCAGGAGAAGTTCTGGAACACGCTGTTCCAGAACTTCTCGCACAGGTTGTGCGAGATTTGGTGTCGTTGGTGCCATGGGGACATCATGTCGAGATCATGAAGAAGGTGACCAAACCTGTCGAACGCCTCTACTATCTGCGTGCCACGGCACAATTTGGCTGGACGCGCAATGTTCTGCTGAACCAGATTAAAGCAGAGGCTTATGAGCATAGTCTGGCCGAAGGCAAGTTGCACAATTTTCCTGCCGCGTTGCCCGAACATCTCGCCGAACAGGCGGAAGAAGCCCTCAAGAGTTCGTACCATCTCGAATTTTTAGGGATTTCGCACGAGGTAAAAGAACGAGAGCTTGAGAGTCGGCTGATTGAGCAATTGCAGGATTTCATCCTGGAACTGGGCTATGGCTTCTGTTTCGTGGGACGGCAACATCGTCTGACGTTGGGCGACAAGGAGTATTTCATCGATCTGCTGTTCTATCACCGCTTTCTCAAGTCGTTGGTTGCCTTTGAACTGAAAGCGGGGCCATTCAAGCCGGAATATGCCGGCAAGATGGATTTCTATCTCAACGTGCTCAATGAAAAAGAGCGAGCCAAAGACGACAACCCTTCTATCGGCATCATCCTGTGTGCGGAGAAAGACAACCTGGAAGTAGAGTTCGCACTGAAGAGCAAAACCAATCCTATCGGCGTGGCAGAATATCAACGACAAGCTACGTTGCCGAAGGAGCTCAGAGGCAAACTCCCAACGCCTAAACAATTGAGCGCGGCCCTGCGCTTACCCGCAAAGACGCACAGAGGGTAGTCCATGCCCACCCCCTCCGAACACAAAACCGTCCAGGCCCGTATTCTTACATACGCCGAGGCGATTGGTTGGATGTTTGTGTCTCGTGAGGAAGCCGAGCAAAGGAGAGGGGGCACGCCCGCTCCTTTGTCCCTTTTCTTCGACGACCTGCTTGATGCCAAGGTGCGGGAATTCAATCCGCGCTATGCCGAGCCCCAGGGGCTTTTGCTCGGCCAATTCCGCCGTCTCTACGCCGACATTTACGGTAACAGGGAATTCGTCGAACACCTGCGCAACCGGGGCAAGTTCTTCGATGCTGATGAGAGCCGCGAGCGCGACCTGATCCTGATCGATTACGAAGACCCAACGCGCAACGTGTACGAAGTGACCGAGGAATGGGCCTTTCACAACGGCCACTACGGGACGCGGGAGGATGTCGTCTTTCTCATCAACGGCATTCCCGTGCTGGTGATCGAGTGCAAGAACGCCGGCAAGGATGAGGCAATTGCTCTCGGAGTGGACCAGATCCGCCGTTATCACCGCGAGACGCCGGAGTTGTTCGTGCCCGAGCAGCTTTTCACCGCCACCGACGCCATCGGCTTCTCCTACGGAGTGAGTTGGAACACGGTGCGCCGGAACATTTTCAACTGGAAAGATGAGGCGGTCGGCAAGCTGGAGGCCAAGGTCAAGAGTTTCTGCGCCATCCCGCAGGTGCTCGCCTTCTTGAGGGACTACATCGTCTTTGCCGAGAAGGATGAGGAGTTGAACAAATATATCTTGCGCCAGCACCAGACCGGCGCGGTAGAGGCGAGCGTTGAGCGCGCCCTTGCATCTGACCGCTCCCGTGGCCTTGTGTGGCACACCCAGGGCAGCGGCAAAACCTTCACCATGATCAAGGCGGCGGAATTGCTGTTTCGCGCACCCCAGGCGGACAAGCCGACCGTCCTCCTGATGATCGACCGCAACGAATTGGAAGACCAGATGCTCAAAAACCTTGCCGCACTCGGCCTGGGCAACCTGGAACACGCCGGCAGTATCGCCAGGCTCAACCGGTTGCTGCGTGATGACTACCGGGGCATCATTGTGACGATGATCCACAAATTCCGCGACATGCCGGCGAACCTCAACATGCGCTCGAACATTTACGTCCTCATCGACGAAGCCCACCGGACCACCGGCGGCGACTTGGGCAACTTTCTCATGGCCGGTTTGCCGAATGCCACCTACCTCGGCTTCACCGGCACCCCGGTGGACAAGACGGTGTATGGTAAAGGCACCTTCAAGACCTTTGGCTGCGAAGATGACCGGGGCTACCTGCACAAGTATTCCATCGCCGACAGTATTGAGGACGGCACCACGCTGCCGCTCTACTACCAGCTCGCCCCCAACGAAATGCTCGTCCCGCACGAGACGCTGGACAAGGAGTTTCTCTCCCTCGCCGAGGCCGAGGGTGTGGCCGACATCGATGAACTGAACAAGATCCTTGAACGGGCGGTGAACCTGAAGAATTTCCTCAAGGGCAATGAACGCATCAAACAGGTAGCTGAATATGTCGCCAGGCATTACAAGGAAAACGTCGAACCTTTGGGGTATAAGGCGTTTCTGGTCGGTGTGGACCGCGAAGCCTGTGCCCATTACAAGCATGCGCTTGATGCGCACCTGCCGCCGGAGTATTCCAGAGTTGTTTACACGGGAAACAATAATGATTCCAGGCTGCTCAAGGCGTTCCACCTGGATAAACAGGAGGAGCGGCAAGTCCGAAAGGCGTTTGGAAAACTGGAGCAGCAACCCAGGATCCTGATCGTCACCGAGAAGCTGTTAACCGGTTTCGACGCCTCTGTGCTTTACGCGATGTATCTGGACAAGCCTATGCGCGACCACACCTTGTTGCAGGCGATTGCCAGGGTGAATCGGCCCTATGAAAACGAAGATCGTGGCATGATGAAACCACATGGGCTTGTGCTCGATTTCGTGGGTGTTTTTGATAATTTGGAAAAGGCGCTGGCCTTCGATAGCGATGAGATCAATGCAATCGTCAAAGATCTCAAGCTGTTGAAGGTGTTGTTTCAGGAGAAGATGGAACAACGAGCCCCGGCCTATCTTGGTCTGATCACACGGCATTTTGATGACAAGGACGTTGACGCACTCATTGAGCATTTTCGTGACCCGGAACGCCGTAAAGTCTTTTTCAAGGAATATAAAGAAATTGAAATGTTGTACGAGATTATTTCACCCGATGCGTTTTTACGGCCGTTTATTGATGATTATCGTACACTTTCAGAGATCTATGCCACGGTGCGTAAGATTTACACCAGGTACGTCATTGTGGATAAAGAGTTTCAGCGCAAAACCAACGAACTGGTGCGGGAGAATATTGGCATTTACGAAGTAAGGCCGCCGATTGAGTTATTGAGGATTGATGCCGAGACGGTAGAGGTCATCAAAGCTACAAAAGGCGGAGAAAGTATAAAGGTCATCAACCTTGTAAAAAGCATAGAAAAGATTGCGGAAGAAAACAGTGATGATCCGTTCCTGTTGGCCATGGCTGAACGTGCTCGGGCCGTACAACAGCAATTTGAACGACGCCAGCACACGGCAAGCGAGGTGCTGGAAGAGCTCTTGCAAGAGATTGGGAAGAATGAAGAGCGAAAGAAAGAACAACAAGCGAAGGGATTCGATGGCTTTACGTTTTTCGTGTATCGCACCTTACTGGACGCAGGGGTCGGGGATGCTGAGAATGTCAGCAGCAAGATAAGAGCGGCGTTTGCGGAATATCCGGATTGGAAGAAGAGCGAAGCTGCGTTACGGGATCTGCGCCAGAAAGTGACTTTCGCCATTTTTGCCGAGTTTGACGACCCGGATAAGGTGACAACGATAGTGGATGAGCTGTTTACGCTTCTGGACAAGGCCGATCGAATCTAGAGCATGAGTGAAACGGAGCAAAAGAGGGTTTTCAAGGAGCGCGTGAGGGCATGGGCCGCAAAATTGGACGTGGACGTCGTTTGGCTGGGCGTGCGTCCGATGCGAAATAAGTGGGCCTCTTGCTCAACGAACGGGTATCTCAATTTCAATGCCGAACTGTTGGACCTCAAGCAGAGCCTTTGGGATTACGTCATTGTGCATGAACTCCTTCATTTTTCCGTGCCGAATCATGGAAAGTTGTGGAAAAGTTTGATGAGCGCGCATTTGGGGGATTATGAGCGTGCGGAGGCAGAGTTGCGGGTGCAAGCCAGATGTGCGGACGATATACCTTGACCTGCACGCCCGAGGTCCTCGCCGAAGCGTTTCGACTCGACGCGACCCCGGACCTTCAGCCCCGCTATAACGTGGCGCCTTCTCAAGGGGTCGCCTGTGTGCGAGCGGGGCTCCCGTCGCGGAAACGCGAGGCGGTCACGCTGCGGTGGGGATTGCTCCCCTCGTGGGCCAAGGACCCCGCCATGGGGATGAAGTTCATCAATGCCCGCGCGGAAACCGTGGCGGAAAAGCCGTCCTTTCGACAACCGTTTCGGGAGCGTCGCTGTCTGGTGCCGGCGGACGGCTACTATGAATGGAAACGGGAAGGCTCGCGGAAACAGCCCTACCATATCCGGTTGAACAGTGAACGTCCGTTTGCGTTCGCCGGGCTGTGGGACCGGTGGACGGGTGCCGATGGGCAGACCATCGAATCGTGCGCAATCCTCACCACGACGCCCAACGAACGGCTGGCCTCGATCCATGACCGGATGCCGGTCATTTTACCGCCCGTCGCGTATGAACCGTGGCTGGATCCCGGGTTGCAGGATGCGATGCGCCTGGTCCCGTTCCTGACGCCCTATCCCGCGGACGCCATGATCGCGGTGCCGGTCAGCCGGTTGGTCAATGATCCACGAGTGGATGACGCGCGTTGCCTCGAAGCCTTGGACGAGCCGTCAAGCAGTGGAGCCTGAGCGGGTTGCCAGTTTGGTGATTCGCCCCACGGTTTTGATGAGGAACGTCCGCGGCAACCACTTTATCGCCAACGCCGTCAGCTTGCCCTGCCAGCCGATAGTGACGACGGGGCTCTTGTTCGGCAATGCGGCCAGGGACGTGTGGGCCACCTGGTCGGCCGTTTGCATGGGCAAGCGGCCGGGTGGACAATAGCCGGCCGTGCCATGAAAATCGGTCTCCGTTTGTCCCGGGCAACAGGCTTGGACCACCACGCCGCTGTCTCGCGTTTCCTCGGCCAAGGCTTCCGAAAACGACACCAGGAACGCTTTGGTCGCCGCATACTCCGCGAAATGCGGGATAGGGATCAGGCCGGCGATGGAGGCCACGCTGATGATGGTCCCGGACCCGCGCTCGATCATTCCCGGCAGAAACAACCGGATACTTTCCACTACGGTTCGCACGTGCACGTGCAGCATCTCCTGGATGCGCGGCAGCGGGTGGGAGACGAATTCCCCGTACAATCCGAACCCGGCGTTGTTGATCAGCATGTCCGGAGTCTGCCGGTATTGCCGGCTTTCCACGAATAATTGATGGGCGGCGTCAGGACTGGCCAAATCGGCAATGGACACGTGGGCCTGAATGCCGTGGTTCGTCTCGAGTTCACGGGCAAGGTGCGTGAGTCGCGTCTCGTCGCGGGAGACCAGCAACAGGTCATAGCCCCGGCTGGCGAGGAGGCGGGCATAGGCGGCCCCGATCCCGCGTGAAGCCCCGGTGACAACGGCAAAAGGATTCACGTCCGTGCGTTCGACGACGGGTTGATCCGGATTCGGCATGGCTGTCGGGCTAAGGGACAACGGCAGCGTTCCAGGCATCTCTCTGGGCTTGAGCGTGGGCGGAATCCTGAAAGACGACGTGAATGATCAAATTCCCGAACGGGCGCCGCACGATCTTCAGCAACACAAAGCCGTCCACAAATCCAAACACCAGTTCCTGTGCGGTTTCATCCCGAAAGACGGCCTGTTCCTGCTGGGTGGGCTCGTGCGTGACGGGGTATTGAGCGGCTAATGCCTCGAATACTTCATAGAACCATTCCTGCCTATAGGTACCCATTTCAATATCGATATGACTCAGGGTGGCCGGTGTGGCTCGGTCCGCTAATGGAGCAGAGAAGTCCGGGGCGCCCGCTCCGGGGCCATAGCCTAACGTGAAATAGCGATTTTTCCCAAAAAGGTCATACAGGCATTGGGTCTGGCTTGAACAATCTTCAAGCGCGGTGACTTCCGCGGGGGTCATGCCGAATTTCAAGGCTCCGATCCCCTGAATCGTGGCGGCCTGAAGCGGCGCGGTCACGGCCAGCAGGCTCACGAAACTGAAAGCCACGATGGGCAACCGGACGGTCGTTCTCAAACAATTGGTCATGAGTGCAACTCCTATGAAGGTGACAAGAGACACCATGATGCTCTGTAGGACCAGGAAAAAACAACTTTCTTCTGTCATTTTCGACGCTTGTCCCCGACTCTCACTCCCGTCATTCCCGACATTTTTCCTGCTGTCATTCCCGACCCTGATCGGGAATCCAGCGTCTTTGCTTTTTCCGTTGTTTGCAAAGACGCGGGACGACACGCAGGTCGTCCCCTACAGAATCATGGTTCATCTGTGTAGGGGCGGGCCTGTATGCCCGCCCTGAGCGAAGCCGAAGGGTGCCTTCAGAATGGACGTGTTACCCTCTCCCCACCGTGGGAGAGGGCAGGGGGAAGGGAAAGGGAAGCAGGCGCCCCGCTTTACAAGGAGGAGGAATTAAAGAGGGCGCCTGCCCGGCAGGTGGCGTCGGCCTTCCTAGAAGGTTTTATATTCGAGCCACTTGCCGTTCAAGGTGATCTTGCAACGATCTTCTCCCTGGCTTCCCTTGACCTTTTCCATGTCGAGTGAAAAATCGATGGCGCTCATGATGCCGTCTCCGAACATTTCATTGGCCATCTCCCGTAAGGCGTCACCGTACACGCCGATCACCTCGAGCAGCCGGTACTTGAAAGGATCGCTCATGTTCGGAAAGTCCTCGCGTACAGGAAACCGGCTCAAGCTGGCGGTGGATTCCTGATTCAGACCCAACAGTTCGCCGACGGTCGCCGCCTGCTCGGACGTCAAGCGGTGATTGCCGGTCAGGGCGGCGGCCACGAAAGTCGGGCTCTTCCCCACCGCTGACGCGACCTCGGCAATCGTAATGTTTTTTTCCAGACGTTTGGCCTTGATGGCCGCTTTGGTATCTTCCATGATGACGGCTCCTTTCTAATGTGTGACTGCGGGTTCATACGTGGTCGTCGCCTGATCGCGGAAATTGATCTCCACGGGACCGGACCGTTCCGTATGATCCTCGTCCCCCTCCGCTTGTCCGTGCGAGGCGTGGCGGACGAGAAAATGAATGATGTGGTTTCGGATCTTGTAATAATGTTCGTCTTCAATAATCGTTTCCCGAGACCGCTGCCGGGGAATGGTCACGTCCACGATCTCCGCGATCCGTGCCGACGGACCGTTGGTCATGAGCATGATGCGGTCGGAGAGCAGGATGGCTTCGTCCACGTCGTGCGTGACCATGAAGACCGTGTTGCGGGTGGCATTCCACATCTGCACCAGTTCCTCCTGGATCACGCCCCTGGTTAGCGCGTCGATTTGCGCAAACGGCTCGTCCAACAGGAGGACTTTCGGTTCAATGGAAAACGCGCGAGCCAGTCCGACCCGTTGTTTCATGCCGCCGGACAGGGCCGTGGGTTTTTTGGTTTCGGCCCCTTGCAGGCCGACGAGCGTGATGTATTTCTGCACGTGCGCCTTGATCTCCTGTGAACTCCAGGCGGGATAGGCCGAACGGACGGCCAGGGCGACGTTCTCGAAGACCGTCATCCACGGCATCAACGCAAAATTTTGAAAGACCACCATCCGATCCAATCCCGGACCGGTGACTTCCTGCCCGTTCAGGATAGCTCCGCCTTCGGTCGGCGTTTCCAACCCGGCGATGATGTTCAGCAGTGTACTCTTGCCGCACCCGGAATGGCCGATCACGGTGACGAACTCCCCTTTGTTGATCTTGACCGTGACGTCTTCGAAGATGCAGACCGTGCCGTTCCCGGAATGACTCGGGAAATACTTGCTCATGTGATCGATTGCGAGAAAAGACATGACGTTACTCCTGATAGGTGACCAAACCGGCCAGTTTATTGAACCCCGAATCCAGGATCACGCCGACGGTTCCCACCACCAGGATGGCGAAGATGACGCCGGCTATATCCAGGTTGTTCCATTCAATCCAACTCAGGTAGCCCACGCCCAGTTCCCCCAACAACATTTCCGCCGGCACCACGGCCACCAGCGCACTCCCGAACGAAATGCGGAGGCCGTTCACGATGGTCGGCGCGGCTCCGGGAAGAATCACCTTGTACAGGCGTTTGAACCAGGACAACTGAAGAATCGCGGCCACCTGCAGATACTCCTTCCGAAGCGAGTTCACGCCGAAGGCGGTGGTGGCCAGGGTCGGCCAGATCGCGGCCATGAACACCACCAGGATCGCCGTCCATTTCGGGTCTTTGACCGTGTACAGGAGCAAGGGCATCCAGGCTAAGGGTGAGATGGGTTTCAGGATCTGAATGAACGGGTTCAGCGCGCGAAATAACATCCGGTTCAATCCCAAAATAATCCCCACCAGGATGGCCACCAGCGAAGCCGCCAGGAACCCTGCGGAAAATCGCGAAACCGTATAGCCCACCAAAAAGGCGATCCCATGATCATTGGTTCCCTTAATGATGAACGCTTCATTCAATTCGACCCAGGCTTTCTCCAGCACCGTCAGGGGCCCCGGCACCCCTTTCATCTTTTCCTTTTCCGGATTCCATACGTACCCGCCGTCGTCGGTTTGCATGATGTCGCCGTTGAACTCCATGACCAGCAATTCCTCGTCCGTTTTCCCCGTGGGATCGAACGGAGGACTGATGGTGGCGACGTGCCACGCGAACAGAAAAATCCCGAGGAAAAACACCGAGATAAAAAACGGATGCTGTGTCGATTTCATGCCCATGGCTATTCCAATTTCCCTCCTGTCATTCCCGACATTCTTAATCGGGAATCCAGTGTCTTTCTCCTTTGCCTCTCTTCCCAACCCCCTCACCCCAGCCCTCTCCCACGTGGGGAGAGGGGGTCTCTTTCGTTCCCCTCCTTTGTAAGGAGGGGGTAGGGGAGGTAGAGTCTGAAGTTCCTGCTCCGGCTACGCCATACTGTGAATGGGAAAGCTCTGCACGTAGGCGTCCGGATTCAGAGGATCGAACGTCTTGCCCATAATGACGTGCTTCGTCATGGTCTTGGCATGCGTGGGGTAGCCCAGATCTTTGGACACCTTGTCGCACTCCGTAGCGAGATAGACCTGCTCCGCGACCTTTCGATAATTCACGTCCTCTTTCAAATGGCCCCAGCGTCTCATTTGAGTCAGGATCCAGACGGCCATGGAATGCCAGGGATACGGATCGAAATCGATGCGACTCGGCACCTTCTTGATTCCGCCCAACCCATCGGCAAACGTCCCGGTCAGCACTTGTTCCAGCACGATTCTCGGCTGGTTGAGGTAATTCGCCGGGGCAATGGCCTTGGCGATTTCCTTCCGGTTGGCCGGGTTCGACGCGTAATGGGTGGCATCGACGATCGCCCGGAACAACGCCAGGAACGTATTGGGGTACGTCGTGGCGAACTCCTGTGAGATCGCAAACGCGCAGCACGGGTGTTTGTCCCAGATGTCCTTCGAGAGCTTGTAGATAAAACCGACGTTCTCGTACACCGCGCGCTGGTTGAAGGGATCCGGGGCCAGGTAGCCGTCTACGTTGCCCGCCTTCAGGTTGGCGACCATCTCCGGGGGCGGCACCACGCGGATCTGCACGTCCTTGTCCGGATGCACGCCGCCGTCGGCCAGGAAGTAGCGCAACAGATAGTTGTGCATGGAATAATCGAAGGGCACGCAGAAGCGGAACCCTTTCATGTCCGCGGCCGTTTTCACCCCTTGATGTTTGTTGTGCAGGGTGATGGCTTGCCCGTTGATATTTTCAACGGCCGGCATATAGAACGGGACTTGGGGCGATCCCGCGCCCAGGGTAATGGCCAGGGGCATGGGCGAGAGCATGTGCGCCGCGTCCACGTCCTTGTTGATCGCCCAATCCCGGACCATGGCCCATCCCGCCGCCCGTTTGACTTTGGCGTTCAAGCCGTGCTTGCCGTAGAACCCCATGGGCTCGGCCATGATGATCGGCGTCGCGCAGGTAATGGGAATGAACCCGATCGCGAGATCCGTCTTTTCCGGTTTGCCCACGGGGTCCGCGGCCAGGGCCTGCAATTGGGAAAGAGGAAGAAACTCGCTGATCAGGCCGACCAGCGCCGCGCCGCCGACGCCGGCCAGCAGTTGTCGTCGCGTCGGCCCGATAGCCTGCAACACGGCTTTGGTCACTGCCGTTTCCAGCGTCTTGGACAGGCGCTCTTCAGAGGTGAGGGGTTCCTCTCGATTGCTGTCATCCCCGACGTTTTTAATCGGGGATCCAGAGTTTTCAGTATTGTGAATGGTATGTGCCATGGCTCCTCCCAGAAATTTAAAAATGTGAATGTCCGACGTTGTTTTCCACCGACCCCGAAAACATCAAAAAAAAACGCCAAGCCGAGAGTTCAGCAAAACTCTCAGGCCTGGCGTCATTGCCAGAACGACTTGGACTTCTCTGTCACATTACGGGGCTTCTGTCGGCACCGTATTGTCTCGATAAAAATAGATAAGCAAGAACAATGCCACTTTCTTTTTCATAACCAAACATTCAATATTGTTGAAGTTTCACGGAATGGACGGAGCACATGACAGAGCGCATCTTTGTCAGGATCCTGACATCTTTGTCCGAACCCGACAATTTTGTCCGGTTCGTATGAGACTCCCTCTCCCCTGATTCATAGCAAGCCATAGCAAAAAACATAGCAAACATAGCAAAATAATAGCATGGCATAGCAGAAATAATAGCAAACATAGCAGAATCATAGCATGAAATAGCAGAAAACATAGCAATACATAGCAAACATAGCACAAGCCTTTTGTCTCCTTCGGTCATTCCCGCAGGTCGTCAGCGGGAATCCAGTGTCTTTGCTTTGTCATGCGGGGTTTCGGCCCTACGCGACGAGGGGAAGCAGTGCGCCCCATTGACAAAAAGAGAAAAGTGCGGTAACTACAAGCGACAATGACAAAGTCGTCATTGCGCTGACTGAGACGAGTTGCGCGAGGACAATGAACGTCCTTCCCCAATGAAAGTTGGGAAAGGGCGTTTTTTTTGGCCGAAGAGAAGGCTTGCCGTACATCCTGCGAGTACGGGGAACGTTCTGATTCGGGCAGTCGATCGTGTACCAAGGCAAGGGCGCCGGGAAGCCACGGAGCAACGAGTTTGCACGTGGACCTACCGGGGCCTTTTGTTTTATGCGGACGTGAACGGGACGATGAAACGAGAACGTTCAAAGGACGACGTCAAGCTCATAACCCGGCTGCGGGCGATTTTGGATCGAGAGGATGCTCCCGAATCCCGGATTGGCCAGGCCCTGGACTTGTTGAATCAAGAATCCGAAGCGGGGAAGGCTCCAAGCCGGTCTTACGAGATTGCCGAGTCATCACCGCGCCTCAAGCAAGCCCCCTCACCCCGACCCTCTCCCACCAGGGGCGAGGGAGTGACGAGCGACAGGAGGTCTGTTCCGGGCTTTGTAGGGGACGACCTGCGTGTCGTCCCTGCCGCCAGGAAAAAGAAACAGGCGCCGGTGCTTATTGGAAACAGTGCGGCGATGCAAGCGGTGGAGGCCGCCATCCAGCGAATCTCGAACGCCTCGGCGACGGTATTGCTTCGCGGCGAAAGCGGGACGGGCAAGGAATTGGTGGCGCAAAGGATTCACGGCTTGAGTGAGCGTGCCGAGGAACCCTTCGTGGTCGTGCATTGCGCGGCGATTCCGGAAACCCTGATTGAAACGACCCTGTTTGGACAGGAACGCGGAGCCTTCACGGGCGCGAACCAAGCCAGAAAAGGACGACTGGAACAGGCAGCCGGCGGAACGCTGTTTCTGGATGAGGTCGGGGATATTCCCCTGTCAACGCAGGTGAAGCTGCTTCGCGTCCTGCAGGACAAAACCTTCGAGCGAGTCGGAGGTGAGGACACGTTCTCGGTGAACGTCCGGGTGATTGCCGCGACGCATCGTCATCTCGAAGCCATGGTCCAGACCGGCGAGTTTCGGGAAGATCTGTATTACCGGCTCAACGTCGTCCCGCTCACGCTGCCTCCCTTACGTGCCCGGCGGAACGACGTGCCGTTGCTCATTGCGCATTTTCTGGACAAATTCAATCGCGCCGATAGCCGACACATTGAATTGGGCCAGGACGTGGTTCACATGATGAGTGTCTACTATTGGCCCGGAAACATTCGTGAATTACAAAATTGCATTGAACGGCTGGTCGTCCTCGCGGAAACCTCGCGTGTCGATTTGGAAACCATTCCGGAATCGCTCACGCCGTATTTCGACCACATGCGAACCGTTCAATCTCAGTCCGCCACCAGGTCAAACGGCCCTGCATCCCGGCCAACACTTGCCGCGCGCCTGGATGCAATCGAACGGGACCGTCTTCGGGAAACCCTCAAGAAAACAGGATGGGTCAAGGCGAAGGCGGCCAGACTGTTGGGCATGACGCCGCGTCAAGTCGCCTACCGGATCGCCAAATATCAGCTTATCGAAGAACCCTGACTGCGTGGGTTTCACCGCCCCCGGCCCGGGCGTCCGGGCAGACTCCTTCAGATCAGCCGGGGTGCCCATGCGGTAGCCGGCCCCGCGGACGCTGACACTGTGGGCCTGAGAGGTGGCGTCGTCGCCTACCAATACCGTAAGGGCGGGCCTGTGTGCCTGCCTTCCTCGGCAGCGTCGCATGCCGCGACGCGCCTCCACCCTACCTGTCCGGCTTGAATCGCGCACAACATTTTCAGAATTGGACAGCAACGACAGTCTTTCATGAGAGGACGTGCTTCGGGATCTCTCTGATGGCAAGTGTTGCCATAAAGGAACTTTTGCGTTACCATTTAAAACAGTCAACCGCCACTCACTTACAACCAACACCAGCACTCACAATCACTTATAAGAAAAATGGCATTGACAAGAGACTTTAAGGAAACAGTACAAAAAAGAGTGCAAACCGACCCCGTTTTTAGAGAAGAATTGTTAAAAGAAGGGGTGCAATGTTTGGTATCCGGTGATATGGATACCGGTAAAACGATCTTGCGTGATTATATCAACGCCACGGTCGGCTTTGAAGAGTTGGGTGCTCTGACGGACAAGTCTCCGAAAAGTTTGATGCGCATGTTCGGCCCCAAAGGGAATCCGCAGGCCAGGAACCTGTTCGAAATTATTGAGGGGCTGCAAAAAAGAGAAGGTATCTGTTTAGAAGTAAGGGCGGTTCATTGATCATGGCGTTGATAGGAAGAGAAGCATGAGCGACGTGAGAGTTCGTTTTGCACCGAGTCCCACGGGGTATCTCCACATCGGAGGCCTGCGCACGGCCTTGTTCAACTGGTTGTTCGCCCGGCGGCATGGCGGCAAGTTCATTTTACGGATTGAAGACACGGATCGCGACCGATCGACCGATGCCGCCATCGACGCGATCCTGAACGGCCTGCGCTGGGCCGGGCTGGATTGGGATGAAGGGCCTCACCGGCAAAGCGACCGGCTGGATCTCTACCGGGAAAAGGCCATGGAATTGCTCGAACGGGGCCAAGCCTATCGGTGCGTGTGTACGCCGGAGGAACTCGAAGCGCGGCGGAAGGAGGCTCAGGCCAAAGGGGAATCCCTCAAGTACGACGGCCGGTGTCGCGAACGCGGCCTGACCGCTCCCACGGAACCCGCGGCGCTCAGATTTCGATCTCCGCAAGAAGGGCAAACCGTTGTCGAGGATCTGATCAAAGGCTCCATCGTGTTCGACAATGCCGTGCTGGACGACCTCATCATTCTGCGGTCGAACGGCTATCCCACCTACAATTTGTCCGTGGTGATCGATGACGCCCTCATGGGCATCACGCACGTGATTCGCGGTGACGACCACGTCAACAACACGCCACGGCAGGTGCCCCTGTTCGAAGCGTTGGAGTATCCGGTGCCCAAGTTTGCCCACGTACCGATGATTTTGGGTGAGGATAAATCCAGGCTTTCCAAACGCCACGGCGCCACGTCGGTCCTGGCTTACGAGGAAATGGGATATTTGCCGCAAGCCCTGGTGAACTATCTGGTCAGACTGGGATGGTCACACGGCGACCAGGAAATTTTTTCGATGCCGGAGATGATTGAAAAATTCTCATTCGACCACGTGCAATCATCCGCCGCGGTATTCAACCCGGAAAAATTGCAATGGCTCAATGCCGAGTACATCAAACAAGGTGAGCCACGACACATCGCGGAGCGGTTGTTGCCGTTCTTGGAAAAGCACGGATACGACGGTGCCGGAGCGATTCAACCGCAGGGCGGCCTTGAGGCGGTGATCCCTCACCTGCGCGAGCGTGCCAAAACACTGGTAGAAATGGCTGACTGGACCATGCCCTACATGACGGAACCCGTGGCTATGGACGAAGCCGCGGCCGGCAAGTTTCTGACCCCCGCGATTGCACCCGGTCTGCACAAGTTCGTCGAACGGGCGAAGACGGTCGAACCCTTTTCCAAAGAGACGCTCGAACCCGTGGTGCACACCATTCTCGAGGAAGAGCAGTTGAAGATGGGGAAATTCGCCCAACCTCTGCGCGTTGCCCTCACCGGAAGAACCTTCAGCCCGGGCATTTATGAAGTTATGGAATTACTGGGGAAGGATCGCACCCTCAAACGCCTTGAACGGGCGATCACTCGAATTGGTTCGTCATGACCACGAACTGCTCATCAGACCGGGGCGTTTATCGTCTCTTGGCTGCTGGGAGTTGAGGCGAAATCAACAGTTGCTTTATCGCCAGGAGGTAAAAGGGCCTCCGCCTGTCTCGAGATCGACTCCAGCAAGAGCTTCTCCGGACGGCTACGGGAAAGTACAATCAACCCGATGTACAGACTCAACAACGCGCGCGCGGTCGGAGCCGGCATGACCGACTTGGCGATTTCTCCGATGGTCCTGCCCTTGTCGATCATTTTGCGGAAGAATTGTTGTTCCATGTGGGTAAAAGCCTCGCGGACAACCTCGGCCGCCTCCGGGTCGTGCGGCGATAACTCCAGGGCTGTATTGATAATAAAACATCCATTGCGGGCCTTCTGTACGATCACCCCGGTGACCGTATCCTGAAATAAGCCGAGAATGGCTTGGCGGGGCGAAGGCATTTGCACTCGCTTCGCGACCTCGGCCCGGCGGAAGATGATGTCGTATCGGCGCAAGGTATCGAGGAAGAGGGTGTGTTTGTCGCCGAACGCGTTATACAGACTGGCGCGCTGGATTTGCATGCAGTCCAGCAGATCGTTCAGGGATGTGGCCTCATACCCGCGAGCCCAAAAGGCTTCCATGACCCTGTCTAGAACAGTGTCTACGTCGAACTCTTTTTTTCTGGGCATTATGATTCTATTCGGGATAAAAAATGAACGTTTATACTATATGCAAGAATGACAAAAGTTGGCAAGCATGATTTATTCAAACTATTCAGTAAATAATAATATAAGTTTATTTATAAGGCAATAACGGTTTTGGGGTTGCAAGATTTCTGCCTCCGCGGTGCCGTTTCCCGAATGTCGCTTTGCCTATATTGCTTGATGGCAGAGATCAGAAACCGTCTGAAAAGACGGTGTCAAATCGCGGATCGGTTCTTGACTCCAAGAAAGGACTCCATCTAAGCTTTTTAACCGGTTGGGGGATCGTCTAAGGGTAGGACATCAGATTCTGGATCTGAGCGTGAGGGTTCGAATCCTTCTCCCCCAGCCACTATCCGCGACTTCATAATGTTCAGTCTATGATCGGAAGGCGAATGCTACGCAGGGGCTTGGCGTGTATCCGGCGTGACCAGGAGAAAGAAACTATGACAAAAATGATGACCTTCCTCCCATCCGGATGCCTTGCCTTGGTGCTGGGTTGCTGCCTGCTCGCGTCGGCTGGCGTGGCGAACGCCGAAACGAGCCGGCAGGGATTCTACGCCGGCATCGAGTTAGGCTTTGCGAATGCCGCGGATTTGGGGTCCGTCCTGTCCGGAGTCAACCATCCCACGCAGTGCGACGTATTAGTCGGGGGTGATCCCACCGGCCCGGGTTGCGCGGCTGATTCGCCGGAAACGCTGACCGCCAATTCGTTTGATCTCGGCACGGGGTTCCTGGGCGGCATCAGCGTCGGATATGCGCTGGACAGGTTTCGCGTCGAGTTCGAATACCTGAACCGGTCTCAGAGTGGCGATTCCTTGCCTTGGAGGTTCGGCGGGAACGTGATAGGCGGTAAGCTACCGGAGGTGAGCGAAATCGATCCGCCCTCGGAACATGTCTCGGACTTCGGCGCCCATCAATTCTTTCTAAATGCCTACTACGACTTTCTGAACAGTTCGCGCTGGACGCCCTATGTGGGCGCGGGCGTCGGGTGGGCCCGCACCAGCCTGGACTACCAGGCCCGTTTTTTGCGCAAGACGATCGCCCAAGGCTACCCGGCCGATAAACCCACAAGCTGCCGCGGGTACGCTCAGCCTGCTGGATGCAGGGTTTACCGATACGCTCTTCGGCTTCCAGTTCCTGGGCGGCCTGGATTACGCGCTGACGGAAAAGGTGTCAATCGGGATGAAAGCGCGCTGGGCTTCTTTCCAGGATCTTGAAGGCGACACCGTGTGGGACCTCATCAGAAGTCACAGGCCGGTTCGGGCGGACGGGCAGACCCCGTTCGACAGCAAGTTGACCTTCAGCGACTTGCAATACTGGGGGCTCAGCGTCGGACTGAAGTATGCCTTTTGACGCTGATACCCGGTTGCGTTCGTCACCGTAGCGGCCCCGTCAGATCTGGGGTCTTGACACATCCGAACGTTTTTCCTAGGTTTCGTCCGGTGCTGGTAACGACGATCAAACACTTGGCTTTTTCACTTGCTATTATCCTGACCCTGACGGTTCTCCTGGTTCCGGTCCAAGGCTTTGGTTATGAGAACGAGGTGGATTGGATGTGGAACGACACGAAGCCTACGTCCAAGGGGCGGTGCAAAACGTTTGTGGTCAAGGCCGGCCCTCCGAAGATTGTGCGGGGGACCGTCTCGGGTCGCACGTGCCTGACCCACGCCATTCACGCCTATCGAAAAGGCGATCATGAAAAAGCATTCGGCTGGATCCTGGCGGGGCAGTGCCATGATCGACAAGCCCGGGACACGTTGATCAAGAACGCTCCGCGTGTGCTCGAGTACCTGCTCGAACAATACGGACCGAACGTGTCCGAGTAACGTGACGGCTTTCCCTTACCATATTGCTTAGACGACAAGGTTAGAGTATTCTAATCTTCGTGAATTTGGAGAAACAGTGAATGCTACAGGAACGAATTGAAATTCATCCACGAGTGTGTAACGGGAAGCCGGTGATTAAGGGCACGAGAATTCCCGTGACCATCCTCCTCGAACAGTTGGCTGACGGGCAAAGTTGGGATGCCATCTTAAGAGTCTATCCGGAAATCATGGTGGAAGATATCAAGGCTGCCCTGCTCTATGCCAAGTCTTCCATCGACCACACCGCACTTGTATAGAGTACAGCGCTATAGTCACTGGTGAGAATTTATCTCGACCAGATGCTGAACGTCGATTTGGCGATCCGTCTGCGGCAGGAAGGCCATGATGTGCAACGAGCCGCGGACGTTGGTCAGGCCCGAGCGGATGATGAATTGATTCTGGAGCACGCGCGTTTGGAACAGAGAACGCTCGTGACGCTCGATCAGCATTTTGGCGATTGGGTTATCCTTCCTTTAAGTCATCATTGTGGTGTCATCAGAGTGAAAGTCCACCCGGCAACAACCCATCGGATCGAAGAACTGTTGCTTCCGTTTTTGAAAAGATACGTGCAGGAAACCCTTCGCAATCATCTGGTCATTTTGTCTCGCAATGGTGAGCGATGGGTGAATACGTCAAAAGGGTAAATGGAGCATGTCCAATCCTCAGCCGGTTTCCACAGACTTCATTCGCGCGATCGTGGCTCAGGACCGGGAGAGCGGGAAATTCGAGGGCGTCGTGCATACGCGGTTTCCGCCGGAACCCAATGGCTATCTGCATATCGGGCACGCCAAATCCATTTGCTTGAATTTCGGCATCGCGCAGGAATTGTCCGGGGGGCTGTGCAATCTGCGGTTCGACGACACCAATCCCACAAAGGAAGACGTGGAATACGTGGAGTCCATCCAGGAGGACGTGCGCTGGCTGGGTTTCGACTGGCAGGGCCGGCGTTTTTTCGCCTCGGATTATTTCGAGAAGTTGTACGAGTATGCGGTGCTGTTGATCAAAAAAGACAAGGCCTACGTGGACAGCCTGACCGCGGACGAGATCCGGTCCTACCGGGGGACCCTGACGGAGCCGGGCAAGGAAAGCCCGCATCGCACGCGATCGGTGGAGGAGAACCTTGACCTGTTCTCGCGGATGCGTACCGGCGACTGCGAAGAAGGGGCGCACGTGCTCCGCGCCAAAATCGACATGGCCTCACCCAACATCAATATGCGCGACCCCACGCTGTACCGGATCCGGCGGGTGCCGCATCACCGGACGGGCACGGCGTGGAACATCTATCCCACGTATGATTTCGCGCATCCGTTGTCGGACTCCATCGAAGGGATTACGCATTCCCTCTGCACCCTGGAGTTTGAAGATCACCGGCCCTTGTACGACTGGCTGCTGGACGAATGTGAAGTGGCCTGCCATTCCCGGCAGATTGAATTCGCGCGCTTGAACCTGACGCACACGGTGATGAGCAAGCGGAAGTTGTTGGAGCTCATCGAGGAAGAGCACGTGTCCGGATGGGATGACCCGCGCCTCCCCACGCTGATGGGCTTGCGACGCCGCGGGTATCCCCCGGAAGCGATCCGGCGGTTTTGCGAGCATATCGGAGTGGCGAAACGCGACAGCGTGGTGGAGGTCAACCTGTTGGAGCATTTCGTCAGGGAGAACTTGAATGCGAGCGCGCAGCGGGTCATGGCCGTCCTTCGGCCCCTGCGCGTCGTCATCACCAATTACCCGGACGGTCAAGTGGAAGACGTGCAGGCGGTCAATAACCCCGAAGATCCCGAGATGGGAAGCCGGGCGGTCCCGTTTTCCCGCGTTCTTTATATCGAGCAGGAAGATTTTCGTGAAGATCCGCCGAAAAAATATTTTCGGCTCGCGCCCGGGCAGGAGGTGCGGTTGCGCTATGCCTACATCATTCGATGCGAGGACGTGATCAAGGACGAGCAGGGAGAGATCGTCGAGGTCCGGTGCACGTATGATCCGGAAACGAAGAGCGGATCGGGTCAGCCCGGTCGAAAGGTGAAAGGCACCATTCACTGGGTGTCCGAGCCGCATGCGCTCGAAGCCGAAGTGCGGTTATTCGATCATCTGTTTTCCGATCCCAATCCCGAAAAGGACGGGCAGGATTACCGGACCGTGCTCAATCCGAACTCGGTGGAGCGGTTACAGGGCTGCCGGGTCGAACCGGCGTTGCAGGACTCGACCGCCGGCCAACGGTTCCAGTTCGAACGGCAAGGGTACTTTTGCGTCGATGCCGATTCCACCGCCCAACGCCTCGTCTTCAACCGCACCGTCGCCCTCCGCGATTCCTGGTCAAAACTCGAAAAGAAGTAGGTTCCTCCTCCTTCTGTCATCCTTGCGAACGCGAGAAGCCAGAGTCGTTCCCTTCATAAACGAAAAAAGAAAAAGACGCTGGATTCCCGATCAGGTCGGGAATGACAGCAGGAAAAGCCGGGGATAACAGAAAAGCCGGCGCCTGCGGGGGCGACACCCCGCCCACTCCGGGGTGCCGTCTATTCCATAGGCATGTCGACGCGCTGGAGTCCCAGCGTTTCGTAGATCTGTAACGAGGCTCTGGATCTGTTCAGGGTGTAGAGATGCACGCCCAGGACCTTGTTATCCAATAGGTCTAGGACCTGTTCCGTGGCCCAATGGGTGCCGATCTTTTCGGCTTGGGCGTCATCCTGCGCGCTCGCCAGGGCTCGCAGTAATCTTCCCGGAAAGCGTGCGCCCAAGGCGAGTTCCGCCATCCGCTTCATCCCTTTCAGTGAGGTAATCGGCATGATGCCCGCGATGATGGGAACGCGGATCCCGGCCAGCCGGCAGCGTTCGCAGAAATCGTAGAAGTCGCGATTGTCGAAAAAGAGTTGCGTGCAGATGTAATCGGCGCCGGCGTCGACTTTGGCCTTGAGATGTTCCATTTCCTGGAGTCGGTTGGGCGTGTCGGGATGGCCTTCGGGGAATCCCGCTACGCCGATCCCCATATGGGGAAAATGTTTTTTGATGAAGGCCACCAGTTCCACGGCATGATGAAAGTCCTGCTCGGCCGGATCCCACGGCTCCTGGGTGGGGGGGTCGCCTCGCAGGGCCATGATGTTGTGGACGCCGTGTTCGTCATACCGTTGGAGAATCTTGAAAATTTCATCCCGGCTCGATTTCACGCACGTCAGGTGCGACACGATCGTGAGATTCGTCTCATTGTGCAACTTGACGACCAGGTCATGAGTCAATTCACGCGTTGACCCGCCCGCGCCGTAGGTGACGCTGACGTAGGCGGGTTTCAGGGGAATCAACTTCCGAATAGTATGAAACAGCGACTCGGACGCAGCCTCACTCTTTGGGGGAAAAAACTCAAAACTGATTGCAGGGTGGCTTTGCCGAAACACTTCTGCTATATGCATGCAAAATCCTTTTCGTGAAATGATGCGATCATTGTTTGCCTAACAGTACTAGACCTGGGGAAATGAGGCAATAGTTGATAGACGTCACGTGTATTCAAGGCAGTCTCCTCGACGTTGAGGCGCAGGTCATCGTCAATGCGGCAAACAGTCACGGCCTCATGGGCGGAGGCGTGGCCGGGATCATCCGGCGCTCCGCGGGATCGATCGTGGAAGACGAGGCGCGACGACAGGCGCCGATACCCGTGGGCCAGGCCGTGTTGACGTCGGGCGGACGCACCCGCTTTGCGGCAATCATTCACGCGCCGACCATGCCGGAACCGTCCATGCGCATTCCCGTCGAAAACGTGAAATTGGCCACGCGGGCTGCGCTCCGGTTGGCCGATGAGCAGGGCTTTGTCTCCCTCGCCATTCCCGGCATGGGCACGGGGGTGGGCAACGTCGCTCCGGAGGAAGCCGCGCAAGGGATGGTCGAGGAAATTCGCGAGTTTCAGCCTCAATCCCTGCGATCGGTCACGTTGGTTGACGTTGATCCCGTGATGGTCCGGGCCTGGCAGGCTGTCCTGTCGCGGCCCGTGGTACTCGAAGACGAATTCTGTGACATCGTGAAAAAGGCCCGGAAAGGGCTCTCGCAATCCATCACCGGCGCGGCCGAAACCGCGCAGCTTCGCAAAGACGATTGGGAGTGCCTGGAACAGGGCACCCGCGCCCCGTCGGAACACGAAGTCAAGGCCATGGCCCGGGTTCTGGCCCTCAAAGCCGAGGCGCTGGCCGCGGTGTCCATAGGGGGATGGGTGCCGCAGTCTTCTCCTAAGTGGGTCTCTTCGCTGGTGGTGACGGTGCTGGGCGACATCGGAGGTTACGAAGTCAAGGGGTACGTCCTGATCGATCCGCAATCCAAACAGGCGGTCTTTATCGATACGGCGTACAATGCGGAGGCCATGCTGGCCGTGCTTGACGCGCACCACGCGACGTTGACCGGCGTGTGCCTCACGCATGGACATATGGATCATGCCGGGGGCCTGGATCGGATTTTGTCCGAGTGGCCCGTGCCGGTGTATCTTGGAGAAGGAGATTTCCCGTTGTTGCCCTGGAAGCCGCCAAAAGAAACGGTTGTTGTTCCCGAGGATGGCCGGGTCATTGCCGCAGGGGATTTGCAGGTCGAGTGTCTCGCCACGCCCGGCCATACGCCCGGCGGGATTTGTTATAGAGTCCAATCGCAAGGCCAAGCCCTCTGTTTCGTCGGAGATACGCTGTTTGCCGGGTCCGTGGGCGGGTCCAATCCGCTGTCGTTATATGCGGCTCATTTGGCGTCGGTTCGTGGTCGAGTCTTGCAGTTGGACCCGGACACGGTGTTGCTCCCCGGGCACGGACCGCCGACCACGGTCAACGAGGAACGCGTCATGAACCCCTTTGGTTGATTCAGTCACCGCTCAGCACTCATTATGGATCAGCAACAATTTCCACCCGGACCGCAGAAAGGGTTTTCCGATGAACCGGAGGACCGGCCGCAGGCCCACGAGGAATGGTTGCCGGATTGGGAACGTTCCGAGCCCGAGCCGGAAAGTGCGGCGTCGGTCCTGTACCTCCCGCTCGGTTTGTTTGTCGTGACCGCCTTTACCATGCTGTGGGCGGGCGCGTATCAGGTGAATACCGAGCCCGTGTCGGGCGCATGGGATTTCCTCGTTCGGTATCCCGGCAACCTGTTGGACGGGTGGCCGTTCGCCGGCACGTTATTGGGCATCCTCGTCACCCACGAATACGGGCACTTTTACTTGTCGCGTGTTCACAGGGTCCCGGCGTCGCTGCCGCTGTTCATTCCGGGGCCTCCGCAATTTATCGGGACGTTCGGCGCCGTGATTCGCATGCGCTCCCCCATCATGAATCGGCGCGCCCTGTTCGACATCGGCGTGGCCGGCCCGATTGCGGGATTTGTCGTGGCCGTGCCGGCTTGGATCATCGGGCTGTCCTATTCCAAAGTCGAACCCACGATAGGCCTCTATGGGTTGCAATTTGGGGAGCCGTTGTTGCTGCAATTGATCGCGTGGCTCATGTTCGGGCCGATTCCCGACACGTATCACATCGTGTTGCATCCCGTGGCCTTTGCGGCGTGGTTCGGCTTTTTCATTACCGCGTTGAATTTGATTCCGATCGGGCAACTCGACGGCGGGCACGTGGCCTATGCGCTGTTCGGCCGCCGTCAACGCACCCTGGCGCTGGCGGCGATTCCCATCCTGCTGGTGTTGGGACTCTGGGGGTGGCCGGGGTGGATTTTGTGGGCGTTTCTGGCCGGTATGGTCGGGATCAGTCACCCGCCGGTGATCGATCCGGCAACGGAATTGGGTCGCGGCCGGATCTGGGTGGGCTGGGGCGCCCTCGCCATTTTTCTCGTCAGCTTTTCGCCCGTCCCCTTTTATTTCGGCTGAGGATTGCTGACAAAGAAAAAGTCTGTCATCCCCGACCCCGATCGGGGATCCAGTGTCTTTGCCTTCTGTTTTTTCCCCTCTCCGATTTTCCGCATTAAGCGGGAAATAGGGAGAGGGCAGGGTGAGGGGGGATAGAGCAGGTCAGACTGAAAGAACGCACCTGATAACGGGACCGTGGACTGGATCCAGTTGACAGAATGAGTCAATCAGGCGATTGTAGATGCCGACCATATTGAGGCACGGGCCATACCGGCTTTTCTTTTACTCCGGGGATGGTGAAGAACCCGTGCACGTGCACGTCGAGCGTGACAACCACGTTGCGAAATTTTGGCTTGATCCTGTCCGGCTGCAGAGAAGCGGCGGATTTCGCCAGTCTGAACTTACGCGCGTTGCGGAAATGATTGAAGAACGCCGAACGGAAATCATCGAGGCGTGGAATGACTACTTCGACAGTTGAGATAAAAGTGCCTAGTGCTATTGGCGTGGAGGTGTCGGAAAGTACACTGAGCGTCGAATTGAACGACGGGCGAACAATTTCAGTTCCTGTCGGCTGGTACCCCAGGCTCACTCATGCGACACCGGAAGAGAGAGACAACTGGAAAATCATCGGCGGCGGCCAAGGCATTCATTGGGAAGACATCGACGAAGACGTCAGCGTCGAAGGTCTGCTGCAGGGAAAGCCATCCGGAGAAAGCCAGTCTTCGCTCAGGAAGTGGTTGAAAAACAGAGACCGGAAATACCAGCCATGAGATTCAACCTCCGGTCTGGAACAGTCTTCCATCCAACCATCATTCAGACGGGTATCTGACCCGGCCACCACGAAAAAACCTGTCAATGAAGCGTCCCGGTCATTTGGAATCCTACATCCGGTCGGTCCGGATACACTTTGAGGAGATGCTCGGACAGGCGGTGGAGATCCCGTCGGTGAGTTCCGATCCCTCACGCGGGAAGGATATTGCCCGGATGGCTACCGTCGCGGCGCAATATCTGCGGGGCCTCGGCGCACGGGCGCGGATTGTAACCACCAATGGTTATCCCGTGGTGTCGGGCGGGTGGCAGGCCGGGAAGTCGTATCCCACGCTGACGATTTACAATCATCTGGACGTGCAGCCTGCCCAGGAGCCGGAGTGGCTACAAGACCCGTTCGTCTTTCGCAAACAGGGGGATACCTATCGGGGCCGGGGTACCACAGACGACAAAGGGCCGGCGCTGGCCGCGCTCCTGGCGGCGAGGTATGCGGTGGAGCAGGGCGTGCCGTTGAATATCCGGTTCCTCTGGGAACTGGAAGAAGAAATCGGCAGCCCGAATTTCCAGGATGCCCTGGATCAGCGGAGCGCGGTCCCACGCCCGGATTCGGTCCTGGTGTCGGATACCATCTGGGTGTCGCGCCAGCGCCCGGCGATTTCCACGGGGCTGCGCGGCATGTTGGCCGCCCGGCTGACCCTGCGCACGGGAACCACCGACGTGCATTCCGGGTTGACCGGCGGCGGGGCCAGAAATCCGTTGACCGAATTATGCGAAGCCGCGCAGTCGTGCGTGGATGCGCGCACCGGCCGTGTGACCATTCCCGGGTTTTACGATGAGGTAGAGCCTCCCACGGCCGCGGAAATGAAACAGTTTCTCTCGTCGGGCTTTCAGGTGGACCGCTTCAAAAAGGCCTACGGGTTCCGATCGATCCGGACAACAAACCGTTCGGAGTTGATTCAACGGATCTGGTCTTCTCCCACGTTCGAGGTGCATGGCTTGGTGGGCGGGTACATGGGACCCGGCGTGAAAACCGTGGTGCCTCCCTTCGGGGAACTCAAGGTGAGCATGCGGCTGGTCCCGAACCAGAAACCCGCGACGATCCTATCCCGGTTAAAAGCCCATCTCAAGAAACTGAATCCGGATATCCGGGTCGAAGCCGAGGGGCAACTCGAACCGTTCCGCGGCGTGACGCAGGGTCCGTATGCCGATGCCCTCCGCCAGGCGGTGCGGACGGGGTTCGGGAAAAACCCGTCACTGGTCCGGGAAGGGGGATCGATCGGCGCCATTTCTCTGATGGAACGGAAGTGGAACGTACCGATCCTCTTCTGCGGGCTGAGCCTGCCCGAACACGGTTACCACGCGCCGAATGAAAATTTCGATTGGGGCCAAGCCTCAGGCGGCATCCGCACCTTCGTGGACTACTTCACCCGCATTGCCGCCTTATAAACCCCCGCCCTTTCCCCTTTCCTGTCATCCCCGACCCCGATCGGGGATCCAGTGTCTTTTATTCCCCTCCTTTGTAAGCCTGTCCTGAGCCTGTCGAAGGGGAGGGGCCAGGGGAGGTAGAGCGTCTTTTCCCCTTATCTGTCATCCTCGACATCTTTAATCGAGGATCCAGCGTCTTTAATCTGTACTAAGTTCTGTACGAACAAAAAACCAACCACCAAGACCCTGGATGCCCGATCGAGCCGGGCATGACAGATGAGGCAGTCATCCTCGCGCATCCTTCGACTTCACTCCGTTACGCCTGTCCTGAGCTTGTCGAAGGGCTCAGGACAGGCGAGAGAACCCAACGTCTTTCCTTTTTTGCATCTGTAGCGCTGGCATCCCATGCCGCAAGATCCCGGCGCCTGCGGGCGTGGCTGCGCCCCGGTCCCGTAGATTCTAATTTGGGGCGAGGACTGTCTGAGCGCAGCGAGTTCCGCAGCCCACATAACCGGGACCGGGGCAAAGGCACCCGGAGGGCCACGCCCGGGCGCCAATGGTTTTGGGTTCTTTTGCCGAAACAAAAGAGCCTGTCCTGAGCGTAGCGGAGCGAAGTCGAAGGAAGCAGAGCGAAGGAACCTCGTCGTGCGGGGGCGAAACCCCGCAACCAGACCCTTCACGATTTCTTGCGAATCATAATCCGCAACGGCGTGCCCTCGAACCCGAACGTGGCCCGGAGTTGATTTTCCAGGTAACGCAGGTACGCGGGGGTGACCACGGCCGATTTGCCCGCGAACAGCGCGAACGTGGGCGGTTTGGTGGCGACCTGGGTCATATAGAGCGATTTCGGCGGATTGCCTTTTTTCACGGTCAGGGGATTGTCGGTCAACGCCTTTTGGAGGAACTGATTGAGGCGACCGGTCGGCACCCGGTACGAAAACGCGTCCATGACCCGGGTGACGGCGCTGAACACATGATCCACGGTCTTGGCTGCCAGCGCCGATCCGAAGAGCACGGGCACAAAGGTGAAAAAGGGAAACTGTCGCTGCAACTCCAGAGTAAATTGCTTTTTGGCGTCGGGTTGATTCCGGCGCAGATCCCATTTGTTGACGAGCATGACGCAACCCCGGCCTTGCCGTTGGATGAGCCCCGCGATCTTGGTGTCCTGGTCCGTGACGCCCTCGACTCCATCAATTAACAGCACACCGATATCCGACCGTCCCAACGCCCTCATGGTTCTGGCGACGCTATAGCCCTCGATGCCCGGCTCCACGCGGCCGCGACGCCGCAACCCCGCGGTATCCGTCAACAGAAACAACCGGCCCTCGCGTTCCAGGTGCGTGTCCACGGGGTCTCGCGTGGTGCCCGGTACGTCGCTCACGAGAACGCGTTCCTCGCCCAGGATGGTGTTCACCAGCGTGGACTTGCCCACGTTGGGACGCCCGACCACGGCCATCCGGGTCGTCGCGGTTTCCGTCAGGTCTTCGTCCTGCGCCGGCAGGAGATGCAGGAACGCCTCCAGCAACTCATCCACCCCGTTGCCGTGTTCCGCTGAAACGGGGAATAGCGTGTCCTTGCCAAGCTGGTAAAAATCCGCCAGCAGGGGTTCCGACTTGGGGGTATCGATTTTATTGACGACCCAGAACGTGGGTTTGTCCACCCCAAGCAGCCCGTCCACGATTTCCCGGTCCAACGGCGTCAGCCCGGCCCGCCCGTCCATGATCACGAGCAGAACATCAGCCGTAGCGAGCGCGGCTTGCGATTGTTGCCGAATGAGCCCCAGCATACCGTCGTCGGACGTGGGATCCAGCCCGCCCGTATCGACCAACTGAAAACGCCGCCCCTGATACGTGCACTCGGCATAAATCCGGTCGCGGGTGACCCCCGGCCGGTCATCCACAATCGCGTTCCGGGTCCCCAAAATCCGGTTGAACAACGTCGACTTCCCCACATTCGGCCGCCCGATCACCGCAACAAGCGGCACACTAGACGCCCGCAACCCAGGCAAAAACGCCTGCCGACTGGATCGTGCTGAAGATTTTCGTTTCATGGCAAGGGAGTGCTAATCTCTTTTTTTCATTCCCCTCCTTTGTAAGGAGGGGCAAGGGGAGGTAGAGCGTCTTTGCCTTTTCCTTCGCCCCCATCTGTCATCCTCGACATTTTTAATCGAGGATCCAGCGTCTTTGTTTTTTGTCTTTTTCTCTCCCTCGCCCCCTGGGAGAGGGCCGGGGTGAGGGCAAGCTGTCATCCTGAGCCGCAGGCGAAGGATCTCGTAGTATCGGCTTTTCCCTCTTTCCGTCATTCCCGACCTGATCGGGAATCCAGCGTGTTTTCTTTTGGTAATTAGGGCGTTTCGTAACCACTGTGTGATAGAAAACACGCATGGTTACAGGACGCCAGACGGTTTTTAGTTGTGCGGCCAACTTTTTACGGGGGCGCAAGTGCATTTTCTGTGGCTCCTTTCAGGTCTTGCACACCCGCCGCGGCTATGTGAAATGTGGGCGGTGCGGGAAAAGCAAGAGCCTCCGGCGCTTGCGCCGGGAGATCCGCATCCTCCAAGGCTTCTATCAATTGCAACCCGCCTATCGGTTGAGCCAGGATCTGGGCTTGGATGTCAAAGTGGTCACGCGCATCTATCAGCGGCTGCGGGAAGCGTTGTATCATATCACTGAACTGGAAGCCGGGAAACTGACGGGCGAGATCGAACTGGATGAGGCCTATTTCGGCGGCAAGCGCAAGGGGCTCCGCGGGCGGGCCACCGCCGGCAAAAGCGTCGTGTTCGGGCTCCTGGAGCGGGACGGCCGGGTCTATACCAAGGTCGTGGAGTCGGTCAGTGCAGATGAATTGATGCGCCATATCCAAGCCCATACGCGGCAAGGGTCCGTCTATTTCACCGATGCCTTTCGGGGCTATCAATCGTTAAAACGCTATGGCCACCATCGTACGGTGAATCATGCGAAAACGTTGGTGAGCCGGCGGACGAAGAATCACATCAATGGCATTGAAGGGTTTTGGAGTTATGCCAAGCATATCTTGTATCAGTATCGCGGGGTGTCCAAGTATCATTTCCCGATGTATCTGAAGGAAGTTGAGTATCGTTTTAATCACCGCCAGGAGAATGTGTTCAAACAGTTTCTGAAGATCTATTTTGGTTACGTTTCGCCCTAATTACCTTTCTTTTTCTTCTGCCTTTCTATTCGTAGCCGCACCCTCTCATGGCGCTCTCCTCCAAGCAGCATAAGAGGCGGCCCCTACAATTTGAAAAAGAATGTTCTCCGGCAGGCAGAGGCAATGAAAAACCAAAAATCCAGTCTACGGGCGGCTAAGAAGAAAAGACAAGTTGTTAGATAGGAGGTGTTTCATAGCAGCGGACTCTTGTTTGAGCAACAAATGAATAACGCTTTAACGTGCGTTGAATGACTGAGCTAATTCTCGATTTTCCCTGCATCAATAGGAAGGTCAGCCAGAACCGATCAACTCGCAGACCTGGATAGTTCACTGGCTTATACGCTCCTCACTTGTGCTTATTCTGACTCCCCTCATATAATTCGCGGACTAGGGAGATGCCTCATGCCATGGAAGAGCCTAAACAAAATGCACGATAGAATTACCATCAATATAGACAGCATAAGAGCGAATGAAGAACCTGCCGGTCGGCTGGACACCAAATACGGACGTGACGGAATTAATACATGCTGAATTTGAATGACCTAGCCAATGGACTCCCTGCTATCACACAGGCGTTTGGACAAGCTCTAGCAGAGGCTGGCGGCGTATGTTTGGAATCACAAGGCCATGAACAAGGAGTTCAGCTTCGCGTCAGAGGTTTCAGGGAAAAGAGCTATTCTCTGGAATGGCCACCAACCACAGAGCAAATGCGCAGATGTTGGAATGATCCTGAGGTTGCTACAGAACACGGTGCTGTTGGTATTGCAGTTCTGTTAGCCCAGAAAGAAACCAACTATACCGTGATTGAACGTTCACGAAAAGGGACAGGGTTCGATTACTGGATGGGAGATGAATCACCTATTCCCTTTCAGAACAGGGCAAGGCTGGAAATATCTGGCATTCGGCAAGGCAACGAGCGTGCCATCAAAGCACGGGTAAGCCAGAAATTGAGGCAGACTGACCAATCCGATGACGACCTTCTGCCTGCTTATGTAATCGTTATTGAGTTTGGCACCCCCCTTGCTGAGGTTCGGAAGAAATGAGTACGGCAAACGATTCTCACAAGAAGGCCATGGAATTCGCGGAGCTTGCTCTTTTGGAGCGAGTTCGGGGTAATTTGGAAAACTCCATTAGCCTCTCTGAGCAGGCGTTAGATTACGAGCTTGCCGCTATTGAGCAGCTAGAAGAACCCATAGAACCGACATACTCAGTCCTCCATCGTAGCGCTGGGACGCTGGCATTGGACTGCAATCAGCTTCGCAAGGCTGAGCGAATAGTGGCTAAAGCTCTCTCTCAAGAGCCACCTCATGAGATTGCCGAAGAACTGCGAGATCTTCTGGAGCAAATTCACTTTCGACGACATCTTGAACTAAAGGGGATCGTTTTGAAACAAGACGAAATGCAGGTTAGCCTCTCAGGTCAGGGCGTGGGGTATGGAGTGGCAAGCGCAGATGAGTTCTTAACCCGGATAAACAATTCATCAAAATTGTTTCATCGAATCATTGAACGACGCCATCAAAGACCGTTCAGAGAGAAGGGACGCCCCCAGAAGAGTCTTAGTGATCCCTATGAGTTGTTTGTTTCAGTTCCTAGAGCCGCCAGTTTCTCGGTAACGCTGAAGTTTGGTGCCTCAACTGGTCAATTACACCTTCCGTTGGATACATCTGAAATTGTAGATGAATTCATGGACTTGATGGAGCTTCTAAATGGCTCTAAAGCTCTAGAGATACGAGAGCGAATTCCCGATCCTGCATACCTTCGAAATTTTATTGGGCTTGCAAAAAAAATAGCGCCGGATGGAGAACGTATTCGTCAGGTGGGTTTCACAACAATCAGAAGTGGAATTCAACGTTTTGTGGAGGTAACTAAGTCCGCCTCGGAACTATCAGCGCTTCCTGTTCTTCAACAACGACCAACTGTCGAAACTAAATTCGCCGAGGTGCTAGGGACGCTACGTTACGCAGATGCAACACAAGGCAGCAGTAACAAAATCAAAGTTATCGACGAGGAACAAAAGTCACACACTGTAGAGGTACCGGAAGGCATGATGAACGACATCGTGCGTCCGATGTGGGATTCAATTGTAATCATAAAGGGCTTGTTGAAAGGCGCCGGCAAGAATTCCTATATTGAGCTTCAAGAGATTGAGCCGGCAGAAACCAAAACCGAATAGCGTATCTAGACAATCTGGTGTAGATTATTCTGGCAATATGATTGTTGAAGCATTTTAACGTCTAGCCTTTCTCAGGCAGATCGTTTGGATACCACATCACATCTTTCAGAATAAGAATCGCAGAGGCCTCTTCTTCGGCAAAACCACGAAGGATCTCGGCAGCACGGTATTCTTGTGCTTGGCAGAGACGGCGAGCCGTGTTATCCAAGCTCACCGCATTCTCAACAATGTAAGAAATGCCTTCCGAAATCTCTTCGAACAGACGGTCGTCGGAAAATTTCGCCAAGTCTATGACTGCTGATCTCATGGGTAATGTCCTTTAGGCTGGTCTACGGCTTGTCCTGGATTAATCACGCCGTGTCAAGACCGTTGTCGTTATACTCAGCAAGAAGGTTATAGTGTAGCTCTCTCATATCGACAAATCCGCGTTGATCATCTAATTGCTTGATGTCGAATTTCGTGCAAACCTCGATGTCCTTACGGGACATATAATTGCTATGAATGAGCACCTCCTTGATCTGGTCTGATGCATCAGAATATTCCCGAGCTTCGGAATCCAGGCTATTCAATAGAAACTCTCGATAACATTGTTCTATAAGCGGTCTGGAGTGATTTTGAATATCCGCTACAGATCGCAAAACTTCGCTGATCTTGACCTCCAGTGCCGCCTGCGTACGGAAAAAGATGTTTCCATTGGAATGAACCATATCGTTGCGAATGGCCACGAACTTCGCGTATCTGCCGATTTCGCCGTCGCTGCAACCAATCAGCCTGAGAAACCTCAGGACAGTACGCTCGGGTACTCTGCTGAAGGCAAGAGGAGATTTGGCGGCAAGGAGTTCCTTCTCGTCTCTCGTGAAGCCAATCAAGCCCTTAGCAAAGTCCTCTGGACGTGTTTGTTTGATTTGCCAGATGTTGACGTAGATAAAGCTCATTGTGAGCATGTGATAGGCCAGAAAGGCAAATTGGTAGTTGCTGTTAGCGTAATTGGTCTCAAAGGCATCCCACAGAAAAGTAAAGTAGTCCTGCTCGACTGTGGAATAGAAGGAAAGTGGCAGGTAGCTGCTTAGTTCGACAGGCTCATCCATGATTTACGGAAGTGCGCGTTCGGAATCTTTCGTTCCCCACACGCGACCAATAGCTGACCGAATCTTCTCCTCCATCCGCTCCGCCAACTTGCGGTTGGCGGCGACAAGGGTTTGCTCGGTTTCAATTTCGGCGACAAGCGATTGTTGGGTGCCGAGTGGAGGTAAGGGAATTCTCAGTTCGGAGAATCTGGACTTGGAAATCTCCTTGAAAGTTCCTCCTGTTGCTTGGGCATTCATGACTGGCACAAGTTTTGTCAAGGCGAGTGCTATATATTTGGGCACCGCCCGGCCTGAATCCTTGACGATGATATTCTTGAATCCCTGATTTGTTGCCAGAGGAATGTGGTTTATGGCGATCCGCCCGATTGTCGCTCGGGTAGACACAATAACGGAATTTTTGGGGATTAGTGTCGCCGATGATTTTTGTAGGCCGAACTCAGTGATTGTGCGTCGTGAGGATTCAATTTCCGTGATAAAATTTTTTGCTGGAAGATCGACCAAAGTTATCCAAGGTATATTCCCATTCCAGTATTCTTCCAAATTGGATTTGGGTGTTCCTCCACTCTCTATGTGAAAGAGTTCCGAATTCCCAAGCGCCACCATCGGCCATGCGGGGTCGACCGGAATATGGGGGCGGTAGTTGTCAATGACAGCGCATGCGCCGTCGATGACCTTCTGGTAGCCCTCAATCTCGGCTACAATTTCCCGCTGCACCTCTAGCGGAGGCAGAGGGATTTTCAGATTTGCAAAGGAAAGCCAACCTATACGCGGGAGTTGAGCACCTTTGAGTTCGCTTAAGACTGCCTTGTTAAAGTGACCACTTCGAAAGATTTAGGCATAAAGGGCTGGCAAGACACGTTCGTCCAGAGACCGAACAACGAATATATCCGTTGAGCAGATTCCTTTCCGATCCGAGAACCAGACCTTGTTGAGATTCGGCCGTAGCTTTCCATAGAGAATATCTCCGGGACAAAAGACATTCTTCAAGCTCTTGATCTCTGTTAGATTATCGGTCACGACATTCCCTGATAGTTGGCCGCTGGTCTGCGTGATATTTTCAAGCCCTATGTAGTTTACTGATCCACGGAGAGACATTGGCAACACAGTTTCCTCTACTTTTTTGAATACATCTTTCACGCTCACGGAAAGCCACTCAGATCGAGTGGAGTGTTCAATCCGATACCGCTCGCCGCTCAGGCTGTATTCCCCACCTGCCGCAATCCTCTCCTTTTCGGCGATCAGCCCATGTGCGTAGTGAAAGTCACCCTGAGCGTACTGCGCTCCAGGTTCCGCTACACGATCCATCAACATCTGTTGAAAGTCGTCCATGGATTCACCCGCCCGCAAGTAGCGCAGGTATTCGGCAATCTCAGTCTGTACCTGCGGCAGGTCATTCTTGTCGATGGGACGACGCTGGGCACCCAGGTCAAAGCCATCATTCTCAACTTTGAAGAACGCGATGCGGTCGGTCTTTTTCGCCAGTGCCTTGTCGAGGATGAGGATTGAGGTCTTGACGCCCGAATAGGGGTTGAACACGCCAGCAGGTAACGACACTAAGGCAACAAGATATTCCTCTACCAGCATCTTGCGTAGTTGCTTATAGGCAGTCTGGCTTTGGAAGATGATGCCCTCGGGCACGATGATGCCGGCACGACCGGAAGGCGTCAGATGCTCCGCCATGTAGTCCACAAACAGCACTTCGCTACGTTTGGACTTCACCGAGAAGCGGTTGTGCGGCTGGATGCCGCCTTTCGGGGACATGAACGGCGGGTTCGCCAGAATCACGTCAGCGTACTCGTTCCAGCGTTCCTCACTGGTGAGCGTGTCGTACTCGAAGATGTGCGGGTCGGCAAAATTGTGCAGGTACATGTTGACCAATGACAGGCGGACCATATCGGGTGAGATGTCGTAACCCTTGAAATTGGCGGCGAGTCGTTCCTTGTCGTCCGGCGTGAGCGTGCTCTGTCCCTCGTCGTTGGTGTTCACTTTGAGAATGTGCTTGTAGGATGAGATGAGGAACCCTGCGGTGCCGCAGGCCGGATCGAGGATGCTTTCGTTCTTCTTCGGGTCGATGACCGCAACGATGAAGTCAATAATATGACGCGGAGTGCGGAACTGCCCGGCGTCGCCCTGCGAGCCGAGCACGGAGAGCAGATACTCGAAGGCATCTCCCAGCCGTTCGCTGTGGTCATAGGTGAACTCGTCGATGACCTTGAGGAAGGCGCGCAGGGTCTCCGGGTCACGGTAGGGTAGATAGGCGTTCTTGAAGATGTTGCGAAAGAGCAGGGGAATGCCCGGATTCTCCGGCATCCGCGTGAGCGCCTCGCTGTAGAGATTGAGCACCTCGTGGCCGCCCAGGCCTGAGCGCATCAGCTTGGCCCAACCGAAGCGGGCGAACTCGCCAGCGAAGAATTTCCGCTTGCCCCCGAACTCCTCGCTTTCGGCATCCAAGTCGTCCATAAACTTGTAGATCAGCGCAATCGTGATCTGTTCGACTTGGCTCTTGGGGTCGGGCACCTTACCCACGAGGATGTCACGGGCGGTGTCGATGCGGCGTTTGGTTTCGGTGTCTAACACTTTTGATCGAGGACTTTTAGTTGCTCAAAATTTCCAAATCAACAATTTCCAATCAAAAAAATCATCAATCTTCAGCGCACAATGCTCTATGGAGCAAACTGGTTCAGGGATACGTAATCCTTAATATATTCGGGAATCAGGTTGCGGTATTTCTCCGGCACGGCGCGGTAATCTTTCGTTGAAAAGGCGGGATTGGTCGCCAAATCGGTGAAGTGGCGGCTGTCGATACTGTTTCTTATGTAGGAGTTAGTGACATAGGCCTTGAAGTAGGTCTTGATAGCCGGGATGGCCTTAGCCTCTTCGGGCTTGTAATCGGCGACGAATTTGGCGAATTCCTCTTCCAACAACTCGTCTTTGGACTTGAAATGCGGGATAAGGCCGAAGACCTTTTCTAGGATTTCGCGTAGGGTCAGACGACGGTCCACGGCGGCGGCTTTACGCAACTTATCGAGGGTGTAGTATTCCTCGGGCTTGTCGAAAACCTCCCGGTTGACGTAGTCGATGACGAGGTCCCACTGCCCGGCTTCCACAGCGCCTGCAATGGTTTCGTCTTCCCGCACGGTCTCCGCGAACCTGTCGAAGAACATTCGGTCGATCCTCATGCCCTCGGGTCCGATGGTCTCTTTTCTGATGCTTGCGAGAATGTCTCCACCCAAATGCTCGTAGGAGCCAGCCAGCGTAACCGGTCCGCTATCCTCTCCATCACCACTCTCCCAGTGTCGTGGACGGGGCAGCGCCAGAACTTCGTCGTAGTTGAACCCGGTTTCGAAGTATTCGCAGTTGCCAAAAAAATCGAAGAGCTTGAATGCGGTCTTTTGCGGCTGGATGACTGCTTCCCCGGATTCCGGGTCGGGCTTGAGACCGGGATCTAAGCACTGTTCCAGAAAGTCATGCGTACGGGTTCCCCGGCCCTTGATCTGGATAAAATCGGTCGGTGAAAAGATCGGACGAAACAGACCCAGGTTCAGGATGTCTGTGCAGTCGTAGCCGGTGGTCATCATCCCCACCGTGACGCAGACCCGAGCCTTGCTGGTCTTGTAGCCTGGCAGGAAGTTCTCCGAGCCGAGCAAGTTGTTGCTGGTGTCGGTAAAGTTGATGGCGAATTGCTGGGCGCCAGATACTTGCGACGTGACCTGCACGGCGAAGTCCGATTGGTACTTGCCCGGAAACATGCGGTCGGCCATCTGATTGAGAATTTGCGTCAGCTTGGCTGCGTGGTTCTGGCTGACGGCGAAAATGATCGACTTGCCGACCTCGCCGCTGATGGGGTCTCGCAGGGCATTCTCCAGGAAGGTCTTGCAGAAAACTTGGTTCGTGGCTTCGGAAAAGAACCGCTTTTCGAACTCGCGCTGTTTGAAGGATTCCTCCTGATCTTCACCCGTGTCGTCAGTGAGGGACACGATAAACCCGTCTTCGGCGAGCAGTTGGGTCGTTACTTCCGTTCGGGCGTCAATCACGGTGGGGTTGATCAGATAGCCATCCCGTACGCCGTCGAGTAGCGAGTAACGAAAAGTCGGCTGTCCGCTCTCGCAGCCGAAGGTGCGGTAGGTATCGAAGAGAACGCGCCGTTCGGCTTCGCGCGGGTCATGCGTCGTGGTGCCGGTCTTGCCGGTGCCCTTCAAATAGTCGCGGGGCGTCGCGGTCAGCCCCAGCTTGTAGCCCACGAAAAAGTCGAAGACTGCGCGGGCGTTGCCGCCGATCGAGCGGTGGGCCTCGTCGGAGATCACCAAGTCGAAATCCGTGGGCGAGAAGAGCCGCTGGTACTTGTTGTTGAACAGAAAGGATTGGACCGTACTGACAACGATCTCGGCGCGCCGCCAGTCATCCCGGTTCTCCTTGTAGACGACTGTTTGGAAGTCGGCAGAGAGGATTGCGGTAAACACCTTGCGCGCCTGCTCCTCCAGTTCCAGCCGGTCCACGAGGAACAGCACGCGGCGGGCATTGCGGGTGCGGAGAAACAGCTTGATGACGGCGGCGGCGGTGAGCGTCTTGCCCGTGCCGGTGGCCATCTCGAACAGGAAGCGGTCGTTGCCCTCTTTGACGGCGCTTTGCAGGGCATGGACGGCTTTCAGTTGATAAGGGCGCAGGAAGCGTAACTTGTTGGTTTTGATGAAATCCTGGCGCTCGGCTTCGTTTTTCCAGGCTGCTTCGGACGCATAGTTCGGACGTTGGGTAAGAACGATATAGTCGTCGCGGATTTGTTCCTCGATCAGCCGCGCCGGGTCGGGCTTTATTTCGCGGTATCCAGTGGCCGAGTCCGGTGTGGGGAACGAGGTGATGGTGTAGGGGTTGCCCCGTTCAAGGTCCCAGAAATAGTGCCGGTTGCCGTTCGAGAGGATGACGAAGCGGCAGTTCTGCGAACGGGCATACCTCCGGGCCTGTTCCTTGCCAACCAGCGGGTCCTTATCCTCCGGTTTGGCCTCAAGGACGATGAGGGGGAACCCCCGGGTGTCAAGCAGCAGGAAGTCGATGAACCCTCTGCTTATCTTCTCGAAATTGTCGCCAAGATCGTCTAGGTCGGTTTGTTTAATTGTGACGCTGGGTTCGAGGCAGATGTTGGCGGGTTTGTCCCCTTCGGCAAAGAACCGCCACCCCGCGGCTTCGAGCAGCTTGTTGATCTTGATTCGGGCAGTGGCTTCCTTCACGTGCTTCCCAAGCGATTTTTCACTCTGTGCTTATACC
Source organism: Nitrospirales bacterium (assembly GCA_965204965.1). Classification (GTDB taxonomy): domain Bacteria; phylum Nitrospirota; class Nitrospiria; order Nitrospirales; family UBA8639; genus Bin75. Next base: position 2,155,333 of record OZ242026.1, on the reverse strand, counting down.
TATCCTTGCTTACGGCCAAGCGTTTGTCTGAGGGATGGAAGGCATTGTAGGGGGGCATACTGCAGCATGCCTCATGCGACTTGGAAGATAGCGCCATGAGATGGCGGGGTTACGACCACTAAAGACGAAGAAGAGAGTCTGAACCCTCGATCAGTTCGGTGCTTATAAATGTTCAGTAATTCGCTGACAGAATGAAGGGATCGGGGACGAAAAATAGCATGCTGAAATTAATGTATCAAGCATGCTATGGAAAAAGGGTTGCCAAAGACGCTGGATTCCCGATTAAGAATGTCGGGAGTATCTGTGTTTGAAGTCAACCCCTTGTTGTGATCACGCCGGCACTCCTTCGGCGACCCACGGGGTGCCCCGCCGCGCAATCGCATGCAGCCGTAACAGCAGCTTCCGCATCACCGCCACCAACGCCACTTTGCCCGGCTTGCCCTGGCGTCGTAATCCCTGATACCACCGCCCCAAGTCCGTGTCCGTGCGGATCACCGACAAGGCCGCCATATATAACGCGCGGCGCACCAGCCCCCGCCCGCCGCGAATGGCCCGATACCCCCGATGCGTCCCACTGTCCGCCGCCCACGGCACCAGCCCCACCAAGGCCGTCAGCGCCTTCCCGGACCCGTGCCCCAATTCCGGCACATAGGCGAGCAAGGTCGCCGCCGTCAGCAGGCCCACCCCGCGCACACTCTGATACAAGGCCGCACGCTCGGCCAACGCCGGCTTGGCCTGGATCGCTTGCTGGTATTCCTCCTCCAAGTGCTGCAACTCTTTGTCCAACCACGCCAGATGCCGCTGACACGATTTCTTGACCCGCCCCTGCAACCCTTTCTCCAACCGGTTGTGTTCTTGGGTGCGTTGATCGAGCAGTTGTTGCCGCCGCCCCAGCAGCGCCCGCACCTCGGCACTGGCTTCCTCTTGGGCCGTCTCGACGGGCAGTTCAAACACGTCCCCATAGTGCGCCAGGATCTGCGCATCCAGCGGATCGGTCTTGGCCCCTTGGCCCACGGCCCGGGCAAAGGCCCGCACCTTCGGCGGATGCGCCACCGAGACGATCAGGTCGGTGCCCCGGCTGCGCTGGACCACCAAGCGTTCGTACCCACCCGTCGCTTCACACACCACGTGTGTCACGGCTTGCCCCCGTACCCACGCCAGCATAGCCGTGAGGCCCGCCGCCGTGTTCGGAAACCGGCGGACCGGCCCCCGCGCCACGGAAACCGCGACGTCCCGTTTCCCGACATCAATCCCGGCCACTCGTTTGGTCATGGCATCCTCCTCTGTGCATTGTGGGCTGCTTGTTTGGTCTCCCCACTTGCAATGCGGGGCTGAAGCCCCTAGCATCTGTTCGGAGCAACAAACTGACGTGAGGGGTGTCCTACTCCCGACCGGTGCCACCCCAGAATGCCCCAGGACTCACCCAATGACAGGCGACGCGCCCCTCACGCCCACCTTGCAAATTGGCCCATTTGCAAGGTGAAAGCAACATACAAATGACAGGAGGGGAAAGGCGGGAATGCCAGAAAGAGAGAAACAGATTCTTCGCGATGCTCGGAATGTCAGAAGGGAGGGCTAAGATGGTCAATGCCCCATTTCTTCCAAGAACGTGCGGGCCGAGACAATCCGCAACCCCCTGTATCCCTGAAGGTCCGGCAAGTCATGATCGCCCGAGACAATCCACGACGCCCCGACGCCGTGCGCGCAGGCGATCACATGGTCATCATCAGGGTCTCGACACACCGGCCCCACGTCCGGCAACGCCTTTTTCCACACCTTCGCGATTTGTTTCAACGTGTCACACCAAGCCCGCACGTCGGCATCGGCATACCCATAGGCTTTTTTCAGGCGCGGATGGTGCAGTGATCGCGTCACTTCTTCCAGCAGGATCGGAGACAAATACAGGGTGTACACTTGCTGCTCGGCAAGGGCAACGACCTGTCCCGGCACACTCTCCCGAAACAGAAAGGCACTCACCAACACGGAGGTGTCAACGACGGCGCTCTTTCGCATACTTCCGGCGTTCTTGGTTCACGACGTCCAAAATCTCCGCTTCCTGAGCCGCCGACGGTTCCCGAGCGCGTACACTCACGGGTCGCAACAGCACACCGCCTTTTGTGAACCGGGGTTCCAAATAGTCTCCCTCTCCCAGATTCATGGCGTCCCGCACCTCACGGGGCAACGTAATCTGCCCGGCCCGCCGGATCCGCACAAGATCCAATCCGCCTTTCCCGGATACGATGTCTTTATTTCTTCTCATATTATTGATGCCTGTTTTCGTATTTTGTGATTTTCGTATTTTATTATGACACAAATGAGACACGAAGCAAAAGGTCTTCTACCTGTTTGAGAGCGCCATGAGATGGCGCGGCTACAAAATGAAAGACAAAGACACTGGATCCTCGATTAAAGATGTCGAAGATGACGGAAAGAGGAAAGTCGAAACTACGAGATTCCTCGCTACGCGGGGAATGACAGATACACCTTCCATCCTTGACGAGTTGGATATCGCAACGCGCTGGAGCGCGGCCCGACCAGCCTCGGTCGGGATCAGATATCCGCCTCGCCGGAGGGCTCGGAGTCGCTGCTACGGGTCAGCAGGTCGATGATGCTCCGTGCGCTCGTCTGCGGCCGACCGGATGTCCGTTTTCGAAAAGTCATCGCCCTTGAACAGAAGTGGGACGGCCAAATGCTTGGCCAAGGCGTAAGAAAAGCAGTCGCCATAGTTCAGGGCCGCTCCATGACCGCTGACTGTACCGTACCTCCGGAGGCATCGAAGGCGACATCGGCGATACGAGGAGAGACCTCCATGACGATCATGCGGCTCTTGAGAAGGAAGGCATCCAACGCCAGGACTGCGCTGTCGCCGGATCGGGCAAACAGAACCATCCGGGCCTCAAGCAGGGTGGCGGTACTGACATAGGTGGCACTTGCTGCTTCGATCAATTCATTGAACCGGCGGCGTTCCGGTTCGTTCTGCATGATGGCGATAAGTGCCGACGTGTCGACCACCATCAGACCGGAAGGCCTCGTTCGTCATAACCGATAATCTGTTCCGCACTCCGCCCGTCGTGGCGAGACAGATTCGCGCAATGCAGCGCAATGTGATCCAGTTCATCGGCAAGCCTGATGGCGCCACGGGTTTTTTCCACCTGCGCCAATCTTTCCTGGACGGCTTGTTTGACGGCTTGGGTTAGCGATTCTCCGGTCAGGCTTGCGAGCCGTTTTGTCAAGGCTTGCGTCTCGGCGTCTTTGATATTCAGTGGCATCGATAAATCCTCCATGGATCAATATACGGAGGAAGGAAGGAAAAATCAACCGCGTGCGGTATTCGTGCAGCAACTGACTTTGCCGAGGGTGCGTTTGGTCGCTACTTCCGGAGCAAGTGAGGAAGCGCGATGAGATTGCGCGGCTACAAAAGGAAAGGAAAAGGCAAAGACGCTGGATCCCCGATCAGGTCGGGGATGACGGATAGAGACAAAGACAAGAGAGAAAGATGCTGGATGCCCGATTAGATGTGAGCGGTGTCATCTGCTAGGCAAGGGGCTTGACCTCCACGGCAAGCTTCAGGCCGACGCTCTCCAACACGGCCTCAAGGGTGGAAAAGCGAGGATTGCCTTTGCGGGACAGCGTTCGGTACAAGCTCTCACGGCTCAGTTGCGTTTCCTCAGCGAGATGTCTCATACCTCGGGCCTTGGCGACGTCGCGTAGGGCCAACAGGAAAACATCTGCCCCGTTTTCGGATGCGTCCTCCAAGGCCGCGTTCAAATACGCTGCGGCTTCTTCAGGGGCCTGGAGATCGCGAGAGAGGATCTCTTCGTAGGGAACGGTTCGTCTTGCCATCTGCTTATCTCCCCATGTAATCAGTCCAATATTCTTGCGCCTTTTTGATATCTGCCGCTTGGGTCTGTTTTGTCCCTCCGCACAACAGGAGAATAAACCGCGGGCCGTCTTGTCCGATATACACTCGGTAGCCCGGACCGACATCGATGCGAAGCTCCAACACCCCGTGCCCGACGGATTTGTGATCCCCCAGGTTGCCCAGGCGAAGCCGCGCTATCCTGACGCGGATGCCGTTCCGTGCTTTCTGGTCCGTCAGCTTGCGCAGCCAATCCGCAAATGGTGTACGACCATCGGCTGCCACGTACGCGACGATTTGCCGAGGTCGTACTTGGGACATATGACATAGTAGCGTATAGGCTACTTTTTTGCAATGCTTGTGATGTGATTCTGGATGACAGCCGCCCTCACCCCGGCCCTCTCCCGCGATGGGGAGAGGGGGAAACGCGCCATGAGATGGCGCGGCTACGACTGCAAAAGACAAAGAAAAGACGCTGGATTCCCGATTAAAGATGTCGGGAATGACGGAAAGGGGCAAAGGAGGGAACTTACAGATGCAAATGTTTCATGGCGGCGGCGCAGAGGATGATGAAGATGCCCATCCAGAGGCCGGCTTTTTGGAAGGGGATGGGTTCGACGGTTTGTTCTTCTTTTTCCTGTTCGTCTTCGTCGCCCGTGGGTTCGATTCGGAAGATGACGGTGTAGAGGAACAGGGTCAGGATGCCGAGGACGAGGGTGAGTTTGATGAAGAAGACGGTCAGGTACTTGGCGTTGTTGGACAGGCCGAAGCCGGTCTGCATTTCCATGGCTTCGCTCACGTAATGCAGGTTGATGCCGCCCGTGAAGAGGATCACGACGAGCAGCATGCCCACCACCTTGCGATATTGTTTGTAGAAGGTGTCGCAGATGGGCTTGATGTATTCCTTGGGCACGGACGACTGGAGCCCCGGCGTCACCGCCATGACCAGGAAGGCGAGTCCGCCGATCCACACGACGGCCGAGAGCAGGTGCAGCCAGTGATTGACAATGGGAATGATTTTGTTGATATCGGACAGCGTGGCCAGCAGGGCATCCATCGGAATTTGAACCCCGGGTTGTCGTTACCGAAGCGCTTCCAGCAGGGCATCCATCAGAATTTGAACACCGGTTTTTCGTTACCGAAGCGTTTTTGGCGAAGCTCTTCCATCAACTCCACGGTGATGCGCGGGATGTTGTGCTCGCGCGCGTGCCGTTCGGTGCCTTTTTTCACCATGGCGCGCAGGAAGTAGGGGATGCGGCTCAACCGCGCCTGCGCGGCTTCGTCCCATTCCACCTCGACCTCCTCGGGTACGTTGAACGCGACCCGGATTTTTTCCCCGCCTTTGGGCGTATACAGGCACCATTCGTCCTCGTCCATCCAGTCCCCGTGGTCCACGTAGGGCCGCGCCCGGCAGCCGCCGCAGATCTCGCTGTATTCGCAGTCGCCGCATTTGCCCTTCAGCTGGGGATACCGGAACGAGTCGAAGATATCCGACTTCTCCCACAAATCCACGAAACTGGTGGTCCGGATGTTCCCGGCCGACAGGGGCATGTAGGGGCAGGGGGTCAGGTCGCCATTGGGGGTGACCCGCGCGTAATTCGTCCCGGCCAAGCAGCCCCCGCCCATGTACCCCTGGGCCTTGGTGATCGGCGAATCGGGGTCTTTTTCATAGGCGAGCCGTTTGAAGTGCGGGGCGCACCGGGCGCGGACGAGCATGTCCGAATACCGGTCCTGGGACTCCACCAGGAAGGCCAGCACTTCCTCATATTGTTCGGGGCTGATGTCGGTCAGTTCCTCGCCGCGGCCCGTGCACACCATGAAAAAGACGTTCAGCACGCGCGCGCCCAGGCCGTGGGCCCAGTCGATCACGTCCGGCAGTTCCTTGTAGTTCATGGGTTGGGCGCTGAAGTGCACCTGGAATTGCAGGCCGTTCCGTTTGCAGGCTTCGATACCCGCAACCGCCGCTTCCCAGGCCCCGGGAATGCCGCGAAACGCGTTATGCTTGGCCGCGTCCAGGGAGTCGATGCTGATGCCCATGCCCATGACGCCGATCTCGACGAGTTCGCGGGCGAGGCGATCGTTGATCAACATGCCGTTGGTGCCGAAGACGACCATGAATCCCTGAGCCACGGCATGGCGGGCGATGTCCAGGATGTCCGGCCTGACCAGGGGTTCGCCCCCGGTGATGACCAGGAGGCAGCCTTTATTGACCTCGGCGATCTGGTCGATCAGCCGGTAACATTCTTCGGTCGAAAGTTCGTCGGAGCCTCCGCCGGCCTTGGTGGTGGCGTCCAGGTAGCAGTGGTCGCACTTGAGGTTGCAGCGTTTCGTGAGGTTCAGGGCGACGAGGTAGGGCTTGAAGTCATCGACGGTCCGGCCGTCGCCGGGACCGGCCCCGGGAGCGGTGAACCCGGTGACGCGGGTGTCGAGCCCTTCCTGTTGCAGGCCATTGATGACAGGGAGTGACTTGCCCATGGCTCCCTATTGTTGAGCGCCGGCGCCGGTCAGTTTGGCGATGATGTCCTTGACGTTGCCGGACTTCATGGCTTCTTCCATGGTGTGCTTGGCCTGCTCGATGCCTTCGTTGGCCACGTCGATGGTGATGTGCGTGGTGCCCAGCTTTTCGGCGTGCTTGATGATGAGGGCTCGGGTGCAATCGCGCATGAACCCTTCGGGCGCGCGTTCCAACCGTTTCAAGGCCTCGGGCTCCCAATCGTAGGGCGAGTCGGGTGCCGGCCCGTTCGACTGAGGGGCAGGCTGCTCCGCTTCCGCCTCCTTGTTGGCGAAAATCGGGGTGTAGTCTTCGTTGGCGGCTTCGTCAATCATGGGTGAGGCATACTCCAACGTAATAGTGGTCATGCCGAGTTTTCTCGCGGACTTTTCGATCTTGGCTTTGGCGCGGCGGCGTTGGAACCCCGCGGGGACCGCCCGGATGGCTTCCTTGGCGTCCTTGGTCCATTGCATGGGCACGTCGTCGTACGCCATTTGCGTTTCCAGGACCCCTTCCTGCTTGGCCGCGGCGTCGAACATGCTCTTGTCGACCGTCTTGAAGCCGTCGCCCGCGCCCCCGCAAATCGGGCATTTGACGGGCTGGGCGCCTTTCCCGATGTACCCGCATCCGTCGCAGACGTAATACGGCTGGGCCATGCGGTCCAGATAGGATTGCGTGGACGGGCTCACCGCCGGATTTGCCGCGGGCTCCTTTTCTTCAACCACCTGGTTGACCATGCCGCTGAGGGTCGAGCCCATGAGGTCCTGGGCCACGGCGTCGTCGGCCTGCATCCGGTCGCGGTCGATGCCGGCCTCGTCGAGTTGCCCGCCCAAAGCTTTCATGGCATCCATGGCGCCCTTCGGCAGGATGTCGCCCACCGCGTCGTCCACCACCGAATTGCTGATGATGGTATGCCCTTTTTCAATGGCATAGCGGTGAATCGCGGTCTTGGCGACGCCGCGCGCGAACACCGGCACCTTTTCCATCCGCAGCAGGGCTTCCTCGGTCCAGGCGATGGTGTATTCCGCCTGGGTGTCGATCGGCGGCACGAATTTCTTATTGGAGATCAGGATGTTGCAGGAGGCCGCCCGGAGCAGGTTTTCGGTGTTGCTGCCGATGTCCATGTCGTCGTCGCTGTGCACGCCGATTCGCCCGACGATCAGCAGCCAGGGCTGTTCCTTGCGCACGTACTGGAGGACTTTTTCGAACACCTTGCCGTCCAGGAGCGTGGTGCGGATGTCCGATCCCTCTTCCTGAGCCACTTCCCGGGAAATGTCCAGGTGCGACTGGTAGATCTTGGCCAGCCCGCTGTCGATGACTTCCTCGTGGAGTTTTTCCTGTTCCTTGAAGCGAAAGACCTTGCCGGCCTCTTCGTTCAGGACCCCGGAAATGCTGTGGAACGCGGCATAGTGGAAATACGGGTCGAAGGCGGAAATGGCCTCGACCGGCTTGTTCAGCGCTTTCCCCAGGGCCAGGCCGGTTTTCAGGCCGCCGAAGCTGTACGGGCTGCCGTCCACGGCCACGACGATTTTCCCCCCGTTCATGGGCTTCAGGTCTTTCACGATAAACATGTCCGAATTGCGAACCCGGCGCAGGACCCGTTCGGTATTGCTGCCGATCACGGAATCTTTCACGGCGCCCACCCCGAGCGAGCCCATGATGGTCAGGTCGTACGCGTTGGTGTTGATGTCTTCGGCCAACACCTTCCAATTGCGACCTTCGAGAGACCGGCGTTCCAGGGGGAGATTGGTTTCCGTACACCGTTGATCCACGTAGTCGAGATAGGAATCGGTGATGATTTGGAGCCCGCGGGTGATGAGGGAGTCGTGAATCTTGCGTTGGCGGTCGAGTTCTTTTTCGTCGTGATATTCCTCGGGCAGGCCCGCTTCCATCTGCTTGAACCGCTTGTCGTGCATCTTGGCGGCATAGACGTGGCTGCCGACGATTTTCGATCCGAATTCCTGTGCCAACCGCACACCCAGGTCGACGGCCATATTGGAATGGTCGGAATTGTCGACCGGGATGTAGATGGTTTTATACATGAGAAGCCTCCTTACGAAACTTCACGAGTCTCTTCAAGTCCCACACCTGCACCGGAATGCGAGAAGTCGCACTTCAAGCGCAAAAAATTGAATGCGGATCTTAGCACCTGCCGTTCAGGCAATGCAACAAAATGTGGGGAAGGAATGATCCGTCTTCGTATGGAATGATCGTTCCGCAGGTCTGATTAGCGCAGCATAATCCGACAAATGAACTCCCTCTCCCCTTTTCGTGGGAGAGAGCCTGTCCTGAGCTTGTCGAAGGAGCTGGGGTGAGGGGGGAACAAGTAAGCGGCCGGTCAGGCGAGGATGTCCCGCCTTGTGATCAGCGTTCAGCGGCCAGGTGGGTCATGAGCAGTGTAGACGTTGGTCAGCATTTTCACGAACCTCAGCACTCCTTTTCGGAGCACGGCGGGCATTTGGCGAACGTAATGCAGCAGCGCTCTTTCTTCGCTGGTAGGGGAAGGAGCGTCCGCGGCCGATGGTTTGGCTGAAGCCTCCCGTGCTCGAGGAAGTGGTCTGCCGGTCGCCAGCCATTGCGGATCTTGTTCCAGCAAACGGGCGAGAGGGAAGAAATGCTCTAATTTGATGTTCTTGGTGAAGCCCTGCTCCCATTGATTGACCGCCGAGGGCGAGATGCGTAGCGCCTTGGCGACGTCCGTTTGAGTCAAGCCCGCTTTTTCCCTGGCTGCCCGAATTCTCTCAGTCAATGTGTCCATATTGGGATCGTTACCCTCCTACTGTTATTATCCACCATTATTGTAAAACGTGTTGCACTAAATGCTTATATGAGATTTTTTAAATAAGTATTATTTGTTACATAATTAAACTTGAAAAATTGTTTCCCATCAGTTTTCGCGACAATATAAAAGAGCTCTTGGCCGGCCTTTTGGCCGGCCGGGTGAGTCCGGTCTCCGGCAGCATGTCGTCTTTGCAGTCATGCCATTCTTGTCGGCATTGAAAAATTTTTGAAATCCGTTTAGTATCTGCCGCATCCGTTCAGGGCAGGAAAGGCAGGGAGACTCCCGGGGGACGAGGAGGGGGTTCTCTTTGTCCGTATCGAGAGGGCCTGCCGGGACTCTCGGATTCGTTCCGGTTTCCTCGATACGGAAATAGCTTTCAACTCTTTGAAACTAGTGGATTTTTTTCAATGCGAGAATTTTGTGTTTGACAAACCTACCTCGTTGTTCTTTATGGTAGGCGGTCTTTGGGCTGTCCTCCGTGGCGTTCCGGGCAACCCGATTCTTTAACACTTCAACAAGGCATTCCTCTCCGACAGGATGGACAGGGGATGCCTTTTTGTTTATTGAGCCAGGGAAAGGTAACCGTAATGAGTCACCAGAATTTTTTGTTTACCTCCGAGTCCGTGACCGAGGGACATCCGGATAAAATCGCCGACCAGATATCCGATGGCATCCTGGATGCCATCATGGCCAAAGATAAAAGCTGCCGGGTGGCGTGTGAGACGATTCTGACGACCGGGTTGGCGTTCGTGGCGGGAGAGATTTCCACGAAGGCCTACGTGGAAATCCCCGATATTATTCGAGAAACCATCCGTGACGTGGGCTATACCGATGCCACCTGGGGGTTCGATTACCGCACGTGCTCGGTGTTGACGGCGATTGATGCCCAGTCGGGTGATATTGCCATGGGTGTGGATACCGGCGGAGCGGGTGATCAAGGGTTGATGTTCGGCTACGCCACCAACGAGACGACCGAACTGATGCCCATGCCGATCGTGTTGGCCCATCGCCTGACGAAACGCTTGGCCGATGTCAGAAAAACGAACGCGTTACCCTGGGTGCGGCCCGACGGGAAGGCGCAGGTGACCGTCGAGTACAAGAACGGCAAGCCGGTCCGCATCGATACGATCGTGGTTTCCACCCAGCACAGCGACAAGGTGACGTCCAAGAAAATCGAGCAGGAGATCAAGGAAAAGGTCATCAGACCCGTGATGCCGAAAGGGATCTTCAACCCGAACAAGGTTACGTTTCACATCAACCCGACGGGCCGGTTCGTGACGGGGGGCCCCATGGGCGATACCGGGTTGACCGGTCGCAAGATCATCGTCGATACCTATGGCGGCGTGGGGAGTCATGGCGGCGGAGCCTTCTCCGGCAAGGATCCCAGCAAGGTGGACCGGTCGGCGTCGTATATGGCCCGGTATATCGCCAAGAATATCGTGGCGGCGAAATTGGCCGGGAAATGCGAAGTGCAATTGGCCTATGCGATCGGGGTGCCGGAACCCGTCTCCGTGCTCGTCGACGCGAAAGGGACGGAGAAAGTCGCCATTGACGTCATCGATAAATTAGTCCGGAAACATTTTCCGATGACTCCGCGTGGAATCATCGATCATTTGAAACTGCGACGCCCCATTTATAAACAGACGGCGGCCTATGGGCATTTTGGACGAAGCGGCCCGGGGTTCACTTGGGAAAAAACGGATAAGGCCTCGATTTTGAAAAAGGACGTCGACGCGTACCTGTGACGTTGAGGGTTGATCGAGTCCAAGCAGAAGGGAGCGAGAAGCATGAGTACAACTGCGCAACTGGAGAACACGGTGTGTGATTATAAGGTGGCGGATATCAGCTTGGCTGATTGGGGCCGGAAAGAGATTCAGATTGCCGAAACGGAAATGCCGGGTCTGATGGCCTTGAGGGAGAAATATCGAGCGTTGCAACCTCTCAAGGGCGCCAGGATTCTGGGGTGCATTCACATGACGATCCAGACGGCCGTCCTGATCGAGACCCTGATGGAGTTGGGGGCCGAAGTGCGGTGGTCCTCCTGCAACATTTTCTCCACACAGGATCATGCCGCGGCCGCGATTGCGGCCCGGGGCATTCCGGTATACGCCTGGAAAGGCGAAACGCTCGAAGAATATGACTGGTGCATCGAGCAGACCATTTTGAAGGATGGCCGGCCGTGGGACGCGAACATGGTTCTGGATGACGGGGGTGATTTGACCCTCATGCTCCACGACAAGTACCCGGCGATGTTGGACAAGATCCACGGCATCACGGAAGAGACCACCACGGGGGTGCACCGTCTGCAGGAGCGGATGGAAAGCGGCACCTTGAAAGTGCCGGTCATCAACGTCAACGATTCGGTCACGAAATCGAAAAACGACAACAAATACGGGTGCCGGCACAGTTTGAACGACGCGATCAAGCGCGGCACGGACCATCTCCTATCCGGGAAAAAAGCCCTGGTGGTCGGGTATGGCGACGTGGGGAAAGGGTCGGCCCAATCCCTGCGCCAGGAAGGCATGATCGTGCGCGTGTCGGAAATCGACCCCATTTGCGCGATGCAGGCCTGCATGGACGGCTTCGAGGTCGTGTCGCCCTACAATGACGGAATCAACACGGGGAAAGTGGAAGATATCAACACGGCGCTGTTGGGCAATACGGACCTGGTCGTGACGACCACCGGCAATTACAACGTCTGTGACGCCGCCATGTTGCAATCGCTCAAGCCGGGGGCCGTGGTCTGCAATATCGGCCATTTCGACAATGAAATCGACACGGCCTACATGCGGAAACATTGGGAGTGGGAAGAAGTCAAGCCGCAAGTCCATAAGGTCTACCGGAGTACGCGCGCCAACGACCATCTGCTTCTCCTGTCCGAAGGGCGTCTGGTCAATCTGGGCAACGCGACCGGCCATCCTTCCCGGATTATGGACGGGTCCTTTTCCAACCAGGTCCTCGCGCAGATATACCTGTACGGGAAGAAATTCGCCGATACGCCCGGCGCGCCGGTCACGGTCGAGGTGCTGCCGAAGAAGCTGGATGAAGAAGTGGCCGCCCACATGGTGCGCGGGTTTGGCGGGACGTTGACCAAACTCACCGAGGAGCAGGCCGCCTACATCAACGTGTCGGTGGAAGGTCCGTTCAAACCGGAAACCTACCGGTACTGACGGTTGCGGGGTTTCGCCCCCGTGCGACGAGGTCCTTTTGTTTCGGCAAAAGGACCCAAAACCATTTCCGCCCGTGCGCGGCCCTACGGGTCCCTTTGCCCCGGCCCCGAATTCCAGGGCTGCGGAACTCGCTTTGCTCAAACAGTCCTCGCCGAACCGTAAAGATTCGGGACCGGGGCGTAGCCGCGCCCAAGGCGGGTCGGGTTCCTGCCGCCCGTTCGCCCTTTTGCGAATTGACAACATCTTTCGGAAATTTCTATAGTGATTCGCTTGCGTTGCACCGTGGCATGCTGGGTCAAAAGCCTCATGCAGCCGGTCCGGACAATGGCCTAAATATCCGGCCTGTTGGGGCTTTTTCCAGGTTGCGAAATTCCGTGCACCGGCATACAGTATTCCGACAATTGCGTGATCAGGACACATTTATATTCTGTCAGGAATCGAGGAATTAAGCCTATGTCGACAATGTATGAGGTTCTCCCGGGTCCGGAGCACTTTCTGCCCCCGGCGGCAGCCAGTATGGGCGTCCGTTTGCCGGATCCGGGGCAGGCACATATTCACGGAAAAATCGTCAATGAAGATGAGGCCATGGAAGTCGCGGCCCGCCAGTTCTTATCGGCCAAAGTGCCGACGATTTTTCCCGGTCCGCTGGTCTTGTGGGCCTGGAATGAAAAAGCGGCCAAAAAGGCTACGGCCATCAGGCATCTCTATGAAACGATCAAGGAAAGCGTCACTCCGTCCCAACAGGCGATGCTCATTCCCATGCCCGATTACCGGCCCAAATATCCCAAGATCAACCCTGAAATCGAAATCAATCCCAACCATCCCAACCTCACGATTTGGCATAACAAGATCGATGCCTGCATGTTCGTCGGCGTGCATTGCCACCAGGCGAACCTGTCCCTCAAGATTATCCGGGGCGGCACCTATTGTTATACCATCGCCATGTGCGCCCAGGCGGGTCATGAGGACGCGATGGTGTCGTTCCGGGATGCGACGGCCGACAAGATTATGACGTTGGCCGATTGGGTGAAAAAATTAAAAGGGTCGGTCGAGCCGCCAAAAGACTGAGGCCCGGGCGGTCCGGTATTTGTTATTTATTTCACCTGCTTAAGACGGTACAATAGAGAACACACTGGTCACATGAAACGCCCTAAAAGTCGGAACGAGGAGGAGGCGCAATCATGGCAACGCAATCATTAGTCGGGACAAAAAATAGAGCCGGGCAGGTCGTGACGGACGCTTGGAAGATGATGCATGAAGCCGAACGAACTCCCTGTTTTTTTACAGGCAGTGAAGTGATCAAAGAAGCGATCCGGCGGGCCAATTGCGACGTGATGATCGCCTATCCGATTACCCCGCAGAGTGAAGCCGCGGCGTTGATCGGTGAATTGTTTGCCGAAGGATTTATCGGCGACTACTTCCGCGGGGAAAGCGAGTTCGCGGTGATGTCCCAATGCGCCGGCGCGGCGTTCGGCGGCGCGCGCGTGTTTACCACGACCGCGGGGCCGGGCACCATGCGGGCCATGGAGAACTTCCCGATGTGGGCCGGGGCGCGGCTGCCCATTCAAATGATCGTGACCTGCCGGGGCATCAACTCCCCGCTCTCCATCCAGCCGGACACGTTGGAAATTTCGTATCTGTTGAACACCGGGATGCTGGTCTGGCACGCGGAGACGGCGCAGGACTTTTATGACTGGATTTTAAAGGGGTACATGGTATCGGAAGAGCCGGACGTGCATTTGCCGTTGGCGCTCTGTTGCGACGGGTTTTTCGTGACCCATACCAAGGACGTGGTGAACCTGACGCCCGTGGACATGTGTCTGCCGCCCTATGACCCGTACCGGTCGCCGGTCCCGTGCATGGACATGGAATGCCCGCCGGTCCGTATGATGCGCGACCCGTTCGTCATGAAGAGCAACTATATCAGTTATGCCACCCACGCCAGTTGGCAACAGGAAGTCTGGGCCGCGGTGGAACGGTCCAGAAAACACGCCATCCGCTGGTTGGACGGCCTGATTGAAGTGGACAAGCCCGATGCCGATATTTTGATTGTCTCATCCGGCACCGCGGTTTCCCAGGGTCGTGAAGCCCAGGCCCTCCTGGAAGAGGATGGCATCGAGGTGGGAATCGTCAAGATTAAAGTGCTTCGGCCATGGCCGGGAGACGAAATTCGGGAAGCCACCAAGAATGCGAAGCACATCATCGTGCCGGAGTTCAACGTGACGGGCTGGTTGGCCAAAGAAATTCGTGCCACGATTCCGGACGCGGACCGCGTGTATGCCGGTCCTCACGTCTGCGGGGGCATGACCATGCCGCCGGAAGTCATCGCAGCCGACATTAAAAAGCATTTGGGCATTAAAGCCGAAAGCCTGGCCGGACGAGGGAGTTGACGCGGTCACGACCGTCGACCCGGCATGCGGAATGAACGTGATTATTTTGAATATGCGCTAGGAGGCGACCATGAGCAAGGAACGCATTAAGATAGCTCCGGAGATGTTCGATATCATGCCCGAGGAGTACCAGGACTTGGTGGACCGCGCCACGTATGGGAAGGAAGGCCGCGGATGGAAGGATATCGGGACCTCGAAGGAATTGATTGAAGAGCATTCGTTGTGTGCCGGGTGTCCGGAGTCCATGGCGTTCCGGTACATCCTGGCCTCATTGCCCGCTCCCGAGGATACCGTGATGGTGGGGTCGACCGGCTGCACCAGTCTGGTTTTCCCGCACGTGGGCGTCCACAATATTCACTCGCTCTTCGGCAACCAGAACGCCATTGCCTCCGGGCTCAAACGCGCGCTTAGCGTCCGGTTCCCCGGTCAGGTCAAGGACGTGGTGGTGTTGGCCGGCGACGGGGCCACGGTGGATATCGGCCTGGATATGACCCTGCAAGCCTGGTTCCGCCAGGAAAAATTCACGACCATTTGTTTCGACAACGAGCTCTACGCCAATACGGGCGGTCAGGAAAGCGGGTTGATGCAAAAAGGATTCGTGGCCAAGATGGCGCCCGTGGGCAAGACCTTCGAGAAGGTCAAATTGCCGGAAATTGCCCGCGAGTCCGGTTGCCATTACGTGGTGAATTGCACGGTCAGCAAACCGAATTTGGTGGAAAAGGTCATCAAGAACGCGATCCACGTGGCCCGCGAAATCGGTCCCACCTATTTGCAGCTTTACACCCCGTGCATCCTGGAAATCGGGAAAAACAGCATGGAAGGCTTACAGGAAATGCGGGACTCGGAGAAGCCGACCGAACGGTTCGCGTATAAAGAATACGTCAGCGATGAAGCCAAGGAGTTGTTGACCGAACTGGCGGCAAAGGAAAAAGAGAGAAAGGCCGCCGCGAAAAAGCAACTGGCGGACAAGCAACTGGCGGGAAAGGCCTGAGCCCTCCTGACGGAAAGGGGAAATCGTCATGATCAAGCGGAGATTGAATATTCGCATGTCGGGTCTTGGAGGACAGGGCGCGGTGACGGCTGCGCACGTGTTGGCCATGGCCGCGTCGCGTGACGGCAAATTTGCCATCTCGAATCCCTTTTTCGGCGCGGAAAAGCGGATGGCGCCGGCCGAAAGTTATTGCCGGATCGGGGTCAGCCGGATCTACGACCGGGGAGAGTTGGTGTTCCCCGACGTGATCGAAGTCTTTCACCCGCAGGTGATCACGATGGGCAAGAGTTATACCATGCCGTTTTACTCGGGCATCAAGGAAAACGGTGTCGTTGTCATCAATTCGGACGTGCCGCTGTTGTCGGATGAGGACGTGAAGCGGTTGAAGGATCTGAACGTGGCGGTGTTTTACATCAAGGGCACCCAGGTCGCGTTGGAAGTGGCGGGCACGGAACTGTCCACGAACATGACCATGATCGGATCGGTGGCCGGCATTACCAAGTGCGTGTCTTTGGAAGCGCTCGACGGCGCGCTGCAGGAGCGGTTCGGGAAAAAATTCGTGGCCTCCGGCGGAACGGCCACCTTGGATGAAGCCATCAAGAAAAAATTCGCCAAGAAAGAAATGCTGTTGAAGAAAAACCTGGAGACGGTCGTCAAGTCCTACGAGATGGCGTCGGAATGGGCGGAAAAGAACAACGTTGAACTGGCCGTTGCCGCGGCATAAATAGAGACGGAGTATCCATGTATAACGTAGCGCAAGTGACCGACGAAAAGTGTGTCGCCAAGAAGGGGTGCCGGTTGTGCATCATGTACTGCCCCGAGGCCAATTGCCTGGACCTGAACGTCGAGAAATTGGTCGCGGAAGTGTACATCAACCGGTGTAAAGGCTGTGAGTTGTGCAAAGTCGTGTGCGACGCAGCCAAACATGAAGCCATCGACATGGTGGCGGTGAGCGCCAACGGCAAATTGATGGAACAGGCCGGCGAAGCCGCGGAGTTGGGACAAGCCTATCAGGGGTAAAGTCACACGTCGGAGATCGGATAAGGGCCCTGCGGCAGATGCCTGTGTCGCGGGGCTTTATTTTATCTCGGTGACTCACGCGACGTGTGTGCAACAGAAGGTGTGGACATGAGCGATGACCTCAGAGAACTCATGGGTGAGATCAACGACAGTATGACTCGATTCCATGACCGGTTGGAGAGCCGGGCCCAGGAAATGGAATTCATGGGTGGGGACCCCGACGTCGTCAAAAAACTGACCATCGGCGCCGATGCCATGAAAGACAGCGCCAACATCTATTTGTCATGGGCCCGGCATTACGTGGCCTTGTCCGAAGGCGGCGCAGCCGAAGCCGAAGAAGGCGAAGAAGATTCCGACGATTTTCAGTTTTGAGGTTCGGCGAGTCCAAGATTCGATCAGTGCGGTCCCGTTATTGCTCAACTCACGTCTCCCGTATATGATGGCGATGATTAGTGGCATCATATTGATTGGATACAACGCGTAATCATCAAACCAACATAGACGTTCCTCGGTAGCTCAGTTGGTAGAGCGGTCGGCTGTTAACCGATTGGTCGCAGGTTCGAGTCCTGCCCGGGGAGCCATCTATAGAATCCTGCGTATTCCGCAGGATTCTCGCTAAAGCCCCCTGACTCAGCGAAGTTAGGGGGCTTTTTTGTGTTTCGCGCTCTTGACTGTTTCACGGAGTTCCGCTGCCATCCACGACAATGAGGTGTAAAAAACGTTGGAAAAATGACGCTGGCGCTTTGTGGGAAAAGTGACCAACCGGGGGAGGCCATGGCAAAGATGACTTTTGGCAAGCTCAAGGCGCTGAACGAACCGGGCATGTTTGGCGACGGCGGGACGCTGTTTTTGAAAGTATCACCGGGTGGATCAAAAAGTCGGGTGCAACGAATCACGATCAGGGGAACACGCCATGATCTGGGCTTGGGTGGCTGGCCGGTGGTTTCGTTACAAGAGGCGCGTGAACGGGCCTTTGAAAATCGACGGGCCGTGGCGCATGGGCGAGATCCCCTGGCCGAGAAAAAGCAAGCGATCCAGGAATCATCGGTGCCCACATTTAAAGCCGTGGCGAGGAAGTATTACGAGGAAAACCTGCCCCGCTGGAAACCGGGGCGACATACAGAACGTTGGATGCAGGTGGTCGAGAAATACGCCTTCCCCGTTTTTGGAGACGTGCCGGTTGATCGGGTAGGTCGTGAGGACGTGTTACGCATGCTCACTCCGATTTGGACGTCGAAACCTGAATATGCCGGCGGGAAAGAAGAGAGGGTTATGGGGTCGCTACGAGGCTAACCCGATAAATAACGCGAGGCTGCGATTGAGACGAACCATGGTCTCATCATTGAGGTGCCCGATGTGTTGAGCAATACGTTCCCGCCGCAAGGCCACGATTTTATCGACCATGATGTGTGAAGTCACCGTCAGCCCAGTTGTTTCTGATGGTTGGACATCTATCCGAAACAACGGCGCGTCTTGTCTCTCGCTCGTGATTAAACAGACGACGATGCTCGCGTGGGTCTCATTGAATAGATCGGACTGAACAATGACCGCAGGCCGCGGTTTTCCGTAATCCCCCGGCGCGGATACGATCACCAGATCACCGCGTTTCATCGATCCGGAGCCACATCCGCAATGGTTTCTATGAAATCCAGGGTCTCTTGTTCAGACTCGTGCCGGCTGACCAAGATGGACTGACGACGGGCCTCTTTGACGAAATGCGCCGATCGTGTGTCAGGCACCCAAATCTGAACAGGACGCAACCCTGCTGCCCTGAGTCGACGACGGTAGTCCTGCATTTTCTTGTGGCCGGAAGTTTGAGAAGCCATGTCCGTGTTTCCTCTAGCGGTAGGATACGGTAACATGTTACCAATAATGATCTAGAACCTCAAGGAGGCGAGAAATGAACTGTAGAGAGCACATCATCTGTCCGGTTTTCATCGGATGCTGAAGGAGGCAGCTGAGGAGACGAACCGCATGGCTACCGGAGACGCGGAGGACACGGTTTGAGGAAGCATGGTCGGGGTGGACAGAGAGCCGCTTGACTCAAGAAGAGGCGGCGCGATTGCTTGGGGTCTGTGAGCGGACGTTGCGGCGCTGGCTCGATCGGTATGAGGAGGCCGGGCTGGAAGGGTTGCGAGACAAGCGGCTGGCCCAGGCCTCAGGACGCTGTGCGCCGGTGGATGAGGTGATCGCGTTGGTGGAGCGGTATCAGAACGGGCATCGGGGCTGGAATGTCCGGCACTTTTATGCGTGGTACCGCCGGGCTGGGGGCGGGCGCAGTTACACGTGGGGCAAGAACACGTTACAGGCGGCGGGGGCGGTGACGCGTGCGTCACGACGGGGGGCACATCGCCAGCGGCGGGAAGCGGCTCCTGGGCCGGGCATGATGTTGCACCAGGATGGGAGTTGTCACGAGTGGGTTCCGGGGCAACGGTGGGATTTGATTGTCACGATGGACGATGCGACGGGCGAACACTCCTCGATGTTCTTGTGCCGGGAGGAAGGCCCCGGGAGCAGCTTTCAGGGGGTGCGCGAGGTGATCGAGGCCAAGGGTGTGTTCCGTGCGCTCTACACGGACCGGGGCAGTCATGACTGGCACACCCCTGCGGCGGGCGGTAAGGTGGCCAAACGCAACCTGACGCAGTTCGGGCGGGCGAGGGCGCACCTGGGGGGTGAGATGATTCCGGCGTATTCGCCGCAAGCGCGGGGCCGCTCGGAGCGGGCGTTCAAGACGCACCAGGATCGCTTGGTGAAGGAATTGGCGCGGGCCGGGATCCGGGACATGGCCGCGGCGAATCGGTATGTGCGCGAGGTCTATCGGCCCGCGTTCAACGCGGAGTTCGCCCGGCCCGCGCGGGCCGAGGGGCTCGGCGTTCGTCGCCTGGGGGGACTTGGACCAGTTGGATGCGATTCTGTGCGAGCACCATGAACGGGTCGTTGGACACGACAACTGCGTACGGTTCCAGCGCCAGATTTTGCAGATTCCGCCGAATCAGTATCGGTGCCATTACGTGAAAGCGAAAGTGAAGGTGCTGCAACAGCCTGACGGGGGCCTCGTGATCCGCCATGGCCCACGCGAGTTGGCCCGGTATAATGCCGCCGGCAAGCTGTTGACGAAATCCAGGCCGGCCGCGGCGTAGCGACCGGCGTCTGGATGCTTCCTGCGGGCTATGCCCTCCAGAGCCTCCAGACTTTCGGGGCGCAACCGGACAGATGATGTGTTACAGAACCGGACATTTCTATTTGCTATTAACACAGTGCCGTCAGGGTGTCGGCCGTGGCCGGTCGGTCCCTGCGTAACAGGGTTTCCACAATGAGGTAGACTGTCGGGACGATGACCAGAATGATTACCGTCCCGAACAGGAGGCCGAAGCCCAGCGAGATGGCTATGGGGATGAGAAACCGGGCCTGCAGCGCCGTCTCGAAAATCATCGGGGCCAACCCGAAGAACGTGGTCAACGACGTCAGGACAATGGGCCGAAACCGGTTCATCGCTCCTTGAATCACAGCCTCATGGAGGGCTACCCGTTGTTCCTCGCGAAGCCGG
The DNA here is from genome assembly GCA_965204965.1 of Nitrospirales bacterium. Lineage (GTDB taxonomy): Bacteria > Nitrospirota > Nitrospiria > Nitrospirales > UBA8639 > Bin75. The sequence continues at coordinate 2,135,083 of OZ242026.1, read as the reverse complement.
TTCGTGGCGGCGATCAGGACCAACGAATCATTCACGACCACGCCGGCCAAGGCCACCATGCCGACCAGACTGACGATGCTGAGCCCATAGCCCAGGAGCAGGTGCCCGGCCAACGCGCCGATGAAGCTGAACGGAATCGCCAGCATCACGATCAGCGGTTGCACGTAACTCCTGAAGGGAATGGCCAGCAACCCGTAAATCAGTAACAGCGCCAAGGGAAACCCTCTGCCCAGGGCAACCAGCGATTCCTGTTCCGACGATTGCTCGCCTTCCAGGGAATACGTGAGGCCCGGATATTTCTTCGTCAACGCGTCCAATTCCTTGGCGGCCAGTTCCCCGATGATGCGGTTGGCATTGGCAATCTGCTCATCGATGTCGGCCGTGACCGCCACAATGCGACGCCCTTCGCGTCGGTTGATTTTCGTATAGGCCCGGCCCGCGTCAATCTCCGCGGCCTCAGTCAGGGAAATTTCCCCGCCTTGCTCGGTGAGCAGGATCAACTGTTCGATGGCAAACGCGGACCGGCGTTCGGTTTCAGGCAGCCGTACCATGACCTTCACTTCGTTGCGTCCCCGCTGTTGACGCAAGGCCTCCACGCCGTAAAAGGCTCCGCGCACCTGCCGGGCCAATGCCGTCGCATTCAGGCCCAGGTTGCGAGCTTCGGGCGTGATGCGAAAATTCAATTGCGGTTTGCCCAATGAGACGCCGTCGTCGATATCGGTCACGCCCGCGTACCCGGCCAGCGCCTCCGCCAATTCCCGGGCCGCGGTTTCCAGGATCGCCCTGGAGCGATGGGCGAGTTGGATATCGATCGGCAGGCCACCGGTCGGCCCCACTTCTGCTTTAAAGGCCAGGGATTCCAAGCCCGGGATCGTCCCGATGGCGGCTCGCCAAGCCTTGTGAAAATCCCCTCCACTGAACTCCCGCTGATCCGCGGGGACGAAAAAAACCTGTACCCCGACTATGTGGCTGCCGGGCGTCGTCGCCTGCCCCTGTCCCCGTTGCATCAAGGGCGCGCCGATTTGGGCATAGACTCCCCGTAACGCGGCCTCGCCCCCGAGTTCGGCAATCGCGACCGTGGCCGACTCCGCCAAACGATGCAACACGCGACGGGATCGTTCCATGGGCGCCCCGTACGGCAGGGTGGCCTGCGCCGTGATAATTTCCGAATCAATCGCCGGCAGAAAGGTAAAAGGGATGTGCCCGCCCGCGACAATGCCCGCCGCCAGGATCAACAGGGCCACCCCCACCGCCACCGTCAACCAGCGATGGGCGAGAGCGGTTCGGAGAAACGGTTGGTAGCGTTCCCGGATGAAGTGCTTCATGGCGTGACTGAACCACTGGCGCGGCCGGTCAAGCGTGTTCCAGAACCCCGACAGGGCCCGCGTATGGGCCAGGTGCGCCGGCAACACGAACAGGGATTCGACCAGCGAGACCACTAACACCGCCACCACCACCGAGGGAATCTGCCGTATCAAATTGCCAATGGCCCCGGGCACGAAAAACAAGGGCAGGAACGCGGCGATGTTGGTCAACACGGCAAACATGATGGGCCCGGCAATCTCCCGGGCCCCGGCAATCGCCGCCGGGACCAGAGGCAGCCCCTGTTCCCGCTTCTGATAGATGATTTCCCCCGCCACCACGGCATCGTCCACGATGATGCCCAGCGTGACAATAAACGCAAACAGGGAAACCATGTTGAGGGAGACGTCGGTGAACGGAAGGAAGAGAAACGAGCCGATGATCGAGGTGGGGAGACCGACCGTGACCCAAAAGGCGAGCTTGAGATCCAGGAACAACCCCAAGAGCAACAGGACCAGGATCAAGCCCAGGAAGGCATTTTTCAACAACAAATTCATCCGGTCCCGGTAAATCTCGGATTCGTCATTCCACACCGCCAAGCCAAGACCGTCCGGCAATTCCGGTCGCAGGTCCTCCAAATACGCACGCACGTTCGCGGAGACGGACTGGGGCGTTTCCCTGCCGACCCGGAACACCTTCACCTGGGTCGCCCGTTGCCCGTTGTAATAGGCTTCCCGGTCCACGTCCTCAAACCCGTCGCGGATCGTCGCCAGATCGCCCACGGTGATGGTGCCCCCATCCGGCGTCGACACCACGGGAATATCCGCGTATTCCCGGCCGAAATCCCGCCGCTCCTGGGTCCGCACCAGCACTTCGCCGCCCGGCGTCTTCACCCCGCCTCCCGGCAGCTCGATGGCCGCTTCCCCAATCTCCCGGGCAATCCGGTTGAGGGTCAGGCCGTAGGCGCGCAGATGCCGTTGGGGCACTTCGACGGCGATTTCCCGGGGACGGGCCAACCCCAGTTCCACGAGCGTGATCCCCGGCCGTTGCAACAAGTCGTCCCGCACGCGTTCGGCCACGTCACGCAGGACCTGTTCTTCCAGGTTGCCGTGCACCAGGACGGTCACGACCTGATTGCGGACTTACGCCAGGCTGATAATGGGTTCCTCCGCCAGTTCCGGAAACGACTGAATGCCGTCGATCTCGTTCACGACGTCCTGCAGGACGTTGTCGGCGTTAACCCCGTTGAGCAACTCGATCTCCACCATGGCCCGGCCCTCGGAAGCCGTGGCGATGACTGCCTTCACCCCGTCCAGTCCCCGCACGACGTCTTCAATGGACAGGATAATCCCTTGCTCCACTTCTTCCGGGCTGGCCCCGGGATAGGGGACGGAGACATCAATCTGATCGACTTTGAACTCCGGAAAGACTTCCTGCTTGATGTTGGTCATGATGACCAACCCGGCGACCAGGAAAATCAACATGACGAGATTGGCCGCCACCGTGTGGTGGGTCATCCACGCGATCGGACCGGAACGTGAGGAGGTTTCGTCGGGAGACGCCATGGACAGGACTACTCGGTGGATACCGTCGACGCACGTCCGGGCTCATCGGCTTCCGGAACAGCGGTCACGGGTGATGGGGGTTGCTCAACGGTCTGCAACGGAAGCCCGGGAATCGCCGCCGACACTTGACTCGTGATGATCGCCTCGCCATCCCGGAGATCCTGCCCGTTGAGCATTTACCACGACCTAATAATTGCGGAGATCGATCTGCAAGAGGGTGGCACCTTTGTTCAGCGTTTCCCCGATCACCAAACGGGGATTGAGTCTCACCACCCGGCCGCTGATTTCCGGTTGCACGATCAACCGCTGGTGCGCCCGTACGGTCCCGTATGCGACGATGACCGTCTGCTCATCCTGGCCCCGTGCCGTGAGGACTTCGACAAAGGTCGGTTTGACCTCTCCCGCAGTCTTGGGCACGGTCGGACCGACGAACAGCAACATTTCCGCCGCCACGAGGGCCAGTCCGATGACGAGCAGGGGCAGGATCACCTTCAGGATTTTTGATGTTGTATTCTCGGAGACGACCGGGTCCTTCACTGGGGCACCTCCCGCATGGCAAGGTCTTCCGATACGGGCTCGGAAGTCCATCCTCCCCCGAGGGATTTATACAACTGCACCACGGCGAGGAGATGATTGCGTTGTATTTGCACCAGAGCCGTTTCCGCGTTAAACACGTCGCGCTCAGCCGCCAGGACCTCCAGGTACGAGGCTTTCCCGTTCAGGTATTCCTGTCTTGCCAACTCGAAGTCCTCGCGAGAGATCTCCACCAGCCGCTCTCGTTTCGCCAGGATCTCTCGATTCTTTTGATGGGCAATGAGGGCGTCTTCCACTTCCCGAAAAGCTTGTTGAATGGTTTTTTCGTAGGTAATGACCGCCTGTTCCTGTTGGGCTTGCGTCACTTCCAGGTTCGCCAGGTTTCGTCCCGCGTCGAACAGCGGCACGGTCAGCGTGGGGCCAAACTGCCAGACCCGGGCCGGGCCGACAAAGAGATCGCCAAATTGCAGGCTCTGCGCGCCGAAATTTCCCGTCAGACTGATCTGCGGGAAAAACGCCGCCTTGGCCACGCCGATCCTGGCATTGGCCGCCACCAATTTTTGTTCGGCTTCCACGATATCCGGCCGGCGCTCGAGTAACGCCGACGGTAACCCCGCAGGCACTTCAGGGGGCAGAGGGGGCTCCCGCCACGAAGCCCCGCGAATAATGCGCACGGGGTTCCTACCCATGAGGAGGCTGAGTTGGTGTTCTTTTTGTCCGATTTGGCGTTCGAGGTCGGGGATCACGGCCTCAGCGCGGACCACTTCCTCTTCCTCACGGTGAATATCCCGCGTGGACCTCTGGCCCACGAATTTTCGCAATCGGACAAGATCGAGGGTCTGCTGTCGGGTCTCGAGTATGCGTTTGGCCGATTCCAATTCGGCATCCAGGGCTCGCAACTCGAAATACGCCGTGGCCAGATCACTGACCAGTGTCAGGACGACCGTCCGCCGCGCCGATTCCCGGGCGAGCAAGTCGGCTCTGGCCGCTTCCGTGGCTCGACGGAGTCTGCCCCAGAAATCGAGTTCAAAGGACAAATCCATCGTGGCCCTGTATTGAGTCGTGGCGGGAATTTTCCCGATTCCCGCCGGAATATCAATACCGAACCGCTCACTCAACTCCGAAACATCTACCCCGAACTGCTGAGCCACGGCCTGCGACACTTGATTGCGCTGAAGACTGGCATTGCCGGCAATCTTTGGGAATTGATCGGCACCGGTAACCGCGAGGTGGGCGCGCGCTTCCCGCACCCGGGAGACCGCTAGGCGCACGTCCTTATTCTCCACCAGGGCCTTGCGGATGATGGCCTGAAGGTTCTTATCCTGAAAGAGTTCCCACCAACCCAGATCGGCTACGGAAACCTCTTCAAGGGACGCACCCTGCTGCATCCGAAAGCTATCCGGTTCCCCGACCGGCGGCCGCTCGTAATCCGGTCCCAGCGCGCATCCGCCCAGCACGAACGTCCAAAGGCTGATCATCAGGAACAGGATCATGATTGATGGGCTCTCCCGCTCCCCGCCGTCGTCATCCGCAGGCGTGGGACGGCTCGCATGCCGGCCAGACTGACGTGGGTAATGTGCGCGGCCAAGGCATTGACGTAGTCCTCGGTGAACTCGATATCGTCATACAGGCGATCCATCACCGGTCGCGCGAACTTATAGAGTGAAATGCACAGAATTTTCGCGTTACTACCGAGATTTTTGTTACAAGTTTTGCTTTTCCTTATATAGAAAATTACTCATTTTATCTCGTGAAAATAGTGAAATTCACACAATATTCATGTTAAGGTAATTAGTGCGAAACGTAACCAAAATAGATCTTCAGAAACTGTTTGAACACATTCTCCTGGCGGTGATTAAAGCGATACTCAACTTCTTTCAGATACATCGGGAAATGATATTTCGAAACCCCGCGATACTGATACAAAATATGTTTGGCATAACTCCAAAAGCCTTCAATGCCATTAATATGATTCTTCGTCCGCCGGGCCACCAAGGCTTTCGTATGATTCACCGTATGATGGTGGCCGTAGCGTTTTAACGACTGATAGCCCCGAAAGGTATCGGTGAAATAGACCGAGTCTTTCCGGGTGTGGGCTTGAATATGGCGCATCAATTCGTCCGCACTGACCGACTCGACGACCTTGGTGTACACGCGGCCGTCCCGCTCCAGGAGCCCGAAGACGACGCTTTTGCCCGCGGCGGCCCGGCCCCGTTGGCCTTTCCGGCGGCCGCCGAAATAGGCCTCATCCAGTTCGATCTCCCCCTTGAGTTGCCCGGCTTCCAGTTCGGTGACATGATACAACGCTTCCCGCATCCGGTGATAGATGCGCGTGACCACTTTGACATCCAGGCCCAGGTCCTGACTCAACCTGTAGGCGGGTTGCAATTGATAGAAGCCTTACAGGATCCCGATCTCGCGGCGCAAGCGCCGGAGGCTTTTGCTTTTCCCGCACCGCCCACATTTTACATAGCCCCGACGGGTGTGGAGGACCTGAAAGGAGCCACAAAAAATACACTTGCGGCCCCGCAGAAAGTTGGCCGCACAACTAAAAACCGTATGTCGTCCTGTAACCATACGTGCTTTCTATCACACAATGGTTACGAAACGCCCTAATTACCTTTTATATAGTACCTCACTACTGTCCGGTTAATTATGGAATAAATTCAATTGGTTAGAAAGCATATCCTCCTCCGATCTGTACTTGCTATCGAAAAAGCCTTTGTTTAAGGGGGGGTTCTCGAAAAGGGTCACGGAGAGAATCTGGAGCAACGTGTAGAGCGAGATATCCAGATGGAGTCGCTTCTTGATGAGAGCTACGAGGCCATAAACCGAGACGGCAACCCAGATTTGGGTCTTCACAGCATTCTCGGAGGTGCCGTAAAACTGTTTGATGCGGAGATGCTGCTTGACCCATTTGAAAAACAACTCGATCTGCCAGCGGGCTTTGTACAGCGAACAGATCGTGGTCGGCGCTGGGCCAAACAGGTTGGTCAAGAAGATCAGAGTCTTCTGGGAGTCGAGATCTTTGAAGCGCACGCGTCGCAGATGGAGCGGATACTTCTTGTGGGTGTAATACCCCAACAACACGACCGTCTGGTCGCAGAGAATGCCCTGCGTGCGGTCGCTCGGCGCCGAATAGAGTCGGCGCAGGGTGGTATTCGCTTTGGCGCGGGTGACAAAGAACGCTCCGGCCTGATGGAGGGCCAGGAGTCTTTCGAAATCCAGATAGGCACGGTCCATGACGTAAATGGCGGCCGGTTCGGGACTCAAGAGGTTGAGCACGTTGACATCGTGCCACTGTCCATCGGAAACGTGGAGAAAACTCGGAAGCGGCCCCCGCAAATCCAACAGCGTATGCAGCTTGACCGCCGCCTTGGTGGAGCGAAAGGGAGCCCAGGGAAACAACGACAGGCACAGGTCGACCGTCGTCGAATCCAACGCATAAATCGTGTTGGCCAGGTCCAGCCCCAGTTCCTCGTCGGCGTATAACGGACGGACCTGAGCAATCAGGCGTTGAGCGAATTCGGCATAGATGCGCCAGTCCCGGCGTTCGTTGGCATCGGCCAGGGTCGCGCGTTTGACCGGCGCCCGAATGCCCATATGATACCGTTTGACCGCTTGCGCCGCGAGACAGGCCTCGATGTCTCGCAGACTTTCCCGGTAGGTCAACTGCGCAAACGCCAGGATGCGGAACTGGTCGCTGCAAGGCAGGGTCCGGACGCGATGATTGCCACCATAGCGGGCGACGAGGCGGGTGAAGGTCGTCCAAGGCAGAAAGTCCATTAACTGAGCAAACAGGGTCTTGCCGGTGTACATGGGGAATCCTCCAAGAAAGATTTCCCGAACGATCCCCCCAAAGCCATGACGCGTTCAAGTCGACACCACTGCTATTTGCTAAAAAAGAGAAAAAATTCATGCAGTTATGTGGAGCAGCAGTTCAGTTAACCGGACAGTAGTGATAGTACCTTTTATATAGAAACTAATTCATTAATTATTTCGTGAAAACTGGGAGGATTCGGGCAGTCTGCCCCAGCAGGGCAAGCCATTTTGTGTGGAAGATAGCATCGCATGAGATCGTTTTTCCGCAACCCGCTAGTGAGGACGCTCTACGGAGACTGGCCGGAGCGGAATGACGGGCGCGCCCCCGCCGAATGTGGCCGTTGCCTGCCGAAGAACGATCTGCCGTCAGTCTGTGCGTAGCGTGTGGCGCGGCCTGACCAAGGAGGAAGGAGAACCGCCGTGTTCTTCAACAAGATATTTCGCGAACAGGCCCTGGTGAGGCGCCAGCGGCAGGAGCCCTTGGACGATCTTCTGAAGATAACGGCGCCCCACGAGTGGCTGCTGGTAGTCGGGCTGGGCATGATGCTTGCGGCGTTACTCGTCTACGGAGTCGTCGGGAGCGTGGACCTCAGCCTTTCCTACGACGCGGTGCTGGTCCACCCCGGCGAGCGCCATGCCGTCTTCGCCCCGGTGTCAGGCACAGTGGTTGAGGTATTGGCCAAATCGGGCGACACCGTAGAACCGGGCCAGGCGATCGCTCGCGTGCAGACAACGGCGGATCAACAGATGGAATCCGCATCGCTCCGGCTCAACGAGCTGCTCAGAGGAGATGACCAGCCGGCGAACAATGCATCGACGGCACTCCTGCGGCTCCTGTTGTCCGTCACAAACGTGGGGAGTGGAGGTGGGGTTGGCGGAGAGGTGGTCAGCCTGATCGGGGGGGAAGTGATACGGCTCGACGCGATGCTGGGGCAGCCGGTGACCGCGGGCTCGCCGGTGGCCCTCGTCCGCGCGCCTGCCTCGGGCCCTCTGGAGGCCCTGGCGTTCGCGTCGCCTCATGATGCGGCGCATCTTGCCGTGGGTATGGAGGCGCAGGTGCGCATAGCCGCCGCCAACCCTGACGAGGGCTCATTCCCAGCGCGGGTCGCCGCGATCTCGGAGCGGCCCGTGACGCCGCCGGAGTGGCTGACGGCGCTGGGTCTGAGGCCTCCGCAAGGGGCGCATCTGCTGCGGGTCTCGTTGTCAGATGACGGGCCAGGTCCGGCTGTGGCCGATGGCTCCCCCGCGTCTTTGCGCGTGGTGTGGGGACGCAGTTCGGTCGTAGGGCTGCTGGCGCCGGGGTGGCTCGACTGATGTGGAGCCAGCCCTTGTCCCGGTCATCGCGTCCCCGGCGGGCGCGGACGCCCCTGATGCTGCAAGTGGAGGAGACCGAGTGCGGTGCCGTCTGCCTGGGCATTGTGCTGGCCTATTTCGGCCGTTGGGTCTCTGTGGAGGAATTACGTGAAGCGTGCGCCGTGAACCGGGACGGCTGCGATGCCGCAGACATTGCCCGCGCCGCACGCCTCTATGGACTGCAACCCCACGGATGGCGACGGGAACCGGAGCAACTGCTCAAGATGAAGATGCCGCTCATCATCTTCTGGGAGTTCAACCACTTCCTGGTTCTGGAGGGGTTCCAAGGCAGCAGCTACCTGTTGAACGACCCGGCCAATGGGCACCGGGTGGTGGACCGGGAGGAGTTCGACCAGGGATTTACCGGCGTCGCTTTGAGCTTTGAGGTCGGCCCGGAGTTCCGGCGGGGCGGGGCCAGGCCGGGGGTGTGGCGGCGGCTGTGGCCGTGGCTGTCGGATGTGACCGGGCCGCTGGCCTTTGCGCTGGCCTGCGGGCTGTTGCTGACGCTCCCGGCCCTGACCCTGCCGTTTCTGCTGGGCATATTCGTCGACCACGTCCTGAGCGGCCAGGAGCCGCAGTGGGCGGCCGCGGTGATCGGGGGCGTGATCTGCGCCGGCGCGCTGGTCTATCTGCTCACCTGGTTGAGGCAACGCTGCTTCAGACTGCTCGCCGTTCGTCTCTCCGTGGCCCAGGCGGACCGCTTCATCCGGCTGCTGTTCCGGTTGTCCATGAGGTTCTTCACCAACCGGTTCGCCGGCGACCTCACCTCCCGTGTCCAACTGATCGATCAGATTGCCGTCGTGGCGACCGAACAGTGTGTCGGGGTGATCATCGAGCTGGTCACGAGCCTGGTGTTCTTGGCGTTCCTGTTTGTTTACGACCCCCTGCTGGCGGCGGTCGTAGGCACATTGGGCGCTGCCAATGCCGTCCTGATGCGCCTGCTGACCCGGTCCCGGGTGGGGGAGAACCGCCGCGTGCAGCGTGAGCGGGGGAAACTGTACGGCGTGGGGATGTACGGTCTGGCCACCATTGACAGCCTGCAGGCGGTGGGCAGGGAGAATGAGTTCTACGCGCACTGGACCGGCTACCAGGCCAGGGAACTGCTCGCGCGACAGCACTTTGCTGAGATCGGCCACGTGATGGGGGTGCTGCCAGGCGTGTTCATGCTGCTGGGCAACGCCGTAGTTCTCGGCGTGGGCGGTTGGAGGGTGATGAGCGGCGACCTGACGTTGGGCATGATGATGGGGTTTTACGTGCTGGCGGCGCACTTTCTCTTGCCTATCGGCCGGTTTGTCCAGTTCGCGGATCTGTTCCAGATCCTGGAAGCCAACCTCCAGCGTCTTGAAGACGTCCTGGATGCGCCGGAGGACGCGTCCTTTCAAGAGTCCCGAGAAGCGAATCCCCAGGGCAGCGCGGCCTTCGCGCGGCGGCTGCGGCTCACCGGACAATTGGAGATGCGCAACGTGGAGTTCGGCTACAAGGCCAACCGGGAACCGCTTCTGAGGAACTTCAACCTGACCATCGAACCCGGCCAGCGTGTGGCCGTCGTCGGGCCGACCGGCTCGGGCAAGTCGACGCTGGCGTTACTGGTGGTCGGAATCCATCAGCCGTGGTCCGGAGAGATACTGATAGACGGCCATCCTCGCAACGAAGTCCCGAGGCGTCTGCTCACCAACTCCGTGTCGATGGTCGACCAACGCATCTTCCTGTTCACCGGCACCGTGCGGGAAAACCTGACGATGTGGAACCCGGAGACTCCCGGCCAAGACCTGGTGGCCGCGGCCATGGACGCGGACATCCATCAGGAGGTCATCGCACGGGCGCAGGGCTACGATTCGTTTGTCGAGGAGGGTGGGCGAAATTTCAGCGGTGGCCAGCGGCAACGCCTGGAGATCGCCCGCGCCCTCGTCGGTAATCCGTCTTTGCTGCTTCTGGACGAGGCCACCAGCGCCTTGGACCCGATAACCGAGGTGCGCATCGACGACGCCCTGAGACGCCGTGGATGCAGTTGCCTGATCATCGCTCATCGCCTGAGCACCATCCGGGACTGCGATCTCATCGTGGTGCTCGACAGGGGACGTGAAGTGCAGCGAGGCACCCACCAGCAGTTGATGGAAGACCAGAACGGCCTGTACCGCCGTCTGATAGAAACGGAATGAAGCGCGAGCACCAACACGAACCGGACGCGAAGGGCTCAGACCGACTGGCCCGGTTGGCGGCCCATGGAGAACTGATTGTCGGCGGCGCCAACAGGCCCATCCGTCTTTCTGATCCCGATGTCGGCTGGTTTGTAGAGCGGGGGGCCGTGGACGTCTTCTCGGCCCATCTCAGCGACGCGGGGGTCCTGACCGACTTCAAGCACGTGTTGCGGGCCAACGCCGGACGGCTGTTGTTCCCTGTGGCGGAGGACGCCACCGGCAGCGTGCTCGTGGCCAAGGGTCTGCCGGACTCTGCCGTGCAGCGGACGCCGATTGAGGTACTGGCCGGCGCCGGGGCGAACGAACAGGTGGCGCGGCAAGTGGACGCCTGGGTCTCCGACTTCTCCCAAGCCGTGGCACGGGACATCACCTACCGCCCCCGGATCGACCGACTGCTCGCAGACGATTCGGCGGAAACGCTCGAGGGTGCGGAGACGCTGTCGGTGCGACGAGGGGTGGTGTGGGTCTCGATCGACGATGGGAGTCTGGCGTACATGAGCACCGAGGAGCCGGAGCCGGCAGGGTCCGGCCTGGTACCCGTGACTGCCGCAAGCTGGGTCGATGTCCGGCGTCTCTCAAGGGTGAGATGTGTTTCATCGCATGAGTTGCAGCGGGAAGGGCGGTTGCTGGCGGCCTTGGCTGAGTTCAACAGACTTGCCCTGAGGGCGGACAACCTGAACCGGCGGCTCCTGTTTGCCGACGTGGCCAACCTGCAGACGGCGGGCGCCCGGTTCCGGCATAAGAGCGAAGAAGGGGCGCGGCGCAGCCTGTTTGGAGTCCTGGACCAGCGCCGCATGGAGGCTGAAGAGGGACTGAAGCTGCCGGGAGCATTGAAGTACATCGGGAGCCACGAAGGCATCACCTTCCGCATGCCTCAGGACTGGTTACTCCGCCGGGCGTCTGCGGAAGAGGGGCCTTCCCTCCAGGAGATTCTGCTCGTCTCGGGAGTCCATATCCGACGGGTTTCCCTCCGCACGGAGCAGCGTTGGTGGCTTGGCGACAGCGGCGCGATGCTGGCCATGCGCCGCAGGGACGGCGCGTCGGTCGCGCTGATACCCGGTCCGCTGGGACGCTACCGAATGATCGATCCTGAGTCGGGCCGCAGCAGGCAAGTCGATGCCCGCCGCGCCGCCTCATTGGAGGGGGACGCCTGCTTCTTCTATAGTCCGCTGCCTCACGATCGTCCTGCCGATGCCCGTCAGTTGCTTCGTCTGGCCTTACACCGGGTCACCGGCGACCTGGCTTGGCTGCTGGGCGCCGGTTTGCTGGCCGGTCTGGCGACGCTGGTTCCTGCGGCGCTGCTCGGTGTATTCGCGGAACAGGTCCTGCCAGCCGGCTCCCTGCGAATCCTCGGGACCGTGACCGTGGCGGCGGTGTTGGCGGCCCTGACCTTTGGCATACTGCGAATGTTGCAGAACACGGCGCTTATGCGGGTCGAAGGCCGCGGCGCGGCGCGTATGGGCGCGGCCCTGTGGGATCGTATAGTGGACCTGCCGTCGCACTTCTTTCGCCGCTTCACCGCGGGAGATCTGGCAACCCGCGCCATGGCGTTTAACGAACTGCGCGACCAAGTCTCGGGCATCGTGGCCGGCGCCCTGTTGTCGGTCGTCTTCCTGCTGCCCACGTTTGTCGTGCTGTTCCTCTATAACGCGACCCTGGGGTGGCTGTGTTTGGGGTTGGGGCTGGCCTCGCTGGGAACCACTTTAGGGCTTGGCCTGTTACAGGTGCCGTACCACAGACAGCGGCTCGTCGTCACGCGAAAGCTGGCAGGGGTGCTCCTTCAACTCATCGGCGGGGTCGGAAAGCTGCGCACCACGGGTTCGGAGGCCGCGGCCTTCACCATGTGGGCCGAAGGGTACCGAGACCAGAAGCAGGCGGAGATGCGGATTGGCGCCTATAACGAGCATTTGGTGGCGTTCACCGCGGCGGCCCCAATCTTTGCAACGGCCGCGCTCTTCATGGTGGGGGCGGGCATGGGCGAGAACGGGTTGCCGGTGGGGAGTTTCCTCGCGATCTATGCCGCCTTCATGGTGTTCTACGGCGCGGTGTCCCAACTGGGGTTCGTCTTCTCTGCCCTCGCCGCCATTTTGCCGGCCGCCGAACAGGTGGCGCCCATCCTTGCCGAACCGCGCCGGAACATTTCCGTAGGCCTGGCAACGCCTAAGCTAAAGGGAGAGGTTCATCTGGACCACGTGACGTTTCGCTACAGTGACGCCGGGCCGCTGGTTCTTCAGGACGTCTCGATTCATGCCCGCCCCGGCGAATTCATCGCCCTCGTCGGCGCATCCGGATCCGGCAAAAGCACCATCTTCCGTCTAGCCCTCGGGCTTGAGAAACCGCTATCCGGCGCGGTGTATTACGACGGCCAGGATCTCGAGCAACTCAATGGGACGAGGGTGCGCAATAGGATTGGGGTCGTCGTGCAGGATGCGCCCCTGCGTCCCCAAACGGTACTCGACAACATTATTGGAATAGACGGCGACCTGACCGTGGACGACGCCTGGCGGGCCGCGCGGCTCGCCTCGGTGGACAGCGACATCGCAGCGATGCCGATGGGAATGTTTACCGTCACCAGCGCCAGTTCGGGGGTATTTTCCGGCGGGCAGACGCAACGCATCATTTTGGCTGGGGCGTTGGCGCGCAACCCCAGCATCCTGTTGCTCGACGAGGCCACCAACGCGCTCGACAATCGCACGCAGGCCATCGTCATGGCGCAAATCGAAAAACTCTCGGTGACGCGCATCGTGAGCGCCCACCGGCTCTCCACTATCCGCAAGGCGGACCGCATCTATGTGCTGCAGCAAGGCCGTATTGTCCAGCAGGGCACGTTCGCCGCCCTGATGGAGGAAGAGGGCATTTTCCGGGCCCTGGCCAGCCGCCAATTGACTTGACAGACTGCCGATTTTGTGCAATTTTTATTATTGTTCGATCAAGATCGTGACACCATTTATAACATTATGCAATTTATCTTGCTATCCTATTTATCTCGCTATTCAGAGGACTCAGCTTTTCTCACCTTACAAGCGTTAACTTAAACGAACGGAGGGACACCATGAAGACCGCAACGGAACTGAAGACCCAGCTGCTGACCAAAGCCGCAGAGGACGGCAACTTCCGGGCTCGCCTCCTCGCGGACCCAAACGCAACGATCTCGTCCGAACTCGACACGACCATCCCGGAGGGGTTCGACGTCGCGGTGCATGAGGACAGCGCCACCACGGCGCATCTGGTGCTGCCGCCCTCGCCGGCGTTGACGGAGGCCGAGTTGAGGAGCGTCGCCGGCGGCCACCATACCGGCTTGTGGGGTTAGGGCGGCCTTGGCTTACCCAGGCGTTAACCATTTATCGGGGGAAAAGAAACGAAAGGAGCATCACCATGATGACCGCAACTGAACTGAAGACCAAGATTCTAAGCAAAGCCGCGGAGGACAGCGACTTCCGTATCCGGCTCCTCACCGACCCGAGAGCCGCCATCTCCGCCGAAACCGGCGTGACGATCGCCGAGGGGTTCAACGTCGCGGTGCATGAGGACAGCGCCACCACGGCCAACTTGGTGCTACCACCCTCGCCGGCGCTGACGGAGGCTGAATTGGCGATGGTCGCCGGCGGCAACCACGGCCCACTTGACGGGTTCCCGTGGTAAAAGAAACAAGATTGATCCAAGACGCTAAGAAACGGAGGGACACCATGAAGACAGCAACGGAACTGAGGAGCCAGCTTCTGACCAAAGCCGCAGAGGACGGCGACTTCCGGGCTCGCCTCCTCGCGGACCCAAACGCAACGATCTCGACCGAACTCGACACGACCATCCCGGAGGGGTTCAACGTCGCGGTGCATGAGGACAGCGCCACGACGGCGCACCTGGTGCTGCCGCCCTCGCCGGCGCTGACGGAGACCGAGTTGGCGGCAGTCGCCGGGGGAAGCCATGAATTCGCTGCGTGGTGATTAGGGCGGCTTTGTGCCAGTCTTGGAGATGGTTGCCGGCGGCTTACCCAGGCGTTCACCATTTATCGGGGTAAAAGAAACGAAAGGAGCATTACCATGACGACTGCAACGGAACTGAAGACCCAGCTGCTGACCAAGGCCGCGGAAGACGGCAACTTCCGAACCCGGCTCCTTACCGACCCGCGAGCCACGATCTCGACCGAACTCGGCATACCCATCCCCGAGGGGTTCGACATCGCGGTGCATGAGGACAGCGCCACCACGGCGCATCTGGTGTTGCCGCCTTCGCCGGCGTTGACGGAGGCTGACCTGGCGATGGTCGCAGGCGGCGGGTCGCATAAAGGATATTATTGGTAATACAGTCATTTGTCAGATACGGGAATCCGGCGCAAAAATCAGGTACGTACTTGGCGGAGTGGCATGAGAACAGCAACCAAGTGAAAGAAGGAGAAGCACCATGACGACCGCAACTGAACTGAAGACCAAAATTCTGACTAAAGCCGCAGAGGACGGCGACTTCCGGACCCGGCTCCTCACCGATCCGAGAGCCGTCATCTCAGGCGAAACCGGCGTGACGATTCCCGAGTGGTTCGACGTCGTGGTGCACGAGGACAACAGAATGACGGCCCACTTGGTGCTACCGCCCTCGCTGGAGTTGACTGAGGCTGAGTTGAAGGGCATCACCGGTGGTAGTTACTTGCCGACCTTTCAGTGGTGACGCGGTGTCATGGAGAATTCTGTGATCACCAGTCACGGACGAACAGAGAATGTTTAGTAAAATTCTATTTATTATATGGGCTAGTTGACAATGCTTGGTTTCTTTGTAAAGCGCCTTGATCGGGAGCGGTCTTATCCCGGGGCAGACGGCCTCTCCACCATTGTGACCACGGCATCTCATGCCGCTTGGCAGAACGCGCGAGAAGGCATGGCCCTGCCCCCGGGCAGGGACTGCACGGCGACAAAGAAAAAGAGCCTGTCAACTCTTTTCTGTCTCATTCTCAAAGGAAAGGAGCATTACCATGACGACCGCAACTGAACTGAAGACCAAGATTCTAAGCAAGGCCGCGGAGGACGGCGACTTCCGGACCCGGCTCCTCACCGACCCGCGAGCTGCCATCTCAGCCGAAACCGGCGTGACGATCCCCGAGGGGTTCGACGTCGCGGTGCATGAGGACAGCGCCACCACGGCGCACCTGGTGCTGCCCTCCTCACCGGAGTTGACGGAGGCCGAATTGGAGATGGTGGCCGGCGGACTATGCCCTGACGGTTGGCTAGGGTGCAGCGGAAGTTGACGGAGGCGGAATTGGAGATGGTGGTTGGCGGAGCGGACTGGGCGTCCGAAGCTCGGCCAGCCTGATCTCAATGCGCTACGGCGTACCCCACAACCTGGCCGTCGGCCTCCATACCTTGTGGGGTTAGGGCGGCCTGGTGGCAGTCTTGAAGATGTTTGCCAATGACCGTGGCTTACCCTGGCGTTCACCATTTATCGAGGTAAAAGAAAGGAAAGGAGCATTACCATGACGACCGCAACTGAACTGAAGACCAAAATTCTAAGCAAGGCCGCGGAGGACGGCGAGTTTCGGACGCAGCTCATCGCGGACCAGAAGGCGGCGATCTCGACCGAGCTCGGGACGACCATACCGGAGGGCTTCGACGTGGCGGTGCACGAGGACAGCGCGACGACGGCGCACCTGGTGCTGCCGCCCTCGCCGGCGTTGACGGAGGCGGAACTAGAGAAGGTCGCCGGCAGCGCGGCCTGGATAGCTGGGTTCGGTGACGTGGTTGGGCCACAGGGTCCCTAGGCTGGTTACAAATAGGTCACCTAAGTAGCGTTCACAGAGGTCCTGGGTTGGGCCGCGGAGGATGGCGAGTTCCGCGTCCGCCGCCTCGCCGTACCGAAAGCAACTATCTCGACCGAACTCGGCATGACGATCCCGGAGGGGTTCGACGTCGTGGTGCACGAGGACAGCGCCACGACGGCGCACCTGGTGTTGCCGCCCTCGCCCAAGTTGACGGAGACCGAACTGGAGATGGTCGCAGGCGGCCTCAGTTGGGAGGATTTAAAGCCAGCATCCCAAAAGTAAAGCCAATATCCCAACAGAGGTAAAAGGATGTTGTGTTAGGCTGATGATCAGTCCGTCGATGACGAAAGAGGAAAGGAGCATCACCATGACGACCGCAACTGAACTGAAGACCAAAATTCTAAGCAAAGCGGCAGAGGACGGCGACTTCCGAACCCGGCTCCTTACCGACCCGCGAGCAACGATCTCGACCGAACTCGGCATGACGATCCCCGAGGGGTTCGATGTCGCGGTGCATGAGGATAGTGGGACCACGGCGCACCTGGTGCTGCCGCCCGCGCCGGCGTTGACGGAGGCCGACCTGGCGATGGCCGCCGGCGGTAGCCAACCCAACTGGGCGGAATGGTAGCATGAAGGACATCATACACTCGATCCGCGCCGATGAAGTCGACGTTCTTCTGGGGTAAATTCGCTGTAAGAAGTGGTCCTACTGCAGGCGACCCAGTTGCCACACGCAAATGACGACGGGCTTGTAGGCTGATGGGAAAATTGAGTGAGGGGAAGCATGCAGACCCGTTCTTCTGCGGTATAGGCTTGCGTGTTTATGGAGTTGGTCGAGACGGTCTTACATGGTTGTGCGTCCTTCGTCAATGGTCCGTGAAGTTAAAGGCATAAGTCCCATCTCAAACTGTCGCCAATGGTTGCATGGCGCAGGGAAAGGCGAAACGATGCCCGGCGAGATTTACGGCGACCGCTACGCTCCGCACTATGCGGCGCTCTACATTGATCACCCATCGTGGGAGCCGAAGCTGCGATGCAACGTCGCCCTGCTCACCACCCTGTTGAAGCCCTTGGGCAATTGGCTGGATACCTGCTGCGGGCAGGGCTGGCACTTGGCGCAGTTTCCGCACGAACGACGTATGGGACTCGATTTGAGCGCAGCCCAACTGGATCGGGCGAAGCGGCACAATCCCGGCGTCCCCTTCATCCTGGCCAACATTGTCGATTACGAATTTGCCGATGGGCAGCGCTTCGACCTGGTGAGCAACTTCTGGAGTGCCTATTCCTACCTGAACGATGAGGACGCGATACGGGCACTGGTTCAGAAGCTGGTTCGCTGGACGGCTCCGGGCGGGGCGCTCTACCTGGAACTGACCGTGCCGGACCTATTGGAAGAGTTCAACGAGAGCGAGTTCGCCGCAGAGACGGGCACCCGAGTGGCCCTGCAATCACCCGACGGGGTGCGCTGGCAATTCCACGATGTCGGCGGAGTGCACCACATGATGAGTCCTCGACTGGAGTTCTTTACCGACCTCATCGCGCCGCACTTCGTTGGGATAAGCTCCTCGACGGTAGTTCGGGCGATACGCCAACTCGTTGCATGGGGCAAGCGACCCGACTGAGAGAGCGGCGCTCGACGGGGTATGGCCGATGGCAACGTCTGCCCGTGTTCGCCCCGGTTTGTGATAACCAATGGCCGGTATGCTTAGGAGGATAGGAGGCATCGCCATGAAGACAGCAACTGAACTGAAGACCCAAATTCTGACCAAAGCGGCGGAGGACGGCAAGTTCCGCGCCCGCCTCCTCGCGGACCCAAACGCAACGATCTCGACCGAACTCGGCATGACGATCCCGGAGGGGTTCGATGTCGCGGTGCACGAGGACAGCGCCACCACGGCGCACCTGGTGCTGCCGCCCTCACCGCAGCTCACGAAGGCCGAGCTGGAGACGGTCGCCGGCGGCAGCGTTACGTTCATAGCGGCGGTCTGGTAATACAGTCATTTGTCAGATATCCGGCGTAAAAATCAGGTACGTACTTGGCGGAGTGGCATGAGAACAGCAACCAAGTGAAAGAAGGGGCATCGCCATGAAGACAGCAACTGAACTGAAGACCCAAATCCTGAACAAGGCGGCGGAGGACGGCGACTTCCGAACCCGGCTCCTCACCGACCCGAAAGCAACTATCTCGACCGAACTCGGCATGACCATCCCCGAGGGGTTCCACGTCGCGGTGCACGAAGACAGCGGGACCACGACCCACTTGGTGCTGCCGCCCTCGCCGGCGTTGACGGAGGCCGAGCTGAAGACGGTCGCCGGCGGAATAGGAGGCATGGTCACCCTTTGGTGAACGCAGTCTCTCGCCGACCATGAGGGCAAGGCGGCGCAGAACCAAGACAGAAGCAATGCGCGAAAGGAGAAACCATGACGACGGCAACCGAGATGAGAGAGCGGATTCTGAGCAAGGCGGTGGAGGACGGCGAGTTTCGGGCGCGGCTCATCGCGGACCCGAAGGCGGCGATCTCGGCTGAGACCGGGACGACCCTGCCGGAGGGGTTCGACCTCGTGGTGCACGAGGACAGCGCGACGACGGCGCACCCGGTGCTGCAGCCCTCGCCGGCGTTGACGGAGGCTGACTTGAGGAGCGTCGCCGGTGGCCACCATGAATGGGTCTGAGGCCTCCATCGATACCCCTCGTGGGAAATGGAGTTGGTCGCAGGCGGCAACATAGTGGGATACGAACGACTAACCCCAGTTCGGCCGTTGGCCGTTCACGATGCGACGCCGGGTTGCGGGATTACCTGCTGCACGGCCGTGCCCGCGTAGGCTTTGGCCGTAGTTCTTCTGCCGGGGTTCACGACCACCTTGACGTGATTAATGCTTTGCTGAACCCGGCACACCCTGCCTTGGTCGAAAATCTGCTCCACTCGCGGCCACGCCTTCAACCCAAGGGCCTTGTCCGGCAAACACCAGCCCCGCTCCGTGAGCCGGTCGATCAGCCGATTCCACCCGGAGTGGTCTAACTCGTACCATGCCACGGGCCGGTGGAACTCCAAGCCAAGCCGGGGAGAAACGCCCTGCGCCGTAACGTCCACGCTTAAACTGACGCTTGGCCTCGTCAGTTCTGCCAAGCTCTCAAAGACGCCGGCCTGCATGACCGAACCAATCGGCGGCATTGCTTGGTAAATCAGGCGTACCTGCCGCAGAATCGCGGCATCAGGCGTCCACCCGGCGACTGCCCATAGAGTGGTTACGAGAGGCTCCGGGTCGCTGAACAACTCCCGCGTGCCGGACTCCTCCTGCAAATTCCTGGGCACGATGAAGATTCCTGGCGGGGCCGGCTGATCCGATGAAATCCCGGCCAGATCGTACTCCAGGATTACCCCGCTCAGCCCCTGCGCCAGAAACGCCTGCGGGTCTCTCGCCTGTTCAGCGAGGAACGCCCCCAGTGCGAACGCCGCTGACTCCCGGGGGGCAAGCTCGCCTTGGTGGACGTAGAACTCGGCAAGAGGGGAGCCGGGAGGGGGTACTACGCAGAAGTCCGCCGCCGGGTCGGGGTCGCAAAGGTCAAACTCGAAACCGAAACGGTTGTCGATCACATAGATGGGCAAGTGACGCGCCAGTCCTAACAGCCGCTCCCAGCTGGAGCCGCCGACCAGGGTGGTGGGGAACAGGCCGGACAACCCTGCCAAGAACTCGCCAAAGGAACCGGGTGGCCCCTCTCTCTCTTCACAATG
This sequence comes from Nitrospirales bacterium, assembly GCA_965204965.1. Classification (GTDB taxonomy): domain Bacteria; phylum Nitrospirota; class Nitrospiria; order Nitrospirales; family UBA8639; genus Bin75. The sequence goes on along the minus strand of OZ242026.1, from coordinate 2,114,829 downwards.
CAAGCCCATCAGGAACCTCCCCGTCTGCCCTTGAGTGAGTCTTTCGTGCGGATGCCGCCGTACTCGTCCGTCTGGCTGGATTCATGTCCTGTCCCCTCCATCCGTCTTGCAGGGTTCCCGGTGACGGACGTGGCTCTTGCCGGCCCCACCCGGGATTCCTTGTCGTGCTTATGCGCCGGGGACAGGGGCCATTCTAAAGAGAAACAGGCCTTTCTTAAAGAAAAAAATGTGAATTAGGTAAAAAGTCTTGGCATTCATATGCATATTTCGTGAATGGTCAGGACATGGAGAGTAGCCGTCCGGCTGGGGTCGGGTTGCGCGAGTTGGGTCTCCAGCCAGGGTGCGACTCCGGGCCGTGGCGGCCCCGCACAGATGCCTCCGAGCCAGCGCCTTTTGTCTTCAGGAAGAGAGCCTTGTCCGCCTGCTCGGCCCCAGTGTCGCCGGAGACCATCGCGTCCGCATGGCCGCACGCGCGGTTTCCTCGTACGGCTTGCTCATGGAGTTGACAGGGTCTGCCGCGTTCGGCAGACTCGCTCCCATCTTCCGGGATGCTGGTTTCTGTTCAGAGGCCGGTACTCTGTTCACGGATCGTCCCGTGACGCAAGCTTGATTCAACACGTGTGCTATCCTGCTGACACAGTGTTTATCCGAAGAGGAGGTTCCTCATGGCCAAAGCTCTGACTAAGTCTCAGATCGTTGCGCAGTTGGCGACCAAGTCCGGCGTGACAAAAAAGCTCGCGAGTGACATGCTCGATCACTTGGCGACCTTGGCGTACAAAGAAGCGAAAAATTCATTCACCGTGCCGGGCCTGGGCAAGTTAGTGCTGTCTCATCGGAAAGCACGGACCTGCAGAAATCCTCAAACCGGACAACCGATCACAATACCGGCGAAGAAAGTGGTGAAATTCCGGGTGGCCAAAGTCGCGAAAGATGCCATTGTAGGCAAGAAGTAAATGGTCAAATGCGCCAAGGCGGTGCAGCAAGGGGCGTATTGTCGTCACTCGATCATTCCCTTAATTGATAAGAGGATTTGCCGAATGAACGCTTCCCTCAGCCTTATGGATATCGTCCATGCGCGCAAGCTTCTGAACCCAGAGAAGAACTTGGTGTTGAGTAGAAGGGCCGGCTCGCTGCCGATGAGGCAGACCTGCGTGAGCCTCTTCGTCCTGACGTTTCTGGCGGGGGGCGGGATCGGCAACGCGGATGCGGAACGGGTCGCCGGCGGCGGACCCGTGGAGTCGGGGGGCAGCGTCAGCGTGGTCCGGTACTGCGAGCAATTCGCCGAGGCGTATCTGGAGAGCCAGGCCATCGACTACAGCGACCTGTCCGTCCTGACCGAAAAGAAAGCGGAGATCCTGAGGTGGCTCTCCAATGCGTTTTCGCCGCCTGATTCCCGGTTTACCGCAGGCTACGACTGCCGTTTCACGGCCCAAACCGACCAGGGCCAGGCGCGAACGGTTGCCGTCGGGCTCTTCCTGACCGGCACGTTGGAGTTTGCCCACTACACCAAATGGCCGAACCTGCAACTCATCCCTGTTGAGCATGTGGTGGACGAAGCCCACGGCCGAGCGGGATATGGGGTGTTCAAGTACCTGACGGACCCGTGAGGCTCGTCACGTGCCGACCTCGACGGGGCGCGCAGCCCCTGTCCGCGACGACCTTGGCTGCTCGGCATTTGGGCTATCGCCCCGAACGATGGGCGCGTCATGTTTCGGCGCATCTCCGAAACCGGCCTACAAAAAGCCCGCTCACACGGCGGGCGTCTTCTTCTGGTCAGGCTGCCGGACCCCCATTGAGCGCGGGCGCGAATATCACTTTCGCGCCAGCGCTCGGCACGCTCAGATATTTCCGAAATGCGAGCGGGCAATGGAGGGCAGCTTGATGCCGTTATGGCTGATAATCCTGAGAATGACCCGGCAACCTAGCCATTCACGTAATATGTACGGAAATGCCAAGAATTTTCTTACCTACTTCACACTTTTTCTTTTAACTTGTTTCCTTTGCTCACCACGACTCATTTCATTGCTGACGACGCGAGAGGGGGGGGCAGCAGGGCGGCCCAGCCGACCTCGTCCGCCAACGCGAACCTGAGCGGCAGGACGGCGAGCCAGCGTCCGGCCGGTGAAAAGAGTGAATATGAGCCTTGCCGCACTCGTCAAACGAGTGAGGAGAAATAGGGAAGGCGAGGTTGAGAGTGAAAGACCGGTCAGTCAAACGCTTCTGTACGAAAGAGATGCGGCCACCGCACGCTCCCGGTTTTCGCGGTGCTGCTCCATCACCGGACGTCGCGCGACGTGCCTCTGTTGCCGGCGTTGCATCACCACTGTTGTTTTTGCTGGTGTGCTCCATGCTCATGGCAGCCGGTTGTGGTGGTGGCGGTAACGGCGGCCCGCCGGTCGGAGGGCCTCCTGGCGTACCGGATCCGGAGCCCCCCGGCGATCGGCCGCCGGCCGCACCGAATCCGGTTGGTCTCACGTTCCGGCCAACGGACCTGGGCACTCCTAACGCGTCGGATGGCCGCAACTACCGCACGCCGGAATATATGGGGCATTGGGGATTGGACTCCATTTCTGCGGACATAGCCTACCAGCGCGGCTATTTCGGCCAGGACGTGACGATCGCGGTGGCGGACGATGGCCTGGATCCCACCCATCCCGACCTTGCGGGCAGGATCAGGGCGCCGCGGCACGTGCGCAATCGAAACGCCAACGTGTTTGAGCGCAGCTATGGGGGACGGCCTGGGGAAGGGCATGGCACCTTTGTCGCGCTGGTTGCCGCGGGGGCCAGGGGCAATTCCGGAGGGAGTTTCCAGATCGATATCGCCGGCGGCAGTCCGATTCCCACCCATAACGTGCACGGCGTCGCGCCGAGTGCCTCGGTCATGCCGATACAGCTCAGCGGCGGCGGACAGCCCGAGGAGGCGATGGAACACGCGGTCGCCAACGGGGCGCAGGTGCTCAACTTCAGCATCGGGGTGGCGACGCATTATTACGGGAAGTACGCCGGCAGAGACGGCGTATGGCTAACGGTAGGCAAGCCGCTGTTTCGACCGCTTATCGAGAGAGATTTGGCTCCGTTCGACAGGAGAGGTTTTGCCGATGCCGCGAGAACACTTGAGGATCAGGATATCGTGGCGGTATGGGGGGGCGGGAACGAGGGCTGGAATTCCTTCAACGAGGTTCATATGTGCGGAAAGAACTACATTGGTGAGGACGGCTGCCGGCTGGGCGACTTGGCCTTTACCCCCCAGGAGTTCATGAAGAATTTCAGTTGGCTGTCCGAGGGCGAGGATGGCGACAGGGACGGCCCTACGGTCTCCTTCAAGGACATGTGGGGAACGGATTGCGGGAGCGATGACTGTGCTGACTACAATTCCGGCGGGGGGTGGAAGGTGGCGCCGTTATTTCAGCCCGGACTGCTGGGGAAATGGCTGGTCGTCGGGGCATTGAACAGAGACGGCCGGATCGCGGGGTTCTCCAACGGATGCGGTGAGACACGAAACTGGTGCCTGTTCGCCCCGGGAGAGGATCTCTCCGCCGGCCCCGACCGCCGCGGCAACCTGACCGGTACCTCCTTTGCCGCCCCGATGGTGAGCGGGGCATTGGCGGTGCTCAAGAGCCGGCTGCCCAGCATGCCGATGGAGGTCGTCCAAGCCGTGCTGCTCGTCTCTGCGGACCCGCTCGGGACCCGGGTCAACAACCCTGACGAGCCGGACCCTGTGTACGGTTGGGGGCGGTTGAATCTGGGGAATGCCATTCTCCAGCAGGGGCGGGTCCGCCTGCCGTATTCGGATTCGGTTAGCGGGGCGACGAGCCAGGCGACTCCGCTATCGGACGCCCGCGTCACCCTGTCCCCCGCTCTCGCGCACGTGGGGGCGCGGATGCAGGCCGTCGAGGTCGCCGTGGGCGGCGTCGGCAATGCGTATTACAACATGAAATTGTCGGGAATCGTGAACGTCGAAACCGAAAGCCCCCTGGCGCTGGGCTCCGCCGCCTGGGACATGCTCTCGCCGGCAAGCGGCTATCGCGTCGAAGACCATGGCCTGTATGCCCAAATCGGCCGGGAAGCCAGTCACGTGCAGGCCGTCGGGGTCAATTTTTCCGCCAACGTGCTTGGACGCTGGCGCCTGCAGCACAACCTGTGCAACGGTTGCGAGAACTCCGCATGGCGGGAATGGAGCGTACTCCAGCCCGCCGGCCCCGTCGTTGCCGCCCCCTTCTTCGGCCGCGCCGGGGGAGGGCTTCTGCTGCAAATGCAGGGCAATGGCGTGCGTCCGTTCGCTGCGATCAGCGGCCGGGCCTCAAGGCATGCGCCGTGGCGTCAGTTCGGCTTGCAATGGCGGCACGCGCACGGCGGTCTTGACATTGTGGCGGAATTCTCACGCATCGATGAAAGCCGGAGTCTCTGGGGGGCGAATTTCGGCGCACTCGGAAACACCCGGACCGAAACCCGCCGGAGCCAGTTGCTCTTGTCAGGTCCGCTGGGCGGAAATTGGCGCGGGTTTGCCGGCTACGAACATCATTCCGGAGAGGTCTTCGTCACCGGCGGCATGCTGTCCGGCATCTCCGGGCTGCGGGCGGAGGGATGGTCCGCGGGAACCCAGGGGCGCCATCTATTCCGGGACGATGACACCCTGCGATTTTCAGTCCGCCAGGAAACAAGGGTTCGTGCCGGACAGGTTCGGCTCAACCATCTCGTTGCAACCGGGAGCAGTTTTGTCGACGCGTTTTACCGGGGGTATTCACAGTCTCTCACACAACAACAGACCGTCATTGATTTGCGCACTCGGCCAACGATGCGTTATTCCCTGGGCTATGCTCTGCCCCTTCGAGAAGCCGCCGCACTCGCCTTCGGCTTGGAATACGAAGGCGCAAGCCGGAACGCCGGACTCTCGGCTCAATGGCGAATGAACTTCTAGTGTCCTGATTTGGGCGTGTCCGCTTGCGATGACGGTCACGGCCTCTCGTTCTCGCGCAGTCCGGTCCCCGCCGGTCGACTGTGCCGCAACCCCTAGATCATTCACGCAGTATGTACGTGAATGCCAAGAATTTTCTTGCCAAATCCACACTTTTTTCTTTAACTTGTTTGCTTCTGTCGTCGTGACTCATTCGGAAGTGAAATCTTCGAACTCAAGGACAAGCACGCCATGGAACTGGAAGATTTCATAGAGATGTTCGTCCCGCCGTGTCAAGCCTAGGGGAAATCGCATGAAAAGCAAGAGCGTGAATGACCAAAAGAAGCTGTCCGTGGAAGCTGAACTCGACGGTCCCGTCACGATTCTCGTCGTACGGGGACGCCTGGACGGGTCCACGGTGGCCCTGCTGGATCAGGCCGTCCAGGACCAACTCGCGGCCGGACAGAAAGCCTTGCTCTTTGATTTTCAAGATCTGAGTTACATCAGTAGCGCCGGGTTACGGACGATACTGATGGCCGGTCGGCAGCTCGAGAAAGAAGGCGGGAAGTCGGCGTTTTGCGCTTTGTCGGCTCAGATCGCGGACATTTTCAATATCAGCGGGTTCAATGAGATTCTGGACGTTCGCGCCACCCGCGCCTCCGCCCTTGGGGCGCTACACAGAAAGTAAACCACCTGATGCGAGACCAACGAATCCTGATGATCGTGATGGCGGCCTGGAGCATGCCACTCAATCAATGGGTGCTTGGGGAGCGGTGGGGCGCTGACGGACGCCCCTTGAGGCGGCAGGGAATAGAGTAACACGGTCTCCCGTGAACCTGCGGCCATCCGTGCCACGAACATCACGGGCAGCATGGTGAAGGAGATAGCACGCCTATGACGACTTCAAACCTTGATCTGTCCAGCGAAACCGGTCCGGCCTTGCCCCCCATCGTCCCGGGGACGGTGATACTCAACGGGGAAAACCCCATCATTCGCCTGAGCCTTGCCCCCGATGCCCCATTCACCACCGATGCCAGTCTCTGGACCGTCACGTATTCACCTCAAGGAGCCGGCCATGCGCTGTTTCTCAAGAGTGAACTGACGGACCACCAGTGGCGCATTTACACCGATCACCCGGAACTCGTGCATTGGTTGCAAGCCACCGTGCAGGGCATGTTGAACCCGGAGACGGCCAGCGAGCATATCCCGGTCTTTGAGGCCACCTTTGCCCAAAAGGGTGAGGTCCGGGAAACCTGGACGCAGACGGTTCGCGCAGGGGCTGACGAGATAGCGCTGACGTGGCGTAAGATGATCGCCCCGCTCATGATGGCGCACCAGTCCCCCGCCCAACTCCCGGAACGACGCTATGGGGCGAGTGTCGTGATGATCCCTGCCCTGGAAGCGGACGTGACGGTCAATGGGCGGCAAGCCGAAGGTTGCGCGTGGCCGTGCAAATATGATGGACAGCCGTTCAGTACGGCATGTCTGGCCTTTTCGGAAAGCTGGCGAACGTGACGGGAAGCGCTTACCAACGAACCTGATTCATGCCGCCATCGGCTTGGACATCGGCCCCATACATATACGACGAATCATCCGATGCCGGAAAGAGGGCCACTTTCGCCATTTCTTCCGGTTGTCCCACCCGCCCGGCCGCGAGCCGTTCGCTGAACGTGTCGCGAACGGCCTCAATAATGCCGGCACGATCCCTGCGCTGGTCATCAGGATATCGAGACGGCCATACGTTTCCCGGATGACGTCAAACGCGGATTTCAGGGATGTGAGGTCGCTCACGTCACCAACAACGGCCGTCGCCGGACCATTAATTTGCGCCAGGGCCTTGTCCGCCTTCCCTTGGGACCGTGCCAGAATCACGACGGTCGCCCCTTGCGCTGCCAATTCTTGCGCGGCAGCCAGGCCGATCCCACTTGTTCCCGCCTGTAATGAATGCAACTTTATTGGCCAGTTTTTGAGTCATAGATTCCCCCTTACGTTTTCCTCAAACAACCCGTCTCTGTTCCATAAAACCCCGGCCGGCCCGGGGCGCACTGCAAGAACGCCCCAGGCATTCCCAGGAGGAGGCCCCGGCCGCCGGGTCCCCAGCGGGGGAGTCTCATGCCCGTTGGGGAAGATCGTAGTCTCAGTGTCCAAACGGAAAAAATAGTCCTTATATATAAAAAGATGTGAAATGGGTAAGAAAAGGCTGGGCCTTTCCGTGCATATTGTGTGCATGGCCGGCGGGGGAGGGCAGCCGTCCGGCGGGGGTCGGGCGGCGCGAATCAGTGAGAAAAGGTCTTGGGGGCGGGCCTTATATGATAATTACACAGATACAACGTCTAGTAGGGACATTGTCTCTCGTGGGGTTTGGCCTACGAGATGCTGTAGTCGTCAAGGGAACGATGGAATCCCATTGGGGCTGTTAAAACGTTCTCCTGAAGGTGCCTTCCTCCCCGAAAGGGCAGGGTCACGGTCTTCTCTCCAGGGTCTTCACACCTCAAGGCTTCAGAATAAAGGGCACGAACACCCGTTCTGCGCGCTTGCCATGCATCATCGTTTCATCCTCTGCCACCTCAAAAGACGCCCTGACGTTATTGCCCGCGACGTCTTCCAGGTCGGTCGAAACCGCGAGACGATATTGCCCGGCCTGCCATGGCGAGGTCGGGACAAATTCCCAGCGTGTTTCATGCGCTAACACCGTCATGCTGCCTTGAACCACGTGCCCGTCTGCATCAAGCACTCGAATAAAGCGAAAGAGCATCGGCCTGTCCATGATACGTGAAAAGGTAAGGATCAGCGGCTCGTGGCTCTTTGCCGTGGGTAAACGGGAGAGCCATGTTTCCGGCAGCAGGGCCGAGCGTATCGGGGCCTGGGCGGTGAAGGATTTGGTAAAGGCTCGGGCGAGTGGCTTGCCCCGGAAATCCTTCATGCTGTGACGAATCCTCAGCGTATACTGGTTGCCGCGCTGAAGCGGCGGGCCGACCTGCACATTCGGGCCGACCCCGCGTTTAATGCGTCCGGGATCAAACAACAGGGTCAGGCGCCTCTCGTCATTATCCCAAAGCTCGATGGCCAGATTGAGAAAAGGCTTGACGATCGGTTCCCCGTTCTCTCCGATCAGCGTAATGGCCTCGCGGACCTGCCCGCGGCGCATCGGCTGTGAAAAATGCACATAGAGGCGCAGCAGGTTTTCAGGCAGCACGTCGGCTGTCGGGACAATCGCGGAGACTTCGGTCGCCCCGGCTGTCGTCACCGCAGGGGCCGGCGCGGCACGCCATCCCAGCAGTGCGACCAACACAACGATCGTTGTGGCGCCAAGCTGCATGATTCGTCTCGCCGCCGCTCGAACCCCTACGACGGCTTCTTATAGCCCGGCCAATTCATCTCCACGATATGATCAGCCCGGTCAAAGAAGAAGGGGACCGGCAAGGTGTGTAAATCAAGGCGGGCGTGATCTTCAGGATTGGGCCGGATCACCACGGCCCACTGCCCGTCCAGTAAATCAAGGTGGAGGGCCCCGGCAAGCGGAATCGGAAATTGGGTGATCCCGGCCGGCCCAAAATTATTCGGGACATTCACCGGCATGGCTTGGGCCCCGCCAATGTCGGCCAGGCCCACCTGAACCGCACTGCGATTCGTATTGGTGACGAGCACATAGTCTTTCCCATCCATCGCATTCTTATAGCTGATGATATCGATCGGGGTATTGCCAAACCCCAACTCCCCGATCATTTCGCCGCGAACGTGTGCCCCATCTTGCAGTTGGTCCAAGGGAATGCGTACCAGCGGGGTGCAGGCATACACGGCAATCACGGTGGGCGTGCCGTTAATCTTCCGAATGGCCTTGGCGACAATCGGGGCCCGCGTTTCAAACTGCGCATGCACCGCATGCCAGATTTCAATGGACGTCGTGGACACTGTTGTATCAAACGGATAGGGTATCCGCCGCAGTTTCGACGCGAACTCTTCATTGGAGACGCCGGAGACAAAAATTTCACCTTCCCAATAATCAATATCCGTGATGGCCAACATATTTTGCGGTTGCCCAAATTCCAGTGGTTCATTCACGGGAACCGGTCCGACCCTGATGGAAGAATGTTCGACATCCTTCAGACGGACAATTTCCAGTTGCCCCTTATTCACTTTCACAATGACGGGGACGGTGTTTGGTCCATGGCCACGATGAACGGAAAAGAACACTTGCTTTGTGGGCTTGTGGACGGCCATGTCGTTAATGCGAATATCATCAACCTCTACGCCCAACAGTCTTGCGGTTTTGGTCCCGATGTCCGACACCAAATCACGACCTTCGAACGATGCGCTGTTTCCAAGAGGGATTTCGGCTTGGGAAGTGATCCCCCCATCTCCGAGGTCAAAGGCATGAACGACTCCAGCCTTGGAATCCCCGACAAACAACACATTCTGGGGCCCAAAGCTGAGCGCGCCGGCTGATTGAAGTTTCGAGGTGACTGCCGCCGGCTTGGTTTCCGCCGTCGTTTCAGCCACTCCGGACGAAACCGGCAGGATTGACCAGGCAAGCGCCATTGCCGCGGCCAGCAAAAAGGGGTGTCGTTTTCTGGTTCTCATGTGTGATCCCTCCGTTATGAGTTGGTGGCACGTCTTCTGACGGATAGTCCGAATACGCAATTCCTTTCCCCGTCCTTATCACTTGGATCTCGACCGTGGCCATAAGACGAGAGACCCCAGCACGATGGTTCCCTCCGGTGTCATGGGGAAGGATCCACTGACTTGGACGCGAGAAAAGAGACGCGCCGTGCCGATCACCGTGCTCACCACTGTTCACGATACCGCAGTGCGGATGGGCCGGCGGCGGACGCCACGCCGGCAACACGGCAGGTCCGCCGAGCCTGGAAGACGCGTTGTGGGATCGGACTGCCCATGCGGAGATTCCCGGGCACGCCCCCGTCACGGAATCCAACTCGACTCTGACTGCTGGGAGATCTTCGAGGACGCATGAGTGTCAACATAGCCGGATCATTCCCTAACAAAACCGTCAACGTCCGATCATTCCCGATTCCCTCCTCGAGTCACAAGGTCGAGGGCGGTCGTCAGGCGTCGCCCGGCCGTTTCATGCGGTAGCCGACCCCACGCACGGTCACGATGTAGGCGGGGGTTTCCGCGTCATCGCCGAGCTTCCGGCGAAGCTGCTTGACGAAGGCCCGCACGAGCCGGTGCGGGTCGGCGTAGACCCGCTCGCTCCAGATCTGGCGCAACAGGGCGTTGTAGGTCAGGGTCCGTCCGGCGCCGAGCGAGAGCACGCGGAGAAGCTCGTACTCGTGGGCGGTGAGCACGACCTCGCGCCCCGTCACGCGCACTTGGCGCCGGTCGTAGTCGATGGCGAGGTCGCCCAACACGAACGGGTCGGGGGCCACCCGGCGGCGTAGCGCCGCCCGGATGCGCGCCACGAGTTCCGTCGGGGAGAAGGGCTTGACGAGGTAATCTTCGGCCCCGGCCTCGAAGGCCCGCGCGATGGTCTCGTCGTGTCCGTAGCCGGAGATGAAAATGATCGGCCGGTCGGCGAGTTCCGGGACCTGCTCCATCAACATGAGGCCGTCGGTCCCGGGCAGGACCAGGTCGAGCAGGACCAGCGCGGGCTGCTCCGTCTCGATGATGTGCGCGAGTTCCGTGTGGTCGCTCGTGACCAGCGCGGCATAGCCCGCCTCGGTCAGCGTGTCGCGGACGTAGCGTAACGTCTGCGGATCGTCGTCCACCACCAGGATGCGCACCGGCGTCCCGCCGTCATGGGGCGCCTCCCGCTGGGGCGGCGCGGCGGGACCGCCGGCCTCCTCGGTCACCGGGAGGGTGAAGGTGACGCGCGTGCCCAAGCCGAGCCCGCCGCTCTCGGCGTGGATGCGCCCGCCATGGGCTTCCACCAGCCCCTTGCAGATGGCGAGGCCCAGCCCGCCTGCGCCACCGCCCTCGTCGTACTGACGGAACAGGGACAGGAGCCGCTCCGGGGCCACGCCCCGCCCCTCGTCGGCGACCGAAACCGCGACGTACACGCCGTCGCGGACCGCCGCCACCCGGATGGGGGACGTTTCGGGGGCGTGCCGGGCCGCGTTGGCGAGCAGGTTGTTCAGCACCTGCACGATGCGTTGCCGGTCGGCCAGGACCTGGGGCAGGTCCGGCGGCAGGTCGAGGAGGACGCGGTGCCGGCCGCCGCCGGACAGGAAGGTGGTCCTCGCTTGGTCCACCAGCGTGACCACCTCCGAGGACTCGAGCGATACGGAGAGCGTACCCGTCCCGATGCGCCCGGCATCGAGCAGTTCGCCGATCAGTCCGGCCATGTGGTTGGCCTGCTCGTTGATGATGCGGAAGAACTGGCGCACCTCGGTTGGATCCAGCACCCGCGAGGTGTCGAGCACCGTGGCGGCCGAGCCCTTGATGGAAGTCAGCGGCGCGCGTAGTTCATGGCTCACCATGCTGAGGAACTCGACCCGCAGCCGCGCCAACTCCTCGAACGGCGCCAAGTCCTGCAGGGTGATCACCACCGACGCGACCGCCCCGTCCTCGGCGTGAATCGGCGTCGCGTTGAGCAGCACCGTCACGCGACGTCCGTCGGGGACCGAGAGCACGATCTCCTCGGCGCGCACCGTCTTGGCGCTGTGCAGTTCCTGTACCAGCGGGAATTGCCCGAGGGGGATCTCGCGCCCGTCGGCCCACCGGCAGGTGATGTCGTTGAGCAACGTCTCCGGGGGCTGGCCCGGCCGGTGCAGGCTCTCCGCAATCCGCTTCGCCTCCCGGTTGAGCGAGACCGGGCGGTTAGTCCGCCCATCGAACATGACGACGCCCACCGGCGAGGTGTCGACCAGGGCTTCCAGGTCGGCACGGGTGCGCCGCTCGTCGCGGTAGGCGCGCGCATGGGCGATCGCCGCGGCCGCCTGCGCGGCGAACAGCCGGAGGATCTCCTCGTCCTCGTCGGTGAATGGCATCCCGCCCGCCTTCTCGATCAGGTAGAAGTTGCCGACGTGCACGTCGCGATGGTGCATCGGGGTGCCCTGGAGGGTCTGCACCGGCAGCAGCTCCCAGGACAAGCCGAGGGAGCGCACGAGGGCGGGGAAGTCCGCAAGCCGCAACGGGCCCGCCAGGTCACGCAGGTGCTCGAACAGCCGCGGGCCGTCCGGCCATGACAACATGGCCCGGTGCTCTTCGTCGGTGATCCCGGACGTGACGAAGTCCTCGGGCTCACCCGTCTCATCGATCGTGACGATCGCGCCGTAGCGGGCGCTGGTCAGCGCCTGGGCGCTCTTCACGATCTCGCGGAGCAGGGTGTCCAGGTCGAGGCTCGCGCCGATGCGCAGCAGTGCCGTGATCAGGCTGGAGATGCGCGCGTCGGACGGCTCGGGAGCACGGGCGAACTCATCGTGATTAGTCAAGCGTCCTCCTTGAACGGTCCCGCAGCTCCGCCGGCTGTCCGGCCAGTGTGGGCAACCCACTCAATGCATGAAATTCATCAAATTTTCACACTAATGCTAATTTTTTTCTTACAAATTTTACCTCATTTCATGTAGAAGCGCATTAATTTTTTCAAGAAGTCATTATTTTTAACTGAATCATTACGTTGTGTGTATGCAGTCACTTGGAGTCCCAGGGTGGTGTGAGTCCGGTCATCCTCGCGCCAGTCACGAGCCAGGGCTGCGTCGGCGGCCTTTCGAGCATGGCGAGTACAGGCTTTGATTGAGGACGTATCCCTTTAACTTGATGAGCCGCTCATACCAACGGACTGAATGGACTCCACGGTTAATCTCAGTTTTCACGTTGGTCATGATCGCGGGCGAAGAGTTCTTTGGCTTTTTTGATGCCTGGATCAAGGCGCGCGTGGTCGATCCGAAGTTGGCCGGCATCGGCGTCTATTGTGTGATGACATGACCGCGCTACCCCCACGCGACCTGGACGGTCTTGACGAGGAATCCTTGGAGCCGCAGCCTGATTTGGAATTGCTGTCGGCCGTGTCGTCCGTATTGCCCTGTGGACGGCTGTGCCGGGAGCAGCGCCACGTCCATCCGCCAGAACCCGTCATGGTCTTGGTTGGCGCCTTCGCGGAGCCCGTTGCGCATTGCGCGGATTGGGTCGAGCATGTGGATGGCGAATCGTGCATGGTGCGAAAACGAACGACCTTGACTGAGGCCGAGCGGACCGGCGTCACGGCCTGCCCGTATTGCTTTCCGAGAATCCCTTCAGTATCATGAAGGCTTGTCGCTTCGGCCACGCGCACCCGCCCTTCGGCGTCAAGCAATCCCAAAATCCGAGGACCGGCCAGGACGGGCCCATTCATTGTTTCAAATGTGGGTTCGGTAGGAACAAACGCAACATCAACGAAAATTGGCTGAGCTTGCACGACCCTGACTTGCTCGAAACGCTGATGACGAGTGCTCGCCTCTGTCGGCTTTGTTTCCCGCCGCCACGCCCATGAAATATCGGCTCGACATCAAGAAGGGCTACGTGGAGTGGTTCCCGCTCTCTTCCGACCAGAGCAGCACCATCAAACTGTTGCTTCGGATTTGGGGCGTCGTCGGCCTGTTCATGGTGGTCCTTGGCTTGGTGATGGTGGGGCTGGGCTGGATGCTGTTTGCTCCGGCGCCATGGCTCCTGGGATGGTGATGCGCGGCGTTCTTTCTTTTCTTATGGCCTTGGGTCTCTCATCGCCGGCGTCTGCGTTCGAATGGAGTCAGACCGAGTTCCACTTCCAATACGGCAATCTCCGCATTCCCTCCTGGGCCGGCGGGGGCGATGCCGAGCATTACGTCTATACGATCCAGCATGCAAGCGGCTGGCAATACGGCGATCATTATTTCTTCATCGACTTCATGGACGCCCAGAACGTCGAATTCCAGGACCTCGACATCTGGGGCGAGTGGTACACGAATCTCAGCTTGGGGAAGTATACCGGGCGCGAATTGCGCTATGGGCTCGTGAAGGACCTAGGCGTGATGATGGGCTTCAACTGGGGCAAGAAATCGGGGATCAAGAAGTACCTCCCCGGGGTCCGGCTCTCCCTCGATCTCCCGGGCTTTCGTTTTGCCAACTTGGACTTTATGGCGGTCCTGGATGGCAACGACGGGCTCCGCCGCGGACGCAGCCCGGCCGAAACCCATGGTTATATGCTCAACTTCAATTTCATCAGGCCGTTCACGATAGCCGGCCAGTCATTCAGCATCGAAGGCTATATCGAATATATCGGGCCCCGGGAAAACGAGCTCGGGCATACCGTCAAGCACTGGATTCTGACGCAGCCGCAGGTCCGGTGGCACGTCACCGACTACCTCGCCCTGGGGATCGAATGGCAGTTTTGGTTGAACAAGTTCGGCGACGCGGCCACGGATGAAAGCGTCGTGCAGACATTGGTGGTGTGGAAGTTTTAATCGAGAAGGTTCGCCATGAAGACGTTCCGACACGGTTCCCTCGTGCTCATCGGGTCTTATGTTCTAGCACTGGTTGGTCTATCGGCCTGCCAACCAGAGGGCGGTCCTGCGCCGGCCCCGCCGCCGCCTCAAGTGACGGTCATGACTGTTGTCGCCAAGACCATACCCGATGAAGTGGAATTCATCGGCCAGACGGTGTCCTTCCGGCCGGTTGAGATTCGGTCACAAGTCACGGGCATTATCAAGAAAGTCTTGTTTGCCGAAGGGCGTGACGTGAGGAAAGGCGAGAAGCTGTACCTGATCGATCCCGTTCCTTTTCGGGCGTCGGCAGCCAGCGCCAAAGGTCGAGTGGGGCAGGCTCTCGCTCGCTTGGCACAGGCTCGTGCGGAGTTGGCGCGCGTCATGCCGCTCCTTGCCGAACGGGCCGTGAGCCAAAAAAACGTCGATGACGCCATGGCGGAAAAACTTCTAGCGGAAGCCGCGCTGGTCACGGCGAAAGGCGATTGGGAAAAAGCCAAATTCGATCTCCGCAACACCCTCATTGTCGCGCCGGTGGCCGGACGCCCCGAACGAAGCCGATTGTACGAGGGACGGCTGGTCTCGGCGCAGACCGATCTTCTCACCAACATCCATCAAATGGATCCCATGTACGTCAATATTCAGATACCGGAAAGTTACATCCTGCGGCGGCAGCGAGAATTAGCGGCCCGTCGCGTGGAACGGCCCGATCTGTTTCAACTGAGAGGCATGATGATTATGGCCGACGGGACCACCTATCCCCACGAAGGCACGTTGGACGTTGCAGGGGTCCGCTTTCGATCCGAGACGGGATCGCTTGAGGCACGCTTCAAATTTCCCAATACGCGTCAACGCATGTTTCCCGGGGACAGGGACGATCGTCCGCTGTACTCCTTGTTTCCGGGACAGTTCGTCAAAATTCGGGTTCGCGGTTACATGCGCACGGGTGCGATCTTGATCCCCCAACGGGCCGTTCAGCAGAGTCCGAAGGGGCTCTTTGTGTACGTGGTCGACGGCGAACGCACCGTGGGGCTCCGGCCCGTCACGGCTAGTGCCTGGCATGGGCAAGAGTGGCTCATTGAAGAGGGCCTTCACCCGGGCGACCGGGTCGTGCTGGAAGGATTTCATCGCATTCGACCCGGCATGCGCGTGACCCCGGTTCCCTCCCGGCCGGTCCCCCCTTCTTCGGATGCCACGGATTCTGCAGCCGTCCCGCAGGAAAAAGCGTGAGTCCCCATTTTTTTATTGATCGTCCGATCTTTGCGTCGGTGTTGTCCATCATCATCGTGGTGATCGGCCTGGGGTCGTTACGGATTCTGCCCGTCGCGCAATTTCCGCAGATCGTGCCGCCCACGATACAAATCGACGCGGACTATCCCGGGGCCAGCGCCGAGGTCGTCGCGGAATCCGTTGCCAGGCCGATAGAGGTCCAACTCCCGGGCATTGACAATCTGCTCTATTACGATTCGACGAGCACCAACGATGGGCACATGACCATGCGACTCACGTTTGCAATCGGGACGGACGTGGATATCGCCCAGGTTCAAACGCAAAACCGCCAACGGCTTGCCGAACCACAATTGCCGGATGAAGTGGTTCGCCAGGGCATTACGGTCAAAAAGACTTCTCCAAGTCTTTTGGCGGTTATTGCATTGAGTGCCACTGATCCCAAATACGACACCATATTTCTTTCCAATTATGCTCTGTTGCGAATTCTCGATCGCATCAAGCGATTGCCCGGAGTGGGGGAGGCCGCTATTTTCGGCGGCCAGAATTACTCCATGCGCGTCATTCTCGATCCCATCCGTATGGCCCAACTCAATCTTATGCCCGGCGATATCGTCGACGTGGTTCGTGAACAAAATCGCGATTTTCCGGCCGGCCGCCTCGGACGTGAACCCGCGCCGCAGGGAACCGAACTGACCATTCCGATTATTACACAAGGCCGTTTGAGCGACGTCGAAGACTTCGAGAATCTGATCGTTCGAGCGTATCCCGACGGCTCCATGGTCCATTTGCGAGACGTCGCACGGGTTGAACTGGGCGCGCAATCCTATGACCTTCAAGCGCGCTGGAACGGCAAACCCAATACCTTTCTCCTGACGTTTCTTTCTCCGGGGGCGAATGCGCTGGACACGATGCAACGCGTGAAACAGGAGATGGAACGGCTCGCCCGGCAGTTCCCCGCGGGCGTGTCCTATGATATCCCGTACAACACGACGACCTTCATTGAGGTGTCCATCAAGGAAGTCGTGAAAACTCTCATGGAAGCGATGGCGTTGGTGATTTTGGTGGTGTTTCTGTTCTTGCAAAGTTGGCGCGCAACCCTTATTCCGGCCATCGCCGTTCCGGTCTCCTTGATCGGGACGTTTGCCGGCATGGCGGTTTTAGGCTTTTCCATTAATACCTTAACCCTGTTCGGCATGGTCCTGGCCATCGGCATCGTGGTCGATGACGCGATTATCGTCGTGGAAAACGTGGAACGTCACATGCGACAGGGAGGTCTTTCAAGAAGGGCTTCCGTCAAGCAAGCCATGACCGAAGTGACGGGACCGGTCATCGCCAGCGTGCTCGTGTTGGTTGCCGTGTTTGTGCCCGTTGGGTTTCTCGGAGGAATCACGGGTGAGTTGTACAAACAGTTTGCGATCACCATTGCGTTGTCCGTGGCCATCTCAGGGCTGGTGGCGTTGACGTTGAGTCCGGCCCTCTGCGCCACGGTGTTAAGGACCGGGCATCGCGAAGCAAAAGGCTTTTGGAGATTGTTCAACCACTCCTTTGATTGGGGGCAGAACGTTTACGTCGGAACCGTGAGGCACGTCCTTCGAAGATCCATCATGTTTCTGGGTGTTTTTGCCGCCCTCGTCTTCTGTGCATGGGCGTTGTTTGCGAACGTCCCCGGAAGTTTTCTTCCTGAGGAAGATCAAGGCTACCTCATTACCATTATTCGACTGCCCGACGGGGCCTCAAAAGAGCGAACGCTCAAAGTGACGGAAAAAGTCGAACGCTACTTTCAGACGGTCCCCGAGGTTCATTCAACCGATACGCTGGTCGGCCAAAATTTCGTGTTCAATACTCGAGGGACGAATCACGTCACCATGTTCGTTCCGCTTCATCCCTGGAGCGAACGCCGGGAAGCCCGCCAACAAGCACGGTCCTTGATTGGGGCGGCCTTTCAAAAATTTGCCGAAATCCCGGAAGCCCTGATTCTGGCGTTCAATCCTCCGGCGATCAGGGGGTTGGGGGCCACCGGCGGGTTTTCCCTTCAGATCCAAGACCCCGGTGGCGGCGATTTCGCCGCGTTTGCCGAGGTCGCACGGGAATTTGTGACGAAAGCCATGCAGCATCCCGCCATCGCCTTTGCGAATACCAGCTTTCGCGTGAGTGCTCCTCGACTGTATGCCCACGTGGACCGTGATCGCGCCAAAGCCCTCGGCGTTCCCATTTCCGACGTGTTCGATACCATGCAGGCCTACTTTGGAAACTTCTACATCAATGATTTTGTCAAATTCGGGCGCGTGTATCGAGTGCAGACGGAGGCTTCCCCTCAATACCGTTCGACGCCGGAAGATATCAGCAAGATCTACATTCGTGCGCAAAACAGCTCGGAAAGCAGCATGATCCCGCTGGATACGATCGTGACGACCGAATTTGTCAGCGGTCCGGATCCCGTCACCCATTTTAACGGCTTCAACACGGCGCTGGTGTTGGGAGGTGCGGCACCCGGCTTCAGTTCGGGAGACGTCCTCGATGTGCTTGAACAAATGGCGAATGACCATTTGACGCCACAAGGGTATATGATTGATTGGAGCGGTCTGTCCTTCCAAGAACGTCGTGCGGGAGGACAAACCACCGTGGCGTTCGTTTTTGCGCTCCTGATGGTGTTCCTGGTCTTGGCCGCCTTGTATGAAAGTTGGTCGATTCCCTTCGCGGTCCTCTTTGCGGTCCCGTTTGGAATTCTCGGGGCCCTGAGCGCCGTTTGGGTTCGAGGCCTGACCAATGACATCTATTTTCAAATCGGATTAGTGACGCTCATAGGACTGGCCGCAAAAAATGCCATTTTGATCGTTGAGTTTGCTCAGACGTTGCATGAGAACGGTCGTTCTCCGTTGGATGCCGCACTCGAAGCGGCCCGTCTTCGTTTTCGGCCTATCGTGATGACCTCAATGGCGTTCATTCTGGGAGTGGTCCCGCTGGTTGTGGCGTCCGGGGCCGGGGCGGCGAGTCGGCATTCAATAGGGACCGGCGTGTTCGGCGGGATGTTGGCTGCGACGTTTCTGACCATATTGTTTGTGCCGCTGTTTTTTGTGTTGATTCGAACGTCCATTGGGCGTCAAGGTGGGGCTAGGCTTGGTGGCGCAAGGGCCGAGAACCAACGGACGTTGGATCAACCGGAATCCTGACATGGGCTTTTTCCTTCTTCTCTTTCTCTCCGTTCTCGCAAGCGCCTGCGCACTTGGTCCTGACTACTCACGGCCCGATGCCCAAGTTTCGGAAAAATTTCGCATGGTCGAAGATCCGACTTCCTTGCCTTCTCTTGCGAATCTTCCCTGGTGGGAATTGTTAAAGGATCCGACGCTCCAGGAACTTATCAAAGCCGCCTTGGCAGAAAATAAAGATCTCGAACGGGCGGTGTCGGCCATTGAGGAATTTGAGGCGCGGCTGTCTATCGCCCAAATGGGTTTTGTCCCGCAAGTCGAGGCCAACTCGAGATTTCCGGCCCTGGGCCGAACTCGGGGAGGCTTTCGTGCAGACGGGGCTCCCAGTGACTTTAGCTATTCCGTACAAGGCAATTTGGCCTGGGAACTTGACGTGTGGGGCCGTATTCGTCGGTCAACGGAAGCTTCGCTGGGGGATCTCCTGGCCCAGGAGGAAAACCGGCGGGCGGTGGTCCTGGCCTTGGTCAGCGGGGTGGCTCAAGCCTATTTCGATCTGTTGCAATTCGATATGCAGTTGGATATTGCGAAACGCACCCTGAAGTCTTGGGAGGAATCGGTCAGAATCGCCAGAGCCCGCCTCCGAGGAGGGATCACGTCCAAGTTGGATGCGGATCAGTTCGAAGCTGAACAGGCGAATGCCGCGGCGCGAGTGGCCGAATTCGAGCGCAGGAGGATTCAGAAGGAAAATGAGTTGAGTGTGTTACTCGGAAAAAATCCGGCGAATATAAAACGAGGAAAACGGTTGACGGAACAGGCGATGCCACCTGACGTGCCGGCCGGACTGCCTTCGGAGTTGCTTCAGCGTCGTCCGGACATTTTGCAGGCAGAGCACGTTTTAGCTGCGGCAACGGCCAGAATCGGGATGGCAAAAGCGGCCCGCTTTCCAAAGGTGACCCTGACGGGTATTCTTGGCGTGGCCAGTCCACGGTTGTCGAATCTCTTTACCTCCGAAGGGACGTTCGGCGCGTCGGGCTTCAATCTGACCGGACCACTGCTGAACGCGAACGCACTGGGCTTTCAGCAAGACGTCGCCGAAGCTCAAGCCAGGCAAACTCTTGCGCAATACGAACAAACCATCCTTGTGGCGTTCAAAGAAGTGGAGGATGCGTTAGTGGCGGTTCAAACCGCACGAGAGCAGCGCCAAGCTCAAATAGAACAGGTGGAAGCGTTGCGTTCGGCATTACGTCTTGCCAATTTACGTTACCGTGGAGGGCTGACCAGTTATATTGACGTGCTCATTGCCAAGCGAAATCTCTTCGATGCGGAATTGTCTCTCACGGAAACGCATCGCCTGCATCTGGTTTCTGTCGTGCAACTGTATAAAGCCCTGGGTGGAGGGTGGTCGCCAAATTATTCGACTTAACCCCTTATCGTAAACAGAGCGGATTCAATTGCAGACATGGCAAAACAAAAGGGATTTTGATAATTCTCCGATCTACCAACTGGCCACTACCTTCAAGTACAGTCCATGGTCGGGAGCGGTCGAGCCGCTCTCCCGGCGCATACCCGCTACTTCCAAGCTGAACCTGTTGACTTCCAGACGCCCACCCAGGCGCATCCTTCTCGCATCCTCCCCCGACAGTGACAGGCCGACAAAAGGCGTCAGCACTCCGCGGCCGTCGGAGAGACGCAGGCCCCACCCCGATTCCATTTTAAGCGACGGGGCGGCAAGTTCATTGCCGGTGTAGGATGCAGCCTCCAGCCCGTGTTCCCACAATGCTTCCGTTCCATCCGCAGTGGCGCCCCAGGACGGCGAGAAGGTAAACGACGGTCCCAGCCCCTGCGTGGGTGCGAGCCGTGCGTCGGCGCTCATACCCCACTCCCGAATGCCGTCGCGCACCAACAAAAACCGACCCGATAACGCGGCGGAGAGACCGTGCGTTGGACTATCCCAGCGCAAACCGGAACCGACCTCCAGTCCCATGCCACCCGCTCCGTCGTCATATTGCAGACCAATTCGCGTTGAGGGCGCCAGCGACGCGTCGTCGCCGAGGGCGACCCGCCACTTGCCCTCCGCCAGAACGCGCACTCCCTGTGTCGCCACCGACAGCCCCTCGACAAGGCTCCCATTGTCTTCGACCTTCAACTCCCCAAGCCAAGCGTCCCCGCGGAAACGCAGAGATGTGCCGCCTCTGCCGGTTTCCAGCGGCAGAACACCGCCAAGGGCGACGCTCTTCAGCGTCAGATCCGCCGGCTGATCAAGGCCCGTCTTTTCCACAATCCGGATGTTGCCCGAACCATAGCCCGCCATCGCCGAGAGTCTCAGGCCCTGCGACGTGAACCATGTTACGTAGGGATGCACGGCGTTCAGGCGCATCCGCCAGTCGCCGGCGAAGACTCCGGCCCCAGCCTCGTCGCTCCAGTCGAGGGAGCTTGTGTGGTGGGACACATCCAGCCCCAGCAGAACACTTTCGCCCAGACGCATGTTCCCTCCCACGTGCGCGCCGAACAGGTTCCCTTCCCAGGTCACCGGGCTGTCATCGATACTCGACAGCCGGCGCCAGTCGCCGCCCGCGCAAAACGTCATGTCGCCGGACCCCGGCCGGTCTCTGTTCACCGGCACCTTTGCCGCAAGTCGCGTACCCGCCAGAGCCTCCTGCAAGGAAAGCTCGCCCCGGTTCAATGCCTCCGCGTTGCTGCTCAGCGATTCTCCCAATGCCGACAGCCCGACAATCCCGTTACCGGTCGCCGCGTGGTCGATACAGTCGGCCAACTGATCGATCCGGCTTCGCATCAGGGCCGACCCTACCCGTGGCAGCATAGCCGTGTTAACGCGCTTGATACGCGCCACGGCAGCCAGATAATCATCGTCCTCAATCGTGCCTGTCGCGACAGGTTCATCAATTGTCCCGTTGACGGGGTTCAACAGCGTCACCGTGAAGGTCTCCGGTTCCTTGCCCTCGATCTCGGTGTCGTCGATCGTTCCCACCTCGATCGTGGCATCGGTGCTGCCCGCCGCGATCGCAATCGTCCCTTTGTCTCCACCATAATCCGCATCCTCGGTCGCCGTCCCCGGCGATGTGACCCACTCCACGGTTACGGTCATGCCCGAAACCGCCGAGAGCCGAACCGGAAAGCTCGCCGTCGCGCCTTCCACGACCGGCACCGCGTCGGCAATGGATATCGCCGGAATCCGGTCATCGTCCATGATTGTCCCTGTGGCCTGGGTCCCATCGGCAGCGATTACTGCATTGCTGGTCGTCCCACTCAATCGCGCCATGAAGGTTTCGTTCGGCTCGTTTAGGGTATCCTCCATGGTCTGAACGCTGAAAATCTTGCGTGTCTCTCCGGCGCCGAAGCTCAGTGTGTGTGCGACCGTCACCGGGACGTAATCTGACGTTGACGCCGGATGTTCGCCACCGACGTGTCCGGCCGTTGCCGCCCTGACCGATACGACGTTTCCGGTTGCGCCGGCCCGTGTCACCACGAAGGTCGCCATCCCACCCTCATCGACGGTCGTGTCTGCGATGGAGACGGACGGCGCGTCATCGTCGTCCTCGATGGTGAGGATCTCGCTCGCCGAGTTCGCCACCCCGTGGCCGGCGGCGGTCGCAGCCAACACTGTGAACTCCTTGTTCGGGGCGTCCATGTCGTTATCCACCCCGGTGATCGTCACCGTGCCCGTACTGGTAGTGGCCCCCGCCGCGATGGTCAGCGTCCTGTTGGCCGACAGGGTGTAGTCGCTCGCCGTCGCCGGACTCACCGCCGTCACCGACACGGTCATTGTCATCGCTTCGCTCGACGTGCTGCTCAGCGTCGCGGTCACCGTGCTCACCCCGCCGTTTTCGGAGATCGAGGCTGGCGTGAGCACCAGACTCATCGATGGGGCGGTGTCGTCGTCGGTGATGGTGAACGTGGCGCCGGTGACGCTGAACCCGCTCACCGTGGTGGTACCGGAGACGCTGACGCTCTCGCCGGTGCCCTCGTCGAGGGCGTCCTGGGTGGGGTCGATGGAGAAGGCCTTGGTGCCGGTGCGGGCCCCGGCGGCGATGGTGAGCGTGAAATCGTCCACCGTGGCGTAGTCGGTGCCCTCGGTGGCGGTGTCGGCGCTGGCGCCGACTGCGACCGTGATGGCGGTGTCGGCGCTACGGGTGGTGCTGCCCGGCAGGGTGGCGGTGACGGTGACCGAGGTGGCTGAGGCGGCCTCGCCCGCCGAGGTGGGGTTGAGGGAGAGCGTGATGGCGCCGGAGGGGGCGGTGTCGTCGTCGGTGATGGTGAACGTGGCGCCGGTGACGCTGAACCCGCTCACCGTGGTGGTACCGGAGACGCTGACGCTCTCGCCGGTGCCCTCGTCGAGGGCGTCCTGGGTGGGGTCGATGGAGAAGGCCTTGGTGCCGGTGCGGGCCCCGGCGGCGATGGTGAGCGTGAAATCGTCCACCGTGGCGTAGTCGGTGCCCTCGGTGGCGGTGTCGGCGCTGGCGCCGACTGCGACCGTGATGGCGGTGTCGGCGCTACGGGTGGTGCTGCCCGGCAGGGTGGCGGTGACGGTGACCGAGGTGGCTGAGGCGGCCTCGCCCGCCGAGGTGGGGTTGAGGGAGAGCGTGATGGCGCCGGAGGGGGCGGTGTCGTCGTCGGTGATGGTGAACGTGGCGCCGGTGACGCTGAACCCGCTCACCGTGGTGGTACCGGAGACGCTGACGCTCTCGCCGGTGCCCTCGTCGAGGGCGTCCTGGGTGGGGTCGATGGAGAAGGCCTTGGTGCCGGTGCGGGCCCCGGCGGCGATGGTGAGCGTGAAATCGTCCACCGTGGCGTAGTCGGTGCCCTCGGTGGCGGTGTCGGCGCTGGCGCCGACTGCGACCGTGATGGCGGTGTCGGCGCTACGGGTGGTGCTGCCCGGCAGGGTGGCGGTGACGGTGACCGAGGTGGCTGAGGCGGCCTCGCCCGCCGAGGTGGGGTTGAGGGAGAGCGTGATGGCGCCGGAGGGGGCGGTGTCGTCGTCGGTGATGGTGAACGTGGCGCCGGTGACGCTGAACCCGCTCACCGTGGTGGTACCGGAGACGCTGACGCTCTCGCCGGTGCCCTCGTCGAGGGCGTCCTGGGTGGGGTCGATGGAGAAGGCCTTGGTGCCGGTGCGGGCCCCGGCGGCGATGGTGAGCGTGAAATCGTCCACCGTGGCGTAGTCGGTGCCCTCGGTGGCGGTGTCGGCGCTGGCGCCGACTGCGACCGTGATGGCGGTGTCGGCGCTACGGGTGGTGCTGCCCGGCAGGGTGGCGGTGACGGTGACCGAGGTGGCTGAGGCGGCCTCGCCCGCCGAGGTGGGGTTGAGGGAGAGCGTGATGGCGCCGGAGGGGGCGGTGTCGTCGTCGGTGATGGTGAACGTGGCGCCGGTGACGCTGAACCCGCTCACCGTGGTGGTACCGGAGACGCTGACGCTCTCGCCGGTGCCCTCGTCGAGGGCGTCCTGGGTGGGGTCGATGGAGAAGGCCTTGGTGCCGGTGCGGGCCCCGGCGGCGATGGTGAGCGTGAAATCGTCCACCGTGGCGTAGTCGGTGCCCTCGGTGGCGGTGTCGGCGCTGGCGCCGACTGCGACCGTGATGGCGGTGTCGGCGCTACGGGTGGTGCTGCCCGGCAGGGTGGCGGTGACGGTGACCGAGGTGGCTGAGGCGGCCTCGCCCGCCGAGGTGGGGTTGAGGGAGAGCGTGATGGCGCCGGAGGGGGCGGTGTCGTCGTCGGTGATGGTCAGCTTGGCCTTTGCGATGTCGAAGCTGGTCTCCGTGCCCGATATCTCAACCGTTTCGTTGCCTTCGTCCACGTCGTCGTCGATGGGCGTGAGCGTGAACGTTCCCATGGCGCTCAGCGTGCCGGCCTTCACCGTCACGGTGAAGTCGTCGACCCCGGTGTAGTCAGTCCCGGCGGTCGCCGTGCCCCCGCCCACCGACACGGTCACTGGGACGTCCCTCTGCAGGGTTACCCGGTTGCCGAGCGTGGCGGTCACCGTGACTGTTTTCGCTGCCGCGTCCTCCGCCACCGAGGTCGGCTGAACCGCCAACGTCGGCGAGAACCCAGGGGTGAAAGACACTGTCGCCCAAGTGCTCCAGCCAGCGCTATTCCGCAGCTCGACAGCAAACCTGTGCCGCAAGCCGGCTTGAAGATTCCCGGTGACAATCTTGTTCATATCCGGGACGGGCATACAAAAGGGGGTAGCCTGGTAACCTTCCCAACGTGTCGGATTGATGTTTTGCTGTTGGTACCGATAACAGACCTGCGTGATGGGCGAATCGCCGGTGTTGTCCGGTGTATCCCAGGTCAGGGTCACCTTGACGAACGTCGTGCTAGGATGGTTGGCCGCGGTCAGGTTCTGAGGCGGGTCCGGGACTACCTGCGCACTTGCGACCTGGGCGGCGGGGAGCAGCCACAGCGCACTTGCGAGCATAGCGAAGGCAACTTTTTGTATATCCAACAACGGAGGCACCATGGACATCAAATTGCATAAGTTAGCTCGCACCACCCCGGCGACCCGCCGGTACATCCAGACCGCTCCCACACAAGCGCCGCGACGCTCGCCCGGGAACTCGGCGTCGCCGTGACGACCATCTATGAATGGGATATAAATGGGAGCGCGCTCCAGCGCTGTTTGGTTCGGCTCGACCTCGCCCGCTTGCTCACCGCCACGGTGACGCAGGCCGTCGAAGAGTTTTGTTGGGGGTGGCGTCCAGTTCGCTGTCATCAATGGGGATGGATACGTAGGATGGCCACATGCGCGACAGGCGATGCTCGCTTTTGCTCCGTCTGCGCAAATGTCAACTTAAAAGGATAAGTCCCGTTTTCTTGTACTCATTATAGAAAGAATAGGGGGTATTTTCTAATTGTCAATACCTGTATTACGGAACGCTTGTTCCGGATTAAACCTGAACGATCGTTCTGATCGCCCAGGTAAAAACAGAACGCTTATTCCATATTCCAGTAGGGTTACAGGCTTAAGCGGCACCGTATTCCCTCGTGGGCCGGCGGCACCCTGACTCTGTCACCAACCTCAGAGCCATTTACTAAATATGCACGGAAAATCCATGAATTTTCTTGACAATTTCACAGGAGGTTTTTGTATAATAACTCCCTTTTGCAACCGCGGTCCCGGCGCGATTGGGGGCGACCTCCAGCCGCGCCGAGAGTGGAAACTTCAGGTCGGCACCACAACATAGCCCGGGGAGGGTTGGCTGCCCTCCCGCTGGTTCGCGTTGTTCACGATTGGGACTATCAGTGGCCTCTACATGTCACTTATCCCCCTTGTCTAAGACAAGACAAGGTGCCGGATGTTCTATACGCTGTTCATTCACCTCATCCTTCAGTCCTTGAGGCACCATAGGCCATGAACACGAAAAGACTCCTCTTCTGTTTCGTACTGGCTTGCACCGTGACATGGTCCGGCTGCGGCGGCGGCAACGCTGGACCCGGACCAATGATGCCGGCCGACCCCTGCATCCGGACGATCGAGTTCGGCTGTCTTTCTTCAGCACGATACGAGCAGGAGGGCAAAAGGATCGCGGAGACTCACCGCACCCGAACGGATTTTTCCAATCAATGGGGACTGGGCGCCATCAAGGCCGATCAAGCATACGCGCATCTCGAACTGGCCCAGGGGTCGGATGCAGAACCTGGGGCTGGCGTGACCGTCGGCCTGATTGATTCAGGGATTGATACTGAACATCCCTTGTTCGCAGGCGCCACCATAGAGGAAACAATCATTCCTCCCACGGTCGATGAACGGGGTGAGGAGTTTTCCCACGGGACTGCGGTGACGAGCATTATCGGTGCCCAGCCGAACGTGGGACGTCCGGACGCCTTTCAAGGGGTCGCCTGGGGCGCCGATCTGGCCATGTTTGCGCTTCGGCCGACGGGCCAAGCCTCGCCTGTCTATGAGCCGATTTCCCTGACCAATTTGGGGCCTGAGGTTTTGACCAATGTGGGCGTGTTTGGCGTTGCTCTTGAGCAAAACGTTGATATTTTGAATTTGAGCATTGGCCTTGAAGGAATCATCGAAAACTACAACGAACAAGACATCCGCACCTACTTTGGAGTGACCATTGCCACGTTAGCGCAGATGGGCGCCCAAGACAAAACGATCCTGGTCTGGGCCGCCGGCAATGCCAATGGCCAAACCTGTAGGCCGGGATCTGACAATTGCGTCGATGAATCTCTCGATGCCGGTTCAGTGGAATTTTTCGCCGGACTGGTCACGCGCATCGAAGAACTGCGTGGGCACTCCATTGCCGCGGTCGCGGTGAATGATGCCGGCGACATTGCCCCGTTTTCCAACCGGTGCGGCATCGCCGCCGAGTGGTGCCTCGCGGCACCCGGTGTCGATGTTTCGGTGGCCTATTTCGGCCCCGACATCGGCACAGTCGTCAGCCCCCCCAACAACCCCGACGACAACCCCGATAACAACGGTATCCCTGAAAGACAGGCAATCATCAAGGGCGACGGCACGTCCTATGCCGCACCGATGGTCTCCGGCTCGCTGGCGGTGATGAAGCAACTCTTTCGCGATCAACTGCCGAACACGGCACTGGTGACCCGGCTCTTCGCCACGGCCGATAAGAGCGGCAGGTACGCGAATAGAGCCATCTACGGTCAGGGCATGCTTGATCTCGGGGCGGCGGCGTCTCCCGTCGGCACGACCGGGATCACCCTCGGCAATACGGTCGGCAGTCCGGGCATCAATCTCCAAACGACCAGTCTCCGGCTCGGCGGAGCGCTGGGCGATGGCCTGGGACGTGCGCTGGCACGTCAGGAAATCGTCGCCTTCGACAGTCTGGGAGCGCCGTTCTGGTTCAACCTTTCCAATTTCACCGGTGTTTCCAGAGGCCCGTCTTCACTGGTACGGCTTCGCGAGTTGACGGCACGAAACCCGATCACACGCAAGACCCATGGGCGGCTGACGACGTTCACGCCGGATCGGGCCGGCGGCGCGGTCGAACAGGATCTGGGCTATGGCAGGCTACGGTTCGGCTTCCGGGAACGGCTTGCCGGCGCCGAGGGCGGGCATTTTGCGCTGGCGGACAACGCCACCACGCTGATGCTCACCGGGTCCAACGGCATGGCGGTGACGGCGTTTACCGCGTCCGGGTTTGCGGGCCGATCACCGACTTCGGGGGTTACACTGTCGTGGCGGCCGTTTGACGTGCCGGTCGGTTTCCGCGCCGGCTGGCTGGCCGAGCAGCAGACCTTGCTGGGCACGACGACGGCCGGGGCTTTCGGACGACTCTCGGCCGATGCCGCGGTCACGGGTCTGGAGACGGGATTCGAATTCGGCCCGTGGCACCTTGCCGCCGATGCGGAAATCGGCACCGCACGCCCGCGGCTTCGCGGCGGCATCATTTCCCGTCTGTCCTCGTTGACCACCAGCGCGTTTGCCTTCAAGGCCACGCGTCGATTGGCCAATGGCGGCCTGGTACGCATCGCGCTCTCGCAGCCTTTGCGCGTGGAGGGCGGACGGGCGGCACTCTCCGTTCCGATCGGCCGGACGAAAGACGGCGACGTTCTGCGGCAGCCGGTCTCAGCCAATCTTGTGCCCTCCGGCAGGCAAATCGACGTTTCAGCGCAATGGCGACACTCGCTTGCCGACGGCAACGAACTGCGCTTCGATGCTGCCTGGATTCATAACCCTGGCCATAGTGCGCGCGTGAAACCCGGAGTGAGCTTGCTGGCCGGGTGGCGATTCGAGTTTTAGGCGGGATCTGACGAAGCCGGATGTTAGAAGAATAAACGGAGGAAGGGACCCGCGTCTGGCAGCGCCCGATCCGGCGGCGAGTAAAGCGTATATACAGCACGGAATACGGAAATGCCGGTTGGCCTCTCCCTCTCCACCATCACCATAGAAGAATGCACCGCGGCCGGAGCGATGATGGCGCGAACGGCATGGTTGGCCGCGGTAGTCGCTCTGGCGGTCGGTTGCGGCGGCGGGAGCGGAATGCCGCCCCCGCCGTCGGGCTCTCTACCGGGGCCTGGCGCCCCGTCCCCTCTGCCTCCCGACCTCGCTGTCCGGGTTCCGCCGCCGGCCGATGTGCCGGCGGACCTGCGGGCGCTGGCCGGCCCGTACGAGAGCGACGCCGAATACGGCAACGCGTGGGGCCTTCGCCAGATCAACGCGGCGACGGCCTACGCCAGGATCGCCCGGCGCGATG
This sequence comes from Nitrospirales bacterium, assembly GCA_965204965.1. Taxonomy (GTDB): domain Bacteria; phylum Nitrospirota; class Nitrospiria; order Nitrospirales; family UBA8639; genus Bin75. The sequence goes on along the minus strand of OZ242026.1, from coordinate 2,085,983 downwards.
GCGCCGGGACGGCGCCGGGCGCTGGCGCACGTGTCGCGGTGATCGACGACGGGATCGACGTCGGTCATTGGGAGTTCGAGTCGGGGCGGATCGGCAGTACCGCCCCCAGTGCTGCGGTTTCCGATTCCTCTCCCGATCCCTCTCCCGGCGATCCCGATCCGCCCTCGACCGTCGGGCGTCACGGCACGGCGGTGGCGAGCGTCATCGTCGCGAGGCGCGACGGGCCGGTCCCCTCCGAACACGCGCAGGACGACTTCCACGGCGTCGCCTGGGGCATCGACCATCTCCAGATGAGGTTGGTCGGCCTCGGCAGCGCGGACCCGGACCAAAACTACGTCGGAATCGATCCCGCGGAGGTGCACCATGAGGTCGGCTTTCTCGCGTTCCAGGTCTCGGAGTTGACCTCCGGCGATTTCGTCAACATGAGCTTCAGCGTCCCGGGGCTCACGGAGAACTACCTCAATGAGAGCTTCGGGCCGTCCTATGCGCCGTCGATCCGGGCCCTCGCGCAGCCGGACGCGGCTGGCGGCAGGAAGATCCTCGTGATCGCGGCCGGCAACAACCACGGTCACCGGTGCGAGGCCCCGGAGCCCAACTGCGTGCAGGGCCGGATCAATGCCTCCTCGCCCAGCCTCTATGCCGGCCTGCCGGCGCTGGAGTCGTCGCTACGCGGCCATGTGGTGGCCGTGGTGGCGACGGACCGCGAGGGGCGTATCGCGGGGTTTTCCAACCGCTGTGGGATCGCCGCGAAATGGTGCATCGCCGCGCCGGGCGACAAGGTGCCGGTGGCCGCGACCCGCACGGACACGGATACGGGCCGGACTACGCGCGGCTACGCCAAAGCGTCCGGAACCTCCCTCGCTGCGCCGCATGTGACCGGCGGGCTGGCGGTGCTGAAGCACTGGTTCCGGAGCCAGATGGCGAACGACGCGCTGCTCGCGCGGCTCTACGCAACGGCGCGGGTCACGCCGGACGCGGTCCCGGCGGGCGGCTCGTGCCCGGCGCATCTCGATCTCGACGGCGACCGGAGCGCCTGCGAACTCTCGTCCGCGTTCGGCCGCGGCGTCATGGACCTGGGCGCCGCGACCGCGCCGGTCGGCCAGACTTCCATTGCGCTGGGCGGCCGAGTCGCGGACGGCGGCCCCCTGGCACGGTCGAGCTGGATCGTATCGGGGGGCGCGATGGGGGACGCGCTCGGCCGCGGCCTTGCGGATCGGCAAATCGCCGTGTTCGACGCGCTCGGCGCGCCCTTCTGGGTCGCCGCCGCCGACTTTGCGCAGGCCGCGCCGCCGGCCGATCCGGCGGCGCGCCTCTGGCGCTGGTTCGCAGGGAAGGACGGCACGGGCGCTGCGCCGCCCGTTGCCGGCGAAGGGAGATCCGCGCTGGCGGTCGCCGCCGGCCCGGCGGGGAGCGAGCTGCAAATCAGCTTCGGCGCGCTGGATGGCGCGCATATGAGCTTTGCCTCACAACCTGTCGCGGTCAAGACGCGCCTCGGGGATGCGGTCCTGTCCATGTTCGCCTCGGCCGGCTCCGGCAACGAAGTTGGTGTGCATGCCTTGGACGCCGCTGCACACGGTCTGGCCCTCGCATGGAGCCCGGCGGGCCGGCAAGCGGTCCTTCGCGCGGGCTGGATCCGGGAGACGGACACGCTTTTCGGTTCGAGCGCGGGCGGGGCCTTCGGCAAGCTCTCCTCCGGCCTGTCCTTTGTCGGCGCCTCGGGGGGCTTCGAGGCCGGCGGCTGGCGGATCGGCATGGCCGGCGAGATCGGGCGGGCGACGCCGGAAGCCGCGGGCGGGCTCCTGGCGGACGCCGACGCGAGTGCCTTCAGTACGGCCTTTTCGGCGGAGGCGGTCCGCCCCCTCGCGGGCGGGACCCTCAGGCTTTCGCTGCAACAGCCGCTACGAATCGAGAGTGGGCGTCTGCATCTCTCGCTTCCCATGCGCCGGACCCCGGAAGGGGCGGTCGTGCGCCAGCGGATTCCCGTTGGTCTCGAGCCGTCGGGCCGCCAGATTGACTTCGGCGTCAACTGGACGAAGACGATCGCGCTGGGCGGACTCTGGCGGGTCGGGGCAATTGTGAGTCACGAGCCGGGCCACGCCGCCGGCCGGAATCCGGAGGCCGTGTTCCTCGTCGGTCTTCGTCTCGGGCTGTAGCCGCCCGCGCGGCCCCTAACGTTTTCGACGAGGAATCGTTGAAACCCCAACTCGGTCCCAATGACGAATTTTTCCCGCCGTCCTGATGGCCCCAGCCGAAGGAAGAGCCAGAAAGAGATGCGTGAAAATGTGGCCTCTTTTTTGGTTGGTGTTTGTGGCGATCGTGGTGACCCTGTTTGGGGTGTGGGCGCTACAACCATAACCACCCGCCGTTTACCGTGTGACAAACACAAAACCAGTCCACCGGCAGGGACGGGAAGGCGCATTGCTTTCGGTGCTTTCATGAGGATTAGAAACACTCCTACTCGCCTCGGTGGATGCCTTGTTCCAGTCTGTCAGCCATCAAATTGCTGCTGCAGGAGGGCGATCTCTGCTGGTATTGCTTCCCTGATTAGATTTGTCAAAAAAATTGTCGCGGGGGTCTATTACAAAGGGAATTATCGAGAATAGTTGACGGTCTCTTCTTATTGCCGATCTTAGCGCGCGTTCTGCCCTGCGGCCTCTCTAAGCGGCATGAGATGCCGTTGCTACAATTGCGGAGAGGCCGCAGGACTTGGGAGAAGCCTTTGCCCAATCAAGGCATTTTGCAAAGAAAACAATCATTGTCAACTATTCCATATAAGTCCCAATGGATTTGGGTGTGGCAGTGGCTCCGGAAATGGACGTGCAGACCGGGGGATTGGATGATTAGGCAGATCATACTACGGGGGCATCGGGTTCCCAATTCGACTTGAGCATCAATCCGCAGGGTCTGCATGTGCCGGGGGGTGGGATTCCTGTGGTGATCCACGACCCTGGGGCCGACGACGAGGGGACTGGAGGTGCCCCGCCCTCGGGCCAGGGCACTCAGTTCCCGCAATCCGACACCAGCCGACCGGCTGCCCCCCCACCGCCTGACTATGCACGCAATATGCACGTGAAGGCCCAGTCTTTTCTTACCAAATTCACGATTTTTTTTAAACTTTTTCTTCTTCCCGCCGCGACTCATTTCATTGTAGACGACGCGGCCAGCCTAACAGACCTCGTCCGCCAACGCGAACCTGAGCGGTCGGACAGCGAGCGTCCGGCCAGTGAAAGGAATGAGTCAGTTGGTTGAGGGGCAGATTGTGGATCCGGAGGGCGCGGGTTCCATTCCTGTCACTCACCCCATTCCAACCTAGATTTTCAATCAAGAAGGAAGGGGGACTGAGTTAGAAAATGCCCGACCATGTCTACGCATCAAAATCGAGCCCTTGGCAAGCGATGTTCGTGATCAAAGAAAAGAGTGGCAGGGGGCGTTCGTTTTTGCTCCCGGCCGGTGCCGGTCCCGGCGATGACTCCTCTGGACCGCTATAGCGCCGCGATTCTTCGCTTTCGGTGGCTGGTCGTGGTGCTGGCCGTGCTGATTATGCTCATCACGGGGGCAGGTATGCGTTTCATCACCGTGGCGCATGATTACCGCATTCTGTTCAGCGAACAAAATCCCCACCTCCTCGCGTTCGACACGCTGGAGAATACCTATTCCGCCTCCAATAACGCGGTGATTGCCGTTGCGCCGCGAGAGGGCTCGGTCTTCACCAAAGAGGCGCTCAGCGCCATTGAGGAACTGACCGAAGCCGCGTGGCGCACGCCGTATTCCAACCGGGTCGACTCCCTCACCAACTATACCCACAGCCGGGCAGAGGGGGATGACTTGATCGTCGAACCGCTCGTCGATGACGCGAGTGTCCTGAACGCCGCCGACTTCGCACGAATCAGGAAAATCGCGCTGAACGCCACAGACATCGCCGGGCGTCTCGTCTCCCGTGACGGGCGCGTAGGTGGGCTGGCGATTACGTTCGTCCTGCCTGAAAACCAGGACGCCGCGGTGGTCGAAATTACTGATTATCTGAACGCCGTTGTGAAGAAGGCGTGCGACAGCCACCCGGCCATGAACTATTACATGACCGGCTCTGTCGTCATCAATCGGGTTTTTGCCGATGCCCCACAGGCCGAAAACAAGATACTGGTGCCGATTGTGTTTCTCGTCATCGTGAGCCTCACGATGATTCTCCTGCGTTCGGTGTTCGGCACGCTGGCCATCGTCGCCGTTCTTCTGTTCGCCATTATCAGCACGATGGGATCCGCTGGTTGGGTCGGCGCCGTGTTCAGCCCCACCAACGCCGGCGTGCCGGTCATCATCATGGTGATTGCCATCGCGGATTCCATCCACATCGTCACGAGTGTTCTCTTGGGTATGAGACGCGGTCTGGACCAAAACGCGGCGATTGTCGAATCGATTCGCATCAATGCCTGGCCGGTCTTTCTCACATCACTCACGACGGGGATCGGGTTCTTGAGCCTGAACGCTTCGGATTCGCCGCCCTTTCACGTTCTGGGCAATTGCGTGGCGTTCGGCGTGCTGTGTGCCCTCGTCTACTCCATGACGCTCCTGCCGGCCCTGCTCTCCATTCTGCCGTTGCGCACGCCTCGTGTCAGGAAAGAGGGCACCGCCTTCTTCGACCGCTTGGCCGACTTGGTCATTGCCCGGCGCACCGTCCTGTTTTGGTCTCTCTCCCTGGTGGTCGTGGTCCTGATCACGGGCATTCCCCGTATCGAACTGGGCGACAACCTGACGCAGTTTTTCGACGAACGTTACCGGGTTCGACGCGATTCGGATTACATCTCCAAGAACCTGACCGGCTTCGACAAGCTCGAGTACTCCCTGAAAGCAGGAAGAGAAGGCGGCATTACGGCCCCCGACTATCTGCACAAGGTCGAGGCATTCGCCGAATGGTATCGGCAGCAACCCCAAGTCACCCACGTCCAGGCATTTTCGGACATTTTGAAGCGTCTCAACAAAAACATGCACGGCGACGACCCGGCCTTCTATCGCCTGCCAGCAGCTCAGGATCTCGCGGCGCAGTACCTGTTGTTGTACGAGTTTTCGCTGCCGTTCGGCAGAGACCTCAATAACCGCATCGATGTCTCCAAATCCGCGACGCGTATGACCGTCACGGTCAAGGATGCGACGTCTCGAGACCTGAGGCAACTCGATAAACGGGCACAGGTCTGGCTCCGCGCCAATGTGTCCGACTTCGCCCAGGAAGCCTCAGGGCTGAGCGTCATCATGGCTCACGTGTCGGAACGAAACATCGACAGCATGTTGGGCAGTACGATCGCCGCCATGGCTTTGATCTCGTTCATCCTGATCTGGGTGTTCAAGAGCCTCCGCATCGGACTTCTCAGCCTTCTGCCGAATTTCATCCCCGCGCTCATGACCTTCGGTCTGTGGGGCCATACCGTCGGTCAGATAGGCATGGCCTCCTCGGTGGTGCTCGCGGTCACCTTCGGAATCATCGTGGACGATACCATTCATTTTTTGAGCAAATACCTGAAGGCCCGTCGTGACGGGCGTGCCGCACACGAGGCCGTCCGCTCTGCCTTTCACACCGTGGGGTATGCGTTATGGACGACGACCGCGGTCCTGGCTGCCGGCTTTCTGGTGTTCCTCTCTTCGGGCTTCGAACTCAGTTGGGTGCTCGGTCTGATGGTCGCGATCACGATCGTCTTCGCGATCGCCGCCGATTTTTTGCTACTTCCCCCTCTGCTGATCGCCATCGACCGGAGAAATCCATGATTCCCGAACGACGAAGTGGAGTCGGCACTTTTGCGGCTTGGCAGAGCACGTGAACTTCTTGATCAGGATGTGATGATGGAAACAAAACGAGTCGTCATAATCGGTGGGGGCGCGGCCGGACTGAGCGCCGCCTGGACCCTCAAGAAGCGCGGCATCGACGCCATCCTGCTTGAGGCCAGCGATCGCGTGGGTGGACGCCTGGTCGGCGACAAGGTGGACGGTTTTTCCGTGGATGCGGGCGCGGACTTTTTCTGCTCCTCCTACGACGTGGCTTTTCGCGTATGCGAGGAGTTGGGATTGCCCCTATTTCGTTCAAAGATGAAGCTTGGCTGGTACAGGAACGGCCGATGGGTGACAACGACGCCGGGTTTGTCCCTTGGCAATCTCATCAGGAATCTGCCGGCGGCTCAGGCCTTGGGATTCCTATCGCCCCGGGTGATGTGGCCTGTCCAGAAGCTGTTCAGGGAAATATTTCGCCAATCCGAATACCTCAATTTCTCCAGCGACAGCCGGCTCGCGGAGCTCGACGGGGAGGAGAGCTTTGGCGACTACTTGGACAGGCTCGGCGTGTCCGAGGCTTTACAGATGACGTTCAGGGGATTTCTGGAGATGACGATGGGCCACATCGAAGACGCCGGAGCGGCGTACATGCGGACGTATCTGGCGGAAATGTTGTTAAAGGCCGACCAGATCTACGTGCCGGAGATGGGCGCCGGCGCCCTGGCCCAGGCGCTGGCCGATTCATGCTCGGACGCCATTCGCGTTTCGACGCCCGCTCAGCAAGTGGTCATCCGCGACGGGGCTGTGACAAGTGTGCTCGCCGCCGACGGTTCCATGGAGGCGGACGCGGTCATTTGTGTCCTCCCCGCCACGAAGGTAGCAGGCCTCATTCCCGATCTGCCGGATGAGATTCGCCACACGCTCGGCAAGGTCACTTACTCGTCCGGATGTCGCGTGGTGATCGGCCTCGACCATCCCCCGCTCCCTCCCGGCTGGCACGGAGCCTTGTACCCCGAGGACGAAACGCCCCTCCTGTTGGATCGATCCATCAACCTGCCCAAGTGTACACCGCCGGGCAGGAGTACACTCGACTTGCTCGTCGGTCGTGACCGCGCCGAAGAGTTGTTTCCCTTCAACGACGAGGAGATCAAACGCCGGATGCTTGGCGACGTGCGCCGCAACCCCCCTCCTAATTCCGCGCTCCCCGGCGACGATGAAGGGCTGTTTGCTCGCGTGTACCGCTGGAAGGAGGCCGTGTGCATGATGTCGCCCGGCATGTTCAAAGCGGTCGCGGAGATGCGCCGTCAGCTCGACCGGGATGTAAAAAATCTCTTCCTGGCGGGCGACTATATGCGGGTGCCCTCGGTGAATGGCGCCCTGGCCAGTGGCATCGATGCGGCCAAGGAGGTTGTGGAACTGCTGGAGTCACGTCCATTATAAGAATGGGCGTCCTGTGCCTTTGAGGGGATCCCGATCTTTGGTCCACGGGATCAGCGATTGTCGGACCGCTGTATGTGCCACTGCGCCTTGTACGGCAAGGACGTCAGGTTGTTGAGAGGCCGGTGAGGCCGTTCCTCATTGTACTCCTGTTGCCAAACCGGCAACTTCGCCCGCGCCTCCGTTAAATCCTCGAACCGGTGCACGTTCACGCACTCCTCCCGCAAGCGCCCGTTGAACGACTCAATGTCGGCATGATCGTTCGGCTTGCCGGGCCGCGAGAAGGCCAGCGTGACGTTGTGGGCATACGCCCAGCGCTCGGCAAACGGCTTGACGATGGGGCGTAGAACATGTTCTGATCTCAAAACCATATTGGGGAACCGTTGGGGACCCCTATCGAAACACGATCAAGACATATCAGAGAATCTTTTATCGTTCCCTGTTTTCTCGTGGGTTCAGGTGTTGATCCGATCTATAACCGACTTTTCCCTGCCCTCTCTATCCAAGGTAATCTCGTGGGGAAAACCGTGGGACTATAGTCAGCCTCTTGATGTGAAACCGCATGAATAGAGGCGATTCACGGGCGTGTGGCTCATGCCCGGGGAGCCAACTTTTCAGCCGTTGACCTCAGCGGCTTGTCAGTAGTAAGATCACGTACCCGATGGGTGACTCCCGTCTGGGTTTTCGGAGGTAAACCTCGCCGGCGACGACATCCCGCCGTCGCCCGCTCGACGCCCTGCTGTACGGCGCGGGCACGCAGTTTATCGGTGCCTTAAGAAATGCCGGGTTTCGTCAAGCCTGCACGGTTATAACCACCTGCTGATCTCAGACCAGTACCGGTACCCGCCTTGGAGTTCCCGAGAGGCGACGGCCGGGGAGGTTCTCAAGGATGCTCACTCACCAATAACAAGGAGTTTGTTTACGTATGTCTGTTAAGTCTTTTTCAACTCGTCCACGTCCATCCACCCGTACACGGCGCCACAAGGCCGTTTGCGCTGCTTGCGAGACATCGACCACCATCCCTTTTCGACCAAGCCCGGACAGGCCGGTGTACTGCTCGCCATGCTTCGACGCCCGTCGCAAGGGGCTTTCGTCCGTCGCCGACGCACCGGTGCGTGAGGCATTGCCCGTCAGTCCCACCGTTGCCGATAGCGCCCACACCGGGGGAGTCGTGTTTCCCGGCATGGCGTTGAATGGCGCCACCATGGCCGCCATTTCCAGGATGAACATATCGGCGCCCACACCCATTCAAGAGAAGTCCATCCCCCATCTCCTGGCGGGGCGGGACTTGATCGGGCAGGCGCGTACGGGGTCCGGAAAGACGTTGGCGTTTGCCGTGCCCCTGGTCGAGCAGTGTGACCCGTCGGTCAAGCAGGTCCAGGCGCTGGTATTAGTGCCCACCCGGGAATTGGCCATTCAGGTGTCCGGAGTCATGAAGGCCCTGGCGACCGCACAGGGGCTGCGTGTGACGTTACTGTACGGCGGCCGGTCGTTGAGGCCGGAGCACGCGGCGTTGCGAAACGGAGCCCAGATCGTCATCGGCACGCCGGGCCGTACGCTGGACCATCTGCGGCAGGGCACACTCGACCTTCGATCTGTGCGGTTTCTGGTGCTGGACGAAGCGGACGAAATGCTGGATCGGGGTTTTGCCCGAGACGTGGAAGCCATCCTGAGCCGGACGCCCTCCGGCCGGCAGACGGCGCTTCTTTCCGCAACCATGCCGGAATGGGTGGCGAAGACGGCCCGGAAACACCTGCGCAACCCCGTCACGGTGGAGGTGGATGCAGACCTGCAGGCGCTCCCCACGGTGGAGCACGTGGTCTACACCATTCAGAAGGGCGACAAGATCGAAGCCCTGAAGACGCTGTTGAACCAGAGGGACGGCGCTCCGATTATCGTTTTCGGTAAGACCAAACACGGCGTCAAGAAGCTGGCCCAAAAGCTCGATACGTTGGGCTATCCCGTCGGCGCGCTTCAGGGCAATCTGAGCCAACACGCCCGTGAGCGCGTGATGCTGGCTTTCCGTTCCGGCGCCACGCCGATTTTGGTCGCAACCAATGTGGCCGCTCGCGGCTTGGACGTCGAGGGCATCGGCCAGGTCATCAACTACGACCTGCCGGATTCGGAACAACTCTTTACGCACCGGGTCGGACGGACCGGCCGCATGGGCCGATCCGGCGAGGCGGTCACGTTCATTACCTCGGACGAAGAGCGGAAATGGCGTGAGATTGAGCGAGGTCTGGGTCGCCGGTTTGCTCGCAAATCATGGAGCACCGCCCGTCAGTCGGAGCATCATCGAGAGAGGTAAGACCGCGCTTCATGGTGCCGTTGCTTGGAGGCGCGGCCGGTCTGCGTGCCAATGGAACGTATGGAACCTCCGATTTATTGTGATAGCGGGATGCAGTGCAAGGCGTCCCGCAGCGAAACCCGAGGCTTATCACGGAGATAGGCGAGGGTTGAGCGAGGACACAACACCGCAATGCGCCGGGTAGTGCAATAAATCAGAGGTTCCGCATGGATGAAGCGCCGCGCGAGGCGGTGTTTCGCTTATTCACCCTGTCGTGAAAGGACATCATTATGAACACCGGTACGGTCAAATGGTTCAATGCATCCAAAGGCTTCGGCTTTATCGAGCCTGAAGACGGCTCGAAAGACGCGTTTGTGCACATCAGTGCCGTCGAACGGGCCGGGTTATCGGGTCTCAATGAGGGGCAACGGATTGCTTTTGACCTCGTGGCCGGCAGGAACGGAAAACTGTCGGCGGAAAATCTTTCCATCGTTCACTGAATTGGTTGCGGAGCGGTTTCTGACCGCTCCATTGCCTGATGAGGATCCGTTTTGCCACGTAAACCCAATTACAAATTTGCTCGCCAGGAACGGGAACGCGCGAAGGCCAAAAAGAAAGCCGATCGCTTAAAGGCCAAGGCAGAGCAAAAAGCCCAAAAAGCAGCCTCCGACTCGTCTGAACCGGAAGCCGGCGCCGGCTTCTCTTCGGAGAACCCGCCGGACACGCCGCCGGCTGACGACGAAATCGTGTAACCGGCGATGGAATCGACGGCGATGATCGCCATCGGTTGACGACTCTCCGTTTCAGCGACTGACTTTTTTGTCCAGAGAGGGCGAGTCTATCCCAAGGCACCGGTCGCGCCGGTGTCGGAGGTCTATTGGTGGGTTGCTGCGCCGGATTCTGCAGTCTGGCGGGCGGCGTGCTGCTTCCGTTCGTTCTGGTCGAGGTAGCGTTTTCGAAGCCGGAGATGTTGCGGCGTGACCTCGATCAGTTCATCGTGGCGGATGAACTCGATCGACTGCTCCAACGACATGCGCAGCGGAGGCACGATTTTTTCATACGAATCGGATCCGGCGGCGCGCATATTCGTCTGCTTCTTCTCTTTCGTGATATTCACGTCCAGATCCGTGTCTCGACTGTTCTCTCCGATGAGCATGCCTTCGTACACCACGTCGGCCGGCCCGACGAACAGTTGCCCCCTGACCTGCAGGTTGATCATCGCGTACGCGGTGACGCGGCCGTGACGGTCGGCGACCAACGCGCCGGTCGTTCGATGGACGATGTCGCCCGCCCAGGGCCGGTATTCCGTGAACAGGTGCGTGAGGATGCCCGTGCCTTTCGTATCGGTGAGAAACTCGGTCCGGTAGCCGATCAACCCGCGGCTGGGCACCTCGAACTCCAGACGCACCCGTCCCGAGCCGTGGTTGATCATCTTGACCATGACGCCCCGGCGTGTGCCGAGTTTCTGGACGACGATGCCCATGTACTCTTCAGCCGCGTCGATGAGCGCCAGTTCGTAGGGTTCGTGAGTCTCGCCTCGAACGGAGCGGGTCAGCACTCGCGGCATGCCGACGGAAAATTCATAGCCTTCCCGCCGCATCTGTTCGATGAGAATCGCCATCTGCAGTTCCCCGCGGCCGTACACCAGGAAGCGGTCCGGGGAGTCGGTGGGTTCCAACCGCATCGCCAGGTTGTGCCGGGCTTCTTTGAGCAATCGCTCCCGAACGTGGCGTGAGGTCACGTACTGGCCATCCTTTCCGCTGAACGGGGAATCGTTGACGGAGAATTCCATGGACAGCGTGGGTTCGTCCACGTTGAGCATGGGCAACGGCATGGGCGTTTCCCCGCCGGCAATGCTTTCTCCCAGCCCGATGCCGCTCATCCCCGCCAGCGCCACGATCTCTCCGGGACCCGCCGAGGCCACTGCGATGCGTCCCAGGCCTTTGTAGACGAACAATTCCGAGACGGTGGCCGAAGTCTGCGTCCCGTCACGCCGGCATAAGGTGACCGCCTGCCGGTTCTGCACCGTGCCGGCCACGACGCGTCCGATCGCCATCGGTCCGAGGTAGTCGTCGGGCTCGACGTTGGTGACCAAGATCTGGAGTGGATGGTCAGGGTTTCCGGACGGTGGCGGAATGTGCTCGACGATCATCTCGAACAGCGGCTGCAAATTGGTCAACTCTCCGTCCGGTGCTCCGGCGCATTTGCCTTCACGGGCGATGGAGTAGATGACCGGAAACTCGATCTGTCCCTCGGTGGCGTCCAGGTCGATAAACAGGTCGTACACTTCGTTCAGGACTTCCGACGGGCGTGCGTCGTGTCGGTCGATCTTGTTGATCACCACGATCGGAGGCAGCCCCAGTTCAAGCGCCTTGGACAGCACGAATCGCGTCTGGGGCAGCGGGCCTTCCGCGGCGTCGACGAGCAACATGATGCCGTCGACCATCCGCAGGGTGCGTTCGACCTCGCCGCCGAAATCGGCGTGACCCGGCGTGTCCACGATATTGATCTTCACGTCGCCGTAGGTGATGGCGGTGTTCTTCGCCATGATCGTGATGCCTTTCTCGCGTTCGAGGTCCATCGAGTCCAGAATCCGTTCACCGACGTCCTGGTTTTCGCGGAACGTTCCGCTCTGCCACAGCATTGCGTCCACGAGCGTGGTCTTGCCGTGGTCGACGTGCGCGACAATGGCGATGTTGCGAAGGTTCATCATGGTACGAAATAAAAACGCCCAGCGGGCATTTTCCCCTTGTTCGAAGCGTTCGAGTCCTTCAACCAGGGCCGTCAACGGCACGCCTCGGCCGTCTTGTCGGGAAGAGTGATCCGCGCAGTAGGGGTTGATCTCGCCGGACTGACGTGTGGTCCGGTCACGGTGGAAAAAGGTGCTGTTCAAACAACTTGAACAGGCAGAGTATCATCTTGAGGTTGTTCCTGTCACATAACCTGGCAAAACCTCCGCTTACACAAGCAATACTTTCCGTTCCGCTCTTCGCGTCAGCGTTGCAGTAGCTATACTTCTGTCACGTCATGTTGTATGTTCCCACTTTTCATACGAAAGGTGGGAGGCAAGCATGAGCGACCAAACCAATCCCGTGAATTGGTTCGAGATTCCGGTCAATGATTTGGAGAGAGCCAGGCAATTCTACGAAACCGTGTTCGGGTTTCAACTCAACCTCAACGAAATGGGTCCCATGAAAATGGCCTGGTTTCCCATGACCACGGGAGGGGGCGGCGCGACGGGGACGCTGATGAAAGCCGAGGGGTACACGCCGTCCCATGCCGGGACATTGGTTTACTTTTCCGTAACCGACATCGAGGCCACCTTGGACAAGGTTAACGCCAATGGTGGAAAGACACTCCTGCCAAAGACCGGCATCGGCGAGCATGGATACATCGCCCACTTCCAGGACTGCGAAGGCAATCGAGTGGCGTTGCACTCCATGACGTAAGGGGCTCTGCCGTATGTAGCCTATTTCCGGCCAGTTCTGATAGTAATGATATATGCTGGATAGAATACAATCTCAAGTGCGAGCCAATAACGTACGTATCACCCAACACGCTCAACAGGAAATGGTTGAGGAGCGCATCTCGTTTGACGAAGTATTGGAGGCGATCTCTCAGGGAACGATCTTGGAAAACTACGCCCAGCATCGAAGGGGAGCGTGTTGCTTGATCTATGGTCTTACTCTGGCGGGGCGAGCCATTCATGTCGTTTGCACGACGGCTCGCCCAACCCTTATTATCATTACGGTTTATGAACCCAAATTGCCGAAATGGGTTACTCCGACTCAAAGGAGGCAATCGACATGAGATGCAGCATTGATGGCTGTCCCGGAGAATACGAAGCGAGAAAAGTCATGCACACCGTACGGCATGAGGGTCAGGTCATTGTCATTGACCACGTTCCGGCAGATGTTTGTTCAGTATGCGGAGACGCGCTGTTGAAGCCGGACACGGTTCGCAGGATCGAAGGCCTGCTTCAGGAAAAACACCAACCGGCAAGCACGGTGCCTCTGTACGAGTTCGCGTGAAGGCCCTATTCAGAAAAATCTCGATGATGGTTCCCTGGAGACGAGTCCTGCCCAAACCGGACCTCAAGGAACTGCTGCTCGCGCCGGAAGCACGCTCGGAGGCGTTGACGCCGCCGCGTGAACAGCATCGTCACCGGATGTCACCGGCTTTACGTGTTCCTACCTTACCGCGGACAGTAGAGCGACTTTGATCCGGCCGGCGTGTTTCATTGACCGGGCCAAGTCGTAGGCCGCTTGCAGGTGAATCCGGGTCGCTCACCGTGCCGCGTTTTTCTCCAGCGTCTGCCTGATCCAGCCATTCAGGCTCAAGCCGCTCTCCGCCGCCAAGCGGGCAACCCGTTGGTGCAGGTTGGGGCCAAGCCGCACGTTGAGCTTGCCGGAAAACGGCTTTCTGGGTTCGACGCCGTCCTCACGACAGGAAGCCAGGTACTCGTCGATGGATCGGCGGAACTCGCGTCGAAGCCCATCGACGTCGGTGGCTTCAAACGTGGCGATCGGATAGGCACCGCTGTTGACTACTCGCCCGTGAAGACGCCCCACCGACTCGTCGAATTCGACCTCGGCCACGTATCCTTTGTATTCCATCATGGCTTGACTCCTATGGCTTCGAGAAACGTGGCGATGTCGCACACCGTCGCTCTTCCAGTTACTAAACATAGTACCAAACTGCAAACTTTTCTTCGCGCGCCATCAGTGCCACGGTAAACAGCGCCTGCAGCGGGGCGAGCCATTCATGTCGTTTGCACGACAGCTCGCCCAACCCTTATTATCACTACGGTTTAGGAGCTTGGAGCAAACTCTCTAATGGGGTGGTACATCTGGGGTGGTACATCCGGTTTGATTCATGGCTCCGTCAAGCCGGACCGCGTTTCGCCGATCCTATCAAATACTTGTCACCAAACCAGATCCTCGGTAGGGAAATATAACGGATGAACAGTCGCTCGCCCATGAAAGCCGGAGCCGCGTTGGACGCTCTTGACCACTTACAGGCCTCGTTACGCGAGCGTGAGGTCAACCTCGCCGAATGGGAACAGGCTGTGAGGGATGACCGGAAAGGGCGAAGCAATGGATAGAGAGCAGGCATTAACGTTGCTGCGGGCGCACAAAACGGTCCTGGTGCAACGTTTTGGTGTTGTTGATATCGCCCTTTTCGGATCAACCGCTCGCGGTGAGGCGGTACCCGATAGCGACTTGGACATTCTGGTTCGCTTTGATGGACGGGCAGATTGGCGACGTTACTTCGGCGTGCAGTTCTACCTGGAAGAGCTGACGGGACGTTCTGTCGATCTGATCACCGACAAGGCGCTCCGCCCGGAACTGCGCCCGTATGTCGAGCGGGAGGCCATTCATGTCTGATGCCGACCAATGACTGCGGGAATGGTTTTTCTACGTGAATGACATGAGGTGGGGAGCAGCGTCGATGGTCGACTTGCGGGCATTGGTGAAGGCTGATTGATGACAGCAAAAAACGACAGGCCAAGGTCTACGCAGGTCTCCTTCTCCACCGGTGTTGCAGGTCGTTGCCGGCGGTTTAGTGCCCTTCCTTCACCAGGTTCTTATTCCATTCGGGGATTTCGACGACGAGGTTGGTTGTGCCGTCGGGGACGCATTGGCAGGCCAGGCGGGATTGCAGCGTGATCGCGGGGGCTTCGTCCAACTGGTCCAGTTCGTCGTCCGTGGCCTCGCTGCACGTGTCCAGTCCCTCTTTCACGACAACGTGACAGGTCGAACAGGCGCAGACTCCGCCGCAGGCATGTTCGATGTCGAGGCCCGCGCCCATCGCAATGTCCAGCAGGCTGCCGGGCTGGCCGGTCGGTCCATAGGGGATTTTGCCTGGATCAACTGCCACCTCCAGGGTTTCGTCCGGCATACGAAAGGTCACGGTGAAGGGTTCCGTGGCTGTTTTGACTTCGACTTGTTCGATATATGGATTACTGCCTCCCATCTGGTCTCCTTTTCCTCGGATATGGAAAGAAAAATTACTAAATTATGAAGTACTTTCAATAAGATAGCCGATCTAACGGCTTGACGGCTCTATCTCCGACTATTTCAATCTCCGACTAAAATACTCTTGACTAGAAAGAAATGTCAATGCTAGGATTTACTCCGATGGTTTCGGTCGGAGATTCATTTGCTCCGCGTTTATGTGAGGGGTCATGCTGAAGTTTTCAAAGAAAGCCGATTATGCCTTACTGGCGCTCCAGTACATGGCGACGGTTCAATGCGGCATCGCGGCCAAGCCGCGCGTGGTGAACACCAAGGAAATTGCCGAAGAACATAATATTCCCGTGGAATTGTTGGCGAAAGTACTTCAGACCCTGGCCAGGCATCAACTGATCGAAAGTCATCATAACGGACCCAAGGGCGGCTACGCGTTGGGGCGCGACCCCAAGGACATCACTCTCGCCCAGGTACTCGAAGCCATCGAAGGTCCTTTGGGATTGACGGATTGTTGCCATGAAAAAAACGGTGCATCCCAATGTGAGCAAATGAACAACTGCAATATCCGCACCCCGCTGTTCAAAATCCAGGAAAGTATCTTTCAATTGCTGAACAGCATGTCCATCGAAGATTTATTGGTCGAGGAAACCCCCATGATTTTCGTCGAATCTTTAAAGCCACAAGGAGTGCCATCATGAAGTTACCCATTTATATGGACAACCATTCGACCACGCCCTGTGACCCGCGCGTGGTGGATGCGATGCTCCCGTACTTCACCGAAAAATTCGGCAATTCCGCGAGCCGGAACCATTCCTTCGGGTGGGAAGCCGAAGAAGGCGTGGACCAGGCCCGTAAACGTATCGCCAGCCTCATCAACGCCGACGCCAAGGAGATCGTGTTCACGAGCGGCGCCACCGAGTCCGACAATCTGGCGCTCAAGGGCGTGGTCGAAATGTACAAGGAGAAGGGTGATCACGTCATCACCAGTTCGACCGAACACCGCGCGGTGATCGACGCGGCGAAATCGTTGGAGAAAAAAGGGATCAAGGTCACGTACCTGCCCGTCGATAAAGCCGGCCGGGTCGATCCGGACGACGTGCGGAAGGCCATCACCGACAAGACCATTTTGATTTCCATCATGCTGGCGAACAATGAGATCGGCACGATCCATCCCATCGCGGAGATCGGCAAGATCGCGAAGGAAAAGGGCGTGCTCTTCCATTGCGACGCCACGCAAGGCGTGGGGAAAATCCCGGTGGACGTCCAGCAACTGGGGGTGGACCTGATGGCGTTTACCGCCCACAAGATATACGGACCCAAGGGCATCGGGGCCTTGTACGTGCGCCGGAAGGCGCCGCGCGTCCGGTTGGCGCCGATGATTGACGGCGGCGGGCACGAGCGGGGCATGCGGTCGGGCACGTTGCCGGTGCCGCTCGTGGTTGGGTTCGGCAAAGCCATCGAGTTGTGCGCGCAGGAAATGCCGGAGGAATCCGTTCGCACGATGGCCCTGCGCGATCGCCTGCAGGACGGCATCATGGGCGCCCTGGAAGAAGTCTACCTCAACGGCCACCCGACGGAGCGGCTTCCCGGGAACCTGAACATCAGTTTCGCGTACGTCGAAGGCGAAGCCCTGCTGATGGGCGTCAAGGAAATCGCCTTATCGTCGGGATCGGCTTGTACCTCGGCGACCTTGGAGCCGTCCTACGTGCTGCGGGCCCTGGGCGTGGGGTCTGATCTGGCGCATTCATCCATCCGGTTCGGGATCGGCCGGTTTACGACGCCGGAAGAAGTGGAATATACTATCGATAGGATGATCAAGGCGGTCAATCATCTGCGTGAAATGTCGCCGCTCTATGAAATGGCGAAGGAAGGCATTGACCTCAAGACCGTCCAATGGGCGGTGCACTGAGTCAAGCAGATAATACATACCGTGCTCATACATTATCAGGTACAAGGAGGATGGTGTCATGGCATACAGTGAAAAAGTAATCGACCATTACAACAATCCGCGTAACATGGGGTCGTTCAAGAAAGACGAAGATGGCGTGGGGACCGGCATCGTCGGGGCTCCCGAATGCGGCGACGTGATGAAACTGCAGATCAAAGTGGAAGACGACACCATCGTGGACGCGAAGTTCAAAACCTTCGGCTGCGGGTCGGCGATTGCCAGTTCCAGCTTGGCCACGGAGTGGTTGAAAGGCAAGACCGTGGATGAAGCGGGCCAGATCAAGAATACCGAGATCGTCCAGGAATTGAACCTGCCCCCGGTCAAGATCCACTGTTCCGTGCTGGCGGAAGACGCGATCAAAGCCGCGTTGAACGATTACAAAAAGAAAGCCGATACCGAAGGCGCGACAGAAGAAGCGGCGACGCCCGCCTGACCCGGCAAGGAGTGATGCCATGGAAACGACGCAAACGACAGAAACCACGCAGACCCCACTCGTCACGCTGACGGAGGCCGCGGTGGCCGAAGTCAAACGGCTCATGGACGTGCAGGATCTCACCGAAGGCGGGTTGCGCCTGGGCGTCAAGGGCGGCGGGTGTTCCGGGTTGAGCTACACGATCAATTTCGACGAGAAAATCGGTGAGTTCGACACCGTGTGCGAGCAGGGCGGGGTGAAAGTCATCGTCGACGTGAAGAGCGCGATTTACCTGGAAGGCATGCAGCTCGACTATCAAAAGGATATGGTCAGCGGGGGATTCAAATTCATCAATCCCAACGCGACCAAGACCTGCGGGTGCGGAGAATCGTTTTCAGCGTAACGCGTTGAACGGCGTCGCGCGACAAGCGAACCAACGGGCATGGTGAAGTCCTACCATGCCCGTTGTGCGAGAGAGGAAGGATGAGCGAACACGTACATCAACCTGATGCCGGACGGGGCCGCGACCTGCCGATGGCCCGAAGCATGTGCTGGCATTGTCAGTCAGAAATGACCGGCGAGTACTTCTGCGGTCGTTGCGTCAAGGTGCAACCCCTGTCCAAGGAACTCGACTATTTCACCTGCCTCAACCTGCCACGCAAATTGAACCTCGACGAACAGGCGCTGGAAGAAACCTTCTACGCCTTGAGCCGGAGCTTTCATCCCGACTACTACGCCACGAAAGACGAGGGCGAAAAAGCCATCAGTCTCGGCAACACCGCGTTGTTGAACACGGCGTATCGCACGTTGAAAGACCCCGTGCAACGAGCCGAGTATCTCATTCGTCTGGAAGCGGGCTCGGCCAAGGATATCCGGACCTCCCCTCCGGCCGACCTGTTCGATGAAATCCTGGAACTGCAAGAGGACCTGGAAGAGTTCCGGGCGCTGCCCGCCGGGGAGTCCGGCGCACGCCGGCAGGAACTGCTGGAGAAATTGCAGGCCGAGCGGCAGGCGCTGGAAGGGCGCAAAGCGCAAATGGAAAGTCGATTGCGTGAGCAATTCAGCCGCTGGGACGCCCTGCCGGCCGACGACGATGTCACCGTGCAGGCGCAAAAAGACGCGGTGCTCACGGGCATGCAGGAAATTCTCTCCAACCGCACGTACGTGAAAAATATCGTGAATGACCTGGTGGCGGCGACAAGTCCCACGGGAGACGACGGACGGAACATATGGCACTGATCGTCGGTATCGACCTTGGCACCACGAATTCATTGGTCGCGCACATGGCCGGCAACGGCCCGCGGGTCATTCCCGGAGCCCGCGGCCAAACCAGAGTCCCGTCCATCGTGGGCCTCACGGATAACGGTCTCCTGGTCGGAGACCCCGCCAAGGAACATCTCGTCCGCGACCCGTCCCGCACGATCTATTCCGTGAAACGGTTCATGGGCAAAGCCGTGGCCGACGTGGCGGATGAATTGAAATATTTCCCGTACACCTTGCAGGAGAAGGGCGGCGTGATCCGCATCCAGGTGGGCGAGAAAACCTATTCCCCCCCGCAAGTCTCGGCCATGATCCTGAAAGAACTCAAGCTCCGCGCCGAAGCGCACCTGGGCGAGGAAATTACCAAGGCCGTCATCACGGTCCCGGCTTATTTCAACGACAGCCAGCGACAAGCGACCAAGGACGCCGGCCTCATCGCCGGCCTGGAAGTGCTGCGGATTATCAATGAACCCACCGCGGCGTCATTGGCCTATGGATTGCAACAGAACACGCAGGGCAACGTCGCCGTCTACGATCTCGGAGGGGGAACCTTCGATATCTCCATCCTGAAACTCAAGGACGGGATCTTCGAAGTCCTGGCGACCAATGGGAACACGCATCTCGGCGGGGACGATTTCGACAGGCGGCTGGTGGACGCGGTCATCCGGGACATCGACGCCGGGCATGGCGTCAAAGTCGAAGATTCACCGGAACTCATGCAAACGGTGCGGCTCGAAGCCGAGAAAACCAAAATCCGGTTGTCGGACGAACCGCAGGCGCACATGGCCGTCACCCTGCCCGATGGAAAGGGGACCTATGAACGGACCTGGTCGCGCGATGAATTCGAAGCCTTGGTGCAGGACCTGGTCGAACAAACCATGACGCCGTGTCGCCGCGCGTTGGGCGACGCGGGTCTGGAGACGGGTCAGATCGACGAGGTGGTTTTGGTCGGCGGCAGCACCAGGATGCCGGTGATTCGAGCCCGCGTGCAGGCCCTGTTCGGACAGACGCCCCACTGTGACCTGAATCCCGATGAAGTCGTCGCGCTCGGGGCCGCGGTCCAGGCCGGCATTCTGGCCGGGGAGAACACGGAGATGCTCCTGCTCGACGTGACCCCGCTGTCCCTGGGTATTGAAACCATGGGCAACGTCATGAGCACGTTGATTCGCCGGAATACGACCATCCCGACCAGCGCCAAGGAAATGTTCACCACCTACGTGGACGGCCAAACCGGCGTGGACATTCACGTGTTGCAAGGCGAACGCGAGCTGGTGAAAGACAATCGAAGCCTGGCCCGGTTCCAACTCAAGGTCCCGCCGCTACCCGCGGCCGTGCCTCGCATTGAAGTGACGTTTCTGATCGATGCCAACGGCATTCTCAACGTCACGGCGTCCGATATTCGGACCGGCGAATCGCAATCCGTCCAGGTCAAACCTTCCTACGGGCTGACCGATGAGGAAGTCGAAACCATGATTCGGGAATCCTTCCAATTCGCGGCGGAGGACATTAAGGCGCGTCAGGTGATCGAGGCGAAGACGGAGGCCGACGCCATCATCATGGCCACCGAAAAGGCGCTGAAACGCGGAGTGGATCTGATCCCGGCGGACGAAATCCAATCCATTCGTCACACCATCGAGGAACTGCGCGCCGCCCTGACGCAGGAAGATCATCGACTCATCCGGGCCGGGATAGCCGACATGGAAAAAGTGACCCATCACCTGGCCGAGGTGTTGATGGACGTCACCCTCAAAGAAGCCCTCGAAAGCAAAAAACTCTCCGAAGTCACGGATTGACCGTGCCGCCGCACAGGATCGCCACATGTCTCAAGAATTGACCTGGGCTATGGCCGAAGACATTGCGATTCGGCTGCATGAAGAACACCCGGATCTCGACCCCCTCACGGTCCGCTTCACCGACCTGCACGCCTGGATCGTAGCCTGGCCGGAATTCACCGACGACCCCAAGGGCTCCGACGAAAAAAAACTCGAAGCCATTCAGATGGCCTGGCACGAAGAATACCAGGACGCGCAATAGCTCCACCCGTCCTGACAGCCCAAGTCGTCATTTTATTTAGAATGCTGCGGCGGGAAACGCGGCGTTCTTGCGAACGGTGTCCACAAGTTCACTGGCGATCTTGACCACGGTGCCGTCTCCAAGTACCACTAACGGGATGTTGTTGGTTTCCAGAGCGTCATAGAAGGCCAGTTTGCCTTCGGTTAGCCTCTGTTTCACACTGCCGATTCTCCATCCCCCATCTGCTTATCGAAGGCCTGCCGCACGAGACTCATAACGTAGGGCAACTCTTCTGGTTTGCTCACCACCACCTCAACGTCCCCATTGCCCCAGCGGCCTACGTTGGTCACATCCTTGGCTAGCCATCGAGGGTCGTGAAGCTCGTGGAATTTCAGGTTCACCGAGAGCCGCAGCCCTCGGGCTTGGGGCACTACGTCGACAAAATTAGTCTCAGCTTTGTAGGCAACATAGAGCTTGAGGAATTCCTCTGTTACACATGGGTCCAGTGCCAAAACTTCCTTACGGAATGCATCAAAGAGAAGGCGTATGGGTCCACCGTTGAGGAACTTGTGGTCCTCTATGGCGTAAGCATCAGGTTTCTCCGTAGTATCGAGCCGATGGGTATCGAGTATTTCTTCAGATAACGATGGTGCAGTCCAAATGCTGAGGGCTTTATGTG
Source organism: Nitrospirales bacterium (assembly GCA_965204965.1). GTDB lineage: Bacteria > Nitrospirota > Nitrospiria > Nitrospirales > UBA8639 > Bin75. Next base: position 2,064,224 of record OZ242026.1, on the reverse strand, counting down.
CCAGACGATCAGCACGAGCCTTTATTTCCTTCTCATTCCATGTTTCCACAGTCCCTAACCCCTCGTTGACTCGTAGTGGGCTCTCCCGGAAACCACCTTTCATATCACGCTTCTCGGCGAAGGTCCTGTCACTGTATTCAGCGTTATAGCCAGTCAGCGTCAAGTTGCCGAGTGTGTGCAGCCAGGTCTCATGTACTCGTTGCCATTCTGCCCCGAGCTCCGAGCGCCATTTCGGCGAAAGCTTCTTGTTCTGTGGTATGATGTGCTCAATTGTATACTCATCGACGAGAACTCCTTCCTTGCGGCCGTAGTTTTCTAATCGTCGCAGCCAGTAGCTGCTCCGGTTTCCAAAATGGTAGAGATTGCGAACCTTTATCTCGCGATGAAACTCGTCATTTTTTGGGAATCGACGATAGGACGGCATGAGCATGAATTGCGCCTGAATGCTTTCAAGGTAACGCTTTTCGTCCAATGCCTCACCAAGGTATCGGAATGTCTTGTTTAGAGAGTTGGTGGGTATGGCGCAGACGGCGCGGCGAAAAACGTAGCTTTCCACCAACCGCACAGCGTGTTCTAGATCCAACGCTGACAAAATGTCTTTCGTGTAGTCAGCGTAGAGTTTCAACAGGAATGGGTAGGCGACGTTCGCCTTGAGTTCTCGAAGGTCATCAAAAGCGGCTTTTAGATTCGGTTCTGGTTCTTGCCCCAGCGCCATGCAGCAATAGTACCCTGCGAAAGTATGGACATCAGCCACGAGCGCGTCTGTGCCGGCGGCATCGACATCTCGACGGCGAGAGTATAACTTGAAAGCTTCATAGACCTTACGGATATTCGGGATATCACCGGTTTTGACGGTCAAGTAATGGCGCATAAAACCATCAAAGTGCTGTGCATATGCCTCTTGTCCAAAAGCAACCTCCATATGGTGCCAGTGCTCATCGTAGAGCCGATTTTGCTGTTTAGGTTCCAATCCCATGAGGATAAAGTTGCGAATCAGGTCTGCTTGGCTGAGTTCTCGCCCGGTGGAGTTCATGCTCTCGAATATCAACTGCGGATTGTCGTGGTCACGGCTCAGAGCAATGTCGACCACCATGAGTTTGGCCAACCCCTTGCACAACGGCTTGAGATTCCTTCCTAATTCTCTCACTTGCTTCTCAAAGTACGCGAAGTTCTCCTTGATTCGTAGGGAGTGCTCGTCTGGGATGGTCTTCTGATCCACGATTGCCAACAACGTCTGTTTATCGGTCTGGGTCAATAGCAGCTTATAACCGCGTTCGCCTTCCTCCAGTGGGTTGAGCAAGTAATAACTTCGGAGTTTTTTTGCGGAAAAACCATCAAGTGGTTCGGTATCCGCCACTTGGCGCGCAAGCGCCTCGATGATGAGAGATACCGTTGTCAATCGCTGTTGGCCGTCGATGACCAACAAAGGGGATTGGCGCGAGACTTGAGAAAGTCCCTGCTCGATGTAAACTATTGAGCCGATGAAGTGGCCAGGTATGGCTTCATTGCGACCGGCGCGCAGAATGTCTTCCAAAAGCTGGCTGCACTCACGTTCCGTCCAAGAGTAAGTACGTTGATAGATAGGAATGACAAACTGTTTCGACTTTTCTAGGAAATCCAGCAGTTTCGCTTCACTCGCTTTCATTCGGTATCTCCTCTTGCGTCTGACCGTTGTCAGGACCTTTCAGGGTCGGCCTCTCTAGGTCAACCGGTTCACTTTTACCTATCCCGCGATGGTGCAAAACCCATCGGTCGCTTTTTCTTCGGTTCCGGTGTGGTCGTGAGTCCTCTAATAGCATCGAAGACAACCTTGAACTGTGCGTCGTATTTCTTCTCCAAGTCAGAGAGCTTTCGAGCAAGATCCTGGTGGCTTTCAATCATCCGACGTAACCGCACGAAAGCGCGCATGATTTCGATGTTGACGTGGATTGCCCTCTTGCTGCGCAGTACGCTAGAGAGCATTGCAATACCCTGTTCGGTAAACGCGTAAGGCGGATAGCGCCTGCCGCCCCAACTTGAGGTCACAAATTGTGACCTCAAGTCGCCAAATTCCTGCCGCGTAAGCTGGAACATGAAATCCTCCGGGAAGCGGTCAATGTTTCTCTTGACAGCCTGCACAAGGAGCTTTGTTTCGACGTCATAGAGGGTAGCCAAGTCGGCATCCAGCATGACCTTTTGACTACGAATGAAAATGATGGACTGGGTAATCCGCTCCACTGACATCAATGAACGGGAGGAGACCTTCTTCCTAGTTCCCATACCCCAATTCCTTGGCAAATCTTTGTTCCACTCCGCACGCGGTGTGGTTTGACTGAATGGTAAATTTTATCAAACTCAAAAAAATATGGGAAAATGTTTTGCGTCTCGCTTCTCAACTTTTCGCATCTTCTGATCTCCAATGCTCTATTAATGCCGAGTGGCCGACAAAATCAATGATACGCTCCAGCGGTTCATTATCATGCTCCACATGCGTAGCAAACCCTTTGGCGGCCACGAAGATAGTCATCGGGATGTGAATGGCATGCAGGTCGAGATGGTCTCACTGGTTCGCCGGTGATCGCGTCTTTCTAGGTCTTGTTCGTAAATAGCTCCAGGATGCTGGCCACCGGGGCCGTTACGGTGTTCCCCCGCGATACTTCCTGCGCAACATCTCAAGCACCGTTTGTTGGATGCCGGTCACGAAGGAGTAGTCCACGTTGCCCGTCCACCAGTGGGCTATACTGTTGCGGTACTCCTTGAGTTCTTTGGGTGTTAGCTTGCCTGCGATGACATTTGGGTCGTCTTCGAATTTCGGCTGGCCCAATAGCCTTTTGGCATCGGCTGCGGCTTGCCAGAGCCTCAGGTACCACAGTCGAAAGTACCCGTCGTCTTGCGTTTTGTCGAGTAGGACGGAGTCAATCAGTTCGGCTACCTGCGGCTTCTTCAGAGAGTCACGTCGTAGTCCGTCATGAATTGATCGGACTCCGCTTAACTTTTTTCGCAAACCATTCTCATCCACGGGCGACGATACGCGTAAACCGCCATAGCCGATGTTCATCGTAGAGTGAAGTGTATATACGGCCTGTTCGTCGTCGCTGACGAAGCAGGAGCAACTGTAGAGTTCATCAATATGGTGTGTGACATTCTGCTCCGCCTTCACGGCTGCCACGACGGTATTGACGGCCTGCATGGCAGGGGAGAAGTCGGGCCACGTGCCGTTAATCGTCTTGAACGCCAGCAACGCCCGTTTTCCCTCACGGCCGCCCTTGATCATTGCCTCACCATCTCGGCACTCGTCGATAAGAAAACACTCGCCGTTCTCGAATTTGGTCACCGGAATGCTCTCGTACTGCTCGACTACAAGAAAAATCGGCATGTTGGGCGATTTTCGCTGGCTCACTTCCTTGACGTATACGCGATCTACTCCGTCTCTGAGCGAGACGTCTATTGCATAGTGGGGGAACCTTGAACGGCCCTCTTGAAAGTAGGCTGTCAAGTCCGATACGACCGCTGCCTTGAACGTTTCGTTTTCATAGATCACTTCGTGCAGATCTTGCTCTTCTGAGATCAGGTGGCAGCCGGGGTAGTCGAACACGATCGTCCGGCAATAGTGCGTAATGGTACACACCGTTTCCGTTCCACCTAGAGGGGCAGCCGCGAGCTTCGCAGCATGCGTTGTGGTGCCCCCGCTGGGTTTTTTATCCAGACTCTCAAGAACGGACCTCCTCCGATCCTTTGCCCTTCTGTTACTTCTGCCCATTGGTTTGTTCCCTCTCATTGACACGACAACGCGTTTGGTCGTGGAGATTACTGACTATCAAAGTAGGCCATCTCAAACTTAAATTTTGATTTGGCATACTTTTGCAAAAAATGTAAACGATTCAATGGCTTTTTGGCATTGTTTTCGTGTGAGAGTAGGGTTTGGTCGTTTCTGCACCGGTCCGCACTAGCGGGGTTCAACGGCTTCGTCGAGTTGATCGAACTCGTAAAAGTCCAAAGGATCGGCCGGTTGGCGAACGGGTGGGTGGGGAACCGTTCCGTTTGCAAAGACTTCCGTCGTCGTACCTTCTGAAGGTTCATCGACCAGGGTGCCGGTTGTCTTATTGATTTCGACGAACTGGATCCCATCCGGAACGGAGAAGGTCCGGACGGGGAGGAGGTTGAGGCTGTTGCGCATGAAGTCCGTCCAGATGGGGAGAGCGGCATGGGCGCCGGACTCCACTTTGCCGAGTGTCCCCACGCTATCGAAGCCGACCCAGACGCCCGTCACGAGATTCGGCGCATAGCCGATGAACCACGCGTCCCGGTAGCTGTTGGTCGTGCCGGTCTTGCCGGCCAGGGGACGCCCGATCGACCGGGCGCGCCTGCCCGTTCCACTTTGAATGACGTCCATCATCATGTGCGTAATCAAATAGGCGGTTTCTTTGGAAACCACTTGATTGGGTTCGAACATGTGTTGCTCCAGGATGTGGTCATGCTGGTCTCTGATCAGGGAAATCGTATAGGGTTCCAAGGCCAGTCCCTGATTGGCAAAGACGCCATAGCTCGCGGTGAGTTCTTGAAGCGTCATGCCCGAAGAGCCGAGTGCCAGTGCCAGGTCGGGGCTTAACGGGCTGTGAATCCCGAGTGCGCGTGAAAAATTGATCACGCGGGACACGCCGATCTGTTCAAGCAAGCGGACCGTCGCCGCGTTTCTGGAGTGGCGTAAGGCTTCTCGCAAGGTGATCGGGCCGAAAAAGCGTTTTTCATAATTTTCCGGTTTCCAGGTTTTTCCGGGCTCTTCCTCCTCGTAGACCACGGGCGCATCGAGGATCAGCGTGGCGGGCGTCAGCCCCTGATCAATGGCCGTGGCATAAATGACCGGCTTGAACGCAGACCCGGGTTGCCGGATGGCTAACAAGGCGCGGTTGAATTGACTCCGTTCAAACTCGTACCCGCCGACCATCGCCCGAACCGCGCCGGTTCGGGGATCGATCGCAATGAGCGCGCCTTCGACCACGGGAGTCTGATCCAGCCGGAACCGGATTGTCTCGTTGGTGGTCGATTTCAGTGAGACTTCAATCACGTCTCCCGGTTCGACCAATTGTGTGGCCGAGACAATTGGCGTCACCACCGCGTCGGTGACGGACGCGCCTTCGGAGAGCCGGCGTTCAGCCCAGAGCATATCCTGTAAGGTAATGGTGCCGGCCAGGTCATGCGCCAGGACCATCATCTCTTCATCGGACACGGACACGACGTGGCCTTCCAGGATTTCCCCGAACGCGGGAAAAACCGTGGGCGGCTTGGCCGGCAGCGTCTCCGGCGGTTCCTCATGACGGAGCGGCCCGCGCCATCCCTGCCGTTTGTCGAGGTCGCGCAGTCCTTTTCTGACGGCCTCTTCGGCCAGGCGTTGCATCGGAACGTTCAGGGTGGTGGAAACCTGTAGCCCCCCTTTATACGTCATGGCCTCCCCGTATTCCTTGACCAGGTGTTGGCGGACGTCTTCAAGAAAATACGGAGCCACGCGATCATAGGATTGACGGGTAAAGTCCAATCGGGTCCCGCTCGCCGCCCGGGCGAGGGACTCCGTCAGGAAGCCGGCCTGGACCATCCGTCCCAACACGTGTTCCTGGCGTTTCTTCGCGAGATTGTAGTTCTTGTAGGGGGAATAGGTATTGGGGGCTTTCAGCAGTCCTGCGAGAAAGGCCGACTCGGGTAGCTGCAATTCGGGTAACATTTTCCCGAAATACGTCAAGGACGCGGTCCCGACCCCATAGGCCCCCTGACCGAAGTAGATCTGGTTGAGGTACATCTCGAGAATTTGTTCCTTTGTCAGAATGAATTCCATTTTCAGGGCCAGGAAGAGTTCCCGTATTTTGCGCTGGAAGGTCCGTTCCGGGGTCAAGAACAGGGACCTGGCCAGTTGTTGGGTGATCGTGCTGGCGCCTTGGATTTTTCCACCGCGCTTGAAGTTCGTCCAGGTGGCCCGAAGGATCCCCCAGACGTCCAATCCCGGGTGTTCGAAAAACCGGGTGTCTTCAACGGCAATCACGGCGTCGATCAAATACTGGGGCACGTCACGAAGCGGAGTCAATATTCTGCGCTCCACGTAATATTGGCCGATAACCTGGCGGTTATCCGCTTTGATCTTGGTAATCAGGCTGGGCTGGTAATCCCGGAGTCCTCCCAGCGAGGGCAGTCCGGTCGTCATATGCCAGGCCACCGCCGCCGTTCCCCCGATGGCCAGCCCGCCGGCGATCAGGGCGGGCCACAGGAGACGTTGCGTCAGACGGCGGGATTTTGTAGCGGAGAGATAATGAGACAGCAGCGAACTCATGATCAGGGGGTCAGTTCTCTAGTGGATAAGGCTTATATGAAGACGATACCCCCGGTTGATTCAAAAGACAAGCCTCCCGCCGCCATTTTCCATTCACGGCATCCGGGCCGTGGTTGTTGCCGTGATCCGGTCGCCGCTCCTCTGTTCCGGGTTCCGGGTCGTTTGTCCGGTTGACAAACTTTGAAAGGGCGTGCTACGAAAAATGTCCTGCAAGGGAAAAGGTCTCGAGTTCCACCAAATTCCATCATCCAAAACGAATTCAAGAAGGAGGCTGTTTCATGTCTGATGTTGCTTCAGAAATAAAAGTGGGCGATGTTGCTCCGGATTTCACCCTGAAAAACCAGGATGGGAACGAGGTTTCATTAAGCAGTTTTAAAGGTCAAAAGAACGTGGTTCTGGCCTTTTACCCTCTCGATTGGAGTCCGGTTTGCACGAATGAAAACAAATGCTTGACGGACGATTTCCCGAGCTTTTCCGATGCCAATGCCGAACTTCTCGGTATCAGCACGGACAGTTTTTTTTCGCACAAAGCCTGGGCCGACTCGCTCGACCTGAAACACACCCTGTTGGCCGACATGCATCGTGACGTGTGCAAAGCGTATGGCCTGTATTTTCCGGACCTCAATTGTTCCAAACGGGCCACGGTGATCGTGGACAAGGGAGGCAATGTGGCCTACGTCAAGGTACAGGAGATCAAGACCGCTCGGGACGACAAGGAAATTCTGGACGCATTGAACGCGCTGTAGGACAACCACAGGGGGTTGTCCCTACGCGGCAGCAGCGAGACGCGGTGAAAGGGGGATTCCACGGACAGGAATCCCCCTTGTTTTTGACGAACAGGAAAGGAACGCAGGATGGCCGGAACCGTGGAAAACGTCACGGACGAGAATTACGAAGAATTAAAAGCCGCCCAGGCGACCGTGGTGGCCTACGGCATTGCGGCCTGCGAACCATGCGCCGCCTATGATCCCATCCTGGAAGAGGTCGCCCGCAAACTGCCCGACGTTCGCGTGGGAAAAGCCAAGATGCACGTGCCGGGCCGGTGCCGGGCTATCAAAAAACAACACCAGTTCGAAACGTATCCCACCACGCATCTCTACTCGCGCGGTAATCTCCTCCTGACCCGTGAAGGCAAAGTCGAAGAAGACGAACTACTCGCCCTCATCAAGCAATACCTGCCCGATTCCTAAGCGTCAGGCCTTTCTCACAGGTTCCTATCGGACATCAAACGACAGTTCGCTTTGGACCGGAGAGTCTGGCGTCTTGGGGGTATTGGGCTGAAAGACCGTATCAAGGTTATCTGCGTCTACCGAATTCGGCCATGGCATGGCTCCTTTAGCTTTCAATGCTCCAAGCCCCTTGGATGGTTCACCGGTCGAACGCACGTAAACGGGTACCAGATGTAGCTTTTCCAATTGCTCTATTGCCCCGGCCCACGTACCACCCTTGTTGATATCCGCGTTCACCACTAAGGCTGCGTCCGATAAGGCATAGATCACTTTATTGCGTTGCATCGCGTGCCCCGCATTGAATCCCGCATTTGGATCATAGGGTGAGATCAACACCAGTTGTCCTTCCAACAGCAGGTTTCGATGCTCACGAGTCAAGGCCGTTTGTTCGAGACTATCGGCCATAACGCCCGTGACTTGCCCACCCGCTTCCAATGCGCCGGACATGGCTGCCCGATCAATGCCCCTGGCAGCACCGGAGATGACAGTCTGTCGAGCCTTTGCTGCCAGACGTCCAATTTCCCGGGTGTACTCGATTAATGAGTCATTGACGTTGCGGGAACCGACTACCGCCAATCCACCGCTATTGAGAATTTCCCTGTCTCCACAGCCATACAGTAATCTCGGGGAGTCCTTCTTCAGCCGTGCCTTGAGCTTTTGAGGATAAGCCTCATCGGTTCGGCTGAGCACCCAAATCGCTCGTGTCTGCCAGCGCTCCACTGCCTGACTTAACAGGAACCCACGATCCAACAGACGTTTGATCCGGTTGCGGTCGAGTATGTGAGGGCGGTCCCCGAGAAGTTGATCTGTATCTACCTCCAGCAAATCAGCGGGCTGCTTTCCCATCTCTTGGAGACACGAGGCGAGTCTTGAGTATTCACCGGGCGTGAGCAGGTTGGCTGGTTCCTGACCTTTACCGCGCCCAACGATCAAAGGTGCGGTCAACAGCAGAATAGCTTTAGTGTTCAAGGAGAGCGTCTCACTCATTGGTTGCCTCCTGTCTGAGCAAGCGCCAAGGGCCATACCTCACCGCTTCCGTGCGAACGTAGTAACCATGCTGCAACGGTGAAGGTCCAGCGCGAATCCACCATGTCGTCTACGAGCAGCAATGCCCCATCAGGCACCGTTTCATCGGTCAACGCCAACGAACCGTCAAGGTTGCGTGCCTGCTGAGTGCCGTTCGCCATTGTCTTCTGCTCAGGGCGATTTTCCGTCTTGATTAATACCTGCTTGAATGGAAGGCCAAGGGATTGGGCCAAGCGTCGGGCAAAATCGGGCACTAGGTCCGGATGCCGCCTTGAAGGAATGCAGGTTACCCATTTCGGGACCGGTTGCGGGTTCCATCCTTCAATCAAATTCTTGCAGGCCGCCACCAGTTCACCGGAGAAATGCCCGTCATGATACTTTCCTTGGCGCACCAAATCACTCCAGCCGGCGTCGCCCCAAACGCAGAGTGCTTTTCCTGGCTGAAATTGGAGATCGGCACTAATCCGCCCGGATAGATTATAACGCCGCAGCCCTCCTGATGGCCATTGCCTTCGTGGTTCGATCGGCAGGTTCGTACGGCGCAGGAAAGCAATCGCCTCCCGAACCAGAGCCGAGTCCGGTTCCGTTGCCAAAGGGAGAAGGTCAGGTGGTGTGATATTACCCGGTTCTTCATCCAGTGCTCGAATCAGAAAATTCATGTGACCGGAACTCAGCCGCACGTATTCCTGCATTTGTTCCTGCTCCTCTCTCCGGAGTTCCGTGAGTCGTTCCGCCCGTTCCCAGAAGGCGAGGCTCAGGGTCGCGGCGGTCAGTTGCCACTTGCTTCCCTGTTTGGCAATGGGCGCTGGGGATTCCAGGGAAAGGAGTTCTATAGTCTTCTGTATTCGTCCATAACTGATATTGACTACTCCCTCAATTTTGGGCACTGACAATCCGTTTAGTTCTTTCTCCAAGGCATCCAGTATCTCTTGCACTTCGGCGCGGGTCGGAAACGCGTTCTTGATAAAATAGTCGGTGATCTCGGTTTCTTCCTGACCGCTCAATAGCACGCCGTAGGCTGCGTCAAGTGCTCTCCCGGCGCGACCGACCTGCTGATAGTACGCCACAGCCGACCCCGGCGTCTGGTAATGAATGACGAATGCCAAGTCCGGTTTGTCGAAGCCCATGCCCAAGGCTGTCGTGGCCACCAGTGCTTTGACCTTGTTTTTAAGAAGCGCCTCCTCCAACTCCGGTCGCCGCTCTCCTGTCTTACCCGTGTAGGCTTTGACGTTCAGGCCGCGAGATTTGAGCCATTCACTTACCTGTTCTGCATCACGAACCGTAAGCGTATAAATAATCCCGTGACCCTGAAGAGCGGGTAGTTGTTCCGCCAACCATGCGAGCCGTTCCGCTTGGCTTTGTAAGCGGAACGTTTGAAGAGCAAGGGAAGGCCTGTTGAGATCACCGCGGGAAATTTCCAGGTTTGGCCCGAACACTTCCGTCAAATCGTCTATTACCCGATTATTTGCCGTGGCGGTCGTCGCCAGCAACCGGAGATTTGGCGGCAAGTTGCCGGTAATACGTTCTATCAGTCGGTAGTGTGGACGAAAGTCGTGTCCCCAGTCAGAGATGCAATGGGCTTCATCAATGACGAGAAGGGATATCCGGTTGGCAACTGGCGCCAACACCTCGGTACGGAAGCGCTCGTTGGCCAGCCTTTCGGGAGATATAAGCAGGATATCCACCTTATTATGATCAATGGCATTTTCAACCTCCTCCCATCGATCTTCATTGTTAGAATTGATAGTCTCAGCACGAACCCCCATCCGTTCCTCTGCGGCGATCTGATTGCGCATAAGCGCCAGTAGCGGACTGATAAGAAGTGCGGGTCCCATACCTCCTTCGCGTAGCAGCTTCGTCGCGATGAAATACACAAAGCTCTTGCCCCAGCCGGTTTTCTGTACGACCAACAACCGACCGTCTCCGCTCACGATATGCCGGATAGCTTTTTCCTAACCCTCACGGAACCCTGCATCAGGCAAGCCGGATCCCACTCGCAGGAGTTCCAAGGCACGAGTTTGTCTGTATTTCATGCCTCCGTTCCTTCTTTCAGAATGGAAAGATATTGCTCATAGACGAACAGCCGGTCACGGCGCTTGCCTGTGATTTCCCGGGCAATCCCGTGTTGGGTGAGCAGTTCCATTGCCGAGGCGGCTGTCTGAAAGGACAACCTGGTAGCGCGGCAAACTACGGGTAGCGATAAAATAGGTTGTGCTTTTAGGGCGTCGTGTACGCGCAATGCCGACCCAGTTCTCCGGCCCCCGGATGCTTCGATCCGGTCGTGGTCGTCCTGGAACATCTTGGAGAGGCGTTGGGCGGTCGAGACTGCGCCCTCGGCTGTCAGCTTCACTCCTTCGAGGAAGAAGGCGAGCCATGCCTCCCAATCGCCGGTACGGCGCACGTGATTCAACAGGTCATAGTAGGTATTCCTCTGCTGTTTGAAATACAGGCTCAGGTACAGGAGCGGCTGGTGCAGTACACCGGCGTGGCACAGCAGCAACGTAATGAGTAATCGTCCCACGCGTCCGTTCCCATCCAGAAAGGGGTAAATGGTTTCGAACTGCACGTGTGCAAGCCCAGCCCGTAGCAGTACCGGCAATCCGTCGGTTTTGGTGTGCAGGAAGTTTTCGAACGACGTCATGCAGTCCGGTAGGGCGGTATGCGGCGGTGGGACAAAGAGGGCATTGCCAGGCCGGGTTCCGCCGATCCAGTTCTGCGAGCGTCGAAATTCACCGGGTGTTTTGGTGCTGCCCCGTCCGTCTGACAACAACACACCGTGTATCTCGCGGATCAGGCGATTCGATAAAGGAAAGTTTTCCCGTAGGCGGCGCAGTCCGTGTTCAAGCGCAGCCACGTAATTCGAGACTTCGCGCACGTCGTCAAGTGGAACTCCTGGTGCTTCATCCAGTTCAAAGAGCAAAAGATCAGACAACGACGACTGCGTGCCCTCGATCTGAGAAGAAAGCACTGCTTCTTTGCGCACGTATGCATACAGAAAAAGTGCCTCGTCCGGTAGAAGGGTCGCCACGCCGTCGAGGCGGCCCAGAGCTAGGACCGCCGATTCGAGCATTTGTTGGAGCGAACCGTCTAAAACCAAGGAAGGTTTTGGCGGCAGCGGTGCCGGCACAAAGGCTCGAACCGGCTCACCGCCAATACTCGTTATCTCATAGCTGCCGCTTTCTCCACGTTGCATGACACACAGTCCTTATTCCTAGTTTCGCAATAACAAATTTAACTATTTAAATTTTATAGATAAATTACAATAACGAAAGAATTCGGCGCAAGTTTAGGGGGGCGCTACGACGACAGACCAACAGACCGTGCAGTTTATCCCGAGTAGTCCAGGATCAGGTCGTGATGATCCTGGAGCCGGAGGCGTTCGAGGCGTGCATCGGTCACGTCGGTCAAGCGGGGCCAGAGGACTTGGGCCAGGGTGGAAAGGGTCACGGGCCGGCCGGCGCATTCCGGGTGTTCCGATAGGTTCGTGTCTGTCATGTAGTTGAGGATCTGTTCTTGAACCCGTCTGTCCAATGCCATGAGATCAGTGACGCGGCCCGTGACGGGGTCGATCGGGCCTCGAACCGTGACGTCCAAAGACAAGGGCCACGATTCCACGTGGGCAGCCTCGGCGTTGCGCTTCACCGTCAGGGCATACCGGCGAGTCAGCAGGGCTTCGGCCGGGTCCGCATTGTCTGGCGACGCCGGGTCAGGATAGAGTTCGGCCCACAGGTCTTCTCCTTCGCAAAGCCGTATCGATGCGATGTCCCGGGTCTCGGGGCGCCCACGGAATTTCCGCCATAACACCAGCGCCAGATTTTCAGTGGTGGGTACGAGCCGTTCAAAGTAGGGCATGTCGAAGTTGAGGTGTTTGTGGTCGAACTCTTCGAGCACGTCCGTCACGATATTTTTCAGGTCGTACAAATTGATGATCATGCCGGTCACGGGATCGACCTGCCCGCCAAGGGTCACTTCAAGCAGATAGTTGTGTCCGTGCTCTTGGGAACAGGGACCGAAGACGCGTCGATTGCGATCCTCGTCCCACTCGGGCCTGAAATACCGGTGGGAAGCGGAAAACTCGATGCGTTTCGTGAGGGTCGATCGTGTCATGCTCGAATGAACGGAATCGGACTCCTACGAAAAAGGCCAGGAGTTCCACCGAGAGGCGGAAGTCCTGGCCTTGTTGAACTCGAAGAGGCTGCGATCAGGTGCTGAAGGAACTCCCGCAACCGCACGTGCTTTTCGCCTGCGGGTTCTTGATGGCAAACCCGGAGCCTTGCAGGCTATCAACGTAATCGACTTCCGCGCCGCTCAACATGGGGGCGCTTTGCGAATCCACGATGACTTTCACGTCGCCTTTTTCAATCACCGTGTCGTCGTCGTCCATTTTGGATTCAAAGGACATCCCATATTGATAGCCGCTGCACCCGCCGCCCTTGACGTAAATTCGCAACCCGACGATTTCCTCTTCTTCATCGTGGATCAATTCCTTGATTTTCTCTTCGGCAATTGGGGTGATGGTAACCATGAATCCCTCCGATCAAATATGACATGAACAGGTATCGTGTTTTCCGGATTTCCGAAAATCCGGAATCGTGTCCTCTTAACGATCAATAATAACCACCACCCCGGCAGTTGTCAATTTCCATCGAAGAAAAAAATGCAAAACGATCAGGCGTACAGGTCTTTCAGCCACTCTTCCCGCATGGCGGGTGGGACGTTCGCCTCTGCCTTGTAGTGCTCATGGGTAATCCGGATGCCGGCATGAGACCCATCCTTGCCAAGCGCGTTCACAAAATCCTGGGGGACCGCAAACCGCACGAAATGGACCGCGCTGATTTTGTCTTCCTTGCTGTGTCCGGCTTCGAAGTCGGCGAACACGGCTTGATCCCCGACCGTGAGCGCCAGGGTGTCCGGCCGGTCGAACTGCTGGAAGGAGTCGAGGATTTCCTTGATGCGGTCCTGGGTCGTAATCTCGATCATCACGGTGGCGCTGAGTTCACCCGTTGCGGGCAGCAGGGCGTTGTACACGTCCAACTCGTCCTGAATTTTCGACGGCTCGAAAATACGTTCGGCTCGAATCATTTCCTGCACTTGAAACAGCAGTGTCCGTCGATTTTCGAAGATCAGCGTGACCAACGGGCCCACCTCGATCCGGCGTCGTTTCTTGAGAGCGATGATCTCCCGGCGAAACGTTGCGCGTTGCGCTTCGTAGTCCGCGTGGGAGAGGAGATCGGATGGCGTCAAAAGGTTCATGCGGGCAGGTTGTAGGCGTCGCGAACGATTTGAATGGGATGCTGCGTGCAGGTGGACGGCTTTGACGCTCCGGCCTGATCGAGTTGCAACGCGGACAGAGGACAATCCGATGCGACCACGTCCGGTTCGCAATCTGAAATCGCGCGGACGGCCTTCCCGGCGATCTTCATGGACTGATCGAAAAATTCCACCTTGGCGCCCCAGGATCCGTCGTGACCGGAACACTTTTCAATCATCTCGACTGTGGCGCCCGTGAGTTCCATGAGTTCCTTGGATTTGAATCCGATGTTTTGGTCGCGCAAGTGACACGGGACCTGGTACGCAATGCGCCGCGGCGCGCGGATGAACTCCGTGGACAACGCCCCGTTTTTCTTGAGCCGGATCAGATACTCACAGACGTCGAACGTGCGTTCGGCCAACAAGGTCATGTCGTGCGTCGGCACAAGATACGGATATTCCCGTTTGAACATGAGACTGCAACTGGGCGTTGGGACGACCAGGTCATACCCCTGTTGAAGGTAAGGCAAAAACAGTCGCATATGGTGCGTGGCGGTCTGCACCATGGTTTCGGTATCTCCGAGATCAAAGGACGGCATGCTGCAACAGCGTTGTCCTGTGGGCACGACGACTTCCACGTGATTCTTGGCGAGGACCTGCACCGTGGCTTTGCCGATATCCGTGGCCTGATAGTTCACCATGCAACTCGGGAACAACGCCACTTTGTGTTTGGCAACCTCGGGTTGCAGCGCCCTGCCGTGTTGACGCCACCACGCGGGAAAGTTTTCCCGGGAAAAGGCCAGTATCTGCCGGTCGCGGTGCAGGCCGATGACCGGCTCCAGCAGGTTCCGGATCCATTGCGTCGAGAGCATCCGGTTGGTCAGCGAGGCGGTCAGGCCGCCCAGTCTCCCGATCAGGTCGGTTTTGATCAGCAGGCGGTCTCGCAAGGACGCGCCCTGTTCCTTGACCCGCTGCTTTTTCCACGCGGCCATCAGACGGGGGAAATCGATTTGGTAATCATGGGGCGGCGTGTACGGGCAGTGGTTGTAGCAGAGCTTGCAGTAATAACATTCCTTCTCGACCTGTTCGTAATCCGCGGCGGTCAGGCGGGAGACGTCACTTTCATGCTCGTCGATCCGGTCCAGCAGCGTGTTGAAAGATGGGCAGAGGTTGAAACACCGGCGGCAGCCGTCGCACACGTCGAAGATGCGGTTCGTCTCTTGGACGAGATCGTCCCGCGTCCAGTCAGTGGAAATGAGATGAAGGTGTTTCAACGAAGGTCTTCACGTGGTTGTGAAGCAGGATTGTAAATGTTCAGTAATTCGCTGACAATTTCCGCCGTCTCCTTCCCCTCCTTTGTAAGGAGGGGCGAAGGGGAGGTAGAGGCTATGACCGGGATGCCAATTCGCATGCTTTATGGACGGTTGGTTCTACCCCACCTGACCTCCCCTTACAAAGGGGAGGGAAAGAACACGATGGCCCCACCCGAGCTAAGCATTCTGCCAACGAATGAATGAACAACGACAGGGATTACGCGTTGTTCAAGGACTCCAGCCCCTTGGTGAAACGGTTGGCGTGAGAGCGTTCCGCCTTGGCCAGGGTCTCGAACCACTCGGCCAATTCTTCAAAGCCTTCGTCGCGTGCGGTCTTGGCCATGCCCGGGTACATCTGCGTGTACTCATAGGTTTCCCCTTCGATGGCCGCCTTGAGATTCGACTCGGTGTTTCCGATGGGTTCACCCGTGGCGGGGTCACCGACTTCCTTCAGAAAATCCAGGTGGCCGAAGGCATGCCCGGTTTCGGCTTCGGAGGTATCGCGGAACAAGCCGCCGATGTCCGTGTATCCTTCGATATCCGCGCGGCGCGCAAAATAGAGATACCGGCGATTCGCCTGGGATTCGCCGGCAAACGCGGCTTTCAGATTGTCATGGCTTTGTGTGCCCTTGAGACTCTTGCTCATAAGATCCTCTTTCGTATGAAAAGTGATGATGGAATGAAACGGAGCCGGCAACGGCCGGCCGGTTCGGATAATGAATATTCAACCTCGATATTGTATGGCCCGTAGGGGTCGGCCTGCGTGCCGGCCCTCTTTCCTTACATGCCCAAGCTAAACGATCGGGTATACCCCAGGGAGATCCCGACTTCATCAACGTCAAACGTGTTTGGCACATAGGCGCTCTGTTCCGTCGCCCCATCCCCGCCGGCGTAATCCATGCTCCAACTGGAATAGTGGATGCGCACGTCAAAGCGATTCGTACTGCTCCCGAATTCCAGGCCGCCTCCGATAAGCCAGGGGACGGCATTGCGTGTTTTGCGGGTCACGCCGCGAATAGCCTCATTGCCATGCCCAAAATTATCAAAGGCCGCTTCAAAGGTCGCGCTCAACCACTTCACTCCGGAGATCAGGTACACCGAGCGGCCGTCGCCTAGGAAGGCAAGTCCCTGGGGCACGTACCCCAACCGTGCGTTGAACCCGAGGCTGTGGTTCTTGTCCACTTTCCAGGCCCAGGGAAAGATGTGTTGAGAGGGAATGGGCCGTTCATCGCCCGTGTACGTGCCCTCGAAAAAGCCTTGCACGGCATTGGAGTAGACCGCACCCTCGACCTCGCCGGAGAGATATACCCGGTCGGACAGGAACGCGCGATAGCCCAGGTTGGCCGAGAACGCGTTGAATCCGTCATTGGCGCTGTCCTTGCCCGCGATCACACTGCCATCGTCCAGAGGCGGGGGGAGGACCCCTGCATTGTAGTGAACGCTTTTGGCGTAATTCGCGTCGGCCAGTTCATGGCCGAACCGGACCCCGGCAAACCAGCCTTCCGTGTCATTCGCCCACGCGCTTGGCGCGAAAACCGCCGACGTGGCAAGAAACAAGAAAAGAAATCTGTGTTTAGTGCACAATCGCATCACGTCCGCCCCTTCTTCACATTTCCTTCCAGCAATCCATTCGCTCAAAACAGACCGGACGCGTGCTCGGACGACGCCATGAAGAACAACATGGGAATCGACAGCATCGTGTTGGTCCGTGAAGCCAGAAGGGCCATGCGCGCGGCCTGTTTCTTCTCGTCCGCCGAAGCCTCTTTGAGGCCCAGCACTTTTTTCTGGTTGGGCCAGATAATGCCCCAGACGTTGAAGAGCATGATGGTGCCCAGCCACGCCCCCATGCCGATGACGGCATTCTCGCCCTGCAGGGCGAACGCCGAACCGAACCGGCCCCCGTTTATCAGGAGTGAGGCGCCGAACAGCCACGTGGCAAGGGCGCCCCAACGGAACCACCAGAGCGCGTTCGGGACCAGGTGCTGAAAGGCCTCGGCCTTGGTCTCGGGGGTGACTTTTCCCAGAAAGGGAACTTGAACGAAATTGAAGTAATACAACAGACCGATCCAGGTGATACCCGCAAGAAAATGTCCCCACTTCAATAAGGTTTCCATTAAAAAGGGTTCCATGATCTATCCTCTTTGGGTTGAGTTCAGGTCAGCAGAAAACTAGACAAGCATTTTCACCACAAAATACAGAACGACGGTCAGCACGAATCCTGCGCCTATCGTTCCGGGAATCGAGTCGAGTGGATTCATGGTGTCCTCCTTTGTATTGGGCGATTTGTTGTCCGAAGGGAAGGCCTGTGCTCGTCGCAGAGGCGATGAGCACAGGCCGCCTTGGCTGGCAAATACCCTATCCTATTCCATGGGCAGACTTCAAGGGAGCAGGCATTCCTGCGGGGTGTCGCCCCCGCACGACGAGGGTCTTTTGTTTCGGCAAAAGGAGCCAACCTCAGAGTCCTACGGAGTCCACGTGGTTCCTGGTAAATCCATCAAACGCTCGTGTTCATGAGTCTTTGGTGAGATGTTGTGCCTTGCGTCTTCTCTTATACTCCTGTAGGTCCCTGCAATAACGTGGCAATAGAGTGGTAAAATAGCAGTACAATCTCCAGGGAGGGGGGCCGCATCACGCGAAATTGTCTCTGCCCCGTCCGTCTTCTCGCCCTGTGTCAGGGCCCGGGGACCGCCCATTCTACCCATGACTTGATCTCTGTTGCCCGTACCGGGTCGATTCACCGGTGAATGGCCCGGCGAGATTGCCGGTCTGTCTGACCGACCGTGGGGTGAGCTGCCCACGGCCTGTGATGGCCGGGCGCCGGGCGCGCCGCCGCCCGGCTGAGGCGATGTCTCTTTACGAAACGCGCCGCTGGACCCGGCTGTTTTTCCGGCCCCTCGCTTACACACAGCAGGCATAGGATTTGATCGCGGAGCCAGTAGCTGCGTTTTTTTCATTCCGTTCTGCTTGTCTGTTCACCGGCGCGTCACACCGGCTTCACGACCCTCTCGCTTCCCGCCACCACAGGAATCCGGCGCCGTTGAAGCCTGCAACCCTACTGGAATAAGCGTTCGGTTTTTTTCCTAAGTAGCAGAACGATCGTTCAGGCTTGTCCAGAATGAGCGTTCCGTAATACAGGCATTGACAATCAGGGAAATACCTCTATTATGCGTACAACGTGTGTCCACAAGAAGGGTCTGCCGTTCTGACAGTCAGAATATGCATACAACAGCCTAGATTTTTCTTGACAAATCCAGAAATCTTTTGGTAATTAGGGCGAAACGTAACCAAAATAGATTTTCAGAAACTGTTTGAACACATTCTCCTGGCGGTGATTAAAGCGATACTCAACTTCTTTCAGATACATCGGGAAATGATACTTGGACACCCCGCGATACTGATACAAAATATGCTTGGCATAACTCCAAAACCCTTCAATGCCATTGATGTGATTCTTCGTCCGCCGGCTCACCAACGTTTTCGCATGATTCACCGTACGATGGTGGCCATAGCGTTTTAACGATTGATAGCCCCGAAAGGCATCGGTGAAATAGACGGACCCTTGCCGCGTATGGGCTTGGATATGGCGCATCAATTCATCTGCACTGACCGACTCCACGACCTTGGTATAGACCCGGCCGTCCCGCTCCAGGAGCCCGAACACGACGCTTTTGCCGGCGGTGGCCCGCCCGCGGAGCCCCTTGCGCTTGCCGCCGAAATAGGCCTCATCCAGTTCGATCTCGCCCGTCAGTTTCCCGGCTTCCAGTTCAGTGACATGATACAACGCTTCCCGCAGCCGCTGATAGATGCGCGTGACCACTTTGACATCCAAGCCCAGATCCTGGCTCAACCGATAGGCGGGTTGCAATTGATAGAAGCCTTGGAGGATGCGGATCTCCCGGCGCAAGCGCCGGAGGCTCTTGCTTTTCCTGCACCGCCCACATTTCACATAGCCGCGGCGGGTGTGCAAGACCTGAAAGGAGCCACAGAAAATGCACTTGCGCCCCCGTAAAAAGTTGGCCGCACAACTAAAAACCGTCTGGCGTCCTGTAACCATGCGTGTTTTCTACCATACATTGGTGACGAAACACAGAATAGGAAAGTCCATGAAGGCCATACAGCCTAAAGGAGAAGGAGAAAAAGATGTTCACGATGGCACGATTTGTGGAGAGAGAGAGAGAGAGAGAGAGAGAGAGAGAGAGAGAGAGAGACCACCTCTAGCGGGAATGCCCGGCGTCGGTCCAGATTCCCCGCACAAGCCTGAGCCGGCCGCCGCCCCTTGCGGCTGCGGCGCCGCTCCGGCGGGCTCGCGCCGGGCCTCGTCCGCGTGGTGCCGCCCCGCCCTCCTCCCCGTCCTCGCGCTGCTGCTCGGGGCGCTCGGCCTGTTCGCGGCCGCGCCCGCCCAGGCGCAGAATACCGTCACCCTCTGGTCCGCCATGCTGGACGTGCAGAACTACGACTACACACGGGCTCATTTCGGTCACATTGTCGGTCGCGGTTGCACGGAGCCGAGATTCGTCTCAACAACCTATCGCTGCCGGGGTGCGCTGACGGACGACAGCTTCAGCTATGGCGGCCAGACCTACCGGGTCGCGGTTCTCCAGTCTACTAGCTATCTCTTCTCGGGTACTCGACGAAACCAGATCGACATCGCGTTGGATCGGAACATCCCCGCTGCCTTCGCGCAGCGCGCGACGCTGGTTGTCGGCAGCACGCGCTGGTCGCTGGCGGACGGCGCTGTGGGCGGTTTCTCCGTCTACCGGAATGGCGTCGAAGACGCCTCTTTAGGCGAAAACGGCTACTCTTGGTTGGGCTCGCTGCCCGCGTCGGGCCGGGTTCGCGTGAGTCTGGAGATGCCCGCCCCCGGTGTGCCCTCCGTCGACGGGGGCGCGGGGCGGAACACCGTCTGGAGCCCGACGCTGACGGTCGATCAGGGCTCAGGGTTTCTCGGCTGCTCCCTCGCCGCCTCCGCAGACAACTGCTCCGTGGCGCTCTCGGACGATGAGTTCGAGTACAACGGTGTGACCTATCTAGTCGAAGGTTTGTTTTACTTTCCTACCAGTAGGTCGGCAAGAATTGACATCACCCCGACACCACGGTCGAATCTTGCCGGGATGGTGTTGCATCTCGGCGCTACGCGGCTACCCGTTGGTTCATTCGGCATTGAAGAAAGTTACACATGGAACGGCGTCAACCCGCAATGGAGCGACGGCCAGCAGGTCGGGGTGAGGCTGACGGCGCCGGACCCCTCGCCGGCCCTGAGCGCCAGCGGTCCGACCCTGAGCGCGAGCGGCGCGCCGCGCGAGGGCGCCGCGCCGGTCACGGTGACGGTCACGCTGCCCGAGCCGGCGCTTGACGGCGGCGTGAATGTGACCGTCAACCTCGGCGGCACGGCGACCTGGGGGGAGGACTACCGCACGCCGGTGCCGGCCGGTCCGGAATATGACGATTACAGGAGGCCGGTGCAGAGGGAGGGCAGAGGCTGGTTCGGCGGGACGTCTTCCGAGACCGTCCAGGCCGCGAACCTGCTGCACATTCCTTCGGGGAGCCGGAGCGCGAGCTTCGAGATTCACGTCGTCGACGACCCGCACGAGGACTCCGGCGAGACGATCGACATCGGCGTCAGGGCGGACCATGCGGGCATTCAGTACACCGGCAGGCAAATAGAGAACTGCCCGACGTGCAGTCGGACGACAAGCCTGCTGACCTACATGGGCGCTGCCGAGCTCACCCTGACGATTACGAACCACGAGGACGCGGAGACGGAGGCGGCGCGGCTCGCGGCGGAGGCGGCCGCGGAAGCGGAGAGGCAGCGGCTGGCGGCGGCGCGCGCGGCGGCGGGCGGTCCGCTGAGCGGTCTTGCGCTCTCGGCCGGCTCGCAGGCGGTGGCGCTGGTCCCGGCCTTCTCGCCGAATGTGCTGTCCTACCGGGCGGAGGTCCCGTCGGGGACGGCGGGCGTGACGCTGGCGCCGCACTGGGGCGCGGAGGCCGAGCTGGGCGGCTCGCCGAGCGTGGTTTTGGTTTCGCAAGGGCCAGCGGCGATGCTGGCGCAGGCGCAGGTTCACGCCTCCGGCACGGCGGCGGCGCTGGCGCTGTCGTCGGCCGGCCCGACCAGGCTGGAGGTGACGGTGCTCGAACCGGACGGTTCGGGGAAGCGATTGCAGGGGACGACCACGACGTACCGCGTCGAGGTGGTCGGGGCGGCGGCGCCGCAGACGGCGGCGGCGGGCGGTCCGTTGAGCGGTCTTGCGCTCACGGCGGGCTCGCAGGCGGTGGCGCTGGTCCCGGCCTTCTCGCCGGGGGTGACGTCGTACCGGGCGGAGGTGCCGGCGGGGACCCGTGAGGTGTCGCTGGAACCGTCGTGGGGCGCGGCGGCCGCGCCGACCGTGTGGGCGCGCTCGCGCCAGCCGGCGCCGCATCTGACGCTTCTGTCGCGGCAGCAGGTCCGGGCTTCCGGGACGGCGGCGGCGCTGTCGCTGTCGCCGGACGGCCCGACCAGGCTGGAGGTGACGGTGTCCAAACCGGGGTCGACGACCACGGACTACCGCATCGAGGTGGTCGAGGCGCAGACGCAGGTGCAGGCGCCCGAGGAACAGACCCCGCCGGAAGAGGAGAAGCCCCAGACCGTGGCGGTAGAGTTCGGCAGCGTCCCGTCGGAGCATGACGGGCGGACGGCGTTCGCGCTGGACGTGCAGTCGGGCTCGAAGCCCGCTCCCGAGGCGTTCAGGGTGACGGCCGGGAAGATAAAGGGCGTGGAGTCGCTGGACCCGGTGCTGTGGCGGGTCCGCGTCAAGCCGAATTCGTGGAAGGACGTGAAGATAGCGCTCGGCGCGGCGTCGGCGACGGTCCGGGGCCCGGCGCGCATCCGGGCCCAGGACGCGCGGGCGAAGGAAGGCAAGGACGCATCGCTCGACTTCGCGGTGACGCTGAGCCGCGCGGCGTCGGGGCCGGTCTCGGTGGACTATGCCACCGCCGACGGCACGGCCACGGCCGGGGCGGACTACACGGCCGCGTCGGGCACGTTGACCTTCGCGGCGGGCGAGACGGCGAAGACGGTCTCGGTGGCGCTGCTCGACGACGCCATCGACGAGGGCAAGGAGACGTTCACGCTCACGCTCTCGAACCCGCGGGGGGCGTTCCTGCGCGCGATGCACCGCGAGGCGACGGGGGTGATCAAGAACGACGACCCGCTGCAACAGGCGTGGCTGGCGCGCTTCGGGCGCACGGTGGCGACGCACGTGACGGACGCGGTCGGGGACCGCTTGCGGGGCGGGCCGGGGTCGGCTTCGCACCTGACCCTCGGGGGCTACCGGGTCCCGCTGGGCCGGGCCGCCGCGAGTCAGCCCGCGCCGCCGGGTGCCGCGACGCGGGACGCAGGGACCGGGGCGGCCCCCAACGAGGCGGTCACCACAACGGCGGTCCTGACCGAAGTCGCGCGGATGCTGGGGATAGGTCCGGGGGCGGGTCCCCAGCCCACCCCATGGGCCGACCGGCCGGACCCGCGGCTGAACCCCGGCCGGACCCTGGAGATTGGCCAGACCCTGACGCTCCGCCGGCTGCTCATGGGCAGTGCCTTCCGGCTCAACCTGGGCGCGACGGACGCGGATGCGGCGACGCCGCGCCTGACGGCCTGGGGCCGGGTCGCGGGCACCACGTTTGACGGGCAAGCCGGCGACCTCTCCCTGAACGGGGACGTGTTCACGGGCACCGTGGGCGTGGACGGCACGTGGGACCGGCTGGTGCTGGGGCTGGCCGTGGCCCATAGCCGGGGGGACGGCGGGTTCACCCAGCCCAACCTGGCCGAGCGCGGCACGGGCGACCTGGAGCAGACCCTGACGAGCCTCCATCCCTACCTGCGGTATGCGGTGACCGACCGGCTGGATGTCTGGGGCTTGGTGGGCTACGGCTGGGGCGAATGGGACCTGGAAATGGCGAACGGCGTGACGGTGGAGACGGACACCACGCTCGTCATGGGAGCCTTTGGGGGCCGGGGGATTCTGTTGGCCCCGGCGGACACCGGGGGGTTCCAACTGGCCACGCGCACGGACGCCATGCTCACGCGGACCTCCTCCGACGCGGTGGCGAATTCGGTGGCCACGGACGCGGACGCGCACCGGCTGCGGGTGCTCCTGGAAGGCAGCCGGGGAGTGACGTGGGCCGATGGCCGGCACCTGACCCCGACGGTGGAACTGGGGGTGCGGCATGACTGGGGGGACGCGGAGACGGGCTTCGGCCTGGAAGTGGGGGGCCGGGTGTCCTACGCGGACCCGACCCTGGGCCTGACGGTCGAGGGGACGGTGCGGGGCCTCGTGGCGCATGAAGCCGATGCTTACCAGGAATGGGGCGCGAGCGGGAGCGTGCGGCTGGATCCGGGCGCGGCGGGCCGGGGCCTGTCGGTGACGCTGGCCCCGACCTGGGGCGCGGCGGCGAGCGGCGTGGACGGGTTGTGGGCCCGGCAGACCACCCAGGGCCTGGCCCCCGCCACCCAATCCGCGCCACGCGGTCGCCTGGCGGCGGACGTGGGCTACGGGTTCGCGGCCTTCGGCGCCGGCTTGATCACGCCCTATGCGGGTACGGTGCTTTCGGATGGCGCGGACCGGACGTACCGGGTGGGCACGCGGGTGCAACTCCCGGGTCTGACCCTGAACCTGGAAGGCACGCGCCAGGCGCCAACCCGGCAGCCGGTGAACCAGGGCGTCCGACTCCAGGTCGAGTGGGGCTTCTAAGCGGCGACGCCGCGGACACAGACATTTAGGACCGAAGGAGAGGAAGCTATGAGCATGACCAAGTGGGGGGCCTGATCGTGATAGGGCTGCTCGTGGCCGGCTGCGCCCGTCCCCGCCGTCCTGTTCACCGATCTGCTGTTCAGCGGGCCGGGCTACACGAATGCGCGGGTGGAGAACATCACCTGTACGGCCGATCTGTCGCAGTGCACGGCCGCCTTCAGGGGCATCAGCCTGTCGTTTGCCGCTGACCCGACCGCCGCGGGCGAGAGTACCGCCTACACCAGTCTGGGGGCCTGGACCTATATGGCCCCGGGCGTGGTCGAGGTGGCCGCCGAGGGGCTGCAAGGCCGGATGGCTGCGCTGAGTGGGGACACGTACGCCAAGAGTCTCCCGGTCGTGGGCTCGGCGACGTGGGAAGGGACCATGGTCGCCCTGGACCCCGCCCACCAACTGGTGCGCGGCGGGGCCAGGCTGACGATTACCGATCTTGCGACGCCGGCCGTCGATGTCGTCCTCACGCCCGACGGACACGCCGTTATGACCTGGGCCGCCCTGCGCGTCACCGACGGCGGGTTTGCGGCGCGCGCCGCCGCGGGCGACTCCATCCGGGGCGCGTTCTACGGCCCGGCGGCGGAGGAGGTCGGCGGGGTTTTCGAGCGGAACCAACTCCTCGGGGCCTTCGGCGCCGCGCGGTAACCCGCGGCTCGGCGGGGGGCTCAAGAGTCCAGAACAATCGTAGCGAAGCTGGCCCACCTTCGGGGGCAGGGCCACCAGCCCCTGCAGTCCTTTTCCGTCCGGGATAGGAGCCAGGAGATTCGCGTTTCTCTTGACTCAGGCAAAAGGACCCAAAACCAGTGGCGCCCGGGCGCAGCCACGCCCGCAGGCGCCGGGAAATGGTATTTGCAGTTTCTGTCATGCCCGGCTCGATCGGGCATCCAGTGCCTTTGGCTTTTGAGCAGGATGGAAAACGAAAAGACACTGGATTCCCGATTAAAGATGTCGAGGATGACAGAGAGGCGTCGGGGGTGACGGGAACGTAAGGCGGGTTAGCGGGGCTCTACACGTTTCCGGCTCTTGCTCAGTGCGCCGTAGGGAGGCAGGGTGGTGAGGCGATGATCTTCCACGGCGCCGCCGACGGTGAAATGATACAAGGATTGAAACTGCGTGTCCGGATACCAGCCCAGCACGCGATGTACGGGATCGTCGAAAAAACATCCGATGCCTGTGGCGCGCACGCCGGCCGCTTCCGCTTCGAGGTACAGCACCTGACCGACGAGTCCGGTCTCCCAAAACAGGCGTTTGTAGAACCACGGTCCATGCTGCTCCAACGACGCCGCGAACTTCGCGATCATCCCCAATGAAAACGCACCGGCGCCCGCGATCTCCTGATGGCAACTCACTTGCGTGGCGATCCGTTGAGCGTTTCCTTCCTCCAACAAGTACAACGGAAGCGATGCCGGACAACCATCGGGAACGGTCCAGGCGAATTGCTGGTGCATGGCTTGTTGAAAGGTTGCCTTGAGAGCCGGGTCGCTGTTTCGCAGGAGCATGTACATGCCGGGCAGGAGCCCGTCGACTCGGTGCACGAACAGGGCCAAGTGAATGGTGGGAGCCCACGGGAGCGAATCCCACGGCATAGGCCGTTGGGCCACCGGTCGATCCGGATAGGGCATGACGCGTTCCAGCATCGTGAAAAATTGTTGTGCGGAAATCGACGTGTGTCCGTCAAGCGCCACCGCGCTACGGCGTTGATGAATGATTTGATGTGCGGAGACCGTACTCGAAAAGGAATCGGGGGAAAATGCTGGTTCCACTCCGCTTGGTCCAGCGTGCGGCGCAGAAGAGGGGAACAATCGGAACTCCGACTCTTCCGTCGAGGTTTTCCACGACGCCTTGGTCACGTCATCGATGATTTCCCAGGGAACGGGGTTGTCCCGGCTCAACCGGTTTGCCTTGCCGCGCCAGTCTCCGTGCTCCCAATGCTCGACGATCGCTTGATCGAGGAAGAGCGGTGTGGATGCCTCTTGCTCCCCTCCTTTGCCTGCCCTGAGCGAAGTCGAAGGGTCAGGAGAGGGGAAAGGGCTCTTCTTTTTTCCCCTCCTTTGTAAGGAGGGGGGAAGGGGAGGTAGAAGATTTGGCGCGGGACAGACAACGCACAGCAGTTCGGGAAGTTCAGGTTCAGCCTGATCGAATTCATGCAACCGGTTCAATCCGAGCAGGGCGCCGATCGTCCGGTCGTCGAGCCCGGCGAGAAGAAAGACTCGCCACCCGAGAACGGCTCCCGCAATCCGCAGGGTGCCCAGCGCGTGACCGATATCATGCTGGCAGTAGCGAAACGCGCGTTCCCCATACTTCCACGCTTCCCTCCAATGGATGGAACTCAGTCCGACGAGAAAGGCCTGCAATGGGAAGGGTTGCAGCAAGGCTTCGATCTCCTCGTTCGACCCCTGCCGCCGGTGCTCGAGGGCGTGTTCCTTTGAGGCATAGTGATAGAGCCCTGCTGGGAGCGGAAGACCGGACGTTTCCCGGATCAGCACGTAGCCTTCCGTGGGATGCAGGTTACCGCTGGACGGATTGCTGCGTAACGCCCAGCGGTTTCCCCCGTATTCTTTCCACGCCGTGATGGAGAGGCCGTATTCGAAGAACCGGGAAAGACTGTTCAGGGTCAAGGGTTGAGCGGGAACCGGTTGTGTAGTAAAAAACGATTCGTAAGCAGGCGAAACGGGCTCGTCACCGGCATCGAGCAGCGGCAATTCGTAAAGAGGAGCCCCTTCATAGCGCCGGAAGGGATCAGGCTGGTTGGCCCAGTCCATGTACCCCAGGGCGCGAGCGTAGCGGTTGAAGTCGTGCTTGGTCTGCTCATGATAGTGTTTGACGACATCGAGGGGTTTCATAGGACGTGGATTCTACCGCCCCGCGCGTCTCAGGACTAAACAAGAAATTCGATACATGAGACAATGGAGTGCTGATCTCACTGGATTATCGTCTTCCATTTTGTTAAAGTCGGCATTCATGTTCACGGCATCCGGTCCCGGCCGGATGTACCTATACTCACCACCCACTAATGGAGATGAAGTACTATGGCTTCAACAGAAGATCGTGTCAAAACGCTCATTAACGAGAACCTTAAAGTAGATGGGCAGCCATTGAATCTGCCGGAGGATCTGGATACGCGGCTCACTACGCTCGGCGTATCCTCCCTGGATGTCGTCGCGTTCGGGAAAGTGGTCGCGCAGGAGTTCAACGTGACGTTGACGCCCGAAGATTGTGTGAAGCTGGACACGGTACGGAAATTGATCGATTTCCTCGATAGCCGCAACGGTTGAACATCGTTGGTTCCATCGCCGCTTTTCAGCGGGCGCGGTATAGGGCCCGGCAAGTGGCCCCGCTCCTTTCATGAGTTCAGAGCCCGTGTGGGAGATCCCCGAGCCGTGCTCAGTGTGCGAAGTTCGCCTCGACGCGGACACCGTTACGCCCCTGCGCCGGCACGGGAATCCCGACGGCCCCCGGCTCGTGCTGAGCCATGGGAACGGGCTGGCGATTGATCTGTATTACCCCTTCTGGTCACTGCTCGCCGGCGATTTCGACCTCATCGTCTATGACCTCAGGAACCACGGGTGGAATACCGTCGGCGCCCGTGAAAAGCATAACGTTCCGACCTTGATCCGTGACCAGGAACGTATTTTCGAAGCCATTGACCGGCACTACGGGAACAAACCAAAAATCGGCGTCTTTCACTCCGCTTCTGCCTTGGTCACTCTCTTTTTATCTACTGAAAGCAACAGCTTGGCGGCGCAGGTTCTGTTTGATCCCCCGCTGTGCAAACCCGGTAGAAGCCAGATAGAATTTGATGAGGCTGCCGAACACGCCGCCGCACTCACGCGGCGACGCGGGGATCGGTTTCAGACACGAGAAGACTTTGTCGAACTCCTTCGCTATGTCCCGGCCTTCACTCGTGTCGTACCCGGCGTGTTGGACCTTATGGCAAGGACGACGCTTCGACGGTCCGCCAACGGGCAGGATTACGAACTCCGGTGTCCTCGTGAATACGAGGCCCAGATCATGGATTACGTCAGGGGGTTTTCACCGTTGGTGGAGTTGGGAGCGCTTCCATGCCCCACAAAAATCATTGGAGCCGACCCCACCCTGCCTTTTGCCTACCTGCCGACTATTGATCTGAGTGACATTGTGGCCGTGGAGTATGATTTCCTGCCCGAGACGACGCACCATCTTCAACTCGAAAAACCGGAGGAATGCGTTGCGGAGGTCCGGGAATTTCTGGAGCAGAACGGCCTGCTGTAGAACTATCTTTTCCTTCTGTCATTCCTGCGAAAGCAGGAATCCAGCGTCTTAATCTTCAGGGACGAAGAAAAAAGTAAAGACACTGTATCCTCGATTAAAAATGTCGAGGATGACAGACAAAAACGAAGACAAAGACGAAGGACAAGACAAAGACTCTGTATCCCCGATCGGAGTCGGGGATGACAAAGCAAAAGGAGTTTTGAGCCGGCCCGGTTACCGTGTCGGTATTTGGATCCAGTAACGCCGGCGTTGGAACGGGTAGGTGGGGAGTGAAATTCGGCGACGGGTTTCTCCCGCGAAGAGACCCGCAAATGAAACCGGGAGTCCCGCCACGTACGCCGCTGCAACTGCCTTTACGAACGCGGCGTCCGCGGTCATCGCCGTTGCGTCGTCGGGCTCCTGGAGGCTCGACAGCACGACCGGCGTATTGCCGTTACCGGCAGCCGGCACATGCGTCTCGCATGGACCAATTTCTACCACGCTCTCCACTCCCAGATCCGCCAATGTCTCCGCGCTACAGTCCGGGACTCCCGGCTCGCTTGCCTGGCGGCTCCAGTAGGCCGCGTCAAGCATTTCACCCGGCTCCACCACGTGGCCTGTCACACTACTTACCAGGGTGAGCGACGGCGGCGCAATCGCGATGCCGTCTAGTGCAGCTTGCAGATCGTCGAGAGCCGTGGCCTGCGCTCCCACTTCCGGCAACCCACCGAACAGCGCAGCCCGCACCGCGGCAAACCGCAATCCGTCCTCCAGGCCGAACACTCCGGCGGCCTGTGCCGCGGCCAATTCTCCGAGGTTGAGTCCCACCACCACGCTCGGTCGAATCCCCACGCTCGCCCAAAGAGCCGTGAGCGCGCATTCCAGCGCATAGAGCGCCGGCTGCATCCGCGCCGCGTCGTTCGGATCGCCCGGCGCTTGATTGAACAGCACGTCCAGCAACGAGGTGCCTTGTGCTTCCCGCAGGACCGACTCGCAGCGATCCAACACCGCCCGCACCACCGGCTCGTTTGCATAGAGCGTCTCTCCCATTCCGATCCATTGGCCCACCTGGCCCGTATATGCGAACGCCACCTTGGTCGCTGCCCGTGGTCCAGGTCCTTCATCTGCTTCCGAGAGCTTTTTCAGTCCGTACCGTAGCGACGCGGCATCGTGGAATACCACACCGGCCCGGTGAGCAAAGTGACTGCGACCGACGCCGGCCGTCCACGCCATGTCCGCAAGCAAGGGATTGATGGCGTCCTCTGACGAAAGCTCGTGTTGGTCAAGCCACGACAGATAACGGCCCGCCAAGTCCCGCAGGGCTTCGTCGGACTTCCCCGACAGCGGCAGGAAGCGCGTTTTACGTGCGACGAGTTCTTCCTTGGCCACTGGCAAGTCCGCCACCGGTTCCGGCAGGGCAACGGCCACGGGTTGCGCAGCACCGGCGGGTTGATTTTCTGCAACGACTCCATCGCCTGCCCCGTATCCTTCCACGACCACGTGCGCGTTCGTCCCCGAGATACCGAATGCACTGACTGCCGCAAACCGCGGCCGGTCGGGATAAACGGGCCAGTCCGTCGCATCGGAAGTCACGCGGACGGGTAACCGGTCCCAATCCAGGTTGGGATTGGGGTCACGGAAGTGCAAGTGCCTGGGAATCACGCCATGCTTCATCGCCAGGATGACCTTGATCAGACCGGCAACCCCTGCAGCCGGTTCCAAGTGTCCGATGTTGGTCTTCACCGAGCCGATCAACAGCGGCTGCTCCGCTTCGCGTCCTTTGCCGTACACCGCTGCCGCGGACTGCACTTCGATCGAGTCACCCAACTCCGATGCGGAGCCGTGGGCTTCCAGATAGTCCACGTCTGCCGGAGACACGCCTGCCCGGGACAGTGCCTCTTCTATCACCCGCTCCTGCACCGGGCCATTGGGCACCGTCGGCCCTGCGCTTGCTCCGTTCTGGTTGACCGCCGAACCGCGGATCACCCCCCAAATCCGGTCGCCGTCGGCCACAGCCTCGCCGAGCCGCTTCAGGACGATTATTCCGCAGCCCTCGCCTCGCGCGAAGCCATCCGCAGAGGTATCGAAGGTCCTGCATGCACCCGTCCGCGACAACATCCCCAAATCCGCCATCTCCCTGATTATCCCGGTCGACAGGATTGCACTCGCGCCTCCAACCAGAGCCATATTCACCTCGCCTCGTTGCAAACCCGCGACCGCGTGATGCAAGGCGACCAGTGACGACGCACAGTTGAGTTCCACCGGGATCGTCGGTCCCTCCAAACCCAGATGATAGGCAATCCGCCCGACCGCCATGCTCGCGGCGGTGCCCAGATAACTGATGCCGTAGTCGCTGGTTGTCATCAGGTCCCGGTACTCACTGGTGCCGATACCGGCGTAGACCCCGGTGCGGCTGCCCCTCAACCGGTCCGGGTCCATACCGGCATCCTCGACCGCCTGCCAGCTCGTCTCCAGCAGCATGCGATGCCGGGGATCCAGATTACGCGCCTCGATCGGCGTCATCCGGAAGAAGCCCGCGTCGAATTTATCGATCTCGTCCACAAACGCGCCCCGGCAGTAAGCGGCGTACCCGGCTGGAATGTCTCGAGCGAGATCGCTCCAGGCATCGGTACCCGGTCGCCTGTCGGTCACCGCGTTTACACCCGCGTCGAGTAGTCGCCAAAAGGTGTGGAGATCCGGAGCGCCGGGGAAGCGGCAGGCCATGCCGACGATCGCAATTTCGTCGTCCTCGTGCCGGGCTGCCGGAAGTGCCACCGGCTGTGCCTGAGGCGCGGGTGTGCCGCCGATCTCACCGAGTGCCTCGGCCAGATGACGGGCGAGTGCGGCGATGTCCGGGTAGTCGAACACGACGGTATTGGGTGCCGTGTACTCCTCGGAGAACGCCCGGTTCAGCCGGTTCCGCAGTTCCACGGCCATGAGCGAGTCCATGCCCAGGTCAAAGAATCCTACGGTGGGCGCCGGCGTTGACGGCAGCCGCAGCACCGCCTGCACCTCCCGTTGCAGGAAGGACACCAGCAGTTCCTCGTGCGCCGCCGCGGGTGTTTGCCGCAGACGGGAAAGCAGGTCGCCTGATGAGGCTGCGGCATCTGTTTTGCCCTCAGCGGTTGCGGACAGCAGGTCTTCCAGTAGAGGCGGACGGTCCGCGACAGCTTCCGCAAACACCGACCAGTCCATGGACATCACAACGGAAGTCGTCGCGTCCTGACGCACCAGATTTTCGAGGGCTTTGAGACCCTGCTGCGGGGTAAACCAGCGGCCGCCGAGTGCCGCCCGTCGCCGCTCAATCCGCTCCTTCTGTTCCGCGGCTTCACCGATTTCGGACCAAGCCCCCCAGGCAATGGCCTGTGCCGGGAGTCCCAGCGCCCGGCGGTGACCGGCGAGCTGGTCCAGGAAGGCGTTGGCCGCGGCGTGGTTCGACTGGCCGGGATTGCCCATCACACCGACCCGGCTCGAGAAAAGGATAAAGAGATCCAGATCACGGTCCACGGTTGCGCGGTGCAGGTGCCAGGCCCCCAGGATCTTCGGCCAAAGCACCTTCTCGAAGCTTTCCCAGTTCTGGTTGGTCAGCGCGGCGTCCGACAGCATCCCCACGCTGTGGATCACGCCGCCCAATGGCGGAAGTTCCCGGTCCATCCGCGCCAGCATCCGGTCCACCGCCGACGCGTCCGACACGTCCGCAAGTTCCACTTGAACCGTCACCCCGCGTTCCCGGAGTGCGCGGATCGTCTCTTCGGCGGCCGTGTCGGGCACCCGCCGGCCGTTCAGCACGATCGTCCCCGCACCCTTGTCCGCGAGCCACTCGGCCACCGCGCAGCCGATCCCGCCCAAGCCGCCGGTCACGAGATACGTCCGGTCCTGACGCAACCGGCCGTTCAGCAGCGGCGGGGTCGTTACGACGATTTTCCCGAGATGCCGGGCCGAGCGCATGAACCGCAGCGCGGCCCCGGCTTCGGCGAGCGGCCACCGGCTGTGGACGATCGGTTTCAGTTCTCCAGCCGAAACGCGCGCCATCACGTCCCGCAGGACTCTGCCCACCCACGCCGGTTCGGTTTTTTTCAGGACGTCCAGCTCCAGGATGGCGTAGACCACGTCGGGACGCACCGAGGCCATCTCGTCCTCGCTCAGGATATCCCGCCGTGCCAATTCCACGAACCGGCCGCCATTCTTCAAGCAGGACAGACTGGCGTCGATGAAGCCTTCTCCCGTCAGGCTGTTCAGCACCACGTCCACCCCGGCGCCGTCCGTGGCTTCGAGGATCTCTTTGCCGAACGCGGTCGTGCGGCTGTCAAAGATCTGCTCCACGCCCAGGGATCTGAGATACGCCTGCTTGGACGCGCTCGCGGTGGCGAAGACTTCCGCTCCCGCGGCTTGAGCCAACTGGATGGCTGCGATTCCGACTCCCCCCGCACCGGCGTGGATCAGCACCCGGTCGCCCGCCTTGAGCCCTGAAAGCTCGTAAGACAGCGCGGCCGACACGAACGCGCTGGGCACCGTGGCAAGCGCCGTCACCGGGATTCCCGAAGGCGCGGGCGCCACCAGTTCCTCGTGCGTGACCATTTGCGCCGCGAACGCGCCGAATCCCAATCCGACCACGTGGTCGCCGACCGAGACGGTGGAGACGTCGGAACCCACATCGAGGATGTGGCCGCACATTTCTCTGCCCAAGTTCCCTTCCGGGATAAAGCCAAGGGAGCGGAACACGTCCCAGAAGTTGAGGCCGGAAGCCTCCACGCTGACGCGCACTTCCCAGGGTTTCAGGGGAGGCGCGGGGAGCGGCTGGACGCAGGGCTTCTCGAATACGCCGCCGGGGTCCGGGGCCAGCGCCCAGTCGGCCTCTTCCGGTAAGGAGAGGCGTTCCGGCCCGGCACCCACGCGAACCAACCGTGCGACCTGACGACGCTCGAAGCGGTACGCGATGTGATTTTCAGGGTCCGGATATAGCAGCTCATTCACGAGGTCGGGGCCCGGCGCCATTTCTGCCGGGTCCAGGTCCAGCATCTTGGGTTGCAAATGCGGCGCCTCGAGCGCGACCGCTTTCCCGAATCCCCAAAGCGTGGCGCCGGCCAGTTCTCCTCCGCGCTCCCGCTCCAGGACCTGCGCGCCGCGCGTCACGAACCACACGCCCTTCGCGGGTGTCCGGTCGGCGTCGGACACGCCCTGCGTAAGCGCCAATGCGCTCGCCCCTGCGCGTCTCACGTCTTCCGCGATGTCTTCGGTTGCGGCCCCCGCCCCGTGACCGTCCAGGGCAGCCAAGTGTACCACGCCGCTGAGCGGCTCATCGCCGGGCAGGCTCTCCATCAGGGATCGCCAGGACTCCCTCTGCTCCATGTCCACGGCTTTCTCGACAACACCGGGGGCCGCTGGTGCCGGTCTTCCGTTTTCCGGCGCATCGCTGCTTGCCAGGATGACCGTCTGGTTCCGGGCTGCAAGATCGGCTGCCAGTTTCGCCGCCAGGCCACCGCGGTCCCCTGCCAGAACCCACACGCCGCGAGGCTCTTTCATCTCCGCCGGACCCTGCGCCACGATGACGCCCTTGTCCGGCGTCCGTGAGGAGTCCGACTCGTCCACTCCCAGGACTTCCGCTCCCGTGAATCCCGCGTCGCTGAGAGCTTGCCGCCATACCGCCGGGCTCGCCAGGGCATGATGGGGCCGGTAGTCGTCGGCGAATCGCCACCAGCCGTCCAGTTGGCCGAACGTCAGATCCATCCAACCCAGGCCGCTGAGGTTCTCAAGGGCCACCAGTTGTCCCGACGGCGCGAGCAACTCAAGGCAATGTCCCAGTGTCTCCTGCAAGTATCGCGTGGCGTGCAGCACGTTGGATGCGATGATCAGGTCATAACCGTGGCGTGCATAGCCTTGCGCGACCGGGTCCTTTTCGACGTCCAGGGTGCGGTACTCGATGCATCCGCCGCCATCCCCGAATCGCGCCTCCGCTTCCGAGAAGAAGCCCGCGGAGATGTCCGTGTACGTGTAATCGAACCGGCCTTCGGGAAGTTCAGGGAGGACGTAGGTGGTCGCCGATCCCGTGCCCGCTCCGACCTCCACGACCCGCAGCCTGCGGTTGTTCGGCAACCGGGCCACCAGCGCCCGGACCGCGTCGCGCAGCATCTTGTTGGCCGCACGCGCCACGGGCGCCTTCAGATACAGATCGGCCGGGGTCGGATCTCCGCTGCTGAACAGGAGCGTCAGCGGATCCATACGGCCGCGAAGCACCTCGGCAAGCGCGTTGCCGCACCGCCGGAACAGCCCGACCTCGGTCACGCCGTGGGGATATTGCTCCGCCATGGTCCTGGCGAACGCCTCAAGGTCCTCCGGCATGCCTTGCGGCAGCGGATCGTCGCGTCCCGTGACCACAACGAAGCCCTCGCCATCCGCCGCCAGCGCGCCGGACTTGGCGAGCATTTCCAGCATCCGGCGGAAGAGTCGCCGGTGTTCCGGGATGACGTTCAGCCGTTGCCGCAAGGCATCGGGGTCCACGGTCTCTCCCGCCCTCCGTTGCCACCCCAGCTCTTCCAGGGTCGTCAGCGCGCGGGAATGTGACCATCGTTCCAGGTCCGCCAGAAGGGCGTTCCTGTCTTCGGGATCGACACTCTCGGCTGCCAGGTATTCCGACAACAGGCCGGAGCCGGCGGCGACCGTGGTTGGACTCGGGAAGAAATCCGCGGGGGTGATGCCGGCCGGCAGGGCGCGTTCCCGCCACAC
This sequence comes from Nitrospirales bacterium, assembly GCA_965204965.1. Classification (GTDB taxonomy): domain Bacteria; phylum Nitrospirota; class Nitrospiria; order Nitrospirales; family UBA8639; genus Bin75. The sequence goes on along the minus strand of OZ242026.1, from coordinate 2,029,384 downwards.
CACCTCGTACAGCAAATCCTTGACCCCTTCGACTGCCGAGAGCAGCGCCGCCCGGGTCGCCCGCTTTACCGTGTACCCGCTCAACCCGCCGAGGGGCGTTCCGCTCGGATCATAGATCTTTATCTCCCCGGTCAGGACTTCCGCCGGTTCGCCGGTTTCCGCTTCAGCCGCAGGGGAGGTGGCACTCATGCGCACGTGGCAGAGTAGCCGGTCCGGCAGCGCGCCGGTCAGCCAAAAGCGTTCCCAACCAAACGGCAGATACGTTGCCGGGTCCTTGCCTCCGGCCAGACGCGCAACGCCAATGACCTGAAAGCAGCCGTCCAGCATGAGTGGATGGACGTCCAGCCCGTTCCTGCCGGACGCTGACGGGAAGGATACCTTGGCAAGCGCTTCACCGGGCCGGGCCCAAATTTTCCTCAGCGTGCGGAACGACGGACCGAGGTCAATCCCGGTGGCAGATCTGGTCCGGTAGTAGTCCGCCACGTCACCGGGCGACAGGCCGGCCTTCAGGTTTTCGAGATCGATCCGCCCGCCGGCCTCCGGCGCCGGGCCGTCCGGCGACACGCGGCCTTCCACGTGTAAAGTCCATTCGCCCTCACTCTCTTTGCTGAAGACCTGGACACGGCGTTCGGTCGATTGTTCGGCAGCGTCGAGCACGACCTGCATCTTCCGGCTCCCGTCACCCGTCCCGTCTTCAGAGTTCTCCTCCGGAAAAACCAGCGGGTTGTGTAACTGCACGTCCTTGAGAACCACCGAGCCGTTGCCTTCGGCAAGCAACGCCGATGCCGCCATGGCCCCGTAGAGCGCACCCGGCGCGATGATCCGGCCGAACACCCGGTGGTCGTTCAACCACGGCGGATCAGAGGGGAACACGTCCGTCTCGAATGCGGTCTCGCCGCGGGCGGATTCATGACGAACGCCCAGCAGGGGATGCCCGGCGCTACGGCGCCGTTGCTTCGGTGCCTCGACCCAGTGACGTTTGCGCTGGAACGGATAGCCGGGCAGCGAGATCCGGCGTCGCGCCTCTCCCGCGAACAGCCCCGCGAATCGAACCGGGAGTCCGGCCTCGTACGCCCTCGCGACCGCTCCCACGAACGTACCGTCACCGGTTGTTGTGTTGTCCGCCGGTGGGCGCAGGCTTGACAGCACGACAGGAGCCGGTGTCTGTGCCGATTCCGGCCAAGCCAGGACCGCCATCGGAGCGAGCACCGATTGCGGACCAATCTCCACCACCAGGTCCACTCCAAGGTCCGCCAATGTCCTGACGCCGCCGGCGAACGCCACCGGCTCACGGGCATGCCGCTTCCAGTAAGCCCCGTCCAGCGCCTCGCCGGGCTCCACCGCACGGCCCGTCAGGTTGCTGACCAGGGTCAGGGAGGGTGGGTGGATCGCCACACCATCCAGGGATGACTCCAGTGAGTCCAGGGCCGGCTCCATCAGGGCGCTGTGGAACGCCTTGGCCGTGTTGAGCCGTCTGACCCGGAGTCCCTCCGATTCGAAGCGCTGTGAGATGGTTTCAATGTCCACCACCGGGCCGCTGACGACCTGATGGGTTCCGTTGTCCCCCGAGATGCTCAGCCCGACACCGGCGGACGCCTCGTTCACCTCACACACGGCCGCCGCCACTCGTGCCGCCGGAGCAAACACCGCGGCCATGGCGCCCTCTTCCACTTTTGACATCAGCTCGCCCCGTGTACAGGCGAAGCGCATCCCGTCCTCCAGACTGAACACTCCGGCGGCCTGCGCCGCGGCCAGTTCCCCGATGCTGTGTCCTACCACCACGCCGGGTCGAATGCCTACGCTCGCCCACAGCGCCGTCAACGCGCATTCCAGCGCGTACAGGGCCGGCTGCTCCCACGCCGTGTCGTTCAATTCCCCTTCTCCTCCGGCCCGGCCGAACATCACGTCCAGCAGAGAAACGCCCCGCACTTCACGCACGACCTCGTCACAGCGGTCCAGAACATCTCTCACCACCGGCTCGCGCTCGTAGAGCGCGTGTCCCATGCCGGCCCATTGGCTCCCCTGTCCGGTGTAGGCGAACGTCACCTTGGTCGCTTTCCGCGGCTTCGATTCTTTGTCTGCCTCGGCCAATTCTTTTAGCCGATCCCGCAAGGACATGGTGTCATGGAACACCACGCCCGCGCGGTGATCGAAATGACTCCGTCCCACGCCCGCAGTCCACGCTACGTCGGCAAGCAGCGGATCGGCAATGCCCTCGGAAGAAAGTCCGTGTTCGTCGAGCCACGACACATACCGCGCCGCAAGTTCTCGAAGCGCCTGCTCCGACTTGCCCGACAGAGGAAGAAAACGGGTCTGGCGGGGCCGGCCATCCTGCTCCGGCAACGGCAGATCATCTACGGTCGCCGGCAGCGAAACCGGCACCGGTTTCCCGTTTCCTATAGCCCACGGTTCGCCGTCGGGCACTCCGTCCTGGGCACAATATTCCTCCAGCACAATGTGGCAGTTCGTTCCGGATATCCCGAAGGAGTTCACCCCTGCGAGTCGCGGCCGGTCCGGACGTTGCGGCAAGTCCATCATCGAGGACGTCACCTGCAGCGGCAGACGGTCCCAATCGAGACTCGGGTTGGGATTTCGAAAGTGGAGGTGTTTTGGAATTACCCCCCGCTTCAGGACCAGCGCCGCTTTGATCACTCCGGCCACGCCAGCGGCCGACTCCAGATGACCGACGTTGGTCTTGACGGAACCGATGAGTAGCGGGCGGTCGGCCGTTCGTTTCTTCCCGTAGACCGCGGCCACGGCGTTGATCTCGATCGGATCGCCGACTTCCGTTCCGGTCCCATGGGCCTCCAGGTAGTCCACCTCCAACGGGGAGATTCCCGCGTCGGACAGCGCCGTATCCATCACCTCTTCCAGCGCGGGGGCGTTCGGCACCGTCAGTCCGATGCTGGCTCCGCCATGGTTCACGGCCGCGCCGCGGATCACCGCCCAGATCCGGTCGCCGTCCGCCTCCGCTTCGCTCAGCCGCTTGAGCACGATGACCCCGCAGCCCTCACCTCGCACGTATCCGTTCGCCGATGCGTCGAAGGCCTTGCACTGTCCATCAGGAGACAGCATCATCGAATCGGCGCGCAGTTCGTAGATGCGGCCGTTCAGGATCGCCTGAACGCCGCCCGCAATAGCCAGATCCGCCTTGCCCTGCTGCAAGTCCGCCACCGCGTCGTGGATTGATACCATTGATGAGGCGCACGCGGCGTCCACGGCCTTCGCCGGCCCCCTGAGACCCAGCACGAACGAGACCCTCCCGCTGGCGCCGTTCAGGTTGGTGCCGCTGAGGGCGTAGAGACAGCCGGCCGCCTCGGCGGGCTTGTTCGAGTCCACGACCAGCATCCGGTATTCGTCGTTGCTGATCCCCGTGTAGACCCCGGTGCGGCTCTCTCTCAGTTTCTCCGGATCGATTCCCGCGTCTTCGAGCGCCTGCCAACTCGTTTCCAGCATCATGCGCTGCTGCGGGTCGAGCCACTCCGCTTCCACCGGCGAGATCCGGAAGAACGAGTCGTCGAACTGGTCGATATCTTCGACGAAGGCGCCGAAACGGCAGCCTTCGCTCTGCACCGCGTCGTCCCCGAAGATCTGGCCCCAGCGTCCCACCCCGGAACCCGGGACGCCTTCGCTGATGGCGTTCCCACCGGTTTCGAGTAGACGCCAGAAGGCAGGGAGATCCGGCGCGCCGGGAAACCGGCATGCCATGCCCACGATCGCGATAGGCTGGTCGAATCCCCGCCGTTTTCGACGGTCAGGTTCGCTACGTTGTCCTTTGGTCGGTTCGGAAGATTTCTTCGTCATCAAGACACGCTTTCTTGGTCAGGATTGTAGAAGGGTGACAGTGCAATTCCTTTCCTTATAACCGTCCTGCCATTATCGGGCGACTGCCTCTGACAGTCAATCGTGAACATGGAGAGGGCATCTTTCCCTGCTGTCATTCCCGCAAGCTTTTAGCGGGAATCCAGCGTCTTTCTCTTTGCCAATGGAATAAGAAAAACAGGGCGGGCACACAGGCCCGCCCCTACGCGCAGGAACCATGATCCTGTAGGGGACGACCGGAGCCTGCCCTGAGCGTAGCGGAGCGAAGCCGAAGGGTGTCGTCCCGTGCCTTTACAAACGAAAAAGCAAAGACGCTGGATGCCCGATTAAAAATGTCGGGCATGACAGACAAAGACAGAAAAAATGAAGCGCCAACGAATGGCTCCATTTCGCCACGCCCGGGCGCGAAACCCCGCATGGAAAAAGACAAAGACGCTGGATGCCCGATCGGGGTCGGGCATGACAGAAGGGGGATCGGGGGTGACAGGAGAGTAGGGGACGGCCCCTGTGCCGTCCCGTGGGGTCTACACGTCCAGATTGTCGGCGAGGGCGGCGTTGGCCATGAGAAACTCGTAGCGGGCTTCGGTACGCTTGCCCATGAGATCCCGGAAGGTGCTGTCGGTATCGAGTTGATTGTGGAGTTCGACCTTGAGGAGCCGGCGCGTGGCGGGATTGAGGGTCGTCTCCTTGAGTTGTTGGGGAAACATTTCGCCGAGCCCCTTGAACCGGCTGATGACCGGCGTCGTTCTGCCATCGGCTTCGGCCAGGATGCGGTCTTTCTCTTCATCGTTTCCCGCCCAATGCACGGCCTTGCCCACGTCGATGCGATAGAGCGGTGGCTGCGCAATATAGACGTGCCCGTGTTTGATGAGTTCGGGGACGTGCCGGAAAAAGAAGGTGAGCAGCAACGTGCTGATGTGGTAGCCGTCCACGTCCGCGTCCATGAGCAGAATGATCTTGTGGTAGCGTAACTTCTTGAGGTCGAACTCCCGTCCGATTCCGCAACCCAGGACTTTGACCAGGTCCGCCAACTCCTTGTTTTCGACCACCTTGCCGAGGGTGAGTTCCTCGGTGTTCAGCACCTTGCCCCGGATGGGGAAGATCGCCTGGGTTTTCAGATCACGGCCCTGCTTCGCGGTGCCTCCGGCGGAATCGCCCTCCACCACGAACAACTCGCTGAATTCGGGGTCCGTGCTCTGGCAGTCCGCCAACTTGCCCGGCAGGTTCAGGCGATGGCTCACCGCGGATTTTCGGATGACGGCCTTCGACGCCTCGCGCGACGCTTCCCTGGCGCGCGCCGCCAGGATCATCCGGCCGACCAGGGTTTCGGCGATGCTTTGATTTTCGTGCAAGAAGTTTTCCAGGGACGGGCGTAGGGCGTTGTCTACCAGTCCCTGCACCTCGGGATTATTGAGCCGTTCCTTGGTCTGTCCCTGAAACTGCGGGTTCAGGATGAGCACGCTCAGGACGCAGGCCATGCCTTCGCGGATGTCTTCCGCCTGGATGCTGAGCCCTTTGGGCGTGAGGTTGTGCGTCTCCATGTAATTGCGCACGGCTTTCACCATGCCGGTGCGCAACCCGGATTCATGCGTGCCGCCGTTCGGCGTGGCCACGCCGTTCACGTAACTCCGGACGAATTCCGCGGGTTCGTCCGTCCATTGCAGGGCGACTTCCATGGCGAAGCCGTCGTCGTTGGTCGCGGATTTGCCGTTGTCGCCCAAGCGGCGTTCCAGATAGAGCACGAAGTCCGCGGTCGGTTTGTGCCCGCGATCTTTCACGAGCTTGGTCAGATATTCTTCGATGCCCTGTTCATGCACGAAGTCGTGCGTCTGCCCGGACGGGCCGTCCTTGAACGTGATCTTGAGACCCTTGTGCAGATAGGACTTGGCTTCGAGCGTGTTTTGCAACAGGGTGGAGTCGAAGGTCGTTTGTTTGCCGAAAATGGCCGGGTCCGGCCGGAAATACACGGACGTGCCCGTGCCCCGCACCGCGTTCCCCTTGGTGACCGGACCCAGGGGTTTGCCTGCCTTATACCGTTGTTGCCACTCGCGCCCCTCCCGTTTGACGGTCACCTCCAAGTGGTCGGATAGGGCATTGACCACCGATGCGCCCACCCCGTGCAGGCCGCCCGAGTGGATATAGCTGCCGGTTTCGAATTTGCCTCCGGCGTGGAGCGTGGTCATGATAATTTCCATCGCCGACTTTTTATATTTCTTGTGCTGATCCACCGGAATGCCGCGCCCGTTGTCCGTGACGCGGATGCCGCCCCCGTTCCTGTCGAGTTCCACCGTGATCGTCGTCGCGTACCCGTTCATGACCTCGTCGATGGCATTATCCAGAATCTCCCACACGAGATGATGCAGCCCGGTCTTGTCCGTCCCCCCGATATACATCGCCGGCCTCCGCCGAACCGGGTCAATCCCTTCCAGAACCAGAATCTCACTCGCGTCGTATTTTTTGGTCATGCGCACCTCTTAGATATAAGAACAGCCTGCGATTTTCCGAATCTGTCATTTGTATGTTGCTTTCACCTTGCAAATAGGCCAATTTGTAAGGTGGGCGTGAGGGGCGCGTCGCCTGTCATTGGGTGAGTCCTGGGGCATTCTGGGGTGGCACCGGTCGGGAGTAGGACACCCCTCACGTCAGTTTGTTGCTCCGAACAGATGCTAGGGGCTTCAGCCCCGCATTGCAAGTGGGGAGACCAAACAAGCAGCCCACAATGCACAGAGGAGGATGCCATGACCAAACGAGTGGCCGGGATTGATGTCGGGAAACGGGACGTCGCGGTTTCCGTGGCGCGGGGGCCGGTCCGCCGGTTTCCGAACACGGCGGCGGGCCTCACGGCTATGCTGGCGTGGGTACGGGGGCAAGCCGTGACACACGTGGTGTGTGAAGCGACGGGTGGGTACGAACGCTTGGTGGTCCAGCGCAGCCGGGGCACCGACCTGATCGTCTCGGTGACGCATCCGCCGAAGGTGCGGGCCTTTGCCCGGGCCGTGGGCCAAGGGGCCAAGACCGATCCGCTGGATGCGCAGATCCTGGCGCACTATGGCGAAGTGTTTGAACTGCCCGTCGAGACGGCCCAAGAGGAAGCCAGTGCCGAGGTGCGGACGCTGCTGGGGCGGCGGCAACAACTGCTCGATCAACGCACCCAAGAACACAACCGGTTGGAGAAAGGGTTGCAGGGGCGGGTCAAGAAATCGTGTCAGCGGCATCTGGCGTGGTTGGACAAAGAGTTGCAGCACTTGGAGGAGGAATACCAGCAAGCGATCCAGGCCAAGCCGGCGTTGGCCGAGCGTGCGGCCTTGTATCAGAGTGTGCGCGGGGTGGGCCTGCTGACGGCGGCGACCTTGCTCGCCTATGTGCCGGAATTGGGGCACGGGTCCGGGAAGGCGCTGACGGCCTTGGTGGGGCTGGTGCCGTGGGCGGCGGACAGTGGGACGCATCGGGGGTATCGGGCCATTCGCGGCGGGCGGGGGCTGGTGCGCCGCGCGTTATATATGGCGGCCTTGTCGGTGATCCGCACGGACACGGACTTGGGGCGGTGGTATCAGGGATTACGACGCCGGGGCAAGCCGGGCAAAGTGGCGTTGGTGGCGGTGATGCGGAAGCTGCTGTTACGGCTGCATGCGATTGCGCGGCGGGGCACCCCGTGGGTCGCCGAAGGAGTGCCGGCGTGATCACAACAAGGGGTTGACTTCAAACACAGATACTCCCGACATTTGTAATCGGGAATCCAGTGTCTTTCCCTTCTGCTCCTCTATTCGTACGGTCCCGCTTAGGAAAAAACTCTGGATCCTCGCTAAGGGTGTTTTTCACGATCACGGGGTTCCTATCCGCCAAGGGGTCAGGTGTTCGGCTGAGGCGGCATCGAGTAGGCGGATATCGGCAGCGGCAAACTGCAATGGTTCCTGCACGCCTTTTTGAAGACTGATTGCCGAGGTCAGATGAACGGCATCGAAGGCTCGGAGCGGGTGACGTTCAAGGAGAACTTTGGCTAAAGCAAGCACCTCTTGAGTAAACTCGATGCGGATATACGTGGTCCAGTGTTCCTCGAAACAGCGGCTCAGGCTTGTATATTGACGTGCCGAGAGATGCCTTTCCCGCTTTCTTCGATTGAACCCGGAATACATTTCAGTATAGGCAATTGTCGCTGTGGCTACGGGAACATGATCGCGGGATAGGCGTTGAGCGTCTTCGCTTCCTTTTTCCAGGACAAATAGCTTGATGAGCGCGCTCGTATCGAAATAAATCACAGTCGATCGTCGAGAATGGCTTCTGAAACGGGCGGTCCGGAAATCTTTATCGGTTTCGGTTGTTGACGGGTTCGTCGAGTGGGCAGGGTGAGGAGTCCCAGGGAAGCCAGTCGAGACAAGCGAGCTTCGAGCGAGGTGGCTTGGTCAGCGGTTTTGATGGGTTGGAGGAGCGCAATCGGTTTACCGCGTTCCGTGACGATCACTTCCTCACCTTGCTTGGTTCGGTGCAGGTAATGCGTGAGACGATTCTTTAATTCTTTAACGCCAACCGCGCACATCATACAACCTCATGGTAGCTATTGTAGCTACTTTATGGGGGTTGTCAAGCTGTGGGGTCATTGGGGATAGCCGCCGTTCTTGTGATTTTCGGCATTCGGCACCGGCAGTTCGCCAAGGCGGACGTTAGCCTCTTTCAGGTTCCGCGATCAAAAGTGGATTGCCCTTACTTCCGATGCCGTCAAGCAACTGTTGGCGCATGTCTTTCCCATTGACGCTCTTCTCGACAATGACGAATACCCCCTTGCCGTGGCTTGTGCGTTGCCACAGTTCGCCGATTGTCCGCTTCTCCGCGGTGTCGGAACTGTCGGCATCACGCGCGCCTTTGTATTCGGCGACGAGCAGGCGGCCATCTTCGAGTTGCGCCACGAAGTCGGGATAAAATTTATCCGTCGCGGTCGGCAGCCAGAACGATGCTCGATGGCGTGCCACGTTGCGTATCCAAAATTTTACCTCGGGCAGGATGTCGAGGGTTCGAGCGCATTGGATTTTCTCACCGTCGTCCGCACCGTCAAAGGCCGGTACGGCATGGGAACCGAGAAAATGTTTGCCGGGCTGCCAACGCCCACGATAGCAACGTTCTCCCTGATACATGCCGTCCCGGAAGACAAAAGCGGTCTCGAATGAAACCTCGGGCTTGGCTCCGGGCGCAAAGAGGCGAGCCTGATATACACTGTTGCGTTCCTGTTGGCGAATTGTGTTCAGTTTGTCGCGGATTCTTCGGGCCAGGATGAACTTGCAACGCATGAGCGCGGAGACGTGCAGGCCGCGCGTATTGATCAAGTGGGTGGAGAGATCGGACAGCCACTTGATCCGTTCGGCCTGACTGACGTCGGGTTGACGTACCTGCCGGTCGAGCCATAGGACCAGCGCCTCTTGCGTCCAACCCTCTACGTCCACGTTCAAGCTCAATTGCTCCTGTTCACCGGCGAACCGGTAGGTCAGTCGATTCCCGTCCAGGTCGATCTCGAAGCCGTGAGCGGTCTCTTGGATTGCCAACTCGTGCTTGTCTAACTTGGCCGAGTGGTTCAGCAGGGACCAGTCATGAGACTCCATGAATACGTCTGTGTCGGCAAGCGCCAACTCGCCCTGGATTTCCGTCATGAGGCGCGGAACTTTAAAGGGCTCGCCTCGTTCGGCCGGCGACAATCGCAGCTTCGTTTCGAGTTGGTGTTGCGCGAAAACCTCAGCAAGCGCCTCGCGTTCATTCGGCGAAAGCTGTTTGTACGCCTCAGCCAGTTTATCGCTCACACGGCCGGTAACGGCAATTTCGAACGTGCCTCCTTCGGTCGAACTTACCGTCAGCCCTTCGAGTTGCATCTTCTCCAGAGCAGAGGCGACTTCCGGCGTAGTCATCATGATGTGCCTGAAAGTCGGTTGTCGAAACTCGTCCGGCGATAAGAAACCGTCGTCGTCAAGTTCTGATCGGACCGGTTCGACGTTGTCGAGAGCCTCGTCTTCCTCAAAGCCCATTGCCACCAGTTTGTCGACCAGGGCGCGGGCAGCTATGCCGGTTTCAGGTTCGGACAGAAACGCATATGCCCGGTTCAACTCCGCGGCCTTGCGCCGTGTGGCATACGGCATCCGCAGCACCCGGCCGAGGATCTGTTCCACGTCCACCGCGCCTTGGATGCGCGAGACCGAACAAAAGACGTATGCGAAGGAACAGTCCCAGCCTTCTTTCAGGGCCTCGATGGTAATGACGTATTCAATCGGGCAGTGCGGGTCGAACAGGTTGATGCCGTCCAATTCCCGCATGTCGCCGGTTGCGACGGCGATTGCGTTTTCAGGAACGATCTCGACTTCCAACAGGTGTTTCTTCAGGACGTTGACCGTCACTTCCTCGTTCTTGGGCTGGGCCTGAAACAGGACAATAGGCCGAATGTAATCGGGATCTTGCTTGGCCGTTTTATCGAGCGAAGCCCGGGTCGCAATCGCCTTGCTCACCGCATTCTGCCACGAGGTGTGTTCGGTCAGCATGATCGGCAGCTTGATCATTTCGGCCTGCTTCAATTCCTGCGCCGAAACACTGTGCAGAATGTTTGACCGCGGCTTCGGCGTCGCCGTGAACTCGATGATGGCGCTGGGGTTGAGGCGTGCTTTCATTTCGCGCGTCAGGCCGGTAACGGCGTTATGCGCCTCGTCCACGATCATCAACGGCTGGTGGAGGTGCAGAAGGTTGGCAAAGGAGAACTTGACCGTACCGTTTGCCGATTGTTCCAGGCCCTGTGCCGTATTCCTGACGCCGGAGAAATGCGGCTCAAGGTTCTCGTTGTGAGCGTAGACCTTGCGGCCACTGGTGTTTTTGACACGCAAGGTCTGGATGGTGCCGACCACGATGCAGCAATGATCACGAAGGTCGTGAGGCCGGATATGCGTAAAGTCGGCAATGTCGAACACCCGCACCCGTCCGTCGAACGCTTCGTCCAGCGTTTGCCGGTACGAATGACGGGAATGCTTCAATGCCTCGGCAGTCTGCTGGCGAATCTTGTCGGTCGGCACCAGCCACACGACCAGGGGATAATCCTTTTCCACCCAGGTATCGCGCGCAATTGCGATTGAATGGGCGGCGAGAAGGGTTTTGCCTCCACCCGTCGGCAGGCGCAGGCAGACGTAGGGCACGCCAGGCAGTTCCGCCAGCGGTGCATACTCTCCGGCATAACGCCCGATGCGCGCAGCCTGCTCCGGCTCGGCGGCAATCGCTTCATAGGCAGCTTTCGGTCCTGCGATGCGGGCCTGCTCGAAGAAACGGCGCAACGTGTTGAGCGTGTCGGTCTGATACTTTTTGAGTTGCACGACTCAACCTCTCCCACCTACAGAACGGGTCTTCTCTCCCGTTCGTCCTGACCCTTCGACTCCGACCTCAAGAGGTCTACGCTTCCTTCGACTCCACTACGTTACGCTCCCTTCGACTCCACTACGTTACGCTCAGGGTGACCGGAGAGGGGGCCGTTCGTCCTGATCCTTCGACTTCGCTCCCGTTGGTCCTGAGCCCAGTCGAAGGACGCTCAGGACAGGCGTAGCGCAAGAGAAGGACCCATACGACTATTCAGGCCCGACGGCCTCCCTTCCGTTCGCCCTGAGCGTAGGGCCATAGGCCCGAAGTCGAAGGGAGAACGGGACGCAAGGAAGTCGAAAGATCCTTACGACCGTTGATGTTTATGTTTCCCACGAGACAACCGATTGACCGCGACCCAGTCCTCACGCAGCATGGCTTCTTTCTTCTTTCGACTCCAGCCTTTAATTTGTCGTTCGGCTTGCAACGCCTCTTCCCTCGACGGAAATGAACAGGAATAGACCAATGACAAGGGTTTCCGGGACAAGGTATACCCTCCAAAAGTCCCAGCCTCATGCTGGTGAAGACGGTATTCGAGGTCATCCGTATGACCTGTATAATAGGACCCGTCTCCGCAACGTAACATATAAACCCAGAAACTCATGACAACCATTCCCTGTTCATCCTTCGGCGGCGCTCAGGACGGCCCTTCGACTTCAGGCGCGTTGCGCCTTACGCTCCCTTCGACTCCACTACGTTACGCTCAGGGTGACCGGAGAGGGGACTGTTCATCCTGATCCTTCGACTTCGTTCCCGTTGGTCCTGAGCCCAGTCGAAGGACGCTCAGGATGCACGAATTAGCCTCCCGTTCGCCCTGAGCGTAGCGCGGCAGCGCGAAGTCGAAGGGTCCGTCTATCTGCTCGCCTTCACGTCGTAAGGCATCTGCTTGAAGACGATGCCTTCCCGGTCCAGCGTTGCCGGCGTCAAGCGTGATTGTTCACCGTAGACCGTCAACGGGCCGTTGAAATTAGCTTGTACCCGCTCGATCTCATCCCGAATCCTCGACAGCGTCGCACGGGTCAGCACGTTGCCGCCGGCCGGTCGTTTGTCGCCCAGAATACCGTTGTAGAGCAAGGCATAGGCACGGTCGTCGCACAGGCCCAGCAACGGGGAGTCGCCTTTTCCGCTCCACGGATATCGTGTCTCGCTGAACCACACGTGTGCGGCCAGGGTGGGAAAGCGAATGTCCTGCAGGACATGGCCTTGTTCATCGAACACGGTAGGGCCGAGACGATAGAACCGGAAGCCGCCGCCGCCTGACCAGTTGGTGGATTTGGAAATGCCGCCCTGTTCGCCGTCAATGACTTTTTGCAGGCGGGGGACGCAATGCGTAACGGCATGCTCACCCATTTCGACGCCGATATAGCGGCGCCCCATCTTGTGCGCTACGGCCGCAGTCGTGCCGGAGCCGAGAAAGGAGTCGAGGACGAGATCGCCGGGGTTGGTGGCGATATGGAGGACGCGCTGAATAAGGCGTTCAGGTTTTGGGGTCCCGAAAACTTCACTGCCAAATAGTTTTACGGTTTCCTTTTTTGCATCTTGCGTGTGACCAACGTCTTCGTAGCTCCAGAAAGTTTGTGGAACGATACCCTGTTTGACCTCGCTGAGATAAATCTTGGGTGCGGGGACGTTATTGCCTTTCTTTCCCCACCATATACGTCCATCACCGTCCATCTCCCAAAATTTTTCTTCCGAAATTCGCCAATATGAACCAGCAGGCGGCCCTTCGATTAGACGTCCACCGGGACAGCGAATACTATAAGTTCCTTTGCTATAGTAGTTGCGAGCGGCAAGGTTATTGGGCCGCCAAGGTCCTCGTGGATCGTTGTCTGGATTTTTGTAAGCCTTGTTTTGTTTATCGGTGCGAGGCATGGGATTTGGAATCCAGTCCTCTCCATTACGGGCGTAAACAAAAACATGGTCGTGGTCTTCGGAAAAGTGCCTTGCGCTTGATTTTGGCGCGTAGTTTTTTCTCCAGACTACATTGGTTATGAAATTCTTACGTCCGAACACCTCATCAATGACAATTTTCAGATAGTGCGCCTCATTGTCATCAATCGACACCCAAATCGAACCGTCTTCGGCCAGCAAGTCGCGCAGGAGTTCAAGGCGAGGCCACATCAGCGCCAGCCATTGCGTATGTTCCAGATTGTCGTCGTAGTGCTCGAAGGCCGAGCGGGTGTTGTACGGCGGGTCAATATAGATGCACTTCACCTGGCCGGCATAGAACGGCAACAGCGCCTTCAACGCCTCTAGGTTATCCCCCTGAATCAGCATGTTGCCCGCATCCGGCTCACCAGCCGATAACCCCGGCGCCTCTTCCAACAACCGATACGGCACACGCGAAGCGGCACGAAGATCATCGTCACGTGTCAGCCAGTTCAGTGTCGGCATGGGTTGCTATTTGTCTTCGATGTTATTGTTGCGGTTTTCTTGTTTGTGCCATGCTTCAAGCACGGTTCTCAAAAGTTTGTGCTCTTCGGCTTGCAAGTTCCCTTTGTTCACCACCTGATTCACGCGAGTTCTAAATTGTTCTAAATCAACGGCATGTCCTAATTTCTTTCTCAAGGCGGTTTCCAACGGCATCGTGCGATCTAGGAGGCGATCTTGCGACACTAGGCTGATGAATGCCTTCGCCAGACGAGCGACTGCTATATCATCGTCTGTCACATCACTTATCCACGATCTGGTCCCTCCTTCATCAACTCGTGACCACAAAAACAATACCCGATCCAGTAAGGGGCAGTTTATCAACGAACCGTTGGTTTTGGCCTCACGGATGAGGGCAAGGGCTATGTCATTAACTTCCACTGCGTGAGCCTCTGTCGTTAGGCATTCTGTCTCAGGTTTGGGGCTGTTGCCTTCTGTTGGGAAATGGTCATCATAGGCTCCATTGGCAATACGTGATAAATATCCGAGTGACGCTTGCCCACAAGCGTTAAGCAATACTTCAGACCGGGTTTCCAACGGGAGGCGTCTCAGCGTCAACTCATCTGTAAGCCGGTCCAGTTGCCTCACAGTTCCCCACCACATGTTGTCCCCTTCTTTCTCTAAGAGGCTATCTGCTATTGCGTACATAGCCTGGAGTAAGTCGCCGATATGGTCCTCCGGTATAAGGTCCGCGCGAATTGCAAGTTCTTGAATCAGGAGCGTAGCCCTGGTGAACCCGTCCGGCAATTTAATCTCTGCGGCATCCAGAAGCGAACTTTGAATATAGTTCATATCACCTGCATTTTGGATGAGCGTTTTAATCTCGCTCATGCTTATTTGATACTGGGAAAGCGAAAATCGAAAATAGGTGTCAAAGTGTCTAGGGGCGCAGACACGGCGCTGTCTGTCTCTGTCAGGAGGTAAATCTATTTGGTCGACGTTTCTCCAAGCGCGTTCCAATTCGGGGAACAATTGTATCAGCCCACCGCGTAATCTTTCGTGCTCCGACGAGGGTTCAGGTTCAAGAAAAAGCTTGTCATATTGTTCAGATGATCTCCCTTGTTCCAACCTCATTCTGCCTGAAAAGCCGATATCCTCCATCACACTGCCGGTCAAGAGAATCTTGTTCGCCCGTAACGTGGCGTATAATTCGGGACGCTTAATCCGCAATGTTTCCAGGCAAAGGAACTCTGTAGGATCGACCTCACCCTTGACTGCTGGCCAAGTGACTTTCAGTGGGTTCAATATCCTTATTAGATCGCGCGGCGTTTTGATTTCGGGAGCGATCATTTCGGCAAAGAGATTGCGAAAATGGTCGCCATCTCCAAATTCTCTTTCTTCAATTATGTTTTCCAAGCGCGTTAAGAATTCTTTTTCCAGCATTGCCCGGCTTGGCTCGGGCAAATCGAAGGATGCCTGGACGATCTTCTCAAGGTAATGTGCTCCCTCCTCCTCAGAATGGTAATGCTCCGTGACGATTTTCTTAGCGACTTGTTGATCATAGGCGAGCAGATACATAACGTTTGGTAGTCCACCGACCGATTTAACCAACCTGAAAATGAGCATTGCTTCGTCAGGCGACAAACGGTCTATGTCATCAATTATGATTAGATAACGCCTACTAGCGTCTGCATTTAGGGCATCGGAGAGTTCCTTGTGAAGCTTTTCGACAGTCTCGTCTTGTTCGATAAAATCGCCAAGAGACCCCATCATGGTGGAAACGATTTCGCCCACGCCGGGTCCACCAGTCACGTTCAGGATTGCACCAGCCAGCGGGCTTGCCGTACGCAAGAGTTGTGCGCCAATTTTAGAAACCGCTTTTTTCGCGGCGCCCCCGTCTGACCCCATTGCGGAGCAAAGTTCGTGAAAAAATGCAATCGTAAGAGCTTCCTGTCCACGGAACCACCAACATTTGAAATCGACGATCTTTAAATCAGCTTGCTCGGTCTGGTCGCATAAATGATGTCGCACAAGGTTAATAAAGCTGCTTTTCCCCGATCCCCATGGGCCGTTGATAGCAATGACCGTACCCTCAGGGGACTTCATTTTTGAAATGAGGTTAGCTATCGTTTCAGCCAGCAAGTTGAATCCGAATTTGTCTTCATCGGGCAACTTAATTGGCTTATCGTTAAATTCCAACATCATTGAACCTCAGAATAGATAGTCATTGGAGTATTTCCCAAGGAGAATTATATACTTGTCGCTGTCACCAACACACCCTCTTGCTGTCTACTAGACGATTGAGAGGAAGACAGAAATGAAGGCTGCACTGGGTATTAGTTGCCCTTTGGAGGCGATGCTGGTGGAGGCGAAGGGTATGAGTATTAGCTGGCCGGTTGATGGGTGGCGATCTGTTTTCGCCAGTCGATCCAAGGCTTATTTAACGGACGGTTTTATGCTGTGTTACGAATGAATGTTGTCACGATTCTTTTCTATGAATTTCTCTATCTCCTTCGGGGTCATATGACATTTGTTCTTGAGGATGTCACGGACATGCCTCTCATGAAGTTTGCTTCTTCCTTTCGGTAGAAAGATATACTGTTTCCCATCCCAATAGGTGACTTGCTTCTTTTTTTCGCGATCGTATTTGAATCCATACGTCTCAATATGGCGAATCAACCAAACCGGACTTCCCATCCTTTACGCCCCAGCCGAAGACAGCACGGGCACGCTACTGAAATTCATCGGCAGAGGCAGGACTTGGCAGTCAGTTTTTCCACTTCCGGATAAGTTTACTTGCCGAAGAGTCAGTCCTCGCTCTCTTAAATACTCAACGAGAAGACCCTTCTCATCAAGGCTTTCGAGCACCATTTGCATCACTTCGACGATTTCATTGATTTGTTCTTCTTGAGAATCAGACACCAACTGCACCGTTAAATCGAGGGCCTCAAGTGCTGCAATCCATGTTCCATCTTTTTCTTGTGTGACTTTCCAGGTGATAGGCCCGGCCTTTTTTTTAGTGTCTTGCGGTGCCATGACTGCTCTCCGAGATGATGGTGTGGTGTTGGGTGATGTTAGACTATGTGCTATCACTATCTCCCTTCATGTGTGGCCTGTCAAGCGATTTTCGGCGTGCTTGATTGAAACAAGTTGTCGAGCCTGTTGATCGAGCCCCTTGATGATGCCCTGAATGGCGTTGACCTCGCGTTCCTCGAAATACGGTTCACCACACTGGTGACAGACCCAGGCCGGGACCGTGTCGAGTACCAGGTGATAGCCGTTGCGGTCCACATGGAAGAGTGCCGTCGATCGCTTCATCTGACCCTGACAGTAGATACAGTTCATTTGATCTCGCCTTGCATGATCACCGTTCGACTTTCGTCTGATGTAATCATCCTCTCCGGTCGTGCCATTTGGCGAACTGCATGAGGTAGAAAAAGGACGTGTTGAGTAGCGGTGCTTCGTACGCGTTCAAGGATTTCTTGTGATGCCATTATAGCATTCCTTGCTCCTCATCAATATTCGGTGAGGATAACGCTGCAATTGCTATTGTCAACCTGGATCAATCTATTGTCCGTGTCAGCCAGTTCAGGCCCGGCATGGGTTATTATCCATTAGCGGCCTTCGGGATTTCCGACATGGCTTCTTCGTATTCGGCAATCCATTGTTCGGCTTCTTCTTTGGTGTAGGCTCCGGTAATGGCACCGCTGTCTTCTGGCAGTTGGTTGCTTGCTGGCTTGTCGATGTGGGGTTCCAGTTTCGCTCTTAACAGACCTGCTTTTTCGTCAGACAAGTCCTTGACGATGTCGTCCAAATCGTCGCGGCTCAATCCACCCGTGAAAGTCACTTCGGATAGATCGTTTTTTTTGTTTATCGCGTTCCTCATGCGATCAGCAAAAGGTGGTAGCATATCTTCTACATAACTTCTAACACCCTGTAGTTGGGCAGAATAAAGTTTAGCCCCTTGCAGGTATGTCTCGATCAGAATAATAGCCCCCTGCAGGCGAGCCTCTGTCAGATCCGCCCCGTGCAAGTGCGCCCCACTCAGATAAGCTCCATGCAGTTGTGTTGCGATCAGAATAGCCCTCTGCAGGTACGCTCTGGTCAGATCTGCCCCTTGCAGGCTCGCGCCATTCAGATGAGCCTCGTGCAGGCGTGTCATTTCTAGGGCAGCCCCCTGGAGGTGCGCCGACGTTAGATTAGCTCCTTGCATATGCGCTTGGCTCAGGTCAGCCTTCTGCAGGTGCGCCTTGCTCAGAATAGCCCCGGGCATGTGCGCCCCGGTCAGATCTGCACTATGCAGGTGCACCCCGAAAAGCTTAGCTCTGTACAGGTGCGCCCCGACAAGATTAGCCCCGTGCAGGCGCGCCCTGTTCAGCTTAGCCCCATTTAGCCAGCTTCCCTGCAAGTTGATGTGACAGCCTTTAAAGACCTCGTGCTCTTGCACGAACAACAGAGTTAGCAGGCTTTGGACTTCCTCTGAGGGTTTCGACGGGTGCTTTTCCCGATACTCGGCTTCTCCCGTTGTCCGGCGGATATGGGCACAGAGAATGTCCATGACGGTCTGGCGTAAATCTTTAGTGTCCTGCGCCAGATGGAAAAGTTCGTAGGCACCACCCAAGCGAACCGCGTCCGCGGCGTGACCCAGGTGTTCAATGGCGTTTTTGAGACGTTCCTGCCGCTGCCCCCGCTCGGTGTTCTGGTTGGCTTTTGCCTGTTCCTCCGTGGCCTTGGCTTGCGCCTTCGCGGTGCCCTCCATCGCCTTGGCGCGTCTATTGGCAATCACGGCTTGCATGGCAAGTAGAATGCCGCCCATACCGATTCCAAGAAATTTCAGGACTTCATTTTTCTCAGATAAGCCTAGAGCGCAGTATATCGATGTAGGATTTTCGGAGAACAGGACGAATACGAAAGTTGAAAACAATAGGACGAGAAGACTGTTCAAAAAGCTCAGCAGAGGGTTCGTCTTGACCCATTGAATCAGGTTTGTCTCGGCAGTGGTAGCGGTGGTCATATGAGCGTTTTCGTCAATTGACCGTCAATTTAAAATATCATTTTTAATCAACAGGTTATGGTTGTTTTCAGTCTTTTTGTCAATTAACAATCAATTGAAACGTGGCTGGCTGAAAGGCTTATTATTGACCATCGTCACCGTCATCTCAGCGAATTTATCAATTTACTGTCAATTAAAAATGCAGTTTTTAATCAATAGGTTATGAACTTTTTTGGTCTTTTCGTCGCCTAACCGTCAATTGAAATTCAGACCCAGAAAGGCACGTACCTCATCCATCTCCGTGAACTACTTCTATCATCAGGCTTGATCAGGCCGGTTTCTACTGCCTCTCGAATATAGCGAGACACGCTAGCCTTATTCTTAGCCTCAATGCCAAACCGTTCTCGTAACGATGCATTGGTCAGGCAATCTCCCGTTATATATTTCAGGCATGCGTGCAGATAGCAAGCGCGCTGCCGATCGTTTTTATTCATACGGTTGAAAGGTTTGTGTGCAAAAAGAACTGTTCGAGTAAATCCTTCCGGCACCTCGAAAAGGGGGGCGGGAAGCTGGAATAACTCAATCTCGCTTACCACTTTGTCAATGCCGCTTCCCCGTTCCTCGCAGATACCGAAACGACGCATGAGCGAGGCCAGTGTTTCATTGCGGGATTTTGGGGGTGTGTCCAGGAATCGTTGCGTATCAACCAGGGGTTCACCCGGATTCGTAATTTCCACCCGGCCATCAAAGATCTCCACCATCGGTCCGGCTCCGGTCACAAAGAAATCCTGGTGAATGAGCGCGTTACCTACCAGTTCGCGTACGGCCAAATGGGGGAACATGGGTACGGTTTTGCGCAACGCGGGGCCGATGACTTCGTTGAACGGCAATAATCCGTTGATAAAGTTAAGCAATTCATCAAAACCATTGGCATACCCTTTCACGTCTTCTCGTTCTTTTAAGGCTTTGTTGGTGCGGCCTGTGCCGCTATACTGGATCACACGCACGGCCTTGCGCTTGAGCCGGGGAAAGCTTCCAAGATTTTTGGCAAACAATACGGCCCCCAGATTCGTGACGTTCCATCCCCCTGCTTCACATGGCTTGATCAAGTTATCGGCAGCCAAGGCAGACAGAATGCCATTGCGGTCTTCCGGTAAGGGGACGTTCAGTAAATTGAAGTAGGCCGGATAGTCGAGCAGTTTCAAGACCGTGGCATCATCGCGGTGTTCTGCCGCTATGCCATCTTCGAAGGCTGTCTGGTCAAAGATGCGCCAAAGCGCTCGTTCTTTCTCTGGAAACGTTCCCAGTTTTTTCGTGTAGGTGCCTACTCGCAGGAATTCCATACCCTTAAAGCGCACGGGTTGACGTGTTGCCTTAGATATTTCAAGTAGAACGACTGTCTGTGCGATGATTTTCACCGAAAAGAAGCGAAATTCTATTTTCGGTTCCAGGAGACGTAGTAACCAGTTTTCAAGTTCTTCATTGCCGATCCGTCTTTGCGATGGATCAAACACGGTCCCAACCACGGTATGATCTTCATTGCTGATGCCCCAGACTATATAGGCTGATGCTTTACCCTCCAAGGCTGCCGAGTTGGCCAACGCCGAAATATTCTCTCCGATTGTTTCTGGTCTAGCGTCATTCTGCTTGAACTCCACCCATTCGGTTTCATGAGGAAGCTTACATAATTCCCGCACCAGCCCGATCAAGTAATCATCCGACCGAATAGTGTTCATCTCTCTACTTCCCCTGGCAACGGGTCAGACCCTGCTTGGGTGGTAACATCGTGCTTTTCCGAAGGCTCGAAGTGTTGAAAGGATGATCGTCTCACGTGTCCGTAACAATCTGTCGAGCTTTTTGGTCGAGTCCTTTGATGACGCCCTGAATGGCGTTGACTTCGCGCTTCTCGAAGTACGCCTCGCCACACTGGTGACAAACCCAAGCCGGGACCGTGTCGAGGACCAAGTGATAGCCGTTGCGGTCCACATGGAAGGGTGCCTTCGAGCGCTTCATCTGCCCCTGACAGTAGATGCAGTTCATCGTTCGCATCTTGCTTGGTGCCATTATCGGTTTTCGCCGGTACCGTCAGGCTCAGGCAGGTCGTACCTGTTTGGCTATTTCTGCACCGCGGTCGCGTTCGACCAGAGCCACGTCGTATTGGCTCTGGAGTTCGAGCCAGAAACGGGGACGGTTGCCGAAATAGCGACCAAGCCGGACCGCGGTCTCGGCGGTGATCGACCGGCGACCGTTCAAGATGTCCGTGATACGGCCGGAGGGCACGCCGAGGGCTAATGCCAGCCGGTTGGCGCTCAAGTTGCGGGCCGCAAGCTCGCGCTTCAACAATCTGCCGGGGTGTGCAATAGGGTGCATGGTTTTATTGTTTGTGGTAATCGACAATCTCGATATTGAAGGCATCGCCCTTACGAAACTCGAAGCAAATACGCCAGGGTCCGTTGGTGGTCATCGCCGATTCTACAGTCCTGGTGCTTGTTCGCCCTCACCCCAACCCTCTCCCAGTGGGAGAGGGAGAATTGCGCCGCTGGACCCACTGCCACGGCCGTAGGGAACAACGATCGTTGTTCCCTACAGAGGATTGGGCGGTGAGGCGATTTTGCGGAGTCGCTCTTGCACGGCCGTCCGGACGGAGTCCGGGGTGGGGGTGCCGGGAGCGCATTGTTCGTCTTCGGCCATGGCGAGGCGAATGGCTTCGACGCCGGCGTCGCGTTGTTGTCGCTCGCGGATCAGGTCGCTGATGACTTCACTCTCGGAGCGATATTGTCCGCTGGCGACCTGGGTTGTCAGCCATTCATAGTGCGTGTCGGTTAAGGTAATGCTCCTTTTTGGCATCTTTTTACCTCCAATAAGCACCTATTTTGCGTACAAATAGTAGCTATTTAGCTCCATTTTGCACCTTTTTGGAGACTTATTCAATAGAGTTGGTGGATAAATGCATCCTTTTGTGACGATATGCAAGCGGCACCGGTTTCTTCTCACGGGCGGACACGCAGGTCCGCCCCTACGTCCGGTCATGCCGTAGGGGACAGGTACTTACGGAACGCGGATAGGGCTCATTAGGGCAGACACGCAGGTCAGCCCCTACTGGCGCGCCCAAGCCACTGCGTCGGCCACGTCCGCCTCGGACAGGCCCAACTCGGCTAACTTGGCGCGCACGGTGCCCGCGCGAGTGATCCGTACGGGAGTCAGTGCGATGCAGCCGTTTTCTCCGGTCACGTCAAAATACTCTGCCCCTTCGAAATCGGACAGGATCGCTTTCGGCAGAGTCACCCGGTTCTTTGAAGTCAGTTTGGCGAGCATGGAGGCTTCGGCGACATGTGGTTTCGAAGGGTTGTTGGGAAGGGGACGCCGTGTGTCGCCCCTACTTGGCGATGGATGACGCGACGTTTGGGGTGAGCGGATTGACGATGACTTGTCTGGTTTTTGGCACGACGACCATGTCCATGTCTTCCATTGGGATTGCTCCCAGTAAGGGCGTGTCTCCCATGACCAGGGCACCGCTGAAACCGATCCGGTTTTTGTAGCGTAACTCGATCGGGCCGACGTAGGGAACGAGTTTCCGGTTTCCGTCCGCCAAGGTCACTTCTTTTGTATCGGTCTCTTCGAGTCGCAACTGGAGTTGGATGTGCGGCGGAATGCACAGGTGGACCGCCCCTGTATCGGCGAGTGCGTCGATCTCCACTGCTTCCAATTCGGGCAGCCTGGGATTGCGCAGTTGAATTTTTGCATTCGTCAGGCCCATGCCATTTTCCCTTTTGCGAAAATCGCCGCCGACTCCGGCAAATTATGGCAAATCCGGTAGGGGGCTTCAGGGCGTGCGGATTCGGCTTCTCTAGGCGGCATGAGATGTCGCTGCTACAACTACGGAGAGGCCGTCAAGCAGCATCCAGGCATGCCCCGTGCAGCCCTCCTCCCTCACCCTGCCCTCTCCCAGAGGGAGAGGGATAAATACAAAGGAGAAAGACACTGGATTCCCGATGAAAAATGTCGGGAATGACGGAAGGGAGATTTCGGGCTGTATGAAAATTTACGGTGGTCGTCACGCCGGCGGATGTCAATTGCCGTTCTTGTGATTCTCGGAATTGAGGGCCGGGAGTTCGACGGGTAACGGTTCGGCGCCTTTCAGGGTGCCGCGTTTGAAGAGCACGTGGCCTTTTCCCCCGCGGCTCACGGGTTGGTACTTTCGCGTGGTGATGGTGATTGGGCCGCCTTCTTGTTTCAGGACGACCAGTTGGTCCTGCTTGCGGGACAGCACGCGGACGGCCAGGACCCTGTCAGCGCTATCGAGTTTGATGACCGTCACGCCTCGTCCCGGACCGGAGAGGATTCCCACTTCTTCGGCGTTGCACAGGAGCACGCGCCCGCGTTGAGAGGCGACCGCGAGGATGGGTGCAGCCGCGGACGGGTCCAGGGTTTCGACGCTGACGACTTCTTCCTGGTCCCGGAGTTTCATGAACTTGCGCCCGAGCCGGGTCGAGGGCTCCTTGAACGGACCCAGGTCGAAGCGCACGCCCATGCCGGCCGTTGACACGGCGATCCCTTGCCCCAGGGGGCGGGTTCCTTCTGTTGTCGAATCATCGAAGAGTGGGAGTGTTGCTGCTGCGGGTTTTCCCGCCGGGGCAGATGATCGGGGGGCCGGAGGGCCGCCACGTAGGGCGGCCCCTACAAGGGCCGCGATGATGCGCTCGCCGTCCTTGAATTTGAACAGCTTTTGCGCGGGATCTCCATAGCCGCTTCGGGCCGGGGGCAGGTCGCCGATGCGGATGGTGTACGCGCTGCCGAAGTTCGAGAAGCACACGATGGTGTCCACGGTGCTGCCGATCAGGGCGGTCAGCAGTGCGTCGCCTTCCCGGAGCCGCGTTTTCGACAGGTCCTTGACCATCCCCACGCGCCGAATCCACCCGTCCGTTGAAATGGTGACCACGGCGTCTTCCTTGACGATGTAGGCATCGGGGTCGAATTCGATTTCGTCGGCTTGTCGCCGTCCGACCTTGGTTCGTCGTTTATCGCCGTACGTCTTCGCGAGTTTCTCAAGCTCTTCTTTGACGACTTTCCATAATCGCGGTTTCGAGGCGAGGAGGGCCTTGAGGTCCTTGGCCTGCTTCTTCTTGTCGGCCAACTCGTCCAGCATTTTCTTGATTTCAGTGCGGGACAGTTTGTAGATCGGCGTTTCCAGGATCGCGTTGGTTTGCGCGTCGTCGAGGCGGAAGCGGGCTTTCAGTTTTTCCGCGGAGTCCGCCTTGCCGTCGCTTTGGCGAATGATGGCGAGCACCCGGTCCAGCGCGTCGAAAATGATTTGAAAGCCCGACAGGAGATGGATGCGTTGTTCCAGGAGTCGCAGGTCATAGGAGAACCGGCGCGTGACCGTTGTGAAGCGAAAGTCGATGAACTGTTCGAGGATTTCTTTCAGATTCAGACAGCGGGGTCGCGTGGTCGCGGCGCCGGCAGCCGGAATCAGACACGTCAGGTTGACGGAAAAATTATTCTGGAGCGGGGTGTTCTTGAACAGGTACGCCATGGCCAGGTCGGCATCGGCATCCTTCTGCAGCTCCAACACGATTTTGACGTCGGTCGTGGATTCATCGCGGACGTCGACCAGTTGCGGCACCTTTTTGGTGGCGATGATTTCGCCGATGCGTTCCACAATCGTGGCTTTGTCCACGGCAAAGGGGATCGAGGTGACGACGATCTGCGATTTTCCGTACGAACCCGGGACCACGGTGAATTCCCCGCGCACGCGCACCAGTCCCTGACCGGTCTCATAGATCTCACGAAGCTCGGCCTTCGTGTTCAGGATTTCCCCGCCGGTGGGGAAATCCGGCCCTTTGATCGACTTCATGAGGTCGGCAATCGTCGAATCCCGCTTGTCGATGAGGGCCACGGCGCCGTTGACGACTTCTCCGAGGTTGTGGGGCGGCACGTTGGTGGCCATGCCCACGGCAATGCCGGTGGACCCGTTGACCAGCAGGTTGGGAAACGGCGCGGGCAGGACCAGCGGCTCTTCGCCTTTGCCGTCGTAATTGGGCTGGAAGTCGACAGTATCCTTGTTGAGTTCATTCAGCAGTTCGACGGCAACCGCGGTGAGTTTGGCTTCGGTGTACCGGTAGGCCGCGGGCGGGTCGCCGTCCAGGCTGCCGAAGTTGCCATGGCCGTCGACGAGGGGGGCGCGCAGGGACCACCATTGCGCCATGCGGGCCATGGCGTCATAGACCGCGGAGTCGCCGTGCGGGTGCCATTCGCCGATCACCGACCCGACGACCTTCGCGCTTTTGATGGGCGGCTTGTCCGGCGAAAGCCGGTGGTTGTGGAACATGGAAAACAGGATGCGCCGCTGCACCGGTTTCAGGCCGTCCCGGACGTCGGGCAGGGCACGAGCGGTGATCACGGACAGCGCGTAGTTCAGGTACCGCTGGCGCGCGGTTTGGTCCAGCGGCACCGCGGTAACGGGTGCCTGGGGCGTGCTCTTGCCGGGCGTGCGTGTCTTTGATCGGGCCATTAGGCGTCTTTCGAGATCTTTGTTTCTTTTTCCGTCATCCTCGACATTGTTAATCGAGGATCCAGAGTTTTTGTTTTTGCATTTGTCTTTGCCTTTGTAGCTGACCGTCGGATTACGCTAGGTTTCCCCCTCACCCCAGCCCTCTCCCAGTGGGAGAGGGAGAAAGCGCCCGACCTATGGGGCCGGGGGCAAGGGACCGATGCGGTTTCGCGGGCCGCGCCTGGGGGCAGGGGCGGGTTTCTCGCGAACTGGATCACGAAGCGGGTCAGTGATACGGGTTTCCACCCACTTGGGGTCCCACCATTCCATGGGATTGATCTGGACTCCCTGAAGCAGCAGGCTGAAATGCAAATGATCGCCCGCGGCCAACCCCGTCATACCCGATTTGGCGATGATTTGTCCTTTGGCAACCTTCTCTCCTTTTTCCGCGGCGAACGAGGAGAGATGGGCGTACAACGATTGAAGCCCGTAGCCGTGATCGATCACAATAGTGTTGCCGTAAATGCCGAAATACTCCGCCATCACGACTTTTCCGTCATTGGCGGCTTCCACGGGATAGTGTTTGGTCGCCGCCAAGTCGAATCCCAAATGATACTGCTTGTCCACGACTTTTCCGCCATAGCGGTATTCGCGATGGTCGGCAAATGCCGCTTCCACCTGGGAGTTCGATAGTTGGGTGAAGGCCCCGTTCCACAGGAACTCGGGTCGGCTGTTCGAGGCCAGGACCGCGAGTTGATCGGCTGTACGCTTTCGTAACACGTTGTTGACTTGCAGAAAGTTGCGAAGCGGATCGTCCAGGTCCTCGATCTCAGGGGTTTGCGCAATGATGGGGCGAACGGTTTGTTCGATGAAACGGTCGGAAATCTTGATGGTTCGGGATCGCCACCGCTTGGCGACGACGGGAACGTCGAGCCGCTGTTCCGTGTGATTGCCCAAGCCGTCTTCAGCCACGAGTAGTACCGGGGTCGAAGCCGGGAGGTCATGAGGAAAGGCAAAGAGCGAGAACGCGGTGAAGGCTCGCGCGGAGTTGGGATAGCCCGGGAAAAAGGTTTCGCCGATGCGGACTCCGTATCGTTGCGCATCATCGGAGACGCGGTAGGCCACGACGCCCGCTCCGCCTTGTGAAACGGGTAAGAGGCTCGACAAGACTTCCAGCCGCGGGGGCGTAAATTTCACGGTCACGTCCTGTTCGATCCTTGCCCAATTCCCTTCAAAAAATCCTCGCCAGGAATAGTCCCTGGCGGTAATCACCAATTGGACCGGCCCGCGACGCTTGGGGATGGTGTCGTCGCCGAAGGGGACGAGGGTGAGGTCGTAACTGGTATCGGCGGTGCCGCCGATGGAAAGGGGGGATTGCGCGGCAAACTGTTCTTGCGCCAGCGTGTAACTCTCGAGATTCTGCACAAGGCGGACGGTGACTTCCTGGAGACCCGTTCCGGCATCTTCGACGTGAATGACCAAGGGGGTCGTCGGGCCCGCTTGGGTGAAGGGCTCCACCAGCGTGATCTGAGGCGGCGTCTCGTCTCCCCAGCGATAAAAGGCCGTCATGACCAGGTAAAAGGCGACAATTGCGAGCGCAATCGCGTAGAAGAGACTTTTCTTATTCATGGCTGATACGTCGAAGGGGAAAGCAGAGGTTCCTAAACAAGATGCAAGCGGAATATCAAGATACCATGATTCCGTCAACTAAACAAAGAAGAGGCTGGAGAGAATGGGCGGGCGCGGCGGCCGTTCTCCGGGCAGGGCGCCGACGTTACTGTTTTGTCCTTGCCGGGGTGATCCTGTAGATGCCGCCTCCGTGATCGACGACGTACAGTTCGCCTGCTTCATCCTCACCGAAGGAGGAAATTCGTAATCCCGAGGCCAGCAGGACGCGCGGCTGTCCGTCGAGCAGGCCCATGATGCGGCCGCTGCAGTAATCGCCGAACACGTAGGTACCTCGTAGGAAACCCATGCGTTTCCCCCGATATACGTACCCGCCCGTGACGGCACAGGAGGGTGATTGATTGCGATATTCCGCCACGGGGAGCGTCAGCCCGGTTGTGCTGCAGCCCCGGGGAGGCAGAAAACAATGGTTTCCTTCCATGATCCGCCAGCCATAGTTGTTCCCCGCTGCCACCAGGTCGATTTCTTCCCATTGATTCTGTCCCACGTCCGCGACCCATAAACGGCCGGTCTGCCGGTCGAACGAAAATCGCCAGGGATTCCGGAAGCCCAGGGCGAAGATTTCCCGTCCATCCGGTTGCCCGGCAAAGGGGTTGTCGGGGGGGATGCCATACGGATCGCCCCGGTCCACGTCGATGCGCAACATCTTGCCCAGCAGGGTGTCGGGGTTTTGCCCTCGATTGCCCGGGTCCCCGCCGGCTCCACCGTCTCCCGTGGCAATGTACAGATATCCGTCAGGCCCGAACGCCACCATCCCGCCGTTATGGTTCGAATAGGGCTGGGGAATCACCATCAGGGTTCGTTCATCACGGAGGGCATGATCGGAATTTTGGGAAACCTGATATTCGGCCACGATCGTGGCCCCATCGGGTTTTCTTGTATAATTGACGAAGAACCGTCCGTTCTCCGCAAAGCGGGGGTGGAACGCCAATCCCAGCAGCCCCATTTCCCCGCCGAATTCGACCCGGTCGGAGATGTCCAGATATGCCGAGGCTTGCAGGGCGCCGTTGTGAAGGATCCGGATTCTTCCGGGCTGCTCCACGATGAAGAGCCGGTCGCTACGGTCACCCGCGTGCCCGATAAGGACGGGTTGGACGAGCCCCCGGGTGAGGACGGGAGCCAGGGCGATGTCCTGCGATGGCGGCCGTTCCGCCAATGCCCACGCGGCATGCGCCGACAAACAGAATAAGAGGCTGACCACAAAAAGGGAACCAGGAAAATAGGGCTGTCTTGTTCCTCCCCTTTGTAAGGGGAGGGCAGGTGGGGTAGAGCCACGCGTCGATGGAGCAACAGGTTTTGCCGTGCTGGTCATAGTCTCTACCTTCCCTCGCCCCTCCTTACAAAGGAGGGGAACTGGAACGCAGTGTTCCAAACGTACCGAGGATTGCACACCGTTTGATGACCTTGTTATAAAGTATGGCTACGTTTGTCGGGCAGACCATGATTCTCAAATTTGAAAATGATCCATTGGATTCAGAGCATGCCGGTGGACACTTTTATCACGTTTGTCAGGGACGTATCCAGGAGAAGGAATTGTCGATCCCTCCGCCTGAGCAACCCTATGAATGTCCGGAATGCGGCATCGATCTGGAGACGGAAGATTTTTTGCTGGCCCAACAACGAGGCTGGTCGTAACGGCTTCTGCGCTTAGGGGTTCGTGCATTACGGAAGACGGACGTTATGGTCGATGTGATCGTGACATGCCATCGAGTCCTGAAAAGGGGTGTCGTATGACTGGAAGCCATGGTCGCAAAATGGTCTCGGTGATGCGTGGGATCATGATGTTGTGTGATACCTGTTACCAGGACGCGCTCGAGGAAAAATTGGCCGATGACCGGAACTACGTCGAGAACTATAAGGCGCTGTTTGACGTCCTATGCCCGGGCTGTGAAGATATTAATCGCCCGTTGGTCGATGACATGTTAGGCAGTTCCGAGTAAAGGAACCTCTGATTTATGGCACTATCGGGCGCATGGCCGCGTTGTGTCCTCGCTCAACCCTCGCCTATTTCTATGATAAGCCTCGGGTTTCGCTGCGGGACGCCTTGCCCTGCATCCCGCTATCACCATAAATCAGAGGTTCCTAAAGCTTCACTCCACCGGCATGTTCTGCCTGAGCGGGGCTTACAGATCAAAGTCGTTTCCGTAGGACGCATGAGTGTATGGTCCTTCTCGCGATGGAGTAAAAGCTTATGAAGGCTCGGACTTACTTGACCCTGACAGCTCTCTTTCTGTGTGTCTTGGGACTTCCATTGGTCGTTCCGGCTGAGCCCATCAGCCCTCAGATCCCCAGACTGACCCTTCCCGCACAACTGACGCATCCGATTGGAGTGGCGGCCATTGAATCGGCCACACCGCGTTCTTCCGTGGAGCTCATTGCGCTGCCGTATTTTCCACCAGATCTGGACGGTGACCCCGTTCGTCCGAATGAGCAAACGCCTTTCGGGGGATTGGACAAAGATGACGAAGAAGATATTCCCGTCCTTGAAGAAACGGTCGTTGAGGATACGTTCGAGGATCCCTTCGCGACCGAGAGCGAGCCGGTTCACGATCCCTGGGAGCCGTTCAATACAACGACCTTTAGACTCAGCTACAATTTCGACCGCTATGCGCTGAAGCCGGCGGCCAGGGTGTACTCTGCCGTTGTGGCGCCTGACGTTCAGGATTCCCTGGCCAATGCCTTTAATAATCTGGGTTTTGCTTCACGCTTTCTTAACAACGTCTTCCAGGGGAAATTCGACCGGGCCGGTACGGAAATGCAGCGGTTCCTTTTGAATTCGGTCCTTGGCGTGGGAGGGCTCTTCGACGTTGCCAAGTATATGTTCGACATTGAAGCCCCGCCGGTGGAAGATGCCGGTCAGACCCTGGCGACCTATGGGATGGCTTCCGGGCCCTTTATGGTCCTGCCGTTGCTGCCTCCCATGACGGTTCGGCATGCGGTGGGATACGCCGGCGATATTTTCATGAACCCCGTCAACTATTTTATCCCCTTTGTCCCGAACCTGGGTCTGAATGCGGGGGATCGTGTCAATAGTCGTGCCATCAACCTCGAAACGTTCGAGGGGCTTGAAGAGTCCACCATCGATCTGTATGGGGCCGTCCGGTCGGGTTATCTTGATCGCCGGGCCAAAGCCATTGCGGAGTAGTCTTTTGGTTGTCGTCGTTACCTCCCCTTTGTAAGTGGGCGCATTTCCGAAGAGGGAATGCGGGTGGGGTAGAGCCAGCCTTCCAGAAAGCACCTGGTGTTGCCGTCCCGGTCAAAGTCTCTACCTCCCCTCCGCCCCTCCTTACAAAGGAGGGGAAGGAATGGTCAACGAATGAGTCAATGCGTATAGGATAACCCGAGATGTTTGAAGAAGAAAAAACGTTTACCCTTCGGTTTAATCTCGTCGCTGAGTTCCCGGAAGATTACGAGGGCGACGACGACGGGTACGCGTGGCTGCATGATTGGGAGACCCGGGTCAAACCTGAATTGTTCAAAACCGTGGTGGCTGCCTTGCGAGCCCATCCTTCCTGGTCCGTCCACGTTCGCAACCGGGGAATGGCGGCGACGGATGAAGTGGAGATCGCCTTGAAGAAAACCTTTTCAACGGACGAGCGGTCGTTGCCGGAGTGATCGGCAGAAGGGAGCCGAACGTGATGCTCGGACGTGTCGGGCGCGTGTTCATAGCCGGGACAGTATGCGGCGCGATGGTACTCGTTGCTGCCGGTCCTGCTCTTGCCCAAAACCTCGTCTTTACTCCGGTCTTGTCGGCACCTGTCGGGGCGCATCCGGAAGGGCTCGCGGTCGGCGATTTCAATGAAGACGGTCATTTGGATATTGCGACGGCGAACAGTGACTCGGACGACGTCTCGGTGTTGTTGGGCAATGGGAACGGCACGTTTCGCTCGGGCTATTCCTTCGGCGTGGGCCAGAGTCCGATGTTTCTGTCCACGGGAGACCTGGACCGGGATGGGACGTTGGATCTGGTCGTGGCCGAGACCGGAGCCGACCGCGTTGTCGTCCTGTTGGGCAAGGGGAACGGGTTTTTCCGGGAACCCGTTCCGTATCCGACGGGGAAAGGTCCGACGTTTCTCGCGCTGGGTGACGTGGACGGCGATGAGGATCAGGATATGGTCGTCGTCAACAGCGGGCGATTCGGACATTACCCGCCGTTCAGTTGGGCGGTCCTGTTGAACAACGGGGATGGAACGTTTGCGTTGGCTCAACGCGTCGAAGAGCAGGACCGGAACGGTTTATTCCCGACCGGCGCTTCACTGGCGGACCTGGACGACGACGGGTTGCCGGACCTCACGCTGACGTGGAGCCAGCCGAGTTGGCGGACGCCGAACGGATACGCGTCCGTGTTGCGAAATCAGGGCCAGGGCACGTTTTCCGCCTGGAGAACCATTCAAGCCGGGTTCACGCTTAGCGCCGTGACCCAAACGGACGTGGATGCCGACGGAAACCTGGATCTCATGGTGACCAGTTTGTTTACCGACAGCGTCAAGCTGCTGCTGCAACTCAGCCCCGGTCAATACACCAAACCCGCGAATATGGAGGTGGGCTTCAGTCCCGTGGCGTTAAGCTACCGGGATCTGGATGGCGATGGCTATCTCGACCTGATTTCCACCAATCGGACGTCAGACAGTACGTCTATCCTTTTGGGACGGGGAGACGGGTCGTTTCAGCCCGCCGGGCACTATGCCGTCGGCAAGGTGCCGACCGCCATGGGGATCGAGGATTTCGACCACGACGGGTTGCCGGACATCGTGACGGCCAACAGCGGTTCGGATGACGTGTCGATCCTGTTGGGCGGGAAGGCGGTCATCCCTTCCATCAGCCTGAGTGCCGAAGCTGTCCGGTTTTCGGCGGACGCGGATGCGCCGGCCCGCCGTACGCATCAATTGACCGTCGCCAACGTTGGGCTCGGCTCCTTGAGCATAGACGATATCGTACTGGAAGGATCCCGGGCCTTTTCCATTGAACGGGAATCCTGTGCCGGGGCGACGCTGGCGACGGGTAAATTCTGTGCGTTGCCGATTCATTTCGAGAGTGCCGCGCCCGGCAGGCATCAGGCGTTGTTGCGTATTTTCGACAATGCGCCGGGCGGTCCCAGAATCGTGACCCTCAGCGGAACGGTCAAAGGCTGACGCCACGCATCGTCTTTTTCCCCTCCTTTGTAAGGAGGGGTGAGGGGAGGTAGAGGCTGAGAATCCCCAACAAGACAAAAGAGCAAAGTGCGCGATGAGCCCGGACGACGAACGATCGCCTCTCTCAATCGGCATTGACATCGGCGGCACCTTCACCGATTTCGTGGTGTACGACCATGACGCCGGTGACGTCAACACCTTCAAGGTGCTCTCGACTCCCGCCGACCCTGCGCAAGCGGTGCTGGAGGGATTGCGGAGACTGTCCCCGGCCGCCGGCCTGAGCGTCGTGCACGGCTCGACCGTGGCTACCAACGCGTTGCTCGAACGCAAGGGGGCGTGTGCCGCGTTGATCACGACCCAGGGGTTTCGGGACGTGTTGCAGATCGGCCGGCAAACCCGTCGCAATCTCTATGATTGGTTCAGCGGCGGAGTGCCCGCGCTCGTGCCCCCGGACCGCTGCCTGGAGGTTGAAGAACGGCTCGATCACCACGGTCGCGTGTTGCAACCCCTGGTGACACGCTCATTATCGTCCATCATAAAGGCCTTGCGAAAAAAACGGGTTGAAGCCGTCGCGCTTTCCTTGCTGTTTTCCTTTGTGAATCCCGAACATGAGCGGCAACTCGCGCAGCGCTTCCGGGAAGCGGGATTCTTTGTCTCCGCCTCGCATGAACTGATTCCTGAATTCCGCGAATTCGAACGAGCCTCGACTACGGTGGTGAATGCGTACGTCTCTCCGGTGCTCAATCGATACCTGGAAACCCTTGAAGAATCGCTCCCCGGCGGTTCCTTTCATATTATGCAATCGAACGGCGGGCGGATCCAAGCGGCACAGGTGCGGCAGGAGGGCGTCCGGTCGATCCTGTCCGGACCCGCGGGAGGGGTGATCGGGGCCGAATACATTGGTCGGCTGGCCGGGTTTTCGCAGCTCATCACGTTTGACATGGGCGGCACGTCCACGGACGTGTCCGTGGTCAACGGCGGGATTCACATGACGTCGGAAGCGGAGGTCGCCGGCATGCCCATTCGCGTGCCCGTGCTGGACATTCATACGGTCGGCGCCGGCGGCGGGTCTCTGGCGCGAGTCGATGCCGGAGGGGCCTTGCGCGTGGGTCCGGAGAGCGCCGGAGCCGATCCGGGTCCCGCATGCTACGGTCGTGGCGGGCAGGTGGCTACGGTCACGGATGCCAATGCCTTCCTGGGACGCTTGCCTGCTGCTGGCTTGTTGGGTGGCGAGTTGCCGTTGGATTTGGATGCCACACGCGAGGTCTTGGCTGCGCTCTCTCGAGACTTGGCACAGTACGATGCCGGTCTTGCTGTCGACCTGGACGAGGTTGCCCTGGGCATCCTCCAGGTGGTCAATGCCGAGATGGAGCGGGCGATTCGCGTGACGTCAATCGAGCGCGGGCACGATCCCCGGGAGTACGTGTTGCTCTCCTTTGGCGGCGCCGGAGGGGTACACGCTTGCGAATTGGCTCGATCCCTCAACGTCGGTCGCGTCCTGATTCCCATGGCGGCTTCGACGTTGTCGGCTCTGGGCATGTTGACCGCGAACGTGTTCCTGGATTACGTCCAGACGGTGATGTGTCCGGGTGAGACCTCATTCGAAGAGTTGGAACGCCGGTTCGGTCCCATGGTGGAGCAAGCGCAAGAGGACCTTGCGACCCAACGGGTCCCTGTGCCGGCCCGGCACGTGCATTGCGAATTGGACCTCCGATATCAAGGCCAATCCTTTGAATTGACCGTGCCGTTTTCGCCTGATTTTCAAACGGCCTTTCATGAACAACACGAACGGCGCTACGGGTACAAGAACGAGGTCGCGGGCCTGGAGATCGTCAACCTTCGGGTTCGGGCAATCGGAGACGTGAGTCCCCCGCAGATCGAGGCGCAGGCCCCCGGTCCTGCGGATTCGTCGGGGGCCGTGTGCCATGAACGCCGCCTCGTGTTCGCCTCCGGGCCTCGAAGCGTCCCGTTCTATGATCGCAGTCTTTTACGACCGGGGCATCACGTGCCCGGGCCTGCCGTTATCTTCCAGGACGATACCACCATCCTGTTGTCGGAAACCGATCACGCGCAGGTCGATGCCTGGCAAAACGTGCTGGTCACCATTGGAGAGGCTCATGCAGAAAGCCGTTGAACGGGAAGTCTTCAAACATCTGTTCAGTTCGGTGGCCGAGGAAATGGGGGTACGCCTGCAACGGTCGGCATTTTCCCCGAACATCAAGGAGCGTTGCGACTTTTCCTGCGCGGTGTTCGACGAAGCGGGACACCTAGTGGCGCAGGCCGCGCATATTCCAGTCCATCTCGGGGCCATGCCGCTCTCGGTCGAAGCCTGTCGCCGGCACCTGACCTTCGCGCCGGGCGACGTGGCGATCCTGAATGACCCGTTTCACGGCGGTACGCACCTTCCGGACATCACGGTCGTTTCGCCGGTCTTTGTCGAGAACGACAGGCTCATGGGATTCGTGGCCAACCGCGCGCACCACGCCGACGTCGGGGGGATGTCGCCGGGCTCCATGCCGTTGTCCCGGGAACTGTATCAGGAAGGGGTGATTATTCCGCCGGTGAAACTCATGGAGGCCGGCAGGATCAATCAAGCCCTGTGGGATTTCTTCCTCGCGAACGTACGGACCCCGAGGGAACGCGCGGGTGATTTGCAGGCCCAACTTGCGGCCAATCGCATCGGGGAGCAACGACTGCGGGAATTGGCGTCACGCTATGGAGTGGAGCGCGCGCGGGGCAACATGGCCGATTTGTTGGCCTATAGCGAACAATTGACCCGGCACGGCATCCGGCAGTTGCCGAACGGCACCTATCGGTATGAAGACGTGCTCGATGACGATGGCCTTGAGGACAAACCGATCTTGATTGCCGTGACCGTGACGATCCGGGATGAAGACGTGGTGGTGGATTTCGAGGGGAGTGCGCCCCAGTGCGAGGGCAGTGTCAACGCGGTGTATGCGATTACGGTGTCGGCCGCGGCATACGTATTTCGATGTTTGCTGGGACTGGACATTCCCGGGAACAGCGGGTGCATGGCGCCCATCCGCGTCCGGGCGCCTGAAGGGTCGGTGGTCAACGCCCGGTTTCCCGCGGCGGTGGCCGCGGGCAACGTGGAGACGTCCCAGCGCATCGTGGACGTGCTGTTGGGGGCCTTGGCGCAGGCCTGTCCCGACCGAGTGCCGGCCGCGAGCCAGGGGACCATGAACAACGTGACGATCGGGGGGTGGGATTGCGACAAGCAACGGCCGTTTGCGTATTATGAAACCCTGGGCGGGGGCATGGGCGCCGGGGTGGAATCTCCGGGAGCCAGCGGCATTCATTCCCATATGACCAATACGATGAATACGCCGGTCGAAGCCCTGGAGTATGCGTATCCGTTTCGGATCGCCCGATACGTCCTTCGGGACAAGACGGGCGGCGACGGAGTTCACGCGGGAGGTAACGGGGTCATCCGCGAGATTGAATTCCTGCAGGACGCGCAAGTGACGATCGTGTCCGATCGACGGGAATCGCAACCGTTCGGGTTGGCCGGGGGTGAAGCCGGGCAATCCGGCCGAAACGTGTTGATCCGCAAGGGCAAGGAAAAGAAGCTCCCGGGAAAAACGGAACTGGCCGTGAGCAAGGGGGATCGATTGCGTATTGAAACTCCGGGCGGTGGCGGCTATGGTGCCTTGAGGGGAAAATCTGAAAAACCCTCTCCCCGCGGGAGAGGGTAGGGTGAGGGGGAAGAAGGAGTCCTGAAACATGAAAGTCACCGATCCTGAACGGTTGGAAATGTTGTACGAACGTTTTTGCGACGTCTGTCTCGTGGAAAAAGAGGTGTGGACGGAAATCTTCATGCCGCGGCAGGTGGAAAAAGGGTTGATCATGACCAACGTGCAGGAGAAATACGAAGTGGTCATTGACGATCCCGAGATCGAGGATACGCTCGAGGCCAACATCCCTCTCGGCAAATCCTCGTTACGCGCGGCCATTCAGGAATACAGGGATCACATCAGCTTTAATAAAGCCTAGGTGTTTGGTTCAGGAAGATCTGCCCCAATGAGTGAGGCAGGGCTCTTCCCGAAAGGTAAGGATGGCGGCTCCGGATGCGTTTATCAAGGCCCTTCAGCATGAACCCATCGCTTGTCCGGGTTCGGCTTGCTCAGGACACGTGGCCTGCATCGAGGTCTCTCACCCTCAGGATCGAGTGAAGTCGTATCAACTCCGGTGTGATGCATGCGGGTGGGAAGATCGCATCCGTGGCTATGAGGACGAGGCGACGGAGTGGGAGGAGGCTGAATTACAGGCGATTATGGATGAGCATCTTCTGCACCTTCAGCCCGTGTGCCCATATGATCAGGCTCCCGTCGTCTTTACCTCTCTCCCTAATCCTCGTCGGAAGGCCAGGTATCGAATTTCCTGCTATTATTGTGGGCGGCGAATCGAAACGGATTGGCCTCCGCGCTTCTGAGAGAGTCTATCGCTGGCCTGCCGGGTCCTACATCTCCCAATTGCCTTCCACTCCGAAACGCACCCACGTGTCCGGGGCGCTGAATCCGAGAAAATCCTCGTACCGGACGTTGGTCAGGTTGTCCACGGCCCCGAAGATGTTCCATGCGTCGTTCAGGGCATAGGTGGCGGCGAGGTCGATTCGATAATAGCCGGGCAGCCTGGTTTGCGTCGTGGGTATCTGCAGGTCGAAACGTTTGCCCACGGCTTGGAGTTGGCTGCGTAGGGTCAACGCGGGCGTGGCCCGTACCCGGATTGCGAAGCCGCCCGATGCCTTGGGACGGTTCCGTAGCGGGGCGTTCGTCCCCGAGATGCGGGCATCCATGTAGGTGAACCACCCTTGGACCGATACGGCCGGCACGGGGTTGGTCGCCACGTTCAATTCGATCCCTTGCGTCCTGACCTTGTTGAGGTTGACCAGGAGAAAGGTCTGTTGTCTGGCAAGCACAGGGTCCAGGTCGATCTGATTAAAAAAGGTATTATGGAACCAGGTCAGCCGGAATTCACTGTCCCAGACGGCGATTGATTGGAGAAGGCCCACTTCCCACGCGGTACTGGATTCGGGAGTCAGGCGAGGATTTCCGATAAGCGGATCGCCCAGGGCATTCAGGCTCGGCAATTTGAATCCTTGGCCGTATGTCCCGTGGATCGTCGTGCGGGGAAACGGTTGGACGCTGACCCCGAAACGAGGAGTCACGCGGAGCGGCAAATCCTCCGGGCTGTCCACTCGAAGACCCGCACTGAACCGGATTTGCTCGTTCGGGGAAACGATCGACTCCAGGACCCCGGCCGGCGTGGCGCGGGATTGCTCGAAATCCGTGGCGACTTGTGACGGGAACCCCAAGACGGTCAGGTCCTGAGTTCCGGTTCGCGTTCCGTGCTCGTGAACCAGTTGAACCCCGCCGGCCACTTTCCAAAAGCGGTTCAGTGCCCCTCGCAGCGTCCAATGGAGCCGCATCCGGGTAAAGTCCGTTCGGAACACCGTCGGAGGGATTCGGAACATTCCGGGTGCGGACAACACGCCCGGGTTATCGACGTCCTGCTGCCGGTGAAGCACGTTGGCGGTCAGTTGATTTTCCCACTTGGGCGCAAGCGGAAACGTCAGGTTGACGCCGGAAACGATTTCGTGCGTCCGTCGCTGCTCCGTCGAACGGAGAATGGCCAGGCGCGGGCCGCCGCTGCCTTCGGGAAATGAACGGGTGTCGGTGTGCGTGTATTGTCCCGTCAGTTCGAGCTTGAGCGAATCCGGACGCGACCAGTTCATATGGCCTCCGATGGTTCCGGATGCGAACCGGTTCCCTTTGACTTGTCCGTCGTCCCGCGTGAACGCGGCCGACCCGGCGTACCGGAAGCGGCCTGCAGCCCCTGACGCTTGGAGCACGCCGCGGGTGTAGCCCCACTGTCCTCCTTCCGCACGGGCAACCATCCGATTCTTGGCGTCCCCTTTTTGCGTGATGATATTTACCGCGCCCGCCATGGCGTCGGAACCGTAGAACACGGAAGCCGGGCCTTTGACGATTTCGATCCGTTCGATCCGTTCAGGCGTCAGGGAGGACAAATCCACGGATCCTCCGCGCTGATTCGTCGGATCGTTCAACGGCACTCCGTCCAACAACACCATCGTATAGTTCGGATCACTTCCGCGAATGTAGAATGAACTCAGGCCGCTCCGGCCTCCCATTTCATCCACAAAAATCCCGGGGGTTTGTTGCAAGAGGGTGCCCAGCCTGTTGGGCTGCTGCAGGTCGAAATCCATTCGCCTGAAGACTTGCGTTTGTATGGGCGTCTGCGATTGGTTCGTCGGAAGGGCCGTGGCCGTGACCACCACGGGCTCGAGCGTTTCGACCGGGGGTGCCGCCAGCCCGGCTGACGGCGAGAGAACAAGCAGGCACCACAAGGCATTGATGCCGGTCAACAAGGGTTGCTTACGAAGTTCCTTTCTTCTCATCAACTGCCGATCTGTGTTATACACATCCGTTCTTCCGTAACGGTCCCACCCTTTTACATCGGAAAGACCATCCGCCGCGGGCAATCGGGGTTTAACCTTGAGCAACATCCCATACCGTACAGAGCCTGAACGTTCGAGCCGGATGCCGTCCTGCATTCCGTTCCTGATCGTGAACGAAGCTGCCGAGCGCTTCAGTTTCTACGGCATGCGTACGATCCTGATCATCTTCATGACTCAATACCTCCTGCATGCGGACGGCGCCCTGGACGTGATGAGTGAACCCGAAGCGCGATCCTATTATCATCTTTTTACGTCCGCGGTCTATTTTTTCCCGGTCATCGGGGCCGTGATTGCGGACGTCTGGTTCGGGAAGTATCGCACGATCATGTCGTTATCGCTGGTGTATTGCCTGGGGCATTTGGCCCTCGCGGTGGATCAGACCAGGCTCGGCTTGGCCGTGGGACTGACGCTGATTGCCGTGGGGTCCGGCGGCATCAAACCCTGTGTCTCCGCAAACCTCGGAGACCAATTCAGTTCGACCAACAGTCACCTGCTCAGCAAGGCGTTTTACTGGTTCTATTTTGCGATCAATTTCGGCGCGGGGATTTCCACGCTCCTGACCCCGTGGTTGCTCAACCATATCGGCCCCCATCTGGCCTTTGGCGTGCCCGGGCTGTTGATGCTGCTTGCGACGTGGGTGTTCTGGTTGGGACGGCGGGATTACGCGCACATCCCCGCCAGGGGTACCGCGTTTCTGCGGGAATTGTCCTCGCGCGAGAGCCTGCTGGCCATGTGGCGGCTCACGCCGATCTACCTGTTCGTGGCCGTGTTTTGGGCGCTCTATGATCAAACCGGGTCGGCGTGGGTGCTCCAGGCCAGAAACATGGATCTCTATTGGATGGGGGTGGAATGGCTCCCATCGCAAATTCAGTTCGTCAATCCGTTTCTGATTATGCTCCTCATCCCGGTGTTTGCCTACGGCGTCTATCCCGTCGTTGACAGGGCGTTTCCCCTGACGCCCTTGCGGAAGATCAGCATCGGATTTTTCGTGACGGTGATCGCCTTTGCGATCTCCGCGGTGATCGAGATGCAGATCGTCTCGGGGCTGCGGCCGAATATCTCATGGCAAATCGTGGCGTTTGTGGTGATCACCGCGGCGGAGGTCATGGTTTCGATCACGTGTTTGGAGTTTTCCTATACTCAGGCGCCAAGGGCACTGAAATCGTTCGTCATGGCGCTCTTTCTTCTGTCGGTGTCCCTGGGAAACGCCTTTACTTCGCTGGTGAATTATTTCATTCAGAACGACGACGGCAGCGTGCGGCTGGAGGGCCCGGACTATTATTGGTTTTTCACGGGGATCATGCTGGGCGTATCGATGCTCTTCATCGTGGTGGCCAAACGCTACAAGGGCCGCACCTACCTGCAGGGTGAGGAAGGGTGATCGTTGGATTACGCCTTCGGCTAACCAGACCTACCAGACTGAACCCCCCTGGCCCCCAACCCCCCTGCACCCCCCTTGTCAGGGGGGCCAGAGAAGGGCTCGGCCGTCCCCCTGATAAGGGGGAGGTGGATTCACATTTGAAGTGCAACAGATGGTTCCTAAAAACCTCAGCGGGTGTTTGGTAGCCGAGGCATTTCCGAGGGGTATTATTGTATACCTGCACCAGGCGCGTAAAGTGGTCATCCGAGAGGGTGGCCAAGTTGGTCTTGCGGGGTAAGGTGCGGCGCAGGCGGCCGATGGCGTTTTCGATGCCGCCCTTTTGCCAAGGCGAGTGAGTCTCGCAGAAGAAGGTCTCGAGGCCGAGGGCATGGAGATGGTAGTGCCGGGCGAACTCCGTGCCGTTATCGAAGGTGACGGTTTGGCGCCACGTGGGGGGCAAGGGAGCGAGCCGGGCGGTCATGGCTTGCGCGATGGGCGCGGCGGCCTTGCCGGGGGGCCAGGAGCAAGCGGGAGTGCCGCTCATGCAGGGTGAGAATGGCTTGGCCGTAGAGCCGGAACAACATCAAATCGGCCTCCCAGGGGCCGGGGGTGCGCCGATCCGCGACGGCGGCCGGGCGCTCGGCCAGCGGCCGGCGCAGAGCGATGAAGGACGCGGGGCTCCGGCCTTTGCGGCTGCGGCGTCCCCGCTTCGCTTTCGCCCGGGGCAGAGAGTGCCGCCACGCATACTCTTTGGTGCGGGCCAGCTGCGCATAGATGAACCGATAGATGGTTTCGTGGGAGATGACTGTCCGGTGTTGCTCCACGGCCAGGCGGCCCGCCACTTGTTGGGGCGACCAGCCGGCTTGGAGCCGCGCGAGGACGGCGGCGCGAAGCGCGGGGTCGCGGTCCAGCTTGGCGCCCTGCCAACGCCGGGCGCGGGCCTGTTGGTCAGCATAGCCGGGTTGGTAGCCCTGGGTGCGAGCCGCATTGCGTTTCAGTTCCCGAGCCACGGTCGATGGCGCGCGATCCAGAGTTGCCGCAATTTGGCGGATCGAGTGTCCCGTGGTGTGTAAGTAGGCCATTTGACAGCGGGCTTCAAGGGTGAGATGTGTGTATGAGCGTCCCATGGCAACACCTTAACAAGGTGTTGCACTTCGTTTGTGAATTTAGGGGATGTATAGACCGGGGACATCATTAACGGGTGTTCGGGGACATGGTTGACACATTGTGAGTTATTCTGCGGGGTGGTGCAAATCAATCTCGCGGATATATTGGTGACAAAAATAGACCCGCCACCGGCCCTCCTGGCGGGTGGGCCGCACGGCCACCGGGAAGCCCCGTAAGGCCTTGGTCACATGGAAGCGTCGCCCGCGAAACGAGATCTCGCCTTTCCATTGGACGCGTCGGATGTGCGCCCCGGTGCCATAGTCAATGGGTGGGAGCACCTCGGGAAACGGGCGGGGACTGGGGGTGTAGCGGGTGGCCGGGACGGCGAGGGCTAAGGCGTCGTGGGGCCGCTCGAGGTTATAGTGATCGCGCCAGCGGTCAAAGTGCTGTTGGCAGTGGGGCAGATCGCGAAAGGCCCGTTGGTGGAGTAATTCGGCTTTGAGGGTGCGATGAAAGCGTTCCTCTTTGCCCAAGGTCTGGGGATGCGCGGGGCGGGCATGAGTAAGGCCAATACCCAGGCGGATGAGCCAGACGGTCAAGGGGGTGAAGGGGCTGAGGGTGAGCGGGACGCCCCACGGGGGGCCATTATCCATCAACAGGCGGGCAGGCAAGCCATAGCGGCGGAAGGTCTGGGTCAAGTGGGTTTAGACGGTCAGCCCCTGTTCATTGGGACAGGCGTGCAGGCAGAGGGCGAAGCGCGAGCAGTCGTCCAGGACGGTCAAGGGGTGGCACCGGCCGTGGAGCAGGGCGAAATGGCCTTTGAAATCCATTTGCCACAGGGCATTGGGCGTGGCGTGTGCAAAGCGCTGCCATGCCCGGGGGGGGCGCCGGCTCGGCGAAGGGCACCTCGGGGGTGCGACGCAGAATGGCGGTGATGGTGCTGGGGGCGGGCACGGGGTGATAGCCGAGGGCACGGAGGCGGGCGTGCAGTTTGCGGCCGCCCCAGGTCGGGTGCTGGAGGCGCAAGGCCACGACGGCAGCTTCGAGGGCGGCCGAGGTGCGGTGCGGGGTCTGGTGCGGGCGGCGCGAGCGATCCGCGAGGCCCGCGGGACCGGTCGCAGCATAGCGGGCTAGCCATTTATACGCGGTCGGGGGACTGATCCCAAATCGGCGACAGAGCGCGCGGAGGGAAGTCCCAGGCTGCTGGGCTAAGAGACTGAATTCGTGGCGTTGAGACATAGTCGACACCTCTTTCCACGGCATGGCGGTCCTCCTTTTGGGATGAAGCCATGCAGCTTAAAGTGTCAACCATGTCTCCGAACAGGTGTAAACCATGTCCCCGGTCTATACAGGGGGATTGAGGGGGTTGTCTTCCAAAGACGGGGGAGCGGACACGCAGGTCCGCCCCTGCAGAGGTACCAAAGGAAGCGGGAAAAATGTCAACAATTTAATGAACACGGACGCGCCTGACAAGGCAATCAGGGTCTGGGTTTCTGACTCAGATACAGGACCTGGTTGACGCGGAAGGCTTCAGTGTATTGGTCGGTCGTGATGTGCTGTGAATGAAAGCAGCGCCCGTCGAAAATGATCAGGCGATTGGGTTTCATGCGGATGAGGAAGAGCAGTTCCCAATAGGCGTTGCCGTCGTTGATATAGGCATTGTCCCGGTTGGCGAACACGGGGTTGAAGATCATGCTGTTCTGAAAATTTTCATACCCCTCCGCACTGTTGAGAAATTCATCACTGAGTTCCAGCCTGTCGGCCAATTCGCGGATTTCCCGGTCCGGCTCGATGGGTACTCGTTCCAGGTCCGTGGGCACGTGCCGGTACAGGCCGGTTCCGCCCATGCAGGAGTCCTCTGGGTTCAGGTAGACCATGGCGGTGACGTCCTGGTCGATATGGGGTTGACGCTGCCCGACGTTGAGACGGTATTGATGGTTGGTGATGCCCTGAAATACGACCGGCTGGGGGTCGAAAAACGGGTAGAGGCGCGCGCCCCAGAACTCACTGATTGCATCCACGATCGGTCCGGTTCCGACGTTGACCGAAGCCCGCACGCCGGGAAAATTGCCGACAATCTCGAATCGATCGGTATACGGAAGCGCCAGGGCCTGTTGCAGGACCTGGTCGGGATGCCGGTAGAACCCGTCGACCATGACGACCTTGTGCCGGCCCACGCCGATGTGTTCGACGGAGACCTGGCAGTCGGGATTGATCGCAAAGGTTTCAGGGGAGGGTGGCACGAGTGATTTCCTTTCCGGGTAGCGAATTCCCGCCATGGTGCGCCATCGGATTCCCGTGCGTCAACGGGGTCGACTCTGACGCCCCTTGCGTCGAGCCAGCAACCATGGGGGCTCCCCATGGTACAATAGAATGCCACGCGATTTTGCGTGTCACTCATCCACAATCTTCTCGATGAAGGAACAAGGTATGACCGCCCCGTACCGCGACCTGCTGGCCGGGATCCGCAACAGTTTTCCGCAGCCGGTTTCCAATCGTGTCCATGACAGTTACTTTGTCCATAGCGTCATGCGTGCGATGGATGCGGTCGACAC
This sequence comes from Nitrospirales bacterium, assembly GCA_965204965.1. Lineage (GTDB taxonomy): Bacteria > Nitrospirota > Nitrospiria > Nitrospirales > UBA8639 > Bin75. The sequence continues at coordinate 1,986,002 of OZ242026.1, read as the reverse complement.
GTTGAAAAGTGAGCGGCCCATTCTGGGACAGCGTCAACCCCTGGATTACGCCAAGGCCCGGGAAGCGAGTCTTTCCGACACCGGCATGAGTGTCGACGAAGTGACCGCCGAACTGGTCTCGTATTGTTCGGGCTTGATTATTCCCGGACACCCCCATACGCAACAGAACGTGGTTCCTCCGCCCACCATCTCCTCCCTGATCGGGGTTCTCCTGGCTTCCTTGTATAACCCCAATCTCGGGTGGGACGAATACAGCCATCGCCTGGCCCTGGCGGAAGTGGAGATGGTGGCGATGACCGCGCGTCTCGTGGGGTACGAGCCGGACCGCGCAGGGGGAGTGTTCACCTTCGGCGGGACCGGCACGACGCTTTATGGCGCCAAGATCGGGTTGGAGAAAGCGATTCCCGGCGCCATGGCATCGGGCGTGCGGGAGGAAGCCGTTATTTTTGCCAGTGATGCCAGTCATTACTGTCGATACAACGTCGCCGGGTGGTTGGGCCTCGGTGCGACGAGCGTCATCACGGTTCCGACGGACTCACGGAACGCCATGAACGTCGAGGCGTTTCGGGAGCAGGCCAGGGGAGTCCTGCAACGGGGCGGAAAAATCGCCGCGGTTATCGCCACCATGGGGACCACCGATGCCTTCGGGCTCGACGATCTGGCCGCGATTGTGGCCGTGCGTGATGACTTGGCTGAAGAATTTCAACTTCCATACCACCCCCACGTTCATGCCGATGCGGTGATAGGCTGGGCATGGTCGGTGTTCAACGACTATGATTTTGAGCACAATCTTCTGGGATTCCGGCCTCGTACGCTTCGCGCGTTGGCAGGGACTCGTCTTGCCATCCATGGTCTGTCTCTGGCTGACAGCGTGGGGATCGATTTTCATAAATCGGGGTTTGCCCCGTATATCTCGAGCCTGGTGCTGTTCAAGAATCGTGACGACCTGGCCTTGATTCACCGGCCTCAAGAGCAAATGCCGTACCTGTATCAGTTCGGTACCCATCGGCCGGGGATGTACACCGTCGAGACCTCCCGGGCGGGCGGGGGGATTCTTGCGGCCCTGGCGAACATGAAGTTGTTCGGGAAGCAGGGCCTGCAAGTCATCATCGGCCACGTTGTGGAAATGTCTCAATTGCTGCGTGAACATCTGGAGGGGAATGATAGCACTACGGTCCTGAACCGGGAGAATTTCGGTCCGGTGACGCTGTTTCGGGTGTATCCTCGCGGGATCGACACGTTCCGGATCAAAGAGGCGGAAAACACGGACGCGGCCTATCGAGAGACGTTGCAATCGCACAATGAGTACAACCGGAAGGTGTTCCAATACGTCCATCAAGAGGCGATGGACGGCCGGGGCGCGGTGTTGTCCTTAACGGATTGCTATCGCACCTCGGACTATGGAGAGCCGATCGTGGCGTTGAAGTCCTTTATCCTCTCCCCGTTTGTGGATGAGGAAGGGATCGAAGTGGTCGTGCGGAAGGTGTTGGAAGCCCGGAACCGGATCGAGGAGTAGCTCTCTGCCGTCGCGGCCTAGTGTGTGTGATCGCTCAACAGGTCCAGAAACCTCGGCGCCAGGATACGGCTCTGAATCGTCAGCAATCCACGTTCTCCCAGTTCCCGGTAACTCAGGCTGATCTCGGTTTCCTCGAGACGCCAGGAGTACTCCTGGTTCAGCCCCCGGATCATCGAGCCGCGGTTGTGTTGCAGTGTTCCGTATGCCGATTCCAGGGCCTGCTTGATCCGGTTGTGCGTTTCTTCGGTGTGGTATCGGATCATCACCCTGGCAAATTGAGAGTCGATGGCATAGAGCTTGATGGCCTCTACCGGTCCGTTCGCAAATCGCGGCGGGTCTTCCTTGTATCCATAAATGTCGACTCGACCGTCAGGTTCCACGAGGACGAGTTGAGGAAGTTCAGCCAGCGTGCTTCCCCAGGGAATCCCTTGAAAGCCCGGTGATGGCTCGGGATTCGTATTGGCAGCATGAAGAAGCTGGGGTGCCCAGAGGAGTAAAACCAAAAGGGGAACGAGGAACGGAACGCGACGCGGCATCATCCCGCCACCCTAGCATCCTCCTCCGGAGAACTCAACGGAAGTCCGGTTTTTCTTGACGATTCCCCCCACCGGTTCGACTGCGGGCGGCGCCCTTGTCTTACCGACTCCCTCTCAAGGAGGGAGTGATTGTGAAGAGAAAATCAGAATGCCGCGTTGGCAGGGAGCGGTACGGCGTGAATGTCATCTTGTCCGATAAGATCGGCCAATTCACTGACGTGCTTCTCCGGAGGTCCAACCAGCGTCCAGGCTTCGGGGTTGTCCAGAATCACCTGGACGAACTGGGTGTGGAGTTGATGCCCAGAACATTTGGCGACAATATGGCCGATGACGTGGATGCCCAGAAGAGACAGATCGCCGATGAGATCCAACACCTTATGGCGAACGCATTCGTCCGGGAAACGAAGAGCCTCTTCATTCATAATGCCGTCGTCCGAAAACACGATGGTATTGTCCAGTGACCCGCCTTGTCCCAATCCGCGAGCCCACAAGGCTTCGACTTCATGCGAAAACGCAAAGGTCCGGGCATGTGCGATATTGGTCTCGAAATCGACGGTCGACCATGCATGTTCATAAGTCTGCCGTCGGATCAAGTGATGATCATAGTCGATCGTATAGGTGATCTTGGGAAACGGAGAAGGAAGAATGGACATCTCTCGCTTGCCCTCACCGATGTGAATGGGTTCGACTATTTTGAGATAGGTTCGAGGACGTTCCTGTGGCAGGACTCCGGCGAGCCGAATGAGTTTCGCAAAGGGGGCCGCACTGCCGTCCATTGCCGGAACTTCTTCCGAATCGATATCGATGAAGGCATTATCGATCCCCAACCCCCAAAGAGCCGACAGCACGTGTTCGGTCGTTTGGATTTGGAAACCATTGGATCCGACTACGGTGCAAAGCTCCGTCGACCTCAGATTGCGAATCGACGCCTGGCACGTCTCGACGTGACTGTTGACTCTCCGCCGGAACACAATGCCGCTGTCCACGGGCGCTGGGGAAAGACTGATCTTCGAAGGACGACCTGAATGGAGCCCGACTCCTGATGCAGAGATCGTTTGTTCAATGGTGTGTTGACGTTGTCCAAACATGTAGCTCCATTTCTCCAAATTGGAATAAATATTCCATAAATAGAACGCTTTAAAATAGGGTGCAAATTCCAGGCCAAATAAACTGTAGATGAATGTTTTATAACTTGTTGAAATTTAATGATAACTGAAAAATAAATTTTGCACGTTATTGATATTGATGTAAAAAGTCAATACGGCTGTTGCAAAAAAGCATCACACGTGGCGAGCCAGACTCAGGATTGAAATGGTTTCAATAAATATCGCAAGGACTCAGGAAATTGACCAACGGCATCGGTGCGCGCCAGTCCGGTAATAATGCCACGGTGTTTTTTGTGGAGGCCTGAGTCGACAAAGGCCCGGACGTGGAGTTGCCATTTCAAGGCATCATCGCCGAGTACTTGTGCATGCTCCTCGGCCGTCTTGGTCTTCAACAGGTCGGAGTAACATCTTATGGTTTTCTCGACACTGTCATAAGGCTGCGCGAGCTTCAGCTCCGTATAAAATGCTTCCAGGTTCTCACGGAATTCGCTGAGAAGAGCTTGGTGGCTATCCTGTAGTGCCATGACGGTAATGGAGGGGCGGGAAAGGACGTGACCGCCGTGACGGCTTGGTTGGGGCGTTGCCTCGGGATGCGGTTTAGGAACCTCTGATTTAATCAGAGGTTCCTTTATTCGGAATTGCTGAATCCGTCCAGATCATGCTCTTTCCCGATCATGACCAGGACGTCGCCCTTTTCGATCATATCGCCTGGGGAGGGAGTGAAATTGAAGGTATCCTCCTTCTTGAGTTTTCCCTTGATCATGCGATTGACCTGCTTCTTGATGCCGATGATGTTGAGGTTGTGCTGTTCGCGGATCCTGGTTTCCTCGATGCTCATGCCGGAAAACCTGTCCGGCACGGCGACTTCCTCGACACTGTACCCGGGCGCCAATTCGAGATAGTCCAACACCTCGGGCGAAACCAGACGGTGCGCGAGCCGGATCGCGGCGTCCCGTTCGGGGTAAATCACTTCGGTCACCCCGAGGTTGCTGAGGATTTTCCCGTGAACGTTGGTCACGGCCTTGGCGATGATGGACTTGATCCCCATTTCGTGCAACGTCTGGACGATGAGGATGCTCGCTTCGATGTTCTCACCGATGCTCACCACCGCCACGTCGACGTTTTGGGTGCTCACGGCTTTCAGCGCGCGCTCATCGGTCGCGTCGCACTGGACCGCGAACGTCGCGCTGTCACTGATGGCTTGTATTTTGGCCTCTTCGCTGTCGATGGCGAGAACTTCACACCCTTTTTGAACCAACGATTCCGCGACGCTGTATCCGAATCGACCCAGGCCGATGACTGCGAACAGACGTTTCATGACGTGCGGCTATTCATCTGATGGTTGGGGCACCACTGGTTTGGGTGACGGCGCATCCGCTGATTCCATGTGTTTCAGAAACGGGCTCAGCAAGTCAATGGGCACGGGAAACAGGATCGTGGAATTCTTGTCTCCGGCTACGTTCATGATGGTTTCGAGATACCGTAATTGGATGGCCGCCGGATTTTGGCTGAGGATGTTGGCGGCATCGGACAGGCGTTGGGAAGCCTGAAATTCGCCTTCGGCATGGATGACTTTCGACCGTCGTTCCCGTTCGGCTTCCGCCTGCCTCGCAATCGCACGCTGCATTTCCTGCGGAAGGTCCACGTTCTTGACTTCCACGGCGGAGACCTTGATGCCCCAGGGTTCGGTGGCTTGGTCGATAATCCGCTGCAAGTCCGCGTTGATTTCATCCCGTTTCGAGAGCAGGTCATCCAATTGGCTCTGCCCCAGGACGCTCCGCAGGGTCGTCTGGGCGATCATGGAGGTGGCATAATAGTAGTCCTCCACTCCGACGATGGCTTTTTCCGATTCCACCACGCGAAAATAGATCACCGCGTTGACCTTGACCGACACGTTGTCTTTCGTGATGACGTCCTGGGGCGGCACGTCCATGGTCACGGTGCGCAGGCTTACGCGAACCAGTTTGTCGATGAACGGGATGATGATGACGACGCCGGGTCCATTCTTGCCGACCAAGCCCTTGGCCAGACGGCCGAACCGGAAAATGACGCCGCGCTCGTATTCCCGCAGGATATAGAACCCTCTCGAGATCAGGATGATGAACCCAAGCAACAGGATGAATAGCATCATGGGACTGAAATCCATTGGTTATGGCCCCTCATTTTGCGGTTCGAGGGGTTTCACGTGAACCGTGAGGCCCTCAATTTGGGTGATTTGAATGGACTGCCCTTCGGTTACCGGCGCCGAACTGACGGCATCCCAGATTTCACCCTGGACGAAAATTTGTCCCTTCGGCGTCAGGTTCGTTTTTGCCGATCCGATGCGGCCGATCATGCCTTCGCTGCCCGTGGGCGTTTGCCGACGCAAGGCACGCACGCCGAAATTCACCACAAGCAACGTAAAGCCGACCGCCAACGCAATCACGGGAAGCATAACAGACCAGGAGAGCTGATAATAGGGGAAATCCTGGTTAAAGAGAAACAGCGACCCCAGCACCATGGCCGTGACCCCGCCGATCGCCAACACCCCGTAACTGGTGACGGTGACCTCCAGGATCAACATGATGATGCCCAGGATGAACAGCAAGACCCCCGCGTAGTTTACGGGAAGGGACTGGAGGGAATAGAACGCGAGGATCAGGCTGATGGCGCCGACCACGCCGGGCAGAATCGCGCCCGGGCTGTAGAGTTCCGCGATCAACCCGATGGTGCCGATGGTCATGAGCACGTAGGCGATATTCGGATCGCTGATCGCTTTCATGGTTTCGAGTCGCCAACTCATGGGGAAATCGCTCGTGCGCGCGTCCTGGGTCTGAAGGGTCACGGGCTGTTCCCCAATGGCGAGTTCCCAGCCATCGAGTTGTTTCAACAAGTCATCGAGACTCGACGCAATCAGATCGATCACACCCAGTTCCTGCGCTTGCGTGGCCGTGGCCGAGACGCTTTTCTTGACGGCGTTTTCCGCCCATTCGACGTTCCGGCCACGGCGTTCGGCAATGGACCGGATATAGGCAATCGCATCATTCTCCACCTTGGCCTTCATCACTTCATCCATTTCCCCGCCGCCCATGGCCACGGGGTGGGCCGCGCCGATATTGGTGCCCGGCGCCATGGCCGAGACGTGCGCCGCCAGGGTGAGGAAGACTCCGGCCGATGCGGCCCGGCCGCCGGTCGGCGCGACGTAAACCACAATGGGAAGTTGGGCGCCCGTGATGTCTTTAATCATCAAACGCATCGACGTGTCCAACCCTCCGGGCGTATCGAGCTGAAACACGAGGAATTGGGCGCGTTCCTGCTCCGCATGGGCAATGGCTTCGTGGAGATATTCGGCGGCGACGGGATTGATCACTCCTTCATACGCGGCGGTGACCACCAGGGAAGGCTCGGCTTGGGAGAGTCCGACTTGACAAGAGCAAAACAGAACGATCAGCGCGACGACCGCGCGAATTTTCCGACTATGCAGCGGGAAACTACCAACGGGCCAAACCGGGGAAGGCGTTGTGCGAAAGATAGTCAATGCGGAGGAAACCTCCTACAAAAACCATCTTACGAGCCTCTCCCAAGGGTGTCAAGAAAACGCCCGCGTTCGGTTGTGAGGAAGATCACGTTGGCGGACCTCGCAGGGAACAACGATCGTTGTTCCCTGTTTGTTGGCAAGTTGCAACCCCAGGGGCAGGCTCCTAGAATGCGAGCCATGCCGACGTTTCAACCAGGTCAACGCGTCCATCTGGTCGATAAAAAAGGGCGGCAGTATGCCCTCACGCTCAAAGCCGGCGATCGGTTTCAGCACAGCGGGCAAACCATTCCGCATGACGACCTCATCGGCCAGCCCGACGGGACTATGGTGCGTCTTTCCGGGGGGAAGACCATGATCGCCTTGCTGCCTACCTTGGCGGAATACACGCTGAAGATGCCGCGGGGCGCACAAGTCCTGTACCCCAAGGATATCGCCATGATTCTCATGTGGGCCGACGTGTACCCTGGCGCCTCCGTGTTCGAAGCGGGGGTCGGGTCCGCGGCGTTGACGCTGGGCTTGCTGCGCGCGGTGGGCGACCGCGGGCAGGTCGTGAGCTTTGAGCGACGGGAAGATTTCGCGCGAACCGCGATGAAGAATATCGAGCGCTTCCTGGGTCCCGCGGCCAACTTCCATTTGGTGCAGCGCGATGCCCATGAAGGGATCAACTGGGACGCGGACGGCACACCCCACGTCTTCGACCGGGTAATCCTGGATCTGCCCGAACCCTGGAACGTGGTGCCTCATGTGCCGGCTGTACTGAGGTCAGGCGGCATTTATCTGAGCTTTGTCCCGACCGTGCCCCAAGTGGTTCAGACGGTGGAGGCCCTACAACGGACGAGAGCCTTCGGCCTGATCGAGACCTTCGAGACCCTCATGCGCCCGTGGAACATCGACGGGCGTAGCGTCCGGCCGGATTTGCGGATGATCGCCCATTCGGGGTTCATCACCGTGGCCCGTCGCCTGGAAAAGGGAGAGGCCCCTGCAGAGCCGACCTCCGCTGTCGCGTCCGATAACGAAAACGAAGCAGAAGATCCGATGTTTGACGGTGGCTGAACCCGTTCCATCCTATACGGATCTGCCGAGGCAGGTCGTAGGGGCGGACCTGGGTGTCCGCCCTGTGAGGCGATGCAAACACTTCTCATTGCAGATGATGACCCCGACCTCCGGTTGTTGTTGCAAACCACCCTGGAGGATCCGGCCTATCGCATCCTGGAAGCTTCGGACGGGGAAACGGCCTTGCACTTGGTCCGGCAGGAACAACCTGACGTGGTGATCCTGGATCGGATGATGCCCAAACTCGACGGTCTTGCCGTGGCCAAGACCGTGCTGGCGGATCCGGCCATTCGGCATATTCCTCTGATTCTTCTGACGGCCCTGGACCCGCCAACGGCAATAGACGGCGAGCCGGCGCCGGAAGTCTTTGCCTATCTGGTTAAACCCTTCAGTCCCTTGCAATTACTCGACACGGTGCGGCAGGCGCTCGACCGCACGGGCACGGCTTAGGTCCCGGGTGCCGATGAAACTCTCTCAGGATTTCGTCCCGGATGATGATCTCAACAAACAACTGCGTTCGGCCAAGTCGCAATTGGCGCTTTATGCCAAAGACCTGAAAGCCCTGTTGACGCGTGAACGGAAAAAATCCCATACGCTGGAAACGACGAATCAGCAATTACAGGCCTATGCCCAGGACCTGAAGGCGGCCTATGCAACCCAACAACAAAAGACACGGGAACTCGAAAAAGCTTATGCGGATACCGTGGTCCGCCTGACCCTGGCCTCCCGGTATAAGGACGAAGAAACCGGTGCGCATATCCAGCGCCTGAGTCACTACAGCAAACTCCTGGCGCTCGTCATCGGTCTCAATGAAGATGACGCGCAATTGATTTTCGATGCGGCACCCATGCATGACGTGGGAAAGGTCGGGATTCCCGACCGGATCATGCAGAAGGAGGGGCCGTTGGATGATGAGGAATGGGAGATCGTCAAACGGCACCCGATCCTGGGAGCCAATCTGTTGGCTGGTTCACCTTCCTTGCTTCTGCAGACCGCGCGGGACATCGCCCTCACGCATCATGAGCGATGGGACGGCAGCGGCTATCCGCAGGGCCTGAAAGGCGCGGCCATTCCTCTAGGCGGGCGCATGGTCATGTTGGGGGACACCTATGATGCGCTTCGGAGCGTGCGACCCTACAAACCGGCCTTTTCTCATGAGAAGACGTGCGATATCATCCTGAACGGCAACGCGCGCACCCAACCCAGGCATTTCGACCCGGCGCTCCTCGAAGCCTTTCGGGATAAGCACCTGGAGTTCGACCGGACTTTTTCGGAAATCAGGGAGGAAGAAGCGACGCCGTAGAGGAAGAACCGACGCCGTAAAGCCGCACTCTAGCTCTTTTAAAACCCTCTCCCCTGGAGGGAGAGGGTAGGGTGAGGGGGCCACTCGCGAAATACGACGCTCAGCGCCGCGGGAAATCCACCGGATATCCGGCTTCGGCCCAGGCGTTCATGCTGCCCGCGACGTTATACACGTATTGGTACCCGAGGCAGGCCAGCGTTTCGGCGGCGATGTTGCTCCGGTGACCGGATTGACAGTACACGACAATATGATCGTCGGGTTTGGCCCCGAGTTCCGTGTGGCGGCGGCCGATTTCCCGAAAATCGATATTGTGATCGGTGCCGGGAATGAAGCCCGTCCCGTGTTCATCGCCGGTGCGGACGTCAATCAGAATAAACCCTTTCTGCTGGAGGCTCGGGGCTTTTTCGAGTCCCCGGTTCAACTCCTGGACCGTGAGCACATACGTTTGTTGGGCTGAAACGGAACCACCCAGTACAACCAACGCAACTGAGAGAACTATGAACCCGCTGAGTATTGTCCGGATCTTCATACAACACCTCCGTGTCGACAAAATGTGGAGGAAAACCAGGAACCACTTCCTGCGCCTAAACTATCCTATGCCCACTTTCGGAACATGGTCAAGCGCTTGCATGGCGCTCATGATCGTGCTGGGGGGGTGTGGCGGCGGCGTTCAGGTCATTCGAGAGAGCCCGGATTCCGGAGTTGTCCGGTATCTGTACAAAGGGACCGACGGACACCTGTATACATCCAAGCGCCAGGAGGCGTTTGACAGGATTGACGAGTTTTGCGGCGGCCCGTACGAGGTGCTCAAGGAAGGGCAAACCAAAGGCCGGCAACGGGTAGTCGAGGGCATGGGTGGCTCGGAGATCGTGACCGAAGACTGGTGGGGCATCCGGTTTCAATGCCTGCCCCGCCTGTCCTGAGTCTGTCGAAGGAAGCCAAGTCGAAGGGCACGAAGTAAACGAGGATGGCCATGTCAGGATTTGCCCTTGCCCCTAGGCACCCATCGGATGTACAACGCCATCGATGTTCAGACGATTTGAGTGTCGAGTCATGGAACTAGCACCGATCGAGACCAAACGCGCCGATAAAGGAATATTGGAACCTCTGATTTATTTGTGATAGCGGGATGCAGGGCAAGGCGTCCCGGAGCGAAACCCGAGGCTTATCATAGAGATAGGTGAGGGTTGAGCGAGGACACAACGCAGCCATGCGCCCGATAGTGCAATAAATCAGAGGTTCCTATTTATCGTTGCAGGCAAGACAGTCAAAGGGAAGCAGATTAAAAGGCAATTGTTGAAGAAGATCAAGGTCGTATAAAAAATCGTGTGATCAAATGACTTACAGCGACTATGTCATCTTTGTCGATGAGAGTGGAGATCACAGTCTTGAGTCCATTGACCGGGAATATCCCGTCTTCGTCCTCGATTTTTGTATCTTTCGCAAGGATCACTATGCGAACGACGTCGTGCCCAGAATACAGGAATTCAAGTTCACTCATTTCGGCCACGACATCGTTGTTTTGCACGAGCGCGATATCCGTCAGCAGAAGCCGCCCTTCGTGTTCCTGAATAATCGGGAAAAACGCGACGCCTTCATGGATGAATTGAGTCGGCTCATTGACGAAGCCGATTTCACCATCATTGCCACCGTGATCCATAAGCAGCGGCACGCCGGATCCTACGTTCATCCTGACAATCCATACGAATTGGCGCTTCAGTTTTGCATGGAGCGAGCCTATTCCTTCCTTCGAGAGCAGGATCAGCATAAACACATGACTCATGTGGTGGTCGAACGGAGAGGCAGGCGGGAAGACGATGAGCTTGAGCTTGCCTTCCGCCGAATTCGTGATGGAGGGAACTATCAGCGTGAGAGGCTGGGCTTCGAGATCGTATTCGCTGACAAGAAGATCAACTCTGCTGGCCTGCAATTGACCGATTTGACCGCGCGTCCGATAGGCCGGCATGTGATGGACCCCGCGCAGACCAATCGGGCGTGGGACATCATTGAGCGGAAACTATACCGGAATCGCGCCGGGAAGGTTGACGGTTGGGGTCTTAAAATCTTCCCCTAAAAAACGAAAGGCCCCGGGAACCCCCAGAGCCAGTCGCCGACCGGGAACAACCCCCAATCCGTAGGGTAAACTATAGGCCATGAGCCGTCTGTTGTCAAATAAACATGTCGCCTGCCGCTATCGACCGTCACTCCCGGCACCGCGTGCGATTGCGAGATGAGGCTCATGTGCCCAGGAATTAGACCTGCAAAAAGTACAAACTCGGTCGCGACCAAGTGTTCTTCAGGCAGAACCGACGTTCTCCATGGATATACGATCGGAACCCCGGTCAATCACAGTGATGGATTACAAAGTTTCTTGAGAGAAAGAGGTTGGAAGATGACGGAACAGCGTAACTTGCCAGACGACGTCGAGGCCTCTGGCAAAACCCCTCTATTCACGAACGAGACCGTGCCCGACAAGATCCTGAATCATCATGAGTTACAGGCCGGCACGTGGGGCCTTCTCACGGTCGAGGCGGGTACCGTGAGCTTTTTCCGGCAAGGAGAAGATACGCCGCTCGCGGTCATTCCAGCGGGAGAGACTCTCGTCATCCTGCCCGAAGAAGTTCACTATGTGCGTTTGTCCGAGGATGCGAAGTTTTTCGTGGAGTTCTACAAACGCGCGAAGAAGTGACCTACGGTTTTTGATGTTATTCACTGCACGTATTTTTCGCTCAAACTGGCGCAATCTGCGTCGTCAGCCTGATCCGCGATCCATACAGTTTCACGCTTCCGGCTCCCATCGCCTCACGCCGTCAAATTGCTCAAAGTCCTTGTCAAAGGTCGCCACGTGGTCTCCGGACGCCGCAGTCAGGGAGGCCAGATAGCAATCCAGAAAGTCGCATTTTGTTGACGCAAAGCGATTCAAGGCATCAAGCATTTCGTCACGCTTCATGCAGCGGACACCGGCACTCAGGATGATCTTGCTCAGACATTCTGTAATCGGGTTCCGCTTGATGTTGTAGAAAGAATGCAGTACCCACACCGCCTCGGCCACAGCCACTTCGGTCAGGAGCAACGCACATTTTCCATCACAAGCCTCGCCAAACAGTTTCCGGGCTGCCGGGGAGAGTGTGTCATGGTCGCCGAGGATGAAGCGGATCAGGACGTTGGTGTCCAGGAGATACTTGGTCATGGAACCTCTGATTTATTGCACTATCTGGCGCATTGCGGTGTTGTGTCCTCGCTCAACCCTCGCCTATCTCTGTGATAAGCCTCGGGTTTCGCTACGGGACGCCTTGCATTGCATCCCGCTATCACAAGAAATCAGAGGTTCCTCATGTATATCTCGAAACCCTTGTTTTGCGTGCCGCCGCTCGCTCCTTGGATTTGGAGGCAGGCGGCCGGTCGCTTCCAAGACAGCCATACAGATCCTTGAGCGTTTCGGGCTGGGGCTTCACCACAACGGCGCCGTCAACCACCTCATAGATGAGCTGCTGCCGAGGCTTGAGGTGGAGCGCCTTGCGGACTTCGGCAGGGATGGTGGTTTGCCATTTATCGGTTAACGTTGACTTGATCACCGACCAACCTCCTTCCATTGTTTTTATGGAATCATTGTATTAAATATAACAATGAATGGCAGGTTCCGCAAGCATGGTTTCACGACGGCGTCTTGCTCTCGGATTATCGCAGATGCAAGGAACACACGGATCAAATCCGCACAGCCTGCGTCATTGGTGTGAAAGTACGCTTACAGAATCCTCTCCCTACATCTGAAATTAGGCGAAGCCCCCGACATTTCTAATCAGAGGGCAGGGTGAGGGGGGGAGCCGTGGTAAGGAGGCGTGAGGGGAGGTAGAGGGAATAGATCAGCCACCCCATGAAAGCAGGACAGCACCATCCATCAACGGGCAAATAAGTCAGGCAATCGCCTGCAAGCCCTTATCCTGAACCAGCGCCAAAAGTTTGAGAGAGGCGCCGGCAGGGTGTTTTTCCCCTCGCTCCCACTGGCTGATAAGGCCCGTCGAAACGTTCAGGTGACGGGCGAACACGGCTTGGCTCACGTGCTCGCGTTCACGGAGCGCACGAATGTCATCCGCGTGCATCTCGCGCACCGGGGTGAGGCAAAGTTCGTCAAACTTGCGCAGGGTGCGCTTATCCATGAGGCCAGCATCGTGAAGATCTGATGCCGTCTCATGGATCGCCCCAAGGGCGTTACTTCGATACGTCTTACTCATGACATGTTACCTCTACTATTGCGCCGGTCTTTAACGCCTTGGCAAGAGCGGTCTTGTCATAGCCAAGCATCACGTCGGCCAGCTTCCTAAAGCCCTTTAATTCATCCTCTCGAAGGTTGCTCCGCGCATATTTCGGAAAGCCGTAGACGAAAAAAGCCTTGTCACCTAAACGGAACAGAATAATTGATCTGAACCCGCCGGATTTACCCTCGCTCGGTCGGGCGAGCCTTTGCTTGATCACTCCACCACCGAGGTCGGCGTCAATCAACCCTTTCTCCGCGTTGGCAATCGCGTCGCATAAAGCCTCGTCCTCGATCCCCTGTTGACGAGTGAAGCGCACAAACCATTTATTCTTGAAAACCCTCAGTTTTTTTGACTTCCCAGCTTTGGCACATACGAATCTAACTTATATAGCTTGACATTATATAGCACTTAGTGTGGCAGTTTAAAGAAAAAACTCCCTAATTATCTCATCGCTTGGAATGCCGCCAATAGCCCCAGCCCTTCCCTAATCCTTGCCGCCGACTGGTGGTAGTTCATCTAGCAATCTTCGAGCAGCTTGAGCCAACTCCTGGTTGCCTTGTTCCGTCGCTAATTCAAGAGCGCGTTGAGAGTCGGCACGAGCTTTTTCGTACTCCCCAATTTCTTTGTTGGCGTTTCCCCGGTTGTAATAGGCTTCGGCGAATTGGGGCTTGATGCGGATTGCCTCGTTGAAATTTGCGATCGCTTCCTCGTACCTACCAAGCATGCCCTTGGCATTTCCTCGGTTGTAGTAGGCTTGGGCAAATCGAGGATTGATCCGAATTGCCTGGTCATAATCGGCAATCGCTTCATCGTACTGGCCAAGGGCAAGCTTGGTAGTTCCTCTGTTGCAGTAGGCTTGAGCGTATTGGGGGTTGATGCGGATTGCTTGATCATAATCGGCAATTGCTTCCTCATGCCTGCCAAGTACGTCCTTGGCATTTCCTCGGTTGTAGTAAGCTTGGGCGTATTGGGGGTTGATGCGGATTGCTTGATCATAGTTGGCAATTGCTTCCTCATGCCTGCCAAGCACGTCCTTGGTGGTTCCTCTGTTGTAGTAGGCTTCGGCAAATTGGGGGTTAATTCGGGTTGCTTGATCATAATCGGCAATTGCTTCCTCATGCCTGCCAAGCCTGTCCTTAGTGATTCCTCTGTTGTTGTAAGCTTCAGCAAATTGCGGATTGATGTCGATTGCTTGGTCGTAGTGCTTGAGCGCGTCTTCGTATTTGCCCTTTTGATAAGCGGTTAAACCAATATAAAACTCGGTATAAGCAGTTTGGTGCTTTTCCTGATTCTTGATGTAGCCGAGAATGTCACTATAAATGGTCTGCATCGCAATGCCGTGGTACTTTCTTAGGTAGTCCAAAACGGTTTGTTTCATCTCTTTGGGAATTGAGATGATTTCTACTGCCAAATCTTCTTCATCAAGATAACCCTTGGGGGCTTGAAAAAAGATGCTCTTTTGCGAGATGACCCGGTTGTTTTGATTCTTTTTTGGAGATGTGATTATCCCTTGGTTGGAGTTTTTGTTTAGGAGAATAACCCTGCCATCTTCGTAGAGTAAGCTATCGCAGGCAAAGAATAGCGCTATGAGATAATCGGTCGTGAAGTCGATGAGATTGGTTTTGCCTCCGTAATGTTGCAGTTCGGTCAGCACGTCGGTTTCATCAGTAAAATCCGTGTATTCCTTTACCTGTTTCAGCATTTCCTGTTGGGCTATTTGAATGTCAAAATATTCTGCATCAATTTCATTCGCATACTTACGGTAAAGCCCAGACGCAATTTTTCCGTGGTGTTTCGCTTCGCCCCTATAGATGTACTCGCCTTGCGCGGATTTTTCTCTAATCCTTTGAAGCAGGTTTTGTACTTCTGAGTCGTCGGTTTCAGGTTCGCTCATTTCTGTCTCTCGACAATCACAATCTCTTCAGGGGTTAGGTGGTAGAGTTTAAACGCCAGCCAGTCTATCTATCTCTGTTTCCTTTTCGCTGGTTTCCGCCGATGGCCAGCGTGACAAAAACAAAGCAACGAGGAGCATCGGAAATTTCTGTTTAGTGCTTACTAGACTTTTCCGAGTTTTCTACGTAGTTTATAATTTTTATCAAGAATGGATTGAATCTCTGTTTGCGCGAACCCCAGTTCTTGAAGGAGACGAAGTTGGAATATTGCCTCCATCTTGCGATAAAGGCGGAGTAGCTTATCACCGCTGGCGGCTTTCGATTTTGATGAGTCATCATGATGGGTTAAATAGTTCCTCGTATCCACGATACTTGCTATCAGTTTGTCTCGCTGTTTCGCATTCCCAATGAATTTATTAAACGGTTTGGTGATTCTTTGAATTCTTTTTCTCAGGCTTAATTCATTTTTCAGTTTTTCAGATAACCACTTTCGGTGTTCCTTGGGACATTGATCTTTTAGTGTTTCTCACTACTGTCCGGTTAATTATGGAATAAATTCAATTGGTTAGAAAGCATATCCTCCTCCGATCTGTACTTGCTATCGAAAAAGCCTTTGTTTAAGGGGGGGTTCTCGAAAAGGGTCACGGAGAGAATCTGGAGCAACGTGTAGAGCGAGATATCCAGATGGAGTCGCTTCTTGATGAGAGCTACGAGGCCATAAACCGAGACGGCAACCCAGATTTGGGTCTTCACAGCATTCTCGGAGGTGCCGTAAAACTGTTTGATGCGGAGATGCTGCTTGACCCATTTGAAAAACAACTCGATCTGCCAGCGGGCTTTGTACAGCGAACAGATCGTGGTCGGCGCTGGGCCAAACAGGTTGGTCAAGAAGATCAGAGTCTTCTGGGAGTCGAGATCTTTGAAGCGCACGCGTCGCAGATGGAGCGGATACTTCTTGTGGGTGTAATACCCCAACAACACGACCGTCTGGTCGCAGAGAATGCCCTGCGTGCGGTCGCTCGGCGCCGAATAGAGTCGGCGCAGGGTGGTATTCGCTTTGGCGCGGGTGACAAAGAACGCTCCGGCCTGATGGAGGGCCAGGAGTCTTTCGAAATCCAGATAGGCACGGTCCATGACGTAAATGGCGGCCGGTTCGGGACTCAAGAGGTCGAGCACGTTGACATCGTGCCACTGTCCATCGGAAACGTGGAGAAAACTCGGAAGCGGCCCCCGCAAATCCAACAGCGTATGCAGCTTGACCGCCGCCTTGGTGGAGCGAAAGGGAGCCCAGGGAAACAACGACAGGCACAGGTCGACCGTCGTCGAATCCAACGCATAAATCGTGTTGGCCAGGTCCAGCCCCAGTTCCTCGTCGGCGTATAACGGACGGACCTGAGCAATCAGGCGTTGAGCGAATTCGGCATAGATGCGCCAGTCCCGGCGTTCGTTGGCATCGGCCAGGGTCGCGCGTTTGACCGGCGCCCGAATGCCCATATGATACCGTTTGGCCGCTTGCGCCGCGAGACAGGCCTCGATGTCTCGCAGACTTTCCCGGTAGGTCAACTGCGCAAACGCCAGGATGCGGAACTGGTCGCTACAAGGCAGGGTCCGGACGCGATGATTGCCACCATAGCGGGCGACGAGGCGGGTGAAGGTCGTCCAAGGCAGAAAGTCAATTAACTGAGCAAACAGGGTCTTGCCGGTGTACATGGGGAATCCTCCAAGAAAGATTTCCCGAACGATCCCCCCAAAGCCATGACGCGTTCAAGTCGACACCACTGCTATTTGCTAAAAAAGAGAAAAAATTCATGCAGTTATGTGGAGCAGCAGTTCAGTTAACCGGACAGTAGTGAGTGTTTCTCTCAGATTTTCAAAATTGCTCTTATCCATCCGAGTTTCGTCGGATGTTCTTCGATGAAAACTTTCAAGCCCTTGTGCTAATGCTAGAACTTTGGCATCAAGATAGCTGAAGCCTCCTGTAAACACACTGAAATACAAATTCAATGTCGGTTCAATTTTGTCATAGGCTGCAAGCCAGTTATTGACCATTTCCTCTGCTCTTGTCTGAATCTCCGGATACCGAAAAAGCATATCAAGCCGCTCTACCTTCGGCACCTCTTTTGTATAAGGCAGGCTTTTATAATACAAAAGTATTGGGGGAGCAGGTTGGGATTCACCTGTGTTTATATCTCGACAAGTTGTGTTCGAAGTTGCTTTTATCGGATTGATGCAGACAGTCTTATCGATAGCAAAGCAGAGGAAGGTGGTAAGTTTATGAGCAATTGAGATGAAGTCCTCAAGCGGGCACTCTTGTTGGGATACAAGCTTGAAGTAGGTCTTTTGAGTTATTTTTGCTTCCGTTGTATGGGGCAATCCAGGAAGAGTCCAAGAGAATGCGATCAACAACTTCATGCCGTTATTGAGATTCAGCGAAACTTCTTCTAGCGGTGAGTATTTTATTATTACAGTTCGTTCGGACGGATAATCAACATTGATTCCACTTAGGCCAAACCATTCATCAATGCCTTCCACGGAAAACTTCAAAGTGTTAAATAAAAGAGGATCTTTATCGTCATAAGCGATACCAAATAAAGCCTTGCTAACATGGAGCAGTGATTTGGAAATGCCATTAGAGAAAGGGTGCCAATGCTTATAAAAGCACCCATCAAGCGTAACCAACCCATACTTCTCAATCTCAATATTTCCGACAATTCTTTCAAATTCACCTCTGTCGCTGATTGCGTTATTTTGTTCTCCCACGGTTTCATCGAATATCCCGACCACTTCAAGTTCTATTTTCCCACCATCCGAGATGGTAAGGGTGCCGGGTATTTTTTTCTCTGAGGCCGAGGGAAGCCAAAAATAGCCGGAGCGTTTAATTTCTTCTTTGATGCGCAACTGAGCTTCCTTAAGTCTTTGATAGTATGGCGGAGAGGGTGGGAAATTCGAAGTCGCGCGGCGGCCGCGCTCCCGCTAGGGGACCCGGCCCCCTCGCGCCTTCGCTACGCTTCGGTCACCCCGTGAAGGGGGCATACCCCCTTCAAAACCCCCGTTCGAATCCCATCCTCTCTCTTATTGCCTAGGGATGAGGTTTGGGCTCCATTGTGCATGATACGGCCTTTTTCTATGGTGGCGGAGAGGGTGGGGTATTCGAAGTCGCGCGGTGGCCGCGCTCCCGCTAGGGGGCCTGGCCCCCTCGCGCCTTCGCTCCGCTTCGGTCACCCCGTGAAGGGGGCATACCCCCTTCAGAACCCCCGTTCGACTCCCACCCTCTTGTCCAGCTATTGCATGTGGCCATGGCTCCACTCTATGTCATGCTGCTTTCTATGTTATGGCGGAGAGGGTGTTCTGCAAACGATACGCAAACCCCCTATAAACAGTAGCGTTCCGCCGATCATGGCATGTGTGTTCCCAAGTTTGTTCCCACAGACGGAGGCGCTACCCCCGCATGGGACTCCGTGCGACGGGGCTCCATGCTATTGCTGCCAGACCTGGATTTCAATTCGGAGGAGGGACATTATGTCCTGAGCATGCCTGGGAAATCAACAGAGCGACATCCCCCCGGATACTCTGGCACCTCCCTGGAACACCAGGGATTTGTCCTGAGTAAAACAGCGAAATAATCAGGACGACAGACCCTGGATATTTTGGCAGCCTCCGCGTACCACAAAGGAGGTGATGCCCATGTCGACAGATCGAGACGTTCTGCTAACCCGCCGTGAGGTCGAGCGACGCACGGGGCTCAGCCGCAGTACCATTTACAGAAAAATGAGTGACGGCACCTTTCCGGTGCCGCTGAAAGTTTCTGAGCGGGCCGTGCGATGGCGCGAACGTGAAATTTGCGCCTACGTCGATTCGCGCCCGCGCTCGTATGGCGAGACGGCAGCATGACCAGAAGACGAGGCCCGACGCGGTGGCCGGTTCATGGCGGCCTGGGCACAGGCCGCCGGTCTCGCCAGCACCGGGAAAGGAGGTTGCCCCATGCGCATTGAACACCGTGATCCCACGCTCACATACCCCCGCGCCATTCGAGAGGAAAAGCGCCGACTTGTCCTCGACTGGCTCCTCGAATTTCAATTCTCCTCGGTCGATCTGCTCGCCCGACGCCTCGGCCTGACATACCAAAGTTCCTATAAATTCTTTCGCGCGCTCCTCGACGACCAGATCATCCAGCAATTCAAGAGTGTCCATACCAACCAGGCCCGGTATCTCATGCTCACCAAAGCCGGGGTCGACCTGTTGCAGGTCGCCGGCCGGGACGTGGCTCACGCCCACACCCACCCCTCCCGACTAAACCGCTACTCCCACATCATGCATGACCTGGCCGTGCAACGCGCCGTGCTCAAGCGGCTCGCTCACTACGACGAAGTCATTTGGGATCAACATATCAACATCCCGGAGCAATGCGAAAACCCTGATGTCTTGCTGCATGCGCCGAAAGGCTACTGGGTGGCCTTGGACTATGAACACTGGAGGAAAGAAGACAAGCGCATCTATCTGTCCTTCATGAATCATGCACGGGCACTTATCAAGCGACACTACAGCGGCGTGTACTATCTGTTCGACCGCGAACCCGACCTTGTGCACTACCAAACGCTCTTCGCGGCCCAGGCATGGCCCGAGTACCAGTACAATCGCAAGACGGGCAACATCACGCCGACCGGCACCCATTTCCAGCCTGATACCATCGAGCGCTTACGCGACTGTTTTCTCTTCCTTCACGAACCCCACAGCCACACAAGTGATTCCTCTTACAAAAGCGAGATGGGGTGATGAGGGCCAGTCGTACACGCGGAGGACTGGGCTGTCGGCGGGCCTAGTTTGACGGCGGGCGGGACGTGGGCGCGGAGCGCCCACAGGGTGATGCAGACATTGAGTCGTCCAACGGGCGCTTGCAGGAGGAGTGCTTGACCGTGCACGGGTTCAAGGATGTGACGGACGCCCGGGCGAAGATGCAGGTTTGGAAACAGGAGTACAATGAGGAGCGACCTCACCGGTCTCTCAAGAACCTCACGCCCTTGCAGTACAAGGCGCAATGGCACACACAGAGGTCAGAAAATCGCTAATCCCGTGGACTAAAGAACGGGGTCCCTTCAAGAGACCAGAACACTGACTTTCGTCGTGGACCGTTTATGGGGGGAAGGTCAGATCCTCGCGCACGGACAGCACGGCCTCGGGAAAACGCTCGTGCAGGGTTTCAAGAACTCGACGCATAGAATGGGTTGAAGCGAGTGGTTAACCCTTCGCCGTCACTTCCAAATAATTTGAATACGTACGCGACCGTGGGATTTCCTGATTCTCCAACAGCAGCCCCTCCAAATGAAATTTCAACGCCTCTTGCATATTTTCTTCCACTTCCCGTCTTGTTTTTCCAGTTGCGATACACCCATCGACGTCAGGAGAATAAGCAGAAAATCCCGTTTCAGTTTCTTCAATGACAATTAAATATTTCATCTTTTAAATCCTGCCTGTTTAAAAATGCTGTTTTGTGTGCCGGTCGCTACATCATCATTTGGTTTTCCTGACACAGTAACCAACCCTCGTTTGCTAAGATGTTTATATTGACGGTGACTCCCTCTTGTTCGCGATAAATACCATCCCTCATTTTCCAGCATTTTGATGATTTCCTTGACCTTCATCCTTGTATTTTACTTTCAAAAAACTTTTCAAATCGTAGCTTCCTACTGGACATTACTTGATTAAATCAAGCTGTTGCTTGGCTTCAGCAATCAACGACCGAAGTTCCATAAGTTTGTCAGTGGAAATAAATGCGGTAGCACCACCGAGCATGCCACTTTTCACAGCGGCACTGATCCTGCCTTTAGAAGAACGATAGCTACTAAAAGTAGTCACCCGAAGATCACCCTTCGTTTGATATATAGCCTCAAAATTGTTTAGTTTTGTTGAACTACCATCAACCTTCAAGACGTAATCAATCCCCTTCAGTAGCGGATCAATCTCGTCATAGTCGATGAACGAACGATTTTCACGTTCGTACCGTCCACTCGATATAACGTCTATAACAATACCAAGTTGCTTGTCGTCCGTTGTAGGATCAATGAACTCTCGACTCTCCACCCTGATGGTGCCAAGATCGGCTACTTCTCCAACAGTCGAATATCCCTTTATTACAACAGTACCAACTTGCCGCTCAAGGGCTTCCAATCTGGTCTTTGGCTTCGATACTTCACCCTTGTGCTCTTGGGCAAAAGTACCGAAAGGATATGCAAATGACAGTAAAACCACAAACAGAAAGACTCTGTTCATATTCTCTCCTTCTCAAAACGTAGATACTTTTCCTCGTACATCATCAGATGCGCATGAAGTCGATGATCACCAGGAAATAGTGCGGCTCTTGCGGCCGACACCACGTCTTCGAGATGGCGTACTCTTACATGGGAACGAATTCGGCTATCCGGGATCACCCTATCCAGATCTTTTGACACACCTGCCAACTGGCGATTTGCCTCAGGAAATACGAATAGCACGTAGTCTCCTTCGGCCGGCTTGAAGTAGGTCAAATTTCTCAGCAACTGATAGTGTTTGAAGAACATTTTTGCTTCCAAGTACTCTGGAGCTACTTTGTCCTTGAGCGCCGGTCTGTATATCTGCTTCAGTTTATCTAGATGGTTCGAGTCGCATTTCCCAGAGCCGAAGTTGGTCTCGGTGTATTTGAACTCAACATATACTTTCGCGTGAGTTTGCAGTTCTAAATACAAATCAAAGTTGGTCCCTTCGTTCCGGTTGACCACCTTCTCGAACTCCCAATTCGAGACGACATTGGTGTCGATCTCCAGTGCTTTCGTTACTACTTTGCTCCGGCATGAGTGCAGAAGAGGCCAGAACAGGTTTAGACACGCGGCCTGCGACGAGTTGAGGTGATGGAATCCGCGGTGAAGAGAAATCCTGTTCTTATGCCACTCGAAGAATTCGGCTCGGTACCCTTCGAGAATGTTCAGTTTAGAGAGTTTTTCAGGAAGTATGTGGCTGTACAGATCGGTCTTTCCTCGCGGGGAACCACGTTCACGGACACCAAGACGGGCACGGCGGTATCGACCTAGATGAGTCTTTGCAGGCCCTTCGTAAGATTTCACGGGTTTTATATACTTAAAGGCGCAGGCAGGGGACACTGATCTAGCACAATTAGCTGCTCTGCACGTTGTTTCATTGCGCAGGTCCAGCAGATTGGGGCGGTGCGGATTGGCTCGTCCGGCTGACTGATGACGAGGTGGTAGCGGATGTACTGCTGACAGTCATGAGGTTGATGGGAACAGTGCGGATGGGTGCAGCCGCATTTGTAGAATGGACGGGTGGTTGGTTGTCCAGGACTTCTCATGGTTGGCTCCTTGGGTTGTCGTGCGGACGGCTGACTAGGTCAGGCGGGATTCACACTCCTGCCTGACCGTTTCTATATCTAGAAGTCGGCACATAATCACAAAATTAGGAGTTAGTTATTTAGGGAATTCCCTGTGAAGTGTGGCTATAATGTCCCCGAAAGTTTCTTTGATATTGCCTTTGGAGAATGGAATATGTTGAACGCCGTTGATGTTTGAAAATGCTTGAGTCCCTTCTTCCAATAGTATTATGGCGCGATGGAATCCGAGTTTCCCTTGGAAAAGACCTAGTTCGTGGACGACATTCAAGCGTGGCTGGAATTCGTTATCTGTTGTCTCATCCTCTCCGGTCATCACGAGAATCGCAAAACTACTTCGGTTCAGAGCATCTGCAAGGATATCTCGTATTTCATGTCCGGCTCGAGCGCCGACTTCGTATGCTATAACATCGTAACTATGTTTATCGACCAAATGGTCTTTAAGCTCTTTCCAGAGAGCGCTTCGACCATGTCCGATAAAAATTGCAGGTCGTGTCTGAGGCTCCGTCGGTAATCTAGAATTGTTATGCTCTTTTTCAAAAACATTGAATACAGCTTCGACTTTAGAACGATCTGGAGCGTCTACTTGAACGCGTGTCCTTCTATCATTTCTTGAACCATAGACGAATACATACATCTTACCCCAAGTTTTCAATTCATTTTCAGGTGAAATATGGATAGTAAAAGTCGCTTCTTCTTGTGAGACGCGGTAATCTGAAATAAATTCTTCTCTGTGATCATAGTCCTGCTTGGAAGTATTGTTGGTAATAGAAAAGCTGTATGTGATGTCACGTTCTCCTTCAAAATCGATTTGATTTAGTAGAGTTCTTTCTGCCTCGTCTAAGATGTCGGCAGTAAAAAAGGTGTTCCAATAATCTTTAACTTTTGAGGCCATGTCACTGTCTGTAATCAATCCAGCCGAGCCGGTGTAGGCTCGCATAAATCCTTCTGCAAATCCCTTAGAATAGACTATAATTGGGACCTATTTTGTTCGAAGGTCCGCTTGACTTTGCGTGGCCGTTTCGTGTGCAATGATGAGGTTGCCAAGCCTCAGTGCTTTTTCTTCATCTATCACGGCCTTACTCCTTCCTGCGCTTCGGTAAAACACTCCCTGCAAATCCCGATCTTAGATGTCAGAAAGTTGAACGTCCATTTGCTCGTCGCCGTTGCCACAAAGATCATCTGTCGCCCTGCGGTGCCAGCCCAATGCGTGTAATCGTTTTTGAACGGACAGTAATAGTGTTCGTGCGGCTCGGGTCGCCTGAAAGTCTCTTTTTTTGAGAAATTGAGGAGTTGCCTGACAAGGGTTTGACGCGAACGCGCCCATTCGCTACTATTAAACATAGAAGCCTCCTTGCCCTGCGACGGGGCGGCTTTGGCAACGGGTCGAAGCATTGCCGGTTAAAAACTGCTGCGTTAACTTAAACGGGGACCTGTCTATCTGCTAAGTAAAAACCCTTTCGACTTCAAAGAAATTTTCAAAAAGGAAGCCGGCCATGGCTTCCTTTTTTTTGCCCTGAATCGAGCAAGAAAAAGTTTACTGCATCATGGATGTATGGTCAATGGTGGCGGTGAACAGGGTCTGAAATTGGGGGGGGTACGAATATCAGTAGCTCCGCGTCTGCGGTGGCGTCGCCGATGATAAAGATTAAAAGGCCTCCCATCCTTGCCGGTCAATTGCCTTTCTACAGGCATCAGACGCCTGGCGTCGCGGCTGCACCTCCACGCGCGGGCCGTGCACCTGACGGGCCATCTCATCCAGGCGAAGAGCCGGACGGTTGGTCAAGCGTTGTTCCAATATCAGAGGACCACGATCCCCAGGATTCCCAACCCTGCCTCGCCATGCGTGTGAGATCTCGTGGATTCCGATCGACGGGTGAGATTGAGCGAGGAAAGGGGTGACTGCACGGCAATCAGTGTTTCGGCGTCTCGCTGCCAAGTGATCCCAAGTCCCTAGTCTTCCCTCCCTGGTGTGCCAGTGCCAGCTTGGCGGAGAGAAGCCACGATCCGGCTCCATCACGTTCCAAGTCCATCATGACGGGTGGGAGGGGGTCATTAGGAAGAGAGCTTTGTCCGCCTGCGCGGCCCCCGCTTCGCCAGAGACCATCGCGTCCGCATGGCCGCGCGCTCGGTCTCCTAGAACGGCTGCTCATGGAGTTGACAGGGTCTGCCGCGTTCGGCAGACTCGTTCCCATCTTCCGGGATGCTCTTTTCTATTCAGAGGCCGTGATTCTTTTCACTGGTCTTCCAGTTAAGCAAACCTGATTCCACACGTGTGCTATCCTACTGACACGGGTCTTATCCGAAGAGGAGGTTCCTCATGGCCAAAGCTATGACTAAGTCTCAGATCGTTGATCGGTTGGCGACAAAATCCGGCGTGACAAAAAAGCTCACGAGTGCCATTCTCGATCACTTGGCGACCCTGGCGTACAAAGAAGCGAAAAACTCTTTTACCGTGCCGGGACTTGGCAAGGTAGTGCTGTCTCATCGGAAAGCGCGGACCGGCAGGAATCCTCAAACCGGACAACCGATCAAAATACCGGCCAAAAAAGTGGTGAAATTCCGGATCGCCAAAGTCGCGAAAGATGCGATTTTAGGCAAGAAGTAAATTGTCAGGTGCGGAAAACGCTGCCGAACGGCTGCGAATCGGATTTGGACTTTGGGTATCCGCACAAAAGATGTTGCAGACCCACTTGGCCACCCAGCATCCCGATTGGGATGCCGCCCGCGTGTCCAGGGAAGTCGCCAGGAGGCTGTCACACGGGGCCGTATGAACTGCTGGAGAGTAGAGTGTCTCAAAATTCACAACACAAAAAGAACAATACAGGCAGGGATGAGCTTGCCAAGATTATATGCTACAATCCGCCAACCATTCCGTGAAGGAATACGTGAATGGACAAGCCCATACCAACGGCATTGAGTCCTTTTGGGCGTTACTGAAACGTGACTGCTGTGGCACCTATCACAAGATGAGTGCCAAGCACCTGCCTTGCTAGGTCAACGAATTTGCCGGTCGGCACGTCGACCGATTCACACCCTTAAAACAAACTTTCCAAATCTCTCGCACCGTGAAGAACACGCACCACTTCAATACCGTCATCGAGCGGAAGATAAAAAAGAAGATATTTGTCCACGACCAGAAAACGCAGGGCAGGGTAGATAGTCTCGCAGCGGGTTCCAATATTGGAAAATTCGGCCAAGAGACGGCACTGCTTTTCAACCTTATCCACAAAATGATCGGCCGCCTCAGGACTATCCTGGGCGATATAATCCCATATTTCATCGAGGTCTCGAAGAGCCAGGGGACGATGAACAATCTTCGGCATTTATCAACGCCCTCTTTGCTTGCTCTTTACGCGTTCCCTGCCTCGTTTTTTGATGTCCTCAAAATCCAGTCGCTTGGTTGGACCGCTGTCTACACCCGCCTGAATGTCTTTGCGAAACTGCTCCATTCGCAGTTCCCGCAAATTGGCTTGTTCTTCCCACAAACGGAGTGCTTCGCGAACGACCTCGCTGGATGAATGATAGCGCCCACTTTCCACTTGCCTTTTAACCAAATCTTCCAGTTCCTGGGTCAACGAAACATGCATGAGTGACGTTCCTCCTTTCACTCTTCAGCATAACGACAATGACGAAAGTTATCAATAGTTATCAATTATTCTCATTGTGATTTGTCAAACACAGTAGTAGTATACCTGATTTTGACTAGGGAAGATGCAGAGAGTTGCACCGCTTCAAGCTTTGATGATCCCGAGCTTGTGCTGCACGCCGTACGCGAATACCGCGATATGCTTCTTGATCCTGCCCGCGAACGCGCCTTACGCCTCATAAAGTACCTCCAAGCGCTAGCCTCTCTTCGCACGAAAATCGTACGAGACATTAAAGACTACGAAAACATTCTCTGGTTGCACGAAATTCCTGATGAAAATGAATGTTTTACGCAAGCATGGGGTCGCAATGATGATATTGAGCCAGATATTTGGATTGAAGTTAAAAAAAGAGACGAACCAGTTCAACCGAAGGTTCCGGAACTCTGCGACCCATGGGTGAACAAAGAAACGTTAAAAAATACTGAGGGCTTACCTGAACTCTTCCCCACCATCAGAGTTGAAGTAGAGGGGCAAGACATACAAGAAGATACGTCATTTCCCCTGTATGAAGAACAAAAACTAGAAGATTTTCCGGCTGTTCAAGAAGCTTGGAATCAATACCGGGAAAATGAGTGGCAACCTTGGGCGATATTACATCACAAATGGGTCACTGTGCAAAATGTTTACACCAAACTGTTTACCATATATCAAGGACAAAAACGCCTAGGGGAAGAATATGAATTGCTTGTGGGCTTAGGTCTTCTGACTTGGCAAACACGCTCCGGGCATCCCGTCAAACGCCATCTTGTAACGGCAAGAGCTAGTTTAGACTTCGAAGCCAAACTCGGTAAATTCAGAGTTGTTCCCGAGCCTGATGGCGCAAAACTCTCCGCCGAACTGGATATGCTGGATGCCACAGAACAACCTTTATACGCTCAACAGTCGGCAATGGAAGGGTTACGTTCCGCTGAAGATAACCCTTGGAATCGTACTTCTGTTGATGCCGTCCTCGATGAACTCGCTAAAAAGTTGGGAGCACTTGGCGAATACCACCCAGCATCTCTAGAACCACGTCAATTGAAGGCTGACAAAAAACCCATTGTCGAATTCGCCCCGGCACTGATTTTTCGAAAACGATCCTTAAAAGGACTTCAGGAAACCCTAGATAAAATGCACTCGCAAATAAGCGAGGGCCATGAGATTCCACCAGAATTCCTGGATCTCGCGGAAGGAGGAATACCTCGTCCGATAGGTGAAACAGACCAACTCAATAATCACGACACGGACAAGCCGGATCGTGATTCAACAATTTATTTCCCCAAACCATCAAATGAGGAACAACGTCAAATCATCGGCACCCTTCAAGCGACAAGTGGTGTATTGGTACAAGGTCCTCCCGGAACAGGCAAATCTCACACTATCGCCAACCTTATCTGTCATTTACTCGCAACAGGAAGCAGAATCCTGGTAACTGCCCAAACCCCAAGAGCCTTAAAAGTTCTGCACAACCATCTTCCGGAAAAGATTCGTCCTTTGTGCATTAGTCTCTTGGGAAGTGGCAGCGAAGAACGACGCGCTCTCGAGGAGAGTGTCAGCAGGATTTTAGATCGGGAAGCACAATGGAATGCATCAAACGCTACCGCAAAAGTTGCCACACTCGAGGAAAAACTTCATCAAGTACGAAAGGGAAAAGCTGGAACCGACTTTAGACTCCGATCGATTCGCGAAGCCGAAACGCATGAACAGTCGATCCTAAATGGAGCCTATCGTGGAACCGCAGCGAAAATTTCCCGACAACTCAATAAGGAATCGGCTGAGTATGGCTGGCTTACCGATCACATAGGATACGACCAGGAAATACCAATTGCTCCCACTGATCTAGAAAAGCTGAGACAAGAATTAACCAATTTCACCCCAGAATTAGAAGCAGAACTGAAATTGAGCATGCCTGATCCGCAACAAGATCTTATTGATAGAGAGAGATTTAAGGAACTTGTCACACAAGAGAGCGAATTAAGCGCAAGCCTGGGATCCAATCAGGTATTGTCGAATTCCCCAATAGATACGATCCAATTGGTAGAAATTCAGCAAGTAAGTCAGATAATCGAAGCTGTGGGCTCACTTGTGTCTGAGGCTCAAAGCATCAAATCACGGCCCATGCCGTGGATCGAGTCAGCGGTCCATGAAATGTTATCTGACAATGATCGCCCTTGGAAGGAACTTCACCGCGTCTCTGAAGAGAACTTGAGGGGGCTAAAAAAACGGGTGGAGAAAGTTGATCGGCAAAAGCTTGATGCGCCAAGCAGCCTTGACCGACGGAAGCTCTTAAACGATGCAAAAACTCTAAAACAGTATTTTGACAATGGCGGAAAAATCAGGTGGCCATGGTTCATCAATAAGAAAATCGTCAAAAACAATAGGGATCTCATTAAATGCGTACACATTGATGGCCATCTCTGCAATACATCCGAAGCGCTGACAGAACTCATTGAATATCTGTCTGTAGAACAAGTCATTGAATACATCTGGAACATGTGGAAAGGAAAAGCCGGCAAACAAGAAGGCTCTTTTCTGATTCAAGTAGCGGAACTCGAAGAACTCCTTGAGGCCTTAACTCGTGTTGTCGGCCTTTATGATCTCTTGGAGAATGCAAAAACGCGTGTCCGACAGGATCGAAGAATACCCGAACCGATGTGGCATGACCTGGATGCCCTCAGGAAATTCCTGGATACCTGCAAACTTGTCATTAAGAAAAACAACCTGGAAAACGTTCAACAAGAATTGAGCGAGTCTCTATCCAGAATTCGAGAATTCTTGCACCGTAAGTCATACCACCCTTTGGCACAAAAAGCTTTGAATTCCGTGGGAAGCCGGGATGTGGAATCCTATGAGATTATTGTGCATCGACTTGCGGACCTTCAGCAATTGTCAAAGCGGTTAACATGGACTGAATCGATCCTCGAGCGCCTTAAGTCTGTTGCGCCGGTTTTCGCAAATGAACTGAAGAAGTCTTGCCAAGATGAAAAATGGATTGGACGAATGCACTCAGTAGAAAAGGCTTGGAACTGGGCACGAGCAAATTCTTGGCTTCGTGACTTTCTCAATGCTGAAGATGCACCCAGCTTAGAACGACGAGCAAAACAACTAGAGAAAGACGAGAAGGATACTCTGGCCAACCTTGCTGAAATTCGGGCTTGGAAATTCTGCTTCATGCGCTTACAGAAGGAACACCGGGAACATCTTATTGGATGGCAACAGGCAATAAAGAAAATCGGGAAAGGTACTGGCATAAGTGCCCCCAGACATCGGCGAGACGCTCAACAACATTTGAATAACTGTCGGGAGGCAGTTCCTGCATGGGTCATGCCTCTTCACAGACTGTGGGATACCATCGATCCATCTCCTGGCATGTTCGACGTAATCATTGTAGACGAAGCCTCCCAATGTGGGACAGATTCGCTTCCATTGATGTACCTGGGGAAAAAGCTACTGGTTGTAGGAGACGATCAACAGATCAGCCCTGAGATCGTAGGCATTGATGAAAGTACTCGGCAACGACTTATACAGGAACATTTACATGGCTTTGAACATGCTGATTCATTTGATATGGCAAGCAGTTTGTTTGACCATGGACGCCGCCGTTTCGGCAACCGGATTGTGTTGCGAGAACACTTTCGGTGTATGCCCGAAATTATACGATTCAGCAATGACCTATGTTATCGAGATACGCCTCTTATCCCTCTTCGCCGGTATTCACCAGAAAGACTGGAACCGCTAAAAAGCATTCATGTGCCGAGCGGGTACAGAGAAGGGGATGGTGCGAGGGCCATTAACCGTCCAGAAGCCGAAACCCTTGTAAAGCAGATCGTCCAATGTTGCCAAGACGAACGTTACAACGAAAAAACCATGGGGGTGATTATATTGCAAGGGCAGACGCAGGCTCAGATCATTGAAAATTTGTTGGTCAAAGAGTTGGGAGTAGAGGAGATGGAGAAAAGAAAGCTGATCTGCGGCAACCCTTATGATTTTCAAGGAGATGAACGCGATATTATATTTCTTTCCATGGTCGCTGCGCCTAACCGACATATTGGAGCTTTCACTAAACCACCGGATCAACGACGGTTCAATGTTGCAGCTAGTCGAGCCAAAGATCAAATATGGTTATTCCATACGGCAACAGCAAATGTCTTGAGTAACACTTGCTTCCGAAGGCGACTACTTGAATTTTTCAACGAACCAGAAAGCCAAATTACTCTGGCACTGGGAGAAAAAGCCGAGCAATTAAGAGAGCAAGCACGCTCTGCTAACCGTGGAATTGAGAAACCACCAAGGCCGTACGATAGCTGGTTCGAAGTAGACGTGTGCCTAGCCATCGCTGGAAGAGGATATCGGGTTCTTCCGCAATATCGGATTGCGGGCAAGTCTATTGATCTCGTCGTTGAAGGTAAAGAATCGCAACTTGCCGTTGAATGCGATGGCGATCATTGGCATGGAGCAGACAGACATCAAGAGGATATGGAACGACAAAGAAAGCTTGAACGTGCAGGATGGCAGTTCCACCGAATTCGCGAAAGCTCATTTTATGCCAATCGGGAAAAGGACTTGGAAGGCCTGTGGTCAAAACTTCGAGAGCTAAATATCTTCCCTGTTAGCTCTTCCGGCAATATGCCAAATGATATACACGACCATAAGAGAAACAAGTCTGACGAAAATCTTATGGAGAAAGAAACATATACTGACAGCGTTACGGAGCCTACTGTCGAGGCAAAAACACACAAAAAACGTCCAGAAGAAAGTCGATCACGACTCGAACAAGTTTTAGCTCTTGCACCTTTCCAACAGAAGAAGGAAGTGGAAAAGTAGGAGTGCGCGATGACAGACACCGGACTGTACGACAATAAGGAGCAAGGCAACCTCACTCCTCCAGAGGGACAGCAGGGCCTGCTGGAACGACAGGACAGACAAGAGCAAATCAGCGACCAAAAGACGAAGCGATACCGACAGGTACAGGAACTCAACCAAGAGCCGCTGAACCAAGCGGCCTTGAAGTGGTTGGGCAAGATCAACAAGTTCGACAAGAAACAAACGATCAACGAGAGCTACCAGCACATCTTTCAATTGATGTGGTGGGGCCTGGAAGAAGCGAACCTGCAGTTCCCCAACAAGCGGCAGACCGAGATATTCGAGGAGATACTCCTGGAGATACTCGGTGCGAACAACCAGTTGGGCGAGTTCCGGTACCTTCAGGGGCCACCGGAGGAACCGAGGGTCGACGAGTACGACTTACAGAGCGCCACTGACGCGAAGGAGGCCGCGTTGAAGCTAATCGAAGCCCTCAACATGGCCCTCAGCAGCGACGAAAACCTGTGCGAGATCTACCCGCCGACAAATCTCCTCGGGCATTTCAAGAATTATTCCATGGGTTTCGGGGAGACGAAGAGAAATCCGCCGTAACATCCCCTGCGACTGTCAGGGAAGCCTACAAAGGCACACGAGGAACACCCAGCAGAAAGTCAACCACTACGCGGAAGCATATTAGACCCCGGTCCCTCCCAACATGATAAAGAGAAAGAAAGCCCTGCTTTCTCAGCCCCATCCTCGCTCACTGCTCGACAAAAAGAAATTCTTCGCCTTGCGACCAAGGGCTACACAAATCGGGAAATTGGAAAACACTTGGATATTAGTGTCCGAACCGTTGAAGTCCACCGGTTTAATCTGATGCGCCGACTCCAAGTGCGAAATGTAGCCCAGCTTTTCAGAAAACTTACCGATGAAGAAATTGAATTTTCTGATGACTGAATTTTTCGTGCATGATGAACTGGTGTTCTCCTCGGAAAGCGGGCCAGGTAGACTGCGAAACATCTCATGCAGCGCGTCCGGTCTGGAAGGAGGTTTTTCGATGAAAAAGTCAAAGTTTACTGAGGAGCAAATGGCGGTGGCTTCCCCCAACTGACTTCCGCGGCGCCGACGAGGATAGGATGGGCGAGGATGAGTCTGGAGCGTATCAGATACCGCGAACTGACGGCGAAGCAGCAAGAGGTCTATAACTTCCAAAAGGTAGCGTCGCTACTTGCAGACTACGGATTCAACTGCATCAAGCTGGACGACGACTGGCAGGGGGCAGATTTCCTGGCGTACCACAAGGACGGTTCCACGACGCTCAAAGTGCAACTAAAGAGCCGTGCGACGATCTGCAAGAAGTACCTGGGCAAGAATCTGTATCTCGCTTTTCCGGCGGCTGGCAGCTGGTATCTGGTCGAGCACGACAAACTGGTCAAGATCGCGAAGGAAACAACCCGGTGGCTTCGCTCGCCATCATGGATCGACGGCGGCGAGTACAAAAGTGGCAGACCATCGAAGCGGATGCTCAGCCGGCTCACAGACCATGCCCTTGAGCCGAACGACACAGCGGTCAGTCCGTGAACTGCACGGCGGTGTTCGGCGGGCGGCCCGTTCGGCCTCACCGGTTTCTCAACAACCTGACGCCCTTGCAGGACAAGGCGCAATGGCACCAACAGCGGTCAGAAAATGGCTGACCCCCTGGACCCAAAATTGAAGTCCCTTCAATTACCGATTGCCTTAAATTTCCTCGCGGATTCAAATATGGAGGAAGGTTGCGCGCATCGATTTACTTTTCGATTGAGAGGCTAACATGGGTATTGAGTCATTCGACGACTTCATGGAAACGCACGGCGAAGAAATCGCTTTAGAGCAGAACAAATTGCGCCAATCGCTCAATTCGCTAAAGCAACGGCTCGAAGCTGACCCCACGGGGGTGAGCCTAGACGAAATTATTCAAGGCGGAATGGGAAACTGTTTTGAATTGAATTCATCTTCTGATTTTCTCAACGATAATCCCTGGCTAATCAAAGCTCTTCCTTTCACTTCAAGACCGATTTCTAATGAGGAGATACCAATTGCATGGGAACGTTTCTTGAAGGAAAATCTTTCAGAAGAATCCATAGGTTTTCTTGGCAATCACTGGCCAATTTTAGAGTGTATCGCAGGATGGTATGTATCGCATTGGTCTGAGCCTGGATACGACGGCAATGAAATGGTTCGACGGGCACTTGCTGTTTTTGAGTATCTGATAAAGTTTCTCTACGGCACTAGGCTAGAAGAATGTTATAGCGAGGTTCTGACGGGGAATGGGCTTACGATTCTCTATGGGTATTGCGGTTTAAAGAATTTTGAGAGAGCTAAATTCTATGCTCAGCTCTTAGGGATGGAATACTTAGCTGGTCGATTGGATTCGGAAGATTACCTCGACGTCAAGAAAAATTATGACCACCTCCTGAAGTTAGGACATGAGGATCGAGCATCCATCGACAATAAAATCCTTGATGACCTTCAATGGCAAACCATTTCTGACAGAGAAAAACGCATTGAAGAATTGGAGGAGCACCTCGACCAAATCATTAGCCGGGAAAAGAACCAAGTTAACCTGCAGAAAGCCGAAAAAAAGTTGGAAGAACAATTTGGTGCTACCTGGAAGACTCTCAATGCCGAAACTAGGAAGCAATTAAGACTGGCAATGGCATTTGCCTATCCGCCAATTTCAAAAGAACATCCGTTCGTTACGCCTTGGTCTTTCTACAGGGCTATAAATTCCGAATTGCTGGTCAAGTTGTTTAAACCCTATGGTCCTCTCGATAGAAAAATGCTAAATGAAGTAAACGGCACATCGCCGATTTCGTTACTAATCAACTATGGCCGTCGTAAGTTTGCAGTTCAGGAGCCTGAGATCCATTCCTTCGTCAAGGATGCCCTCGCACGAATTGGCCATGGCAATTCGCTTTTAACCGTTGCTGATCTAAAATGTCTCCAGACCTTACGCCAGAACCGAAATGAGGCCGAACACCCAGATCCTCAGAGGCCATATACGGAAACCGATATGAAAAATTTGTTGCGCGATGTTGTTTGGTACAAGGACTGGCTGACAAATTGGCTTAAACGGATCAATCAAACAGCCTGATTCCTAGGATTTTCTTGCCGTGGCGGATTGTATAGAGGTGGATTCACATTCCTCATTGTAAACTTGACACGTGTACTCTTGTAATTTTTTCTCTTCCCCTGTTTTTCCGCGCGTTCAGGTTTTTGTCCTCCTTATCCCTTCCATCTCTACACAGGCAATCTCGTGGGGAAAACCGTGGGACTCTGGTGCGACTCTTGACTTGAAACCGCATGAATAAAGGCGATTCCAGGGTGCGTGACTCATGCCCGGGCAACGGTAAGCTAGGAGTGTCTCAACTGGAAAGGACGAGAGGCAGGGCCGTATCCATCAGCCGTGCAACGGAATCACGTCGGCATGTGGCGCCCCGGTGACATAGTCGGCCCACTGTTGCATTACCGACCGCCGCCGCTCGAACAGATCGGAGCGTTGATAGGCCCCCTCCACGCCTTTGACGACATGGGCGAGACAGGCTTCGGCCACTTCGCGTGACACGTTCACGTCCGCACACCACGACCGGAAACATACCCGGGCGATGGCATGTGGCACGCCATTGATCCCATTTTCTCGAACCAGCTTGGAAATTGTCGCGTCGGACAGGGTCTTGCCCTGTGCGCTCGGAAACACCAGGGCCGACACACACTTGGACTGGGCTTCTTGCAAGATCTCACAGGCGCGTGATGACAGCGGGACCCGATGCTCTTTTCCCGTTTTCGTGCGGGCAGCTGGAATCACCCACATCTTCTTGGTGACATCGATTTCCGCCCATGCTGCCAGTCGAACTTCGCCGGACTGGGTCGCGGTGAGGACTTGAAACTCAAAGCAGCGGATCGTCGACGGCGCGGCCCCCGCAGGAGGGGACTCCGTGCGACGGGGCTTCTGTCAGGCTCTTGCTGCCAGACCTAGCTTTCAATTCGGAGGAAAGAACATTATGTCCTGAGCACGCCTGCGAAATCAATAGGACGGCACGCCCCGGATACTGTGGCACGCTTCTGGAACACCAGGGATTTGTCCTGGGTCAATCTGGGAAATAAACAGGCCGACACGGCGACCCCGGGCCTGATCACGGCCCTCCCTTCCACGATGCGTCGCCAGGGAACCCGACTCTCCGGTCCTGCCTGCCCGCCGCACCCGACGCTGACGTTTCACCCCAGCGCGAACTTGCATCCGAACAGGACCGCCACCACGGCCACCGCGGGGCTAAGCGCTTCGATCCGTCCGCTCAAGACCTTGATCAGCGTGTAGACGATAAAGCCCATGCCGATGCCGCTGGCAACGGAGAAGGTGAACGGCATCGCCAGCGCCGTGACCATGGCCGGCACGCATTCGGTCACGTCCTCCCAGTCTATCAGGGACAAGGCCCGGGTCATCACGCAGGCGACGAACAGGATCGCCGGCGCGGTGGCGTAGGTCGGAATCGCCGTGGCGACCGGCGCGAACACCAGGGCCAGCAGGAACAGCCCGGCGACCACCACGGCGGTCAGCCCGGTGCGTCCACCGACCCGGACGCCGGCCGCACTCTCGACGTAACTGGTCGTGGTCGAGGTCCCCAACAGTGCACCCGCGATGGTCGCCGCGCTGTCGGCCACCAGTGCCTGGCGCAGCCGTGGCACCCGACCTCGCTCGTCCAGCAGGCCCGCCTGGTGAAGCACGGCGACCAGGCTCCCCGTGGTGTCAAACAGATCCAACAGCAGGAAGGTAAAGACAATGGCGAGCAGCCCGAGTTCAATCGCTCCGGCAATATCGAGATGGAGGACGGTCGGGGACAGATCGGGCGGCGCAGCCACGATGCCGGACGGCGCCGGCGAGAGGCCTGCGACCCACCCGATGACGGTGACCGTGAGAATCCCGATCAGGATGGCCCCGGTCACCTGGCGGGAGTCCAACACGGCCATTGCCAGAAAGCCCATGGCCGCCAGCACCACCGTGGGCTGAGTCAGGTCGCCTGCGGTGACCAGGGTTTGTGGATGCGCCACCACGATGCCGGCGTTCTCCATGGCGATCAACGCCAGGAGTAACCCGATGCCCGAGGCGATCGCCATCTTCTGGGAATGCGGGATGGCGTTGAGCAGCCACGCCCGTACGGGCAACACCGAGAGCGCGAGCATCGCCACGCCGGAACAGAACACGGCGCCCAGCGCGACTTCCCAGGGAACCCCCAGCCCTCCCACGACCACGAACGCGAAGTAGGCGTTCAGGCCCATCCCCGGGGCCAGGGCGATGGGATAGTTCGCGTACCCCCCCATGACCGCGGTGCCGAACGCCGCCGCCAGGCACGTCGCGACGAAGACCGCCTGCTGATCCATCCCCGCCGCGGCCAGAATCGACGGATTGACGAACAGAATGTACGCGAGCGTGAGGAAGGTCGTCAGGCCGGCAAGAAGCTCCGTGCGGATCGACGTCCCTCGTTCAGTCAGCCTGAAATACGCATCCAGCACGACAGGCTCCTGACGCCGCCTGACGGAACGGCGAATCATCGTTCAGGTGAATTCGGGTGTCAGGATGGTCATACACCCGGAGGCCGTTCGCGCCTCCGGCGACCATCACAGACAGAAAAAAAGGGAACGGCAGTGTCTTCCGGCGGATACGCATCGTTAGGAAAACGCGTGACGGGAGCACTCGCTACAGAAAATTGGTAGTCAGTCCGATGAAGAAGTAGCGACCCAAAACGTCGTAGAGACCGGGAAAGGTGTTGCCATTGCCGGAAATGCTGGGCCCGGCCTCCTGGCCGGGGACCGGCGGCTCCCGGTCGAATACATTGTTGATCCCCGCCCGAAGGCTGGCGTCGTCGGCGAAATCCCACATCGCCGCCAGATCGATGTAATGTCGTTCCCCGAGGTCCACTCCGGTATCGCTCAGGGCTTCGACGCCGCTGACGTACCGCCACATGAGGCTGGGGCGCACCCCCCAAGGCGTAATCCAGGTGGCCCGCAGATTGTTGCGCATCTCCGGGGTCGGCGAGCCGCACGTGAGCCCCCATTTGCCGAGGCAATCGACCTTCGGCGCACCGGCCAACTCCTGCTGGTCCCACGTGGAGGTGATCGAGAGGATCTCGCTGACGTTCAGCCGCCCCCATTCGCCGGCGTCATAGTCATAGAGGGCGGTGACGTCGTACCCCTGCACTTTCTCGATGGCCAGGTTGTCCAGCAGGGATACGATGTGGCCACTGCGGTCGACCTCGGACCCGACCCACAGGTCACCACCTTGCCCGCGTCTGACCTTGGCGCATTGCGCGGCATCGCCGTCCAGGCATTCATTCAGGATGAGCTGCGGGTTCAAGCTGCTGATCCCTTTGCTGATTCTGAAGGAATAGTAGTCCACGCTGAAGTTGAATCCCTCGATGAAGCGGGGCGACCACACCAGACCGAAGGAATAGGTGTCGGCTTCTTCAGCCACCAGGTCCCGGTTCCCCCCTTGCAACACGTTGTACTGTTCAGCCGGCGAGTGGGCGATATTGCCGAACTGGGCGGCCGTGACGCCGCTCCGGGCACACTCCTCGAAGGTGCGGCCCGCGGCCGTTCGGCCATTGGTCACCGGCCCGCCGCAGGGATCAGCAGGCATGTCGAACTGGTTGAAGCCCTGCGGCCGGAACCGTTCTCGCACGTTCGGTCCACGGATCGCCCGTTGAAAACTGGCCCGCAGCGTGATGCCGGAATTCACGGCCCACCCCGAACGCACGCCGAAGGTATTGGTCTGCAGGTCGTAATCGTAGTCGGAATAGCGATAGCCCACGTCGAGCCCCAGTTCTTCCGCAAACGGGGCGTCTTCGACCAGCGGGATACCGGCTTCGAGAAAGAATTCCGTCACGTCGAATCCTCCACTGACCGGAGGGGTAGCACCACCTTGCCCGGCGCCGTCACCGCTGCGGTAGGCCTCGTCGGGATTGAGCGTGAGGGTCTCCTTGCGGTATTCCCCGCCCAGCACCACGTCCACGCTGGTGTCGGCAAAGGGCGATGTGATGCCGTATTGGCCCAGATGACCGGTGAGGTACCCGGACACCACCGTCTGGTCCGTCGATCCCTCGGCGGTCAACGGCAAGGACAGGTAATTCACCATGTCCGGCGTCACCGCGCCCTCCCGAAAGATGTTCCAGGGCACGCAATTCGGGTCAGAGCCATTCAGCACGGACCGGCACACGGGTTCATCGGTTCCCGGGCGTTGCACCGCGTCCAGCGCTCGTCTGATCCGGGTGATCGACAGGTCATTCCGGTAGGTGTTTCTCATGTTCACCTTGGAGTATTGAGAGTGCAGTTCGTACCGCCAACGGTCATTCAGGTCGCCCCGCAGGCCGAACACGCTCCTATAGGAGGTGTGACGCAGATCGTTTTGCCGGCTGCCACCCTCGACGTTGCGCCGGCCGATGTTCACCGTCTGCATGTCGTCCCTGGTCAAACCATAGGCGCCGCATACCGCCTCGAACTGTTGCGGGGACAGGAAAGGATTGCCGCAGTTCAGCGTGTTGGTGACGAAGAACGCCCCGGACGGGGCGATCTGGGCCACCGACCGGTCGTCCATGAACATGAACTCGGTGAAGGCCTCGACCTTGTCGTGCACGTCGTAATGCGCCAGCAGGCCGGCGGTCCAGCGCCGGTCGGGACGCTGAAAATAGTTCGTCGGCGCATAGTTGTACACCGTGCCTTCCCGGGGGACGAATTGGTGGCCCTCCACCTTGTAATCGAAGCTCTCCAACCCCCGGGCACCCAGCGCGCCGAAGTCGGCGAAGGTCCCCTCCGGTGACGTAGCCGACCCGCCGCACGCCGTCAGGCCATGGACCAGGCCACATGAACTGTAATCGCGGTCCCCCTGGAAGACCGCGGCAATGTTGCGATAGGTTCCGTAGACCGTGACGTTGCCGCGCCTCCCCAGGTTTTTCCCCATGACCAGGGAGAGATTCGAGATACCGCCGTCCCACGTCGAGCCGTCGGGAACCGAATACCCGGCGTCCCGGACAATCCCCTGCCACCTGGCGCTGTCGTTGTTGTGCTGGTATTGGCTGAACTGGTAATCGAGCTTGACGCCCTCGAAGTCGTCGACCATCAGGAAATTGACCACTCCGGCTACCGCATCGGCCCCGTAGGTCGCCGAGGAGCCGCCGGTCAGCACCTCGACGCTTTTGAGCAACGCGCCGGGGATCTGGTTGATATCGGCGCCGATCCCGCCTTGGATCGGCGAGCCGGCCGGCATGCGCCGGCCGTTGATCAGCACCAACGTCCGTTTCGGGCCCAGGTTGCGCAGGTTCAGGGTGGCCGTGCCGGTGGCGCCGTAGGATATGCCGGCATTTTGCGTGGAAAACACCTGGGGCAGGATGCGCAACGTGTCCTCCACCCGGGTATTGCCCTGAAACGCCAAGGCGTCTGCGTCGATGTGGTAAATCGGGCTGGCGCTGGCCAGATTGGGGATGTGGATGCGGGAACCGGTCACGACCACTGCTTCCAATTGCACCGGTGCGTCGGCCGCAGCATCCGCCGCCGGTGCCTCATCCGCGGCCAGCACCGGCGGGGCAATGACAGCCAGCAACAAGGCCGCGCCCACTGCGATTCCTCTGCACCGAATCGTCTTTTCCGGCATGCACTCCCCCCCGAATCGCGATCCGCACCCGCTTCCTTTTCCAAAACCGGGCAGGACTATATCATAATTCCTTTACCGAGGGGCCCCCGATTGTTGGGGATTTATCCATGTACGTTGACGGACGTTGCGTGTTCCCTCGCGCCGTCTCGTTGGTATCCGCGATCGGCCGTACTGCCCCGATACGCCTCCTCGAGGTGGATTGAGGCATGGGAGTTCGACGAGGCTGCCAACCGTGTTCGTTCGCGGCGCCCTGCCGTTCCGCTTGTCGCGTTAATGGATAAATCCCTAAAAAAGTGGGTTCGGAACCTTATTGCGGATGATCCTTCTCTTCATGGCCTTGGAGATTGCGACAAGATTTTTCTGATGTCTGCAACAATATCCTCAGATCCTCCGTGTCGGTTGTTTCCAGGAAAGTAAGTTCCCGCTAAGGAGATTTCACGGTCTCCAAGAGTGACCCAGAACGTTTCCTCCCGGAACCTCTCCACTCTGGGAGGAATTTTTATTTTAAACACCTTTGACACGCTTTGCATGGGGATCTTTCCCAACGCCAGAATGCGTTCAGGAGAAAGGATTTCACATTCCTTGCGTAGAAACGCAGCACAATTCTTTACCACCTTGGAAGCTGGATGATGGTCCTTCCCATTTTCATACGATGGACACTTTACAGCCGGGACCAGAAAAAACCCCTGGTCACGGAATTCAGAAAGGGTTGAAATGCCCTGTTCGGCTTTTTGGAGAGCTTCAAACAGTCCCTTTCTCAAACCATCAGGTCGGGTGTCGTCCCAAAAATAAGATCCTCCCCACGGTGGAGCAACGGCAATAAACAGGAGGCGAGTTGGTTGCGGGGGAGGGAATGATGGATGTCGTTTTTTCTCTGGCACCACCAAATACGGCACGTTATCATTTTCGCAACGCCGACACTCCTCAATTTCATTTTGAGCGATTTCCCAACAACTCATGAGGTTCTCCCTCGGTCTATTCATGAGGATGTTCAGGATGCCCCCATCGTGGATAAGGAGCCTTTGGCCATTTTTCAGATGGGTCCCCAAAGCGGGTCAAAAGCTCAAAAAAGGTAGGAACCATTTTCTCGATCCCTTGCAGGCCTTTTTTAAGAGAAGGGAATCCTCTGGATTGGTCATCCCCTCTTGCTGACCCGTGCACAATTTGGTTTCGCAAGACCAGTAATCGACTGCAGGGAATGTGGAAAACTTTATCAAAATCCAAACAATTCGTGCTGATCTGCTTCTGGAGCTTTTCCCAATCACGTGCACATTGGCTCTTCACCGAACGTGGGCTCTCTTGACCCGTCCAATATTTTCTGCTCAAAAAAGAATCTTTGATTAAGACTTCCAAAGAGCCCTTCATTTTATGCACATGCCGATAAAGTAGACCCCTCTCTTTTTCCCCACAAACTGTTATTATCCTTTTCAATTTCTTGAGAAACTTCGTTATCTGCTCCATTTGGTTTTGATGCGTTATTTCCAGATTCATAGGATTCGGGAGTTCCAGCCCATACATAGCATTGAACGCAATCCAGTAAAAAATGAATCGGGCGTGTT
Organism: Nitrospirales bacterium; assembly: GCA_965204965.1. Taxonomy (GTDB): domain Bacteria; phylum Nitrospirota; class Nitrospiria; order Nitrospirales; family UBA8639; genus Bin75. Next base: position 1,944,783 of record OZ242026.1, on the reverse strand, counting down.
CAGAGTTTTCAGGTGACTCTGCCAAGTCCATCCATGACCGAGCTCTCTCAAGGCGTATTCTTAAATTGTCATCGCGTATTCTGCTTAAATTGACATTGTGCGGGATCATATTGAGCTCTCCTATCTGAAGCTCTATGCCTGGCGACATCCATTATGCCGTGTACTTGTCGTCCTGCTGAAGCGGATTCTTGTCAGTGCATACGTGTAGGAGAATAGACTTTTCACTGGATACCGGGTCAAGCCCGGCATGACGACGTGCCGTCATCGGCATAAAATAAGATATTGGGAGACCGTAGGTCGGGTTAGTGTAGCCAGGGTTGGGGTTGTCCGGTTCGCTCTGGTGTGCTGGCGCGCGGGACGTGGCCCGGCAAGCCGACCGATCATGCCTACATTGAGTCGTTCAACGGGCGTTTTCGGGAGGAGTGTTTGAACGTGCACTGGTTCGAGGATTTGACGGATGCGCGGGCGAAGCTGCAGGTTTGGAAACAGGAATATAATGAGGAGCGGCCTCACCGGTCGCTCAACAACCTCACGCCCTTGCCGGACAAGGCGCAATGGCACATACAGCGGTCAGAAATCGCTAATCCCGTGGACTAAAGATCGGGGTCCCTTCAATGGATGATGAGTCCATAGTTCCGTTGGCCCTGAGGCGTGGTATCCGTCACTTGCAAATATTGCTCAAACCGTGACACCACCTGTTCAAAGGCCTGTTCAGCAACGGAACTCTTCGCGCGCGAGGGATCAAAATGTGTCTTATCAAGACATTCCGCGAATAGGCGAGCAAATCCCCACCCCGATACGATTTGCGCAATCTCGGCTACCAACGCGCGGCGTTCGTCCCACGTCTATACGGACATTCAGGCACCCTGATCTCAAAAGTCCAGTATGGCGTAATCAACTCTGATTTCGTCAAAACGCCGGTCAGAAGGTGATGCTCAGGCCGAGGTTCAGCCGGTGGTCAAGACGCGATTCGCTGCCCAATCGTCCGGTGTACCCGGCGATGACACTCACTTTCTCATACAGGCTCACGACCAGTCCGAGGTCGGCGGTGGCCCAATGGCGGGGCGGCGTGAAGCCCGACAGGGTGAAGCGTCCGGGCATGGTATTGGAGCCCGCAGTGACCGAAATGGGATCGTCCTTGAATTCCTTCGCAACGGCGACGTTGGCATAGGGACGAAATCCCACGCGGTCCAAGACCAGCGTTCTCGTGACGCGGTAGCCCGCACGTGCGATCAGGGAATCGCGATCGAAACCGGAGAAGTTCATCGAGGTGGAGCGACTTCCGCTTTCCCGGTACCCGTCGATCGACTGGTTCAGCCAGGCCAAACCCAGGAAGGGTCCGTGTTGGAGATCATCGGGTTCGCCGAGCATCCAGCCGGCGTCGAGTTCCGCTCCGAACTGACCGGCGCTGGTGGAACCTTGCTCGGCACGCACCGCGGGGCCGAGGGTGATCGAGCGCTTGACGTCCACCGACGTGCTACCCGCGCTCAGGCCGCCGCTCACGTAGAGGCCGCCCCGACGCCACGTTCCGTGCACCGACCCGATCACCGCACTGCTCTCGAGACTCGCACCTGAGGCGTCATTGTTATACCACCCGAAGCTCAAGGCGGCCCCCCACCACAGGTTGGCTCCCGCCCGGTGGTTGGCTCCCAGTGTGAACACCTGCACGTCGGCTTGTGTTTCGCCGAGACGCGGCAGGGCATCCAACTCATACCGGCCGATGCGGCCCGTCACGTAGGCCCGCCAACTCCCGACCGAACGGTCGAGCCCGAGGTCCGTCATCCGCTCGGCGGATACGGCGCTCCGGTGAATCCCCGCCATCTCGACGCCCCCTTCGCCGGCAAGCGACACCTGGACCGGGGCCGCCAGCGTGGACGTCACCACGCTTGCGATCATCGCGTGCATCGCGCCGCTGGGGTGGCTCCGGTCGCGAACAGAAATTGTTGGTTTTCGCCGGATTTATCGGTTACGGGATAACCGGAGCCCTCGGGACCGCACACGATCGAGACCGCACTTGCGGCATCCGGCTCCCCGCAGGCCGTGCTGGTCGCGTTGACGAAACCATACGCGACGGGGTTATCAACGATTTCATTGAAAAAGGCATGGACATTGACGGGGATGATGCCATCCTCGCTCTCGCGAATACCGGCGTAGAGCCTCTCGTTATAGGCACTGACCAGTTGGGTCAAGGCCCCTTGGACTACCGGACCCAGGTTGGCGGCATACGGGGACTTGCTGATGTCGGGCAGGTTGTACACCACGATATGACGGGCGCCGGCGTCCTGAAGACGCCGTATCTGCTGAACGTTGACGCCTGCAGCCGCCAACGTATGCCTCCCCGCGTTAAGTGGGTCAGCCCCCGCGGAGTCGGCGACGTCATTCGCGCCACCCCAGATGGCGTAGAGCGCGTTCGGGTCGGCTTGCCCGTCCGCTCTAAAGAAGTACTTTGCGATCTGCTCCGTCACCGTCGGCGACTGATCAAAATTGCAGGGTGTCGCCGGGTTCATACAAGCCCCGGCGAAAGCGTAGTTCGATCCGTCAGCGAGATCGTTCTCACCCGAGGCGCCGAAGGTTTCTGCGACGATCTCGGCCCAGACCGGATCGGGATTGGTGGTGAAACTGCTCCCCGGAGGCAACGGTTGCAGGCTTCCTGCATTGCCGGAGTCGCTCAGGCTGTCGCCGAACACGACGACGTCGCTGAAATTCTGGCCCCAGGCGCTACACGTAAAACCAATGATGAATACAAAAACGCCGAACAGACGAAGATGACGAAGCATGCTAGGGTCTCCCTTCGTTTCCCAGAGGTGGCCGGACTATTTTGAACAGGTTGCGAGCTGTCGATCAGTGGCTCTCCGCGCTGGTTATGCCGCCGCCTGGATGGGCTTAGGCTGGTTGAAAGAGACTTGGTCGGGCGTTTGCCCACCCAGTGAGGCATGCGGTCTGCGCCGGTTGTAGAATGCAAAAACTCCACTTTTGAACGGTCGCCTTGACGGGAAAGCTTACGGGGAGCATCTTAGCTGTTCACGCCGTCTGCTGCGTCAATTCCCGGCCTTTCAGGTGAGCGCCCGGAGCGCGTGGGCGCGGGTCGTGGCCCGCTCCAAAATATCCGTGAAGCCGCTGATCTTGAACACGGTGGCGATGGAGTCCGGGATAGAACAAAACAGCGTGCGGCCGCCGGCCTGTTGGACCTCGCGTGTCGCCAGCAGGACCGACCGCAACCCGGCGCTGCTGATATAGGTCAACTGCTCACAATCCAGGACGAGGGTTTTCTTCCCGGCATTCAGCAGGTCGGCAATGGCATGATCCAAGGCGACGACGGTGGTGCCGTCGAGCCGGCCATGCAGTTTCAGAACCGTGATGTGGTTGAGCCGCTCAATGTCGAGCGAGAACTTCGGGTTATCTGTCATACGCTTGCTTCTTTGTTGGTGTCAGGCTCGCCACGGTTTACCGACATCTGCTTTCAGGCCGGTAGAGATGCAAAACGGGCGGTTTGGGACCCTCTTCATTGCAGGATCGTAAATCCTGCCCCGTTCAATCCTATGCGTCTGCATTAGGTATTGAATTATCATCGAGTAGAAACTGCATGCCATCGCTTAAGGGATGACAGATTCGGGGTCGCGTTGGCTCGTTTCATGTCAAGATTTGAGACGCATGTGCCTAGCGCTGCCCGCCGAAGGCCCCGACGATGTGGTTCCGTTGAAAGATGCCGCCGACTTCTTCGTGGTCGGGCCCGTAGAACCGGCCTTCGATCGTCGGGTCGTCGAAGCCGCCCCCGAACCGGCCGTTGCTGACCGCCAGGTTCTGCCAATACATATTGGAATACGTCGCCGGTACGGTCACGTCACGGAGGCTGCGGATGTTGGTAAAGGCCACGTCCAAGTCCGTGTTGGCGAAATCATAGGTGAGCGTGGCATCGCCGCGCACGGGGTCCCCGAAATCGGCGGTCTCGCCGATTCTCCCCCCCACCATGACACCCCTCCACGTGGCGCTACCGGAGATCGGATTCGTGTCACTTGCCATCCCGATGGAGGAGCCCACGCCATACCGCTGCCCTGTCCAATTTCGCTCATGGCCCCGATAACGGACAAAGCCGCGGGTAATGATATTGATTTGTCCGGCAAATTTACTGTACTGCATCCACCCTTCATACGACAGGATATCCGTGTCGATTTCAATCTTGTAGTCATCGCCCTCTTCCCGTTGGTATTGCCGTTCGCGAAACACGCCCAGGGACACGCCCCGGTACCGCTCGAACCGGCCACCCTCGACCACTGGGTCAGAGGAGAGCCCTTCAAAGTCGGGGTCGTCGGCAGCAGCCAGCCCGTACAGGAGAAACGGGCGGCCCGACACGGTGGTCCGGCACCGTGTCCGGCCACAGGACGTTGCGCCGTGGACCCGCTCGACCGCGCCGGACGCCGTAAACACGAGATCGCTGACCAGTAACGAATCCGAGAGATTCGTAATCGCCTGCAACTCGGACAGCGCCGTATCGAGGTCGAGGGGCGGCAGTTGCTCCATCGGCATGGGGTTGTTCCCAAAGCAGCCGCCCAGGATCATCACGAACCCCGCCATAGCGGGGAAAATGAAGAATCGGTGTCTTTGCATCAGGTGGTCTCCTCCGGTGTCATGAGGAAAAAATCATCCAATTATCTCTTATATGAAAAACTGTAAATTGGGTAAGAAAAGTCTCGGCATTCATGTGCATATTGCGTGAATATGGTCTGGAGGTGGAGGGGAGCCGGCCGGGGTCGGGTTGCGTGAATGAGGTCGCGGAGGCGCAGCGAAAACGGAGCAGGCCTTGGTCGGCTTCGTTGCCCTTCATGTTGGACCTGGAACGTGATGGAATGCTAGGGGAATGTCCCGTGGCTTCTCTCTGACAAGCTGGCCTTGGCACCCCACTAGGGAGGGACGACCAGGGACTTGAGACCAACGGGCAGCGAGACGCCGAAACACTGATTGCCGCGCAGTCACCCCTCTTCTTCCTCCATCTCACCCATCGATCGGAATACACGAGATCTCACACGTATGGCGAGGAAGGCTTGGGAATCGTGGTTCGATGATGTTGGGCAAACGCATGACCAACCGTCCGGTTCTTCGCCTGGAAGACAGAGAACGTCAGGTGCACAGACCGTGTGGGGAGGTGCAGCCGCGACGCGATACTCGCGGGTGCGCGTGTCCTCATGACCGGTGAGAGCATGGCACCACGTTGCGAACAAGGAACTCAGCGCGCGCGCGTCGTGTCACAGCCTGTCGGGGGAGGGCCGTCTGGCTGCTCGGCTTGTGCCGGCGACAATGATGAGGGGGCCCTCCTGCAAGCCCGTTATCCGGTCGCACATGCCCATTCTGATGGAGATGACCCCGCTGACTCCAGGCATGCGTCTTGGGTCTCGGACATAGCACCATCCTCAAGCGGCTCCCGGTTACCCGTTGGCTCGCCAAGAGGGGCCACTCCGATCACGGTGTGAAGGCTGCCTTCGCCAAGTGAGTCCATCACGCTCCGTGCATCCGTTCCGTGTCTCGCCTTCCTCCGACCGTCCTCCACCATACCGCGCAGTTTCGCAGGGAAACTGGTTGGTAAATTCGGTCAAACCACTGTCGCCGTGCACTGCGCCATTGACGGTGCTGCTTCACTCGCCATGCTCCTCTGACACGTCCTTCTTCTCGCCCCGTGTCAGAGGCCGTGGACCGCCCATTCTACCACTGACTTGACCCCTGTCGCTCGTACGGGGTGGAGTCAGTGGTCAATTAAGGGGCGAAATTGCCGGTCGGTCCGACCGACCGTGTGATGAGCTGCCCACGGCCTGTCATGGGGCCGGGCGTCGGGAGCGCCGCCGCCCGGCGGAGGCTGCGCCTCTGGGCCAACTGCGCGTTTGGACAACGCTTTTTGGCCCATTCACCGGCGGGGCCGGGGAGCGCCCGGCCCCGCCCAGGGGGAACCCCTCTGGCGCCACACCCCCCGCTGGACGCGGGCGGACGTGGGCCATTCACCCCGTTGCGCTGTCCCGGCGGGTGCGAGGGGTCGCCCGCCGTGACCAACCCCAAGGGAACCCTCCTTAGCACTCGGGTTCTCGCCGCTGGACGCGGCTCAGTCTTGGGGTTGGTCACGGCTCGCTCCTTCTGCACCCTGTGGCACCCAGTTTCGCGCATTTTAGAGGCGGGTGTTGCCGCACTTTTTTGACGCGTTTTCGCGAGCCGGGACAGCGCAGCAGACCAACCCGTGAGGCATCGCTGGGGCTTAGCCTCACGTCGCCTCCGCCTAGGGGCCGAGTCGTTGGTCTTCCGGTCGCCCGTCACCTCGTCTGGGGCCGAGGGTGCCGGGCTCGTTCACGTCGGATCTGGCGATCCACGTGAACCGCACCGGCGGCCGATCCGCTGGGGCGGCCCTGACCGCCTGACTCGCTTTGGGAAGCGAGTCTGCGCCGGGGGACATGTCGGCGAGGACGACCTAGATCGTCGCCTCCAACAATCGGGGTCCCTTCACTGTCGCCATTTCCTCTCCCTCATCTAGAACCTAATTGGGGTCCCCCTCTTTCCCTATTCTTTGCAAGAAAACTATCCCAAATTCCACATTTGACCGGATAATCCGGCAAGCCTATATTCACGATAATGAGTAATCCGAGAATGTACGAAGCGGCCATGGGAAAGACGCAATCTGCCCCACCACCCACCGAAAAATTCGACCGGCTGAAGGCCATTCTGCGCGAGATGTTCCAACTCGACCGGGGCGACCTGGACTTCGGCCTGTACCGGATCATGAACCGGAAGGCGAAGGAAATCGAAGAGTTTCTCGACAACGACCTGTTGCCGCAAGTACGAACCGCACTGAAGGGGAACACCACCGACATGCTGGCCGTGCTGGAAGAAAAGCTGGCCGATGCCCGCGGGCAGGCGAGTGACTTGGGCGTTGATCCAGAAACCGCGCCGAAAGTCGAAGAGTTGAAACGACAGCTTGCCGAGGCCAAAGCCGACCGGGCAGCGGAAACCGACGTTTATAACCATCTCGCCAATTTCTTTGCCCGGTATTACGACGAGGGCGACTTCATGTCCCTGCGCCGTTATTCCGGCGGTGGTCAGCCGAGCTACCTGATCCCCTACGATGGCGAAGAAGTCAAGCTGCACTGGGCCAATGCCGACCAGTACTACATCAAGACGACCGAAAATTACTCGTCCTACGTTTTCACCGTGGGCACGGGCGCGGAGGCGCGGCGGGTACGGTTCGAGATTGGCGACGCAGACAACGAAAAAGACAACGTGAAAGAGGCAACCGGCAAACAACGCCGGTTCCTGCTTGCCGGCGACAACACGGAGGCCATGACCTTCAACGGTGCGGACTTGGTGGTGCGCTTCGCGCACCGGCCACTGACCGACCACGAAAAGAAAGAGTTTCCCGGCAACGGGGCGAAACAGCAGGACCGGATCAATGAGGCAATCGCAAAACGCGTCCTACAATCGGTGCAACCGGACTGGCAGGCCCTACTCACCGCATCCGCTTCCACGAAAAACAACCCCGAGCGTACAGTGCTGGACAAGCATCTGTCCACCTATACCGCCAAAAACAGCTTCGACTACTTCATTCACAAGGACCTGGGTGGGTTCCTACGCCGTGAACTGGATTTCTACCTGAAAAGCGAGGTATTGAACCTGGACGACCTGAAGCTGGGCGACGTAGCCCGGCTGGACCGGGCGTTGGCACGGATGCGCGCCGTTCGGCACGTGGCCGACAAGATCATCGCCTTTCTGGCGCAATTGGAGAATTTTCAAAAACAACTCTGGCTGAAAAAGAAATTCATCCTGGAGACGCAGTATTGCGTAACCCTGGATCGCGTACCGGAAATCTTGTACGCGGAAATCACCGCTAACGCATCACAACACGACGAATGGATAAAGCTGTTCGCTATCGACGAACTCGACAACTCTTTCCCTCTCCCACTGGGAGAGGGCCAGGGTGAGGGAGATCAGGGTGAGGAAAGAGCGGGCAAAGGTACGCCTTACACCAACCCGTTGACCATGGATTTCCTCAAAGCCAACCCCTATCTGGTGCTGGACACCCGGCATTTCAACGCGGAATTCACCGTCCGTCTGCTGGCAGGACTATCAGAAGCCGGCCCACTCGACGAGCAAATGGACGGCCTGCTGATACATGGCGAGAACTTCCAGGCGTTGAGCCTGTTGAAGGCGCGATACCAAGGCCAAGTGAACTGTATCTATATTGATCCACCGTATAACACCGATGCTTCCGAAATTCTCTATAAAAACGGATATAAAAGCTCCTCGTGGCTTTCGTTTTTAGAAAATAGACTCGAAGCGTCGAAGCAATTTCTTGTCAATAACGGAATCCTGTGTATCACTATCGACGATTTTGAATTTCATCGTTGCAAATCGCTCTTGGAAGGTGTGTTTTCCCGAGAAACCTTGCTTGGAGTTGTAGCCATAAAGAATAACCCCTCTGGACGATCTACAGGAAAAGGTTTTTCAAGCGCCCACGAATATGCTTTGTTTTTTGGCAATAACGAAGATGTGACTATTGGAAGGCTTTCACATTCAGAACAACAACTATCGAGATACAAATTCGATGATGAACAAGGAGCATATGAATGGGTCAACTTTAGAAAACACGGTGGGGCGAATGCCAATCGACAAGCGAGACCTAAACTGTTCTATCCAATCTTTGTCTCAGAAAAAGACGGGTGCCGATTTCCACAAGCAACATGGAACAACGAAAGGAATCAATGGAATCTGGACGAAGCCCCACGTTCGCATGAAACTATTCTGTACCCTGTTGCACCTGACGGTTCGGAGAAAACATGGAAATGGGGGCTGGAAACAGCAAAAGCGGTGCCGGAAGAATTTTGTGTCAGGCGAGATCAAACCAAGCAACTGGGAGTCTATCGCAAATCCAGACTGAATGTACAAGGCACTCTTCCTCTGACCGTATGGGACAAGAGCGAGTACTCCTCAACAGAACATGGCACCAACCTTCTCCGGCGGATGTTCGGAGAATCTGAAAAGTTTTCTTTTCCCAAATCGGTTCATGCAACCGTCGATTCCCTTCGTGTTTCAAAAGCATCGGAGAACGTTCACGTAATGGACTTCTTCGGTGGGTCCGGGACTACAGCACACGCGGTAATCGAGTTGAATCGAGCGGATGATGGTGATCGTCGGTTCATTATTGTGGAAATGGGAGATTACTTCAACGAAGTGACCGTACCCAGAGTGTTAAAGGCCGCTTATTCCAAAGCGTGGAAGGATGGGAAGCCCATTGATCGAGAGGGCGTCAGTCTACTCACAAAGATAATTTGTCTCGAATCATATGAAGACACCTTGGACAGCCTCGAAGTAACGCCGCCGGATTCTGCACAGCAGGATTTGCTGGAACAAAATTCCGCGCTAGCGGAGGACTATCGCCTGCGCTACGCGCTGGGCATTGAGACATCTGGTAGCACCTGCCTGCTCGGTAAGGACTTCACCGATCCCTTTGCCTATACCTTGTCCGTGGTACGCGACGGCACGCGACAGGAAGTGCCGGTTGATCTGCCCGAAACCTTCAACTACCTGCTGGGCCTGCGCGTTGAATCGCGCCGACTGGTGGATGGCGTGCTCGCCATCACCGGTACGGATGCCGAGGGAAAGCATGGTTTGATCCTCTGGCGCAACCAGAACGAAACCGACAACGCCGCATTGGAGAAATGGTTCATTCGTCATCGCGTCCAATTCGCCGAATCCCTCGACGCCATCTACACCAACGGCGACCACACCCTGAACGCAATCAAACAGAAAAACGAAATCTGGATCGCAAGAACCATCGAACCTGTTTTTCGGGAATTGATGTTTGAGGGCTATTCCGAGAATGTGGACTGATGAAATCACGTGTCTTAGAGAGCGTTTTGACTTAGTGCCCGAGTACAGCGAACAGGCTTCAATTCAAGCTTTCTGGACAGCGGTAATTGGAGGAAAGGCCGCATGCAAACCGTAGACCATAAACTGGTAGAAATTGCTCTGGAACGTACCAATGGAACCGATTTCGAGGATTTTTTCCAAGCGTTCTACCCCGCAGTAGCTGGCATCGAATTTGTTCCCCTTGGTGGAACTCACGATGGTGGAGGGGATGCGTTCCAAGGCGAGGGCTTGTTCGGTGGCAAGCCCGGCATATTCTACCAAGCGTCGACCCAAGCGGATCACCGCGCTAAAATTCGGCATACTGTTAAGCGACTTCGCAAAGTCGGTCGGGAGCCCAAGACTGTTCATTACTGCACATCTCGTAGTATAGATTCGGTCGACAAGGAGGAAGAAAAACTTTCCGACGAGTTGCGTGTGGCAATTAGAATTCGAGATCGCAAATGGATTAACGGCAACATCAATAGGTCTCCGCAGACCGTAGCCGCATTCAAAAGTTACTTGTCGCCGCATATAGCTTTTCTTAATGAACTAGGCAGCGCGACAGTTATAAAGCATTCGACAAATGTGCCCGCACGTACGATGTGCGTGTTTCTCGGCCAGGAGATTGACCGGCGTCGTGGCAACACGGAACTTCTTGAAGCGGTCACTGACAGTTTGATCCTATGGGCATTGGAAGGCACGAATCCTGATACTAACAACTTCATGACACGGGACGAGATTTTTACAAAAATCGAGGAAGTGCTACCGTCTGCAAAGCACTTCATTCGCAAAGTGTTTGATCATCGGATCGAACTTCTGTCGTCTAAAGGAAATTCGACGGGACGAGAAATACGCTGGCACAAGAAAGCTGACAAATTCTGCCTGCCCTATGAAACTCGCACGGTTGTCAATGAAGAGAACGTCGAAGACGAATTTCTAAAGCTCCAAATTATGGATCTATACAGAATGAGAGCTAGGGAAGCGCTCGAGGATGAAGACACTTCACTGCCGGATGTAATCGCAAATGTTGTCCATCGAGCCTTGGAACTAACATTCGAAAAAGAAGGGCTTAAACTCGCCGAGTTCCTATCAGGCACACGAGATGAAGATGCCCTTATCACAATTCCAGATCAGATCGATGAGACCAATGAAGAAGCCGAGTTGACAGGCTCAACGGCCATAACCGTCAAAGAGGTGGCGCTGGAAGTCCTTCGGCAAGCGTTTTACAACAGTACAGAGGAAGAGAGGATCTATTATGGCAAGTTATCCCGGACGTATGTTCTGATGTTCACGTTACACAACGAGCCGAAGATCGTAGAGTATTTCAAAGGCATGTCCTCAAATTTTGTGTTGTTTGTTGGTTCTGACATCATCATTCGTGCGCTTTCGGAGCGATACCTCGCTACGAAAGACCAGATGACTATAAACCTGTTACGTATTCTTAAAGAGGCGGGCTCTACGTTAATTTTAACTCAAATGGCGGTCGAAGAAGTTCAGTCGCACCTAGAGGGTACAGACTATGAGTTTCGAAACTTTTTTATGCACTCGGAAGCCGACATAGATAAAGAAATTGCTCGTCATGCTGGGAAAATCCTAATACGTACTTATTTCTATGCGAAACTTGATCCTAATCAAGAAAGGCCTCCTAAAAGATGGGAAGCATTTATCGAACAGATTTGCAGTTATCGAGACCTTCACTCACCTGAGAAATCTAGGAAACAGATAAAAGACTATCTTATTGAAAAATTTGAGATGGAGTATTTCGATGAAAAGGACTTTGTGCAAATCACGACTGAAGATGAAGTACGACCCCTTGCGGATAAAATTCAAGAATTTAAGCTCAAGAAAGCACAGGAGTTGGCCCTGAACGATGCGCGTCATATTCTAGGAGTTTATGGCAATCGCCGTGTACTGCAGGAGGACCATAAGCCTAATCCTTATGGGTACAGAACATGGTGGCTGACCCATGAGACAAGAGTCCGTAAAGTCACCAAGGATTTAGTGATAAAGCGTGGATCGGAATATATAATTCGCCCGGAATTTATACTGAATTTTGTCGCGCTTTCACCCACAACAGAGCAGGTTCGTCAAAGCTATAATACGATTTTCCCTTCTCTTTTGGGCGTGAGGTTGTCCAACAGAATGCGTGAAGATATTTTCCACGATGCAATGCAAAGAGTGAAAGAGATGCGAGAAGTGGATGAGCCGCGTGCCAAGACGATGATGGCTGAAATGTCGAACAAACTTAAAGGGGATAATTTCAAGGCTTATGAGTCCAAATTTACATCCGAGGGCGACGAGCGATGATAAATAAGCAGGACGGCGGCACGAGCGAAAATCTATACCGCCGTCGTGATATCATTTCATCATGGTTAGTTGTAGCTAATGTTGGCTCCCAGAATCCTGAAATCCTTCGAAGAATAAAAGTGAGGCTTGGAACCCAAGCGGGGGAGCATGTTATCGGGCGGTGGATGCAAGGGACATGACGTTTCAGGACACTAACCAGCCTCATGTCAGATTCCGCTACGCTAATCCGACATACAGAAACTAGGACAATCGGATCGCCAAAAGATCTAAACAAGGAAAGCACAGAGGATCAAAGGTGGAGCAAGAGTCAAGCAAAACCAAAAGAGTAACCGGAGAGTGCAAGCTGTGTGGACATTTCGGAGAGCTTGAAGCTGGTCACATTATTCCCGCCTTCGTATTCAGATACATTAGAGAAACTGGTCTGATAGAAGGAGGTGGCCTTCGATTCGCGGAAGAGCCCAATAAAGTCGTCCAAGATGGAGACAAGCGATATTGGTTCTGCAAGGCATGTGAGGTCAAGTTCTCCAAGGATGAGAAAAGGTTCAACGAGAAGATATTCAAACCAACAAACGAAGGCCATCAGGCGCAACTCGACTACGGGCCGGAGTTGCTGCGGTTCTGCGTATCGTTGTCTTTGCGAACCTTACTGCGATACCAAGAAATAGATCATGATGAGACGGAGCGACGACCAATATCGGAGTTAGATGAAAAAGATCAAGAACTAATAACCAGAGCAGAAATGGAATGGAAAGACTACCTCAATGGAAACGGCAGAAGCTCGGAAAAGTTCATACACCATATCTGTATTATGGGAAGAATTGACAGTTCGACCCCAAACATGAACGTCGGAATCAACAAATACATCCAGAGGGCTCCACACCAGGACATCTTGAGTGGTAAGACAGGGGTCGTCATATACACAAAGATCCCTGGTATTTTTATCTTTGGCATAATCAGAGATGATGAGGCGTGGCTTTGGAATAGAACCCAAATACTGTCTTCAGGCGGGACACTTCCGGGAAATGAGACAGTAAGCCTCCCATACTGGTTTCGCGCATATTTGAATGAACAAGCGGAACAATATCAAGGAATGTCGAAGTTACTGTCGGAACGTCAGAGAGAACGTACGGACCAGAAGGTGCATAAAGAGGCAGAAAGGGATCCAGAACGACTGAGAAAGAGCCCAATGTTTCAGGCGATCGAAGCAGACGAAAGATTGGCACAAAACCAAGGATACAGCACGTTGATCGAAGAGGAAGCGGAAAAAACCATGGAATCAGGACATAAACCTATACCGGATTCGATTGCTAGATTCGAGGAAAGAGTGACGCCAGAGACTCAGTCTAAGATAGCCGCCCAACTGAGAGAAATTGCCAGGCAAGCAGGATTTAAAGGACACATCAGGGATGAACCAAGTTTGGGCAAGTATTTTACAACAGGGTTGATCGTCCAAAGCGAAGACCATCAAGAGGAAATAGAGATAAGAGCATGTCCGGTATGGCAGAATGCATACGGGCATGTCCGAGTGTCATTCGGCGCAATATGCGACTACACAGGATACACCGATGCGGAAATGCAGGATATCAGAAGCAGATTGCTGGAAGAAAACCATGTGGCGAGCTTTGCTCGGTACGCAAGGCTGAAAAATTCAGGAGAAGAAAGAATCGTAGCAGTCGCAGATGCCGTAGCGGATACACTCCAACCTTTGGACATGTTTAGATTCGTCTTTCATGTTGCTCAACTAGTGATTAGGAGACCACGACGTAAAGAGACGTAAATGCAAGACACAATAGCAATTGAATCTAGGTATTCAATGTCCTTGCATGGTCAGACAAGGACCATCTTCTTCCAACCAGCCTCGTTGCCCACATCATCACGTAAAAACGCAACCTGAACCGCAAAGACCATTGAGCCGGTTTTTCGGGGACTGCTGTTCGAGGAGATGAACTGAATTTAGTGTCGCGAGAGAACAACTATAAATGACAATTCAAGACATCATCCTAAGTGTCGTTTCACAAGCAGTCATAAGTAGCGCGCTATTGGGAATAATTGTATGGCTATTTCGCGAATATATAACCGCTTGGTTTAAAGCAAGGATCCAGAATGAATACGATCAAAAACTTGAAACTCATAAGGCAAGCCTGAAATCTCGGAACGAGGCCTCCTTTCTTGAACTCAAGAACGCGCTCGATCAAAGATTTACCTTATATCAAGCAGCTCAGACATCCTTTGCCGAGGGGCAGAAAGCGGCAATAGAGCGAAAGTTGGATTCGATAGAAAAATTATGGAACGAAATATTAAGATTGAAGAACGAATGTCCGCCTATGTTGGCTTTCATCGATTTATTATCTGTAAAAGAATATAAAGATGCGCGCAATCACGAGGGCTTTGGAGAATTGGCCACAGGTTGTTCTCCAGAAAGGATTGCCGAGTATGTAGAAAACAGAGACTATCCCGTAGAAAAGGTACGTCCGTATGTTGGGGAATATTTGTGGTCCATGTTTTTTGCCTACCGGCAGATTATGGGACGAATCTGTTCGCTCCTATATTGGAGCCTGGAAGACGCTGAGAAGGCTGAATGGCATAAGGACAACTTCATGCGACAGATCTTGGAAGCAGTTCTAAGTAAAAATGAACTCACCGAGTTTGAAAGCATCAATCTTTGTAAAATATCTTGGCTCCAGCAACGACTGGAATCGAAAATATTAGCTGCATCACGAAAGATAATTTCTGGGGAAAGATTCAGCGAAGAATCGCTTGCGCAAGCACAATCGATTCTAGAGCGTGCAGCTATGATGGACTCAATTGACCGCCACGAATCTTCAAGAAAGTCTTAATTGTCCTAGTGCGTGCCGAGGAGTTGCTCGAAAACGACGCCAATGGCGCACCCTGAACGCCCTGAAGCAGCCAAACGAAACTTGGACCGCTAAGGCCATTGAACCGGTTTTCCGGGAACTGATGTTTTTCGAGGTTGAGTAATGGCAAAGAAAGAAGAAATCGAAGAATTTTGGGGCGGCCTGTTTTCGGATGTATTGAAGGAATATCTTGATACAAAGGAAGTGAACATTGATAACCCAATTCAAGATTTTCCAGAACATCAGCGGCCAGATGTCCTTTATGAAATCTCATATAAGAGCAACAAGAAGGATTGGACATGGGCTGAACTCACACTTGTATACCCTCATAATGATGCTGCCAAACATGTACATCAGACAGCAATATCCGGGCAAAGAGATACGCCAGAGCAACAAGAATCTCTTGATGCCATTGTTAAGAGTGCATTGCGCGGCTCCTCTGAGGAGAAGGGAGCGCTCCCGCTAAATCCAGAACATCAAGCTGCGGGTAATTGGGTATCGATATCCGAGCAAAGAGATATGACAGGGCAACAAGAATCTCTTGATGTCATTCTTGTTAAGAGTGCATTGAGCGGCTCCTTTGATAAGAAGGGAGAACCCGTGTTAGATCCCGACCGGAAAATGGCGGAGCTTTGTAAACAGTTAATACTGAGGAAGATGCAAAAGAAAAGCTATGGACATCTATGCAAAAAATATGGAAGAGGGCATTTGCTTGTAGTAATACCGCATCAGACATACGGAGTGGTTAACCGCCATACCGTTCAACATGTAGAATCAGTCCTCACTCACACTTTGTTTAACCAACAGTGCAATTTCCGCTCTTTATGGATAGCCCATAGACAACCAGAAGTGGACAATCTAATCATAGTTCATGATCCTGCTTCCTCTCCGAGATATGCGTTTTATTCCTTGTGGCCTGAGCGAAAAATTTACATATTGTAAATTGCCAAACGATGCGCTGCTTGAAAACCGCCTTGTCCTGCATCGCCTCATTTGCCGGGAGTTCGGATACGACGAAATACGCGCGATGCTGGACCGGCTACACGATGTGCCGACTAACCTCAATATTGCTCAATATTGGTGGTGAGAGTGAGTACGCCTACGCGTCGCATCTTTCCCGTACTGCCCCGGTCCGAACTGAGGAACTGGTCCAATACGACGACAATGGGGACCATACATTGAACGCGCTGAAGCAACCAATCGAAACCTGGACCGCACAGACTATCGAACCGGTTTTTCGGGAATTGATGTTCAAGGAGATAGACTGATGGCTGATAAACGCGATAGGTCCGCCGAGCATCTCACGTTTTCACAACGCTACGGCCACGAACTTTTGCCGGAACCGATGCAGTTAGAAGAGCTATCTGATGATTTGAGGCGTGAGATATGGAACCGTATGCGCGGATTTCTGAGCGTGTTTCGAGAGGATAAATTCATCGGTGAAGACACGTTCAGAGACGAGAAAATTACGGGATTTATAGAATATGTTCTTGGGAAGTTGTTCAAATTGCCCCAGGATGAGATTCAAAGCGATTACGAAAACGCAATGTCTCAATTCAAGGAAATAATAGAGAAAGCGAAATTCAACAAAGTACTCGACCTCATCGAAATTGTGGCAAACTCTGACAGCCCAAATGGAGTGACTGTAACAGGCAACACGATTGTCCAAAATGAGTATCCCTTGGAGTTTATCGTCCAGAGAAACGAATTTATCTTGGCTGTTAGTGACCAGTTCAACCGACATGCTGCACCTTATTGGTTGGACATTTCACAACGTGCATGCCAATTTTTCCCGCGTAGCTGCAGAGAGCAAGGCGAAGCAACACAGCAAGCTATCAGGACGATTCGCGAAAGTGGCATGGAAGGCGCGTTAGTGCACCTGCGTCAAGCGGCCCAACACATCAATGCACAGCAATTTGCAGATTCGGTTGAGTCCAGTATCGAAGCGGTTGAATCTGTCGCTCGCAGAATCGCTCCAAGATCAAGAACACTTGGTGAGGCACTGAAAAACCTTGAGAGGGAAGGGCTACTCACGAACAGCCAACTCAAGACGGGATTTGAAAAAATTTATGCCTATACAAATACCGAAGAAGGTGTCCGTCATTCGCTGGTATTCAAAGACGCCTCCGATGTCGGCATAGATGAGGCTGTATTCATGTTCGGTGCCTGCGCCTCGTTCGCAGCTTATCTCGTGAACAAACACCGTCAGATACAGCAATATCAAAATAACGCTCGGTAGTCCTTGACAGTTGAACACCGTATGGTACGGTTCGGGAATGAAACCATGATGGTAAAACTGAGACCTTTAGGTTTCTGGAGGGATGAACAATGAAATCGATCGATCTGTCTGCCTTGCCGGAAGTGGCGCAACAGGAAGTCTATGATTTTTTTCTGTTTGTTAAACAGCGGGTTCAGGGTGAAGGGGCAGTCTCAACTGCCGGCGAATGCGCTCATCTGAGCGAAACCAGTCTCGCGGCTGACTGGAATACGTCGGAGGAAGATCGGGCATGGCAAGATTTTCAGTAGGAGACGTTGTGCTTGTCCGTTTCCCGTTCTCTGATTTAAGCCAACAGAAGTTGAGGCCGGCACTGATACTTGCCGATGCCGGACAAGGCGACTTTATCTTATGTCAGATTACGAGCCAGCCGTACTATGACCAACGAGCCATAAAATTGGAACAAAACAGTTTCACCAGCGGGCAGTTGATTAAAACGAGCTACGTCAGGCCTGCCAGATTATTTACAGCAAATGTCGGTATCATGGAGAGATCAGTCGCCCATCTCAAACCAGAGGTCCGAGAGGGTATTGTCCGCGAAATCATGAAACTCATGCTGCCTGAGCCCCGCTGATGCCCCTACGTCATCGCCTGGTCGCAACCTCTCTTCTCCCAAACCGCCTTGTCCTGCATCGCTTTATCTGCCGGGAGTTCGGTTACGATGACATTCGCATTATGCTTGATCGGCTGCGCGACGTTCCGACCAGCTTCGATGCCGGTAGGGAGAGTGAATACGCCCGCGCGCTGTATCTTCCTCCGACTGCCACGGTCCAGCCCAATGACATGGCCCAATACGACGCCAATGTCGTCACGCATAGTCACAAGTTGCGCATGACCCTGGAACAGGGTCGCGTCTGGAAGCCCTATCAATACCTCGCGCTGCTATTCACCGAGCACTACCTGCACCGGTATTTCCACGACCCCGAAGCGCTCTGCGCCGATTTGAATAGGGCACGGGCCTCGCACCGATTAACGCGGGACATGCCGGATTACACGCTCGACGACCTGCGGACCATCGCGTTTCAGAGCGCGACCGGTTCCGGCAAGACGCTTCTCATGCACGCCCATATCCTGCAATACCGGCAGCATCTGGCCGCCTCGGGTGGGCGGCTCAACAACGTCGTCCTACTAACGCCCAACGAACAGATGTCGATGCAACACGAGAAGGAATTGCGGACAAGTGGCGTGCCCGCGCGGTTGTTTTCCGCCGAGGCCGGGGCTGACCTGTTCCCACACGTGGAAATCATCGACCTGAACAAACTGGCGGAGAAGAAGGGCGTCAAACGTATCGCCGTTGGGGAATTCGGCGACAACAACTTGGTGTTGGTGGATGAAGGGCACTTGGGCGCATCGGGTAAGGTGTGGCGTGAGCGACGCAAGGAACTCTCCCGTGGCGGTTTCACCTTCGAGTATTCCGCCACCTTCAACCAGATCGCGGGCAAGGATGACGCGCTACGCAACGCCTACGGCAAGTGCCTGCTATTCGATTACGCCTATCGCTGGTTTCACGAGGATGGCTACGGCAAAGATTATGACATCTCCAACCTGCCCCAAGGCATGGCTGACGGGAATCGCGACGTGTACCTGCTGGGCTGTCTACTGACTTTCTATCAGCAATGCCGTATCTGGTACGACAAATCAGGAGCCTGGGCGGATTTTAACGTGACCAAGCCGCTCTGGGTCTTCCTGGGTAAGACGGTAACCGGCTCCGGCAGGGCAGATAGGGAAACGCAGTCCGACGTCGTGTGTATCCTGAATTTTCTGGCTCAGGTGTTGGCGAATGGTGACGAGATGCGTGTCATGATCGGGCAACTGCTTGGCGAGCAGTCCGGCCTCACCGACGAAAGCGGGCGGGATTATTTCAGGAATCGGTTCACATACCTTTCCGAACACATGTCTGCATCCAAAGCCAGCGACCTCTATACTGACCTGTGCAACACCCTGTTTCACGGTCTAGGACAACTGCACGTGGTCTACCTGACTGCGGGCGAGGGCGAATTGCACCTGCATGCCGGCGATGGGCCGGTCTTTGGTGTCGTCAACGTCGGTGATTCCGCTGCTCTGTACAAATTGCTGACGGAGCAGGCCAATCCCCACGTGGCGATTTCCCGGGAAGCTGGTTTTGCCGAGCGGCTCTTTGCCGACGTGGACAGACGTGATTCGCCGGTGAATATCGTGATCGGTGCACGGCGCTTCATTGCCGGCTGGAACTCGTGGCGCGTAGCGACCATGGGCTTGATGCACGTCGGCGTCGGGGAAGGGCCGGAGATCATCCAGATGTTCGGGCGTGGTGTGCGCTTGAAAGGCTGGAACATGAGCCTGAAACGCCACCAGAAAAGCGGGGCAGAATTGCCGATGGGCAGCGTGGAATTGGCCCATCTGGAAACGCTGAATATCTTCGGCCTGCGGGCCAACTACATGCAGACCTTTCGGGACCTTCTGGAAAAGGAAGGCGTGCGCGTCGAACGCGAGACGGTTCGTTTGCCCGTCACTTGGAACTTCGCTAGGAAGACGGACCTGAAATTGATCCGGCTCAAGGAGGACGTGCAATACGCGCGTTCCCCGGAGCGCCCCGTCCTGCCCGGTCCCGGCGCTGAACTGCAAGTCGTCACCTTGGATCTGTATTCGCGACTGCAATCCGTCGCGTCCTCGGGTGTTGTGTCCGAACAGTCGGCTGCAAAGAGATCAGTCAAACTCCCACCAGGGCAGGTCGCGTATTTCAATCGAACGCGCCTGTACGACAAGCTGTTGAAGCGGAAGCAGCAACGGGGCTGGCACAACCTGACCATCGAGCGTGCCACAGTAGACCGTCTGCTGGAACGCGACGATTGGTATGACCTGTCTATGCCGTCTGAACGCTTGTCCGTCACCGATTTTCGACAGATAGGCGGGCTCGAAGACGTTGCGCTTGATCTCATCACCGAATATGCCGATCAATTCTGGCGCAAGCAGCGGCGACAATGGGAACACGACAAGATCGAGGTGGTCACGCTGCACCAGGATGATCCGAACAATGTCGGAGCCTACGAGTTATCCGTGGACGCGACCGAGAGCCAGTTGGTTAAAGACGTTCATGAATTGGCATCGAGCGTTCGGGCAAGAGATTTCCGTGATCTGAGCGTCAGCGTCATCATGACTCAAGCTCATGCCTATAAACCGTTGCTCTATGCCGGGCCGGACAGCAAGGTGACGATTCAGCCGGTTTCCCTGAACAAGGATGAGAGAAACGTCGTTGAGCAACTCGCGGCGCTGGCGGAACACCGCGACCCCTGCCTGCACGGCAAGGAATTGTTTCTTATCCGCAACCGCACGCGCGGAAGGGGCGTGTCGTTCTTCGACGATTACGCCTATTACCCTGACTTTATCGTCTGGTTGAAAGATGAAGCCTGCCAACACGTCATCTTTCTCGACCCCAAGGGGCTGAGCCGCTACGGATCTCGAGAGCAACAAAAGGTTAGTCTGCATCATGAAATCAAAAAGACCGAAACGCATGTGCAGGACAGCGATCCCGATGTGCGCCTGCACGCCTATGTCCTATCCCTCACGCCACCAGCCCTGATAGATGAGGCCGTACGTTCACGAGACGACTGGAAGCAGCGAGGCGTGTATTTTCTTGATGAAGACGATTGTCTAAAGCAGATGATTGCCCATGTATTGGAACGGGCGTGAATTTCCGCATGTAAAGCTAAGCCTCGACCCCGTCCAAAATCAGTCCTTGGGGGAAGACTATCGAGCCGATAAAGAAGCCGGCAGATCATCAACGGATCTGTACAGCCTACAGTCCTCGATTGACCTGCCTCAGTCAGACGGCAAATTAAAACGACACGCCCATGATGACACTCGACGGGCTGAGAATTGGCTCACGAGTCTCTTTTTCATCGTCCTGCTGGATACCTCAACACCATGCTCTCGACCTTTACCTGGCTGGACTATTCTGAGCAAGAACGGCGCCGCGCCCTCGACGTCATCTCGCTCTTCAAGCTGCAGGACACCCGTGACGAGCTAGGGCTTGCATCGATTCGTGACGCCTTCGCCGAGCGATTTTTTCCTGGGACGACCACAATTCAGACCCGCGCGCGTTATTTCCTGCTTGTGCCCTGGTTGTGTCTGGAGCTCGAAAAGCGGCACGTCGCGAGCACCCATGCGCCCCAGCGCCTTCGCCGGTTAGAGGAGGCGCTGATTTCCCATCTGGTGAACAGCAAGGATGTTGATGGAGTGATTGGCAGAGAGGCCGGCAAAACGGTTCAGCGTATGCCCAGCAGCATTTATTGGGCTGGCCTGCGGCGCTGGAACATCCTGATCTTTGAAGGGTCACTTGCCCAATACTTTCGGAGTCTTGATCGCTTCTACGACAGTTCGAAAGGCCATCGGTCGATGCTCGATGCGGACGCCGAGAATAGGCCCGAGCCGAGGAACTGGCACCCACATCTCCCGTTACCACCCGAGGGCTTCCCCGAAGGTGCGTCGTTGATGCTGGATTCCCGTGAGGCGACTTATCTGCGTGAGCGGATTCTCAACACGTGTCCCGGAACTCTGCTCGCCTATTTGGCAGATCGCGGAGAGAGATGGAAGTGGACCGACTTCATTTGGTTTCACGACTTGGCCGCAGAATTTCCGAATGGGATCAGCCATGGCCTCGCCCACGCCCGACTGTTCTCCGAAGTGATGCACGGCGCGGCGCGGCTTTACAATGTGATGCTCGCGGAGGCGAAGGACCGAGAGGACCTCACGGAAGCACATCGAGCGGCTTTTGGGGAATGGGCAGAAGAAAGACAGGCACAGGCTCAGCGCTTGGTGAGCTGGGACCTGCGGGACTTCTGGGCGCTTGTGAGTGCCGCTGGTGCGCGCGTCATGGTCCCGACGCGGACCTTCGTGACCGACTGGATCGAACGAGTTCGTGCTTCCCGCCACCCCCTGCGCTTGCTAGCGAGTCGGGATGCACGGGAACTGATCCGGCGCCGCGAGGAACGTTTAAAGAAGGGCCGAGCTCGGCTCTCGAACCGTCGGCACCTCGAGTTATGGAGAGGCGATTCGGGTACGAGACAGCTGGACTTTCGATGGGCTGTCAGTCAACGGCTTTTGCTGGACATCATCGAAGGCCTTGACTCATCTGGTGATGTCGTGAGAACGCATGCTTAAGCCGGGCGACAGAAAACTGTTGCTTGACACCCTCCGTCCCCCGAAGGGCTACCGCTTCGATCTTGCCATCGGAACAACCTTCACGCTTGATCTTGAGTCGCTGCTGACCGTTCCCCTTGCGTTTACGTTCTTCGACTGGGAAGACGCAACTGGTCGGCCGTCAGCCGATCCGTTGGCGCTGCTGGAAGCCGTTCGCCGGCATGCTGGCCATATTCATCTTTTCTGCCAGGCAGGACAGATCAATGTTCCGACGGCCAATCAACCATTACTGACATATATCGAGGACACCGTGATTCAGGTTCGGCCGCCCCGTCGCAACGGGTTGTTTCATCCCAAGGTGTGGGTCGTTCGCTTTGCTCCACTCGATCCACAGGAAACGGTGATGTATCGGCTCTTGTGTATGTCCAGGAATCTCACGCATTCGCGGTCGTGGGATACATCACTCGTGCTAGATGGCTTGCTGAAGGACCGCAAGCAGCCGATTCGTCGCAATCGCCCGTTGGGTGATTTCATCGAAGCGTTGCCCACAATGGCTGTTGAGTCGCCAAGCCGTAGCGTGATCGAAGCCATCAACACGGTTAACCGCGAGATCCGCCGCGTCGATTTCAAACTGCCCGAAGGCTTCACTGACGTCTGGTTTCACCCCATGGGCCACGACACCGCGAACGGTTGGCCGTTTCCGGACAACTCAAGAAACTTTTTGGTGTTGTCGCCTTTTGTGAGCTCAACATTTGTGCGTCGTCTGGCAAAGACGCACTGCCTTCAGCACCTGATATCCCGACCGGAGTCTCTCGCGAGCCTTTCCTTTAAGGCTCTGGAGTCGGCGGAGAGCACCTGGGTGATGAGCCCTCAGGCGGAGTTCGATAGCTACGAAGGTGTCGATGATGGAGGATCGGCTCCAACGACAACAGGGCCTCCGTTTGAGGAAGACGAGCTTGTAGGATTACACGCCAAGCTGTTTGTGATGGATGACGGCTGGCAAGCACGTGTTTGGACAGGCTCAGCAAATGCCACAGAGGCAGCGTTCGGGCGTAATGTGGAGTTCATGGTCGAACTGACCGGGCGAAAGTCGCGTTGCGGGATCGCCGCGTTCCTAGGTGATGAGGAACGCGAAGATGGATTGCGACCGTTGTTGGAAAGATTCAGCAACGACATCAAGGAGGAAGAAGATCCTGAGCGAGACAAGCTCCGCCGCCGCCTTGAGAATGCGATCAACGCTCTACTGGATGCATCCTTGATGATTTCGGTTGATGAAGTCAAGGACCAGTGTTTCAACCTTGTGGTTAGGGCCAGTCAGGCTCTCAAGCTTCCAACAGGTCTACAAGCAGAGCTCTGGCCGGCCACGTTGCCTAGTGGTGTAGCACAGACGCTCGAAGAAGCCACACCCTGCATACAGTTTTCAGAACTGTCAATCGGTGCGATCACCTCATTCATCGCATTCCATCTCAGAACTGGGTCCGGCAACAAGGTCGAGGAGAAACGATTTGTTTTGCGGCTACCCATCCGCGGTGCTCCGCCAGATCGACGCGAGCGCATACTGAAGCAGTTGCTAACAAATGCTGATCAAGTGATGCGGTTGTTGCTGCTTCTGCTCAGTGACGAAGGCTTGAGTGCGCATGATTTCATCAAGCCTGGGCAAGGCTCTGGAACGGGAATGATCTTCGGGGCACTAGGAGGCTCGACGCTACTGGAAGCGATGTTGCGTGCGCTGCACAGGAATCCAGAATCGCTGGATCACGTGGAAAACCTCATTCAGGACTTGCGACACACGTCCGAAGGACAAGCTCTTCTGCCTCCTGATTTAGATCAGATCTGGGAACCTATCCGACACGCGCGAAGGGAAATGCGCTTATGATCGCGCGCCCGCAACTCGACCAGGAGCTAGCAAAGCTCAAGGGGTTCCAACGGAAAACGGTGGACTACGCTTTCGATCGCCTTTTCCTTGAGCCTGGCTCCAACCATCGATTCCTCGTCGCCGACGAAGTCGGGCTAGGGAAGACGCTGGTTGCCCGAGGAGTGATTGCCAAAACAATTGACCATTTGTGGGACCAAGTGAAGCGAATTGACATCGTTTACATCTGTTCGAACCGCTCGATCGCTTGGCAGAATGTTCGAAGACTCAGCCTGCTTCCTGAAGAGGAAACGCACCAGGTCGACCGACTGACGCTGTTGCCGGGCTCCGTCCAAGAACTTTGCCGTCGAAAGATCAACTTTATCGCCTTCACACCCGGGACGTCCTTCGATCTGAAGTCGAGAGGCGGTCGGTGGGAAGAACGTGTGGTGCTGTATTGGATGCTCCAGAATTTGTGGCCGGATTGGCGAACCGGACCGAAGAACCTCATGCAGGGTACGGTCAAAGACGCTCAACGGTTCCGGCAGCAGATCTGGAGGTTCCGCGAGGAAGAAACTCTCGACTCAGGCTTGCAGAAAGCTTTCAGGTGCGCTGTGCGGCGACGCATTCGAGAGGAACGCAGGCGAGGCGACCCCACGTTAGAGGAACGCTATCACGATCTCTGTCGACGGTTTGGCAAAGCTAAGAAGCACGTCTCAAAAGCCGATCGTGACGACCAGTCACGCTTCCTTGGTGACATGCGCACTTTGCTAGCGGCAACCTGTATTGAAGCGCTTGAGCCGGATCTGGTGATCTTGGACGAGTTTCAGCGTTTTCGGGATCTACTGCAGCCCAACGATGAGGCAGGGAAGCTGGCTCATCAATTATTCGAGTACTCTGATGAGTTCTCCGCGGTCCGGATCCTGCTACTGTCCGCGACACCGTACAAAATGTACACGCTGCAGCATGAGCAGGCTGAAGACGATCACTACCAAGACTTTCTAAAGACCTTTGAATTCATCAGCGGCGGTGGTGAGAACCATGAGGTCCTGCGACACCTCTTGCACGAGTACCGGCAGGAACTCTATCGACTGGGGAACGGTGGTGGCCCTAGTTGTCTCGAGGCTTTGAAAGCACAAATAGAAGCCCATCTCCGCCGGTACATGTGCCGTACTGAACGCATTCACCCAACCGAGCACAACGACGGCATGTTACAGGATATTCCTGGTGAAGAGATCAACATCCAGCCGGTTGACATTACAGCTTACCGGAAGCTTGAGGCAATAGCCGATTTGGTCGGTCAGCCTGGTGTGGTGGAGTACTGGAGATCGGCGCCCTATCTGCTTACCTTCATGGACCAATACAAGCTTAAGCAGGAGATACTCCGGGCGATAGGACCACCGAGGAGTGACCTGCGGCAACACTTGGCCGCTGCTCCCGAGCTCTTTGTCGACTGGGGACAGGTCATGCGATACGGCTGCGTTGATCCGCAGAATGCCAAGCTTCGCTGGCTCCAACGTTGGCTGGACGCGACAGGGGCTTGGCTGCTGCTCTGGATGCCGCCGACACTTCCGTACTGGGACCTTACAGGTTCGTTTGCGCAGGCCGGAGACAAGAACCTAACCAAGCGGCTTATCTTCTCGTCCTGGAATGTTGTGCCCAAGACTATTGCCTCGTTGGTCAGCTACGAAGTCGAGCGCCGAGTGTTCCGCCGCTTCGAATCTCGGCCTCGCAACAATGCTGAATCTCGAAAGCGACGTCGTCCACTGCTGCGCTTCGCTCGGACGGATGGACGTCTAACCGGAATGCCTGTTCTCGGACTGATGTACCCAAGCGTTGCGCTGTCCCGGTTGGCCGACCCGCTACAGTTGCAGTCGAGAGATGCCCCCCGGCCAGCCCTTTCCGACACGCTTGAGCACGTGGCAGACGTTTTGCGTCCACGAGTCGAGGATCTGGTTCGTCGACGTGCTGTGGACGCTGGGCGCGAAGATGAGAGCTGGTATTGGGCAGCACCTATTCTGCTCGACCTAGAGGAGGCGAGTGAGTCGACCCAGGAGTGGTTCGAGAACCCAGATCGACCATCGCTGTGGTCGACGGAGGAGGATAGCCGCGACGAAGCCGACCAGCGGTGGGTGGAGCATGTCAAGCGGGCTCGTGAACTCGTCCGCGGGGAGATCGAACTGGGTTCCGCACCAGCAGATCTCGTGGAGGTGCTTGCGAAACTAGCGCTCGCCTCTCCCGGCGTCACGGCAGCGAGAGCGCTGGCTCGGCAGGGCCTTGGGGGTAGTCCTCTCGAATCAGTCGAGGTCCGCAACGCTGCAGCATCTGTTGGATGGGCGTTCCGATCTCTGTTCAATCAGCCAGAGGCAATGGCCCTGATTCGCGCAGATCGCGGCGATGTTCCGTATTGGCGCATGGTCTTGGACTACTGCGCAGAAGGATGCCTTCAAGCCGTCCTTGACGAATATGCACATCTCGTACGCGATCTTGAGGGACTTATAGACAAGCCGCCCAACGAGACGGTCCACGGTGTCTCTGAAGCGATCATCGGAGCGTTGACACTGCGCACCTCAACGGCACAAGCAGACGAGTTACATCTTCAAGCCGCCGCGGATGCCGCCCTTCGCAGCCACCACCGGATGCGCAACCACTTCGCGCTCCGATTCGCCACCCAGGAGACCGAAGAGGGCAGAGCTGGCACTCGGATCGAGAATGTCCGCGATTCTTTCAATTCTCCATTCTGGCCGTTCGTCTTGACCACGACTTCAGTCGGCCAGGAAGGCCTCGACTTTCACGCCTATTCCCACGCAGTGGTCCACTGGAATCTTCCGTTAAATCCTGTGGACCTAGAACAGCGAGAGGGCCGTGTACATCGGTACAAGGGACACGCCGTTCGCAAAAACATCGTCGCCAAGTACGGTTCACAAGCTCTCGCAGATGCCAGGGGTGATGTGTGGGAGCGACTGTTTGCACTCGCAGCCGAACAGGATGGTCGCCACGGTCAAGGATTAGTTCCGTACTGGCTGTATCCGGGTGAGACGGTAATTGAGCGTCATGTGCCAACGTTGCCTCTGAGTCGCGAGGTTGTCCAGCTCGACTCTCTGAAGCGTTCCCTGGCCGTTTACCGGATGGTTTTCGGTCAGCCTCGTCAAGATGACTTGATGACGTATCTGTTGGATCGACTAGGAGATGAACGACTCAACGAACTGGCGCCGCTCCTGCAGATTGATCTAAGACCACGCTGAGACAAGTCCAGCGTAGTAATCTGATCGGTCGATGGAGGGGAGGTCACTTGTTGCAGATTCCAGTCGTCAAAAAATGGACGTTCCGGATGTTGGGCTTATATCCTCAGAATGTTAGTATACTTACCGTACTACACTTCAAGAAGGCGCTTGTTAGTTCTTAAACCACTATTTTATCGCGATGAGTAAAACGACCGATCAGACTCTATTTCAGAAGAACATGCCCAGTCCTAGCGAGTTCATGCGGGCTCGCCATCCGGATCTTTTCTCAGACACTCAAGTTGATGATGTCCCCCGGATCCCGAAGCAGGTGTTCGAATACCATCTTGAAACACTCACGAGTCGTAAAGGTGAATACGAGTTCGAGCATTTCTGTCGAAAGCTGGCCGAAAAAGAGATATGCCCCAATCTTCGCGTTCAAACTGGCCCCACTGGAGGTGGCGATAGCAAAGTTGATACTGAAACTTATCCAGTGGCCGAGGAGATCGCAGAGCGTTGGTGGATAGGCTCTCCATCGGCTGGAGCGGAGCAGTGGGCCTTCGCCTTCAGCGCAAAGAAGGTGTGGAAAACTAAGCTCAAGGCCGACGTTGACAGCATATTATCCACTGGCCGCGACTACAAACGTATCTACTTCTTCACCAATCAATTTGTCAGCGACAAGGTACGTGCAACTCAAGAAGATGCGCTCTCCAAGTTGGCAAAAATTCCTGTACATATCATCGACCGCGCTTGGATCGTAGAGAAGGTCTACGAAGCCAACCACCTAGAGCTTGCCTTGGCCAGCTTGGGTATTGAAGGCGTCCAAAGCGAAAAGAGAAGCCGTCTCGGTCCTCGCGACGCTGAGCGGCTTTTGGAACTGGAAGAACTAGACCGGCAAGTCGCCGACCCATCATGTTACCAGGGTGCGCGCTATCAGTTGGTCGAGGACTGTCTACGCACGGCACTCCTAGCTAGAGGCCTCGAGCGAGCCAGAAATGAGGTAGAAAGCCGTTTTGTACACGCGGAACGACTAGCACGGTCTGTCGACTACAGACCGCAGCAACTACGTATCGCCTACAATCGTGCTTGGACAGCCTACTGGTGGTACGAAGACTATTCTATGTTTAATCAATTCTACGAAGAGGTTGAACAGCATGTTGAGGGTTCAGTCCAAGCATGCGAAGTTCAATTCCTTCTAAGGCTCTGGCAGCTTCTGACGACATCAGTGTTTGCAGGACGGCTTGACCCTCAAGACGCCAAAATTGATTCTCGCAGGCAGCGCTTGGGTGAGATGCTGGAGGCTATAGCTTCCGACCCCCTGCGCCTGAACAATGCCCTCCAGGCCCGCACTGGACTCGTGTACATGAGAATTACGCAGTCTGCTCAAGCCCAACTATCCGACCAGTTGGATTCTTGCTGGGCTGATCTAGCTCAGATTGTCCATGAGGCTGCTCCTTTGGGTACTTATCCTATAGAGCAGCTTTTTGACATCGTGACCGAACTCGGCGAACGAATCAGCAGTCCTGCTTTCGACTCTCTTTACGAAAAACTCGTCGGCGTAATCCAACAGCGGCGTAGCGACGGGGCAGCGGGCCAAGCTCGTCGCGGCTTTCAAAAGCTACGACAAGAGAAATATTATGAGGCGATCCGATGGTTCGGCCAAGCGGAAGAATTGTTGATCAAAGATGAATATCGCACAAAGCTGATCGCGGTGCTTATTGGAAGCAGTTGCGCTTATGAGAATGTGGGTCTTCTCTGGGCTGCTAGGAACAAAGCGCTGGCGGCTGTTGAACGCAACCTAGCTGTGTTCAACGAAGAAGGAAAGTTTGCCCCTCAGGCACTGATCGCCACTAAACGCCTCGTCTGGATCGAACTACAGCTTGGCCGTGTCCCTCATGTTCTGAGTGCAATAACCCTTGCAAATGGTATTGCTGCTCAGCTGAAATTGTCAGAGGAGGAACAAACTTCGTATGCCGAAGAACTGTGGCACCAGGAACTTGTGCTTGGCATTCACTTCTTGAACCTTCCATTTGAGGTACTTTCATGCGTGGAACGTTTGCCTGATACGCTGGAACGACTAGGGTTGTTCTCTGCTAGGATGGCGCTGCTGTTCGCCCTTGGCCACGAGCAGCTTCTGCGTGACGAAGGATTTATTCCCGCTATAGAAGACTCGAATGCCGTTCAGACCCATTTCGAGGCATTGCAAGATCAGCCTGTGGCCAAGAGTATTCCTCTTCAACCGGTGCTGATAGATGGGGCGACCTGCCTTCTGAAGTCGAACATTCTGGGATCTGAACTCGTGGTTAAGACGCCCAATAATGCGATTTCTATCAGCATTGCAGAATCTCTCCTTGGTGCTCTAGAGGCCCTTTTAGCAACGAGTGATGAGCGTGATGTGTTGCCCTATCGAGAGTGCCTAACGATTGTTCTAAGTCCATCCGAGCAATCGACGGACGCGCCGACACTCCGTTTCCCCGATAATGACGACAGTGGCCGCGCCGAGATCGTCCATCCAGCTAACCTGAGGTTCACGACTGCCGATGAACGGCGGGCCTACATGAATTGGCTCAAAGATAGCCTTGTGCAAATAGTTGTTCGGATGCTGTTGATACGGGACGCGCATACTTGGATCGAGAAAATGGCCATTCAGGAATGCGGTTTCTCTCGCGCCATTACACTCGGAGACACCCTTACCCTAAACTATAATGTCTTTGGTGAAACGCCTCCGGTGCGCCTGATCGATTGGCTAGATGCCGTCAATGAGAGCTATGCCGTACTTCGAGATAGACCTTGGCGCACGGTGAAACCTGCAGATCCAGGCAATCCGATGGAATCCCCTGAGTTTGGCGCTAAATCGCCGCCTGATAATCTGAACCACAAAGAAAGACTGAAACACACAGACCGTCGCGTCCTGTCACCGATAGACATTCCTGTGTGGGATCGGGCGAATTGGCGTGCAACCGTTTTTGTCCCGCGCCTCGACGGACCACCAATCCTCGGCATCGCATTCCAGGACGGTGAAGCAGGCCGCGCCATTTTTCGTGCGTGGAAGGCCCGATGGGGCGACGTAGATGAAGCCGATGCTCTCAGGGTCTCAATCATAACAGGACTGTCTAAGCGTAAACCTGCTGAGTACGCGATTGTTGTAGGACCGAATCTAAGAAATGTGACGGAAGACGAAGAGAAGCGTGTTTCGTATGTGGCGAAAACAAACCGAATGTCGCCAGAAACTACGACGAATGTGGATAATTTTGTCGCAGCCTATGAAAAGGCTGGAGTTTTCCTTCTCGCGCCGGCTCACATGAATCCAAATCCACAGCTACTGCCGCCTGAATTTGCGATCGCTATGCGGCAACTCGATATTCGTCAGGCTTGGCAGATCGGCGAAAACGATTTTGATATCGTCGCCCTAGACGACGAAGACGATCCCATCGTTCCCCCAGGAGTGACAGACCCGCCCATCAACAAAGCGCTTATACAAAGACGCGCTTTCAGAGCAAAGTAGTTAGGGCGAAACATAGCTGAAATAGATCTTCAGAAACTGTTTGAAGACATTCTCCGGGCGGTGATTAAAGCGACACTCGACTTCCTTCAGATACAGCGGGAAATGATATTTGGAGACCCTGACCTTCCTCCCATAAAACGGTCCACTTCGAGGGTGAGTTTTCTGGTACAATTGAAGGGTCCGTGACAATCATCCGTGCAACGGAATCACGTCGGCACGTGGGGCACCGGTAACGTAGTCGGCCCACTTTTGCATCACCGACCGTCGCCACTCGAACAGGTCGGAGCGTTGATAGGCCCCCTCCACGCCTTTGACGACATGCGCGAGACAGGCCTCAGCCACTTCTCGTGACACGTTCATGTCCGCACACCACGACCGGAAACACGCTCTGGCAATGGCATGAGGCACACCTTGGATCCGGTTCTCACGCACCAGTTTACTGATGGTGGCGTCGGAGAGCGGCTTGCCACGGGCGGAGGGGAAGAGCAGGCCGTGGCGCGGGCCGGACGGCTTGGCATCTTTCAGGAGCGCCAGGGCACGGGACGATAACGGCACCCGATGCGCTCTGCCGGTTTTGGTGCGGGTGGCCGGAATCAACCACACCTTCTTGGCGACATCGATTTCCGCCCATTCTGCCAGCCGCACCTCGCCGGACCGGGTCGCGGTGAGCACTTGAAACTCAAAGCAACGGATCGTTGACGGCGCGGCCCCGGACCGTTTGATCGTCTCCAGGGCTTGGGCGACCTGAGCATGCGGAATCGTTTTATGGGACTTCTTGAGTGTCGCCGTGTTGGGGAGGGCCGCTCGGATGCCGGCGGTCGGGTCATCGACCCGGAGTCCCTGCGCCTTGGCCCAGTTGAACGTGCGGCTCATGCGGTGTTTCACCCGCTTCGCGGTTTCCGGTTTGAGCGTCCAAATGGGATCGAGAATCCTCATCACGTCCGCCGGCGTGATCTCAGCGACCGGCTTCTGGCCGATGACCGGGAAGGCATAATTCCGCAGGGTCGCCCGCCAGAGCTTCGCGGATTTGCCGCCATGTTTCCACGTGGGCTCGTGTAAGGCGATCACGGTGTCCGCCGCTTCTTGGAACGTGACGCCGATCGCTTGGCGTGTCCCATGAATGAGCTTCTCGCCGTGATACCGTTTCCGGCGATTGTCCATCGCTTTCCGGCGCGCCTCTTCGACAGTGACCACCGGCCAGGGCCCCAAGCCTAAATCGTGTTGGGTTTTTTGGATCGTCAAGCGTTGCACCCAGGTTTTGCGGGTGGCGGACTTGACGAGCAGATACAGGGTGGGGATGCGATCCCCATAGCGTCCCGGCGTGTTCAGGGTTTTAATCTTCGTGTCCGTGAGTCCGTTCATTAGGCTTGCTTTCTGCAGGCGTTCCCAATTTTGTTCCCAAGAACAGGCCTGGTGATGGGGGTGACGCCATCCCCAGGCTACGGTTGGGATTCATGGAAATACTACCAGAAAACATCAACGACATCAAGGTGTTATGATGGAACAGGTGGGGACGCCGTGGACCAAGGCAGACTACGTGAGACTGTGTATATGGCGGAGAGGGTGGGATTCGAACCCACGGACCGTTGCCGGTCAACGGTTTTCGAGACCGCCCGATTCGGCCACTCTCGCACCTCTCCGTATATCGGTAGGCTTTCAGGTCATGGTGAGGGGCTGGTCCTGCCTGAGCCGTTGAAAGAAGCGTTGCAGCAGGTCGCGACTCTCGTTTTCCAATATGCCGTGCGTGACGGCGATTTGGTGATTCAAGCGGTTGTCCTCATGGAGCGTAAACAGGGACCCGCATGCCCCGGCTTTGGGATCCCAGGTGCTGAAGACCAAACGAGGAATCCGTGCTTGCAGCATGGCGCCGGCACACATGAGGCAGGGTTCCAGCGTCACGTATAGGGTTGTGCCAGTTAATCGCCAGGATTGCAACTTTTCCGCGGCTTCCCGGATCACGATGAGTTCCGCATGAGCCGTCGGATCCTGTCGGCGTTCTCTGGCGTTTCGTCCCATGGCCACGATGGTATTTTCATGCACAAGAATCGCCCCGACGGGGACCTCGCCTTCGGATGCCGCTTGCTCCGCTTGCCGCAGTGCTTCGTGCATGAAAGGTTCGTCGGACGGGAGATGGTGCTTGGCGTCTGCTTCGGGGACCATGTTGTTTCTGTAAAGTACTCTCTACCTCCCCTTGCCCCTCCTTACAAAGGAGGGGCACAAACGGGCGGCTTGGAGCCCTTCGACTTCGCTGGCGCTACGCTCAGGGCAGGCTTTGGTTTGCGCGGTAATCATGGTACCATAGCGTGGCTTCAGACTCCATGAAGATTGCAGTTGAAGGACATGGCTCTTCGTACTCCAATCAACGTTCCCCTTTCAGTCGAACATCTGCAGGCGATCTGGCGCGAGTTGAATGGTTCGTATTTCCAGAACCGCCTGCCGGCCATTGAGATTCAATGGAGTAACCGCCTGACGGCTTCGGCCGGTCTCTTCCGCAGCCGGACGGGTCCGCGGACTTCTTGGGTGGATCCTGAAGAACGGCATGGCAAGGGGCGCGTGATTCGCTTGTCGGTACCGCTTCTGTCCGGGCAACCCTTTGAAGAGATCCGGGGCACCCTGGCCCATGAGATGATTCATCAATGGCAGTTTGACGTGAAGAAATGGTGTCCGTCACATGGGAGGGAGTTTCGGCGGATCATGGCCCTGATGAACGCCGACGGCTTGGGGATCACGATTTATCATACGCTTGGCGATGACGCCCGGGCCTCCGTGAATTTTACGTGGCGTTGTTCTTGGTGCGGACACGCGTATCATCGCCAACGCCGCACACTTACAACAAAACGGCATCGTTGCGGGTTGTGCCGGGGTCCTCTTCAGGAAATTGTTGACCGCAACACCGGAGGGGAGCCCTCACCCCAGCCCTCTCCCAGTGGGAGAGGGAGTCACGACCAGGACGGCCAACCCCAGCCGCCTTCCAGAAGGAGAAGAAGCAGCAAGCTGGGCGGCCCTATTCAACTGGCCTTTCAGTTTTGATCGTTGGTGGCGTGGACGAGATTCGACTCTCTTTGGCCTGTGCCCGGAGGCGGGCGAGGCGGTTCTGATCGGTCTCGATCTCCGGGAGATTATACCGTCCGTCCACTTGGACGGCCCGCTCAAGGCAGCGCAACGCGGACACGTGGTCTCTTCTGGTTTCGTAGATATCGGCCAGGAGACGGAGCACCGCGGCTTCGCCGGGTTCCTGTCCGAGCTTAATGAAGTGTTCGCTGGCGTTGTTGAGGCAGCGTTCCGCTTGCTGCACGTCTCCTTGAGAAAGCAGAGCTTTGCCGAATTGGCTGAAGGTGTTGGCCAAGCCTAGTTCATTGCCGACCATGCGGTGGCACTCGAGGGCCCTTTGAAAATATACGACGGCGTCGTCGGGTTGCCCGGTGGCGAGTTCCATCAACGCCAGATTATTATACAGAAGGCCCAGGGCGCGGTGGTGTTCAATGGGCTGCAGGACGTCGATGGCTTCCAGATAATAGGCCCTGGCCGTTTTGAATTGGCCCGCGTCGGCTTTGAGGTTGCCGAGATTCACCAGGGTTTCTCCTACGGTGGATGGATTGAGTTCGCGGCGTTGGAGCGAGAGCACTTCGTGATAACAGGCTTCCGCTTCGGCGTATTCTCCCAGTTGTGCGCACACGTTGCCGAGGTTGCCTAACGCGGCATTCAGGTCCTGACCCGTGTCGTGCCCCCGGGCTTCTTTGACGGCTTCTTCGCACCAATGGCGCGCTTGCGACAGATTGCCGCGGTGCAAATGAATGCGGGCGCGTTGTGAGGCCTGACTCATGGTCGGGATGTGGCAAAGAACACGAAGAGAACGGCGGGACTACAACGCAAAGCCAAGTCGAACTGGCGGTGTTGCCAAAGCATGCCGGGGTTTGCTACCTACGCGCGTGAGCCCGTCCCGGTCGCCGAACGAGGACCCCGTATCACCGGCGAAAGGCGTCTTTGCTTTTCACGATGTTGGAGAGCAGTTCATCGGCTTGTTTGGCTGCCTTGCGACGGCGCCACCATTGGATGCCGAATCGGCATGCCAGCAGTCCGGCCAGACAACCCAGGACGATTCCCATCTCATCGCTCATGACGATAGTCTAGGGCAACCGCACGCCGTGAGCAAGGTTCACGGCACCATGTGACAAAGGGCGTCTCATTAAGGAAATCTCTTTCTATGGAATTGTGGATTCTGCTCATTTCTTTGATCGTGATCCTGGTCGGCGCGGAAACGTTTACCAACGCGCTCGAACATCTCGGAGAACGGCTACATATTTCCGAGGGGGTCACGGGGTCGGTGTTTGCGGCCGTGGGAACGGCTTTGCCCGAGGCGATGATCCCGGTGGTGGCGGTATTGGCCGCCTCCGGGGATTTATCGGTTCGGCAGGACGTCGGAGTGGGGGCTATTTTGGGCGCGCCTCTTATGCTGTCGACGATTACGTTTTTCTTGATGGGCACGTTTGCCGCCCAGCGCCGGGGGTGGGCGCAAGCCCTTCGTCCCGAGCCTACCGGCGTGCACCGGGACCTGGATTGGTTTCTTTTTGCCTTTGCATTGGCCACCCTCGCGATCTTCGTGCCTTCGGAATGGCAATGGACGCGCGTGTCGTTGGCGTTGGTCCTGACCCTGAGTTATTTCGTCTATTTGCTGTTGACCATTCGCGCATCCGGGAAGTTGGTTGAGCAGGGCCATGGCACCGAGGCGGATCACCCGCTGTTTTTGAGCCGGTTACGGATCCCGGAGAACTTTGCTACGATCCTCCTTCAATTGCTTATCGGATTCGGGCTGATCGTCGGAGGGGCCAAGGGCTTCGTGTACGGCGTGGAGCATTTGGCCGCCTGGCTTGGGCTTTCCACCTTGGCTTTGTCGTTGTTGATCGTGCCGGTGGCGACCGAACTGCCGGAAAAAGTGAATAGTATTATATGGGTGCGGCGCGGCCGTGATACCCTGGCTTTCGGCAACATCACCGGGGCGATGGTGTTTCAAGGCAGTCTGCTTCCCGCCCTGGGAATCTTGTTGACGCCGTGGGTTCCGCGAAAAGAAGCCCTATGGGGCATCGGATTGACCTTTCTTGCCGCGGGATACCTGAAACTTCGTTTACGGTCCCATGCCTTGAGGCCCTATCATCTGATTTTCAACGGCCTGTGCTATCTTGCTTTCGGCTTACTCATCGCCTTTGGATAAGGGGTGGGCGCAAGATTTCGGGAGCCGCATCCTGGATAAAAGGTTTGTAGTCTCGCTCCGTTTTTTATACAATACCCGTCTTTCTACCATTCTTGCCGTGTTGTCCTTTTACTTTTCATCCGAAACTTGCATGTTGTCGAGGGGCGTATGAAATCACCCGTAGTGACTTGTTTGGATATGGAGGGGGTCTTAACTCCGGAGATCTGGCTGGCTTTGGCCGAGAAAACCGGGATTGCGGACTTGAACGTCACAACCAGGGACATTCCCGACTATGACGAACTCATGAAGCTGCGCTTGGACGTTCTGGCTAAATTTGATCTCAAGCTGTCGGACATCACGGAGGTGGTGGCGGGACTGAAACCTCTGGACGGGGCCGTGGAATTCTTGACGTGGTTGCGAGAGCGTTGTCAGGTCATTATCTTATCGGACAGTTATTATGATCTGGTCAGTCCCCTGATGAAACAGTTGCACTATCCTTCCATCTTTTGTCACACCCTGGAAATTGACGATACAGGCTACATTCGGAATTATTCGCTCCGGCAACAAGACCAGAAACGGCACGCGGTGGCCGCGGTCAAGAGTTTGAACTTTCACGTGTTGGCGGCGGGAGATTCCTATAATGATCTGTCGATGCTGCAGGAAGCCGATGCCGGGTTTTTCTTTCGCCCACCGGATTCGATCTGTTCCGAATACCCTCAATTTCCGGTGACCCGCTCATATTCTGAGCTGATGGACCGTTTTGCGAGTGCCGGAGGGTTCAGTCACTGATGGCGCACCGTCCACCGTTCAACCTGACGGTTGCGGCCAAAGGTGAAGTTGTGGTTGTACATGCATTACCCATTATTGCAACGGTTGGAAACTGTTGCCTGCCAAAGGAGGCAAGAAATGCGTCGCCTGTCTGTCGTGCATAAGGCGTGTGGTGTTCTTCTGGTTGTATCATTGACGATAACGGGCTGCCTGGGCTCACGGGATTGGAATTATCCGCCTCCTCCGGAGAAGGCGTATCTGGGCGTGTCGGCTGACCAGAAAGTTGACGGTAGTCTGGTGGTTGTTCCGCTTGATGATAAGCGGGGCACGGAGATGCGTGAACAATATTGGGCCGCCGTGATTCCCTTCACGACCCATGCCACCGCGGTCTATGACCGGCCTGAGACGGTTTCGGAGCCCGCACCCACGGACGTAGTGTTGTTTTCTCCGTCACGCGATTTTGCGCGCGCCTTGGCCGAGGAAATTAGAAAGACGAACATTTTTACTTCCGTGACGTTTGTCGACAAGGATCAACCCGTGCCTCCCAGCGATTTTGTTTTGCAGGGACAACTCTATTCGACGCGGTGGGAGCGGAATATTTCCACGTATCTGTTAGGTCCCGCCGGGACAGCGTTGTGGTTTGCCGGGCTGCCGTTGGGCACCACCGAGACCGAGGTGGAAATGTTCGCGCAAATAACCCGGGCGGGGGAGCCGGACAACGCGTTGTGGGGCTTTGCCATGGAATTCGAGGCCAAGGAAACGGACAGCATCTATCGTGGCTTGGAGGATTCCGTCACGAATTATCCGAGGGGCCTGCAGGAAGGGCTGCGGCTTGCTATTGAAGATTTGGTAGAAAAAGCTCCTTCGCGTCTCAAACCCTGAGTCGGCTAGCGGTTGCGAGAGGGCCAGTCAGGTGGGTGTCGATCAGGGAGCACTGGTTGTACTGGTAACGGCCTCGAGTCAGGAAGAAGCACTCCTGATCGGGCGTTCGGTCGTGCAAAAAAAACTGGCGGCGTGTGTCACGGTCGTGCCCAACGTGACGTCCATTTTTGAATGGGAAGGCACAGTCTCCGAAGAACGTGAATGGCTGCTGGTCATGAAATCCCATGCCGACGCCTATGATGGCCTGGAATCCGAAGTGAAAGCACTTCACAGCTACGATGTCCCTGAAATTATCGCCTTGTCGGTGACGGCGGGTTCAAGTGAATACCTGGCGTGGATCAAGGCCGTGACCCACGTCCCCGATTAGCCGTTCTGTCTTTCTGGCTCATTTCGTGGATGATGGGAGACAGGCCGATTGCAAAAACAGTATTCCCCCTAATTGACCCTGCGAGCCGTTGTTCCTTAAAGTAAGGTTTCAAGCGCCCATATTCACCAGTGCATTGCACCCAGGTCATTCAGGCTGATCCGAAGATCCGAACTGATCCCGTGAACCCCTCTGATGACAGATGGACGATTATGCTTTTTCGGGGCATGACCCGGGAGCCTTTCAGGATTTCTTTGCGCAAGAGAACCTTTAAACGAGTGCTGCTCGCGGCCGCGGTCTTATCGGTCGTGCAGGTGGGGGTGCTTGCGCATTACGTAGTGCAGACGGGCCAAGTTACAGACCAGGTTGTCGAACTCGAGGGATTGAAGAAGGAACTCAGCCAGTCCAAAGGACAAGTGGTTGAGTTTTCTGAAGCCGTCGATAAAATGCGGCAGCGTGTCCTGACCATCCAATCCATAAACGAGAAGTTGCAAGTCATGTTCGGGCTGGAACCCGAGCAAAGGGACACCGCTGTCGTCAATGGACAGGGCGGCGAAGAGGTTCCGTATGAGGTTGCCCTGGATGGTAGAGCCGGCATTCTGAATTTCGACTATATCGCGGAGATGGGCGTGGGCGAGAATACAGGCGATTCGGGGATCATGATGGCGACTGATATCCAGAACGGGCTGTCCTGGCTTGATCAGCAGACGGTCCGGCAACTTCGCGTATTGGCCCGGTTGGAAAAAGCAGCGGGAGAACGGGTTGGCCTTTGGGCCGCAACACCGTCCATCTGGCCCGTCAAGGGACCCGTCTCATCAAAGTTTGGGCCGCGAATTTCGCCGTTTACCGGCAAGAAGGCGTTCCATGCAGGCGTGGACATTGTTGCTCCGAAAGGGGAAGACGTCCGTGCCCCTGCCAAGGGCAAGGTGGTTGTGACATCCTATGATTCCAGGATGGGAAATTATGTTCGAATCAATCATCGTCATGGAATTGAAACGACTTACGGCCATCTGTCCAAAATTCTCGTCCGGTACGGCCAAGAGGTGAAAAGAGGCGATCTGTTGGGCCGGGTCGGGAGTACGGGGCGGTTTTCGACCGGACCCCATCTTCATTACCAAGTGGCCGTCAACGACAAAGTCGTTGATCCGCTCCAGTATATTTTGGATTAGTGCACTCATGCACTGATCCGTCTCTGCGTGTCAGCTTCCTCACAAGAGATCCAACCGGACGCGTTGTTCCCGCGTGGCGTTGAAACCGGACCATGGGGCCAAAGGCCTAGCCTCAAAATTCCCGCATAGGGCTTCTTTTTAAAGAGGTGGGTCTTCTTTTATGTTGCCTTCTCGGTGGTTCGGTTTTAGGATAGATGCGTGGATGTTAGCTCAAGGTGACTTTGGCGTGTCTTGTCAAGGCGTCAGGGCTGCCTGTCTTTCCAAAGAAATCGGGAGAGGAGGCCTTGGGTTGGGATATGAGAGGTCTTTACTAGGAGACTTCATCTACGCTAAGGTTACTGAAATAGACACGCAACGCTTCGATCAA
This sequence comes from Nitrospirales bacterium, assembly GCA_965204965.1. Taxonomy (GTDB): domain Bacteria; phylum Nitrospirota; class Nitrospiria; order Nitrospirales; family UBA8639; genus Bin75. The sequence continues at coordinate 1,905,036 of OZ242026.1, read as the reverse complement.
AGGAGCAGAGAGTACGTATAAGTTGCACACTGCCCATAGGCTGAGTGGCTAAAAGTAATAAAAACGTCTCAATATAAGGGGGATCCGCAATGAGCCTCGATTACGTCAAGTTTACACCAGGATTCGGAAAGTTCATGCCGAAAGAATATCGGGACATGGTGGAGCATGGCCCGTTCGGGAAAAAAGTCTCGGTATCCCAAGTGGGAACCTTCAAGGAGATTCTGGAAGAACACCCGATGTGTGCCGGCTGTGCCATGACTCTGTTTATCCGGCTTGCCATGGTGGCGTTCCCGAATGCGGAAGATACCATTACGGTCGGGACGGCCGGTTGCGGCCGGTTGGCCATTTCGCAGGCCGCCATCCCATTCGTGTACGGCAATTACGGCGACCAGAACGGTGTGGCCAGCGGCTTGACCCGCGGCCTTCGTCTGCGGTTTGGGGATAGGCCCAAAGACGTCGTGGTGATGGCCGGAGACGGCGGCATGGCTGATATCGGGTTTGCTCAAACCCTGCATTCGTGGTTCCGAAAAGAAAAATTTACCACCATCATGCTGGACAATGAGGTCTATGGAAACACCGGCGGCCAGGAAAGCGGCATGACGAACCGGAATCAGGTGCTGAAAATGGCGCCGCTCGGGAAGAAGTTCGAGAAAATGGATATGTTGGGTATGGCCAAGGTTTCCGGTTGTGCGTACGTGGCGACGGTGGTCCCCAACAACCCGCGACGGGTGGAAAGCGTAATCAAGAAAGCCGTGTTGGTCGCGAGGGAAATCGGTCCCAGCTATATCCAAGCCTACACGTCCTGTAATATCGAATACGCGATCCCGACGGACAAGGTGATGGAAGACGCCAAAACCGTGGAAACCGACCGCTACAAATTCACGGAATATATTACGGATGAAGCCAAGGAATATTTGTCCCAGTTGTACGGGTACAAAGAATATCTGCCGAAGCCTGCCGATGCCGTGGAAAAGCAGTAAGGGCGGTCGATTGAGCGAAGAAGCATTGATGGGTACGTGACGAGAGAGGAGGGCGCAGATCATGGCGATTCGTTATAACATTCGTATGGCGGGAGTCGGCGGCCAAGGGGTCGTGACGGCTTCGCATATCTTCAGCACGGGGGTGATCAATGCCGGTGGGGAAAGCACCATCGTGCCGTTCTATGGGTCCGAAAAGCGAATGGCGCCGGTGGAGAGTTACGTGAGGGTTTCCGATGAGCCGATTTATGAAATCGGCGAAATCACGTTCCCCCACATTATCATGATCTTTCACCCACAGGTCATTACCCATGGGAAAAGCTACACGAATCCGTTTTATTTCGGGTTGAAAAAGGACGGGGTCGCCTTGATCAACAATGACGGGCCCATGAAACTCGAGCCGGACCAGGAACGTGAACTGGAGGAATTGAACGCCAGACTGTTCTATCTGCCCGCCACCAAACTGTCGCTTGAGGTGGCCGGAATCGACCTGGCCACGAATATGGCCATGGTGGGCGCCATCGGCGCTATTACGGGTCTCTCGGACATGGAGGCCCTGGCGCAAGCGGTGAAAGACCGGTTCTTGGGCAAAGGCTTCGTGGTGTCCGGTGGGACCGCGGCTCTGGACAGCGTGGTCGAGAGAAAATTCAAGAAGAAACAGGAATTGATCGAGAAGAATCTGGCGGTGGTCCAAGCGGCGTGGGAGTTTGCCGTCGAAAACAATTGGGCCCAAGCGAAAGGGGCATCCGCCTCGCCAGCCATGGCGTAATGCTTTAACCGACGAGAGGGGCCTGTATGTATTTAGTTGCAAATATCGAAACGGAAATATGTGCTGCCACGAGTTGCAAGTTGTGCACGCAATATTGTCCTGAGGCCAATACCATTTTGTACGACAACGAGGCCGGTCAGGATAAGGGGTTCAAATATGGAGCCGCCTACGTCGCCGTGGACCGGTGTAAGGGATGCGCTCAGTGTGTCTGGGTGTGCGACAATATGGCCAAGCATAATGCCATTAAAATGGAAATGATCGATCAAATCGGTGACACGGCCCTGACGGAAAACGTCACCTATGGTGAAAAAACGAGTTCGGCAGTCTTAGCCAATCCCGTTCGAGGACAAGGTTGAGGGACGTTGTTCGAACGGCAAGGATCGTATTCGTCTCAACCGGATCAATCCAGAGTGGAGGATAGAGGTGGGAGCAACAGAGTTGGAAAGAATCGTTGAACCGGGTCCGGCGGGATTTCATCCACCCTCCGCGGCCGAATTGGGTGTTCTTCCCCCTTTGCCGGAGCATGGCCTGACGTTCGGTCATGAAGTGCCGGAAGACAAGGCGATGGAAGAAATGGCCAGGGCCATGTTCACGAGAAAAAATGCGACGATTTTCCCCGGTCCCCTGGTATTGTGGAATTGGAACGACCACGCGGCCGAAAAGGCCAGGGCCGTCCTGGAACTTGCGGCCCAAATTCCGGAAGTCCTCATCATCCCGATGCCGGACTATCGTCCGAAATACCCGAAGATCGAACCCGAGGAAGTCATCAACCCCAATCATCCCAATCTGACGATATGGGGCAATAAAATCGAAGCATGCATTTTCATCGGGGTGCATTGTCATTACGCCAATCTGACCCTGAAAATGATCCGAGCCGGCACGAATTGTTGGACCTCGGCGATTTGCGCCGAGCAGGGACACGAAGACGCCATGTTTACGATTCGGGATTCCGACGCCGCCAAGATTCGCAAGGCGGCGCAGGTGTTCAAACGCGTTCGCGAGGAATTGGGGATTGCCTTGCCGGATAGCGGCGAGAGCGTCCGTTTCACGGGCTTGCAGTCCCGGGTGCATGACGGCAAGACCCATACGAACCCCTTGGACATTCCGTTGGGAGAAGAAGGGACGGCAAGTGCCGCGGCATTCGGGCATAAAGCCGAAGATATGCAGCGTGAAGGCTAGGCCTATTATTGTTGATCACGCGACCCCAGAAAGCTCGGCCTGGGATTGTCGCCACCCTAGAGGGGGAAGCCATGAGTGAAGCATTGGAAACGGAAGTCAAAACCAACCCGCAAGGCGACCCGATTACGAGTGCCGCTCCGGCACCTTCCAGTCAAGGAGGGAGAAAAGATCCTCATGAGGAGGCCAAACGGCAACAGGAGGTTTCCCCGGAGTATATGTTTTCCGAGGCGCCGCGTGAGCGGGAATTCATTACGGGGAGCGAGGCCGCCAAGGAAGCCGTTCGCCGGTCCAACGTGGATCTTTCCATCGCCTATCCGATTACCCCTCAAAGTGAAACCATGCAGTTGATCGGGGTGTTGTACGGAGAAGGGTACGTCAAAGAATATTATCGGGGTGAAGAGGAATACGGCGTCATGTCGGCGATTGCCGGGGGCTCCCGCGCCGGTGTGCGGTGCTTCACTGCCACGGCCGGACCGGGTACGTTGCGAGGGCTTGAACCCATCGCCTCCTGGCCGGGCCACCGCCTTCCCGCCGTGGCCATGTTTACTTGCCGGGTGGTTAACGCCCCGTTGGCCATTCAGCCGGACAATATCGAAGTCGCGTACTTGTTGAACTGCGGTATGATCGTCTTTCACGCCGAGAACCAGCAGGATTTGTTCGACTATATTATGAAGGGCTTCATCATCAGTGAAAAGAACGACGTGACGTTGCCGGTCGGGGTGTGCTGCGACGGCTTTTTCGTGACCCATGCCAGAGGTTATTGCTCCATGCAGGATCGAGGACTCAAGTTGCCGTCACGCGATTCCTGGAGAGGTGCGGTTCCGGTCCTGGATGCGGAAAATCCTCCGGCCCGGTTGTCCAGGGACGCGCCGGTCCAAAAATCGAATTTCATGGCCTACAATATCCACGCCGTGTGGCAACAAGAAGTCTGGGCGGCTGTGGAACGGTCGCGTAAATACATTGACCTGTACATGGACGGCCTGATCGAGGTACAAGAGGTTGAGGGTGCTGACGTGCTGCTGATTGCGTCCGGAAGCGCCGCGGCGCAGTCACGCGAGGCCATTCGGATGTGCAAAGACAAAGGCATTCACGCGGGGTTGATCAAGGTGAAGTCGCTTCGCCCGTTCCCCACCAGGGAATTGCGGAAACTGTGCGCCAAGGCGAAACTGATCGTGGTGCCGGAATTCAATTACGTCGGGTGGTTGGCCAAAGACGTGGCGACGGCCGTTTACGGCTACTCGAACGCCAAAATCGTGGCAGGCCCTCACGTCTACGGCGGCATGTCCATGCCGGTGGAAATGATTTTTGACGAGATTGAATGCGGGCTGACGGGGAAAAAGTCGGCGACGGTTCCATCTTCCGCCATCATGGGCGCCGTGGATCAGGAAGCGGTTGCGCACTTCATGCAAAATATCTGAACGCGCCATTTGCGAGTTTCCCGAAAAAGCCTACCTCAATTCCGTTGAGGTAGGCTTTTTTATTGCACGTGTGTATAACGGTCAGGAATCCTCCATGCAGGTTTCCCGCCTTCACGCCAAAGGATGAAAAGGTGACCACGCTGGATTCCAGCTCTTTTCCTCCCCTTTGTAAGGGGAGGGTAGGTGGGGTAGAGTTGAACAACGTCTAGAGCGCACGGGGTGTCGCCATCCTGGCCGCAGGGTCTCTACCTCCCCCGGCCCCTCCTTACAAAGGAGGGGAACAGGAGAGGCGGACTGAGTGAGAGTATTTTTATACCAATGAACATCTTAGTAACCAATGATGACGGCGTCGAATCTTCCGGGATACGCATTCTGGCGAAACACCTGAAGAAACTCGGCAACGTCTGGGTCGTGGCTCCCGAACGCCCGCAAAACGCCATGGGCCGGGCCATTACCCTGCATAAGCCCCTCCGATTGAAGCAACTCGGCCGGCAGGTCTTTTCGGTGAACGGCACGCCGTCGGATTGCGTCATCGTGGCCACGGGCCGGGTTCTCTCTGACCGCCCGATCCATTTGCTGGTGTCGGGGATCAACAAGGGATTGAATCTCGGTGACGACGTGACCAATTCCGGAACCGTGGCCGCGGCGCTGGAAGGCGCGATCCGCGGCATTCCCTCGATGGCCGTCTCACTGGATGGTGTAAAACGATTTCGATTCACCGTTGCGGCCCGGGTCGCGGTCGAAGTGGCTACCTTGGTCCTGAAGGATGGCTTGCCGACCGATACGCTGTTGAACGTCAACGTGCCCGACGTTCAGGCCGAAGCCATGACGGGGCTCCAGGTGACATCGTTAAGCCGCCGGCAATATCGCAATTCCGTTGTCGAGAATATCGATCCGCGGGGAAGCGCATATTATTGGATTGCGGGAGAACAGGTGACATGGAACCGAAGAAAGAATTCCGACGTGGATGCCATTGCCGCCAGGAGGGTTTCCCTGACGCCGCTGCATTTTGACATGACGCAGTACGCCGCCATGAAAAAGTTGACGGCATGGGAATCCGCGTTGTCAAAGCGAACCCGGTTATCTTGAGAGACGACGACCGGACGCCATGTTCCAGGACCTCTATCAGTGGATGGTCTCGTGGTCGGAATCGCCGTACGCGGATCCCGCGTTGTTTGTCTTGGCATTTGCCGAGTCCTCCGTCTTTCCCATTCCCCCCGACGTGTTATTGATGGCGTTGACTCTGGGGAATCCCGCGTGGGGCCTGTATTATGCGGCGATAACCACCGTCGGCTCCGTGCTGGGCGGCATGTTCGGCTATCTCATCGGGTGGTGGGGAGGGAAGCCGCTTCTGCTGCGGCTGATCGGGCAGGATCGCGTCTCCAAAGTCCACGCTACGTTTGAACGTTATGAAGGGTGGGCGATTCTGATTGCGGGCCTGACGCCCGTTCCGTATAAAGTGTTTACAATCGGAGCCGGCGCGTTTTATGTTAATTTTCGCGTCTTCGTCCTGGCGTCGCTGCTCAGCCGGGGCGCCAGGTTTTTCCTGGTCGCCGGGACGTTGCAATTATTGGGTCCGTGGGTCAAAGAAGTCCTGGAACAATACTTCAATCTGTTCACCGTCGCCTTAGTGGCGTGCATCGTTCTGGGATATTGGATCGTCAAACGTCAAACGAAAAAGGCTTTAAACCCTTCCACTTCGTCGACCTCCGAATGACCGCTTCGTGAAGATATTCAACACCCTGACGAATCAGAAGGAACCGTTCATTCCCATCGCGCCTCCCCGCGTCGGCATCTACGTCTGCGGCGTTACCGTTTACGATGAATGTCATTTGGGCCATGCGCGTAGCGCGATCGTCTTTGACGTGCTCCGGCGGTATCTGGGGTATCGGGGGTACGACGTGACCTACGTGAAGAACTTCACCGACGTGGATGACAAGATCATCAACCGGGCAGCGGAGGAAGGCATCCCGTGGCAGGGAGTCGTCGAGAAATATATGCAGGCGTATACCCGTGACATGAAACGTTTGGGCGTCGTCACTCCGGACGTTGAACCGCGGGCCACGGCACACATGCCGGAGATTCTTGAGATGATCCGCACAATCCTGGAGAAGGGAATTGCTTACCAGGTCGAAGGCGACGTCTATTATCGCGTGTCGGCTTTTCCGGAGTACGGTCAATTGAGCAAACGGAACATTGACGATATGCAAGCCGGAGCAAGAGTCGAAGTGGATGAACGAAAACAAGACCCCATGGACTTCGCCTTGTGGAAGGCGGCCAAACCCGGGGAGCCGGCCTGGGAGAGTCCCTGGGGACCCGGTCGGCCGGGCTGGCATATCGAGTGTTCAGCCATGTCCGTGCGCCATTTGGGCGAAACCTTCGATATACACGGAGGCGGCAAGGATTTGACCTTTCCTCACCATGAAAATGAAATTGCACAATCCCGTGCCGCAACGGAACAAGCGTTTGCCCGATATTGGGTGCATAACGGGTTCGTCACCATTGATGAAGAAAAGATGTCGAAGTCGCTGGGGAATTTTTTTACCGTGAGGGAAATATTTGATCAATCGAATTGTCCTGAACCCGTCACGGCCGAGGCGATACGCTATTTTTTGCTTTCGACCCACTATCGCGGAGACGTAAATTTTTCCAACCTGGCCGTGGCGGAAGCCAAATCCGCATTGGATAACGTGTATGACCTCTTCATCCGTCTTTCCGAAAAACCCGGACCCGGTTCGGACTCCGGGAAGGCTTTGGGAACGGTCTTGACACAATTTCGTCAGGCGTTCGAAGAAGCCATGGACGATGATCTGAATACCCCGAAGGCGTTGGCAACATTTCAGCAGCTTCGAGCCGAGGCTAATCAAGTTCTTCGAGGCGGGCTGTCCGAGCAGGACCGGCAGGAGGTTCTCGCATTCTTTCGGCAATACGGCGCGCCGTTGGGTTTATTTCAGATCAATGAAAGAGAGTGGGTGTTTCGCGAGTTGGAGTTCGGCATCGAGCCATGCCGGACGGGCACCGAGCAGGAGTACACCGATGAGTGGATTCAAGAACAGATTCGACAAAGGGCCGAAGCGCGGACGCGGAAAGACTTCGCCGCCGCCGACCACATTCGAAAAGCCTTGGCGGCCAAAGGGATCCTTCTCGAAGACCGGCCGGATGGGAGCACCCGGTGGAAGCGATAAGACCGGGGATTTCCTGTTCGGGGTTCAGGCGGTCACCGAGGCGTTGCGGTCGGGTTCGCGGACGTTCATAAAGATTTTCCTGTCGCATCGACAGCGTCAATTTTCCCAGATCATTCGTTTCGCCAAAGTCCGAGGCGTGCCCTTACAGGTTCAACCGCGTGAACGACTCGATCGGCTGGTCCCTTCTGCCAATCATCAGGGCGTGGTGGCGCTGGTCGCGGCCAAAGCCTATGCCTCAGAGGATGAGATCCTGGAGTATGCCGCGCAACAAAAGGAGCCGGGGTTTTTCCTGGCTCTTGACGGGGTGGAGGATCCGCAGAATTTCGGGGCCGTTCTCAGAACGGCTGCCACGGCCGGGATTCATGGGGTGTTTATTCCCGACCGCCGGTCCGTTGGGTTGACGGCGAGTGTGGCAAAAGCCTCCGCCGGCGCCGTCGAGTACGTCCGGGTGGCCCGGTGCGCGAATATCGCCAAACTGATCGATCGTTTGCAGGATCGCGGGGTGACTACCGTGGCGTTGGAGCCTCGCTCTCCGAGACGCTATACCGAGTTGAATTTCACGGGACCTATCTTATTAGTGTTTGGAGGAGAGGGACGAGGACTCAGATCGAGGATTGTCGAACGATGTCATGTCCACGCCCGCATTCCCATGCGCGGGGAAGTGAACTCGCTCAACGTTTCGGCAAGCGTTGCGGTGGTTGCCTATGAAGCGGTTCGTCAACGGATGTAACATCCGGGTCTTCCCACGAGGGCATTCAGGCTTTTCGCAATCGAACGGGGTTGTCAACGGAGGGAAAAAGGCGAACGTCTTACCGGATTGCGATCAATCCTTCTTGAATAGCCGCGTTCAAGAGTTGGGCGGCATTCGAGACGCGTACTTTTTTCATCATGTTGGCACGATGAGCTTCGACGGTTTTGACGCTGATGGCGAGACGTTCGGCGATCTCTTTATTCTTGAGACCGGACCAGATCAGTTGAAGAATTTCCTGTTCCCGTTCGGTGAGCGACTCGGGACGTTTCCGTCGCATGGGAAGCAGGTCTCTCTTCTTGCTTATTTTTGTTTGGACGGCCATTGGGAACAGAAATTTTTCTCAAGATGAATTATGTAGGTAATACTAGCAGGGTATCCATTAAAAAGTAAAGTGGAACAGGCGTTCCAAGTGCAAAAAACCGGAGTTTTTGTAGAGTCACGACATATAGCATGATGGATGCGCCGGGCTCCTATATTTTGTTGTTTGTAGTGGGCTTGGTCGTAGGGAGTTTCCTGAACGTCTGTATTCTGAGAATCCCCCACGGTCAATCCGTCATTCGGCCCGGGTCCCGATGCCCGCAATGCAAGGCGTCCCTTCGCTGGTTCGATAACGTTCCTCTCCTGAGTTTTCTCCGGTTGCGAGCACGCTGCCGATCGTGTGGAGGAAAGATTTCATGGCGCTATCCTTTGGTGGAATGTCTGAATGGAGCGGGCTATCTCGGGATCGTCCACACCTTCGGCTGGAGCCGCACCGCCCTCGTGTATGCGCTGTTTCTTTCGTTGCTGTTGGTCGCGACCATGATCGATCTCGATCATTTCGTGATCCCGGACGTTATTTCTCTCCCAGGCATAGCCATCGGCTTTTTCGCATCGGCTTTCATTCTTCCCTTGGGGTGGGTAGGTTCATTGCTGGGTATCGCATTGGGAGGGGGGATCCTGTGGATGCTCGCGGCCGTCAGTCCGTATGTATTTGGCAAGGAGGGGATGGGAGGGGGCGACATCAAATTCCTGGCGATGATCGGTGCGTTCCTCGGCTGGCAGCACGTGTGCATGACCTTGTTTCTCGCGTCATGTGCAGGGGCCATGGCCGGCATCGGTCTCATGGCCTTTCGCTACATGGAGCGTGGTCAGTACCTTCCTTTTGCCCCGTTCCTGGCAGCCGGGGCGGTGACATCGCTGTTTTTTTATCAGGAACTGTTGGGTATGTATGAGAACATGTTCCTGTAGCAAAAGCAGGGAAAGATCGTTGAACGAGTACTCTTGCGACCACGGGCGTTCCGTCTTGTGGAGATCCTCTCCCAAGCCAATGGACGCTCTTACACGTCCGGCTGCTGGGCCATCGGGGTATACGTTGACGGAATTAATGATTGTCCTCGGGATTCTGGCGGTCGTGTTGGGGTTGAGCGGTATCTGGCTTTCCTCGCAACTGCCACAGTATCGCCTCAACGGGGCGGTCCGCCAAATCCGCGCGGATCTTTTGTCAGCAAGAGCACAAGCCGTTAAGCAGGGCAATGAAGTCCGCGTCTTTTTTACGGACTCGCAGCATTATGATATTTTGGATGACGACAACAATGATGGAAACGCCGATCCCGGTGAAGCCGTCGAATCCCGTTCGATCCGGGAGGAGTTTGCAGGCGTGGTGATCGAGTCCAACAGGAATCCGATCTTCAATCCGAGGGGCACGGCATCCAGTTTTGGCACGATAACGGTCTCCAATGCCTCGGGAGAAAAAGCGATCACGATCAGCATTACGGGTCGCGTGAAAGTGACGACCCCCTAGGATCGCCCCGTATGAACCTCGTGACGAACCATAAAGGCTTAACCCTCCTGGAAGCCGTCATTGCCATGGCGCTCTTTTTTGTCGCCGTCTTAGCCTTTGCAGGAGTGACGGTCACGGCGAGTAAAGGCGCAGCAGCGAGCAAGCATCTAACCATGGCCACCACCCTGGCCCAGAGTAAACTGGAACAGATAAAAACCACCGGCTACGACCCGGCGGCTGCACTCGAAACCACGGAAACTTATGGCACCATACCAGACTTTGACGTGTATCAACGGACCGTCAGGATGGAAACCGGCCGTCCCGTTCCGGGTTTGCAAACGGCGACGGTCACGGTGTGGTGGGCGGACGACCGGCACTCCGTGACCGTCGCCACGATTCTTGCACCATAGAATTCAATGGGATTCAAACCCGTGACCGATCAAAGAGGCGTCACCTTAACGGAACTTCTGATAGCTTTGGCCCTTGGCCTGTTCACCATTGGTGCGGTCTATGCGGTCCATCTGAATCAGGTGAAGCGCCAGATCGTTCAAGAGGACGTGTTGGCCATGCAACAAACCGCTCGTGCCGCTATGGACATGATGGCCAGGGAGATTCGCATGGCCGGCTATGATCCCATGGGGGCCAACCGGGACTCCGATCTCTCGAATGATTTTCATGGGCTTAGTTATCATCCCACAGAATTGCACGTTCGAGCCGATTTGAATGGCAACGGCGTGCCTACCGACTCGAAAGAATCCATTGTCTATTTGTATGACGACTCGACCTCCACGTTGCGACGCAAAGTGGGAAGGGGTGGACGACAACCCGTGGCGGAGCATATCGAGTCCTTTGCCGTTTCATATCGCGACGCCCTGGGGCATCCCACGACGCACGCGCCGAGTATCCGGGCAGTTGACGTGCAGATCACCGCGCGCGCAGCCCACGCCGACAGTCAATATCCCGAGAACGAAGGCTATCGAACGTTTACGCTTCGATCCCGCATTGTCCCGAGAAACCTGCCGTGAAATGTCATGCACCGCGTGGTTCCCCGTTCCTTGACGCTTCGACGGCGCTCTACTAATATCCGCTGCCAATACGATTCGGTCGATCATGTCTTTCACATTCACAGTTCGCCTATCGCTGGAGGAACGCGAAGATGAGAACAACGTTGACCCTGGCTTGTGTCATCCTGAGTCTGTGCTATAGCGGGATGGCGGTGTCCCAGGACCTGCCCGATGATATTCTGGCGGATCAATATCTGTTGGAAGCGAGGAAAGCCCTGGAAAGCGGCGAGCCGCAAACCGCGAGACGGGCGTTTGAAAAAATCGAAGCCCTGGATACGGAACCCCCGTTGGAGTTCTACTTTTTTTTCGGCAAACTGTTGGTTCGGCATGGCACGTCAGTTGATGACCTCCGCCAAGGACAGGCTTCGCTCAAGCAATTTGTCGTCAACATCGAAAAGAGTTCCGAATATTACAGGCCGACCCTGGAACTGCTTTCCGTCGCCGGAAAAACAATCGAAAAAGCCGAGCAACGGCAAACGGAAGAAGCAGAACGCCAGGCAGCGGCGCAGGAACGCGCCGCCACGCTCAAGGACTTGATGCCGTCGTTGTTGGAAAACCTCAAGCAACAGATGGTCACCGTCCAAGGCGGCACGTTCACGATGGGCTGTACGGAGGAACAGAGCAGTTGTGACGATGACGAAAAGCCGGTCCGTCAGGTACAGGTGAAGAGTTTCAAGATCAGCAAGTATGAGGTGACCCAGGAACTGTGGGAGGCGGTGATGGGCAAGAATCCGAGCAAGTTCCGGAACTGCCCACGATGTCCCGTCGAGAACGTGGGCTGGGATGCCACCAAGTTGTTTCTCAAGAAATTGAACGCGTTGACGGGCGAACACTATCGGTTGCCGACGGATGCGGAATGGGAGTATGCCGCCAGGGGCGGGCAAAAGGGCCAAGCACACCTCTACGTCGGGAGCGACGATCTGGATTCGGTGGCTTGGTATGGTAAAAACAGCGGGAACAGGGTCCATCGCGTCGGGCAAAAGCAACCCAACGGGTTGGGCCTGTACGACATGAGCGGAAACGTCTGGGAGTGGATGGAGGATTGTTGGAACAAGAAGTACCCGGGGCCCCCGACTGACGGGAGCGCGTGGAAGAGCAGGAATTGTTCACAGCACATATTGCGTAGTGGTGCCTGGACCAGCTACCCGAGATACCTTCGTGCCTCGAATCGCTACGAGGAGCTGGACGCCTTTCTGCGCGACGACGTCGGGTTTCGCCTGGCCGCGACGCCGTAAATCATCCACGCCCCGGCTCACGTGTCGAAGCGCCCGGCGTGCACAGGAACAGCACGGCAACAACGGACAGCGAGACCGCGGCTGCACCGACCGTGAGCACGTCTCCAATGGCTCCCGCCAGCGCGGAGTTGAGCGCGTCCAGCAGCATGTCTGCCATGCGAGCGCCGTCAGCCCCTGCCTCCGCGAATTCGGCTCGGAGCGTGTCGGTGGTAGAGGGATCGAACAGCACCCGCGGATTTTTCTCAATGGCGTCGAGCCGGTCCGGGGAAAGTGATGCCCTGACGTTCTCGGAGAGCATTCCTTCCAACCGCGTGGAGAACCGCTTCGTCAATACGGCACCCAGCACGGCGAGCCCCATCATTCCGCCTACTAACCTGTAGAACAGAAGCAGGCTGGTCGCAAAACCCCTGAATATGTTCGGGACCGAGTTTTGTACGGCCACCGTAAACACGGGCAGCGTCCCGCCCAGGCCAAGCCCCATGACCACGATGGATCCCACGGCCCCGGCAAAGCTTGTCCGTTCGTCCATGGCGGAGAGGAGCAACATACCCGTCGTCATGAGTCCCGTGCTGAAGAGGGTCTGTCTCCGGTAACGTCCGGTTCTGCGGAGCAGGATTCCGGACAGAATAGCCCCGAACACGACCGCGAGTATCATGGGCGTCAGGAAACTGCCGCTACTGGTTGCGGAGGCGCCCAGAACTCCTTGAAAGAACAGCGGGACGAACATGACGCTGCCATACAGCGCCAGCCCACTCAGGAACATGACGATCACCGAGACGGCCACCGTCCGGTGTCGGTAGAGATCCAGGGGCATGATGGGAGAATCCGACCGTGACTCGATGACCACGAAAGCCACGGCCATGACCAATCCGAACGCTAAAAAGCCGATGGTCTGCGGCGAACTCCACTCGTACCGGACTCCGGCCCATGAGAACGCAAGCAGGATGGATAGCATGGCGAGTATCAGAGTCGCCATTCCGGGATAGTCCATGCTTCGCTCCTCGACCTCGGGCCTGATTTGTGGGAAAGTTCGCGCGATCAGCAGCAACACCGGAATCCCGGCCGGGACGTTGAACAGGAATATCCAGTTCCAGGACAAGGTGTCGGTGATGAAACCGCCCAGGGTGGGTCCGATCACCGAAGCGAAGCCGTACACGAGGCTGATCAAACCCTGAAACTTGCCTCGATCCTGTGGTGGAAACAGGTCGGCGATGGCCACGAGGCTGCTGGTCATGATGATCCCGCCTCCGAGGCCCTGGATAGCACGGAACCAGATAAGCTGGGTCATCGTTTGGCTCAAGCCGGCCGGAACCGAGCCGATCATGAAGATCGTGATCCCCAGGAGGAAGAAGATCCTGCGTCCGTAAAAATCGGAAAGCCTGCCCACGATCGGGATCGCAACCGCGGACGCGACCATGTAGGAGGTCGTAGCCCACGTGTAACGGTCGAATCCCCCCAGGTCGGTGATGATGCGGGGCATCGCCGTGGCGACGATGGTTTGGCTCAGCGCGGCCAGGAGCATCGCCAGCAACACTCCGGACATCGCGACAAGAAGCTGTCTTCGGGAAAGGGAGACGAAATCGCTTCCGCTCGATGGGTCGGCAGTGGGCTCGGAATCGGGGTCGCCGTTCATGAGCATCTACTTTGTCAGCGTTCGCTTCGCAGGCAAGTTCTTTTTCCTTGAAGGTCTATAATTGCCGAGGCGAGAGTGCATCACATAACATAGCAGCAGTGAAAACCAACGTCAGGAGTACGTCGATTATGCGCCCGTTCGTGCGATAAAGAAAGGAGAAACCGTATGAGTAGCCCAGGCCACCCCCATGCGATTACCATTGAGCAAAACCCCAACCGCGTCAAAGTTTCGTTTAACGGAACCGTTATTGCCGATACCACCCGGGCTTTGGTCCTGAAAGAAGGACCGCTGCCGCCGGCGAATTACATCCCGCGGAGCGACGTGCAGATGTCCCACCTGCAGCGGACGGACCATTCCACCCACTGCCCATTCAAAGGCGATGCCTCATATTTTTCCGTCTGCGTCAATGACCAAACAGCCGACAACGCCGTCTGGACCTATGAAACCCCCATCGACGCCGTAGCGCAGATCAAAGACTGCCTGAGTTTTTACGTGGAGAAACTGGACGTGAGTGAGGAGGCGCCAAGCGAATGATAGAGCAGTCACGGATTTTGTCCCGAGAAGGTGCATCACAATGCCATGTTCACCAGGCAGAATAACGAATGGGTCTTTAAGCAAGCTGTGAATAGGGATATAAACTGCACTGGACTCCATTGATCCGCTAAGCTATAGTGTCTTCACCCGTGGCAGCCTGAGTGCCTCGGCCCTGTCCACCTGAAGTCCCGTGGCGATGATCGGGATGCACTTTCAACAAACAACCGCCGATAAAACCGGTGAGTTTGCCGTGACTGCAAACCGCCGGGCAGCAACGCCATGACCTCCGTATTTCTGGACCGCTACACCGCGTTCATATTGCGCCGCCGATGGCCGGCCCTCGCCTCGGCCGTGGCGGCCATGCTGGTTCTGACGGCCGGAGTCCAGTTCATCGCGATGTCCAACAACTGGCGCGACATGTTGGACGCGGACAATCCTCAACTTGTTGCCTTCGACGCCCTGGAGGATACCTACACGGCAACCAATGCGGCGGTGGTCGCCATCGCGCCCAACGGAGGGTCAATTTTCACCCGCGAGGCGCTTGGCGCCATCGAGGAGTTGACCGAGGCCGCGTGGCGCGTGCCCTCTTCCACCCGGGTCGACTCCCTGACCAACTATAACCACACCGAGTCGGTCGAGGATGACTTGAGCGTCGACCGGCTCGTGGACGACGCTCGCTCTCTGAGCGACGACGACCTCGCGCGGATCAAGGAGATTGCGTTAAACGAGCCCAGTATCGCGGGCAGACTCGTCTCCCACGACGGGCGCGTTGCCGGACTGGTCATCAGTTTCGCCCTGCCCGAACATTCGGACGCCGCGGAGATCCGGATTCTCCACTATCTCCGCGGCCTGCTGGACGAAGCCCGGGCGGTCCATCTGGATATCGCCTATCACGTCACCGGCAACGTCTTCGTGAACCGGGTCCTGACGGAGGCGGCCCAGGACGACATGGGAATTCTCGCGCCCGTCGCGTTCCTCGTCATCGTGTCCGTGGCGGCCGTTCTTTTGCGCTCCTTGTTCGGCACGCTGTCCCTCGTCGCGGTGCTCATGTTCGTCGTCGGCTCCACCATGGGCGTCATCGGCTGGACCGGTCTGGTCCTCAACGCCGCCAACTCCGGCGTTCCCCTCATCATCATGACGATCGCCATCGCGCACTCGGTCCACGTCGTCGAGAAGATCGTGTCCGGCATGAGCCAAGGTCTGGACAGGGACGCGGCGGTGGTCGAATCGCTGCGAGACAATGCCTGGCCGGTGTTCCTGACGACGGCCACGACGATCATCGGGTTCCTCAGCATGAACGCCTCGGACTCTCCGCCTTTCCGGGTCCTCGGCAACCTGGTGGCGTTCGGCGTGTTCTGCGCCTACGTGTATTCCATGACGCTTCTGCCGGCGCTGCTGTTGGTCCTGCCGTTACGCGTGACTCCCGTCCGCGGCGGGCATTCCACGTTCTTCGACCGGCTGGGCGATTTCGTCGTGGGGCGCCGCGTGCTCCTGCTCTGGTCCATGGCCGCCTTCGCGGTCATCCTGGTGGCCGGCGTGCCCCGCGTCGAGTTGACGGACAACTGGACGAAACATTTGGATGAACGTTACGAGTTTCGACGCGATACGGATTTTGTCATCGAGAACCTGACCGGGGTCGAAACCCTGGAATACAGCCTGAGAGCCGGACGCGAAGGCGGCATCACCGATCCCGGCTATCTGCGCAAGGTCGAGGCTTTGGCCGAATGGTACCGCGTCCAGCCGGAAGTGGCCCACGTCCAGGCGTTTTCGGATATCATGAAGCGTCTCAACAAGAACATGCACGGCGACGACCCGACGTTCTACCGGCTGCCCGAAGATCCCGAGCTTGCCGCGCAGTACCTGCTGCTCTACGAGCTTTCGGTTCCGTTCGGCATGGACCTCAACAACCGCATGGACATCGGCAAATCCTCGACGAGGATGACCGTCACGCTTCACAGGCTGAAGTCCGAGGAAATGCGCAAACTCGAAGTGCGCGGGCAGGAGTGGCTCCGCGCCAACGCGCCCGACCTCGCGAGCGAGGCATCGGGGTACAGCCTCATCTTCGCCCATCTGGCCATACGGAACACGAAGAGCATGTTGTGGGGTACGGTGACCGGCATGATCCTCATTTCGCTGATCCTGATCGGGATATTCAGGAGCGTGCGTCTCGGCCTCATCAGCCTCGTGCCCAACCTTATCCCCTCGTTCATGGCCTTCGGCGTCTGGGGCTACCTGTACGCCGAGGTGGGGCCCGCCGGATCCCTCGTGACCGCGATCGCCTTCGGTACCGTTGTCGATGACACGATCCACCTCATGAGCAAGTATCTGAAGGCGCGGCGCGAGGGCCTTGCCGCGCCCGAGGCGGTTCGCTACGCCTTTCGTTCGGTCGGGCAGGCGCTGTTCACGACGACCATGATGCTGGTACTGGGTTTCCTGGTGTTCGCTTCGTCGGGATTCGCGATCAGTTGGATGCTCGGCTTCCTGGTGGCGCTCACGATCGGCTTCGCGCTGATCCTCGATTTCCTGCTCCTTCCGTCCCTGCTGATAGCCATCGACCGGAAGACGTCATGATGCATTCCGATCCGTGCACGAGGCGTTCGCGCCTCCTTTCTGAACCGAAATTGCCATGGGATCCATTCAGCAGGAAGCATTGCATGAACAAGTTCGCGTTTCGCACATTGCTGATCATTGGGTCCATGTTCGTGCTCGTGGGGACCGCCGGTGCACAGTCGATCGAAGATGCCCGCACCGCCTATGCCGAGGGTCGCTTCACGGAGGCCGCCGATCTGGCCCGGGCGCTCAACACCTCCGAAGGCTATGCTTTGGCGGCCAATTCACTGGCGATATACGGCTACCACGTTGCGCCGGATGACGAAAAGGCAGCCTTATTCGAGCAGGCCGTGAAGTTCTCGCGAGAGGCGATCCGGCTCGATCCGGCCAACCCCGAAGCTCATCTCCAATTGGCCCATGCCATGGGCCGCCGTGCGCAGGTGACCGGAGTATTGGAAGCGTTGCGCAAGGGCTACGCCGGCAAGGTGCGCGATGCCATTCAAGAAGCGCTACGGCTGACCCCTGACTTCGCAGCCGCCCATGTGAGCTTTGCCGCTTGGCACACGGGAATCATCAGCAACGGGGGACTCATTGCTTCTCTGCTCTATGAGGCGAGCGAAGATGAGGCTCTTGCGCATTTCAAGCGGGCGGTCGAATTGGCCCCTCAAGAAAAAGTGGCGTTTCTTGAGTATGCGTTCGGCCTTCTGAGTCTGGATGAGGAGGAATACGGCGGGAAGGCGCGCAACCTGCTCAAGCGCGCGATAAGCCTGCCGCAGAAAGACGCTCACGACCGAATCATTCACCGGAAGGCCGTCGAGCGGCTGGCGGCGCTCGACGGAAAATAGCTGGGTCAAATCCGTGGTTGGAGGATTACCTTCTCAGAGCGGTTCGAAGAACATATTGCTTCAGTCAGTTGCGACGGCGGCAAGGGAGGCGGGGGTTGTCAGGTCCAGCCGGGCCTTTCGTCGCCGCTCGTAGAGACCAAGCGCGTGCAGGGGAAAATACTGTCGGTACAGGACGTAGTCCAACAGCGCCGTGCGGAAAAAGATTCCGGCCATGTCTTCCTTGGGCCATGTCCCATTCGCGTCCTGAGTCTCGATCAAGAACCGGACGCCCCGCGTAATCGCGTTCCAGTTCGAATCGCCGGCTTCGAGGAGCGCAATCAAGGCCCATGCGGTTTGGATGACCTGACTCTCCTCATGTGCGACGTATCGGCCGGTCAGGCAACCACTGTGATGCTCACCCCATCCCCCGTCGCTCCGTTGCCGGTCCAAGAGCCACCGGCAGGCCAAACGCAACGCCGGATCGCCATGACGGGCCCCGGAGGCAAGCAGACCCCTGATCCCGAAGAAGGTGCCATAGATGAACTGCACGCCCCAGACGCCGCGCCACGACCCATCACTGGCCTGGGTCCGTCGAAGCCAGGCTTCAGCCCGTGACATGGCGCTCGTCATCGCCCGATTCGTGATTTCCGGGAAGTGCTCCCTGCAGGCAGCCAGTGCGGCCAGGCAGGACGCGGTGCACTCGACGTAGGAATGCTCGGTCATCGAGTCGCCGAACATCTCGGCCGGATTCAACCACTCGAGACCAACTGAGGAGCGTTGCGCCTCATAGCTGCCGAAACCGCCGTCGCGGTTCTGCCCACGCAACATAAACCGAATTGCGTCGTCGAACACTGTCGTGCTTGCGGCCTCGGGGTCGGCGGCGAGAATCCCGAGCACCGCTTCCGCGGTGCAGTCAGTCACCGGCCAGCCGTGCCAGACCCCGGCAAAGCACCAGCCGCCTTTGGGGTCGTTCCGATACGCTTCGCGAAATCCGTCGAAGCTGGCGCCGATTTGTTGACTGCGCAGGAAGTCGGCTCCGCGTCGGCGGGCATTTTGAACTCCGTCGAGGTCGGGAACCGTCGCCAGCGCCTGCAGGGCGAATCCGGTATCCCACGAGGCGCTTCTCGCTCCGGTGACGCGCGTACCGTTCTCCTCGTCCTCCCAGATCCAGCCTTCCAGTTTCGCGAGCGCCTGGCGGCAGTCGGGATCGTTGGGGTCATGCAGCCACAAGGCCAGGATGTTCAGGAGACCGCTGACCGGAGAGATGCTCGTATGGTCGGTGGTTTGCAGTTCCCATTTGATCTGCCGGATGATCGCGTCCATACATCGGGCGTGCAGGCGTTTGCCATGGAACCGTTCGAACACCCGCGCCAATCCATATCCGGCCCGAAGCCACACACTGGGTTGCGCGTAGAGGTCGGCGTCCCGCAGGCGATTGCGGCCCTCGGAAAAATCGACGTTGTCATACCCCTGCGGAAACAGTTCCTCTCGTAAGGATGCGATCACGGACGTGATGGGTACTTGGAACCGGTGCGGGTAAGTCGCCGCCATCGCCATGTAGATGAGCCGGGTATGGCAGTACCAATTCGAGGGGTGTAGGGCTATCCGGCGCGGCAGGCTCCAGAGTTCCGGAAGGACGGCGTTGACTCCGCGCCAGTCGTAGAGATTGATGAGCGCCAGCCAGAATTTTCCCCAGCTCGGGATACCGAGAACCCCCTCTGCTTGCAGGAATCGCCTGGCCGGCTCGACCAACGGATCATCCCGCTCGATACCGAGCAATCTCGCGGCGACGTAAACCAAGGTGGTGACGAACAGGTTGGGTGGGGAGTGCTCGTGTAAACCCCATGTGCCTCCTTCGAGACGGGTTCGTTCGAAGGAGCGCAGGATACGCCGGCTCCGGCCCGGCTCAGGCGGCCGGTCCAGAATGTGGTGCAACAGCACGTATTGCGCGGTGAGCATGGGACACCAGACCATCTCACCTTCCCAGGCGCCATCCTCATCCTGGAGACGTAACAGGCGCGCGCTCGCGCTTCGCAATGCCGGTTCGGCATCGGGTGACGTAACCTCCTTCGGGCAGGTGGGCTGGTGGTCACTCTCTCTTGATGGTATGGAGACCAGAAGCGCGCGTGCCAAGGTGTCTCGAGTTTGCTCGTCTTTTTCTCCGCCCTCGCCTCTCGCCTTGCGAAGATGTATGACGCCACGCAGGAGCCAGGCGAGACGAACGGCGAGCGCCTGAACCACGTCGCGGGCCCGGCGCCAAGCCAATTGGTCGTAGGATCGCGGAATCGCCCCGGCTACCGCCCGGAACACCATCGCGCCACCCGCGAAACTCATACGGGATACCGATATGTCTTCACAGGCGAGTAAACGCATGGTCTGGTTGCGGAACGTGGAACTTGAACGCCAACGCCGGTAGATCGCTTGTCTGACCGCCACCGCTTCGGCCCGGTGATCGGCGAAGACCTCGTAGAGCTCCATGGCGAGCAACTCCGGTGTGTGGGTCGCCTGAAAACGCTTCGTGGTGAAGTCGTGAAAGTCCTTGCCTTCCGCCAGCGTCAGCGCATCGCCGAACCCGAGGGTCATTCCCACCGCCGTCATGGGATGGTAGTGCCCGGCTGCATCGCCGATCAGCACTCGATGCAGGTTCCCGTATGAGACGCGCGGGTTCAGTTCATTGGCCGCGGCCTGGTACTGCCCTGCCCGTAGCGCTTCGACAAATGCAGGCCTGAGAGCTTCCGGCAACACACCGGCATACGAATCCGACAGGAAGCCAATCCGGTCCCCGGGTGTCCAGTCGCCCGATGGAACGTCAACGATGACCCGGATGCAATGCTCTCCCAGACGGTACATGAGAATTGGACCCGGCCCGCCACACAACACGTGCCCATAACCCTCCATCGGCAAATCCACCCCACTTACCGTGACCCCCACCATCCGCGAGCAGGTCCTCGGTTTTATCGATAAGCCCAACGATCGACGCACGATTGAGGCCCGGCCGTCGGCTCCGACGATCCGCGTGGCGATTACGGATTTATCGGTGCCGTTACAGGAAAAAGTGACCCGCTCGTCTTCGACCGAACGGACCCGCGCGTGGGGAATAAAGTCGACACCAGGCTCGTGCTCGATCGCTTCGCGCAGATTCGAGACAATCGTCGCATGCTCGCACGCCAAACCGTGAAGTCCCTCCGGATACGGAAGCACGATCGGCTCCGAGCCGTCTTCCGGGAACACGACAAATCCCTTACCTGTGGTGCTGAGGGGTTGCGTATCGAGCCGTATGCCGACTTCGCTTAACATCCGCACGGCAGGCGGATGCAGCCATTCGCCCGCCATTCGTTTCGAAGCGTTGGGATTGGCTTCGAGCAAAGCCACCCGGGTCCCTTTCCGCGCGTGGGCGAGCGCACACAAGCTGCCCACCGGACCCGCGCCGACAATGACGACGTCGTAGTGTCCATGATCGGTGCCGCTCATTGGACAATGCTCGCCTGCGACCGGCGGCGGTAGCGGAGCCGGCATGGTGTCTTGGGACCCGTCACCCAACTCCCGTAATTCGGGGCGGGAAACGCCGTGTCGAGATGAAAATCGAAGCGATCGAGCAGCACGGTCCAGATCGCTTTCAGTTGCAGGTAAGCAAAATGTTTCCCCATACACACGTGTTTGCCGCCGCCGAAACCGATCAAGGCGTACTGGTGTTGTTTGTCCTCACAGGCAGGGGGATCAAAACGCTCCGGAAAGAACCGCTCCGGGTCGGCAAACACGTGAGGCAACCGGTGAGAGACTGCCGGGGACACCATGGCCAAGGTGCCGGCAGGCACGAGATGGTCCTTGTAACGCAAGGGTTTGAGCGCTTTCCGGATCAGCATGATCAACGGCGGGTGCAGCCGCTCGCACTCACGCACGGCATGTTCCAGCGCCGCTTGTCGTTTGAGACTCGCCAGGGTCACGGCTTCTTCCTCGCGGTAGACGTCTTGCATCTCGTCTCTGACCCGCGCCAAGTATGACGGCGCCCGCACGAGCTCCAGACCGGTCCAGGTTGCGAGCACCCCGCTGGTGTGTTGGCCCGCGAACAACACCGTCAGCAGGATCCCGGTAATCTCGTCGTCGCTCAAGGCGCGGCCGTCCTTGTACCGGGCGTGCATGAGCGCCTGCATGAAATCATCGGGACAGGCCCCGGAACGCCGGCGTTCCGCCATGATCCGGCTGAAGAGGTCGGCCACTTTTCGCCGGGCCCGGTCGCGGCATCGATGCGCCGGGGTCGGAAGTCTTGGGAGAAAAAATCCCAAGGTGTTCAAGCCTCTTTGTAGATCCTTATAAGCCTCGGCAAAACCCGCGTCTACCTGATCCCGGACTTCCTGTCCGATGAGGCAACGACTGGCGATCTTGACGGTGAGCTCGTTCATCGCGAGCGGCAGATCCACTTCTCCGTCCTTGCCGAGGGCGTCGGCGAACCGGCTCGTCTCCTCGAACATGATGCGGGCAAACCTGCTCATCGCCTCTTCGCGGAGCGCCGGAAACAGAAACCCCAGTTGCTCGTCCATGAGCTCGGGAGAGGCGTCATAAGCCACGCCGCGTCCGAAGATGGGCACCGTGAACTGATAGACGGCTTTGGCGTTCAGATGATCCTCGGGCGCCCTGAAATAAAAGTCGTGGGCTTCGGGTCCGGCGAAGAGCACGAACTCGCGGGGACCGAGCCGGAACCGGAAGAGTTCGCCCTGCTCGCGCCAGCCGCGGCTCAACATCGAGACCGGATCCTTGAGAAAATCCGGCAGATGACCGATCAACGGCCACCCGCCCGCGAGCCCGGGAACGGCTTTTCCCGCCGCCGGCGAGAGTTGTGCCGAACGCAGGGTTGCCACACTGTGTGACCGATGTTCCACTCCTGCCCTCCTCAATAGACAAACGGCAGCATCGAAAAACGCACCCGTTGCGTGTAGCGTTCCCACAACTCGCCGTACTTGGCGCGGCAACGGCGTTCATCACGTCTCGAGCGGTGCCACAAGAGACCCACCAACCACGCGGGTAACAGGTAGGGCACCCAGGATGCGAACCCAGTGGTCAGGGTGAACGCGAGGTAGATGCAGATTTCACCGGTATAGTTGAGATGCCGTCCGATGCCCCAGAATCCGGAGACCAGCAAGCGCCCGTCCAGAGACCGGGCAGGTTGGCCCCAAATCACGGCGTGAGGGTCGCGCTTGAAGCGGTGCTTTTGCTGGTTGGCGCCGCGGAAGATCCAGAAGCCGAAGGTGAACAACAGGACGAGCGCCGCGGCGGCAACGGGAGACAGCGTTCCCGGGGCGTGGACCAGCCACCACCCGGCGAGGCAATAGAAAAACGGCACCAGCACGTAGTCTCCCCAAATCAACATCCATCCGAAGCGCTCACTGACGATGTCCCAGGTGTAGATCATGCCGTGTTCGAACTGGAAGTAGTTGAGTACGTACAAGAAGGTGAAGATCTGATAGAGCGCCATCGCCAGGGTCAGCGCGCCGTAGGTTTCGTACTGCGCGACGGCAAACGAGGCGTTGAACAGCGCCAGGGCGATGAGGGAAGGGCGGTAGCTGAACAGCTTCAAGTCCACCCCGAACCAGGTGGGATTGAGTTCCACGCCAAAGAAGAAACCCCGCCAGGGTCCCGGTGATGCATCCCGGGGCTTGCCTCCCCGCCAATACAGCCAGCCGGACAAGGCGAATGCGAAGACGTTGGTCACCACGAACAACGCGGCGAAGTGGGTGTGCAGCACTGAAAGAGAGAACCAGCCGGAGACCTGGGCAAAACATGCCGCGATCGCCACGATCAGAAACAGGGCAAGACCGTTGAGCTTATAGGTGCTTGACGTTCCCTCGACGTCCGGCCCCGTTACCCGCCGTCCGGGCAGGAGCATCGAACCCAGAAACAACACGCCGACAAACCCCGACACCATGGCTGCCGCCTCGAGCAGGGTGCCGCCCGACAGCGCGGACCACGGGAAGTTCGGCTCAGTTCCCGGCATCGCCGTTCTCCGTCCCTCGCGCGACGTACTCCCGCCACTTGCGCACGGTCACGTTCTGAAAAACCCGTATCACCGGATTGTACTCGATTGGAGGCGCGTCCCAATGTCTCTCGTACCCCTGCTGCTCCGCTTCGACCGCCACGCCGTCCTGGGTGAGTAAAGGGCCGATGAGCAGACGGTTCGAAATCTTCAACACCGCGGTCATGGCAAAACGGGGAATACGTACCGGCAGCAAGGGCACCTTCAGCGATTCGAAGTAGAACAGGAAAAACGCCCGGGTGGTGCGCTCATCGATCGGCAGGACGAAAAGCCAGTGTTTGATCGCGTCACCGGTGTTCGACCACTGGTAGGGGTATTGATAGCAGAGCTCCATGTGATTGGTATTGAGCCGGTTGTGATCGACAAACTTTCCGGAGATGCGTCCGCGCCCGACCTGTGTATCGTAGGCCACGTGCACGTTGTCGCCGACGGTCTCGCAACGGGTGAGGACGGCGCCTTCTTCGAAGGGACGGTATCGACGGTGCAGGTGGGCGTGGGTGAAGTCGCTCACATTTTCGATCACCATCGAGTGGTGGGCCGACCAGGTGAAGACCATCAACTCACAAGCCCATCGTTCGGGACCCTCGAGTTCGGGGATGTTCGGGATCCGGCGTTGCTCCGCCCGCTCCGGATTCCCGGGGAACAACCAGACCAGACCGTAACGGACCTTCACGGGATAGGTTCTGAGCGGGAGCTTCGGGAGATCTCGCCCGGAGAGGTCGTGAGGAATCCCGACGCAGCGTCCGTTTTCACCGTACTGCCAGCCATGGTAGGAGCACACGAGCCGGCAGCCTTGTACCTCGCCCATGGAAAGTTTGATCTGGCGATGCGCGCAACGATTCTCGAGGGCGTGAAATGAGCCGTCCGTTCCCCGAAACAGCGCAATGGACCGTTTCCAGAAAATGACCTCGACCACCGTCCCCGGTTTGACCCGGCGCACTTCTTCAACCGCGTACCAATAATCCGGGTCCATACCCGTGGCACGGGCTTGCTGGCGCAAGTTGCCGGCCTCCTTGAAGCCGGGTGGCGCATCCGGCGCCTGAATCACATTGAGAGTCCGTCGTGCGTTATCCATAGGCTTGGCTCGGAGCAAGATGATCCACTTCTTGGCTAGCGGCGGTCACGCACGGACGTTTCGCAAGCGGATTCGTGATCGCGTTGCGGTGGTAGTGGAAGGCGTAGGCTTCATGAACCGCCGCGAGGATACTGGTTGGCTGGTAACCGAGTTCCCGTCTCGCTTTCCCTATGTCCGCGTGACGGCATTTTTGTAACAGGCGGATGGCGCCGGGGGTGAACCGATGGGGAAAGCTCGGGTGAAACCGGCTCAGATAAAAGCTCGCCATTTCCGAAAAGACGAGCATCAGGCGGGTCGGAATCCGCCGGCAGGGTCGCGGCACGCCTGAGACTTCCTCGAACAGATCCAGCATATCGGAAATGGTTTTGTACTCGCTGCTGAAGATGTACTTTTCGCCTGAACGTCCGCGTTGCATACACAGCAGGTGTCCTTCGACAATGTCCCGTGCCGCGACAAACTCGAACCCGCCGTCAACGTAAGCATAAATCTTACGGTTGGCATAGTCGCACAAGGTCCTTCCCAATCGCGAAGGGAAAAAGTCGGCGCCTCCAACCACCGCACAACACGTGGCGACGATGACGTCCTGTCCCTTCGCCGCGGCTTTCCAGCACTCGTGCTCGACGAGCGCCTTGCTGCGCTCGTAGGGCATCGTCCGCTCCATGGGATAGAACAACATCGTCTCGTCGCTGGGTGCGGACGGATCATCCAAATCGTATCCGACTGCACTAAACGAGCCCGTCACCACCACCCGGCCGGCCTCGGTCTCCCGCGCCGCTTGCAGCACGTTCCTGGTGCCGATCGCGTTGCACTCGAATATTTCCCGGCGATGGGCCCGGTTGCCTTCGATGGTTGAGACCTTGGCCGCGACGTGATAGACGCCTTGACAGCCCGTGAGCGCCTGCCTGGCGGCCTTCAAATCTCGGATGTCGGCAAACGAGCGTTCAACGTCGAGGCCTTCCAATGCTTCGTTGTTGTCCTCATGTCTCAGCAACACCCGGACCCGAACGCCGTCGTCGAGCAGCCGGCGCACCAGGTTGGCGCCCACGTGCCCGGCCGAGCCGGTGACGAGTACGGGCGGTATCGATGAGGGTGTGCTCGATCCCGAGGTCATCATGCAGTCTCTCAACCTCCGGGTTTACGGGCCAGGAAGAAGAACATCGGAGTAAAAATACCGGACTTGCCGCCTTCGACCAGCGCGTACGCCGTTTCGTTCAAAAGCGTGCAGACCTCGCGGGAGCCTTTGGGAACCACATGCAACCGCTCCAAAACCCTCAACGTCAAATTGGTCAAGGCACGACCGAGAGGTGTGCGCGGAATACTCGAAAGACTGAGGTCGCGACTCTGCAAGGCGCGGTACCAGGGCGTTTCCTGATCCGATTCGGGTGCGAGGTCCCGGGCTTCCAGGAGTTCGAATCCGGCCGCGCGTAATGCGGTACAAATCTCCGACGTGAGGGCGATATCCGGTAATGCATCTCCCACCATGATGGCGTTCTTGATGCGCAGGTGATCCGCGTTCCCCGGGTCGAAGTCCTCGGTGAGACACCACTCGTAGCCCGCGAAACAGGCCCCCGGACGCAGGACCCGGAAGATTTCCCGGAACGCCCCCGTCTTGTCCGGTGCGTGGGGCATGGATTCGATGGCGAAGGCCGCATCGAAGCGATCGTCGTCTTCGGGAATCTGCATGTAATCACCATGGATGAAGCGGCACAACGACTCGACAGCCCGGGTATGCAGTTTCGCTCGCTCAATCTGGTAGGCGTTATTGTTAATACCGATAAAGCTGGCTCCCGAATGGCGAGCCAGATTGCCCATCGGCCCTCCTACCCCGCACCCCACGTCGAGTACTTGCATCCCCGGCTTCAGGGAAAGCCGCTCGGCGAGAAAACGTTGGTGCCTGAGTAGCGATGCCTTGAAGCTCTCACCCCGGTGTCTGGGCGCAAAGTGAAAGGATTGACCCCAGCCGAACTCGTAGAAATCGGTCACTAGGTCGTAATAGTGATTGACGAAAGACTGGTAACGCTCTCTTCTATGCTCCAGGCCGGCGTCGTAGATCGCGGTGTATCCATCGACCACGGTTTTCACTTCTTCCGGGTGGAGATCCGCGAGGGAACGAGGGTTCGATCGTTTGGTGGATGTACGGTTCATTGTTGACCATTTTGGCAAAGTTCAACCATTTTATCAAGAATAATACTATGCTTTGCACTAAATGAGTGTATCGTAGGTTTTGGTGTATTGATCGACCACGTATTTCACTTGCTACGAGGCGCGATACCGGAAGAAGGGAGCTCGATTGTTTCACAGCCGTAGGGTACTTGGATCATTCTTCCGGATTCTCGTGATTTTTCAAGAGTAAAGGGTGCGGAATTATGCACTTGATAGACTAAAGAGTGTACTTGGCATCTGCGTCCGGTTTCCTGTTGTGGAAACACAGAACCGCATGACGGCGCGGCGCACACTTCATTCAAGCACACGCCTGCGCTGGGTTTTGCGATGCACCCGCCACGTCTGCCCCTGCGGGTCACTTCCAATGTGCGTCTTCAAGCCAAACTGCCAATTCCGCCCCTTCTTGGTGGAGGCCATCTCGGGGTCCCGTGCTTGGGCCTGATTCTTCGTCGACCCTGAAGCCGAGATAATCGTCGCATCCACAATCGTTCCCGTCCGGACCAGCAAGGCCTGCTCCGCTAAATACTGCGTCGTCAGTCGAAATAAGGCGGCTGTCAACTCCTGCGCCTCCAGAAAGTGCCGAAACTTGCACAGTGTGGTCTCATCCGGAATGTGCGCGAGATCCACCCGTGAAAAGCGCCACATTGCCTCAAACTGTCCTCCATCGCGGGATCACTTAACCCGTACCACTGTTGCAGGAAATAGATCCGCAATAACACCTCGGCCGGAATCGGACGGCGCCCCTGGCCGGGTTTCGGATACCGCTTAAGGATTGGCTTCAACAAGTGCGGTCACGGCAACAGCTGATCCATCTCCGCGAGAAACCGCTCTTTGCAGGTGGTCTTCTTCTTGTGCGTATAGGCGAGATCGGCAAAACTGGCTTGCGGCATGGGGAGTACCTCCGGTTGGTGGTGAGGCGGATGATACCTGGCCGGATTATACCTTATTGGGGAGACTTAATCAGAGATTCCTTAAATGGATAATGCTCGAGCGCAACCGGCTGGGCACGCACGCGCTTGGTGAAGCATACGCGGCCGTCTGCGCCTGTCTGCCTGGTTCATCGGGAGATTCCTCTCCGCCATGCCGAAGTTGTGGTCATCATTGAGCGTGTCGAGTGCGGTCGTCGCCAGGCTTTGAGACGGGGCGGTGCTTCATCCTGAGCAAACGAATCACGCTGTCCCCGCCCCTGGGCTGGGCCGACCGGCCCGCCGCTGACCCCTGACCGCGGCACCCAGCTCGCGCAGCAGGTCCCCGGTGGCCTGATGCCCCTCCATCTCCGTATTATTCACGTAATATGCACGAAAATGCCAATATTTTTCTTACCAAATTCACGCTTATTTTAGTAGTTTGGTAAAATTCTCTGAATTATAGGGTCTAGCTGACAATGCTTGGTTTCTTTGTGGAGCGCCTTGATCGGGAGCGGTCTTATCTTGGGGCAGGCGGCCTCTCCACCATTGTCGCCACGGCACCTCATGCCGCTTGGCAGAGCGCGCGAGAAGGCATGGCCCTGTCCCCGAGCAAGGATCGCACGGCGACAAAGAAAAAGAGCCTGTCAACTCTGTTCTGTCGGGACTTATCCCTTTAAGGAACCTCTGATTTATTGTGATAGCGGGATGCAGGGCAAGGCGTCCCGGAGCGAAACCCGAGGCTTATCAGAGAGATAGGTGAGGGTTGAGCGAGGACACAACGCAGCCATGCGCCCGATAGTGCACTAAATCAGAGGTTGCTTAACTTCACACATGCCTCTTGTCGAACATAGGCATGTTTTTTTGTTGGGGTTGGCGTCCATTTCGCTGTCATCAATGGGGATGGATACATAGGAATAGGATGGCCAAACGCGCGACAGGCGATGCTCGCTTTTGCTCCATCTGCGCAAATGTCAACTTAAAAGGATAAGCCCCCCGACTTGCAGACTGAGCATTCCAGTTTTGCCGTCCGGAAGCCGCGCGGAGCAAGACGCTCCTGGCTCGCGGTACGATTCGGGAAAACGGCAGTCGCGCTGAAATCGAGAAGATGCCATGAGACGTCATACCGGATAAGCATGTTGGAGCGAGTGATCGTTGTTGCAGGCGCCGTTGCCATGTTTCTCATGCCGGTGTTCACGCCCGATGCGCGCGCGTCGGAGCCGAGATGGTACGTCGGCTTGAGCGTCCCGGTCGTGTTCCTTGACGACTCGGAGAGCGTCACGAGCGGTATCCAACAGGGTTCTACGTACAGCGCCAGTTCCACCAGCGAGTACAAGGCGGGGTTCAAGGGCAGTGGCATACTTGGCCGTGAATTCGGCAACGGCTTCCGTCTCCAGGTCGAGGGGTTCTTCGCCAGGGTCGAGGTCAGCGATCTGACCTATGCCGGTGGTACCACTGAAACACCTTTGGGGCGAGTGTCTCTCCCGGGTACTGAGATAGACGTGTCCGGCCCGGCAGACCAAATGGGCGTCATGGTGAATGTCTGGTACGACTTCAATGAAGGGTCCCGCTGGAGACCCTTCATCGGCGGCGGCCTCGGCTTCGTGACAGTCAATTGGGGGGGGCGTGGATTATCAGCGTGGAGCGCTCGAGGAACACAATGCGAACGAGATTGCGCTTCACTTTGCGCGCCAAGGAGCAGGCTTACCCGCGGGAGGCGCCCATGATCCACCGGGGTTTCGGCAAGCGGTCCTGAGTGACCCCGCACACCAGGCCAGACTCAAGAATTTGTCTGTGCCCGACCTTTCCGATACCGACACGGTGTTGGCCTTTAAGGTCGGCGGTGGACTGGGCTACGAGCTGACCAATCACATTACCCTCCAGATGAGCTACCGCTTCTTCAAAGGCAACCAGTTGGAATTCAACGGCAGGAATGCCCTGGGCAATACGGTCAAGGTGACGTCCGATCTGCAAGGTCATCTGTTCGAGGTAGGCGTACGTTATCGGTTCTAGGCACATCCTGCCGGGATAACGAATGGGCATGAGTGCGCCGGAGGCGTTTGCCTGCAGGTGAAGCCGCAGCCCAGGGAATGGCGGAGACCCATGACAGCCGGTGAAACACCAATGGCGGCTTGGCCGTTGCCGTTTATGGCGCGTCAGACGCGCAGTTCGCACCTCTGCTCGGCGATGCGGAACTCCAGCTTCATGCTCGGTTTCATCGACGGAAATGGGCTGATCCTGAACTTGTAGTTCGCGGGGGACACCTCGAGGGTGAAGTAATGCGCGAGCATCAGCACGTTGAGGGACAGTTGCAGTTCCAACCAACGGGAGCCGAGACACCTGTGCGTGCCCAGCCCGAACGGAACATACCCGGGACCGTGGTGTTCATTGCGTGGAGGCAGATAGCGGTCGATATCGAATGAGAAGGGGTCGGGAAAGATGTCGGGCATGTAATGCGTGGCTGTCTGAACATTGTAGAGCCGCGTCCCCACCGGTAGCTCGTAATCCTCGACGATGCACGAATTCATCACGTCTCGTATGGACGCCGGGACAATCGGGTACATCCGCAGGCACTCCATAAGGAAGCGGTGCGTGACGTCGATGGAGGATGGAGTGAGGGTTTCGACGTCCGGACCGCCGTTGACAAACAGGGCATCGGCTTCACTCCGGATTCTGTCGTAGAGCACAGGTTGTGACACCATGGTGTAAACCGCGAAGCTAATCGCATCCCCAATGTACATGCTGCTAAGCAGATGTGCCGATAGAGCGAAGGGCAGATTCGCCTCCGGCACCAACTGCGGATCGCTCGCGTGCAGGCTGAACAGATCATCCACAAGGTTCCGCGGGCAACCGGCACGCTGGGCGGGTGTGTGGACACTCTGAACCCGTTTCAGTATCGTGTCGACGGTTTTCGCCGCGCGTTTTATTCCCGGGGTATTCAGCATGAATTTGGGCAGCAACTTCAGAACGTGAACGTTGAGCACTCGTGACTTGTGGGCTATCAGATCGTCGATGATATCCTGCGAATCAACGCCGATGGCGAGAGGTGAGGTTTGCGCGTTTACCATTCGTCGAAACGTCAGATTCGCAGGGAAGGTATCTCCAACTGTCCAATGCGCCATATGTGTTTGGATATGATGGCAGAGTTGGTCCAATTGACCTTCCAGTCTCCCGCGTGAATACGCCGGCGCCATGGACTTGCGAAGCTGGAAATGATCGGCGCCGTCAAGGGCTGACAAGACTCCCGACGCACCATAAGTTGCCTCGAAGGGAGCAAAATAGTTCCTGCTTCTCAGGTGCATGCGCCCGCGCTTATTCACCCAGTGATTGGTCCGGGGGCTGGCCAGGAAGATCATGGGCTTCGCAAACGGCGGGCGGATCTTGAACACCGGTCCATACTCTCGCGCAAGGTCTGCAAAGAGCGCAGGAACGTTGCCGGAACGCAGGTGTGGATTGAGCAGTAATTTACGTAGCGGGACAACCGGCATCTTCTTGGTGAGGGCGGAATGTCGACGCAACGGGCTGGCGATGTTGTCTTGAACCGCACGGGCAATGGATCGGCCGATCAAATCCATCTTGCAGATGAGCTGGATGCGCTCTTCCGACGTCTCATCGAGTTGGAATATGAAGCGAAAGACGTCGCACGTATTGACGAGGCAAATGACGATAATGTCTCTCGGATCGGGAATCTCGTTCATGAAGATCGCCCGGCTGATCCGCGTTTTGATGAACTGACCGGCAGTGCCGTCTTTGGAGTGGTCGTACACTTCCGTCTGCCAGCCGGTTTGAGTCAGCGTCCAGAACTCGCCGTCATGGAATTCCAGGATCTTCAGGGCGACCAGGCGATCCAGAGTCAAATCAATGACCTCCTCCGCACGGGGGGCGAGTCGTTCAATCCAGAACTGGGTGTTGCGTTGCGTCGGTTCGCTGGCAATCTCTTTCAGAATGGGGTCCAGGGCGGGGTCGCCCGTTTCTGTCGAGTCTACAAGGAACAGGGAATCCATGTCCGTGTCGATCCGCGACAGGAGAGAGAGTTCCGCGAGGACTGCACCGGCGACGGCGCAGTTCAAGTCCCAACCGGGGACTTGGTGAAAGTACCCGTTGTCCTCGTTGAGGAGCATCAGGATGAGCTCTTCGGGTAAACTGAGCGTTTGAATCTTCAAATCCTCTTTAGTAGAAGCCATTAGCCTTGGTCTCCCTACATTACCTCCGGATTATAAACGCAATTGCACTAGAATACTATAACGCGCAGATTAAAGGAGGCAAGACTTAATCTGAGATCTAAAGCAAAGTACGGGTTTTGGTGAGTGGCGGATCACTCAAACGGGTATCCACAGGGAGCGAAGATGTTCAGGAATTTTGACTCGGGCATGGTGAAGCGAGGTGCCCTGCGCCTTGTAGGGCACAACAATCGTTGTGCCCTACCGTCGTCGTATCGGGTCAGCCCAGGATGGCGAGGATATTGTTGAACGTCGCGCTCGGCCGCATGGCGACTGCGACTTTCGCCGGGTCGGGATGATAATAGCCGCCGACGTCCATGGCCTTACCTTTCGCGGCCTTCACTTCTTCGAGGATTTTCTCCATGTTGGCTTCGAGTTCTTTCGCCACGGGCGCAAATTTTTCCTTTAATCCCGGGTCGTCGTTTTGTGCGGCGAGTTCCTGCGCCCAATACAGGGCTTCGTACAGGTGGCTGCCGATGTTGTCCAATTCCCCCAGCACCCGGCCGGGTGATTTGCGGTTATCCATGAGTTTGCCCGTGGCCCGGTCCAGGGTATCCGCCAGGACTTGAGCTTTTTTATTGTTTCGGCTCTTGGCCAAATGGGCAAAGGATTCCGCCAAGGCGAGAAA
This sequence comes from Nitrospirales bacterium, assembly GCA_965204965.1. Classification (GTDB taxonomy): domain Bacteria; phylum Nitrospirota; class Nitrospiria; order Nitrospirales; family UBA8639; genus Bin75. The sequence continues at coordinate 1,872,139 of OZ242026.1, read as the reverse complement.
TTCGCCGAGCGAATCCCATCGTAAGTGTCCTTCTTTCACGAACTGCTGCACGTGTTTCGGTGCCGATCCGCCGGCTCCCGTTTCGAATAAGCCACCGCCGTTGATGAGAGGCACGATGGAGAGCATCTTGGCGCTGGTGCCCAGTTCCAGGATCGGGAACAGGTCGGTGAGATAATCCCGTAGCACGTTGCCCGTGGCGGCAATGGTGCTCTGCCCGTCCTTGGCCCGTTTGAGTGAATGCTTCATGGCATCCACCGGGGCCATGATCTGGATGTCCAGGCCCGTCGTGTCATGGTCTTTCAAATAGCGGTCCAGTTTCTCGATGAGTTGCGCGTCGTGTGATCGGTTCTTGTTCAACCAGAACACCACCGGCATTCCGGACGCCTTGGACCGGTTCACGGCCAGCTTCACCCAGTCCTGAATCGGAACGTCCTTGACCGTACAGGCGCGGAAAATGTCGTCTTGTTCCACGGCCTGTTCGAGCAGGACGTTCCCGGCTCCATCCATCACGCGGATGGTTCCATTGCCGGGTGCCTCGAAGGTCTTGTCGTGCGATCCGTATTCTTCGGCTTTCTGGGCCATGAGACCCACGTTTGGCACGCTGCCCATGGTGGCCGGATTGAAGGCTCCGTTTTCCCGGCAGAAGTCCGCCACGGCCTGATAAATCCCCGCGTAACTGCGGTCCGGGATCATGGCCTTCGTGTCGTATTCCTTCCCGTCCGGCCCCCACATTTTCCCGCCGACGCGAAGCGCCGCGGCCATCGACGCATCGATGATGATGTCGCTCGGCACGTGCAGGTTGGTGATGCCCCGGTCGGAGTCCACCATGGCGAGGTCCGGGCCGTTTTGCATGGCCGCCTGCAGGTCGGCTTTGATTTCCTCTTGTTGCGCGGCTGGCAGGGAGCCGATTTTCGCATAGACGTCGCCCAATCCGTTATTGGGATTGACGCCGAGATCGGCAAAGACCTTTTCATGTTTCTTGAGGACGTCCTCAAAATAGACGGACACGCAATGTCCGAAAATAATGGGGTCCGAGACCTTCATCATGGTGGCCTTCATGTGCAGCGACAGGAGAATGCCGCTTTTCTTGGCCTCCTCGACCTGTTCCTTGAAGAATTGCCGTAACGCGCCGGCGCTCATCTTCGTGGCGTCCACCACGTCACCCTTGTCGAAAGTGACGCTGTCTTTCAACACGGTCGTGCCGCCGTCCGCGCCGACGAATTCGATGCGGCCCTTACCGGCCGTTTGCTCGGTAATCGTCGTAGATTTCTCATTGGCAAAGAAGTCTCCACTCGACATGGACGAGACGTGCGTTTGCGAATCCTTGGCCCAAGCCCCCATTTTGTGCGGATTCTTTTGGGCATATTGTTTCACGGACGTTGACGCCCGACGGTCCGAATTGCCTTGTCGCAACACCGGGTTCACCGCGCTGCCTTTCACCTTGTCGAACTTCGCCTTGATGGTTTTTTCTTCATCGGTTTTGGGGTCTTCGGGGTAATCGGGAATGGCGTACCCCTGGGATTGCAATTCGGCCACCGCGCCTTTGATTTGAGGTATCGATGCGCTAATATTCGGCAGTTTGATGACGTTGGCGTCCGGCGTTTCCACCATTTCGCCGAGGAGGGCGAGGTCATCGGGTTGCCGTTGTTCCGGCTTCAAGCTGTCGGGAAATTGTGAGATAATGCGGCCGGCCAGTGAAATATCCTTCCGGCCGACGTTCACGCCCGCGGTGCCGGCAAAGGCTTGGATGACCGGCAAAAATGATCCGCTCGCCAGTTCCGGAGCCTCGTCGACTTTGGTATAGATAATATCCGGTTCTGCTGACATGTGTTCCTCCTCCATGTTCAAGGTTGGGTGAGAATAAACAAAACAGCCGGAATGCTCTTCCGGAGATCAAACAGGGAATTTTAGAGCGAACCGATATTCGACGCAATCAACCGAAAGCCCCAGTGTCTCGTGAACATTGGACCCCCGCTAAAGACTGCGGGGGTAGGCTCCAGAACCAGAGCAGTATGGGTCTGGCAGGCAGGCCGGACACGCCTCCCTCCGGCTTCGACGGGCTTATCAACGTTGGAAGTGCTTGATGATCGCAAGATCGGACGTGACCCGTAACCGCGGCTTTGCGCTGGTGGCGGTGCTGTTGCTGATGGCCGTCGTGGGGATCGTCACGGCGACGGTTCTGCAGACGACCTCAACCGAAATCCAAATCAGTGCGAACCATAAGCAGGCGGTGCAGGAATTGTACGCCGCCGAGGCCGGATTGGCTGAAGCCCGGTCGCGTTTGCGGAAGACGGGGGCGACTCAGACGTCTTTCATCGCAGACCCGGCAGTAACGCCTGATCCGTTGTGGACGGTTTACATCGCGGAATCCGCAGATTGGTCGCCGCCCCTCGATCCCGAGTATGCTCCGCGCGAGACCAACTTGATTCCGCTTCCGGGTCATCCAACCAATACCGTGGTCCAACCGAACAGCCTGCAGACGGACCTGCCGTACTGGGTGAAGATCCGGCACAAGACCGAATACGATGCCGAGCGGGCCGGGCATAAGCCGGTCTCGCCGCACTATGTTGATCTCGACGGCAGTCATGCCCGCCATAACAAGAGCAGCCGGGGCAACGTCGTCTACTACGGATATCCTTCGCCGGCGGATACCGTTCCGGTCTCTTTCACGACCAATACGTCCACACCGTGGTTGCCGATCGAGAAGATCGTCGCTTATGGGTCCGCGACGAACGGCACCGTGGTGCTGGAGGAAGAAGTGGTGCACCCCCCGGGTCCGAATCAACTCGGAGCGGTCCATGCGTCCGGAGACGTCAGCTTCGCCGGTGCGTCAGTTACGATCAACGGCCATGACGCCTGTGGCGTCGTCGGGAGTCTGCCGCCGGTCGCGTATGGGGGTACCGTCGCGAGCGCCCCGACGATTCACTTCGACGGAACGCCCGCGAGTCCTCAGCACAGTGCTCACGTGCCGTCTCCTTCTGCCGCACTCACCGCTCTGAATACGGACTCGGTTGTTTTGAACGGAAATCAAATCAATCAACACTTGGGCTCCATGGAAGTGCCGATGACGTTTTTTGCGGATGGCGAGTTATTTCCTCAACCGCAAGGAATCCGCATTCGACAGACCAGGGGATTCGGTCTTCTCCTGGTGGACGGGAACGCCACCCTGGAAGGCGAAGTCCGGTGGGATGGCATGATCCTGGTAACCGGCACGTTGTTTCTCAACGGCTTTGGAAGCGGCATCGTGATTCGCGGGGCAGTCTGGGCCGGGGAGATCGACCAAACGGGACCCTTAACCGTCCAATATGATAGTTGCCGTCTGCAAGCCGCGCTGCTCGCCGTGCCGACCCGGGTCAGGACGTGGCGTGAAGTGTTCTAACAGTTTGGTCCGAGGCGGGCCGCTTAGCCATTTGAAATTCTGGCCGGCATTCTTCGACCCTTCGACAAGCTCAGGGCTCAGGACAGGCTCGGGACGTTCCTTACTGGGTCTTTCGTGACTTCCCGGCATGGGCCTTTCGGTTGATTGCGACCGCCATGCATTCTCTTTACAATGCTCCGTTTGATGTCCTGAGTTCCTCATATCATTCAGACTAAGGAACCTCTGATTTCTTGTGATAGCGGGATGGAGGGCAAGGCGTCCCGGAGCGAAACCCGAGGCTTATCAGGGAGATAGGTGAGGGTTGAGCGAGGACACAACGCAGCCATACGCCCGATAGTGCAATAAATCAGAGGTTCCCTAACTAAAGGTTGCATTATGGCAAAAGTACTTGAAGGCCCGGGAATAGGCTTGCTGAGAAAGTGGGGTTTGCAAACCCCGAATTACACCGTGGTCGGTTCTGCCGAAGAACTGGAACAGTTGGCGCAGGCCAATGAATGGTTGAACAAGAGTTCGTTGGTGGTCAAGGCCCATGAGGCCTTGGGGTCGCGCTTTAAACTCGGCCTCGTGAAGGTGGGTCTGGATCTCGATGGTGCCAAGGCCGCGGCGAAAGAAATGCTCGGACGGACCGTCGGCACGTTGACCATTCGGGAAGTGATCGTGTCCGAAGCCGTGGACCACAGCGAGGAATATTACGTTGCCGTGAAGTCGACCCGTGACGGTGCGGACGTGATGGTGGCCAATTGCGGCGGGGTCGAAGTGGAGTCGAATTGGGATCGCGTGAAACGCTGCTCCGTGGTCGTGGGCGATGTTCCCTCCGACGAGGCGCTCGATGCCCTTGCAAAGGACGCCGGGTTTTCCGGTGAGTTGATCCCCAAAGTGGCCGACTTCGCCAGGAAGCTGTTTCTGTGCTTCGACAATGAAGACGCGCAGTATCTGGAAATCAATCCGGTGGTGCTTAACGCCGCCGGCGAATTGGTCGCGCTCGATGCCGTGACCCTGTTGGACGGCGACGCCAAGTTCCGTCATCCGGACTGGACGTTTCCGTTTGCCGCAGAATTCGGCCGGGCCTACACCGAGAATGAAGAAGAGGTCATGGCCGTGGATTCGAAAGTGAAAGGTTCCGTGAAGCTGATCGAAATCCCGGGCGGCGACACGGCGATGCTACCGGCGGGCGGCGGGGCCAGCGTGTACTACTCGGACGCGGTGGTGGCCCGCGGCGGCAAGTTGGCCAATTACGCCGAATATTCCGGGGATCCGCCGGACTGGGCCGTCGAAGTCCTGACCGACAAGGTCTGTTCTCTTCCCGGCATCAAGAACATTATCGTGGGCGGGGCCATCGCCAATTTCACCGACGTCAAGAAGACGTTCGGCGGCATCATCAATGCGTTTCGTAAAGCCAAGGCTGAAGGAAAGCTGGACGGCGTGCGCATTTGGGTGCGACGGGGCGGGCCCAACGAAAAACAAGGGCTGGCGGCGATGAACGCGCTGAAGGACGAAGGTTTTGAGATCGAAGTGTTTGATCGCCGGACCCCGTTGACGGACATCGTGGACATGGCCCTGGCCAAGAAATGATGACGTTACTAAGGAAGCGTTCGCATTAGTTGATGGAATGGAGGAGCTGACTACACCGGCATGGTCATTGATTTGAAATAGCCCGAATCGGTCATTCCTGCGGAAGCAGGAATCCAGCGTCTTTCTCTTCACGAACGAAAAAAGCAAAGACACTGGATTCCCGATTAAAAATGTCGGGAATGACAGCAGGGGGTGTCGGGGATGACAGAAGGCAAGAGACTTTTTTCAACATATTGAGACGCAGGAGAGTTCGATGAGTATTCTGGCAACGAAAGAGACACATGTTGTGATCCAAGGCGGGGTGGCCGGAGTGAACGCGGCCCGGCGTATGGGTGAGTTCCGTCACATGATTCAGCAGCCCCTCAACGTTTCGGCGTTCGTGTATCCTCCGGATGCCGGAAAAACCAATGAAGTCGTCTGCGGGAACCGGCTCCTCACGATTCCGGTGTACAAAACCGTAGCCGAGGCCACCGCAAACCATCCGGAAGTCAACACCAGCCTGGTTTACGTCGGCGCGGACCGCGCCTATGCCGGCGCCAAGGAAGCCTTGGACAATTCCGGCATTCAGGTGGTGTCCATGATCACGGAAGGCTTGCCCGAAAAGGATTCCAAATTGCTCGGGGCGCACGCGCGGAAACTCGGGAAAACGTTCAACGGGCCTTCATCCATCGGCGTCATGTCGGCCGGCGAATGCCGCTTGGGCGTGATCGGGGGCGCGTTCGACAACCTGGTGGCCTGCAAACTTTATCGTCCGGGGTCCTTCGGGGTGATCACGAAGTCCGGCGGCCTGTCGAATGAAATCATCTGGATTTGCTCGCAGTTCGCCGACGGCATCACGACCGCGATCGGGATCGGCGGGGACGCCTACCCGGGGACGGATTACGTGACGTACCTCGAGATGTTCGAAGACGATCCGCAAACCAAGGCCGTGGTCATCGTTGGCGAGATGGGTGGCGATCTGGAGGAACGGGCCGCGGAATGGTACGGCGCGAAGAAACGCCGGGTGAAGCTCCTGTCGGTGGTGTCCGGTTTTTGCCAGGAAAGTCTGCCCAAGGGCATGAAATTCGGGCATGCCGGAGCCAAGGAAGGTCTCCAGGGTGAAGGGTCGGCCCGGGCCAAGTCGGAAGCCTTGAAGAAGGCCGGAGCTATCGTTCCGGAAACGTTCGGCGCCTTGGGGCCGGCGATCAAGGAAACGTACGAAGAGTTGGTGAAGTCCGGCGAAGTCACGCCGATTCCCGAACTCAGCGAAGCGGAGAAGCCCAAGCTTCCCCGGACCGTGGAACAGGGCATGAAAGACGGCGATATCCTGGTCGCGCCCCTGATCAAGTCCACCATCAGCGATGACCGGGGCGACGAGCCCTTGTACGAAGGGTATCCGGCGTCCGAACTCATTAACAAAGGCTATGACATTCCTCATATCATCGGGCTCCTGTGGGACAAGCGGCTGGTCTCCAAGCAGGAGGCCGAAATCATCCGGCGAATCATCATCCTGTCGGCCGATCACGGCCCGTGCGTTAGCGGAGCGTTGACCACCATTATCGGGGCCTGTGCCGGCATCGGGTTGTCGCAAGCCGTGGCGGCCGGGTTGATCATGATCGGTCCGCGGTTCGGCGGAGCCGTGACCGATGCGGGCCGGTACTTCAGCTATGCCATCGACAACAACATGTCCGTGGACGAGTTTCTGGCCCACATGAAGAAAAACGTGGGGCCGGTGCCGGGAATCGGGCATCGGGTGAAGAGCCTGCGGAACCCGGATAAGCGCGTGAAGGAATTGGTGGGGTACGTGAAGAGTCTGGACTTGGCCACGCCGCATCTGGACTTTGCCCTGGAAGTCGAAAAGATCACCGCGGCGAAGAAGGACAACCTGATTCTGAACGTCGATGGAACCATGGCGGCCGTCCTCGTCGATCTTGGATTCCCGGTGGACAGCCTGAACGGATTCTTCGTCCTGTCCAGGACCATCGGGTTGATCGGGCATTGGGCCGATCAAAAACGTCAGGGCAGCCGGTTGATCCGGTTGTTCAACTATCTGGTGAACTACGCGGCGCCTGCGCGCCGGGAAGTGCCGCCGCTGAAATAATAACATTAATGGGTTTCCCTGCCCCGGTCCGCAGGCCGGATCGGGACTCGGAAGCCATGCGGAGAACGTCCTATGTCGATAGAGCTTGTCAAAACGTTGTATGCCAAAATGCCCGGGGCCGTGGAGGCGGCGAGAAAGCAGTTCGGTCGCGGGTTGACCCTTGCCGAAAAAATTCTGGTGTCCCACGCGGATAATCTCGAAACCCAGGTCTGGGACCGGGGGAAAGCCATGTTGGCGCTTCGTCCCGATCGTGTGGCCATGCAGGACGCCACGGCCCAGATGGCCATGTTGCAGTTTATCCAGGCGGGCAAGAAAAAAGCCGCGGTGCCCAGCACCATTCATTGCGACCATTTGATTCGCGCGGAAATGGGATCGTCCAAGGACTTACTGCGCGCCTGCGATGAAAACCGTGAGGTGTACAACTTCCTGGAATCGGCCGCCAAGAAATACGGCATCGGGTTCTGGAAGCCGGGCGCGGGGATCATCCACCAGGTGGTGTTGGAGAATTACGCGTTTCCTGGCGGGTTGATCATCGGGACCGATTCTCATACGCCGAACGGCGGCGGGTTGGGCATGCTGGCGATCGGTGTCGGCGGCGCCGACGCCGGAGAGGTCATGGCCGGGTTGCCGTGGGAGGTGTTGCATCCCAAATTGATCGGGGTCAAGCTCACCGGCAAATTGAACGGCTGGACTTCGCCCAAGGACGTCATCCTGTATATTTGCGGCAAGCTGACGGTGAAAGGCGGCACCAACAAGATCGTCGAATACTTCGGCCCGGGCGCGGAAACGATCAGCGCCACGGGTAAGGGAACGATCACCAATATGGGTGCGGAACTCGGGGCGACCACATCGATCTTTCCCTTCGACCGAAAGATGGTGGACTATCTCAATATCACGGAACGCAAGGAGATCGCCGACCTGGCGGAAGCCAATCAAGCGATGCTGGTGGCTGACCCGGAAGTGTATGAATCGCCGGAAAAATATTTTGACGAGATCCTGGAAATCGATCTCTCGACCTTGGAACCGCACGTCGTGGGACCGCATTCCCCGGACCTGGCCCGCCCCATCTCCGCGTTGGAGGCCGAGGCCAAGGAGAAGGGGTATCCCGTGGAGTTGAAAGCGACCTTGCTGGGCAGTTGCACGAATTCCTCGTATGAGGATATCAGCCGGGCCGCGCATATTGCCCAACAGGGGTTAAAGGCGGGCCTGAAAGCCAAGACCGCGTTTTTGGTGTCACCGGGCTCGGAACGGATCTTTCACACCATGAAGCGGGACGGCTTTTTGGAGACGTTCGAGGAGTTGGGCGCCACCGTGTTGGCGAACGCCTGCGGACCGTGTATCGGGCAGTGGAAACGGGCCGACGGCGTCAAAGGCAAGTCCGATTCGATCGTAAGTACGTTTAACCGGAATTTCCCCGGACGCAACGACGGGATTCCCGACACGTTGTCCTTTCTGGCCAGTCCGGAATTGGTGGCCGCGTATGCCCTGACGGGCGACCTGGGATTCAATCCTTTGCAGGACACCATTTCCACCCCGGACGGCAAGCAAATCAAACTCGATCCGCCGCAAGGGGATGAGTTGCCGGCCCAGGGTTTTGCCAAGGGTGAAGAAGGGTTCATTTCTCCGGCGGAGAACGGCGAGGGGTTGGCCGTGGATCTGCCTCCGAACAGCGAGCGGCTGCAACTGTTGCAGCCCTTCCCCAAGTGGGACGGCAAGGACTTCGACAAGTTGCCGTTGCTGATCAAGACGAAGGGGAAAACCACGACGGATCACATTTCTCCCGCGGGTCCTTGGCTCAAGTTTCGTGGACATTTGGACAAGATCAGTGACAATATGTTCCTGGGTGCGAACAACGCATTTTCGAGTGAAGCGGGAAAAGGCAACAACGTGTTGACCGGCGAATCCGGTCTCACCCTGGCGCAGGTCGCGCGTGATTACAAAGGCAAGGGCATCGGATCGTTCGTGGTCGGCGACGAGAATTACGGCGAAGGGAGCAGCCGGGAACACGCGGCCATGTCCCCGCGTTTCCTGGGCGTGAAAGCCGTGCTCACCAAGAGCTTCGCCCGCATCCATGAAACGAATCTGAAGAAGCAGGGTATCCTGCCCATGACGTTTGCGGACCCCGCGAATTATGAGCAGATCGACCAGGAAGACCGGGTCAGCGTGACGGGCCTCGACGGGCTGGCGCCGGACAAGCCGGTGTCCGTGGTCATTCACAAGAAGGATGGAAAAGAAGTCGAGATTCAAGCCAAGCACAGCATGACCGAACAGCAGATCAAGTGGTTCAAAGCGGGTTCGGCCTTGAATGCGTTGAATGTATGATTTCTTCACCCTCACCCCAACCCTCTCCCGTCCAGGGAGAGGGAGTAAGGAGAGGAAGCGGGTCAGCTTTTTCCTCCCCTTTGTAAGGGGAGGATAGGTGGGGTAGAGCCAAGCGTTCCTCTACCTCCCCTCGCCCCTCCTTACAAAGGAGGGGAATAAACGAGTACGGTAGACGGACATGACGGGTTCATTCGATACGGAAAAAGCCGTGAGCCGGGAAGAAGCGCTCCAGCCCCAAATGGTCACGGTGGAGATCGCGGGGAAGTCCTTCCGGGTTCCGGCGGGGATTACCCTGATGAAGGCCCTCTGGTATACCGGCCATGAAGTCACGCGGGGGGCGGGGTGCCTCGGCGGGTTTTGCGGAGCCTGTGCGACCTATTATCGCACCAAGGACGATCCGAAAGTGAAAACCTGCCTGGGGTGTTCGCATGCAGTGGAAGACGGCATGTCGTTTTCGTTCGCCCCGGCGTTTCCCGCGCGCAAGGCCACGTACGATTTGAATGCACTGGAAAATCCCAAGCAGGACCTGTTCAAATTGTATCCGGAAGCGCCCTTGTGCAGGAACTGTAACGCGTGTACCGAAGCCTGTCCGCAACAGATCGACGTGCGGGAAGGCGTGTGGAAGGCCGTGTTCGGGGACTTCAAGGCGGTGTCGGAGACGTTCATGGACTGTGTGATGTGCGGCATGTGCGTGCCCGTGTGCATTGCCGATATTGCGCCGAACTTGGTGGGGGTCTATGCCAGTCGAGCCTACGGCGTCCGGGAAATGGAAAAGCCGCCAGGCCTCTTCGACCGAATCCAGGCCATTGCCGATGGACAGTACGCCGACGACTGGGAACGAATCCTGAAGATGAGCGATGACGAATTACAACAAACCTCGGCCACGATCAAGTCGTAGGGGAGTGCGGCTGACACGTGGATATTCAAGTCCTGCACGACGTAGTTCACAACTCCCGTGACGCCCGCCGGCAACAGACCCTTCCCAAACTCTCTCCGGCCGAACGCGATACCCTGATCAAAAAATTTCATCCCGATCATCGGGAAGCCGCCTACCGTTCCGTGGCCTTCGGGCCCAATGAAGGCGACATGACGGTGCGGGAACTCGCCTCCGTCCTGGAAGGCGATAGTGTGGTTTCGGATGATCTCCGCCTGACACCCGATTACGAAGTCGATGTCCTGGTCGTGGGGGGCGGCGGCGCGGGCTGTGCCGCGGCGCTGCACGCGCATGGGCACGGGGCGAAGGTGCTGCTGGCTACGAAGTTGCGCTTGGGGGATTCCAATTCGGTGATGGCGCAGGGCGGCATGCAGATTGCCGTGGCGCCTAATGATTCCCCGGTTCAGCATTTCCTGGATACGCTCAAGGGCGGTCACATGAAGAACGACCATGAGTTGCTCAAAACGATGGTCGAGGAAGGGCCGTCCATTGCGAAGTGGTTGCTGGAACTGGGGGTGCTCTTCGACCGGGACGATGACGGCAACCTCCACGTGAAAAAGGGCGGCGGCAGTACCAAGGCGCGGCTGCTCACCTGCTCGGACTACACCGGTCTCGAGATCATGCGGGTGCTCAAGGATGAGGTCCTCAACCGGAAGATCCAACTCCTGGAATTCGCCGCGGCCGTGGAACTGTTGAGTGACGAGCAAGGCGCGTGCACCGGAGCCGTGTTTCAGGATTTGGACAACAAACGGTTTCTGGTGGTGGCGGCCAAGACCGTGATTCTGGCGACCGGCGGCATCGGGCGGTTACACATTCAAGGGTTTCCCACGAGCAATCATTACGGCGCCACGGGCGACGGGCTCGCCTTGGCCTATCGCATCGGAGCCCCGCTCGTCCAAATCGATACGTTTCAATATCATCCGTCGGGCGGCGTCTACCCGGAACAACTCGTCGGACAGTTGGTGACAGAGGGCATACGGTCCGAAGGCGGGCACCTGGTCAATGGGAGAGGCGAACGGTTCGTGAATGAGCTGGATACCCGCGACGTGGTGTCATCCTCGATCATTCGTGAATGTGAAGAAGGTCGCGGCGTCCGCATGCCGACCGGTCGCGTCGGCGTGTGGTTGGATACCCCGTTGCTCGACGCAGACCACGGTGAAGGGACGCTGGACAAGCATTTCCCCGCCATGGTTCGTCAATATGCCCGGTACGGAGTCGATATCCGCAAAGACCCGGTCCTGATTTATCCGACGCTCCACTATCAGAACGGGGGCGTGAAGATCGACGTCAACGGCGAAACGTCCGTAAAAAACCTCTTCGTGGCCGGAGAAACCTCCGGGGGGCTGCACGGGCGCAACCGGTTGATGGGCAATTCGTTGTTGGACCTGATGGTCTTCGGCAAGCGATCGGGGTTGACGGTGGCCGAGCGCGTGCGAACCATGTCTCACGGCAGTTTGACGTTGAACCACTTGCAGCGCTTCCGGGCCGAAGCGAAAAAGCACCGGGTCACGAACCAGGTCACGTCGCCGGTCGTGTTGCCCGCATATGCCGAACAACCGTAGCAGGATGTTGAAAAAACCCGCCCGCTTTGTTCTCGCGGCGCCCGGAGGCTCAACGTACTTCACGTACGCCTCGCCTCCTCGCTTGCTGCGGCCGCGCCGGACGGCTTTTTTGAACATCCTGCCTGGAACTGGTTTTGTAGGTTTGACCTGCCCCATAACTCCCTCTCCTATTTCCCGCATTAAGCGTGAAATAGGGAGAGGGCTGGGGTGAGGGGGAGTTTTTTTCTTAAAGAGGAGAATCATGAACATTCATGAATTTCAAGCGAAACAGTTGTTTGCTCAATTCGGGGTGCCGGTGCCGCGCGGCAAGGAAATCAAGACGCCGAGGGCCGCTGAAAAATGGGCTGCGGCCCTGGATGCGCCGGTCTACGTGGTCAAGGCGCAAATTCACGCCGGGGGACGGGGCAAGGCCGGTGGCGTGAAAATTACCAAACAGCGCGAGGAGGTCCCGGGCCTGACGCAGGAACTTATCGGGAAAACCCTGGTCACGCATCAAACCGGACCCAAGGGCAGAAAAGTCCGGCGCCTGTTGATCGAGGAAGGGGCGGGGATCGACAAGGAGTTGTATCTGAGTCTCTTGGTGGACCGGGACACCGGGTGTCCCACGTTCCTCGCGAGTACCGAAGGGGGCATGGAAATCGAAGAGGTGGCGGAGAAGACCCCGGAAAAACTGTTCAGGGAGACGATCGATCCGGCCGTCGGGTTTCACCCGTACAATGGCCGTAACCTGGCCTTTGCCTTGGGCCTCCCCTCCCTGGAAAAAGCCGTGGTGTCGCCCTTCATCAAAATGCTCGGCAACCTGTATCGCCTGTTCATGGAAAAGAATGCGTCATTGGTCGAGATCAACCCGCTGGTGATCACCACGGACAAGCAACTCATCGCACTCGACGGGAAGGTCACCTTTGACGACAACGCGTTATTCAAGCATCAGGACGTCCAGGCGTTTCGTGACCTTCACGAGGAAGAACCGCTGGAAATCGAGGCGGGCGCCAATAACCTCAACTACGTGAAGCTGGACGGGGACATCGGGTGCATGGTGAACGGGGCCGGGTTGGCCATGGCCACGATGGACGTGATCAAGTTGGCCGGCGCCGAACCCGCCAACTTTTTGGACGTGGGCGGCGGCGCCACCAAGGAAACCGTCGCGGCCGGGTTCCGCATTCTCCTCAAGGACAGAAAAGTCAAAGGCATTTTCATCAATATATTCGGAGGCATCGTCCGGTGTGAACGGATTGCCAATGGCGTGATCGAAGCTTCGAAAGAGGTCGGCATCAAGTTGCCCGTGGTGGTCCGTCTCCAGGGAACCAACGCGGAAGAGGGTCGAAAGATCCTTCTGGAATCGGGATTGAAGGTGGACGTGGCGACGGATCTCTGGGAAGCCGCGCAAAAAATCGTGGCCATGAAAGGCAAGAAGAAGAAAAAGATCTGACCGCCCCATCGTTTGAAACTCGCGCAATGGTCTCGCAAGACAGACGGGAATCCTCCATGTCAGCCTCTCTCCAATCTGTCATTCCCGACGTTAGTAACCGGGAATCCAGCGTCTTTGCTTTTTCCTTCGTTCGCGAGGAGAAAGACGCTGGCTTCCTGCTTTCGCAGGAATGACAATTCGGGGAATTGCTGGCTGTTTTCGTATAAAGAATGAGGGAAGGAACAGCACATGAGCATTTTGGTCAATAAGTCAACGCGGGTGGTCGTCCAGGGCATTACGGGTAAGGAAGGGTCATTCCACGCGACCCAATGTCAGGCATACGGCACCCAGATCGTCGCAGGGGTGACGCCCGGTAAGGCCGGACAGGAAGTGGAAGGCATTCCGGTTTTTGACACGGTCCGCGACGCCGTGAAAACCACCGAAGCCACCACGTCCCTGATTTTCGTACCGCCTCCGTTTGCCGGCGATGCGATTCTCGAAGCGGCCAACGCGGGGATCTGGTTGGTGATCTGCATTACGGAAGGGATTCCCGTGAACGACATGGTCCGGGTGAAACGCGCCCTGGCCAGTACGCAGACGCGGCTCATCGGCCCCAATTGTCCGGGGATTATCACGGCGGACGAGTGCAAGATCGGCATCATGCCCGGCTTCATTCATAAAAAAGGCAAGGTCGGCGTGATTTCCCGTAGCGGGACCCTGACCTATGAGGCCGTGAACCAGTTGACGAACCTGGGGCTTGGCGAGACGACCTGCATCGGCATCGGCGGCGATCCCATCATCGGCACCGGATACATTGACCTGTTGCAGATGTTCGAGCATGACGAGGAGACGCAAGCCGTGGTCATGATCGGGGAGATCGGCGGGGACGCCGAGGAAAAAGCCGCCGAGTTCATCAAACGGGAAATGACGAAACCCGTCGTCGGCTTTATAGCCGGAATGACGGCGCCTCCCGGACGTCGCATGGGCCACGCCGGCGCGATTATCACCGGAGGCAAAGGTACGGCAAAAGAAAAAATCGCCGCGCTGGAAGCCGCCGGCGTGCAAGTTGTGCGCAACCCCGCCGAGATCGGGGAGACGGTCCAAGCCGCGCTCGCTGGTTGACACGCCTGCCCTTCTCCATCACTCCCCCCTTGAGGGGGAGTCGCCGAAGCCAAGCCGTCAGGCGCCGGCTGAAGCGGTGGGGGGAAAAAGAGGCGGGCCGTACCTGGACCTGGGAGCGTGCCTTACACGGAAGCAATTTTTTCGGACAGCCAGACCTTAGGAACCTCTGATTTATTGTGATAGCGGGATGCAGGGCAAGGCGTCCCGGAGCGAAACCCGAGGCTTATCATAGAGATAGGTGAGGGTTGAGCGAGGATACAACGCAGCCATGCGCCCGATAGTGCACTAAATCAGAGGTTCCCTTGATCAGTGACTGGTAAGGGACATCCCTTTTGTTGGCCTCGGTCTTGATTTTCTCAAGCAGACCAACCGGCAATCTCAGGGAAATCGGCTTGGTAGACGGTTTGAGATTGGGGAGCCGGATACGCTGGGCCTTGCTCCAGTCCACGTGGCCGGTCGAGTCGTGAGTCTCCCAAAAGACCCGTTCTTCCCCCTCGTTCTTGAAGGTGGGCTTGGATTTACGTTTCCTGGTCATAGCGGTCTCGCTCCTTACGGCTCATGTCTCGGGCAGAGATGACGCGAATTTTGGTATTTCCTCTTGCCGACCCATACTTCCCACGGAACGCCAGACGTGCTTGACGACGTCAGCCGCCGCTCTCGCCCAGTGTGTGCGCACGGACGGCAGGTGCTAGGGTTGCCGTAGTTCAAGTTCAAGGCGCATCCCCACGGCCGCCGCGGCGCATTTCAACGTATGCAGCGTCACGCCTTCGTTTTCTGGATCAAGCAAACGGTCAAGTTGCGAACGGCTGGTGGCCATGCGCTCGGCCATGCGCGCCTTAGACAGGTTTTGTGCCTTCATCGCTTGTTCCAGCTTGTAGGCGAGGACCGCCTTGATCGCATGGTTCTTCGCATCTTCATAGGTGCCATCTTTCCTGAGCAAGCTTTCAAGCGTTGATCCAACATGCAGGTTCTTCTCAGCCATAGCGGTGGTGCTCCTTCATTCGACGCTCCGCGAGTTTCAACTCTTTCGTGGGTGTCGCCTGAGTTTTCTTGATGAAGCCGTGCAGAAGTACCATGTTGCTTCCTGACACCGTGAAAAACACTCTGGCAATACGTCTAACCGTCACGTTGCTGCGTACCTCGTACAGACCGGGATAGCCCGTGAGCGACGCGCAGAGCGGCGGACCGCATGGCCATCCAAATTCGACCTTCATGAGGTCCCGACCAATCAATCTGCGGTCCTCCCGAGGCAGCCCCTCGAGCCATTCGCGCACCGGCTCTCGGCCACTTACCAGTTGATAGAATCGAGCAATGATGACCTTTTCGGGCGCTGCCATCGCATATATGTACCATAGATGGTACCATAAATGGTACCATAAATGCCATCTGAGCGGAGGATGATAGTGAAAATTTTCAATTGCGAAAAAGGCTGTTTTTGCCAGAAACATGCCGACGTGATATTTTGAAAAACCGGCCGGTTTGGAGTTGAAGGAGCTTGTCCCATTGATGGCAGAACGATTACAAGCGTTTCGCGCTGAATTCATTCGGAGAGGATTGTCCGGGTTCATCGTGCCCCATGCCGACGAGTACCAGAACGAGTATCTGCCGGCGTGCGCCGAGCGGTTGGCGTGGTTGACGGGGTTTACGGGTTCGGCCGGGACCGCGGTGGTGCTGTCCGGGCAAGCCTCGATCTTCGTGGACGGACGCTATACCCTGCAAGTCCGCTCGCAAGTCGATTTGCAGGTATGGACCCCCCGGCATCTCATCGAGGAACCGGTGCCTTCGTGGTTGTCGACCGTGCTCCGCCCTGGCGATAAACTGGGGTATGATCCGTGGCTGCATACGCCGCAGGAGGTCAAACAATTGAAAGAGGCTTGTGCCAAAGCGGGCGCCGCGTTGATGCCATGCGAATCGAATCCCGTCGATGCGGTCTGGCAGGACCGTCCCGCTGTTCCCGCGGCCAAGGTCGTGCCGCATGATCTCGCCTATGCGGGTAAGTCCTCGGATGAAAAGCGACACAAGCTTTCCATGACGTTGAAGAACGACGACATCGGAGTTGCCGTGTTGACGGCGCCGGATTCCATCGCCTGGCTCTTGAACGTGCGTGGCAATGACGTGGAGTATACGCCGTTACCCCTTGGGTTTGCCATGCTGCACCGGGACGCCACGGCGTCGCTTTTTCTGGAAACGAACAAGGTGTCCGATGCTCTGGTTTCGCACTTGGGACCGGCCGTGCGGATTCGTCCCGTCTCCGAATTTCAGAATGCCTTGGACCGGTTGGGAAAAACCGGCGAACGCGTGTTGTGCGATCCGACGCGCACGGCGAGCTGGATTCCCGAACGCCTGACTCGCTCCGGAGCCCGGGTGATCGAAGGGGAAGACCCGTGTCTCTTGCCCAAGGCCTGCAAAAACGTGGTGGAAATCAATGGAGCGCGAAAAGCCCAGAAGAGGGACGGGGCCGCGGTGTGTGAATTTCTCGCCTGGTTGAGCCATGAAGCGCCGAAGGGACAGCTCTCCGAACTCGACGCGCAGGCGTACCTGGATGCCTGTCGCCGCCGTCAACCGCTCTGGCGGGACATGAGTTTCCCGACGATTTCCGCGGCCGGCCCCAATGGAGCCGTCGTGCATTACCGGGCCGCCGATGAGCAGTGTCGCAGACTTGAGCCCGGCACGTTGTATCTCGTGGATTCGGGAGGGCAGTATTTGGACGGCACCACCGACATCACCAGAACGATTGCCGTCGGATCTCCCACACCGGAATACCGGGACCGGTACACCCGGGTTCTCAAAGGACACATCGCCCTCGCCAAGGCCATCTTTCCGAAAGGAACGACGGGCGCGCAACTCGATGCCTTGGCCCGGAGGCCGCTTTGGGAAGTGGAGTTGGATTATGCGCATGGGACCGGGCACGGGGTCGGGAGTTACCTGGGCGTTCATGAAGGCCCGCAACGCATTGCAAAAGGGGGCCATACCGTCGCGTTACAGCCCGGCATGATCCTGTCGAACGAACCCGGGTATTACAAGGACGGAGAATACGGGATTCGGCTGGAAAACCTGGTGGTTGTGACTCCTGCTCTCACGGATAACGGTGACGGACGGGAATGGTACGCGTTCGAGACGATCACGCTTGTGCCGTTTGATACTTCGCTGATCGACAGAGCCTTGTTGAATGCTGCGGAACGGGAATGGCTCAATAGCTACCATGCCCGCGTGCGGGAGGTTATCGGATCCTTGGTTGATTCGTCCACGGCCGGTTGGTTGAAGCAGGCGACGAAAGGAATTTTCTAGGTCTCCCAGGATTTTTGTTTTGTCTTTTTTGTCATCCCCGACATTCGTCATCGGGGATCCAGCGTCTTTTGTTTTTTGTGTTGTGTAAGAGAAAGACACTGGATTCCGCAGGAATGACAGATAAAAGCAGGCATGACGGCCTGGGGCTTGGGTGAAAGGGACGTGGTCAAGTTATGAGTGAAACCATGACGGATGAACAGGTAGCCGAGCGCATACGTGCGCAATTGGGCCGGAGCGGGGCCGTGGAAGACGTGTTGGTCAAGGGAGACCTGCTGCAACTGCACGTGACCGAGGAGTTTTACCGGCGGTTGGCCGTGGACCGGGACCGCGGCCGAAAGATCGTGCTGATGTTGATGCAACAGATGAAGTCGCTGACGGGGCTTCAGGACGTCACCGTGAGAGTGTACAGTCAAAACGAAAAGATGATCGAAGGCAAAGTCAAAAAGTTCGGGGGAGATAATGTCGCGTACATGTTCGATTTGTAAGTTTAGCCGGTTACGGAGTCATCGTGGAAGCCGATAACGGGCAGGAATCCACGCCGCCGCAGGCTGTTCACGGCACGGCCCGCTCGTCTCCTGAAGTCCACGTGCTCACCGTTGAAGACAAAACGATTATTCTGGTTGGGACGGTGCACGTGTCCCGGGAGTCCGCGGACTTGGTTCGCGCCGTCATTGAGGAGGAACGGCCGGATGCGGTCTGCGTGGAACTGGATGCCCGCCGGTACGAAGCCTTGTCCCAGCAGCAGAAATGGGAGGCGTTCGACCTCAAAGAGGTCATCCGCAAGAAGCAACTCAGCACCATGTTGGCCAACGTCCTGCTGGCCTCCTATCAAAAGCGGCTGGGGGATCAACTCGGCGTGCTTCCCGGTACCGAGATGCTGGAAGCCGTCAACGTGGCCAAGAAGTTCGACATTCCCATTGCTCTCTGCGACCGCGACGTTCGCGTGACCATGAGACGGGCTTGGCGGTCCACCCCGTTCTTCAAGAAAAGCATGTTGGTTTCGTCGCTGATCGTGGGCGTGTTCGACACCAAGCCCGTGAGCGAAGAGTCTTTGCAGGAATTGAGAAAACAGGACGTGTTGTCGGAGATGATGCAGGAATTGGGGAGGGAAGTCCCCACGTTGAAAACGGTGTTGATCGACGAACGGGACCGCTATCTGGCGGAGAAGACGCTCCAGGCCGAAGGCAAGACAATCGTCTCGGTGGTCGGCGCCGGACACATAGAAGGGATTAAAACCATTCTCCAGGGCGAGCGGCAAGCCGATCTGGATAGTCTGGACGTGATTCCGCCCACGTCGCCGGCGTGGAAATGGATCGGGTGGGCGATTCCGGCAATCATTATCGGGTCCATCGCTCTGATCGGTTTCCAAAAGGGAGCCGCGGCCGCCGGGGACAACGCCCTCTTTTGGATCGTGGCCAACGGCATACCCAGTGGCTTGGGGGCCTTGCTGGCCTGGGCGCATCCGTTCACGATCATCGTGGCCGTGGCCGGAGCTCCGTTTACGAGCCTGACGCCGGTGATCGGCGTCGGGTACGTGACGGCGTTTGTCCAGGCCTATATGCAACCACCGATTGTGCGCGAATTTCAGACCGTAGCCGAGGACGTGGTCATCCCCCGGCGTTGGTGGCAAAGCCGCCTGCTACGGGTGTTCCTGGCCTTTTTGTTTCCCACCATCGGCAGCGTCATCGGCACGTGGGTCGGCGGCACGCGCATCGTGTCGAATTTGTTCTAAATGATTGAGTGTTCGACTGTGCTATCGGGGATTGTAAATGTTCAGTCATTCGTTGACAAAATGGTTAGCCGGAACGGGGGCGACCGCATTCTTTCCCTCCCCTTTGTAAGGGGAGGCCAGGTGGGGTAGAGCCAACCGTCCATGAAACTCGGGGCGTCCTGAGCACAGCCTCTACCTACCCTCGCCCCTCCTTACAAAGGAGGGGAAGGAAGAGGCAGAAATTGTCAACAAATTACTGAACACATACAGGGATGACAGATGAAGGGGAACGGTTGAGGTTAGGGGGTCTCGCCGTAGTAGCCCCACGGCGGGGCTTCTACGCTATGCGTCACGCACCGGAGTGTTTTCCGGTATGTTGAAAGAGGCAGGACGGGCAGGTGTAATGAATGAAGCGCCCCTCCGCCACCAGGCGTTTTGCCATCGTCACTTGGCACCACCTGCATTGGCGGTCGGGAAGATCGGTCTCCGACGGCAAATCGGATGACGTTGGCAACGGCGTATCCATTCAGGCATTCTCATAAAGCCCGGCTATGGTTGTCAAACAACATTAAGGAATTTTAGATTTTGGATTGTGGATTGCTGATTTTTAAATCCAAAATCCACAATGCTCTTAGATCAGCAATCCACAATCCAAAATGCTTTTAGATCCACAATCCACAATCCACAATCAAAAATTCGTACCGGCGCTGGTCGTGTCCGGATTCCTGGGAGCCGGGAAGACCACGCTGGTTCGGCACCTGCTTGAAGAGGCACAGGCGCGGGGGGTGCGGATTGCGGTCGTGTCGAATGAATTCGGGGAGTTGGGAATCGATCAGGCCCTGTTGGGAAATCAGGCCGGCCCGGGGTACGTGGAATTGGAAGGCGGGTGCGTCTGTTGTAAACTCTCCGATGAATTCGTGACCACGCTGCAACGGATTCATGAAGAGGTCCGCCCTGACCGGATTGTGGTGGAAACGTCCGGGGTGGCCTTGCCCTTTGACACGCTCCTGAATTTCTGGCGAGAGCCGGTGTCCGAATGGGTCGGCGAATGTCTCTCGGCGGTGGTGGTGAATGCCGAACAGGTCGCGGAAGGCCGTGACCTGGAAGGGACCTTTGAACAGCAGGTATCATCGGCCGATATGTTGATCCTGAACAAACTGGATCTCGTGTCTTCGGAACAACGCGACCGGGTCCGGGAATGGGTGCAAGGTTTGGCTCCGGGAACGCCGGTCGTTCCGGCCGTGCAGGCTTGCGTCAGTACGCCGGTGCTGTTTCCGCCTGATCCCGGGAGTCTTCCCAAACGAGCTGCCAAGCCGTCGGCACATGAACCGCATACCCATGAGGCGTTTGAGGCGGAAGAATGCGTCATCGAACAGGGCATTGACCCCGAGACGCTGGTTCGCAGGATTCAATCGCGCCAAGCCCTGCGAGCCAAAGGGTTTGTGCAGACTTCCGAAGGCCTTCGACTCGTGCAGGGCGTCGGTCCGCGAGTCGATTTGGTCGTCCCCCCCGTGAATCCTCCCGAGCACCTGCTCGGCCGTCTGGTCCTGATCCGAAGAAGCGGCGTCTCGCAGTAGCCCCTCCTGTCATTCCCGACCCCGATCGGGAATCCAGGGTCTTAGTCCTTTACAAACCGAGAAAAACAAAGACACTGGATCCTCGATTAAAAATGTCGAGGATGACAGACAAGATGAAAAACAAAGACACTGTATTCCTGCTTCTGCAGGAATGACATAAGAGGTTTTGGAGGCAGGCGGAACTTTACGGTTGTTTCAGCAGGTGCGGGTAGGTCTTCTCAATCTCTTCGTGAATCTCAGGATCGAGGCTGGCCTGGAAAAGCGTCCTGGCTTTACTGAGGTACTCCAAGGAGACGTGTTTGGCGCCCTCCAGGTTGGCGCTTTGAAAAACTGTTCCGGTCAGGGAGGCGTCTTGCAGGTTGGCTTCAGACAGGTCTGAACCCGTGAGATCGGCTTCCCGCAGGTCGGCCATCTTCAGGTTGGTTTGTACCAACCGGCATCCCTGTAAATTTCCCCACGGCAGTGAGGCGCGCGTCAGGTTGGCCTTGGAGAGGTCCGCGCCTGCGAGATTCGCACGGATCAAGCCGGTTCCACTCAGGTCCACCATCACGAGCGTTGCGTTGGTCAAGGAGGCTTTGAGCAGGTTGGCTTCGATAGCGTCCGCCTCCGTAAGATTGGCTCCGGTCAGATCGGCTTCTTCCAGGTTGGCCTGGAGCAAGTAGGCGTCGGACAAATCCGCGCCGGTCAGGTCGCACCTGGAAAAATCCATTCTCGTGAAGTCGTAACCCGACAGGTCGGCGTCCCGCAGGTCAGGCGTGACGTCCGGCTGAGTCCGTCGGAATTTGTTCCAAACTTCCAGGCCTTGAAGCAACAGATCAAGATGGTCTGAATTCGCCATTGTAGGAATTGTGGATTTTAGATTGTGGATTGTGGATTAAGGAATTTTGGATTTCTGATTTGGGATTTTGGATTTAAAAATCAGCAATCAGCAATCCAAAATCAAAAATTATTTTCGGGTTTTTGCGGTCAGACCTGAGGCGGTGAAGATGGCTGTCAATTCTTCGGCTTCCTGATGGAGGTGAGCGACACGTTCCGCCTTGAGAAGGCCGCTGTCCATAATCAGTTCGAGCCAGAATGCCGATTCGTCGGACTCTTCGGCGACAATACCGATTTTGGCCACGAACTCCGCTTTCGACCGGCTGCGGCAGGCAGTGCGATAGTTGGCACCGACGGATGTTCCACTACGTACAAGTTGGCTTCCCAGTGCTCGTCCCGTAGTCGTTTTCGGCAACCTGTCCACAAGATTCATGATGCCAAGCCCGAATTGCTTCGTCCGGGCCTTTAATTCGTCTTCATTCATGAATGAAGGAATTGTGGATTTTAGATTGTGGATTTTGGATTTAAAAATCAGCAATCAGCAATCCAAAATCAAAAATGCCCTTATCGGCGCTTGAGGAAGTGCAGAAATTCGGAGTCGGGGCTGAGCACCATGGTCGTGTCTTTGGAGAACATCTTGCGGTAGGCTTCCATGGATCGAACGAATTCGAAGAATTTCGGGTCCTGCTGATACGCGTCGGCATAGATTTTGTAGGCTTTGGCGTCGCCTTCACCGCGGATTTCCTGGGCGGTTTTGTAGGCGTCGGCGATGAGAATCTCCCGGTCCTTTTCGGCTTCCGACCGGATTTTTTGCGCTTCTTCCGCGCCTTCGGCTTTGTATTGTTTGGCGATCCGTTCCCGTTCGGCTTGCATCCGGTCAAACACGGCCTTGGCGTTCTGCTCGGGCAGGTCCGCGCGTTTGATGCGGACGTCCAAAACTTCCAGGCCGTACTTCGAGGCTTTTTCATTTGCGCGTTTGGCCACCTCGGACATGATCAGCAAGCGGTTCGCGGAGACGATTTCCGACAACTCGTGCCGGCCCAGTTCCACGCGCAGTTCGGAATAGATGATGTCGTCCAACCGTTGCAGCGCGCCCCGTTGCGTCTGGAACGCCTTGTAGACCTCCAGGGGATCGACGATTTTCCACTTGGCGAAGTTGTCGATCAGGATGGTCTTTTTATCCTGGGTGATGACTTCACGTGCGGGCACGTCGTAATCCAGGAGGCGTTTGTCGAAGTACCGGACTTCCTGGACAAACGGCAGTTTGAACTTGAGCCCTGGTTCGGTCACGGTCCGCTTGGGTTTCCCGAGTTGGACCACGATGGCCGTTTGGGTCAGGTCGAGAATGAAGAACGGCGAGGCCCCCAACACGACCAGCAGAACCAGGATGCCGATGATACCGACGAGCAGGTTCTGTTTCATCAGGGCGCGGCCTCCATTTTTTTGCCGGGCGTTCTTCGCAATCGCTCCAACGGAAGGTACGGCAGCACGTTGCCCGCGGCATTCGAATCCAGAATGATCTTGTCCACCTTCGAGAGCACTTCTTCCATGGTTTCGATATACAGCCGCTTGCCGATCACGCCTTTGGCTTTTTTGTATTCCGCCAGCGTTTGCAGGAAGTGGTTGGCTTCACCTTCGGCGCGCGCGATTCTGGCCTGGGAGTAACCTTTGGCCTGGTTGACGTCCTGGGCCGCCTGCCCCTTGGCTTTGGGGATGATGTCGTTCCGGTACCCGTGGGCCTGGTTGATCAATTGCTCGCGTTCCTCCTTGGCACTGGCCACGTCTTTAAAGAACTTGGCCACTTTCTGCGGCGGATTGACGTCGAGCAATTGCACGGTGGCGATCTGGACGCCGCCCTCATATTCATCGACGATGCTTTGCAGGAGTTGCTGCGTGGACTGCTGGATCGCGGCCTTGCCCACGGTCAAGGCTTCATCGATTTTATTCTTGCCGACGACTTCCCGCATCGCGGCCTCGGCCGATTTTCGGATGGTTTCTTCGATATTCGCCACGTTGAACAGGTAGTCCTTGGCCTGGCTGATTTTGTATTGGACGATGAACTCCACGGAGAGGATGTTCATGTCCCCGGTCAACATGAGGGCTTCCTGCGGCACGATCTGCGCCCGGCCCCGGGAATTGGTGCGAAATCCGACTTCGATACGGTGGAGTTTCTGGACCTTTGGCGTGACCACGCTTTCAATAAAGGGGATCTTGAGGTGGGGACCCGGTTGGACGGTCCGCACCACGTCGCCGAATCGCTTGACGAGCCCTTCCTCGTCGGGTTCGACCTTGAAGACGGATTGCGAGAGGACCAGGATCACCGCCACGACCAGGACGATGGACTTCATGCCCCGGGTCGGCTTCATCCGCTGCCATTGTTCCTTGGCTTTATTCAGGACGTCATCAAGCGGATCGGCTCCGCCTTGTTGACCCCATGGATCTCTAGGTTCCCACGCCATACAATTGTCTCAGAGGTGAATCGGAACGTGTCAGTCAGTGACGTTTCGTCACATTAACAGATGCCCCGCATATACGCAAATCAGGGGTGAACCCTTACGAGCAGGTAAATTTCCGGTTGACACTAAAAAAGACATGTATATTATAGTATAGAGTCTAAAGTTTACACGTCAATCATTTCTTGTGGAAGGCCATGAAACGGTACCTGACGAACAGTGTCAAAGCGGATTTGGCGGAGAAAATGGTCTTTTTGGGCGGCCCCAGGCAGGTCGGGAAAACAACGCTTTCTCTCAGCCTGATCAAGGGCGCCGATGAATCCCATCCGGCCTACCTCAATTGGGACTTGCGTGAAGTACGGCACATGCTCCTGGAGGGGCGTCTGCCCGCGGAACAATCCCTGATTATTTTCGACGAAATCCACAAATACAAACACTGGCGGAACCTGGTCAAGGGCTTCTATGACAAACATAAATCACGCAGGCGTTTCCTGATCACCGGCTCGGCGCGCCTGGATCATTATCGAAGAGGAGGGGATTCGTTACAGGGACGGTATCATTACCATCGCCTGCACCCTTTGTCATTGTATGAATTGAACGCCAAGCCGACCAAGTCGGACCTGTCTCTCCTGTTGCGCTATGGCGGGTTCCCCGAGCCGTTTCTGAAACAGAACGCCCGGCATTGGAAACGATGGCAGCGGGAAAGACAGAGTCGCGTTATCCAGGAGGATTTGATCAACCTGGAGCACGTCAAGGAAGTCTCGCAATTGGATCTCCTGGCGGGGACGTTGCCGGAGAAGGTGGCGTCCGTCCTTTCGATCAACAACCTGAAACAGGATTTGTCCGTGGCCTATGAGACCGTGGACCGGTGGATCACGATCCTGGAAAACCTGTATTACTGTTTCAGGATTTCCCCGTATGGATTACCGCACCTGCGCGCCATGAAAAAAGAAAGGAAGTTGTACCTGTGGGACTGGTCGCTTTGCGGGGACGGCGGTGCTCGTTTTGAAAACCTGGTGGCGTCTCACTTGTTGAAGTACTGCCATTTCACGGAAGATACGGAAGGCGACGACGTGGCGCTCCGGTTCGTCAGGGACGCCAATGGAAGAGAACTGGATTTTGTGGTCGTGAAAAACAATAAGCCGCTGTTTGCCGTCGAATGCAAAACGGGTGAGCGGCGCCTCAGCCGAAACATCTCCTACTTTTCCCATCGCGCGGACATCCCCTGTTTTTACCAGGTCCACACCGGCGACCGGGACTATGAACAAGTCGAATCGAAAGCCAGGGTCATCCCCTTTACCCGGTTTTGTGAAATGCTGAAAGTGTGACAACGTGAAAAAGACGTTGACCGGGGCCGATCCGAATTTCACCTTGAACATTCAACGAACGGCAAGCTAGAATAACACGCCTTTCAGCAATCCGAAATCCACAATCAGCAATCCAAAATCAAAAATTCCATAGTCTGCCAAAAGGGGGCGTTTCGTGGGTACTGAGAGTTCGGTAATTATCTTTGCGTTAGTGTCCGGCATCGTGGGCATTGCCTATGGGGTGTATCTCACCTTCTGGGTCCTGCGACAGGACGCCGGTAACGACACCATGCAAACCATTGCGTTGGCGATCCAGGAAGGCGCCGGCGCGTATTTGAACCGGCAGTATCGAACCGTCGGCATCGTGGCGGGCGTCATGTTCCTGATTCTATGGCTGGCCGGAATATGGTCGGACAATTTCGGGTTGCTGACCGCCATGGGATTCGTGGTGGGCGCCGCGGCCTCGGCCATCGCCGGGTACGTGGGCATGGTGATCGCCGTGCGGGCGAACGTGCGGACGGCGCAGGCCGCGTCGAACGGGTTGGACCCGGCTTTACAGGTCGCCTTCAAAGGCGGCGCGGTGACCGGATTGCTGCTCATCGGGTTGGGCCTCGTGGCCCTGGCCGGGTTTTACGCCATCGGGTCCGCGATAGCGGGACCGGAAAAAGCCGTGCACGCCCTGATCAGCCTCGGATTCGGCGGCAGCCTGATTTCGGTGTTCGCCCGGGTGGGCGGAGGCATCTATACCAAGGCCGCGGACGTGGGCGCCGACCTCGTCGGCAAGGTCGAGGCCGGGATTCCCGAAGACGACCCCCGCAACCCCGCGGTGATCGCGGACAACGTGGGCGACAACGTGGGCGACTGCGCCGGCATGGCCGCGGACCTGTTCGAAACCTACGTCGTGACCATCGTTGCGGCCATGGTCCTGGCCATGAGTCTCTTTCCCGGCAACGCGGCTCCCGTGCTGTATCCCCTGGCCCTCGGCGGGATGACTGTCTTCGCCACCATCATCGGGATCTTCTTCGTGAAGGCGAGTGAAGGCGGGAGCATCATGTCGGCCCTGTACAAGGGCCTGTTCGTCAGCGGCGGCCTGGCCGCGATCGCCTTCTTTCCCGTGACCACCAACATGATGGACGGCATCGGCGGGGTTTCGGGCGTCAGTTACTTCATCGCGGCGCTCCTGGGCCTCGTGGTGACCCTGGCCCTGGTGTTCATCACCGATTACTTTACGGCCACGGCCTATTCGCCGGTACAGGAGGTGGCCAAGGCCAGTGAAACCGGACATGCGACGAACATCATCGCCGGCTTGGCCGTGGGCATGCAGTCCACCGGGTGGCCCGTGGTCGTCATCGTCGCGGCAATTTTATCGAGTTTCGGGATTTGCGGCGGGGCCGAAGGCGGCGGCCTGTACGGGGTGGCGGTGGCCGCGGTGGCCATGTTGTCGATGGCGGGCATCGTGGTGGCGATCGATGCGTTCGGGCCGGTCACGGACAACGCGGGCGGCATTGCCGAGATGTCCCACCTGGGCGAAGACGTGCGGAAAATCACGGATGCGCTGGATGCCGTGGGGAATACCACCAAGGCGGTAACCAAGGGCTATGCCATCGGCTCGGCCGCACTGGCGGCCCTGGTGTTGTTTGCGGAATATGCCCGGGAAGCCCAGGCCGGGGACAAGAGCCTGACCTTCGACCTGTCCGATCCCAACATACTCGTGGGGCTGTTCCTCGGCGGGATGCTGCCGTTCATCTTCGGGGCGCTCTGTATGAAAGCCGTGGGCCAGGCCGGCGGGTTGGTCGTGGAAGAAGTCCGGCGGCAATTCCGGGAAATCCCCGGGATCATGGAAGGCACGCAAAAACCGGAATACGGCACGTGCGTGGATATCGTGACCCAATCCGCCCTTCAAAAAATGCTGGTGCCCGGCATCATCCCCGTGGTCTCACCGATCATCGTGGGCGTGCTGTTGGGACCGGCGGCCTTGGGCGGCGTGCTGGTCGGCAGCATCGTCACGGGCCTGTTCCTGGCCATTACCATGACCAGCGGCGGCGGGGCCTGGGACAACGCCAAGAAATACATCGAGGAACAGGGGCTCAAAGGCACCGAAACCCACAAGGCCGCGGTCACGGGCGACACCGTCGGCGACCCGTTCAAGGACACCGCGGGCCCGGCCATCAACCCGATGATCAAAGTCATCAACATCGTCTCACTCCTCATCATCTCCTTCATCGTGCCGTAACGGCCCGTTGAAGAACCCGGGTTCCGACTTTCCCTCCTGTGGTGTAGGGACAGGCCCCCGTGCCTGTCCGAGGGGAGGTAGAGCGCGCATCTCGTCCTTTCTCCCGTGCCTGTCCCTGCCTTTGCGTAGGGGTAGCGTCTGTCCGGGTCGGTCAGATTAAATTCTCTCCTCTCTCTGGATGGGAGAGGACAAAGGTGAGGGGGAGTCCCCGCGGCCCGCGACGGTTTTTCTCCTTCCGTCTTCCCCGACATGCTCTTCTGGCATTTATGCCCATCCTGACCGGTGGGAGGGGCCACTCCGATCACGGTGTGACTGGCCGACTTCGTCAATGGCGCCCATCGCGCGGCGTGCACCGGTCCCTCCTGTTCCATGTCTTGTTTTCCTCTGACTTGCCCCCACCATACCGCGCAGTTTCTCCGGAAACTGGTTGGTCAATTCCGTAAAATCGCTGTCGCATTTCGGAGCGCCATGACGGTGCCGGTTCGCTGGAGCTCAGACATTGTTAATAGCAAATAGAAATGTCCGGTTCTGTAGCAAATTAACTGTCCGCTTTTGATCCTTGCGCCTGGAAGTTCCCGAAGGGCGCTGGCCGTGGCGGCGGACCCTACGCCGCAGCCTTGCGGTCCTCCTTCAACGGCGTGCCGCTGACATCGTACCGGGCCAGTTCGCGTGGCCCGTGGCGGATCGAAATCCAACCATCTGGATGATGCAGCACCGTCACTTTCGCCTTCACGTAGTGGCACCGGTACCGATTTGGAGGAATCTGCAGCACCCGGCGTTGAAAGCGCACGCAGTTGTCATGCCCCACTCTCCGCTCATGATGCTCACACAGAATCTCGTCCAGACGCCCCGAATCCTGGCAGGCCACAAAGGCCGAGCCCGCCTCCCGTGAGGGCCGGGCAAACTCCGCGTTGAAAGCCGGCAGATAGTGGTGCCGGCTATAGTCATTGGCGCGCGCCATGTCCGTGATCCCGGCTGCCGCCAGTTCCTTCCCTAGACGGTCCTGGTGCGTCCGGAACGCCCGCTCCGAACGACCCCGTGCCTCCGGCGAATACGCCGGAATCATCTCGATCCCCAGTTGGGCCATCGCCCGCCCGAATTGGGTCGGGTTGCGCTTGTCCACCTTGCCCCCCGCCACCGGCGTGTGCCAGTAGTGACTGCCGCGATCCGTGTACAGTGAACAGAACAACCCCTTCCCTTCGATCACCTCACGGACCCCCCGAAAACTGCTCCAGGTCCCTTCTTCTTCACAAAAGAACATCGAGTAATGTTCATTGGTCGCATCGTCCATCGTGACAATCAGATCCCACAGCTGACCCGGCGCCCACTCGTGCCGGCTCCCGTCCTGGTGCAGCAGCATCCCCGGCCACGGCGACGCCTCGCGACTCTTGCGGTGCGCCCCCCGACGCGGTGCGCGCGTCACCACCCCAGCCGCCTGCAAACGGTTCTTCACCCAGGTATAGCTGCGCACGCCACCGTCTCGACGGGACCAGGTATAAAAATGCTTCACATTCCAGCCCCGATGCCCGGTCCGATAACGGTCTACCAGCGCCAGCACCTCGTCCACCGGCGCACACCGCCCGGAACCCTGCGACAGCCGCTTGTCAAGCAGGCCCTCCCTCCCCTCATCCTGATAACGATCAATCCAACGCCGAAACGTGCGGTCGCATACCCCTAGCAAGCGCGCCGCTTCTTCTTGCGTCAGCCGATTCTCCGTCCAGCCACAATACGCCTCCTCAAATCGTGCCATTCGTGTCTCC
Organism: Nitrospirales bacterium; assembly: GCA_965204965.1. Lineage (GTDB taxonomy): Bacteria > Nitrospirota > Nitrospiria > Nitrospirales > UBA8639 > Bin75. The sequence continues at coordinate 1,842,615 of OZ242026.1, read as the reverse complement.
TGTAACCATTCTGTCCGTCTCATCAGATACATCCTCCTGCATCCAATGAAAACCGGACAGATCATGTGCTACAAGACCGGACAGATTATGTGCTCTCTACAGCTGGAGCTCAGACATATTGACAATTAGCGAAATAAGATTTAAACTATTTAGACTAATACACAAAATGGTAATTAGGGCGAAACGTAACCAAAATAGATTTTCAGAAACTGTTTTAAAGACATTCTCCTGACGGTGATTAAAGCGATACTCAATTTCTTTCAGATACATCGGGAAATGATACTTCGAAACCCCGCGATACTGATACAAAATATGTTTGGCGTAACTCCAAAAGCCTTCAATGCCATTGAGGAGCCACAGAAAATGCACTTGCAGCCGCGCAAAAAGTTGGCCGCACAACTAAACTAAACTAAAAACCGTCTGGCGTCCTGTATCATGCTGGTTTTCTACCATACATTGGTGACGAAACACAGAATAGGAAAGTCCATGAAGGCCATACAGCCTAAAGGAGAAGGAGAAAAGGATGTTCACGATGGCACGATTTGTGGAGAGAGAGAGAGAGAGAGAGAGAGAGAGAGAGAGAGAGAGAGAGACCACCTCTAGCGGGAATGCCCGGCGTCGGTCCAGATTCCCCGCACAAGCCTGAGCCGTCCGCCGCCCCTCGCGGCCGCGGCGCCGCTCCGGCGGGCCCGCCCCGGGCCGCGTCCGCGTGGCGCCGCCCCGCCCGCCTCCCCGTCCTCGCGCTGCTGCTCGGGGCGCTCGGCCTGTTCGCGGCCGCGCCCGCCCAGGCGCAGTCCCAAATCTGGTCGGCGACGCTGACAGTCGATGATATCGATGACGACGGGGCGTATCTCGGCTGCGATAGCACTAACTGCCCCTCGCAGCTCACGGACAATGAACTCGAGCACAACGGTGAGAGATATACCGTCCAAAGCCTTTATTACAACAATGGTCGGGTATCGTTGAAGTTGAACGGGATACAACCGGACGCGGTTATACCGGCCCCGAACCCAGATTCGAAGTTTAGGGGGATGGTGTTGCATCTCGGCACTGAGCGGCTGGCCCTTCGTACATTCAACCTCAACGGTTGGCACAACTGGTATGTCGACGACCCGCAATGGACCAGCGGCCAGCAGGTCGCGGTGAAGCTGGAGATTCCGGTGAAGTCGCCGTGGAATTGGCCGGACGGGACCCGGCATCACGACAAGAACCAGATCTGGTCCACCACGATGGCGGCGAAGGCCCTCGAGCCGACGCGATGGGGCACGGACTCGTCCGGCTGCAGGACCGGTGTGTCGGGGGGCACTTGCCCCCTCGCGATGGGCGCCAACAGGTTCACTTACGCGGGCAATACCTACACCATCAGCGATTTCTATCACCGCAACGGCACTGTGTTCGCGGGCTTGAGCTCGGGCAGCGCCGCCGCGATCACCGCTGCAAGGTCGCTGATGCTGATCGTCAAGTATCCCGCTGGCGCCGAAAGGCGGTTCCCCCTGAGGACTCTGACCGCCAGTGGTGCTTCGGCCACCGCCTCCTGGCCCGTCGACGACATGCGCTGGGGCTCCTACGGTCATCCACACCCCACCGACCCACAACGAAACCCCGCCGTGTGGGCGAGCAACTTCGCGGTGACTCTGGCCGTGGTCGAGGTGCCGGAGCCTGTGACCGTGACCGTGACGAATCCGGCGCCGCGCACCCACACGGTGACCGTGTCGGTGCCCACGGCGGTCGCCGCGGAGACCATCATATCCCTGGGCACGTACGGCAGGGTCGGCAGCCGTGTGTGGACGGACGTGAGGGATCCCGACCTGGTAAGCCATTGCGATCCGATGGATGCGTGGGACCCGGTCTTCCTGAATTCCGATCGCAAGTATCCGATGGCCTACATCCAGGCGGGGCAGCGGAGCACCACGTTCAACCTGTGCCTTCTCGGAGTCCCGAAGGACGTGGAGAACCAGATAATGACAAACCAGGTCACCGTGTACCTGCCGCGGGGGAGGTCGTCGGTGACGTACGACATCAACGTCGGCAGCGCCTACGGCGGCGGGTCCGGGACCGCGGAATTCGAGGGCGGCGAGGGGCCGGGCTCCGGCGGGGAGCAGCAGGGCGACCCGCTGACGGCGGTCTTCGAGGACGTGCCGGAGGAGCATGACGGCACGGAGTTCGCGTTCCGGGTGCGTCTGAGCGAGACGGTGGGGAGTTTCAGCCGGTCGCCGCGCGCGTGGTCGTTCGCGGTGACGCGGGGCCGGGTGACGGGCGTTGAGCAGGTCGGCGCCGGGCTGTGGCGGGTCACGGTGCGGCCGACGTCGCCGAGCGACGTGACGGTGACGCTCGCGGGCTTCCGGGACTGCGACGACGAGCCGTCGGGCGCGGTGTGCACGCGGGACGGGCGGGCGCTGTCGAACACGTCGAGTGCGAGGGTCGCGGCGGGTCCGCAGCAGCAGCAGGAGGTGTTGGTCACGCCGGAGCCGGCCGACGTGCGGGTGGTGGCGGGCGACGGCAGCCTGACGGTGAGCTGGACGGCGGTGGCGCACCCGCGCGTCGCTGCGGAGCGGGTGCAGCACGCGCTGCGCTGGAGCCAGGAGGCGGGCGTGTGGGCCAACCCGTCGGGCAACAACGGCATCGCGGTGGAGGCCGGTGTGAACGGCTACACCATCACCGGGCTGAGGAACGGCGTGGCGACCGGGGTGTTCGTGCGCGCCTTCGTGGGCCGGCTCCGGTCGGAGCGCAGCGAGCACTCGAGCGGGTGGGTCCGGGTGAAGGGCGAGCAGACGACGCCGCAGGCGGCAACCCAGACCGTGGCGGTAGAGTTCGGCAAGGTCCCGGCGGAGCATGACGGGCGGACGGCGTTCGCGCTGGACGTGCAGTCGGGCTCGAAGCCCGCTCCCGACGCGTTCAAGGTGACGGCCGGGAAGGTCAAGGGCGTGGAGTCGCTGGACCCGGTGCTGTGGCGTGTGCGCGTCAAGCCGAATTCGTGGAAGGACGTGAAGATAGCGCTCGGCGGGGCGTCGGCGACGGTCCCGGGCCCGGCGCGCATCCGGGCCCAGGACGCGCGGGCGAAGGAGGGCAAGGACGCATCGCTCGACTTCGCGGTGACGCTGAGCCGCGCGGCGTCGGGGCCGGTCTCGGTGGACTATGCCACCGCCGACGGCACGGCGACGGCCGGGGCGGACTACACGGCCGCGTCGGGCACGTTGACCTTCGCGGCAGGCGAGACGGCCAAGACGGTCTCGGTGGCGCTGCTCGACGACGCCATCGACGAGGGCAAGGAGACGTTCACGCTCACGCTCTCGAACCCGCGGGGGGCGTTCCTGCGCGCGATGCACCGCGAGGCGACGGGGGTGATCAAGAACGACGACCCGCTGCAACAGGCGTGGCTGGCGCGCTTCGGGCGCACGGTGGCGACGCACGTGACGGACGCGGTCGGGGACCGCTTGCGGGGCGGGCCGGGGTCGGCTTCGCACCTGACCCTCGGGGGCTACCGGGTCCCGCTGGGCCGGGCCGCCGCGAGTCAGCCCGCGCCGCCGGGTGCCGCGACGCGGGACGCAGGGACCGGGGCGGCCCCCAACGAGGCGGTCACCACAACGGCGGTCCTGACCGAAGTCGCGCGGATGCTGGGGATAGGTCCGGGGGCGGGTCCCCAGCCCACCCCATGGGCCGACCGGCCGGACCCGCGGCTGAACCCCGGCCGGACCCTGGAGATTGGCCAGACCCTGACGCTCCGCCGGCTGCTCATGGGCAGTGCCTTCCGGCTCAACCTGGGCGCGACGGACGCGGATGCGGCGACGCCGCGCCTGACGGCCTGGGGCCGGGTCGCGGGCACCACGTTTGACGGGCAAGCCGGCGACCTCTCCCTGAACGGGGACGTGTTCACGGGCACCGTGGGCGTGGACGGCACGTGGGACCGGCTGGTGCTGGGGCTGGCCGTGGCCCATAGCCGGGGGGACGGCGGGTTCACCCAGCCCAACCTGGCCGAGCGCGGCACGGGCGACCTGGAGCAGACCCTGACGAGCCTCCATCCCTACCTGCGGTATGCGGTGACCGACCGGCTGGATGTCTGGGGCTTGGTGGGCTACGGCTGGGGCGAATGGGACCTGGAAATGGCGAACGGCGTGACGGTGGAGACGGACACCACGCTCGTCATGGGAGCCTTTGGGGGCCGGGGGATTCTGTTGGCCCCGGCGGACACCGGGGGGTTCCAACTGGCCACGCGCACGGACGCCATGCTCACGCGGACCTCCTCCGACGCGGTGGCGAATTCGGTGGCCACGGACGCGGACGCGCACCGGCTGCGGGTGCTCCTGGAAGGCAGCCGGGGAGTGACGTGGGCCGATGGCCGGCACCTGACCCCGACGGTGGAACTGGGGGTGCGGCATGACTGGGGGGACGCGGAGACGGGCTTCGGCCTGGAAGTGGGGGGCCGGGTGTCCTACGCGGACCCGACCCTGGGCCTGACGGTCGAGGGGACGGTGCGGGGCCTCGTGGCGCATGAAGCCGATGCTTACCAGGAATGGGGCGCGAGCGGGAGCGTGCGGCTGGATCCGGGCGCGGCGGGCCGGGGCCTGTCGGTGACGCTGGCCCCGACCTGGGGCGCGGCGGCGAGCGGCGTGGACGGGTTGTGGGCCCGGCAGACCACCCAGGGCCTGGCCCCCGCCACCCAATCCGCGCCACGCGGTCGCCTGGCGGCGGACGTGGGCTACGGGTTCGCGGCCTTCGGCGCCGGGCTGCTGACGCCCTACGCGGGTACGGTGCTTTCGGATGGCGCGGACCGGACGTACCGGGTGGGCACGCGGGTGCGGCTCCCGGGCCTGACCCTGAATCTGGAAGGCATCCGGCAGGCGCCAACCCGGCAGCCGGTGAACCAAGGCGTCCGACTCCAGGTCGAGTGGGGCTTCTAAGCGGCGACGCCACGCTTGGCGGGGCCCCGTCCCGGCGCGTTCCCCTTCCTCCTGGGGGAACGCGCGAGGGCGGGCGGCGGCCTCGATCACGGCCTCAGCGTCTGTCGGAACGCGGACCACACGGCCCCGCCCTCGACGCACCCTCCCTCGCAAGGGGAATTATCCGTTTAACTTGGCAGACGGCTTGCGTAGCCTTTTTCGCACACACCGTATCTTGATCTTGACGACCGTATTGACAGTCGAATAGACTTTTCACCACTATTCATCTATTATCTATATAGATTATCATGAACATTGAAGAAGGAGCAGAGTCATGTTTGTTGTGGTGTTAGTGGAACCTCAGGCTGACATCATTCAGAATCTTAAGGCCACCTACCCAGATTTTCACGAATTGTCCCCCACGGCGTTTCTTGTCGCCACCCAAGATACCAGTCGCCAGATTGGAGACCACATTGGCATTAACGAAAAGGCTCAAGGCGTGGTCTTCAATCTGGGTGGTAAAATTTCCGGGTATGGCACTGACGAGACGTATCAATGGTTGGCGCGACACATGGGCCAGCCGGCATGACGTTAACCCGAAAGACCTCATCGACCAGAATTGAGTTCACCGCAGAGCAAGCTCTCTCTACTGAATCACGACTAACCGCACTCGGAACCAAATGGTCCATCTTTATGTGGGCCGTCCGGATCCTTACGGTCATCGTGGGGTCCATTATCGTTGCGTTCCTCAAGCCATCAGTCTTTGGATAATTCCTGATCCAAATTGATTTCAACGAACTGTGGCCTCGCTCTTCCCCCCTGCCAAGTTACCCGTATAAGTCCCGACAAAAGGCATGTGCTATGGTTGCTATGATTTTGCTATACTTGCTATGTTCTGCTATGTTTTTGCTATGATTTGCTATGTTTCATGCTATGAAATGCTACGATTGCTATGTTTCCTGCTATGCCTTGCTATGATTTTGCTATGTTCCGCAACGCAGGCGAATAACATTGTGGATTTTTGATTGCTGATCTAAAAACATTGTGGATTTTTGATTGCTGATTTTTGATTTTTAAATCCAAAATCCACAATTCGTATCACTCCCCCCTTGAGGGGGAGTCGGCAAGCCAAGGGCGCCAGCCCGCCGGCGAGCCGGTGGGGGGATGAGCGAGACACGCAAAATGAGAGTCGTTCGGCAGGAGCGCCCCCCACCGCCTCAGCCAGCGCCGCATGGCTCGGCTTCTGCGACTCCCCCTCAAGGGGGGAGTGATGGGGAGAGGGGGAAAACCGTCGGGCATCGCCATGGCGAACCGGTATTATCAGGGCTTCAGTGAGTTCCACTGCTATGCCACGCGGGTGACGACCGACAGCCTGCGCCTGTGGGTGGGGACCCTGGAGCGGGACATGCGCAAGCCCGAGCAAGCGCGGGTGCGTTTGTGTAACAACGCGGGCCGCCAAGTCAGGGTGCGACAGATCCGGCATGGCGATTGGGACCGCCCGTTTCCCGCTGCGTCACAGGATCGTTTCTACAAGAGCTTCACGTTCAGGGGATTGCGACCGGCCAGGATTTATCGCGCCTCCTTCGAGCGGTGGCGTGACGACGTGGAGGACTGGGAAATCCTTCGCTCCGCGAGTATCCGCACGCTGCCGGAACGGTTGCCCCTGCACAAGTCGCGCTCTCAGTCGCGCTCTACGTCTCGCAACAAACCCTTCACCATCGCCCTGGGAAGTTGTTACTGGCCGGACCAGGACGGGGGCCGCGTGGGTACGGCCTACCGGGGGTTGTACGAACATCCCCGTCATCCGCACGATAGCCCGGACTTGACCTTTCTCACCGGCGATCAGGTCTATCTGGACGTCGGGTTCGATCTGCGCTCCGTGGTGCCCAAAGAGGTCCGTCGCCGGATCGCCCAGGACTACGCCCGCCACTGGCAGGGTCTCGGCGACGTGTTGACCCGCGGGGCCACCTACATGCTGCCCGACGATCACGAGTGGTATAACGGCTTTCCTGATCCCGATCCCAAGAATCCGTACCTGTGGGCCTTGCAGGACCCGAAGGTCCGCCGGGCTTGGGAACAGACGGCGCGTCAGGGCATCGAGAACGTTCAACAGTGCCCGGTCGCGGAGTTCATGGAATTCCCCGGCGATCTGAGTATCTGCTTCGCCGACCTGCGTTCGTTCCGCGAGCCGAAATTGGGCGGCCTGATGAAACCCGGTGACCTGAAGCGCGTGCTGGCCTGGGCAAACGGGCTCACGACTCCCGGTGTGCTCGTCAGTCCCCAGCCCCTGATCGTCACGAAGAACCCGCACGAAGCCAACCTGCTGGACTATACCGGGGACTATTGCCGGTTACTCGCGGCCCTGGGCAGCACGGGACGCGACATCGTACTGATGAGCGGCGACGTGCACTACGGCCGCGTGGTGAGCGTGAAGCTGGGCACCCAGGGCGCCACGTTGTATGAAGTGGTTTCCTCGCCGCTCTCGAACCTGACCTATCTGAACGCTTGGTTCGCCACCAGCCAAAACCGCCTGACCCCGAAACAGTTTCCCCACCCACGCGCGTTCAGCCACCCGCAGGGCAAACAGGCTCTGTCGGGCTGGCAGCCACAGGCCGTCAATCATTACCCGGACAAGAAAAAAGGCGGTTCGAGGTACGACATAGATTCCAAGACCAGTTGGCGACAGTGGGTCTACCCGGGCACCCGCACCCGCGAACATTTCATGACCATCGCTTTCTCCCGTTACCGGAACGGTTCCGGCATCCACATGACGGTCAAGGGCTGGCTGGTCCGGGACGTGGACAAGGACGCCCAGCACGAACGCATCCTCCCCCAACAGGCCTTCCGGTTTTCAAAAAAACTGAGATGAAAGCCGGATAGGTTTGGCAATGGTTGACGCTTCGAATCAGGAGGCGTGGTAACGGTGGTGGGGCTGATGTAATGAATTGATAATTATAAGATATCGACACTATTATATAGTGTGGTATAGTGTACTCGTGGCATATTTTGAATTTGCGGACTGGCTCTTATTCTGGCTTTTTGAAAATGAGTCATTCGTTTTTGAGTGGGACGAGGGGAATCGAGAGAAGAACAAACAAAAGCATCGCGTGGAAACAAGGGAAATTGAGGAGGTATTTCAAATAAGATTGGCAATACCTTTGGGAGTGCAAGTCGCTCCCAAGGTTGAAGAGGAGCGACTTGGAATTATCGGCCCTACAAAAGAGAGCAAAATGCTTCAAGTCGTTTTTACAATAAGAGAGGGGCGAGTGCGTCCAATCAGCGCCAGGCCCGCCCATAAAAAGGAGAAAATACAGTATGAAGAAAACATACGGAAAATCTTTGAAAGAATATGAGGAACCATCATATTTTGATGAAGAGAAACTTCTCAAGGCCATGAAAAAGGCCAACAGTCGCAGAAAACCGACAAGTGTCGCTTTGGAAGAAAAGACCATTAGGGAACTCAAAAAATTGGCCGACAAAAAAAATGTTCCCTATCAGGTTTTAATGCGCATATTTATTATTGACGGCCTCAACAAAATGAAAAAAGTGGCCTAGCTCTCGTCACTGGCGTACTCCTTCTCGGCCACCCGACCCCGGCGGTCCTTTTTCCAGGGCCTCCACCTACTCCCGAATGTTCTCGTCCTCGGACAGGTCCGGTGTGTCTTGACCCCTTCGAGAGGCTGGGCTATTCTGTTTAGAAGAATTTTGGATTTTGGATTGTGAATTGTGGATTGAAAAGAGGTCAGATTTTTGATTGTGGATTTAAAAATCAGCAATCAGCAATCCACAATCCACAATTCCCTTAATCCAAAATCAGCAATCCACAATTCCTTAAAGGAACGGCCATGGAAAAGCAGGAACGGAAATCCGAGGCACCGAAGAATTCCTCACAGGATCAGGAAGTTAAGCCGAACCCCCAAGTCCTTGAGACCGGCAAGAAGCTCCAGGAGGACATCGATCAGTTGGTCGACGAGATCGATGAAGTCCTGGAAGAGAACGCTGCCGAGTTCGTCAAGAATTACGTCCAGAAAGGGGGAGAGTAGAGAACAACGATCGTTGTTCCCTGCGGCTCTTTCTTTTCTTTTTTCCAGACGTCATTTTTTGTTTCACCAGTACCGTGTGGCCGGGGCATCGGCGAGTCCGGCGCGTGTACCCGGCCTTTTCGTTTGACTCTCTTCGGATTCGTTTCTATGATCAATCCACAGGAGAGCATTTTGGATTTTTGATTTTGGATTTAAAAATCAGCAATCAGCAATCCACAATCCACAATTCCCTTGCTCCACAATCCAAACGTATGACGATGCCATCCTCGAATTGGCGGGTACGGTCGGTCGACCGGCAACAGGTTTCGACCCTGGCCGGATCCCTGGGTGTTTCGCCCCTGACGGCGACGGTCTTGTGTGGCCGCGGCGTGGTCGAGCCGGAGCAGGCCAAAGCCTGGCTCTCCTCTTCCGGCGGTTCGACCCATGATCCGTTGACGCTGCCGGATATGGAAAAGGCTATCGACCGCCTTCATCTGGCGATTCAACGTAGAGAACGGGTCTGTTTTTACGGAGACTATGACGTTGACGGGATGGCGGCCGTGAGCCTGCATTTCCTGTTCTGGCGAAGCGTGGGCGCTCAGGTCGAGGCCTATATCCCTCACCGGCGGGAGGAAGGATACGGCCTTCATGAAGGGGCTATTCGGAAACTGGCCAAGAAGGGCATTTCCCTGTTGCTCACCGCGGATTGCGGCACCACCTCGTATGAGGAAATCGAGGTGGCCCGGTCCCTGGGCATGGACGTGATTGTGACTGATCATCATCAGCTTCAAGCGCGCATGCCGGAGCCGGTGGCGTTCATCAATCCGTATCGCCCGGACTCCGCCTATCCGTTTCGCGGGTTATGTTCCGGCGGTTTGGCTTACAAGGTGGCCGAAGCGTACGTGCGGAAATACCAGCCCGCGGGCGTGTCGGTGGAGACGTATCGCGACCTGGTGGCGTTGTCGTCTATCGCGGACCTGGTGCCGCTCACGGATGAAAACCGGACCCTGGTCCGGGACGGGTTGGCCCAGGTGGCTCAAGGCACGCGCTGCGGGATCCGGGCGCTGACCCGGGATCTGGGTCTGAACGGGACGTGTTCAGCCGGCACGATCGGGTTTCGCGTGGCCCCGCGTTTGAATGCGGCCGGGCGATTGGCCCATGCCGAATTGGGTGTCCGGTTGCTCACCACGGAGTCCGAATCCGCGGCCCTTCAACTTGCCCAGGAATTGGAGAGCCTGAACCGCCACCGGCGGGAGATTGAAGAGGAGATGACCCGTGAGGCGGTCGCGCAAGTGGACGCCGGAGACCCGCAGCCTGCGATTGTGGTCGGTGCGAAAGGGTGGCATATCGGCGTGATCGGCATTGTCGCGGCGCGGTTGGTGGAACGCTATCACCGGCCTGCGGTCGTGGTGACGTTCGACGCGCACGGGACCGGCAAGGGATCGGTCCGGGGCGTGACCGGCTTGGACGTGTGCCGGGCCTTGCAGCAATGCGAACGGGATCTGGTGACCTTCGGCGGGCATCCCATGGCCGCGGGTTTTATGGTCAGGGAAGAAGCGTTTGCCGGGTTCAGGCACCGGTTTGAGGGAACCGTCGAGGGATTGCTGGAGGGGGGACAGCAGGTTCCGACCGTGGACGTGGATGCGGAGGTCGGGCTTGCCGACGTACAATTTCCCCTGGTCCGGGAACTGGAGCGCCTGCAACCGTTCGGCACGGGCAATCCCGGGCCGGCCTTTGTGAGTCGAGGGATTTCGGTGCTGGAGAAACGGGTGGTCGGGGAGAGTCACCTGACGTTGGTCCTTCGCCAGCCCGGCTCCGTTCCCCTGGACGGTATCGGGTTTCGGATGGGAAGCTTGGCCCAAGCCATCGACGCGGGCAACGGGCGGATCGACGCGGTGTTCACTCCCGAGTTGAACGAATGGAAAGGCTCGAGCCGCATTCAACTCCGTCTGCGCGACGTGCGGGTAGGGTGAAGGAATTGTGGATTAAGGAATTTTGGATTTTGGATTGTGGATTTTGGATTGAGGAATTTTGGATTTGAAAAATCAGCAATCCACAATCAAAAATCCGCAATGCTTTTAGATCAGCAATCAGCAATCCAAAATGCTTTTTGCTTGGCCGCATGAGATGCGGCAGCTACAATGCCTCTACCTCCCCTATCCCCTCCTTACAAAGGAGGGGAACAAGAGAGTCGGCCGGGGTGCGATTATTGGATACGGGGACTTTTCCTATGTCGGTAACCAGCGTCACAGAGATCGATGATTTGGTCCGGGAGGTGCAGAGTTGCTATCCGGACGCGGATGAAGCCTTGCTTCGGCGCGCGTATGAGTTTTCCGCGAAGGCGCATGAGGGGCAGACTCGCCGGTCCGGCGAACCCTACCTGCAACACCCGCTGGCCGTCGCCGGCATTCTGACGTTCCTCAAACTGGACGTGACCGCCATTGTGGCTGCGCTGCTGCATGACACGTTGGAAGATACCGTCGCGACCCAGGAGGAGTTGCAGGCGCACTTCGGGGATGAAGTCGCGCATCTCGTGGAAGGCGTGACGAAGATCGGTCAAATCCCGTTCCGCACGTACGAAGAGAAACAGGCCGAGAATTTCCGGAAGATGCTGTTGTCGATGGCCGACGACATCCGGGTGGTCTTCATCAAGTTGGCCGACCGTCTGCATAACATGCGTACGCTGGGCCATCTGCCGGAAACGAAACAAAAGCAGATCGCCCAGGAGACCCTGGAAATTTATGCGCCGCTGGCCAACCGGCTGGGTATGAGCGGGATCAAGCAGGAGCTTGAGGATTTATGTTTTCAATATCTCAAGCCGGAAGCCTATTCCCTGTTGAAGTTGCGGGTGGCGAAACGGGATGAAGAACGGCACGTTGACGTCGAGTCGATCATTCAAGAAACGCTCGATGCCTTGGCGAAGGCCGGATTGCCGGGTCGCGTGGTCGGACGGCCCAAGCATCTGTATTCCGTTCATCAGAAGATGGAGAGCCAGGGCATTACGTTCGAGGAAGTCCACGACCTGGTGGCGATTCGCGTGATCACCGACACCAAGATCAATTGTTATACGATCCTCGGCGTCGTGCATGAAGCATGGCCGCCGGTGCCCGAGCGCTTCAAGGATTACATCGCCACGCCGCGCAACAATCTCTATCAGTCGCTGCATACCACGGTGTTGGGGCCGCAGGGCGATCACGTGGAGTTTCAGATTCGTACGGAAGAAATGCATCGTCTTGCGGAATATGGAGTGGCGGCGCATTGGCGGTACAAGGAACAGGTGAAGGTCGGCGAGCGCGACGAGAAGGTCTTCAGTTGGCTCCGGCAATTCGTGGAGTGGCACCGGGACCTGTCCGATAACCGCCAGTTCATGGATTCCGTCAAACTCGACCTGTTTCACTTGGACGTGTTTCACGACGTGGTCTTTGCGTTCACGCCGAAGGGCCAAGTCAAGGAACTGCCGCTCAGTTCCACGTCGGTGGATTTTGCCTATGCGATTCATACCCAGGTGGGTGACCGGTGCGTGGGGGCGAAAGTGAACGGAAAGATCGTGCCCCTGCGGCAGGAGTTGGCCAGCGGTGACACCGTGGAAATTCTCACGTCGCCGACTCAGGTCCCGCAGAAGGAGTGGTTGAAGTTCGTGCAGACCTCCCGCGCGCGGGCGAAGATCAAACATTACCTGAAAGACGAAGAGCAAAAGCAGGGGCTGGAATTGGGGCGTCGATTGCTCGAACGCGAATGTCGCCGTCGTCAACTCCCGACCGCGCAGTGGTCCGAATCGGACGGGCTGTCCCAGGTCGCGCGCAAGCGTGGCTATGCCTCCGTCGAGGAGATGATGCGGATGGTCGGCTACGGGCGCCTGTCCGCCGTGCAACTGGTCAATTGGCTCGTACCCGGCGGGGACATGGACAAAGCCGGCGAACCCGTTCGTGGGACTCCCAAGACGGCTCCGGCCCAGAGCCCGGTGAAATCGGTGAAGGTCATGGGCGGGCGGGACGCCTTGATGCAGTTGTCGAAATGTTGCGCGCCGGTGCCGGGCGATCCGATCCTGGGCTACCTCACCCGCGGCCGCGGGCTGACGATCCACGCGAAAGGCTGTCCCAATCTCGAAACCATGGACTATGAAAAGGATCGACTGGTCGAAGTGGAATGGGACATGACGGTGGACGAGCGGCATCTGGTCAAGGTCTGCGTGTTGACCTTTGACCGTCCCGGCGTGTTGGCCAACGTGTCGTCAGCCATCGCCGCTTCCAAGGCCAACATTAGCCGCGCGGAAATTACGACTCGTGAAGATCAAAAGGCGGTCCTGGACTTCATGATCGAAATTTCCGATACCCGCCACCTCGAGCTCGCGCTCGAAGGCATCGGGCGGGTGGATGGCGTCATCTCGGCCAAACGCGTTCGGGAATGGGAACATTCGTGAGCGCGCTATTTCGGCAGTTCGATGGTGAGTTGGGTGCCGACGCTGAGGTTCAGCGTCGCGGCTTGCCCCGCACCCAGTTCCAGGACCTGGACCGCGGCGGTTTTCGGCCGGTAGCGGGGACAGAGGTTGTCGGTTCTCGTGCAGATCGGAACGTACCGTTCGACGTGCACGATGGTCCCGTCCTGGTCCAGCCATAGAATATCCAGGGGCATCTTGGTGTTCTTCATCCAGAACGTCCAATAGCCGGGCTCCAGAAACTCCGGAAAGGTGAACAGCATGCCGCGATCCGGGGCCATGCGCGTGCGAAACATCAGGCCCTGACTCCGTTTGGCCGGCGTATCGGCGATTTCACAATAAATCATGAGTCCGTCGGGTGTCGAAACCGTGGCCAGCCCGCCTGAAAAACCGCTTGCGCCGGATGGTGGCGGCGGCGCGGCGAACGCCAGGAGGCTCGTGCCCAGCATGAGGCAGGCCGTTAGGCGGAGGACCCGCAGGATGAAGGCCAGTCCGGGCAGCGTCGAAGAAACCGGTTCAGGTCGTGCCATGGCGGCCATACTAGGCGCTCGCGAAAAAGCCTGTCAACCGGGGACACCGTCTGCCAATTCCCCCACTTTGGGGACTTATCCTTTTAAGGAACCTCTGCTTTATTGTGATAGCGGGATGCAGGGCAAGGCGTCCCGGAGCGAAACCCGAGGCTTATCAGAGAGAGAGGTGAGGGTTGAGCGAGGACACAACGCAGCCATGCGCCCGATAGTGCACTAAATCAGAGGTTCCTTAACGCGAGAATCCCCTGGCCGACCTGGGGGCCGAGACCGAACGCGTCGGGGATGACGGGGTATCGGCGGTCGCCGTTCGGGGAGGGGCGGCCGCCGCGGCCCGCGTTAAGGATGCTGTGATCGCACGTCAAGCGAAAGGGCTGCGTCCCTTTTGCCGAAACAAAAGAACCGCGTCGTGCAGGGCCGAAACCCCGCGGAGACTTTGCCTTGTTGTTTTTCCTGATCCTCGCTTACACACAGCAGGCATAGGCTTTGATCGCGGAGCCAGTATCTGGGTTTTTTCTTCCGTTCTACTTGTCTCCTCACCGGCGTCTCACACCGGCTTCACGACCTTTTCTCTTCCCGCCCCCACAGGAATCCGGCGCCTTTTAAGCCTATAACCCTACTGGAATAAGCGTTCTACTTTTTACCTAGGTGGCAGAACGATCGTTCAGGTTTGGTCTGGAATAAGCGTTCTATTTCAGACGTATTGACAATTAGCGAAATATCCCTATAGTACGCAAAATTTGTGCCCACAAGAATGGTCTGACGTTCTGAAGGAACGCCCCGCTCAGAATGGCTGTCGGAACGAGGTTCAACGTTGCTGACGGTTGGGCCCATGCGAACGGACACCGGTCGTAGGTCCTGGCGTGGTTCTGGTTGCCGGCCGCCGGGTCCCTGCGGCGGTCCCGGCGTCGGTCAGCACGGGTACTCTGCAACACGGAAGGGACCTGTTATGCCTACCACACAGCTTCAAGGAGGCGATGATGCTCACACTGGCACGATTTGTGGAGAGAGAGAAGCCCCCGCCTAGCGGGCACGCCCGCCAGATCTTCACCCTTCCGACAGAATCCACCGGCGACCGCGCGGCTGCCGCGCCAGGTTCAGGGCGACCCGCGTCCCCAAGGCGGCGCCTCGCCCTGCTCCCCGCCTTTTCGCTGCTGCTCGGCGCGCTTTCCCCGTTCGCCGCCGCCACCGCTTCCGCCGACGTGCTGGTGAGCAACATCGGGCAAACTGCTAAGCGTAGTGGTCAAATCGTTGGGTTTATGGGGATCGCCGTCGCCCAGCAGTTCACGACCGGAAGTACGGGCTCCACCCTGACGAGCATTGAATTTACCTCCGTAGGGGAAGTGTCTGCTTCTGACCGCCCAACCCTCCGGGTGGAACTGTGGTCCAGCGCTTCCAACGGAACGCCGGATTCGAAGCTCGCGTCCCTGACGGTCCCGAGTACCGTCGGTCGCGGCAATGTTTCCTTCGCGGCGTTGCCGAACATCTCGCTCGCCGCGAACACCTCGTATTTTGCGGTGATGTACGGCACCAGTGCATCCGCAATTACTATCGGTGTGGCAACTACGGAATCGGATGCCGAGGATTCGGGAGCAGCATCCGGCTGGAGCATCGCGAACAACGGCTATCGCAGAATTAGTGGGACTTGGAGTGCTTTCGCAAACCATAGTCTGAAGATCCGCGTGAACGGCGCGGCGCAGGCCACCCAGTCCTCCGACGCGACGCTCTCCGCGCTGACGGGGACCACGAGCACGGACGGCACCAATTTCAGCGGCACGCTGTCGTTTGGCACGTTCGCCTCGACCACAGAGACCTACACCGCCTCGGTGGCGCACTCCGTCACGCACGTGAAGCTGACACCGACGAAGACGCACATCGGCGCCTCAATCAAGGTGGGCAAGACCGGCAGCCTGCAGACCGCGCCGAGCGGCACGCCGAGCGGTGCCATCGCGCTGGATGTGGGCGCCAACGCCATCGGGGTGGAGGTCACGGCGCAGGACGGGACGAAGAACAGCTACACGGTGACGGTGACGCGGGCCGAGGCGGAGACGGAGCGGCAGGTGCTGGCACCGGCGTGCACGGCAGAGACGGGACCGCTCTGCGGGCTCGCGCTCACGGCGGGGTCGGAGACGGTGACGCTCGACCCGGCCTTCAGACCGGGGAGGCGGTCGTACCAGGCGGAGGTACCGGCGGGCACGCACCGGGTGAGCCTGACGCCGACTTGGGGCGGAACGGCGAGCGTGTTCGTGGGGGCGCGGGCCCCCTGGTACGAAGAATACGTGCACCGGTGGAAAGAACGGCCCTCGTATACGCACACGACGCGGGTGCGGCCCTCGGGCACGGCGGTGGAGATCAACCTCGCCCCGAGCGGGCGGGCAACCGAACTGTATGTCATGGTGTTCGGTGCGGGCGGGACGAATACCGAGTATGAGATCGATGTGACCGAGGCGCGCCCGGCGCTGTCCGCCGACGCGACGCTCTCCGCGCTGACGGGGACCACGAGCGAGGACGGCGCGGCGTTCCCCGGGGCGCTGGTGCTGAGCCCGGCCTTCGCCCCGGGGACGACCGCGTACACGGCGACGGTGGGGCATGCGGTGACGCACGCGCGGCTGACGCCCACGGTGAATGAGGCAGGCGCGACGGTGACGGTGGCCGGCACGGCGGTCGCCAGCGGCACGGGGAGCGACGCCCTGGCGCTGGCCGTGGGCGCTAACGCGCTCCAGGTCGAGGTCACGGCGGAAGACGGGACACGGACCACCTAAACCGTCACGGTGACCCGGGCCGCGGCGCCGGCCGAGGGCGGGGAGGAAGAACCGCAACCGCAGAAGAAGGCGACGCCGCTGACGGCGGCGTTTGAGCAGGTGCCGGCGCATCACGACGGCACGAGGTTCGCGCTGCTGGTGCGCTTGAGCGAGGTGCTGGGGACGACGCACGTGCAGACGCTCAGGCCGGACTCGTTCGCGGTCAAGGGCGGCCGGGTGAAGAAGGTGACGCCGGTCGAGCCGGGGCTGTGGCGGGTGCGCCTCGTGGCGGGACATGACGGTGACGCTGGCGGATGGCCGGGCCTGCGACGCCGCCGGCGCGGTGTGCACGGCCGACGGGCGGGCGCTGGCGACCACGGTGAGCGCGACGGTGGGTGGGCCGGTGCGGATCAAGGTGCAGGACGGCAAGGCGCGCGAGGGCCGGGATGCGACCCTGGACTTCGCGGTGACGCTCAACCGGGCGGCATCCCAGGCGGTGACGGTGGACTACGCCACGCAGGACGGTACGGCCACGGCGGGCGCGGACTACACGGCCACGAGCGGCACGCTCACCTTCGCGTCGGGCGAGACGGCGAAGACGGTCTCGGTGCCCCTGCTCGACGACGCACATGACGAGGGCAAAGAGACCTTCACGCTCAGACTCTCGAACCCGCACGGGGCGTATCTGCGGAACATGCACCGCACGGCGACGGGGGTGATCAAGAACGACGACCCGCTGCAGCAGGCGTGGCTTGCGCGGTTTGGCCGGACGGCGGCGACGCATGTGACGGACGCGGTGGGCGCCCGGTTGCGGGACGCGCCGGGAGAGGCCGCCCACGTGACGATCGGGGGCTACCTGCTGCCGCTGGGCCAGCCGGCGGCGGGGCCGGACGACTCGCTGGCCGCCCGGCTGACGGAAGTGGCCGGGGGCCTGTTGGGGCTGGGCCCGGGTGCGGGAGGTGCCTTGAACACCCCGTGGGCCGACCAGCCGGACCCGCGGCTGAACCAAGCCCAAACCCTGCCGACGGTCCGGTTGCGGGAAGTGTTGCAGGGCAGTGCCTTCCGGCTGTCCCTGAACGCGGCAGACGCGGATGCAGCCCGCCCGCGCCTGACGGCCTGGGGCCGGTTCGCCGGCACCACGTTTGACGGCCAGGAGGGCGAGTTGACCCTGGACGGGGACGTGTTCACGGGCACGGTGGGGGTGGATGGCACCTGGGACCGGTGGCTGGCCGGGGTGGCGGTGGCGCACAGCCAGGGCACGGGGGCGTACAGGATGCGCCGGGGGCCGCCCGACCCGAACGACCGGAATGAACGGACTCGCGAAACAGGAGACGGGAGGTCCGTGGCCGCCACCGGCCAGGGCGGCCTGGAGCAGACCCTGACCAGCCTCCATCCGTACCTGCGGTATGCGGTGACGGACCGGTTGAACGTGTGGGGCACGGTGGGCTACGGCTGGGGCGAATTGGACCTGGAGATGAAGAACGGCGGGACGGTAGAAACGGACACCAGGCTGGTCATGGGGGCGGTCGGGAGCCGGGGGGTGGTGCTGGCCCCGGCGGAGACCGGGGGCTTTGCCCTGGCCACGCGCACGGACGCCATGCTGACGCGGACGAGTGCGGACGCGGTGACCGGGCCGACGGGCAATCTGGCCGCCACGGAGGGGGACGCACACCGGGTGCGGGTGGTCCTGGAAGGCAGCCGGGCGGTGACGTGGGAAGACGGCCGGCGCCTGACGCCCACGCTGGAACTGGGGGGCCGGCATGACTGGGGCGACGCGGAGACGGGCTTCGGCCTGGAACTGGGGGGCCGGGTGTCCTACGCGGACCCGGGCCTGGGGTTGACCGTCGAGGGGACGGTGCGGGGCCTGCTGGCGCATGAAGATAGCGAGTACCAGGAATGGGGCGCGAGCGGGACCATCCGGCTGGCGCCGGGCGCGGCGGGACAGGGCCTCGCCCTGACCGTGGCGCCGAGTTGGGGCGTCACCGCGAGTGGGGTGGACGGGCTCTGGACCCGGCAGACCACGCAGGGGTTGGTGCCGGCGGGGAATCAGCCGACTCCGGGGGGCCGGGTGCAAGCGGACGTGGGGTATGGCGTCCCGGCCTTCGGCACGGGGCTGGTGACGCCCTATGCGGGGACGATGCTGGGGGACGGGGCCGTGCGGCGCTACCGGGTGGGCACGCGCGTGCAGGTGCCGGGGCCTGGGGCGACGGGCCTGACCCTGGACCTGGCCGGCACGCGGCAGGAACCCACCGGGTCCCAGCCGGTGAATCAAGGAGTCCGGGTACAGGTGGGGTGGAACTTCTGAGCGTCTGGCGCCGCGCCTGGCTGCGCCCGTCCCGGCGCGTTTCCGCTTCCTGGGGGCGCGCGGGGCGGAAGCGGGCGGTCGTTCGGACCCCGTGTAAATGTTTGGGAACCTCTGATTTATGGCACTATCGGGCGCATGGCTGTGTTGTGTCCTCGCTCAACCCTCACCTCTCTCTCTGATAAGCCTCGGGTTTCGCTCCGGGACGCCTTGCCCTGCATCCCGCTATCACAAGAAATCAGAGGTTCCGTAAATGGATAAATTCCCCACTTTGTCGCTTGACGCACACCTGATCCGTATATATAATGTTCCGTTTGGTGGGGTCGGCTCTTAACGGTCTTTAAAAGGAAACGCTCGAAAAGCCCTCTTTTGCCTGTTTTGCAGGAGAAATTGGGCTTTGTCTTGTATCCCCGCTTTACCCTTTCCCTTAATTTTATTGACGTAGGAGGGGACTGCCGAACGAGTGAGTTGTTGAATGGGCAGGTACCCGAGTGGACAAAGGGGGCAGACTGTAAATCTGCTGCCGTCGGCTTCCAAGGTTCGAATCCTTGCCTGCCCACCATAATGTCGAAACGTGTACGACGAGATAAACGGGACGTTCATTACTGGCCTTTTGAGTCAAAGGAGTGAGTCAGGCCGACGGCGAATTCGAAAACAACGGTGGCGGGCGTAGCTCAGTGGTAGAGTTCCAGCCTTCCAAGCTGGCTGTCGCGGGTTCAAATCCCGTCGCCCGCTCCAGCGACCGTTTGAAGCGTGACGCGGTCAATCCGACCAGCGGTGCAGGAATTCGCGTTTCCATTCACAAGGCCCACGTAGCTCAGTTGGCAGAGCACGTCCTTGGTAAGGACGAGGTCACGCGTTCGATCCGCGTCGTGGGCTCCATTATCTCGCTGAATTGTCACTGAAATATCAATGAGGTCTAATTTCTAGAATGCAGGATTGTTTGTCTCGCGTGGGAATGATGCGGTTCCCGTCGGAGACGATGTGTTTGGGAGGAGCAGATGGCGAAGGCGAAATTTGATCGGAAGAAGCCGCACGTGAACGTGGGGACGATCGGGCACGTGGACCATGGGAAGACGACGCTGACCTCGGCGCTGACGAAAGTGATGGGGCAGCAAGGGATGGCGCAGTTCATCAGCTATGATGAAGTGGCGAAGGCGAGTGAATCCCAGGGGCGGCGGGACCCGACGAAGATCCTCACGATTGCGATCTCGCACGTGGAATACGAGACGGACAACCGGCACTACGCGCACGTGGACTGTCCGGGGCACGCGGATTACGTGAAGAACATGATCACGGGCGCGGCGCAGATGGACGGGGCGATCCTGGTCGTCTCGGCCGCGGACGGGCCGATGCCGCAGACGCGGGAACACATCCTGCTGGCGCGGCAGGTGGGGGTGCCGTACATCGTGGTGTTCCTGAACAAGGCGGACAAGGTCGAAGACCCGGAGTTGCTGGAACTGGTGGAACTGGAAGTGCGGGAATTGCTGTCCAAATACCAGTTTCCGGGGGACGACATTCCGATCATCGTGGGGTCGGCGACGAAGGCGCTGGAAGGGGACGAGAGCGACGTGGGGGTGCCGGCGATCCTGAAGCTGTTGGCGGGGGTCGACAGTTACATTCCGACGCCGGAGCGGGCGATCGACAAGCCGTTTCTGATGCCGATCGAAGACGTGTTTACGATCAGCGGGCGGGGGACGGTGGTGACGGGCCGCGTGGAGCGGGGCCAGGTGAAAGTGGGGGACGAGATCGAGATCGTGGGCCTGGGGGAAACGCGGAGCACGGTGGTGACGGGCGTGGAGATGTTCCGGAAAGTGTTGGACGAGGGGCAGGCGGGGGACAACATCGGAGCGTTGCTGCGGGGAACGAAGAAAGACGAAGTGGAGCGGGGGATGGTGTTGGCGAAACCGAAGAGCATCACGCCGCATACGAAGTTCAAGGCGGAAGTGTACGTGCTGACGAAAGAAGAAGGGGGGCGGCATACGCCGTTCTTCAACGGGTACCGGCCGCAGTTCTATTTCCGGACGACGGACGTGACGGGGGTGGTGCAATTGGCGGAAGGGGTGGAGATGGTGATGCCGGGGGACAACACGACGTTCGAGGGGGAACTGATTGCGCCGATTGCGATGGAGCAGGGGTTACGGTTTGCGGTGCGGGAAGGGGGCCGGACGGTGGGCGCCGGCGTCGTGACCGACATCCTGGCGTAAGGACGGTCGCTGCCCGGGGTCGGTACGAAGGAGGATATACAATGCGGGTCATCATTTCGTTAGCCTGTGGGGAATGTAAGCGGCGGAATTATTCGACGATGAAGAATAAAAAAAATGATCCCGATCGCTTGGAAATAAAAAAATATTGCCGGTTCTGCCGCAAGCATGTCCCGCATAAGGAAGTGAAGTGACGGCTTGGCCGGAAGTCCTGAAGGGGCATGGTGTCAATGGCTAGCATGTCGGTCTCCAAAACCGAAGGTCCGGGTTCGAGTCCTGGTGCCCCTGCCACCATACGGGTCGAGTAACACAGATGGGATGCACGTGACATGAAGAAACTCTGGGCGAAAATTGCGGAATTTCTCTTTGAGGTGAAGGGTGAGCTGAAAAAGGTGTCGTATCCCACGCGCGATGAAACCATTGGCTCCTCGTCGGTGGTCATCGTGTTTTGTTTCATTATGTCTTTGTTCCTCTCGATGGCCGATTCCATTTTAGTGTGGGTCGTCAGTCAAATTCTTTGAGCGGTCGAGGTCGGGCGCTATGGCCAAAAACTGGTACGTGATTCACACCTATGCGGGCTATGAAGGGCGAGTGCGCACCTCCCTGGTGGAGCGAGCGAATCAGATGGGTCTGGAGGAGCAGTTCGGGCAGGTTCTGGTTCCGACCGAAGACGTGATCGAAATCAAAGAGGGCAAACGCCGCGCGTCCAAGCGCAAGTTTTTCCCCGGGTACGTCCTGGTCGAGTTGGAAGACCCACTGCAGGACGAAACGGTGCTGATGATCAAGGAGACGCCCAAGGTCACGGGGTTCGTCGGGGGCGAAGGGGTCAAGCCCATGCCGTTGCCGAAAGAGGAAGCGAATTCGCTCCTGAAGCAAATCGAATCCGGCGCCTCTCTTCCTCGCGAGCGGGTGTATTTCTCCAAGGGCGATAACGTGCGGATTATCGACGGACCGTTTATGGGCTTTAACGGTCTAATCGACGAAGTGGACGACGAGCACAGTCGAGCCAAAGTGTTGGTGAGTATCCTGGGCCGTTCGACGCCGGTTGAATTGGTGTTTGCGCAAATCGAACGAGGGTAGGGAATTTTTGATTGTGGATTTTCGATTGGGGATTGCGTCGGGGCCGGGTCGTGAGGCGGCGAACGTCGATGCGAACTAACCCAGGACAAAGGACAGCAAGATGGCCAAAGAAGTCATAACACAAATTAAATTGCAGATTCCCGCGGGGAAAGCCAATCCTGCTCCGCCAGTCGGTCCTTCATTGGGTCAGCACGGGTTGAACATCATGGACTTTTGCAAGCAATTCAACGCGAAGACGCAAAAGCAGGAAGGGAGCATCATCCCCGTTGTCATTACCGTCTATCGGGACCGGAGTTTTACGTTCATCACGAAAACCCCTCCGGCGACCGACCTCTTGAAGAAGGCGGTGGGGATTATCAAGGGTTCCGGGGTGCCGCAGAAGGATAAGGTCGGCGCAATCTCCCGTGTTCAGGTACAGGAAATCGCCAAGCAAAAAATGGAAGATTTGAACGCGGTGACGATTGAAGGCGCCATGAAGATCATTGAAGGGACCGCCAGGAGCATGGGGATCACCGTAACCGACTGAGTCATGGCACAAACGGGCGCATGGCGGCGTTGTGTCCCCGCTCAACCCTCGCTTATTTCTATGATAGGCCTCGGGTTTTGCTGCGGGACGCCTTGTCCTGCATGCCGCCGTCACGATCATTCGGGGATTTCCTGACGCGTTGGTTGTTTTTTTACAGAGGGGAGCGTGAGTCGTGGGAAAGCAATTACAAAATTCCACAGCGAAAGTCGAGTCCAAACTGTACGGACTTCAGGAAGCCTGTGAATTGGTCAAGCAGGCGGCGTATGCCAAGTTTAATGAAACCGTGGAATTGGCCCTTCGCTTGGGCGTCGATCCCAAACGTGCGGATCAAATGGTGCGCGGCACCACGGTGTTGCCTCACGGTACGGGGAAAAAGGTCAGGATCCTGGTCTTTGCCAAAGGGGAAAAAGAGCAGGAGGCGCGGGAGGCGGGCGCCGATATCGTGGGAGCCGATGACTTGTTGGAAAAAATTCAGGGGGGCTGGTTGGAGTTTGATTCGGCCATCGCCACCCCGGACTTGATGTCTTCGGTGGGAAAGTTGGGGAAAGTCCTGGGCCCGCGCGGCTTGATGCCGAATCCCAAGACGGGCACCGTGACGTTTGAAGTCGGGAAAGCGATCGAGGAAATCCGGAAGGGCCGGGTCGAGTACAAAGTGGATAAGGCCGGGAACGTCCACGTGCCCATCGGCAAAGTCTCGTTTGACGTCTCGCAAATCACCGAGAACGCGCAGGCGGTCTTTTCGTCGGTGGTGAAGGCCAAGCCTTCGTCGAGCAAAGGGAAATATCTTAAGAGTGCAACCATGTCGAGCACCATGGGGCCGGGCGTTCCTTTGGAATGTACGACCTTGGGTCGACACGTTGAATAGTCGTGGTGTGAAAAGGAGCCGGGCATGAAAAAGGAACAGAAGGCGGTAGTGGTTTCCGATTTGCACGAGAAATTCGCCAAGGCCAGGTTGGCCGTGGTGACGGAATGCGGAGGCATGCCGGTGAATCAGGTGACCGCGTTGCGCCATAAACTTCGTGGCGCGCAGGCGGAACTGAAGGTGGTGAAGAATTCTCTGGCTGCGAGGGCCGCGGAAGGTACGTCGCTTTTGCCGGTCGTCTCGTTGTTCAAGGGGCAGGTCGCGGTGGTCATCGGCTACGATGATCCGGTGTTGCCCGCCAAGATTCTTCGGGATTTCATCAAGCAGGAAAAGTGCGACGAGAAGATCCTCTGGCGAGGAGGCGTGATCGAGGGGAAAGCGCTCGATCCCGCACAACTCATCGCAACGGCTGCTTTGCCGTCCAAAGAGGTTCTGCTGTCGATGCTCTTGTCCGCGATGCAAGGGCCTCTTCGGGGAATGGCGGGAGTCCTTCAAGGAATTTTACGAGGATTTGCGGCTGTGCTGCTGGCGATCCAAGACAAAAAGAAAGGAGAAGGAGAAATGGCTGCAACGGAGGCAAAGCTTTCAAAGGAAGACATTCTGGGTGCCGTTGAAAGCATGACGGTGTTGGAGTTGTCGGAATTGGTCAAGGGATTCGAGGAAAAATTCGGTGTGACGGCGGCGGCGCCGGTGGCCGTGGCTGCTCCGGCCGCGGGGGACGCGGCTCCGGCCGCCGAAGAGAAAGACGCCTTTGACGTGGTGTTGGCCAGTGCTCCGGCCGACAAGAAAATTCAGGTCATCAAAGTGGTGCGTGAGATCACCGGGCTCGGGTTGAAGGAAGCCAAGGATCTGGTGGAAGGGGCGCCCAAGCCGGTCAAGGAAGGGGCTGCCAAGGACGAGGCGGAAACGCTCAAGAAGAAACTCACCGACGTGGGGGCCACGGTTGAAGTCAAGTAAGAGACAAGGGTTGCTGCGGAAGCCGGTTGATCGGGAAGGGTTGCTCTCACAAGCTTAGATACAGAAGGAGCCGACTATGTCTCAGCCTCCATTGCCGGGAATTATCAAGCGTACTGATTTTTCGAAAATTCAGTCCACGATTGACATTCCGGACCTCGTCGAAGTGCAGAAACGTTCGTACGAGGGGTTTTTGCAAAAAGAAAGCGACTCCGAGCGTCGTGCGGAAAAAGGGCTGCAAGCCGCGCTCATGAGCGTCTTTCCCATTGCAGACTTCAACAGTTCGGCCATTCTTGAATTTTCCAGTTATGCGCTGGGTACGCCCAAGTACGATATGCGCGAATGTCTCGAACAAGGCATGGCTTTTGCCGCCCCTCTCAAACTGCGCATTCGTCTGGTGGTCTTTGATCCGCAGGAAAAAGGGGTGAAGAACAGCAAGGTTCTCGACGTACGGGAGCAGGAGGTGTACGTGGGCGAACTGCCCCTGATGACGGACCGGGGCACCTTTATCATTAACGGCACGGAGCGGGTCGTAGTGAGCCAATTGCATCGCTCTCCCGGTGCCTCGTTCAGCCATGATAAGGGCCGTACCCATTCCAGCGGCAAGGTGTTGTTTTCCGCGCGCATCATTCCCTACCGCGGGTCCTGGTTGGATTTCGAGTTTGACGCCCGCGATATTTTGTACGTCCGCATCGATCGCCGGCGCAAGATGCCGGCCACGATCCTCTTGAAAGCGTTCGGGTTGTCCACGGACGACGTGCTCAAGATGTATTATCCCATCGAGGAGATTCGGGTTTCGGATGGAAAGCTGATGCGCAAGTTGGATCCCGACCTGCATGCCGGCTTGCGTTCGTCAATCGAAGTCTTCGAAAAGGGCGGCAAGGATCCGATCGTTCGAGAGGGAACGCGGCTCAATAAATCGTTGATGGCGAAAGTGCGGGCCGCCGGGGTAAAAGAGATTCCGGTGAAGCCGGAAGAATTGGTCGGGCGCGCGGTGTTGACGGAAATCATGGATTCGGAAAAAGGGGAGGTGCTGGTTGAAAAAAATCAACGGCTGACCTTGCCCATGCTTGAACGGCTGATCGAGTTGAAGCCGTCGAGTTTCAAGGTGATTTATCTGGACAACGTGGCGGCCACGCCGATCATTCTGGATACCTTGGAGGCTGAACGGACGACGTCTCAAAAAGAAGCCTGGGTGGAAATCTACAAGCGCCTGCGGCCCGGGGAAATGCCGTCCGTGGATTCGGCCAAACTCTTGTTTGAGAACCTGTTCGTCAACCCGAAGCGGTATGATCTGTCTCCGGTCGGCCGGCTCAAGATGAACAACCGGTTTTCGTTGGATCTTCCCCTCACTCAGCGGGTCCTTACCGCACAGGACGTGGTGGAAGTGGTCCGCTGCCTCGTCGAATTGAAAATGGGCAAGGGCGACTTGGACGACATCGATCATTTGGGGAATCGCCGGGTGCGGACGGTCGGCGAGTTGCTCGAGAATCAGATCCGTTTGGGATTGGCGCGAATGGAGCGCAGTATCAAGGAACGGATGAACCTGCTCGATATGGAAACGGTGCTGCCGCACGATTTGATTAACGCCAAACCCATTGTCGCCGCCATCAAGGAATTTTTTGCCGGCAGCCAGTTGTCGCAGTTTATGGATCAAACGAACCCATTGGCCGAAATCACCCATAAACGCCGGTTGTCCGCGTTGGGACCCGGCGGGTTGACGCGCGAGCGCGCGGGATTCGAAGTCCGCGACGTTCACCCCTCGCATTATAGTCGCATTTGTCCCATCGAAACGCCTGAAGGCCCGAATATCGGGCTGATTACCTCGTTGGCCACCTACGCGCGTATTAACGAGTTCGGCTTCATTGAAGCCCCGTTTCGAAAAGTTCAAAAAGGGCGCGTCCTGCGGGACGTGGAATTTCTTTCGCCGTTGGAAGGCGAGCGGTACATCATTGCGCAAGCCAATTCCCAGGTGGATTCGGCCGGCCGCCTGATCTCCGATTCGGTGACGGCGCGGTCCGAGGGAGAGTCTATTGCGACGACGCCGGACCGCATCGATTACGTGGACGTGTCTCCGAAGCAGGTGGTCAGCGTGGCCACCGCGTTGATTCCCTTTCTCGAACACGACGACGCCAACCGTGCGCTCATGGGCTCGAACATGCAGCGTCAGGCCGTCCCGCTCGTCCAGAGCGAGGCGCCCTTGGTCGGGACCGGCATGGAAGCCGTGGTGGCTCGTGATTCGGGATACGTCGAACAGGCCAGACGGGACGGGGTCGTGGAAAGCGTGGATGCGCGTCGTATCGTCGTCCGCACCGAACCCGGCAAGGCGGACGAAGGCAAAAAGAAAGCCGGACGTTTTTGGGATACGTATGACTTGGTGAAGTTCCAACGTACCAACCAGAACACGTGCGTGACCCAAACCCCCATCGTGAAGGTCGGCCAGCAGGTCAAGAAAGGGCAGGTGTTGGCGGATGGGCCCGCGATCGACCGGGGGGAGTTGGCGTTGGGAAAGAATATCCTGGTCGGGTTCATGCCTTGGGGCGGGTACAACTTCGAGGACGCGATCCTGTTAAGCGAGCGATTGGTGCGCGAAGATACTTTCACGTCCATCCACATCGAAGAGTTCGAGGTCGAAGCCCGTGATACCAAATTGGGGAAAGAGGAGATTACCCGTGACATTCCCAATTTGGGTGAAGAGGCCCTGAGAAATCTTGATGAAAGCGGGATCGTTCGCATCGGGGCCGAGGTCAAGGCCGGGGACATCCTGGTCGGCAAGGTGACGCCCAAGGGTGAAACGCAACTGACGCCCGAAGAAAAGCTGCTTCGCGCGATATTCGGCGAAAAAGCCGGAGACGTGAAGGATACGTCCCTGCAGGTTCCTCCGGGCATCGAGGGGATCGTCGTCGACGTCAAGATCTTTTCCAGAAAAGGTATCGACAAGGATGAACGTTCGAAGAACATCGAATTCCAGGACCGCGTGAAAATCGAACGGAACTATCAGGATGAACTTCACATCATCGAGGATGAACGGAACAAGAAGTTTCGGAGGCTGTTGCTCGGGCAGGTGGTGGGCCGTGACTTGATGTATCCCGAAAGCGGCGAAGTCATCTTGAAGAAAAAGGGGAAAATCACGTCGGACGTTTTGCGGAGACTGCCGGATGACGACGTGCGGCGCGTGATCCTGGGCGACCAGGAAGAGCAAAGAAAGCTTGAAGAGATTGAACGGTCGGCGAAGGATCAAATCGAGAGTCTGCAAACTTTTTACGACGAAAAGGTTGGTCGACTCCGGCGCGGCGATGAGTTGCCTCCCGGCGTCATCAAGTTGGTGAAGGTGTATCTCGCCATCAAGCGGAAAATTTCCGTCGGGGACAAGATGGCCGGGCGTCATGGCAACAAGGGCGTCGTGTCCCGGATCCTCCCCGAAGAAGACATGCCGTATTTGCCTGACGGTACCCCGATCGAAATCGTGCTGAATCCTCTTGGGGTTCCGTCACGGATGAACGTCGGACAGATTTTGGAAACCCATCTCGGCTGGTCCGCCAGAGCCTTGGGGATTTACGCCGCCAGCCCCGTGTTCGACGGAGCGACGGAGGCGGAGATCAAGGATTTATTGAAACAGGCGGGCTTGCCGGATGATGGTCAATCGGTGGTCTATGACGGCCGGACCGGAGACCCGTTCAAGAGTCCGGTGACGGTCGGTTACGTCTATATGATGAAGCTGCACCACTTGGTGGATGATAAGATCCACGCCCGGTCCATCGGCCCGTATTCGTTAGTGACGCAACAACCCCTGGGTGGGAAGGCTCAGTTCGGGGGGCAACGTTTGGGCGAAATGGAAGTCTGGGCTCTTCAGGCCTATGGGGCGGCCTCCACGCTTCAGGAATTCTTAACCGTGAAGTCCGATGACGTTCCGGGACGGTCGAGAATGTACGAAGCGATCGTCAAGGGCGAAAACTTCCTGGAACCGGGCTTGCCGGAGTCGTTTAACGTGTTGGTGAAAGAATTGCAAAGCCTGGGGCTGGACGTCGAGTTGATGAAGTCCGCCGAGTAATTGCCGCTTCGAAAATTTCTCAGTTTCCGAAAAGGAGGGTAGAGCCTTGGAAAGCGTCTATGCTCTGTTTGAAAGGCCGCGCGACGCCATGTCTTTCGACGGCATGTGCATTCGGATCGCGTCGCCGGAGAAAATTCGGTCGTGGTCGTACGGGGAAGTCAAGAAACCGGAGACCATCAACTACCGGTCGTTCAAGCCGGAAAAAGATGGCCTGTTTTGTGCGAAGATTTTCGGTCCAACCAAGGATTGGGAATGTAATTGCGGTAAATACAAACGCATGAAGCATCGCGGGATCGTCTGCGACAAATGCGGGGTCGAAGTCATTCAGTCGAAGGTGCGGCGTGAACGTATGGGGCACATCGAATTGGCCGCGCCCGTGGCTCATATCTGGTTCCTGAAAGGGGTGCCGAGTCGCATCGGGATCCTACTGGACATGAGCCTCAAGCAATTGGAGAAAATTCTCTATTTCGAGGCGTACGTCGTCCTCGATCCCCAGGACGCCCCGCTGAAGGAAAAAGAGTTGCTCACGGAAGAGCGATACCGTGAATGCGTGGATCTGTACGGGCCGCAGAGCTTTCGCGTGGGTATCGGGGCGGAAGCCATTCGTGAATTGCTGAGACAGGTGGACATCGAAGCCCTGTGGGCCGAGCGCCACGACAAGGTGAAGGCCACGATGTCCGCAGCCTTGAACAAGAAGATCACGAAACGCCTGAAAGTCATCGAGGCTTTTCACAAGTCGGGTAATCGGCCGGAATGGATGATCCTGGACGTCATCCCGGTTCTCCCACCCGAGCTGCGACCGCTGGTGCCGTTGGACGGCGGCCGGTTTGCCACGTCGGATTTGAATGACCTGTATCGACGGGTGATCAATCGCAACAACCGGTTGAAACGGTTGGTGGAATTGAAGGCTCCCGGCGTGATTATCCGCAACGAAATGAGAATGTTGCAGGAAGCCGTGGACGCGCTGTTTGATAACGGACGACGCGGCCGGACGATTCGCGGGGCTAACAAACGGCCGTTGAAATCCCTCAGTGACATGCTCAAAGGCAAGCAAGGCCGGTTCCGGCAGAATCTGCTGGGGAAACGGGTTGACTACTCGGGTCGTTCCGTGATCGTGGTGGGGCCCGAATTGAAACTGAATCAATGCGGGTTGCCCAAGAAGATGGCGTTGGAATTGTTCAAGCCGTTTATCTTCCACAAGTTGGAAGAGCGCGGAGCGGCCACCACCATCAAGAGCGCGAAACGGCTTGTGGAAAAAGAGCGTCCGGAGGTCTGGGACGTGTTGGACGAGGTGATCCGCGAACACCCGGTTATTTTGAACCGGGCGCCGACGCTCCACCGGTTGGGCATGCAGGCGTTTGACCCCGTCCTGGTTGAAGGCAAGGCCATCCGTTTGCATCCGTTGGTCTGCGCCGCCTTCAACGCGGACTTCGACGGCGACCAGATGGCGGTGCACGTTCCCTTGTCGGTCGAGGCCCAGATCGAGGCTCGCGTCCTGATCATGTCCATCAATAACGTGTTGTCGCCGGCGAACGGTCGTCCGCTTGCCATTCCCTCTCAGGACATGGTGTTGGGGTGTTATTGGCTGACGCAGGAACGGCCGGGCGCGAAAGGCGAGGGTAAAGTGTTGTATTCTCCCGAAGAGGTGCGTATCGCTTATGACGCCGGCGAACTGGACGAACAGGCCAAGGTCAAAGTGCGAGTCGATGGAACACTGGTCGAAACGACCGTCGGGCGCGTGCTATTCGGGGAAATCCTGCCTTCTTCCATCGGGTTTTCGCACGTCAATCAGGTCATGACCAAGAAAGAAATGACCAAACTGATCGATGCGGTCTATCGTGAAGTCGGGCTTCACGATACGGTCAAGATGCTCGATAAGCTGAAGGACCTCGGCTTTTATTATGCCACGAAGGCCGGGGTTTCCCTGTGCATTGACAACATGCACATCCCGACCAAGAAGGAAGTGCTGCTGGGCAAGGCGCGCAAGGACGTCGCCGAGGTTGAGCGGCAATACAGCGAAGGGTTGATCACGAATGGGGAGCGCTACAACAAGGTCATCGACATCTGGGCTCACGTGAGTGAACAGGTGGCCAATGAGATGATGAAGGAAATCAAGGCCGGCGGCGGGCAAGGCCCCGAAGATACCTTGAACCCCATTTATATGATGGCTGATTCCGGCGCGCGAGGGAGTTCACAGCAAATCCGGCAGCTGGGCGGCATGCGGGGTTTGATGGCGAAGCCCTCCGGTGAAATTATTGAGACGCCCATCACCGCCAATTTCCGGGAAGGGTTGACCGTGCTCCAGTACTTTATCTCGACGCACGGGGCGAGAAAAGGTTTGGCGGACACGGCACTCAAAACCGCCAACTCCGGCTATTTGACGAGACGGCTGGTGGATATTTCTCAGGACGTCATCGTGAGTGAAGACGATTGCCGGACGGCCGATGGGATCGACGTGTCCGCTCTGGTCGAAGGCGGAGAGGTCATTCAACCTATTGAAGAGCGTATTCTGGGCCGTATTGTCGCGGAGGATATTCTTGATCCGTTGACCGGTGACGTAGTGGTGGCCGGGAATGAGGAACTGGATGAAACGCGCGTCAAGGCCGTGGTCGAAGCCGGTATCGGGCACGTCCGTATCCGGTCGGTGTTGACCTGCCAAGCCCGTTGGGGCGTCTGCGTGAAGTGCTACGGCCGTGATTTGGCGCGAGGGAAGTTGGTCGAATTGGGCGAACCCGTGGGGGTGATCGCCGCGCAGTCCATCGGCGAGCCCGGTACGCAGTTAACCATGCGGACTTTCCACATCGGGGGAACGGCCAGTAAAGTCGTGGAACAAAGCGTGGTCGAATCCCGGCACGAAGGAGTCCTGAAATATCTCAGTTTCGACGCGAAGAAAAATGCCGATTTTCACAATCGACAGATGGCGGTGCAGAACAAGCAGGGCGAATGGGTGGTCATGAATCGCAACGCGAAGATTGCGGTTTTTGACGACTCCGGTCGAGAGCGGGAAAAATATCCGGTGGTCTATGGGGCGAAAATTATCGTGAAAGACGGCGGCCGGGTGACGGTCGGGCAGAAACTTGTGGAATGGGATCCGTACTCGCTGACCATTCTGACGGAAGTCGGCGGGAAGATTGCCTACGGGGACATCTCCGAAGGCGTCACCATGAAAGAAGAAGTCGACGAAATCACCGGCCTGTCCCGGAAGGTGGTCATTGAGCAAGCCGGCACCAATCTTCGTCCTCGCGTTTCGATCAAGGACGATGGGAACAAGACGGCAAAATTGCCGGGTTCCGGTGCGCCGGCTCGCTACCTGCTGCCCGTGGGCGCGCATATCTTCGTGGAAAAAGGCGGAATGGTGCATCCCGGAGACGTGTTGGCGAAAATCCCTCGAGAAACCACCAAGACCAAAGATATTACGGGAGGTTTGCCCAGGGTGGCTGAGCTGTTCGAGGCGAGGAAGCCCAAGGAGCAAGCGGTGATCAGTGAAATCGACGGCGAGGTCTCCTTCGGCGGGTTCGTCAAGGGAATGCGAAAGATCGTCGTCGATAACAAGATGGGAGACGTGAAGGAATACTTTATTCCTCGAGGCAAGCACGTGAACGTGCATGAAGGGGATTGGGTGCGTGCCGGCGAACCGCTTATGGATGGGTCGGCGAATCCCCATGATATTCTGAACGTGTTGGGTCCGCGAGAACTGCAACGATACCTGGTGAACCAGGTACAAGAGGTGTATCGCTTGCAGGGAGTTTCGATTAATGACAAGCACATTGAAATTATTGCCCGGCAGATGTTGAAGAAGATCCGCATCGAAGATCCCGGCGATACGAACTTTTTGCCTGGCGCCCAAGTCGGAAAATTTGCGTTCACCGACGAAAACCAGCGGGTTCTCGCCGAAGAAGGAAAGCCGGCGATCGGAAAACCGGTGTTGCTTGGAATCACCAAAGCCTCACTGAATACGGATAGTTTCATCTCGGGGGCGTCCTTCCAGGAAACGACGCGGGTTCTCACCGAAGCCGCTATCAATGGCCGGGTCGATGATTTACGGGGGCTTAAGGAAAACGTCATCGTGGGTCGTCTGATCCCGGCGGGCACAGGGTTCTCGCGCTACCGGGAAACCTTCGTGCCTGCTCCCGAAGAGAAGGCCATCGAGGAAGACGGCGGCGTTGAATTGGCGATTCCCGAAGGGGAAGAGTTGCAGATGCAATCCACGTCATAAATGGGGTGTTTTATCTTGACACATAACAATAGTGTCACTACAATTGAAAGGTTGTCCGAGAGAGTTAGATTTTTAACGCCATTGAAGGAAAAATTGTAATATGCCCACGGTGAATCAGCTTGTCAGAAAGGGTCGCAAGGCTCCCAAGACCAAGAGTAAGAGTCCGGCTCTCAATCGATGTCCTCAGCGTCGGGGGGTCTGTTTGCGCGTCTATACCACGACTCCGAAAAAGCCCAATTCCGCGTTGCGCAAAGTGGCTCGTGTGCGTTTGACCACGGGCGTCGAGGTGACGACCTATATCCCGGGCATGGGACATAATTTGCAGGAGCATTCGATTGTGCTCGTGCGGGGAGGCCGGGTGAAGGACTTGCCCGGCGTGCGTTATCATTTGGTCCGGGGTGCGCTCGATGCGGTCGGGGTCGCCGACCGGAAACAGGGGCGCTCCAAGTACGGAGCGAAACGGCCGAAGTAGTCAAGGAACCTCTGATTTATGGTGATAGCGGGATGTAGGGCAAGGCGTCCCGGAGCGAAACCCGAGGCTTATCAGAGAGATAGGTGAGGGTTGAGCGAGGACACAACGCCGCCATACGCCCGATAGTGCAATAAATCAGAGGTTCCTAAACGGATTGATCATAGAGAAAGTGCATTCGGAATATGTCTCGTAGTCGAAGTGCCGTCGTAAGAACTCCCGTGGGTGATGCCAAATACCGGGATACCCTTGTGGGGAAATTCATTAATATTCTTATGACGAGAGGGAAGAAGAGTACAGCCCAGCGTGTGTGTTATGGGGCGTTCGACGCCATTCAAGAAAAGACGGGGAGTGATCCTTTGAAGGTGTTTCATTCTGCGCTTGGCAACGTCAAGCCGATGGTGGAAGTGAAATCGAGACGGGTGGGTGGTGCGTCGTATCAAGTCCCCGTCGAGATCAGGCCCGTCCGGCAGATTGCCTTGGCCTTTCGATGGATTAAGCGCAGTGCCCAGTCTCGAACGGGAAAGAGTATGCAAGACA
Organism: Nitrospirales bacterium; assembly: GCA_965204965.1. GTDB lineage: Bacteria > Nitrospirota > Nitrospiria > Nitrospirales > UBA8639 > Bin75. Next base: position 1,808,809 of record OZ242026.1, on the reverse strand, counting down.
AGCTTGCCGCCGAGTTGCTTGATGCTGCCAATAATACCGGGGTTGCGGTCAAGAAACGCGATGAAACGCACAGGATGGCCGAAGCGAATCGTGCGTTTGCCCATTACCGTTGGTAGCGGTTTCTTGTTGCTGTAGTCGAATCACCCTCCACGCGTATATTTTTTCGATCCGCTCTCGGATTGGGAGTTTGGGAGCGTTGTTACAGTCTGATTGTGTCCGGAGGAACGGTGTCCAGGGAATATCCATTAGAGCGCACGCGAAATATCGGCATCATGGCTCATATTGATGCCGGGAAAACGACGACGACCGAGCGCATCCTGTATTATACCGGCGTCTCTCACCGGATGGGTGAAGTGCACGAAGGCGCGGCTCAAATGGACTGGATGGACCAGGAGCGGGAGCGAGGCATTACGATTACGTCTGCGGCGACCACGTGTTTCTGGAACGACCACCGTGTCAACATCATCGACACGCCGGGACACGTGGACTTTACGGTTGAAGTCGAGCGGTCCCTTCGGGTGTTGGACGGAGCCGTGGCCGTGTTTGATTCGGTGCAGGGAGTCGAGCCGCAATCTGAAACGGTTTGGCGTCAGGCCGATAAATATCGGGTCCCTCGCATTGCCTTCCTGAATAAAATGGACCGGGTGGGTGCCGACTTTTCGGCCAGCGTTCAAAGCATCGTCGATCGTTTGGAAGCGAATCCGGTCGCGGTCCAGTTGCCCATCGGAAAAGAAGCGGATTTTCGAGGCGTCATCGATCTTGTCTCGATGAAGTCCTACCTCTTTAACGATGAAACGCTTGGTGCGGATTACGTCGTCGAAGACGTGTCGCCGGACCTTCTGCCGACGGCTCAGGAATACCGGGACAAAATGATCGAGGCCGTGGCCGAATTTGATGAAGCGGTGCTGGAGCAATACCTGAACGGTGATCCGTTGAAGCCGGAGGATATCAAGCGTGCCGTGCGTACGGGGACCAATCAAATGCGAATGACGCCGGTGTTATGCGGGTCGGCCTTCAAGAATAAGGGGGTGCAGCCGTTGCTGGACGCCGTCGTTGATTTCCTTCCTTCCCCCTTGGACGTTCCGGAAGTGGAGGGGGTCGAGCCGTCCAGCGGTGAGAAGATGAGCTGTCTGGCCAGCGATGACGAGCCGTTTTCGGCATTGGCCTTCAAGATCATGGCAGATCCGTTTGCCGGGCAACTCACGTATTTCCGCGTCTATTCCGGTAGCCTGGAAACCGGTTCGTACGTGTATAACGTCACCCAGGGCAAGCGGGAGCGTATCGGGCGTTTGCTCAAGATGCACGCGAACAAGCGGGAAGACATTGACGTGGTCTATGCCGGTGACATTGCCGCTGCGGTGGGCATGAAGGGTGCGAGAACGGGCGATACGTTATCCTACGAAAAGCGTCCGGTCCTCTTGGAGGTCATTAAATTTCCCGAACCCGTCATTTCCATGGCAGTGGAACCGAAGACCAAACAGGATCTTGAGAAACTTGGTTTTTCTTTGGAAAAATTGTCGCAGGAAGATCCGTCCTTTCGCGTGCAAACCGATGATGAGACCGGGCAGACGATTATTTCCGGAATGGGGGAACTGCATCTGGAAATCATCGTCGATAGGCTCGTCAGGGAATTTAAGGTGTCGGCGAACGTCGGCAAGCCCGAGGTGGCCTACCGTGAAACGATACGCGGTTCCGGGGAAGCCGAAGGAAAATATATCAAGCAATCCGGTGGGCGGGGGCAGTATGGGCACGTGGTATTGCGCGTCGAACCGTCCGAGCCCGGCGTGGGGCTGGAGTTCGTCAACAAAATTGTCGGCGGTATCATTCCCCGTGAATATATCCCGGCGGTGGAAAAAGGGGTGCGGGAGCGGATGGAGTCCGGCGTGGTGGCCGGATATGCCATGCGGGACGTTCGGGTGACGTTGTTCGACGGGTCCTTTCATGAAGTCGATTCCAGTGAAATGGGTTTTAAGATTGCGGCATCGATGGCCTTTGAGGATGCCTGTCGCAGGGCCAACCCGATCCTCCTCGAGCCGGTCATGAAAGTGGAGGTTCTGGTCCCCCAGGATTTTATGGGCGACGTGATCGGCGATCTGAATTCCAGGCGCGGGAAAGTGCAGGGCATCAAGGCCCGAGTCGGCTCGCAAGCCGTGGATGCCATGGTTCCACTCGGAGAAATGTTCGGGTATGCCACGAGTCTGCGCTCGAAGACGCAGGGGCGTGCCACCTATTCAATGGAATTTGCGGAATACGAGCCCGTTCCGAAGCAACTGGCGGATCAGATTGTCAGTAAGCAACGTGGAGAATAGCGGGACGTTTTGTTTTCGGAGGCAGGAGGGCGAGAGGGGTGATGATCGTTTATTTCTCGCATAGCCTCAATAGATTCGGAATCGAAGAGGGAGGAGCAGATGGCGAAGGCGAAATTTGATCGGAAGAAGCCGCACGTGAACGTGGGGACGATCGGGCACGTGGACCATGGGAAGACGACGCTGACCTCGGCGCTGACGAAAGTGATGGGGCAGCAAGGGATGGCGCAGTTCATCAGCTATGATGAAGTGGCGAAGGCGAGTGAATCCCAGGGGCGGCGGGACCCGACGAAGATCCTCACGATTGCGATCTCGCACGTGGAATACGAGACGGACAACCGGCACTACGCGCACGTGGACTGTCCGGGGCACGCGGATTACGTGAAGAACATGATCACGGGCGCGGCGCAGATGGACGGGGCGATCCTGGTCGTCTCGGCCGCGGACGGGCCGATGCCGCAGACGCGGGAACACATCCTGCTGGCGCGGCAGGTGGGGGTGCCGTACATCGTGGTGTTCCTGAACAAGGCGGACAAGGTCGAAGACCCGGAGTTGCTGGAACTGGTGGAACTGGAAGTGCGGGAATTGCTGTCCAAATACCAGTTTCCGGGGGACGACATTCCGATCATCGTGGGGTCGGCGACGAAGGCGCTGGAAGGGGACGAGAGCGACGTGGGGGTGCCGGCGATCCTGAAGCTGTTGGCGGGGGTCGACAGTTACATTCCGACGCCGGAGCGGGCGATCGACAAGCCGTTTCTGATGCCGATCGAAGACGTGTTTACGATCAGCGGGCGGGGGACGGTGGTGACGGGCCGCGTGGAGCGGGGCCAGGTGAAAGTGGGGGACGAGATCGAGATCGTGGGCCTGGGGGAAACGCGGAGCACGGTGGTGACGGGCGTGGAGATGTTCCGGAAAGTGTTGGACGAGGGGCAGGCGGGGGACAACATCGGAGCGTTGCTGCGGGGAACGAAGAAAGACGAAGTGGAGCGGGGGATGGTGTTGGCGAAACCGAAGAGCATCACGCCGCATACGAAGTTCAAGGCGGAAGTGTACGTGCTGACGAAAGAAGAAGGGGGGCGGCATACGCCGTTCTTCAACGGGTACCGGCCGCAGTTCTATTTCCGGACGACGGACGTGACGGGGGTGGTGCAATTGGCGGAAGGGGTGGAGATGGTGATGCCGGGGGACAACACGACGTTCGAGGGGGAACTGATTGCGCCGATTGCGATGGAGCAGGGGTTACGGTTTGCGGTGCGGGAAGGGGGCCGGACGGTGGGCGCCGGCGTCGTGACCGACATCCTGGCGTAAGGCAAAGCCGGCGGGCGTTTTCAGCATCCTGCTGAGGAAGGAAATCAGTGGTGGTAAGCGTAGATCAACGTATTCGTATCCGGTTGAAGGGGTTTGATTATCGGATCCTCGATCAATCGGCTCGGGAAATTGTGGACACCGTCAAGCAAACGGGCGCGCGCGTTGCCGGTCCCATTCCGCTTCCCACCCGGATTGAAAAGTTTACCATTCAGCGATCCACGCATACGGACAAGAAGTCTCGCGAGCAATTTGAAATCCGGACGCATAAACGTTTGTTGGATATTCTTGAGCCCACCCCGGAAACCATGGATGCGCTCATGAAATTGAGCCTGGCTGCCGGTGTGGACGTGGAGATCAAGCTCTAAGCGGCGTGGTCCTTGATGATGAGCAAGGTGTCGAATGGTTAGCGGGCTGATAGGAAAAAAATTGGGCATGACGCAGTTCTACGATGAAAATCGTCGTCTGCATCCGGTCACGGTGATTGAAGTTGGGCCCTGTCGCGTTACGGCCGTGAAGACGAAGGATCGTCATGGGTACGATGCGGTGCAACTCGGCTATGCGGAGGTCCAGGAGCGGAAGCTCACCAAGGCGCAAGTGGGCCATCTTCGTTCGTCCGGGCAAGAGAAGCTGTTCAGGCATTTGCGGGAGTTTCGTTGCGTGCCGGAACGTCAGGTGGGAGACGCCGTGACGGCCGACCTTTTTGAAAAAGGGGAAATGGTGCACGTCCAGGGAACCTCAAAGGGAAAAGGGTTTCAGGGCGTGATGAAACGTCACAATTTTGGTGGTGGTCCGGCCAGTCATGGTTCGATGTTTCATCGTGCGCCGGGGTCGATCGGTTGTAGTTCGTATCCCTCGCGTGTCTTGAAAAACAAGAAGCTTCCCGGACAAATGGGAAACAAGCAGGTCACGGTGAAAGGGTTGACGGTGATCGAAACCCGGCCGGAGGAGAATCTTGTTCTCATCGGGGGGGCCGTTCCCGGTCCCGTGGGTGGCTTGGTCCTTATCCGGAAGGCGGAGGAGTAATACCTCGATATGGCCTCGATAGAAGTCGTAGACCAAAACAGGGCGTCCGTAGGCACCGTCGAGGTAAGTGAGAGTGTATTCGGATCCCAGCCTCATGGGTCGCTTGTTCATTCCGCGGTGGTCATGCAACTCGCGTCGCTTCGGCAAGGCACCGCTAGCACGAAGGGTCGTAGCGACGTCAGCGGGACGGGCAAGAAACCATGGAGGCAAAAACATACGGGACGTGCTCGCGCGGGTTCGAATCGTTCGCCGGTGTGGCGTCACGGCGGGGTGGTGTTCGGACCGCAGCCTCGGAAGTATCGTTCTGCCATGTCGAAAAAAATGTATCGAAAGGCCATGCAAAGTGCCCTGTCTTCCAAGATGGCGGCAGGGGAGCTTCTGGTTCTTTCCGAACTCTCTCTCCCTGAACCCAAGACCAAATTGATGGCTCAAACAGTGAAGCAATTGGGTGCGACGGGCCCGGTGCTCTTCGTCGTGGGGAAAGGCAGTGATGCCGTGTTTCGCGCAACGAGAAATTTGGCTCAAGTGAAAGCCGTGTTGCCTGAAGAACTCACGGTGTACGACGTGCTTCGATACCAGGTGCTCGTGGTCTTGAAGGATGAATTGCCGAACGTGCAGGAGTTATGGGCATAAAACGCGACCCCTATGACGTGTTGGTGAAGCCGCTGTTGACCGAAAAAATTACGGGGCTTCAGGATTCCGCGAACCGTATCGCCTTTGTCGTGCAGAACGACGTGAATCGAATCGAAGTGCGTCAGGCGGTGGAGTCGGTTCTCAAGGTCAAAGTGAAGTCCGTCAACATCATGAACGTCTTGGGCAAAAAGAAGCGTCAGGGGCGGTATCTTGGGAAACGCCCGGACTGGAAGAAAGCTATTATCACCTTACATGAAGGCGAAAAGGTGGAACTGTACGAGAGCGCGTAGCGTCACGTTGAAAAAATCCGCCAGCGGCGTTCTCGGCCCGTTGTCGTGCTCACGTACTTCATGTACGCTCCGCGCGCCAACGTACCTGCGGCCTTGCCGGACGGCCTTTTTGAACGTGCTGCTTTTTGTTATGCGTGGGTTGACAGTTGACTATGCGTGAACGAGTTCCATGAGAGTAAAACGTTTTTCTACGTGGATTGAGATGGAGCAGAAAGAGGTCGTAGACAATGCCGACTAAACCCTATCGTCCAACGTCGCCGGGCCGGCGCGGCATGACGGTTATCAAGGACAAGTCGCTGTCGAAGGAGCAGCCTGAAAAGAGCCTGACCACGTCCCTGGCAAGTTCCGGAGGGCGAAACAATTTCGGGCGGATTACGACGAGATTTCGTGGCGGCGGGCATAAGCGCCTGTACCGTGTCATCGATTTCAAGCGGAATAAGGTCGGGGTGCCCGGGAAGGTCGTCAGGGTGGAGTATGATCCCAATCGTTCGGCTCGTATCGCGTTGATCGCGTATGCGGACGGGGAAAAGCGATATATCCTGGCTCCCGTCGGCTTGTCGGCCGGAGACCCGATTCAGGCCGGTCCCGGTTCGGACATTCGTCCGGGCAATGCGCTTCCTTTGTCGCTGATGCCGCTTGGGACGACCATTCATAATATTGAACTCAAGCCGGGGAAGGGCGCGCAGGTGGCAAGGAGCGCCGGCGCTTCCTGTCAGGTGATGGGCCGGGAAGGCCGATACGTTCAGGTTCGTCTGGTCTCGGGTGAGATGCGTCGGATCCTGGGAACGTGCATGGCCACCGTAGGCCAAATTGGGAACCTCGATCATGAGAACGTTTCCGTGGGGAAGGCCGGTCGTTCCAGGTGGATGGGAAAACGGCCCCACGTCCGAGGGGTCGTGATGAATCCGGTCGACCATCCTCATGGCGGGGGCGAAGGGAAGTCCGGGCAAGGCAACCCGCATCCCGTTTCCCCTTGGGGGGTTCCGACCAAAGGCTTCAAGACCCGGAAGAAGAAACAGTCGTCGAAATTCATTATCTCCAGACGGACGAAATAAGGAGACCCAGCGTCGATGCCGCGTTCGATTCATAAAGGACCGTTTGTTGATACCCACCTCCTGGAAAAGGTGGAAAGAATGAACGACTCTCGCGATATGAAAATCATCAAGACCTGGTCGCGTCGTTCTACTATTATCCCTGAAATGATTGGTCATACGTTTGCGGTACACAACGGGAAAAAGTTTCTGCCGGTCTACGTGACGGAAAATATGGTTGGGCATAAACTTGGAGAATTTTCTCCGACCCGGTTTTTTAAGGGGCATGGAGCCGCCAAATCGGAAAAGGCCGTTCCATTAAAGTAGCGTGACTTGAGGGAGCAGCAGGGAAGGGATCTTATGGCTGAAGCAAAGGCAGTCTTGCGCTACGTGAGAATGACGCCGCGAAAAGTGCGGATGGTTGTCGACCTCATTCGCGGGCGTGGTGTGTCCGAGGCGTTGACCGTTCTCAAGTATTTGCCCAGGGCCGCGTCCCCGGTCGTGGAAAAGGTGTTGCATTCCGCGGTCGCGAATGCCGGACAACAGGAACTGGGGGACGCGGAATCGTTGAAAATTTCAAGAGCCTACGTCGATGGAGGTCCCGTTTTAAAGCGGTTTCGAGCCAGGTCCATGGGCAGGGCGAATCCCATCCATAAGCGAACCAGTCATTTGACGATAGCGGTTTCTCCGACGAAAGAGGATTCCTAGAGGAAGTCACGGGCAACCGTTTCCGTTGACGGAGCGAGGTAGAACCGGAGTATGGGACAAAAAACACATCCATATGGTTTTCGGCTGGGGTACACCAGGACGTGGAATTCCCGGTGGTACGCCAAAAAAGATTTCGTGAAACTCCTGCATGAGGACGTCGAGATTCGTCAGACGGTCAAATCCCGGTTGTTTCACGCCGGTATTTCACGGGTGGAGATCGAGCGTTCCGGAAATCAGGTGAAGGTGATCATCTATACGGCCCGTCCCGGTATTATCATCGGGAGAAAGGGTGCGGAGGTTGATAAGTTGAAGGCGATGCTGGAGCAACGGTATGGCCGGGAAGTCTACGTGACGGTGAAGGAAATCAAGAAGCCGGAGTTGGATGCGCAGTTGGTTTCTGAAAACATCGCCTTGCAATTGGAGAAACGCGTTTCATTTCGTCGCGCCATGAAAAGAAGCGTGGCTTCGGCGCTTCGCTTGGGGGCTCAAGGCGTTCGGGTGTCGTGTGCCGGACGGTTGGGCGGCAATGAAATTGCCAGGACGGAATGGTATCGGGAAGGCCGGGTTCCGCTTCATACGCTCAGGGCTGACGTTGATTACGGGTTTGCGGAAGCTCATACGACCATGGGGATTATCGGGGTGAAGGCGTGGATTTATAAAGGTGATGCCGAGTTGCCGAACGCGGTGAAAGACGAAGCGTCGCTGAATTTGTTGTAGAGAGTGATAGATACCGCACGGATAAGAGCGTCTGATGCGGATACGCAAAAACTTGATGGACCTAAAATATGTTAGCTCCGAAAAAAGTTAAGTTTCGAAAAGTGCAAAAAGGCAACATGCGGGGGAAGGCCTACCGTGGCGGGGACGTGTCTTTCGGTCAGTTCGGGCTCAAGGTTCTCGAGCCCGGCCGGATTACCGCCAGGCAAATCGAGGCGGCGAGAATCGCGATGACGCGCCACGTCAAGCGTGGCGGGAGAATCTGGACGCGGATCTTTCCTGATAAGCCCGTCACCAAGAAGCCTGCGGAAGTGCGAATGGGGAAGGGTAAAGGGAACCCCGAGTTTTGGGTGGCCGTGGTGAAGCCCGGTCGTATTCTCTACGAAATGGATGACGTGACGAGAAGCGTCGCGGAAGAGGCGTTTCGTTTGGCCGGTCACAAACTGCCGTTGGCGACGAAATTCGTCGCCAGAGGAGAATATCCCGTCTGAGGCGCATTGATGGACGTCAAAGAATTACAAGGCATGGAAGCGGAAGAATTGGTCGGGAAAGTGCATGAGTTGAAACAGGAATTGTTTCACCTCCGCTGCCAACATGCCCTTGGACGCATTGAAAATCCGATGAAAATTCGTCAGGCACGGAAGGACGTGGCCAGGGCCAAGACCGTCCTTCGTGAAAAGCGAGCGTCGGCGCAATCGAAAGGCGAGGGTTGACGAGATATGACTGTAAGACGGCAACGGGCATCGTATGGACGCGTGATCAGCGATAAAATGGATAAAACGGTCGTTGTGGCGGTCCCGAGATTGGTGTCGCACGCGTTGTACGGAAAGGTTGTGCGACGTCTGACCAAGTTGAAGGCCCATGATGAAAAAAATGAATCCCGGATCGGCGATCGCGTGAAAATCGTGGAGACGCGCCCGCTCAGCAAAGATAAGCATTGGCGGGTGGCGGCCATAGTCGAGCGGGGCGAACAGAATCCGTCGGCGTAAACGGCGAACCGGAAATGGCGTGGTGTTCCGATGATTCAAAATTACAGTTACCTTGACGTCGCGGATAATTCAGGCGCGAAGAGCGTGCGGTGCTTTCACGTGTTGGGTGGGACCCGCCGGCGGTATGGAGGCATCGGCGACGTTGTAGTCGTGTCGGTTCGAGAAGCCATACCCAAAGCGTCCGTCAAGAAAGGTGACGTGGTCAAAGCGGTGATCGTGCGAACGAAAAAGAGCCGGCGCCGCGAGGATGGCTCCTATATTCGCTTCGATCGTAATGCGTGTGTGCTGGTGAATAATCAAGGGGATCCCGTGGGCACGAGAATCTTCGGGCCCGTTGCCCGGGAATTAAGGAAAAAGAAGTTCATGAAAATCATTTCTCTTGCTCCGGAGGTGTTGTAGGACCCATGGGGACCCGAACTGCGAATGGAAGCCCCTCGGTGACGAAATCGCGTATTCGCAAGGGCGATACGGTGATTGTGATTGCCGGACGGGAGAAAGGGAAAATGGGGAAGGTCTTGCACGTGGATCCGCGGACAAGCCGGGTGACGGTGGAAAAAATCAACGTGATTAAGCGGCACACGAAGCCTTCCCAAAAGATGAAGCAAGGCGGCATTTTGGAGCGCGAGGCGCCCCTGGCGATTTCAAACGTCATGGTATATTCCCAGGCTTTGGGGAAGCCTTCACGGGTCGCAATCAAACGATTGGATGATGGGCGTCGGGTTCGAGTCTTACAGAAAAGTCCTGATGACGTGTTGGATAAGGTGTGATGGCGAAAAAAGAAACCAAACCGGCGGCCAAACCCAAGGCTGCACAGGCAGGACCTCCTCCGCGGTTACGGGATCTCTACCGGAATGACGTGGTCCCCCGGATGATGAAGGAATTCTCGTATGCCAACCCGATGCAAGTGCCTCGCGTGGAAAGAGTGGTCCTGAACGTCGGTATGGGAGAAGCCATTCAAGAGGTCAAGTTGCTGGAAAGTGCCGTGGCCGAATTGGCCTTGATTACGGGGCAGAAGCCCGTCGTGACCAGGGCGAAGAAAGCCATCGCCGGTTTCAAGGTGCGACAGGGGATGCCGACCGGAGCCAAGGTCACGCTTCGCGGTAGCCGGATGTATGAATTTCTGGATCGTTTGCTGAACGTTGGCTTGCCCCGGATTCGGGATTTTCGGGGAGTTTCCCCCAAGGCGTTTGATGGCCGTGGTAACTATACGTTCGGGTTGAAGGAGCAGTTGACCTTTCCTGAAATCAAATATGACGACGTGGCAGCCATCCATGGGATGGATATTACCATTGTGACGAGCGCTCAACGAAATGACGAGGCTAAATCCTTGCTGAGTCATCTCGGCATGCCGTTTCGTTGAACTAAGTGATTGAGACGGAGGCTTGCGTGGCAAGAAAAGCATTACGGAACAAGCAGGCGGCTGAGCCGAAATTTCCCGTCCGGCGATATAATCGCTGCCCTCTCTGTGGTCGCGTGAGGGCCTTTTTGCGCCGCTTCCACATGTGCCGGATTTGTTTCCGGCTGCATAGCCTGCGCGGAAACATTCCGGGGGTCACCAAGTCGAGTTGGTAGCCCGGCGCCAGGCTGCGGATGATAAGGGTATGACGTTATGAGTATGACTGATCCAATTGCCGATCTTTTTATTCGCATCATGAATGCCATTCGACGGGGGCACGCGACGGTCAACGTTCCCGCCTCCAAGTTGAAGGCCAACGTGCTTGCCGTCTTTAAGGACGAGGGGTTTATTCAAAATTTCTCACCCACCACGCTCGATGGGCATCCGGGTCTTCAGGTGGAATTGCGGTATGTCCCCGGACGGGAAAAGAAACCCGTGATCGAGAAAATCAAACGGGTCAGCAAGCCCGGCAAGCGCGTGTACGTGGGGGTTTCCTCCATTCCTCGAGTGCGGGGCGGGCTGGGGGTTGCGGTGTTGTCGACCTCGATAGGGGTCATGACCGACCGGCAGGCCAGACAGCAAAGTATCGGAGGAGAGGTGTTGTGTCACGTTTGGTAGGGCTGGGACGAACAGGTTTATCCCAACGAAGCAGTCAGGTCAACGATGTCTAGGATCGGTATCAAACCAATTGCACTGGCCTCCACCGTCGAGGTGAAGGTGGAAGGGAGTTCCGTTTCCGTCAAGGGGCCTCTGGGCCAATTGGGGTGGGAACTCGCCGACGGGATTGACGTGACCATCAACGAGGGAGCTATCCAGGTGGGTCGGCGGTGGCATGCGCCGCGCGTCAAAGCCCTCCATGGACTGACACGTGTTGAACTGGCGAATCTGGTCGAGGGTGTGACCAAGGGGTTTGAACGCACACTGGAATTGACCGGGGTGGGGTACAGGGCGCAAGTGCAGGGGCAAGCGCTGACGTTAAACGTCGGTTTTGCGCATCCTGTGACCGTGGCGGTCCCGGAAGGCGTGCAGGCGTCGGTTGAGAAGCAAACCATGATTTCCATCAAAGGTATTGATAAACGGGTCGTGACCCAGACGGCCGCTAATATTCGCCGCGTGAGACCGCCCGACGTCTATAAGCAAAAAGGCATCAGGTACGCAGGTGAAGTCCTGATCAAGAAAGCCGGGAAAGCCGGGAAGAAATAACATATGAATCTCAAGACGCAACGTCGCCGGTTGGAGCGACGCAAAACACGGGTCAGAAAAAAAGTTCAGGGTACGTCTCAACGGCCCAGACTGACCGTGTTTCGAAGCAATGCACACATTTACGCCCAAGTTGTCGATGACGTTGCGGGTCTCACCTTGGCCGCTGCGTCATCCATGGACGCCGGACTGCGCGAAACCATAAAGTCCGGTTCGTCGAAGGAGGCCGCGCAAGTCGTCGGGAAATTGTTGGCCGAACGGGCCAGGGCTGCGAAGGTGACCGGCGTCGTGTTCGACCGGAACGGGCGACTGTATCATGGACGAGTCAAAGCCTTGGCGGACGCGTCCCGTGAAGGTGGTCTGGCCTTTTAACGAAGAGGATGGCATTCGGTGCAACAAGTCAACCCCGAAGAATTGAACCTTAAAGACAAGTTAATCTCGATTAACCGGGTGGCAAAAGTCGTCAAAGGCGGAAAGCGGTTTTCTTTCAGCGCCCTGGTCGTGGTCGGGGATGGACAGGGATGGGTTGGCATCGGCAAGGGCAAGGCTACCGAGGTGCCGCCGGCTATTGCCAAAGCCGTTGGCCGGGCCAAGAAGCAACTGCTTCAGGTCCCTCTGAGAAACGGCAGTATCCCCCATGACGTGCACGGGCGTTTCTGTGGGGAACACGTATACATGAAACCGGCGAAAGCAGGGACGGGGATCATCGCGGGCGGGGCGGTTCGAGCCATTTTGGAAGTGCTCGGGGCGCACAATATCATTGCGAAGACCTTGGGCCGCGGCAACCCCTATAACGTGGTGCAGGCCACGTTGGCCGGCTTGTCCCAACTCAAGGGCCCGGAAGACGTCAAGCAACTCCGTCAGGTCTCGAATGAGCCGTCACTCTAACGTGGTGTGAGGAATAGCGCTGTGTCTCAATCTCCTGATCAGCTATCCATTACGCTGAAGCATAGTCCCATCGGACGACCCCATAAACAGCGCCTGTATTTACAGGGGCTTGGGTTACGAAAGCTCCATCAAACGGTGCAACGCCCCAAGACGCCCCAGGTGTTGGGGTTGCTCCGAAAGGTCAAGCATCTCGTTGAGGTCAACGATCAATGAAACTTCATCAATTGCAGCCGGCGCCGGGTTCCAGGAAATCGAAAAAACGTTTAGGGCGAGGTCCGGGCTCGGGGTTGGGAAAGACGGCCGGCAAGGGGCATAAAGGTATGCTCGCTCGTTCCGGGAGGGCGAACGTCGCGGGATTTGAAGGCGGTCAAATGCCGCTCGCACGGAGGTTGCCCAAACGAGGATTTCACAATCCGTTTCGCATCGAATTCGCCGTGGTCAATCTCAAAACCCTAGCTGCCCTCGACCAGAACGTGACTCCTCAAGTCCTCTATGAGAAGCGGATTGTCAAGAAGCAGTCAAAGCCCATCAAGATTCTTGGTGTCGGAGAGCTGGACAAGCCCATGACTATTGAAGCGCATAAATTCAGTCAGTCGGCTCTTCGGAAGATTGAACAGGCGGGCGGACAAGCCAAGGTCATCGGCCGTGCTTGAACGGCTCATTACGAGCTTCCAGAACATCCTTAAAATACCGGAGTTACGTAGCCGTGTCCTGTTTACGTTGGCAATGTTGGCTGTGTACCGGATTGGAGCTCATATTCCGACTCCGGGGATCAACAATGATGAATTGGCGCAATTCTTATTGGATCAAGGCGGAGCCCTCCTCGGGTTCCTGGATATTTTTTCCGGAGGTTCGCTATCACGGTTAACGATTTTTGCGTTGGGCATCATGCCCTACATCAGTGCGTCGATTATCCTGCAACTCTTGACGGTGGTAATCCCGCATTTATCGAAACTGGCCAAGGAGGGTGAACGAGGAAGAAAGACGATCATTCAATATACCCGCTACGGCACCATCGGGATCGCCCTGATCCAGGGGTTCGGGATCGCCCTGGGGCTCGAAGGCATGAACGGCGGTCAATACGTGTTGGAGCCGGGCTGGCCGTTTCGGTTCATGACCGTGATTACGCTGACCGCGGGAACCGCGTTCCTCATGTGGTTGGGTGAACAAATCACCGAGCGCGGAGTGGGGAACGGCATCTCGCTGATCATTTTCGCCGGGATCGTCGCCCGTCTTCCAAGCGCGGTTGCCCAAACCTTTGAAATGTACCGGGTCGGGGAACTGAGCCTGCTCTTCCTGATTCTGTTGGTCGTGAGCATGTTGGCCGTGATTACGGCTATCGTGTTCCTGGAAAGCGGAAGGCGACGGGTTCCGGTTCAATATGCCAAACGGGTTGTCGGACGCAGGGTGTATGGGGGGCAAAGCACGCATATTCCCTTGAAAATCAATACGGCAGGCGTGATTCCGCCGATTTTTGCGTCTTCGATTATTGCCTTTCCGGCCACGATTACCTCATTTATTCAGGTGCCGTGGGTGCAGGCCTTGGGGGCGCATTTGGCGCCGGGCTCGGTCGTCTATACGTTGATGTACGTGAGCATGATTATTTTCTTCTGTTTTTTCTATACGGCGGTCGTGTTGAATCCGGTCGATATGGCAGACAACATGAAAAAGTATGGAGGCTTTATTCCGGGTATTCGTCCTGGGCAGCGCACGGCCGATTATATTTACCGGGTTCTCACCCGGATTACGTTTGCCGGTTCCATTTACCTGGCGATCGTCTGCGTGATTCCGGAATTGTTGATATATAAGTTGAACGTGCCCTTTTATTTCGGTGGGACCTCGTTGTTGATTGTCGTGGGGGTCGGGTTGGATACCGCTCAACAAATCGAGTCTCACATGCTGATGCGGAATTATGAGGGCTTCCTGGCCAAGGGAAAATTGAAAGGCCGGAGCGGATAGCACGCCATGCGACTCGTTTTTCTCGGTGCGCCCGGAGTGGGCAAGGGCACGCAGGCCGAAATGGTGGCCGCCAAACTGGCGATACCAAAAATTTCCACGGGGGACTTGTTGCGAACGGGTGTGGCCCAAAAGACGCCGTTGGGGCTTGAAGCGCAGCAGTACATGACGCGAGGAGAACTCGTGCCCGACAAGGTGGTGATCGGCCTCGTCGCGGAAAAAATTGCGTCCGCCGAATGTGAAAAGGGATTTATTCTTGATGGATTTCCGCGAACCATTCTTCAGGCGGACGCGTTGTCGGACATTCTTCAAGAGCAGGAGGTGGCGCTGGATCGGGTCATCTATTTCGTGATCCCCCGCGAGGAAGTGGTGAAGCGGTTGAGCGGACGACGAAGTTGCTCAGCCTGTTCGGCGGTGTATCACGTCGATTACGTGCCGCCCAAGCAGGATGGACGCTGTGACGAGTGCGGGGCGGCCCTCGTTCAACGGAGCGACGATAAACGGGAGACGGTGGAATCGAGGCTGGTGGTCTATGAAGAGCAAACGTCACCCTTGATTGACTATTATCAAGAGAAACAGGTGTTGGCCGAATTGGACGGTGCGGGACCCGTTGATCAAGTCCAGGAGCGGTTGCTGGCATTGGTGTCCGGGGCGTAGCGCTTCATGATCATGCTCAAGACCGAGGAAGAAATTGCGTTGATGGCCCAAGCTTCGAAGATTGTGGCTGAAGCGCATCAGGTGCTGCAACAGGAGGTCAGACCCGGTGTCACCACGTTATATTTGGACGAACTGGCAGAGACGTTCATTCGTGACCACGGGGGCGTTCCGGCCTTCAAGGGGTACCGTAGTTTCCCCAATACCCTCTGTGCCTCGGTGAATCATGAAGTGGTTCATGGGATTCCCTCCAACCGGGAACTGAAGGAAGGGGATATCGTCGGGCTTGACTTGGGGGCGATTGTTCAGGGATTTTATGGCGATGGGGCCGTGACGGTGCCCGTGGGCCCGGTTTCGGACGACATCGACACCCTGCTCAAGGTGACGGAAGCGGCGATGCATAAAGGGATCGATCAAGCCCGGGTCGGGAACCGGCTGTCCGACATCGGTCATGCGATTCAACGGTACGTGGAAGCACACGGATTTTCCGTCGTGAGGGATTTTGTGGGGCATGGGATCGGCCGGCAACTTCATGAGGAGCCGCAAGTTCCCAATTATGGGCGTCCGGGGCAAGGCTCGCGTCTTCAGTTCGGGATGGTGTTGGCCATCGAGCCCATGGTGAACGTCGGGGGGCCGCAGGTGAAAGTGCTGGACGACCAATGGACCGCCGTCACGAAAGACGGGAGCCTGTCGGCGCATTTTGAACATACCGTGGCGGTTCAACCCGAAGGGCCACCCGTGATTTTGACGACGGTCAAGGAGCAGGTCAGCGTCTCAATTCATAGCGACGCGGTTTCAGGCTGATGGCAAAGGAAGACGTCATTGAAGTACAAGGGGTGATCATGGAAACGTTGCCCAATGCCATGTTTCGGGTTCAATTGGAGAGTGGGCATAAGATTTTGGCACATATTTCAGGGAAGATGCGGATGCATTTTATTCGCATTCTTCCGGGCGATAAAGTGACCGTGGAGTTGTCTCCGTATGACCTCACGAGGGGACGGATCACCTATCGCTTCAAATAGCGAGAAGAGGCAGCTCTCATGAAAGTCAAATCGTCAGTCAAACCGATGTGTTCAAAATGTATTGTCTTCCGACGACGTGGCATCGTTCGGGTCCGATGCAGTAACCCTCGCCACAAGCAGAGACAAGGGTAAGGCGGAAGGCCGCGTCAGGTGAAGAAGGAGGAGACATGGCTCGGATAGCAGGCGTTGATCTGCCCGTGGGCAAACGCATTGAGATAGGCTTGACCTATATTTACGGGATCGGGCCGTGGAGCGCCAGGAAGATTTTGCAGAAGACCGGCATTGATTCCGCCGTGCGCGTCAAGGATCTCCGTGAGGAAGACATTGTCAAACTTCGTGAGACGATCGATAAAGATTACACGGTGGAGGGGGATCTTCGAAAGGAAATCACTCTCAGCATCAAACGCCTGATCGATACGGGAACCTATCGAGGGCTTCGGCATCGCAGAGGGCTTCCCGTGCGTGGTCAACGAACCAAGACGAATTCACGAACCCGGAAAGGGAAACGGGCGTCGATCGGCCGTTCCAAAAAATAAACAGCCATCCAGGTGACAGCATGAGCGTAAAAAAAGGTCGGAAAAAAGAGAAAAAAATCGTGCAAATGGGCATTGCCCATATTCAGGCGTCTTTTAACAATACATTGGTCACCATTACCGACATGAGCGGGAACACGGTGTCGTGGTCGAACGCGGGCGGTCTGGGCTTCAAAGGGGCCAGAAAAAGTACACCCTTTGCGGCGACGCGCGTGGGGGAAGCGGCCGGCCGAAAAGCGATGGAGCAGGGTATGCGCCAGATCGACGTGTACGTCAACGGCCCGGGATCGGGACGTGAGTCGGCGGTGCGCGCGCTGCAGTCCGTGGGCCTGCGCGTGAATTTAATTCGTGACGTGACGCCGGTTCCCCATAATGGATGTCGGCCGCCGAAACGGCGACGGGTGTAAGCGGTGATGGACTCAACCTTCAGACGCGCCAAGGTGGAATCTGAAGTTTTGAAAGTGAGAGGCTAGAGACGTGGCAAATTATCGTGGTCCAGTATGCAGGATTTGTCGAAGGGAAGGTGTCAAGCTGTTCCTTAAGGGAACCCGTTGCATGACCGACAAGTGTGCGATCGAACGTCGAAGTTATCCTCCGGGGCAACATGGACAAGCTCGACATCGAGTCACGGATTACAGTATGCAGCTTCGCGAGAAACAGAAATTGCGTCGGATGTACGCCGTACAGGAGCGCCAGTTTCGCGGGATCTTCGAGCGCGCCGAACGTCAGGAGGGCGTGACGGGTGAAAACCTGCTGGCGTTGCTTGAGCGACGGCTGGATAACGTCGTCTACCGGATCGGATTGGCATTTTCGCGTAAGCAGGCTCGCCAATTGGTCAATCATGGTCATATTTTGGTCAATGGCCGGAAAACCGACATTCCTTCGTATACGACGGCCATGGGAGACGTGATTCAAGTCAGGCCGCGGAGTGCGGAATTAGTGGCGATTAAAGCGGCGGCGGATGCCGCCGACAACCTGCCTGGCGTCAACTGGATCGACTGTGACCGTGATGCGTTGAAAGGGACGATTCGGGCATTTCCGACGAAAGATGACATCGGGGCCCCGGTCAATGAACAGATCATTGTCGAATTATATTCTCGCTAGCAGGGAACGAGTTGGCGAACCGGATATGAGCCGATATCTCGGCTATGCCGGATTGAGGTGAAAGGGAGCGTAATGAACAAAGGGATCAAGGATTTTCAGTTGCCGATGCGGCTGGAATTGGAAAAGGAAACAGCCTCGCCCACCTATGGTAAGTTTACGGCAGAGCCCTTTGAACGCGGGTTTGGAACCACGGTCGGGAATTCCCTGCGACGCGTATTGTTGTCCTCGTTAACCGGGGCGGCCGTGACCTCTGTCAAGATCGAAGGGTCGTTTCATGAATTTTCCACCCTTCCCGGTGTTACGGAAGACGTGACCATTATCATCCTGAACGTGAAGAATCTTCGGTTGAAGCTGCATACCGACAAATCGAAGGCGATGCGGTTAAAGAAAAAAGGGCCTGGTGAAGTCAGTGCCGCCGATATTCAGCATGACGCGGACATCACCATTTTGAACCCGGAACTGCATATCGCGACGTTGGACAAAGACGGAATGCTCGACATAGAGTTGATTGTGAAACCGGGTCGTGGGTACGTACCGGCGGAACGCAATAAAGAGGAAGCGTTGCCCATTGGCGTTATCCCCGTCGACTCGATATTTTCCCCGATTAAGCGTGTGAACTTTCACGTGGAGAATGCCCGGGTCGGCCGTGTGACCGATTATGACAAATTGAATCTTGAGATTTGGACCGACGGCAGTATCACCCCGCAAGAGGCCGTATCCTCTTCGGCCTCTATTCTGCGTGAGCATTTGGCTATTTGCATTCCCAATGAAGAAATGACAGAAGTGGAGCATGATTCCGCGTACGAGGAAACACAAGCCGAATTGAATAAACATTTGGCTCGAAGCGTCAATGAACTGGAACTTTCCGTCCGTGCCGCGAATTGTCTGAAAAATGCGAATATCAAGACCATTGAAGACCTCGTGCAGAAGACGGAAATCGAGATGCTGAAAACCAAAAACTTCGGAAAAAAATCGCTCAATGAAATCAAGGAAGTGTTGGCTGAAATGGGGTTGAGCTTGGGCCTGAGACGAGAAACCCTGGCGCAGACCAACAACCAATCGCATTAGGGAACCTTTGATTTATTGTGATAGCGGGATGGAGGGCAAGGCGTCCCGCAGCGAACCCCGAGGCTTATCAGAGAGATAGGTGAGGGTTGAGCGAGGACACAACGCCGCCATACGCCCGATAGTGCAATAAAGCAGAGGTTCCGTAACATATTATCAAGAGAGCGACGGAATGCGACATCGAAAAAAAGGCAGACAATTAGGGCGCAATACCAAACATCGCCACGCGATGTTTCGGAACTTGGTCACTGCGTTACTGGAACACGAACGTATCGAGACCACGGAGGCCAAAGCGAAAGAGCTTCGCGGCCTCACAGAAAGAATGATCACCCTAGGGAAAGAAGGTTCTCTGCACGCGCGAAGGCAAGCCTTGACTTTCATCCGAAAAAAAGACGTCGTCTCCAAGTTATTCGGTGACGTTGCCGGACGGTTCGATCGCCGGTCCGGAGGGTACGTTCGGATCATCCCAACGAGACGGCGCCCCGGGGATGCCGCGGAACTTGTGGCGGTTGAACTGATTGAACGCGGGCCGGTGAGTGTGGACGTGGACGAACCGGTGACCGAAGACAAGGCGTCATAAGCTTTTTGGCAGTCCCTTCCTCCTCGCATGTCCGGCCTTACGGGAGTCCGTGACATGACAGCCTGTCCCCCGCGGATTTCCCATTCATAGTCAAGCATCAGCGCGTCTGAACGGCCGTTTAGTTTACTTGGTTGGGGGCGTATGGTATTGTGTTTCAAATTCCTTCCAAGCCATCATTGACGTGCTAACGGAACCTCTGATTTATGGTGATAGCGGGATGCAGGGCAAGGCGTCCCGGAGCGAACCCCGAGGCTTATCAGAGAGAGAGGTGAGGGGTGAGCGAGGACACAACGCAGCCATGCGCCCGATAGTGCGATAAATCAGAGGTTCCTAACCGATGTTTCGCTCATGGATTCGATGGATTCTAAGGGGGATGACCCTGTGTTTGGCAGGCTTTCTCGGGTATGTCCTCATGCAGCAAATGCAGTCCAACCAACCTCTCCCTCTTGTAACGGAACCGGTCTTTGAAACGACCGATGCTGGTATCGAGGGTTTTGTATACCGGCAAACCGAAGACGGGCGGGTCCAGTGGGAGGTGGAAGCGCTAAAAGCGGAAAGCCGTGAATCCGAACAACACGTCCTGTTGAAGCGCGTTCAGGTTCGTTTGTTCGGCAAGGCAGGGCAAAACATGGAGTTGGAGGCTGACGAAGGAACGATCAATACGGCCAGCGGCGATTTCGATCTACGAAACGAAGATGAATTGATTGCGATTGCTTTGGTCAATGGATACACAATCCTGACCCCGCACGTACACTGGGTGGATGCAGAGCAGACCATCAGCACGGATAGGCCGGTCACCATACACGGTCCCGGATTGATTATAACGGGTAACGGGTTGGTTGCAGAGTTGAAAACAGAAAAATTAGGAGTTCTCGATGATGTCCACGTCCACATTACGTCTTGAATACGGTCACTCGATCTTCATTGGATTGCTCGTCTTTGGCCTTGTGTCGGCGCAGGCCGTTCCTTGCGCCTTTGCCCAGAAAAAAGAGGAAACGACGATTACGTCAGAGACAATGACCGTCCAAGGAAAATCCAGACAGACGATCTTCGAAGGAACGGTGGTCCTCAAGAAAGGGAACTTTGTCATGCGCTCGGACCACATGGTGGTAACGTTCAAAGAGAGCGCGAAAAATGGAAGCCGGCAAACGGAAGAGGGGACCGCACATCAGGTTGACCGCATCGAGGCGAACGGCAAAGTGGTCATTGAGAAATCGGATGGGAAAGCGACGTGTGGGCGCGCGTTGTATTATAAAGATGAAGAAAAACTTGTGCTGACGGAGTCGCCGGTGGCCTGGCAAGGTGGGACCAAGATCAAGGGAGCCCAAATGACCATGTTTTTAAAAGAAGAACGGAGTGTCGTCGAGGGCGGGTCCCACGTGGTGATTCTCGAAGAGTAGGGGCCGCCAGGCCGTGGACCATCGCTGACATGTTACAGCTCGTCATGGCGTACTCCAGGCTTTCCGTCAAGGAACTACGCAAGAGTTTCAAAGGCCGGGATGCCGTGCGAGGCGTCTCTTTAGATGTCGAGTCAGGAGAAATTGTCGGCCTATTAGGGCCGAACGGAGCAGGGAAAACGACCATTTTCGACATGGTGGTTGGCCTTTGCGAGCCTGATCATGGGCAGATTTTCTTAAATCAGGATCCAATTACGGCGTTGCCGATGTACCAAAGGGCCCGCCGAGGTATTGGCTATCTCCCGCAAGAAGCATCGGTTTTCCGTCGATTATCCGTACAAGATAATATTTGTGCCGTTCTGGAAACCCTGGACATTTCCAGGGATGAGCGTCAGGTACGCTTGGAAAGTTTATTGAACGAACTCGGATTAGGCCATATTCGATACAGCAAAGCCTATACGCTGTCCGGAGGCGAGCGTCGTCGATTGGAAATTACGAGGGCTCTGGCCACGACCCCTCAGTTCTTATTGTTGGATGAACCTTTTGCCGGCATTGATCCCATCGCGGTCGCCGACATCCAAAAAATCATTCAGTCCCTGAAAAGAAGAAACATCGGTATCCTGACGACGGATCATAACGTGCAAGAGACGCTCTCCATAACCGAGCGGGCGTATATCATTAATGAAGGAACGATCCTTGAAGCAGGTACGTCGGAAGCCATTGTCAAGAGTCCCAAGGTGAGAGAAATTTACCTGGGCGAACGCTTTCGGCTCTGAACGTGTCGGGCCAGTCCGGATAGTGGCGATGGAACTCAAACTCGATCTTCGGCTCAGTCAGAAGTTGGTGATGACACCCCAACTTCAACAGGCCATCAAGCTCTTGCAGTTATCCAGACTGGAATTACAGCAGGTTCTTGCTCAACAAATACTGGAGAATCCGCTTCTTGAAGAGTCGAGTGTCGATGCCGATGAGGGAGACGGGCCTACACCGGAAGAGGTGGCCCCCGAAGGAGAAGGAGAGGTCAGCGGCAGTTCTGGTGCCGATGGCCGCGATTCAGGGAGCGAGATCGAGTCCGTGGCCGTTCATGAATTTTCCGAACCGCTCTCGCCGGGGGGATGGGAAGACTATTTTGAAAGTGACTGGCGACCGAGGGGTGGCGAGTCCGGAACGTTGCCGGAAGGGGATTTTCCTTCTTATGACCAAACGCTGACCAAGCCGTCTACGTTGGAAGATCACCTGCTGTGGCAGTTACGGCTTTCTTCCGAAGATGAAGAAGAAAAAACCATCGGTCATTTGCTCATCGGCAATCTCGATGAAGACGGGTATCTTCGAACGTCGATCGAGGAAATTGCCGAAGAAGCGAGGGTCTCCGTCGCCAAAGTGGATTCCGTGTTGTCCTTGATTCAAACGTTCGATCCGCTGGGGATCGCGGCCCGGGATCTGCAGGAATGTTTATTGATTCAACTTCGCCACCTCCATAATCCTATCGGCAACGGATACGCGCATGGCGGTACTCGTCAGGAATCATTGCTTGAATTGATAATCAAGGGCCATCTGCACGATCTCCAGAAAAAGCGATACTCCACTGTTGCCAAAGCCGTCGGGAGGTCCGTCGAAGAAATTGTAGAGGCCGTGCATATTATTGAAGGGTTGGAACCGAAACCGGGCCGACCCTATGGTTTCGACAATAACCAGGTGATTGTGCCGGACGTGTTCGTCTTCAAGGATGAAGACAAATGGCGGGTAGTCCTCAATGACGATGGGATGCCCCGCGTGCGTCTTAATCCGTATTATACGGACATGTTGGGAACGAAACGTGGAGATGGAGACGCCACGAAGGCCTATTTGGAGGACAAACTGCGGGGGGCGCAGTGGATTATCCGCAGTCTTGAGCAGAGGAACAAGACAATTCTGAGAGTCGTAGAAAGTTTAATCACGTTTCAGGAAGCTTTTCTGGAAAAAGGCATTCAGTATTTGAAGCCACTCGTCCTGAAGCAGGTAGCTGAAGACGTCGGCATGCACGAGTCGACCATCAGTCGGGTGACGACCAATAAATACATGTATTGCCCTCAGGGCATGTTGGAACTGAAATATTTCTTTAACGCCGGCATTCAGCGTGCGGACCCGGGTGCTGAAGACTTATCTTCGATCACGGTGCGTGAGTTGATCCGTGAAATGGTTGCGCAGGAGAATCCCGCGAAACCTTTGAAAGATCAGGAGATTGTGTCGAGGTTGCGCGCCAGAGGGATCGTTATTGCCAGGCGGACGGTTGCCAAATATCGAGCGGAACTCAACATAGCCACGGCCAGCCAGCGGAAACGGATTTATTGAAGCGGCCCGCTCCGTGACGGCGCTTCACCCCCGTATTGTTTTTCCCGATGACAAAGACTCACCTTAGGTCGACGTGACTGATACCGGATCGGAACGTTCACTGCATCTCGTGATCGTCACGGGTTTATCCGGTTCAGGAAAAACCCAAGCCCTGAAATGTCTCGAAGATCTGGGCTTCTTCTGCGTCGACAACCTCCCTCCGGCGCTGTTCCTGTCATTTGCAGAGTTTTGCAGCCAGCGCAGCCACACTGTTCGAAAGATAGCCTTGTGCATTGACATTCGCGAACGAGAATTTTTTTCGGATTTTTCCGAAAATCTAGAACGGCTCCAAGCGAACGTCTCCATCGTGGAACTGTTGTATCTGGAAGCGAATGACATGGTCTTGACTCGTCGATTTTCGGAATCCCGTCGACCCCATCCGCTCCTTCCCCGGCAGCCCGTCCTTGAAGGGATCCGGGTCGAACGGCAGCGCCTTGGTGACTTGCGCGCTCGTGCCGATCGAGTCCTGGATACGTCGGAGTTGACCGTGCATGAACTTCGCGATTGGATGGCGCAGCAGTACGGTGACCCTGAGCATCGGCACTCGATGAAGGTATCCGTGATCACGTTTGGTTACAAGTTTGGCGTGCCTTACGAAGCCGACCTCGTGTTTGACGTCAGATTCTTGCAAAATCCACACTTCGTTCTGGAGTTGAAGCCGTTAACGGGAAATGAAGAAAACATCCAGCAGTACGTGCTTGAAAACGAAGAGGCACAGGGGTTTCTCGAACAGATGAGAAACTTATTCGCTTTTCTCCTTCCGCTGTTTGAGCGAGAACGACGGAGCTATTTGACCATCGCCATCGGTTGTACGGGCGGAAGGCATCGTTCCGTCGCGATTGCCCACAAGGTACAAGAACTGTTCTCACCCTTAGGTTACAACGTCACCCTCAGGCATCGGGACCTGGATCGTTCGGAATATTGACGCACAGAATTTTCCGGTCGGGCGCGTTTTCGCACTACGGCCGTTTTCTTTCCCGGATGCCGCATTGACACGTCACGCGTTGCTCCTCGTGAACTCTTCGTCAAGAAATCTCCTCGGCAGTTGAGCCAAATCGCCATTGTTTGACGGTCAATTGAGAACAGTGTAGGTTAAATCCTTTGAGCAAAACGTCAAGGATGTTGCCTGGGAGGGCAGGTGAGTCCTCGCCATTGACAGCCGATGAGGAAGCGACTCCGGAAATGGACCGAGGCGTTGTCACGACCGCAGATCCGTGTCGGATTGGACATCGGGTCTTCCGCGATCAAGCTGATCGAGCTTGAGCAACGTGCCGGCGGGTATCGTCTCAAACGATTCGGCGTGCGTCGTCTTGAATCAAGGGTGGCGGAAGAGGAATCCATCCACGCTTCCCTCAGGCTCAAAGCCTCACTTACCGAACTGTTTCAAGAATGTGACCTCCTCGGCAGTCCCGTGGCCATCTCCGTGTCCGGACCATCGGTGATGGTCAAGCGGATACGCGTGTCCGGAGTCAAGGCGGATGCCCTTGATGAATACTTGACGTGGGAAGGCCGTCAGTACATTCCGTATGCCATGAATGACATCTATTTTGATTATTCGATTCTGCCTCAACCTCGACTTGCCTCGGAGGAGTTGGAACTGTTGCTGGTAGCCGCCAAGCAGCAGGTGGTTGAAAGTCGTAAGACGATGCTGGAAGAAATCGGGGTTCATCCGGTCGTGTGTGACGTCGATGGTCTTGCGTTAATGAAGACAATTTTGCGTACACGTCGGGCCTCACGGGGAAGGTCGTTTGCGATTGTCAACGTAGGGGCAAGTGGAATGAATATCGTCGTCGTCGCAGATGAGCAGCCTCTCGTGGTCCGCGACGTCATCTTGAATGAAACGTCATCAAACCTGACTGCCGTTGACGGGGCAGCCGGCGAGGGCGCGGCCAGTCACGGTTCGTTTCAGGCAAGAACCGATTCCCCTGAGAATTTCCAGGCTATGGCGGAGGTCGTCAGGGAAATCACATGCTGTGTCGAGTCTGTCTTGGATCGCTATCCTGAACTCGACGTGGAGAAGCTCTTTCTGTGCGGCGGGCAATCGAACGATCCACGGTTGCGAAGTATGTTGCACGACGCGTTGGGAATTCCGACTCTCCAGTTCGATCCTTTTGAGGAAATCGAATGTTCGGGTGATCACCGGGATCGACTCTCGGCTTCGGCCCACCTCGGAGGGGTGGCCGTGGGGTTGGCCATGCATCAGGACAACCATGGTGAGCATTAATTTACTGAGAAGCCAACGATCCGATGACCGTCCGGTGCGGAAGCGCGCCAAGTCGGAGTTGATCGCGGGGCTCTGCGTCGTGGCGAGCGTCTGTGCGATTTGGGGATGGGTCGCCATCGACGTCACACAGGCGACGCAACGGCTTGAACGGGAAGTGCAAGCCAAACAGGCTCGTGTCGCGGTGCTGCAAACAACCCGACAGGAGGTCTTGGCACTGGAAGAACGACGGCAAGCCATGGTGGCGGAACAAGAAAGAGTTAAGGCCTTGACGAGTGAGTTGGGGCGCCCCATTCACCTGCTTGCGATCATCAGCCGGGTGGTTGATCCTCTGGACGTGTGGTTGTTGCATCTTCAGGCAAAGGATGCAAAGGTGACGTTGTCAGGTGTCGCCCGGTCCCTTCAGGACGTGTTGAAACTCGCAAAGGATTTCGAAAAGCACGGAAAGCTTGGGCCGGTCGAAGTCGTCGACGCCGGTCCTCACGTGGAGTTGCCGGATCTCTTTCAATTTTCAATGAACATCTTGATGGACTCGCCGAATCATGCTGGAACGAATTCTTGATTGGGTGGAAGACACGCCTAAGAGTCGCAAGACCATGCTCCTGCTGCTTTGCGCAGGGTTGACGTCGATCATCCTGTTTCAATTCGTCGTGGAACCGCAACGGGAGCGCGCCCGGGCGTTTCAACAAACCCTTCGATCACTGGACCACCAACTTGTCACGTCAAAACCGGATCGAGAATTGGAAACGCTCAAAGAGGAAATCGGCAGGCTGACTGGCCGGCTCGCAATACAGAAGAGACCGTCGGCAGCACCCATGGATCATGTGCTCGCGGGTATTGTGGACAAGGCGGAATCGGTTGACGTGGCACTGACGTCCTGGGAGTCAGAAGAGCCTGTCCCGCTTCTGGAAACCAACGTGCGTCGCGTCACGCTTAGGCTTCACGCCGAGGGAGGGTATCATGCGCTTGCCCACTTTCTCGAAGAGCTTCAAACGCTACCCAACAAGTTGACGTTGAGATCGCTGGACTTTCACGCCCGGGAACGGACTGGGGCAAACCCGGGGCATGCCATTCAAGCCTCCATTGAATTGACGGGTTTTGAGGCGGCTGAGATTGGACAAAGCGTAAAATGATTGCGGATTTTGGATTGCGGATTGCTGATTTTTTTATGATTTTCCAATACACAATCAAAAGTCCAAAATTCCTTGCAGGTAGAGGTATAACCCTATGATACGTATTGTTTTCGTGCTCATGTGTTTGCTGTGCTGGAGCGTTGCCGGAGTTCAGGCAGGACCGAATGATCAGGTGGTGGTCAACACACAAGAGCCTTCGCCCTCGTTCAGCTATAGTTCGGATCGCTATCGCGATCCTTTCGTTGCGTCAACGGTTGTGCTTCCAACGTCCGTGGGCTCTGCCGTACAGGGGCGTGACGGCAGTGCTCAAACCGTGAAGGTTGTGGGAACGATGTTATCCGTTCAAGGCCGTTGGGCCGTGTTGGAATTCGAGAGGGGTGAACGACTCATCGTCATGCCGGGACAGGTCGTTTCCGGCTATTCCCGAGTCGTGAAACGCATTACGGAGCACGGCGTGACTCTTTCGGCGATGGGAGAGACGGCAACGTCTCCAGCGGAGAAAACGTATTGGTTGGACGAAGAACCCGAAATCCGAGAACCCCGTTTCGGCGGGGATTCCTGAACACTCAGACGGATAAAGGTGGAACATGTTGCGTTATTTGAATGCCGGTGAATCCCATGGAAAGGGACTGATGGCCGTGTTGGAAGGGGTCCCGGCCGGGCTTCCGCTCACCGCGGAAATGATCAATCAGGACCTGGCGCGGAGGCAGGGCGGGTATGGTCGCGGAGGCCGGATGCGAATTGAAAAGGATCAGGTGGAATTCTATTGCGGGGTCCGAAAAGGGAAAACGTTGGGCAATCCGTTGGGCCTCCTGGTTCGTAATCGGGATTGGGAAAATTGGCAGGAGATCATGGCGGCTGAACCGGGTCCTCCGTCGGAAGAACGCGTCGTGACCCGCCCTCGACCCGGGCATGCCGATTTGGTGGGGGCCATCAAATACGGCCATCGGGACATTCGCAACGTGCTCGAAAAGGCCAGTGCGAGAGAAACGGCTATCCGGGTGGCCCTCGGCGGCGTGGCCAAGGCCCTCTTGTCGCAATTTGATATGCGGGTGGTCAGTTATACGACCCGCATCGGCTCCGTGGCGATTCCGCCGGTGGACGATCCTCTGGCGGCGTATGAACTGGCTGAGCAGTCTCAGGTCCGGTGTCCCGATTCCGAAGCCAATGAAAAGATGATCGGGCAGATTCAATCGGCGAAACGGAGCGGTGACTCATTGGGCGGCGTCTTCGAGGTGGTCGTCACCAATCCCCCAATCGGGTTGGGCAGTTACGCGCAGTGGGACCGGCGTCTGAGCGCGCGGTTGGCCATGGCGGCCATGAGTATCCAGGCCATGAAAGGGGTGGAAATCGGCATGGGGTTCGAGTCTGCACGTCGCCTGGGATCTGAAGTCCATGACGACATTTATCCCAGTGACATCAAACCCGGCTTTGCTAGAGAGACCAATCATGCCGGTGGTTTGGAAGGCGGCATAACGAACGGCCAACCTATTGTCGTGCGGGTTGCCATGAAACCGATTGCCACTCTGTATCAACCCAAGAACAGCGTGGATATTCAAACCAAAAAACCCTTCGAAGCCACGGTGGAACGTTCCGACATCTGTACGGTACCCGCTGCCGGTGTGGTAGGGGAAGCCGTCATTGCCTATGAAATGGCCAATGCCATGTTGGAAAAGTTCGCCGGCGACAACGTCGATGAAATGAAACGAAATTACGACGCGTACCAGGAATACGTGAAGAATTTCTAGTCTCTTGACCCATCTTCAACCGATGGTATCGTTCAACCGGAAAAGCCGGGTGCTTGGCTGCTCATGACTCGCTCGAAAGAAATTGTCAAAGTCGGTCTCGGCAAGCGAAGCTACGACATCGTGATCGCTCCCGGCAGCCTTCGCCGGATGGGAGCATATTTGCAGGGATTGGGACTGTCCGGGAAAGTCGGCGTCGTGACCAATCCGGCGCTGGCCCGTTTGTATGGGGCATCGCTCAAACAGGCGCTTGTCAAAGCGGGCTTCGCCTGTCACATGATCAGCATTCCGGAAGGTGAGCGGACCAAAACGCTTCGGTGGGCCTCGTCCATCATCGACGAATTGGTCAAGCATCGATTCGAACGCCGGTCTGCGCTTGTAGCGTTGGGCGGAGGGGTCATTGGCGATATTACGGGCTTTGCCGCGTCGATGTATCTGCGAGGCATCCCTTTCATTCAAGTGGCGACCACGCTGGTGGCCCAAGTGGATTCCAGTGTGGGCGGGAAAACCGGGGTCAATCATCCCTCAGGGAAGAATTTGATCGGCGCGTTCTACCAGCCGGCGCTCGTGGTATCCGATACGAGTACGTTACGAACCCTCCCCAGACGGGAGTGGTTGGCCGGGTTGGCCGAAGTGATCAAATACGGGGTCATTGCCGATAGACAATTTTTCGCGTTTTTGGAAGACCGGATGGAACACATTCTCGATATGCGGGAGACGGACGTCCAAATGGTTGTGAAGCGTTGTTGTGAGATCAAAGCGAAGGTAGTGGCCAAGGATGAACGGGAATCGGGTCTGCGCCGCATTTTGAATTATGGACACACGATCGGTCACGCGTTGGAATCCCTGAGCCGGTACCGAAAATATATCCATGGTGAGGCCGTGGGAATCGGCATGGTGCATGAAGCCCTCCTGGCCCATCATTTGGAGTTGTGCTCGGCGGCCGTGGTCGACAGGCAACGGACCCTGATACAGAGAACGGGCCTTCCCGTGCGCATGCCGGCCCACAGTTTTTTGAAATTCTGGGGGGCCATGGGCCATGATAAAAAGGTGGCGGGCGGCACCATCTATTGCGTGCTTCCCCGGTCGATAGGCCGTGTTCAAGTCTTGCCGCTGGAACCGCGCGCGGTGAGACGGTGGCATGCGCAGTTCAGTTGAGCAAGACCCCTTATCCAAACCCTCTCCCGCGGGGAGAGGGAAACTTGGACATTCTTGAGATGCCTCCAGGAAAGAAAACGCCGACAAAGAAGTCCCCCAAGAGGTCCAAACCGGACGTCAAGGCCGTCTTGCGTGAACGAACGCGGGAAGTGGAAGTGTTGTACCGGATTAGCGAGTCGATCAGCAGCACGCTCGATTTGGAAGCCGTGCTCAAACAGATCGTCGAAGTGGTGGTCGAAGTCACGAAAGCCGATTCCTGTTTGTTGTATCTCGTCTCGGAGAATCGGGACGAACTCATCTTGCGCTCATCCAAGAATCCCCATCCCAAGCTCATCGGCCGGATCTCCGTTGGGTTGGGAGAAGGCATTACGGGCTGGGTGGCCCAGGAAAGGGTGCCGGTGGTCATTCCTCGCCACGCGAGCGATGATCCCCGGTTTAAGTTATTTCACAATTTGCCGGAAGACCGGTATCAGGCGTTCGTCTCGCTTCCCGTGGTGACCAAAGGCAATGTCATCGGGGTCATTAACGTGCAACACAAGCGGGCGAGGCGCTATCAGGACGCCGAACTGGCGCTGCTGTCGACGATTGCGAACCAGGTCGGGGGCGCCATTGAAAACGCTCGTTTGTATGATGAAATGAAGCGACAAACGTTACAACTGGATACCCTGTCCCAGGTTTCCGAAACCGTCGCTTCCAATCGCGTGATCGAGGAAGTGCTGCAATTGATCGTGATGACGACGGCGCAGATGATGGACTCGACGATCTGTTCACTGATGTTGGTTGACGAGGAGAGCCAACGGTTGCGTATTGCGGCGACCCAGAGCCTGAGCGAAGCCTATCGCCGGAAACCTCCGCTCAGGATCGGCCAGAGTATCAGCGGGAGGGCGGTCAAGGAACAACGGCCGGTTTACGTGTCCGACGTGAAGAAGGAAAAAGAATTTTTTTACCAGGATCTGGCCAAACGAGAGTCGCTGTGTTCGTTATTGTCGGTGCCCATGCTGAGCAAGGAAAAGGTTATCGGTGTGCTCAATACGTACACCTCCACGTTGCATGCCTTTGACGACAAGGAAATCAAAATCATGCAGGCCATTGCCAACCAGGCGGCGGTAGCCATTGAGCACACGCGTCTCATGGAAAAATCATTTGAAATGCAGGAAGCCCTGACTGTCAGGAAACTCGTCGAACGGGCCAAGGGTTACCTCATGCATTCCCGCAAATTGTCGGAAGCCGATGCGTTCAGGTTGCTCCAGCGTCAAAGCATGAACATGCGAAAATCCATGCGAGAGATTGCTGAAGCCGTCATTCTGGCCGGAGAATTGGAAGGTGGATCCATGGATCAGTCGTGACCGACGATCGGTCCTCTATCTCGTTTCCTTGACAGGCCGTCCGGATCGTTGGTACAAGCCCAACAGACGACTCATGAACGGTTGACGGTTGATGGGACAAAGGCGTCCTCCTTCCCCAGAAGGGAAGAGGGCGTTTTTTTTTGCGATGCAGACTTGCCGACTTGCCATGGTTCAGATGAATCCCGTCGTGGGCGACGTGGACGGGAACGTTCGTGCGATGGGGCAATGGGTGAAGCGCGCCCGTCGGGCTGGTGCGGATATCGTCGTCTTCCCGGAACTGGCGATCACCGGCTATCCGCCTGAAGACTTGGTCTTACGCCCGAGCTTTCTCCGCGACACGTATCAAGCC
This sequence comes from Nitrospirales bacterium, assembly GCA_965204965.1. Taxonomy (GTDB): domain Bacteria; phylum Nitrospirota; class Nitrospiria; order Nitrospirales; family UBA8639; genus Bin75. Next base: position 1,777,690 of record OZ242026.1, on the reverse strand, counting down.
CTTCTATGGTTGACGACACAGTGCAGGGGCCTCACCGTGGTCGTCGGATATCTTGAAGAAGGTGGAAGGATTCGTTTGCGGAATTCGGCTCCCTTGGTCGTGCCCTCGGGGCTCCGGCACGTGTTCAATGCAGCAGCGGTGATTCATGACCGGCAGGTCGTGGCCACTTGCCAAAAAACGTTCCTGCCGAATTACGGGGTATTCGACGAAAGCCGGTATTTTTCGCCCGGCAAAAGGGCGCTGGTCTGCCAGGTCCAAGGCGTGCGGTTTGGCGTCAACATCTGTGAGGATATCTGGTACGCCGGCGGGCCAACGCGTGACCAGGTTTTTGTCGGGCGAGCGCAATTGATCCTGAATATCAACGCCTCCCCCTATCACGTGGGAAAAGGACGGACGCGGGAACGCATGTTGGTGCAACGCGCAACGGAAAACGACGTGGTGGTGAGTTATACCAACATGGTCGGAGGGCAGGACGAAGTCGTCTTTGATGGAAACAGTATGATCGTTGATCGAACGGGAACGGTCCTCACGCGGGCCCAGGCCTTTGAAGAAGATCTGCTGGTGACCGACCTGTCGTTTGATGGGAAGGCGCGTTCATCGGGTAGGGACACGCGGTCTACGCAACGGTATCCCGTCAAGCGAGTCAGGCTGTTTCCGGTGCCGCGACGAAAACCGAATAAGCCGGTGCCGCTCACAAAGCCGGACTTGCCTGACGATGTGGAACAAATCTACCGGGCCTTGGTAACGGGGGTGCGGGACTACGTCAGGAAGAACGGTTTTCGTCGCGTGTTGGTCGCGGTCAGCGGAGGGATCGATTCGGCCCTGACTGCTGTGATTGCCGCGGATGCTCTTGGACCTGACCGGGTGACGGGGGTATTCATGCCCTCACCCTTTACCTCGCCGGAAAGTCGCGTTGACGCCAAAGCCTTGCTGAAGGCGTTGAACGTTCGGTTGTTGACCATTCCGATTACGCGTCTCTGGAAACAATACGTGCGGACCCTGTCTGGAACGTTCGGCGAACGCGCGTCCGATGCCACGGAAGAAAATCTCCAGGCGCGCATCCGTGGTACCCTTGTGATGGCTCTGTCCAACAAGTTCGGAGACTTGGTCCTGACGACCGGCAACAAGAGTGAAATGAGCGTCGGGTATGCCACCCTGTACGGAGATATGGCCGGCGGGTTCGCCGTGATTAAAGACGTCTCCAAAGTCCTGGTCTATGACTTGGCCGGGTATCGGAACCGCAAGGCCGTTGATGCCCATGGCAAGGCCGTGATTCCCCAACGGATCATCGCCCGGGCGCCGTCGGCCGAACTCAAGCCCGGTCAAACCGATCAGGACACCCTGCCGCCCTATGATGTCCTTGACCCCATCCTGGAAGCGTACGTTGAACAAGATCGTTCACTTCGGGAAATCGTGGATAGGGGGTTTCCTTTGCAAACCGTCCGGCGCGTGATGGCCATGGTGGACCGCAGTGAATACAAACGCCGCCAGGCTCCGATCGGGATCAAAATCACGCAAAAGGCGTTAGGGAAAGATCGCCGGATGCCGATTACCAATCGTTACGTTAAGCGTTGACGCACAATGTTCAAGCCGGTATACGAGGAAATCAGGAACGTGATGGACGACAACGTCACAGGGGTACGTCGGTGAATCAGGAACCTATGGAACAAGTGGTGGGTTCGTCTCAATCGGGGGCGACCTCCACGCAAGCCGTCCTTGAGGCGCGCCGTGAAGGCATGCTCGGGCGATTGCGCGAAGGGGCGTCCGGGACGGAAGTCGTGTCGGATTTTACCTTCCTCGTGGATACGGTCCTGATCGGTAGATATCGAAGCGTGATCAGGCAACTGAGCGGCGATACGTCTTCGGGTATGCAGCACTGTTGTCTGGTGGCCGTGGGAGGGTACGGCCGGCGTGAACTGGCTCCGTTTTCCGATATCGACGTCATGATGCTGTATCGCGCCGGCGGTGGCACGGTCGTTCAGGATCTCTCCAAGCAAGTGTTTCACCATTTGTGGGATTTGGGGTTTCAGGTGGGTCATAGTGTCCGGTCGATTCACGATTGTATGGTCGTGGCAGAGGGGGATTTGTCGGCTAAAACCGCGCTGATGGAGTCACGGTTTTTGGTCGGCAATCCGGTCGTCTTTCAAGAGTTTCAACGACGGTTTGCCAAGCGCGTGCTGGGAAAACGAGTGGGGAATTTCATCCGCGAGAAACTCGAAGAACGGGAGCAGGACTATGCCAAGTTCGGAGAGACCGTGTTTCTCTTGGAACCGAACGTCAAGAAAAGTAAAGGTGGGTTAAGAGACGCCCACTTGCTGCAATGGGTCGGCATGGCCCGGTACCAAGCCTCCACGTTGCAGGAGTTGGTCGATCGTGGCGTCTTGGCGCATCATGATTATTCGGCCTTGCTCGAAGCAAGAGAGTTTTTGTTCAAAGTGCGCGCCTTGCTCCATTTGGGCGCAGGGCGCGCCCAGGAAATATTGTCGTTCGACGAACAAGTGCGCATGGCTGAAGAGTTTGGCTATCGCGATGAACCGCATCTGCTGGGCGTCGAACAGTTCATGCAGCAGTATTATCGTCTGACTACCGGCATTCATCAGCGTGCGATGCGATTTGCGGAGCGTGCAGATTCCGCAAACCTCTGGACTCGCCTCAGACGACTGTGGCCGGCTCCGTTGATCGACGGCTTTTTTCAAACGGTTGACGGGAAGTTGTCCATCCATGAGGACAAAATCATGCAGGTCCTTGATGAGCCGAAGCATCTCTTGAGCCTCTTTCAGGTCTCGCAAAAACAAGGCGTACCGGTTGATGGGTTGGTGCTGGAAGAGATTCATCGCCACATGGAAGGCGTACCGGACCATCTGTTTGCTACCCAGGACGTCAGTCGGGGGTTTCGAGAAATATTGTCAGGACCCGAGGCAGTTGCCGATACCTTGACGTCAATGCATCAGGCTCGGGTTTTGGAAAAACTGATTCCCGCTTTTGGTCGTGTACGGGGCCTCATGCAATTCAACCAATACCACAAATATACGGTGGACGAACATAGCCTCCTGGCCGTGAAAAAAGTCGAGACGTTAGGGAAACAACCGGGAATGTTGGGCCAGGCGTACCAGGAAATTCGAGAGAAGGATCTTCTGCACCTGGCCGTGCTTCTTCACGACGTGGGGAAAGGCCTCCCTGAAGACCACAGCGAAGTCGGCCGAAAGATCGCTCAGGACGTATCCGTCAGATTAGGACTTGATGTACAAGAATCCCGAACCCTGGAGTTCCTGGTTCATGAACACCTGTTGATGGCCAATACGGCTTTTCGACGGGATCCTCATGATGAAAAAGTGCGGCACACGTTCAGCCGGGCCGTGGACGCTCCCGAACGCTTGAAACAACTCTTGCTTCTGACGGCCGCGGACATTGCGGCGGTGGGGCCGGGCGTGCTGACGAAATGGAAAGAAGCGTTGTTGATTGAACTCTATCATATGTCCCTTCCTGAAGTGTCCGGACAAAGCGCAGGGGTGGAATCCGCTTCGCACATCGAGGACGTCACGCACGAGGTCCTGGCGGCTTGGAAATCGTCGGCTTCCCACGTGGCGGCGGGTGAACAAGCTGACGAGAGCCAGGCTCCTCCGAACCGTGAGTGGGTCAAGAGCCAATTGGAGACGTTTCCGGTACGGTATCTTTCCGGCACGGCCAAAAATCGTATCATTGCGCACCTTTCCGCCATCCGATCCCTGACCGTGGAGCGTCCCGGGGTTGTCTCCACCTACAACCGTGAACTCAAGGTCTGTGAGTATTCGCTCATTGCTTTTGATTCCATGGCGTCCGGGATGTTCATGAAGATGACGGGCGTGTTGGCTGCCAAGGGCCTGCGGGTGCTTGACGCTCAGATTGTGACGAAACCTGACGGCGTTGTGGTAGATACGTTTTGGGTCAAAGACCCTGATTTCATCGGCGAGCCGACGCCGGCGAGGTTGGAAAAAGTGGGAAAGGCGATCGTCAGTGTGTTGAAGGGAGAACTCTCGATTGAAGCCTTTATGGCACAGAATCGACGCGTGTCATTTGGGAGCCAAAAACCGATTCGCCGGAACCGCACCGAGGTCAAGATTGATAATGATACGTCGGACCACTTTACCGTAATCGACGTGTTTGCCGATGACAAACAAGGCCTGCTGCATGAGATCGCCAAAACGCTGCATGCCCTCGGGCTTTCAGTCCACTCGGCTAAGATCGGCACGCGTCTCGACCAGGTTGTGGACGTGTTCCACGTCACGGAACGCAACGGCAACAAAGTCGAAGAAACGGCGACGTGTGAATCCATTCAAACGAAGTTGAAAGAGCAGGTCGATCGTTTCTTGCAAGATGACGAGGGACAATGAACCTTGACAGGATGGCGCAGCTCTGCATCAAGAAGGATGAAAAAAGACCTTATGACGGTCTGCAATCAATTTTTCAGCCAAAGGGTCCTGAATCTATGGAGAAAAGGTTAATCATTTCCTCTGACTTTTTCCGGCAGTCGCTACTTGAACGGGATTACGGATAGGCTCTTCTAGGAAGGATCGGTTCAGCACGTGAGGGCGGAACTGAGGCACTGGGCCTCAGTTCCGCAAGATTGTGACGGCAGAATAGTTGTTACTTGGCTCACTCTGCCTTTTTCTCGCCTTCGGCTTTCTTTTCACCGTCGCCCCCGCCTTCGGCTTTCTTTTCACCAGCGCCCTTGTCATCGGCCTTCTTTTCACCATCTGCTTGGGCCTCGGCAGGTTTCATGTCGGCTGCTTTGTCATCAGCCATGGCCATGCCGGAGAAACCAAGAACAAGAACGAACGCCAGCAGACTGAGCACGACAAAAGATCGAGTGATGTGGTGAATGTACCGCATGGATCTACCTCCTTATTGTGTGATGGTAAAGGTTGATAGAAGCCCCAGCTTTGTCTCAGCCATCCTTGTTGGTCCTTTGACCCGTTCGGTAATTTGCTGAATGGCATGGACAAACCAGTGCGCCATGACCGGAGAGAAACGTCCTTTCCCAGTGCGTCGTTGGTCAAGGCCGGCCAGTGTTTTGGAATACGGTCCCGGGCCGTAAAGGCCATTCCGGATGATCAGGACCCTTCCGGTGTTGTTGCAATCATGAATGAGTGCGCGCACTTCCTTTACCACCTTTTCTTAACAAATCAGATCACTCTTTTCTGACGGCCAGGGTCTGGCTGTCGTGCAGTCTTGGGCAATGTGTCTCCTTTCCGATTGTTTGGATGTTGGCGTTGATAACAAAAACCGTAGCTGGGCGTTCTCGTACGACTGTGTCCTATGATCAAGAATGATATCGAATTTCTTCGAAGGGCCTCGTCGATGCTCCAGAATCTCTTCATGCAACACCGACGAATCCCGACACCTTCCTTGCATCCTCGGCAAGCGAAGAAACTGCGGCGCTCCGAGTTTGCGCCGGCAGGGCGGGACCTTGCGTCAATTCAAATAGAAAATCAACGGGAATGAGCGGAATATAAACCGATTCTGCTCTCTTATCAATACTTATTTGAATAGCCAAAACTTTCTGGAAACTCCTTGGCGTCAATCCTCCATGAATGCGGGAGACCATGAATTCATGGATTTGGTCAGGTAGGGTGAGAGTTGACGGCGAGGGAAGGCAGGGGTCACGGATAAGGACCCGCGACATACATGGTAAGACTTTTTGCTTTTCCCGGTTAAGTCAACCTCGCCAAGAAGCAATTGGCTCAATAGACCGTATGCTCCTACGATTCACGGAGCGAGGCATTCTCATGGCTGGCTTGGACGGAGAAACGGGGTCGGTGGTCGAGAACGATGTCTGAAGTAGACCGCATGCCGATTCACCGCAATCGCACTGGGGACAAAATCGACAGTGATACGTCGGACCACTTTGCCGCGATCAACGTCTTTGCCGATGACAAGCAGGGCTTGCTTCAGAGAATCGCGAAAACGCTGCTCTCGGGCATGCAGTCAACCCGGCCAAGATCGGCACGCGTCTCGACCAAGTCGTGGACGTGTTTCACGCAACGGCGACAAAGTCGAAGACGCCGCGACGTGCGAATCCATTCAAACGAGACTGCAAGATCAGATTGATCGATTTCTGCAATCCGACGATCCACGGTAAAGCATGTTACAGCGAGGAGCGTTTTGCGACGAAAAGAAAGGAACAGCCGATCTCAGCCGTAACTGGCCTGCAACCGAGGCGTTCCTTCACGAAGACTGGAGAAAATCATACGCCCCGCGTTGGTTTGAATGACGCTGGTGACGATCACCTCGACGTGTTTCCCGATCCATCGTCTGGCATGATCGACGACAACCATGGTTCCATCATCCAGGTGCGCCACGCCCTGTCCCGCCTCTTTCCCTTCCCGTAGGAAGAAGACCTTTAATGCCTCGCCGGGCAAGACGACCGGTCGCATTGCGTTCGATAATTCATGAGTATTTAAAATCGATATTCCCTGGACGGAAGCCACCTTATTAAGGTTCATGTCGGTGGTCACGATTTTCGCGTTGTGGAGTTTCGCCATCGCCACCAATTTGTTGTCGACATCGGAAAACTGAGGAAAATCGACATCAACGATCTGGACGTTGCTGGTTTCCATGTTTGTGAGTTCCTGGAGAATGTCGAGACCACGCTTTCCACGAATGCGTCTATGGCCGTCAGAGGAATCCGAAATGCGCTGAAGTTCGTGGAGGACGAATTGCGGGACGAGGAGCGGTCCCTCCAGAAATCCCGTCCGGGATAAATCTGCAATGCGTCCATCGATAATGGCGCTGGTATCAAGGATCTTCGGTTGCTGCGTTTGTGATGAGGAGTCAGTGCCGTACGAGACAGGATCAAAAGAAATTTTCCTTCCCAGTCGGATGCCCAGCATGAGGCCGAGGTAGCAGAAACCGACCATAGTGGAAGCGGTGACGAAGGGAACAATTTCAGGACGTTGGAGAAAAATCTGTTGGCTGAGAAAGCTGGTTATCCCACTTAAGCAAATTCCAATCGAAAAACCGGCAAAACCACACAACGCCTCATGGAATTGCAGGGGAAATATCATGCGTTCCAATTTGAGTACGCCGATGCCTAGCAATCCGAGCAAAAAGCCGCCCAAGAGGCCGTAGGTGACCGTTTCCGGTCCGTAGCTTGAACCTAGGGCAAATCCTAACAGAATACTTCCGATGATGAAGAGGGTTCGTATAACCATAAGACCTGTCCTTTCTTATCAGTTCGTATACGGAATGTGAACACATCCCGTCCGGGCCAAGCCGTCCTTGTTTCACATGATGCCGTGGATGAGTTTTGCGGATTCGAGAATGTCGGCTGTAGAGGTTGAATCTGATTTCCACACGAGAGAATCTTCCCCCCATGGGTAATTGACCAACGTTTCCAAGAAGACGTCTTGGAACCACTCGATAAAGAGATTGACCAATTTGGGATCGAATCTGGACCTGGACAGAGTGCTAAGAATTCGGACCAGAGCCGTGGCCTGAGCAGAAAATGAGTCGGATTTCTGTGTAAGCAATTGGTCGACCGTATCGGCCAGTGACAGAATCCTTGCGCCCATGGGGATCTGTCGCCCGCGCAACCCGAAGGGGAGACCCATTCCGTCCCATCGTTCGTGATGGAGTGCAATCAGGGTCGCAACGTTCCCTAGGGCCGGCCAGGGTCGAAGCATGTCGGCGCTGGCTTGCGGGGTGCATTCCGTCATGAGGTAATCGCCGATGATGGAGATGCCGTTCTGCCGGATCACTTCATTCGGCAAAGACATCTTTCCGATGTCATGAAGGAGTGCCGCATGGTAAAGGTCTTCCAGGTCGTTGTGTGTAAGATTCACGAGTCGGCCGAGCACCCGAGAATAGGAAGCCGTTCGCATCCCGTGTTCGAGCAACGCGGGATCGTGACGTCGGAGAGCTCCAACGAGAGAATCTATGGGTTCCCGACAGGACAGCATTTCGGGGACGGCAGGATAAGCATTTTTTGTATCGCGCGTGTTGGCCATTGTTGCACCTCGTGTCCCTGTTCGAAATAGACCGCGATCGGTTGCGGCGATGCTCCGATGGGGCACCGTCTGTTGATCAGGTGAGTCTAGATCTGACAAGCAGAATAATAAGTATGATCATTATGGCCGGTGTGAAAACTTAATCTCCGTCCAAGATCTTTCCGATTTAAGGCAACCCAAAATGCTCGGTCATGAAAAAAGATCAAATGTCAATTAATAGTGATTATAGTAATAGAACTCAATATCATCATAAGTCTATCATGGAGGTTATGTCTTGGCCATGTTCATTTTCCGGGAAAACATGTTGATCCGCCGGTTCGGGTGAAAACGTATGGGTCCACATTTACACGGATCGCCATTGAACCCTTTTTTCAGTGAAGATCTCACGATCATCAAAAATTCCGAGAAAGATGACATGGAAATCATCGTCAAGAATGGGAAGAAAATCGAACGCCACAAATCGACCGGACAAATCGGAGGAGGCGACGGCGTGCGCGCGGGGATTGCCTATCGATTGGAGGATGGATCCTTAATCTATGTGCCGGAGAATGACGAGAGATCGTAGTCCATTCGTCTGATCAGCGAGATGTGGTGCTGTAAGACTGAATAGCTGATGTTCAGGAGGATCCATGAAGAAATATCTGTTGGTGGTCTTGTGCGTGTTCCTCCCTATGCACGGTGAAGCGCATACCCCGGAGACCGTTCAGACTCTTCCGGTGATGGTCGTCAATGGGAAACGTCCCACCGCGGCATCGTCCAACCGGATTATTCCGGATGAGGACATCGTGCTCCAACCTCAAGGCCGCCCGGCAGATCTTCTCCGCTTGGCGCCTGGGCTCATCATCCTCGAACATTCAGGGGGCGCGGGCAAGGCCGACCAATTTTTGCTTCGCGGGTTCGACGGCGATCATGGGATGGACCTTGCCTTCCACGTGGACAACATGCCGGTCAATCTTCGCAGCCATGCGCATGGACAGGGTTACGCTGACCTGAACTTTATCATTCCGGAACCCATTCGGGAAATCGTTGTGAAAAAGGGTCCCTATTACGTTGAATATGGCGATTTTGCGACAGCGGGGGCCGTGAATTACGTGACACGTGAGGTCGTCCCCGAGACCGTGGTGCAGACGAGTGGTGGCCAGTTCAACACGCAGCGACACCTGTTCATGACGTCGCCCGTGCAGGACGACGTTCGTACCCTTTTTGCCGGGGAGTTTTACTACACCGACGGTCCGTTCCTCTTCGTGAATCGCAATATACGCTACAACGGCTTGGCCAAGATCTCTTTTGATCCCACACCCGAATCCCGGTTGCGTTTCACTCTGACGCAGCATTACGGGCGTTGGAACGGATCGGGCCAGATTCCGTTGAGGGAAGTCAGCACGCGCCGTCTCGATCGCTTCGGAGCCATAGACCTATCCGAAGGGGGAGAAACGGCTCGCACCACGGCCCGTCTCGACTACTATTATGACTTGTCTCCGCTAAAGAAGGTGTTCGCCAAAGTCTGGACCCAGCACTATCAACTCTCGTTGTTCACCAATTTCACTTTTTTGCTGAATGATCCGGTCAACGGCGACGGGATCGAACAGAAAGATCGACGCTGGGTCTATGGCAGCGACGTTGGCTATCAACACCTGCTGCGATTGGCGGATCTCGAAGTTATGGCGACGGTCGGGTTCCAAGCGCGGATCGATGATGCCCGCGTCCGCTGGGGGATTCCTACGTCACCCTGGCCAACAAGCTTGCGGTCGCGGGTACGCTAAACTTGCCATCGGAGAACGGCGATGCGCTTATTTTTGGTGGGAACACACCCATGCGATACGACGAATTGGAACACACGCCTGAATACCGGCTCGTCAAAACACACGTGGTGGAAGGTGTCGACCCGGCGGAGACCATGTCTTCGGAACTGCGCGGGTTTCTGGAGAAGGCGAGGGAATATTATGCCGACCTGCTGGGCCGGCAGGAACTCAAATCGCTGACTATGGCCTTGGAGGGAAAATATATTCCAACGTCTACGGGTAGGGGACCGATCAACAATCCGGAGTCATTGCCCACGGGTCTGTATCGTGACGCCTTCCCGAACGTGATGACGCTCATTTCGAAAGCCATCGAACAGGTCGCACGATTACAGGAAGAAGACAACTTCGTTGCGCAGCACTCCGCCCGCATCGAGCAGGACCTGCTGGCGTCGGGCATTGAACCAGAGGAAGCCGAAACGTTGTCCACCATACGTTTTTTCTCCAACGAACGAGGAGAATACGGCTCGGGATTGGAAACCGCCAGCCTGGCCTCGGATACGTGGGAAACGGACGAAAAATTGGCGAACCTCTATCTGGATCGCATGGGTCATATCTACGGCCCTGACGAAAGAACCTGGGAGAAAAAGCTGCCGGACATCGATCTCTACGGCAAGAACCTCTCCGGTACGGATGTCGCGCTCTTTTCACGGTCATCAACTGTCGCCGACGGTTGCGCAGCAAACAACGACCGTTGAGGGACAGGTGTTGGAGAAGGTGCAGGCTTCCGATCAGTCTCCGTCCCCGTCATGGCATCTCGTGCTGCACTTGTGGTCTGCGTCGTCATGGGATTCCTCTATCAGACGTTCATGGCGGAAAAAGCCCGCTGGCGGTCAGTCTGGCCAAAAGTTTGGAGCACATAGCACCATAGACTCTCCAACCCTCTCCCTGTGAGAGGGTTGGGGGGAGGGGTTGCCCCAGGTTGTCACGCGACCCTTGCGAGTTGAAGTTGGCGGGGGGGCACTAACTCTGTCTGTACAGGGAAACACTATTTCTGAAGGCGAGGAAGGGCTTGGGTGAGGGGGAACGGTTTGACGCCGGAAACGAACGGCGTCAATCGGGGACCGTGCCTCCTATCGGTTCCCCACTTTTTTGTCCTTAGGGGAGATGCGTATCCTGGTATGTGAAAACGGGGGAGAAAGAGTGAGAAGACGTCCGCAACGATTGCATTTCAGTTCTAATCCTTGAGGTCCGATCTTCGCAAGCAACTGCCCGCACTGGCAGCGCCTTTCATGGAGAGAGCGCGAAGAGACGGATTTCTTGTTCATGATTGAGAAGGGAGGTTGGCGCGCCGAAGCTTTGCATTCCCCGCTTTGACGATGATCCGTTGCCGTCGGGGTCAGACAAGGGCGGAACTGAGGCGCGAACCTCAGTTCCGCAGGATCCATAGCACTGCTTATTTGGATGCCGGGGCTTTTTCTTCCCCCTCAGCTTTGGCATCGCCATCCGATTTTTTCTCACCGTCGGCTTTGGCATCGCCATCCGCCTTCATCTCACCGTCGGCTTTCTTCTCGCTGGAAGCTTTTGCTTCCCCTTCGGCCGCTTTTTCGTCGGCCAAGGTTATTCCTGAAAAACCAACGACCAGTGCGAATGCCAGAAGACCGAGGATCAGGAATGACCGTGTGAGTTGGTAAATGTATTGCATAAATCTTCCTCCCTATCAGTGAAGAAATGGTTAATATGAGTAAACGCTAACTTTGTCCAGCAAGCCTTACCGGTCCTTTGAGCTCTTCAGTCACTTGCTGAATGGATTGGTCAAGCCAGTGTGCCATGGCCGGAGAGAGAAAACCTTTTCCGTTGATTTCGAAATCAAGGCCGGCCAGCATTTTGGGATACGGTCCCGGGCCGTAGAGGCGATTGGAGATGACCAAGACCTTTCCGGTTTTATTGCTTTCCTTAATGAATTCCCGTACTTCCTTAACCGCTTTTTTCCGTAGCTTAGGCCAATCTTCCCTGACGGTCATGGCCTTGATGGCTTTCAATTTTGCGCAATGCGGATCCTGACGAAGTGTTTCGATATTGGCATTGATGGCCGACAACCATCGCTCGTTGGATTCGTCGGATCCCGTTCCGTGCGCCAGGAGTACGACCGTTTCCTCTGAAGGGTTTTGACTGATCTCCATAATCCGTTCATGCAGTATCTGCGCCGTGACGGCATCTTCCTCATATCCGCCGAAAGTGGAGAACATGGCGCCGCTTCGAATTTGTGCAGGGGGGGTGCGATCCTCGTCGAGGTCTTTGAGATACTCGTCTGAAAGACCAAGAATATAGTCTGTTTTGGGTTTAAAGGTATTGATGAGGCCAAAAATCCTTCCGAACACGATGCGTTTCACGCCCCGTTGTTCAAGACGGGATACGGCCTGTTGAATGATGGCCGCATCGCCCATGCCATCAGCCATTTCAATTTGATAGCGGCCTGTAAGAGGTTTGACGAGCTTTTCAATGGCGTCGTTGTAAGGCTGTGATGAACCATGGGGCATGAGGACGACCCCGATTTCGCTTGGACTGATGTCAGTGAGGTACTGATTGGCGGTTTTCTTGAGCCACAACAGCAGATTGGGATGAGGAACAACCTCCGATGGCTGAAAGACCACGTTCATTTTTTTGAATTTGCGGTGCATCCAGTTCGTTGCGGCCATCATGTGAGTGAACTTGGCACCGATGAAAGCCGGGACCATCAAGGTACGGCCTTGCTTTGCAGCCAGTTCCGTGATGTGTGCCTCCACTTCTTTATTCTTCTCACGGCGTTGTTCCGCATTCCAAGCATAGTAGACCACTGCTTCGCTATCCTCGAACGACTTATATCGCTGGATGTACTTCAGCAGTCCTGTTAAGTTTTCCTTGATAGCCTGTTCACTCTTTTCGTCATGCGCACCCATTCCGACCAGAACGAGTCGTTCGTCTTCAGGTGACTGGCTGATTTCTTCGACCCGGTCGAGCAGGATCTGTCCGATCAGGTGACTCCCGGCCATTGCCGGAGCCCATTCGACGGCCATATCGCCGGTGTGGCTTTGCAAAATGTCACGAACTGCCTGCAGCTGCGGTTCGGCATCGGAAAGAAACAAAGGAATGGCAACGATGGACGTCGCGTTCAATGACTGTAAGTGCTGGACAGATTCCTTGAGGTATTCATTATACGCGGGCCCATGGTATCCATCTTGATCGCCGACCAAAGCCAGAGACGCGGGGTAAGCACGCTGAAATTCCTCGAAGAGTTCGTTGGTCTCCTGATTCTCCAGATATCCGCGGTCCGGCGCAATGACCAAAAAGCCTGGATGGGATTGTGCGAGAACAGGCAGGGGACTGCTGCAGATGATCGTCAATAGAGTTAGGGCAAGGAACAGCTTACTTGTGTGACGTTGCATGGTAGCCTACTTAATATTGAAATAAGGAATCAATATCAAGTTTTAGATGATAGCAGTTTGCGGCAACGGACGTACATGTTCATTTGCCGGAAAAGGATGTCCGATAACCGGTTGTAGATTTTCCTTTGCGAAGTAAAAGACGCTGGATCCCCGATCAGGGTCGGGGGTGACGGGCCAAAACGGAACGCTGGATCGCCGCCCGAATCGGAGTCTGGGCAGGCGCGGGCATGCCGGACAGGCGCCGGCTCTCTTCACTCACCTCTCGTCACTTCGTTCCATCCAGGCGAGGATTTCCTTGAGATTCGCCCGGGCGTCCTGATGCTCGGGCGTGGCTTTCAGGATCTCTTGATACTGCGTGACGGCTTCCTGAAATTTACCGGCCTGGGCCAGGCTATTGGCCAGATTGAATCGAGCGGCCGTCGACGCGGGTTCTCGATCGAGCGCTTCGCGGAACAACGTTGCCGCGGAGTGATAGAGTCCCATGTGATAGCGGGTTAACCCCAAGTTGAACCAGACGGATGAAATCTGGGGCCACCCGGGGTCCAGACGAATGATGGATTCATAGAAATCCGCCGCCGCCTGGTTGTTGCCCTGTCGCGCTTGACTCAAGGCCAGGTCGAATCTCACGTTGAGGTTCCGTGCGTTGACCGTAAGGGCCTTCTGCAACCAGGGGATGGCGGCGTCGTATTGCTCTTCCAGGACTCGTGCGTGCCCTTCGGCTGCCCAGGTCTGTTCCAGAAAAATTCGGGTTTGATAATTCGACGGCTGAAGTTCCCAGGCTTGTGAATACAGTTCGATGGCCTCCTTCATGCGATTTTCCGCACGTGCCACGATGCCTTTCGTCAGGAGTTGCGACGCGGTGGAGACCCGCGCCAATCGATCGCGCGAGTCGTCGTTCGAAAATGGGGCGACGTAGACAACGTCGGTGAGAGGACGAAAGTGGGGCAGGAGGCTCGTGAGCGTCTCCGCCGCCAGGGTTACCGTATTCAATGCATTGAAGGCCAGGGGCGTCGAGTATTCGATGAAGCGGTTGTCATCGGTATTCAGCGGCGCATCCTGCGTCCATTCCCGAAGGGCCGGGCCATGGCTGACGAACAGGCCCAGCAAGTTATAGGGGTCTGAATCGAGCCCGGACATGCCGCCTATTGGATCTCGGGTCTCGTAGCGTTCCAGGAAACGTTCCAGGGAAACGTGGAGAGGATCGAGTCCACCCAGAATCAACAGGTATCCGCCATTCAACCACAGTGAGGTTGCCGGGAATACGGATTGAAAAGTTCGGACCAATGTACGCAAATCGGTTGTGCTCAACTGGTTGATAGTGATCCATTGGGCCATGAGACCGCCGGGAGCCAATTTGGCACGACAGGTCCGGTAATGTTCCTGGGTATACAAGCTGCCGACTCCGGTCTGGTAGGGGAAAAACAGTTCTTGCACGATGAGGTCGTAGGTGTTGTGCGTCAATCTGATAAAATTGCGACCGTCCTGTTCCACGATACGGACCTTGGGGTGCTCGAGAACCTTGGCGTTCGCTTCGGCAAAGAAGCGTTTCGCTGCTTCAATAACACCCGGAGAAATTTCGATGACGGTGACTTCTTCGACTTCTTGGCGCAAGGTTGGTGAAAGAGTGATACCTGTGCCTAGTCCCACCACGAGCACCCGCCGGGGGTCGGGATGCAGGAAAAGCGGCAAATAGCCTTGAATACGTTGTACGCGGATTTCTTTGGGGGCGCTGCCTCCTTCCTGTCGCAGCCGGCTGGTAAGCAGCTTGCGGGCCAGGGTCGCTTTGTCTTCATAGACCTCCGTGACGCCCAAGGCGTCTTCACGATGGTAGAGCACTTGCTGGGAATCCCCGGCGGCCGCGTGCCGGAAGGTAAGGTCCGCGTCAGTTGCAAGCCAGGCAAGGATGCCAAGAAGAAACAGGAAGGCGAGCCCTTTGCCCCATAGGCCTGGAATCCCGGCAGGGCGTTGCCCGGGCTTGCCTTTCACGGATGACGGGGGAAGTCGCCACACAAGGAATGCGAGCGTACCGACCAGACAGGTTGAGAGCAAAAGCTATGTATGAGTCAGCCCCAAGAGGATGAGCAACCCGAAGGTCGTGAGTACGGCTCCGATCAAAGCGCCCCAATTATGCCAGGCATATAACCGTCCCAAGGGAGAAATAACGGCCTTTTGCGGTTGATCGGGCAGCGGTGAGGTCGCAAGGTCACAGAGGCTGCAAAAAGCCATGCCCAATCCGAACATCGGCACACCGAGAATCGTCAGGGCCAGCAGCCCGTCGCCGATCAGGAACTGTACGACCGTCAGCTCGTGCGGGTCCAGTTTCTGGAAGGTGCGATCAAATAGGGCGGCAATGTCACCCGCAATGGGCAAGACCGTGAGTTGGGCGATGAGGGCGATGAAAAGCCCCCACGTGAACGGCACGAACCGGTCTCGTACCCGTTCCCTGAGAACCAGGTACAGACCGGAACCGAGTCCCATCATGAACAACACCGTGGTTAAGAGGATGCCTTCGGCATAGGCGGTGACGTTGACGATGAGCCAGACGTATTGTGCGCCGATAATCTCCAGCGAAATCACGAGAAATCCGACGACCGCGCCAAGTGCTTGCAGGCTGGATAAGGACAATGGCGTGGGTGTCGCAGCGTTCCGGGTGCCACGTGTCCGAGGAGGAAGGGGCGTCTCTTCCTTCGTCGGATGAGTCGTGTCGGATGCCCGTTGACCTGCGAGAAAAGCGGCTACGGCGAGGATGAGGTTCGTCGTCCCGAGGGCCAGCGACGTTCCCTGCAACCCCAGTGCGGGAATCAGGGCGAGCGACGTGAGCGCTCCCAATCCTGAGGCTAGGAGCCCGACGCAGTAAAGCAGGCAGGGTTTGGTCGTGCGCGAACGGGTGAAGCATCGTGTGAGCAAGGAGGCCAGGATAGGAAAGTTCATGCCGTGCAAGGTGGTGACGGGCAGGAGGAGTAAGCCGACGTAGAGTCCTCTGACCAAAAGGTGCCGGACCCCTTCGGTTTCGGGTGCGACCAGCACGTAGAGGTGGTCACCCCAGTTGAGAAGGAGAGGAAACGCAATTCCCAGGAGACCCATCAGGGTTTGCAAGAGAGCGACGAGGCGATAGGTAGCGCGACTGTTGAGATGGTCCTCGGAGGTGTCCTTCCATCGGGCGATGACGTAACTGCCGAGGCCCAACCCGGCCATGAACGTGGCCAGGACGACGCCGAAGGCGGTCACCGTCATGC
The DNA here is from genome assembly GCA_965204965.1 of Nitrospirales bacterium. GTDB lineage: Bacteria > Nitrospirota > Nitrospiria > Nitrospirales > UBA8639 > Bin75. The sequence goes on along the minus strand of OZ242026.1, from coordinate 1,761,305 downwards.
CGATGGAGGCGGTCAACAGTTTGATCCACACCACCTCATAGGCAATGCCGGCAAGGGAATGAATGGCGAACAGGAGCAGAATCAGCGTGCTCATTGGGGAAAAAGGGATAATTGTAAAAATTTAAATTCCGTCAGCAGCCTTGTGAAATTTGGTGGAAGTAGTTGGGTGGCGAATTCTTGCAGATTCACCCATGACATTGCACCTGCCGATTCGCCAACTGTTCAGAAAAAAGAGAGGCCGACGTGGGTCGGCCTCTCGAGAGTGACTTCTGCGTAGGGGGAAGATAGGAGGAGTATCGCAGAGAGTCACGTATCGGATGCGTCATTTCAGGGAAAGTTAATGGAGTACCAAAACGATATCTTGGGATTGACCCCGGCTTCGGGAAGGGATGACAGATGCCGGCGGTACTTTCGATCCGTTAGGTTGTCGACGCCGATGTTGAGTTGAAACCCTTGCAACCATGATTTTGGAAGTTCGGGGAGCAACGCCCGGGCGGGTTGCACCGTGGCGTAGATATCGAAGATGACAAAGCCGCCGGTTCTCTGTCTGGAGCCCCGCGCCGGTCTCGGCACGCGTTCCTGGTTGCCGACCATTTGAGTGCGGCCGCCCATGGTCAATCCCCAAGGCTGGTGCAGATAATCGATGCCCAAGACCCCACGTTGAGGCGTAATGTCCGGCAGTGGATTATCCAGGGTTTCATCCGTGCCGTGCGCCAGGCTGTAGTTACCGCGCAGGGCGAGGTTCTGAAGGACGCGCCATTCGAATTCCGCCTCCATGCCATGGATCATGGCATTTCCGATGTTCCGGTAGGTTCTGTTGATGTTTCTCGGTCCATAGCGGAACAGGGCAATGTAGTCCCTGATCTGGTTTCTGAAGTAGGCTCCCTTGAAAATGAATCGATCCTGGTTGAAGAGCATCTTTGGCAATTTCACCCGGAATCCCACGTCGATGTTCCGGCTCCGTTCCGGACTCAGGTCGGGATTCGGAACAAAAATGCTTCCCGCGGCATGCGTGCCGGAGATAAAGAGCTGGGCAAACGTCGGTTGCCGGAAACCATGGGCATAGTTTGCCGTCAGGAACAGAGAGTCTGTCACTTGAAACACCGCGCCGATTTTCGGGTTGAGGACACCCACGGATTGGGCGTCTTGGTCCGGCGCCGTATTTTTCCAATGATCCCAGCGCAAGGCGGGGATGAGGTTGAGGCGATTCATGATGGTGATCTCATCCTGCAGGTACAGGGCGAAAACGTCAGAGTCCGCATCGGGATAAAACACCCGGGCTCCCGTGAGTCCTCCGGAAGAGGTTGTGCGACTTCCGTCACCCGTTTGGCTGTTCCGGTAAAATTCGGATCCGAAGGTCACGATGTGATGGTTCGATGAAGGATTGCCGAAGTTCATGGAATTTCTGAGATCATACCCGAACGTGTCGAAAGTGATATCGTCCCTTGCCTGATTGGAAAGCTGGATTTCCGTGATGTCCAGCGTCGTCAGATACACGAACCCCCGGAGGTTCAAATACGGATTGGCCGGATTATGATGGGCATAACCCAAGCGGTACGTGACTTGACGGTTCTCGCGGTCGGAGATGGACCTCGTTGAGGAGGTTCCGGAGTTGGTATTGAAGGGAATGCGCGCGGCCTGGCGAGTGGCTTGAATGGACAATTTGGCTTCGTCATACGGCGTCGGTTTCCACACTAGTTTGGTCAATCCGGCTGCGGTGTCCTGGGCGGAGTTGGCCAAACGCGGCAAGTCGCCGCCGAGTCGAATATTCTCGCCGGCCCGGTAGGTCCCACTGGCCATGAATTCCACGTTCTTGGTGAGGCGGGCTGATAAGGTGGTGGTGGACAGCAGTTCCTCATTGACGTACTGGTAACCGAATTTTTCACGGATGCCGTACTGCATGTCCGGGGCCAGATAATCGGAAGGGTCTTTGGTCACCATGGCCACGACACCCCCCAGCGCTTGGCTGCCGTACAAGGCCGAGTTCGGACCGCGAACCACCTCCACTTGTTTGAGTTGATCCATGTCAATAAAGATGCGGCCTTTGTGCCCGGCCTGAAAGTTGAGTCTGACGCCGTCCAGCAGCGTCAGGACCCGCGCACGCTGCAATCCTCGAATATTCGGACCCTCACCCATGTTTCTGGGGCCTATCCGTGAATCAACGCCCGGTTCATAGCGCAGGACGTCGTCCAGGCTTTGGGCCTGGCGTTGTTGAAAATATTCCTGGGTCAGGACGCTCACTTCGCCAGGGGTGGTCAACGGATCCCGTTCGGTTTTGGTCGCGCTGACCGTGACCTGTTGGAGCCGCATCTTGATTTTAGGGGGCCCCTCGGCTTCGGCCTCTTCAGTGTCCCGCGCCTGCGCCTGGCCTGTAAAAAACCCCATAAGCAGAAGGACTGCCAGGCAAGTAAGTGGTTTATGCATGGAGCCCTCCTTGATTAGCGATGATGAGTGACGGGAGTTGATCTCAAAAGGTGCAAGAGGCCTTCATATACTGATCTTGACATGCATAACCAATATCAAATGATAATCATAAACCCAGCTGTATGGAAATGTTCGGAGACCGGAAAAGCATGTCGATCTGCCGGAAAATAGCGCTTCAGGGATAATTCTTCGCCCCAAAGGGTTGTAGGGCGTATTCAACGGGACGTGCCGAGTCGAACGTTGTTGAGCGCGAGGCCGAGCGTCTGACGGTAGGACTGGTGATCCCGGAAAAAAGAGAGGCCGGCAAAGACCGGCCTCTCGGACGTGACTCCCGCAGGGGGGAAAGGAGGAGTAGCAGAGAGTCACGGGTCTCCGTCTGTGCGCGTTAAGGAAGATTAAGGTTGTACCACACCTGTATCTTGGGATTGACCCCCATCTCCTGAAGAGGTGACAAGTTTCGACGATATTCGCGATCGAACAGGTTATCGACTCCAAGGTTTACCTGCCATCCCTGAAGCCATGATTTGGGGAGTTCGGGCAACAGGGCCGTGCCGGGTTGCACGATGGCCCAGATATCGAAGATCGCGTAGCCTCCGGGTGTATTTGGATCGCCGAAACTCGGGATCGGCACTCGGGTAATGTCGGCCACCATTTGCGTTCGGGCGCCGAGAGACAATCCCCACGGCGCGTAGAGATAGTTGATGCTCAGTAGACCGCGTCGCGGCTGAATGTTGGGTAATGGCATATTGGATATTTCATCAGTCCCGTGGGCCTGACTGTAGTTCCCGTTCAAAACCAGGCTGTCACTGACACGCCATTCGAATTCCGCCTCCCAGCCCTGGATCAGGGCCTGTTGGACGTTATAGTAGACGGTCATGGCCTGTCCGGAGGTGCAAGGGTTGAAGAACCCCCGTGGCGGGGAACCATCGGGACACACCGTGTTCGTGGCAATGAAATCTCTGAGTTGGTTTCTGAAATACGCTCCCTTGAAAATGAACCGGTCATCATCGGAAAGCATCTTGGGCAGGTTGACCCGGACGCCCAAGTCGATATTCCGGCTGCGTTCCGGGCCCAGGTCGGGATTGGGAGCGAAAACGGTACCCGGAAAGTGCGTGCCGGAGATAAAGAGGTTCTGGAACGTGGGTTGCCGGAATCCATGGGCGTAGTTCGCCGAAAGATACAGGAAATCCGTGACCTGATAGACGGCGCCGATTTTCGGGTTGAGGACACCCAAAGATCTGGTTTCCTGTCCGTCCCTCTCGTTGTCCCAATGATCCCATCGGAGGGCGGGAATCACGGTGAGGCGATCCATGATCGTCATCTCGTCCTGCACGTACAGGGCGAAGACGCTCGATTCCGCGGTGGGCCAATACAGCGGGGCTCCCGTCGGAGCCCCTGAAAAGCTGCTGATCCGATTCCCTCTCCCCTCCTGGGAGTTCCGGAAAAATTCCGACCCGATGGTCACGATGTGATGATGAGACGAAGGATTGCCGAAATTCATGGAATTTCGTATGTCATATCCCAAGGTATCGTAACGGATGTGGTCTTTTTGCTGATTGGCAATCACGGTTTGGTCGATGTCCATGGTCGTGAGATAGGCGAATCCCTGAAGATTCAAATACGGATTCGACGGATTATTATGTTTGTACTCCAAGCGATACGTGAACGTACGGTTCACACGGTCGCTGATGGATGTGGGTGAAGTGGTTGTCGAGGTGGTGCTGAAGGGGATCCGCGCGGTTTGTCGATTGGCTTGAAGGGAAAATTCAGCTCGATCGTGCGCAGTCGGTACCCAGACGATCTTGCTCAAATTCCCATAGGTGTCTTGCGAGGAATTGGCCAAGCGCGGCAGGTCGCCGCCGAGTCGAATATCCCCGGAGGCCCGAATGGTGTTGGCGGTCATGACTTCGATCTGACCGGTGAGCCAGCCCGATAGGGTGGTGGTGGAGAGCAGTTCTTCATTGCCGTATTGGTAGCCGAGCTTTTGTCGTATGCCGTACTGCATGTCCGGAGCCAGATAGTCGGAGGGGTCCTTGGTCTCCATGGCGACGACCCCGCCCAGGGCCTGGCTGCCGTACAGGGCCGATCCCGGTCCGCGAATCACTTCGACTTGCTTGAGTTGATCCATATCCAAAAAGAGGCGGCCTCTGTGCCCGGATTGAAAGTTGAGCCGGACACCATCCACCAGCGTGAGCACCCGCGCACCCGACAGCCCTCGAATATTCGGGCTCTCTCCCATGGTTCGCGGGCCTAAAATCGAATCAACGCCCGGTTCATAGCGCAGGACGTCGTCCAGGCTTTGGGCCTGGCGCTGCTGAAAATATTCCTGGGTCAGGACGTTCACCTCGCCAGGGGTGGTCAACGGATCCCGTTCGGTTTTAGTCGCGCTGACTGTGACCTGTTGGAGTCGCATCTTGATTTTAGGGGGTCCCTCGGCTTCGGTTTCTTCAGTGCCCTGCGCGTGCGCCTGGCTTGTGAAAAGACCCAGAAGCAGAACGACTGCCAAGAGAGTAAATGGTTTATGCATACAGCCCTCCTTGATTAGCGATGATGAGTGACGGGGTGGATCTTGAAATGCATGCAAGAGGGCTTTGCGGATATGATCTTGATACGCATAACTAATTTCAAATAATAATCATAAATTCCACCCTTTGAAAATGTTCAGAGACCGGAAAAGCATGTTGATCTACCGGAAAAATAGCGCTTCAGTGTCTTCCGGGGTAATTTTTCGCCCCAGAAAGCTGTAGGTCGTATTCAACGGGACGCGCTGAGCGCCACTCGGTTTGGCGCTACGATAGGCGTCTGACGGTAGGAATCGTGGTCCCGGAAAAAAAGAGAGGCCGACATTTGCCGGCCTCTCGGACGTGACTTCCGCAGGGGGAAAAGGAGGAGCCGCAGAAAGTCACGGGTCTGATGACGTGGACATCAGGGCAGATTCAAGGAGTACCAAAACGATATCTTGGGATTGACTCCCGCCTCGGGAAGGGATGACAAATGCCGCCGGTAGTTACGGTCCGTCAGGTTATCCACCCCCAGGTTGAGGCGAAACCCTTGAAGCCACGACTTCGGAAGCTCGGGGAGCAATGCCTTGGCCGGTTGCACATTGGCCCAGATGTCGAACAGCACGTAGCCGGGGGTTGGGGTCCCGGCCACGAAGGGATCATCGGAGACCGGCACGCGATCCTGATCGGCTACCATTTGCGATCGGGCCCCCAGGTTTAATCCCCAAGCATCGTAGAAATAGTCGATCCCCAGCACGCCGCGATTCGGGGGAATGTTGTTTATTGGCCGTCCATTGGTTTGATCCGTACCGTGCGTGAAGGTGTAGTTCCCGGACAGGACGACGTTCTCAATCGCGCGCCATTCAAACTCGGCTTCCACTCCGTGGATCAGAGCATCAGGCACGTTCCTGAACGTTTGGATATTTGGCTGTCCCTGCTGAAGGAGTGTGCCCAGGTGGAATCCCGGCCGTGCGGAAGTGCCAAAACTGATCCAGGGACAAGGCCTCTGTCCTTGTCTGAAATTCGGCATTTCAGTATTGCACACGTGCGGTGTGCCCGATCCTCCGGAGACAAAGTCAATAAAATCCTTGAACGTGTTTCTGAAGTAAGTCCCCTTGAAAATGAACTGATCGTTGTTGGAAAGCACCTTGGGCACATTCAGGCGGAATCCGGCGTCGATATTCCGGCTGCGTTCCGGTTTCAAGTCGGGATTCGCCCGAAATACGCTGCCGGGCAAATGCGTGCCGGAGATAAAGAGTTCCCCGAACGTGGGTTGACGGAATCCATGGGCGTAGTTTGCCGTGAGAAACAGGAAGTCCGTGACCTGGATGACCGTTCCGATTTTCGGGTTGAGGACACTGGCGGATCTGGTTTCCCGGCCGGACGCTCTATTCTCCCAATTATCCCAGCGTAGCGCGGGAATGAGGGTGACGCGGTCGACAATCGTCATCTCGTCCTGAACGTACAGGGCAAAGGTATCGGCTTTTGCAGCAGGGAAAAATGTTTCGGCTCCCAGGGGAGTGGTTGCGGCAGTCAGGCCGGCAGGAATAGGGGTAGTGAAATACGGGGGCACGAAGCCGCAGCGAGGAGGAAGCAATCCTGCCCGTGGATTACAGCGTTGGCCCGGGGTGTAAACAAAGAATTCATTGGTATACCGACTTCCCGTGCTCTCTTGCGTGTTCCGGAAATATTCCGATCCGAAGGTCACGATGTGGTGGTGCGTCGAGGGATCGCCGAAGTTCATGGAATTCCTGAGATCATATCCAAAGGTATCAAAACCGAAATCGTCTCGTTGAGATGCATCGGTAATCCGGCTTTCCGTGACGTCCAGCGTCGTCAGATAGACGAACCCCCGGAGGTCCAGGTAGGGGTTCGCCGGATCATTATGCGTGTATCCCAGACGATAGGTGATTTGACGATTCACCCGGTCCGCAATGGAACTTTGCTGGGTGGGCATGGAATTAGCCTGGAAGGGGATCTGTGCGGCTTGTCGAGTAGCTTGAACGGAGAACTCGGCCTCGTCGTACGGAGTCGGTGTCCAGACGATTTTGCTCAGATTGGCCGCGGTGTCTTGGGCGGAATTGGATAAACGGTCCAAGTCACCGCCGAGGCGAACGTTCTCCCCGGCCCTGAAAGTGCCGCTGGTCATGACCGCGACCTGATCGGTGAGGCGGGCCGATAAGGTCGTGGTGGAGAGCAACTCTTCATTGGCGTATTGGTAGCCGAACTTTTGCCGTATGCCGTACGTCATGTCCGGGGCCAGATAATCGGAAGGATCCTTGGTCTCCATGGCCACGACCCCGCCCACGGCCTGGCTGCCGTACAGGGCCGAGCCCGGTCCGCGAATCACCTCGACTTGTTTGAGTTGGTCCATGTCTATGAAGAGGCGGCCCTTGTGCCCGGATTGGAAGGTGAGCCGCATGCCGTCCAGCAGCGTAAGGACGCGATCTCCGGACAGTCCTCGAATGTTCGGGCCCTCCGCCATGGTCCGTGGACCCCCGCCCGACGTTACGCCCGGTTCGTAGCGCAACACGTCGTCGAGGCTTTGCGCCTGGCGTTGTTGAAAATACTCCTGGTTCAGGACGCTGACTTCGCCCGGGGTGGTCAACGTGTCCCGTTTGGTCTTGGTCGCGCTGATCGTGACCTGTTCCAGCCTCAACTTGACTTTCTGTGTTTGTGAGTCTTCAGCATCTTGCGCGAGAGCTGGGGTTGTTGAAAATACAAGAAACACAAGGACGGCCATAAGCCAGAATCTCTTCATTATGAATTTCCCCCCCCCCTATCATGAGCATCAGGGCATATGATGTGATTTTGAATCTCTCTTGAGACGATGGCAGAAATCAAACTCATATACAATTATGACACGCATAATCAATTTCAGCATAAGACCCTATCACAAACAGAATCCTTGGACATGTTCATTAACCGGAAATCCATGTCCATCTGCCGGAAAGTGGCTTCTTAAATGCTCCTTGGCCTCCTAATATTGGAGAAAAATGGTCACGGATAATCCGCGAGCCGGCAGTTCGAAGGAGGTTTCTTGAAAGGTAGGAGGGCCCATCATAAGCGGATTCAGACTCAGACCGTACCCTTCCGCCGGCCACATGCCCAGGACCCGATTGAGCCTGTTGTCTTCGTTTTCATCATGGTAGGCCATGATTGCATAAGGGCCAGGGTCGAGGTCCGTAAACTCAACGATGGCCGTCCCTTTCACGGCCCTCGTCACATGAGATTTGAAGGACAGTTCTTCATCGGGAAACGAGTCCGGCGACGTGAAGAGAAGAATGCGGACGGGCCGCGCGTCGTTACGGACTCCCTCTACCGTGACGTGAAGTGTGGCTGCTTGGACGGACGCGAAGGCCGACGTGCCGATCCCAAGGCTCCAACACATGATCCACAGCCATTTGCTCATGCGGTACGAATTGGTATGAACCGGCGCTTCCTTCTTCCGGCCGTCACTCTTGCGCCACGGCAAGACTGATCTTTGTTAATCCCGCCCCTCGGACGTCGTCCACGACGTCGACGAATTGCTCGAGTTGAATCACGCGATCGGCACGAACGAGCACCAGCGTTTCGGGCGGAAACCGCTGCAATTCGTTGAGCATCGCTTCCTGTGTCAGTTGAGCGCCATCCAGAAAGAGTTCTCCTGACGACGTAATCGTAATCGTAATCGGTTCGCTCGGCGTGGCGCTTGTGGCGTCGGCTTGCGCGAGATCCACGGGAATTTGTCCGGTCGAAATGAAGGTGGCCGTCGTCAGGACGATAACCAGCAGGACCAACATCACGTCGACCAAGGGGATGACGTTGATTTGGTTCAGTTCATGATCCATTGAGGGCCTTGTATTGCGTCACCAACTCCGCCACGCGGCGGCGCAACGCGTTATTCATGACGACACAGGGAATGGCCACCAGCAACCCGACCGCCGTGGCTTTCAGGGCCAGGCTCAATCCGACCATGATCGCGCTCACCTCGATTGTCTTGGTCGTGCCCATGGTATGAAAGGTGACCATGATCCCGAGGACGGTGCCCAAGAGCCCGATGTAGGGTGCGTTCGCGGCTACGGTGCCGATGACGACCAATCGTTTGGTCAGTGATATTTCCAATTGCTGCACGTCGGGGAACTGAGCCAGGGACGCGCGTCGATAAAAAAGCCAGCGTTCCAGGGCAACGGCAACGGCCCACAAGCTCAGCAGTACGAGAAGTCCGATAATGCCAAAATCGATGATGGTGTGTAAGGCGGTCATGCGCTCACGTTCTCCTTGGGTTGACCCTTATGGTCCAAGGTCGTTGCCTATTGTTAAGAACCGGGTTTCTTGGAGAAGGTCAGGGACCGCAGGTTCTGCATGGGAATACGGATTTCACCGAAATCGGATTGTCCGATCAGCGTGACTTCCTTCGCCAAGGGGAATTCACCGGATTTGCCGTTTAACAGTTTGATGGTCAGGGCCTGGCGACCCTTTGCCGGGTGATCGGGTTTGACCTGAATTTTCGCGATCTTTTGAAATTTGACGTTGATCGTCGCCGCGCCGTGTTTGACCGGAACATGCGTGATTTCATGTGGGACGAAGGTCGTCTCGTCGATTTTCTCTTCCCAGTACAACCGGGCATTGGAGACCGACATTTGGATGCCGTCTGCATCGGTGGTCTCAGCCGTAAACGTGCGGTTTTGGGCGAGCACGGAAATGGGGAGCGTGATCGTGAGAGCCAGAAGTAGCGCAAGGAAATGAGCGCGAGTCATAATGCATTCTCCTTTGTGATGAGATGGTTTCCGAGTACTTAATTTCGCCTCAAATTGAAGGCAATGGGAATAACAAGCTGTTCAATCTCGATGGATTCAGGTGGTTTTGTCGTTTGAAGCACTTTTTCCAGCGTGACGATGGCCGCCTTGTCCAGAATTTCGTAACCCGAGGGCTGCGAGACTTTTAACTCTCGCACAATGCCGGTTTTCGATAAGGCGATTGCAATGTGGGTCGTTCCGGAATATCCGAGGCGTTTGGCCAGACGCGGGAATACAAGTGTTCGCGCGACTTTCTCGCGAAGGAGTTTGCTGAAGGCCAGGAGTTCAGGAGAAAGGCCGTCTCCCGAAACGGACCGTGAAGTGGTGGTCGGACGGGCTTTTCTCAATTGGCGGGTGTAATTGACCGTGGTGCGTGTCTGCACGACGGGCGTGCCCGAGGAGAGTGATGCCTGTTGCGGCGCGGGTTTCGAGAAAACATGCCTCACTGCCGTATGAGCGTTTTCGTTTGGGATGTGTTGTTTCTTGACTGCCGTCGCCGGAGCGTGGACTCTCTTTTCCACATGGGACGGTAGGGCCTTCACGGATTGCCGAACTGCTGCTGCCCTGACCGTGGTGGCTATGGGTTGGGTGACGTTTGTGACATGGTGGTGGATGACCGGGTCTCGTGGCACGATGGGATCCAGCTTGTCAATTGTCGCCTCAACGTGAACCGGTTTCTTACGAGAAGGTGAGGCATGAACCTTGGGAGCCTGATGGTGTCGCGTGTCTCCCGTGTGCCGTGGCATCGGTTGAGCCGCGATCACGCCGCTGCTGACCGTAGGCTGAGAAGCTCTTTGGGTGACCGTCTTTGGTTGAGACGAGATCACACCGTTCCTGACTGCAGGTTGATGCGTCGTTTGGGCGTGCTTGACCGTCCTGGGTTGGGCCACGGATATTGGCGTAGCGTTCGTAACTTGAAGTTTTGCTAGGGGAGCAGGCTTCGGTGAAGCGTGGACAACCGTTTGCGGAGAGACTGTTTGTCTGGGCTGAGTCTGCGTATGCGGCTTCGATTGGGCCGGTTCCCTGGGGATGACTTCGGGTTGCACCTGTTTCGGTTTGATCGTCGGTGTGGGAGGCGCCTTCTTCATGGTCTGTCGGTGGGTAGGGGACGTGCGGGTGGGCTCGGGAGTGACGAAGGCAACGGCGATGGGGTTGCGCGCGGCTTTTTGGGGTGTAGGCAGTTGGTGTGAAAGGAACAGGGCGACCCCGACCATCACAGCATGCAAGCAGCCGGATAATGCCCAGCCGTTCCAATAGGGCGGAGCCTGTATTGCGCCGAAGGCAGAAGTTTGCATTTCCGATCGTTGCCGGTTCAGATGTCTATATGTTTAATCATGAAACCAATTTTCAAAATCAAGCAAGTATATAACAGGTGGAACTCCCTCGAACATGTCCAATCGCCGGATTAACATGTCCGATTGCCGGAAATGTGGGGGTGGCATGCCCTCGGACCGAGCGGCAGGGTTATGCGCCTCTGAATTTCAGGGCGTTGGGAATATTGGTTCGCATGGCCCGAATAGCAGGGAGCAATCCGCCCAAGGTGGCCATGACAACGCCAAAGACGACGCCCCACAATACGATCGAGTGAGTCAGGACAAAACCGTAGGCCAACTCTGACATGGTGGCGAAGTTGATCGTTGACAGGGACGTGAATTGGAGCAATGAAGCCAGCGCGATGCCGAGAGCGGATCCGATCAGCCCGATCAAGGCGGATTCGATGACGAAAAGGCTGAAAATCCTGCTTCGCGTGAATCCCATCGCACGTAGCGTCCCGATCTCGGTGGAGCGATTCGCGACGGCGCCGTACATCGTGATCATGGCGCCGAGGCTCGCCCCCGCGCTGAAAAGCCCCGTCAGGATGAGCCCGAGTCTTCTAATAAAATTCACGAGACCGCCGGAGCGTGATTCATAATAGGCGATTTCCGGGGTGACCCGGACCTGCAGGCGAGTATCCTGCTCGATGCGGGATTGGAGCGTGGGAAGCAGCGAGGGATCGCGGAGTCGAAAGATGGCAGACGAATAATACGTGCGCCCGAACGCATCCATGAATCGATCGGCATCCCCCCATGTTTCGGATTCAAACCCGGTACCGCCTGCTTCAAAAATTCCTACCACGGTCCAGGTCTGTCTGCCGAACCGAAGCGTTTGGCCCAAGCCTGCGTTTTGGAAGCGTTTCGCGACTTGTTTGCCCGTCACCACTTCATTCGATCCGGGGCGCCACATACGACCCCTCACAATTTTCACGTGGGGCCGTACGCGAAACGATTCCGCTGATCCTCCACGGAGGGTCACGTTGGCAGCGGTGCCCGTTCCCTTCTTCTCCAGGTTAATGAGCACCACGACTTCAGGTGAGAACAGCGGGTTCTCACCCCGTTGGCTGATGTCCGGCAACGTTTGCAAGATGGCCGTCTGATCCCGATAGAGACCGCTGCCGATCTCGCTGATGGCTCCTTTCCGGAGGACCAGTACGTTTCCCTTGGATCCGGTATTGACCAAGGTGTGTTTGACGCCGTGGGCTAACATCAGGACGCCCACAAAGATGAACACGACCAGGCTGATTCCCAGGATCGTCGACAGGTTGGTGATCCGCCGAGCGAACAGGTGACGGAGATTGTATGAGAAAAAATGCGCATGACGCTCTCTACCTCCCCTCGCCCCTCCTTACAAAGGAGGGGAACATCTGCATACAGCTTGGTTCGGTCGTCATCCTACGTGACGGAGTTCCTCCCGAATCGGGCTGCGCAGGCACAGGAAGAACGGGATGACCGCTCCCAGAAGACCGATTCCCACGCTGAGTGACACTGCCAGCACCGGCAAGTGGACAGGTAACTCAAGAGTCCCGAACAATCCACCAACAGTGCCGGCGAGGAACATGCCGAACCCCTTGCTTGCGGGATACAACAGCGCCACCCCCAGAATTCCGCCGAAGAGAGCCAGACACACGGATTCGCCAAAAATCAGGAAACCGAGATGAGGCGCCCGAAACCCCATCGTCTTCAAGATGCCGTATTCATGATGCCGTTCCCGGACGGTCATGGCCATGGCATTGGCGACAACCAGGAGGCTGATTCCCAGGATAAGAAATGACATGATTTCAACCACGCGAATCACGGCGCCGGACATGGCGATCATATTTGCACGAAACGCCTGCTCCGTCTCCGTTCGCGTTTCCGCCATGGAATTGGTAAAGGTCCGGTCGATGGCCGCGGAGACTTGGGCGGCTTTCTCGGGGTTGGCCATGCGGACGACAAACCAGCCGACGGTCCCGGCACGATCCGGGTCTTCGATGCGTCGTCGCTCGTCGACCGCGACCCAGTGAAGATACATGTTTCCTTCATCGGCGGTAGGCGTCGTTCCCGTATAGATGCCCTTTATTGTGAATTCCCAATCACCCGGGTAGAGACTGCCTTGAATACGGACGATGTCGCCAACCTGCCAATTGCGTTTGGCAGCCAGCTCTTGCCCGACGATGCAGGCACGACGATCGCGGAGGAAGGCCTCCCGTTGGGAGGCAGGCAATTGAATCTCGGGATGGACGGCCAAATACGAGACCGGGTCCACGGCAAAGCGTGGGAAAAACGCTTTGCCGTCCTTCCATCGTCCGCCGAACCAGTTGCCGTAGGAGACCCCGCTCACGCCGGGAATAGCGGCGATGCGTTCCTGATACGTCACCGGTAGTTGAAAGGTAAGAGAAACGGCATGCCGGGTTCGCAGACGATCGGGTGGTGTGCCGATGGAATCTCCGTACCAGGCCGTGATCATTGTGCGAAGGAGACCAAAGGCCAGAATGATAAGGCTCACGGTCAGAATGGTTAAGGCCGCCCGGAGCGGATGACGGGTCAGGTTGCGAGTGACGTAGCGAAGCAGCATCTACTCCATTTTTCCCTTGTGCAGTTTACAGATGGTTGTGGCGCGCTGGGCGGCCTCGAGATCGTGGGTGACCAGCACGATGGTTTTACCTTGTTCCTCGTTCAGGCGTTGGAGAAGAGTCATGATGTCTTCCGCGGCCTCACTATCCAGGTTGCCCGTCGGCTCATCGGCAAGGAGAATCGCCGGGTCCATCACGATTGCTCGTGCAATGGCCACGCGCTGTTCCTGCCCTCCGGAGAGTTGACGGGGATAGTGCGTCATCCGGTTTCCCAGTCCGACGAGACGTAGCGCTGTCGCCACGTGTTTCGCACGCTGTGTGCGGGACAAGGAGGTCAGCAGCAACGGCAACTCCACGTTTTCGGCCGCCGTCAGGACCGGAATCAGGTTGTAAAACTGAAAGATGAAACCGAGCGTCTTTGCTCGCCATCGTGCCAGTTGGCGCTCGGAGAGCCGGCTGACGTTGGTCTCATTGATGGACACGTGTCCGTGCAAGGGGCGGTCGAAGCCCGCCATGAGATTCAGGACAGTGGTTTTCCCGGACCCGGACGGACCCAGTAAGGCGACAAAACTCCCGGAGGCGATAGTGAGCGTCAGTTCCCTCAGGACGGGGATTTCGATGTCGTCCCGGAAGTACGAATGGGACACCTTTTGAATTTCGATAATGGAAGACGTCATGGGTGACTCCTGGAGACGTTCGTGAACACGTTATGGAACCTCTGATTTAGTGCACTATCGGGCGCATGGCTGCGTTGTGTCCTCGCTCACCCCTCACCTATCTCTCTGATAAGCCTCGGGTTTCGCTCCGGGACGCCTTGCCCTCCATCCCGCTATCACAAGAAATCAGAGGTTCCTTATTTTCGATTCCTCGGGTTTTGGCCGGACCCATCCCTTCCGGATTCCAGGGAACGCGCTTGGACAAGGCTGCCGGCGAAGAGATCTTCGGGCGGGCTCATGACCACGGTATCGCCCTCGACAACTTCTCCCCGAACGGGAATGAGACCATGTAGCTCCGAGTCGATTTCCACGGGCACTTCCGACACCACGTCATTCACGACCAGCAGGATCATCGTTTGACCGTTTCGAGTCACGATGGCTTCGGGGTGAACGCCCACGGTGTCGATCGGTATTTCTTTTGGAGAGGCCGAAGTCGAGTCTTCCAAAAAGGTTACGGTGGCACTCATGTCCGGAAAGATCTTTTCATCCAGGTCGTCAATTCGAATCTTTACGGGAATGGCGGCCTTCGTCCGATCTGCCGCAGGGACAATTTGGCTGACGCCCCCGTGATAGACGCGGTCCGGAACCGCTTCGAGACGGATCCGTGCCGGTTGGTCGAGGCGCACCGAATTGAGAAACGACTCCGAAATTGCAGCCTCAACCTGCAGCGTGCTCAAATCGGCGATCGCGGCCACTGAGCCTCTTGAGTTAGAGGCCCCGGCCATGGGCGCGACCATTTCGCCGATTTCCGCGAATTTTTGTATGACGGTTCCATCGAACGGGGCTCGAATCAAGGTGTTTTCGAGTTCTATTTGCACGGTTTGTATTTCCGCTTGTGCCAGGGCCACGGCGGAACGCGATGATCGCACCCCAGCCCGCGACCGGCGAAGACGGGCTTCCGCCACGTCGAATTCGTCCTGCGTAAACAGGCCCTGATCCCGTAACACTCTCAGGCGTTGGTAATGGCGGGTGGCTTCCCGCAACTCGGGCCGGGCATTGGCCAGGGCGGCCTTCGCGACGTCCAAGCGGGCTTGGGATTGCAAGAGCTTCGCCTGAACGTCAGCCTGTTCTATGGTTGCCAGAATTTGCCCCGCGGTCACCCGGTCGCCGACGTTAATCCGAACGGACGTTAAACGGCCCGTTCCTTTTGACGCGACGGAGGCTTGCCTCTGTGCGACGACGTACCCCGTGGCCGTCAAGGCCCCTCGGGTGGGCACCTTGGACACGCGTTGCACGTAGGTCAACTCCACGCGCGTGGCGCGTGATGAGGGATCACCGGTCAAGTAGGTATTGATGGAAAAAAGAAGCACGGCGGTTCCTGCGACAAACGCGATGCCTTTGAGGAATCTTCTTGTTTTGCGAGGCGACTTGTGCTCTATGATCAGGTCATCCAAGTCCGGCGCATCTTTAGCCGAGGTGTCACCGGAGGACATCCGCCGTCGCTCCTTTTCACCTGAACTCATGTTCGAGAACCGGACACGGAAAAGCTGTCCCTAAACTGCCGTGGCGACAAGCCCGCCGCCTTTTTGAAAAAATGGCTGAAAGAAAACTGATCCTGAAATCCGATGGCTTGTGCTATCTGCGTCAAATTCTGTTCCGAATTCTTCAATAGGAGTTTGGCCGTTTGAAGACGCAGCCCTTTCAAATACACGGAGAAGGGCTCTCCCATGTGCAGTATGAAAAAATCAGAGCAATATTTTTCTGAATATCCCAAAAATTCCGACAACTCCTTGAGCGTCAATCCCTGATGCAGGTGGGTGACCATGAATTCGTGGATCTGGTCGGGCAAGCTGAAAGTGGACGATGCGGGAAAGGAGGCATCAGGCACGAGGGCCCGTGACACGAATTCCACGATTTTTTGACGGTCATGGTTTTGCCGGCCGCGATAGAAACGTTTGGCCCAATTGACTATATACGCAAACAATTCACGGAGAAGGGCATCCTGATTGGCCGGACCGGATGGGGTAAGGGAATCCTTGTCCTTCGCGACGATGTCGGCAGAGGCCGACCGCGGACGTCTTTTGTCGGCGGGGGCACTGCTGGCAGCATCGAAGAGAGAGGCGTTGTCAATGTCTCGTTCGGTGATAATGTCCGAGTTCATCGTTGGGCTACCGCATATCTGAAACGCGTGTCTATTTGGGGGAAGTTAGTGGAAGAAGAGAGCAGTCCCTTCTCTTGTCCAGTAGGGGGGGCCGGGAGGCGTATCAGGAGGAGGTTGCCTTCCGGCATCAAGGAATGGGGTATTTCCCACTCCCTCAACAAAAAAAACCCAAGGATGCCTACGGCACGCTTGGGCTCTGGACGCATGGTCTCTGGCTCTATTCAACGGATCTATCAGGAAGTCTTATTCGTATCGGCACCTTTTCCCATCATGAGGGGATATCTCAAAACCCACATTTCGTACATGGGAATCGCGAACATGATCAAAAACGTGACCGTCATGAGAACGTCGCCGGTCAACAGCGTCACCACGAAGAGGGGAGACACGTAGGTGATCAGCCACGGCGATACAAGATCCAATGTCACGCCCACAAACGCGAACCACGTGGTCAGCACCTTCGTGAGAGGTCCGGCCATGGTCAGGTACAAGACGTGCACCATAATCAGGAATACGACGGGTAGCGTGAACAAGTGAAAGTGCGTGGTTTCGGCCAATTGCCCGAAGGACATGGGCTCGCCGAAATTTTCGGGAGATCCGCGATAGTGAAGGGCAATGCCCTTTGGCGTCAGGTCGGTCATGCTGTGCGCCCAGATAAAGGTGAAGACGAATCCCACAAACATGATGAACAGAAACCAAGTGTATACCAGCCGGATTTGCCGGTCGGTGTCGCGTAGCCGAAACCGGGTATTGAAATTCCGCATTGCAATCGAATGTTCACGTAGAGCCCTGACTTCCGTCTGTCATTGAGCCCCGTCTGTCATTTCTGTTTGTGTTCACTCATTTGCTGACGATTCCCCCTCATCCCAGCCCTCTTCCTCCAAGGGAGAGGGCGCTTCCTTAAATTCCCCTCCTAGGAGGGGGTAGGGGAGGTAGAGTTTGCGGGATTTATCCTCTTCTTTCAGAGTCCCAAGAGTGTTTCAAAGAATCCTTTTTCCTTTGTGGTGGCCGCAAGGACGTCGCGGCCGAGCCCGCGGGGCTTCAAGTAAAATTCATTCACCAGGACAAGCACGCGTTTCACCCCGGCGCTCGCCGATCGCACGGACATCGTGGCCCCGGTGATGTTGAGGATATCTCGATTGATCCGTACCGGGTCACCGATGGTTTTCCCCTGGTACTGGTAATTGAAGCGTTTCGTAGCGATCTCGTTACCCCGGGCCTCCCGGTAAACCAGTACTTCAAAGTTCATGCATTCGCCAGTGGAGGTGACGCCCACCATGTACGTAATCGGGCGATGCTTGCCGATGGTATTTTGGATGACCGCGTATCCGTCGATGTTTCCCTGGGTTTCCCCGATGAAGACGTCGAAGGTGTATTCAGGGAATTCCCAGCCGATGACTTGTTCGACAAACGCCTTTTGCTCGGCCGTCAACTGCAGGGTTTCCCTGCGGATTTTTTCCGAATCCGGGAACATGACTTTGGCGGCTTCTTCCTCGGTAAAATAAATTTCCAGATGGCCCAGTTCTTCCGGCGTGAGCCAGCGGTTGAGCTCATGGTCCCAGATCTGTTCCTGAGGTCCGCCTTGGGCGAGAACTTGGGAAGAAGAAAACCCCGTTAAAACACTGCAAGCAGAAAAAATAACCGCAAGCCGGAGTGGTATGGAAAGAGTCCACCACACCCCGAATCTGTCATTCCCGCGAAAGCGGGAATCCAGTGTCTTTCTCTTCTGTCCCTTCATTCCTGAGGCCTCGCAAGACTTCGTATCAACCGACAACCGTACATCCCTCACTCAGCAGTTGATTGGTAATCCGTTGGACCAGACGCCGTTCTTCCGCGGCGTTGGGTGGAATGCGTTTCCAGGCTATGCCTTGCGACCGCGCGCCCACGGGAGAAAAAAACTCCCGGGCTTGCCGGATCGAGATCCTGACCGGCTGCCGGTCCGCTTCCACGTTCACAAAAAACCGCGCGCGTTCCTTGTTGCCCTGGCGTTGGAACACCCCGATGCTTTGCCCGGAGGCAAAGGTTGCCCACTCGGTTTCAATCACCCCTTTGTTCTTGTCCTCTTGAGTCAACACGAATTCGTTCATACTCGCGAGGGCTACGGACCAGGCCTGGTCATAGGAACAGGCCGCCTTCACGGTGCTGGGCGCGCCCGACATCGTGGCGCACCCCACCGTGGAGACGATCAGAAACAAGGAAAGAACAACGTGTCTACTCATAATTTCTTCCCCCCTCTCCCTTGGAGGGAGAGGGGGATGAGGAGGCCTTTCGTTTAGAAATACGACGACAAGTTGAATTGGAACCCGTTGTGATTCGTGGCTCCCGCAGGATTGTTCACGCCCTTCCTGTTCCACGTATAGGCGAACTTGATGACCGAGTCTTCCACCGGCCGGAAATTGAGCCCCAAGGTCAATCGTTCCTCGTCATTCGGGTTGATGTCGGAATCGGTGTTGGTGTCCGCCTTTCCCCAACGAAGGATGCCCGTAAACGTCGAGTCTTGGCCAAAATAGCTGGGCAGTGCCCTGGTGAGGCCCTCCGGCATAAAGTGGTAATTCAATTGCACGTAATATCCGAACATGTTTTCGGGGACGACATAGAATTCGCCTCCTTCTTGCTCAACTTGGCGCCTGTTTGAGTCGTCACCGTCTTGACGAGATACTGTCCCCGCCACAGTCTGATATAGCCCGCCCCCGTCGGCGTTGGCCCAGGCGGCTTCACCCATGAGTTCAAAAGGGCCTCGTTGCAGAGCCCCATCAATGGCGAACAGGGTCAGGTCATACTCGTCCTTCTTGTCCCATTTGCCGTGGTGAACAGAGCCGGCCACCTCTACACCCAGCATCGGGCTGAACGAGACACGGCTGACGATCGCCTTGTTTTCGTTGTTATCCTTTTTAAGGCTTCCACGCGACCCTCGCGTCCCGTTTCCATCCCTGAACTGTCCGTTATCTCCGACAAAGCCATTGACGACGTATAATTCGTAGTCGATTTTGGAGAGTGCGCTCGGATAGAACGTGCCGAAAAAGCCGATCCCGCTCTCGGCAAACGTGGAAGGCAGGATCGAACGGCTCACCATCGGTCGAAGAGGCAAATCGTTCAAGGGCGAGTCGTGGATCAGGTTGAACCGGCCCATGGGCACCAGGATGATGCCGCCCCGCAGGTTGAACGCGTCGTTGAACCGGTAGTCCATGGTGGCGAATTCCATCTTGATGTCCCCGTCCGATTGATTGCCTTGGGGACCGCCGTGTTCAACCTCGAGTTCCGCTGCCACGCTGAGCCGGTCCGTGACCTGGGAATAGAAGAACGGCACGAAGCGCTCCTGGTCGAATCCCGACACCTTGTCACAATCCCGTGCTCCCCCGTTGTTACATTTCGTGAGCGTGAAATCGATGTACCCACCGAGGATGGTTTTCGGAGCCTTGACGAAGGGTCTGGCGTAGATGGTCCGTCCACCCTGCAGGCCGCTACCACCCGAGAATTCCTGGCCGTACCGGATCGACTGCTTTGTCGTGTCACCCATGGTCGGCACGGAAGACCCCTTTCTGGCCGGTGGGGCCGGCGGCCGCGCCACGGCTCCCGCCGGTGGCTGTCGCTGTTGCTTTGACCACTCTTCAAACATTTTGCGTATCTGTTTCATTTGGGCGGGAGTGAAATCCGCATCCTCAGCCCAAACCGTTGCTTGTGGCATAATCATGAGGACTGCCAAGGCCCCCGTGATCAAAAAAAATCGTCGCATCGGACGACCTCCTTGTATTGGGGACTCTTGCCGGTCCTCTGGTCACTAAAGGGGCTCTTGTGGCCCTCACGTGTTATTTCTTGAAGTGTTTACCGTATTTGTCGGCCTCTTTATTGGTACGCTGACTCTTCGGCTATTGCGTACATGGCGCCAAGATGACTTCGCTCTTTTTGAGTTGATTGTAGGAAATGGAGACAATCCGTTTGCAGCGTTTGCACTTGACTTCGAGCATATCCCCGCGAAGTTTTGCGATGAGTTGGCCGCATTCGCATCTGGCTTCGGCGGGCTTGAGTTGTTTCCCCTCCCACCTCGTGTTTCTGTCAAAATTCATTGCTTGAAATAAAAACAACGTGAATGTAGCAAATTTGCCACATGATTGCAAAAAATAAAAATGATTTTTATTTTTGACCAGATTGATTTTGATAACGGTTTTTAAAATAGAGGATTTTCGATAGCCTGTCAACTTTATTCTGTTGACGAAAAATATGCATACACCAAGGTGCGTGTGTTGGTAAAATCAGATGGGTGGCTCTATGCTTTTCAGGCATCGGACCGGCTTAGGAGGCGTCATGGGAAAAATCCTTTTGATGGTCTTTTCTCTTATGGCGGGAATGGGATGTGTGTCAGGGGTCCCGGAGACGTCCTTGGATGTGACGACGCATGAATTGGCATTCGGTTACGTTCAGGTGAGACCAAGGGCCGTTATCCCCGCATGTATCCGGCCAAATTGAGGTTTTTTTTCGTGTCGAATGAAGAAACCGGAGTACGGTCCCGGGTAAACGTGAATTCGCAATCAGGCGTGTTTTCCGCGAGGCTGCCCGCGGGAAGGTATGTCGTTGACCGTTTGCAATTCAGTGAAGGCCCGTTCAGGGTGGAATCTCACGTCCAATTGGCTTTTCGCGTTCCCGAGAAAAAACTGGCGTATTTGGGCTCGTGGCAAATAGAGCTTGAAACGCCTCGGACCATTCGGCACGTGAGAATCCGTGTCCTTGAAGGAGAGGCGGAGTTCTCAAAGAAATTTTCCGCAGTGCTTGGGTCGGAACGCACGCCTATTGCAACGGTTTTGCCGAAACCCGAGACGTTCGAAACGCGCGGATTTATGGTTGACGGGCAACCGAATGCCAGATATTTCCGTCGCCGCTAAGTCGCCGCAGATGACAGATGAGGGAAATTGGGGAACGGATTATCACTCCCCCCTTGAGGGGGAGTCGCCGAAGCCAAGCCGTCAGGCGCCGGCTGAGACGGTGGGGGGTATAATGGACGGCTGCAACGTACCCCCCTCACCCCAGCCCTCTCCCACCAAGGGAGAGGGAGTGAGACTCCGGATTCCTTTCCTCTTGTTGACTCTTTTGGGTATTTCGTTCCTCTGTTGTCCTGATCTGACCGGACAGGCTGCTTCACCGCACGTGGTCAAGCGTGGCCAGATGCATATGGGCACGCTGGTCTTTCTGACTGCCGTGGCTCCGGACAAACGACTGGCCAACGGGGTGATTGAACGAGGATTCGCGGAAATCCATCGCCTGGAGCAAATCCTGAGTACATGGATTCCGGACAGCGAACTTTCCCGAATCAATGCCGGGGCCGGGCAACGCGCCGTGAAGGCCGGTCCGGAAACCTTGGAACTGTTGGAACACTCCATGGAAATGGCCCGGTTGACGCAGGGAGGCTTCAACGTTGCCATCGGTCCGGCCGTAGAGGCCTGGAACGTCAGTCGGGAAGGACGCATCCCCACACGGGCAGAATTGGATGCCACGCGCCCGCTCATGGATCTTTCCGCCATTCAAATCGATAAGCAGGCGGGCACCGTGTTTCTGGCTCGTTCCGGGATGCGGGTGGATGTCGGCGGTATCGGCAAGGGGTATGCCGCGGATTTCGCAGCTCGTGTGATGCGGGAAGCCGGGGCTTCGTCGGGTGTGGTCGCCATTTCCGGGGACATCAAGACCTTTGGCCGTCTGCCCGATGGTCAACGGTTCGTGTTCGGCATCCAGCATCCCCGAAAGGAGAACGGGATCACGATCGGGCAACTCGAACTCGAAGATGAAGCCGTGTCCACGGCAGGCGATTATCAGCGCTACTTCGAGAAAGACAGCATTCGCTACCATCACATTCTCGATCCTCAAACGCTCCAGCCCGCACGTCTCTCGCAGAGCGTCACCGTCGTGGCGAAAACCGGCGTGCTGGCCGACGGCCTGGACACCGGCATCTTCGTCATGGGACCGGAACAAGGCATGGCGTTGATCGAACGCCTGCCCGGCGTCGAAGGCGTGATCGTCGCCGCGGACGGCACCGTGTCCGTGTCCTCGGGCTTGCAAGACCGGTTGCAAGTAAGCCTGCAAGAGTAATCTTGCGTCTCGCTCTGCTTTTTGCTACGAGTGACAAGATAAGTTAGGGGAGACCCAAAATGGTCGAATGGCAAATAATGGTAATATCTTCGTTACTCTCCGACTCATAGGAGTAGCAGTTTCATCTTGGTTTTACCAGCGTCTTGAGAAACGAAGAATGAAAATGGAAACTGCAAGAAAAATGTTCGGCAGCCGTCATGATATTGGCAGCCAAAAATTCCAAGAATCGCTAAACGAAATAATGGTTATTTTTTCTGACAGCCAAGAAGTAATCGAGGCAGTAGAAAATTCTCTTACTGTCGCTGCAACATCCCCAGTTGCTAGACCAACGGGAGCAGCGGATGAGGCTTTAATCAAGTTGATGAAGGCCGTGTGTCACAATATCGGCATCAAGCAAAAACTTCCAGATGCTTATTATTTGAAATATTTCTCCGTGCCAAATCGAAACGCCTAATTCGAGTAACACATTTGAGTATGCTTATCAGGGACAGGAAAAAGAGGGAGAATAGCCTTGCCACTGATAAGGCATTCCGCTTTGTAGCACCATCATCCGGCACGTGGATCAAGCGTCTATGGTACCTTTACGAAATCGTAGCGATCCGGTGGGAAGTCCTTTATGTTCCGCGTGACGAGATCAAGCCCGTTGCATCGGGCGATAGCTGCCTGTAAAGCGTCCGGAAGTCGCCAACGTTCGGAGCGACGGAGAGAGGCTGCCAAATCCGCTTCGATTGCGGTGATGGGCAGTGTGGGGAATTGGTCAAGCAGTTCGGCTGCGACGAGAAGGTGATCGTCGTCAAAGCCCACGAGCACTTCCGCACGGGTTATCGGTGACAAAGCGCTATCTTCGCACTCATCGGCGATGAATTGGGTGGCCGCGTTGATCCCGTTGAAGTGGTCGATGAGGATGACTGAGTCAACCAGCCATCTCAATGGCGTTGCTCCCACTCTTTGCGAGTATTGGATTGATAGCGGAGTCCGTCGCCATGCTTCCAGCTACCACGCGTGCTCTCGAGCAATTCGGTCAGACGTCTTGATTTGCCGTTGCCGTGACGTTTTCGGTATTCGCGTACGGCACGCCGCACGAGTTCACTCATGGGTACCCGCTGGGCCGAAGCTTGGCGGGCGAGCCATGTTTTGTCCTCATCCGGCAGGCTGACGATAGTTCTGGACATGAATCGCTACCTTCGTGGTATCGAATGAACGACTAAACTGCCCTGGGTGGTTTGAGGCGTGCCAACCCCCTACGCTATCGGGCTGTAAGGTACTCCTTTCCCTTTATCCACGCAAGAGGATGAATAAAGAAGAGCAAAAAAGGGCCGCATCAAGCGGCCCTTTTTCATGTAGAGCGTTGCAATGGAACGAGTTACTTTTTGTGACCCTCGGGTGCCTGGCCCTTGCTTTTCTTGCATTTCTTTTCCTTGGAAGCAGCGCCGGGATGACCCTTGCTGCCGCCATGGGACTTCATGCGTTTGTGCATTGTGTCCATCCGCGATCGCTGTTCGTCGGTCAGCACGGCTTTCCCGTCACGCTTGGCTTTGATGGATGCCATGTGCAGCTTTGTCATCAAGCTGTGAACGGTGTTCATTTGCGTTTCAATGTCCGCCAGCTTGGCTTTTTCGTCCCACAGCAACACGTGCAGGTCAACTTCGGCGACGTCCACGTCAGCCTTCATTCTGATCCGGTTTTTCTTGTAATTGATTTTGAGGTCGCGAAGCTGTTGAACCTGCTCGTCCGTCAGGCTCATCGCATCCTTGTTCTTCAACATATGTTTGAAGAATTTCATGGCTTTCTGATGGGCCCGGTCGTGCATGGCACCGGAAGCAAGGTCGCCATGCCCTTTCCTATGACCCATGCCGGCTCCCGAGGCATGCATTGAATGACGGCCGCCGCGGCTCATATGCATGCCACCACGATGGGAAGATTTGTTTGGGTCCCCAAAACCTTCATGCCTGGATTTGCCATAGTCACCTGAACTCGAAGACATGCCCTTCGACTTCCCATGCATGGAAGCGGGAGGGTTGGCAAGGGCCGGGCCGGCAGTCAGCAGAAAGACTACGGCAAACAGGGAAATGAATGAAAATAGGGAGCGTTGCGTACGGAACTTCATGTCGACTTCCTCCTTTGAAACAGTCTGTTGGTAAAACAGAGGGTTGTAGGTTCAGTGGTTGGCAAACGTGCTGGCGGTACCGCAGGGTCATGCCCCAGGAAGCCCGCGTCCATTTGCGACCTCAATCATTATAGTGATTCTAATTATCATTACTATAATAGTTAATCTATGCGAAGTCAATATGCGGGCAGCGGCGTCATGGGTCCGGAAAGAGGGATGCCTGGATTGAACGTCTGCTTGGGGTCGGAGGCGTGGTTGTCGTGCGGGTTGAACCGTGTCGGTCTCGTCGGGATTGCTTGGCCTGATTAGTTAAGCCTGCCGAGGCAACCGGCTTCGAGAGGCCTTGCAGCAAACAAAAGGGCCGCACGGGGCGGCCCTTTTGTTTGAGAGCGCTCAAACGGAATGAATTACTTCATGTGACCGGTCGTTCCGTGGCCCATGCTTTTCTTACCTCTTTTGTACTTGGAATAGTCGCCGGTATGTCCCATGTTGCCGCCGTGAGATTTGATTCGTTCGTGAATCTTGTCCATCCGCGCTTGTTGCTCTTCGGACAACACGGCTTTGGCGTCCCGCTCGGCTTTGATTGAAGCCATATACAGCTTCGTCTTCAAGGCGTGCATCTTGTTGAATTCCGCTTCAATGTCGGACAGACTCGCCTTCTCGTTTTTCAGGACTTCATGCAGATCGATACTGGCCAATTGCACCTCAGCCTTCGTTTTGATCCGGTCTTTCTTGTAGGTGGTCTTGAGCGAACGAAGTTTCTGTTCCTGTTCGGCCGTCAGGCTCATGCCCTCTTTGAATTTCAGGATGTGCTTGATGAATTTGCCGGCGTCCTGATGTTGTCCGCCATGCGAGGCCCCGTGGCCATGGCCGCCATGACCTTTGGTGTGGTGCCCCCCATGTCCTGAAGACTGCATGCCATGATGGCCTCCGCCGTGTTTCTTATGCATGCCGTCATGATGGGAATGGTGGCCGTCATGGTGCATGGAACCATGGGTGCTTGAACTCCCATGCATGCTCTTCGAATGTCCATGCGTGGAGCCATGCGGGTCGGCAAAGGCCGGACCGGCGGCCAGCAGGAAGAAAACGGCCAACAGCGAAACGGGTAAAACCCGGCGAGGCGGTTCGGGGATTCTCATGTTCGGTTCCTCCTAAAAAGATAAAGACTTTACAAACGTTCTGTCGATACGATGACAGCGATGGAATCAGGGGTCTATGAGGTTCGACGTTTCCGGCACGGCAACCTCAGCCTTAAGACATTATAAACACTGAATCCTGAGATTGCGAATTGAGCCCCTGGGCTCTTATTCACGTGAAGTCAGCACAAACACCGGTCAGGTCTTCCATGCTTTTTTGTCGAATAATACCGTATGGGTGGCCATGACTTCCAACTCCACCTTCGAGTCGAGAGGAAAGGAGCGGGTCGAAGCCTCGCTGCTATGCACGAGGTTCCCGGAGCCCAGGCGGATGCCATAGATGATCTCGGAGCCCTGAAACTGGCGGGATTCCACAGTTCCGCCTCCATTGCCGTTTTCACGAATGCGCACGTCGTCCGGCCGAATCATGACTATGACCTCGGGACTCCCCGTATAGTCCGAGGGAATCGGAAACGAGCCGAGTTGAGTCATGACCACGGAATCGCGAATGGTTCCGGGAATGAAGTCGGCGTGTCCGACGAACTCTGCGACAAAGGGAGAAACCGGAAGATGGTACATGGTTTCGGGAGTGGCGAATTGTTCCAGTTTCCCGCTGTTCAAGACGGCCACGTGGTCGGCCATGGCAAAGGCCTCTTTATGATCATGCGTCACGAGAACGGCCGTAGTTTGGGTAGATTTCAGCAGGTGCAGGAGTTCCATGCGCATGCGTTCCGTCGTATCAGGGTCCAGGTTGCTGAACGGTTCATCCATCAGGAGCAACACGGGTTGAGGGGCAAGGGCCCGCGCCAATGCCGCGCGTTGCTGTTGGCCGCCGGAAAGGGCGTGCGGGTATCGCCGTCCGAGTTCTGAAAGTCCGGTGAGAGACAGCATCTCATCTATCCGGTTGCCGCGGTCTTGCGCCGCGGTAGTCGCCAGCCCGAAACCCACGTTATCCCGCACCGTCAGGTGGGGAAACAGGGCATAGTCCTGGAACATCATGCCGACACGCCGTTGTTCGGGAGGGACGTGCCGGTCCGGGGCCGAGACGACGGCACTGTTCAGCTTGATTTCGCCGGAGGAAACCGGTTCGAACCCCGCGATGGCCCGAAGCGTGGTGGTCTTCCCGCATCCGGATGGCCCCAGCAAACAGATGACCTCGCCCTTCCGTGCCGAGAAGGAAATTTCCTCCACCGCCGGGGAACCGGCTTCATACGAGCAAGCCACGTCCTGCAACTCGAGCACCATGGGCATATCGTCGGGCGAAGTCATACTTGGGTAAGAGGAATGGCGCCTGGCGGGCTTGCCGAAAAGAATCTTATGGCAAGAGTGCGGGGCGCGGTTACGTCTGGTCTTTTCGCATCAATAGTAACACGACCGGAATGGTAATGACCACGATCAGCAGGGCCGGGGGCGCGGCCAATTGATACAGTTCCTCGCTGGCTTCAAGCCAAATCCTGACGGCGAGGGTATCGAACCCCACGGGCCGCAGCAGGAGGGAAGCCGGCAATTCCTTCATGCATTGGACGAAGACCAGGATCCAGGCACTCAAGAATCCACCACGCACCAATGGCAGGGTCACGCGAAAAAAAGTTCGAAGGGGGCGAGCCCCGAGGCTTCGCGCCGCTTCTTCGAGATTCGGAGTGAGTTGCTGGAGGGTGGATTCCATGCCCTGCAGCGCCGCCGGGAGAAAATGCACCAGATACGCCATCAGCAGGACGAGGATCGTGCCGTACAGTTGTGGAACGGTTTGGGAGACCAGGACCAGGACGGCGAGGGCGGCGACCGGGCCTGGTAGCACGTAGCCGGTATACGCCCCTTGTACGCAAAAAGTGCCGGTCCAGGTCCGACGCCGGCATGCCAGGTAGGCGAGGGGAATCCCACAGATCACGGCCGCGGTGGCCGTGATCCCTGAAAGCGAGACACTGTTCCATATGTATCCGATGAACGCATGAGAAATCTCACCGGCGGCTGCCGCCTTGACGGTCCATTGAATGAGCAGCAACACCGGCAGGCCGAAGGAGGCTCCGAACACGAGAACCAGATAGCCCGTAAAAAGGATGGCTGTGAGGGGACGGCAGGGTTGGGGAACCGGTTTCCGGTACCGGCCCGTGGTTTGATAAAACCGGCTCCGCTGCCGGAACCAGCGTTCGCCGAACAGAAAGACAAACGTGCAGGCGACCAGCACCAGGCTCAGGCAGGCGGCCGCCGTGTTGTCGAATCGTCCGGTCATTTGCTGGTACACGGCGTAGGTAAAGGTCTGAAACCGCAACAGTGAGACCGCGCCGAAATCGGACGCCACGTAGAGAATCGCCAGGAACAGTCCGGCGATCAGCGACGGGCGGATGAGTGGAAGCGAAACCCGGAAAAACGTGGTCACTCGATTGGCTCCGGTCGTGCGGGCGACTTCTTCGAAGGAGACGTTGAAATTCTTGAGGGCCGAGCGCGCCAGCAGGTACACGAACGGAAAGGTGTTCAAGGCAAGAACGAGCACGGCGCCCGCGAAACTGAACGGCGAAAAGAACGCAGCCTCCGGCCCGGCAATGGTCTGCCAGGCGTGTTCCAGCATGCCCCCCCGTTTCAACAGGTACGTGTAGGTATAGGCTAGGACGTAGGAGGGGATCGACAACGGCAGAATCAACAGCCAATCCCATATTCTCGATCCGGCAAAGGTATAACGGGTCAGGATCCAGGCCAACGAGACGCCCAGGGTCAGATTGATGATTGCAACGCCAAGGGAGAGGGAAAGAGTGTTGAGAAACAGTTCCGGAACCCGCGTGGCCCAGAGGCGTCGCCATACCGCCGCGTCCGCAGTCATTGCTGAAAAGACGACGTAGAGCAACGGTAGCATGAGTGCCACGGCCAGACAAAAGCCGAGCGCCACAACCGGAGAAGGAAAACGAAAACGGATTGACGCCAGTGGAGGAAAAGGGTTAGCGGAGTCCAACTTCTTCGATGACGGTCATGGTGGGATCGCGGAGTTCAGCCAACCGGCTCAGGGGAACGCGGGCCACTTGCATGCTCTGAAGCGGCAACAACTCAGGCGCAGCCTTCACTTGAGGATTGAGAGGATATTCCTTGTTCACGTCCGCGAACATGCGTTGTCCTTCGGGAGAA
Organism: Nitrospirales bacterium; assembly: GCA_965204965.1. GTDB lineage: Bacteria > Nitrospirota > Nitrospiria > Nitrospirales > UBA8639 > Bin75. The sequence continues at coordinate 1,732,488 of OZ242026.1, read as the reverse complement.
ATGAGAAATCGGATTAGTGCCTGAGCCTGCGCAGGGTGTTTGGTGTGCGCGGTGACGCCGATTCCGGCGGCATTGAGCACGACACCCATGCCCTGCTCCCCTTGGTCCGCGGGAAGCGGGGAGATCGGAGCATCCGGATGTTTGGCGAGATGGCGGTAGATATAATAGTGATTGACCAGACCGGCGGCCGCTTCCCCGCGCGCCACGGCTGCCACGATCTGCCTGTTCTTCCCATAAACGAGTGATCCGGCATTGTCCTTCAGTCCTTGTAGGAACGCGGTGGTTGCCTCATCGCCCTTCAACGCGCGAATTACCGAGACGCCCGTTTGCAGATAGATGCTGCCCGCACTGGGGATCGCGATTTTGCCGTTCCATTTCGGTTCGGCGAAATCCAGGATGGAGGAGATGTCGTCAGGACTGACCATCGTCGTGTTGTAGACCACCACCCAAATCCGACCCGACAGGCCGATCCAACTGTTGTCCGGCGCTCGGAAGCGGCCGGGAATGGTTTTCTCGAGGTCGGAGACGGCAGCGGGCTGGAGCAATTGCAATTCACGCGCGCGTTCCAAGGTGCCGGAGTCATTGGTGATGAGCACGTCGGCCGGAGTCCGGGCCCCTTCCATCTGAAGCCGGTTGATCAAGGCCGTGCTGTCTGCAGTCAGCATTTGAACGCTGATGCCGGATTCGGCTTGAAATGCATCGAGCACCGGTTGAATGAGCCGTTCTGCCCGGCCGGAATAGACGACGAGCGTGTCATCGGCATGGCTCCAAGAGGGTAGACTCAAGCTCGCCACTACTACGAAAGAGATAAAAAAGACCCTCATCATCTGACCCTCATCATCTGAATGGTGAAACGAATTGTGATTGTGGATTGTGGAACGGGGCTTAGGATTGAGGATTTAGGATCGTGAATTTGGGATTTCTCACTCTGCAATTCGCAATCAAAAATCAGCAATCAAAAATCAAAACTCTCAATACTGCTGAATCCGTTGTCTCAACGTCGTCCTGTCCTTGCCATGTGCTCCAAATCTTTTCCGCAACTTTTGCAATCGCCGTTCGGCAACTGCATGGGATTGCCATACAGTTCCAGCTTGTGGGTGCGAATCGTAAAGCCGTTCTTTCTGGCGACTTCATCTTGTAGCTCTTCAATCTGACAATTTTCGAATTCTATGATTTTATCACATACCGTGCAGATGAGATGGTCATGGTGCCCTTTATGGGCCACGTTGTCGAACTGTGTCTGGCTGCCGAAGTGTTGTTCCTGGGCAAGGCCGGTCTCGCACAGAAGTTTGAGCGTGCGGTACACCGTGGCCAAGCCGATATGGGGATCTTTCTTGGAGAGCAGCCGATACATCTGTTCGGCGGTCACGTGCTCCATTTTCAAAAAAGTCGTGAGGATGTTCTCCCGTTGACGGGTCAGCTTCAGGCTGTTCTTCGCAAGGTGTTGCTTGAGAATTTCAAGCTCTTTGGTGGGTTTAGCCATAAGAATAAATTTTTACGCGTATGAATGTGTATGAATTCTCTATTAAACCGAAATATGGCCGAAGGGTCAAGCACGAATCATAGCCTGCCAGCGAAATGGCCGGCAGAATCCCGAAATACTCTTCGCGTTGACGCATCTTCGTGTGGCTCGTTAGGATCACCCTCCTGTCGAGGCTCGCGTTATGCGCAAACCGCAAGAGATCACGATTGACCGGACATTACTGGTCTACGGGCTGCATCTGGCTGAGGCAAAGGAATGTTCCATGGTCAGCGACGTCAAGGTGCACCAACTGATTTTTCTGGCCGAATTGCAAATGCTGGGCAAAGGGGTGCGCGGGTTGCATTACGAATTCATGCGGTTTCCCTATGGAGCCTTCAGCAAAGACCTCGATAATGATTTGCTGGCTCTGCGCAAGAAGGAACGGTTGCAGAATTTTGACGTCGTCGGTTCCGCGGAAGAATGTATCCCTTTGGTGGAAGAAGAGGTGGTTCCCGGTGTTGAGGCTAATGAACAGGTCATGGAGATTCTGCAATCCGTCGTGGAGATCTATGGGCCTCAGGACGTGGGAGAGATCACGAAATCCGTGGAGGACGTTGAAATCAGCGTGGTCGATCGACCCGAGGACAAATTATGCGTCCGGGATATTCCGTTTCATTCCATCGTGCTGGTCCCATCCCGCATCGAAGTCACCGGAGATTTTTCCGTTCCTGCCAAAACGCTGTCTCTCCTGAATAAGGCCCTGGGCTCATAGTTGCCGGTTAGTTATGTCGGCAAAACGAAGTGGGGCCGGGCCGATTGTTCCGACCCGACCCCACTCTTCGCGTGGCCGGTTCCCAGCCACGATCCATAAAAGCACTTCACTTATTCTGATGCGGCTACCTGCGGTGAACTCCCGACCGTTAGACGATCCTGCATCTTGGCGAACGTTTTCTTGCCGATGCCTTTGACCTTTATCAAGTCTTCCACGGTCTTGAACGGCCCATTGGCGGTGCGGTAATCGACAATCCGCTTGGCCAACCCTTTACCGATTCCCGGCAATTGTTGAAGCTCTTTGGCCGTGCCAGTATTCAGGTCGACTTGGCCATCGGCGGCAAACCCCATTCCCGACAGACTGACGATGAGCATCAGCGCCAGGATGCTGATCGTGAAATGCGACCGGTTCAATTGATGAATGTGTCTCATGGCTGTTCCTTCTTGTGAAAAATGGTGAATGGAAAATTTGTCATCATGCTTTCTCTATCAGCAAAGAACGTGCCAGGAAGACGAGAACGCAAATGACTCGGAAAAGCCTTTGATTGACAAGGGTTTTTTGTTTGTGCCCTTCAGGAGGGACAGTGCGGCGTGGTTTTGAGAAACCAAAGGGCAGTCTACTAGAAAGGACGCGCTGAATATTCTAGTGATCAGGTGAGAGAAGACGTTGTGAATGGGAAGCCGAGGGCGGGACGCGGCGTTACGGCTTTCATCAAGCGTTGGTGAAGCCGTACACGTCGCCGATTTTGGTTCGGAGGTATGAGAGGAACGGATCGACGCTCAGCTTGCGACCGGTGATCCGGTTCAGGAGGTCGGCGGACGAGTATTGCCGCCCGCACTGATGTATGTTGCGGTTGAGCCAGTCTTTGAGTGGAAGCAAGTGGCCTCGTTGGATGTCGAGTTTCAATGAGGTGACGTCCTGACAGGCCTGCTCAAAAAACATGGCCGCATAGAGGTTCCCCAGGGTATACGTGGGAAAGTAGCCCAAGGCTCCCAGGGACCAATGGACGTCCTGCAGCACGCCGTCGGCGTCCCGTTCGGGAGCGATCCCCAGATATTCCTGCATCTTTTCCCGCCACAGACCGGGCAGGTCCTTGACTTCAATCTGCTTTTCGATCAAAGCCAGTTCTATTTCAAAACGCACCATGATGTGCAGATTGTACGTGACTTCGTCCGCCTCCACCCGGATCAGTGACGGCTTCACCCTGTTCAGGGCGGCATGGAAGGTCTCCGGGGACACGGCCCCGAGTTGTGGCGGAAAGTGTTGTTGCAGCAAGGGGAAGAAATGCGTCCAAAAAGCTTTGGATCGCCCCACGTTGTTTTCCCATAGCCGCGATTGGCTTTCATGGATGCCGAGAGAAAGCGATTCGCCCAATGGAGTGCCGTAGTGCTCCTGGGGCAGGCCTTGATCATAGAGGCCGTGTCCTCCTTCATGGATGCAACTGAACAGGCAGGATGGGAGATCCTGTTCGAAGACGCGCGTGGTTACTCGTACGTCCGTCGGATGAAAAGCCGTGGTAAAGGGGTGGGCCGAGAGGTCCAGGCGTCCCCGGTTGAAGTCGTATCCCATGGCGCGGAGAACCAGTTTTCCGAACGCAAGTTGCTGCTGTTCATCGTAGGTTTGAAACAGGATCCAGTCGTCCGGCGGAGATGCGGATTCCCGGACGTGCGCCAACAGATCGAGTAATCCCTGACGAAGCGCGGCGAACAGCGGTTGGAGTTGCGCCACGGTGGCGCCGGGTTCATAGGTATCCAGGAGCGCGTCGTAGGGGCAATCGTCGTAGCCCAGATAGTCGATCTCTTCAAATTTCAAGGTGATGACCGTTTGCAGGTTGGGAAGAAATTGCAGGAAGTCATCGCGCCGGCGGGCCTCGGCCCATACCTGCTGGGCCAAGGAGCATTCGCGCTCCAGGCGGTTGATGAAATTCGATGGAAGTTTCTTGGCCCGGCTGAAGTCCCGCCAGGTTTCCCGGAGCAGGGCCTTTGAGGCGTCATCGAGTCCGTCGGCGTCGCCGTTCGCCAAACCCGTTGCCGGATCGATAAGATGCAACAGGAGGTCTTCGGTCCCGGGGGCGACGAACTTGGCGTGAGCCAGGGTCTGGAGCGTGGCCAGTTGCTCGGCACGGGCTTGTCCTCCGCCGGCCGGCATATGGGTTTCCTGATCCCAGGACAACAGGGCTGCGGCGTCCTTGAGGTGACGGATTTCCAGAAGTTTGGATTTGAGCGTGATCAGGGTTTGCGTTGGATTGGACATGTACGGTGCTTCTTGTTATTCAACGGACGTGGGGCGCGACGAGGAAGACTGTACAAAGCGCTACGTCCGAACGCAAGGTGACGTGCAAAGGGGATAAGGAAACTCCGATGCGGCTTTTTACCTCTTGATGCTGGAAAACGCGAGAAGGGAGAGATCCATGAAAGAGTTGGTGTCGCCTGAAGTTGAAGCCTATGCGGAAGCGCATTCAATGCCGGAATCCGACGTGTGTCGACGTCTCCGGGAAGAAACCTACCGGTCCGTAGAGTTGCCGCAGATGGTGGTCGGTCCGTTGGAAGGGGCGTTTTTAAAAATGATGACGATGTTGGTAAACGCCAAACGCGTGCTGGAAATCGGCACGTTTACGGGGTATAGCGCCCTTTGTTTTGCCGAGGCGCTGCCTGATGACGGAACCGTGCTCACTTGCGATATCGATGCCGAAACGATGGAGTTAGCCAAACGGTATTGGACCCAGAGTCCGGCCGGCCACAAAATCGAGGCGCGGCTCGGGCCGGCGATCGAAACGATGCAAACACTTGAAGGTGGGTTCGACGTGATTTTTATCGATGCGGACAAACTCAACTATGTCGATTATTACCAACGAGGCTTGGAGTTGTTGGCTCCGCAAGGCGTCATGCTCATTGACAATGTCCTCTGGAGTGGTGAGGTCCTCAAGCATCCGGCCCCTGACGGCGCGACCGAGGCGCTTCAGGATTTGAGCCGGGTTGTGGCTGCGGACCCGCGCGTCACATCGGTGTTGGTGACTCTCAGAGATGGTGTCCTGGTTGTCCGGTATAGGAATGAAGGTCTGAAACAGGACACAATGAATACCTGACGCCTGTCCTGCCCTTCATCTAAGTACCCGCCACCAAGGGTCTTTCCCTTACCAGATTTTGTGGTGCAGATCAGGAAGCCCCTATGCCTAAAAGATAGGCAACTTGGTCATCATTGCCTTAGGTACCTTGCAATTTTGTACAGTACAAAAAGAATCCACAAAGTTGTCCCCATTTTTGATGGACGAGGCCGGTTGAGGTTCAATAGTGAAATAAAAACATAAAGTTCTGTTTAATCATGTACGTAATTCACAATACGTTCCTGTGAACAGGCAGTGGATGGCTGACACGCTCGAACCTTTCTTCAGAACGGAACACGGGTGGTGAGATGTCGCCCTGACATGCCACCGATTCCCGCTGACAGCCAGTGGGAATCCACATAAAAATGCTTTAACGAAGGACAGGGAAAAGACAATCGTCGGACAGGCTCGGGAGTTGGTAGTCTAACAATTTACGGAGTTCGAACTCCGCACCCCCTCGAAACCGTTCGGCTTCATGTTCGTCCGGAAAGGGACCATAGACTCGTGGTTCGAAAAAATTGCAGGAGACGCGAACGAACCATCGTGTTTGTCCCTCGCGCTGGTGTTGTTGAAAAATTGCGACTTCTCGTTCAATGGTGCCTTGACTTGCCATAACGTGCCTCCTTTTGTGTGGAAACAGCTATGTCTCTCTCCAATCACAACTGAATGAACCATCGAAACTGAGAGCAGGACACTGTTAAAATCCCTTGCCGCAGTAGTGACGGCAACAAAGAGAATGACAACGTTTTGCCATTCCACATGGTTTATGGAACAAACGTTCCAGCTAAACTATACCAACATGCTTTATTTTTTTCAATTCATTATTTTATAATATATAAACAATATATTGTAGTCAATGTTTATATGAATACAATATATGGTTATTCTTGATTTTTTCTCTCTTGCGTTTGTCGCTACGCCTTTGCAAGACGCCTGTTTTCTATCATCAAGCAAATCCCTTTCCCCAACGAAAGACGACTGCAGTGACTAGCAACTCGCGCGGCAACGTGAATTCTCGTCCGGCACAAGGCCGGATACGCGATGAATGCCGCGGGCGATGAAAACCGGTTAGCGCAACTGACGGTATCGAAAGCAATCGGTCGTATGATCGTTGACCATGCCAATGGCTTGCATGAACGCATAACAAATCGTCGAACCGACGAACGTGAAGCCCCGGCGTTTCAGGTCACGACTTATGGCATCGGAGAGTGGCGTGTTGCAGGGAACGTCGCGTGGAGATTTCCAGCGATTGGAGACCGGTCGGCCGTCAACGAAGGCCCAGATATACTCGTCAAAGTTGCCGGCCTCCTTTTGGACCAGAAGAAAGGCCTGCGCATTGGAAATGGCCGCTTGAATTTTAAGCCGGTTCCGAACGATACCGGGGTTACTCAACAGGCGTCGTATTTTTCGTGCGTCGTACCTGGCGACTGACGCCGGGTCAAAGTGATCGAAGGCCGTCCGGAAGGCGTCACGCTTTTGAAGAATGGTGTTCCAACTTAACCCGGCTTGCGCCCCTTCAAGGACGAGAAATTCAAACAACCGCCGATCGTCGTGTACGGGGACGCCCCATTCTTCGTCATGGTATTGGGTCAGGAGCGCGTTGGTGGCCCAGGAACATCGTGTCGGTGCCGGCCGGCTCATCATCAATCCTTGTCCCGGTTGTCGATCTCGAAGATGACGGGGCAATGATCGGACAAGCGTTGATAGGTGGGCGGGTATTCCCCTTTGATCCCCCGGCATCCGGCTACGGCGCAATAGCCGGTCACGCGCGCCGACCGCGTGCGCGTTTCATGCATGTCTTGTGCGACCAGGACGTGATCCAACCAATCTCCCCGGCCGCGGAAATAATGCGAACACCGGGGCTCCGGAAAAAGAACGTCGAATCCGGGCGTTTCCTTTGCGACCTTTCGCCTGAGGTATTTCAACTCGGATCGTTGTGAATGACGATCGCCGGCGCCCATGGTATTCAAATCGCCGAGAATGATCACGTCCTCATCCATTTCGAGAAATGGTGCGACCGCTGTGTCGATCCGGTTGAGCGCCTTTTGGCGGGCCTCGACCGCAAAGACCGTAGGTCCCGACTTGAGGTGCAGGCCGATCAGGTGGAAGTCCGCGCCCGGTTGGCGTTGGGATTGCACGTGCGCGTAATGGCCGGGCCGGAGTCCGCCTTCGCACGGGTTGCGCGCGGACGTGGCTTTACTGTTCAAGGACCAGAGGCTCTGAAAGGCGGAGAGCGTCACCCGGCTCGCGTTCCATAACGTCCCCACGTGATGCCCGTCAGGCTTTCCGCATTCTTGAACGGACCATTGCCATGTCTGCCCCGTGTGTCGTTCGAGCGCCGTCAAAATCCCGTCCCATGCGGTTCTGGCCTCGACGGTTGTCAGGCTCTCCTGAACGACCAGGATATCCGTTTGTATCCACGTGAGGGCGCATGCCAGCCATGCCCGGATCGGTCGGCGCAATGGAATGATCCGGCCGGTCAGGCGGGCTGCCGTGAGGAAACCACCGGATATTCCACGTTCCGACCCGAAGCACGTCCGGATCGGGGACGACCATGCGACCGCCATCCTTGACAACGTGTTGGCAGTCCGTTGAAGATTTCCACACCAGGGCTTCTTCCCGAGAATGGCTTTGATGGATAACGGGAAGATTTGTCTCATCAGAGGCATCGGACGAGGAGGGTTGAATGACCTCGATACTTCCGAATGTAGTTGCGACGATGAGGCTGAGAACGAGGAAGCCAACCTGCATATGATCTCCTGCATGTGTTGCTCAGACATACCAAAACCATGGCTGTCTTAGCCACCGGTTGTTTAGGTATGGGGCAACACAGTATGCTGTTTCACCGTGGAGAGGTCAAAAACGTGAATGTTGCTGACTGAGGTGAGGCATGGCATCGACAAACATCAACAGTGAAATCGCCGCGAAGGCGACCCTCCGGCCCATTGAGCAAGTGGCACAGGACAAATTGGGACTCGAGCGGGACGTCCTGGATCTCTATGGAAAGTACAAAGCCAAAATTCCGTTTGCCTTGCCCGGCGGCCTGAACGAACGGCCCGATGGGAAATTGATATTGATGACGGCCATGACGCCCACCACGGCCGGGGAGGGCAAGACCACGACGTCCGTTGGTCTGACCGATGGGCTGGCGAAGATCGGGAAAAAAGCGATGGTGGCCTTGCGGGAACCGAGCCTGGGCCCCTGTTTCGGCATGAAGGGCGGCGCCTGCGGAGGCGGGTATGCCCAAGTGGTGCCGATGACCGACATCAATTTGCACTTTACGGGAGATTTCCACGCCATTACCTCGGCGCACAATCTGCTCGCGGCAATGGTGGATAACCACTTGTATTGGGGCCATACCCCGTTCCTGGATGCGCGACAGATTTCCTGGCGCCGGATCATGGACATGAACGATCGATCGTTGCGGCAGATCGTCACGGGCCTGGGCTCGGCCGTGAACGGCTTTGCCAGGGAAGGGAACTTCGACATCACCGCGGCCTCCGAGGTCATGGCGGTTTTGTGCCTGGCAACGGACCTGCGTGATCTGCAACGACGGTTGGGGAACATCAAAGTCGGACTGACTCCGCAAAAAGAATTTGTCCTGGCCAAGGACGTGAAAGCCCAGGGCGCCATGACCGCGTTGTTGAAGGACGCGTTCAGCCCCAACATGGTCCAGACCCTGGAATGGAACCCCGCCTTCGTGCACGGCGGCCCGTTCGGCAATATCGCCCATGGGTGCAATTCCGTCGTGGCCACGAAGGCGGCCCTGAAATTGGCGGACTACGTCGTGACCGAGGCCGGGTTCGGCGCGGACCTGGGCGCGGAAAAATTTTTCAACATCAAGTGTCGTCGAGCGGGGCTGAGGCCGGACTGCGCCGTGGTGGTGGCCACGGTCAAGGCGTTGAAACTGCACGGCGGAGCCAATCCCAAGGAACTGACCACGGAAGACCTGGAGGCGCTCAAGCGCGGCCTGCCGAACCTCGTCCGTCACCTGGACAACGTGAAGAAATTCGGGGTGCCCGTGGTGGTGGCCATCAACGAATTCACGAGCGATACCAAGGCCGAATTGGACCTGGTCCGGGAAATCTGCGCCGGCCGCGGCGTGAAAATGGCCTTGGCCACGCATTGGGCCAAAGGCGGGGAAGGCGCCGTCGAGTTGGCGGAAATGGTAGTCAAAACCATCGAAGACGAACCCACCGAATTTCGTCCTCTCTATGGCGACGAACTGCCGCTGGCCGAGAAAGTCCGGATTGTGTCACAGGAGATTTACGGCGCGGAGAAGGCGGATATCCCGTCACCCGTACTCAAACAATTCGAGGAACTCGAAGACAAGGGATACGGCCGGTTTCCCATCTGCATGGCCAAGACCCAATACAGCTTTTCCACCGACCCCGACAAGAAAGGTGTTCCCACCGGCTTTACGGTTCCCATCCGCGAAGTCCGGCTTTCCCTGGGCGCCGAATTTCTCGTCGTGCTCACCGGCGGCATCATGACCATGCCCGGTCTGCCCCGCGTCCCCGCCGCCGAAGCCGTGGGCCTCGACGCCAAGGGCGACATCGTCGGGTTGTTTTAAGAGAGAACCCTGAAGACGGGATGGGCGGTCGTGTCGTCTTCGCCCCCTTTTCACAATTCCGCACAGAACTCCAATGATCGTCCTGAACCATGACTTCGGGATGAAACATGATAGGTTCCGTCAGCCTGTCCCTCGGCATGCCTGTGAATATGGTATGATGGCAGGTCAGAGTGCGCCATGAATGCATTTAAGCTGGAATCGGAATTTTCGCCCAAAGGCGATCAGCAACAGGCGATTGACGCGCTGACCGAAGGGGTGCACGCCGGCACGCGGCATCAGGTGCTGCTGGGGGTCACGGGGTCGGGCAAGACGTTTACCATGGCGAACGTCATTGCCAAGGTCCAGAAGCCGACGTTGGTCGTGGTCCACAATAAGACGTTGGCGGCCCAGTTGTACCAGGAGTTCAAGAGTTTTTTCCCGCACAATGCCGTGGAATACTTCGTCAGTTATTACGATTATTACCAGCCCGAAGCCTACATCCCCTCCACGGATACCTATATTGCCAAGGACGCCTCGATCAACGATACCATCGATCAGATGCGGCACGCAGCCACTTCGGCCCTGTTGGAGCGTGACGATATTCTGATCGTGGCCTCGGTCTCCTGCATCTATGGTTTAGGCTCGCCCGAGGTTTATCACGGCATGTTGTTGTATCTCGAAGAAGGCATGACCATTCGACGGGAGACCATTCTAGCCAAACTGGTGGAGATTCAGTATTCCCGGAACGACGTCGAGTTGCAGCGCGGCACGTTTCGGGCGCGCGGAGACGTGGTCGAAATTTTTCCCGCGGCCTCGGATTCGAATACCATTCGCGTGGAATTATTCGGCGACGTGGTGGAGTCGATCACGGAGATCGATCCCTTGACCGGCCGGTCACTCGGGCGTCTGTCCAAGGTGCCCATTTATCCGAAGAGCCACTACGTGATCGCGCCAGATCGATACGACCAGGCCCTCCAGGGCATCGAAGAAGAACTGGATGAACGCCTGGCCTATTTCCGGCAACACGGTCAACTTCTCGAAGCGCAACGCATCGAGCAACGGACCAAGTTTGACCTCGAGATGATTCGAGCCATGGGATATTGCCACGGCATTGAGAATTACTCGCGACATTTGAGCGGTCGTGCGCCGGGCGAACCGCCTCCGACGCTGTTGGACTATTTCCCCAAGGACTATCTGTTGATCGTGGATGAGTCCCACGTGACGGTGCCGCAATTCGGCGGGATGTACGAAGGCGACCATTCACGCAAGAAGACGTTGGTGGAATACGGATTTCGGCTGCCGTCGGCCATGGACAACCGGCCATTGAAATTTCAGGAATTTGAAAAAGTCATGAATCGGGTCATGTACGTGTCGGCCACGCCCGGGCCGTATGAATTACGGCATGCCGGCAAGAGCGTGGTGGAACAGATCATTCGACCTACGGGCCTGATGGATCCCGTGATCGCGGTCAAGCCGGCGAAGGGGCAGGTGGATGATTTATTGCAGGAAGTGAAGGCGGTCATTGCCAAAGGCTTTCGGGTACTGGTGACGACCCTGACGAAACGCATGGCCGAGGACCTGACGGAATATTATCATGACTTGGGGTTGAAAGTGAGGTATCTGCATTCCGATATCCAGACGTTGGAACGGGCGGAGATTATTCGCGACCTGCGCAAGGGCGTGTTTGACGTGCTGGTCGGCATCAACCTGCTGCGGGAAGGATTGGATCTTCCGGAAGTCGCGCTCGTCGGGGTATTGGACGCGGATAAGGAAGGGTTTTTGCGCGGCCACCGGGCGTTGATTCAGACCGCCGGGCGCGCGGCCCGCAACAGCGAGGGCAAAGTGGTTCTCTATGGCGATAGGATTACCGATTCCATGAAGCTGACCATTGAGGAAACCGCACGGCGCCGTCAGATCCAGGCCGAGTACAACCATGAACATGGGATTACGCCGGAGACCATCAGGAAACGCATTCATGATCTGGACTATCAGATTGCCGAAGCTGACTACTTGGAAGTGAGTATCGCCGCGGAAGAGGAAACCGTCTATGCCGTCGACGCGGAGGAGACGATTGCTGCCTTGGAGCAGGAGATGAAGGCGGCGGCCAAAATGCTGGAGTTCGAACGCGCGGCGAAGCTGCGTGACCGGATTCGGGCCTTGCGACAGCAGGAACTGCAATTCGGCCAATCGTTCCGCTGAGATGCTCCGTGTCTCGCGGCGTTTTTATCGGGCCGTTAAATGTTCTTGTAGAGATACATGCCGAGGAAGGTCCCCAGGACCGTGAGCAGGTTGACTTTGAAGAGAAAGCCGAAGGTGATTTTGAGCAGGCCCAGGTCGACGGTCAGGGGCGGGTCGAGACCGGGAGAGACCGATTTTGCAAAAATGGTGTGAATCGGTTCGGATGGCGAAAAAACCGTGAGAATTTCACCTAATATGCCACCCAGCAGACCTCCGATAAAAATGAATCCCAGTAACGTCCAACCTGATTTTTTCACGGGTATGCTCGCTGAGGCCGAAAGTTGAGAAGACGCACTTCCCCGAAATAAGGGAAACTACGGGGCAACGTACGGCAAATTCCCATGTAAGTCAAGAAAGCGGTTTTCTTGACAGGCTTTTGGCATCTTGATTAAACTAGACGGCCTTTTCTTCGTATTTTCCACTAGTTAGGAGTGTTTCTGTGTTTTCGTCTCTCACCGAGAAAATTGACGGTGTTCTCAAGAAACTCCGGGGTGCCGGCGTTCTCAAAGAACAGGACGTCATCCAGGCCTTGAAGGAAGTCCGTTTGGCCCTGCTCGAGGCCGACGTCAATTTTAAAGTCGTCAAGGACTTCATCGGCCGCGTGCAGGAAAAAGCCACGGGCAGCACCGTCCTCGAAAGCCTGACGCCCGGACAGCAGGTCGTCAAAATCGTGTGGGAAGAATTGCGCGACCTGATGGGCCATGACCATTCCGGCCTGTCGTTGTCTTCGCAGCCGCCGACCATCGTGATGATGGTGGGTCTCCAAGGGGCCGGAAAAACCACCACCTGCGGCAAACTCGCCAGAGTGTTTACCCAACAGGGAAAGCGCGTGTTGCTCATTGCGGCAGACCCCCGACGTCCCGCGGCTGCGGAACAGTTGACCGCCTTGGGCGCCAGTCTGGACGTCCCCGTGCACCGGGCCGACCGGCAACTGGCGACCCGCGAAGAGGTGGTGCGTTTTTGTTCGGAGGGCGTCCGTCGAGGTCGTGACCATGGTTATGACGTTGTCATCCTGGATACCGGAGGCCGGTTGCATATTGACGACGAATTGATGGGAGAACTGGAATCCGTCAAGGCCGGCGTGACTCCACAAGAGGTGCTGTTGGTCGCGGATGCGATGACCGGCCAGGAAGCCGTCAACGTGGCGGAACAGTTCGACCGACGCTTGGGCGTATCCGGCGTGATCCTGACAAAGATCGAGGGCGACGCGCGAGGCGGTGCCCTGCTTTCGATGCGTGCGGCAATCGGAAAGCCGGTCAAGTATCTCGGTGTGGGTGAAAAATCCGATGCCCTGGAACCGTTTCATCCCGATCGCATGGCCTCCCGCATTTTGGGAATGGGCGACGTGTTGTCGCTGATTGAAAAGGCGCAACAGTCTTTCTCGCAGGAACAAGCTCTGGCGCTGCAGAAACGGGCCTCGAGTAATTCCCTGACCCTGGAAGATTTTCGCGACCAGATCAAGCAGGTCAACAAGCTGGGGTCCATGGAGCAAATTCTTGGGATGCTGCCCGGAGCCGGGAAGCTGAAGTCCATGATGAATCCGGGGGTGAGCCAGGAATTGCCGGAAAAAGAAATGAAGCGGGTCGTCGCGATCATTGATTCGATGACGACAGCGGAGCGTTCGGACCATGGGCTCCTGAACGGCAGTCGCAAGAAACGCGTAGCCAAGGGGAGCGGAACTTCCGTGCAAGAGGTCAATCGGCTCATCAAGCAATTTTTGACGGCCCGCAACATGTTGAAGTCGCTGGTTGGGGGAAAGCCCGGAAAACCGGGGAAATTGGGAAAACTCAAGAAGCGGGGAAAATTGATTCGCGCCCTTCAATCCCCCTAGCCCGGCTGTCTTGTCATGGACAGAGCCGCGGCATGAGGGTGTATTTCTGATTATAAACCAAGTATAATATCGAGTTTTTGAAAAACTCATTTTGTAGGAGGGATCGTGGCAGTACATTTACGTTTAACCCGCATGGGCCGGCACAAACGGCCTTTTTATCGGGTGGTGGCCGTGGATTCCAGGGCGCGTCGGGATGGTAAGTACATCGAGATCGTCGGGACGCATGATCCCTTGCAGGACCCGGCTGTCACGAATTTGAAGTCGGATCGGGTGTTGGATTGGCTGCACAAAGGGGCCCAACCCTCGGTGACCGTTCGTACGCTCCTTCGACGCTCGGGAATATTGAAGACGTTCGAAGAATCGAAAAAGAAGGCGACCGCCTGAACGTTTTGTTCGTTGCGGGGGCATCGAGGCGTGCGTGTCGCAACCTTGACGATATGAGAACCGTGACGTCGCCGGAGCACATGGTCACCGTCGGGAAACTGGTCAAGCCCTTTGGCGTGAGAGGGCAAGCCCGGGTTCTTTCACTCACGGACGTTCCGAACAGGTTCGAGAATCTCAAGGAAGTGACCTTGGAATCACCCACGGGCCGAACCCTGGTGACCACGGTCACGGACGTCCATTCGGACGGCCGGTCCTATCTCTTGCGCTTCGAAGCGCTCTCGACGCCCGAGGAGGTAGGGACCTATCGCGGGGCGTGGTTGAAAATTCCCCGAACGGAGGTTCCTCCCGCACCGGATGGGCACCATTACCAGTTTGAATTGATCGGGTTAACGGTGCAGGACGGTTCGGGCAACGTGCTCGGCACGTTGGAGGAAGTGGTGACTTTACCGCATCAGCATGTATTCGTGGTGCGCGGACCGGACAAGGAATATCTCTTGCCCGCTTTGCAGAAATGGATTACGTCGGTCGACCCCGCCGGAGGCGTCATGACCGTCAAGCCGAGCGTGGAATGGGTGGGTGACGATGCAGTGTGACATGTTGACCTTGTTCCCCGAAATGGTGGAGAACGTCGTCTCGCATTCGATCGTGAAGCGTGCGCGGGACAAACGGTTGGTGTCGATTCGCATCCACAATATTCGTGATTACAGTGACGACCGGCATCGCGTGGCCGACGATACGCCCTACGGCGGCGGGTCCGGCATGATCATGAAGGCTGAACCTATTTTCCGGGCGGTCGAGGCGTTGGGCGAGGATAGAGGTGGATTGCGGATTATCGTGCCGTCCCCGCAGGGACGGCCGTTCACGCAAGGCCTTGCCGAAGAGTTGAGCCGGGAAGCGCGTCGGCTGGTATGGATTTGCGGGCACTATGAAGGTATCGATGAACGCGTACTGCTCCGGCTCGAGCCCGAAGAACTGTCGCTTGGTGATTACGTGCTGACCGGAGGAGAACTACCGGCCTTGGTGATGCTCGATGCCGCCGTGCGATTGGTGCCCGGGGTTGTCGGGGATCCGGCGTCGGTGGAACAGGATTCATTTGTCGAACCCCTGTTGGACTTTCCCCACTATACCAAGCCGCAGACGGTGCGCGGATACGGGGTGCCCGACGTCCTGCTTTCGGGCAATCATGAGGCTATTCGGCGGTGGCGTCGAAAAGAAGCTTTGCGTAACACCTATTGCAAGCGACCGGATTTGTTGCAAGGGGAATCGTTAACTCAGGAAGATCAACAATTACTATTGGATATTTCCCAGGAGCGTGAATGTAGGGGGGGAACCTACGTGTCCCCCCGTGAGAGTGGAGGATAACATCATGAATCGGCTTCAACGGTTAGAGCAAACGTTCCCGACGAATCCGGTCCCCGTTTTTGAAATCGGGGACACCGTTCGCGTGCACGTCAAAGTGATCGAAGGTGAAAAAGAACGGGTCCAGGTTTTTGAAGGGGTGGTGATTGCTCGTAAAGGCAAGAGAATCAGTGAAACGTTTACCGTTCGCAAAATCTCGTATGGAGTGGGGGTTGAGCGCATTTTCCCGGTCAACTCGCCCAATATCGCGAAAATCGACGTGATCCGCAAAGGGAAAGTGCGCCGGGCAAAGTTGTACTACTTGCGCGACAAGATAGGGAAGCGGGCCAAAGTCGCTGAACGGGATTATTTCCGGGCCGCCAACAAACCCAAAACTCCAAAGAACGAACCTGCGGCGACGGTAAGCGCTGAGACTCCGGCAGAAGACCCTGCCGAATAATTCGATGCCGTGTGACATTGACCGATGACGCCATAGGGTTGGGTGCCGCAGGCCCCACGTGCGATCTTGAAGAGGAAGCACGGACCCGTGGCTATCGACGGGTAGCCGGTCTGGACGAGGCCGGTCGTGGACCCCTGGCCGGTCCGGTGGTCGGGGCGGCGGTGATCGTGCCTCGCCGGTTTTCATGGCGGAGCCTCGATGATTCGAAAAAGGTGAGCCCCGCGGAACGGGAGGCGCTGTTTTCGGTCATCACCAAGTCAGCCACGGCTTGGGGGGTCGGCGTCGCCTCCGAAGCTGAAATTGACTCGCTGAACGTGCTCGGCGCGACGCGGCTGGCTTGGCAGCGGGCCGTGAACCAGTTACATGTCCCACCGGATTTTTTGTTGATCGATGGGCACCTGGGGGCTGATTTCGGCATCCCCCATCGATCCGTGATTCACGGCGATCGGCTGTCGTGTTCCATTGCCGCGGCGTCCATCCTGGCCAAAGTCTTCCGTGATCGGATTATGTGCGAATACCACCAGCGGGATCCCCGGTATCGCTTTCATGTTCATAAGGGGTATCCCACACCGGAGCATCTCCGGTTACTCCGTCAGTTCGGACCGAGTCCGCTTCACCGGCACAGTTTTGGTCCGGTGCGACGGTGTCTCACGCGGGAGGGTGTGTGAGCCTTACCCGGCAACGCCTGGGCAGGGAAGCCGAAGCCGCTGCCGAAGGGTTCCTTCGCCGAAAAGGTTACCGGATTCTGGACCGGAACGTGCGGGTCGGTCGCGGCGAGTTGGATATCGTGGCCCGGTCGGGAGAGACGTTGGTCTTCGTCGAAGTCAAGGCTCGCCGGACGGATCGTTACGGGGGCGTCGCCTACGCGGTGACGGCACAAAAAGAGCGTCAACTCATTCAATTGGCTGCCCGCTACCTGGCGCGGCGTCGCCTGGAACGTCGGCCGTGCCGGTTCGACGTGCTCCTCTATGATGCCGGGGATGCTGCGTCTCCCGTGCTTGAACACATCGAAAACGCCTTTGAGGTGGCCGGCGATGATGGGCGTTGGTAAGCAGATGGAATATCACCATCAGGGCCGGGGAACAGGTGCCCGTGCCGAGCCGTTGTCACGATGATTCAGTTGTTCCACGTCTCCAAAGTCTATGACCGATGCGTGGCGCTTCATGATGTCTCGTTTCGGATCGACCAGGGCGAATGCGTCATCCTCACGGGACCGAGTGGCGCGGGCAAGACCACCCTGCTCAAAGTGATCTTCGGCGCGGAGACTCCGGATTCGGGTCAGATCCTCGTCCAGAACCGTAACGTCGCCAGAATACGAGGAGGCGCCATTCCCTACCTGCGGCGCACCATGGGGATTGTGCTGCAGAACTTTCAGTTACTGCCGCAGAAATCCGTCTATGACAACGTGGTTTTGCCGCTCATCATTCAGGGTGTCAAAAGACGCGAAGCGCGCCAACGAGTGATGGACGTCCTGAAGGCCGTCGGCATGGAGCATAAACAGAAGATTCGCACGGGCGTACTCTCGGCCGGCGAGCAACAACGCATTTGTATTGCCCGGGCCATCGTGAACAGCCCCATTCTGTTGTTGGCCGACGAACCGACGGGTAATTTGGATGCGGACTTGACGATGGAAATCGTGGAATTGTTTAGGCGGATTCACGCCGAGGGGACGACGATTCTCCTGGCGACGCATAACCGGCAGGTGGTGGAGCAAATGAATGGGCGGGTCGTCCATTTACAGGAAGGCCGAGTCGAGTCCGACAAGGAGGCACCCCGGTAATGCGGCCGCTGTATCTCCTGCGGGAGGCGATGAACAATCTCCGCGTGAACCGGGGAAACGTGCTGATCGGCATCGTGACGACCGCCTTTACGCTGGTGTGTTTCGGCGTGTTTTTGTTGCTGTACCTGAATCTGAAAAACGTGTCGGGAACGCTGCAGAGCGACATTGAAGTGATCGTCTATCTGGATCCCGGAGCTTCGGAACAAGTCGTGTCCCTGGTCCAAAAGCGTTTGAAGACCGAACCCGCAGCCGTGACGCTGACGTTCGTGTCCAAGGAACAGGCCCTTCGAGATTTTTCCGAACAATTTCCGGAGGAGTCGCTGCTGCTGGAAGGGATGGATGCCAACCCGTTACCCGCGTCCGTGGTCGTCAATCTCTCCCCGCGATTTCTGGATACCGAATCGCTGAGTGCGTTTGCGGAACGCGTCAAGCAGCTTCCGGGTGTCACCCACGTGGCGTACAGTCAGGACTGGGTCGATACGTTGACGTTGGTGGTCAGTTACTTTGAGTTGGGAGCGGTGGTGATCGGGATGATTCTGGCCATGGCGACGGTGACGATTATTGCCAATACGATCCGTTTGTCGTTACATACCAGAAAAGAAGAAATTGAGATCCTGCGGCTGATCGGTGCGACGGGAGTATTTATTGCGATACCCTACGTGATCGAAGGCACGATCCTCGGGGCCTTGGGTGGCGGCCTGTCGCTCGCGTTGCTGAAAGGGGTGTTCGAATTCTTGCGATTGGAACTCAATGCGTCGGGTTGGTTCGCGGGCGTGGAGCATATTCTCCCGATTTTCCCGAGGCAGGTCTCGTTTCTTTTGGTGATGACCGGTATGCTGTTAGGATGCGGGAGTAGCGTGCTCTCGGTTTTCGGCTTGATGAAGGCGAGGAGTTGATGGGCAATCCGCAATCCGCAATCCGCAATCCGCAATCCACACTCACGGCTGAAAACCGCCGTCTTGTGCTCATGTTGTGTTTGGCGGTTTCTCTTGTCGTCGTTCAGTCGTCGTGGGGAGCCTCTCTTCAGGAAAAAATTGAAAAAGAAAAACGGACCCTTCAAGAGCTGAAACAGGAAATCCGAAAGACTCGGAAACAGCGTGATCAATCACGAAAGGAACAAACGCAGGTTCTACAATCGATCGAACGTCTGGATCGCCGGTTACACAAGGAACAGGGGGAAGCGACTTCAATCAATCGGGCAATCAAGAAAATCGACCGTGAACTGGATGAAATTGACGCGCAGTTGACCGGACTTCGATCGGACATGCGGGATAAACGTGCCGTGATCGGAACCCGTTTGAAACGACTCTATATGGAAGGACGAGCCGGCTGGGTCTCGCCCTTGGTGGCTGCGACGACCTATGCGCAATTTCAACGCCGGTTGCTGTATCTTTCCTCGCTGGCCACGTGGGAACGTAACGTGTTCGAGGAATACCGGAGACAGGTGGCCCACAGTGAGCGGCTTCAGGCCAAACAGGCGGACATTCGCGAATCTTTGGTCACACGGAAGAGTCGTGTCGATAAAAAAATGAACGCGATTCGAGACGTGAAGTCCCAAAAGCGCGTGGTGCTGTCGAGTTTAAAGAAAACCACTCGTTCCCAAGAGCTCATGTTGCGCTCACTCGATCAAGCTGAAAGCCGAAAGGAAAGCCTGCTCAAAAAACTGGAGCAGCGCAGTCAAATTGCCGCCGGAACCATCAAGAAACACGCGACGGACGTCTTTCGACGAGGCGCCTTGTTGTGGCCGGCTGACGGAGATTTGGTGGGCGTGTTCGGTCGGCAAAAGCACCCGACGTTCGGCACCTACGTCCGGAAGAAGGGGATCGAGATCGCCTCAAGAGAAGGGAGTGCCATCAGGGCCGTGTCCGGCGGTCACGTGGTCTATGCGGATTGGCTCAGGGGGTACGGACTTGTGGTCATTATGGATCACGACAACAATTACTTTACGTTCTATGCGCATGCCTCAAAGTTGTTGGTGAAAGAAGGGGACACGGTGGCGAAGGGAGCCGTGCTCGGCGAAACCGGCTCATCCGGCTTGACCAACAGGAGCATTTTATATTTCGAGTTGAGGAAAGGGACCAAGCCGGTGAATCCATTGCGCTGGTTGGCCAAACGGTGACGGATAGACCATGTTCAGGAACCTCTGATTTATGTGAAAGCGGGATGCAGGGCAAGGCGTCCCACAGCGAAACCCGAGGCTTATCAAATAGATAGGCGAGGGTTGAGCGAGGACACAACGACGCCATGCGCCCGATAGCGCACTAAATCAGAAGTTCCTTCATTATCTTATTCTTAAAGAGGTAGGACGTCGTTATGGAAAAGGAACGCTCTTCAATCACGTGGGTTTCAGGGTTGGTCGTCGTCGGCGCACTCGTCGTGGGGTTGATGATCGGCAAGGGTGTCGAAAAGACGGGCTATGCCAGTGAGTCCTACGAAGAACTCAAGGTTTTTGCGGAAGTCTTGACCCAGGTCAAGAAACATTACGTCGAAGAGGTGAAGACGAACGACCTTGTCCATGGAGCCGTGCGGGGCATGCTCAAAACCTTGGACCCGCATTCGGCGTATATGACCCCGGAGATGTATAAGGAAATGAGAGTGGAAACCAAGGGGGAATTCGAGGGCTTGGGCATTCAGATCGGGATCAAGGACCATCACGTCACCGTCATTGCTCCCATCGAAGGAACACCGGCCCACGCGGCGGGCATCGAAACCGGAGACGTCATTTTGAAGGTTGATGAGACGCCGACGAAAGACCTGACGCTCATGGAAGCGGTGCAACAGATGCGGGGACCCAAGGGGACCTCGGTCACGCTGACGGTCCGGCGGGAAGGAGCCACGGAAACCCTCAGCTTCACTATCGTTCGGGATACGATCAAGATTCGCAGCGTCCGGTCACGACTCCTTGACGATCACATCGGCTACATCCGGATCTCACAGTTCCAGGAATCCACGCCCAAAGATCTCGGCAAGGAATTGGTGAAGTTGCACGACGAGGGCTCTCAAGGCCTCATCCTGGATTTACGCAATAACCCCGGCGGCTTGTTGTCCGCGGCGGTCGGGGTATCCGAGCAATTTTTGAAATCCGATACGTTGGTCGTGTCGGTCAAGGGCCGAGACGGCCGGAAGGATGAGTATCGTTCCAGCCCGCCGATGGATCCACCGGAATATCCGATGATCGTCCTGGTCAACCAGGGGTCTGCCAGCGCGTCGGAAATTGTGGCGGCTGCGATGCAGGATTGGGGAAAGGCCGTCATTCTGGGCAAGACGACGTTTGGGAAGGGCTCCGTCCAGACGATCCTCCCGTTGTCGGACGGGTCGGGCCTTCGGCTGACCACGGCGAAATATTATACGCCCCGCGGGGAGTCAATCCATTCCGTTGGCGTCAAACCGGATATCGTGGTGGAACCCAAACCGATCACCGTGGATAAGGAACCAAAAGAGGAGACCTCCGCGGAAGGGGACGCCGGTGCTTCCTCCGACAAGGGTGCTGATGCGGAGAAGCCGACGGACCTTGAAGCGGAACTCATGAAAAAGGACGTGCAACTGCAAAAGGCGATCGAGTTGCTCAAGACCTGGAAAGTCTTCAAAGACCTGCACCCTATCGAAGCAAAGGTTACAGGTTGAGGATGATGGCAGTCACGGCATCGCAAAGGCCTTCCTGCCCGGTCAATCGCTCCGCAAGGGTTCGTCGCGCAGCCGCTGAATGGCCGCCAGCAGTTCGTCCGCGGTGACGCCGACTCCCGGTCGCGTTCTCAACATGTGAGAACGGGCCAAGGTCTCCAGATCGTCCAGCGTCCGGATCCCGAGTCGATAATACAGGTCGTGCACGATGGGATCGGAAAGGCCGGGCAGGGCGCTCCATCGTTGAATCGCGGGAGGTAAGGGGGTCTTGAGTTCTTCATAGGCCTGGACTGCACCGGTTTCCACGTATTCCTGAATCTTAGCCGCAAGATCTTTCCCGATGCCCGGCAGGGTTCGGAGATCTCCGGCCTGCACCAGTTCCGCGACGGGCGATTCCAGGTTGGCAATCGTGTCGGCTGCCCGTTGATAGGCCCGGACGCGATACGGGTTTTCTCCGTGTTTCTTCAACAAGTCCGCCATGGACAGGAAGAGATTGGCGAGTGTGTGGTTCGAGTCGTGACCGGTCGACATACCGTGAGCCCATCCCAGACGATGACGTGAGGGCATTGTAAAAGATTGTGCTTGGCGATGATAGGTTTCTGTACGCGTACGTCGAAAAGCCCGCGTTCCCAAATTGACAAGGCTTGAGAGGCTCTCGTAGGATGCCGGATAGTGACGGAAGGTTTTCACTCACGCATGTACATCCAGGTCAATGGGGAGCCGCGTCAGGTTCGTGAGGAAAGCAACGTGACCGACCTGCTCCGGGATTTACAACTGAACGTCGAACGGGTGGCCGTGGAAGTCAATCTGGAAATTCTCGACAGACGGGACTTCGATGCCAAGACGTTGCAGGAAGGCGACCGGATAGAAATTCTGAGTTTCATCGGAGGAGGGGCAGGGAGGAATTTTTGATTGCTGATTGTGGATTGCTGATTGAAAAAATCCACAATCCGCAATCCACAATCAAAAATGTTTTCTGGGGAGTGGCCATGAGTGACGATCGTTTGAGTATAGCCGGGCGAGAGTTTCGGTCCCGCTTGTGGGTCGGGACGGGCAAGTACAAGGATTTTGTCGAGACCAAGAAAGCCATTGACGCGTCGGGCGCGGACGTCGTCACCGTAGCGGTGCGCCGGGTCAACGTCACGGATAGAAATTCCGAGAACTTGTTGGATTATCTTGATCCCAAACAATACACTATCCTTCCCAATACCGCGGGCTGCTACACGGTGGAAGACGCGGTCCGCTATGCCCGGTTGGCCCGCGCCGCCGGGGTGTCGGATCTGGTCAAGCTCGAGGTGATCGGCGATGAGCGGACCCTGTTTCCCGATACCGCCGGGCTCATCGAGGCCGCCAAGATTTTGATCAAGGAGGGCTTCGTGGTGTTGCCGTATACGAATGACGATCCCATCGTGGCTCAAAAACTGGTCGATATCGGCTGCCCCGCGGTCATGCCCCTGGCGGCCCCCATCGGTTCAGGATTGGGCATTCGCAATCCCTACAATTTGAAGATCATCCTCGAAACCGTGAACGTCCCCGTCGTTGTGGACGCGGGCGTGGGTACCGCTTCCGATGCCGCGTTGGCCATGGAATACGGAGCGGACGCGGTGTTGATGAACACCGCGATCGCGGGGGCGCGAGAACCCATTGCCATGGCCGAAGCCATGAAGTACGCGGTCGAAGCCGGCCGGTTGGCGTACAAAGCCGGGCGCATCCCCCGAAAACTCTATGCGACCGCCAGCAGCCCGATCGAAGGCATGCTGTAGGCCGACGTTCAACGTGCGCTTCGATGCCGCATCGGTATGAGCAGAGCCCGAATCCGTCATTCCTGCGAAAGCAGGAATCCAGCGTCTTTCTTTTTCACAAACCGAGGACAAAGGCAAAGACACTGGATTCCCGATCGGGGTCGGGAATGACAGAAGGAGGAATCGAGGATGACCGAGACGAGCATCGAAGCCGCCGGTGTGTATGACAACGAATCCTCTCCCGCCATTGTACGTGGTCACCGACCGGCTCCGGACCGGAGAAGATCGGTTCCTCCGCATCCTCGAAGACATCGTCCCCGAGCAGGGGATGATGATTCAAATCCGGGAAAAAGACCTCGACACCCGTGAGCTGCTACGGTTTGTGGAAGCGGTTCAGCAATTGGCGCATCCCTTTCGTGTTCCGTGTTTGATCAATGACCGCGTGGACCTGGTGCTCGCGACCGAGGCCGCAGGCGTGCATCTGCGCGCGGACAGCATGCCGACCAAAGAGGCCCGCCAATGTCTGGGTGACGGCTATCTCATCGGCAAGTCGATCCATTCCGCGGAAGAGGCCTTGCAAAGCGAGCAGGACGGCGCGGACTTCGTGGTACTCGGCCCGGTGTATGAGACGCCGTCCAAACAACAATACGGTCCTCCGTTGGGTGCCGACGTGATTCGTGAAGCCGTCCGGCATTGTGCGATTCCCGTGTACGCGATCGGCGGGCTGACGCCGGCTCGCGTGGAACAGGTGATGGCGGCCGGCGCCGCGGGCGTTGCGGTCATCTCTTCCATATGTCAAGCCGCGTCTCCACGCGAGGCCGTGACGACGTATTCCACGCAACTGCGCAAATGGCGGCCGTAAGAGAACGGTCCCATTTAGGAACCTCTGATTTATGGTGATAGCGGGATGCAGGGCAAGGCGTCCCGGAGCGAAACCCGAGGCTTATCAGGGAGATAGGCGAGGGTTGAGCGAGGACACAACGCAGCCATGCGCCCGATAGTGCCATAAATCAGAGGTTCCTTTGTATTGACCCTTTCCGAAACCCAGTGCTAGAATTTGCCGCCCCGACGTAAGGTGAGCGGTATGTGGGTTTCGCCTCACCAATACAAGGGTTTCAGCGGCAGGGTAAAGGAACCTAAAACAGGGCGTTCTTGTTTTCGTGACCAAGCAGGGGAAGATTCCATGGGCTTGAGAAAACACGAAGACTACAACCGGGAGATCGAGAAACTACGCGGAGAACTCCAATCCCTGGAAACCGAAATGCGCCATCTCTACGAGACGCGCATGAAACTCCAGCAATCGGAAAAACAGAATAAACGCTTGGCGGACAGTCTCCAGGAAGCCAAAGCCCAAATTGAAACCCTCCGCACGGAGATCGCCAAACTCACGGCCCCGCCCTCGGCGTATGCGCTCTTCTGCAGTTTGAATGATGACGCCAGCGCCAACGTCTACGTCTCGGGCAGAAAAATGCGCGTCAGCGTGCATAGTTCGGTGTCGAGCGCGACCCTGCGAAAAGGACAGGAAGTGATTTTGAATGAAGCCTTGAACATCATCGAGGCGCGGGCCTTCGATCCCCAGGGACAAGTGGTGAAGATGAAAGATCAACTGGATGGCTCGCGGGCGCTGATTCAATTGCACCACGACGAAGAACGCATCGTCGAACTGGGAGAGCCGCTACTGCACGAATCGTTGAGCGTGGGCGACCACCTGCTCTATGACCCCCGGTCGGGCTACGTCATCGAAAAAATCCCCAAATCCGAAATCGAAGAGTTGGTCCTCGAAGAAGTGCCGGACGTGCAATATGAAGACGTGGGGGGATTGACCAAAGAAGTCGAGCAGGTAACGGATGCCGTGGAATTGCCATTTTTGTACCCGGAACTGTTCAAGGAACATCGTCTGACTCCGCCCAAAGGTGTCCTCTTGTACGGACCGCCCGGGTGTGGAAAGACCATGATCGCCAAAGCCGTGGCGAATTCCATTTCCAGGAAAATGCGGCATTTGTCCGGCAAGGACGTGCGGAGTTACTTCCTGCACGTGAAGGGACCCGAGCTCTTGAACAAATACGTGGGTGAATCCGAACGGTACATCCGCGAGGTCTTCGCCAAGGCGCGGGACAAAGCCGCAACCGGGAATCCCGTCGTGGTGTTTTTCGATGAAATGGACGCGTTGTTCCGCACGCGGGGGTCAGGGATTTCATCCGATATCGAATCCACGATCGTCCCGCAGTTTTTGGCGGAGATCGACGGGGTCGAAAAGCTCAAGAACGTGATCGTCATCGGGGCGAGCAACCGGCAGGATCTCATCGATCCGGCGGTGTTACGAACGGGGCGGTTGGACGTGAAAGTCAAAATCCCCAGACCGAACAGACAAGGCGCGCGGGATATTTTCGCCAAGTACCTCACCGATGACCTGCCGTTCGCCAAAGAGGAACTCGACCGGCACGCCCGGGACCGGCAGGCCATGGTCTCGCACCTGCTCGACGTGACGGTGGAGTCCATGTATGCCACGTCGGAGGACAACAAGTTCCTGGAAGTGACCTATGCCAACGGCGAAAAAGAACTCCTCTACTTCAAGGACTTTGCCAGTGGCGCCCTGATCGAAGGCGTGGTCTCGCGGGCGAAAAAAATCGCGGTGAAACGGGCCATCGGCACGGGTGAAAAAGGTCTGAAGGAAGAAGACCTCTTGTGCGCCATCCGGGATGAATTCAAGGCGCACGAGGATCTGCCCAATACGACCAATCCCGATGACTGGGCCCGCATCGCCGGGAAAAAAGGCGAAAAGATCATCCACGTGCGGACCCTGACCCCCGGCTCGGAAGGACCACGCGAGATCGAAACCGTGAGTGCCGGGCATTACTTTTAGTGCTCTTGCTCAATGGAGAGTCCTTGCAGCGCATTATCGGCACAGAAACGGAATTTGGTGTCGCCTCGCGTCACGTCCACGCATCCGATCCCGTTG
Organism: Nitrospirales bacterium; assembly: GCA_965204965.1. Classification (GTDB taxonomy): domain Bacteria; phylum Nitrospirota; class Nitrospiria; order Nitrospirales; family UBA8639; genus Bin75. The sequence goes on along the minus strand of OZ242026.1, from coordinate 1,706,246 downwards.
AGAACTCCCTCCACCTGATCAGTCAGTACCCGTCGCTCATCGCCCCACAAGCTATTTGGGATTACGAGAACGAAAACCCCCTGCGTGACGCACGCGGGTTTGAAGTCGAGGGCGAACGCGAACGTCCGGGTCCCGAGTATAACCGGGCGCTCAACAAACTCCTGGCGAACGGCGGTCGCCTGTACGTGGACGGGGCGCATCCCGAATATTCCACGCCGGAATGCAGTACGGCGCGCGAACTGGTCGCGTATGAACGCGCGGGGGAACTCGTGGCCGCCAAGTGCCTGGAGGCCACGAACCGGACGGCGGAGGGGTACGTGCTGTACAAGAACAATTCCGACGGCAAGGGGAACAGCTACGGGTACCATGAAAATTATCTGATGGACCGCTCGGTGCCGTTCGACGTGATTCTTCAGGGCTTGCTGCCGTTTTTCGTGTCGCGTCCCATCGTGGCGGGAGCCGGGAAAGTCGGCGCGGAAAACGGAGCCGCGCCCGCGACGTATCAGATCTCTCAACGCGCGGACTTTTTCGAATGCGTGGCGGACCTCAACACGATGGTCAAACGACCGCTGATCAACACCCGTGATGAGCCTCATGCGGACCCCGCGCGGTTTCGCCGGTTACACGTGATCGTCGGTGACGCCAACATGGCGGAACTCTCCACGTACCTGAAGGTGGGCACCACGGCGATCGTCACGCACATGCTGGACGAAGGCCACGACGTCCCCGCGTTTGAGCTGGAGAACCCCGTGGATGCCGTCAAGGTCGTTTCACGCGATCTCACCGTCAAGGCCGACCTGAAGTTGGTCCGTGGCGGTGTGACCAATGCGTTGGCCATCCAACGCGCGTACCTCCGGGCCGCGCATGAGTTTTACGTCTGTCGCGAGTTGTCGCCTGCGACCAAGGACGTGTTGGCGAGATGGGAAAGCGTCCTGGATAAACTCGAACGCGATCCCGGGCAATTGGCCGCGGAACTCGATTGGGTGGCCAAACGGCAAATGATCGAGTCGTACGTGGACCGAAAAGGCTGCGGATGGAATGATCCGCGCGTGGCCTTGATGGACCTGCAATACCACGACGTGCGGCCGGACAAGGGCCTGTATTATACGCTCGAACGGAGCCGGCGGATTGAACGCTTGCTGGATGACGAGGAAATCGTCGCCGCGGAATTACAGGCCCCGAGAGGGACGCGCGCCTATTTTCGCGGCGCCTGTCTCCGGAAATTTCCTCACCAGATCTACGGAGCCAGTTGGACCTCGGTGCTCTTCGACGTCGGAGACGTGGCCGTCAAACGGGTGCCGTTGATGGATCCGTTGCGGGGCACGCAGGACCTGACCAATGAGTTGTTGGAAGGCGTGGAGACCGCGCAACAACTCCTGGATCGTTTGTCGGCTTGAATTGGAGACGCGAAGCCAAAGGAGCGACAGCATCGGAAGCATGGTTGCACAAGGCACCACTCCTCCGTCACTCCCGCGGCCTGTCCCCGACTCTACCTCCCCTTGCCCCTCCTTACAAAGGAGGGGGCGGGACTGTTGGGCTTTATGCCTCCCCTTTGTAAGGGGAGGGAAGGTGGGGTAGAGTGTCAGTGCCTGTGAAGAAGTCATTGTAGGTCGGATTAGCGTAGCGTAATCCGACAGAAAGGCATAGAACGGCGAAGCCGATCCGGTGACGTGAGAACTGCACCATGAAACCCATCCTGTCGCAAATGCCCGTGAGTCAATGCTCGAGTTTTTTTGATTTCATCCATCAGACTCGGCCCGAACTGACGCCCGCCGCGCGGTGGGGGAGTGAAGGGCACGTCGCCGCGTCGGCGGACGAGATTCAGCGGCACGTCCTCTCGCAACTGGCTCACGGGACGACCGTGTTGGCCGTGAAATACGAGAAGGGCGTCGTGATCGTCGGTGATCGCCGCGCCATCGAAGGCTATCAGGTGGCGTCGCGTCGCATGGAGAAAGTTTTCAAGACCGACAGCCATTCGGCTATCGCCATCGCCGGGGCCGCGGGCCCGTGCATGGAAATGGCCAAGTTGTTCGGGATCGAACTGGAACATTATGAAAAACTGGATGGCGTCCCGTTATCCTGCGAAGGCAAGGCCAACCGGTTGGGGCAGATGGTGAAAGCCAATTTGCCCATGGTCATGCAAGGGTTGGTCGTGATCCCGCTGTTCGTGGGGTTTGACCTGAAGCAACAGGAGGGCCGGATTTTCAAATACGACGTCACCGGCGGAAAATACGAAGAAACGGAGTATCACGCGGTCGGGTCCGGGGGAAAAGACGCCCGGGTGACCATCAAGGAACGGTTTCGCAAGAACCTCTCCCAACCCGAAGCGATAGCCCTGGGGCTCCAGGCGATCCTGAGCGCGGCGGAAGAGGACTTGGGAACCGGAGGGCCCGATGCGTTCCGGGGCATTTATCCCACCATCAAAATCGTCGACGTCCAAGGCGTGCGGGACGTGGAAGAATCCGAGGTGGCGTCCCAATGCGACCGGTTGGCTCAAGCACGACCCGGGGGAGAATCCTGATGACGCTGCCGTTCTACGTGTCCCCCGAACAATTGATGCAGGACAAGGCGGAGTATGCCAAGAAAGGCATTGCCAAGGGCCGGTCGATCGTGGCCGTCGAGTACCGGGACGGCGTGCTGTTCGTCGCGGACAATCCCAGCAGTTCATTGTTCAAGATCTCCGAAATTTACGACAACATCGCCTTTTCGGGAGCAGGGCGCTACAGCGAATTCGAAAGCCTGCGCAAGGCGGGCATTCAGCACGCCGACTTGAAGGGGTTCATGTACAGTCGTGAAGACGTCACGGCCCGTTCGCTGGCCAACGGGTATTCGCAGACCCTGGGCACGATATTCAGCCAGGAACTGAAACCCTTCGAAGTGGAAATCCTGTTGGCGCAAATCGGAGAACAACCCGAACAGACGGAACTGTACCGCATCGCGTTCGATGGGACGATCATTCACGAAAAGGAATTCGTCGCCATCGGAGGCCGCGCGGACGCCGTGGTGTCCGCCTTGCGCGCATTGGGATCGGAACACGTTCCCGACCTGAAAACCGCCATCACCCGGTGCATGAACGCCCTCGAAACCGCCACGAGCCAGACCATATCCCTCCAAGCCCTCGAAGTGGCACTCCTCGACCGCACCCGCACCGGCCGCAAATTCCGCCGCATCCCCGCAGAAGAAGCCGGCACTCTCCTGTCGTAAGCTTTCTTATTCCCCTCCTTTGTAAGGAGGGGCAAGGGGAGGTAGAGATTCCGGGCAGGGTGAGGGGGCTCTTCTTTTCCCCCTCCCTTGCCTGCACCTTGAACACGCGTAACAGGCTTGAAAAAGCGCTTCTTTTCGTGTATCTTGACTAACTTGGTCATAAAGGAGGAAAACCTCATGGGTAAATCCCGTCAAGCCAAGCAGACCGGTTCGACGTTGCTTCACGGCTGGAAGTTGGGAGAGGCCAAAGCGAAGTTCAGCGACGTTGTCCGCCTGGCTGCCTCCGGCCAGCCGCAACGTGTGACGGTGCGCGGCAGGGAGACGGTCGTCGTCGTGGAGGCGTCCGAATTCGAACGCCTTCGTGCGCGGAGCACGTCGGCCAGCCTGCACGATCTCTTGTCTCAGTCTCCCTTGAACCGCGTGGAGTTCGGCGATGAAGGCGTACGGAGTCCGGTTCGTGCGGTTGAGTTGTGAATGGATGGCTGCTCGATACCAACGTCGTGTCCGAGTTACGCAAGACCCGGCCCAACCGTCGCGTGAAGGCGTGGTCCGATGCGCAAGCGGCGGATAACTTCTTTCTCAGCAGCGTCACCCTTGCCGGGATTCGTTTCGGGATTGAGTGTCAAACAGACCCCATACTTCGCGAGGAACTCGAAGCGTGGCTTGCCCACCGGCTGAGGCCCTGGTTTGCCGGGCGTATTTTGCCCGTGGACGAGGAAGTCATCCTGGAATGGCGCCGCATGGTCGCGCGAGGCAGAGAAAGGGCGATTACGTTCAGTCAACCGGATCTCTTTATCGCCGCTACCGCGCAAGTGCATGCCCTGACGCTCTGTACCCGTAACGAGAGAGACTTTCGCAGGGCTGACATTCGGGTTTTCAATCCTTGGTCGGAGTGAGCAGGCCAAGTCCACCCGCTTTGCGGAACATAGCAAAGGGCATTGTGGATTGTGGATTTTGGATTAAGGAGCATTTTGGATTTAAAAAATCAGCAATCAGCAATCCACAATCAAAAATGCTCTTGCGGAACATAGCAGAACAGAGCAGCAAACATAGCAATTCATAGCAGAATCATAGCAAACATAGCGGGATATAGCATAGACATAGCAATCATAGCATGAAACATAGCAAGGCATAGCAAAACATAGCAATATCATAGCAAAAGCATAGCAATGTCATGCCCGACGCCGATCGGGCATCCAGCGTCTTTCTCTTCTATCTTTCCATTTGTACAACCCCGCCTGGAACAAGAACCCTGAATCCTCGATTAAAAATGTCGGGATGACAAGCGGGAAAGTCGGGGATGCCGGATGGCAGGGGGCAGGCCCCTGTGCCTGCCCTCCCAAGGACAACCACAGGGGGTTGTCCCTACAGGATGATGGCCTCATTGGTTTCGTAGGGGACGACCTACGTGTCGTCCCACCGGAATTGCAGAGTTCCAACGACAAAAACAAAGACACTGGGTCCCCGATCGAGTCGGGGATTGTAAAGGTTCACTCATTCGTTGACAGAATGTTCAGCTTGAATGGCGAGCACCTGCATTCTTTTTTCCTCCCCTTTGTAAGGGGAGGCCAGGTGGGGTAGAGTCCCATGCCAGAGAGCACTGGCAACGCATACAACAAGCGGCCCACCCATTCTGGCTTAGGCTCTACCTCCCCTCACCCCTCCTTACAAAGGAGGGGAAAGAAGCGGCCGAAATTGTCAACGAATTACTGAACACATACACAGGAAAGGAGGGGCGGACGCGTCTGTTCCGTCCAGGTCACGTCTATGCTAATAGGCGTTCATGAAACGCATTTTCGGACTCGAGTGTGAATACGGGCTCACCTTCTCGCCCAATGGCCGGGTGTATCTGCCCATTGAAAAAATCCTGGGATACATCTTCGAAGGGTTGATCCCGAACAGTTGGCCGTCCAACGCGTTCCTGACGAACGGGGCCCGGTTTTATCAGGACACCGGGTGCCATCCCGAGTATGCCACGCCGGAATGCGACGACATTTTCGAGTTGGTGGTGCACGAAAAAGCCGGGGAGCGCATCCTCGAATCCTGTTTGCCCGCGGCGGAGGGGCCACTCCGATCACGGTGTGATTGGCCGCCTTCGTCACGTGAGCCCGTCACCTTACGTGAACCTGTCCCTCCCGTTCCGTGTCTCTTCTTCCTCCGATTTGCCCCCGTCAGACCGCGCAGTTTCTCTAGAGAAACTGGTTGCGCCATGTCGGCACACCGCCGGCGCCGTGCACTGCGCCATGACGGGGCCGGTTCATCTGAAATGTTCGCTGCCCCGTCCGTCTTCTCGCCCTGTGTCAGGGCCCGGGGACCGCCCATTCTACCCATGACTTGATCTCTGTTGCCCGTACCGGGTCGATTCACCGGTGAATGGCCCGGCGAGATTGCCGGTCTGTCTGACCGACCGTGGGGTGAGCTGCCCACGGCCTGTGATGGCCGGGCGCCGGGCGCGCCGCCGCCCGGCTGAGGCGATGTCTCTTTACGAAACGCGCCGCTGGACCCGGCTGTTTTTCCGGCCCCTCGCTTACACACAGCAGGCATAGGATTTGATCGCGGAGCCAGTAGCTGCGTTTTTTTCATTCCGTTCTGCTTGTCTGTTCACCGGCGCGTCACACCGGCTTCACGACCCTCTCGCTTCCCGCCACCACAGGAATCCGGCGCCGTTGAAGCCTGCAACCCTACTGGAATAAGCGTTCGGTTTTTTTCCTAAGTAGCAGAACGATCGTTCAGGCTTGTCCAGAATGAGCGTTCCGTAATACAGGCATTGACAATCAGGGAAATACCTCTATTATGCGTACAACGTGTGTCCACAAGAAGGGTCTGCCGTTCTGACAGTCAGAATATGCATACAACAGCCTAGATTTTTCTTGACAAATCCAGAAATCTTTTGGTAATTAGGGCGAAACGTAACCAAAATAGATTTTCAGAAACTGTTTGAACACATTCTCCTGGCGGTGATTAAAGCGATACTCAACTTCTTTCAGATACATCGGGAAATGATACTTGGACACCCCGCGATACTGATACAAAATATGCTTGGCATAACTCCAAAACCCTTCAATGCCATTGATGTGATTCTTCGTCCGCCGGCTCACCAACGTTTTCGCATGATTCACCGTACGATGGTGGCCATAGCGTTTTAACGATTGATAGCCCCGAAAGGCATCGGTGAAATAGACGGACCCTTGCCGCGTATGGGCTTGGATATGGCGCATCAATTCATCTGCACTGACCGACTCCACGACCTTGGTATAGACCCGGCCGTCCCGCTCCAGGAGCCCGAACACGACGCTTTTGCCGGCGGTGGCCCGCCCGCGGAGCCCCTTGCGCTTGCCGCCGAAATAGGCCTCATCCAGTTCGATCTCGCCCGTCAGTTTCCCGGCTTCCAGTTCAGTGACATGATACAACGCTTCCCGCAGCCGCTGATAGATGCGCGTGACCACTTTGACATCCAAGCCCAGATCCTGGCTCAACCGATAGGCGGGTTGCAATTGATAGAAGCCTTGGAGGATGCGGATCTCCCGGCGCAAGCGCCGGAGGCTCTTGCTTTTCCTGCACCGCCCACATTTCACATAGCCGCGGCGGGTGTGCAAGACCTGAAAGGAGCCACAGAAAATGCACTTGCGCCCCCGTAAAAAGTTGGCCGCACAACTAAAAACCGTCTGGCGTCCTGTAACCATGCGTGTTTTCTACCATACATTGGTGACGAAACACAGAATAGGAAAGTCCATGAAGGCCATACAGCCTAAAGGAGAAGGAGAAAAGGATGTTCACGATGGCACGATTTGTGGAGAGAGAGAGAGAGAGAGAGAGAGAGAGAGAGAGAGAGAGAGAGAGACCACCTCTAGCGGGAATGCCCGGCGTCGGTCCAGATTCCCCGCACAAGCCTGAGCCGGCCGCCGCCCCTTGCGGGCGCGCCCGCAAGCTCCCCTCCCCTTCATCCGGATCGTCCGGCGACAACCCGGCCGCCCCGTCGGGCCCGCGCCGGGCCGCGTCCCCGTGGCGCCGCCTCGCGCTGCTCCCCGCCCTCCTCCCCGTCCTCGCGCTGCTGCTCGGGATGTTCTCCCCGTTCGCCGCCGCGCCCGCTTCCGCCGACGTGCTGGTGAGCACCGTCGGGCAGACCGCCGCGGCCGGCGGGGGCCGGGTGTGGGCGAACCGGTGGCACGCCCAGGCGTTCACCACCGGGAGCCACACGGCCGGCTACACACTGACCAGCATCGAGGCGCGCACCAACCAGTCCGAGGCCGCACCCAACGAGCTCCGGGCGCAGCTTTGGTCGGACGTGACCGGCAACCCGGGCGTGAAGCTCGCCGATCTGACGGTGCCGGCCACCATCTCGGCCAGCGCCTCCTCCCCCGCCAACATCGTCTTCGCGGCGCCGGCGGGCACCCGGCTCGCGGCGAACACCACCTACTACTTCGTCATCGGCGGCGCCGCGAGCCGGTCCCCCGCCACCAACATGCAATTCCAGATCCTGAACACGGCCAGCGACAACGAGGACAGCGGCGCCGCGACCGGCTGGAGCGTCGACGACACGAGCCGTTTCGGCGCGGGCAGCGGCGGCAACCCCCCGAGCGGCTGGTCGACCTGGACCGAGACCCGGCTGATCCGCGTCAACGGCTCGGCCAGGGGGGCCGCGCTGTCCACCAACGCGAACCTGAGCGCCCTGACGGCGAAGAGCGCGACGAGCGCGACGGCGTCGTTCTCGGCGCTCGCGCTGAGCCCGTCGACCTTCGCCAAGGCGACCCTCGCCTACACCGCCTCGGTGGCCAACGGCGTCACCCACGTGAAGCTCACGCCGACGGTGGAGGCCACCGGCAAGGCCACGGTCAAGGTGGGCAAGGGCACCAGCCTGACGGCGGTGGCCAGCGGCTCGGAGAGCGGCGCCATCGCCCTGGACGTGGGCGCCAACGCCATCAAGGTCGAGGTGACGGCCGAGGACGGCACGACAAAGAAGACCTATACCGTCACCGTGACGCGGGCGTCCTCGACGACCCCGGCGACCCCGCAGGTGAGCTTCGCCTCGACGACCTACCGCGTCAACGAGGGCGCGAGCGTCACGCTGACGGTGAACATCTCGCCCGCGCTGACCGCGGCCAGCAGGGTTGCCGTCCTGGCGACGACCCCGAGCTCGGCCAGCCCTCCCGAGGACTACACCTTCGGCGGGCTGACCGGGCGCGCGGGCTCGCGGATGCTGGCGCTGCCGGCCAACGCCACGACCGCGACCTTCACGCTGTCCGCGGTGGCGGACGGGACGACGGAGGGCGCCGAGACCGCGACCTGGTTCCTGCAGAAAGTCACCGGCGAGCCCTACACGGTGGTCCGCGCGAGCGACAAGGCGACGATAACCATCGCCGACACCTCGACCGCCGCGCCCGCCTCCGCCAACGCGCTGGTGAGCAATCTCGGGCAGACCACGTTCACCACCACCCTCGCGATCGGCAGCAATCCGGTCGCCCAGAAGTTCACGACCGGAAGCGCCACCGCCGGCTACACGCTGGCGAGCCTCGAGATCGACTTCGCCGCCGCGGTGGGCACGCCGGCGAACCTGCGGGCGGAGCTGTGGTCGGCGACCGGCGGCGGCGCTCCGGACTCGAAGCTCGCGAGCCTCACGGTCCCGTCGACGGTCGGGGCGGGCGCGGCCGCCTTTGCCGCGCCGTCGAACACGTCGCTCGACGCGAGCACCTCGTATTTCGTGGTCGTCTACAGCAGCGGCGCCACCACCGGGTCGCTGCGGACCACGAGGACCAACAACGAGGATACGGGCAGCGCATCGGGCTGGAGCATCGGGGACACGCGCCACGGCCGTGCCGGCACTTCCTGGAGAACCAATTCGGTCGAGTTGAAGATCCGCGTCAACGGCGCGGTCAAGGGGGCGACCCAGTCCACCGACGCGAGCCTGAGCGCCCTGACGGCGAAGAGCGCAACAAGCGCGACGGGCACGTTCTCGGCGCTCGCGCTGAGCCCGTCGACCTTCTCGGCGTCCACCCTCGCCTACACCGCCTCGGTGGCGAACACCGTCACCCATGTGAAGCTGACGCCGACCAAGGCGCACAGCGGCGCCTCGATCAAGGTCGGCACGGGGACGAGCCTGAGCGCCGTGACCAGCGGCTCGGAGAGCACGGCCATCGCGCTCTCGGAGGGCGCCAACGCCATCAAGGTCGAGGTGACGGCCGAGGACGGCGCCACGAAGCGGACCTACACCGTCACGGTGACGCGGGCGGCCTCGGGCACGACCCCGCCCGCCGCGACCCCGACGGTCTCGCTCTCGGCCGAGAACGACAACCCGGTGGTGGCGGAGGGCTCGGCGGCGACGATCGTGGCGACGCTGTCCGCGGCGCTCGGCAGCGACGTGACCATCCCGGTGACGGTGACGCGGGGCTCGGCGGAGGCCGGCGACATCGGCACGCTGACCAGCATCACCGTCGCCCAGGGGTTCACCGTGGGCGGCGCCGACATCACCACGGCGCAGGACACCGACGCCGACCACGAGACCTTCACGGTCTCTCTGGGCACGCCGCTGCCCTCGTCGGTGTCGGCGGGCACGCCCAACTCGGTGACGGTGACCGTCCAGGACGACGAGGCGACCCGGGACAGCCTGGTCGGGCTGTCGCTGACGGTGGGCGGCAGCGCGGTCACGCTGAGCCCGGCCTTCAAGACGAGCACGACGAGCTACACCGGGACCGTGGCGGTCTCGGCCACCAGCGCCTCGGTCACCCCCACCTGGATCGAGGGCCACAACGTCGAGACGACGGTCTCCTCGGCGACGCCGGACTTCGACAGCATCCTGACCCAGCAGGGGTCCGCGCTCGCCTCCTCGGGCACGTCCAAGACGGTGACCCTGGCCGCGAGCGGGGCGACCTGGGTGACGGTGACCGTCTCCGACGACACCGCGGAGACCAGCACCACCTACCGGGTGGTGCTCAACAAGCTCGCGGCGCCGTCGGCGGCGCCGACGGGCCTCGACGTGACGGGGGGCGACGGGAAGCTGGACCTGTCGTGGACGGCGCCGTCGGGGACGGTGAGCGGCTACACGGTGCAGTACCGCCGTTCCGACGCCGGTTCCCTGAGCGTGACGGGCGACCCCGACACCGGGTACGCGGATGCCGGCCACAGCGGCACGGGCACGACCGCGGCGATCACGGGCCTGACCAACGGGGTCGCCTACACGGTGCGGGTGCAGGCCGTGAACGCGGGCGGCGGCGGCCCCTGGGCGACCGGCACGGGCACGCCCGTGGCCGCCACGACTGCCCCCACCGCGCTGACGCTGGAGGCCGGCGCGCGGCCCGGCGAAGGCGGTGCGGGGGTGTTCATCACGGCGCGGCTCAACGCGGCGGCGCCCACGGGCGGCACGGCGGTGACGCTCAGCGTCGGCAGCGCCAGCACGGCCACGGGCAGCGGCGCCGGCGCCGACTACACGCTGTCGGCGACGACCCTCACCATCGCCGCGGGGCAGACCTCGGGCAGGGTGACCCTGACCATCGTCGACGACGCGGTGGAGGAGACCGACGAGACGCTCGTGCTCAGCGCCGCGAGCACCAACCCCGTGCTGACCTCGAACACGCTCACGCTGAGCATCCAGGACAACGACGCCACGACCCCGGCGGTCTCGCTGTCGGCGGCGCCGAACCCGGTGGCGGAGGGGTCTCCGGTGACGGTGACGGCGACGCTGTCGGAGGCGCTGGCGGGCACCGTCTCCATCCCGGTGACGGTGAGCCTGGGCACGGCGGAGTCCGGCGACATCGGCACGCTGGCGTCGATCGCGATCGCCGCCGGGTCGACGACGGGCACGGGCACGATCACCACGGCGCAGGACGACGGCACCGACGACGAGACCTTCACGGTGTCCCTGGGCACGCTGCCCTCGTCGGTGTCGGCGGGCACGCCGAACTCGGTGACGGTGAGGATCGCCGACGACGACGCCCCGGGCAGGGTGCCGAGCGACGCGGGCCCGAGCGCGGGCCTGGTGCTGTCGGTGGCGACGGGCGACGGGTCGCTGGCGCTGACGTGGAACAAGCTGTGGGGCCCGAACCACAGCTACGAGGTGCAGTGGAAGGTGTCCTCGGCGCCGGACGCGGACGCGACGACGCCGGGCGACCCGTCGACCGGCTGGGTGGCGCCCGGGCGCGCGCGGGTTGTCAATGGCGTGCCCCAGACCTTGTACGCTACCGGCACGGCGTACACGATCGGGGGGCTGGCCAACGGCACGGCCTACGACGTGCGGGTGCGCCCGTTGGCCTATCCCCACGAGACCCCCGTTCGCTGGTCCACCGGCGCGGGCACGCCGCGGGCGCCGGCCCCGCCGGCGGCGCTGACGCTGGGCGTGGACCCCGTCGCCCTCGCGCATGGCGGCGCGGTGACGGTGACGGCGCGGCTGGACGCGCCGGCGCAGAAGGCGATGGAGGTGTGGTTCGACACCGCGGGCGACGGCGGCGCGGCGCGCTGGGGCCCGGACTGCGCCTGGGAGCACGGCACGGGCGCCCTGTTCGCCGCCGGCGAGCGGGAGGCGACGGTGAAGCTGTGCGCGACCGCGGCGGGCGCGGGGCGGACGATGACGGTGACGGCGGGGACGTACGACCCGGCGCTGACGGCGGCGGCCGTCAGGGTGCGGGTGCAGGGGCCGAACCCGCCGACGGCGCTCGTCGTGGAGGCGGACCCGCAGGCCGTGGCGGCGGGCGGCACGGTGACGGTGACGGCGCGCCTCGACCGGCCGAGCGCGCCGGGCATGACGGTGCACCTCCACCTCAACGGTATCGGGGCGGCGTCGTGGGGCGCGTGCGGCGGGACCGCCGCCGCCCGGACCCTGCCCTCGCCGCTCGCCGGGCTTGCGACGGTGGAGATCCCGCCCGGCGGGCGGGAGGCGACGGCGGAGCTGTGCGTGCTGTGGGAGGCCGGGCCGCGCCTGGAGCTCGGCGCGTATGCCTACGCGCCGCGGCTGGACGCGCCGAACCTGGCGCTGCCGGGGCCGGGGGGCCTGGGCCTGCGCGCGCTGACGGTGGCGTCGCCGGACCCGGCGCAGCGGGTGGCGCAGGGCGAGGTGGCGCTCGAGGCGCAGAGCAGCAGCTACGAGGTGCGGGTGCCGCTCGCGGTGGACCGGGTGACGGTGAAGCCGGCGGTGAAGTACGCGTCGGCGGCGGCGAAGGTGAACGGGAAGCCGGTGGACGCCGGCACGCCGGCGGTCGAGGTGGCGCTCAAGGAGGGCGAGAACCCGGTCATCATCGAGGTGTCGGTGCCGAAGGTGGCGGCGGTGCGCAAGTACACCCTGACGGTGGTGCGCAGCGACGCGGCGAAGGAGCCGGAGACGCAAGTGGTGGCGCGGCCGGCCTGCGAGGCCGGGGCGGGACCGCTGTGCGGGCTCGCGCTCACGGCCGGTTCGGGGGCGGTGGCGCTGAGCCCGGCGTTCGCGCCGGGGGTGACGTTCTACCGGGCGTCGGTGCCGGCGGGGACGGCGGGCGTGACGCTGGCGCCGCGCTGGAGCGGCGAGGCGAGCGTGTTCGCGGGCTCGCGCTGGGGCGCGGCGACGTTCACGCGCCCGGCGCGGGTGCGGCCCTCGGGGACGGCGCTCGATCTGGCGCTGGCGCCGGACGGCGGCACGACCGAGCTGTGGGTGATGGCGGTCGGTTCGAGCGGCCGGAAGACCTACCGCATCGACGTGACCGGGGCGCCGGCCGCGGTCGCGGTGTCGCTGGCGGCGGCGCCGAACCCGGTGGCGGAGGGGTCGCCGGTCACGGTGACGGCGGTGCTGGCGAAGGCGCTGGCGGCGGACGTGACGATCCCGCTCACCGTGAGCCGGGGCACGTCGGAGGACGGGGACCACGGGACGCTGGCGTCGGTCACGGTGCCGGCCGGCGGCACGTCGGCCTCGGGCACGATCGCGACGAACGACGACGCCGACGGGGACGACGAGACGTTCACGGTGGCGCTGGGGAGCCTGCCTTCGGGGCTGAGCGCGGGTGCGTCGTCCTCGGTGGAGGTGACGATCACCGACGACGGGGCGCAGCAGCAGCAGGCGTCCTCCGACGCGACGCTGAGCGCCTTGACCGGGAGCACGAGCGGTGACGGCGCGTCGTTCGACGGCGCGCTCGCGCTGAGCCCGGCGTTCTCGCCGGCGACCGCGATCTACACCGCGCGGGTGCCGTACGGCGCGACCCACGCCAGGCTGACGCCGACGGCGAACGACGCGGGCGCGGCGGTGAAGGCCGGCAAGGGGACGGACCTGTCCGCGGTGGCGGGCGGCGCGGCGAGCGGCGCCATTGCGCTCGCGGTGGGCGACAACGCGCTCGCGGTCGAGGTCACGGCCGCCGACGGGACGGTGAGGACCTACGCGGTGACGGTGGCGCGCGCGGGGCCGCCGCTGACGGCGGCGTTCGAGGGGGTGCCCCCGGAGCACGACGGCAGCGAGGCGTTCTGGCTGAAGGTGCGCTTCAGCGAGGCGCTGGGCGAGGGCGGCGTCGTGCCGTCCCCGGCGTCGTTCAAGGTGCGCGCCGGCCAGGCGCGGAAGGTGGAGCGCATCGAGGCGGGCCTGTGGCGGGTGAAGGTGAAACCCGATGCGTGGCGCGACGTGACGGTGACGCTGGCGCCGCCGGCGGGCTGCACGGACGAGGGCGCGGTGTGCGCCGGCGACGGGCGGGCGCTGTCGAACGCGCCGGACGCGAGGATCGGCGGCCCGGTGCGCATCCGGATCGCGGGCGGCAAGGCGCGCGAGGGCAAGGACGAGAGCCTCGACTTCGCGGTGACGCTGAACCGCGCGGCATCGGGCGCGGTCTCGGTGGACTACGCGACCGCCGACGGCACGGCCACGGCGGGCGAGGACTACACGGCGACGTCGGGAACCCTGACCTTTGCGCCGGGCGAGACGGCGAAGACGGTGAGCGTGGCGATTCTCGACGACGCCATCGACGAGGGGAAGGAGACGTTCACGCTCACGCTCTCGAACCCGCGGGGGGCGTTCCTGCGCGCGATGCACCGCGAGGCGACGGGGGTGATCAAGAACGACGACCCGCTGCAACAGGCGTGGCTGGCGCGCTTCGGGCGCACGGTGGCGACGCACGTGACGGACGCGGTCGGGGACCGCTTGCGGGGCGGGCCGGGGTCGGCTTCGCACCTGACCCTCGGGGGCTACCGGGTCCCGCTGGGCCGGGCCGCCGCGAGTCAGCCCGCGCCGCCGGGTGCCGCGACGCGGGACGCAGGGACCGGGGCGGCCCCCAACGAGGCGGTCACCACAACGGCGGTCCTGACCGAAGTCGCGCGGATGCTGGGGATAGGTCCGGGGGCGGGTCCCCAGCCCACCCCATGGGCCGACCGGCCGGACCCGCGGCTGAACCCCGGCCGGACCCTGGAGATTGGCCAGACCCTGACGCTCCGCCGGCTGCTCATGGGCAGTGCCTTCCGGCTCAACCTGGGCGCGACGGACGCGGATGCGGCGACGCCGCGCCTGACGGCCTGGGGCCGGGTCACGGGCACCACGTTTGACGGGCAAGCCGGCGACCTCTCCCTGAACGGGGACGTGTTCACGGGCACCGTGGGCGTGGACGGCACGTGGGACCGGCTGGTGCTGGGGCTGGCCGTGGCCCATAGCCGGGGGGACGGCGGGTTCACCCAGCCCAACCTGGCCGAGCGCGGCACGGGCGACCTGGAGCAGACCCTGACGAGCCTCCATCCCTACCTGCGGTATGCGGTGACCGACCGGCTGGATGTCTGGGGCTTGGTGGGCTACGGCTGGGGCGAATGGGACCTGGAAATGGCGAACGGCGTGACGGTGGAGACGGACACCACGCTCGTCATGGGAGCCTTTGGGGGCCGGGGGATTCTGTTGGCCCCGGCGGACACCGGGGGGTTCCAACTGGCCACGCGCACGGACGCCATGCTCACGCGGACCTCCTCCGACGCGGTGGCGAATTCGGTGGCCACGGACGCGGACGCGCACCGGCTGCGGGTGCTCCTGGAAGGCAGCCGGGGAGTGACGTGGGCCGATGGCCGGCACCTGACCCCGACGGTGGAACTGGGGGTGCGGCATGACTGGGGGGACGCGGAGACGGGCTTCGGCCTGGAAGTGGGGGGCCGGGTGTCCTACGCGGACCCGACCCTGGGCCTGACGGTCGAGGGGACGGTGCGGGGCCTCGTGGCGCATGAAGCCGATGCTTACCAGGAATGGGGCGCGAGCGGGAGCGTGCGGCTGGATCCGGGCGCGGCGGGCCGGGGCCTGTCGGTGACGCTGGCCCCGACCTGGGGCGCGGCGGCGAGCGGCGTGGACGGGTTGTGGGCCCGGCAGACCACCCAGGGCCTGGCCCCCGCCACCCAATCCGCGCCACGCGGTCGCCTGGCGGCGGACGTGGGCTACGGGTTCGCGGCCTTCGGCGCCGGGCTGCTGACGCCCTACGCGGGTACGGTGCTTTCGGATGGCGCGGACCGGACGTACCGGGTGGGCACGCGGGTGCAACTCCCGGGTCTGACCCTGAACCTGGAAGGCACGCGCCAGGCGCCAACCCGGCAGCCGGTGAACCAGGGCGTCCGACTCCAGGTCGAGTGGGGCTTCTAAGCGGCGACGCCGCGGACACAGACATTTAGGACCGAAGGAGAGGAAGCTATGAGCATGACCAAGTGGGGGGCCTGATCGTGATAGGGCTGCTCGTGGCCGGCTGCGCCCGTCCCCGCCGTCCTGTTCACCGATCTGCTGTTCAGCGGGCCGGGCTACACGAATGCGCGGGTGGAGAACATCACCTGTACGGCCGATCTGTCGCAGTGCACGGCCGCCTTCAGGGGCATCAGCCTGTCGTTTGCCGCTGACCCGACCGCCGCGGGCGAGAGTACCGCCTACACCAGTCTGGGGGCCTGGACCTATATGGCCCCGGGCGTGGTCGAGGTGGCCGCCGAGGGGCTGCAAGGCCGGATGGCTGCGCTGAGTGGGGACACGTACGCCAAGAGTCTCCCGGTCGTGGGCTCGGCGACGTGGGAAGGGACCATGGTCGCCCTGGACCCCGCCCACCAACTGGTGCGCGGCGGGGCCAGGCTGACGATTACCGATCTTGCGACGCCGGCCGTCGATGTCGTCCTCACGCCCGACGGACACGCCGTTATGACCTGGGCCGCCCTGCGCGTCACCGACGGCGGGTTTGCGGCGCGCGCCGCCGCGGGCGACTCCATCCGGGGCGCGTTCTACGGCCCGGCGGCGGAAGAGGTCGGCGGGGTTTTCGAGCGGAACCAACTGCTCGGGGCCTTCGGCGCCGCGCGATAACCCGCGGCTCGGGCGGCGGGCGCTGGCGGGGGGGTTCAAGAGTCCAGAACAATCGTAGCGAAGCCGGACCACCTTCGGGGGCAGGGCCACCAGCCCCTGCAGTCCTTTTCCGTCCGGGATAGGAGCCAGGAGATTCGCGTTTCTCTTGACTCACAGGAAGGAGTCAAGGATGAAATGAATGGAGGGGTGGACGCGTCTGTTCCGTCCAGGTCACGTCTATGCTAATATGCGTTTATGAAACGCATTTTCGGACTCGAGTGTGAATACGGGCTTACGTTTTCGCCCAATGGCCGGGTGTATCTCCCCATTGAGAAAATCCTGGGGTACATCTTCGAAGGGTTGATCCCGAACAGTTGGCCGTCCAACGCGTTCCTGACGAACGGGGCCCGGTTTTATCAGGACACCGGGTGCCATCCCGAGTATGCCACGCCGGAATGCGACGACATTTTCGAGTTGGTGGTGCACGAAAAAGCCGGAGAGCGCATCCTCGAATCCTGTTTGCCCGCGGCGGAAGAACGTCTCCGGGAAGAAGGGCTGGCCGGGGACATCTATATTTTCAAGAACAACACGGATTCCCTGGGGAACACGTACGGGTGCCATGAAAACTTCCTGATGCAGCGGGACGTCGATTTCTGGAAGGTGGCGGAACAGTTGATCCCGTTTTTCGTGACGCGACAGATTTATTCAGGCGCAGGGAAAGTGCTCAAGGTCTCGGGCAAACCGCACTATTTTCTGTCCCAGCGGGCCCAGCACATTCACGAAAAAACCTCGTCTTCCACGACGTCGTCCCGTAGCATTATCAACACGCGGGATGAGCCGCATGCGGACGCGGAACGGTATCGACGCCTCCATATCATTCTCGGGGATTCCAATATGTCGGAGTTCGCGACGTACCTGAAGGTCGGCACCGCGGACCTGGTGTTGTCCATGATCGAGGCCGGGTATTTTATCCAGGGTATTGAATTGGAAGATCCCGTCAAAGCCATCAGGGAAATTTCTCGTGACCCCACGTTGAAGAAAAAGGTGAAATTGGACGACGGGCGGGAGTTCTCCGCCTTGGAAATCCAACGCATCTTTTTGGAAAAGGCCTCGGAATTTCTCCACGCCCGGCCTTATGACAAGGTGTTGGCCGACGTGCTGACGGAATGGGAACGCGTATTGAACGCATTGGCGGATGACCCCATGCAGTTGGTCAAGGAGGTCGATTGGGTGACGAAACGCTGGATTATTCAGTCGTATATCGACCGCAAAGGGTGCGGGTGGGATGATCCGCGAGTGGCGATGATGGACCTGCAATATCACGACGTGAACCGGAAGCGCGGGCTCTATTACATATTGGAGGCGCACGACAAGACGGTGAAAATGGTGGATGAATCCGCCGTGGAACGCGCCATGTCGATTCCGCCCCAGTCCACCCGCGCCAAGGTGCGAGGCGACTTTATCCGGTTCGCCCGGGCCAAGAACCGGTCCTACACGGTCGATTGGACGTACTTGAAATTAAACGGCTATTGGGAAGAAACGATCTTGTGCATGGATCCTTTTTGTGCGTCCAGCCGGCGGGTGGATGAACTATTGGCCCAGGTGTCTCCCGCCTCCCTCCGGATGTGATATGTCGTTGCCTTTCTACGAAAATAGCCGACGACACCACCAATCTGTCATTTCTGTAAATGTTCGGTCATTCCCTTCGACTGCGCTCAGGACAGGCGTTGACAGAATGCTCTGCACAGTGAAGCAGGAATGTCCTGTTCCTCCCCTTTGTAAGGGGAGGATAGGAGGGGTAGAGTCCCCCGTGCATGGCGCAAGGTTTCTCATGATAGCCGCAAGCTCTACCTCCCCTTCGCCCCTCCTTACAAAGGAGGGGAACGAAGACCGAGAAATTGTCAACAAATTACTGAACACATACAAGGAAGACAACTTCGGCCAGTTTCATCTCTTGGGGGCAGGTGGCAAGCCTACATGAGGGATTCCCGCCCGACCGTTCGTCCGTGGCTCGTGGCGCTGGTGTTGGTGCTGGCGAGCGTGTTCCCGGTCAGCCTGTTGTTCAAGGACGGCCCGCGGTACTCCGTGGGGGCCGACGGACAAGTCAGCGGCAAACAGGGAGAAGTCGTGCTCGTGACGATTCCCGTCAAGGGCCGTCCGGACCGGATCACAGGGCGATTCTTAACACGCACGCTGACTTTTTTCCCCGTCAAGGAGCAGACGTATGCCGGACTGCTGGGACTGGACATGCAGGACCGTCCCGGCCGGTATGAATTGACGATCGACGTCGTCTATCCCCAACGGACGGAACGCCGGAGTCTGGCGGTGTTGGTGATGAAGGAAGAGTATCCCGAGCAACGGTTGACCCTGCCCTCCAACATGGTGGATCTCGATAAGAAAACCCTGGCCCGGGTCACGACCGAATCCAAAGCCGTTCACGAGGCATTCGACGCTTTCGTGCCGCATCCCCTGTGGAAGGGCCGGTTTGTGGAGCCGGTTTCGGGAAAAATCTCCGGGCGATTCGGCAGTCGCCGGGTCATCAACGGCCAGCCCAGAAAACCCCATAGCGGGGAAGACATCGCGGCGCCCAAGGGCACGCCCGTCGTAGCCATGAACGATGGGATGGTGCGCCTCACCGCGGATCACTTCTTCTCGGGAAAAGGCGTCATCGTGGATCATGGGCTCGGTCTCTTTTCCATGTATTTTCATCTATCCAGCGTGGACGTGAAACACGGCCAGGTCGTGAAAAAAGGGCAGGTGATCGGGAAGGTCGGCTCCACGGGACGGGCCACCGGCCCGCATCTCCATTGGGGCGTGCGCCTGAATGGATCACGGGTCGATCCCTACTCGTTGCTTGACCTGAGCGTTGACGCCCGATCGTAACCGGTTCTCCGACGTGTACCCATGAACAACGTCTGTGTGTTTTGCGGCTCCAGTACCGGTTCGAACAGCCGGTATGCCGAGATGGCCGGGCTGCTGGGCCAAGAACTGGCCGCGCGCGGGCTGGGACTGGTCTATGGCGGGGGCAACATCGGATTGATGGAGGCGCTGGCGAACGCCTGCCTGGCGGGAAATGGCCGGGTGATCGGGGTGATCCCGGAATTCATGGTGAACAACCAATGGGCCCGGCACGACGTGTCCACGCTTCACGTCGTGGGATCGATGCATGAGCGCAAGGTCCTCATGGAAGATCTGGCCGATGCCTTTATCGCGCTGCCCGGTGGCTACGGGACCCTGGAAGAGTTTTGTGAAATGATCACTTGGCGCCAGCTCGAGTTACACCGGAAACCCTGCGGCCTGTTGAACGTGGATGGATTTTACGATGGTTTCCTGGCGTTCCTGGACCATCAGACCCGTGAAGGATTCCTGGCCCCTGACAATCGCGCGTTAATCCGGGTCGCGTCCGACCCGGCAACGCTCCTCGATTTGCTGAATGACCCTTGAATGCGGACTCTGCTCTTCCTCCCCACGGACAGGCACAGGGGCCTGTCCCTACGCCAAAGGAGAGGAACGGAAGAGACACCCTCTCCCACTGGGAGAGGGCCGGGGTGAGGGAATGCCGGGCCGGTTCAGGGAATCTTTGATTTATTGTGATAGCGGGATGCAGGGCAAGGCGTCCCGCAGCGAAGCCCGAGACATATCGAATAGATAGTCGAGGGGTGAGCGAGGACACAACGCCGCCATGCGCCCGATAGTGCGATAAAGCAGAGGTTCCCTAATAAGCCGCTGGCCGGGACAGCGGTTCGCTCGTCACCAATTCCACGACTCGCAGATTGTCGAATGCGAATTTTCCGTCCCCGGTGGTCATGATTCCGATCCGGCCCGTGCGCAAGGTCGAGTCATAGACGGAGAGGAAGAATTGGTTGTCGAACGAAATCTCGAAAAAATCCTTGCTCACGATCGTATTTCTCTGAACCCGCAGGAAATGCCACGGCGTGCGTTTCTTCGGCAGGACCTTATGTTCCTTGATCAGGGTGGGTTTCCCGTCGGTAAAACGATAGGCCTTGACCATGTTGCTGGCCGGATAAATGAGGACGGCATAAAAGTTATCCGTATCCTGGAGGTTCAGCACCAGGCCGGCGGCCGAGCTCGGGGTCCCGAGTGTGGAGAGAATGCCCACCGTCAGGTCCAGGTATTCCACCTGAATATTATCGTTGACGAGCAGTTGATAGCAGCCGGGCTTTGGACAGGGGGTCGGCTGAAGCAGCACGTGGGTACGGCTGGGAGCATCGTCGGCAGTCATAAGCGACCATTCCGCGGGATACCCGTCCCCCAGGGTGTGAGAGGAAAACCCGGGCGGGAGAGCCGCGTCGAGGTGTTTTTCAAAAGTCCATTCTTCAAAAATTGGAGGCGTATGACGCAAAACGGCGCGGGGCAGCTCCTTCAGGGGCTCGGCGTCTTCAGCAAAAAGATCGGGAACGCCTGCACACAGGACAAGTGCCGCGACCGCGAAGCCGAGCATAAGGCCACGTGAAAACAAATTGACCGTCTGCGATGAAAGGCGACGGGAAAGAACACGGGTATACGGAAAAGGATTTGTGTTATGCATGAATCTCACCAAATTCCTGAGGGTTTGCCAATGGGTTCTCGACTGAGATCATACGAAGAAAAAGTCCCTTGCTGCAAGGTGACAAAAAAGGGAAAAGATAATCTGTCATCCTCGACGCTTGTCCCCGACTTGATCGGGGCTCCAGACATTCTATTGGGATCCAGGGTCTTTGCTTTTCTCTTTGTCCGTGAAGACAAAAGACGCTGGATTCCTGATTACTAACGTCGGGAATGACAGAAGGAGGCTATTTTCATAGCAACGCCGATATGCCGCTAATGAAAAAAAAACAATGGCACAGCGCCGTGCCAGCCAATGAACGGGTGGCGTGGCTGGCGTTGGTGCCGATCGGATTGACGGCGTGCTTTTATCTGCTTCCGGCCTCGGCCCGGGAGAACCTGTTCCTGCAATTCGTGCCGCAGTTCGCCGCATACGGAGCGCTGGTCATTTGGTGGAAAGCCAATACCGATGTGCTGCCGGCACTGGGACTTTCCCGGGACAGCCTGACGCTTGGCGTGGGGTGGGGAATCGGCACGGGGTGCATCCTGGGAGTGGTCAACGTGACCGTGATCCTGTGGGTGGTCCCGGCTTTCGGCGGCGACGTGCAGTTTCTGGCAGATACGCCGCATGCCAGGCTGCCCGTGTTCGTGATGATCCCCTGGTTCACGGTCCTGATCGCGATTGCGGTTGAATTGAATTTTCGAGGGTTTCTTCTGGGCCGGCTGGAGCGTTTCTGTTGCCGGTGGCTGCCGGTGACGAGCACACGCGGCCTGCGGCTGGGTTCGATCGTGGCGATGCTGGTGTCGGCGCTGGTCTTTGCATTCGATCCGTTCATGGTCATGACGTTCCGGCATCTCCACTGGATTGCCGTCTGGGACGGACTCATTTGGGCGGTCCTCTTCGTGCGGTGGCGGAACCTGGGGACCGTGATCACAGCCCATGCCATCGAGGTGATGATCCTGTATCTCAGCGTGAAAACGGCGCTCGCGTGATCTTCCCTGCGTCGTTGACGGAGGGGACAGGATTTGCGCCCGGAACAAGTCTGGTGTAAGTCTAACAGGAATCCCTCATGCAGGCTTGCCGCCTGCACACCAAGAGATGAAAATGAGGACACCTCTCCCCAATCCGTCATTCCCGATTACTACCGTCGGGAATGACAAAAGTGGGCTATTTTCATACCAAGATCATTCTACGATGAACGCTTGCTGGCCGTTGTCAAAAATCCGGAGAGGAATCATGTGATGGAAGAACTGGTCAAACCCATCGTTCAGGCTTTTTTGGTGTGCGATTCCGTGATCCTGGACAGCTTCACCAGAAAAAAGAGCATCATCGGCACGTTCACGCATTTGTGGGCGCCGCGATTTCCCTGCCAGCATCCTCAGATGGGCGTCTATTTCTGTTTGACGGACGCGGAAGGACAGTATGAATTCGATCTCCGCCTCGTGTATTTGGATCAGGATCAACTCATCGGGACCGCCTCGTTGCCGTCGGTCGATATCAAGGACCGGTTGCAGATCCATGATTTCGGCGTGAATATTCCCGCCCTGGTCTTTCCGGCTCCGGGCCGGTATGAGTTCCGCTTGTTTGCCAATGGCTACTTCGTCACCCAAAAAGACTTCAACGTAATTCAACAAACCCCTCAGCAACCCAACCCCGACTCTCCGTAGACGTGCCAACGTGAAATAGGCCCGCCTCTTCTTCTCTGCTTCGGGGATCTGGCGCGGGAACCTGTTGCCAAAGAACTAAAGTACTTATAACCCGATTTATGGGTGCTTTAGGGGCGGATTGCCGACAGTTTTTATTTCAAACGAGTCTAATTTAACTTGCAATTTAAGATCGATAGTCTATATACTGACTGAGCCAAATCTATCCGCACCGGAAGCCGTGTGGCTAGTAGGTTGAATGTGAAGACATGATGAACGCTTCCGCCAATGGATAGTAGGCAAGTGGCTGACCTCTCGCCGATTGATTCATGGATCAATCGGCGTCACATAAAAAAAAGAAGGTAATTAGGGCGAAACGTAACCAAAATAGATTTTCAGAAACTGTTTGAACACATTCTCCTGGCGGTGATTAAAGCGATACTCAACTTCTTTCAGATACATCGGGAAATGATACTTGGACACCCCGCGATACTGATACAAAATATGCTTGGCATAACTCCAAAACCCTTCAATGCCATTGATGTGATTCTTCGTCCGCCGGCTCACCAACGTTTTCGCATGATTCACCGTACGATGGTGGCCATAGCGTTTTAACGATTGATAGCCCCGAAAGGCATCGGTGAAATAGACGGACCCTTGCCGCGTATGGGCTTGGATATGGCGCATCAATTCATCTGCACTGACCGACTCCACGACCTTGGTATAGACCCGGCCGTCCCGCTCCAGGAGCCCGAACACGACGCTTTTGCCGGCGGTGGCCCGCCCGCGGAGCCCCTTGCGCTTGCCGCCGAAATAGGCCTCATCCAGTTCGATCTCGCCCGTCAGTTTCCCGGCTTCCAGTTCAGTGACATGATACAACGCTTCCCGCAGCCGCTGATAGATGCGCGTGACCACTTTGACATCCAAGCCCAGATCCTGGCTCAACCGATAGGCGGGTTGCAATTGATAGAAGCCTTGGAGGATGCGGATCTCCCGGCGCAAGCGCCGGAGGCTCTTGCTTTTCCTGCACCGCCCACATTTCACATAGCCGCGGCGGGTGTGCAAGACCTGAAAGGAGCCACAGAAAATGCACTTGCGCCCCCGTAAAAAGTTGGCCGCACAACTAAAAACCGTCTGGCGTCCTGTAACCATGCGTGTTTTCTATCACATAGTGGTTACGAAACGCCCTAATTACCAAAAAGAAAAAGCAGTTTGACAAGCAGTTTGCTGACGCGGTCAGACACCTTTTGCTCAACAAGACAGGGGAGAGCCAGATCTCAGACGACCACGAGTTGACGATGGAAAGTCCTTCGGACTGCCCCCCCCGCCATTGATACCATCGGCATATATCGAAGGTTATGCGAAGGCCCGTCTCTACGATCAGAGTGGGGCCGACAACTATATCCGGCACACCACCATTGGGGATCCCGAGTTGGATCCAGTGATGGAGGAACTCTCCTCGTTGCCTCAGGCCTCCCTGCACCGATTCGTGAAAGCCGGCATTGAGCAGGAGGCTGACGTGCTGCACCGAAAGTCCTGCGCGATTTCTTCGACAAAGTTGATCCTTACGTGCCTCCATGGGTCGACTTCGAGTCCTTTAAACCGGGCATGCGTGCCTTCCACGGAAACATGAGCAACATGCTGATTGCGTATGCGCTTGGGAGTGCGGTGGAAGGCTTTTCGACGCTTGTCGCTAAATCTTTCTCAATTACCGGGCGCGTGACCGGACTGGGGCCAGGGGCCGAAAGACGCCTCAGGCAGAATAATCGCCACATGGTTGAAGTCTATTATCCTGGTGGGTTGAAAAGAGATGGAGAGGGATGGAAAATCTCCACACGCATTCGCTTCATTCATGCGAAAGTCAGGAGACTGCTGGTGGAATCCGGCGTTTGGGATCACGAAGCGTGGGGCACGCCGCTGAGCGCGGCGCACTTGGGCGGGATTTCCCTGTTCACGTTTTCCATACGTCAGTTCGAACACGCCTGCGCAATGGGCTCGAAAATCCCTCAGGAACAAAAAGAAAGTATTATCCGTATATGGCGCTATGCCGGCTATCTCCTTGGTGTGCCCGAGACCATACTCTTTGCCAATGAAGAAGAGGCACGGAGAATCTATAAGGTCGGTCATATGTGTGAGCCGCCGCCGGACGCCGATTCGAGAGCCGTAGCGAATACGGTGTTCAAGGCCATTCCGTCCATGGCGGGTCTGACGGACGAGGCTCAAGTGAAGAGCTTGCAGCGGTATGCCTACCGCCTTTCACGAGCACTCATAGGCAACGAACTCGCTGACCTCTACCAGTACCCCAACACCCTGAGAAGCAGGGCCTTGGTCCTGGCGTATTACCGGGTGCGCAACCGCCTTCTCCAACTGATGAAGACCCGCCAACTCTTTCGGCAGGAGGCGTTTGGTCAGATTTTCGACTCCGCGCAGTACGACAAGGGCGGCATCAGCTACAAGATGCCCGATCACGTGCGCGCAGCGCAGTCCAGTCCATGGTGAGCAATCCTTCAATACTTCTGGTGTGAAGCGACTGTTTCGTCAAGCAAGCAAGCCTCCGTGAGTTGGCCAGAGTACAACGACATGACCCACAGCGCGCCGGTGGGTTCATCGCAGCTCGTGCATGCCTGCGGCTGAGTGGAGTCGACGCGTTCGGAATATCATTTTTTCGATACGTTCAGGGTTTCTTTTGTCACCCAACAAGTCTTTTTGACCGATAGGAACCACAAAGTGGTAATCTATGCAATTCTTAGGCTGTGAACGCCTAGAGAGAGGCCATTCTGCAATTGGACCGCTATATCGACATCATTCTGCGCCACCGTTGGCTGGTTGTTCTGCTCACTTCACTGGTTATGCTGGTCATGGCTGCAGGTGCTCGCTTTCTTACCGTCACGAGCGACTACCGTACTTTGTTCGCCGAGGACAATCCGCACCTCCTCGCATTTGACGCCTTGGAGAACACGTATTCCTCAACCAATGTGGCGCTGATCGCGATTGCCCCTCGGGAAGGCTCGGTGTTTACCCGCGAGACACTCGGTGCGATAGAGGAGTTGACCGAAGCCGCGTGGCACGCGCCGTATTCCAATCGGGTTGATTCCCTCACCAACTATTCCCATAGCCGGGCGCTCGGGGACGAGTTGATCGTCGAGCCGCTGGTGGATGACGCCCACGTGCTGAGCGATGCCGATCTGACGCGGGTCGAAGAAACCGCCTTGAACGCCGTTGACCTTGCCGGGCGCCTCGTCTCTCTTGACGGACGTGTGAGCGGATTGGTGATCAACTTCGTCTTTTCCCAAAACCCCGAGTTGGCGTGGGTCGAGATCACCGATTCCCTCAATGCACTACTGAATCAGGCCCGCGCGAGCCATCAGGACATCGACTACTACCTGACCGGCAATGTCGTCATGAACCGCGCCTTCGCCGACGCCACCAAGGACGATCTGGAGACGCTGGTGCCACTCGTGTTTCTTGTCATCCTGGCCTCCTCCGGCGTGCTCTTGCGTTCCTTGTTCGGTATTCTGGTCATCGCGGTCCTGCTTGTGTTCACCATCAGCAGTACCGTCGGAATTGCCGGCTGGCTCGGCGCGACCTTTACACCCGTCAGCGCCAGCATACCGGTCATCGTCATGACATTCGCAGTCGCATATTCGGTCCACATTGTCATTGCCAGTTTGTCGGGTATGAGTCACGGCCTTGACAGGAATGCGGCGATTACAGAATCGCTTCGCACCAATGCTTGGCCGGTGTTTTTGACGACGCTCACCACCGCTATAGGCTTCCTCAGCCTCAACGCCTCGGATGCGCCGCCGTTTCACGTTCTGGGCAATTTCGTGGCAGTAGGCGTCTTGTGTACCTTTGCCTACTCCATGACGCTCCTGCCAGCGATGCTTTCAATTTTGCCGTTGCGCGTGCCGCCCGCTCGTGCTGAGCGGAATAGATTGTTCGATCACTTCAGCGCCTTCGTCGTCGCACGGCGTACGTTCCTCTTCTGGTTTGTCTCCCTTCTGGTCCTTACGCTGGCCGTCGGTATTCCTCGTAATGAGCTTGGCGACAACTGGACGCGGTATTTCGACGATCGTTATGAATTTCGGCGCCATACTGACTTCGTCATCGAAAACCTGACCGGCCTGGATCGGTTGGAATATTCGCTAAAGGCGAAACACGAAGGCGGCATCACCGAGCCCGACTATCTGCAGGTGGTCGATGCCTTTGCCGAGTGGTATCGGGCCCAACCTGAAGTGGCCCACATCCAGGCATTTTCGGACATCATGAAACGTCTGAATAAAAACATGCACGGCGATGATCCGGCCTTCTATCGCCTGCCCGCCGATCCTGAACTCGCCGCGCAATATCTGTTACTGTACGAACTCTCGCTTCCGTTCGGCGGCGACCTCAACGACCGCATCGACGTCGCCAAGTCCGCAACGCGCATGACCGTGGTGCTCCGCAGTTCTTCATCCCGGGAGCAGCGCGAGCTTGACGCACGCGCACAATCATGGCTCCGCACTAATGCGCCCGGCCTCGCTACCTAGGCATCGGGCCTCAGCATGGTTTTCGCTCACCTCTCTCAACGGAACATTGACAGTATGCTACGTGGGACGATCACGGCCATGCTTCTCATTTCGCTCATTTTGATTTGGATCTTCAAGAGTGTGCGTCTCGGCTTGGCCAGTCTCGTGCCGAATTTCATTCCTGCGGCGATGAGCTTCGGCCTTTGGGGCTATCTGATCGGCAATATAGGCTTGGCTGCGTCGGTCGTCACCTCCGTAGCCTTCGGCATCATCGTGGATGACACGATTCATTTGATGAGCAAATACCTGAAAGCTCGTCGCGAGGGTTTCCTCGCGCCCGAGGCCGTACGCTTCGCCTTTCGCGCCGTCGGTCGCGCGTTATGCAGCACGACCGTAATCTTGTCGCTGGGCTTCCTGGTATTCGCGTTCTCAGGATTCGAAAGTAGTTGGGCGCTTGGCCTTCTGGTCATGCTGACCATCGTCTTTGCGCTCCTTGCTGATTTTCTGCTTCTTCCCCCTCTGCTGATGGCCCTTGACAGGAAAAAATGATGATCCACGTTTATCCCGTTCGCTGATTCCATACCGCCCTACTTGACTTCCTGAAGCCGGGACTTATCTGGAACATAGAAGCGCTTCAAGAGAAACAGAACAAGATCACGAAAGAGGAGGTGCAAGATGTTGGTCAAATGGAATCCGTTTCAAGAACTCGAACGAACCATGGGTTGGTGGAACACGCAACCGTTTCGGCGTCCTCAATGGGATGATCCGCAAGGGTCGGTGACCAATTGGGTTCCGCCGGTGAACGTCTATGAAGACAAAGAACACTTGTTTGTCGAAGCCCAATTGCCGGGTATCGACGTGCAGGACGTGAAGATTTCCGTGACCGACGACACGTTGCAACTGCACGGCGAACGGAAAGAGGAATGCACGGAGGACCGGGACAATTATCATTTCCGTGAAGCGCAGTACGGATCGTTTGCCCGGAATTTCCGTCTTCCCGACTACGTCAACCCGGATCAGGCAACGGCGCGGTACGAGAAAGGCGTGTTGATCGTGCAGGTTCCCAAGCGGGAAGAAACCAAGCCCAAATCGATCCCGATCGACGTCAAGGGCTAAAGGGCGTCCACGCTCCTCTCCTCACTCCCCCCTTGAAGGGGAGTCGGGGAGCCATGTAGGGGACGGCCTATGTGCCGTCCCCAGGCGAACCGGTGGGGGGATGACCCCACGTTTCGCGTCGTCGCATCTGCCCTTCGATCCTCCGCAGGCAATCCCTCTCGTTTTTTCCCTCCCGTTTTCTTGTGAAAAATGTCCTGCTCGTTTAATCTGCCTTCCCTGATTGCGGGTGTCCCATTCGAGCAACGCCAGGAGGAAACGAGTGATTGTCGTCACGCCACAGCTAGCGATTCCCGAACAGGAATTTCGGTTTCGCGCGTCACGCAGCAGTGGTCCGGGCGGCCAAAACGTCAACAAGGTGAATACGCGCGTGACGTTGCATTTTGACGTCCGGCATTCACCGTCGTTGACCCCCGGGCAAAAATCCCTGATCGGCCGAAAGCTCAAAACCCGCATCAACAAGGAAGGCGTGTTGTACCTGCACGCCCAACGGGCCGCAAGCCAGGCCATGAATCGAGCCGACCTGGTGGAGAAGTTCTGTCGTCTCCTGCACGAAGCCCTGGCTCCCCGGAAGATCCGAAAAGAAACCCGCGTCTCCCAACGTTCCATTGAGAAACGACTGGATCAGAAAAAACAGCGAGGACGGGTCAAGCAATTGCGTCATGGATCAATCCGAGTCGAGGATTGACCCGTCGCAGGAATGCTTCCTTCTGTCATCCCCGACATCCTTCATCGGGGATCCAGCGTCTTTGCTTTGTTCTGCGTCCGTGAAGACAAAAGACACTGGATTCCCGATTACTAACGTCGGGAATGACCGATTGGGTTATTTTCATATCAATGACAGTTCGGGTTGCCTCGACTCTTTTCTTATCAATGACAGAATTGGACTATTTTCATACCACCTGACAAGGAGCATCGCATGTCAATTAACCCGAACGATTCGCCCGAAGCGGTGAATCCTCCAATAGCCAAAACGATTCCCGCGACCCTGGAAGAACACGGCCGGTCCAGGGTCGATCCGTATTATTGGTTGTCCGAACGCGACAATCCCGACGTGCAGGCCTATCTCGAGGAAGAGAATGCCTATGCCCGGGAAGTCATGGCGCACCGCGAAAAGTTCGAGGATGCCCTGTTTGAAGAGATCAAAGGCCGGATCAAACAGACCGACCTGTCCGTCCCTTACAAGCTCGATGATTACTACTATTACACGCGATACGAGGAAGGGAAGGAGTATCCCCTGTACTGCCGGAAGCGGGAAACGCTGGACGCCCGGGAAGAGCTGATGCTGGATGTGAACACTTTGGCCGAAGGCCATGAATATTTTGCCGTCGGCGGAATGGCCGTGAGTGTTGACCGGAATCTCCTCGCGTATGCGTTCGACGCGCAGGGGCGGCGCATCTACACGGTGCGCTTCAAGAACCTGGAAACCGGCGAGTTGTTGGACGACGTGTTGGAACACGTCACGGGCAACGTTGCCTGGGCCAACGACAACGCGACGCTGTTCTACGGCAAACAGGACCCGGATACCCTGCGCGCCTATCAGGTGTTTCGACACCGGCTGGGTTCCGACCCGTCCTCAGACGTCCTGGTATTTGAAGAAGAGGACGAGACCTTCACCACGGCCGTCTTCAAAACCAAATCGAAACAGTACCTGATGATCGCGTCCTATCAAACCGTGAGTGCGGAGTACCGCTATCTTTCGGCGGACGATCCGGACGGCGAATTTACGGTGTTTCTGCCTCGCGAACGGTTTCACGAGTACGACGTGGATCATGCCGGGGACGCGTTTTATATTCGGACCAACTGGGAGGCGAAGAACTTCCGTCTCATGAAAACGACGCTCCGGCAAACGGACCGGTCGGCATGGCAGGAAGTCCTGCCTCATCGCGACGACGTCCTCCTCGAATCCTTCGAACTGTTCCGGGATTTCCTGGTGACGGAAGAACGGCGCCAAGGGTTGGTGCGGTTCCGCGTCATGCCGGCGAAAGGAGACGGCGCACACGACGTGGATTTTGGGGAACCCGCGTATGCGGCGGCGTTGGGAGACAATCATGATTTCAATGCCTCCATCTTGCGGTACGAATATACCTCGATGACTACGCCGGATTCGGTCTATGACTATGACGTGAAGACCCGGGAGAAGGTGCTGCTGAAGCAGGAAGAAGTCCTGGGCGGGTTCGAGATCTCGCACTACGCCACCGAACGAACGTGGGCCTCGGCGACGGACGGAACACGGATTCCGATTTCACTGGTGTACCGGAAGGATCTTCGAAACCCCGAAGGGAACCCGCTCCTGCTGTACGGATACGGGTCTTACGGCATCAGCATGGACGCGGACTTTCGTTCTCCGCGTTTAAGCCTGCTCGACCGGGGATTCACGTTTGCGATTGCGCACGTGCGGGGCGGGGAGGAGTTGGGTCGTGACTGGTATGAATCAGGGAAACTCTTTCACAAGAAAAACACGTTTGCGGATTTTATCGCCTGCGCCGAACACCTGGTACAACAAGGCTATGCCGCAAGAGAGCACGTGTATGCCATGGGCGGCAGCGCCGGCGGGTTGCTCATGGGCGCGGTGATCAACCTGCGGCCCGATCTGTTTCATGGGGTTGTGGCGCAAGTCCCGTTTGTCGACGTCATGACCACGATGTTGGATGCGTCGATTCCCCTGACTACGGGAGAATACGATGAATGGGGAGATCCCAACCGGAAAGAAGATTACGAGTACATGCTGTCCTATTCGCCGTACGACAACGTTACGGCACAGGCCTATCCCCATCTCCTGGTAACCACGGGACTCCACGATTCCCAAGTGCAGTATTGGGAGCCCGCGAAATGGGTGGCCAAATTACGTCGCGTGAAAACCGGCGGGAACCGGTTGCTGCTCAAAACCAACATGGACGCGGGCCATGGAGGAGCGTCCGGCCGGTTCCGGCGATACAAGGAACTGGCCTTCATCTACACGTTCTTCCTGGACCTGGCGGGCTTGGTTTGACGGACAACCACAGGGGGTTGTCCCTACGTCATAGTCGTGGTAGGGGACGGCCCCCGTGCCGTCCCGAATACATGTTGCGGTCACGCCCCAACCCCCTTAATCCCCCTTATCAGGGGGACCAAAGAGCATCCTGTCAGCACATGGCGGCCAGTTGCGCCTTCATCGTCGGCTCCCGAAGTTTTTTCAGGGCCAGCACTTCGATTTGCCGGATCCGTTCGCGCGTCACGTTCAGGAGTTTCCCCACTTCCTCCAGGGTACGGGACTGTCCGTTGCCGATGCCGAAACGTAACCGGATCACCTGTGCTTCTCGCGGCGTCAGGAACCCGAGCAAACGATGGAGTTGAGACCGCATCTGTTCTTCCTGAACGTTGGCGTCAGGAGCCGGAGCCGTGTCATCCGGGAGACAATCTTCCAGGAACGTTTCCCCGTCGGCATTGGGTTGATCAAAAGAAATCGGTTCCAGGAACGCCTGCATCGTCTGCTGCACCCGTTCGGGATTGGTGGCCAGGGCCAGGGCAATTTCCTCGTGACTGGGTTCGCGTCCCAGCTTTTGCGCCAGGCGATGGGAAACCTTGATCATGCGTTGCCAGGATTCGGTGGTATGAACCGGAACCCGGATGGTCCGGGACTGGTCGGCCACGGCCCGTAAAATGCCCTGGCGGATCCACCACGTGGCATACGTGCTGAATTTGAACCCTTTTTGGTATTGAAACCGTTCGGCCGCCCGCATCAATCCGATGTTTCCCTCCTGGATGAGATCCAGAAACCCCAATCCGCGTCCCGTAAAGCGTTTGGCAATATCGACGACCAGGCGAAGGTTGCGTTGCACCAATTCTTCCTTGGCCCGTTCCAACTGGGCGCGGTTGTCAGCCAACTCGCGTTGAAGGGCTTGCAGGCGTTTCGCGAGCATGCGGCCTTTCAATCCGCGACCAGGCCGGGCGTTGTTGAGTCCGGACAAGCGTTCCTCCGCCTCGTTCAGGGCAGGGGCCGACAAGCCGCTCAGTTCCCGAATCTCGGTCAGGGAGTGCAGCGCTTCATGAAACTCCGGGTTGTCGCCGAGGCCTTTGACGACTTGAATGGCTTGGGCGAGCACTGTCCGGATGTTCTGGCTGCTCTCGTCGATCCGTTTGGCCAATTCCAACTCTTCCTGTTTGTTCAGAAGTGGACGTGACCGGAAGGTACGAAAATAGATCGGTTCCAGCGCGGCGTCCTGAGTTTCCTTGTCTGCATTTTTCTTATCATCCGGAAAATCCTCGATCATGGTATCCAGCGTCGGGACATCATGAGGGAAAACTTTCGAGAGCTTGCCGTTGGTCGGAAGTTGCCCCGCGACCTTGTTGACGTTGAGCAGTGTGTTGTCGGTCGTCTTCATGGCTCTCTCCTCTCTCGTCGTAAAAGATCCGATTCCGGGGAATTCGCAGGGAACCACAACCGTTGTTCCCTGCGGTCCCTCCCCGGTTACACCTTGACGGTCAGGAACAACGGTGTTCCTCGACGGTTGATAAACAGGAGAATCGTCTGTTCCTTCGACAAGGTCCTCACCGCTTGTCGAAAGTCTTGCGACGATTCCACCGGGGTCCGGTTGATCTCACGGATCACGTCGCCTTGAACGAGTCCGGCCTGCTCGGCTTGGCTGCCCGCGCGAATATCCGTCACGACGACACCGGCGACGTGACCGTCAATGCCGAGTCGTTTGGCCATGCGGGGCGTGAGATCCTTCACGGTCAGCCCGGCCAGGCGAGATTCCGCATCGGGGTCCTGCGCGGAGGCGACCCGTTGCCCCATCGGATGTTCCACGATCGACGTGCGCAGGGCCTGCTCGGCTCCGTCACGCATGACCGTGATGGTGACCTCGGTCCCGACCGGGGTGGTGGTCACCGCCCGTTGCAGTTCCCTGGGGCCGGCAATCGGTTGATCCTGGTATCGAATGATGGTATCGCCTCGCCGGAGTCCGGCCCGGTCTGCCGGGCTGGCGTCACGCACCTCCGTCACGATGGCGCCGTCAGGTCGGTCCAGGTGAAACGACTTGGCCAGTTCAGGCGTGACGGCTTGAATCCCGACGCCCAAAAACCCGCGGGTGACTTTCCCCGTCGATACCAGGCTGGCATAGACGTGTTGGCCGATGCTGGCGGGAATGGCCAATCCGACGCCCTGGTAGACGCCCGACCTCGAAAGGATGGCGGTGTTGATACCCACCAATTCGCCGTGCATGTTGACCAGGGCGCCGCCGGAGTTCCCGGGATTGATCGCGGCATCGGTTTGAATGAAATCTTCATATTGCGTGATGCCCACGCCGCGCCCCTTGGCGCTCACGATGCCCTGCGTGACCGTGGAGCGCAGCCCGAACGGACTTCCGATGGCGAGGACGTAGTCCCCGACCTCGAGTTTGGACGAATCGCCCCAGGCGATGAACGGCAGATTGTCCCCTTGAATTTTAATTACGGCCAAATCCGTTTGCGGGTCGCTGCCCACGATCGAGCCGGTGAACTCCCGTTTGTCGAGTAGGGCAACCGTGACCGTTTTCGCACCATCGACGACGTGGTGGTTGGTGACCACGTATCCCTCGGGACTCACGATGACCCCGGAGCCCATCCCCTTGCCGCGAGGTTCTTGCCAGGGGTTGGAAAAGGGCGGCGTCCCATAGGAACGTTTGTCCCGCGGGCCGAACTTGAACCAATCGGGGACGCCGGGGACGTCCGGTACGTCAGAGAGTCCGGTGCCCATAACCTTGGAGACGGTGATATTGACGACGGCCGGTCTGACGGCTTTGACGACGTGTGCGAACCCGCGCCCGATCTCGAATTCGGACGGGACGGCTTTCGTCATGGAATGAGCCGGAGTTGGAACTGCGGACGGTGCCGGCGAGCCCACCGCGCCGGTCGAAAACGCGGCGACCAGCATTCCCGTAAACAATAAGCTCACCGTCACAGCGATCAGGAAATTCTTCCTGCCCTGCGTCCCGGTGAGCGACGTGGACGATGAATAGTGCAGCGATTGTTTCATGGTTCCTCCTTTATGTAGAAACGAAGCGGTGTATTTTCCCTGTGCAATCCTGCGTTGAAACAGTTATAGCAACGGAACATGAAAGGAAAATTAATCTCGGATTAAAAACTTCTAATCCGGAATGATTGATTTCCCCTTCTGTCATTCCTGTCTATGTTCACGAATTCGTTGACCGAATGAAGGGCTGTCCACAAGAAGGGAGGGCGGACACGCCGGTCCGCCCCTACGCGCCGGCCCCACGATTCTGTAGGGGACGACCTGCGTGTCGTCCCGTGTTTTTGCAAACAACGGCAAAAACAAAGACACTGGATCCCCGATTAAGGATGTCGAGGATGACAGGAGGGAAGGGCGGGGATGATGGCGGTAGTCGGGTAGGTTGGGTTGGCGAAGCCCTTCGACTTCGCTTTGCTACGCTCAGGACAGGCGTAACCCGACAGTCCGTAGAGTCAGTCAGAAGGGGCAAGAAAAGGCGGGACGGATCAAGCCGCAGACGTGGCGGGCAAAAGGGGTAGGGAAATCGTAAAACAGGAGCCTTGCCCGAAGGTGCTGGTAACCTCGATGGTGCCGTGGTGCGCTTCGGCAATCCATTTGCAGATCGACAGGCCCAAGCCGGTCCCTTTTTGGGCATGCGCCCGTGCGGCATCGGTTCGGTAAAATCGGTCGAAGACGAGACGTTGTTCTTCCGGAGTCATGCCGATCCCATGATCCCGAACGGTCACCCGGGCCATCCCGCGGTCTTGCGTCAACCCGAGTTCCACGGTGCCGCGGGGCAAGGAATATTTGACCGCGTTGTCGACCACGTTCAGGATCAACTCCCGAAGCCGCCATTCATCTCCCGATACCCGGAGTGGTTCGACCGGACCCAAGGTCGTGGCGATCTGTTGCTCTTTACCCAGGACCATGGCTTGCATTTGAATTTCCTGCACCAACGTGTCGAGTTGGACGGGGTCCGACGCGACGTGCACTTCGCCGAGATCGGCGCGTGAGAGGAACATGAGTTCTTCCACGATCCGGCTCATCCGGTCGATTTCTTCCAGGTTGCTTTCCAGGGCTTCCCGGTAGACTTCCGGCGAGCGGGGTTTTCGTAACGCCAGTTCGGTTTCACCTTTCGTGATCGTCAGCGGGGTGCGTAGTTCGTGTGACGCATCGGCACTGAATTGACGGATTTGGCGGATTGAGGCTTCCAGCCTGCCGATCATGTTGTTAAACGTAGACGCGAGGCGGCCGATTTCGTCTTTCGACGTGGTTTCGATCCGCTGGGTGAGATCGCCGCCGGCAATCCGTTGAGCGGTCAGCGTGATATCGTCCACGGGTCGCAACGCCCGCCCGGCCAGGAACCAGCCCCCCAACACGCTCACCACCACGGCCAGCGGAGAGCCGATGAGCAAGACAAAGACCAGGCGAGCCAGCATTTCTTTCTCCGGCTGGAGAGACATCCCGACCCGCAGAATATTGACGAGGGTCTGTCCATGTCGAATCGGATACGAGAGCAGGCGTATGGGGATTTCGTCACGGAACCGGACGGTTTCGAAGACGGCCCGGCCTTGCAGGCTCGATTGCAGGGCGGTTTGACTGAGTGGAATGTTGCGGGTCTTGATGTTCGCGGACTGGAGGGTGACCTGCCCCTGCGGGCCGAAAATCTGGAAGAACTTGTCGATGAGGGCCAATTCGGGAAAGGTTTGCGCCAAGTCGTCCAACAACAGGAATGGACCGAAGCGATGTTCTTCAAGCGACTGGGAGGCGGCTACGGCGGCTTCCTCCAGCGAACGGTCAATCTGGTCTTCCAACGCGCGGGCCATGACAACGTACAGCGCGGTCGCGAAGAGGAGCATGATCAAGGCCAAGCCTCCGCCATACCAGATGGTCAACCTGACGCGGATGGACGTGTTAGTAGCCCGCATTTCTCACCAGGCTTCGTTGCGAGGGCGTCGAGACGCCGCTATGCAGGGGCGCACGGACTGCAAGACGCTGAAGGCATAGTTGATACTATGTCGAAGTGGCTTGTGGGAGTATGTCCCTGCACAGCGAGTGGACCGGCGTCCGCAGTAGGAGACTGGTGAGGAATACGGGCTAGGCATCGGTCAACTTCAGGGTATAGCCACTGCCGCGGACGGTGTGGATGAGGCCCCGGTCATAGCCGCGATCGATTTTGTTCCGGAGATAACTGATATAGACGTCGATGACGTTCGTGAAGGTGTCGAAATCCAGGTCCCATACGTGCTCGGCAATCATCGGGCGCGTGAGGACGCGTCCCGCGTTGCGCATCATGTATTCCAGCAACGCGTATTCCTTCGAGGTCAGGTCAATCCGTTGCCCGCCGCGCGTGACTTCATGGTTGGTGGGATTCAGGATGAGATCATCGACCTGCAAGAGACCGGACGACTCCCCACTGGCCCGACGCAACAAGGCCCGGGCCCTGGCGATCAGCTCTTCAATGGCAAAGGGTTTGGTCAGGTAGTCGTCCGCGCCGGCGTTCAACCCTTTTACGCGCTGGTCCACTTTCGAGCGCGCGGTCAGAATGAGAATCGGAGTGGCGACCTTGGCGTCCCGGACGGCTTTCAGTACGTCGATGCCGGGCAGGCCGGGCAGCATGAGATCCAGGATGATCAGGTCATAGTCGACTTCCGATGCCAGGTCCCGGCCCTGGATACCGTCGGAACACACGTCCGCCGCGTAACTCTCCTCTTCCAATGCGCGGCGAATGAACGAGGCGACTTTGGGTTCGTCTTCGACGATCAGAATACGCATGATGGGCTATTATAGCATGGATGGCAAAGCGCCGGAGTGTTCCGTCGAACCCTCGCCCCAAGTGGGAGAGGGCGGGGTGAGGGGGATAAACTGAATCACGGGACGGCCCAGCGGCCTCTCCACAGTTGTAGCCGCGGCCTCTCATGCCGCCAAGAGAGGCCGCGAAGAAAAGAAGCGCCATGAGATGGCGCAGCTACAAATACGAACAACAAAAGACACTGGATTCCCGATCGGGGTCGGGAATGACGGAAGGAGGAGTCGAGGGTGACAAGAGAGGGAGAGTCGAGGATGACAGATTGGAGACTAACGCGTATACGCCTATTCGGCCTCTTTCAGGCGGAATCCGTATTCCCGGCTGGTCAGGGCAACGATGGTGCCGGTTGTGGTGTCATAGTAGGCGGCTTGCCATGCGGGCCGTCCCTGGGCGTCGGTCATGGTCGCGGCACAGCGGACGACTCTATCCAGCGTGTGTTTCTCGGACAGTGGAAGCGCATGCCATCGAGGTCCGACGTGGACCCAGAGCAGGTTGGACAGGCTGGGGGGGCGGCTCGTGCCCTGGATGCCCTTCTCGGCATATGTCGCTAACGCAGTTTCAGCCGCCTGCGGGTCACATTGCGAAGATCCGGTTTGGTATATCACAATAGCTGCGAGCACGAGGCCCGTGGCCACAAGAATAAGCGGCAGGAGGCGCTTGGTCACGCGGGAAGATGAAGCAGTCATCGTACCAAGGAAATCAGCAGCAACAAGACGCAATTTTTTAGTGGAACCATCGTACCCTAATCTATATTATCAAAATTATGCGCAATGCTCTGCACTATTCTGATACCCTCAACTACCATCAACAAGTCAATAGGCTCCAAGCCCTGAGGTAGCCGCATATGCCCAAAGCCATACGAGACATGATAGAGGCCGATCTTCTGTGTATCGGCAGCGGGCCGGCGGGCCAGCGGGCCGCGGTGCAAGCGGCGAAGCTGGGCAAGCGCGTGGTCGTCGTTGAAAAACGACGGGTGGTCGGGGGCGTCTGTCTGGATACGGGCACCATTCCCAGTAAGACCTTTCGGGAAGCCGTGCTGGCGTTTGGCCGGCAAGCCGAACAATTTCGCAAACGTCATGGATTTGCCGCGCCATCCCGCCTCGGAGTTGATCAGTTGTTTTCGAGAGTCAACGAGGTGGTGGAACGGGAAGGGGAGGTGGTGCAACGGCAACTGGAACGTAACGACATCACGGTGATCCGGGGCGAAGCGTCGTTCATTGACGAACACACCGTTCAGGTCTTTGCGGAGGAGGCCCTGCAATGGGTTCAGGCGAAACACATCGTGATTGCCGTGGGGACCGTGCCCGCCCCGCCGCTTGGCCTGAAGGACGAGCATCCGCAGATCATCACCAGCGATAAAGTGATGAACTTGGAGCGTTTGCCCCGGTCCATGGTCGTCGTGGGCGCGGGGGTGATCGGTTTGGAATATGCTTCGATGTTCGGCTCCCTCGGCGTCGAAGTGACGCTGGTGGATAGCCGTCATCGGCCCCTGGAATTCCTGGATACCGAAATCGTGGATGAACTCATTCATCAAATGCGGAATTACGGCGTGACCTTTCGACTTGGGGAAACGGTCGAACAGATGGAATGTTCGGAGGGGAAACCTCCGAAGGCCGTCATTTATCTGGAGTCGGGGAAAAAGCTCGTGTCCAACTTGGTGTTGTT
Organism: Nitrospirales bacterium; assembly: GCA_965204965.1. GTDB lineage: Bacteria > Nitrospirota > Nitrospiria > Nitrospirales > UBA8639 > Bin75. Next base: position 1,667,574 of record OZ242026.1, on the reverse strand, counting down.
TGCCGTCGGCCGCATTGGCGCGACCGAAACGTTGGAGTTGCAGCAGGCGGGCCTCGAAGCCGATGAGCGTGGCCGCTTGAAGGTCAATGAACGATTTCAGACCGCCGTGCCGCATATCTTTGCCGCCGGGGACGTGATCGGGTATCCCAGTCTGGCCGCCACGTCGTCCGAGCAAGGCCGGCTGGCGGCCTGTCACGCCTTCGGGATGAAGGCGGAGCCCATGTCGGCGAATTTTCCCATCGGGATTTACGCCGTGCCGGAAATTTCCATGGTCGGCGAAAATGAGCAGAACCTCACCATGAAGAAAGTGCCGTATGAAATCGGCATGGCCCGCTATCGGGAAATCGCGCGCGGGCACATCATGGGCGACGACAGCGGACTCCTCAAACTGCTGTTCCATCGTAAGAACCGCCAACTGCTGGGCGTGCATGCCATCGGATTGGGAGCCACGGAGTTGGTGCACATCGGCCAGGCCGTGTTAGGCCTGGGCGGCGGGTTGGACTACTTCATGAGCACCGTCTTCAATTACCCCACCATGGCCGAATGCTACAAAGTCGCCTCCCTCGACGCCTTCAACAAGCTCTCGCAGTAACCCCTCCCCACGCCGCCTTCGACCCCTCGCCCTTTCCCCTTCCGTCATTCCCGCAATTTTTCAGCGGGAATCCAGGGTCGTGGTCTTTCGTCAACTCCCTCTCCCCTTGAGGGAGAGGGCTGGGGTGAGGGGAACCTATGGTGTGTACAAATATGAGGAAATTACACACATTGACGTATGTAAAAATACACCTTACAATGCCCTCCAACATTCCGGAAAGGAGAACCCATGGCTCGCATCAACGTCATGATGCCGGACGACGTGTTGCAAATGGTGGATCACGCGGCAACCGCAGAACATCTGACTCGCAGCGCGTTCCTCCAGAAGGCGGCCCGCCGATACCTGGAAGAGAAGCGGTTGGCACAGGAAGCCTTCGAACGCAAGCAACGGATGCAACAAGCCGCCGCGAACATGGACAAACTGGCAAACAAATTCGGTAAGTGGGATGGGGTGGGCACCATCCGCCAGTTTCGTGACCGGCGGACCGGAGCCACGCGATGATCCCGGCGTATCATGCCGGCTACGTGGTGGATGCCTCCGTCGGGGTCAAATGGTTCGTGCGGGAACGGGAAGCCGACCGCGAGATCGCCTTGGCCTTGAGGCAACGTCACATTGACGGCGCGACGCGCATGATCGTACCCGAGCTCTTTCTCCTGGAAGTGCCCAACGCCATCAAAACCGGCCGCAAGAGCACGGAAGAAGAATTGGCCGAAGTCCTCACGACGCTCGCCGACCTGGACGTCAGGGTCGAACAACACACGCAACGGGTCTTGCGGAAAACCAATGCCGTGGCCTGGGCCTACAAACTCACGTGGTACGACGCCGTCTACGTCGCCCTCGCCGAGACGTTGGGCTTCCCCTGCGTGACCGCCGATGAAGCCCTGCTCCGCAAAATGCAAGGCCACAGCATCGTGATTCGGTTAAGGGATTTAGCATTTCAGTAGCCATTAAAACGGAGACAACGATGAAAACGGTGCAAGACTTATCCATTCAAGAACGAAACGCACTGACTGAGTTCCGGAGAAAGGTCGAGGAGGCGTTGCCGGGAGTCCCGACGCGATATACCGTATTCGGCTCCCGAGCGCGCGGGGTTGCTGATGCCGAGTCGGATCTCGATCTCCTTCTTGAATTGGAGATGGAACGGTTATCCTTTCCTGACAAGCGTGCCATCCGTCGGCTTGCAGGCGATGTGTCGCTGTCCCACGGGTTGGTGTTGTCCGTGCTGATGGTCGATCGTCTCACGGCTCGGGAGCGAGGCGATTTTTCGATTTTTTTGAATATCAAGGAAGAAGGGATTCCCTTATGAGCGAAAAAGAAATCAGGAATCTCCTGGTGAAGGCGCAACGAAGCGTGAAGGCGGCGGAGCGCCTCTTACAGGCTGGTGAGTATGATTTTTCGGTCTCGCGGGGCCTATTACGGAATGTTTTACGTGGCGGAGGCATTGCTGCTGAGCCGAGACGTTCGACGTTCTAAACACGCTGGAGTCATTGCGGCGTTTCAACAGCAATTTGTGCAATCCGGCGAAGTGCCCGACAGGTTTTTCCATCTCCTCCGGGATGGGTTTGAGGATCGAGCCGAGGGAGACTATGGCTTTTCCGAGATTAGCCGAGGACAGGCAGAAGCCGGAGTCGAGGCTGCCGAACAATTCGTGCAGGAAATGGGGCAACGGCTCTTAACGTGGCTGCAACGTCATTAAAACAATGCATAGCGCATGCTCGTCAAAGGATTGTGGGCTTCCCCTTCGTCACGGCAGACGAGGCCCTGCTCCGGAAAATGAAAGGCCACAGCATCGTCCTCCGCCTCAAGGACCTGGCGTTTGAATAGGCATGCATGGCCTGCATTTTTTGAAAATATTACAAAATGTTACAAAGTGTACTTTTCCTTTCCGTCATTCCCGCAATTATTCAGCGGGAATCCAGCGTCTTTCTATTCCCCCCCTTTGCCTGCCCTGAGCGAAGTCGAAGGGTAAGGAAGGGCAGGGGGGGGTGAGGCAGTTATAGCCGGCATCATATATCTCATAGAACCCTCTCCCACTGAGAGAGGGCAGGGTGAGGGAGATTTATATCTAAGAGAATATAATGCGCCTGGACCACGGCCAGATCGAAGCGATGGATGAAGCCATGGCAGAGGTGCTCCGAGCAAAAACCCCCGCCGAACGCTTGCGAATCGGATTCGGGTTTTGGATGTCTGCACAAAAAATATTGCAGACCCACCTGGCGATCCAGCATCCCGATTGGGACCCTCCTTGCTTTCTGCTCCCGGGCGTATGCCCACAACGTCACGCTGGACTTCTCGCGGCCCGGCAAGCCGACGGATAATGCCGATATTGAGTCGTTCAACGGGATCAAAACCGAGAATTGTTAATGGTTTTTAAGGGAGTGCGAATGGCACTTGAATGGAGCCAATCCCCAAGCCCTGCTGAAACAGCTTCGCTCCTGGTATAAACCCGCTTGCCACTAGCCCTGAACTAGGACAGCCCCTTCCTTTTTTCTAGGCATTGCAAACGAGTTTTAGATGCCTAGAATCCCATCTAGCTTATCAGCCACATAGCGACCATTTGTTGCTGCATAAATTTAGGACCCTTTGGCTACCCGAACGAAGGAGGAGAGTCAAAGATGGTGGTCTTATGCAGAACGACTTCAAAATCTTACGCATTCGGTGTATCGTAATGCGCAAAATTCACCCACTGTTTTGTTTGGAATTTACCTCGGTTCTATGACAACAAATCCGGATTCAAAGACCTCGTTATCCTCACAGTCAGGATCGAGACCGCGAATGGCTAAAAAAGCCACTTTGGGGTTTTCAACACTTGCGCTGTTACTCGTCGTCTTCGGGGCGTATTACCTGTACGTCTCAGAACGGGAAGCCTACTTCGTTGACCGCAATTTTCGGCTTTTGGCTCTCTGGAGTAATAAGCTCAGCGAAATGGTGGAAGAGGAGTTCAAACATCAGTTCCAATACATTATCAGTGTATCTTCAAAAAACGACGATGAACAAGACACATGCGGAAAGACAAAGCTACAACAGGAGTGCCAGCCGGTCCAGTGCCTGGAAAATGCAAACAAAGAAGGTGATGACAAAATCCCCTTTCTTTGTAGATTTATAGAAGAATTTGAAAAGCAGAATAAGCAGCTTGAGAAGAAGTTGATCTTGGTCTCGATCTGTCCCGAATCCAAATCGCTGGAGCGAAGCAAATTCGTCAACGAGCAATCGAGCATCAAAGCCCAACTCTTTCGCAATGACAAAGACCGTCTTCGCCTGACATATGATCGGGAATACGAGAGAAAGAGCGAAGAAGCTCAACAGTTATGCAAGGATACTGTCTGTAACCACGATGATCGTAACAGTCAGATAAAAGATAAACACAGATTGGTATGCAAGGAGACCATTCAGGTTGATTTATCCATTTCCAAATTGCTCCGCCGCCTTGTCACCGACCAAGCTTTCAACGATACCATCATCACAGAACACGCTTTCAGCGATGTCATCGTCTTTGATTCGGAAACAGGGACCGTCCACTTTCAGGCAAACCATTCCCAAGCGAACCATTCCAGCTTCAGACTTGACGATTTTCGAGACCTGGTGGCTCAGCGACCTGACACAGGAGGGCTCTTTTCCTTTTTTTCCGAAAGTTCTGAAACGACAAAGATTGAGAATAATAAATCTGGTTCTTCGAAATCTTTCCCTCTAAAAGACCTCTTGCAGAATCCCACGCATCAACAAATGATTATTGGGGACATTTCGTATGAATTGTTCACCCAACCGATTGTACTTTCGGAATTGACCATCAAAAAACAAACACACTACAAACAGCTGGTCATAGCCACGGACGTTGGCGCAACCGAATTGACCCTCCAGCACTACAAGAAGGACGACCATGCCCGTCTCATCCTGGCGGGTTTTGTCAAGACCGAAAAATTTCAAAGTGAATACCGTGCCATTCCCCACACATCGTTATTGATCTTTCTCTTGTTCGTGCTGTTGGGGTTATTAAGCCTTCCGATTATCCATCTGGGTTTCATGGATGAGCATGAGCGTCTGAGCGGCCCACATGTGCTTTCCCTCCTGGTAGCCTGTGTGTTCGGAACGGCGCTTATGACCCTCTTGTTTCTTGACGTCGTGTGGCTTAATAACGTTCGGCACAGCCTTGATGAACAATTAAAGGAGACCGCCCAGCATATCAAGAAGACGTTCTCCTATGAACTTACGAAAAGTCTCAATCTCCTTCATGCGTACGATCACTCTGAGGCCCTTAAGGAGGATTTTGCTTACGTTACACAAAGTAAGTATTGTCCTATTAGCGATTTTAGTGATTTGACTGAAGAGAGTAATCGTAAATGCGGCGGCACGTCGGAGAAAGACAGGTGGGTTGCAAGAAAAGAATATCCGTATCTATGCAACGAAAAACATAAAAAGATATTTCCCTATCATTGCGACTATGATCCGGTCTTCTGGGTAGATCGAGACAAAAACGTCAGGATTGTCTGGACCCCACGATCAGAATATTATTTTCAAACATCAAAAGTTTTCTTAGCTCATCGTGAATACGTTAAGAGAATCCTGGCCCCTGAGCCAGAAGATCACTCTGGTACACCAAAGATGGCCATCCGGCATTTTATGTCCAGTCCTTGCTTTCATTGGAAACCGGCAACCACACGGTGGTTTTCTCCATGGAATCATCGCGACCTGAGGGCAAACCAAAAGACAAACCAAAAAAATGGGTGGCCGCCATTGAAACAGAGTTTCAATTTTTAAAGGCCGAGGCTATTCCCGATGATACCGGGTTTGCGGTGATCGAAGATGAAGGAGGCAAAGTTCTATTTCATTCGGATGACAACCGGAGTCTCTGGGAGAATTTCTTTGAGGAAACAGACGATAATGCACAACTCAAAGCCCATGTTTTCTCGCGGACCGCCGGAAAGGCTGAAGGAAATTATTGGGGTAAAGGGCACTCGTTTTACTCCGTTCCCTTACCCGCTGTCCCATGGTCGTTAGTCGTTTTCCGAAATAAAGAACTGTTTCGCACAACCAATTTCGAAGCACTCCTCCTGGCCAGCGTCTTTTTTCTCTTATACACCGCTATCCCTATCATGGTTTCGGGAGCGATATGGCTGTTCAACAAAGCGAGACGACGGAAGATGTTCCTGTCCTGGTTCTGGCCGGACCCCGACCGCTATGATTGCTATTCTATCTACATCGGCCTCAATTTCTTCTTCTTCTTGGCAGGAATTACGTGGTTTTGGTTTAGCAATCCTCTGGACGACCATGCTGTGTGGGTTGCTCTTCTTCACCTTTTATTCAGTTTGACTCTCTTCTTAATTGTCTTATTTGTCTTATGGGGTTCGCCAAAAGTTTCTCCAAAGCGTCGCCAGGGAATTTTCCCCGAACAACTGCATCGTCGCTATGCTTGCATGATTGTCTCATTCCTTCTGCTCTTTTCAGCCTTGCCCATGGGAATATTCTTTAAGATTGGAGTAGATCGAGAAATGACCCTGGCCATGAAATATAATCTCATCACCTTGGGCCACAAGCTTCGTCAAACCCCTGAACTTGACTTTTCTCAAATCCAGCGTCAAATCCGTGAAATCGATACCCTAACCCCGATAGCTGAATGTTCGGAAAACGAATGTGAATCAGTCAAATGCGATAAGGCAAATTCACAACAAGAGGGCTGTCCACTTGAGTGCTCAGAAAAATATGTTTCTCGAAACAATCGTACTCTTTCGACACACAGCATTCACTTAAGTCTCATCGCGAACACCAGGATGTATGTATCCGACAATGATCCTACAAATTCCTGTAGTCATACGAAATTTTCGCTTCTCGAAAAAATTCACAAATTTATTCGAAAACATTCACTGTCACGACTATCCAACCCTGTTTCGATCAGCACCTTGGGGTTGCTTGACGACCAATCTCCCGGCAATCCTTTTCATTGGAGATACGATTCGCCCACTTCTATTGCACTCGATTTCCAAGCCTCTCTTAAGCCATCCGATTTTCAAACCAAATGGGCCATTCTTCGGTCTTGGCCTCCTGCGAATATTTGGTGGTCCATATCTGACTTTCCGGCTAAGCGTCACGTTTTGTCGCTTAGCGCATTCATTGCTGGCGCACTGGTGCTTGTGGTGGTCCCAATTTTCATTGTCTCAAGAATTTTCCCCATATTCCGAGAGTCCTCTACCAAAGAAAATAGCAATCAGAAACAAACTAAAAGGGATAGCAATCCGAAAGAAGCGAATCTCTTGATTATCGGACTGCCCTCATTATTGGATACCTCTTGTACTAAGAAGGATAATATAGATTGCCGTCAAATCAGCAAGCTACTGAAATGGTGGATGATTAAAATGAGTGCCCTTTGCACAAAAAAAACTGAAGTCGTTCTTGATCATTTCGAGTACCAGTTTGGAGTGCCACAGTTTGATCGAGCCAAGCTGGAACTTCTTGCGGCCCTGTTGGTCAAAAGCAAACAAATTTGTGTCCGATCTACGATTAACCCATTACTTGATCGCAAGGATGATCCTGAATCATCTTCTCCTGCCAGATCGAAGCGTCCAGTTCCTGTATCATTACAGGAATGGAGTCAGGTCTTTCAGACATTTACCTTGCGCTATTCCAAACAGGACGAACCAGAAACCGCCCTTGATTCAAGGAGTGTTCCTGCGAACGAGCCCTATTATGAGGCCATTTGGCAAGCACGAACGATGGATGAAAAAATCACCTTGCACCATCTTGCGCAAGACGGGTTCGTGCATGCTGAGAACCCGGACCTTCCTCACCTCTTCGACCTCGGGTTGATCAAATTCAACCCCGACCCTCGTTGGCTTGAGGATGATTTTGAAAAATATGTCTTGAACGCAGCTCAACGGGATGGATTGGATGCCAGCGAGCGTGAAAAGAGACAAAGCCGATGGGACGTGTGGAAATGGCCATTGGCGGTCGTCTTGATCGTATTGGGCATGGGTCTGCTTTTGACGCAGCAGGAATTCAAAAATGTCGTTGTGCTTATGCTTTCTATACTTCCCGTTCTTCCCTCTACACTCTCAGAATTATTCGGAAGCATGGGAAAAGCTGACAAGTCCTCCTAGAATAGGTCGTGCGTCTTTCGGGGACTTATCGAGAATAGCTGACAGTCTCTTCTTCTTTGTAGCTGCGCGATCTTATCGCGCTTTCTGCCACGCGGCTTCTCCAGCGGCATAAGATGCCGCCACTCCAACTGCGGAGAAGCCGCGTGACCTGGGATGAGGCCCCTACCAATCAAAGCGTTTTTCTCAGAAAAACAATCATTGTCAACCATTCTATGTAATTCCCGGGCTTTCCTTAAGTGAAACTGGCCGGAGTGTCGTCGGGCGGCCTATTGTCTATGGCAACCAACAGTTTCCATGCACCTTCAGCATTGCGACAATAGAACAGAGCAACCCACACCGTCAGTTCGGAATGCTCGGGCGGCGCGATACCACGGTCAACCGTACCATGGGCTTGTCCTCTTGAATTTGTCGTTGCGCCACGCCTAGAATGGTCTTTCCGGATTCCAAATTGGAGAAAAAGCGGTGAAAACCCCGACTTTTTCGAGCACAACAGCGAGCAGAGTACCGGTCATCTGCAGTTCAAGAACTCGCGTCAGCCACAGTGTCAGGCGATCGTTTGGCTCCATGGTGGTTGGGCTCACCATAGGAGTCGTGCTTGGAAGTATCGTAACCGCGGCTGCCGACCAGCCGGATCCGAAGCGGTTCACCGCTCAAGCGTTGGCGTTGCGTGCAGCCGCCATCGAGCGGACCGATGCGGCGACACGGATTCTCGCCAGGATCCCCGGCTCGGCACCAGCGGAAGTCCTGCCCAACCTATGGTCCCCGTTCTTCGAGAATGCCATCGTTAAACTCGGGCGACTTCGCGCCCCCGCCCCCATGGCGCTTTATTACAACCCCCTGCTCGACATGGCTGTCATCACCGTGTGGGAGCAGCAGGATGGGCACTATCGCATCGCTAGGGTCCGGGCACTCCCCGGTGAACGACTGGCCGTTCCCACGGCGACGGTCACGAACCAACCGGCCTGGATGGTCGCTGATGATCCCATCACCACCCTTGCCGAGATCACGACAACCCGTCTCAACACCTTTCGCCACGCCCATCCGGCCACGACACCAGACGCCGCCGGACGCCACGGCGTAACGTTCGCTGCGGCCGCTGCCAACATGCGCACGGCTCTGCCACGCCTGCTGTGGAATGCGGGCATCCAGACACAGTGGACCGCGGAAACGGAACCCTGGCTGTTTCCGGCACTGGCGCAGATCGACCAGGCCCTGGCGGAACGCACCGCCGCCGCGCTGACGACGGTCGCCCCCGACACCGACACCACGGTCGCGAACGTCATTGCCGGTCTGCCCGCCGTCTTTGCCGCACGACTCACCTTGGACATGGTTCTCCCCGCCGGCAAGGACAACCGCCTGTTGATCGGCTCCCTGCCCGACGATGGTGATGTGTACCTCTTCGTCCTGTGCCGGCTGGAAGGCCCGGATTGTGCCCTTCGCCGCTTCCTGCTCCTCTCCCTCTCCGGATCTGCCGCAAAGGAGACATCGTCATGATCAGAAGATCGTCACATCAGACCATCATGATGCCGTTCGGCGTCCTGCTCATCAGCTTGACCCTCACGGCACCACCCGTCGAGGCCGGCCTCTTGGATCATGTCAAGGCGGCCAACACCTACGCAAAACATCCTGATCGCCCCGCACCTGGCAACGACCGGAGTGAGCCAAGCGGTCGGCGACGACAGGGCGGCGTTCCGCAAGCGAGACCGGCATTTTTCAAGGAAAGGTCGGGTGGCCACGTCGACTCTAAGACTGACCACCGGCGAGCCGATGAATTTGTTGACGAGCAGGTACATATGGCCGTCAGGTCCTTCTTGCAGGCCGCCGCCGACAACTTGAAGCTCAAGGTCTCCAACCCATTGGAAGGCGTGCAGGCAAAGTTGGGGGATGCGCTCCTCGGCAAAGCTGCAACTGCCGCGAAGGCGAAAATACAGGCAACGACCTCGGAAGGCGCCGGGACTGGCGGCGCCAAACTGGACATGCACTATGGCACCATTGATCCTCGTATCGCCCTGGACATCAATGAAGAAGAGAACGCATGGTACCAAGCCGAAATCGGCATCATGGAGGAGACGCCGTTGCCGCGGGTGGAGGTCGTCGCCTATGCGGACGAAAACCGCGACCGGTCGCCGGCCGGCGACCGGGACGCCTCTGGCCACGGTGATAGGCAGAACGATCACGTCCAACGCGATTGTGAAAACGACTGGGCCGGGTGTGTCGGCAACGCCTCGAACCGGGACCTTCAGGCACCCGTACGGGCACGCAACCCCTGGTCGGACAGAGAGGACGGTGCGCACGAAACGGAGCGCCGTCCCGCGTCGGCATGCGGGAACGCGTGGGGCAACCATGACGCCACCTGCGGGGCCGGGTATCAAGGCGAGGGCGGCCGGTCCGAGGAGACAGACGTGGCGAGCCGTTCAGACGACGCGCAGGGAGGAACCTATCGACAGGCCGTGGACAGATTATTGGGCACCGAAACGGCCTCGGACGCGTACGCAGCAGCAGACGAGGGCTATCAGGAGGCGGTGGGCCAACTCGAGGCCGAAGCCGCCGAGCGGAACCGGCGAGCCCAACTCGAAACCGAAGCGGCCGAGCGGGAACGGCAAGCTCAACTCGAGGCCGAAACGGCCGAGCAGCAACGCCGGGCACACGCCAACGATACGATGGACACACTCATAAATCTCTTAATCTTGTTGGCCCCCATTCCCTGATGGTCTCAGAAGAAACGGGGAAAATTCAGGGACAATGGCACCCGGCACCAGCCGGAGCAGGCACCGATCTATCGTCTCCAGGCCAGTCCGGTTTGCCGGGCCAACGTTACTTCCCCTCTTTGGGCCCCGGTCTCTTGAGGCAGAAATGGTCGTTGTGAGCCCCGCCCCCCAATCCCGACTCAAGAGGAAGAGCCGGTAAGCCCCCAGCATTAATCCAGCGTCCTGGCACAACGAAACCCAATACTTAGAAACGCAAAATCTCCACGGCCATCACGGGGTCTAAAATGGCGTGCAGCCGAAGGGCTGACGCTCCTCCTATTCCCCGCGCCTCTATGTGTGTAAATGTTCCCCACGTCCCCAAATACTTTATATCCAGCGTCGCGAATGACGCGGAGATCACAGTCGGTGTCGCTGAACCAGCCTTCATCTGTCCGGGCACTCCCATCACTCGGTGCCCCTTCGTAGCTCGGGGCCCAGCAATCCTCCACCCATTCGTCCGCGTTGCCCTCCATATCGAACAGCCCGAAGGGGTTGGGTTCGAATCGCCCCACGGGATATCGGGAGCCACGTATAAAATAAAAGTCCATAGTCCCAGGCCTTTCCGGACGTTCAGGGGGGGCTCCGTTTCCCCACCAATACGTCGTCGTGGTTCCCGCCCTTGCCGCGTATTCCCACTCCTCCTCACTCAGGAGACGGTAGGGCTTGCCCGTCTCGTGCGACAGCCAGCGCACGTACTCTTGCGCATCATCCCAGGAAACACCGATGACCGGATAATTCCCAGGGTTCTGGACGACATCAAAGTTGGCCGCTAGGGCATCATAGTACGACGAATCACCATCGTCATCCAGCCGGTTTGTGCAGCCACCGGCGGCCACACACGCGTCCCATTCCGCCAGCGTCACTTCGTACTTGCCCACCGCGAACGTATAATCGAGCGTCACCTCATGAACCGGGTAGCCACCAAGCAGCACCGGTTCGCCCTTCGACAAGTCGCCCATCAGAAACCGGCCCGCGGGCACCACGACCATCTCCGGACACTGGGCACATTCGCGGGCCGTCGTCCCAGCCGGCGAGGTGCCGGTCAACAGACGAGGAGGCTGACTCAGTTCAGTCTGCAGACGGTGCGCTTCTTCGAGGTGGCGTCCGGACGGATAGGACGCGACGTAGTCGGCATAGGCTTCCGGCGTCCTCTGGAGTCGTGCGCGATGAAACGCGAACTCATCCAACGTCATACCCAGGTACAACGCGCCCATCACTTTTTTCGCTTCTTTCTTGAGGGCCTCAAAAGGCGATGCGCTCTCCTTCGTGGCGTATCGCACCTCCGCGAGATCCGTGGCCGTCTTTCCTTTCGGCCCCTCGATCATCGGATCGGCTCCGGCGTGCATCAGCAGCGGAAAGATGTCCGCGTGCCCGTGGGCCACCGCCATGAACAGCGCCGTGGCCCCATCCGGCGCCTGGACGTCCGGATCGGCCTTCGCCTGCAGCAACGGCTCCACCAGCAGCACGTAACCGTTGTCCACCGTGTACATCAACGCCGTCCACCCCTTGGCGTCCCGTGCGTTCACGTCCGCCCCGGCGGCCAGGGCCGCTTCCAGGCCTTTCAGATTGCCGGCCTTGGCCGCCCGGTGCAGGGCATCCGGTGGCAGTGTGGCCTTGGGCTTGGATGTGGATTCTGCTCCGGCCTGCCGTACCAGGGCGCGCATGGCCTGGAGCGTGGCCGGGGTCAGGGTGTCTGTCATTGGCAGGTTCGCGTCCCGCACGAACGCCTGATAGGCGTGGGCCGTACGCTCGCCCCACTGCCCGTCCGGGGGGTCCGGGTCATACCCCAGTGCGGCCAGGAGTTCCTGCGCCTCCCGTATGGCTTTTGGTGGAGGCGGCTCAGCCGCTTTTCTCGTTGCGGATGCGGCCGGTTGCGTGTCACCCGGCTGCCAGGCTGCCGCGTGTGCTTGTGCCGTGGCCACCTGTTCGGGTGACATGCGCGCGGCCAAGGCGTCGCGCTCCGTGACCGCCTCCGCTTCCCCCCGGCTCGCCGCCAGGTTGAACCACAGATGCGCCTGCACGTAATCCTGCGGGACACCCAGGCCCTGCCTATACAGACGTCCCAGCGCCAGCATCGCCTTGGCGTCGCCAGCCTTCGCTGCCGCCTGCCATTCGCGTAGCGCCTCGCGATGACGGCCCGCATCCGCCGCCCGCAAGCCGTCATAGTAATCCGCCTGTGCCGTGCCGGTCCCGCCCGGCGTCACCGTGACCAATACGATCCCAAGCAGCCATCGGATCATTTTCCGTCCTCCTCGTTTACGCCACGCGATCCGCCCCATAGTCAATGAATGAATACGTATCATTCTGTCGTTTCAGCATGTTCGTGTCAATGCAAGTGGAGGGCTGCATTCAGGGTAAAGTCAGGGCATGCCTCATGCTCCCTTGAACCTCCTAACTCTTCGCTGTGTTATTCCCGTCTTGTTCATCAAGCAGTCAGTGCGGTATCTTGCCGGGATGACCAAACCCCGCGTATATGTTGAAACCACAATCCCCAGCTTCTACCACGAAGACCGTAGCGACCCTGGCATTGTGGCGCGCCGGGAGTGGACCCAGCAGTGGTGGGACAGTGCGCCCGAGCACTACGAACTGGTTACCAGCCCAGCCGTGCTGGATGAACTGGCCATCGGCATCCCGGCACGTAGCGCGAAACGATTGGCTCTCGTTCGTGACCTGCCACTCCTTTCCGTCGAGTTGGCCATTGCCGAGATCGTCCAAGGGTATATCCGGCACAAGCTGATGCCGGCTGATCCTGGTGGTGATGCGCTGCACTTGGTTAAGTGCCCCCATGCCCGAGACGCACGTTCCCCGCGAGCGCGGGGATGAATCGTATGGAGGGAAATCGTCCGATTCTGTTCGGAAACAGGAAGTGCCGGCCTGCATTCGAGCAGATAAATTCACCAAGCCGCCGTCCTCGTGGGCACCGGCCCAGGGCGAAGGTCAATTTAAGAAGATTTGCAGGAGCGCGGCTATTCCGGCCAGTATGATCCCGGCGAAGACGAGCAGAGTATTGGTGAACCACTTGATGAGGTCGTTTTTACAGCGCTCGATGTCGGTCTTCGTCGCGGCATTGGCCGTGAGATAGGTGACTTGTCCTTTAGCGATGGCTTCAGCCAGGCGCGGATCGGCACCAGCCTCGGTCATGCTTTTGATGTACTCGTGGGTGTCGAAGATGACGTTAGTTTCCATAGCGATGCTCCCTATTATCATTGTGATTTTGTGAGCAATTGTCAAGTTAGCCGGCATTCACGGCGCGATCAGCAGTCATCCAATTTCAGGAGTCCTTGCTCGAGCAAGTTCTTTCCTTTTTGAAGGGCTGTGAGCTTGTTGTCGAACGTGTAGTCCTGGTCGAGATTGAGGCGGTCAGAGGGATGCAGGTGAACGTGCCATCCCGTCGCGGTTTCTTGGATTTGAAGTCGAACCAGTGATTTCATATCTGATGCCGAAAGGCGTTGAGCGCCCACCTTGCGAGGTGGGCGAGAATTGTTCCCCGCGAGCGCGGGGATGAACCGGGAATCGATTTAGCGTGGCTTTCATTTTGCCCAATTTTCGACCCGGAGGCCCTTGACCCGTGAAAATTCTTTCACATTATTGGTCACTAACGTGGCATCGACCCCCAGCGCGTGGGCGGCAATCAACATATCATTCGACCCAATGAGTTGCCCGGCTTGCTGGAGCACCGCCCGCGCTTGGCCGTATTCCATCGCGGCCGTCTCATCAAACGGCAACACGGATAGATTGGCTGCAAACTCCAACACTTCGACAAGATTGGCCTCCCGGCGTTTGGAATTTTCAACACCAAAAAATAATTCGGCTAAGGTAATCGAGGAAATACAGACGTGGCCCACGTGCCGATTCAGCCTCTTTTGTAAAACGGCCGTTTTTTCATTGATGATGTAGATACAGAGGTCTGTATCAAGCATGTACATTAGGAACCTCTGCTTTAGTGCACTATCGGGCGCATGGCTGCGTTGTGTCCTCGCTCAACCCTCACCTCTCTCTCTGATAAGCCTCGGGTTTCGCTCCGGGACGCCTTGCCCTGCATCCCGCTATCACAAGAAATCAGAGGTTCCATTATTGAAAAGGTCTCCGGACATCAACTGGGTGCTGGGGGCCTCGCTGCAGGCGATCTTCTTTCGGTAAGCGCGGTCGTGCAAAAAAATCATTCCAGGATGGCCTGGGCTCCTGCAGGATGACCATCCGGCCAAGTTTGCGAATGGTCACGCTGGATGAATGAAAACGGCACGCCGCTGGCAACCGGACGGCCTGGCTGCCCCCGTTGGTAAAAATCTTGGCCTCCCCCATGTACGGTTTCGTTGTCATGGCGCTCCTCCTGTTTGTCATACCGTGATTATAGGTAAGACGAATATATATATCAAATGATATATACATCGCTTGTCTCCGCGCCGCGCGTTGTGTCCGGCGCAGGGGATGAACCGGAACGCATGGCAAAAGCAGTTGCACAAGACGATTGTTCCCCGCGAGCGCGGGGATGAACCGGGCCCCCTCACCCTGCCCTCTCCCTCAAGGGGAGAGGGTTCTCATTTGATTGACCTCAGAGGATTACCGTCGTTATGCTTTCATCCATGAAAACAGCAATCTCCATACCGGATGCCGTGTTCCAACAGGCAGATCAATTTGCCAAGCGCAAGGCCATTTCGCGGAGTGAGCTCTACACCAGAGCCGTCAAGGCCTATCTGGAACGGGAAGAGCACATCACGGAGCAACTCAATGCCGTATACGATACTGAAGAGTCCAAGCTGGACACAGTATTGGAGGATCTTCAGTCTCGTTCCGTACGGGAGGATGGTCTTGCGGAGAGGTGAGATTGAAAATTCTCAGATCGTTCCGTCATGGTGCGGTGTTGGCGTTGTTTTCGTTCGCTATGCTGCAACCGGCCTACGCGCTCGATTGGAGCCGGACCGAACTGCACCTGCAATACGGCAACCTGGCCGTGCCGGCCTTTGCCGGCGGAGGGAACGCGTACCATCTGATCTATACGGTGCAACACGCCAGTGGATGGAAATACGGAGACAACTATTTTTTCGTCGATACGCTCGATGCCCAGAATTCGGAGTTTCAGGATTTCGACACCTATGGTGAGTGGTACGCGAACCTGAGTCTCGGCAAGATCACGGGCCGGAAGATCGGGGCCGGGATCGTTTCAGACGTCGGTGTGATTCTCGGCTTCAACTGGGCCCGCAAGCCCGGGATCAAGAAGTACCTCCCCGGCCTGCGGCTGTCCCTGGACCTTGGCGGATTCGCCTTCGCCAATCTGGACTTCACGGCGTATATTGACGATAGTGAAGGTGCATCCTCCGGAGGGGCGCCGGGCGAAGGCGACTCATTCATGATTGACTTCAATTTCATGCGGCCCTTCACGATCGGCGAGGCCAGTTTCAGCATCGAAGGGCACGCGGAATATATCGGCGGGCGGACGAACGAGTTCGGCGGCACCGTCGAGCCATGGATTCTGGCGCAGCCCCAATTGCGATGGAATGCGCACGAACGGTTTGCCTTGGGCATTGAATATCAGTTTTGGATGAACAAGCTCGGCGACAGAGTCACTGATGAGAACGTGGTGCAGGCATTGTTTGTGTGGAAGTTCTAGCGTTGTTAGGCTGTGATGTGGACGCGACTTGCATGATGATTGCAACGATCACGAGACGCATCCATGCGGGACATGTTTTCCTGCTGCTCTGCCTTTGCTTGCACGCGGAAGCGCAGCAAGCCATCGCTACCCCACTCTTGTTTCAGACATCCGGTTCACAGCAGGCAGAGGTTCCCCTGTCCCGGGAGTTCTCGCCGGAGGTCTTTCTGACCACAGGCATTGTTCTGGCGTTTCATGAATGGCCCGGTGAGGAGGAAAAGGCCGGCATTCTTCGAGACGCAGAAAAAGCGGGTCTCCAAAAAGAGGAAGAAGAGCTTCAATATACAAAGGTATGGTTTTTTACGTGGATGGATCAAAAGCCACGAGATTTCATACAGGCGCACGGGATTTGCCTGACATTCTCAGACTTGTCCACGTTACGGTACTGTCGGCCGATGTATGTGGGCAGACACCGAATTGATGCTAAGGAACCTCTGCTTTAGTGCACTATCGGGCGCATGGCCGCGTTGTGTCCTCGCTCAACCTTCACCTATCTTTATGATAAGCCTCGGGTTTCGCTCCGGGACGCCTTGCCCTGCATCCCGCTATCACAATAAATCAGAGGTTCCCTAAACCAAACGCAAGAATTGGAGTTCAACGATGCAACGTCCGCCATTCCCTCCTTTTACCGAAGAGACGGCCACAATTCCCTGCCTATAGCCGAAAGCGATCGCAGGTTTCGGTGCCTTCGGGGTGCCGTCCCGAAGACCATTCCGGCCTGAGTGACCTTGGACTGTGAATGAAAATACAAAGACACTGGATTCCCGATTACAAATGTCGGGAATGACCGAAAGGGAAACGGCGGGGATGATAGGAGTGAGAGCTCTCCTGCATGCTCGGATTTGGCTACGAGGACTCGGTAGCATCCCTGAAACGCAGGGACAGGGAGTTGATGCAGAACCGTTGGCCCGTGGGTGCGGGGCCGTCGTCAAAGACGTGGCCCAGGTGGGCATCGCAGCGGCTGCACGTGACTTCCACGCGCGTCATTCCGTAGCTGCGGTCGGTTTTCGTCCCCACGGCCGCTTCATTCGAGGGTTGCGTGAAACTCGGCCACCCCGTCCCTGATTCGAACTTGTGGTCGGAACGGAACAGGGGGTTCTCACAACAGATGCAAATATACGTCCCGTCGGCTTTATGGTGGTAGTAGGAGCCACTGAACGCCGGTTCGGTTCCGGCTTGGCGGGTGACGTAATATTGTTCCGGGGTGAGTTGTTGCTTCCAGTCATCCTCGGATTTGTGGATCTTCTCAGTCATGTCGAACTCCCTAGTCAGCGGAAACCGTCACGGCTTTTTTCTGCACGGCGTCCAGGATCGCACGATCATCCGTGCCGGCGTCCCACACGGTCTTCAGGAATTCGGCCGGTTCCATGTTCACGCTTCGCAAAAACGGCCGGTCGGCACCGCAGCCGAACATGATATCCGGTGCGAGTTCGCCGCGCAGTTTGGCGCGGGCTTTGACGATGATACGGGGCAGCCATCGGTACCCACCCATCTCGGCATAGCCGGATGGCAGGGTCGCGGATGGGATCACCGTGTCTGAGCGTTTCCCTTCTTGCACGGTCAGAAAGTACGTGCGACGCACGTCGGTCATGGCCTCCACGGTTTCGAAGTCGGGCTCGCCGTCTTCCACCCAATCTTCCACGAAATCATACAGTTCCTGGGCGGAGGTGCCGATCGAATCGAGAAACTCGAGAGCCTCACGGCCAACGACCTGTTCAGGGTCGCGCCGGCCTTCTTCAAACCGTTGCACGGCTTGGTCGTAAATCTCGCGAAATTGAGAAGTCCAGTCTTGAGAACTTGCGGGTGTCGTTTCTTTCGTCATGTCTTTATTGTCCGGGCAACATAGGGGCATCGTCAAGCCCACCGTCTTGGGACCCCCCCACCGGCTTGCCTGCGGGCTGGCGCCCTTGGCTTGCCGACTCCCCCTCAAGGGGGGAGTGATGGGGAGGGGAGTCAGAGGTCGGATGCGTTTGCCATGCGGTGAAACATCAGGTAGTCCATGGCTCCTTGGCGCACAGTGATTCCTTTGGCGAGGAGTTTGCGATGTGCGCGAGGCGTGGGCTTGCCCGTCAGCCACAATTCGACCGTCTTGACCTCTTTGGTGGAAGCCCAGGTTGCGACGGTTTCCGCGGCTTCGGCAAGTTCGGCTCTCCAGGAAAGATACTCGCTGGGCAGCATGCCGACCAACGTCTGATCGCGTGTCAATCCCATCAAGAGCCTGTCGTCAATCGCCACGATTTCCGCAAGAGGTTTCACGTTCTGATGGTATGAGAGCAACATTTCAGCCATGCGTTGGAAAAACAAGGCCTCTTCCTCGAACCGGGCCGACGTGGCGACTTTAAAGAACGTTTTTCGATTCTTGACGATATTCATTTCGAACAGCGCCTGAACCAGCACCGTTTCATGACGAGGAGAGTACCAGGGATGTTGGAGAAACGCTTCGATGAGCGAGTCGTCAAGCCTCATAATTTCCAGTTTGTTACGGTTCAGGTGTCGCAGTTCTTCAGGAGTATGATCGCGTAAAAGTTCGCCGACGGTGGTACTGAACGACGTTCCGGTGAGTACGGCTCCGGCCGGGCCTCCAATGGGTAGCGTTGCGAGTCGAACGGCTGCGTCCCCGGCGTATCCCGCCCAACTCAAGCTATTCAGTTTTTTCTGCAAGACCCGGTTGGAGGAATAGACGTCCACGCCAAAATGGTCTGCGACTTGCCGTTTTACCGTTGCAAGACCCAGCAATTCTGCGTTCTCGGGGTCTTCAAGACTTCCCCGTTCGCCGGCCGCCATTTCGCCGATGCGTGTCGCCATGTGCCACATGCCTTTGGGTATGGCCAAAAGAGTTTCCGTGGGTTCGCTAACCAGGCCCAACATAAATTTGAAGGGGCTCAGGATTGCATGCTTTGCCCCTGCTGCCACACTTTTAATGTGATTCACTTCTTTGTCCATGGTAGCGATCGCCTGAATCTCCTGAATGCGGATCTTCAGCATCTCGCCCCCGTAGGCCTCGAATTGGCCGTACGGCGAGGTGATTCTGTAACGGTGAGTATGGCGAAAGGGGACAACCTCATCCAAAACGGTATGGTGCGGCCCTTTGCGAATGTCGGGCGGGAGGATGGCTCTGACGTCCAGAGTGGACGGGGTTTCATAGGCGGCGGTTGCCGAAGAATCAGGCAAAAGTGAAGCGGCTGTGGCGAAATTTGCACACGGGAGTGTGAAAAAAACGAGGCTCACAAGGGTAAGAGCCCATGGACGGACCCCCTTCTCATGTCGCGCATGGTAAGCGGTTTTTACGTGTTTTTGCATGGACTTACCTTCAAGGTGCCAATGCTTGTGCTTGCAACCTTAGCAATAAATACTAATTTATGCAAATTCCATTCCAGGGGCATTTGTCTCCAGAGGACTTCTCATTCCCTCTCTCCATTGTGGGAGAGGGCTGGGGTGAGGGGGTATTCCATTAGGTAATTCCCGTCTCTTGTCCCCTGTCGGGGTACCCGCTAAGCTTGCCGGATTCTCCGGAAACCCTGCATGTCATTCATCGCCGACCTCCACATTCATTCCCGCTATTCCCGTGCCGTCAGCAGGGACATGGTCCCGGAGAGTCTCTATCGTTGGGCACAGCTTAAGGGGATTACCGTTGTCGGAACGGGAGACTTCACGCATCCCGTCTGGTTCACCGAACTTCAGGAGAAGCTCGAACCGGCCGAGCCGGGACTCTATCGCCTGAAGCCGGAATTGGCGGCTCCGGTAGATGCCGAAATTCCCGCGTCCTGCCGGGCCAAGGTCCGGTTCATGCTGACGACCGAGATCAGCAGTATCTATAAGCGCCATGACCGTACGCGCAAAGTGCATAACCTGATCTTTGCGCCGAGTTTCAGCGCCGTGGCGAACATGACGGACAAGCTGGCGCGTATCGGCAACCTTCATTCGGACGGACGGCCTATCCTGGGGTTGGACAGCGAGGAATTATTGCGAATCATGATCGAGCGCGCACCGGACGCTCTCTTTGTCCCGGCCCATGCCTGGACCCCGCACTTTTCGGTCTTCGGGGCCAACTCGGGATTTGATTCGCTGGAAGAATGTTTCGGGGACTTGAGTCCGCATATCCACGTGATCGAAACCGGCCTGTCCTCGGATCCGCCCATGAACTGGCGATTGAGCCAGCTCGACGGCATTACCTTGATTTCCAACTCCGATGCGCATTCGCCGAGCAAGCTCGGCCGGGAAGCCAACGTGTTGAGCGGCGACTTGTCGTTCGACGGCATCAAGGCCGCCTTTACGAGCGGCGACCCCGCGCTGTTCCAGGGGACGATCGAGTTTTTTCCCGAAGAGGGCAAGTACCATTACGACGGACACCGAAACTGCCGGACCCGCCTGTCTCCGGAAGAAGCCAGAGCCCACGATGATGCCTGTCCCGAATGCGGGAAGCCCGTGACGCGCGGGGTCATGCACCGCATCGAAATATTGGCCGACCAGCCTGCAGGGCATCGCGCTCAGAGGGCGTTGCCTTACCGGAGCCTGGTTCCGTTGATCGAGTTGATTGCGGAGGTTCGCGGCGCCGGAGTGAATACCAAAGGGGTCACCGAAGCCTATCATCAGTTGCTGGCGAGCCTGGGCAATGAGTTCGAGATTCTGATGAACGTGCCCATTGCGGCCATCGAAGAGAATGGAGGCAGGCTCCTGGCTCTGGCGATCCAACGCATGCGCGAGGGCCACGTGACCATCGCCCCCGGTTACGACGGGGAGTACGGAACCGTTCGCCTGCTGTCCCAAGAGGACCGGCAATCCCATGCCTCGCAAACGTCGTTGTTCTGACTGCTACCTCCCTCTTCGATGCTGGGACAAGCGTATTGGTGCTCATCATTATTTCCTCCCCTTTGTAAGGGGAGGATAGGAGGGGTAGAGTCCACGGACCATGGGGCACGAGGCTTTGCCGTTCTGCCCGCAGCCTCTACCTCCCCTCGCCCCTCCCCTTCGACAGGCTCAGGACAGGCTTACAAAGGAGGGGAACCAGGAAACGACAAGTGATGCGTCCATGAACGTCGAGACCAACCGTTGGCTCGAAGGCCTCAATGACCTGCAGCGGGAAGCCGTGCTGGCCGGTGACGGTCCGGTGCTTGTTGTCGCAGGGCCCGGGACCGGCAAGACCAAAACGTTGACGGTTCGTCTCGCGTACCTGCTGGCTGAGCGGCGCGTCGCGCCTGAGGCATTGCTGGCCGTGACCTTTACGACGCGGGCGGCGCGGGAAATGCGTGAGCGTCTGGAAGGGCTCATCGGGTCGCAGGCGGACAGGGTGTTCCTGGGAACTTTCCATGGTTTTTGTTTTCAATTGCTGAAAACAGAAGGACATCGACTCGACCTGCCGCCCGACTTCGGCGTGGCTGATCGCCGTGCTCAGATCACGATCATGCAACGGGCCTTGCGGCGATTGGGCCAGACGGATACGCGAATCGCCACCCAACGGAAGCTGCACGAGGTGACCGCGTTCCGCCGGCGGCAAGCGAACGTTGAACCGCCTGTGGAGGATAAGGGCATGGCAGAAATTTCCGAAGCCTATCAACGACACTTGCGCAAATGCGAGTTGCTGGATTTCGATGAATTGTTGTTCCTCGGCGTGCGGCTGCTTGAAGGTTGTGCCGACGTGAGGGAAAGCCTGCGACAACGATATGCGCACGTGTTGGTCGATGAATTTCAGGACGTCGATCCGGTGCAACGGCAACTGTTGCGGTTCCTGGCCGGCGACCGAAACCGCCTTTGGGCCGTGGGAGACGGCGACCAGGCGATCTACGCGTTTCGGGGCGCGGAGTCCGAGCATCTGTTACGGTTTGAACGGCATTTTCCGAATGGGCGGGTCATCACGTTGGAACAGAGTTATCGCTTCACCCCGCAGATTGCAGCCGTGGCTTCACAGGTCATACGGCGGAACGCGTCCCGGCTGCCCTTGACCCTGACCACCGCGAATACGTCCGGGATGCCGGTTCACGTCGTGAGCTTTCCCGGCGAGCAGGCCGAGGCCGCGTGGGTCGTCAGGCAGATCGAGGAGCGCGTGGGCGGCACCAGTCATTATCAACAGTACAAGGGAAAGGTGACCGATACCGTGAGCCAACGGGAGCAAAGCTTCCGGGACGTGGCCGTGTTGTGTCGGCTTCACGCCCTGACGAAACCGCTTCAAGAGGCCTTGAGAAACTCGGGCATTCCGCATCGGGTCGTGGGCGAAACCCGGTTCTTCGACAAGAGCATCGTCAAGGACGTGCTGGCGTACCTGCGGGTCATCCACAATCCGCACGACGACAGCAGTTTCGCGCATGTGCTCAATCGTCCGCCTCGGGGTATCGGCGGTCAGACGCAAGCGGCCCTTGAAGCCGAGGCCGAGCGACACGGTCTCTCGTTGTATGCCGTATTGGGTCAATCCGCGGTTCTTTCGCCGTCTCAAACGAGAAGGGCCAAGTTGCTGGTCCAACTCATGGATGACGTCTGGAAGAACAAGGACGAGAAATCTCTTGCACAGTTCATTGCGCACGTGGCCGACGTCACGGGCTTGCGGCAGTATCGGACAGACCAGGACCCGCGACATGAGAACGACCTGTTGCTGCTGCGCTCGATCGCCGCGAAATACGATGAAGTGAACACTGCGGCGGCGCTAGAGCAATTTCTGGAGGAAGCGTCGTTGGCCGTCGAGGTCGATGACTATGATGCCTCAATCGACGCGGTGAGTCTGATGACCATCCATGCCGCCAAGGGATTGGAGTTTCCAGAAGTGATGCTCTGCGGGGTTGAAGAAGGGAGCCTGCCACGCGAAAATGGAGACCTTGAGGAAGAACGTCGCCTGTTCTACGTCGGGTTGACGCGTGCCAAAGAACGGGCGTGGCTCCTCCATTGCCGCAGCCGGTTTTTGTTCGGGGAACGCAGGGACCGTGAACCGTCGCGATTCCTTCAGGAATTCGACGACAGCCTCAAAGAAACCACCATCATGCCCGACCGACCCCGACGGTCCAAACCGGAACCGGAACAACTGTCTTTATTGGGGTAATTGTTCCCCTCCTTTGTAAGGAGGGGTGAGGGGAGGTAGCGGTTTGCTATTCTTATTGAATTTGGTCAGGACGGCTATGTTGGTTCTTCAACAATAAGAAGTGAGAGTCGGCCACATAAAAGAGGGCACTAATAGCATGTAAATCTTTTGGTGTTTTATCAGATTTTTTCACTACTGTCCGGTTAACTGAACTGCTGCTCCACATAACTGCATGAATTTTTTCTCTTTTTTAGCAAATAGCAGTGGTGTCGACTTGAACGCGTCATGGCTTTGGGGGGATCGTTCGGGAAATCTTTCTTGGAGGATTCCCCATGTACACCGGCAAGACCCTGTTTGCTCAGTTAATTGACTTTCTGCCTTGGACGACCTTCACCCGCCTCGTCGCCCGCTATGGTGGCAATCATCGCGTCCGGACCCTGCCTTGTAGCGACCAGTTCCGCATCCTGGCGTTTGCGCAGTTGACCTACCGGGAAAGTCTGCGAGACATCGAGGCCTGTCTCGCGGCGCAAGCGGCCAAACGGTATCATATGGGCATTCGGGCGCCGGTCAAACGCGCGACCCTGGCCGATGCCAACGAACGCCGGGACTGGCGCATCTATGCCGAATTCGCTCAACGCCTGATTGCTCAGGTCCGTCCGTTATACGCCGACGAGGAACTGGGGCTGGACCTGGCCAACACGATTTATGCGTTGGATTCGACGACGGTCGACCTGTGCCTGTCGTTGTTTCCCTGGGCTCCCTTTCGCTCCACCAAGGCGGCGGTCAAGCTGCATACGCTGTTGGATTTGCGGGGGCCGCTTCCGAGTTTTCTCCACGTTTCCGATGGACAGTGGCACGATGTCAACGTGCTCGACCTCTTGAGTCCCGAACCGGCCGCCATTTACGTCATGGACCGTGCCTATCTGGATTTCGAAAGACTCCTGGCCCTCCATCAGGCCGGAGCGTTCTTTGTCACCCGCGCCAAAGCGAATACCACCCTGCGCCGACTCTATTCGGCGCCGAGCGACCGCACGCAGGGCATTCTCTGCGACCAGACGGTCGTGTTGTCGGGGTATTACACCCACAAGAAGTATCCGCTCCATCTGCGACGCGTGCGCTTCAAAGATCTCGACTCCCAGAAGACTCTGATCTTCTTGACCAACCTGTTTGGCCCAGCGCCGACCACGATCTGTTCGCTGTACAAAGCCCGCTGGCAGATCGAGTTGTTTTTCAAATGGGTCAAGCAGCATCTCCGCATCAAACAGTTTTACGGCACCTCCGAGAATGCTGTGAAGACCCAAATCTGGGTTGCCGTCTCGGTTTATGGCCTCGTAGCTCTCATCAAGAAGCGACTCCATCTGGATATCTCGCTCTACACGTTGCTCCAGATTCTCTCCGTGACCCTTTTCGAGAACCCCCCCTTAAACAAAGGCTTTTTCGATAGCAAGTACAGATCGGAGGAGGATATGCTTTCTAACCAATTGAATTTATTCCATAATTAACCGGACAGTAGTGAGATTTTTTATAAAAAAGGTGATGGGAAATAGATGCCCAAGCATGCTGGGCGATCGTTCTGATCTGTATTTCAAAACACAAATCGTGCAGACTCTGTGGAACGGAAGCGTTCTGTTTATTGCCTAATCTAGCGATGACGTGGGAGCCCGAATACCCAAAGCGGTCTGACTCTTCGCTGTCAGTCTTGTCGTCATCACTGATGACTTCGAAAGTGTCACAAACGACGTTTTTGATCTCTTCAATGTCATCACGGTAAAGGCAGATGACTCGTATTCCCACGATGTCAGTGATTTCCTGGAAAGGGTTTCGAAGTTTTTTTGTCCGAATTTTTTCCATGAATGAATCGAATTCTTTGACTCTGCCATTTACCGCATCAAACGGTATTTTTTTGTGAGAAATATTCTGCTGGAGGCTAATGGCAATTCCGTCCTTCATTTTTTTAAGGTCAGGTAATCTCTGTTCAAACTCTTGTCTAAGTTCCTCGCCATTCATAATTTTTTACAGTTCTTGTTTTTTCGTGCCTACGATCCGTATCTTCTGGTCAGGGTTGCTTTCAATCCAAGCCGTACCCTCAATTTGATAATTTTGAACTTCCCCGTTGAGTTTCATGGTAAATTGTCCGATGTTCCCAAAAACGGAAAGGCTTTTGGGATTATAACGGGTAACGTCGATGGTTCCTGAAAATCGACCGTTTTGTGTGTCGTAACGGCCGCTATAATAGTACCCTTCATCGCCTCCTAGAATCCGTTTGTCGTTCAGAACGACAACTCCGGACCCTAAAAGGTGTAAAGTTGAAATGAACTCGATAGTCCACAAACCGTCTATCTTCATAACTCCTCCTTTTCTGCTTCTTCAGGCTTCGTGCAGATTTTGATTTATCGGTTAGGATACCATGATACCGGAGAAGGTGTGAAGACGAACTCTGCCCACATTTGCTCCCGTTTGAGAAAGATGGTCGTATGGGGACGAAACCTCATCCAACCGGGGTCGGCTCTTTGCAAATGGGGCCGGTTGGGTAGTAATGTACGTCGCTTCCATCATTCTTGATTGCCTGGCGCTACCACCGATTGTCTCGTCCTGATGTAAAACTGAATCCATGCTTCCTCCGGTTGTCAAAAACATCAACGGAATTAATGCCACCGCTTGGATAAACGTTGTCGCCTTGAGCTTCGCGCTCGCGTTGGTGAGCGGGATGGTCGCTGGTCCGGCTTGGAGTGACGAAGGCCCGAAGAAGACGACGGCGAAGAAGACTTTGTATCTGGCGAATCCGTATGGTTTCTCCGCACAACAGCGCGAGGGACCGTTGCGGGCGCTCGTGGAGGCTCTGGGGGCCGTGGGCGCCGAGGTGTGGGAGCCGTTTTCCCGGAATAATCAGATCGACCGGACAACACCCGGCTGGGCTTACCGGATCGGGCAGGCCGATCTTCGTGACGTGCGGGATGCCGACGCGCTGTTCGCGGTCGTCAACGGCTGTCCTCCGGACGAGGGCGTGATGGTGGAATTGGGTATGGCCATCGCCTGGAACAAGCCCGTGTTCCTGTTCCGCGACGACTTTCGTCGGTGCACCGACAGCGAGGCCTATCCGCTGAACCTGATGGTCTTTACCGGGCTGCCGGAAGCCGGCTGGCAAGCTTATTGGTACGGCTCAGTCAACGAGATTGCCGATCCCGACAAGGCGATCGCCCAATGGTTGAAAGACGGCACGTTGCCCTGAGCGTCTTCACCCGGTTGCAACACTCCGCCGTTTTGTTCTGAAAACAGATAGAGGAATCCATCATGCGTTCGAGCAAAGGAACGGTCATGCAGTATGCGGGTTGGCTGGTCATGGCGTTGGGAATCCTGTTCCAGGTGCTGGTTCCGCTCGGCATCTTGGGACGTCCCACGGGACGCTGGTTGGGTATGCCGGCAGAGATCGCCGCCTTGTTTATGGCTACGGGGACGGTGGTCATCGGGATGGTAATCGTCTATCTCACCTGGTTGAAGCCCTACGCGGCGCGTCTCGACCGGAACATGAAACCCTAACCGGCGGCGATCATGAGCGTGGCGCACTTCACCATTCTTCTGTTGTTGGTCTATCTGGTAGGGATCAAGTGTATTTCGTATTTTGCCTACCGCATCTCCAGAAGCGATTCCGAGGATTATTTTCTGGCTGGTCGCAACATCGGCATGCTTGCCCTGACCGGAACGATCATGGCGAGTATCTTTTCGACCGGGACGATCGTGGTCGCGCCATCCGAGTTTTTCAGGCAGGGAGCGGGCTATTTCTGGTTCTTTTTCTTTGCGCCCATGCCCGTGATCTATTTCTTTCTCGCGACCAAGATGTGGAAGCTCGGGAAAGTGAAGGGCTACGTCACTCCCGGGGAAATGCTCGGCGACTTTTTTCAAAGTCGCTCAGTCACGTTTTGGGCGGGGGCGGTCGGGCTCCTGGCGTTGTTGCCGTATTCGGTGGCGCAACTCGTGGCCATCGGTAAGACCTTTGAGGCGCTCACCGACGGCCACGTGACCTATTTCTGGGGCGTGACGATTGCCTCGGGATCGATTGCCGCGTATCTCTATTTCGGCGGCGCGCGCGCGGTGGTGTGGACGGATATGGCCCAAGGGTTCTTATTGGCGTCCTTGCTGATTCTTGCCGCGCTTTTGTCGATGAAGTGGGCCGGTGGATGGAACGCGATGGTCGATGCCCTGATGACCCATGCTCCCCAGAACGTGACGTTTGAAGGAAAAGTGTCATGGGCAAGGTATTACGAATACGGGTTACTCACACTGTCGTTTCCGTTTTTGCCCTACATCTGGCAGCGGATGTATATGGCACGCTCGGCGTCGGCCGTGGCTTTCAGCCTCTGCTCTTACCCCGTCATCTTCATCATTCTGTTTTTTTCCGCCTGGGTGATCGGGACGTCGGCCTTTTCCCTCTTTCCGGACGGGTTACAGGATGCCGATACGGTCGTGGGAGCGATTTTTCGGGAAAATGCGCCCTATTTCGGGTCGATGGTCCTCGTCGCGGCTTTTGCCGCCGGCATGTCCACGGTCGATAGTCAGATGCTCTCGGCCGGGTCGTTGTTCGTCCGCGACCTCGTCCCGCTCGTGGTCACCGGCATCGATCAGCACCGCAATTTCCTGATCGGCCGTTGGGCAACTATGGGTCTGTTGGTTCTCCTGTACCTCTGGAGTCTGACCCTGCAATCGGAGCCGGTCCTGTCGTTGATCGTGTTCGGCATGAGCCTGACGGTCATCTTTATCCCGTGCGTCTTCGGTATGTTCTACTGGAAACGGGCCACGCCCCAGGGGGCGGCCTGGTCAATGGGGCTGGGACTGCTGGCATTCCTGGTGAAGCAGTTCCGGCTGGCCGGGTTGGATGCGTACCTGCCCGTCATGGGTCCCATCACCTGGGCCTTGATTACGGCGGTGCTCGCGTTTGTGGTGGTCAGCCTGTTGACCAGTTCCGAGCACGTCGTGGCGAAGCGACGGGAGTATGACGAACTCCTGGGACCGGCGTCGAAATAAGCGACGGTCTCAGGTATTATTGATTCGCGTTGGGAAAGGGGTTATCGATACACGTCTTTTCGGTGTTCGATTGTCAACACGTCAAGCCATTCAGAATCAACGAGACGGTAGAGAATTCGATAGGGCCATATTCGGTAGGAGCGTACCTTCTCCTTCTTGTATCTTCCTTTAAGCGATTTGCCTTCCAGTGGGTGAGAGGCCAGATGCCGGAGAGCTTCTTTGATTTTTATGAGCGTAGGAGGGTCGAAGGGCTTAAGGTCTTTTTGAGCCTGGGGCGTGAGGCGAACTTTTTTCACTGCTTTTCGCCGAACACGTCCTTAAAGGTAGAAAGTTTTTTCGCTTTGGCTTCTTTGAGCCCTTGGGCCAGGGCTTCGACTGTTTGAGGATTGGAGGTGATTTCAAGCGTTTCCAGCCAACCCTCGAATTCTTCGGCACTCATTAACACGGCTCTGGGTGTGCCGTTTTTCGTGACCACAAATCTTTCCGATAGTCGATCCGCTTGATCGACCAACGTAGAAAATTTCTGGCGGGCTTCTTTTAAGGGAATGATTTTGTTCATTGCGTCCTCGTTTCTTATTGGCTAAAAGTGTACATAATTATGCCTCTTTTGACAAGATCGTTCATTTCATCTGTCTTTACGGTTGCTGAGATCATACGGGTGCCATTTTCGAAAGCCGGATCTTCAGCCACACGTTGGCCGACAGGCTTTTAGGTTTATGGCTTTTTCTTTGGTATGGTAGGTGCATGTCAGTGAGCAGCAGCAAACGTCATCGCCATCCTTCTCCCCTTCGCGGCCTGCTGATTGCCCAGTTCTTCGGGGCGTTCAATGATAACGCGTGGAAGTTGATGGTCGCGTTGCTGGCCATCAAACAGTTGTCCTCGCAGATAGGCGCCGGTCCGGAATTCGAGGCCGCGTCTCAAGCCCAAACGACCCTCACGTTCGTCGTGTTCACCCTGCCGCTGATGCTCGTGTCCATCTTTGCCGGCGTCTTTTCCGATCGATTCAGCAAGCGGTCCGTGATCGTGGTCATGAAGGTCGTCGAAGTGGTGCTGATGGCCTTGGGGACTCTGGCCCTCTACCACAATCCCTCCGGGGGCATCCTGCCGCTCATCGTGTTGGGCGGGATGGCCGTCCAAAGCGCGCTCTTCAGTCCGGCCAAGTACGGCATCCTGCCGGAACTGCTTCCGCACGAACGATTGGCCGAAGGGAACGGGCAACTGGAATTGTGGACCTTCCTGGCCATTATCGGAGGGACGGGGACAGGGGGTGTCTTATTGCAGATGTCGGGCTCATCCCCGTGGTTGGGGGGCGCGGTGCTGCTGTTGTTCTCGATCGCAGGGTGTGCCGCATCCCTGATGGTCCCTGTCGTCCCGCGTGCACGTGACGAAGGCGGGTTGAAAGCCACGCTGCAAGGGGCATGGGAAGCCGTTCAAGCGGATCGCGTGTTGCGATTGGGTATTTCCGGGAACGTCGGCTATTGGACCATCGCCAGTTTGGTGGGCCAGGACATTCTCGTCTATGCCAAGGCCGTGTTGGGCCTGTCGGATTCCTTGTCGGGACTGCCCTTGGCGACGTTCGGAATCGGGATTGGTTTCGGATCGGTGTTGGCCGGGAAACTTTCGCATGCCAAGGTCGAAGTCGGGCAGATCCCATTGGGCGCGGTCGGGCTGACGCTGGGGTTGCTTTTGCTGGGCACGCTGTCTCCGGGATTGACGGGGACCTTGCTGGGTATGGGATGGCTGGGGTTTGCCAGCGGATTCATTCTGGTTCCGATCAACGCCTTGATCCAATGGCGTGCGCCGCAGGACCGGCGAGGCGCCGTCATCGCGTTCGGAAATATTTTTGTGTTCAGCGGCGTGGTGGTCGGGTCACTGGGGGCCTGGGCGTTGTCCTCCGTCGGCCTCAACGCCGCCGGGATCCTGAATGCCGCCGGGATTGCGGCCATAGCCTTGACGGCGTGGGTCATTTGGCTCATGCCCGAGTCCTTCATTCGGATGGCGCTATTTCTTGTCACCCACACCTTCTATCGGCTCCGGGTCGTCGGCCTGGAGCACGTGCCTGAACGAGGCGGGGCGTTGTTGCTGCCGAACCACGTGTCGTTTGTCGATGGGTTGTTTCTGATCGCGAGTCTCGATCGTCCGGTCCGGTTTCTCGCGGACCGGCGTTACTACGAGATGCCTTTCCTGCATTGGGCGGCACGTATCATGGGAGTGATTCCCATTTCCGCCGGAGGATCGCCACGGAAGCTTCTCCATGCCCTCCGTGAAGCCGGTTGCCGGTTGGATGAAGGTGAAGTCGTCTGCGTGTTTCCCGAAGGGCAAATTACTCGGACCGGCGGGCTCCTGTCGTTTCGCCAGGGGTTCGAACGGATCGTCAAGGGCCGGGAGATCCCCGTGATTCCCGTGCACCTTGATCGGGTATGGGGAAGCATCTTCAGTTTTATCGGCGGAAAATTTCTGACGAAATGGCCGGACCGCATACCCTATCCCGTCACGGTGTCTTATGGTGAGCCCATGCCGTCGACCTCCACGGCGAGCGACGTCCGGCAGCGCGTGCAGGAATTGGGCGAGGA
The DNA here is from genome assembly GCA_965204965.1 of Nitrospirales bacterium. Classification (GTDB taxonomy): domain Bacteria; phylum Nitrospirota; class Nitrospiria; order Nitrospirales; family UBA8639; genus Bin75. Next base: position 1,636,905 of record OZ242026.1, on the reverse strand, counting down.
AGCCTGGCGTTCTCGCAAGTCCGATCGGCGGCTGCTCCAGCATTCCTTTATTCGTGCGGCTCGTCGTCATCCCTTGCGTTTCGCCTTTGCCGACGCGACCCGGTCCAGAGTCTCGTGTCTGGAGTCACTCGCCGGCGCCGTGGCGTTGGCCCGGGCGCTCCGCCCGCACTGGATGAACCAGTACACCGTGGGCATTCTGTTGCCTCCCAGTGTCGGGGGCGCGTTGGTCAATCTTGCCGCCACCTTGTCGGGACGCACCGTCGTCAATCTCAATTACACGGTAGGGCGAAGCGGGATCGAGTCGATGGCCAGGCAAGCCGGGCTCGAAACGGTCGTGACGAGCCGCCTGTTTCTTGAAAAAGCCAACCTCGAAATGCCCGAAGGCGTCAAGATCATTTGGGCAGAGGAGGTTCGCAAGACGATCGGGATCGCCGAACGGTTGAAGGCGTTTGCCATGGCATTGGTTGCGCCCATCGGCATGCTGGAGAAAGGCGTCGGTGCGATCCATCGTCCTCAACTGGACGATCTCGCGACGATCATTTTCAGCAGCGGCAGTACGGGTGAGCCGAAGGGGGTCATGCTCAGTCATTTCAACGTCGATGCCAACATCGAGGGAGTCGTACAGGTGTTTCACGTGGGCGCCGGCGACCGGGTGATGGGGATCCTGCCGTTCTTTCATTCCTTTGGTTACCTGGCGACGTTGTGGTTGGCCGTCAATCACGGCGTGGGCGTGGTGTATCATCCCACGCCGTTGGATCCGGGGGCCATCGGCGAACTCATGGAAAAGAAGCGGGTCACGATCCTGATCGCGACGCCGACTTTTCTGCAACTCTATTGGCGGCGGTGCCTGCCGGAGCAATTCGGATCGGTGCGCATCGTGTTGACCGGTGCCGAAAAGTTATCGGAACGTCTGGCTGCTGCGTTTGAAGACAAGTTCGGAATCCGTCCCTACGAAGGATACGGGGTAACGGAATGCGCTCCCGTGATTTCCGTGAATTGTCCGGATTTTCGCGCAGCAGGATTTCATCAGCCGGCCTCGCGTCGCGGCACGGTCGGCCGGCCCTTGCCCGGTGTGTCCCTGCGTATCGTCGATCCCGATTCGTTTGAACCCCTTCCGGTGGGAACGGCCGGTATGTTGCTCGTCAAGGGGCCCAACGTCATGCAGGGTTACCTGAACCGTCCGGACCTGACGGCCAAAATCATACACGATGGGTGGTACGTGACCGGAGACGTTGCCGTCCTGGATGAAGACGGATTTCTGTCCATAACGGACCGGCTGTCCCGTTTTGCCAAAATCGGCGGGGAGATGGTCCCTCATGGAAAGGTCGAAGAAGCGCTACAGCAGGCCGTCGAATCCGACGAGCAGGTATTTGCCGTGACCTCCATTCCCGATGAAAAGAAGGGCGAGCAATTGGCCGTTCTGCACACGCTCGACGAAACCCTCATACCCGGCCTGTTGGAAAAAGTCTCGGCGAGCGGATTGCCGAATCTTTTCATTCCCCGCAAAGATGCCTTCATCAAAGTCGATCAGCTTCCGGTACTGGGGACGGGAAAGCTGGACCTGCGCGCCCTGAAACAAATCGCGTCGGAGAGGCTGGAGTCCCCTCTCCCTTGATGGGAGAGGGCCAGGGTGAGGGTGAATGAGTGAATCAATCGGCGCAGTCCTTCTGTTCTTTCCCTACCCTTTGTAAGGGGAGGCCAGGTGGGGTAGAGTTGACCGATCGTGGAGCACGAGGTTCGCCATCCTTGCCGCAGGTTCTACCTCCCAACTTTTCCCTCTTCGGAAAAAGTTCCCGTCCTTACAAAGGAGGGGAATCAGATGGCTCTGACACCATGTTGCCGTCGAAGAAAATCATCGATTGTCACGTACACGTAGCCGCGCTCCGGGACGGGAACAACGGCTGTTACGTTTCCGCAAAATTGCTGAGGAGCCCGTTGTTCAGGCTTCTGGTCTGGAAGCATGGGCTCGACGTGAACGACCCGCGTAGCGCCAACCAGAAATACGTGGATGATTTGCTCAACGAACTGCGGCAGTCGCTCCATGTGGGCAAGGCGGTGTTGTTGGCCATGGATGGGGTCTATGACGACAAGGGGACCCCAGATCAACCGGCGACTGAATTCCTGGTCGGGAACGATTACATCCTGAACCTGGCCCACCGTTACCCTGAGACGTTCCTGGCCGGCGTGTCAATCAATCCGCAACGGCGAGACGCGGTCGAGGAATTACACCGTTGCGCCGACAAGGGGGCCGCGTTGGTGAAGGTGCTGCCCAATACCCAGCAATTCGATCCGGCGAATGCCCGGTACAGGCCCTTTTATAGGGCGATGGCCCAGCGGAACGTTCCCCTGTTGAGCCACGTGGGATATGAGTTCAGCCTGATCGGCAAAGATCAATCCGTCGGTGACCCGAATCGCCTTCGAGTGCCCTTGGAAGAAGACGTCATGGTAATCGCCGCCCATGCGTGCAGTTACGGCTTGATGCTGTATGAAAAGTTCTATCCCACCTTGTTGGAGCTGATTGAGACGTATCCGAATTTCTACGCGGACGTTTCCGCCTTAACGCTCCCCAATCGATTTAGAATGCTTCTGCGCCTGCGGGAGGACCCTGAAGTCCATCAGCGTTTGCTGTTCGGAACGGATTATCCGCTGTCGGTCTTTCACCTGCCGGCATGGGGCCGGATCGGGATGGGCACGTTGTGGGACATCATGCAGACGACGAACCGGTTTGATCGTCAGTTCAAGGTGTGTGAGTCGTTGGGTGTTCGATTCCATTCCTTCGAACGGGTCGTGAAGGTCTGAACGCCGCGGATCGGCAGGGAATCAAGCCAACATCGGTCGATCGCTTCTGCAATTCCAGCACGATGTGAAATCTCTCTCGTGTGACTCTCCGCAACGGGAACAGGTCCAGGCCGTGGATTCATAGGGGCCGGCGGCACGCCAATTTTCCAAAAATTGTTGAGCCGCGGCATAGTCGGCGTCATTCAATACCCAGAGTTCAGGAAAGACCTCGGCAAACGGGACTTCACCGGCCAAGGAAGAACCTCGTTGGTTCTTGATCCAGGATTCGATGCCCGCTTGATCCAGGATGTCTTTCAGTGACTCGACTTCGACCAAATTCGATGAAACGAATAATTTCTGCATGATCGGGATTGTCGCAAGGAACGCGGCTCCTTGCCGGCCTATCTTCACGTCATCCTCGACATCTTTAATCGAGGATCCAGGGTCTTTTCTTTTTCCTCATCCATGAAGACAAAAGACACTGGATTCCCGATTACTAACGTCGGGAATGACAAAAGGGGGCTATTTTTATATCAATGGCAGACATGAATGGGGAATGCCTGTCTACATGAAAATTTCATGCGTAGAGGATAAGCGCCAGTCCCGTCAGTGCCAATCCGAGAGCGACGAGGCTGATGATCAGCGTGCGCCAAAGAATCGTGTGCAAGGCATCGATTTGTTTCGTCAAGTTCTCGACGAGTTCGAGCTGCTGAGTCAGCCGCTGCTCCATTTCCGCAATGCGGGCCTGGAGCGGTTCTTCCCGTGTTTGGGGCTCGGCTTGTTGATTTTTGAGGGTTGAAATGGTGGAGACAATGTCGGGGATGCTGGGGGCGACCAGCTTGAACAAAACCTTGGCAATGGGCCACGCAGCAGGCATGACTTCGATTGTAGCCTTCCTCCTGAAAAAAGAGAAGCGGTTTTTGCTCAGTACCGTTTCGTCATTTGCCGAACCAACCGGCGCTCGTCGGTTTCCGTTTCCACGGTTCCGTCCAATCGTGCATCCCAAAGTAGCTCCAGGATCCGGTTGTACAAGGGCCCCGGTTTAAGGCCCATGGTTTTCAAGTCGGTTCCATTTAGGATCGGTCTCATCCGTCGATAGGTGGTGAACATAGCGACAATTTTCTGTTTTGTCCGTTGCGACCGGGTTTTGGCCATGAGAAACAGCAGTGTCTCTTCCGGGACGTTGCAGAGCGCCCGGAACGTTTCGGACGGCTTGACGGTCCGGTCAAGGGTCTGCAAGAGACGAGTGCTTTCTTGGGAGGTCCGCAATAGGGATTGGGTTTGACGCCGGGGAAACGTCAACCGGGTCAGGGTTTCCTGAATGGCCGGTTGAGGGAGCGCATCCAGCAAGGCCATTCCATAGACGACCCATGGAGAGGCAAGCGGTCCGAGAGAGAGCCCTGCATGCCATGCGACGGCTTTATCCACGGCCTTCAGCAGCTGGGCCAGTCCCGAAGTCCATTTCAATCGCGGGTGAATGAATTGAAGCAGGTTGAAGTCCGCCAGCCTGGCGAGAGTCTTGACGGGCTCACGTTCCGAGAACACGTGAAGAAGTTCGACCGAGAGTCGGGAAGGGGAGAGGAGGTGGCAGATTTTCATGTTCACCGTCTCTTTCATCAAGACGGCCGTATCTTGGTCCAGTTGAAAACCCAGGCGTTGCTCGAACCTGATCGCGCGGAACACGCGAGTCGGGTCGTCGATAAAGCTGAGTCCGTGCAGCACGCGAATGGTCTTGTTCTGCAAGTCCCGCAGGCCGCCGTGGAGATCCACCAAGTCGCCGAGATGATCGGCATTGAGCCGGATGGCCAGGGTGTTGATTGTGAAATCCCGGCGGCGAAGGTCTTCCCTGATGGAACTCCGTCGCACCGTTGGGAGCGCGCCCGGAGCTTCATATGATTCGGTTCGAGCCGTGGCCACGTCGAGGGTCTGTCCGTCCGCCAATGTAACGGTGGCCGTACCGAACCGGTCATGGGTCGTGACCTTGGCCCGGTACCGTTGGGCGAGGGCCTTCGCAAAACGAATTCCATCGCCTTCGACAACCAGGTCCGCGTCAAGGTTCGGGATGCCCAGGAGAAGATCTCTGACAAACCCACCGACGGCAAACATGCGGACGTGATGTCGCGTGGCCAGTTCGCCGGTTTCTTCCAAGAGAGAAAATAACGGCGCGGGCACACGATCCTTCATGCAGGAGTAAACCGAATCCATCTCCGTTATGCCACGCATCTGCTCATTGCCGCCGTTGGTTCAAGGCCAAGGCATGATAGATGGTCGGGACGTCGTGATGCCACTCACGCAGAATGATTGACGCCCCCAGACCTTCCAGGTTGGTCAGGATGCCCAGGGCCAGGGCTCCAAGAAAGCCGATCCCTGCAACGTCAAACACCAGGATTTCCGTGAATCCGACAAACAGGAAAAGGCCCCAGGCTTTGGCGCTCCACATATGATATGCCGCCGAGCGGCCGAATTTGACTTGATCAAAAACGTGACGTCCGATCTCCAACAGAAAAAAACAGGCCAAAGGAAGCCAGAAGGGCATAAGGAGTTGAGGGTGCTTCAGGACGGCAACGAGAAAAACACCGGCATAGAAAACCGTGTCCGCTATGCTGTCCATGGAACGCAACTTCTCAGTCGCCACTCCCAATTTTCTCGCAAGCATGCCGTCAAAAACATCGGAGAGCAGGCCGACTGTCAAGACGACGCCGTACCAGACGGATTCAACGTCGGAGCCGTACATGAGGAACAGGACAGGAGCCAACAGCATCCTGAGGCCGATCAGTGAGAATGGAATTTGCTGGAACATTGATAATGCGTATGGTGAGAAATCTTGGGCAGGGTTTACCGCTAACGGGTAAGCCGGAGTCGTGTCGCTTGAACGCGCAACTGCCGGCCGAGCCGGAACACGATTAACCGCGGGAGCCCAGTGCTCGGTCAAGGTTGAACGCGGCGCTGATCAACGCCAGGTGCGTAAACGCTTGGGGAAAGTTGCCGAGACCTTCGCCGTGGTGTCCGGTTTCTTCGGCGTAGAGGCCGACGTGATTGGCATAGCCGAGGATTTGCTCAAACATCAGCCGGGCTTCATCGATGCGGCCCGCACGGGTGAGGGCTTCGACCAACCAGAACGTACAGATGTTGAAGGTGCCTTCTTCGCCTTTCAGGCCATCCTCCGTTTCGTTGACGTTGTACCGGTGCACCAGGGCATTGGCGACCAAGCCTCCTTTTTCGGTGGATTGGTTGATCGCTTCCAGGGTTTTGAGCATCCGGGGATCGGTCGGCGAGACGAAGAAGACCAGGGGCATCATGAGGTTGGCCGCGTCCAGGGCGTCGCTGCCGTACCGCTGGACGAAGGCTTGTCTGGTCTCGCTCCATCCTTTTTCCATGATTTCTTCATAAATGGTGTCGCGGACTTTCAGCCACCGGTCACGATCCGCGGGAAACGAGCGCCGGTCGGCAAGGCGCAGGCCCCGGTCGACGGCGACCCAGCACATGAGTTTCGAATACAGGAAATGCTGTTGACTGCCCCGGACTTCCCAAATCCCTTCATCCGTCCGCGTCCAGTTGTCGCACACCCAGTTCACCAACCGGCGCAAGTGGCTCCAGAGGTCGTAAGAAATCGGGCTGCCGTATTTGTTGTAGAGATACACTGAATCCATTAACTCGCCGTAAATGTCCAATTGCAGTTGATCATAGGCCCCGTTTCCGACGCGGACGGGACGCGAGCCCTTATACCCGTCGAGGTGAGACAGGGTTTCTTCATGCAATCGATGCCGGCCGTCGATGCCATACATGATTTGCAACGACCCGTCCGGATTCAGTTCGTGGCATCGTGCTTCCAGCCAGCGCATGAATTGTTCCGCTTCTTCCGTGAACCCGATGCGCAGGAGCGCGTAGATGGTAAAGGCCGCATCGCGGATCCACGTATACCGATAGTCCCAATTGCGTTCTCCCCCGATGCCTTCCGGCAGGCTGCACGTCGGAGAGGCGACGATCGCTCCCGTCGGCTCAAACGTCAGCAGTTTGAGGGTCAGGGCCGAGCGTTGCACCATTTCGCGCCATCGACCTCGATAGGTACAGCGGGAAAGCCATTGCCGCCAGTAGGAGACGGTCTGGCGGAAGAGTCTATCGGCCTGGTCTTCGGAGATGGCCTTGCCGCAGGCATCAATTCGCTCCACTTTTTGAAGGGAAAACGTCAATTCGTGACCTTCCTGTATCTCAAACTCGGCGACCACGCCGTCGCCTTCCCGTTTCAAGGGAATGGTCGATCCCAACCACAAACCGAGCCCTGGGGCTTCGAAATAGGCGCCGTCGGCGGTGAGGGCGGTCGTGTGGGAGTCTCGATCGTAATTGAACGCGGGGAGACACTCCAAGCGAAACGTCATGTTTCCGCGAATCGCCTGGACGCGGCGAATGATGCCGTGATGGCCGGCCTCGGTGGCCTTGAGATCAACCGGCATGAAGTCGACCACCTGTCCCACGCCTTGTTCGGAGAGAAACCTGGTGACGAGCACGTTGGTGTCCGGCCAATAGAATTGTTTTTGCGTGGCGTCATTTCCTTTTGATGCAATTTTCCACCACCCGCCTTTGCGGTCATCCAGGATGGCGCCGAACACGCTTGGAGAATCGAAGTGAGGAAAGCAGAACCAGTCGATGGAGCCGTTCACGCCGACCAGGGCGCTGGTTCGCATGTTGCCGATCAGGCCGTACTCTTCAATTGGCAGGTAGGACATGTGAGACTTGTCTGTGTTCAGTTCTTCGTTGGCAATTCCCCCTCACCCCAGCCCTCTCCCGCTAGGGGAGAGGGAGCCTGCTTCAATTCCCCTCCTTTGTAAGGAGGGGCGAGGGGAGGTAGAGGAAAGGGAGGGAGGACGAGTCCTCGTCTTTCTAAGCCGGTTTACCCAAGTACGAACGGGCAGTCAAGCCAAAAATCATAGGCTGTTCATTGTAAGTGCAGGATGGTATCCCGGGTCAAGTACGGTGATACGATCCTCTCCCTCTCTTGACTGTGTCTTCCAACCGGTACCCGTTTCCTTTACACTGTTTCTCATGCTTAACAAATCTTCCGGAGAACTAAAAGATGGCTGACAAAAACGGGAAGTCAACGCCGGGTGAACAGGAGTCGAAATTTCCGTCGCCCAACGCCTCTGTGACCACGCGACCGAAAGAGCCACCAACGCGTCGAGCGTTCTTGACCGGTGCCACGTCATTGTTCGGCGCGGCCGCGGCGCACGTGCTGCTGGCGCCTTTGCTGGGCCATGCCGCGAGCGCTTCCGGCGACCCCACCCGGACCCCCGGGGCCTTGGCAACGGAATATGGGCGACGCTCACCATTCGAGCGTGCTACGCGGTTGACCAAACCACAGCGGTCGAGAACGCCCTTGCAGGATTTGCATGGCATCGTGACGCCATCGGCCCTCCATTTTGAACGCCACCATAACGGCGTGCCGCTCATCGATCCTGCGAAGCACCGGCTTCTGGTCCACGGCTTGGTGGACCGGCCGTTGCTCTTTACCATCGCCGAATTGAAACGCTTTCCCGCGACCTCACGTCTTGTCTTTGTCGAATGTTCGGGTAACAGCGGTAAGGAATGGAAGGGGGCGAAGGGCAAGACCGTGCAGGAGATCCATGGCCTGACGAGCACCAGCGAGTGGACGGGCGTTCGACTGTCCACGGTCCTGGCGGAAGCGGGTCTGGCCCCCGGGGCCACGTGGATGTTGGCCGAAGGCAGCGATGCCGCGGCCCTGACGCGGAGTCTCCCGTTGGATCGGGTCCTGGATGAAGCCCTGTTATGTTATGCCCAGAACGGGGAACCGCTCCGTCCGGAGCAAGGCTATCCCCTGCGCTTGTTGGTGCCGGGCTTTGAAGCCAACACGTGCATTAAATGGTTGCGACGGCTGAAACTAGTTGCCTCACCATTGATGACTCGTGAAGAAACGTCGAAATATACCGATCTGATGCCGGATGGGACCGCGCGTCAATTCACCTTTGACATGGAAGCGAAATCCGTGATCACGACCCCTTCCGGAGGACAGCGGTTGAAAAAGACGGGGTACGTGGAAATCCGGGGTTTGGCGTGGAGCGGGCGTGGCCGGGTCGAGAAAGTGGAAGTGAGCGTGGATGGGGGAAAGAACTGGCGAACCGCGAGGTTGCAGGCGCCCGTTTTGCCGAAATGTCACACCAGGTTTTGTCTCGATTGGTGGTGGGACGGGGGGGAAGCCGTTCTTCAAAGCCGCTGTACCGATGAGACCGGGTACCGGCAACCGACGCGTCAGGAACTGGTAGCCGTCAGGGGGACCAATTCGTATTATCATTATAATGCTATCCAGAGTTGGCAAATCGACGAAGAGGGGAACGTGTCGAATGTGCAGGTGTGAGGGCCAGGGAAGACCGGTGACCGGAGCACGGCCCGGGTTGGACTCTACCCCTCCTGACCTCCCCTTACAAAGTGGAGGAAAAGATTATCATTTCCCACTAGTTCCCCTCCTTTGTAAGGAGGGGATAGGGGAGGTAGAGAGGGTGACTCTATGAAGAGCGGGTCGGGAAACAGATGATGTTACAACGGCAATCAGGTTTTCTGCTTCTGCTCCTCGTCATGCTGGTGGCGGGTCCGGCAGATTTGTGGGGAACGTCGAAGAGCGGCCTTTTTCACCTCGGGCGTGCGGCAACCCCGGAGGAGATTCAAGCCTGGGATATTGACGTTGGACCTGACGGTGAAGGGTTGCCGGCCGGCCGGGGGACAGTAGAGGAAGGTGCGCGCGTTTATGCCGGGCACTGTGCAGGTTGTCACGGCACGACCGGTGTGGAAGGTCCCATGCCAAAGTTGGTCGGCGGGAAGGGGACGCTGGCGAGCGCGCACCCCGTGAAAACGGTCGGCAGTTATTGGCCGTATGCCACAACCCTGTTCGATTACATTTATCGGGCGATGCCGTTTGTGGCGCCCCAATCCCTGACGCCGGATCAGGTGTATGCCGTGACGGCCTGGATTTTGTTTCAAAACGGGCTGCTGGACAAAGCCGTTGTCCTCGACCGAGAGATGCTTCCCAAGGTGCGGATGTTGCATCGAACCGGTTTTGTCCCTGACCCTCGTCCGGACGTGAACCAATCGGGTTCCGGTACAACACACTCATCCTCACTTGGCGAGATTAAATTTCCCAATTCGGGTTCTCCGGAAGCCCAACAACCGTTTCTTCGTGGAGTGTTGCTGTTACACAACTTCGAGTATGACGACGCGCAGGCGGCATTCCGGCTGGCGCAGGAACTCGACCCTGGTTTTGCCATGGCCTACTGGGGAGAAGCCATGACGATGACTCACCCCCTGTGGGGCCAGCAGGACGTTCAGCAGGCCTTGGAGGTGTTGCAGCGACTGGCTCCCACGCCGAACCGGCGAGTGGCCGCGGCGCCCACCGAACGGGAACAAGGCTATCTGCGCGCGGTTGAGGCGTTGTACGGGGACGGGGATAAACCGCAACGCGACCTGGCGTATATGGCTGCCATGCAGGCTCTTGCCCGGCAATTTCCCGAGGATGATAACGCCCAAACTTTCTATGCGCTCTCCATTTTGGGGTCCGCGCAAGGCAAACGGGTCGAGAAGCTCTATCTGGAGGCCGCGTCCATTGCCCGAACCGTGTTCAAAAGAAGTCCGCGGCATCCCGGTGCGGTGCATTATTTGATTCACGCGCTGGACGATCCGGCACATGCTCAAGACGCCTTGGAGGCGGCGCGCGTCTATGCGGACCTTGCCCCGGCAGCCCCTCATGCGCGACACATGCCTTCGCACATTTTTATGGCTTTAGGTCTGTGGGATGACGTCATTCAAGCCAATGAGCGGAGTTGGGCTGCCAGTGAGGAACGGCGAACGCGCAAAGGGTTGAGTGTGGCGGAACGTTCCTGGCACGTGGCCCATTGGCTGATGTACGCCTTGCTCCAGCAAGGGCGGGTAGAAGACGCCAAGCCTTTGCTCCGCATGGTTGCAGAGGATGCCAAAGCGGTTAACTCCCGGGTCGTCGAGCGCTACCGGGCGGCCATGCATGCGACGTATATCATTGAGACCGAGGAATGGGACGTGACCGGGTTCGATCGTGATCGATCAACCGTGCGGGCTTCAGCGGCGATGAGTGAGTTGTTCGCCATCGGGCTGAGTGCCTTCAAGACCGGACGGGGAGACGTGGCCGATCGGGTGTTGGAGCAGTTCCGGCAGGTGGATCAGGCGAAGAACGCGACGCAAGGGCGATCGGTGAAGGTGATGAAAAACCAACTGGCCGCTCTGAAGTTGTTTGTGGAGGAACGTGTTACCGAGGGGGTCACGCTGTTACGGGAAACGGCCGCCATGGAAGATGCCATACCGTTTACCGCCGGTCCGGTCTTTCCGGTCAAGCCGACGCATGAGCTACTTGGCGAAGTGCTCTTGAGCCTGGGGCAACTCGACGAGGCGCGGCGTGAGTTTGCATTGGTTTTGAAGCGTGCGCCCAACCGGGCGTTGTCGCTGGCGGGGTTGCAGTAGACGAAGGCTTGCTGAACCGCTTCGGAACACGGGGTCAGGTGCCCCTTCGACTTCGCTACGCTCAGGGCAGGCTTTTTGAAGAAATCGAGGGCTTGTTCGTCATCAGGGATCGCTTCTTGACGCTGCCCCACGTGGGGAGATTGCTGGTCGTCAGATACGCGCGGGTTCTACGCAACAAGTGCACGCACGCCAGCAGGAATTCGCGAATGCTGCGAACAACGTATGCGTAAAGGGACAGCGCGGCTTGAACCCCATGAGAGACGTGTGCGTGGAGTCGCCGTCGGATGGGTACGTGCCAGCCCACGTAAATGGATTGCCCCCCTTTCTTCGTGAACCACTCGATGGCGCAATACACGACCAGGGCTGCCATAAGTCCGGCCAGGATCGGGGAAGTCACCATGGCGTCATCCAAATAGCCCATGACGCTGAAGAACCCGAAAGACACGCACCACAAAAAAACGATCACGAATCGAAGAACATTTTCCATCAGGCTTCCCTTTTCCTCATTGTGCGGTTTTTGCGGCCTTCATGCAAGGCAGGTGGCACTGGTCGCTCATTCGTTGACACTTCCTCTCCTTGCCCCAGCAGGGTGACGCTTTGTTAAGCCGACCTACAACGGCTCGCCTTTCTCCCTCTCCCCGCCGCGGGAGAGGGTTGGGGCTTGCACAGTGAGGGGGAGTGTATCTCTGTCGGATTACGCCACACTAAGCCGACCTACAACTACTATAATATGCCGACAGATTATCTAATTCCTCCGTCAACAAATGGCTGGTGGCACAATTTCATGATGAATTACGGGTACTTGTACAGCACGGGAGCAGCCATGCCCTTCCTGCAATCATTGTCTGGCAGACGCTTATTGACGTATCTCTCCCGAATTTCCTTTTTCGCTTCGTCTCCGTCGAATTCATATCGCTTGTCTTCCGGTGGTGAACTCGGCTTCCATTTTTCAGGTTTAAAAACGCCCCGGCATATTCCATCAATAATTGCGAGGATGTAGTGCGCTCGTTTCGCTCTGAGAAGATTTATTTTCCATCTGGCACGAACCGCTTGGTATATTCCACCACGTTTTTCAACTGTCGACCATTTGGTCTTTATCAACATTATGTTATGGCTTGGATCGTATTTTATAGCCTCCGCTGCATATCGCTCTATGAGTTCATCTACATGCGCCGTGCCGTAGTCGTTCGAACCCTGCCCGGAGATTTGGTTCGTCAGTCCCGGATAAGCCTCAATCAATGCGGCCTCAACTTCTAACGCGACGTTTTTTGACATATTATGACGATGAATTACATGAATGGGTGCGAGATTCTTTCGTTTAATCTGTCGGATGGTTTCCAGGCGCAAGTCCTCTTCACTGCTCTCGTCCGCCTTCAGAGCCGCCTTAACGTGTTCAAATACACGATTTCCCTGCCCCTTTCCCACATAGAAGGTTTGGCCGTTCCTTGGATCAATCAACCTGTAGACATAATGCCCGAGTTTTTCTTGAATTTCTTTCGAAAAGCGGTCGTCTTTCGTCGCCCTCGCCATCATATCCTCCCGCTTGCCCAGCCGGTCGCGTTGCGAGTTCGGAACAGCCGGCCCATTCCCCACTTTCCCCTATCCCGGCCACCGCAGTACTAGAACCTCTTCTCGAAGTTGTTCCTTTGTTGCCGTCGCCAATCGTGTTCGGAATAGGTCAATCCTTACAGGTTCATATCCCTGTGACTTCGCCAGGCTAGCCAGAATTTGTCCCGTCCTGATCATGACACGCAAATAGGAAGCCTGGTCTCCCACGACGTAGGCTAACTGGGCTCCGGGTTTCAGAACACGCTTCATCGTTTCAAGATGTCTTGCCATTCTGCCGAAGTATAACTTCGTTACCCTGTGATACAGTCGTTCAAAGCCTGATGTTTTGCCAAGCATCGTGCGCTTTTCTTCGATTTCACACGCAATGGCTTCAATTTCTCTATGTCCTTTCACCCAGCTATCATCGTCATCCGTTTTATAGACGCTTCGTGTATTGGATCGTACGAGTGTCTTCTTCAACGTCCGCAGTTCAGGCATGCTATGTGCGAAACCCAATAGGATTGTTTCAAGCCGTGTGGTCCGCGAATAGTCTTTTTCATTAGGATAAGGAGGGGAGGTAATTACAGCATCGATCGATTCCGGCTCAAGCATTTCGGGAATTTGACGCGCATCTGCCAGAAATGCGCGAGCCGTTGCGCCATTTTTTCTGGGAAGCTGTCGGAGATCTTCCGTCATGGCGTTGATACGAGACAGCCATGCCCCCACGACAGGGGTATCGTCTTTGCATTTTCCCACACCGACCTCAGGGCCAAAGTGCAGATTGCTGATATCAGCCACCAACGCTTTAGCTAATGCCAATTTTTCGTGCGCCAGAAATCGTTTGTCCTGTTCTTCCTCCAATACCTTTAGCAGGACCAAAACCTTGTGTAACGGCAATGGGCTGATGGAATTCTTGAGCAGGATCTTCTCGACTTCCGGCGGCAAGGTGCGCAGTCCATTCGCGGAGCCTGAGGGAACGGAGAAGAACGGAGCATCATGAATGTTATCAGCCTTTAAGCGATGCAACGTTTTATCGGCTACACGTCGAGCATGCTCAGCCAGCCCATCAGGTGAAGGGCTCCAATCTGTCTTCACACAACTCGCAAAATGAGCCATGGGCAATGCTTCCAGGCCGATACCGGAGATTCCCAACTTTTTGCTTTCTACGATCGTTGTTCCGGTTCCGCAGAATGGATCCAGCACAGCCCGCCGTTCCGTACACCGAAATCATCCAGGTAATCGCGAACCAAATGTGGAGGGAAGGAAAGTACAAACCGGTACCATCGGTGCGTCGCGCCGTCATCGTTTTGAATTTTATTGGCGTCCCGATTGTTGTATTCGCCAAGGGGCTCTTTAACCACTGTTTTAATTGTGCTTGCCATTGCGCACTATCTCATACGATTTGCGTTCGAAAGTTTATCATAGTCTTGGACCTCTGACTTGAGCTTTTTCACTCTTGCTCGATAGCATTGATGCGGGCTTCGAGTTCCTTCGCGTCTTGTTCCCGGTTGGTCTTCTTCAACAGCGCGACGTAGTTCTTGAGCATGCGGGCCACGACCGGGTGTTCCTTTCCCAAGGTTTTTTCGTTGATCGCCAGGGCCCGGGTGAAGAGTGGCTCGGCTTGCGCGTATTTCTCCTGTAAAAAGTAGAGCAGCGCCAAATTGTTGGCGACGTTGGCGACCTTTTCATGCTCCGGACCGAATTTCTTTTCGTTAATTTCCAAGGCGCTGGCCAGTAAGGGTTCGGCCTTTTCCAATTGCCCTTGCAGGCGATAGAAGTCGGCAAGTTTGGTCAGGTTGGCCACCAATCGCGGGTTCTCCGGCCCGAACGATTGTTCCGTAATCGTGAGCGCCCGCTTCAGCAGCTCTTCGGCTTTATCGGGGGCGCCTTGGGCCACGAGCATGGACGCGAGGTTATTGAGGCTACCGAGCAGCCCAGGACTCTCGGCGCCGTATTGTTTCGTATTGATGGCGAGCGCGCGTTTCAGCAACGGGATAGCTTTGTCATAGTCCTGTTGAGCCCGGTATAGGAACGCGAGATTGTTGAGACGTTCCACCAGTTGGGGGTCGTCCGGACCCGTGGCCTTTTCGGTAATCTCAAGGGCCCGCATTAAATGCGTCTCCGCTTGGGCATAGTGTTCTTGAGCGGCCAGCACGCCGGCCAGATTCTTGAGATCCAGCGTCAGATCCATATGATCCGCCCCGAGTGCTTCTTCACGAACGTGCAAGGCCCGTTCAAAGAGGGGGAGGGCTTCCTCATAGCGTCGTTGCGCGAAATAGAGCGCCGCGAGGTTGCTCAGGCTGGCGGCGAATTGAGGGTCGCGATCTCCAAGAATCGTTTCATTCAGACTGACGGCGCGACTCAACAGCGGTTCGGCCTGCTCATATGCACCCTGCGCGTCATGGACAGCGGCCAGTTTCGTCAGCGTCCGGGGAAGCCGGGGATCCTGTTCCCCGAAGGTTTCAGCTTCCTTGAGCGCGGCGGCGTACTGTTCCTTGGCCTCTTTGAAGCGCCCTTGTTGGAAGAGAAGATCACCCCGATCTACGTGTCTGTCCCAAGGAGATTGCGTATCCCCGCATCCTGTCAGGCCGATTGCCCCAACCAGGCACGTGGCCATCAGTCCTCTCCACCAACTATTCAGCATGTCGTCACCTTTTTCCGTATTTGCAAAAGTCTCTGATCCAGGCTTGCCGCCTGCACACCGGGAAGTGAATCCTGTCTTTTCCTACCAGCCCCGACTCCCACTCCTGTCATCCCCGACCTGATCGGGGATCCAGTGTCTTTACGGACGAAAAAAAGAAAAACCCTGGATCCTCGATTAAAAATGTCGAGGATGACAGAAAGAAGCGGCGGGAATGACAGAAGGGCGTTTTTTTCAGATCAAGAGAATCAAACACTTCATCTCCGATTGTAAAGGGAGAAACAGCCTCGTGCCAACTGAAAAACGTGGATGGATCGGGTTGCCTCAAAACAGGTCGAGTTGACCCTTCGGTGGTCTGGTGAAGGTCGTGGGAACGGCATCGTCTCGATCGAGTCGGGCAAAGCCTTCTTTGCGAAACGCCAAATCGAATAATTGTTCGATCGTTTGCCACGTCGAACCTCGTCCCTGGTGGCGCGCGAAGAACCGTTTTTCTTCCAACGTCCCGCCCCTGGTCTCTTTCAGGCGATTGGCGATTTTCTTGATGCGGTCGGGAAAGGCTTCGGCCATCCGTTCCAGAAACACCGGTTGCACGTTGTCGTTGAGCCGCAACAGCGTATAGGCCGCGCGTGTGGCACCGGCCTTTCTTGCACGGCGAAGAATCTCCGGAATGTCCTGTTCATTGAGTCCCGGAATGACGGGGCCGATCATCACGGCCGTGGGGATGCCGGCTGCAGACAGGGCGGCCATGGCTTCCAATCGTTTGGTGATGGACGGCGTCTGTGGCTCGACTTTTCGAGCGACTTCGTTGTCGGCAAAAGGGATACTGAAATACACGCGGATCCAAGCCCGTTCATGGAGGACTTGCAGCAGGTCCAGATCACGTTGAATGAGCGCGGCTTTGGTAATCACGGTGACGGGGTTGCGAAATTCGGCGCACACCGTCAAACAGGCGCGCGTGAGTTCGTACGTGGCTTCCAACGGTTGATAGCAGTCGGTGTTGCCGGAAAAGACCACGAGTTCGCCTTTCCACGAGGATTTCAAAAACGCCGCGCTAAGGGCCGCCGCCGCGTTGGGTTTCACGATGAGTTTGGATTCGAAATCCGTTCCCGCGCCGAATCCCCAATATTGGTGACTCGGCCGTGCATAGCAATACGCGCAGGCATGAAAGCAGCCGCGATACGGGTTCACGCTCCATCGAAAGGGCAGGTCCGGGCTGTCGTTGCGACTCAGGATGGCCCCGGTGTTTTCCTCAAACACCTGAGTCGTGACGTGGGGCGCCGGTTCGAGGAGTTCCCGGTGATGCGTCTCAAACGGGTTCGGCGGATTGGCGATGGGCTTCACGTGGTCGTCTCTCGGCGAGGCAGTCGATCGGTTCAGATTTCATGTCCTATCATACCGCTCCCCGGCACCTTGAACCAACCGGCTTTCTTTGAATCCAACCCGTTGTCTCACCTCGGGCATTGCGGTAGACTCCACGTTTGTCACACATCCTTTCCTGAACGGCATATCGTTGGCTGCCCCCGTAGCTCAGGTGGATAGAGCAACGGTTTCCTAAACCGCAGGTCGGACGTTCAAATCGTCTCGGGGGCACCATGTTCCGATAATTGAGGTTGTGAGTGAATTCCACGTCTTCTGTTCAAATCAGACCAAACTGGGACACACGGTTGGTGGCGGATTATCCGGATGGGTATTGTCGGGAAAACGAAGGGAGGCCATACGATGTTTCGTCATGTTCGTCTGTTCGGCGTGCTTGTTTTTATCCTTGGTTTCAGCGGTAATGCTTGGGGCCAGAACTTCAGCGACGTCGTCGTCTTCGGCGACAGCCTGAGCGACTCGGGTAATGCAGGAAGCCTGCAACCACTGCCACCTAGCAGCAGCTTCACGACCAATCCCGATCTGGTCTGGTCCGAAATCGTCGCGGAAACCTTCGGCGCGTCGGGTATGAACGATCTCGCCGGCGGGCCGAACTACGCCTTTGCCGGAGCTTGTGTGAACCCGGCTACGCCCTGCACTTTTAATCTGGTGCCGACGGTGACGGAGCAGATCGCAAAGTACTTCTTGAAGTCGGACGGGCAAGCCGACCCGAACGCGCTCTATGTGATCTGGGGCGGCGCGAACGACGTCGCCGACTCCGCGGCAACTGACCCGCTTAACGCGGCAAGACATACGGTGACGGCTGCAAGCGTCAACGTCGCGCAGATACGGCGTCTTCAGGACGCCGGCGCCCGCCATGTGCTGGTGTTCAACCTGCCCGACATCAGCAAGTCACCTTATGCCGTGAACCTGGGTCCGGGAGTCCAGGGAGCATTGACCCAACTGGTGACTGCTTATAATGAGGGGCTTCATGCCGGCATTCGCGAAAGCGAGGATGGGATCGTCCCCATCAATGTCTTTGCTTTTACGAATGAACTCGTCGAAAACCCCGGGACGTATGGTTTCCTCAACGCCACCGGCACGGCCTGCGGGGAGCCGGACGCCGGGAGTGCGGTCTCGATCACGTGCGGTCCCGAGGGCTCCGTTTATCCCGTGACCGATAAATCCGGCGAAAACCAACAATATCTGTTCGCGGACCGGAGTCATCCGAGTGGCGCGACCCACGCAATGATAGCAAACGTGGTGACCTCCACGCTTGCGGCGCCGGTCCAGGTGTCGCTCGCCGGTGAAGGGGGCGTCGAGATGGCAAATATTCACCGCAGCGCCGTGTCCGCGGAACGGATGACGGATCTCGGGCTCGATCGTTCGGTCGGAAGTTGGCGCGCCTACGTCACGGGCCGCATCGGTCGGTATCAACTGGATGCCCTGCCGCGTCTCGGCGAAACGCAGGCCGACGTGCAGGTGTTCACCCTGGGAGCCAACCATCGGCTGGGAACGAACCTGTGGTGGGGCGCTGCCTTGAGCTTCGGTTGGTATAACAATGACGCCTCGGGTGCGAGTCTCGAGAGCAGTGCCGTGATCGGGTCGGTGCACGGCACATGGCGTCGCGGCGGCCTCTACGTGAGCGGTGCCCTGAGCGCAGGCAGTACGTCGGTGGACGTTAAGCGCTCGATCACTCTCGGCCCTGTCGTGCGTGCCGAGCAGGGCTCCACCAGCGCCGGTCAGTTCGGAGCGGAATTCGACGCAGGCTGGATGCTCGGTGATCCTGCTGATCCCGGTGGTCTCCAACACGGTCCTTTCCTGGGTCTGGCCTGGCTCAATCAGTCGGTCGACGGGTTCCGGGAGAGCGGAAGTCGCTCCACCGCGATGAACTTCTCCGGCTTCGACCGGGACTCCCTCATCGCGCGCGCGGGCTACCGCGTCACGAGGACTTTAACCTTGAATCGCGTGGGGCTGCGCCCTTATGCCAACCTTGCCTATGCGAAGGAGTTCAAGGACGATCCCATTTCGGTGACCGCGGGCTCCAACACCATGCCCGGACGCTTTACCCTCTCGGGTTTCACCCCACCGCGCCATTGGGCCAGCGCCGACCTCGGACTGGTCGTGAGACTGTATGAGAAGGTGAACGTCATCGCCGGGTACACCGGACGATTCGGTAGTGAGTCCCGTCTGGACCACAGGGTGAACCTCGGAGTGAGTATGACCTTCTGACCCGTGTTTTGACAGACCTATCAGCGAAGAGAGAACATGTACTCACATTCCTCATGCGCGGGTCAAACCGTTGACGACGCGTTCTGTCTGATTGCGCTAATGTCGGGTTCCTTCTATCAGACTTGCGCCATTTTGCCTTTTGGTGTATTGTAGGTGCATGGCGCGTACCAATATAGATATCGACGATCAGGCCTGCGCCGATGTGATGCGGCGTTATCAGCTTGCGACCAAGCGTGAGGCCATTAACTTCGCCCTGCGGACGCTGGCGGCCGAACCTATGTCGGTCGAGAAGGCTCGTGCGCTCCGAGGGATTGGGTGGGAAGGCGACCTCGAGGCGATGCGTTCCGGCCGGTTGCCGTGGTCCTGATCGACACCTCAGCCTGGATAGAGTTCCTGCGGGACACGGGGTCCGCTGTCTGTGTTCTCGTGGATGAGTTGCTGGCGCGCGAGGTGGCCATCTGCGACGCCGTACGGATGGAGGTGCTCGCCGGGGCGCGGGACGAGGCACATCTGTTGAACCTCCGACGGCTCTTGGCGAGGGCCACAGTGATACCCACGCGGGCGACTGACTATGAAGACGCCGCCGCTCTATATCGCCGTTGCCGAACGCAAGGAGAAACCGTTCGCAGGCTGATCGACTGTCTCATTGCCTCGATCGCCATACGCGCCGGGGTGCCGATTTTGCATAACGACGCTGATTTCCACGTCCTTGCACGCCACACGGAACTGCAAATCCATGAAGCTATAATCACAAGCTGATTCCACACCATACCGGCCTTTGAAATCAGGGCGCTTGGATTTCGTGGGTGGGTTGAATGTCGATGCGTTCACCGAAGGTGTCGAGCGTGCCGACTCCGAAGTGGGGATTGTCAACCATCGTGGTGTGGGCCATGCGACGGTCCGTGGCGTTCTCGAATTCGAACCTGACTTGCAGGGTATCGTCTTTCAGCACGACGGCCTTCATATCCAGTATGCCGCCCATGCCGGGATGCCAGGCGACCAGGGTGTAGACGCCTTCCGGGATGTCCGAGATGGTGAACCGGCCCTCGGCATCGGTCACCGCATAATAAGGATTCGTCACGGCCACGCCCCACGTTTGCATGAACTCGTGAAACCCGCATTCCAGGTAAAAGATCCGGCGTCCCTTGGTAAAGGCGATGGTATCGACGAGCGGCGTGCCCGGGAGGTGATCGTGTGCCCCGGCGTCGTTCTTGGGATGATGGGGATTCATACGCAACGGGCGATGGAATATCACTTCGGACTCGAAGGGTGCGACTTCGTACATCTGGATGTCGTGAATAATGGGATCCATGTTCACGATACGGAGGTCCTGCCGGTTCCGGACGGCCATGACCGGCGGCGTGAGCGTACAATCCCTGGCTTCTATAGTGGGTGAGGCAGCGGGAAATGGTTTTCCCCGGTCAACGCCTTCCAACATGACCACGGCGTGTTGCAGACCCCCGTCCTGTGCGACGCGGACTTGGTCAAGGAGTCGCCAGACCGTACCGGTGGAAATGCGGCCGCAAAATACGGTTTCCGGATAGGTAATGAGATTAAACGCCTTAGGCGGCGGCGGGGCACCGTTCAGGACGACCTTCCCGGACACGTGGCCGCCATTGGTCACGGGCTGCTCGGTATAAGCCCAACCCGGTGAACCCGGTAGCAGGGCGAGGATGACGCTGAGCAGTCCTATCGGGACAGTTTTAACGGAATTGATGAATGAAAAAGACACGACTTGTGGGGGGGGGCTTGGACCTGGACGGAACAGTCGTGAGCCCCGACCAAGAAGACCGGGGCTCACAGGTTCCGGTTATTTTACGCTGACCCGTTCGGCCGCGTCCTTCTTGGGCCGTCCCTGTTTGGCCCGGGTTCTGGCGCGAGTGTTTAACGTCGTGTCGTCCGTCAGATAAAAGAATTGATCGTCCACCGACAACTTGTCGGACCAAGCCCGACAGGCGTCGCACATCCGGATTTTGCGCCGGTCCGGACTCCAAAAGCGTTTTTCGCAATGACAGGCTTTGCCGCAGAGGCAACTCACCCAGCCTGCATAGGGAGATGGTTCGGGTTCCGGAATCTCCTGTTGGTCGACGAGTTCCCGCGCCTTTTCGACGGCACGGGCCCATGACCCCCAATGCCGAACAAAAAATTGAACCGAATATGCTTTTTCTTCGGCAAGATCGTATTCCAACTGTGTCAAGTGAGGACGGCCTTCCTGACCCATGAATCGCGCCAATTCCTGCAAGGCTTGGTGTCGTTTCCAGGCGCTGAGCGGTTCCAACGTCCCGCGGCCTCCCGCGTTCTTAGTTTTTGGCATAATGCAACCCCTTATGTCTATATCCAACCGGTCTTTTGCAGTACAGGTGGATTACCTTAAGTTTTGAATCGTACAACAAAGACTATGTATTTTCCAGTCCATTTCATTATTATACCCACACCGGGGCAAAAAGGTAAGGTGACGCTTCAAAATCATGAAAACCCCGATGGATGGCTACGGTTGTATCGTCAGATTGACCGCACCCAATTTTCAAATTTAAACAGAATAACATGAAATTCACGATAAAGCCAGTAAAAAAGAAAAAAATGATGAGTGGGCAATTTGAAAAGGATGCAGCCGGTCAATCGTGACAAGGGACCCGTTGAAATGTTATTTAAGGTCAAGCACTTAGGTAGATCCTGGAGTGAGATTTGCGGTGCCGTCGGGGATGCCTGATATGCGTGCCTCTCCGGTCAGAAGGGCTTGAGCGTGGGTTTATCCATCGACAGAGAAACATTTTCTCAAGCGGATTACGAACTGTTCGCCGTACGCCTCAACCAGAGCTTGGTGGTACTCCGCGACCTGCTCAATCGTCCCGGGTTTGGCGACGGTCCCACGACCCTGGGCGCGGAAATGGAGCTGTCCATCGTGGACCGGAAAGGGAATGCGTACCCCATCAACCGCTCGGTGCTGGCCGGAAATCTTGATCCGTCGTTCCAATTGGAATTGGACCGCTTCAATCTGGAGTACAATACGGCACCCGTTGCTTTGGCCGGGACTCCCTTCAGTCGAATGGAGTCCGAGTTGACCCAAGCTCTGGAAACCCTTAATCGCCTGGCAGACGCCAGAGGCGGACGTATCGTCCCGATTGGTATTCTTCCGACTCTCATGGAGGAGGACCTGCAACCTGCGGCCCTGACCGACCTTCCCCGGTATCGTGCGCTTTCCACCGCGTTGCGTGAATTGCGCGACCGGCCGTTTCAGGTACGCATCAACGGGCTCGACCCGCTCGACGTGACCTGTGACGACGTCACACTGGAAGGGGCGAATACCTCTTTCCAGGTGCATCTCCGGGTCAGGCCGTCCGAGTTCGCTACGCTGTACAATGCCGCCCAACTCGTCAGTCCCATCGTGGTCGCGGTGAGTGCGAATTCTCCGTTGTTTTTGGGACACCGCTTGTGGGACGAAACCAGAGTGGCCTTGTTCAAGCAGTCCGTGGACAGCCGGCCTCCGCGGGAAGGCGACTGGAATCTGCCCGGACGCGTGTCTTACGGGTTGGGGTGGGTGCGCCAGGGCGCGTACGAACTGTTCGCGGAAGCCGTCGGGCTGTTCCCGCCGTTATTGCCCGTGTCGAGTACGCAGCCCCCCTTGGAACGGCATCAGCAGGGGACCTTGCCGTCGTTGGACGAATTGCGGTTACACCAGGGGACCGTGTGGCGGTGGAATCGTCCCGTCTATGATCCCAAACACGGCGGGCATCTGCGGATCGAGTTCCGGTCGTTGCCCTCGGGTCCCACACCCCTGGACATGGTAGCGAACACCGCGTTTCTGGTGGGTATGGTGCAGGGCCTCGCGTCGCAGATGGACGATCTCATCCCGAGTTTTCCATTCGAGTATGCGCACCACAATTTCTACCGTGGGGCGCAATTCGGCCTGGACGCCGTCCTGTTATGGCCTTCCAAGCAGTATCCTTC
This sequence comes from Nitrospirales bacterium, assembly GCA_965204965.1. GTDB lineage: Bacteria > Nitrospirota > Nitrospiria > Nitrospirales > UBA8639 > Bin75. Next base: position 1,613,912 of record OZ242026.1, on the reverse strand, counting down.
GCCGCGGGAGAGATCGGTGTGCGACTTGGCTTTGGAGATGCTGTCGGTCGCGGAGCGGGGATTGTCCCAATTGGGGGTCGAGGCGAAAGAAAGGGAGCGTATGACGGCGGTCATCCGGACACGCATCGAACGCCGCTGTACGGGCGCTCGCTGGCAACGCCGTATGCTGGATCACCTCGAACAACGCGCCCCGCGACGGCAGGCGGTCGCGCACATGTTGGGCCAATACCTGGAACACACGACCCGCGGCTGTCCCGTGGGAGAATGGACGGTGCCCGATTGAGTGAGCCCATGACCGGGGAATGGACGGACCCCACGGCGCAGGACGCCGGTGCGACAGTGGAAGAATTCCTGACGCGCCTGGGCGGGCCCACGTGGGTGTTCCTGACAGGGGAAAATCCGTCCCGCACGCGAGCCGTGACGACCCTGTTGCACGGCAACGAACCGTCCGGAGTCCGGGCGATCTTCCAGTGGCTCCGGGCCGGGATCCGACCTCGCGTCAATCTCGCCTGTTTCATCGGGGCCGTGGATGCGGCGATGGTTCCGCCGGGATTCGCCCACCGGCTGTTGCCCGACGCCCGGGACCTGAACCGCTGTTTCCGCATGCCGTTCGAGGGCGGTGAAGGCCGGCTGGCAGCCGGGGTGCTCGACCGGTTACGCGCCATCGGTCCCGAGGCCCTGGTGGATTTTCACAATACGTCCGGTCGCAGCCCCGCGTACGGCGTGACGACGCGATTGGGAGAACCGCAAAAAGCCCTGACCGCTCTGGTTTCGAACCATTTGATCGTGACGGACTTGCGGCTGGGCACCTTGATGGAAGCCACAGAGGACGATTTTCCCACCATTACGGCCGAATGCGGCGGGGCTGGCGATGCCCGCTCCGATCAAACCGCGATGGCGGCGCTCGAGGCCTATGCCATGGCGGAATCGTTATGGGACGCGCCGCAACGGTATGCGCACGTGAAAACCTTTCATCACCCCATCCGGGTATCGCTGGAAACGGGGAAACAGGTGGCGTATGGCGCCGCAGCCGTACCCGGCGTGGACCTGACGTTGCGAGCGGACGCCGATCACTTCAATTTCGGCATCCTGAATCAAGGGGAGATTCTGGGGTGGGTCCGGGATTCTTCGCCCGGCATGGTCGTGGCCCGCGACGCCAAGGGGCGTGACCGGACCCTGGAGTTATTTGCCGTAGACGCAGGCCGGCTCGTGGTCGCACAGGCTTCTCGCATCATGATGATGACCACGAACCCGCAGATTGCCGTGAGCGATTGCCTCTTCTATTGTCTGCCCGTGTCGTCCTCCGAATTGTAAAGGAACCTCTGCTTTATTGCACTATCGGGCGTATGGCTGCGTTGTGTCCTCGCTCAACCCTCACCTATCTCTCTGATAAGCCTCGGGTTTCGCTCCGGGACGCCTTGCCCTACATCCCGCTATCACCATAAATTAGAGGTTCCTAAATATTCACTTGTTACTGACCTATCCCCTCTCCCCTCCGTGGGCTAGGGCTAGGGTCAGGGGGACTTGATGACCGGATCTTCCGAACACCACGACTCCGACGCCAAACGGAACCCGTTGATTCCCGTGGGCTTGACGGTTCTGGCCATCCTGGCGGTCCCGCTCGGTATTTATTCGTTCGGGCCCGAAGGCCCGATCAAGAAAAGTCACGTGGTCTTTTCCACAGGGCAGCATCGAGCCTATTTTGCGGATGAAAGCCAATATGATGATTATCGCGGCTACTGCATCCTGCAGGCCCGTGACCAGTTGCTGGTGGTGGAAAGTGCCGAGGAACGGATGGACGGGACCTATCTTGCCAAGACCCTCGCGACGGGGAAACAGGAGTTCCCTGCCTGTCCTGCGCAATCACACGTCATTCTGTATGAGCACCAGATCACCCTGAGGCCGGACACCTGGGGCGGCCTTCAGGATGCCCTTGGCCGGTTGTTGTCGTCGGGATAAGGCCGTCGCATGTTCCTTCCGTCATCCCCGGCTCGATCGGGGATCCAGGGTCTTTGTTTTTTCCCTCACCCCGACCCTCTCCCAGAGGGCGAGGGAGAAAAGCGCAGGTTATGAGACTGGTTTCAGTTTGGCGGTAAATTGCTGACGGAACTTGGCGAGTTTGGGGGCGATGAGGTAGGCGCAGTAGGGTTGGTTGGGGTTTCGCATGAAGTATTCCTGGTGATAGGCCTCCGCCGGGTAGAAGGGTTGGGCGGGTGAGACTTCCGTCACGATCGGGGAGGGAAAGACGTTGTCTGCGGTCATGGCGGCGATGACCTCCTTGGCCACGGTGGCTTGGTCCGGGGAATGATAAAAGATGACGGACCGGTATTGCGTACCGACGTCGTTCCCCTGGCGGTTGAGCGTCGTGGGGTCGTGCACGGCAAAAAAGATTTGCAGCACATCCCGGTAGGTCACGGCGGAGGGATCGAACGTGACCTGTACGACTTCGGCATGACCTGTCACGCCGGTGCACACGGCTTCGTAGGAGGGGCTGGGGTGTTTGCCCCCCATGTAGCCTGATTCCACTGTTGTCACGCCCTGCACGTGCTGGTAAACGGCTTCGATGCACCAGAAGCATCCGCCTCCGAGTGTGGCTACGTCTTTGTTGTTCTTAGTCATGTCAGTCATCAGTCTTGGTATGAAAATAGCCCCCTTCTGTCATTCCCGCAAGTAGTTAGCGGGAATCCAGTGTCTGTGTCCTTGCATGTGTAGCCGCCGCATCTTATGCGGCCAGAATACACAGCGCCATGAGATGGCGCGGCTACAAATACAAAAAGCAAAGACTCTGGGGCCTCGATTACAAATAGTCTGTATCCGGCCGGTTTGTTCTTTTCCCCTTGCGTCGGCACGCGCGTTTATTTACGGTACTGTCCCAGAGCATTGCTCTGGCCTTCGATGCCGGTTTTGTGATGGTATAGAGGCCCTCCCTTACAAAGAGAGGCGTGGTGAGTTCACTCCTGCTCCGGTTGTATAAAGCGCTCGTGATTGATCGGCCAGTCGTGGCATTGGGGCTGGTGTTGATCCCGGTGGCGTTTTTCGCGTCGTACGTTCCGGATTTCAAACTCGATGCGTCCTCCGAGTCGATTATTCTGGAGCACGATGAAGCGCTGAAATATTACCGGGCCAGCCGGGAAATCTATGGCTCGGATGATTTTCTCATCGTCGTCTATACGCCGCACGAGGATTTGTTCGCTCCCGCCTCGCTGGCCCGCCTGACGAAACTCCGCGATGAACTGGCCCGGATCGATTCGGTCGAAACGATCCACACCATCCTGGATGTCCCGCTCGTGAACAGTCCCAAAGTGTCCCTGACGGAATTGAAAGACGGGGAGGGGATACGGACGTTGGAATCTCCGGGTATCGACAAGGCACTGGCCAGGAAAGAATTACAGGAAAGTCCCATCTATCAGAACAATCTGATCAGTGCCGACGGCCGGACCACGGCGCTGCAAGTCATCTTTAAGGAAGACGCAAAGTATAACGAGCTGTTGAACAAGCGAAACCGGTTACGAGAAAAGGAAGCCGAGTCGGGGCTTACGGCGGAAAAAGCCGCAGCCTTGCGGGCGGTCGAGCAGACCTTTCATGCCTATCATGCCGTTGTGATCGAGGCCGAAAACAAGGATATCGAAGTCGTCCGCGCCATTCTGGATAAGTATCGTGACAAGGCCCAATTGTATCTGGGCGGGGCGCGCATGGTCGTCGCCGACATGATCAGTTTCATCGAATACGACATTACCACGTTCGGTGCCGGCATCCTCGTGTTCTTGCTCGTGGCGCTGGGTTACTTTTTTCGAGCGTGGCGCTGGGTGCTATTGCCCATGTCCTGCTGCCTGATTTCAGTTGTCGTGATGGCAGGCTACCTGGGCTTCATGGACTGGAGGGTGACGGTCATTTCCTCCAATTTCGTGTCGTTGTTGCTTATTATCACGATGTCCTTAACCATCCATCTCATCGTGCGCTATCGGATTTTGAGGGAGCAAACTCCGCAGGCGGACCAGAAAACGTTGGTCTTGCATACGATACGGGAAATGGCGAAACCCTGTTTTTATACGGCCATTACGACGATTGTGGCGTTCTGTTCGCTGATCGTCAGTGATATCCGGCCCGTCATTGATTTCGGGTGGATGATGACGATCGGCATTGCCCTGGCGTTCGTACTGAATTTCCTCTATTTCCCGGCGGTGTTGGTGTTGCTCAAGCCGGAAAAGGACATTACGCGCATGGACGTCACGCGATTGTTTATGTTTACCATGGCGGTGGCCGGTTTCACGATCAGGCACGCCAAGCCAGTCGTGATGATCTGTGTGCTGTTGGCCGTGTTGGGCGGAATGGGCATCGGGCAACTGGAGGTGGAAAACCGGTTTATCGACCATTTCAAAAGCACGACGGAAATTTACCGGGGCATGGAATTGATTGATACGAAGTTGGGAGGCACCATTCCGTTGGACTTTGTGATCGACGCCGATGAAACGGTTGCCGCTTCGTCTGAAGCGATGGACGATCCCTTCGATGATCCGTTTGATGATCCAGTGGACGATTCATTGGCCGACCCGTTCGCCCAGGAAGAGGATGTCGCCGATGAACCTTCCTATTGGTTCAACGGATACCGGTTAACGCAAATCGAAACGATTCACAATTACCTCGAATCGTTGCCGGAAGTAGGCAAGGTCCTGTCCTTGGCAACCGGCGCGAAAGTATTGAAGCAGTTGAATGACGGCCGGATGCCGGAGGACTATGAGTTGGCTCTGTTGAGAAAGTACGCGCCGGAGGACGTGAAACGAGCGCTGCTTGATCCCTACCTGTCTCCCGATGCCAACCACACGCGTTTGACGATGCGACTGATTGAATCCGCGCCGACGCTTAAGCGCAAGGAATTGATCGAGCGTATCCGACGGTACCTGATCGAAGACGCGGGGTTTGCCGAGGCAACCGTGCATCCCACCGGAATGGCGCTCCTCTACAGTCACCTGCTGCACAGTCTCTACCGCTCGCAGATCCTGACGATGGGTACGGTGTTCGTGAGCATTCTTCTGATGTTCGTGATGCTGTTTCGCAGGATTTCGCTGTCAATCGTGGCGATTCTGCCGAACTTGTTGGCGGCTTGTGCGGTGCTCGGTTTGATGGGGTGGTGGGGGATTCCCCTGGACATCATGACGATTACGATTGCAGCGATTACGGTGGGCATTGCCGTGGATCATGCCATTCACTACATTCACCGGTTTCAGGTGGAATTCGTGAAACACCAATCGTACCGGGACACCATTGTGGCGTGCCATGGGAGTATCGGTCGCGCCATTTATTATACGGCGCTGACGATTACCGTGGGGTTCAGCATTCTGGCGTTTTCCAACTTTATTCCCACCATCTATTTCGGGGTACTGACCGGCTTGGCCATGATGGTGGCTCTCATGAGTAACCTGACCCTCCTGGCCGCGTTGCTGATGATCGTGAAGCCACTGGGTCCGGCATCCACGTAGCTCTCTCGTCAGGCTTGAAGGGTTACGCTCTACTCACCCACCCGGTGGTCGTCCCGTCGGACAGACCGCTCCGATACACTATGCGTTTCGTCCAAGGATCTGAGGAATTTGATCAGCATTCTTCTGGGCATAGTATCCATGCGACGGATTTGGTGGAGCAGGAGTTTTTCTTCATTGGTGAGGGCGGGGTCGCGTGGCGGAGTCGTCATTGCCTGCTGGCGCGTCAGAGGGAACGTCTTGCCGGTAGCAAGCCATTGCGGGTCCTGGCCCAGCAAATTGGCGAGCGCGAAGAAGTGACGGAGTTTGATGTTTTTGATCAGGCCTTGCTCCCATTGATTGACTGCGGACACCGAGATTCGTAAAGCCCTGGCGATGTCCGCTTGAGACAAGCCCGCCTGTTTCCGGGTGGCCTGAATTCTGTCTGTCAAGTGGTTCATAAAAAGGCTCCGTCTCTATTATGGACCCATCGGTAATGATGCGCTGACACTAAGATTGCTTAGGGCCTTTTTTGCTCAGAGGGTATTATGCCCGAATTTTGATTAAGTATGATTTAATTCACTGCTTTAGAATGCTATTTTTTTTGTGAGGAATTCTCCCATGCGCTGAAACCGTTTCATTCGTTGATTATGAGGTATGATACGGAATCGTGTAGTGCGATGAGAGGGTCAGGAAGAGAGGTGCGTGATGATCACGTGCTCCTTGGAGTTGGGTACGGCGTGCATGTCGCTCCGGCCGAATCCGGCGTTCCGAAACATCGCGTCCCATTCCTTGAACGTATAGGCGTCACCCGCGGGGGTGGAAATCAGCATAATGAGGGCAAAATCCGCCGACGCGGGACTGACCCGGTCATCATTGGGGACAAACTCCAGGGTGACCACCCGGCCACCCGGCGCCATCGAGTTTCGCACTTTTCGGAGAAAATCTTCACATTCCGGGATCCCGAAGTGATGCAGGAAGTTGGTGAGCAGGACCACGTCGTACCCCTCACCCAGGTCAACGTCAAAGGCGCTGCCGGCTACGGTTTTGAAGCGGTCGCCCAGCGATGCGGCGTCCGCGTTTTCCCGGGCGACAGTGAGCACGTTCGACCAATCCACGGCGGTGACTTCGGCGTTCGGAAACCGTTTTCCGATTTCGATGCCATAGAGACCGTGACCGGCGGCCACGTCCAGGACCTTGTTGATCGTCCCGCCCGTCGATACAAGGTGTTCAGCAAGCCAATGGGCCGGTCCGACCATCATGGGCATCATCGCGCGGGCAAAGGTCACCCACTCGGGATGTTCCTCGGCAATGGTCCCTTGGTCAGGCAACGTCGTCCCGCCTTTACGCACGGCCTCGGTGAGGTCGCAGAATCCCTGGAACAACGTCGGACTAAGGAGGAACTCCAGGGTCCCGCCGAGGTAAGCCGGCGAGGTCTTGACCAGAAAAATTTCAGAGTCCTGTGTAAGGGCATATGCGTCATCCGATTTCGTGAGAAAGCCGAGCATCACCAGATAGTCGACCAGCATACGCAGGCCCCGCTCCGAGGCCTTGCACCGGTCAGCCAGGGCCGACGTGGTATTGTGCCCTTCCTTGATGGCCGTGAAGACCTCCAGATTGATCGCGGCTTTAAGCGAAAACGTGCGTTGAATGGCGAAAGCCGTGTCAAAAAACAAAAGAGGAGACGGAGCGGGCGCTTGTGTCATGGTTCTACCTTTTGGTGCGAGATGGTTAAAAAGGATACGTTGGGAAAGATATAGTTCTTGTTCACTATACCATGTTATTGAATCCGGTTCGCAAAGGCAGGGGGAGGGAGTAAGAGAGCGTCATATTAAACGACACGGATATCAATGCAAATGGCATAGTCAAAGGAAGAATACAAAGACGCTGGATCCCCGGTCAGAGCCTGTCCTTGACGCCTGTCCCCGACGTTATTGATCGGGGATCTAATCGAGGATCGGGGATGACCGAAAGAGGAGATGATAGAAATTCCGGTGGGCTTTATTTATAATCCTACTCTTTTGGATCGGCCTCAAGCGCAAAGATCTGACACTCATCTATTCGTGATATCTTCAGGGAGATCTTCGATGAAATGTTCAACGGTATGGCGGTGCATGGTCGCTGCAATAGTCATGGTCTTTGCCGCGTCGGGTGAGGCCGGCGCGGAGCCGGGACGGTCCGGATGGTACGTCGGCGGGGGGATCGGGGCGAGCTGGACGTCCCGGATGGATCAGGAAGGGTGGAACCGGGACACCTATTGCTACCCGGATTCAGGTTGTGAGCCGGAAGGTCGTCCCAGTCCGGACATACCGGGGTACCGCTGGATGTACGATCTGGACCTGGATGCCGGCACCGCATTCGAAATCTCGGTCGGCCGGATGTTCAACAACTGGCGTCTGGAATTTTCTGCCGCGCAACGCAACAACGCTATTGAACAGAAATTCAAGGGCATCACGTATCTCGACGGGAGACTCGACCCCTCGCTCGCGGACAACTCACCCCGCAATCATGTGACGTCCAATTCCATGGCAAGAATCGACGACCTCACAACGCGTACGTTGTCGGTCAACGCGTATTACGATTTCACGAACGTGTTCGAGCGCATCACGCCGTACGTGGGGGTCGGGTTGGGGGTCGCGTTCGTCGAAATATCCGGTGTTCATTTTTCCACGCGTTACGAAGACACGGCGAATCCGGCGAGAAATTTGTCAGAGTTCAACAGCAGTCAGGACGCCGATCTGTCCGATACCGTGTTGGCCGGCAACTTTTACGCCGGTACGGATTACAGCCTGACGGACCACACGTTATTGGGCGTGAAGCTGACGTATTCCATCATGGACGACAGCGAACACACGGGCGGCTACGGGATGCATCCGATGCATGCGCAGGATCCCGATTTCTCCAACCACAACACGTTCAGCGGTCCGCGTCAATTTTCCGTCATGTTCACGATGAAATATCTGTTCGGTGACTGAGGTTCACCCGGTGGAACCGGGGGGTGGGCCGCTCCGGTGTTCCGGGCGGCTCGGCATACGGCCTTGGCTACGGCCGGTACGACGTGTGGATCAAATACGCCGGGGATGATGTTGTGTTCGCTCAAGGAACGGGCAGGCACGAGATTGGCCAAAGCGGACGCAACGGCCAATTGTATCGGTTCGTTGAACGTAGTGGCCCGGGCGTCCAGTACGCCGCGAAACATGCCCGGATATGCGAGCAGGTTATTGATCTGGTTCGGATGATCCGATCGTCCGGTGGCGTAGATCCGGCAATGCCGGTGTCCAACTTCCGGCGGCAACTCGGGATCGGGGTTGGCCAGGGCGAAGACGATGGGGTCATGGGCCATGAGTTTCAGGTCATCCAGGGTCAGCACGTTGCCTGCAGATACGCCGATGAACACGTGTGCGCCCTGTAAGGCGTCCCGGAGCGTTCCCACCGGGCGATGGTATTGAATGGTGTCCGGCAAGAGCTCACGCGAACGGCGTAAGGCTGCCGGTCGACCGGTGAGCACCAGGCCCTGTTTGTCGCACCCTCTCAGATAATTGGCCCCTGCCGCGAGCAAGAGTTGGCAGCAGGCGATCCCCGCCGCCCCCAATCCGTTCACGACGATGACGACCTGATCCAACCGGCGTCCGGTGACTTTCAGCGCATTCAGCAGGGCGGCGAGAACGACTACGGCAGTACCGTGTTGATCGTCATGCATGACGGGAATGTCGAGCGCATCCTGGAGTCGTTGCTCGACTTCGAAACAATGAGGCGCGCAGATGTCTTCCAAGTGGATCCCGCCGAAACCGGGCGTGATCGCCGTGACGCTACGCACGATCTCGTCAGGGTCTTGCGTCGCGAGGCAAATGGGCCAGGCATCAATGCCCGCCAGTTGCCGGAAGAGCATGGCTTTGCCTTCCATTGCGGGAAGCGCTGCCTGCGGCCCCAAATTGCCTAACCCCAACACGGCCGACCCATCCGTGACCACGGCCACGCTGTTGCTCTTGCCGGTTACCCGGTAGGCAAGGGCCGGGTCCGCGGCCACTGCCCGGCATACTTGTCCGACACCTGGTGTATAGACCAGGGAAAGTGTCTCGGGGCTGTCGATTGGAAATTTACCGGCAACCCGGATTTTCCCTCCCCGGTGCGCCATAAAAATGCGGTCGGTCCTGGAGGGAGATTGGTGGCCTTCTGGATGTTCGATGTATGACAGGCTGGTGTTTGCGAGTTCTTCAGTGGTTTTATCAACGACGGCCATCGCTGGTCCGAGTCTCCTCCTATTGACAGTATACACCAATGGCCGCCTTGTATAGTCGAGTGCAAAACCCTCGCCCATCCTGTCATCCTCGATCCTCGATTAGATCCCCGATTAATAACGTCGGGGACAGGCGTCAAGGACAGGCTATTTTTCATCGAGGATCCAGCGTCTTTGCCTTTCCTCCGTCCGTGAAGACAAAAGACACTGGATTCCTGCTTTCGCAGGAATGACGGTAGAGAAGTGTCCTCACCTCGGCCCTGTCCCATGGGGCGAGGGGGGTTATGGTTGTTGCCCGGGCTTGGCGGATTCCAGTTCCGCGAGGGCGGTGAACAGGTCCGGGTGTAGGAGTCGGTAGTTGAAATCGGACAGAATTTTTTGTGGTGAGAGACGTTTCCCTGTTTCGCGGGTGGTGGTGGCCGGGGGGACGGCGATCTGAAAGCGCTCAGCGGCGAAGCGGCAGATGTCGGCCCAGAGTCGTGGGTGGCCGTCACTGACGATATAGGTCGAGCCGGGTGCCGCATGTTGCAGGGCGAGCAGGCACAGCTCGGCGACGTCTTCCACGTGGATTAGGTTGACGTATTTTGGCGAGTTCTTGATTTTGCCGTTCCTGATCCAGTCGAACACGTGTCGGCCCGGGCCATAAATCCCGGACAGTCGCAGGACGACGGCCCCATACGTGGTGCGCAGATGTTCTTCGCCGGCGACGCGGGGCAGGGAACGGTTGACCGTCATGCGTTCGTCGATGAGGCCGAAGCGGCCCGCTCGATAGGCCGAGGTGCTGCCCAGGAGAAGCAAGCGGCTGTGCGCGGCGATCGCGTATTGCGCGAAGGTCGCGGCGACGTCCGGAGGCAGTGCCGGGAAACACCAGATGATGTCCGATCTCGGGGGGATCTGTTTCCATGTGTCGGGTTGCCGCAAGTCAAACCGGATGCGGTGGTGCGGTTGGGCAAAGGTCAGATGCGCGTCAGGGTTGCGGCTGGTGGCGAATACCGGACGACGGCGTCGCCGGGCGGCCCGATAGATGAACCGTCCGGTATAACCGGTGCCGAGAATCACGAGTGGAGCGTGTGCCATGCGACTCATGGGGTCTGCCGGCATCGGCCGGGCAGGCCGTGAGGGTTACCCGGTCATATAGTCGCGGGCGTAGCGGACGTAATTCTCAGCCGATTCCTTGAGCCACGCCAGTTCTGTTTCCCGGAGTGGCCGCTTGACGCGGGCCGGTGAGCCGATCACCAGGCTGCCCGGCGGGATCTTGGTATGTTCGGTGACCAGGGCCCCGGCTCCGATGATACAGTCGTCTCCGACCGAGACGCCGTCCATCAGGACGGCCCCCATGCCGACCAGGACCCGATTCTGAATGGTGCAGCCATGCAGCACGACGTGGTGCCCGACTGTGACGTCGTCGCCGAGAATCAGGGGATACGTGTCATGCGTCACGTGGAGCAGGGAAAGGTCCTGGACGTTGGTGCGCCGGCCGATCCGAATATAATTGACATCGCCTCGAACGACGCTGTGAAACCACACGCTGGAGTCGGCTTCGATGACCACGTCGCCGACGATGACCGCGGTGTCTTCGATGAAGGCAGAGTCCGCGACGGTCGGGGTAATGCCTTTGTAGGCTTTGATCATGATAGGGGATTCCCGTGTGTTCGGGTCGCGTGCCGGTCAGCCTTTGCCGACGATCGATGCGATGACGAGGATCGTCAAGGCCGTGATCACGGCAACGTACACGGTCACGCTCCGGTCGTTCAACCAGGCGGTTTGCCAATCTTCCGGGTATAGCGCTTTCCCCACCAGATAGACGTTTTCTTCATACAGGCCGAGCACCTGTTCCATCTCGATCAGGGTCTGCTTGGCGATGCGGTGGCGGTCACGTTGTTGCAGGATGAGATAGATGAACAGGGCCGAGAACAGGGCGGTGCCGGTAATGGCAAAGACTTTGATGGTCAGGTGCACGGGACCCGGCGGAGACAGGGCGAGAATTGTGATGAGGAGCAGCACCAGAAACGCGCTGCCGAAGGCCGTGAGGCGCATCATCTGCTCACGGCGGCGGAACACCTCTTCCTTATACCAGGGGTAGAGGACCCGAAAGACTTCGAGTTGTTCCTCGGTCAATTTGGCGGGCGGCGTACTCATAACCGGTTGGTCATCGGGAGATGGGTCTGCATCCAGTCCGCCAGATGCACGGTCATGCGGCGAAAATCTTCGGGCCTGCCGAACTGATGGTCGGCCTCGGGCAGTAGTACGAGTTTTGTGTCACCGGGCAAGGATGTTTTTAATCGTTCGATCTGATGGAAGGGGACCAGTTCGTCCCGTTCTCCATGGACGATCAGGACGGGACTTTTGATGTTGCGCGCGGTCGCATAAGCATCGAACGTGCGACAACTCTCGTAAAAGGCAAAATCCAACGCAACCGGCGTCGTGCCACCCGTCACGTCCGGAATATAATTGGTGCGTTTCCATTCTTCAATTCCATTGGAACCGAATTCATGGTCCAGCATTTCGGGGAAATCCGGAACCGGACACTTCAGACCGATGGCCCGCAGTTCTGGATGATGCTGGCCCACCAGGATAGCAAGAAGTCCGCCGAAACTCGATCCGATCAGCCCCAGCTCATGATTCCCGCGTTCATGCATCAGGCTGATGGCGCGTTCCAATTGGTCAACGCAGGTCGCTACGGTAATCCGACCGAATTTTCCTTCGGATTCACCCATCCCGAACCAATCGAATCGCAAGGTGCTGATTCCCTGGGCGACCAGGAGTTCCGTCACGCGGAGATTGGTGCGACTGTCTTTATTCGAAAGGAAGCCATGGCAGAGGATCACGGCCCGGCCGGTTTTGCTTTCGGGCTCCGCCAGGATGGCCGCGACCGTATTGTGTCCGCCATCCTGAAACGTAAAGGAAGTTTCTTGCATGTGGGAATCCTGAAGAAGTGCAAGAGGCGCTGTCAATCGGCCCGCGTTTTTCTCCCGGCTGTCATCCCTGTATGTGTTCAGTCATTCGATGACAAATCTGTAGGGACAACCCCCTCAATCCCCCTTATCAGGGGGACGGCCGCACTCATCTCCCCCCTGACAAGGGGTGACCGGGGCGCAGCCACGCCCGCAGGCGCCGATCGTTAGGACAGGCCCGCAGGCCTGTCCCTACGAGAGGAAATAGAAGTGATTGGTGGGGCCTCGGCCCCGGCCGATGGCCAGCCCGTGACGAATCGCCTCCGTGACGTACTGTTTCGCCGCTTCAACGGCGTCGGGGAGAGGTTTGCCCACCGCCAAGTGCGCGGTCAGCGCCGAAGCGAAGGTACAGCCCGTTCCGTGGGTATGTGGCGTATCGATCCATTCGCCTTTGTACATGCGAAAGAACCGGCCGTCATACAAGAGATCGGTGGCGGGGCGTTCCAGTAAATGCCCGCCCTTGATCAGAACGTGTTGGCAGCCAAGCTGGTGAAGCGCCTTGGCCGCCTGCCGGGCGTCGGCCAACGACCGGATCGTCAGGCCGGTCAATCGTTCGGCTTCATGGATATTGGGTGTGATGACGGATGCCAGGGGGATGAGGGCTTGCTTCATGGCGTCAACCGCATCGCCCAGTAACAGGTCATGCCCGCTTTTCGACACCATGACGGGATCGACGACAATCCAGGACACGTGGTACTGTTGCAGCTTCCGTCCGACCATGGACGCGAGTGAGGCCGAGGACAGCATCCCCGTCTTGGCCGCGGCCACGTCGAAATCGGCGAAGATCGCGTCGATCTGCGCTTCGACGATGGATTCCGGGAGATCGTAAATGGCCGTGACGCCCGTGGTATTTTGAGCGGTAATCGACGTGATTACCGACATCGCAAAGGTGCCGTTGGCAGACATGGCTTTCAGGTCCGCCTGGACCCCGGCGCCGCCGCCCGAGTCGGAACCGGCGATAGTCAGGACTTGTTTCAGCATGGGACAGGAAAGAGAAAGGGAGAATGGCAGCCGGGTCGTCGCGTCACGGGCTTCGACTCTAGCACGGGGCCTGGGAGTGGTCAAATTCCTGCATGCGTTCAGAAACCTTTGGCACTCGCTGATTCCCCTCCTTTGTAAGGAGGGGCAAGGGGAGGTAGAGGCTGCGGCCAGTCCGGCGAACCCGCATGCCAACGTTGGCAAACCCATACAATGTCTTCTACTGCTGTTATTGGGCCTTGGAGCCTGTTCCTCCGAATATCAGGACGTAACCATCATCATCGACGATTTTCGATTCACACCGGCGCGGGTCGATGTGCAGGCAGGGCAGCCTTTGCACCTTGTGGTGAGAAATCAAGGCCGGGAAACACACCGGTTTCAGACTACCTTTTCCGCTCAACCCCGTGTCGAGGTCGTGTCGGAAGCCGGTCCGCAGGCCGGCTCTCTCGAGCAGGGGATGCCCCTGGCTCCCGGCCAACGGCTCGAACTCGACCTGACGTTGCCGCCGGGCGTCTATCACTTTAGATGTCCCATCAAAGGCCACCGCGGCATGCAAGGCATGATCGTGGTTTCGTAGGGCCTGGCCCGCGTGTCCGCTCGCGTGATCCGGGTGAGGGCCTCCTCTCGCTGTCATCCCCGACCTGATCGGGGATCCAGCATCTTTGCATTTGGACTTCGTAACCCTCTCCCTCTGGGAGAGGGTAGGGTGAGGGCGCATTCCTTGTCCTGCCAACGAAAGAATGCCCGTTCAGTGGATGTTTAACGGCCGTTGAAGGCTGCTTTAGCTTTCGATTTTGATCTGAATTGAGAGGAAGGTCTGCACCACGATCCGAGGCAACGAACATCTCAGACACGCTCAGATGGTATTCAAGAGTTGCTAGGATCGACCATGCGAAGGGTCCGTCCGAACAGCCTTCACAACAACCTAGCTCCTCAGCTCCTCCCCAACCTCTGCTCAAAATTCCGGCGTATCGGTCGACGTCGGGCGAGGGTCTCCACCTTGGTCTTGTGACTTCCTTTCAATGTCCTGAAGATCCTCTGCGCTAAGCTTACTTCCAGAAAGAAGATGCAGCAAAAATGGTGTAAGGCTGTGTGTAACCGCGCGGGCAAACTTGGCAGCTTGCCCATTCGAAAGCACATCTCCCGTCTTAACACTAGTCTCGGCACATGCGAAATTCCACGCATCCTCAACAGCATTTGAGAGTCCCTGTTCTATGTCCTGCTCTTTACAAGCCGCTAACAGTTTCCCCAACGATCGCCTTATCTCAGCATTGTCTACCATCTTATGCGCGTATATTTCTGTGATCTCATCCGGGGCTATCTTCATGTCTATCTCAAGATCCAGTTCTCTTCCTGTAACCGGATCAATTGCATAAGAACGTGAGAACGCTTCCCCAGTATACGTGCTCGATAAAAATACTACTATTCTCAGCCAACCAAAGTACTCTACATACGCCAATATCTGTTCTCGTACCGGGTCTCCGCAAACATGCACGCAATGAAAGAAGGTCCTTTCCGGCCGATTTTTTACTACATCGTATTTGTTAAAGTATCTAAAGCACGCTTCTCCATCAGACAAAAGATAGCTTCGCGCATTTTCGCAACTATCGATATTTAGGCCGGCATCATAAGCCAACGCGAGACAGGACTTGACTGCTGAGCGACCAACGAGAGGCTCGTCAAATTTAAAAGAAATCTTATAAGGCTCAGTGGAATATGCTTTTTCGTTAGTCGCATGTCTTAACATCTCATTGGTATCAATTTGTGGATACTTTCTTTGCAAACCAGATACCATCCTCTGCATTTCCTTCATGTTTCTAGCTTGAATCTTGATTACTTTTTTATCACCAAGGTCCTGCTCGTCAAAAACTGGTTGTGCTATTGTCATGGAGCCATCGGGATCAATGATGAATTTTCTATCGCTGATTGTTTCTACCCTAAAGCGTTGGTTCTGTCCGCCGTCTCGTTTAATATTTAACATTGTGCACAGCGGTCTCAGCTGATCTACAAGTTCCTTATCCCAGTTGGACCCAGTTGTATTGTTGCAAGCCGTGCAAATGAAATTGTTGACGGTCTTGCGTCCGCCAATTGCATTCGGCAAGACGTGTTCTTTACTGGTGCTTGTATCGGTGAGAGGTTTCGCGCAAAACGCGCACACTTTGCTACGCTCTTGGTCTTGCCGCGACTGATATCCTTCTGTCATTTGGTCTGCCTTCTTGTTGCTTGAATACGTCCATTTATTGTCCCACAAACACCCATCTATAGCACCTCCCGTTCCGACTCGCCAGCCTTCTTCCCCCGCCCAGGCTCCAACACTCTCTCCCTTTTCCTATGTGCTTCCGCCTGCATATGGTTGACTCTGAGCATTCTTTCACTGCCCTAATCGTCTCCTCCGTTTCGTTCTCTTACTCCGACGTGGTTCAAGGAATTGTGGCCGGACTTCGCCGGTCCCTACGAATTGCGACAAAAGATGGTAGTTTTGTCTTTCGTATCGAACCCTGCCCGCCACGATTGCGGGATGAATTTGCAACTCGTGCGCCAACTCCATGACGGCCTGGGGCCTTGGGCGCTTTTGAATTACGCTTGCCTCCCATTTTTTTTGCGGAATGAGCGCTTCTTCGGCCCATTCGTCCGCCTGGGTCTCCCGTGGGTCCACCTGTGTTCCTTCCACTTTACGGAGCGTCAGATCGTCGACGAATGTGTCGCCTTGGTTATGATCCAAGTGGCGGCCCACGTGGGCCAATTCATGCAGGAGGCAGAACCAGAAATTGTCGATGCGGTCATAACGCAGAGTCAGGCCGATAACCGGCCGTCCATCGCCGAGCCGGAGCGTTGCCCCGTCGAGATAGGTCTTGTTCAGGTGGTGTTCGATCACAAGCGCGATGCCGTGTTTCGCCAGAAATTTCTGCGCGCGTCGCGGTCCATTTGTATGCGGGCTCAATTGGGCAACCTGCTTGAGAAAGTTCAACGTGACCGTGCCGGGTTGGTAGGCCATCATGGGCGGGTTTTCGTTTGCCGTTGCCAGAACATGCCAGCACCACGCCTTCAGAGCGTATTCATCCGTTTTAGCGTTGACGCGGAGATGGTCGTTCTTGCGGTACAGCACGGCAGACGTCACGGCTGGCCCGCCAGCCCGTTCAATTAAGTCGGCGATCAACTCCTTGGCTTGCTTGGCGAAGTCGGTGACGGTTGAAATCCATCCACGCTTGGCCATTGCCTTAAGAGGAAAGCGTTGCCACTCGATGCCGGCCAACTGCTTGTCAGACGGGCTGTCCGGCTTCTGGAGCAACACTTCTGCCGGAATGCCAAGATGTTCATGCAGCGCGCGCGCCACCGGCATCGTGATGGTTCTCTTACCGGAAAGCACTTCGGAAACCTTGGCCCGGCTCCCGATGAAGGGGACCAAGTCGCGCGGCCGGAGGCCGGCCTGATCCATACGAAACTCGATCGCGGCGACGGGGCTGGGATACCCCATGGGTTCGTGCTTGGTTTCGTACAACTCGACCAGGTCGGCCAGTACGTCGAGTTCCGCGCCTTTCCGGCTGCCGGGCGCGGCATCCATCAACGCGTTAATGCGGGCCAGCGCGGCTTCATAGTCCGTCTCGGTGCGGACCGGTTTGATCTTCTGCATGTTACACCTCCTCTACATTTACTTTGTCGTATTCGGCATGGGTGCCGACGAACTCCACGAAGACCATGCGGCGGGGATAGTCGATCTTCACCACCAGCCGGTAGGTGTTCCCCTTGATGTTGAAGACCACCCGATTGCCACCTACGATGCTGGCGTTGCGATACTTCGCCTTGACCTTGATCGGCATATCCCAATCCTCCTTGAGGACTTCGTGATACCATGCCCGTAGCGGATTTTTGGCGTTCGGGTAGCGCTCCCAGAACTCCCGGAGTGCCTTCTTGGAAAAAATCCGCACGGCGGCTTAATTGTTCCCAATATGATGTTATATAATATGATACCAAAATGGTACTAAATAGTAGCAGTCGGCACAGTACCTGTCAACCAGGGCGGTTTTGCCTCATGTTTCACTCCGGAGTAAGCCGGATTGCAAGGGTTTTTCTCTTTACAGAGAATACAAAGACAAAGACACTGGATTCCCGATTAAGGATGTCGGGAATGACAGCTAAAGGATAAGCAAAGGAGGGGAATAAAAAGGCCCTTGGGCATCCGTTTTATCGCATCTACGTAATAATTATGATATAGTTTTGGCCGGACCTAAAAGGGAGAATGCGGCTATGCCGCGAGGAAGGGGTAATCGGTCATGATTGAATGGCTGGGCATAGGTCACCTGTTTGAGCTTTCGCGCTCGGAAGCGATTGCGGGGTTCTTTACGCCGCCGGTGCTATTTGTCGTTTTCTTTCTGGCGCAGATCATCCTGCCGGCCAGGCGGGTTCCCGGATACGTCATCAATCCGGAAACCGGCGCCCCCCGCAATTATCGTCTGAATGGGTTGCTGGTGTTCGTCATTGCGCTGGTCGTGTGGGCGTTCGAACTGACCGGGATGCCGCGTGATTGGTTCTACCGGTCCACGATCTATGCGGTGGCCGGCGGAACGGTCTTTGCCACCATCTTTGCCGTCATCGGGGTGTGCAGCCAGCCGCCGGGCGACGAAAAGAACCCGTTCCTCGCGCTGTGGGATGGGCGGGCCCGGGAGTTGTCGTTCTTCAATGAGCGCTTCGACGTCAAGATGTATTTCTACGTCGTCGGTGGGACGATGTTCTCGCTCAACGCCCTGTCTGGGGCCGTGTATCACTACGAGCGCTTCGGCGAAGACTCCAATCCGGGAGTGTTCCTGTACGCGGCGTTCTTCACGTTCTACATACTGGACTATTTCGTCTTTGAGTACGTCACGCTCTATACCTACGATTTGATCCATGAGGGTGTCGGCTTCAAGTTGTTCTGGGGCGGGCTTGTCGTCTACGGGTGGCTGTTTATCCTACCGTTGTGGGGTATGGCCGTGTACCCGGACCCGGGGTTCACGCCGGCATGGACGTCTGTCTGGTTCATCGGAACGATTGCGTTGTTCCTGTTGGGGTGGGGCATCTCCCGTGGCGCGAACAATCAGAAATACACGTTCAAGCGATGGCCCGACCGCAAGTTTCTCGGGCTCATCGAGCCGGAGTACATCGAGGCTAGCGACCGCAAGATCCTGTGCAGTGGTTTTTGGGGTGTCGCCCGCCACTTCAACTACATGGGCGAGGGGGGCCTGGCTCTGTCGATTGCCCTGGTCTTCGGCTACTTCACGAATCCCTGGGTCTGGCCCTACTTCGTCTTTATCGTGTCGTTCTTCGTCTTCCGCGAACGCTTTGATAACAGGTTCTGTGCCGAGAAATACGGTGCCGAAAAGTGGGCCGAATATCAGGCACGGGTGAAGTACCGGATTTTTCCCGGTGTGTATTGAAAGGGTGCCCGGCTGCGTTGTGGCAGAAAGGAGAGAGCGTGCTGATAGATATTCGGGAGGAAGGGGGCATGTCGAATAAGGTTGTCCTGTGGAAAGGAATCGTGATGGGTGCGGCATTGCTGTTGGCCGTGGTGGCACCGGGTCTGGCCGCGGACGAGGAACCGCCGGAGGATGCGGCGGCCGACGCGCCAATGCGATTGGAAGAAGTGGTGGTGACCGGGTCCCGCATCCACATCCCCAATTTGGTCAGCGCCAGTCCCGTCTACCACATCGACGCGGACGCCTTGACGTATCAGGGCAACATCCGGGTGGAGGACACGTTACGCATCCTGCCGCAGGTGTTCTCCACGCAGAACGCCGGCATATCCAACAGCGCCACCGGGACGGCCACCCTGAACCTGCGCAACCTGGGCGCGAAGCGGACGTTGGTGCTGATCAACGGCCGGCGCATGCCGGCCGGCTCGCCGATCCAGGGCGGGGTCGGCGCCGATATCAACCAGATCCCCGGCGCGTTGATCAAATCCGTCGAGGTGTTGACCGGCGGCTCCTCGGCGACCTACGGGGCCGATGCGGTGGCCGGGGTGGTCAATTTCCTGATGGCGGACGACTTCGAGGGCGTCAAGCTCGATTACCAGTTCAGCCAATACCAGCACAACAACGACATCGGCAGGTGGCAGGGGGTCGTCCGGGACGCCGGGTATTCAGCTCCCACCGGCTCCACGTGGGACGGCGATATTTCGAATATCTCCCTGGTCGCGGGAAAGAACCTGGGGCGACGCGGCAACGTCACGGTCTACGGGACTTACCGCAACATCGAAGCGGTCTTCCACGGGGACCGCGATTACAGTTCGTGTGACTTGATCAAGAGCCTGACCGCGTGCGGCGGCTCGGCTACGTCACCGCAGGGGACCTTCTCCGACTTCGGCGCGCTGGGCAGCCGGGGGTTTGAAGAGGGTTTCGATTACAAGGTGGAGGGCCACCGGTTCGTGCCCCGCGACGGTACGCTGTACAACTATGCCCCGACGAACTATTTCCAGCGTCCCGACCGGCGTTGGACCGCCGGCCTGTTTGCGAACTATGACGTGCACGACAAGGTCGAAGCCTTCGGCGAGTTCATGTTCATGGACGACCGGTCGGTGGCCCAAATCGCGCCTTCCGGATCGTTCTTTCACCCCGATACGCTCAACTGCGGTAATCCTTTCCTGTCCCCGCAACAGTTCGAGGCGGTATGCGGCGCCTATGGTTTGACGAAGAACGACGTGCAGACGGCGTACATCGGCCGGCGCAACGTGGAGGGCGGCAGCCGGCAAAACGACCTGCGCCACACCTCCCATAGGAGCGTGTTCGGTCTACGGGGCGACCTGAGTGACCGTTGGTTCTACGAACTGCACTATCAATACTCCAAGGTGAACATGAAGACCACCTACCGGAACGACCTGTCGATCACCCGGGTCAGGCGCGCGCTGGACGTGGTGGAACATCCGGGAACCGGCGACCCCGTGTGCCGGTCCGTGCTGGATGGCTCCGACCCGAATTGCGTACCCTGGAACATCTTTCGGGAGGGCGGGGTGACGCCGGACATGGTGAATTACCTGTCCTTGCCGTTGACCGCCGAGGGATCGACGGACCAGACGGTGGTGTCCGGTTACTTGACCGGTCATCTGGGCCAATACGGGATCACATCGCCCTTCGCGAAAACCAGCGTGGACATGGTGCTGGGCGGCGAATACCGTAAGGAAAATTTGAAATTCAATCCGGACGAAGCCTACCGTAGCGGCGACGGCGCCGGCCAGGGCGGCGCTACCCCTCCGGTCGGCGGGGGATTCGACGTGACGGAATTTTTCTTTGAAGCCGGTATCCCGCTGGTCGAAGGCGCGCCGTATGCGAAAGAACTGGGGCTGGACGTGGGCTATCGGTATTCCGACTACGATTTCGACTTGCAAACCAACACTTTTGGCGTCCGTTCGGGTTGGGCCGTCAATTCCGGCGTCAAGCTACGGGCCAGTTTTCAGCGGGCGATCCGCGGACCGAACGTGCGGGAACGGTTCAGACCGCAGGGCTTCAACCTGTTCGACATGCCCGATGATCCCTGCGGCGGTTCCGTGACCGATGGCCGAACGGCCGCGGGCCGCACCTTCGAGGAATGCGCCCGGAGCGGCGTCACGGCTGCCCAGTTCGGCAATATCGCCCACTCGCCGGCCGCCCAGTACAACGTGTTGCAAGGGGGGAATCCGGACCTGGGAGCGGAGGAAGCCGACACCTACTCCTTCGGTCTGGTGTGGACGCCTCGCTTCGTCGACGGGTTCAACTTCAGCGTGGACTACTATTCGATCAGAATCCAGAAAGGGATCAGCGCGTTGAACCCGCAGCTTATCCTGAATGAATGCCTGGACGGTAATACCGCGCAATGCGCCAAAATCAGACGCGGGCAGGGCGGCGACCTGTGGGTGGGGTCCAACGTGGATCGTAGCGGCCACATCGTGTCCCTGTTGGACAACCTGGCCATCGAGAAGGTGCAGGGGTACGACGTCACCGCGCTTTATGACTATGACGCCGGCGAGTGGGGACGGTTGCACCTCAGCGAGATCCTCTCGATCACCTCGACGTGGGACCAGCAGGAGTTGGAGAGCGCGCCGAAGATCGACTGCCTCGGCAAATGGGGGCTCACGTGCGGCTCGCCGACCCCGACTGTACGCAACAATCTGCGGACCACCTGGATCACGCCCTGGGGTGTGCGGCCCAGCCTCATGTGGCGGTACGTCAGCGGCGTCGAAGCCTTGAGCGACACCGGGGTGGCTCTCGGGGAACGGCATTATATCGATCTGGCGGCCATTTGGGATTTTGCCGATGACGCCAGCCTGCGGGCGGGCATCAACAACGTGTTCGATCGAGAGCCGCCGGTCGCCGGCCAGGAGGCCGGACCCAGCATCGCCGGCAATGGCGGCACCTTTCCCGGTCTCTACGACGTCCTGGGCCGGTACTTCTTCATCGGACTCACGGCCAATTTTCTTTAGCTCCCATTTCCTCTCCCTTGATGGGAGAGGATGAAGGTGAGGGTGAGGAGAAAGGCGGACCCGCGCGGTCGTCCTGCTTGACACTCCAAGGGTTTGTTGTTAGGTTCAGCCGCTTATATCATTCATACTCTTTTTGCCGGTCAGGTCGAACGGCTACCGGAGCCTGGCGGCAACGACTTCCGTGACCGTTCAGAATCTTATCCTCTCGCTTCATCAGTTTTGGTCAAAACACGACTGTATCATTTGCCAGCCGTATGATTTGGAAAAGGGGGCCGGCACCTTCAACCCGGCCACTTTCTTGCGTGCCTTGGGGCCTGAGCCCTGGCGTGCGGCATACGTCGAGCCGTGCCGCCGTCCGACCGACGGACGGTATGGTGAGAACCCCAACCGGTTGCAGCACTATTATCAGTACCAGGTGGTCATCAAGCCGTGCGTAGATGCAATCCAGTCGTTGTATCTGGACAGTCTCTCGACCTTGGGGATCGAGCCCCGCAAACATGACATCCAATTCCGGCAGGATGATTGGGAATCGCCGACGTTGGGCGCGTGGGGACTGGGCTGGGAGGTCCGGCTCGACGGCATGGAGATTACCCAATTCACGTATTTTCAGGAAGCCGGCGGGCATACTCTCGATCCGGTGACCGTGGAACTCACCTATGGGACGGAGCGGATTGCCATGTATTTGCAGGGCGTCGATAACGTGTACGATCTCCGGTGGTCGGACGACGTCAGCTATGGCGATTTATTTCACGATTCGGAGATCCAGTTTTCTCACTATCATTTCGAGGTCGCGGATATCGCCATGATCCGAACGATGTTTGAAGCCTGTGAGGCCGAATGTAGCAGGTTGTTGGATAAGAGGCTCGTGTTGCCGGCCTATGATTATTGTATGAAGACCTCGCACCTGTTCAACGTGCTGGATGCGCGCGGCGCGTTGAGCGTGGCGGAGCGAACCGGCTATATCGGGCGCGTGCGCGGACTTGCGCGCGGCTGTGCGGATGCCTACGTCGAACGACGCAAGAGCCTGGGGTTTCCATTGCTGACCGTATCAGGGGCGACGTCTGTCGCGTCTTCCGAGGGAACGCCGAACCGTCCTCCTTCATAATTTTTCATAGCTTGGCTTATGTCGTCCCGCCGCTCCACTCCAGTGTCCGCGAAGAAAGCCTCTAAACCCAAGCGTCTTCCCACCACTTCGTTCCTGTTGGAAATCGGGTCGGAGGAATTGCCGTGGCAGGTGATTCAGCCGGCCATGGCGCAACTCGCCGAATTGATGACCGGATTGTTGGAGACTCACCGGCTTTCTCATGACCGGATTCAGACGTTCGGCACTCCTCGTCGTCTCGCGGTCCTGGTCGAAGGGCTGGCCAACAGACAAACGCCGGCCCTGCAGGAAGCGTTGGGTCCGTCCAAAGCCGTTGCGTTCGATGCCCAGGGCCGGCCGACCAAAGCCGCCGAAGGGTTTGCAAAATCGCAGGGCGTGGACGTTGGTGTACTGGAGACCCGGGAAACGCCTAAAGGCGTGTACCTCTGTGCGGTCAAACAAGAGAAGGGATTGCCCGCGGCAACAGTCTTGAACGAGCATCTTCCCAATCTTCTTCAACGCCTCACGTTTCCGAAAACCATGAAATGGAATGCATCGGGGGTCCGGTATCCACGCCCTGTGCGCTGGCTGGTTGGACTCGTGGGAGGACGGGGCCTGTCCTTTGAGTTTGCCGGGGTGCGGTCGGGTGTTCATACGTGGGGGCATCGCTTCATGTCGCGTGGGAAACCGGGCGTGACGAACAAGGGCATCCTGGTCCGCCGGC
Organism: Nitrospirales bacterium; assembly: GCA_965204965.1. Classification (GTDB taxonomy): domain Bacteria; phylum Nitrospirota; class Nitrospiria; order Nitrospirales; family UBA8639; genus Bin75. The sequence continues at coordinate 1,590,060 of OZ242026.1, read as the reverse complement.
CGGACTTATATGAAGCGGCTTTGGCTCGTGGGGGCGTGGTGGCCGATCCGGCCAAGAGACGGGAAGCGCTGGCCGCGCAACTCAAGCAGCTTGCCCGTTCAGTCAACGGACGGGTGTATCCGGCCAACCAGGAGGAACTCCTCGATCAGGCGGTTTTTTCCCTGGAGTGTCCCAATATTCTCAGCGGGACCTTTGATAAAGCCTATCTGGCTGTTCCCGCGGAAGTGCTGATTGCCTCCATGGAAGAGCATCAGGGATTCTTCTCGGTCGTCAATCGAAAAGGGGCCTTGCTGCCACGCTTTTTCGCGCCAACCAATATGAACGTCAAGAATATGGAGTTGATTGCCGTCGGCAATCAGCGAGTCCTGGCAGCCCGGCTGGCGGACGCCCGGTATTTTTTCGATGAGGATCGCAAGACGAAACTGGACGATCGCGTGTCTGACCTGAACGGCGTCGTGTTTCACAAGAAACTGGGTTCCCTATACGACAAGACTCAACGGATGCTCTCCCTGGTAGGTGACCTGGTCGAGGCCACCGGGTCCCCTGAATTGGTGGCGTTGTGTCAGCGAGCGGCGCGTTTGAGTAAGGCCGACCTGGTGACGGGAATGGTCGGGGAATTCCCCACGCTCCAGGGCGTCATGGGGGAAAAATACGCGGCGCATGATGGGGAACGCGCTGAAGTCTGTCAGGCCATCGGGGAATATTACCGGCCCCGTATGCCGGAAGACTCCATCCCGGAGACCACGGCGGGTCGGCTGTTGGCGCTGGCCGACCGGCTGGATACCCTGTCGGCGTTCTTTTATGCCGGGATCGTGCCGTCCGGTTCGGAAGATCCTTTTGGCCTTCGTCGTAGCGCGTTCGGCGTGATCCGGATCGTGATCGAAGCCGGGTTGAACATCAACTTGGCGGACATCGTGCGGCAGGCGGAGCAACGGCTTGCTGCGCAGGGTGTCAAGGCGGGCGGACACGCAGGTCCGCCCCTACAGAATTTTTTGGAGGAGCGGCTTCGCTATTACGGCCGAACCGTGGCGGGCTATCGTGAAGACGTGATGGAGAGTGTGCTGTGTCGTGCCGATGCCGCAGGTTGCGATCTACGCGATTTGTTCTTTCGGATGGAGGCGTTGCAGGCCATTACGAGCCAACCGGACTTCGAGTCGTTGATCGTCGGCTTCAAGCGGGCGCACCGGATCGTGGAAAAAGAATCCTGGACGTCCGGAACCGTCGAAGCCGCGCTGTTGACCCACCCTACGGAGCGGGCGTTGTATGAGGCCGTGGAAACGGCCGGCCGTGCCGTGGGTCAGGCGCTGGACGTTCGTGACTATCACGGAGCGCTGAAGCAACTCATCGGATTGAAATCCCCCATCGACCAATTTTTCGATGGCGTACTGGTGAATGCCCCGGAGACCGACGTGCGGGCGAATCGTTTGTCGCTCTTGCGTCAGGTGGATGACCTGTTTTCAGCTTTCGGTGATTTGTCTCAAATCCAGGTGCAAGGGCAGTAGGAGGTATGTGCGAATGCATTGATTGACAGAGCCTCTACCTCCCCTTCGCCCCTCCTTACAAAGGAGGGGAATGAAGAAGGCTCGGCCATCCTTTTTCCTCCCCTTTGTAAGGAGAGGATAGGAGGGGTAGAAAAGGCAGAAACGGTCAACGGATGCCTGAACGGCTGGATCAAAAAAGGAGCCAAAAGTCACCTAAAAGGATCAGAAATGCACCTAAATGGGTGCAAAATAGAGCTAATATGCATCTAAAAGTATGCAAAATGTACTCCAAACAGATCCATAGGGCATCACGTTTGTCGCCATGACTTTTTCCGAGTCCGGATTTCGGTGGTTTCGCCATGGGGTGACGTTGAGCCTCATCGTCGTCTGCAACCTGGTGCTGCTGGCGGCCTTGTGGGTTTCCGGCCTGGATTTGGATTTCGTACTCACCAATTCCGAACTCTACGACCCGGAAGCGGGACATTGCGTGGGGGTCGCCTGGGCCGAGGTGGCCGGGGTCGACGGGCCGATCCGGGTGTGTTCGGAATGGTTGGATACGACCGACCCCACCGGCCGGGTCCATACCTTGCGGCCGGGTGAGCCGTTGGCCATGAGCGGCGAGGGGAACCTGTATTATTCCAATGCCAGAGATGCCGAGCATTGGGTGTTGGGCTTGTTGTTGTTCACCGTGGCGGTCATTTATCTGGGCATGCTGACCAAACGCGTTTTGTTGACCTGGTACGAGACGCGTCTTTGCCGACAGGAACCGTGAATAAATTTTTGAGGGGAATCGGATCGTTATGATAACATCATATTCCTGGGGTCGACCGGCAGAAGCGAACGATTGCGCCGGTCAAGGGGGAGAACTCATGCATGCGTAACAAGAAGTACGTCTACTCGTTTGGCGACGGCAAAGCGCAAGGTACGAGCGCCATGAAAGCGTTGCTCGGGGGCAAGGGCGCCGGCCTGGCGGAAATGACCAATCTGAAAATTTCTGTCCCTCCGGGTTTTACCATCACGACCGACGCCTGCCTCGAATACTTCAAGACCCAAAAACGTTTTCCCTCCGGCATGTGGGACCAAACCCTGAAAGGGATGAAGCAGGTCGAGCGGTTGATGCAATCCGGATTCGGGGATTCGCGGAACCCGTTGTTGGTGTCCGTGCGGTCCGGCGCGCGCGCATCCATGCCCGGCATGATGGATACCGTGTTGAACCTCGGCCTGAACTCAAAGACCGTCCGGGGGTTGGCCGAGAAGACGAACAATCCGCGCTTTGCCATGGATTCCTATCGCCGGTTCATCACGATGTTCGCCTCCGTGGTGATGAACGTGCCGCGCGAAACATTCGACGAAGTCCTGGAACACAAAAAGCAGGAGGTCGGCGCCGCGACCGACACCGACTTGTCCGCGCAGGCCCTCAATGAATTGGTTGCCGCGTATCACGGCGTCGTGCAGCGGGAGACCGGGCGGGCGTTTCCTGAAGATCCATTCGATCAACTCAATATGGCGGTGCAAGCGGTCTTTGCGTCGTGGTTCGGGGACCGGGCGGTGGCGTATCGCAAGATTTACGACATCCCGGATTCGTGGGGCACGGCGGTCAACGTCGTGGCCATGGTGTTCGGCAATATGGGCGAGACCAGCGGCACCGGCGTCATGTTTTCCCGGAATCCCTCCACGGGCGAACGCGAGATTTTCGGGGAATGTTTGTTGAATGCGCAGGGTGAAGACGTGGTCGCCGGGCTACGCACGCCCCTTCCCGTGTCCGCGCTGAAGGACACGTTGCCCGCCGCCTATCGCTCCCTCATGAATACACAAAAAATTCTGGAGAAACATTATCGCGACATGCAGGACATGGAGTTCACCATTCAGGAAGGTAAGCTCTATATGCTGCAAACGCGGGTCGGCAAGCGTACGGGCATCGCCGCGGTCCGGATTGCCGTGGATATGGTCAAGGAGCGGTTGATCGACAAGCACGAGGCGGTGCGCCGGGTCGAACCGGAACAGTTGGCGCAGTACCTGTATCCCATTTTCGAACAGGCCGAGGAAAAGAAGTTTCAACCGATCGGGACCGGGTTGCCGGCCGGACCGGGAGCGGCTTGCGGCAAGATCGCCCTCACTCCGGATCAGGCCGTCGCGCTGAAAGCGCGCGGGGAAAAGTCCGTGCTCGTTCGCAAGGAAACCAGTCCGGACGACATTCACGGCATGCACGCCGCGGAAGGTTTCCTGACGGCCACGGGAGGGATGACGTCCCATGCCGCGGTAGTGGCGCGGCAAATGGGGAAAGTGTGCGTCGCCGGGTGCGAAGACGTGGAAGTCTTCGAGGATGAAGCCAAGGTCCGCATCGGTCCCTCCGTTTTTAAGGAAGGGGATTATATTTCCATTAACGGGTTTTCCGGGTTTGTCTATGGCGGCATGTTGTCCGTGATGGACTCGGAAGTCATCCAGGCGATCCAGGGCACGCGACCGGCTGCACAATCGGACAAGATCCGTTATTTCTTCACGATCCTGAAATGGGCGGATGAAATTCGGCATCTCAACGTACGCGCCAATGCCGATGATCCGGATCAGGCCAGAATCGCGCGCGGGTTCGGCGCGGAAGGCATCGGTCTCTGCCGTACGGAGCACATGTTCTTTTCGGAGGACCGCGCGCCGATCATGCAGGCGATGATCCTCGCCTCGAATCGAAAAGATCGTGAGCGTTACCTGGAACGATTGCTGCCTCTCCAGAAACAGGACTTTATCGGGCTCTATCGTGAGATGAAGGGGTATCCCGTCACCATCCGGTTGTTGGATCCGCCCTTGCACGAGTTTTTGCCGAAACGCGAACAACTCATGGTGGACATCGCCAGGGCCGAAGCCGCGAACGTCCGGTCGCCGGAGATCGAGGAAAAACGAAAGATGTTGTCCCGGGTCGAAGAGTTGCATGAATTCAATCCCATGCTCGGACTCCGGGGCTGCCGCCTGGGCATTACGATGCCCGAGATCACGCGCATGCAGGTGCGGGCGATCATGGAAGCCGCTTGCGAGGTGGCCAAGGAAGGAAAAAAGATCGTGCCGGAGATCATGATTCCCTTGGTGGGCATGGCTTCGGAAATGAAAGCGCAAAAGGCCCTGATCAAGGAAGTCGCCGACGAGACCATGCAACGCTACGGGAAACGCTTGACGTATCTGGTCGGCACCATGATCGAGTTGCCGCGGGCCGCGGTCACGGCCGGGCAGATCGCCGAGGATGCCGAGTTCTTTTCATTCGGCACGAATGACCTGACCCAAACCACCTATGGCTTTTCGCGGGACGATGCCGCCAAATTTACGGGCTTTTACCGGGACCACGAGCTGTTGGCGTTCGATCCGTTTGCCGTGCTCGACCGGGAAGGCGTCGGTGCGGTCATGCGGTTGGCCATGCGTGAGGGCCGCGCGACTCGTCCCGACATCAAACTCGGTATCTGCGGAGAACACGGCGGGGAACCCAGTTCCGTGGAGTTCTGTCATCACCTTGGTCTCAATTACGTGAGTTGTTCTCCCTACCGCGTGGCCATCGCCCGTTTGGCTGCGGCTCAGGCTGCGTTGAATACCGAAGGTGAGCGGCCGGCGGGCGCGCCGAAGAAAACGGTGGCTTCGGCCAAACCTCGCGCCCGTCGTGTGAGTGCCGCCGCGTCTCCATCCAAATCGAAAGTCCGAGGGCGGTCACGCACAACCCGATCCCGCCGGTGAACGACGTCGAGCAAGACGTCCTTTTCATGCAACAGGCCCTCAGGCTCGCGGCTCGAGGCCGTGGGAAGGTTCGACCGAATCCCATGGTCGGCGCCGTGGTCGTGGCGAACGGCACGGTCGTCGGCTCCGGCTATCACCGGCGCGCCGGTGGTCCCCACGCGGAAGTCGCGGCGCTACGCCAAGCCCGAGCCCGGTCGCGCGGCGCCACCCTCTATACCACCCTCGAACCCTGCTGTCATACGGAGAAACGGACGCCGCCCTGCGTGCCGGCGATTCTGGAGTCGGGCGTTCGTCGCGTGGTGGTGGCGATGCGCGACCCCAATCCGCACGTGGCGGGCCGCGGCATCCGGCAACTCCGGCGGGCGGGCGTTGCCGTGGACGTCGGGTGCCTCGGCACCAACGCGGCCGAACTCAACGAGGTCTACCTGCATTGGATCAAAACCGGCCGGCCCTTCGTCGTGCTCAAGGCGGCGATGACGCTGGACGGTAAGATTGCCACGGCGACCGGCGAGTCGCAGTGGATCACGGGAGCCAAGGCGCGCGCTCACGTTCATCAACTCAGGAGCCAAGTGGACGCGATTGCGGTGGGAGCGGAGACGGTTTTGAAGGACGATCCGCAGTTGACGGTCAGGGTCTCCGGGGGCAAACGGTCTGCTATCGGCATCCGTCAACCGGCGCGGCTGATTTTCGACAGCCATCTGCGAATTCCGTTCGGGGCGCGCGTCCTTCAGGGGATCGAGCAAGCCCCCACAATTGTAGCCACCACGAACCTGGCCGGCCCTCGAAAGGTTGAACGGTTGCGAAAGATGGGTGTGCAAATCCTGGTGCTGCCTCGAAAGGGAACCCGCGTTTCTCTCGACAAGTGTCTTCAAGCCCTCGGCAGTATGGGGCTCACCAGTCTGCTGGTGGAAGGAGGAGGGGAACTGAACGCCTCTTTTTTGCGTGATGGTTTGGTGAACAGGGTCTGTCTGTACGTGGCTCCGGCCTTGTTGGGAGGCCAAGAGACCAAGGGCCTGCTGGCCGGCCGCTCGGCCCGGCGGTTGACTGAAGCCACCTCACTGTCCAATCTGCAGTTTCAGTCGCTGGGCGAGGACATACTCATCATGGGAGACTTGTAAGGGAACATCAGCCGGCTATCGGGGTTAAGGAAAAAATTCTGGCATAACGACTCGCCGTGGCCGTATCTCCCCTTTTAAGGGCATCACGGACGTCATCGAGTTTGGCGGCATCGTCCATTGAGAGGTATGGCGACCATTGATCATCAGCGACGATTAACGTGACATCGATTTCAGCAAGGTACGGCCCTTCGTGGATCAACTTGGTTCGCTGGCATGTGTTCATGCACGCCTCCTCAAAAAATCGGTTTCCCAATGATCCGGGCTTGGTCTATAAGCGGTGACTACCACGGCTGGTTCTGAAGCCTGTTTTGGAATGCCCCACACAACATGGATGGGATTTTCATTTCGATCTTTCTGTAACACCAAAATACAGGGGCCTTTGGGATAATCCGGATATTCTTCAATGACAAGGCCCTTTGCAATGCCGTCGACGACGTCACGTGCATAGATGTTATCCGCAATTCGTCGTATCCGTGTTCAGAAATGCGGATAGATAGAGCTTCTACGAGACGTTGAATTCGTGGGAATAGGTCAGTCACCCTCCAATTTTACTATTTATAAGAGAGTTCACAACATTTTTTGACAGACGATAGATAGTTGACTTGTACGAGTGATATTATTTCATGGCTTCGCAGGGAGTGCAATAAAGCGAAGAGAAAGAGATTGTCAGTTGAGAAATTTCGTCGTTGCCTATGCAACGGTATGCTGAGGAGGGTGTCATGAAAAAAGTCGCGGTTATTTTGTCGGGTTGCGGGTTTTTGGATGGCGCGGAGATCACCGAAGCGATCAGTACGCTGGTGGCGATTGGACAGCACGGCGCGGACTATGCGTGTTTTGCGCCGGATAAGGACGTGGCCGAGACGAATCACTTGACGCAACAGGCGACCGGCCAATCCAGAAACGTGTTGCAGGAAGCGGCCCGGATCGCGCGCGGGGACATTCAGTCACTGGAAGCTCTCAAGGCGGAAAACTTTGATGCCCTGGCGTTTCCCGGCGGGTATGGCGCGGCCTTGCATTTGTGTGACTTTGCGCAAAAAGGGAGCGGGGGCGAGATCGATCCGCACGTTCTGCGAATCGTGAAGGAATTTCATGAGGCACGGAAACCCATCGCTGCGATCTGCATCGCCCCGGCGATCATGGCTCTGGCATTCGGCGAGAAAGGCGTGAACGTGACGATCGGCGAGGATCAGGGCACGGCATCCGAGGTCGAAAAGACCGGGGCCAAGCATACCAATTGCGCGGTCGAGAAGTTCGTGGTCGATGCCTCCAATAAAGTGATCACCACGCCGGCCTATATGTACGGCACGGCCAAGCCGCACCAGATTTTCGAAGGCGTCAGCGGCGCCGTCGCCGAACTGCTGAAGATGGCTTAAAAGAGTTTTGTTTTTCACCGTGCTCCATGGCTTTCCAATCAGGATCGTGGAGGAGGAAGGATGAATATCCGAAAATTGATTATCGAGGATGTTCGCTGTTTTGCAGGCAGGCAGGAATTTGCTATCCGTCCCATAACTTTTTTGGTGGGCGAAAACAGCACTGGAAAATCGACCGTTCTCGGCTGTTTTCAGACGTTGGCCGATTTTATGATCGGAAGACACTTCGGGTTGGACTTCAACGTTGATCCATATCAGATGGGAGCATTTGCCGATATTGTCAGAAAAGCAAAGCCTGGGAAAAAGAGTTTCCAACTAGGCGTCGAATTTCAATTGAAAGATACCCAAGAAACCAACAAATATTTTTTAACCTTACAGGAGAAGGAAAAAGGTTCGGAGCCTATTGTCCAGGAGCAGCGGTTTGTGGTTCCCTCCGGTGAGATGGTCATTAAGGAAAAGGACCACGACCCCGATTGGTCAGATAGAAGTGTTGTTTCACGCAAAAAAGTCAGGATGGTTGAGCTTTTTTCAAAAGATGATAAGAAGCTGAGCATTTCTTTTTCAGGCGTCCGGTATCCAAATCTGTTCAACTTCGAATTTTGGTGGTCGATGCGGCAATCTCGGAAGAATGTGTCAGCAAAGGAGCATAGAATAGTTTCTCGATTTGCAAAACACCTTCAGCCGTTCTTTTATGAAAAAGAGGGAATTAGGGCATTTAAGGTGAGCAGTTTTGCCCCAATTCGCTCGAAGCCTCAGCGTACGTACAATCCCTTGAAGGAGGATGTAAACCCAGAGGGCAGTGACATGCCCATGCTGCTCATGAATATATCAAAAGCGGATAAGGAAAATTGGCAGGAACTCAAGGACCGTTTGGTGACATTTGGGAAAGCCTCCGGTCTGTTTACGGATATTGACGTCAGAAAACTCGGACAATCGATGGGCGATCCCTTTCAACTACAAGTCAGGGTTCAAGGTCCCAAGGCCAATCTGGTAGACGTCGGATATGGTGTGAATCAGCTTCTTCCCATTTTAGTGCGTATTTTCAATGCACTTGGCAGGATGACTTTTCTGATGCAACAACCGGAAGTGCATCTGCATCCCAAGGGTCAGGCTGAATTGTCTTCCCTATTAATCGATATTGTTAAACAAAGAGGGCATAAGTTCGTCATTGAGACGCATAGCGATTGCATGATTAACCGGGCACGCATTGAAATCATGAAAGGTACAATTAAGCCGGAGGACGTGTCGCTTATCTATCTGGCATCTGAAGGCAATAGGGTTAGACCGTACAACATTCAGTTTGATGGGCAAGCGAATATGTCGGGTGAACCAAGCGGTTACCGGGAGTTTTTTCTGAAAGAAGCTGATGCCTTGCTTGGCCTAGGTGAAGATTGAATCATGTGCCTCATTCTCGATACGAATAAATTTAGTGATTTTCTTGATCCTAAAAATGAAAACATGAGACCAGTAAGAGATTGGATCAACAAAGGGAACGGAAAAATAGTCTACTCTCCCACACTGAAAATGCAGCAAGAATTAGAAAGACACGCAAAAATGAGAAAACTGTTTGATCAATATAGAGAATCGGGAAAACTCAAAATCTTTGTTGCAAACGAAGTGGATAAGAGAATAGGAAAATTGCTGGATTTGAAATCGGATGATCCGGACATCATCGCACTGGCTCAAGTGTCTGGCGTGACTTTGTTAGGGCCTGTTCACACTAGCAGCCGAATTATGTTATCATCCCCGGATGGAACTCACCGAAGCGCAGTATGCACGCATTGCGCCCCATCTTCCTGTGCAACGGGGCAATGTCCGCCTCTCGAATCTGCAGGTGCTGAATGCCATCCTGTATGTCGCCGAACACGGCTGCAAGTGGCGCGGGGTGCCGGGGCGGTTTGGCAAGTGGCACACCGTCTACACCCGGATGAATCGCTGGGCCAAAAGCGGCGTCCTCGACCGGGTCTTCGAGCACCTGCAACGCGAACAACTCCTGCGGATCAAGCTCGAGGCGGTCTCGCTCGACAGCACGATCATCAAGGTCCATCCCGACGGGACCGGGGCGCGAAAAAAAACGGGCCACAGGCTATCGGCAAATCGCGCGGGGGCTGGACCACCAAACTGCATCTGGGTGCCGCGGATGCTCGCACGGCGGTAACGGTTTCGCTCTCCCCGGGGCAAGCGCATGATGCGCCGGAGGGGCGGAAGCGGCTCCAGCGCCTGGGAGGCCCGCCCGCGCCCCGGGCGCTGGTGATGGACCGGGCCTACGAAGGGGAGGCCACCCGCCCCTTGGCCGTGGCCCTCGGGTTTACGCCCGTGGTGCCGCCCCGCCAGAATCGACGCGCCCCTTGGACGTATGACCGGCAGCTGTACAAACGCCGCAATGAAGTCGAGCGCCTGTTCCGCCGCTTGAAGGGCTTTCGCCGACTCTTCACGCGCTTTGAGAAGCTCGATGTGCTGTTTCTCGGGTTCATCGTGTTCGCGCTCATCGTCGAGGCGTTGCGTTAGTGTAAACAGGCCCTAGTTTCAAATGATGTGAATCTACACGCTGATTTCGGCAAAATCGTTGGAGGGAAAATTTACCAAAATAAAAACCATAAACATCTTCTCAAGAAAAACCTTTGTCCGTAATACCAACCTGATTCAAAACCAAATCTTGCCCCAAGGCTCTAACGCAGTCACGTCCCGAAATCCTCGGGAGACCGCTCATACGGCTACGACCATTGCCTCAAAGTGTTCTTCGGGCAACGGCAGCCCATCTTTTTTGAGAGAAGCGCCGTAGCCTTCAATGGCCTCTTCGACGTTGGCAATGGCTTCTTGCTTGTTTTTCCCCTGGCTGATGCAACCGGACAAGCTGGGGCATTCAGCGATCCAATACCCATCTTCACCGGGATAAACAGCGACTTGTCTCATTCGTACACCTTTCTTTTGCATTAGACTCCAGTTTTGTCCTTATGCGGTTTTGACAGTTGGTATTTTAGATTGTTGGTTTTTGCACTCAGGGTTGAGGCCCTGAAACCCGCTACTTCATCACCTGATACCGGAACAAGATAAAATTAGACGCTATTGACGGTGGAATGGTTAAGCACCCATGAGGGACAGTGGGACATGAATCAGCGGCATTCTGCTATAATACGGCGGTTGTACGGATTAACCGTCGCCCGCGTGATGATCGGGTTGGATGGGGAATCAGGGAAAACACCCATGGAACCTCTTTTCTCCACCGATGACGCGCTTCGGCTTCTTCGGACCGTCTTCGGGCACTCGGCTTTTCGCTTGCGCCAGGATGAGGTGATTGCGGACCTGCTGGCCGGCCAAGACGCCATGGTCCTGATGCCGACGGGCGGGGGCAAGTCGTTGTGTTACCAGATCCCGGCCATGATGCGGGCCGGGGTGGGGATCGTGGTGTCGCCCCTGATTGCGCTGATGAAGGATCAGGTGGATGCGCTTCGCCAGTGCGGGGTGCGGGCGGCTTGCCTGAACTCCACCCTGGACTTCGAGGAAGTCCGGTCGGTGGAGGCGGCAGTGAACGGCGGCCGGCTGGATTTGCTCTACGTGGCGCCGGAGCGCCTGCTGCAGGAACGGACCCTGGAGTGGCTGGATCGGCAAACCATCGCCTTGTTCGCCATTGACGAAGCGCATTGCGTGTCGCGCTGGGGACACGATTTCCGCGAGGAATATTTGCAGTTGTCGGTGCTGCACGAGCGGTTTTCCTCGGTGCCGCGCATCGCCCTGACGGCTACCGCCGATCAGGCCACCCGCCGCGAAATCATCACCCGATTGCAACTGGACGAGGCGAACGTCTACGTCCATGGTTGCGACCGTCCCAACATCCGGTATGCCATCTCCGACGACGAGAACGGGCGCGAGCGTCTGTGGCGCTTTCTGCAAAGCGATCATCCCGAGGACGCCGGCATCGTCTATTGCCTGTCGCGCAAAAAAGTCGAGGAGACTGCCGAATGGCTGCGTGCTCGCGGGCGCGATGCGCTGCCCTATCACGCGGGCCTGTCGGATCACACGCGCCGCCGGCACCAGGAACGGTTCCTGCGGGAAGAGGGCGTGGTGATTGTCGCCACAATTGCGTTCGGCATGGGTATCGACAAGCCCGACGTGCGTTTTGTCGCCCACCTGAGTCTTCCGAAGAGTATTGAAGCCTATTACCAGGAAACGGGCCGTGCGGGCCGAGACGGTCTGCCCTCCAGTGCGTGGATGAATTACGGCCTGAAGGAAGTCATCATCTTCCGTCAGTGGTTGGCCGAATCCGAAGCCGACGAGGCCTACAAGCGCGTGGAGCACCAGAAACTGGAAGCTATGATCGGGCTGTGCGAACTGCCCACGTGCCGTCGCCGGGCCATTCGCGCCTATTTCGGGGAAGAGCCGGGGGAGCACTGCGGGAATTGCGACAACTGTCTGAACCCGCCGCAAACCTGGGACGGCACCGAGGCCGCACGAACAGCCATGACCTGCGTCTCCCGCACCGGCGAGCGATTCGGCGTGAACTACCTGGTCGACGTGCTCATCGGCAAGGACCACGCACGTATCCGCGACTGGCGGCACGACCGGCTGGAAGTGTTCGGTAGCGGCGAGGAGCACAGCGCCCCGGAATGGCGCTCCATTTTCCGTCAACTCGTCGCCCAGGGCTGTCTCCGAGTGGATGCCGACCGCTTCGACGCCCTGCGCCTGACGGATCAGTCGTTCCCGGTGTTACGAGGCGAACGCTCGTTGATCCTGCGTCGCTTGCGTCGCGCCGCGCCGGTGAAAAAAGGCAAGAGCGCCGTGGCCGCTACGCCGTTTGCGGGAACCGATGAATCCTTGTGGCAGGCGTTGCGCAAGACGCGTATGGCCTTGGCTAAAGAGCAGGGCGTGCCGCCTTACGTCGTGTTTCACGATACGACCCTGCGCGAGTTGGTGCGGCTCAAACCCGCAAGACTGGCGGACATGGAGCGCATCCAAGGTGTCGGCGAGAGCAAGCTGAGGAAATACGGCGAAGTGTTTCTACGGGTCGTACGGGAACACGCGTCAACGGAGCGTGATAGTGGATAGCGAGAGTTTCGCTTGCTGTGCTCTGATGTTGCTGCGAGGCGTGGTGTGCCTGGGATTATTGGCCTTTGGCGGGCTGTCCGTTGATACCGATGCGTGGGGACAGGCCGCGCGATCGGATTCGGCGGGCGTGCAACTTCAGGCGTCCGACCCATCCTTGGCGACGCTCGTCACGCAGTATCTGACGGTCGAAGATCGTGAACGGGCCGAGTCGTCGTTGCAGGCGATCCTGATCCATCCCCAGGCGAGTCTTGAGCGGGTCAGCGCGGTGCTTCAAGAAGGTCGCACCTATGAGGCGGCGCCGGTGGGGATGCTGCCGAGTCAGCCGGTACAGGTTGGCGACAAGACCTTCTCCTACGGGTTGTTCGTGCCGCCTGCTTATGGTCCGGACGTTGCGTGGCCTCTGGTGGTGTGTCTGCACGGGGCGGGGTTTACGGGCGATTCCTATCTGGAGCGGTGGGCTACGCGGTTGGGTGAGTGGTCTATCCTTGCCTGTCCGACGACCATGGCCGGGACGTGGTGGACCCGGCCGAGTGAAGAGCTGGTTCTGGCGACCATCGAGGCCGTCCGCGCGCGCTATCGGATCGATCCCGATCGCATTTACCTGACGGGGATGTCGAACGGCGGCATCGGCGCGTGGATGATCGGGATGCATCAGGCGCCGCGGTTCGCCGCGGTGGCGCCGATGGCGAGCGGCATCGATGACGTGTTGTTTCCCTTTCTGGAAAATCTCCGGCACACGTCGTTGTACGTGATTCATGGGGCCAGGGATCAAATCATGCCGGTCTGGTTGAGCCGGAACGTGACCAATGAACTGGCCCGGCTCGGCATCGCCTATACGTATCGGGAACACGAGTGGACGCATCCGCATGCCGGGGGCCATTTTTTCCCTCGTCAGGAATTGCCGGCCTTGGTGGAGTGGTTCCGGAATCAACACCGTGATCCGTACCCGCGGAGCGTGACTGTCGTCCGTGACGCCAGCCATTTGACGGATTTTGGTTGGGTGCGTATTGACGCCACCGACCGGATCGCGATGTTTTCCGAACAGTTGATCGACCAGCACGGCGACCTGATCAAGAACCACGTCTACGCGAAGTTGGCGGTTGACGTGAGAAGCGAGAATCATATTGAGGTCACGACCGAACGCGTCCGTCGCTATACTCTTTTTTTGAACGACGCGTTGATCGATTTTTTCGAGCCCTTGACCGTGGTGACGGACGGCCGAACCAGTTTTCAGGGTACGGTGACGCCGCAGGTCGAGACGCTGCTCCGTCACGCGAGACGGCGGCGGGACGTCGATACCCTCTTCCCTGCGCAAGTGACGATTGATGTGTCACCATGAACGTTCCGGGTGCGTCTGCCCGCCAGGCGGCCATGGCTAAGGCCCTTGCCATTCTCGGAACGGGTTCCGACGTGGGGAAAAGTCTCGTCACCTCGGGGCTGGGGCGGATTTTTCATCGTTCCGGCGTCAGGGTGGCACCGTTCAAAGCCCAGAACATGTCGCTCAATTCATTCGTGACCGCGGATGGCGGAGAGATGGGTCGCGCTCAAGTCCTTCAAGCCCGGGCATGCGGGCTTCATCCGCACGTGGATATGAATCCCATCCTCCTCAAACCGGAGGCTGACCGGCGCTCGCAGGTTGTGGTGCAGGGTAAAGTGTGGGGCAGCCGGGAAGCCGGGAGCTATTTCGATGCCCAAACCGAGTTGGCTCATTACGTACGGCAGAGTTACGAACGGTTGGCCGCGCAATACGAGTTGATCGTGATCGAAGGGGCGGGCAGTGCGGCCGAGATCAATTTGCGCGACCGCGACATCGTTAACTGGCCGGTGGCGGAGATGGCCGATGCCAAGGTAATCCTCGTGGCGGATATCGATCGCGGCGGCGTGTTCGCCCAGGTCATCGGCACGCTGGATTTGTTGGAGCCGCATGAACGGGAACGGGTGCTCGGAGTGGTGATCAACAAGTTTCGTGGAGACCGGCGGCTTTTCGATGACGGCGTCGCCATGATCGAGAAGCGGACCGGGGTGCCGGTTCTCGGCGTGTTGCCGTTTGTGCGTGAGCTGATGCTTGACCAGGAAGACAGCGTGACGATCGAGTCAGATTCAACCGAGGCTGCGTTTTCAGCGGATACGGTGAACATTGCGGTTATCCTGTTGCCGCGCATGAGCAACTTTACGGATTTCAACGAGTTGGTCGCGGAGGCCGACGTGGCGTTGCGATATGCCAGGGTTCCCGAGGACGTGGTCGACGCGGACGTGATTATCCTGCCCGGCAGCAAACAGACCATTCAGGATCTGCAATATGTCAGGGACAAGGGGTTTGCATCGGCGCTGGCCTCGCACGTGCAAGCGCGGCGGGAGATGGTTGGTGTCTGTGGAGGGTTTCAAATGCTGGGCAAGAGGATCGACGACCCTCATGGGGTCGAGGGCGGCGGACAAGTCGAAGGCCTTCACTTGTTGCCGGTGGATACCGAGTTGCACCCCGACAAACGGACCGTGCAGGTGATGGCTAATGTCTTACTGCCCGGCATGTCCGGTGAGGAAATGGTACAAGGCTATGAAATTCACGTGGGGTTGACGGCGCGTCATGGAGGAGAGCCGTGTTTTCGCATACTCGACGAGGCCGGAGACAGGGAAGACGGCGCCATGTCCGCGGATGGAGCGGTGTGGGGTACGTATATTCACGGCGTGTTCGACGACCCCGCCTTTCGCCGGGCCTGGCTCAACCGCGTGCGCGTCCGGAAAGGGTTGGCCCCGCGTCCCGTGGCGGAGTCCATGAAGGTGACGCAGCGCTTGTCGTCGGCTTTGGATGAGTGGGCCGATCACGTTGCGCGTCACGTGGATATGACGTCCGTCTGTCAGGCGTTGCAACTCCCGCTCGCTTGACAAACGGATTGCGTCTTCCCTACAGTCCTGCAATGACAGACATGGTACGCACGGGTGCAGGGAAGAAGGTGCAACTCCTTCGCGGTCCCGCCGCTGTAACCGGAAACGAACCCCGCGGATGCCACTGTCAACGGTTTGTGTTGACGGGAAGGCGCGGGCAGTAGGTTGGTATCCGGAAGCCAGAAGACCTACCCGAGCTGAGAATTCCGCCTTTGCCGTTCCATCGGATCGGCCAACGGGATTCGCGACCTTCGATCCCTCGTGGGCTGGGGAGCGGGTGAGGATGAATACGCGGGAAGAATCCTCAGGGTCGTTCAGGCCTTGGGGATTTTTTATGTTTCGTCAGCTTGTCCGGGACGGCCGTGACGCGGCCCGGCCTTTTCGCGTTGTGCTGCTCCTGACGGTCCTAGTGCTGGCCTGTATGGCTGGCAGTCCCCTTTGGGGTGCCTCCGATCCTTCCAAGACCATGAAACGTCGACAACAAGGTATTCTCACCGGTATGCCGTTCATGGCCAACGTGGCTCCGCGCACGTTTGTGGACGATCTCGGACGGAAGATCTATCTGGCCAAGGTTCCCAAGCGTATCGTTTCTCTGGCCCCGAGTATCACCGAAATGCTGTTTGCCATCGGCGCGGGCGAGTCGGTCGTCGGCGTGACGGAGTTTTGCAATTATCCCGCCGAGGCTCTGGACAAACCCAAGGTGGGGTATGCCCAACCCAATCTGGAAGCCATCCTGGCGTTGCAGCCCGAGCTGATTGTTGCGCCCAAATCGTTCTTGCGCGTCGATTTGCTCGATCGTCTGGAGCAATTGAAGATCCCGACGTTTCTATTCGATCCCAAGTCCGTCGAAGATATTTTGGCCCATATTCAACTGTTGGGCCGCATGGTGGGGCAGGTTCCCGAATCCGTCAAGGTGACCGAACGGATTCGCAAGAAGGTGACGGCTCTTTCCGAACAATTATCAGGACGTCCGCGTCCCGTGCTGCTATTCGTGCTCAATACCGATCCGCTCATTACGGTCGGCCCGGGCAGCTATATCCATCAGTTGATCGAGTTGGCCGGAGCACGCAACGCCGCCGAAGAGGCCGCGATGCCGTATCCGCGCCTCAATATCGAGGAAGTGCTTCGACAAAATCCCGAGTTTTTATTGTTTCCCGCGGGCCAATTTGAAGGCATACCTCAGGCCGAGCAGGATCAATGGCGGCGATGGACGTCTCTCGAAGCGGTCAAGCGTGATCAATTCGTCCAAGTGGATAGTGACATGCTCAATAGACCCGGCCCACGGGTGATCGACGCCTTGGAAGCGCTCGTTGCCATCCTTCACCCCGACGTGGTTCAACCCACGACCGGGCAGGAGGAATGATAAATGTTCAGTCATTCGTTGACCGCATGAGGATCTGTCCACAACAAGGGAGGGCGGACACGCAGGTCCGCCCCTACTGAACCTCCCTGCCCCCCCTTATCAGGGGGGAGAGGCTTGCTCCCGGCTCTCTGCTCACGGGAGAGCGGTTCTGCCGTTCCCCTGAGAAGGGGGATTGAGCCTGCCCTGAGCCTGTCGAAGGGGGGGTTGTCTTACAAGGGAGGGAAACAAGGGCACGGAAGGAAGCGGTAGAAATGTTTAATGAGTTACTGAACCCATACAATCCTGCGGATACTCGCGTGGCGACGGAAGGGCAATCCGCTCAGGAGGCTATTACTTTCTCACCGGTGAAATGGCTCGGCGTGTCCGGCGGGTTGGGCGCGATGGCGCTCGTGACCTTCATGGTGTGTTTGGGATTCGGGACCGAGACCATTTCGTTTCCGCAAGTGGCCTTGCTCCTGGTTCAAGGGTTGGTTGCCGAAGCGGGGGCACAAGACACGACCCAATCCATCATCCTTTGGCAGGTCAGGGTGCCCCGTGTCCTGCTCGCGTTTATGGTCGGCGGCAGTCTTGCTGCGGTCGGGGCTTCGTTGCAGGCGTTGCTGCGGAACCCCCTGGCCGATCCCTATGTCATCGGCATTTCGAGCGGTGCCGCGCTCGGGGCGGCCGTGGCGATCCTGTTCGGCGTGGGCATGTCCGTTTTCGGTCTCTCCGTGTTGCCGTTTTGCGCGTTTCTCGGGGCGTTGGTTTCGCTCTTCATCGTCTACCGTATTGCCGTGTCATACAGGAGTTTTTCGATTCACACGCTTCTGCTGGGCGGCGTGGTGCTGAATGCGATTTTTTCCGCGCTCATCCTGTTTCTGACGAGCCTGGCCGACCCGTATAAGGCCTCGGGGATGTACGCGTGGCTCATGGGTTCGCTCACGGGTCCGGATTTTCAAACCGTAATAGTTTTGGCGGTGTATCTTGTCTTGGGCGTGGGAATCCTGGTCTCGCAGGCTCGCTCCTTGAACCTGCTGACGCTTGGCGAAGAGGCGGCTCGTTCCCTGGGCGTCGAAGTCGAACGGGTGAAGCGCGTCATCTTCGCCGCGTCCGCGTTGTTGACGGGATCGGTTGTCGCGTTCAGCGGCCTGATCGGGTTCGTCGGCCTTATCGTGCCGCATGCGGTTCGCCTGGTGTTCGGTGCCGATCACCGGTTGTTGTTGATCGCGTCGGGGATCGTCGGAGGCACGTTCCTCATGGTGGCCGATACCGTGGCCAGAACGCTGTTGAGCCCGGCGGAGATTCCCGTGGGGGTGGTGACGGCCCTGGTCGGCGGGCCGATTTTTTTGTACCTGCTGGTGCAGCAACGGAGACGAATCATCTCATGATCGAACCTCGGGACACGACCGGCTATCTCCCTTTGAGGCTTACCGACGTGACGTTCGGGTTTGGACGAACGGAGACGGCCGTCCGGACTCCCGTTTTGAAGAACGTGTCGCTCACGATTGGGTCCGGAGAGGTGTTGGGCATCCTGGGTCCGAACGGATCCGGGAAAAGCACGCTACTGAAAATTTTGATGAGAATCCTGGTCCCTCAACAAGGGACAATCGAATGGTTTGGGCAACCCCCTGATGCGTTTTCTCAGGCCGACATCGCCCGGCACGTGGCTTTCGTTCCCCAGGAGACCCAGCAGGCGTTCCCTTTTACGATCAACGAAATGGTGTTGATGGGACGCTATCCTCATCACGGTCGCACGTGGGGTTTGGGCTGGGAGGGTTCCCATGATCGTGCCGTGGCCATGCAGGCGATGACGGACCTGGACGTGGCCCACTTGGGCACGCGGCTGATTACCAACGTTTCGGGTGGAGAGCGACAACGTGCCGTGGTTGCCCGGGCCTTGGCCCAGGAGCCGGATGTCCTGTTGTTGGACGAGCCCACGGCGTTTCTGGATCTCCATCATCAGTTGGACATTGCCCGGATCATTCGCCGGTTGAACCGGGAACGCGGGTTGACCGTGGTTTTGGTCTCCCATGATCTGAATCTGGCCAGTCAATACTGTGACCGGTTGTTACTGTTGCGGGAAGGGGAGATCGTGACCGTGGGCTCGCCGGAAGAAGTCATTGCCGCGGCATCTCTCGAACCGGTGTATGGATGCCCCGTTCTCGTGGATCAACATCCGCAGTCGGGCCGGCCACGGGTTACCTTACCGGTGTGACAAGGAACGGGAGGACTAAGTCGCGTAACAGGTTACTTTGAGACAGCCGACGCGGTGACGGCTTTCAGTTCACCGCACGTAGAAAATACATTCAATCATTCAGGAGGCGTTCTCAGGGAAAACACGACGACAGAGCCGGGGAAGATGGTGCAAGTCCATCACGGTGCCGCCACTGTAAGCGGGGAATGATCTGCAAGAGACCACTGTGAACGGAACGTTCATGGGAAGGCGCAGGGTAGTGATGATCCGCGAGTCAGGAGACCCGACTGTCGTTGACCTCCGGACCAACCCTTCGAGCTAAAGGGAGGTGACTCATGTTGCATCAGTTCGTTTTCATTTATCTTTTTCTCCACGCATTCTTGCTTCCCGCAGTATCTTTTGGTCAATCGGACACGATGGCCCCGGACGTCCAGACCTTGGCCCCCGTGGTCGTGACTGCTACAAAAACTCCCGTTCCCCTTCATCAAGTGACGAGCGCGGTCGAAGTCTGGACCGAAGAAGACCTCCAACGGCGCCAGGTCAAGACGTTGCTGGAGGCCCTTCGTCTTTCGCAGGGGGCGGCCGTGTTGCAAAATGGCGGACCCGGCGGCAGTGCATCCGTGCGGATTCGAGGCGGAAGTTCCAACCAGACCCTGGTTCTCATTGATGGCGCGATTGTGAATAGTGCGACCTTGGGGCAGTTCAACTTCGCGCACATCACCACCGACAATATTGAAAAAATCGAAATCGTTCGGGGTGCCCAAAGCACGCTTTGGGGTGCCGATGCCATGGGTGGAGTGCTTTCGATCACGACGAAACGGGGGAGCGGCCCGCTCAAGGCAGGCGGGTTTTTCGAATACGGATCGTTCAATACATTGCGAGAGGGCGGGCACGTGTCCGGCAGCAAAGGGCCGTTCGATTTTTCCTTGGCGCTTTCCAGGTGGGATACCACGGGCATTTCTCAGATCAATGACAGGAGAGGGGCGTCCGAACGTGATGCCTATCGAAATTGGCAGGCTTCTTCCCGGTTGGGCGTGACCTTGCCTCATGATGGCCGGCTCGATTTCAATTTCCGGTGGTGGAATGCCTCGCTTGATATCGACAACAGTTTTGGCCCCTCCGACGTTTTGAAGGCGAAGAATGACAGCGAGCAGTTCATCTTCAGCGGAACCTACCGGCAAACCTTGGCCGATCGGTGGAATCACGTGTTGACGATTTCCCGTTCTCAAGAGACGGGCCTGTTCGATCCGGGAACGTTGCAGCGAAAGCTGTCAACCGGCATGACGAGCGTGCCATTTGGGGATCCCAATGAAACACGCGTGTCGGCAAACCGGATCGAAAGCCAGCATGACTTTCGCCTCAATCGATACGTCACGCTGACGGCCGGCTATCAATTTCGCGAGCAGATAGGAGAGAACGAGATCGGTCTATCTGAGAAGATCGTCTCGTCCCATGGCGGGTTCGGTCAAATGCAATTCAATCTGTTTGATCGAGTCTTTGCCACCGCCGGGGTGAGGCATGACGGATACAATACGTTTGGCGATGCCACGACCTATCGGATAACCGGCGGATACCTGGTCAAGGAAACCAACACGAAAATGCGCGGCAGCTATGCCACGGGATTTCGGGCACCCTCGATCAATGAATTGTTCTGGCCGGGGTTCGGCAATCCTGATTTGGAGCCGGAGACAAATCAAAGTTTCGACGTGGGTGTGGATCAGACCTTGTTTGCCGGCAGGGTGACAATCAGCGGCGGCTACTTTTGGAATCGGTATCGCGATCTCATTCAGACCATTCAGAGTGCAGAGGTTTGCGGGATGGGCTCGTTTGGAGCCAATTATTGTCCCGTCAACGTGGCTTCGGCTCGATCGCAAGGGTGGGAGGGTATGGTCAACGTTGTCATGGTTCAGGACCGCCCTTGGATAAAACGGTTGGAACTGAGAGGGCAATACACCATGACCCTGACCCGTGATCTCATGACCGGTTCCAGATTGGCTCGCTGGCCGGTCGATCAAGCGAGCCTGAACCTGTATTATCAACCCGTGGATTCCCTCAATATGATTCTCGATGTTCGTTTTGCGGGAACTCAATTCAATGACAGGGAAAATACCCAGCGCGTCAACTCGTTTAACGTGGTCAATCTGGCCGTGAACCATGAAATTTCCGATCAATTCCAAGCCTATGTCCGCGTGGATAATCTTTTTGACGAAGAATATGAGGAGATATTGTTTTTCGGGACACCCGGACGTTCGGTGTTCGGCGGCATCAGAATGAATTTCGACGTTCCCCTTCCAGGAGACTCTTGAGGCTCGAAAGAGAACCCGGCCGTGAATCATAGTAGCCGGTCAGAGCGACGTTGGGGTATGATGGGCCTGAACACGGCGAGGTTGAACAGTGAGAATTTCCAAAGTCTATACGAAAACCGGCGACGGCGGTCGGACGCGGCTTGCCGGCGGGCAAGAGATCGATAAAGATGCTGTCCGGGTGGAGGCCTATGGAACGGTTGACGAGTTGAATTCACTTCTTGGCTTGGCTCGGGCGTTTCATAACGAACGGGCCAGTGCGGGAGAGTTCTCCATAGGATTGGAAGAGCGTTTGAACTGGATACAGCACAAATTGTTTGACATCGGAGGATTACTGGCCACGGCTTCGGGGCAGGAATTTGCGAATATGCCTCAGGTAACGGATCGACACGTAGCCCGGTTGGAAGAATGGATTGATGCGTGCCAGGAAGATCTGGCGCCCTTGAAAGAATTCCTGCTGCCGGGAGGCGGAAAACTCTCGGGCTTTCTACATCAAGCCCGGACCGTGTGCCGGCGCGCCGAGCGCGTGTGCGTTCGCTTATCCCATGAAGAACCCGTGAATCCTCAGATTATTCCATTTTTGAATCGTTTGAGTGACGCGTTGTTTGTCTTCGCCCGGTGGATAGCCCATCAGCAAGGAGAGCCTGAATTTTTGTGGGATCGCTCGGAATCAGAAGAGTTTTAGGTTTTGGGGTATTAGGGCTCCTTGTCGTCGTGGGTTTTCTGTGTTCCCGTCCACAGGGAGGTACGCCCGATATTCCCGATGATCCTCAGGCCCATGAAGCGTTGGAACTGGTTCGCTCCCATCCGGCTCGCAATGATCCGACCTTGGAGGACGCGATCAACCGGTACGTCGAAGAGTTGAAAGCGCAGGGAACGTCCCTGCATCGGGGCGAGTGGCAGGTGGGTAAGGAACGCGACGGCGTCTATGCGGTCAGAATGCTGGTACGTGAGAAGGGGTTTAACGAATGGATTGAACGGGAGTTTGCCTGGCGGGTCACCTTAAAGGATAAGACCGTCAGGGTGATTTCTTTGGCCGCGATTCACTTCATGCCGTTTCACGAGTTGCCGCCGCTGCCGCATCAGGACCAGATCTCAGGGACCCTCATGGAGTTTCCGTTGGAAAGGCGACCTGGATGATGCCGTTTTCCACGCGGGTCGGGTAGCAGGACGCTGCCCACTCCGGTATGGGATTTTCCATGCATTGCCCGGTACGCACGTTGAACTCCCACCCGTGCCACGGGCATTCGACGAACTCGCCGTCCAGTGTCCCTTCCCCGAGCGGCCCCCCCGCATGGGGGCAGGTATTATTCAGAGCCAGAATTTCTCCGTCCACGTTGAACAAGGCCACACCGTGCGCGTCGTCGACTTCAACCGACAGGCACGTTCCCGGTTCAAGGTCTTCCAATCTGGCAACGTCGTGATATTGCATGACGGGTAAGTTTTACGAAAGAGTACGAACCTTAGCAAGGCGTTTTCTTCCGTTGCAAGCCATGGTACGGGAGGTGTTCTTGATTCGATCTTGCACCGGATGCTATACAAACGTTCAAGTTTTGGGTGATCGATGACTCTCTTGTTAAATTCCACTTACGAACCCTTGCGGGTCGTGCAATGGCAAAAGGCCGTGACCTTGCTTTGCCAGGGGAAGGTCGAGGTCCTGGAATTCTATGACCGGGACATTCGAGGAGTGTCGATCACGTTCAAACTGCCCTCGGTGATGCGACTGTTGAAAGTCGTCAAGTTGAAGTCGAATCACCGGGCCGTCAAGTTTTCCCGGATCAACATTTTTACTCGTGACAAATATACGTGCCAGTACTGTTGCAAACGGTTCCGTACGGAAGAACTCACGTTCGACCACGTGGTGCCGATTGCGAAAGGGGGCACGAAAACCTGGGAAAACATCGTGACGGCGTGTTGGCGCTGTAATAATAGAAAGAGCGGTCGCACGCCGGAAGAAGCCCACATGCACTTGAAGAAGAAACCTCAAAAACCGAGATGGAATCCGACCCTCACCATTATGATCGGTATCCGGAATGCGCCGGAGAGTTGGCGGGATTACCTCTACTGGCACATGGAATTGGACTCTGATGAATAACGCCGGTTTTCAAATTTCCTTGGATTTGTACGGCCGCTTGTGCGTGGTGATCGGCGGTGAAGACGAAGCGGCTCACAAGGCGGCCCAGTTGCTGGACGTGGGGGCCAAAGTCACCGTGGTGAATCCCACCCTGAACGTGGAACTGCGGAAGCTCGCAGCTGCGGGAAAAGTGTTGCACCGGGGCCGCCGGTTTAGGTCGACGGATACGCAGGGAGCCTTTGTCGTGCTCAACACCTTGCCGGATGATCAGGATCTCGCCAAAGCGTTGCGCGCCCTGTCGGAAGAGGAACGGTTTCTGGTGTGGTCGATTGATCAGCCGGAATTGTCGAACTTCATGATGCCGGCCTTGGTCCGACGCGGGTCGCTCCGTATGGCCATCAGCACGGGCGGGATGTCTCCTGCGCTGGCCGGCGCCTTGCGCCGGAACAGTGAAGAGATCTTCGACGAGGAATTCGAGCAGTATTTGGATTGGCTGGGAAGCCTGCGTAAAGACGTCCAGGCCAACGAGCCGAGTGTGGAGAAACGGAGAGAGCGATTGAAAGCGGCGGTCGAAGGCTTCCGGTTGTCCGGGGCCGTCGAGTATCCCGCTGCCTGGCTCACACATAAAGCGTCTGCCGATTCGTAACAAGGATGGTGCGGCAATGGTCTTGTTGGAATTCAGTATGTCTCCCCTGGGAAAAGGCGAAAGCGTGGGGAAATACGTGTCCCGCTCGCTAAAGATCATCGACAAAAGTGGAGTCGAGTACCGCTTGAATCCCATGGGGACGGTCCTCGAAGGCGAATGGGATGACGTGTTCGACGTGGTGCGGCAATGTTATGAACGGATGAAGAAGGATTGCGGCCGCATCTCCTGCACGATGAAAGTCGATTACCGGAAAGGTCACAAGGGCCGCCTGAGCGGGAAAGTCGCCAGCGTGGAAAAACGGCTCAAGAAGAAACTGAAGACGTGACGTCCGCCGCCGGTTCGTACACGCGCGGCACTTTGGGTCCGAGGTTGCAAAGGACCTCATAGGGAATCGAATCCTGCCAGTTCGCCAGGTCGGAAGCCGTAATTGCCTGGGTTTCCGATTTCCCCATCAGAATCACGTCGTCGCCGGGTTTGATCGTGGGGTCGTCGGTGACGTCGACCACGGTCATATCCATGCAAATCCGTCCGACAATCGGGAAGCGCCGGTCACGGATGATGACCTCTCCCTTGTTGGACAGCCGGCGATTGTACCCGTGGGCATACCCGATTGGCAGAATCGCCAAGCGCGAGTCCCGTTTCGTGCGATAGAGGTCGCCGTAACTCACGGGTTCGCCTTTGCCCGCCGTTTTCAGGTGTACGACCTTGGTTTTCAGGGACATGACCGGCTGAAGGGAAACCGGAGTCGCCCTGCCCGGTACCGGCGCGTATCCGTATAACAGCAATCCGGGACGAACCATGTCCATGTGCGTCTGAGGGTGCCAGAGTATCCCCGCGGTGTTGGCGGCGTGGCGGCAGGGGGAAGGCCCGTTCGCCGGCAGGTTCGAAACGACTTCGTGAAAGCGGTCGAGCTGGTGAAGAGTAAATGCCGGGTCCGGGTTGTCGGCATCGGCCAGATGAGTCATGAGGCCCTGGCACACGAACGTGTGGGTAAACATGGGCGACTGCAAGAGGGTGGATACGTCTCCGGTCTCGAATCCCAACCGTCTCATACCGGTGTCTACCTTGACGTGAACGGGGTAGGGGATATGTTCTTGTTTCACTTCTTGGCTCAGCGCATGCATGGCGTCGGCGTCGGAGAGTACGGGAATCAGGTTGGCCTGAACGAGATCTTTGACTTGCCCCGGCAGGATACCGCCCATCACGATAATGTCTTCGAGCCTTCCGGCTTCCCGCAGGAGCACGCCTTCGTGTACCGTGGCCACACCGAACCGCCGGATGCCGAGTTGCGACAGGGCGTCGGCCATGGCGCAGCACCCATGGCCATACCCGTCGGCCTTGATGACCGCTAAAATGTCCACGTGCGGCGCGAGTATGCTGCGAAGTTCACGCAGATTATGCGCGAGGGCGGAGAGATGAATCGTAGCCAAGGTCGGTGACAGCGCGGAAGCAGTGGGCGCGGTGGTTGGAGGGGCGGGAGAGGACACGATGTTAAATCTCCAGGATTTCTTCCTCCTTTTTCTTCAGCAGTTCGTCGACCAGTTTGACTTTGACGTCCACGATTTTTTGAATGTCCGCCTCGCCGCGTCGCAAGTCGTCTTCGGTAATCGTCGAGTCTTTCTGGAGGCGTTTGAGTTCATTGTTCCCCTCTCGACGAATGCCGCGAATGTGGACTCTTGTCTCTTCTCCGTATTTTCGGCAGATTTTCACGAATTCCTTGCGACGTTCCTCGCTCAAAGCTGGAATCGGAATACGGATCACTTTCCCGTCGTTGGACGGATTCAA
Organism: Nitrospirales bacterium; assembly: GCA_965204965.1. Lineage (GTDB taxonomy): Bacteria > Nitrospirota > Nitrospiria > Nitrospirales > UBA8639 > Bin75. The sequence goes on along the minus strand of OZ242026.1, from coordinate 1,564,110 downwards.
TCCGAGATCCGAGGATAGAACGGCCTTTTCGATGTCTTTAATGCATGAGGGGTCCCATGGCTGTATCATGATTGATCGGCTGTCCGGCATCGAGAGGTTCCCCACCTGTTGTAGGGGAGTCGGTGACCCGTAGTATTCGACTTTAATATGATCGAAGAGCGATAAAGACGCCCGGCTGCCCCGGATCGAAGCCAGTTCCTTTTTCAGGTGTTCGATGGCGCCATTCATCTTTTGTGTGAGCTGTTCAATCGTTGTCTGAGACGGCATGATGAACCTCGGTTAATTGAGAACCGCGTCGTGTTTGACTACGGTTCCGATTTTTTCCCCCAGAACCACGCGTTTCAAATTGCCCGGTTCGGTGAGGTTAAAGACGATCAAGGGAAGATTGTTGTCCATGCACAGCGTGATGGCCGTGGCATCCATGACTTTCAGGCTCTTGTTGAGGACGGACAGGAACGGCAGTTCATGAAACATTTGGGCTGACGGGTTGTCCAGGGGATCGGAATCGTAAATGCCGTCGACCTTGGTACCCTTCAGGATCACGTCGGCCTTGATTTCCATCGCACGCAGGGCCGCGGCCGTATCCGTCGTAAAATAGGGATTTCCGGTGCCGGCGGCGAAAATCACGACCCGTTTTTTTTCGAGGTGCCGGATGGCCCGCCGGCGGATGTAACTCTCGGCCAGTTGCCGCATTTCAATGGCCGACAACACCCGAGTGGCCACCCCGGCTTTCTCCAACGCATTTTGTAACGCGAGGGCATTCAACATGGTGGCGAGCATGCCCATGTAGTCGGCCGCCGCGCGTTCCATCCCGTCCGCGCTGGCGGCCAGGCCTCGAAAAATATTGCCGCCGCCGATCACGAGCGCGACCTCGACTTCCATGTTCACGACATCCTTGATTTCACCGGCGAGTGCCGTGAGGATATCGCGGTTAATGCCGTAGGTTTGGTTCCCTGCAAGCATTTCCCCGCTGATCTTGAGGAGAATGCGGCGATACTGCACAGGCGTCACTCCTGGCCTAGTTGGTATCGCGTGAACCGGGCAATGGAAATGTTTTCGCCAAGCTTGGCAATTTTTTGCGTGAGGATTTCCGTGATCGAGACGTTGGGATCTTTGATGAAACTCTGTTCAAGGAGGCAATTTTCCTGGTAGAACTTTTCCAATTTACCTTGAACGATTTTATCGATAGCCGCTTCAGGTTTCCCGAGTTCTTTGGCTTGGGCCAGATAGATCGCCTTTTCCCGTTCGACCTGTTCGGACGGGACCTGCTCGCGTTTGACGAAGGAGGGATTGGCGGCCGCAATCTGCAACGCGACGTCTTTGACCAATTCCTGAAATTCTTCATTGCGGGCGACGAAGTCCGTTTCACAATTGACTTCGACCAGGACGCCGATTTTGCTTCCGGCGTGGATGTAGGACGAGATGACGCCTTCCTTGGTTTCCCGCCCGGCTTTTTTCTGGGCCGCGGCCAGGCCGCGTTGCCGGAGGAGGTCAATGGCTTTTTCAATATCCGAATCGGTTTCTTTCAGCGCATTTTGACAGTCAAGGATTCCGGCTCCTGTTTTGCCGCGTAGTTCTTTCACCAAGGTACCCATGCTGGACATCGTGTATCCTTCTCCCTTTATTTGGCTAGGATGAAAAAATGCAGACGACGGGCCGTCACGCTCTACGCGGAAGGCGCTTGGACGCTTTCCACCGGACTCTCGGTTGCACGCGTGGAGAGCAAGTCGCTCATAATCGTGTCTTCTTCTCCGCCACTCGAATCCTCCTGCTTGTTTCGAAGGTCCAGGCCTTCCATGCAGGCATCGGCAATTCGGGCGGTAAAGAGTTTCAAGGAGCGAATGGCATCGTCATTCCCGGGGATGGGATAATCGATCCGTGTGGGGTCGCAATTGGTATCCACGATGGCGACAACGGGAATGCCGAGACGATTGGCTTCCTTGACGGTAATGTGTTGAATGCGCGTGTCGAGGACGTAGATGCAGCCGGGTAAATTTTCCATGGCCTTGATGCCGCTCAAATATTTCTCCAGTTTGCCCCGCTCTTTTTCCATCAGCAACACTTCTTTTTTCTTCAGCCGTTCATGGGTCCCATCGGTTTGAGCGGCTTCGAGTTTTTTGAGTTGTCTGATACTCTTTTTGATGGTTTCGAAGTTGGTGAGCATACCTCCGAGCCACCGTTGCGTGACGTAATACATGCCGCACCGGGTGGCTTCTTCTTCCACGATGTCGACGGCTTGACGCTTGGTGCCGACAAAGAGGACCGATTCTCCGGCCGCGACGGTATCCCTGACAAAGTTATAGGCGTCGAAAAAGAATTTGGCGGTTTGTTGTAAATCAATGAGATAGATGCCGTTTCTTTCTCCGAACAGATACGACTTCATTTTGGGATTCCAGCGATTGGTTTGATGCCCAAAATGTACGCCTGCCTCTAACATGTCTTTGATGGATACCATATTGGGGTCTTTCGCCTCCGTTCAGAGAGATTAGGAATTAAGCCATTATTGTCAACGGTATTCCGTTGAGGACCGGCCCTTGACGCGGGGCGCCGGTCCGTCTACACAAACCAACAAGATTTAACACAACCCCTCTTTTTAATGCAAGATCAATTGCCGTGCTTTTCTGGAAGAAAATCGTACGATGGATGCCGGAGCGCAATTGACGAAATCCCCCAGCGTGGCTTGGATGTTTTGACGGCTATTCCTGATTGTGGGTAAAGTGTTTTTCTTTCCTGGCTGTTGTTGCTGAAAATTTTGAGATGAGGGTTTAAGAATGGTTGAAGTTCCCATCAAGATGTATGTGCAAGGTCTTGCGAAACAAGCCAATGACGCGACCCGTGCCGTGGCATTGATGACGAGTCATGACCGAACGGTTGCTCTAACGGCTATGGCAGACCGGCTGGAAACGAGCATGGACGACGTGTTGACGGCCAACAAAGAAGATTTGGATGCCATTCCCAAGGAATGGGGGCCGGATGAGTATCGGAAAGCGAGAGAGCTCATTACCGTGACGGAAGAAAATCTTCTTGGCATCGTCGCCCATATTCGGCGGATTGCGGAGGAACCCGATCCCACGGGAGAAACGTCACAGGCCTGGTTGACGCAAGATGGTCTGCACGTGCATCGCGTGCGCGTCCCTATCGGGGTGATCGCCGTCATTTCCGAATACGGGCCCTCCGTGGTTGCCGAATCCATGGCGATGTGTCTCCGGTCGGGAAACGTGTGCGTGGTGCGGGGAGGCAAAGAGTGGTTTTGTGCCAATTCCGCATTGGTGAAGGTCTTGCGTGAGGCTGCTGAACAACACGGTGTGCCTCAGGGTGCCCTCACGTTTGTAGATCGTCCCGATCGTGAGGGGGTGCTTGAACTGACCCGGCTGAGAAACGTGGTGCACGGCGTCGTTCCCAAGGGAAAAGCGAGCTTGCGCAAAGTCGTCATGGAGCAGTCACGGGTCCCGGTCCTGGGGTACGACGGCGGCCTGTGTCACGTCTACGTGGATAAAGACGCGGACGTGCCGTTGGCACAAGGGATCGTGGTGAATTCCAAGATTCAGGATCCGGTTGCCACCAATGCCGCGGATACGCTGTTGGTTCATCAGGCCATCGCTCGGCAGTTACTGCCGGGCCTGCTCCGGCGGTTGCTCAGTGAATTTACGGTTGATCTCATCGGCTGTCCGAAAACTGTCTCCATGATGGGGATTATGGCCATGACCGGACACAAGGGGATTCGAGCGGCCACGGATGAGGATTGGGATCAGAAACGACAGGCGCTGACGTTGGGGATCAAGGTCGTCGGTGATCTCGACGAAGGTCTGGCTCATATCGCGGCTTACGGACCGGGCCATACCGACACCATCGTGACCCGCCGGTATGACACCGCGATGCGATTCGTCCGCGAGGTGGATTCCGGGTCGGTCCTGGTGAATGCCTCGACCCGTTTACATTCGGGTTCGCAGATGGATCTGGGTGAAGAACTGGGAACAAATACCTCGCATTTTCACGTGAGAGGCCCGTTGACGCTTCGATCCCTGACCACGGAAAAATACGTCGCGTTCGGGAACGGTCAGTTGCGACAGCCCCATCCCGTTCCCCAGGCGTATCAGGATGCGATGATGCTGTCCTCGAAATTCTGATCCACGATTAAGAAACACCGATTTCAAATGTCTGGGACAGGCTTTTCCTTTCCCCTCCTTTGTAAGGAGGGGCAAAGGGGAGGTAGAGTCTACAGAGAGGACGGCGAGATTCTATGTTCTATGAGCTGTTGGCTCTACCCCACCTAACCTCCCCTTACAAAGGGGAGGGAACGAGAAAGGCAGAGTTTTCTTAAACGTTTCGCCAAGCTCTCAAGGGCGCACGGCCCGGTTTTGTTCCCATGGCCAAATTGGACATTGCCCGGCATCTTATCCAGTGGGGCCTTCGCCGGTTTACGGATGAAGAGTCCTATTATGCCTGGCAACGGCAATCCTTGGCCGGAGAGCGACTTCGGCTCCTGCAGCAAGCGGCTGAAGCCCGTCGTGACGGAGAGGACGCGGACCAGGCTTTTTATGATCTGGCGGCGTCTCCCGACGTTCTTCCCGTTCTATACAGCCAGCGATACGGCTACTACGGCGTGCTGGGTCCCGCCATCGTAGACGCATTGGCAGGGGCGCAGCGCGTGTTGGACGTGGGGTGTGGGGTTGGCATTCTCACAACTTGGTACGCGACCCGTTTCCCGGACGTGAGGTTTGTCGGTATTGATCGGTCCTTGAAATCGATCGAAATGGCGCGCGAGTTTGCGGAATCTCACCAACTCGAAAACGTCAGTTTCCACCATTGCAAAATCCCTGAACACGATATACCGGGGACCTTTGATACCATTGTCGCCACGCAGGCCCTGTTTCAATCGGAATCCGATCCGGGACTCCCTAGCCGGAGTTGGACGACCTTTGAACGCAACCGGGATGTCCGGCAACAACGCGATCTGGAAGAGCGCACGGGCATCGGGCCTCGTTTGGACTGGCTGTTGAATGTGCTGGAGACCTCGGGCCGGTTCGTGTTCTTTGAAAAGGCCGTGCACCTGGGCAGACGCGTGTTGTTCCAGCGAGCCCTGGAAGCGAGAGGGTGTGTTCCCGTTGCGGAACCGCAACTATTGACGTATTCGGAACTCGGGGAGCAGATTGAAGAGGGTCCCTTGTACGTTGTACGGCGAGGCCGGGCTTCTCCCGGAGCGGAGTTTCGGGAGGACGTACAACAGGATTTCCAACAGGGGCTGTATCGTTGCCGGGGAGCCCGTGCGGAATTCGTGTATGCCGGGTTGCCTAAATACGACGTCCGTTCGGAACCGGTCAAGACGAATCTTGTGGAACAAGAGAGTGATCTCGAAACAGGTCGAACGGACGGAGGGTTGGGCTATGTCCGCCTCATGCTGCCTGGGAGGTTTTCCGGTCTTCTGCTTGGCACGATGGAATGGCTCCCTCTGATGGTCGAACTGGTCAGGCATGAATTGAAGCAGGGCCGGGAGTCCATCGAGACTCGACTCACGCGTATCTGGCCCGAACCGGAGAGCGGTCAGCCGGAAGACTCTCCTTTCTATGAAAATCACAGTCTCGCGGCCGAGGAGGTCTGGCGACGACTTCCTGACCGGGTGGTCCTGCGACAGCAGACCGACGAGGAAACGGATGGGCGTCAACGTCACATTGAATACGGCCGCTGTGGCGGGAATTTCCACTACCTGTACTGGGCGAATACCTTTGATCAACGGCAAATCGTCATCATGGACCGGGAGCGAAGCGCGCTTTTGGAAACCTATTACTCCGAGGCGCTCGGTGAAACCTGAGGAACCTCTGATTTATTGTGATAGCGGGATGCAGGGCAAGGCGTCCCGGAGCGAAACCTGAGGCTTGTCATAGAGATAGGTGAGGGTTGAGCGAGGACACAACGCAGCCATGCGCCCGATAGTGCACTAAATCAGAGGTTCCCTAAGATGGGTGAAGGGATTGCGTCCGGATACGAGTCAAGATCGCAAGTTGCGGTTGATAATTTGCATTTCAAATGCAAAAATACAACATGCCCTCGCTGTATATCAGTCGCTCATTGGAACCGGTTCTCAATGAGGCGTGCCGGCGATGCCGTACCCACCGGCCGGAGCCGCCGGTCTTCACTTAGAATTGACTTCCCAAAAACCTCAACGCGTCGTCATACGTGAAAAACTTTGGGGTTCCGTCTTCTTCCGTGACGATCGGGCGCTCCGATACATCCCCTGTGTCAAGGTCGTAATCATGCGGCGTATACCCGTGCTCCGTCACGCCGTCGCGTTGCTGCGTCACAGGTTGGAAGAAAATACCGTCCGGTTTGGCTTTGCTTTGTAAGTTGTCATACTCACCTTGATTGACCATACGGGTTCCTCTGTGATGCATGAATGGATACAAAAAAGCCGCTCACAGAATGATGAACGGCTTTCTTGACCTGTACGTGAGAGGGCTTTCTCCCGTCAAGTGGCTTCTTGCGTTCCCGGGTACGCCGCCCGGGATTCCATGCCTTCCCGCCCCGCGTGGCGAATGACAGCGTTGATCCATTCGCGAGCAAAGTACGCTGTCAAGTGGGAACTTGACGGGCGTGCGGCATTGCCGCATATTTGTCGCCTGTGCGCCTCTTCACTACCAACACGTGCGAAAGCGGACCGTGGAGACCTGAGTCCGGCAGATAAGAAGGTCCTGTCGCAACTGGTGGCTGCGATTAAGAAAGAGGAGACGAGTAGATGACGACGGAACGAACCCGATTGGGGCAAGAGGTGGAAGCGGCCTTGGGCGAGGTGGTTGCCCACGTTCGCGGCGAAGTGGAGCTACCGTGCCGCATTATCGTCGAGCCTTCGGCAGAGCACATTTTTGCGGTACGGAAGCGTATGAAACTGAGTCGCCGGAAGTTCGCGGATCGTTTCGGTCTCGACGCGCGTGCCGTACAGGATTGGGAACAGGGGCGCCGTGTTCCCGATCGCGCGGCCCGTGTTTTGCTGACCGTCATTGACCGCGACCCCCAGGCAGTCGTGCGTGCGCTCGGTCAGTGAGTGACGAATTCAGATCTCTGGTGTTGTCGCCGTTTTAAAGTTTGGGAACCTTTGATGGTTTGGCCCGTTATGCGTTCTTTAGACGAGAAGATTCAATGGGCTGGTCGCATAGTGGCTGTTCAGCCGAGAATCCGATTGACTCGCTCGTTTGACGAGAGAAGCCACACCTATCAGGGGTACGTTCTTCGGGTTCAGGGAACATTAGGGAAGGTATCGGGCGAATTCCTGGTTGCCGTCGGTCTTGCCGCCCATGCCAGGCACCAATTCAGAGTCGGTGACGAAGTGCAAGGAATAGGGTATCCGGTTGTCGACCCGCGGATGGAAACGGCTGAGATCTATAAGGTTAGCGGTCTCAGAGTGCTGATGCGAAACGGCGGAGAAAAACAGGAGGGGCCGCCGTGGTCGGGAGTTCCCCCTTCATTGCAAGTATACCGAGCCCGAGGTCATCGACGATTGGCGGCCCGGACCTACGAAACCAAATGCCAAGGTTGTATCTGGGGATGTAACATGGCGGTCGAGATGATTATCGACCATTGGAACCCCCATGTTCGTCGCTACCGCACTGAGACGTTCTGCTATGGGCCGTTGTCGTGTCCGTTCTACAAGCCGGGTCCTACGCGAAAGGTCCCGGGTCGCGGAGGGATCACCTATGAGGAAGAGAACTGGATAGATGAAGAGACCACGTCTCATCGCCATCCCGACGAATGAACCTTCGCACGGAATCCGTTTCGGTTGCGTCGGGTGCGATCCCCCCGGACGAGTTGTTCTTTTGGAAACAGTGCCGGGAACTGTTTGTTGACGGGTAGCGTAAGAAATACGGTTCTGCCACCGTTTGTGGTTGGCGGACTTCGTGTTTGGAAAGATGGTGGCGGTGAAGGGTTTCGAACCCCCGGCCCGCGGCTTATGAGTCCGCTGCTCTACCAACTGAGCTACACCGCCACGCGACGTTCGTGGATGGATATACCACAAGGCACGAGGTTTCGACAATTCCACTCTTCGGGAAATTGCCAATGAATCACTGAACATTGACACTCCTCGACTCCCCCGTTCTGTCATTCCCGACATTTTTAGTCGGGAATCCAGTGTCTTTGCTTTTTCCTCCGTCCATGAAGACGCGGGACGGCACGCAGGCCGTCCCCTACCGCAGAAGGATAAAGACCCTGGATTCCTGCTTTCGCAGGAATGACAGTTCGGGTGTATTGGCTATTTTCATGCCAATCCTAAGTGGTGCGTTTGTCGTCGATTTCGCCGGCCAAGGCATTCAACACGCCGAGGGCCTGCTCGCTGAGTTCCGCCGGCTGCTCATCGGCCTGTTGGGCGGGGAGGGCATCGTCTTTGGACTTCGGTCTTGTGGCTTTAAGAAGGTCCTCTTCGAGTTCATCCAGCGTGGGTTCGGAATCGGCTTGAATGGCGAACAACCGTTGCAGGGCGAAGATGGCCCGGGCGTGGCTGTGCCAAGGCCCGCTGTGTTCACTGTCATGGATGCGCGTGATCAATTGCCAAAAGCCTGATTCGGCGGTTTCCGGCATGGTGCCGTCCGCAAAGGTTGTGAGTCTCTCAATCAACGCCTCTTCCGTTCGCTCGATGCCCGGGATAAATGTGACAATCGACCGTTGAGACGGTTTCCTGGACAGCACGCGAAGCGTCTCTCTCCAGAGATCCGTCGGCGCCGGCTCAGCTCCGGAGGCTGCTGCCTCCTGTTCGAGTCTGGTCTGGAGGGCGGACAAGTAGTGGGTCAAGGCCTTGACCTTTCGCGCGGAGAGGCTGCCCAACGGGATTCCCCAAATATGCGCGACTTCATGGTCTTGCAGGGGAGCGAGACCCGACAGTTCGTACTCCTGCTCGGCGTTTTTCAATCGCCGTCGTTGTCGTTCCCGTCTCCGGATCAGGGTCTGATATTCGATAAGCAGCCGGTCGCGGTGATAGTCCTCTTCGGCGGTCTCTTCCTGTTCCAACGCGCGTTCCAAACGGCGGATTTCGGGTCTCGGCAGCGCGGACACGGCCGATTGCTTGCGTTCCTTCAACTCTGCCCGGCTTACGTCAAATTTTGACGTGAGCAACCCTTCGGCCGCCCGAATGGTCAGATCGGACAAGGCTATCTGCTTTTTCAGGCATTCGACTTGCAGCCAGGGGCGTTCCCGCTTTTGCCGCAGAAACCCGCTGTATTGTCCGATGCGGTCGGTGACCTCGTGTGTCGCGGCCACGAGTGATTTTTTTACCTGGGGCTGATCCCCGGCCATGAACCGGGAGTCCGGCTGATCCTCCACAATGAATTGAATATCCTCTTCGACCGGTTCCAAGTACTGGAGCAGCAGCAGCCGGACCATGATCCGGCTTTGGACGGGCAGGGCCTCAATGACGGATTCGATGAGTTCAGACGTGAGCGGTGAATGGGTCAGGGTCGTGGTCGTCATGGTCGTCAGGCTTCGTCTTTCGCTTCCAGGTATTGGGCGACGTATTCACGGACGTCTTGAATCGTGCCCTCGGAATACAATTTCCGGGGAATTTCCACGACGTGCAGGTCTTCCAGTTTCATGCCGCGTTCAATCGCCCATTCTTCATCAGAATACAAGGTGACGGCGCCGTCCGGATGACGATACGCAAACAGGATATCCTTTTCTTGATCTTGGGTCTCTTCCATGAGCTTCTCCAAGCGCGATGTATTGGGGATAGCACACCGCCATAAATGCTGTCAAAAGCAGGGCGGACACGCAGGTCCGCCCCTACATCGGGCCGTCCCTACACCGGGTCGTCCCTACACCGGGTCGTCCCTACACCGGGTCGTCCCTACACCGGGTCGCTCCTACACCGGGTCATCCCTACGTAGGGGCGAACCTATGTGTTCGCCCGCCCCGTTCATGCCATTTTTGCGTGACGGGGCTGAAAACAGGATCGACGCCAGAAGACGTAGACGGTAAACGCCACCAGCGAAAGAAAGAACACCGTGCGAATGCGTCCGTATCCGAAACAGGCAAAGTTGGCCATGGCGTTGCACAAACCGAACGCGGCGTAGGCCATGTACACCAACAGGGCCCAGGGACGCAGTTTCAGGAATCCGTAGCCGATGGCGAGATGCAGGGTAGGGGATTGGGCCTTGGCCAGGAGTCCCGGCAGGCCGTCGGGTTTGGAACAGAACAGGGTGAGACTGTATTCGGGATTCGCCAGAATGATGTAGAGGTCCGTGAACGCGGTAAAGAGAAACAAACCGCCCAGGTAGCGAACGTCGTGGGCCCGCCGCCAGGCTGTTTTCAGGGCCTCCACCTGACCCGGGGGGGTGGGCAGGGAGGCTTCATACGCCTGCACGCACCACCAGGGTACGATGATCATCAGGGCAAAAAAGAACCCGGCGCCGGCTCCTCCGAGATGGGCCAGTCCCCACGTGATGGTGCCCAATAATCCTCCCACGGCCAGGACCCGGGCCGCATGGAGAGGATAACCGCGCACCCATTGACCGAGTCCCGGCACAAGAGAGGACAGTATGGCGCCTTTGGTGGAGGATTCAGGGAGGGGTGTGGCCGATGAATCCGATGGCTCCATGGTCTACATCGGGCTCCCGGGAATAAAGGAACCTCTGATTTAGCGCACTATCGGGCGCATGGCCGCGTTGTGTCCTCGCTCAACCCTCACCTATCTCTCTGATAAGCCTCGGGTTTCGCTGCGGGACGCCTTGCCCTGCATCCCGCTATCACCATAAATCAGAGGTTCCTAAAGTCGGGTTGGGGAGGACGAAAGGAAGACCGCGTCGTGAAAACAGGGTAACAGGATTACCCGCCGAGGGTGTCGAGGGCTTCCTTGAGGCTCTTCATGATACAGGTGAAGATGGGGATGTCCCGTTTCGTGTATCGACTCCCTTCCGCCTCGCGAAGGTGCATGACGAGATCAAGAAAGTCCTGCGGCTCGTCGGTTTCGAACGCCACCACGAATTCCTGGTCATCCAACCCGAAGGAGTAGGTCGTATTGAGTTTGACCGACGGGTATTTGTGGCCGATTTCAATGTGCTCGTCCATCATGCCCTGCCGGGCGGCCTTGGTCAGGAGATACCACTCACGGGTCTTCTCGAAGGGATAGATGAAAATGTATTTGCTGCGGCCGGGCGTGATCTTCAGACGCCGGCTTTCCTGGCCCTCGTGCACGTGATGGTCCACGTACACCGAACGTTTCGTCATCGAGAGATAGGAATAGGGGATCGTCAGGTATTTCCCGAGTCCGGTGGCCAACGCCTTGGACATTTGCTCCTGAAAGAGCTCGAGATCATAGGAAATGCGCCAAAGCAGGAAATCACAATCACCGCGAATGCCGACAGTGGAATAGGGGACGACAATGACTTTGCCGGTGAATTCCTCGATGGCCCGGGTGAATTCCTGCTTGCCGGCTTGTCGTTCGTCATGCGGAAGTCTCCGCCACGCCGGATCCACCTTGAAAAAGACAAAATTGACGTATTGCCGTTTGGCCGGTTGTTCTCCTGCAGCCATAGGAATTCCTCCCGAGACATATGAAGTAATCTGTAGGCCGATTATCTATCAATTTTCTATAAGCGTTGTCAACGAAGTGTCCGGATGGTCCTTGAATCGTAGCGGCGCCATCCATGCGGGACGGCACGCAGGCCGTCCCCTACGAAGCGGGACATGCCTTCCAGTGCCTGTTCTCAGGATCGTCCTGAACCATATACCATTGTGGTTATCCTGAACGAAGCGAAAGGAACTGTTTCTCATATAATTCCCAATTAAATAGCACAATTAAATAGTAACTTGAACGAGTTGACGGTTGTGGGTCACGTGCCGTACATTTTGTTCCAAGAGTCCATGCGCGTTTGTGGCAACTCTGTGCCTACCCTACCGTTCAGCCTCCGAGGGGACTATTGATGAATACAAAGGCTTTCAGCGTTCTGTGTGGCCTCTTCCGCCATTTTTGTGTTGTCACGATGCTCGCCTTGGGCGGTTGCACAACGCTGCCCGACATTGGGCCCTTCGTAGAGGCTACATCCGAGTTGCGTAATGCGGTCATCAGCGCTGGGTCAGCAGTTCAGACCGAACTCAGCGCTATGGAGAAGGGCAACTGCTACGCAGAGCAGTTCACGCAAGAATGGAAGCCTCGAGTGAAGGCGATGACTAGTCTCATCGACTACGCCGATTCTCTGAGCGGCATCGTCAAGTCATCAGAGGAGTCAGGTGCCAACTTCAGTGCGTTAGCTGAAAACTTGAAGATGCTAGCAACAACTGCGGGCATCGTGCTACCGGGTTGTGGCATCGTCGATGTCGTCACCGACACCGGACGGTTCATATATGAGCAGTCCCATCGCGCTCAAGCCGCCAATAGCCTCGAAGAAGCTCTCACCGTGACTCAGCCAGCTATCGAGGGCATTGTTGCGGTGATCCAGAAGGATCTACACGATGCGATGGAAATCCTGGTCATTGCCAACACTGCAGCCGATCAGCAGTTGAGGAGCGGCGAGGTGAACCAGATCCGGCTGGGTTTTCGCACCAATCTCGTCAGTAGGCGGGACAATATCTATAGCAGTATCGGTACAGTGGGCAAGAGTTTGGCTCCCGCCAAGATAGAAGAACTCAAAGAACTCAACGCGCTGATCGCCTCGACGGAAGAATGGTACAGGCCTCTGCAAACGAAACGCGCCCAAATCGCTGCTCGACGTAAAGCTGGTCAGCAACTCTTTGACGCTGCCACTCGCGGCATCCGAGAATGGGCAATGGCGCACAAGAACTTAGTAACAGCGGTCAGTGAACATCGGTCCGTCAATGTCCGCTCATTGAGCGAAGCAGCCGTAGAGATCCGCACACTGGTGAAGAGGATCAGAGAGCTATGAGTGAATTTGACGGGATAAAAGGGTTTGACGCATGGAAGGACAAGCTCGACAAACTGCTAGGCGATGCGGCAAAGACGGCGGACTCAGGCGATCTCAAGGCCCGCCTTGACTTCACAGAAAGGCTCACACAGTTCATCGTGAGGTCGACACCCAACACGCCGGAAATTTTGGCGCTAGATCAAATCGCTAACGATGCGCGCTCCTCTCTACTGCTCAAGACTGTTGATGACCGTTTACGGTCACTTGCAGACCGTAAGATCGAACTTACTACGCTTGCGAAAAAAATTGCCGCAGTGTCAGATGTCTCACAAGAGTCGGCCGCGGCGTTACGACTCGATCAGGCGAATCAAGTCGTGGCGTCCCTGACCCACTCCATCAAATCGATCAAGGAGTTGAAGAATGCGCTTCAGAGCGACGACGAGGCTCTCGCGAAATCACTGGAGAAGTTGCTTGCGTCAATCCAGAAGACTCGATCCGAGATCGAGAGGAAGATTTGAGTGCATTGTTGAAAATCTAACTCGGATTTACTGCTCTCGAAACGCATCTAATAAGTTGTCTTAATTGAAATTTACCAATCAGTTTCGGCTCTACCGGAAAACTCCATTTACTACCTCATAAGCATATAGGAAGCCGATTATTATAATTCCAGCACACCCACGTACGCCTCTGTCGAACAATTTCACCAGTAGCGCCGATTCCGGTCCCGCCGCAGCACACTCCAAGACACCATTCCCGATCCGTCCTTGACGGCGCTCTGTGCCCACCGCAAAAGACATGGCCGACGACACAGTTGAATGAGAGGGACAACCTGTTCCGCGATTTCGACCGTCCTCAGGAGCCACCATCGAAAAGGACGACAAGCCCGTCGCCACCCCACCGCCGTTGCCGTACAAGTCAGATGCGTTTTTTAGGCCGCTGGCATTGCGCTTCCGCCCAATAGGTACAAACGTCCAGCCTGATCCTCAAAACATCAAAAATGTAGTGCTAACACCGGTACCGGCAGCGTAACTTATTGTCTCTGTTACAAGGCACCGCCCAAGTTAGGCCATGCAATTGTGGAAAGCCTCGATTTACACTCCATGAATTCCCATCGAGTTTAGCGTCTCATGCTGCGGGCCATTAGGCTGGTTGCTTTGTGTTTTCTGAAGATTCCATCACAGTGTTTTGCGCTGAGCCAAAATAGTATCCGACTACGAGTGTAGCTATCCAACTGAGATACTGATGCCATATCGGGAATAGGCTTTCTTTTAGGTCATCGAACTGAAGTAACCCAAAGATTGCTCCAAGTCCGCCAATAGCAGGAACACCCATCCAAACAGATACGACGATCAGTGCGATGATGCCACGTATTTTGGAATCGTGCGATGGGCCTGTCATCGCGTCAATGTCGTAATCCTATAGATTATATTTTTTTGATCTGCTTTCGATAGATCCGCATAGAGGTCAGACAGAGCCTTATCCGAATTCAGAATAATTTTGGAATCGCGGGATGTAGGAGGGTTATCTTTTTTTATATGCCAACTTCCCAATGGGGCTTTTAACTCAGTAAATTTGATAGTGTCTGTGACAATGTAATTGCTTTCTCCTTTTTTAATTTTATTGAACTTAATCTCTTCTACTTGTCGTTTATTCCATGACAAGCCGAGCAGGCCATGTCCAGAAGACTTAGTTATATGTTCCATGCAAACGACTACTCGGGGTGACTTTGAGAACGCTTTTTCTAGCGCTGCATGGAGTCCTTCGTTCTTGACAACCTGAAGGCCACGGGCTTCAGGTATGGATGGATTACTTTGTGAGCACACCACCGGATCAAGCGGTTGCTGGGAAAGGCCTGTGGATGGGAGCAAAATCAGCGTAACGACTGCGAGAATTACCTTTCGCATTTAAATCTCAGTGCTGAGTGTTAAACGGCATTCCCTGTCTAATTGCTTCCACATTTTACTCAGAGTCGCCTGTGATATTCAACTATCTGTATAGGGCTGTCACCTTTCGCACTCGGAGTAGTTCATGGGGAGGTATTGTATCAGAAGATGCAGGCGAAGGGAATGCAGGGGCGTTCGGTGTTAGAGAAGAGGAGCCATCTGGCGAGTTAGTGGTTGAAGGCGGCCAAGCCGTCGAACAGCAAGTCCTCGTGGTTGTCCATGAACGGTTCCTAGAGGGTGCAGTCGAAGCATTGATGATGAAGCGTCCGTTGGTGGGGGAGACAGTGGAGAGGATCAAGTTCTGTTGCGCACACCAGGAGTGCAACCGGCCTTGCTATTTGGCTTTTCCGAAGTTGGGAGAGGCGGTGCGGAGGTTCTCTGGTTCAATTCCCATGAGACACCCGGGTGAGCCCAACCCCTGAGGAAATGGTTGTCCCCATGTTTCCTTCGCGTTTGAATCTGCGGCAAAAGCCGTTTACGGTGTGCACCGGCGAAGAAAGGGGGTGCCGTTGCCGAGATTTCGGTTCCATCCAGCACATGTCGCAGGGGCCGTCTCGATATGGCGGCTCAGGATGTCTCTTGCAGGCTTTTGTCTCCTGTGTATCGGAGGAGGGCTTGGCGTCCCGGCTACGGAAAGCCGGGCGATTGAGGTGTCTCCGACTGACGAGCAGGTCAGGCAAGCCGTCGAACAAGGGTTCCGGGCGGCCAAGGATCGCGTGCTGCCAAACCGGCTCTATGCGTGGTTCGGGTCGGATGAGGAATTGCGCCCCAAGGGGTTTCTAATGACCAAAATGAATGCCCTGACCGTGATGGCGAGCCATTTTTGGCTGCGAGGGGAAACTCCATCCGAAATGGAAATCCAGCGCATTCTTGCCGAGGAAACTATGCTCGTGAGCGTGACGATCTTCGGCGAAACCCCGACCTTTGCCGACGACAGCTACATCGTGTTGAAGCAAGACGAGAAACTGGTGAAGCCCCTCAAAGTGCGGTTCGACGGGGTGGCCCAGCGGACCAAGGTCTGGCCCAAGGCCCCGCGCTACAAGGCCAAGGTGATCGGCTCTTTTCAATATGACGCCTTTGACCCGAACGCGAAGACCACGATCATGGTGTTCCCGAGTCAAGGGGACGAGGTCACGTTCGACGTGGAGTTTTCAAGCATTTCTTAGGGTGCTACAGGGCTTTTGTCATTTGTGAATTTTTTTCATATCAGTCATTCCACAATAAAATGTATGGCGCTATTGACTTGAACTCTATAAAAGACTATAAACTTATACCTAAGTTCACTACTGTCCGGTTAAGTAGGTCAACTGCGCAAACGCCAGGATGCGGAACTGGTCGCTGCAAGGCAGGGTCCGGACGCGATGATTGCCACCATAGCGGGCGACGAGGCGGGTGAAGGTCGTCCAAGGCAGAAAGTCCATTAACTGAGCAAACAGGGTCTTGCCGGTGTACATGGGGAATCCTCCAAGAAAGATTTCCCGAACGATCCCCCCAAAGCCATGACGCGTTCAAGTCGACACCACTGCTATTTGCTAAAAAAGAGAAAAAATTCATGCAGTTATGTGGAGCAGCAGTTCAGTTAACCGGACAGTAGTGACCTAAGTTTGATCTTTTCATAAATTCTAAAAAAGAAGGTGAAAACTATGAAAAAATTTATTTCTCCACTCTTGATGCTGGTCCTTGCCGCGTTTGTGATGGCACCTGGCTGGGCGCAGGCCGACTCCGGGTTCTACGTGAGCGGCGACCTGGGAGCAAACTTTTCTAAAAGTGTGGGCTTCACGGGAGACAGCAACGACGTGGCCAGCCATTGTGATGCTTTGACCAATCCTGGTCTCGGAGGATGTAGAGCCGATGATTTTAGATACACCAACACGTTTTACCCGGATTGGGATGTCGATTTTGACGGTGGGCAGGGCATTCTCCTCGGGACGGCCATTGGTTATAGCATTGGCGATAATAATCCCCAGCACATCTTCAGCGGGCTCCGCATGGAGGCGGAATATTTCTATCGGCAATCGCGCCATAATCAGACCAGCCGCGTTCGTGGGATCCCCGGGCCGTCGGGGACATCGGCGACCCAGCAAAAGATTGACCGTGGCGAATTTGCATCCGGGCCGTATGAAACCTTGGGCAGCGTCATTTCCCACAACCTGTTCGCCAACGTGTATTACGATTTCGATAACGACACCCGGTTTACGCCCTACCTCGGGGTTGGCGGGGGCGTGGGCATCACCACGGCGGACTGGAGCAGTAACTGGACCCGGACGTTGGATAAAGATGCGATCCGGCGGGGCCTGATTGCTGATGGCCGCCAGGACTTGGCCGATAATGTCGAATACGTTGATCGCTTGACCGGCTCGTCCAGTTCCACGCATACGCCGCTGGAGGACGTTCTCTGGGGGTTCCAGATCCTCTTCGGGATGGATTATACCCTGAGCGAGCGGACCTCACTGGGCCTCAAGGGACGGTGGGTTAAGTTTGCTGACTTCAGCGACGGGCTGGTCTGGGACCCGTTACGAAGTCACGCGCCTTACGTGGGAGGAACTGTGCAAAATCCTACCGATCCGGTGTCAGGGAATATGAGCACGTCGGACATCGAGTTTTTCGGTATCAGCCTGAACATGAAGTATCACTTCTAGAGAGTCCAGCTCTTTCGCCGGTCCGGTTACAACAACAACCGGGCCGGCGAGTGCTTCAACCTGGCTCGCCCCCCATTGTTTTTTGTTATTGATACTAAAATGGCCCTAATCGGTCATTCCTGCGGAAGCAGGAATCCAGCGTCTTTGTCCTTGCGAACAGAGGAGAAAGAAAAGACACTGGATCCTCGATTAAGAATGTCGAGGATGACAGATTGGAGAAAAGCGATGAAATATACTCCTTCCCTTTTGGCATTCGTCCTAGCCATGTGGTTAGTGGCGCCAAACTTGGCCCAGGCGGGCTCGGGGTTTTACGTCAGCGGTGATCTGGGCATCAATATCGCCAGCGGATTGGATACGACCGGAACCAGCAACGACCGGGCCAGTTGGTGCGATGAATACATCAATCCACGGTACAATGAGTACGAGCGCTGCACGGGACCTGATCGTAGCGTGGGTGGAAGATGGGAGAACAAGTTCAACAGCGCAACGGGCATTCTGGCCGGAGCCGCGGCGGGCTACAGTTTTGCGGGTCAAAACCCGAATGGCCCCTTGGGCGGTCTTCGTGTGGAACTGGAATATTTCTACCGGCAATCCAACTATGATCAGACAGCCGACATTCCTCTCGGGGTGGGTACACAGGGGCAGAAACTCAGGGATGAAATTGTGCAAGCGATCGATCGGATAGGCAGCATCAACTCACACAACCTGTTCGGGAACCTGTTTTACGACTTCAGCAACACCAGCCGGTTCACGCCGTATATCGGGATCGGCGGTGGCGTCGGATTCACCGATATGGAGTATGGAAGCGTGTGGGCGCGGAACGAGGATGCGATGAACGACGACGGTTCATACAAGATCTCGACGGGTTCGGATTTGCCCAATTATGACGAAATCCGCCGCAACCTCGCCAAAACGGTCAGCGTCGGGCAAGCCACGCTCAGCGACGTACTTTTGGGGTTTCAAGTGCTGTTCGGGGTGGATTACGCCATCACGGAAACTACGTCGCTGGGGCTCAAGGGACGCTGGGTCCGGTTCAGTTCTTTCAGTGACGACTTCATGTGGAATCCGCTACGCAGTCACCCGCCGAATCTTCGGAGAGACGGAAGCGAACCCGTATCAGGCAGGCTCAAGACCGACAACGTGGAATTTTTCGGCGTCAGCCTGAACCTGAAGTATCACTTCTAGAAAAAACCCGTGATATAACCCACTCAAGCCGCCTCTCCTGTTAACCTCTTTTGAAGGGGAATGAAGTAGATAATCCCCTCATTGCAGCAGGAACCAGCCGAACAGAAATAAAGCAATTCCAATGCAGTAATTGACAATATGGTCGAGGATATTGTTCCAAATTATCCTTAATACTTTTCCCTCTTGCCGCCTGTGTGCAGCATATGCTTGGGACAGTTTTATCGGCATTTCTTCTTGGAGCAAGGGGTACACAGCGTCTAATGACAAATGCGATGCGACGAGTGTTTTGCTTAATAGGCCCTCTGTAATAGTCTGAGCTTCTGACCGCAGATGTCCTTCTAGAGAGTCCCGCCTGTGTTTGAGGGCGTCAGAACACAAGGCTTGGAATCTTTTCTTTACCAACAGCCCGTTCCGATTACTGATGACATCCATCGCTGTGGTGATAATGATGTTCGCACTTTCCCTGAGTTCCTCTTCAGCGACCTTGTGTAGTTCGCCCACCGTTATTGACGAAATAAGTATCCCACGAGCATTGAGCCGCTGCTTGACCTCCAAGAACTGCCTTCTCAATTGACGGTTCCGCTCTTCCAAGCGAAGGTCAAGCAGTTTTGTAAAGTGTTTTTTCAAAAACATGTGAAAGCGGAAATTATATATTATTTACTTTAGGGAGTTTTATTCTTGACACAGGAACGGTAAACTGCTTGGCGTAGATAGGGAATAACATGGCTAAAGAAAGATGGATGCACCCAGCGGACAATGAATTTTTTGTGGTTGGCCTTTTACTTCTTTTCTCCGTTGGTCGCCCCATCTTGGACGCCCTCCTGGCCTTTTTCAGATGTAGTGGGTGGTGGTGAATCGGTAGTGCGCGTTTCATCGTCTTGGATTAAATCTTTCGCGACAGCAATGGTCCCCCCAATGAGGGCCATAAGCGGACCGCTAATAAATTCATACGCGAGGGCTGCGGGGATTTGGCCGCTATTGGCTGGCGGGACGATGGTGCAAGTCAAAATATAAAAAATAAAAGTAATGGTAGCGTAACTGAAAAGAAACAGGGTAAGTACATTGGGTCGTATCTTGTTCCAAAAATTTTTCCACATATAAAGCCCTCCATCACTTGGTCTGGCTATTGTCGCTGGCGTTTATATGTTCGCCATGGGCAATTCTGAATCCAGCCTATACTCATTTCCAAGTAACCATCAATCTGGACAAGTCAACTTACTGGCAAAACTTTTCCCGTCGGATGGTGCGATTTTTCTTTACACATCCTGTAGGATAACGTATAAGACTATAATGTTAATAATTTAGTTATATTTACGTATAAACCGATGGAGGCAACAGTGAAGATCTCCGCACCTGTTTTTGAAATAGGGCCTCCCATCCCATCTGCTCCCACCTGCAGAATCAGACCAAGAGGATTCTTAACCATCTTTCTCATCTAACCGCATTCTTGGCTTACCCAATCGGCTATAGTCTTGAATATGGGGAAATTAAAGGACTGTACCTCTTGCGCCTTTAGGTATATAAAACCCCCGAAACTTCACACGCTTGCGCTTCTATGTATATAATTCCCATCTGAAGTATCATTTCTAAAAAAACCCGTGATTGGTATGATAATAGTCTCCTTCTGTCATTCCCAACGCTTGTCCCCGACTTGATCGGGGATCCAGGCGATCTATAGGAATCCAGCGTCTTTTGTCTTCACGGGCGAAGAAAAAAGCAAAGACACTGGATCCTCGATTAAAAATGTCGAGGATGACAAGTTGGAGAGAGGCGACATTTTTATCCCTTGGGGTTCAGGGGGGCAAGCCCGAATGAGGGATTCTCTTCCTCCGTATTCATGACCACGGCTGAGATCATTGCGGTTGGATCCGAACTGCTGCTCGGCGGACGGGTTGATACCAATTCGCTTTTTCTCAGTGAGGCGCTGGCGGAGCATGGGATTGAAGTCCGGTTCAAGTCCGTGGTCGGCGACGACGTCGAGGACATCGGCGTGGCCGTCAAGAATGCGGTCAGGCGGGCGAAACTTGTATTGATCACCGGAGGACTCGGTCCGACCGTGGACGACGTGACCCGTGAGGCCGTGGCAGAGGTAACCGGTAAACCGTTACGCCTTCGGCCCCGGGCATTCGAATCCATCAAGACGCGTTTGCAATCGGCGGGAAGGACTGTTTCCGACAACCAACGCCGGCAGGCGTTTCTGCCTACAGGCGCCATCCTGCTTCGCAATCCTGCAGGGATCGCGCCCGGCTTTGCGTTGCAGTGGAAGCGTTGTTGGATCGTCTGTTTGCCCGGAGTCAGCCATGAAGCGCGCAGGATGTGCGCGGAATCGCTTCTTCCGCTGCTCCGGCGAGAAGGCCTTTTGTCGTCGGCCATTGAATCCCGGACGATTTACACCTTCGGGCTTCTTGAAGGAGAGATCGATCGCCGACTCAAGGGAATCATTCCTGCCGCCGGCCCTTTCCGTCTCGGTCTTCTGGCCTCTCCATTCGGGGTTACGGTGTCGCTAACGCAATCGGCGAATATTCAGGGACGTCGAGTTATGAAAAAAGCCGTCGTGAACGCTCCAACATCACTCGATACCCTGATGAGTGCTGTAATCGGCGAATTGAGACAGTATGTCTTCTCCGTCAACGGTCAGACCATGGAAGAAGTGGTGGGGCAACAGCTTCGCGACCGGGGATTGACCGTTGCATTGGCGGAAAGCTGTACGGCAGGGCTGATTGCGCATCGCCTGACGCAGGTGCCTGGAAGTTCGGCGTACGTGGACCGGGGCGTGGTGTGTTACAGTAATCGTGCGAAGGTCGATCTGCTCGGGGTATCCCAACCGCTGTTGAAAAAATATGGAGCGGTGAGTGCGCAAGTCGCCAAAGTCATGGCGCAAGGTATTCGAACGAGAAGCAAAGCGGACGTGGGTCTGAGCGTGACGGGTATTGCCGGACCCGGTGGCGGGACGGAGGATAAACCCGTCGGCCTGGTTTACGTGGGACTGGCCACGGCGAAGAAGACTTTTGCAAAGGAATTTCGTTTTCACGGAGAACGGGCAACGATTAAACTCCGCTCGTCGCAAGGGGCGCTCGACGTGTTGCGGCGATGGTTGTGCCACGCTTCTTTTTGACGAGG
Organism: Nitrospirales bacterium; assembly: GCA_965204965.1. Taxonomy (GTDB): domain Bacteria; phylum Nitrospirota; class Nitrospiria; order Nitrospirales; family UBA8639; genus Bin75. The sequence goes on along the minus strand of OZ242026.1, from coordinate 1,542,387 downwards.
GTTGATGGGATTTCGGACGTTTTTGGCGATTGCTCTGCCTTTCGCTCTGCATTCGGCCATAGGGCAGAACCTGCGAACGGTCAAACGAGCACTTCCCGGACTCACATGGAGCAAGACCGAAAATCTCCATATCAACCTGAAGTTTTTCGGTGAAACGGCTGAGAGCCAGGTTACCCAAATCCGGCAGGCGGTGGAACCGGCCATTTCCCATGTTTCTCCCTTTGAGGTTGAACTCAAAGGGTTCGGCGTATTTCCGGATCACCGGTCACCCCGTGTGTTGTGGATTGGCCTCGGCGGAGCCTTGGATAGCTTGTATTCGTTGGCCGATGACGTGGGGCGGGCAGTGGCCCCGTTGGGGTTTCCTCAGGAGAACAGACCGTTTCGCCCGCATCTGACCGTGGCTCGTGTCAAGAAAGATCATCGTGAAGTCGGGCGCGTGCTAGGGACATTGGGTGTGCTGACGGATCCTTTCCCCTGCGGACCGTTACCCGTTGAACGGATCAGCTTGTTCAAGAGCGACCTCCGGCAAACTGGACCGATCTATACAAAATTGTGGGACGTTTCCTTGCAGGCGTGAGGCTGGCTGCCGCTTGCCCTGAGCGGAGTCGAATGGGTCTTTACACAGGACAGTTGGCCTTCTCCCGGGTTTTCAGTATGATAGGGACGTAACAGCTTGAATCGAGGAGGCGTTATGGGAGATCGAACTTCGGAGAATCAGGGGAAAATGAAAGCGTTGGAACTGGCCGTGACCCAAATTGAAAAGCAGTTTGGGAAAGGCTCGATCATGAAACTGGGGACAGGTGACGTGTCGGAGGACGTGCCGGCCACGTCCACGGGGTCGTTGGCTCTTGATCTGGCCTTGGGAGTCGGCGGGTTGCCGCGAGGCCGGGTGGTGGAAATTTTCGGTCCGGAATCCTCGGGGAAAACCACGCTGTGTCTTCATGCCATTGCCGAAACGCAAAAAGCCGGCGGGTCCGCGGCGTTCATCGACGCGGAACATGCCTTGGACGTGTCCTATGCGAAAAAGCTGGGGGTGCAGACCGACGACCTGCTGGTGGCCCAGCCCGACACTGGGGAACAAGCCCTGGAGATTGCCGAGACGCTGGTGCGAAGCGGGGCGATCGACCTGGTGGTTGTGGACTCCGTGGCTGCCTTGGTGCCCCGCGCGGAAATCGAAGGGGAAATGGGCGATTCGCACATGGGGCTTCAGGCGCGCCTGATGTCCCAAGCCCTCCGTAAGTTGACGGGGGCTATTTCCAAATCTCTGACTACGGTGGTCTTCATCAACCAGATCCGGATGAAGATCGGCGTGATGTTCGGCAATCCTGAAACGACGACCGGCGGGAACGCCCTGAAGTTTTATTCGTCGGTGCGGTTGGACATCCGGCGGATCGAGTCCATCAAGGATGGTCAGGAGGTGATCGGAAGCCGGGTCCGCGTCAAGGTGGTGAAGAACAAGACGGCACCGCCTTTTCGGCAGGCCGAGTTTGACATCATGTTCGCCGAGGGCGTGTCCAAAGTCGGGGAACTCATCGACCTGGGCGTTGAGAAGAAAATCGTCGATAAGGCCGGCGCATGGTATTCGTTTCGCGAGGAGCGGTTAGGCCAGGGCCGTGAAGCCGCGAAAGCGTTTCTGAAAGAGAACCCTGAGACTGCCGCAGACATTGAAACGAAAATTCGGGAAAAAGCCGGATTGGTTGCGATGGACACGGGTTCAACCGTAGCGGAAACGGAAAAGCCCCAGCCCCCGGTGCGGGGTAAAATCTAGAAAGAATGAAAGTCCCTCGAATCTGTCATTGGCATGAAGAGAGTCAACGACGCCCCGAACTTGTCATTCCCGCGGAAGCGGGAATCCAGTGTTTTTCTCCTTCTGTCCCTCCGTTTGTGAGGACCGGTCTGGAACAAAAAAAATCTCTGGATTCCCGATTAAAAATGTCGGGAATGACAGGACCGGATCGCGGTGTCCCGTTATCATCTCTTGGGGTACAGGCAGCAAGCCTTCAAGAGGAATCCCCATGTCCCTGACCGCCAATGAGCTTCGTCAATCGTTTCTGGACTTTTTCCGGGCCGTTGACCATGCCGTGGTGCCCAGTGCGTCGTTGCTGCCCCAGGCCGATCCTACGCTCTTGTTCACCAACGCGGGCATGAACCAGTTCAAGCGCGTGTTCCTGGGCGAAGAACAGCGTTCCTATTCCCGGGCCGTGTCCGTTCAGCGGTGCATGCGAGCCGGCGGCAAACATAATGATCTGGAAAACGTCGGGTATACCCGGCGCCATCATACGTTCTTTGAAATGCTCGGCAATTTCTCGTTCGGCGACTATTTCAAGAAGGACGCGGTCCATTTTGGCTGGGATTATTTGACGAAGACGCTGGGTCTGCCCGCGGATCAATTGTGGGTCACAATTTTTCAGGACGATGATGAGGCCTCTGCATTGTGGGAGAACAGCGTGGGCGTGCCCGCGGCGCGGATCGTGAGACTCGGGTACAAGGACAATTTTTGGCAAATGGGGGAAACCGGACCCTGCGGGCCCTGTTCTGAAATCCACGTCGATCAGGGGGCGGCCCTCGGGTGCGGACGGGCCGCGTGCGCGGTGGGCTGCGATTGTGACCGGTATCTGGAAATCTGGAACCTCGTATTCATGCAGTTCGACCGCGATGCCGAAGGCAACCTGCATCCGTTGCCGAAACCCAGCATCGACACCGGCATGGGGCTTGAACGGCTCGCGGCTGTGGTCCAGGGAGTCGACAGCAATTATGCGACCGACCTGTTCACGCCGTTACTTTCGGCGATTGCCGACCGAACGGGTTCCGCATACGGGAAGGCCGAAGCGTCCGATCGTTCCATGCGCGTTATTGCGGATCACTTGCGGGCCATCACGTTCATGATCGCAGACGGTATTCTTCCGTCGAACGAAGGTCGGGGCTACGTGTTGCGACGTATCTTGCGCAGGGCGTCACGACATGGCCGGCTCTTGGGCGTCACCGAACCGTTTTTGCATGAATTGACCGGCGCGGTGGCGACGCAAATGCAAGGCGCATATCCTGAACTGGCCGGGGCGGTGGAGACGTGTCGCACAATCGTCGAAGGTGAGGAGGAGCGGTTTATCGGCACGTTGGATCAAGGTTTGCCCATCCTGAATCGCATGGTCGGCGAAGCCACGGCCGGGTCTCTTGACGGCGAGAGCGTCTTTAAATTGTATGATACGTACGGATTTCCCCTGGATTTGATCGAAGAGGCTGCTCGTGAGCAAGGGTTGGGCACCGATCTTGAAGGCTTTCAACGCGCGCTGGAAGCGCAGCGTGATCGGGCGCGTAAGTCGGCCGCCTTTGTCGCGGAACAGGAGAAGCCATTCGTCACCGAATTGGCACAACAACTTCGTCCGACGGAATTCCTCGGGTATCAGGCGCTTCAATCCGAGAGCGTAGTCCAAGCCATGCTCAAAGGGGACGACCTGACGGAAGAAGCCGTGGAAGGGGATGACGTGGAACTGGTTCTGGATGCCACCCCCTTCTATCCTGAAGGCGGCGGGCAGGTTGGGGACCAGGGTACGTTGACGGGCTCGGAAGGCCGGATTCAGGTCAGGGAGACCACTAAGATCGGCGGAAAACTCCTGCTTCACAAGGGAACGGTTGTGTCGGGGCGTGTCCGCAAAGGCGAGCCGCTGGCTGCGACGGTAGACTCGACGACCCGGCACGGCGCGGCCAGAAATCATACCGCCACCCATCTCCTTCACGCGGCGCTTCGAGAAGTGCTGGGTCCTCAGGTGAAACAATATGGTTCGCTGGTTGCCTCGAACCGGTTGCGCTTTGATTTTTCCTATTTCAAGCCGCTCCGTACCCGGGACCTTGAGGAAATCGAAGCCATGGTCAATTTTCACGTGTTGGGCAACATGCTCGTCCAAACCGACGTCATGGGTATCCAGGAAGCCATTCACGCCGGCGCCCTGGCGTTTTTCGGCGACAAGTACGGGGAACAGGTAAGAGTGGTGGGGATCGGGGAGTTCAGCAAGGAACTGTGCGGGGGCACGCATTGCCACCATACGGGCGAGATCGGTTCGTTTCGTATTACCTCAGAAGGCGGGGTTGCGTCGGGGGTGCGACGCATCGAAGCGCTGACCGGGACAGGGGCATTAGATCACGGGAAAAAACTGGAATCCGACATCAGGGAATTGGCGGAATTGTTGAAAAGCAGCCCATCGGAAATCGTGCCGAAAACCCGGAAACTCGTTGCCTTGTTGAAGGACAAGGAGCGGGAACTCGAACGACTCAAGTTGAAATTGATGGACCGGAGCGCCGGTGGTGACGAGGCCCAAGTTCGGGAGATTCGCGGGATTCCCGTCCACGTTCAGGAAACCCAGGGGTTATCCATGCAGCAACTTCGGCTTTTCTCCGACAGAGTGCGGAGCAAAGTGCCGAAGGGCGTGATCGCATTGGGCTCGGCTGTGGATGGCAAGGTCTCGTTATTGGTGATCGTGTCTCCGGACCTCACCCATACGTTGCAGGCCGGGAAATTGATCAAGGAAATGGCGCGCGACGTTGGCGGATCAGGCGGGGGGCGACCCGAAATGGCTCAAGCCGGCGGGAAGGATCCTGAAAAATTGAGCCAAGCCCTCGAAAAAGTGTTTCATCTGGTCGAAGCGCAGGTTTCGGGCCAGTAGGGACCAACGATCGTTGGTTCCTACATCTGTTATTCCTGCGGAAGCAGGAATTCAGTGGTTCGTTTTTTGCTTTGATCTGTCATCCCCGATCAAGTCGGGGACAAGCGTCGAGGATGACAGATTGGAGAGATTTGCATCCTTTGAGGTGCAGGCGGCGAGCCTGCCATGGAATCATTGATGCTCAAAAAAGCCTTCCTCATCCTTTCCGGGTTTCTTCTGCTGGGCTTAGGGGCCGGGTTCACGGTGCTGAACCAACTCCAGCCCATTGGCAATGCCTCACGGGTGGTTGTTTTGGAGATTGCCGAGGGCGCCTCCTTGTCCGACGTGGCGGCACGACTCCATCGGCAGAATCTCATCAAGAGCGATTGGGCGTTTGTGTGGCTGGGTCGCCTTGAGGGGTTGGATCGGAAAGTCATTTCGGGAGAGTATGAATTTCACGGTGGCATGGCCCCCTCGACCATTCTGGAGAAGATCATCAGGGGCGAGGTGCTCCAGCATATGGTCACGATTCCCGAAGGCTTTGCCATGAGCCAGATTGCCGACTTGTTGCATGAGCAAGGTCTGGCAGACCGCGACGCGTTTCTCCAGTGCGCCAGGGATCGGGCCTTCATTCAAACCTTGTCGCTGTCTGTCGATACCCTGGAAGGCTACCTGTTTCCCGATACCTATCGGTTTGCCCGTCATATGAGGCCGGAACTATTGATCGAGACCATGGTGGCTAAGTTCAAGCAGACAGTGAGAGAGGAAGACCATGGACGGGCCGCGGAATTGGACTTGTCTTTACACGAGGTTATGACATTGGCGTCGGTGATCGAAAAAGAAACGGCCCGGCCGGATGAACGCACCCTGATTTCCGGCGTGTTTCACAATAGATTGCAAAAAGATATTCCTCTGCAAAGCGACCCGACCGTCATCTACGCCGTGCATGAGTTCGACGGCAACCTTCGCAAAAAGGATTTATCGATCGACAGCCCTTACAATACCTACCGGGTCGTCGGGTTGCCGCCAGGGCCGATTGCCAACCCGGGGCGTGCGGCTATCCATGCGGCCCTCTATCCTGAAGCGACCAAATATCTGTATTTTGTCTCTCGGAACGATGGGAGCCACAAGTTCTCGACGACGCTTGCCGAACACAACCGGGCCGTGAGGAAATACCAGTTGCGTCAACGTCGCCGTACCTCGTAAGCTTTCCGAACCATGTCTTTTGAACAACGCGTCGCGTCCCTGGGCCTGACCTTGCCGGCAGCTCCGAAACCCGTGGCCACGTATGTGCCCTCGGTTCGTGTCGGCGACTTGCTCTTCGTCAGCGGCGTGGTGCCCAGTCGTGACGGGCAGATCGTGTTCCAGGGGAAAGTGGGTGGCGACCTAACCAAAGAAGAAGGCTATGAAGCGGCCAAGGTGTCGTTGCTCAATGCCCTGGCCAATATCCGTCAGGCCGCGGGTTCGCTGGACCGGGTGCAACGTATCGTCAAGATGACGGGATACGTGGCCTCTCGTGAAGGGTTCAGGGAGCAGCCCTATGTGATCAACGGCGCGTCCGACTTGCTGGTAGAGATCTTCGGCGAGGCCGGACGGCACGCGCGAGCGGCCGTGGGGGTCGCCGAATTGCCCATGGGCGTTCCCGTGGAGCTTGAATTGACCGTCCAACTGTATCCCGGTGAATCGTAACCCTCGCTTTTCGCGACAAGCATGAAAATACATACGAGTTGGTTTTTCCCGGCTGTGCTGCTGGTCATGGCCTGTGGGTTTGCGCCAGACCGCGCGCTGGCAAACGTTACGTATTTGACCGATCCGGCGGTCTTTTCCACTTTGCGAACGGCCAACACGATTTACGTGGACGTGCAGGCCGCAACGTGGAAGACTCGCGGCAGGTTCTTGTGGGATGCCCCGGCGGATATACGAGCCAAATTGATTGCGGTGGGTTTCGAGATCGTGCGGGAGAAGACTCAACCGCATGCGTTGACCTTGACGGGTTCGTATGAAGAAACCAGAGGCAGACAGTTTGGCATCAATCGATACGGCACGGTGCTGACGGGAACGTTCAGGATCGAACATCACGAAAAAGGCCCGTTGTTTGAGATTACGATTCAGGAACGAGCCGAACTCACTTCTTCGGGAACCCTGCCCTACCTGGACTCCCTGCATAATTTTTTGACCAACCCCTATTATCATTTTCTTGGCGAAATCGTGGACGGGCAGATTCATCGAAACCAGGATGCCCATCGCGTCTTCCTGAAAGGGTTGCGCGCCAAGATTGTTCAAGAGGCTGTTCCGGAAGTATCCGAGAACTCCGACTGGCTTCCCGAAGGCATCCACAGTATGCAACAAGCCCATACGCTGTATGAACCGGTGGCTGCCAGGCGCACGATTGGAGAATTCGTACAGGCGAAGGACAACAGAATCGTCGGCATCTTGCCGGATCTGTTGAACCATCCCGACGTGTACGTGAAGGTACGCAGTGTCCGGGCATTCGGCGATTTCGGTGTGCTGGAGGCTCTTCCCTTGTTGCGGGATCTCGAAAAAAACGCGAAAGAAGTCGAAGTCAGAAACGCGGCCTCCGCAACGATTGCCCGATTGACCGGAACCGCGCCGTAACCATTTGCACCGGGTGGTCTTTTTTTCTCCTTCTGTCATTCCCGCAATTTTTTAGCGGGAATCCAGGGTCTTTACAAATTCCTCTGTCATTGGAAAGCAGATCACCGACGCACATCTTGAGATAGATATTGACCCAGTATTCTCATATGGAACGTATGAGTCTCACTTATTGACGACAAAACGCTCTATTATAAAATCCTCTGCACTAGAAATGACTAAGCACAAAGCATGCAGTGATATTTTCAAAAGGAGAGGTGACAACATGAAAAAGATCTTACTTATGCTGGTGGTCATGGGGTTTGTGTTCTCCGCAGGCACGGTATGGGCCAAGGATGGGTTATACATGGGGATGGACTTGGGCGTGGCTGTCGCCCCAGACATGGACGTTTCAACCGGGGGATTGGATGATTGGACCACGGACGCGGCTCCGAATGATTTCCCGGGCGTCCTATGCGACCAGACTATTTTCGGTGACGTTCAGACTCCTCAGGGCGCCTGTGGAGATGATCCGGCTGCATGGGGGCCCGCAAGTGAGTCGTTTGATGGGGGCTCGGGGATTCTGGCGGGATTGGCTGTGGGCTATCGCCTGGGCAGCTTCAGGGTCGAGGGTGAATATTTCTATCGCGGCACCCGGTATGGCAGCACGGATGAACCCGGCTTTCCCAACGCCGACGGGACCGTGTGGTACCCCAGTGATTCGACGCAATACAACGATGGCGTCGAGGATGCCGTCGATAACCTGATGTCGCACAACTTCTTTGCCAACCTGTATTACGACTACCGTACGGACTCGAAGTTTACCCCGTATGCGGGATTTGGCATTGGGTTCGCCCAAGTGTCCGTCCAATATCGAACGCGCTGGCATCGCAACCCCAATGGCGATGAGATCGACGTCATCGGCCCGCCACATGGTGATCCGGCGTTGAATCAACGATTAGCGGGATTGTTGTCGAATGATGAGGCCACCATGTCGGATACGCTGTTCGGGTATCAGGCGTTGGCCGGCGTGGATTATCAGGTGAGCGAGCCGCTCACGATCGGGCTCAAGTTCCGGTACGCGATGTTCGGGGAATTCGAGGACGACTCGGAATATGAGAAACTCCGAGGGCATGCCTCGGTAGCCGGGAATTCGTTAAAGCCCGCGACCTACTATATCAGCACGGATGATATTCAATTCTGGGGCGTGAGCCTCAACATGAAGTATCAGTTCTGACCGGCAACTATCGGAACGGTCAGCCACGCCGCGTCCGCAACGGGTGCTCGCTTTTCCGGTTTTCCCTGTAGGGTACCATCCCGTCCCGGGATAGGCCTTATGCCGCATTCGGGTTCCTCTGGGGTATTTGTAGCCGCGCGATCTTATCGCGCTCTTTTCTCTTGGTAGCCTCTCCATGCGGCATGAGATGCCGCGCTACAACTGCGGAGAGGCCGCCTTAGAGGATAGAGCCACGAGGCATGTCCCTACGGCCGAGTGCGGATCACAACCCTGCTGTCTGTGAACTCAACCCACCGGTTTCATACCTCCCGAACAAGTGCCTCTTATTGACGACAAAAACGTCCTATTATAAAATCTGCTGCACTAGAAAATGGTTAATCCCATAGCATGCAGTGATATTGATAAAGGGGGAGGTGACATCATGAAAAAAATTCTGTTTGTGCTGTTGATCTTGGGGTTGGTGGTCTCCTCAGGCCCGGTATGGGCCAAAGACGGGTTTTATATCGGAGGAGAATTGGGTATCGCGGTCGCTCCGGAAATGAATATAGAGAGTTGGGACAATGATGTTCCAACTCAATGCGACGGGTTCATTAATAATGACGGGTCAGGTGGTCAATTGGTGCCACCACTTAGAAATTGTGCCCAGTCTAGTAGAGATGATTTCTCCTGGCCTCAGAAGTTTGATGGTGGCAGCGGGATTTTGGCAGGGGCAGCCCTGGGTTATCGAATGGGGAGCTTCAGGGTCGAAGGGGAATATTTTTATCGCAGCACCACCTATGATGACTCGTACACCGTACCGTTGGGTGAGAATGTCCAAGGTGGGAAAGAAGACGAACTCAGATTCATAGAAGCCGCGGTCGACGACGTGTTGTCGCACAACTTCTTTGCCAACCTGTACTATGACTATCGCTCGGATTCGAAGTTTACACCGTACGTGGGATTGGGCGTCGGGTTTTCTCGGGTTTCCTTGGATTTTTATAACCGATGGACGAGGAATTCTGATCCCAGTAGAATCCCTACCTTCGATAGCGCCGATGCTGAAGGCCAAGAATTAGCAAATCGTGAGCTTTTAAACGAGCGAGTGGCCGGTACGACTACCATCGGCAGGGCCAAGCTTTCGGATACGCTGTTCGGGTATCAGGTGCTCGCCGGGGTGGATTATCAGGTCACTGAGCCGGTGAGCATTGGACTCAAGTTCCGGTACGCGGATTTCGGAGAGTTCGAGGATGGGCGAGAGTGGGATCAACTCCGAAGTCACGACTCAGCGATTGGACCGGAAGCGGGCAGTCCGCGGATTCGGTACAACTCGGTGACGGATGACATTCAATTCTGGGGCGTCAGCCTCAACATGAAGTATCAGTTCTGAACGGCATCGCTGAAACGATCGGAAGCGCAGTGTTCTCGACGTTTTGTGGTTGACCGAAGTTGTTGTCTTAATCATTGCCGTTGGTTGACGGCAAAAAGTGCCTCGTTATAAAGTATAAAGTAGCCGCGTCATTTTCTGTGGCGCGGCTACTTTTCGTTTCAGTCCTCGGGACGCGTTGATGCGTCGGGTTTTGAAGTATTCGTTCTGATCAGGGAAAGGGTCATTGCGGTATGAGACACATGTTTCTTGCTTTAATAGTTGTTTGCGGAACGGTTTCGTTTGCTCACGCTGAATTGTTTCCGGATTCGGGGCCTCCTGGAGCCACGGTCACGATTGGCGGAGCCGCGTTCGGGGATTTTGTTTCAACGGCGGAGAACCGGGTGGATTTCAATGGCGTGCCCGCGTTGATTCAACTGTGGGAGCCTGACCTGGTGATGGTGAAGGTACCGCTTGGAGCCAAGAGCGGTGACGTCACGGTTTCAGGGTCGAAAGGCGCTACGGTCGCGGGCCAGTTCAAGATTCAACAAGTGAAGATTACCAAGCTGGTGCCGCCGGAGGCGGAACCCGGCTCGGTGCTGACGATTGAGGGTGAACATTTCGGGAATACGGCAGGGTCACGTGATCCCAATACCATGTTTGGCGTGAACCGGGTGTTGGTCAACGGCATTTTGTCGGAAATTCTGAAATGGCGGCCCGGGAAGATCGACGTCAAGATCCCGGCCAATGCCAAGTCCGGTGACGTGATCGTGCAACTGGCTTCCTCCGACCCGTTGCCGGATGGGTCCTGCTGCGCGCCCGTCAAATATGCCCAGAGTAATTCCATGCAGGTTTCCTTGATCCCCAGTATTTCGTTTGCGCCGAACCGCGGGCCTGTCGGAGCCAAGGTCGTGCTGAGCGGGCAACAGTTCGGGGATGCCAAGGGGCCGAATGATGCGATTACGATCGGCGGCAAGCCGGTGACGATTGCCAAATGGACTCTGCGCACCATCGTCGTCCACGTGCCGCTCAACGGCTCCAGTGGGCCCGTGATGTTTCAACAGAACGGACGCACGAGGACCTTGGGCCAATTCGAGTTGGTCGAACCCGGATCCGATGGTTTGTTTCCGACCCAGGGGCCGATCGGTACCTTGGTTCATATCAAGGGGAAAAATTTCGGAGTATTTTCCGAAGCGGGGAGCACGGCGTACGCGTTCGATTTCGATCCGGGCCAGAACCGGGTGGAAATCGGGGGCGTGCCCGCCATTATTCACCGATGGCAGGATGACGAAATCAACGTATGGGTGCCCTATAGCGCCAAGTCCGGTCCGGTTGTCGTGAAGCGGGGCGCCACCATTCCCAACCCCGATGGGACCTGTTGTGCCAAGAAGGGCGTGGTGGAATTGGACGTGGGCTCGTTTACCGTGCAGATGCCGAAGGTCACGTCCTACTCTCCGAAGGAGGCCGGGATCGATGAGATTGTGACGTTGACAGGCGAAGGGTTCGGCGAGTTTCTGAAAATCGCGGAGGCGACGCGTCTGGAATTGAATACCGAGGCCCACGATTGGAAGAACTATCGACTGGGACCCGACGTTTCACGAACCGAAGTGCTGGTGAACGGGGTCGCGGCCGTCGTAGTCTCTTGGAAGGATACCGAAATCAAGGTTCAGGTGCCCCGGCGGCACGTGTTCGGATTCGGGCATCCCGAAGGGTTTTACGTTGACCCCACCAAAGGGGAAATCGTCGTGCGTCGCGGATCCTGGGATTTACTCAAGAACGGCCGGTGTTGTTCCCGGAAGCAGTGGCAAAGCGCCGTGGCGGGTGAATTCAAGATTCTCCCACGGGGATTGCCCCACAAGGAATTTTTCTACGATTACACGCAAGAACCTTGGAGAACCGACCAGGCACCGTGAAAGTCGTGACATCCTCTTTTCATGCTCTTCTTCGGTTGATGGTCGTGGGACTGCTTTGTCTTCCGGGCTTGGCCGGACAGGTCGAAGCCGCGGAGAACCCCGTTTCGACTGTCCAGAAGAGTGGCACCAAGTCCACGCTCCTCGGGACGTTTTTCGTCAGCGCGCAGCACGGCTGGGCCGTAGGCGCGGGAGGCACCGTCCTGAAAACGGAGGATGCGGGGGCGACGTGGCAGGCCGTGACTCGTCGCACCGCGGCCCTGTTGACCAGTGTCTACTTTACCGATCCCCAACACGGATGGATTGTCGGGCAGAACGGGACCATCCTGCATACGAACGATCACGGGAAACAGTGGCGCCGGCAGGTTGCCGGGGTGGGCGCCGCACTCTATGACGTGTATTTCCTGAATCCTTCTCAGCAGGGCTGGATCGTGGGGGACCGTGGCACGATTCTACGCACCACGGACGGCGGTGTGACCTGGGAGGATCAAAGCAGTTCCACCGCGGTGGATTTGTTTGGTGTTCAGTTCATCGATGCGAAGAACGGGTGGGCGGTCGGTGCAATCGGGACGATTCTCGTGACGCACGATGGCGGGCAAAACTGGATCCAACAGAGTACCGACAGCGCCACGACGTTCTTCGATTTGTATTTTACGGATCCCGAGGGCGGATGGGTCGTGGGATCTCAAGGCGCTATCTTTCAAACGATCACCAGTGGAGAAAAATGGGTTGATCGCACTCTGCCCTGTGGGTCTCCCTGTATCAGACCGCCGGACTTTTTAAAAGTCCAGTTTACCGGTTTCCTGGCCGGGTGGATCATCGGCGAGCGAGGCGCGTTTCTGACCACCTCGGACGCCGGCTTTACGTGGAACGAACCGGAACTTTCCGAACCTTTCAGCCTCTATGGGTTATCCTTTCCGGATCCCAAGGTCGGCTGGGCCGTCGGCGACGGCGGGACTATCCTCAAGATCACACCAGCGTCTTCTTAAGAACCTCTGCTTGTGCCCTCAGTCATCCCCGACGTGATCGGGGATCTTGCCTTTTTCTGTCATTCCCGACATTTTTAATCGGGAATCCAGTGTCTTTTCTTCTTCCTCCGTTCCAACGGATACAGACTCTGGATTTCTGCTTTCGCAGGAATGACATTTCTGAGTGCGTTGGCCCTTTTGATCCCAAAGGAAGGGAAAAGTCCGTCCCGGATGTTCTTAATCAGGGCTCAGATATGCCCCAATCGATGTTGCAGGATGCTTAGCGCCACCAATGGTGCGGTTTCGCTTCGAAGGATGCTTTTGCCCAGTGAAATGGGTTGAAAGCGTTGGTCGAGGAGTGCTTGCATCTCTTTCTGCGTCCATCCTCCCTCGGGGCCGACGGCCAGCACAAGGGTGCCATGGAACGTGTGATCGATAGACAGGGAACCAAGGCTCTGTTCGCCACTTCGTTCCAGCAACGCACACCGGCATGCCGGGGCGGGAACATGCTCGAATAACTCAGATAACGTAAGAGGTTGGGTGAGGTTGGGGAACGCCCATTGCTCCGATTGTTGGGCGGCATCGACGGCAATCCGTTGCCACCGTTCCCGTGCGGTTCGGACGCGACCTGCCGGTGGCCGGGCGATGACCCTCGACGTGAGCAATGGAATAATCTCGGCGACTCCAAGCTCGGTGGCTTTTTGAATCACCCAGTTCATGCGATCCCCTTTCAGGATGGCTTGAGCCAGGACAATAGGAGCCGATGGCGCGGGTAGCCCTTCGATGGTTTCAATGATCGAGGCTTGGAGTGATTTCGAATCCATGCGGTCGATCCGAACCCTGTAGCGAACCCGGTGCTCATCTCCGACCCAAATCTCCTCGCCTTCGCGAATGCGGAGGCTTTTTGAAAGGTGGGAAAGGAGGGGATTGTCAATCGTGACGGCGTGGTGGGAAATCCGGTTTGATTGAATGAAAAAGACCGGCATGTGGCGAATGGACGTGGAGAGGGTGGTAGGCCGAAGACGGCCGTGTTACTCGAACATGGTTTTGACTTTGCCGAACAAGCCGTCTTCCTGGTCTTTTGACGCGGTTCCGCTTTCTTCGGCAAAGGCAGCCAGGAGTTCCCGTTGTTTCGCCGACAGTTTCGTGGGAATGCTGATGTTGACGCGAACGAGTTGGTCGCCGCCGGTGCGACCTTTCAGCGCGGGCGCCCCCAGGCCCTTCAATCGAAGTACCTGATCGTGCTGGGTGCCTTCGGGAATCTTGACGCTGGTTTTGCCTTTGAGGGTCGGAACGTCCACTTTGCCGCCCAAGGCGGCCGTGACCATGTCGAGCGACAATTCGACGAGAATATCGGTTCCCTTTCGGGTGAAGACCGGATGGGGCTTGACTGCAACCGCGACGTAGAGATCGCCGGGCGGACCGCCGTTGACACCGTGTTCGCCTTCGCGAGCCAAGCGAAAGCGCATTCCGGTATCGATTCCCGCGGGAATCGTGACGGATAAGGTTCGTTCCCGGTACACCCGTTTTTGCCCGCGACAAGTGGGACAGGGATCCGTAATAATCTGCCCGGTGCCCTGACACTGCCCGCAGGCCCGGTTGATCGAGAAGAAGCCTTGTTGGAGCCGAATCTGCCCGGTGCCCTGGCAGCCGCGACATTGTTGGACGGCCTCGGCCGATTTGGCTCCCGTTCCCTTGCAGGAGTCGCAACCTTCCCATCGCGGGATTTTGAGTTTGGCCTCTTTTCCCTCGATGGCTTCTTCAAAGGAGAGTTCCAGGTTGTATTGCAGGTCATTACCCTGTTCAGGTCGACTACGACCTCCTCTCCCTCCGCCGAAAAAGTCTTCAAAAATATCCCCGAACACGTCGCCGAATCCTTGTCTGAAATCAAACCCCTCGGGTCCGCCGAAACCTTGTTGGCCCGCCGAATGCCCGAACATGTCGTACCGCTTCCGCGACTCCTCATTGCTCAGGACTTCATACGCCTCATTGGCTTCCTTGAATTTTTCTTCGGCTCTTTTCTTGAGTTGCGGGTCGCCTTGCAAGTCCGGGTGGTGCTGGCGGGCCAGCTTCCGGAAGGCCTTCTTGATCTCGTCATCAGAGGCCGCCCGGTCGACTCCCAGCACTTCATAATAATCCCGTTTGGTCACGCTAGCCATCTTTTCCGGTCTATGAGCATCTCAGCTTTTTCCCGTCGAGTGGACGTTTTTCAGGAAAACGATCTGAGAATAGCATTATTTTTCCTTATCAACCTCTTCGAATTCGGCATCGACGACTGTTTCGTCTTGCTGCGTTCCATTGGTCGCTTCACCGTTAGGGCTTGCGCCGTCTCCGGTGTTGCTTCCGTCTCCGGTTTCTGCCGACGTCTTCTTGTACATTTCTTCCGCGAGCTTGTGTGACGCGGTCGTGAGGGTCTGCATGGCCGCTTTCATGGCTTCCACGTCGTCTCCCTCCATGGCTTTCTTCATGCCGTCGATCGCTTCCTGAATATTGGTTTTCTCTTCTTCGGGAATTTTATCTCCGTGTTCCTGGAGATTCTTTTCCGTTCCGTAAACCAGGGTATCGGCCTGATTGCGAATTTCCACGGTTTCGCGGCGTTTTTTGTCTTCTTCGGAATGCGCCTCGGCGTCCTTAACCAATTGCTCGACTTCTTCCTTGCTGAGGCCGCTTGACGCCGTGATCTTGATGGACTGTTCTTTTTGCGTGGCCATGTCTTTGGCTGACACGTGGACGATCCCGTTCGCGTCGATGTCGAACGTGACTTCGATTTGCGGCATCCCTCGCGGGGCCGGGGGAATCCCTACCAGATCGAATTGGCCGAGCAGCTTATTGTCGTTCGCCATTTCCCGTTCGCCTTGGAAGACCCGAATGGTGACCGCTGTCTGACTGTCCGAGGCGGTGGAGAAAATCTGGCTCTTCTTGGTCGGAATGGTGGTGTTGCGGTCGATCAAGCGCGTGAATACGCCGCCCAGCGTTTCAATGCCCAGGGACAGGGGAGTCACGTCCAGCAGCAGCACGTCCTTGACGTCGCCCTTGAGGACACCGCCTTGGATGGCGGCTCCGATTGCCACGACTTCGTCGGGATTCACGCCTTTATGGGGTTCTTTGCCGAAAAAGGTTTTCACCCGTTCGATGACTTTGGGCATCCGCGTCATCCCGCCGACGAGCACCACCTCATTGATTTCGCCGGCGGAAACGCCGGCGTCGGCCAAGGCTTTTTTGCAGGGTTCGATGGAGCGGGTGATCAGGTCGTCCACGAGTTGTTCCAGTTTGGACCGGGTGAGTTTGAGCACCAGGTGTTTGGGCCCGCCGGCGTCCGCGGTAATGAAGGGCAGATTGATCTCCGTCTCCTGGGCCGATGACAGTTCGATCTTGGCCCGTTCCGCGGCTTCTTTCAGGCGTTGCAGCGCCATGCGGTCGTTTTTCAGATCAATGCCCTGATCCTTCTTGAATTCGTCCACCAGCCAATCGATGACGCGAAGGTCGAAGTCGTCACCACCCAGGAAGGTGTCGCCGTTGGTGGCTTTCACTTCGAACACGCCGTCCCCGATTTCGAGGATCGAAATATCGAAGGTGCCGCCGCCGAGGTCGTATACGGCGATGCGTTCTTCTTTCTTTTTATCCAGGCCGTAGGCCAATGAGGCCGCGGTCGGCTCGTTGATGATCCGAAGGACGTTGAGCCCCGCGATCTGGCCCGCGTCTTTGGTGGCCTGGCGCTGGCTGTCGTCAAAGTACGCGGGGACGGTAATCACCGCCTCCGTGACTTTTTCCCCTAAAAAGTCTTCGGCCGTTTGTTTGATCTTTTGAAGGATCATCGCCGACACCTCGGGAGGGCTGTACTGTTTGCCCTGGATTTCTACGTGCGTGTCACCGTTCGAGGCGGCGAGAATCTTATACGGCAACCGCTCGGTGGCTGTTTTGACTTGCTTGGTATTGAATTTTCTTCCCATCAGGCGTTTGACGGAGAAAATGGTGTTTTCGGGATTCGTGATGGCTTGCCGTTTGGCAATCTGGCCGACGAGCCGTTCTTCTTTGTCCGTCACCGCCACCACGGACGGCGTGGTGCGTCCGCCTTCAGAATTGGCAATCACTTCGGGGTCGGTCCCGCTCATGACGGCGATACACGAGTTCGTCGTTCCCAGGTCAATTCCAATAATCTTGCTCATGCTTCGGCTCCTTCCTGCTGTCCTTCTCCATTTTCCGGTTCTTTGGTTTTCGCGACGGTTACCATGGCTGGCCGTAATATCCGGTCGTGGACAAAATACCCTTTCTGATACTCGTCAACGATGACGTTCTCGGGGATGGTCGTTGATTCGACTTGCCCCACGGCTTGATGTTTGGCCGGATCAAAGACTTCTCCCACACTCGAAACCTGTTTGATGCCCATTTTTTGGAGGGTATCGAGAAAATGTTTGTAGGTGAGGTCAACCCCTTCCAGGAGCCCCTCGATCCGGCCTTGCTCGCGCCCGGATTGCAGTGCCCGTTCCAGGTTGTCCAAGGTTGGCAGCAAGTCCTTGAACAATTTTTCGTTTGCAAACCGGATTGTATCCTGTTGGTCGCGTTGAACCCGACGCTTGTAGTTGTCGAATTCCGCGGCCAGACGCAAATATTTGTCATTCAGGGCGTGCAGTTCCTCGTCTTTTTCGAGAAGTTGGTCGGTCAGATTTGGAACTTCTGAATTTTCTGGAGGATTTTCAGGGGGCTCTTCCGTATCCGTATCGGTTAACTCGGTAACCGCATGATCGGAAAGTGGCGTGGCTACTGCGTCTTCGCCACGTACTTCATCTGATTGTTGAAGATTGTCGCTCATGTCACGGCTCGGGTGTCTTGCTCAGATAGTCATCAAGACTTGGTAAGTCAACCGAAAAAAGTGAAAAAATGATGAAAAACGAGAAAGAAAGGCGGGACTCGGGTTTATGCCGGGACTCCCATCTGAAGGGAGCCTACTGGCTGGTTTTGCGGCGGTAGAGCAATTCCAGACCCTCCAGCGTGAGCGACGGCCTGATTTCTTGGAGAGTCCTCGATATTGGCGCAAGAATTGGGGCGAGGCCGCCGGTGGCGACGACCTTCGTTGAGTGACCGATTTCCTGTTCGATTCTGGTCACCATTGCATCGACCAGTCCCGCATACCCGAAGATCAAACCGGATTGGATGCTGCTTGTCGTATCGGTTCCGATCACGCTTTTCGGCCGGGTCAGCTCGACGTTGGGCAATTTGGCGGTATGGTGGTGCAGCGCCTCGGCGGCGCTTTTGATCCCCGGGGCAATCGCCCCGCCCAAATATCGTCCGTCTTTGGTGACGGTGCAAAACGTTATGGCGGTTCCGAAGTCCACGATGATGAGATGGGTTCGATAGCTTGCGAACGCCGCCGCCGCGTTGACCAAACGGTCGGTTCCGATTTCCTGAGGGTTGGCATATTCCAGGGTCAGCCCAAAGGGAAAGTCGGAGGAGACGATGAGCGGGGAGTGATGGAAGAAGGTTTCGATCATGCATTCAATCGTCGGGGTCAGGGGCGGGACCACGCTGGAAACAATGGTCCCATGGATATCCTGCGCAGAAATACCGGATTCCCGTGTGAGCGACGAGAAGACGATGCCGTATTCGTCCGCCGTCTTCGTGTGGTCCGTGGCCAAGCGCCAGGAACTTCGCAGGGTTTGCCCGTCGAATACGCCGGAGACGATTTGGGTATTGCCGATGTCAATCGTCAGAAGCATGGAAATTCCCTACCCCTCACCCCAGCCCTCTCCCTATTTCCCGCTTAATGCGGGAAATAGGAGAGGGAGGATAGGTTATCGTAGATGGTGAACGTCCCCGGATCGAATTTCCAGGGTGTGGTTTTTGCCTTCCTTCATGGTGGACACCAGTAATGCGCCATCTTCTCCGATGTTGGTAGCCGTTCCGCGAATGGTTTGGCCTGTCAGGCAGGCAATCTCCACTTCCCGGCCGAGCGTGACGCACGACGCCTCGTACGATCTTCGCACGTGGTCGAATTGTTCCGATTCCACGCAATCATACCAGTTTTCCAATTGGTTGAATATATCGGCGATCAGGCCGTTGCGATCATGGAATTGGCGGGTGGCCTGGTGACACGATGTGGCAAGCGAGCGCAACTCTTCGGGGAAATCCGTCTCCCGGCAATTGACGTTCAGGCCGAACCCCACGACGCACGTTGAAACTTGGGAACCCTGACTCGCGCTTTCGCATAAGATGCCCCCGATTTTTTTCTCGATATACAACAAATCATTGGGCCATTTTAATGAGATCCCAATGCCGCAGGCACGTTGGGTGGCTTCAGCCAGGGCGAGTCCGGTCACAAGTGGGATCCAGGACACGTGACGCGCAAGTTTCGGATCTTTAAGTATCAGGGAACAATAGATGTTGAGATGAGGCGGCGAGGTCCACTGCCGTCCCAGTCGCCCCTTCCCGGCTGTTTGAGTTTCTGCGAGAACCACGGTGCCATGAGGTGCTCCAGAGTCGGCCAGCGTAAAGGCCGTGGTATTGGTGGAGGCGAGTTCCGCAAAGAGGTGAAGCGGGCGGCCCAGGCTGCGCGTGGTCAACCGCTGTTCAATGCTTGCGGCTTCCAGCGGTGTGGATTGCACGGGATCCGCCATACGCCAGTCAGGTTATCGAGAGGATACGGGAAGCACGTCCAGACTGATATCGACCGCGGGCGCGGAATGGGTGAGAGCCCCGATGGAAATGGAGTCCACGCCCGTGGCGGCATATTCGCGGACGTTTTCGAGCGTAACACCTCCCGAAACCTCGGTGTGTGCCCGGCCTTTGATGAGGTCTACGGCTACCCGGACCAGAGACGGGGCCATGTTGTCCAGGAGCAGGACGTCGGCACCGCCGTCCAATGCCTGGTTAATCTGTTCGAGAGTTTCGACTTCGACGCAGATTCGGAAATGACGGGAGTGTCGTTCCTTGGCTGTTCGGCAGGCTTCGCGGATGGTAATGCCTTGGGCTTCCAACAACACCAGATGGTTGTCCTTGATGAGGACTCCGTCACTCAGCGTCATACGATGGTTGGTTCCACCCCCGAGAGCGACCGCCCATTTTTCAAGCCGTCGAAGGCCGGGAATGGTTTTTCTGGTATCGACGAGAACGGTGGGATACTGCCGGATCTCGGCGCGGAACCGTGCGGTCAAGGTGGCAATGCCGGAAAGATGTTGCAAAAAGTTCAGCGCGACCCGTTCTCCACCCAGGATTGAATGCGCCGGTCCTTGAAGGGTGGCGAACGTCTGTCCGGCTTCAAGGGTCGCGCCGTCTTGGAACGTGGCCGTTACCGTCACGGCAGGGTCCAGGACCCGATACACGGTGTGGAGCACCGCGACACCGGCAAGGGTCAGATTCTGCTTGCCCGTGACGTGGGCTTGAGCCTGAAGGGACGGATCGAGGAGCGCGTGCGTAGTGACGTCACCGTGTGGCGCGTCTTCTTTCAAAGCCGCCGCGACCAGTGCTTCGAGTTCATACGGAGGTGGCGGCTGAATCACGTGGGATCTCATGACACCATCTTCCGGAGTTGTTGTTCGCTGCTGGCAAGCAGTGAGAGTTCGGCGGTCAGCAGGTCCAGACGGTCCTTTGATTCTTGAACCACCTCGGGGGAGGCCTTGGCCGCAAAGTCCGGAGAACCCAGGCGTCCTTGGAGGCGGGTAGCTTCCTTTTGTTTGGCTTGCGCTTGTTTGTTGATGCGCGTCAAGGCTTTGTTGAGGTCCACTTCGCCCTCGATCGTCAGACCGATCATGAAACTTCCCATCGCCAGATGCAGGATGCGGCCGGCCGGCCACGTGTCCTGATCGACGATGGTGATTGTTCCGCGACAGAGGTGTGCGACATGGTCTCGCGCTTCGTTCAAACGCGCAAGTTCGTCCGGATCTTTGGCCGTGGCCAGGATCGTCAGGGATTTAGATGGTGAGTAATCCAGGAGGGCGCGCCCGGTTCGGATGGTAGTGACGATTTGTTCGATGACGGCGAACGTCTGTTCCGCCTCGGTATTCTCCCATTCTTGGGTTGCAACCGGAAAGGGTTGGCGGACGAGGCTCTCGCCATGGTGGGGGATCGTTTGCCAGATTTCTTCCGTCAAAAACGGCATAAACGGATGGAGCAGGCGTTGGAGGTGCTCGAACGTGTGCAGCATCGTGGCGCGCGTGGATCGGGCGGCGGGTGAGTCCCCGCCCTGCAGCGCGGGTTTGATGAGTTCCAGGTACCAATCGCAGTATTCGTGCCAGATATGCTGGTAGAGTTGTCCCGCGGCCTGATCGAACCGGTATTCTTCGAGACGGGCCGTCACGGCCGCGGTGACGTGGTTGAGCCGGCTCAGGATCCATTGATCCACGAACGGCCTGTCGGCAATTGGCCGCGTTTCGGTCGGCCCGTCCGCGTGCATCAGGATGAAACGCGCGGCATTCCAGATCTTGTTGGCAAAGTTGCGATAGCCTTCGATCCGGTTTTCCGAGAGTTTGATGTCACGCCCGGGCGACGCCATCGAGGCCAGGGTGAACCGGAGCGCGTCGGTCCCGTACTGCGACATCTTGGTCAGGGGGTCGATGACGTTCCCCTTGGATTTGCTCATCTTTTCGCCTTCGGCATCGCGCACCAGGGCGTGAATGTACACGTCACGGAACGGGGGCTTGCCGGTAAACTTGAGGCCCATCATGATCATGCGCGCCACCCAGAAGAACAGGATATCCAATCCCGTGACCAACGTGGAGGTCGGATAATAGGTCTCGAGCTCTTTGGTGTGTGCAGGCCAGCCTAGGGTGGAAAAGGGCCAGAGCGCCGATGAAAACCACGTGTCGAGCACGTCGGGGTCTTGAATGAATTGATCCTCCTCGCAGGTGGCGCAGGTGGCCGGAGCCGTTTCGGAAACCACGGGGATAGCCTGCGTGGGGATCAGGTGACTGCCTCCACCATCGAGAATCAGGCGGGCTTCGGGACAGCACGTGGTGCAATACCAGGCTGGGATGCGGTGTCCCCACCAGATCTGCCGGGAAATGCACCAGTCTTTGATCCCGCGCATCCAGCCCAGATAATTGTTCGACCATTCCTCCGGAATAATGCGGATCTGACCCTGTTCCACCGCTGCAATTGCCGGGTCGGCCAGCGGTTGAATTCTGACGAACCATTGAGGTGAGAGGAACGGCTCCACCACGGTTTTGCAGCGATAACATTTCCCTAGGGCCATTTGATGATCTTCGGTTTTGACCAGGAGTTCTTGGTCTTTCAGGGCATCAACCACAATTGGGCGGGCCTTGATGGCCGGGAGGTCGGCAATGTTGTCGATAACGTCCTGCACGACTCCGGCGTCCCGAAGCGCTTCGGGATTCAGAAGGGCCTGATGGGTCAGCAGGGCAATACGAGGGAGCAGGTGCCGTTCGCCCGCCTCGAAATCATTGAAGTCATGGGCCGGGGTGATCTTGACGGCGCCGGTACCGAATTCCCGATCCACCAGGATTGCATCGCTCACGATCGGAACGGTCCTGTCGGTGAGCGGCAGTTTAATACGTTTTCCAATATGGCCATTGTATCGGGGGTCCTCGGGATGCACGGCCACCGCGGTATCCCCGAGTAACGTCTCCGGTCGCGTGGTGGCGATGATGAGGGACGTGTCGGGATCATCGGCCAACGGATAAGAAATATGGTACATGGTACCCTGAACCGGCTCATGCTCGACCTCAACATCGGACAGCGCGGTGAGACACCGGGGGCACCAATTGATCAAGCGGTGCCCGCGATAGATGAGTCCTTCCTGGTGCAGACGAACGAAAACGGCTCGAACGGCTTCGGATAATCCTTCGTCCATGGTAAAGCGCAGGCGGGACCAATCGCAGGACGCTCCGAGTCGTTTCAGTTGATCGAGGATCGTATTGCCGGATTGCTGCTTCCAGGACCAGACCCGTTCGATAAACGCGTCTCGTCCGAGTTCCTCCCGCCCGGTGCCTTCCTCCAAAAGCTGCCGCTCCACCACGTTTTGCGTGGCGATGCCGGCATGGTCGGTTCCCGGAAGCCACAAGGTGTTCCGCCCTTGCATGCGTCTCCAGCGAATCAGAATGTCCTGAAGTGTATTGTTCAGCGCGTGGCCGATATGCAGCGAGCCCGTCACGTTGGGGGGGGGGATGACGATTGTATAGGGCTGTCCGGTCGAATCGGGCGTATCGCTAAAGTAGCCCCGGTCGATCCAATATGGGCCCCACCGGGCTTCAACGGCTTGCGGTTCGTAGATTTTACTGAGTTGTTGGGACGCCATGGGGATGAAACTCGCGCTGATAAAGCCAAAAATCTTAGCATGGGGGGTAGACCCTCGCAAGCAAAGCGCCGGTTGTGTTCTCGAGAACGAATATGATAGAACCCCAGCACGCTCCTACCGGGGATTTTAGGAACCTCTGATTTGTGGTGATAGCGGGATGCAGGGCAAGGCGTCCCGGAGCGAACCCCGAGGCTTATCAGAGAGATAGGTGAGGGTTGAGCGAAGACGCAACGCAGCCATACGCCCGATAGTGCAATAAAGCAGAGGTTCCTTTACTGAGCTATCGACAATTACGCCCAGCAGGACCAGGGAGAATTTAATGCCCAGAGGACGAGAAAAAGATCGAGAGCTTCGTCGCAAGCACCGGAAGAATCAACGACGCATGAAGGCTCTTGAGCAAGCCCAACGCAAAGCCGGAACCAAGAAATAAGCCCCTGCCTTTCTCTCGCTCATCGAGGCCCATTTTTGACTCGGGTCATGGACGAGCCCGTCCTTTTCTAGCCTCATCGCCATGCCGGCATCGCCCATAAAGGTTGTGTTTTTCGACGCGGCCGGAACCCTGTTTCACGTCAAGGGATCCGTCGGGGACGTGTATCTGCAGTATGCTGCAAAGTATGGCGTGCCTCGTTCGCCCGACATGGTGACCAAGGTGAACCAGGCGTTCAAGGATGCCTTTCGTCAAGCGCCCCCACCGATTTTTGCCGTGGAGCAACCGGAAAAATTGAAGCAATGCGAAAGGCTCTGGTGGTTCGACATCGTGCATGCGGTGTTCTATCGCGTCGGCATGTTCGAAGGGTTCGATGATTATTTCGATGAGGTCTACGAAGCCTTTGGCAGGGCGGAGGCATGGGACATCTATCCGGAAGTGCCGGAGGTTCTGCGGCAGTTGCGATCGCAAGGCTATGAACTGGGAGTCATCTCCAATTTCGATACGCGGTTTTTTGACATTGTCCGGGCGCTACGGTTGGAGCATTTTTTTGATTCCATCACGATTTCCAGCCTCGCCGGGTCAGCCAAACCGGCTCCGCAGATCTTTCGATACGCTTTGGCCCAACACGTGGTCGAGCCGGAAGAAGCCATGCACGTCGGGGATGATCCCAGGGAAGATTTTAAAGGAGCCACCGATGCCGGGTTGGCAGGAGTGCTCCTGAATCGAGACGGAACGGGAAAAAGTGGAACGATACCCTGTATTACGGACCTCGGCGAACTGTCCGGTATGCTTCGGCCATCGTAACGCCTCGTTAGCTCGCTTCGATGCGAAATCGTATCTGAAGAGTTTTCAACGCTGTATCAACTACGGCATGAATACAGTATGAGGTGAGGGGAAATGAATGATTACAGACCTTTCTCAGAGAGAGAAGGCTTTGTCCCAATGAAAGTTTATCGGGTTGATATAAAAGATACTGAAACGAGAAATAAAATCTATAACCAGATTCACGCCTTTTTGCATACTCCTGGTTTTGAGTCTTCTGATGATACTTTTTATGATTCGGTATGGGATTTTGTATATAAGCATCATTTTTGGGCTGAATTTTTTTCAAAGCCTGTAGACGAGTATAGGTACATGAGTGATTGTGCAGTTTTTCTTAGGAGCATGCTGCTTAATGATGACCCATGGTATAGAGTTTTCGACTTTGTCGAGTACATACTTAATAAATGTACCCATGTTTATGAATGTGAAGAACTAAATGACATTTACAGTAAGGAAAAAGCAGATGCTCTCACATCAGCAATTAACAGAGTCCTAGAGGAATCGAAAGTTGGCTATAGAATAATTGACAACAAATTTGTTCCGATTTTGTCGGATCAAGAAAAAGAAGAAGTAGAAAAAGCCTACAGCACGGTATTCAATGAAGCCAATCGGCATGTTAAAAAGGCTATAAATCTTTTGGCTGACCGTGAAGATCCTGATTATGAAAACAGCATCAAAGAATCTATTAGCGCTGTGGAATCCATCGCAAAAGAAATCACTGGAAAAGAAAAAGCACTCAACGTCCTGACTCAGAGCTTGCAACTCCACCCCAGTTTCAAAGAAGCGCTTGACAAACTTTACAACTGGACCAGTAAGGACGGAGGTATCCGTCACGGTAAAAGCAGCAAATCGCTAACTCCAGACCAAAACACTGCCATGTTCATGTTGGTTATCTGCTCTTCTTTTGTGAATTACATAATTTCTCTGAATTCACAAGAGCATGAACAATGACAAGATTTTCCTTAAACAAACGGCCTGCTCAGGTTTTTGCATCTGGCAATGAAAGATAAAGATAACCCCATCGTTGATATGTTGACTCTACGCAAGGACATATACCTTGTGATGAGTCTGCTGCTGGCCGATAAAGAAGTGGCCAAAGTCCAAAACGTGGTTGAATGGACACAGGCTTTTCACGAAGGCGAGGTGAGGAGATTGATGCAGAAGTGGCTTGGGAAATCTGAACAAGGGGGATAAGTGACATTTCTGCTGTAGAATACAAAACCAATATGGAATGTCTTCAAGCTATATGGTATTTACAAAAACATATCCCCGAAGCCGAAATTCAGGATTGTGGGGATTGGTAACACTATTACATATTTACAACTAAGTATATAAATTTATTCATTTTTTGCAAGTCTAAGTACAGCACGTCAAATTAACTACATAAGTTCCTCATTTGTTCAATTGGACTGGCAGGAGAAAAAGTATAAAATGGTCGCAAGGCGCGTATGATTGAAAAAAATCTCAAAGAGCTTTGGCCCCGGCTTCAGGGCAAGAAGCCTCACATGCCAAATTTTCTTTCGGAAATTCGGCTTACTGGTATTCGCGGCATTGACAGTCTGAAAATCGCTTTGGATTATCCTGTGAGTGTGATTGCTGGCGGCAATGCCAGCGGCAAATCAACGGTGCTGTTTTCCGCTGCCTGTGCGTATAAGGTGCCCGGAACAGGGCCGAAGGATTATGTGCCTTCCACTCTTTTTCCTGATTACCGGCCCAAACAGGGCAGCCGGAGCGACGAGCGACCTGATATAGATATTGCATATGAATACACCACATCTGAGGGCAGACTTTCCATGCGTTGGCGGCGGAGCAAGAAAGGATGGAATCGCAGTTTTTTTGGACGTCAGAAAGCCAAACAGCCAACGCGGACTGTCTATCTGCGGACCCTCAGCAATCTCAGCAACCCATCCGAGGTACGTGGTGTTCTCAGGATGTCCCATCTTACAACAGCTCCACAGGAAGAGCCGCTGACTGCCGCTCAAATAAACTTCGCACAACAGATGCTGCCGTTTCATTACAGTGAAGTTGTAAAGCTTTCCAGTCGCGGAAAAGCGTTACTGTTTGCGACCAACAAAAACGGAGCGTCCTATTCGGAACTTCACATGGCTGCGGGCGAACGCGCCATTCTGCGGCTTTCACGGGAAATTGCCCAACTGGATGATGCCCTTGTGCTTATTGACGAAGTGGAAGCTGGTCTGCATCCTTGGGTCCAGCAACTTCTTATGCTGCATTTGCAGCAACTTGCTTTGCGTAACAACTTGCAAATTATTGTCACGTCCCATAGTCCGGTTGTGCTTGACTCGGTGCCAAATAATGCACGTATTTTCCTCGAACGTGATGAGCAGGGCAAAGTTGAAGTATGTCCTCCGTACCGCGACATCATCCAGGATGCCCTGTATGGACGTTCCAGAGAAGTACTCAATCTGCTCTGCGAAGACAAAGCTGCAGAGGGCGTTTTGCACGGCATTCTTGATGTGCTGTCACCAGATCAAAAAATTCATAGGGAGTCAGTTCGCATAGGACGAGATACGGGTGCCCAAGAATTTCCTGGACATGCCTCGGCATTTAAGAAGTTCGGCTTGTTAGAAAATTTTGTATTTATTCTGGATGGTGACCAGCGTCAGGGGGATATAGAAAAGAAAATAAAAGAAACGGTTGAGGGTCAACAAATTGAGGTCTTGTTCCTTCCAGGTGACCATGCTCCGGAGGTTTGGGTTTGGGACTGCCTGAAAGCGAGGCCGGATTTTTGGGCAACGCATTTGAAAATAGACAGTGCCATGCTTACAAACGAAATGAACAGGTTAGATGCAATCTATAATCCCGCGTCGGATACTCAATCTCAGATTGCAAAAAACAAAGTTGTCAATCTGGCGGAAAAACTGAATCAGGATACACCGAGCGTCTGCCGTGTCGTTGCCGGGATGGAATCTCGAGAAAAAGATAGTGCAATCCAGCCACTGGTCGATGGGTTAAAAAATATTCTTTTGCAATGGCGCATGCAGTGGCGTATTGGCTGAGTATTCTCTAGTGGAATCAGTATGTATTCCTTTAAGGTTGGCAACAATGCCGACAGATAGAACGACCTACAAATACCATTTCAAGAAAGGCAACAAAATTGTCCATACGGGTATTACCAACGATATAGATCGGCGTGAGGCAGAGCACAAGAGTGAACCTGGGTTGAGCAAGGGACATATCAAGCAGGTAGGTCTTCGCACCACCCGTGAAGCTGCCCTTGAATGGGAGCGGGAACAGGCAAAAAATGGCAAACCGGTAACAAGGAAATAGTATCTGAAATCGTCTCGGAAATCAGGATTGTATTCCCTCGACAACTCCAAGATTCCAACTCATACAAAACCGCGTTTTCTGCTTCCTCAATCCATCGCCAAGAGGATTATTCTTGTCTGTTTGGCCCTTCCTTGACTTCGGAAAGAACGGGCTGCTAGACTTTTTTCCAACTTCTTGGTTTTATTTGAAAAATTCTCAATGCATGGCAATAGAATTACGTAAATTCAATAGGGTACGGAATAAACCTTTAGTATGACTTGAATATTGTGAGGGGTGTTATGAAGGATTTTTTTGAGTTGGATTGTGATTTGATTCGGCAACGGCTGATCTTAAAGGCCGAAGGCTTTGAAGAGGACTGGGGCGCAGGGGAAGATGCCGATCAGGAAAAGCTTCCCGATCCGCCTGTCGGAGTCAAGGCCGTCGGAGGGAACGGGTTTATTACCCTGAGTTGGGATGCCGTGCCCGATGCGATGTATTACAACGTCTACTATCAGACGTCTAAAGGAGTCAGCATCAAGCCCAACGAACTGACGCGTCCGATTGCGAGTCAGGATGATTTCAACCCCGTGATCGGAGTCACCAAGGAAAAAGGGAATTGTATCGAAGGTCCTTCCTGCCCCTACACGCATAACGATCTGGCCAACGGGTTGTGTTACCACTACGTGGTCACCGTCGTGACCGCCGACGGAGAAAGTCCCGAATCGGAAGAAGTCATGTCGATCCCTTCGCCGTACTTGCCCGTGTTGCAGTTCGGGCAGGAAGGCGTCGATGACGGGGAGTTTCGCTCGCCGACCGGGATTGCCCTCGACAGCGACGGGACCATCTACGTGGCGGATACCGATAATCATGCCATTCAACGGTTCGATAAAGACGGCAACTGTTTGGCTCGCTGGGGTGGGGAAGCCGATTCGGAAGACGGCACGTTTTATTATCCCCGAGGGCTGGCGACCGCTCCCGAAGGTCACGTGTACGTGGCGGACAGCGGCAACAACCGCGTCCAGAAGTTTGATTCCGACGGGAACTTTTTGAATGCCTGGGGCAAGTTCGGTTTTGCCTGGCGCGGGGCCGAGGCCGGGAAGTTCGACGTGCCCTGGGGAGTAGCCACGGACCAGCAGGGAAATCTCTACGTGTCGGACACAAGTAATTCTCGCATCCAGAAATTTCAGTCGGACGGCACTCCTTTGATCAAATGGGGAAAAGACGGGAGCTTCGATGGCGCCTTCTACTTCCCGCGGGGTCTGACGGTCGACTTTGCCGGCCACATTTACGTGGCTGATGAGGGCAACCATCGCATTCAAAAATTCGATTCCCGGGGCAATTTCCTGGCGAAATGGGGAAGAGAAGGGAACGGGCTCGGACAATTCAAATCGCCCTGGGGCGTGGCATGCGATGCCTTAGGCAACGTGTACGTCGTGGACAGCGGGAACCACCGGATCCAAAAGTTCGATTCGAACGGGACTTATCTGTGTTCCTGGGGCAATCGCGGACTGACGGAAGCGCAGGTAAATTTCCCCTCCGGTATTGCGGTGGACAAGGAAGGGTACGTCTACGTGGTGGATAGCGGGAACTATCGGGTCCTGAAGTTCGCGCCCACCGAAGAGGAACTCGCCAGGGGGCGGGAAAAAGCCGACAAGGTCGCAGAGGCGGAAGGGGCCCCGCTGGCTGTGCCGTTGGTGGGGAAACCCGGTGATACGGAGTCGATGCTGAGTTGGATGGAGGTGCCCGGCGCCGTGTCCTATAACCTCTATTTCAGTACCAATCCCGGTGTGTCCAAAGAGACGTCGACGCTCATTGAAGGAGTGACGAGTCCCTACACCCATACCGGCTTGACGAACAATACGGCCTATTACTATGCGCTCACGAGCGTTGATGAGCATGACGTCGAGAGTTCCCTGTCGGAAGAACAGGAAGTTATGCCCGTGCTGATCGACGTGGCCGCTCCGCAGAATCCGGATGTCGTCCTGAATCACGGGGCGTACATGACGAATTCGTTGGACGTGGTGGCGACCATTTCAGCCAGGGATGTGGATACCGGCGTGGCAGGCTATTTCGTCTCTGAAAATCCCATGACTCCCGGTGCGACCCTGCCGGGGTGGATCGAAGTCGAACCGGAACATAAGTTCGGGGCGACGATTCCTCTAACTTTATCGCCCGGTGACGGGCCGAAAACGGTCTACGCGTGGTTCAAAGACGTCGGCAATAACATTTCAATCCCGGCCAGTGCGAACATTTTGCTGAATACCTCGGGGTACGTGTGTACGGGGAAATGGGGGAAACCCGGTCGTGGCGCCTCGTTGCTGCACGGCGGTGAATTCATGGCGCCGCTCTACGGGCTGGCCATCGACAACCAGGGTTCCTTGTTCGTCATCGACAACGGTAACACGCGCGTTCAAAAATTCGATCGCAATGGGAACTTCATCCTGCTATGGGGGAACTTCGGCACGGCCAATGGGAACTTCAACAGTCCCACGGGTATCGCATGCGATGGAAAAGGTGACGTGTACGTGTGCGATACCAGCAACCATCGCATACAGAAGTTTGACGGAAAACTGGGCCAATACCTCATGAAAATCGGTGGGCGCGGGAACGGGGAAGGTCAGTTCAATGCGCCCTGGTCCATTGCCGTCGACCGGGTCCGCGGCTACCTGTACGTCGTGGATAGTGCCAACTTCCGCGTCCAGAAATTCGATGAAGATGGTGAGTTCGTGATGCAGTGGGGCAGTTTCGGGAATAACGACGGGCAATTCTATTTTGCCCGGGGCATTGCCGTCGATCAGAATGACGGGATGGTCTACGTCGTGGACATGGGGAATCACCGCATCCAGAAGTTCGATACCAGTACGAACGTCCTGCCGCAACTCGTGGCCAAATGGGGCGGGGGGATCGGTCCGGGGCACGCGAGCAGCGCCCAGGCCCAGGAACCCGGCCAATTTCGTTCACCCTGGGGAATTACCGTGGACGGCGCGGGTGACGTGTACGTCTCGGACACGGGGAATCAGCGGCTGCAAAAGTTTGATCGGGACGGGAATTTTATCACCCAATGGGGCGGATTCGGCAATGCCGAAGGACAATTCAACTTCCCCTACGGTCTCGTGGTCGATCATCGAGGGCACGTCTTCGTGGTGGATAGCGGCAACATGCGCGTGCAACACTTCATGCCGGCCGAAGACGCCGAAGAGTTCCTGCAGGATGAAGCGGAAACGGTGGCGGCCCTTCCGGAAAGCGAAGCGTCATAACCGTCTGACTCGGTACAGAGCGAGGCCCCCGGACGTCTATGCCGTCAGGGGGCCTTATTTTTTTCTGAAACTCAAGACAGAGTAAAAAGTCTTCATTTTTTCGGTTTTCTGTCCCAGGTTTTCGAGTAAGATGCACTGTATTCAACCGTCCACTAAAAGGGATACTTTCAGGAGGTTTGAACAGATAGGGGATTTTCATGGCAAAAGCCGAAGCAACAGTTGAAGAATTGGTGGGTATGATCGATCGCGGTGAGTTGCGCTTACCTGAGATGCAACGCCGCTATGTGTGGCGCTCGACCCGCGTGCGAGACTTGCTCGATTCGCTTTACCGTGGCTATCCCTCCGGCGCTATCCTGTTATGGGAAACGGATGAAAAGGTACCGCTTCAGAATATGGCGGTCGATCAGAGTGACAATCCCTATGTGAGCACTCGTCTGCTGCTTGACGGCCAGCAGCGCCTAACTTCGTTGGCTGCCGTCATCCGTGGCAAATTAGTCTCTGTAGGTGGGCGGAAGCGGCCCATTGAGTTGCTTTTTAATCTGGAACACCCCGACAAATTATCCTTGGTTACTGAAGTATACGAAGATGGTTCTGACGACGAAAACGAGGATGAACGCATTGAGGATGAAGCCGATTCTACTGAAGATGAACTACAGGAGCGCTTCAACCGTATGACCTTCGTCGTCGCTACAAAAAAGCTTGCTAGGCTACCGCATTGGGTCAAGGTGAGCGATGTATTCAGGACCGACAGCGACGCAGCCTTTCTTAATCAGGCCGGTGTAAAGGACTTCAACGACCCGAATTATGAGCGTTACAGCCAGCGGTTAGGTCGGCTACGAGCCATTCGCAGGTACTTCTACCGAATGGATGTCTTGGAGCGCTCACTTTCCTACGACGAGGTAACTGAGATTTTTGTAAGAGTAAATTCACTCGGTGCTAAGCTGCGCGGTTCAGATTTGGCACTGGCGCAAATCACCGCCAAGTGGCGTAACTCCCTGAAAGAATTCCAATCATTTCAGCAAGATTGTAAAAAGGAAGGCTTTGCCCTCGACTTAGGTAGCGTCCATTTGCGGAATTTGGTGGCCTTCGCCACCGGACAGTCGCGCTTCCTCACTATCGGAGGCTTAAGCTTGGATGCCTTGGAAGCGGGTTGGAAGGAGGGGCGCCGCGGCATGGAGTTTGCCTTGAACTTCATGCGGAGCAATGCGAAGATCGAGAGTCCAGCGCTGCTTGCTTCTCCCTTCATCCTAATCACGGTAGCCTACTATGGGCACAAACGCGACTATTCCTTATCGCCTGATGAGTCGGAACATCTGCGTCGTTGGGTACTTCTTGCTAATGCCAAAGGCCGATATTCACGAGGTTCCAGTGAGACCATCCTGGACCAGGATCTTGCCATTCTACGCAAGGGCAACGGTACGAACGAACTCACGGAGCGCCTGCGCTAACAGGTGGGCAACCTGCAGGTCACACCCGAGGAGTTGGAAGGCCGCAACCAACGCAGTGCACTCTTTAAGACCATGTTTCTCGCCTTTCGTGCTGCTGGAGCGAAAGATTGGCGTTCGCACTTGGCTATCGCAATCAATCACAAGGGCGCTCAACACAAACTCCAGTTTCACCACATCTTTCCGAAAGCGGTGCTTAAGGGCACTTATACTGTTCGTGAGGCGGATGACATTGCCAACCTCTGCTTCATCTCTGGCAAGACCAATCGGCAGATCAGCGATAAGGCACCACAGACTTATTTCCCCGACCTCATCAAGAAGGTGGGGCATACGCCGTTTTTGGCCCAGTGCATTCCGATGGATGAGAAAATTCTTAATTCGGAAGCGTACAGGGAATTCCTGGTCGAACGTCGGGAACAGATAGCGATGCGACTAAATGAGTTTCTACAGGGGGCGCATTGATGATTTATGGTGGATCGGGCGACGCTCTCGATATGGTCAAGCACGATGTGGGGCGTGCCGGTGAGGAAGGATGCCCTATAACAGCTTAACCAGAGCGACAATCAGCCCGCCTTGGGCAATCAGGGCACCAAACATCCATTTCAGCAGATCGGCCCTGAGGGCTTCAATATCGGTTTTGGTGGCCAGATTGCCGTTGAGTAGATTGACTTGCTCAACGGCAAGGGCTTCGGCTTGCTCTTCGGTAAAGCCTTTCTCCGTCAGGTGTTTGACGAATTTATGGGTGTCGAACGCGATAGCATCACTCATAGGGGAATTCTAAAATGGTCGCGTCCTCGAATGCAACTTGAGGATCCAGGAGAAGCCGAGAAAGTTTTCGTCAAACAAACTCGTCCATTCGTTTCAAAAACGTCTCCGCAGGAACAATCTCTATGTCTCCCTCGTGGTATCTGCGCATGCCTGAATAGACAAAAAGCAAATCCGCTTCGGGGTGTTCTTTTTTGAACTGTCTGAGACCTTTGAAGTCTTCACGCCTTGCACGATCTGAATGTTTGACATCAATCGCCTTGAACCCTCTCGCTCCGTACAGAATAAAATCAACCTCAACCCCTTGCCGTGTCCTCCAATAAGAGATTCCATACTCATAATTCCCATAATCATTTTGGGCGGCAATTTCTTGCAAAACAAGTGTCTCCAAAGCGATACCTCCTGCTTCCGAATCCGAATCATAGGGACCTGCAGGCCGTATAGTGCGAAAAATACCCGCGTCAAAAAAATAGAACTTTACGCTTCTCATGACATCGCGTTTGGCCCTTCTCGTGAACGCCGGAAGCTCATACGACAAAAGCGTATCTCGCAGAATCGAAAAATAGTTTTCCACAATTTTGCGGCTAACCGCACAATCCCTGGCAATCGCCGATATGTTCAACGGGGAGGCCTGAGAAAAAGAAGCGGCTTCCAAGAACCGGCTGAACGCGGGCAGGTTTCGCGTTAACCCCTCCTGTTGAATTTCCTCCTGCAGATAGGTTTTGACGTAGTTTTTCAGAAACATTTCCGGCTTTCTGGAGGTGCAAGAGGCAGGCAGATGTCCGTATCGCAACGACCGCACCAGGTCAAAGTCGCCACCCAGTTCCCTGGCGGTAAGCGGATACAGGCGGTACGTCAAGGCGCGTCCGGCAAGCAAATTGACGTTTTCTCTCCTCAAACGACGCGCACTTGAACCTGTAAGCACAAAACGGAACCCTCGTTTTTCAATAAGACGGTGAACTTCATCCAAAAGAGCGGGGACTTTCTGAATTTCATCAATAACAACCCAACCGGCAAATCCTTCGGGTATTTTCAGAGACAACCTACTTGGGTCCGCCATAAACTCATTGAAAACGCGGGCGTCAAGAAGGTCAAAGCACCGCCCGTTTTTATAGAAACCCTCGACAAACATACTCTTGCCCGTGCCTCTCGGCCCGAAAAGAAAATAGGACTGTTCTTGCGGAGGTGCAAAATTTCTCGAAAACATTTCTGAATAGTAACAAGCAATGGTAAATTTTTCAATAAAATTTTACTTTTTATATAAAATAATATATTAAAAATAGAGTTATATGGAGAAATATTTAAAATAATTAGAAGGAAAATATGAATATCATACCGCTTGGAGAGGCGTCCAGCGAAGCAAGCGCCATAAGATAGCGCGACTACAACGACACTAGAAGGAAAGAATGGCAGTCTCCGCCTCTGAGTGAGGCTCCCCCAGCGATACCAGGGAATTATTCTCGACTTATTTCCCGTCGATTTTTTGTGAAAATCTTGGTAAGCTTACTTCTCACTTTTTCTCACCGGTTTTTGTTCATCGACAACGTTACGGTTTCTCCCATGATGATTCGTTCATAGGGGTGTATATTTTCTGAGGAACACGAAGGATGGCTCTCTGGGACAAGACACGAATCGGCTTAACCTTTGATGACGTAGTGTTGGTACCGGCCAAATCGGAGGTCATGCCCAGCGACGTGGATTGTTCCACACACGTGTCCCGGCATATTACGATCAATATCCCGATTTTGAGTGCCGCCATGGACACCGTGACGGAAGGTCGTTTGGCCATCGCGTTGGCGCGGGAGGGCGGCATCGGGGTGCTCCATCGGGCCATGTCGCCCGAACAACAAGCCATGGAAGTCGATAAAGTGAAAAAATCCGAGAGCGGCATGATTTTGGACCCCATTACGATTTCGCCGGATCAGACCATTCGTGATGCCCATGAAATTATGGCGACCTATCGAATTTCCGGTATTCCGGTCACGAGAGAAAAAAAGTTGGTGGGGATTCTGACCAATCGGGATCTGCGCTTCGAGTCACGATTGGATCTGCCGGTGTCCCAGGTGATGACGCAGGAACGGTTGGTGACGGTGCCCGAGGGGACGAGTCTCACCAAAGCCCGTGAAATTCTGCACGAACATCGGATTGAAAAGTTACCGGTGGTCAACGACGAATTCGATCTCAAGGGACTCATTACGATCAAGGACATTCAAAAACAGATCAAGTACCCGAATGCCTGCAAAGATACCCACGGCCGGCTGCGGGTTGCCGCGGCCGTCGGCGTGGGAGAGGACGTGCCGGAACGCGTTGAACGTCTGGTCAAGGCCGGCGTGGACATGCTTGTCGTGGATACGGCGCACGGGCATTCCCAGAGCGTCATCGATACCGTGAAAATGATCAAGCAACAGTATGCGTCCATGGAGGTGGTGGCCGGGAACATTGCGACGGCGGAAGGCGCCAAGGATCTCGTGAGTGTGGGTGCGGACGCGGTGAAGGTCGGCGTGGGGCCGGGCTCGATTTGCACGACGCGGATCGTCTCGGGAGCCGGGGTGCCGCAACTGACCGCCATTGCGGATTGCGCCGAAGCCTTGAGCGGAATCGGAGTGCCGGTGCTGGCCGATGGCGGCATTAAATATTCGGGTGACATCTCCAAAGCCCTGGCAGCGGGAGCATCCGCCGTGATGATCGGTTCCCTGTTTGCCGGCACCGAAGAATCGCCGGGGGAAACCGTTCTGTATCAGGGCCGTACCTATAAGGAATATCGGGGTATGGGTTCGCTCGGAGCCTTGGAGCGGTGGGGCCGCGACCGTTACCGGCAGGAAGGACAGGCCGTGGCCAAGCTGGTGCCGGAAGGCATCGAAGGCCGTGTGCCCTATAAAGGCCTGCTGTCCAATATGGTGTATCAATTGGTCGGCGGCCTGAAAGCCGGAATGGGATATTGCGGTTGCCGGTCCATTCCCGAGTTCCAACAAAACGCCCGGTTCATTCGTCTCACCAACGCCGGATTGCGCGAAGGCCACGTGCATGACGTGGTCATAACCAAGGAGGCGCCCAACTATAGGGCTGACGTCGAATAAGTGAGGCAGGACCCGACTTCGACAACCTCATCCATGGCGTCCTGTCACGATACCATCGTCGTTCTTGATTTTGGGTCACAATACACCCAACTGATTGCTCGCCGGATTCGAGAGTCCTACGTTCACTCTGTCATTCTTCCTTCTTCCGCTTCCCTCGAAACGATTCAGGCAAACCGCCCCAAGGGCATCATTCTGTCCGGGGGGCCGGCGAGTGTGACGAACGTCGGCCGGCCGGAATGGTCGAAGGTGATTATGAAGGAAGGGGTGCCGATTCTCGGCATTTGCTACGGCATGCAATTGATGGCGCAATCCATGGGCGGGCGGGTCGGCCGGGCGAAGCACAGGGAATTCGGTCGCGCCGAGTTACTGGTTCAGGATGGCTCGGATTTATTCAGGGGACTGGCTGGGAAAAGTCCCTTTTCGGTCTGGATGTCGCACGGCGACCGGATTGAATCGTTGCCTTCGGGGTTCAAGGCCATTGCTCGGACGGCGAATTCTCCCATCGCCGCGATGAAATTGGTCAACGGGGAACGTCGTTTCTACGGTCTCCAGTTCCACCCCGAAGTCGCCCATACGACGCATGGCGCACGCATCCTCAAAAACTTCGTCCGTCATATTTGCGGGGCGAGGCCGACCTGGACCATGGGGTCGTTTTTGCGCGATTCCATCGATCAAATCCGTGAACGCGTGGGCAAGGAAAAAGTGCTCTGTGCTCTGAGCGGGGGCGTTGATAGCACGGTAGCCGCGGCCATGACCCATCGGGCGATCGGGAAGCAATTGACCTGTGTGTTCATCGATAACGGTGTGATGCGGAAACAGGAAGCCAAACAGCTCAAGCAGGTGTTCAGGTCATTTCATTTCAATTGCCGGATGATTGATGCCTCCGGGCAATTCCTGCGGGCTCTGGGTCGAACGACCGACCCGGAAAAAAAGCGCAAGATCATCGGCCGTCAATTCATCAAGGCGTTTGAACACGAAGCGCGGACTATCGGCGACGTGCGTTACCTGGTCCAGGGTACGCTCTATCCCGACGTGATTGAAAGCGTGAGCCACAAGGGGCCGTCAGCCACGATCAAGTCCCACCACAACGTCGGCGGGCTTCCCGCACGGATGAAACTCCGCTTGGTCGAACCGCTCCGGGAACTGTTCAAGGATGAAGTCCGGGTCCTGGGTAAGGAACTGGGCCTGCCGGACGACGTGGTCCATCGTCACCCCTTTCCGGGTCCGGGGTTGGCCATTCGCGTGCTCGGCGCCGTGACGCCGGCTCGCGCGGACATGCTCAGAGAAGCGGACGCCGTGTTTATCGATGAATTAAAGGCGCAGGGCCTGTATGGGAAGACGTGGCAGGCGTTTGCCGTGTTGTTGCCGGTTCGCACCGTCGGGGTGATGGGTGATCAACGGACGTATGAGCACGTGATCGGGTTGCGGGCCGTGACCAGCGTGGACGGCATGACAGCGGATTGGGCCCCGTTGCCGCAATCCTTTCTCGCACACGTGGCGAACCGGATCATCAACGAAGTGCCGGGCGTGAACCGCGTCGTGTACGATATCAGTTCCAAACCGCCGAGTACGATCGAATGGGAATAGCCTATACGAATTCAGCCAAGTCGTGGCTGATTTTGTAGAATTGTCAATGTTCACACATGCGTTGACCCTTTTTCCCTCACCCCAGCCCTCTCCCGCAGGGAGAGGGTGAATTCCCCTCCTTTGTAAGGAGGGGCAAGGGGAGGTAGAGGCCATTGAAATCCATGATGGTTCGATTACAAAAAGTCATTGCCGCCAGTGGAGTGGCGTCCCGGCGCGCGGCTGAGACCATGATCCGGGACGGTCACGTCACGGTGAACGGGAAAGTCGTGCGCGTGCTCGGTACGTGCATCGATCCGTCAAAAGACCACGTGAAGATCGATGGTCGTCACGTGCAACAGGCTGAGCCCGAAGTGTTCGTTCTCTTGCATAAGCCGGCCGGGTACGTGACCACGATGAACGATCCGCAAGGCCGGCCCACGGTTGCGGATTTGGTGCCGAAGGTGAAAGTGCGGGTGTTTCCGGTCGGTCGCCTCGACTATGACACCGAAGGGCTCCTGCTGTTGACGAATAACGGAAAGGTGGCGCAGGCCTGCGTCCATCCCCGATACCACGTGCCGAAGACCTATCTGGTCAAGGTGTCGGGCGTGTGTACGGACGAGGAAATCCGAAACCTCGAGGACGGGGTGGCTTTGGAGGACGGGATGACCGCTCCCGCCACCGTCAGAAAATCCGGAAAAGCCAAGGTCAATTCATGGCTGGAACTCACGATTCACGAAGGCAGAACACATCAGATCAAGCGCATGTTCGAAGCCTTGGGCCATCGCGTTGTACGTATCAAGCGCATTCGGTTCGGCCCGATCGAGTTGGGAGACTTGCCCGTGGGCGCTTCCCGGTTTGTCACCGATGTCGAAGCCAATGCCCTGCGGGCAGTCGTGCATCGAAAGGCCGGAACCCGGAGTGTTCGTGGACCGGGCAAGTCGTCGGACTTGCAAAGTTCGAGACCGGCTAGAGATACTGTGCCGCCGCGCGCGCGCCAAACAAAGGTTCCGACAAAAAGGAATTCGCGCGGCACTGGCCCCAAGGCGCGCCCGGCTCCGGGCAGTGCCCGGCCACCGGGACGAGTGGTGAAAGGCCAAGGTCGCACGCGGACAAGAAAAGGGTGAGCAATACAGTGAAGCGTACACACCATTGTGGAGAGTTGACGCGTGACCAGGATAGCCAAACCGTCACGTTGATGGGATGGGTGCATGGCCGGCGTGATCACGGCGGCGTCTTGTTCATCGACGTGCGCGACCGGTTCGGTGTGACGCAACTTGTATTTGACGTGGAGGCTGATCAGGCCATTCATGAACAGGCCAATGAACTCCGCAACGAGTTTGTGATTGCCGCTACGGGACAGGTGCGGCTCAGACCCGAGGAGTCGGTGAACCCGCAGATCACGACCGGGGAAATCGAAATCCGCGTTGACGCATTGGACGTGTTGAATCGCGCCAATACCCCACCTTTTTTAATCGAAGACGACAGCCAGGCCACGGAAGCCCTGCGGTTGAAACATCGCTATTTGGATTTACGCCGGCCTCCCATGCAGCGGTTACTCACGCTCCGTCATGACGTGACCTACCGGACCAGGCAGTTTCTCCATGAACGCCGGTTTCTGGAAATCGAGACGCCGATCCTCACGAAGAGTACGCCCGAAGGGGCCAGGGACTACCTGGTGCCGAGTCGCGTCAACCAGGGGGCCTTTTTTGCCTTGCCGCAATCGCCGCAGTTGTTCAAACAGATCCTGATGGTCGGCGGCGCCGACCGGTATTTTCAGATCGCCCGCTGCTTCCGCGACGAAGATCTGCGGCTTGACCGGCAACCCGAGTTTACGCAGATCGACCTCGAGATGTCGTTTGTGGAACGCGAGGACGTCATGAACCTGACCGAAGAATTGTTAAGGCTCGTGTGCAAGGAAGCCGCGGGTGTTTCGTTGCCGTCTCCGTTCCCGCGTCTGACTTATCAGGAAGCCTTGTCACGGTACGGGACCGACAAGCCTGATCGCCGGTTCGGGTTGGAATTATGTGACCTGAACGAAGTCGCCAAACAGGTCGAGTTTAAAGTGTTCCGGGAAACGGTGGAAAAAGGCGGGCAGGTATCCGGGCTCGTGGTCAAAGGCGGCGCGGACATCGCGCGCAACCGGATCGACCGGCTCATCGACGTTGCCAAAGGGTTCGGGGCCAAGGGCCTCGCCTGGGTCAAAATTACCGAAGGGTGGCAGTTTGAGTCGGCTATTGCCAAATTTCTCGATGCCGGACTGTTTCAGTCTGCTCTGCCGGATGCCGGTCCCGGTGACCTTCTGCTTTTTATCGCGGACAAGCCGGCCGTCACGTATGACGTGTTGGGCCGGCTTCGCTTATACCTCGGCGTCGAATTGGATTTGATCGACCATGACAAATGGGAACCGGTCTGGGTCACGGATTTCCCCATGTTCGAATACGATGCCGCGGAGCAACGGTACGTGGCGCTGCATCATCCCTTTACGTCGCCTCGTGCGGATGATCTATCTGCCCTGGATGCCGACCCGTTGCACGTGCACGCGCAAGCCTATGACGTGGTGCTCAACGGGTTCGAGATCGGCGGGGGCAGCATTCGTATCCACCGGAGCGAGTTGCAGCAAAGAGTATTCAACTTGTTGGGGATTTCCAAGGAAGCCGCCCAGGAAAAGTTCGGGTTTTTGCTGGACGCGCTGGAGTATGGCGCACCGCCTCACGGTGGAATTGCCCTGGGCCTGGATCGTCTGGTCATGCTGCTCGGCAAAACCGAATCCATTCGAGAAGTCATTCCCTTCCCCAAAACGCAAAAAGTGCAATGTCTGATGACCGAAGCGCCGTCTGACGTTGGACCGACGCAACTCAAAGAACTGGGCGTCAAACTGGATCAAGAGATTTAGTGTCGTGCAGCGGCGCGGAGCTTAGTCCTCAGGCGTTCTGTACGTTGACTACGATGCTGTGCAGGCCCGTGGCGCCGTTGGGTTGGGGACGTGTGATGGTTGAGGTTTGCACGGTGCCGGTGGTGTCGATGGCGCGAACGGAGACCATGCTCTTCCCGTCCGGCATGTCGGGTCGCTGATAGTTCCAGACCACCCAGGACCATGGGGATTGGGGTGGTTCGATGGTGGCATCGAGCCACGTTTTTTCCTGGTCGAAACTCAGTTGCACTTGCGCAATGGAGTTGGGCCCGCCGAAGGCGACGCCGCGGAACTGGACGTTCGGGCCGCGGATGTCCTGGTAATGGCCCGGACTGTCGATTCGTGAAAAAATATGGATCGTGCCCTCGTCGGTCCACCCTTTGCGCTGCCAATACCCCTGATAATCCCCGTTATACACTTCAATTTCCGTAATCCACTTGACGTTCTTGATCCCGTATAACCCCGGGACGATCAGGCGGACCGGAAAGCCGTGGGCCTTCGGAAGTTTTTCCCCGTTCATGAGATAGGCCAGCATCACTTCATCGTGCATGGCCTGTTCAAAGGGAATGCTGTCATGATAGGCGTCGGCTCCCCGAAAAATGACGTCCCGTGCGGTCTCGGCGTCGGCCCCGGCTTCAATCAGCAACTCTTTCAGGGAAATGCCCCGCCAGATGGCATTGCCGAGACTTGTTCCCCCAGGCAGGGTATCGATGCACATGAGCGTGGACACTTGGTCGAACGGCCGGCGATTCAGGAGGTCACGCCATTTCAGCACCATGGGGTTGGCGACTGCGCCTTTGACCACCATCTGCCATTGCTCTTGGTCAAGATCGCGCGAGAGGTTGTACGGAGAGTCCATATAATTGACGGTATAAAATTTTTCATTGGGCGTGAAATACCGGGTTTCGCGGGCAGGCACGGCAAACATGCTGCCGATGTCGCACCCGGCGGTGAGACTGCCGAGACCAACCATGGTGCCCAAGCTGCCAAGTTGAAACAATTTTCGACGGGTGATGTCCATGGGCGAGAAGGGGGAGATGTTGTCGAGGATGTCCAGCCCCTTGCAATTACTATAGTACAGTACCCGACCCTCTGCAAGAGGAAGAGAGTCGTGGGCGTCGCGCCATCTCTGCTCGTAGGCAAGGACATGCCTCATGATGCCTTCATCTCAAGCAGGCGTTCGAGCCGGGATCAACGGAATGGACTCCCAGAACCTCCCTCCGTTGTTCGTCCGGAAGAGTCCGGCGCGATTGGTGCCGACGTACAAGGTCGAAGGGTCCATCGGACTGATGACCAAAGCCCGGATGTTGAGATTGGTCAGTCCCTCATTGACCGCGTCCCAGGTTTGGCCACCGTCCCGGCTGGTATGGACTCCGGCCCGACTGGCCACGTACACCACGCCCGGGGTCATCGGGTCGAGAATGAGATCGCTGAAAAATTGGTCGGGCAGGGCTTCCCCGATTCGTTGCCAGGATTCCCCGCCGTTGGTGGTTTTAAAGAGGCCCTTCAGCGTGGCCGTGTACACGGTGTGGGGCGCATGGGGGTCGATCTTGATTTTCACCACGCTGAGGGCACGCGACGCTTTCAAGACCTCGGGCGGCACCAGACCGTTGTTGACCTTTGTCCAGGTTTTGGCCCCGTCGAGTGATCGATAGACTCCCCCGCTGGTGCCGGCGTACAGGGTCTGCGGCTGGTTGGGGTCCACGTCGATAGTCACGACCATGAGGACTTCGATCATCCCGTCCATGCGTTTGGCCCAGGTTTCCCCTGCGTTTTCCGTTTCAAAGACCCCCATCGACGTTGCCGCAAAAATATGTTGGCTCGATCCCGGTACGAATTTGATTTCATGCACCACCGAGGTAATGGTCACGCCTTCCAACCCCTTGCGTTGCGAAATCCACTGCTGGCCGCCGTTAAAACTCTTGAAGACCGCATCGCCCTTGGTCCCGGCGTACACGTTGGCGGGAAGGAGGGGATCGACGGCCAGCGAAATCACGCGTGAATGGGTCATCCCTTTGGACACGTTGGCCCAGGTTTTACCGGCATCGCGGGTCTTGAAGATGTAGTCGTTCGTGGCCACGTAGAGCAGGTTGGGCTTGGTGGGGTGTAATGCGATCTCAACGACTGTTTCGCCGCTTCCCCCACAAGCCGGGAGGATCAAACAAAGAAAGAGAATTGACGGGAGACGCATCAAGGTGGATTTGTGGTTTGGAATGAAACGGCCCTGCACACTACCACGGAATTTCTTGGTTGAGAATAATCGTCCTGCCCGGAATAAGAGAGACAAGCGGATGCGAATAAGAGGGCCTTCTTCAGGGACTCTGCCGATGGCTTCACATGTCGAAAAAGTATTTGAAATTCAATGAGATTCCAAAGAAACTCAAATCCTTAGCTCGAATAGTGTAACGGATCGGAAGAGCGGCGCCCGGAGTCCCTGGCGGACCAACCGTGGATGCGTGGCCTCTCAATGGTTTCCACGCGTTGTTGCCGTCTTCAAAGTCGCTGAAGGTATCGCCGTACCGGAGTTTCAATCCTACGGAAAATCGTTCGCTCCATGCGTAATCCAGACCCGCGATCCACTGGTATCCGAACAGCGTGTCGGACAGGACCTCGTCGGCCAATGAGGCCAGTCCTGCCGCGTTACGATTGCGTCCTAATGCCTGGAGCGTGCTCCTATCGTTTGTTCGGATGGATGCTCCCGAATAGTCCATTTGCACGCGCATCACCCCTAATCCGGCGCCCACGTAAGGAGTCAGATTGGCAGATAGCACGTTATGAAAGTCGTAGTAGACGTTGGCAAAGAAATTATCGGCTTGGAAATCACCAATCTTTTCACTTCGTTCGACAAATTCCGCCTGTTTCGGATCGCCGGGAACGTTGAGCGCCGAACGTTCACCGCTTTGCTCACGACGAAAATACTCGGCTTCAAGACGCAAGTCGCGCAAGGCGTAGCCGAGGTTCACCCCGGCCAGCAAGCCCGTGCCAAGATCGAATTTGGTCGCTCGTTTGGGCAGGGCACTGGGTGA
Source organism: Nitrospirales bacterium (assembly GCA_965204965.1). Taxonomy (GTDB): domain Bacteria; phylum Nitrospirota; class Nitrospiria; order Nitrospirales; family UBA8639; genus Bin75. Next base: position 1,498,889 of record OZ242026.1, on the reverse strand, counting down.
ACACTGTTCCAAAGGCAGCGGGACCGTGGTACCGTCATTCAATGTGTCTGCCGCGAGCCATTGATCGCAGTTCGTCCCAATGCCGTTATTTGTACGAGTGGACTCGAGATCGTTCGGGACGGAGACCCCGATGTCCGCGCCGAAATAGAATCCCTGGCGCTCTGAGGCTCCTGCATCCGTGACCGGGAGCAGGACGGCCATCATGAAAACCGCTGTAATCGACCGACGTGCAATCTTACTCATCGCTAATCCTCCATGCCGCTTTTTCATGCCGTATGCAATTAAGCAAGACCGGAACGACGTTACTCGATAACGGGAAGGGTGGAGACGGGCGCTTTGGCGGCGCGTTCATAACGGGCCATGGCTTCGGGCATCCATTTCCGAAGTTCTTGAATGCGCGTGTCGTGTGATGGATGAGTCGACAGGAATTCCGGAGGAGCACCCTTCGAAGATTCAGCCATGCGTTCCCACAGGCGCACGGCTTCTCTCGGATCATAGCCGGCGTCGGCAGCCAGGAGTAACCCGATGTAGTCCGCTTCCGATTCATGACCTCGACTGAAGGGCAGTAGGACGCCGATCCCCAACGCCTGCATGGCCAGTGTCTGAGTGAGGGGCTTCATGTTCAGAGCCGCTCCGGCGATGCGCATGCCCAGATCGGCTGCCGTATGCTGGCTGACTCGTTCGGCGCCGTGCCGGGCCAAGGCATGAACGACTTCATGCCCCATGATCGCCGCCAATCCGTTTTCGTCTTTTGCCTCAGGAAAAATGCCCGTGTAGAAGGCGATCTTGCCGCCCGGCAGGGCCCAGGCATTTTTGGTCCCGTCAGCCTTGATTACCGTAACTTCCCATTGAAACGACTCAGCCCGTTTGGCGTATTTGGATTGTTTGGCCGCGGCAATGATCCGTTCAGCGACACGTTGCACGGGTTCGATTTCAGCCGGGTTCTCGGAGATGACGATCTTTGGATTATTAAGCGCTTGCGCGTAGGCCTTGTTGCCCATCCGGACTTCCTGGCTTTCCGGGATCAGGAGAAACTGTGATCGGTTCGTGTACGGGTTCGTCGTACACCCCGTTACGTTGAGGAATACAAGAAACAGGGCCAGCGCCGGGACCGCGTGTTTGATCGGTTTTCGGAAATCCATCAGCTTTTCTTGGCCTGCGCGTAATGGCTCTCTTCGTGAAAACTTCGTCTATTATTATGATTCAGGGATGGAAATGTCGAGTTCCTCGACGGTTTCATAGCGCGCCAGGGCCGGTGCCGTTTCCTGCCGCGGTCCTATGATCAGGGTCACGAACTGGTCCGGTTTGATGTGTGTGCGGGCCGCTTTTTGGATTTGAGGCACGGTTGCTTGTTCGATGCCCGTCCTGAACCGGACCAGCCAATCGGAAGGATATCCGAAATATTCATAGGTAAGAAATTTCCCGAGAAGTTTTGCGGGTGAATCGACCGAAAAGACAAAAGAATTCAGAAGGCTGGCTTTGGCCTTGCTAATTTCTTCTTCAGTCGGAGGTTCCGTCTCCATGATTTTGCGGGCTTCCTCCAGTAAGGCGTCGATACCCGCTTGCGTGGTGTCCGTTTTGGTGGACATGGAAAAATTGGCGGTGGCCGGATAGTCCCATCCGAATCCGATTCCGCCGTTCACGTCATAGGCCAACCCTTTTTGTGAACGAATATTGGAAAAGAGCCGGGCCCCAAAAGACCCGGAGATAATTTGGTTGATGATCACCACCGGATGGTAATCCGGGTGGTTTCGCGTGAGTCCCAAATGTCCGATGATGATCTTGGCTTGCGTCATGTCGTCTTTTTCAACGTAATAGACCTTTCTTAAGGTAGAGGTCCGGTACGGCACAACCGGATCGTCGAAGGGTTTCCCTCGCGGCCAGCTCCCGAACGTGCGTTTGACCAGATCCAGGGCCTTCTCCGTTTGGAAATCACCGACCAGGCCCAGGATGATGCGATTCGGGACAAAATATTTGGCATGCCAATTGACGAGATCCTGCCGGGAAATCCTGTTGACGGTAGCGTAGGTCTCGACACGGGCGTAGGGTGAATCGTTGCCGTATATCAACTTTGCAAATTCCCGGGACAGGATGCCTCCGGGATTGTCGTTTTGTCTGGCGATCCCGGCCATGACCTTCCTTTTTGCGAGGGCCAATTTCTCCTGATCGAAGCGCGGGTTTTGCAGGACGTCGCCGAATACCGCAAAGATCTCGGCAAAGTCTTCGATCAAACACGTCATCGAGGCCGAGCCTGCGGTGACGCCAATGCCGGTTTCAATGGACGCGGCTTTGCGTTCCAGGTAGTCATCGAGCGCGTCGCCGGTCCACGTTGTCGTGCCTCCGCTACGCATGACCGTGCCCGTGAGGGCGGCTATGCCCACCTTGTCGGCCGGTTCCAGGCGGGAGCCGGTCCGGATACGCGCCGAAACCTGGACGATCGGGAGTTCGTGATCTTCCAGGAGAAACACCACCATGCCGTTGTCCAGGACAACCCGGGTCGGTTGGGGAATATGCAGGTCCGGCAGAGGGGGGTACGTCAGTTGCTCAACCGTGTCCACCTGACCGGGTGCTTGCGTGACAAGCGACAAAACCATCACCGCGCATGTGAGCAAGTAGGGCAGGAAAGGCCGTCGGGTTTGCCGGAAGTATCGAAACGCGGCTTCTCTCACGTCATGATTCCTTCTGGCTGGTCGCCGATGTAGGAGCGGTTGGCGGCACGGTTTCTATCTGTCCCACAACCCGATTGGAGGCAGTGAACGTTTGCCGGGCGATGCGCCGGATATCAGCTTTCGTGACATGGTCAAAGTGTTGAATGTAGCGAAACAGTTCGCGCCAATCACCGAAGAGGGTCTGGTAGTCCGTCAAGCTCATGGCCAGCCCGAGATTGCTTTTCAAGGAATAGATCAGGCTGGCTTTGGCCCTGGTTCGGAACTTGGCCAATTCCTCGTCCGTGACGTCTTCAGTCTTCAGCCGATCCAATTCTTCGCGGATGGCTTGCTGGACGGTTTCGTTGGCAACCCCACGCGCGGGCACCGCGTACGCCACCCACAGGTGCGGATACTTTTCGCCCGGATAGGCTCCATAGGCTCCGGCGTCGACTGCAATTTGTTTGTCCCTAACCAAAGAGCGGTAGAACCTGGAGGTCCGTCCGTTCGTCAAAATATCGTCGATGGCGTCGAACACGGGTTGATCGGGATGCGTGGCTGCGGGTTTATGGTACCCTTCCATGTAAAAGGGTTGAGCGGGATCCTCGATCGTCACCACTTTCTCCGCAATAGACGGGGGTTCCACGGTTCGTAAGGCCGGCGGTGTCGGTCTGCCGGGAATCCGGCCGAAATAGCTTTCCAGCAAGGGGATCAAGGTCTTCGGATCAATGTCGCCGACGATCGCCGTGACCATGTTGGACGGCACGTAATACGTGTCAAAGAATTCTTTGGCATCGGTCATGGTATAGGACTGAATGTCACTGGCGTAGCCGATCACCGGATGGTGATAGGGATGAGCCGAGAAGGCCGTGACCACGAATTGTTCAAAGAGCCGGCCGACGGGCCGGCTCTCCGTGCGCATCCGGCGCTCTTCCATCACCACGTCCCGTTCTTCATAGAACTCGCGAAACACCGGGTGCAGGAATCGTTCCGACTCCAGATAACAGAAGAGTTCGATCTTGTTGGCCGGGAGTGCATAAAAATAGCCGGTGACGTCGGCGCTGGTAAAGGCGTTTAAGGCGACTCCGCCTTCTCGTTCAACGATGTCCCCGAATGCGTTTTTTTTTACAAATTTCGCAGCGGCTTCTTGCTTGCCTTTAAAGACGTTCGACAGGTCTTTGATGCGTTGGGCATCGGATGCGGGATTCAACCTGGTTTCCTGAAAAGCCAGATACGCCCGTTCCAATTCCTCCAGGGCTTTTTTCTCTTCTTTGTAGTTTTTCGTGCCGAGACGAGGCGTGCCTTTAAAGGCCATGTGTTCGAACATGTGCGCGAGCCCGGTCCGTCCCGTGCCTTCCTGTGCCGACCCCACGTTCACGGCCGTCATAAAGGCGAACACCGGGGCTACGGGGCGTTCAACGAGAATAAAGGTCCAGCCGTTCTTGACGGTGTATTCCGTGACGTTCTGTTCGAAGGACGCAAGGTCAATTGCTTGAGAAGCGGAAGGAAAACAGAAAATGCAGAACAGAAACAGGGTGAAAAGGCGTCGTGGCGGTCGCTGTGCGGGAATCGAAAGCATAGGCAGGTTTGCGCAAAAGAGCTTTCTGATATCCTAACCAGTTCAATAATGCCTTGCAAGTTCACGACAAATCATTCGAGCAAATCGAATGATTTGCCGGAGGAGGACGCGATGTGAAGGAATGGAGGAAGGCACCGCCGTCACGGCAGCGTCACGTGTGCCCAGCCTTCTTTTTGTCACGCTACGTGAGCGACAGCGGGAAAAACCTGCCTGCGAGCCCGACTCCTGTGGGGTTGCAAGACGGGGTGGGGAATCGCTGTATTTTCGCCGGGCGGCAAAAGCGCCTCGACCTGATACCTGACTGAGTGCAGCAATGCTTTTTCCGGACGGTTGCGGGAAAGCACCCGCAACCCGATCAACACGTTCAGCAAGGTGCGTGAAGTCGTGGCCGGAATCACTGATTTGGAAATCTCCCCACTGGCTTGGCCCCGTTCGATGAGTTTGCGGAAGAAATTTCTTTCGATGTAGGAGAAAGTCCGATTGACGATTTTTGAAATTTTTTGATCATGCGGAGACAACTCCAAGGCCGTATTGATGATAAAACATCCGTTTCGTTCCTCACCTTTTTCTATCCCGCTACAGATTTCGTCGAATAAACCGATGATGGCTTGGCGGGGCGAATACGTCTTGATTCGTTCCGTCAGTAAGGGCTTGACGAAGGTACGGTTGTAGTTGTGTAATGTTTCAATAAAGAGGGCGTACTTGTCGCCAAACGTGTCATATAGACTGGCCCGGTTAATGCCCATGCATTCCACAAGATCCTGGAGAGACGTTCCCCTATAACCATTATCCCAAAAGGCTACCATTGCTTTCTGCATGACATCATCAACACCAAACTGTTTTTTCCTCGGCATAACGATCGTACCTTCTTTCGGAGTCTATCATACTGAAAGTACACACAATTTTCAAGCATACTGAAAAAGGAAATTATACCGATATGAATTGCGCCGTGCGTGCATCGTCCGGTCTTCTTGCAAATACAAAAATCGTTGAATGACTTTCCTCACGGGCCGACGACGTCACAACAGTACACACAATAATAAAATAGCAAGAATTATATAATAAAATAGCAAAAATTATACCACCATTCACTCGTGATGTCATCAATGTAAATCTTTGATTTTAAAAGGAATAAGAGAATTAGTTGGAACAGTCATGTGGCAACAAGCCTCAATCTCAAAAAGACTGGTGTGGCAACAAGCCCCAGTCTGAGGAAGCCGGGTATAGCAGGAAGACCGAGGTGGTCTGCCGCGGTTCATTTTAGAGGCGGTCGGACAGGGTAGCCCGAAATAAAGGAATCGCGAGATCGATGCCCGGGAGGGGACAACGTCACGGCGGAGTCACGCGGAATCAGTCTTTTATGGTCATCCTGCATGAGCCCCGTTGGTACGGACTTTGCGGCCATTGTGCTTGAGGGAAACCGGAGGGGGCAGGGTTGCATGATCCCCAAGGGGGAGAAGCGATTTCACCTGTAACACGATCGCCCCCATCACCGGCTTGTTCGATTTGCCACGGGAAAGGACACACAAGCCGATAAGCAGACTCAACAAGGCGCGTGCGGTTGTAACTGGAATCACTGACTTGGCAATTTCTCCGGTGGCCTGACCCAATTGAATCAATTTGCGGAAGAAATTCCTTTCTATGTGATTGAAGCTTTCTTCCACGATTTTTGCCACCTTGTCGTCATGCGCCGATAACTCCAAAGCCGTATTGACCATCAAACACCCGTTTCGGTCGTCTGCCTTCAGGATCATATCCAGAAAGTAGTTGATGATCGCTTCGCGGGGCGTATGCTTTTTCATTTGCTCCGCCAAATAGGACTTGATGTAGACCAATCTATAGGCGCATAAGCTATCGAGGAAAAGGGAATACTTATCTTGGAACGTGTCGTAGAGGCTTGCACGGTTTATCCCCATGTTATCCACCAGATCCTGTAAAGACGTCGCATGATAGCCTTGGCTCCAGAAGGTAGCCATTGCTTTCTGCCTTGCATCCTCGACAGCAAATTGTTTCTTTCTGGGCATAGCTGCAAAGCCTTCCTTTTGAGCTTATGATACTGAAAACACAACAAAAATTTCAAGTATGCCGGAGAAAAAGATCGTACAGGTATGAATCGCGCCGTGCGTGCATCGTCCGGCCTTCTTGCAAATACAAAAATTGTTGAATGACCTTACTCGCAGGTCGACGACGTCACAACAGTACACGCAAGGATAAAAGGGCAAAAATTATACCACCAGGTGCTCGTGAGGTCATCCATGCCACTCTTTGATTCTAAAATGAATGAGCTGAATTAATGAGAACGATAATGTGGCAAAAAGCCGCAGTCTCAAGAAACCGGGTGTGCCAGGAAGACCGAGGTGGTCTGCTGCTTTTTATTTTAGAGGCGGTCGGACAGGGCAGCCCGAAAGAAAGGGATATCGAGATCGAGGCCTGGGCCGTGCCATGGTTGAAGCCATGGGCCTTCGTATGTATATCCCCCGTCAATCGGATCATCTCCCAGCAACAACGGCGTGTCGAGGTCCAGGACGGGACACCCGCCGATGCCCATGGCGAGGCCGTAGGAACACCCCATGGCGACCCGGGTTTCCACCATGCCTCCGAGCATCACTTGAAGACCGGCGGCTTTCGCTAAGGTTGCCATGAGGACCCCATCCAGCAACCCGCTTTTGGTAATTTTAATATTGACGTAGTTCGCCGCCCGGTGACGGATGACAGCCTGGAGGTCGCGCAATGATTGTGCCGATTCGTCCGCGGCAATGGGTACGCGGCAATGGCGTTTCAGTTCGGCGTGGCCTTCAAGATCGTCCTTGGCCAGCGGTTGTTCAAGGAGGAGAATGTTGCCCCCAAACCGGTTGATGCCCCGTACCAAGGCGGCGGCCTCCTCGCGCGTGTATCCCTGATTGGCATCGATCACGAACGCCACGCCGGGATAATGGCGATGCAGGGTTTCCACCCGGCGAACGTCCTCGTCCACGTCATGGCCGACTTTCATTTTGAAGAGACGAAAGCCCCGTTCATACCATTGTCTGGCGAGTGTCTTGGTTCGCTCCAAAGAGGTAATGGGAATGGTGACGTCCGTTTCACGCGCACGCACGTCCGCTCCACCCCATAGGGCCCACAGGGGGATGCGCAGGGCACGCGTGAAGGCGTCGAGGAGCGCGGTTTCCAATCCACACCGAGCCGCGGGAGCGTCGGGTGCGCGTTCGGACAGTTCGCGGCCGAGTCGTTGATAATGAAGCGTCGATTGTCCGAGCAGGTGTTCTCCCAATAGCCGGGCGTGCTTCAGACTGCTCTCGCGATCTTCTCCGGTAATAGCGGGAAAGGGAGCTATCTCGCCGTAGCCGATGGTGCCGTCATGCAGTGTCAAACGCACGAAGGCATTGTGAGCCACTTGGAGTTGGCCCGTAGCCACGACAAAGGGATCCGTGATGGGAAGATCCAGAGGGCAGAATTCTATATTTGTAATGGTGAAGGATGAGTCGCTCATTCCGGAAAGTAAATCGAGGGAAGCAAAAGGGTGGGGCTAGGGGGAAACGGTCACGACTGCTCGCTCACCCGTACCGATCATTGTCCCACGGCAAGGCGGTGTTGGAATATCCACGCACCTCCCAGAACCCTTTTTGATCTTTTTCCACGAAGGTGATGGTCTTGATCCACTTGGCTCCCTTCCAGGCATATCGTTTGGGGATGATCATCCGAACGGGTCCCCCGTGATCTCTGGATAGCGGTCTGTGATTCCAGGAGTGGACAAGAAAGACGTCCTCGTCGTCGCAGACTGAAAGCGGCAAGTTGGTCGTGTAGTCGTCATACGACTCAAAAAGTACGTATCTGGCTTCCGGTTTGGGTTGCACCAGGCTGAGAAGATGCCGAAAACTCACCCCGACCCATTCCATCTGAAGCTGGCTCCAGGAGGTCACGCAATGGAAATCCGACACAAACGGTTGCTGAGGCTGAGCCTGATAATCCTCCCATGTCCACGTGATGGGATGCTCAACCAACCCATCCACCGTGAGCTTCCATTCTTCAAGTGAAATTTGAGGTTTATATCCGAGGTCCAGCACGGGCCAATTGTTGACGAGATGCTGTCCGGGAGGGACGCGATCATCCTGATATTCCTCATCAACCTCACGCCCGGAGATTTCGCGGCGGTGCAACGCCATTGTCTGTTTGGCTTGAATGGTCTTGTCGTTAAATTCCATACGCCGTGGTTCGTTCTTCGTTTATCATGACCGGTGCATCAAGGGTGCAAGGGTTTCGGCTTCGCCATTATTCCTTCCACGTGAAACCGGCGGCGCCGGCAAGTGTTCGAGGTGTCTGCAAGCCGGTGAAGCGCTTGTCGTCGACGATCCAGGTCGGATAGCTGCGAATGTCGTTTGCCACGCACGGGGGTGTGAGGGGACTGCCGCGCCCTCCGGAACTGCATTCCACGTACGGCAGCCGTTTCGCGGACGCCGTGAACTGGGCTTTCTGCTCCTGGCACCGTGGGCACCAATAGGCGCCGTAAAACTTGGCTCCCGTCTCGGTCAGGTGGACGGCCAGCGCCTGAAGCTGCGGATCCTCGGGGCCGGCCGCTTCGTCGAACACCCCGCTGTAGTGCAGGTGGAGCCCGCCAATGAGAAGTACGGCAATGACGCTCGCCTCCTTCAACGACGTCGCCCAATTGAGGGGGCGCTGCAGGAGGGTCAGGATCATGATGGCCGTGATGATGCCGAATGAAGCGAGGCAGTAGGCGCACGTCGCTTGGATCTCCACGATGGAGATTACGGTCAGGTAGGCACTGATGCCGAATCCGCCGATGGCGACGAAAATCAGGGGAGTCCAATTCTTGGGTTTCGTCCTGGCTCGCCACGCCAGCGTGGCTATTCCCAGGTAGGTGAGGAGGCCCCACGCAGCCATGGGCATTCCCAGAAACGTTGCCCAACGACTGCTTTGCACAAGGTCGCATCCCGACCCTTCGCTGCAGAAAGCCGGGTGGGTTTCAAACAAGGCGGTGTAACTGAGGTACGTCGTCAACGCGATGCCGCAAGCCGCCAGCACAAGAACGATGACCGGGAGAGGGCCGCCCGGATTCGACGCGCGAGCCGCAGGCGCATGTGAGGGACGCTGTTCGCCGCCTGGGGCTTTTCGCTCTTTACGGTGCTTGGCCATTGCAGTTATATGTTCCTTAATTCGCTGACAATTCCTATCCTTTCCTCAATTCCCCTCCTTTGTAAGGAGGGGTGAGGGGAGGTAGAGAAAGGGGAGGGACCGAATACTGTCGTCCTCCATGCTCAGACCGACCACGGTAGAGTGGAGGGTAACTCTTTATTCTGTCAACGATCAAGAGCAGAAGGCAGGGCCTTTCCCATAATCACCCGGAGCACTTTTTCTTTGCGTTGCCGCAGGACGCGGATGCTGACCGGCTGCAAGGGTCGTGTCCGTTCGATCACGTAGGTCTTGAGTTGGCTGGCCGAGTTAATTGGCTGGTCGTCGATCGACAGCAGGACGTCGCCTTTTTTGAATCCTGCCCGTCGTGCCGGTCCCGTTGCTTGCGCCACGGCCATGCGCCATCGGTTTTCAAATTTGACGGAGGTGAGTTGTAGCCCGAGTTTTGAAAAGTGAAACGGCTTTCCCTGCTTGAGGGCCTCCACGATCTTGCGGACCAACGGTCCCGGCACGGCAAAGGCAAACCGGCTGCATCGACGTTCCTCTTGAACGGTTTCGGTTTGAATGATCGCGTGGACAAGGCCGACGATTTCTCCCCGTGTGTTGAACAACCCTCCGCCGGAATTGCCGCTGCATGCTGAAAGGTCGACTTGCAGGAGACGGGATTGCACCGTTGGCAGAAACGTATTGGGATTGCCGATGTATCCATAGCTGATCGCGGGGCCCCAACCCAGCGGGTAGCCCACGGTGAAGACCCGCTCTCCCGGCAAGGCTTCGGTTTGACTGAACGTCCGTGCCGAGAGCCCGTGAGGCACCATCTCTTGAGAGACGCGATACAGGGCGACGTCTAAAAATTGATTCACCCCGACTAATGCGGCAGGCGCTTCCTCCAACGTACTTGAAATAACGGAAACGTGTGGAGGGTCCACACCTGTTCCACCACCCTGGCGCTTTGTGGCGTGCCGGGCGGTGAGGACGTAGCCGTCTCCCAGGTAAATGCCCGACCCTCTCACGGAAAAAGCCTTTCCGTCGGGCTGAGTCGATTGCGTGAGAATACCCACGGTCCCGTGCTTGGCTTGTTCCACGACTGCGGCAAAGCCTGCCCTGAGCCTGTCCTGCCTGTCCTGAGCGGAGTCGAAGGAAGCCTTGTCGAAGGGCGTTGTCGAAGGGTCAGGCGGGTTGGCCGAAAGCAGTGACGGGATAAGCAGGTACCCGCTCCAAACCACGCCCATTGCGATTTTTCTTAGCATGGCGTGCCTCTTTTGGATGTTTGACCGCTTGACCACTGCCTGAATCAGGAACACGTCCGATATTTCCGCCTCTCTTGCATTTCAATGCTATCCTTGAACCGTTCATTACTCAAGTCAACCTGATCTTCTCTTTCCTCTCCTTGGATGGGAGAGGACTACGGTGAGGGTGAAGTGTATAATGAAAAGAAAACCCAATCATTGATAGAGGGAGAAGCGCCGATGAAAATCTATAAAATTCTCGTTTTGTTCCTGGTAGGAGGAGGACTGCTCCTCGGTATGAACGGCACGTCGGTCAGTGAAACGGCCAAGGGCGACTATGCCATCGCCACGTTTGCCGGAGGGTGTTTTTGGTGTATGGAAGGCCCGTTCGATGAACTCGATGGAGTGATTGCCACGACGTCGGGGTATACCGGCGGGCAGACGGTCGATCCGACCTACGAAGACGTCTCCGCCGGGGGAACCGGACACGCCGAGGCCGTCCGGATAACGTATGATCCTCAGAAAATCAGTTATCGTGAGTTGTTGGCCGTCTACTGGCCCAATACGGACCCCACGACGCCGAATGCCCAGTTCTGCGATCATGGCGACCAGTATCGCCCCGCGATTTTCTATCACAACGATGAACAGCGTGAATTGGCGGAAGCCTCGAAAAAGGAGATCGAACGGACCAAAACCTTCAGCGCCCCGGTCGTGACGGAAATTACCCAAGCCACGGTGTTTTACCCGGCAGAGGAATACCATCAGGATTTTTATCGGAAAAATCCCATCCGGTATAAATTTTATCGCTTGACCTGCGGGCGCGACTCCCGGTTAGCCACCTTGTGGGGAGACGAGCACGAACGCCATGGGTAGAAGTTGATGACCATGTCGGCACTCCAGTCGAATGAGTTTCTCGACGGAGGTGCCATATGAGATTCCTTGCCTGTACGTGCCGCAATGCGCATCTAAAGTGGCTCAACCTTTAGGAGAGGAAGCATGAAACTTATCGCGGCGATTTGTGGCCTTTGCTTCTTATGTGCGGCCGCGCCAGCTATTGGCGCAGATTGTAATGCCTGGAACACAAGGGCATTTTTCGAAACCGCCACGATGGAGGTTGCGACCAACTGTATTCGGTCAGGGGCCGATCCGAACGCGCGAGACGAACTCGACCGCACTCCTTTGCATTTCGCGGCTTCATGGAACCACAGTCCCGCCGTAATAACTGGTCTCTTAGATTCGGGAGCCGATCTGAATGCACGGAGCCAGTTCCAAGGTACTACCCCTCTGCATTTCGCGGCTGCAAGGAACCAAAATTCCTCCATCATAGCGGTTTTGCTAAGCGCGGGCGCCGATACAAATAGTCGTGACGAAAGAGGCGAAACCTCTCTGCATTGGGCTGGGTATAATGAGAATCCAGTGGTTGTCGCCATGTTGCTTGACGCTGGGGCTGACCCAAACGTGCGGGATTTAGGTGGTAACTCTCCTTTGCACAAGGCCGCCGGGTTCAACAAAAACCCAGCAGTTGTCAGTGCGTTGCTTAATGCCGGCATCGATCCGACAATGCGTAATATGGACGGTATGACACCTCTACATCACGCCGCATCGTCCAATGAGAATCCGGCGATTGTGGCCACGTTACTTGACGTTGGAGTCAATCCGAACATACGTTCCGAAGGCGGCTATACCCCTCTGCATGGGGCCGCCGGGTTCAACAAAAATCCGGCGGTTGTCAGCGCGTTGCTTGCCGCCGGGGCAGATCTGAACACACGGGGTGCGTTTCGAAGAGGGTCCTTACGCAGTACGCCTCTCCACAACGCTGCCAGATACAACGAGAATCCAGCGATCATTGGCGTATTGCTTGACGCTGGTGCCAATCCTAACACGCTTGGTGGTGAAGGCATTGGTGCTCCCCTGCATCAGGCCGCCGGGTTTAACCAGAATCCGGCCATCATCGGCGCATTGCTTGACGCTGGGGCTGACCTGAATGCACGGGATAATGAGTTTTTCGGTAAAACCCCTCTGCATTGGGCTGCCATCCACAACAAGAATCCAGAGGTCGTCGGTGCATTGCTCGACCTCGGAGCCAATCCGAACGCACGGGACAAGTTCAGCAGTATGACTCCTTTACATTACGCTGCCGAATACAACAAGAGTCCCGCTGTAATTGGGGTAATGCTGGACGCGGGCGCTGACCCCAAAGCGCGCAACAAGTACGGCAAGACCCCTTGGGACCTCGTACAGGAAAACAACGCACTCAAGGACTCAGACGTCTATTGGCGGCTGAATGAGGGACGGTTCTAGATTCGGCGCTTTAGAGCAGCCGCCACGGAGTAGAACTTGGCTTTCGCCGTTTGGATACGTTGTGCCTCAACGACGGGCCTCTACCGTAATTACAAGTGAGGTGTGCTGATATGCATCGATATGCCATACATCGTCGTATAGACACGATGCTGATGCTATGCAAACCTTTTAAGATTAACGGCTTTGAGTTCGAATCATGGGAGAATGATAATTGGACTGGGAAAGGTGGTTGGGTTGTAAGAAAGGAAGTGGAAGCGTCAACGGTACTGGACGCATTTCGGGAGTTCTACGAGCAATTATCGCCGGTTGTTGACCGGATCGCGATCGCTGGTCAGTGTTATACGTCGATCCATCAACAAACTATGGCTATTATTCGGGACAATGACGACCGTTTTTTTGGTAGATACTCCAAAAACATAGATTCTGCACATTTGTCGTTCGGCGAGGAACAGGTCAAATCCCTACGATCATTAGTCAAAATTTCTCCACCGGGTAACGCGTTTCCTTATTTACACGAGGCCATTAACACAGCGACATTCTATAGCCAGCTTGCAATGCTATGCTCATCTCTTGAGGGATTGGCTGGTGAAGTACAAGGAAATAAGACGGATCATGGTTACATCAAAGGCGAGATATTACAGGATCCAACATTGTTTGACCGCCTTTTTAAGCATGGTATTGGAATCAGGAATCAAGTACTTCATGGAAAGTATATTGGTGACGACCTTCACTCCGACAAAAACTATAATGAAGAGATATACAAAAAGATTGTAGACTATTTGAATCGAAAGTATTGCGTGGGGATTGATAAAGTGGCCGTACGCGTTCCTAGAACAAGATTTGGGGGAGTCGAGTTTCGCTCTGGATTTTTTAGGTGGGTTAGCAGGGAGAATAAATTTTCGCTTCGACTATTCCATTCCGCGCTTGGATCGCGGCAGTCCTCCCCTCATTTCGAAGAGATCAACTGTCAGGATTCAACAAACTGCGATCAGCTATGGGATACAGATGGCTGAGCCAGATGTAGTTGTATATCTAGTTAACGAAGCGTACCCCGACACTCTTGCTGATTCCATGGTGTCGCCAGGGGAACATCCTGAGACGCCCGTCATATCTATCCCGCGGACAGCAATGCGCGCTTGACGGCCTCCGGCTCCCTTTCGAGCACGCGCAGAAGGGTTGCGGCCGGGCCGCTGACCCGACGCGTTCCCTGTTCCCACTTCCGATAACCGGAAAGGCTCATGCCCATCAACGGCGCCATCTGCGCCTGTGTGAGCTTTGCTTGCTTGCGAACCTCGCGCGGTGCCACGGGGACGTGGACGAGGGCGGGGCCTTTGCCCTTTGCATGGGCTAGGGCTTCACCGAGGGATTGGGTCAGATCGTCGCCAAAAGAGTTCATTTGATCTCCTTCCGTGTGGCTTTGAGCGCGGCTGCAAGGGCCGAAACCGCACGTTAAATGTATCCCAATGGGGCAGTCACGGCAAGCCAAGAATGTTGCCAATCTCTTCGGTTGGAACCGGATTGAACGGTCATTCGTTGGCATGTGTCGGGCGGCGCTTGCCGATGATGAAGAGTTGGGATAAGGTAAGCCAATTGTTTCATGGCAAAGGCACTTGAAATAGTCATCGAGATGACGATGCGGCTTTCAGGACGACAAATCGGGCTCTTGAAAGAATACATGCATGATTTGGTGGAACAGGCCAAACAAGAGGAAGCCACCACGGCGGCATTCGGGTATGCTTCCAAGCCGTACCGGGCTGATCAGGCTATTTCAGACCTTTTGGCCATCCTGGACGATCGTATTGAATCGGAAGGCGTGCAGGTTGGCTTATCGGTGGAATTTCTCCATCACATGTGGACGTTGTGCAACAATGCCAACAATCAAGTTCAGGATACGGTCTGGCTGCAACGCAGTTTGGACGGAGAGCCGGCGACGAAAGCCAGAGTCCGCGAACTGACGTATCGAGCCTTGCTGGAGTATTTGGAAAGCCTGCCTGAAAACCCTTCAATGCGGTTGTCTTCCGACTGACGTGCCTCTTTCTCCCTGCGTGTGAACGTTCGCATTCGGTTTGCGCGGGGAGATTTCTTTTTCTCCAACGGATCGTGAGCATCTTGGATCAGAAACGACAGATACGCGAACGCATGATTGCCCGCGGTCATGAACGAGGAACACGGCTTCTTCTTAAAGGCCGGCGCGTCAGTTTGGTATTGAGCCGGAGCCGGATGGGACTCGTGCTTGTCGGGATTCTGGTTTGTGTCGCGTTGTACAAACTTGGATGGTTCGTCACGGGGAATTGGGTGCTGCTGGGGTTTCTTCTCGGTTTCCTGGGGGTGGCACACGTCCATAACCGATTGGAACGACGGTTGCGTCGCCTTGCATCGTGGATCGATATTCAGGAAAGCAACCTGGCGCGTCTGCGCGTTGATTGGGAAGGCATTCCGGAAAGCACGCTGAGTCTATCTTCCGAGCATCCGTATGCTGCGGACCTTGATCTCCTCGGGAAGTATTCCTTGTTCCGTTTGCTGGACACGACGGTGTTACGGGACGGGCAGTTGTTATTGGTCGCGTGGTTGACTCGTCAATATCCGCATTCATTCGATCAATGGGAGAACAGGCAGAAGCTCGTCCGGGCTCTGACGCCATTGCGAGGATTACGGGACCGGATTCAGCTCGTGGCGAAATGCCTGAGTCCCAACCCGATCAACACCGATCGTCTGGAAAGCCTGTTGGAAACCTCCTTGTCTGTGGCTCACGTAGGTTCTCTGTTGCTGACGGCGAGTGCCCTGGCCGGTCTCAATATGGTTCTTTTTGTTTTCTGGTTGCTTGGTGGGCCGGGTTATTGGATCGTTCCCTTTCTGCTCTACGCGTTGTTGCTGCTGGTCACCGGAGGGCGGGTGAGTCACGTGTTTGGGCGGGCGCTCGACCTGCACCTGGAGTTGAACAAAGTCGCCGCGGTGATCGGAATTTTCGAGAAACGGTTGTTTCGACGGTTTCCCGTGCTTCAGGCGATGACCGACCCATGGCGAAACGAGGGCAGTCGCCCCTCGGTTGCCATCAGGCAACTCGCGAGAATCTGTAGTGGGCTCAGTCTCAAGGGAAATCCGATCTTGCACATTGCCATGCACGTCCTCGTCCCCTGGGATTTGGCATGGACGTGGCATTTGCAGAAGGTCTGCAACCGGTTGCGACCCGTTCTGCCGAATTGGATCCTGCACTTGGCGATTATTGATGCGGCCATGGCATTGGCCACGTTTGCCTACTTGAATCCATCATATGCGTGGCCTCGCAGGCGGCCGGAGGGGAACGCTACGACAATCGGCATTGCCGGAACGACTATCGGTCATCCCCTGATTGCCCACGAACAACGGATCAACAATGATTTGACACTGGAAGGCCTGGGCCGAGTCTTCCTGGTGACCGGCTCCAATATGTCCGGAAAAAGCACGTTTTTACGAACGGTGGGAATCAACGTCTGTCTGGCGCAGGCCGGGGGACCGGTATGCGCCGCATCCTGGGAATGGTCGTGGTTGCGGATACAGACCTGTATCAGAGTCGGAGATGCCCTCGAAGAAGGGTTGTCGTATTTTTACGTGGAAGTCAAACGCCTGAAAAATCTGTTGGTGGCGATGGACGACCATCGTGAAGCTCCGGTGTTGTTTCTGATCGACGAGATTTTCAAAGGCACCAATAACCGGGAACGATTATTGGGGAGCGAAACGTTCATTCGCGCACTGACTGCCGGACGGGGTTTGGGGCTCGTCACGACGCACGACCTGGAGTTGGCCAACCTGGACAAGGAATTGCCTCATCTCGTCAACGTGCACTTTCAGGAAACGGTCGGTGACAAGGAACTGACGTTCGACTATCGACTCCGTCCCGGGCCCTGTCCCACGACCAACGCGCTTCGCATCATGGCCATGGAAGGCTTGCCGGTTCCCGAAATCACTTCAGATCAGTGAGAAGTGTTTCCGAAAAATCAGGGAATGAATAACGTGGGTTGGTCCTGCTGGTCCTGGTCGATCTTTTCGCCGGTCGTCGTTCCGCAGTATGAACACACGTATTCATATTTGTTGCCGGACGGCAGGACGAGCAGAAGGCGTTCGCGGGCCGGTGTCGCCTCCCTGCAAGTCGGACAGAACAGGAGCGTGGCGTTCAGCGAACGGAATTGAGCGTTGGGATCGGCTTGAGGCTGGGCGGGTTGAGGACGTATGCCCGGTCGCCGGGATCCCCCGAACGAGCGCGGATCAAACGGAATGCGTGCCATGGCCGGATCTTACTCAGGGCACATCACGCGGTCAAGAGAGGAACTATGAAGAGGCCCATCCTTCAAGGACATCATGGCCGGGATGATGGGTGTTTGATTGACAAGTAGGGATTTGACGTGGTTCGATAGAGCCGATAGAGTTTTCTGCCGATTGCCCTGAAGGAGTCACCTTTAACCTCACCTTGTGTCATGTTAGACAAAGAATTTCAGTATTATAAGGACCATCAAAAGGAATTGGTTCAGCAGTATGACGGGAAATTTCTGGTCATTGTTGATGAAGAGGTGAAGAGTGTCCACGACTCTGGATTAGATGCCTATGTCTCAGCCGAAGCGACCTATCCTCCCGGAACGTTTCTCATTCAGGAATGCTCTGCCGGTGAAGAGAGCTACACGCAGACCTATCATTCTCCGCGAGTCCTTTTTTAAGAATCACCTTGTCATCAAAATATCTCAATAAGGAAGTGCGGGCGTTTACCACTCGCAACTAAGGCCTCGCCGTTGAGTTGAGGAACGAGGTCTTGGTGTGCAAAGCGTTTGATCCAACGGTCACGAAGGAGAAGGACGAACCGGAACACAGAAAATATATTGGTTTGTGGGATACCGGAGCGACGGCAACGGGCATTACGCCTCGGATTGTCAACGAGCTTGGTCTCAAGCCAAGCGGAGCCGTCAACGTTTCTGGAGTTCATGGGACTAAGGTCGTTTCCACCTACTATATTAACTTACTGCTCCCAAACAATGTCGGCATTTACGGGATTCCGGCAACGGAAATCGAGAACATTGGGGGAGCTGATATTCTGATTGGGATGGATATTATTAGGTTTGGGGATTTTGCCATTTCCAATTTCAACAACACGACCGTTTTTAGTTTTCGAACTCCGTCAATTGAAACGATCGATTTTGCAAATGAAATAAGACAGATTGCCTCTAAACCCAGTCCGAAGAAAGCAACTTCCGCAAGACAAGAACGAAACCGCAGAAAACGTAACAAACGAGAAAAGAAGGGCAATGGATTTTGATGCATAAGTCCCTGGCGCATGAGGAGGCCCATTCTTCAAGGCCATCATGGTCAGGATGATGAAGGCTCATGCGGAGACGCGGGAAAGGGGTTCCGAGGCGACCGGGGTCCCATTACGGTAGATGACGCATCGTGAAGGGTGGGATGGAATCCGGTCGCCCGGGAGAATGATGCCGATGAGGTTTAAAGGGTCGGACCCGGAGAGCCGGATTTCCTGGGCGCCGGCTTGCGGGTCCTTGCGCACGGCCCGCAGGGCTTCGACGGCCTCCGGCAGGCCGAATTGTTCGCCCGTCATGCCCGAGACGAAGTGCCCTCCGCGTATTTCTCCTCGCAATTCCAACCGTCGATAGATCACCAGCACGTCACGCCACGGGACGGACAGGGACTCCCGTTTCAATAAATCGCGGAACACGATCCCATACCGGCGTAACAATTGACGGGCCCACGCCTCGGTGGGGTTGGCGGCCGGTTTTGCCGGTGTTCCGTCCGGTTCACCCGTGCCGGTCTTGAGCAATGACCATCGTCCGATCGTATGTCGCGGCCGTTGCTTCTGATGACGTCCGATCCCGCGACGGCGTTTGGGATCGAGCAACGCGCGGAGATTGTCGAATCCATCGGCGGTGACCAGCCCGATACTGGCCAGTTCCCACAACCCCTGTTCCACTTCCGCCTGGAGTTGGTGTGTGCCGTTCGTGACGTCGGCAAAAAAGCTCGCGCCCCGTTGTGAGAGATAGTGATACACGGTCTGGGCGACACTGCTCAGGTTTTCCTGCAGCCACGCCTGCGAGTTTTTAGGCCCTTTGCGAGCAAGGCTCAGCAACCAGTCCGCATCGTTTCGGGGGAAGAGACTGATCGGGGCCAGACTCGTGGGAATCACCCGTTTTTTCTGTTTGACGCCGAGGTTATGGTCAGGCGCGGGTGGGGTCAGCCGTCCCCACGTGATCATGCCGCGCAAACACAGATAGTCCAACGTGTCCGGTCTGTAATCGGCGATGCGGCTGCGTAGCACGTGGGGTTCCCAGGCGGACGCCGCGGCTTCAAAGCCCGCCAGTTGTTCGAGAATGGTTTGAAGTCCGGGTTCTCCATGCAGCCTGGCCGTGGGTGCGACGTGCTGCCATCGGAACAGAAAACGCATGAAGTCCGACGCGGAAACGGTTTGAATCTCGCGACGAAGCGTAAGCACGGTTCGTCGATGAATGCGAGCCAGCAGACGACGATCGCACCATTCGATTTCGAGTTTCACGTCGCGGGCCTGTGAAGACGGGAAGGCTTCACGCGGGCGAAACGTTCCCCGAAGGACCTGCCCTTGTGCTTCGAGTTGTTCGAGCGCCGTTTGCGTGGCCGGGATGGGCCACCGCAGGGCTGTCGCCAGTTCCTGCGCCGTGGTGGGGCCGATGATTTCCATCCAACTGCGTACGATTGTGGCCCGCGCTTCCTGCTCATCGCCGGACAAGCCGGGCGGAGGCGTGTGTTCATGCCGTTGGGTATCCGTTGGGGCGGCCATGTCAGGACGGATCGTGGTCAGGAGTGAAAGATGATCGGGCGTGGTCCATATGGGAATCGTCTCACCTGTTGTCGAGTCCGTGTGGGATAGCACGAGGGCTTGCCTCGAATCGAGCAGGTCCGGAAGGAGGGCGCGCCATTCCGTCGCACGATCCTCCGGGATCCAGGCCAGCAGGTGGAGGACCTCCTGTAATTCATCCGCATCCCGAACCCGTGGCCACGCCTCCTCGCACACCGATGTAATCGCGCCGGCATCCAGCGCGCCTGTGGTTGCGGCTTCCTCGGGCGGCAGCACGTGTCGCATACTCACGGCGCGCGAGCGTCGTTCTTCGAGCGGGGCATCGTCCAGAAATCCATACGGGTTCGCGTTCAGGATTTCATGGGAAAAAGGCGACGGGGTCGGAGACTCAACCGACAGGCATCGCACGTCACCCTGTTCAATGCGTTGGAGGACGGTCGTCAGCCCGTCGATATCCATGGCGTCCTTCAGGCAATCCCGGAGCGTTTCTTCCACTAGAGGATGAGAAGGCACCTCGATGTTGCCGGGAGGACGATTGTCCTGACAGGCCGTGGCCATGGGAAACACGACCGTCAGGAGGTCTTCGGCCCGCATGCGCTGCAAATGGAGGGGAACCCGTCTGCCGTTGCGAAAACGCAGCACGGCCAGGGCGCGTGAGACGTTCCAGCGCCAGCGGGCCATGAACATGGGGGATTGGAGCACGGCTTGCGTGAGCACCTCCTTGACGGTGGAAGACCGGAGCAGGGACCAGACCGTTTCCAGGGGAAAGCTGTGCCGTTCGCCCAACGACAGCACCAGCCCTTCGTCCGTGGCGGCCGCTTGCAGTTCAAAATCGAAACTGACGCAGAACCGTTTTCGCAAGGCGAGTCCCCAGGCCCGGTTGATGCGCCCGCCGAACGGCGAATGAATCACCAACTGCATGCCGCCGGCTTCATCGAAGAAGCGTTCTGCAATCACGGTCCGTTGCGTGGGAACGCCGCCCAGCGTCAGCAACCCGGATTGGTGGTACGCGAGAATTTGTTCGGCTGCGCGTTGATCGGCTCCACATTCCGATTGGAGCCAGGTTAGGACGGCGTTTTGTCCTGATTCCGTTGTGGGCGTCGAGGGCTGCGGCATGAGTCGATCCGCAACGGCTTGGCGTAACTCCGCCACCTCCTGCGATAGTTCAAAGGTTCGCGAAGGGGCTTCTCCGCGCCAGAATGGAATGGTCGGAGGGGCGCCGTGCGCGTCTTCCACGCGCATCACGCCGGTTTCGACCCCGCGAATTCGCCACGACGTATTGCCTAACAGGATAATGTCGCCGGCCAGGCTTTCCACGGCGAAGTCTTCATCCACCGAGCCGACCGTGTTGCCTTGAGGCTCGGCAATGACGGCATACGTCGCGGTGTCCGGGATCGCGCCGCCGGACGTGATTGCCGCCAGTCGCGCTCCCCGGCGAGCGCGCAATCGATTCCGTACGCGGTCGTGAAAGAGAAACGCCTGTTGCTTACCGCGGTTTGGATTCCAGCCGCGGGTCAACAAGGCGACGATTTCGTCGAATGTCGTTCCGGACAGGTGTCGATAGGGATAGGCTTGGGTGTAGCGTTGATAGAGTGTCTCCACGTCCCATTCCTGAGCCGAGATTTCCGCGATGATTTGTTGGGCCAGAATATCCTTGGGGTGTTCCGGGATGAGAATCTCATCCAGGTTGCCGCGATGAATCGCGCGAATGAGAGCCGCGCATTCCACCAGTTCGTCACGGGTCGTACACAAGAGACGTCCTTTTGGAATTGCCCCCACCCAGTGACCGGCTCGACCAATTCGCTGCAAGCAGGCGGCAATCGCGCGCGGCGAACCCACCTGGCACACGAGATCCACAAAGCCGACGTCGATGCCCAGTTCCAGAGACGCCGTCGCAATGACCACACGAGTCTGTCCTTTCTTGAGGCGTTCTTCCGCGGATAACCGTATCTTGCGAGACAGGCTGCCATGATGGGCCGCCACGAGGTCCTCGCCCAATCGATTGGTCAACTGGTGGGCGATGCGTTCCGCCAATCGCCTGGTGTTGACGAACACCAGGGTGGAGCGATGGGTTTGGACCAACTCGGTGAGGCGATCATACACGTCCGCCCAAATGGCATTGGTCGCGATCGCGCCGAGTTCGTCCTTGGGTGTGTCAATCGCCAGATCCATCTCCCGGCGTTGTCCCACGTCAACGACGTGGCAGGGGTTTGGCGCCCAGGCGGCTTCCCGGTTGTCTGAAACGTGGCTGGTACCGCCGACCAGAAATTGCGCAATGGCTTCCAAGGGTCTTTGCGTGGCGGACAGTCCGATGCGATTCGGTTTCGCGTGCGTGACGGTATCCAGGCGTTCAAGGGAAAGCGCGACGTGCGATCCGCGTTTATTACCGGCCAGGGCGTGGATTTCATCGACGATGACCGTGCGGACGGTGCGCAGGATGTCCCGGCTTTTACGGGCCGTCAGTAAGAGGTACAAGGATTCGGGCGTCGTGATGAGAATATGGGGCGGGCGGCGAAGCATATTCTGTCGATTCTTTGCGGGCGTGTCGCCCGTGCGGACTTCGACTCGTATCTCCGGAAGGAGCAGTCCGGCGGCCAGGGCGTTTTCCGAAATTTCACTCAAAGGCTGCCGGAGGTTTTTCTGGACGTCGTTGCTCAGGGCCTTGAGCGGCGAGACGTAGAGAATCTGCGTGTGGTCGGCTAGGTCGTTGGAAAGCGCCTGTTGGAATAGGGAATCAATCGACGCCAAAAAGGCGGCCAACGTCTTGCCTGACCCCGTAGGCGCGGCAATGAGTGCGTGTTCGCCTGAGCAAATCGAAGGCCAACTTGCGGTTTGGACGTCGGTGGGCGTGCCGATTTTATCCTGGAACCAGCGGGCAATGATGGGATGGAACGACTGTAGGGGACGGCCGGAGCCTGCCCTGACCCTGTCCTGAGCTTTGTCGAAGGGCGAAGCCGAAGGGTGCCGTCCCGATGAGGTGTGTCGTGCATCCATCGTGCGGTTTCCCGTCAATCGGCTCCAGGTTTATTCAGGAGAGGAAGGGCGTTCATTCGCAGCTCGAATGGCTTCCACTTGGCGATCAACTGCCAGTGCGTCCTCGTCACGACCGGCGTGACGCAGGAATGACGCATAGCGTTCATAGAGGGGTATTAGACTGGGATGATCGGCACCCAAGGCCCGTTTGCCGATTTCGATGGCGCGCAGATAGTAGGTGTCCGCACGGTCAAACTCTTTTTGCACCTGCGTGACGAGTCCCAGGGTGAGAAGGGGTTGGATGAGGTGCGGGTGCGCGTCTCCCAAGAACTGTTCACTGATGGAGAGCCCTCTTTGCCAAAGCGGCTCGGCCTTCTCAAACGCTCGTTGCGAAAAATATAACGAGGCCAGATTGTTGAGTCCGACCACGACGTCCGGATGTTCGGTGCCTTGGATCGTTTCGATCATCGTGAGCGCATGACGATAACGGAGTTCGGCTTGTTCGTACTCGCCCAGGGCTTCGTGCGTCGCGCCGAGATTGTTCAGGGTGGTGGCGGCTCGCGAATCGAGATCGGTCGATCCTTCCAGGACGGTCAGTGCCCGGTGAAACATCTCTTTGGCCAGGACGAAATCGCGTTCTTTGTAGGCCAGCATGCCGGCAGTGTTCAATGTCTTCCATGTTTCCGTTTCCGCTTGGGCGGGGGAGGAAACCAGGATTACCACCATAAATAGTATCAAAGGATGCACGGGTAAATTCCGGGTTGTACGGCTCATACGGGTTGAGCGATTTCTACCACGTTGCCGAGATTAAGTTTAAGCTGCCTGCCTGCATGTATCAATCCCTCATGCAGGCGTGCCGCCTGCACACCAAGGGATGAAAATGGGGACGCTCTTGCACCGTTCTGTCATTCCCGACCCCGATCGGGAATCCAGCGTCTTTGTTTTTGCCTTTCTTTGTGAAGAATAAAGACCCTGGATTCCCGCTAAAGACATGCGGGAATGACAAAAGTGGTTATGTTCATGCCAAGACGTGGTATTCTGGAATTGATTGCATAGAGCAACTTAACCAACGAGGAGGGTGTGATGAACCTACCGGATCGATTGCGAACGATTCATCCGGGTCTTCTGGTGTTGTGTCTCGGATGGTGTCTGGCAGGAACGAGTGTGTCGGTTGCGGACGTAGGGGACGGCCCCCGTGCCGTCCCTCAGCCTCCCTTAGTGCGAGCCAAAGTGTATCTGGCGGCCGGGGATTACCGTCGCGCAGTCGAGGCCTGCCAGATGAACATCGATCAATCGCCGTCCGTCGAAAGTTACGTGTACCTCATTTACGTGTATCACGCGCTGGACGGGTACTTGGAGTCGTTGGCCGAACGCGATGAATGGGTCAAGGTGGGGCAGTTGTCGCTCTCCATGGTCAACCGCGGGACCATGGATCTAGTCGATCCCCCCGACATGTTGGCCAGGATGGCAAAAGAAATACTGCATGAGGGGATCCGGCAGCAATATGACGTGGTCGCCGGCATGGCCAACCGGCTCGATAAGTCTCGTGCCGATGACCTGTGGTTGGAAGTCCGGGCATGGGAAAAGGCTCGCCCCGACAAGTGGTGGGCCGGCGTCCCTGAACAATGGCAATGGTAAGGCGATAGAAGTCGAATGGTCTCTATCTTCTCCGGACAGGCACGGGGGCCTGTCCCTACACCAAAGGAGGGTAACTCCCTCTCCCCTTTTCGTGGGAGAGGGCTGGGGTGAGGGGGAAAGCAAGAAAAATCCGCGAAAGTTGACACCCTTTCGACGGCATGGTTAGGATTCCTTGCACCGTCCGGAGAAGAAAATCGTCTCGTCACTTTTGAAAGAAGGAGGATGTCGTGTCCGAACTCGTCGCGCAAGCAACGGCTGCCAATTGGGAAGCTGAGGTTGGTCGGATCGATGGATTGGTCATGGTTGATTTTTGGGCCGTCTGGTGCGGACCGTGTCAGATGGTCGCCCCGATCGTCGAAGAACTGGCCAAAGAGTATGAAGGCAAATTGAAAGTCATGAAACTCAATACCGATGAAGTTCCCGAGATTGCCGGCAAGTTTCAAATCATGAGCATTCCCACGATTCTTTTTTTCAAGAACGGGCAACCGGTTGAAAAAATAGTGGGTGCGAGACCCAAACCCCAATTCAAACAAGTCATCGATTCGCTGCTCGCACAACACTCCGCTCCGGCCTAGGGTGGTGAGCATGCGCCGTCGTTATGCTCACTGAACTGCGCATTTCCCATTTTGCCCTCATCGAAAGCCTCGAACTTGAATTTTCGCCGGGCTTCCAGGTGTTTACCGGAGAAACCGGTGCCGGGAAGTCTCTCCTGGTTGACGCCTTGATCCTGCTGTTGGGCGGACGCGCGTCCGCCGAGCATATCCGAGGCGGGGCCAAGGAAGCCATGCTGGAAGCGGTGTTTTCCGTGGCAGGGCACGCGCCGATTCTCGAAAAATTGAAGGAATGGGACCTGCTGCCGGACGGCACGCAGGATCTCCTGCTCCGCCGGACGCTCTCCCGTGAAGGGCGGAGCCGGATGTACGTGAACGGGAGGCTGGTTCCCTTACACCAGATGGTGGAATTGGGCGGCTGGTTGGTTGATATTCACGGGCAGCATGAACAGCAATCGCTGCTCTCGTCAAAAGTGCAACTGAACGTCCTTGATGCCTTTGGGGGCTTGCTGGTGCTACGCGACGAATACGCCACGCACTATCATCGCTGGCAGGATCTCGTTCGCGCCGTCGCCGACGTCACGCAACGGGCAAAGGAGCGGCAGGAACGCGAGGAGTTCTTGCGTTTTCAAAGCGAGGAATTGGGTAAGGCTCAATTGGTTCCGGGAGAAGATGAAGCTCTTGTTCGGGAACACAAGAAATTGCAGAACAGCGGACGGCTGTTGGAAATCGTCAATCAGGCTTACGATCTGTTGTATGACAATCAGGCCTCGGTTCTGTCCCAATTAACGGAAGTCAGGAAACTGGTACATGAACTGGGGACGATCGACGACAACGTTCAAAATTGGAATGAGTCGATCGAGGGCGGGGTCGCCCAGGTTGAGGATCTGGTTTTGGCTGCCCGGAATTACAGGGATGGGTTCGATCACGATCCGGCGAGACTCGCACAGATCGACGAACGGCTGGCCTTGTTGCAGCGGTTGAAAAAGAAGTACCGCGAGTCGTTGGAAGATTTGTTGGCTCGTCAAACCCGGATTCAATCCGAACTGGAGGAATTGGCGAACATCGAAGAACGCACGCAGGATCTTCAGCAACAAGTCTCGCAGGCGCATCAGGACGCGTGGGCGTTGGGCCGGAAACTGTCCGAAGCTCGTCAAGCCGTGACCAAAAAGCTTGAAGAACGCATCACCGCCGAATTGGGGCATTTGATGATGGACAAGTCACGATTCCACGTCGGGCTCACGGCGGCCCCCGAAGTGGAGCAGGCCGGACCACATGGCCTCGATCAGATCGAGTTCACGTTTTGTGCGAATCCCGGGGAGAGCCTGCAACCTTTGGCACGGGTGGCCTCAGGCGGGGAACTTTCCCGGCTGATGTTGGCGATGAAAACCGTGTTGGCGAGCGTGGACCAAGTGCCGGTGTTGATTTTCGATGAAGTGGACGCGGGCATCGGCGGCAACGTGGCCTCAACCATGGGGCAGCGTCTCAAAGCATTGGGGCACACGCACCAGGTGATGTGCATCACGCATCTGCCGCAAATTGCAGCCCAGGCCCACCATCATTATCTGGTGAAAAAAGAGAGCGCGGACAAGCGAACCGTGGCGTCGGTTATCCGTCTCCCTGCCGCAGAGCGTGAAGAAGAGATTGCACGGATGTTGGGTGGAACGACGATTACGCAAACGGTCAGGAAGGCCGCCGGAGAATTGCTGAAGGCGACGAACTGAACAATCACTCCCCCCTGGAGGGGGAGTCGGAGACACAAGGGCGAAGCCCGCCGGCGAACCGGTGGGGGGGGCTCGGCCATTATTCCTTCCCTACCGGACCTTCCAGAAAAACACGACGGCCATCCGTTTTGAAGCGAGTTCCGTGCCCCACCCGAAATACGAAGTGGCCGAATGAATCAGGTCGGATTTGTAGGCCAGAAGTCGATTGAACGCGTAAGGTACCTCCAGAATTTCTTCAAAGAGCGTTGGGTCCATTTCCTGGGGCATGCCGGGAACGTCCCGTAAACTTTCATATTCGCGCGGACAGACGTTGCCGCCGGGTTCCTTTCCCGGCATGCGAAGCCGGTAAAAGGACGTTCCTGCATGAGGGGTCGGGGGATTGGGGTGAAGGTACAAGACCGCCGCGTAATCGCAGATGGCTGCGGAATCCACGTGGGGACGGGCCACGCCCTCAGCCCCGCCGCACAGTTGGATGTGATTGTGGCCTGAAATGCCCATGTCCGAATCGGATTGCGGTTGCAGGGCAGGGATGCCGAGCCGTTGTGTCACGCATTCTTCAACGCGACGCAATTCCTCGGGCAACAGGGCATGGGGCGCCCTCATGCCGGGCCAGGGTTCCGGGCGCCATGGTGAGCCCAGGGTCCAGGTACTGTTGGCAATACACCGTTGTGCGACTTCAAGGGCGTTGGGAAGAATATCGTCTTCGATCCAATAGTCGTGTCCCAACCGTGGTTCACGAAAGGGAAGGGCAACCGTCATGAGTCTCTCCGTACGGTTTGTATCTTGCCCGCGTGGTCAATGCGGAAGTTGATAAGAGAGCAATGGAGCATAGTGACAGAGTTGGTCGACGGTCAAGGGAGATTTTTAAGGGAGGGGACGTTTCCGTGCCACGTTGCAATAGGACTGTCGCCCATTCAATTGCGGCTAATCAATTGCGGCTAATATGCAAAGCAAATTGACATTTCCAGTCAGTTATGTTAGTTGCAAGCAGATTGCAATAATAGGGTTCAGAGTCGCATTGATTGTCTGAGAGTGGTTCATGAAGATCAGCGTCAAGGATGAGATTCGGGCGTTGGGCAAACGGATGACGAGGACGAGAAAAGCCGTGTTGGACGTGCTCGAATCAACGAAATATCCGTTGAGTCCGTTGGAGTTGTACGCCCTTTTGCAAAAACAGAACATCGCCATCGATCCGGTCACTGTGTATCGCAACCTGAATGCATTAAAGACCATCGGGTTGGTCAGACGGATTAAGCTGCACCAGGATGACCAGTTTCGATATGAGATGAAAGAAGGTCGTGAGCATCACCACCATATCCGTTGCAGGAGCTGCGGAAAAATCGAAGATTTGCTGGTATGTCCGCTGAAGAAACTGACGTCAATGATTGAGAGGGAAACCCGGTTCTTGGTGGGGGATCATTCGCTGGAATTCAGTGGCTGGTGTCCCGAATGCCAATAAATTCAACAACAGGTTCGCCATGACGACGTTAGGAGTGAGACTCTCCAGTGCCGGTTCGATCATCTCATTGGCGTGTGCGGTGCATTGCGCCTTAACGCCATTGGCGTTGTTGGCGCTTCCCTTGCTCGCTGCGCAATACGGCGGAGCATTTTCAGCCGTCGTTGATTCAGTGTTTTCGGATTCGATGGAATGGGTGCTTTTGGGCGTGATCCTGGTGATCGGCGGTGGCGGGGTACTCGTGACGTATCCCGTGCATCGAGACCGTCGCCCGGCGACGTTGACGATGGCCGGCTTCCTGCTGTTGCTTTCAATGCGTTTGGTCGCAGAAGAGGGGTCGAGCCTGGAACTTACCGGAACTTTGATCGGGGCTTCCTTAATCGCTTGGGGTGGTTTTATGAACCGGTCTTTGTGTCGCTGTCATCCCTGTCATGAACGTGATGATAAGACTGAAGCCCCCGAGCCGCTTCCGGTTTCGACCGGCACTTGATCTCCCGTTATCCTACCGTCACCAAGCCATGATCATCACAGTGAGTATCATGGGCAAAATGCAGATGCCCGTTCACGAGGTAATCCGTATGGTCACCATGCGGTACGGCTTCGTGACCGCAATCCGGGCCGTGGATATGTGATGCCTCATGGCCCTCACAGGCGTGTGAGGGTGTACAGGTTTCCGGATTTTGTGCGGAAACCTGAAGCACGTGTTCGTCAACGTGGTCGTCATGAGGGTGGTGCATGTGCCCGTCGTGCAGAAAGTCGGTGTGGCCGTCGTGGTGGATCTTGGTATGGCCACAGTCGTCATTATGCTCATGAACGTGTGGGGTATGCGTAGGGTGACTCATCAATGCCTCCTTTACGTGGTGCCCACGTGTATGGGTGAATGTTTCGCCAATGTGTCCGCGAGTTCATACAACAACGTTTCCGTGTCCTCCCACCCGATGCAGGCATCGGTGATCGAGACGCCGTATTCCAACGTTTTGCCGGTTCCCCAGGATTGCTTGCCCGGCTTCAGATTGCTTTCCATCAAGAGTCCCAGGATGCAACGCTGTCCCTCGCAATATTGTTGTACGACGGAGTGGGCAACCGGAATCTGGCGCGTGTGATCTTTGTCGGAATTCCCGTGGGAGCAATCGACCATAATGGGTCTGGAGATGTCTTCATCCACCAACCCGTCTCTGGCTTGAAGAATGTGTTCCCGGCTGTAGTTGGTCTTTCCGCCGCCTCCACGCAGCACGACGTGCCGGTCCGGGTTTCCATTGGTCTTGATAATGGAGGTGACGCCATCGAGATTAATCCCGACGAAACTGTGAGGCTGTCGCGCTGCCACCATGGCATTGAGCGCCACTTGCATACTGCCGTCCGTGCCGTTCTTGAAGCCGACCGGCATGGACAGTCCGCTCGCCATTTCCCGATGGGTTTGGCTCTCCGTGGTTCGTGCCCCGATGGCTGACCAACTGATGAGGTCGGACATATATTGGGGCGTGACCGGATCGAGTAATTCGGTGGCGCAGGGTACACCGAGCGCATTCAAGTCCAGGAGCACGGTTCGGGCCTGCCGCAATCCTTCGGCAATGTCACAACTCCCGTCCAGATGCGGATCATTGATCAGCCCTTTCCACCCGACCGTTGTTCGCGGTTTTTCGAAGTAAGTCCGCATGACGATCAGCAGATGGTCTTTGGTTGCTTCACTCACCTTCTTGAGGGCGGCTCCGTAAGTCATGGCCGCTTCCGGGTCATGTATGGAGCAAGGCCCGATGACGACGAGAAGCCGATGCTGGTCTCGTCCATAGAGAATATCCCGGATGGCCTGACGGGTGCCCAGGACCGTGGCTTCCGTCGCCGCGTCGGCCTGCAGTTGTTCCTTGATCTGCCGCGGCGTGACCAGTTCCTTGATTTCGATGACGTATCGATTATTAAGCGGTTCGTTCATGAAGACAGCCTTCCTGACAATGCAAACATTCGCGAAAAAAAATGAATACAATTCGTACAATCGGCTGCAAAGCTTAGCGAAAATGACGATTTCTCGCAAGAGACGGTCTGTGTTGCCGGCATTCTTGATCGGGTTGACGGCAGTTGGCGAATGCCATCGGGTTTTCTATAGTGTCACAGGATCAGAGAAAGACAACCGATCACGAGCGTATCCGAGATAGCCTGAAGAGAAAGGAGTGCTTGATGACGAGGCCCCGCGAACTCTTTGTGCCTGCCAGGATCACCCACGTGGAAACCTACGATCCGGGGGAAGTGAGGAAAGTTGCCTTCACGTTGCCGGAGACGTTCGAGGTCGATGGACGGCCCGTTCCCATTCGGGATCGCATGCATCCCGGCTCGGCGTTTTTGGTGAAACCGTTTGGCGTCCGGACACAAAAGTATCGCCGCCGCATGTATACGCGCTCCAATTGTTCGGATGAAAGCCCGCGTGTGTTGGAAACGATCATCAACGACACGCACAAGGAAAAAGCCGATACCTCGCCCTGGTGGCAGACCGACGATCTTGTGCAGCGTAGCCGCACGGGCGGCTCAATCGACGTGTGCGTGAATTATGACGAGACCCGTTCGGAATTGGTGGTGTATCAAAACGCTCAGACGGCGGACCCGACGACCCTGGTTTTGGAAGAGGATCACGAATGGCGTTCCATGCGGATCGTGGCCGTGGCGCTTTCGACGGGCATTACGCCATTCCTGGCGTATGTGCAGTATATGAAATACAAAGCGTTCGGGGGAGCGGCGGAAGGGCATTTTAGCCTGATTGTAAGTGTCAAGAAGCCAGCCCAATTGATGGAACATCAGGTTTTGCTGGATCTGTCGCGGGAATTTCCGCAACATTTTTCGTACCATCCGGTATTAACCCGGGAGTGGCCGGAGGATTGGGCTCATGGGAGAGGAAGAATCATACAAGTGCTGACCGACGGACAGGAAACGCGCGTGAATCTGGCACCGCTCATCGTGCTGGAGCCGAATCTGTCGCAGTGTCACGTGCGGTTCTGTGGAAATGCGCCGGCAAAGGATCAACTCGTCTTGGGGCTGGAGCAAGCGCAATTGGCTCCGCTCAGTTTCCGGTCCGAAACGTGGTGAGGATGTTGCTTGAGAAGCTTGTCAGGTAGGGAGAAGGACGGGCGGCTTGATCCGGGGTGAGCGGAGGATAAAACGTGACCCGTTGGGCTTCGACATTGTTCAAGAACCTGTGGCCGTTGGCCTCTCGTTCCTTCCAAAAAATGCCCTCAACCTCAACGGTTCGACCGGTGGTCATTTGGATGTCTCCACGGGTTCGATCATGTCGCCCGAAGACCAGTACGCGGTCTTCCCCTGTCTTGAGGTAAAACACAAAATTGATGAAGTGTTTCGAGTCGTCGAGATGAAGTTCCAGTCGCGTGACGGTGCCTCGGATTCGAATGGGTTTTTCATGATATTGGCCGGGGGTCTGAAGGAGTTGCGGAATGGTCACGATTTCCACAAATGTTTTGTTTTCAATGTGTTGCAAAAAACATGGAGAGGGGGAATCGCCGGCGATCAACTGGCCTGACAGGCCTGATGCGAGGAGACTCAAACAGAGGATACACATAATTTACGCTATCTTCACGGGTTCGACCTACGGTCTCATGTACGTTTTCCCGTGGCAAAACGTGGATATCTTGAAGGAATCAAGTTTGCATTATAGACTAAATAGAGAGTTCTATCTTAAGAGTCAGTTACGGAACCTCTGATTTCTTGTGATAGCGGGATGCAGGGCAAGGCGTCCCGGAGCGAAACCCGAGGCTTATCACGAAGCCCGAGGCTTCTCAGAGAGATAGGTGAGGGTTGAGCGAGGACACAACGCGGCCATGCGCCCGATAGTGCACTAAATCAGAGGTTCCTTAGATAAAGTCGGTCGATTGTTTCTATGACAAGGCAACAAAGGTATCAGCGGCGTCACAAGGAAGCGGGCCTGTGCATCTATTGTCCCAGAAAAGCGGTCAGCCAGTGGTTTTGTGCTTTTCACTTGAAGAAGCGGCGGACGTTGATGCGGGTGCGTAAGGGCAGTCGTCCCTGGCATCCCGGCGGGCCGGGGCGGCCGCCTCTCACGAGACGGTCCCGTCAGGGTTGAGGGAGCGGACGGCCTTTCGGATTTCATTTTTCTGCAAGCTACGTGTGTGTTTTAGCCCGGTTCCCCGGATCAGAAAGGAATTGCCTCGACGGTAGGAGGTGAATTCTTCATTCGGCCTGAGACTCCAGCATTTTTTGCAACCAGTACAAGGCTTTCTGATAGACACCCGGACAGACGCTTTCTCGCGGTCCGGCTACGTTCAGGATGGTGATGTCCATGTGGGAAATCCACGAGGCAACGTCACGGGGGTTCTCGGGTATCATTAAATCGATGACGCGAAAAGGCTTGTGCAGGCGTTGAGCCGTGTGGATCGTCAGTGCCGTGCCGCCCGTGGGTTCGCTGCACGTCAGGATGAGCGTTCCGTCCGCGTCGCGGACGTTCCACCGTGTTCGTTGGGCATACTGCTGCGACGGCGTTTCCTGTAACGGGTAGATCATCGGGATTTTCCCATCTTCGGCCAGACGCCCCTTGGGGCACCACCCGCCGATTGGCAGCCCGCCGGCCATGGCCACGTCGAGGGCTGCCCGGTCAACTCCCGTTTGACCGCCTGAAATCAGCTTTTCAATGAAATTGCATGACATGAAATTGTCACTTTGCTCTCTTTGGCTTTTGATATTGGTATGAAAATAACTAAAAGCACCCGAACTGTCATTCCGGGCTTGACCCGGAATCCAGTGTCTTTCTCTTCACGAACGAAGGAAAAAGCAACGACCCTGGATTCGTCCCCGACATCCTTAATCAGGGATCCAGTTCTTTTTGTCGGGAATGACGGATGGGATTTTCATCCCTTGGGGCCCACGCGCTGCTTGTTCGGTAGACCCGTCGCTCGCTATGATCGAACCGGACGGTGAGAACAGATGGCACGATACCACCTCGACTACTACGCGACCCTGGAAGTGACGCCGCAAGCCTCGGATGAGGAGATTAAGCGGTCCTATAGGAAACTTGCGCTCAAATATCATCCCGACCGCAATCAAGGCAACAAAAAGGCCGAAGACAAGATTCGCGAAATCAATGCCGCGTACGAAGTGCTCGGTGATCCTGAAACCCGGAAATCCTACGAACGGCTTCGGTTTGGAGCCCATGGCCGGAAATCGGATTTTGCCGAGCAACCCACTGAAACGATTAGTCCGGGTGTCATTCTTGAAGCCATGGAGAAAAAGTTGTGGGAGGAAGGGCGTTTGGAGATCTTTCGAAAATTGATGCAAGCCCTTCCTATGATAAAGCAGGAATTGGCCAATATTCGCAAAGCCGCTGTTGCCAAATTGGGCTACGACAAATTTCATGAAGAGACCGTGAAGATGCATGCCAAAGACGCCATCGCCGGAATCGTGACTCCCGAGATGGAAGAACGCAAAGAGCGGTTGCTGGACGTGGCCCTCAACATGATGTTGTCTCAAGGGGTCGATGGCCGCGGCGGCCAGGAAGGCGCGGAGTGGGTCAAACGGCAATTGAGCGCGGCGTTCCACCGGGGCCGGCTGGACGGCTATTGCGAAGCCTGTGAGTTGCTCTACGTGCGCAGGTAGGAGCGAACCGCCGGCTGTCCCCCTCCCGTAGGGGCGGTGTCCGCCCTCTTCCCTAAAACCGGTATTCAAACGCTACATAGTAGAACCCGCCGTTGAAGCCGAAGGGCGCGGAACGCCGTGAGTACGTGAATATGTCCGGGGAGTCCACGATGAGATTGCCTTGGCTGTCGATAATCCGGCCACCCCTGGCCGTATCAATCATATCTTCATCCGGTGTGACATCGAACAGGTTATTGGCTCCCAGCTTGAACATCCCGAATGGACCGAAGTTGTAGCTAAGTTGGACGTCGGTGACGTATTGGGGATCGAATTTCTGTTTGACGGAGCCGTCATCGCTCGTCACCGAATAAGAGCCGTAGCGGTGTACCATGACCGAGGCCGATAATTGCTCCAATTGATACAAACCGGAAAGCGTGAAACGACTCTTGGGCTGCCATTCTTCGATAATTGAACGGTCCCGGATGCCAAACAGTTCCGATGGAAGACCGGCCGGAAGGTTGACCGATCGGATTTTGGTTTCCATGATCGCCCCGAGCAGTTTCAGATTCAGGTCGCCCTGCGGCAGGTACGGGATATCCCACGAGGCGACGATCTCTCCGCCCCGCGTCTCGGTGTTGACCGCGTTCATGAAGAATTGCGCATTCCCGACTCCTTCGGAAGCGAGTGCGGCCCTGACGTTGGCCGGAAGGTCGGAGTTATCCGCCTGCAAGTTCCCGCTGATGACGATCCTGTCCTTTACTTCAATGCGGTAGAAGTCCGTGGTGAGGGTGAATCGGGGAGATGGTGTATACACGAAACCCCCGCTCAGGTTGATCGTGGTTTCCTGCTTGAGTTCGGGGATGCCGATTGCTTTTGCGATGGCACTGTCGTTTCGGAACGTGCCGGTTTCCTGTGCGGTCGTTTGTCCTCCAATGGTTTGAAATTGGGTGCTCACGTTGTTGAAATAAAGCTGATGCATGGAAGGAGCCCGGAACCCGCTGCTCATGGACCCTCTCACGGCAAAGGCACGGGAAAGGTCCAGTTTTGAGGCCATTTTGCCGTTGACGGTATGCCCGAAGTCGCTGTAATGCTCGTACCGTACAGCCGGACTGACCATGATCCGGTCAAAGATACCGAGATTGTTCACGAACACCTCCGCGTCCGTGTAGAATGCGAAGGCGTGTCTTGACTGGTTCACCTCGTTGACGGGCTTGAATCCGGGGAATACCTGTATGCCTGCGCCTCCCGCGCCCGGTCCATCGTAGTCCGCGTACGAGTATTCATCTCCCGCTTGGATCTGGTAGTTGTCACGTCTGTATGCCGCTCCCCATGCCAGGTTCATATTCTTCTCCGGTACCGGCAGGGAGAAATCCATGTTCACGGTGGTGAGATAAAGTCCCAGTGTTCCTGCGTCAGCGGAAGTCTGCGCCGCGCCGGAGCCGGAGAAATTGTTGCAGTTTCCGCCAAGAGGATTACCGGCAAGGCAGTTGACCCAGGAGGCATTATGGGAATTCGTGATATTGAAATTGAACGTATTCCCTCCGTGCACTACTCCCAGATCGGCTTTGAGTCCGTTGCCGAACTCTTTGGTAACTCCTGCGCCGAACGAAAAATCCCAGATCGTGGAATTGATCAGCGGCAGAAATCCGTCAGGATAGCCTGAACCTGCGGGGTTTCGAGCGCCTTGGTTCGCTCTTCTGTAGAAGCCGCCGCTTTCGTTCTCCCGCCTCGACACGTCGGCGAATGAATAGAATTCAAGTCTTTTCCCGATCGTCTTGTCGAAGTTGAGCGCGCCGCTGAATTGTTCGGAATCCGCGTCCCCGACGCGGAAGTTGCGACGGTTGAAATGCCTCTCTTTGTCTCCCGGGTCCGCCAGAATCACGTTGGTGCCACCTGGGTTGCTTTGGAGCAAGGCGTCCCTGTTCGGAAGTTGCATGTCCGTGCAATTGCTCAGTGTACAAGATTGCGTATCAGGGTACTGGATGCTACCGGTCAGGCCTGCCCGGTTGGTCCGCTGCCGGTTACGATACTCGAACGTCGCGTGCAACGTGCCGTCCTGTCCGATCTTGAAACCCTTGTCCAGGCTTGCAACGAATTGATCACCGTCTCCCTTGTAGGTCGTTCCATAGTTCGTCCGGAAGCCGCCCTCGTAGTCGTCCTTGAGCACGACGTTGATCACGCCGGCGATGGCGTCGGACCCGTATTGCGCCGAGGCTCCGTCCCGCAGGACTTCGATACGCTTGATCGCGCCCATCGGGATTGCGTTCATGTCTGTGCCCGCGGTGCCCCGTCCTACCGACCTGTTGACGTGAATGAGCGCGCTGCCGTGACGACGCTTTCCGTTCAGCAAAACGAGTACCTGGTCCGGTCCCATTCCTCTCAGCGTTGCGGGCCGTAGTGCATCCGTTCCGTCGCTGATCGATGAACTCGAGAAGTTGAACGAGGGGATTAATCGCTGGATGGCCCGGCCTACTTCGAGTTGACCCGTGTTGCGCATATCTTCCTGTTTGATGAGGTCCACAGGGACGGGAGAGTCCGTGATGCTTCGGCCCTCGATCCTGCTGCCGATAACGACGATTTCTTCTAGTGTGGTTACCGCTTCAACGGGACCGGTTTCCTGGGCTGAGACCACAGGGACCAATAGACAAATTATCAAGATGCTGAACAGCAGGTTTCTGGACGACATAACTCGTTCTCCTAGGCTTTATTGGGTATGAGAAAATGACAAAAAAGCAGGGGAAAATAGCAGAAATGAATGAGCATGCAAAGCCGACATTATAGACTTAAAAGTCAATTATTCGGCTCCACTCTCGATTTTGTAGCTTTTGTCGCTATGTTGGAGGGGGTGCGCAGTCGAAGTTGTAGCTATTTATCGACCGATTCGGGAGGCCAAGGCATAATGGTAAAAATACCGATCGAGGTCGACCAGATCGTTACCGTACGCGCTCCCCCCCAACATCGCATCACAGAGGAACTCTCGTGCACGGGTCAGTTCCTTCCGACGACCCTTCCAGCGTGGATCTTGTATGGTCAAGTCAAGCAGTTCCAGCGCCCGGACGAAAGCTTTTTCACAGTCCTGCGGGTTTTTTTCTTTCCAACGAAGAATGCGTCCGACCTCGCTGCCCACGTGGGCCAATTGCTCCACCAAGGGCATGGTGAACCATCTCCCTCCCGCCAGGTTTGCATGTTGATAGGACATGCCGATCAATCCTCCACCAACCGTTGAACGATACGGGTGAGGGTTTCGCGAATTTCTCCACTTTCCACAAAACGGGAGCGATTTCCTGCGGATGGACGCACGTTAATCATTGAATCAAACTCGATCCATTCCCCGGATGGTTTTTCCGGATACAGGTTGATGCCCCAGAGATTTGATTGTCGCGAACCTTGATCAAGAAGCACGGCCTCTTCATCCGAATGAAGCTCACCGCCAATCGCCATAATACCCGCTTCGAGATCCACGACCGCCTTGACCATATCGCCGAACTGGAGACCGGCCATGTCCCGCAACGTCGCCCTGCTTATGGTATCTCGAATAATGATGATTTCCAAAGTAGACACCAACTCGCCCAAGAGAGTCCTGAAAACACGATTGCGAATTCCTGGAATCGCTGTCAACTGCATGGCTTCACGCTACGTTCGCTGAAGGACCAAACATCAGATTCCTTCCCAAGATAGTGAATGGGGGGGGCCATGCCCCCTCGCGCCGGCGCGGGACGCCGGTCACCCCATGAAGGGGGCAGAACCCCCGTTCGAACCCCACCCCCTGTGATGGCATAGGCAGGCATTGGGCTCCATTCTTTGTCTGATGGCTTTTGCTGCTATGGCGGAGGGGGTATTCTGTGAACGATACGCGAAACCCCTATAAACAGTAGCGTTTTGCCGATCATGTCATGTGTGTTCCTAAGTTTGTTCCCACATACTTCGGACATGGCGGTTTCTGTATCCGTTGCAAGATAGAGGCAGGGAATGCCTTTGGGATTGGCCCAGCCGTCCGGGGCTCGATCTTGAAGCGGCTTCATTCTCCCGTCTGAAAACGGCAAAAGTTCATCCCTTACTTTTTCACCATCCCGGGACACGGGCTCCGAATCGCTTCCTGGCTACGCCCCCCAGAAGACACTGTCAGCACTAACAGGCATCACGCGAGCTTCACTTGTTTCCATGTTTCTACTATCCTCAGGTGGGCAAGAAATGGAGTGGGCGGTGGGAAGAGTGGTCTGTTCAAGAGGAGCGGTAAGCTGCGTCATGACTGCCGACGGCTACGAGAAAAACCATGTGGTCCTTCTTTAGTTCAAAGACCAACCGTGCAGTCTTATTCAGTCGGACAGAATAAAGAGAGCCATAGTTCGGGAGTTTTTCGAGGTTCCGGCCTGGAGTCAGGGTGCCGGTCATGAGTTCGTTGAGCACCTGCCTCAATTGACTATCCGCATCAGGACTTAACTTACGTCTCAATCGCTTAAAACGAGTACTGACGCCACGAATACCCGCAATACGAAGCGTCGGTTGGGGGGCATCCACTCTTTATCCAATGATGCCATCAGTTCGTCAACATTGGTATAGATTTGGTCATCGGCGTTTGGCTGGTCAACGAGCCCGTCATTGATCAGGATGAGCCACCGAAGTTCTTGGAGAACCTCTATCCAGTTCAGACTCCACTCCACAATCTGGGTATCGTGTGACGTGAGGGCTGACCGAAAACGCTGTTCGCACTCCTCCAAAATCTCCACAAGAAGGCCGCTCTCGTCGAGTAGCTCGGGTTTTGGGACGGATCGTTTTGCGTGCATGTAAATTTCATAGTAGTCCAAGAAGCAGTTTTTGATGGCGTCGAGGTCCTTCTTCGTCAGCCGTTTCTTGGTGCTGAAGTTCGACTGGACTCGATGATGGGCTGCGCGAATCTGTTCGGCAAAGGTTTGCCCCTTTCCGGTGGCGAGTGTCGTCATGGACTCCCTCCTTAAGGGATGGGTTCAAGCTTTAGAATGAGTATGGCGGCAGGGTGCAACCCTTGTCAATACGGAGCCCGATTAACGAGGGAGGGGCAAGAATCCTCTTGGTCTGGTTGTAACGTGGGAGGTGGGAAGTGGGAAGATTTCAGTTTCTTCACTCATGTTTCTCTCCTTTGCGGATGTTGATACGAAATCCACAAAAAAGGGAGTTGTCCGATGACAGACCAACTTCACCCGACGCCGTTAAGTATATAAATCCTCTTCTTGCAAGCCCGGTTCCGCCGCGGGGTCGATGTCGGGGAGCGGGGGGGCTGGTTGGCCAAAGCAGAGCAGCCTCGGCGCGCACGATCTGTCCAGCCGACGAATTGCAGTGGGGAGGTCGGCGACAGGGACCACCTGGGGTCCTTCTTTCCCTTTGAATCGAACACCGGGGTAGCCAGGCGATTCCCCGCCGAGCGGGAACAGGCTTTATCGCGTCTCTGTTTTTTTTCTGAGCGGCGCCATCCTCAAGCGGTTCCCGGTTACACGCCGGTTCGCCCGGAGGGGCCACTCCGATTACAGTGTGGAGGGCCGCCTTCGTCAAGTGAGCCCATCACGCGACGTGCACCTGTTCCTCCCTCCCGTTCCTGGTCTCGCCCTCCTCCGGCTGACCCCCCATACCGCGCAGTTTTCTAGAGAAACTGGTTGGTCCATGTCGTACAACCGCCGTCGCCTTGCGCGACGCCATGACGGTGCCGGCTCACTTGAAATTGTCGCTGACCCGTCCTTCTTCTCGCCCCGTCTCAGTGCCCGTGGACCGCCCATTCTACCCCTGTATCACCCCCTGTTGCCTGTACAGGGTCGATTCACCGGTAAATTGACCGGCTAGATTGCCGGTCGGTCTCACAGACCGTGGGGTGAACTGCCCACGGCCTGTCATGGCCGGGCGCCGGGAGCGCCGCCGCCAGGCTGAGGCGATGCCTCTTTGCGAAACGCGCCGCTGGACGCGGCTTTTTCGCAAATTCACCAGCGGAGCCTGGGAGCGCCAGGCCCCGCCTCGGTTCTGCTTGGGGGCAGACCCGTTGGGCTTCCGGTCGCCCGTCACACCGTCTGGGGACGGTGGTGCCGGGCTCGTTCACGTCGGATCTGGCGATCCACGTGAACCGCATTGGCGGCCGGTTCGCTGGGGCTCACCGGTCCGCCTGCCTCGATTTGGGAATCGAGTCTGCGCCGATGGAAATGTCGGTGACGACAGCTGCGACATTGGCCTCAACAATCTTGTGGGTTGCGGAACAAATCAATGCCGCCATTTTCTCGCTTTCGACGTGCACCTCAATTGGGGGGAAGATACATAGGCTGCCTTTGAATGGCAGTTGTGAGTGGTCTGTTTGTCAGGCAATATAAACTCGCCAGCCAATTGGAACCGCAGTTTGATTGACCGCACAACCTGATTTTCATATATATTCGTGTTATTTCATTGTCTCCTTATGAGAAAGGTCCGGCGACAATGGCTCTGAAGAAATCCCAACTTTACTCTTCGCTCTGGCAGAGTTGCGATGAACTGCGTGGCGGCATGGACGCCTCGCAGTACAAGGACTACGTCCTGACTCTGCTGTTCATGAAGTACGTCTCCGACAAGTACGCCTGCAAGTCCGATGCGCTTATTGAAGTGCCCACAGGCGGCGGCTTCGCCGACATGATCAAGCTCAAGGGCAACAAGGAGATCGGCGACAAGATCAACAAGATCATTTCCAAACTTGCCGAGACGAACGACCTCAAGGGCGTCATCGACCAAGCCGATTTCAACGACGAGAGCAAACTCGGCGCGGGCAAGGAGATGCAGGACCGGCTCTCCAAGCTGGTCGCCATATTCGAGAGTCTCGACTTCCACGCCAACCGGGCCGAGGGCGACGACTTGCTCGGCGATGCCTACGAATATCTGATGCGGCATTTCGCCACCGAGTCCGGCAAGAGCAAGGGGCAGTTCTACACGCCAGCCGAAGTTTCGCGCATCATGGCGAAGGTGGTCGGTATCGGCTCTGATACCCGACAGGATCAGACCATCTACGACCCGACCTGTGGCTCCGGTTCGCTTTTGCTGAAGGCTGCGGACGAGGCACCGAATGGCATTACCGTGTATGGCCAGGAAATGGACAACGCCACCTATTCGCTGGCGCGCATGAACATGATCCTGCACAACCATCCAACCGCGGACTTATGGCACGGAAATACGCTGGCCGCTCCGTACTTCAAGAACCAGAATGGCAGCCTCAAGACCTTCGATTTCGCCGTCGCCAATCCGCCCTTCTCCGCCAAGGCCTGGTCCAACGGTCTCAATCCGGCTCACGACGAGTACCGGCGCTTCGAATATGGCGTCCCCCCGGCCAAGAACGGCGACTACGCTTTCCTCCTGCATCTCATTGCGTCGCTCAAGAGCAAAGGCAAGGGCGCGATCATTCTGCCGCACGGCGTGCTGTTCCGCGGCAACAAGGAAGCAGACATCCGCAAGAATCTTATCCGGCGTGGCTTCATCAAGGGCGTCATCGGCTTGCCGGCCAATCTGTTCTACGGCACCGGCATACCTGCTTGCATCCTGGTCATCGAC
This sequence comes from Nitrospirales bacterium, assembly GCA_965204965.1. Classification (GTDB taxonomy): domain Bacteria; phylum Nitrospirota; class Nitrospiria; order Nitrospirales; family UBA8639; genus Bin75. The sequence goes on along the minus strand of OZ242026.1, from coordinate 1,457,733 downwards.
AAGGAGAACGCGCACGCCCGGACCGGCATCTTCATGATTGATGCGAGCAAGGGCTTCCTCAAGGACGGCAACAAAAACCGCCTGCGCGACCAGGACCTCCACCGGGTCGTCGACGTGTTCAACCGGCAGACCGAGGTGCCGCGCTATTCCCGCATGGTGCCGGTGGCCGAGATCGCCAACCCCGCCAACGACTACAACCTCAACATCCCGCGCTACATCGATTCCAGCGAGCCGGAAGACCTCCACGACCTCGACGCACATTTGAACGGCGGCATCCCCGACCGCGACATCGATGCGCTCGACAATTACTGGATGGTCTTTCCCTCGCTACGCCAGGCGCTATTCCAAGGCAACGGCCGTGCGGGCTACAGTGAGGCGTGGGTCGAGACGCCGAAAGTGAAGGCTACGATCCTGGGCCATGAGGAATTCAAGTCCTACGAGGAGCGGTTCGCGGCCATCTTCGACGTTTGGTGCCAGGCGCACGAGCCGGTTCTCAAGGGACTGGAGATAGAGACCAATCCCAAGGGCATTATTTTAGCTCTGGCGGAGGACCTGCTCACGCGCTTCGCCGACTTGCCACTGCTAGACCCGTATGACGTGTATCAGCGGCTGATGGACTATTGGGATGAGGTGATGCAGGACGACGTGTATCTCATCGCTACGGATGGGTGGGGCGAGGCCGCCAAGCCGCGCGGGATCGTCGAAGACAAAGACAAGAAGTTCAAGGAGATGCCGGATCTCACGATCAAGCGCAGGAAGTACAAGATGGACTTGATCCCTCCGGGGTTGATCGTCACGCGCTACTTTGCCGATGAACAGGTCGCTATCGAGGAGCTACAGGCCAAGCAGGAGGACGCGACCCGTGAGTTGGAGGAATTCATCGAAGAGCACACTGGCGAGGAGGGCTTACTGGAGGACGCGGTCAACGACAAGGGCAAGATCACCAAGGTCGGTGTGCTGGAGCGGCTCAAGGCCATCCGGTACGAGAGTGAAAGCGACGAAGAACACGATGCCCTCAAGCAGTGCCTGACCCTGATTGAGACCGAGGCCGAAGCAGCCAGGGTCGTCAAGGAGGCCCAAGCCCGTTTGGATGAGCAGGTGCTGGCCCGCTATGGCGCACTCACCGAAACCGAGATCAAGACGCTGGCGGTCGAGGACAAGTGGTTTGCGAGTATCCGGGTCGCTGTCGAAGGCGAGGTGCAGCGGCTGACCCAGCAACTCGCCGGGCGCGTGAAGGAACTGGAAGAGCGCTATGTCCGCCCGTTGCCGGAGTTGGAACGGGAGGTGAAGGCGTTCGGCGCGAAGGTCGAGGGGCACTTGAAGCGGATGGGGCTCTCGCTATGAGTCAGGAATTCAATTTCGAGCATCTCGTCGAGTTGTGTCGACAAACCCACGAGGAAACACGACGCTCGGCGGCGCACGCTGTTGACCGCTCACTTGTCGTACGAAACTACCTGTTCGGCTGGTATATCGTCGAGTATGAACAGCATGGCGCGGATAGGGCGAAATACGGAGCGCAGACCTTGAGAACCTTGTCGTTGGTGCTCAAGGCCAGGATTGGCCGCGGGTTCTCTGTAGATGCTCTGGAGCGGATGCGACGGTTCTATGTGCTCTACGGTCACATTCTCTCTGAGAATCCGGCGCGAGAGAAATCCGCGACACTGTTGCGGATTTCGGGTGGCCGGGTAATTTCCGAGACAGCGTCGCGGAAATTGCCCGACCCAGTGATGGAACTGCCGGGAATTCTGCAGACGCTATCTGCACAATTAGTGAAGCAATTCACTCTCGGCTGGTCCCACTACGTCACCCTGCTGACCATCGACAACACCGAAGAACGCCGTTTTTATGAGCTTGAAGCAGTGGACAACGGTTGGAGTGTTCGCGAACTGGAGCGGCAGATAGCCAGTTCCCTGTACGAGCGGCTCGCACTCAGCCGTGACAAGAAGGAAATTCGTCGACTGGCCAGCGAGGGGCAGGTGATCGAAAAAGCATCAGACCTGATCAAGAACCCCTTGGTGCTGGAGTTTCTCGGGCTGGAGGAAAAACCCGTCTATTCCGAGAGCGAACTGGAAACGGCGATCATCGACCGGCTGCAGCATTTCCTGCTGGAGTTGGGCAAGGGATTCCTGTTCGAGGCGCGGCAGAAGCGCTTTACTTTCGACAACAGTCATTTCCGCGTGGATCTCGTTTTCTACAACCGGCTGCTGCGCTGCTATGTGCTGGTCGACCTTAAACGCGGTGAATTGACCCATCAGGACTTGGGCCAGATGCAGATGTACGTCAACTACTTCGACCGCTACGTAAAGACTGAAGACGAACTTCCGACCGTCGGCATTGTGCTTTGTGGCCGCAAGAACGATGCCGTGGTTGAGCTGACGCTACCGGAGGAAGCCAATATCTACGCGCCGAAATACCAGCTCTATCTGCCGTCGAAACAGGAGCTTGTAGCCCAACTGGAGATCATCCAGAGAGAGTTGAACTATCTGGAAGGCGAAGACGATGAATAGCGGGCGAGGGACAATGGGCAGCGCCGTTGGAAATGGACGCCAGGCGCTAGCGGACGAGGTGCCAGTGGGGTACAAGCGAACGGAGGTGGGGGTGATTCCGGAAGAATGGCGTGTTGAGGCGATATCTTCGGTTGCGGATGTAAAGACTGGTCCGTTCGGATCCGCGTTACATGAACGTGATTATGTCGACGATGGTACGCCGATAATCACAGTCGAGCATCTGAGCGAACATGGCATCATCCACCACAATCTGCCTCTGGTCTCTGACGCAGACCGATCTCGCTTGAAGAGTTACGGACTTCGTGCGGGCGACATAGTTTTCAGTCGAGTGGGATCAGTAGATCGCAATTCCCTCGTAAGTAAAAAAGAAGATGGCTGGCTGTTTTCAGGTCGCCTACTCAGGGTAAGAACATTAGATAGCACTACATATCCTCCCTATCTCAGTTATCACTTCCATTCCGAACCATTCAAGAAACGAGTTCGTGGTGTTGCCGTTGGTCAAACCATGGCCTCGCTTAATACGCAGATACTAAAAGCAGTCTGTGTTGTGCTACCTACGACTCCTGAGCAACGCGCTATCGCCGAGGCGTTGTTGGATGTGGACGGGTTGATCGCGGCATTGGACGCGCTGATCGCCAAGAAGCGGGCCATCAAGCAGGCCGCCATGCAGCAACTCCTTGCCGGCAAAACCCGCCTGCCGGGGTTCAGCGGGGAGTGGGAGACGAAGCGGCTAGAGGACTTGGGATCCTTCTCAAAGGGCCGTGGGATCAAACGCGAGGATGTCTCTGACGCGGGTCTACCGTGTATCCGCTACGGAGAGTTATACACACGATACAAAGACTATATCTTGAACCCTGTGTCGCGTATTCCTCCGGCTGTTGCCTTGGAAGCACTGCCGATCAAGAAGGGCGACCTTCTGTTTGCAGGATCGGGTGAGACGGCAGAGGAGATCGGTATATGCGCGGCGTATCTTGGTGAAGAACTGGCTTATGCGGGTGGCGATGTCATCACATTGACCCCATCGGGACAAAATTCGATTTATCTTGGCCACCTAATGAACCATCCAACCGTGGCGATACAAAAGGCTCGTATGGGTCAGGGAGACGCGGTCGTCCATATCAGTGCCAGTAACTTGGCTCAGGTGAGGATCGATCTACCGCCTCTCACAGAACAAACCGCCATTGCCACTGTCCTCTCCGACATGGACTCCGAGATCGTCGCACTGGAAAAACGCCGGGACAAGACCCGCGCCATCAAGCGGGGCATGATGCAGCAGCTTCTCACCGGCTTGGTGCGGCTAATCTAACCGGATTTATCGAACCAGGAGTTAACATCGACCTTAAGAAAATGAGTCATCTTTATAGCGCACACATGATGCCTGACGAAAGATTTTGGAGGTGTGTTGATGTCTAACGCCCAGAAGAACCAGAAAGGGCCAGGGATCGTCAGTATTAAGGACGAACACTTCCCGAGCCTATATCAGAGTGCCGACCAAGCCTCACTTTCAGCACAACGGAGTTATCTTCGTTTTTACCTGTGGCACCTTTTCAGTCTTATCTTGGGCAGCCTCATTGTCGTCCTTGCGATGACAATTCCTGTCTTAGACGTCACCTGGACCTACATTGTCTTGTCGATCATTCTGGTAACTGGCGTCGTTCTCACTTGGGTATCCCGAGTACGTCGAGACGACAAGGTGTGGTTTGACTGTCGCGCCATTGCTGAGTCTACAAAGACCGCTACATGGCGATTCATGATGAAGGCTGCACCTTTCAAAGATGACAGCATCGCTAGGCAGTCATTCATCGACCAGCTTCGACTAATACGAAATGAGAGGCATTTCAGTTCACACGATTTAGCGCAAAGTCTGGGCGAAAACGCTCAGTCCATTAGTTGTTTCATGGATGATATGCGGCTGAAATCCGTGAATGACCGGAGGAAGGTGTATCTTGAGTCGAGACTTTGCGATCAAAAAACCTGGTATTCGAAAAAGGCTACGTTCAATGCAAGGAAAGAATCTTGTTGGTTCTGGACAGTTGTGGCACTACAGATTCTTACGGTTGCTTTTGCAATTATTCGGGCTGCTTCAAGTGACTTACCGGTAAACGTAGTTCCCTTGCTGATGACCATTGCTGCTTCCGCTGTCGCTTGGAGTCAGATGAAGCGCTATGGTGATTTGGCTCAGACTTATTCTCTTGCCGCCCAAGAGCTGGCGGATCAGGAGGCGATTGCCTTAGATATAACGGAAGAGGCTGACTTCCTCGAACTTGTGAAGCAGGTCGAAGATACCATTTCTCGCGAACACACTATGTGGTGTGTGCGCCGGGATGTGATAATCAACCCAACCGATAGGGAGAACTAACATGGCTAAGAAGAAAATATTCGTGAGTTATGACTACGACAACGATAAGCATTATAAAAACATGCTTTTAGCGTGGGACCAGAACGGCCAATTCGATTTTGGTTTTAGTGACCAATCCGCTGACGTGTCCATCCAGAGTACTAACGCGGCCGCCATCAAGCGTGCGATTTCGGCAAAGATCAATTCCGCGACCTACTTCCTGTGTCTTGTTGGTGAGAAGACCAGCAAGAGTAGTTGGGTTGCATGGGAGATTGGCAAGGCGAAAGAACTAAGAAAGAAACTTGTCGCCGTCAAGATTTCATCTCGGAATATGACTCCAGACGGACTCTTGGGCACCGGCGCGTCGTGGGCCATGTCGTTCACCTTCGACGCCATCAAGGACGCCATCGAAGACGCTTAATAATGGCGATGAAGCTGGACACTTGACCGACGAAATCGACATGGCAACAGATCGAAGCAGGGAGTTATGCATTGCGCAGACAGCCCTTCCTCTACCATGCTTTTTCCCATCGGTTTCCAGCGTCAAGACGAACCTGATGCCCGTTGATTATATAGAACTTCTCGTTGCTGCCGGGCATTCGCTCTTTCTAGCATCCGCCTATGACATTGCCCATTGCACCGATGAGCAGCGCCAGCGTATGGATACCGCGCTGACGAAAAGCAAGGAACGCGGTGCGGTAATCCTTATGGATAGCGGGAATTACGAGAGCTTTTGGAAAGACGACAAAGACTGGCAACCTGATGGGTTCCATGAGATTGCTGGTTTCAGCCAGCACCATCTCTGCTTCTGCTATGACGACCAACAACCACCACCTCTAACCTCAGAATCAATTGCCGAAGGTGTTGTGGCCAGTGTTATCCGAGATCAGAGACATGCCCTTGGAACTGTGGCTCCTATTGTCCACGGTACCAGAGAATTGCTGCCGGATGCAGCCCGCAAAACGGCGGAGCAACTTTACCCCTTGCTTTTGGCCGTCCCTGAACGTGAGCTTGGAGAAGGCATTATCGAGCGAACACAGACAGTAAGAAGAATCCGAGAGGCCCTCAATGGGCTGGGAGTGTATTGTCCGCTTCATCTGCTCGGCACGGGGAATCCGCTTTCGATTATTGCCTACACCTTGGCTGGAGCAGATAGCTTCGATGGTCTGGAATGGTGCCAGACCGTTGTCGAGCACGAAACAGGCAGATTGTTACATTTTCAGCAATGGGACTTGATTTGCCATCAGACGGACTGGGGCCTGCCGTACATCCAGTCGGTCTTGATGCACAATCTGGATTTCTATCACGAGTTTATGACAAGGTTGCACGGAGCAATACATTGCGGAGATGCGGAAGTTTTCATTCAACAGTACGCATCTAAAGAACAAGCCGATCTTCTCATCCAGGCCTGCGAAGGGAGCGAATAGTATGACGACGATTCGCTTTCCGCTTTCAGCCATCAAACGCGCAATTCATGACGTATGTAGCGCACTTGACGAGCGTACCCCAGTCTCGTGGAGGAAACACAGCGAAGATGATCTATGGCGAGAGCTTGTGTTTTGTATCCTAGGCAGCCGAGTGAAATTTGAAGCTGTCCACGCAGCAGTTGAACGCATGGACGGCATGTGTTTGTTATCTCATCCACGGCAGAATGCAGGCTTCGACCAATATGAAGAGGATACGTTGATAGCACTTTCTGGGGGGTATCCGTTCTATCGTGGCCGAGCCAATCAGATTCGCCGTGCAGCAGAACGCCTATACAGTTCACGAGGATCAATCCTCGAATTGCTGGATAGCGCCAGTGACGCTCGTAGCGCACGACGACTTCTGGCATCTGAGGTGGCGGGTTTGGGACCAAAGCAGGCGAGCCTATTCCTTCGCAACATCGGTTACGCAAAGCGTATTGCGGTCTTGGACGTCCATGTTCTGACGTATTTGAGTTTGGTTGGTCTCACGGATACTCCGATCAAATCGGTTACGACACTAGGTAAATACCAAGCGCTGGAAGAATCCTTTATCGACCATGCCTATTCGTTCGGATGTTCGCCCGATCGATTCGACCTTGCGGTCTGGGTTGTGATGAAAGTGGCGAAGGAAGAATCAAAGGCATGGGGATAGTGACTCTGGTATCAGGCGGATACGACTCAACTCTTATGAGCCTGATGGCGCATGAGGAAGGGACTACACTATTTCCACTCTTTATCGATTACGGGCAACTCGGAGTGGCCAAGGAATGGGAAGCGTGTCAGCGACTTCACGAACAATTCGGTCTGCCGCCGGTGACCTACATGGATTTGTCTGGTTTTGGAAAGACAATCCCGAGTGGACTTACAGATAGCACCTTGCGTATTAACGAAGACGCCTTCTTGCCGGGCCGCAATCTTCTTTTTGTGCTGGCAGGAGCGGCTCATGCCTTCAAGGTTCAGGCTGATAGCGTCGCACTTGGTCTACTCAATCCCGCTGCCCACCTTTTCCCAGACCAGACCAAGGGATTTGTGGAAGATTGTGAAAAGATGATCGAGAGGGCGATGAGTAGGCGTATTCTTGTTCTCACGCCGCTGATCGAGTTTTCGAAGAGAGATGTCCTGATAATGGCGCGTGAACGAGGAATCGTCCACACCTATTCATGTCATGCAGGTGGTGACGAACCTTGCGGCGTGTGTGTGGCATGTGTCGAGATTGCCAATGCAAAGGATGGGAGGTAACCGTGGGTGGCGGTGGCGGTGGTCGCGGGTTGACTCCAGACGAACTCAGGAATCTTGAACAACGTGCCAAAGAGTCATTGAAGGAAGGTGACGGAGGCGGAAAACGCAACGTGTTTATCAGCTTCTCTTCGGAGGACCTTGATGAAGTCAACCTGCTACGTGGTCAGGCCAAGAACGAGAACAGCAACATTGAGTTCAATGACTGGTCCCTCAAAGAACCATTCGATAGCGAGAAGGCCGATTACATCAAGCGAGGCATTCGAGAGCGTATTCGTCAATCCTCTGTTACCGTTGTTTATGTGTCAGACAAGACCGCCGATAGCAAATGGGTGGACTGGGAAATACGAGAGAGCCTTGCCATGGGGAAGGGTGTTGTTGCCATGCACAAAGGTAACGCTCCGCCAAAACGGCTCCCAAAATCTATCACCGACAACCAAATTAAGGTTGTGCCGTGGAACCAGAAGCAATTGGCAAAAGCTATCGAGAAGGAATCGGAAAACCGATAACACGATCTAACCAACGGTCTCTAGTCGGACAACGCTAGGTGTCGCCGCTGAACCGAATCGTTGTAGGACAAAACTGAGTGATCAATGGAAACTGGGAGGAGCGATATTACTTGTGGCAAAATCCAAGCCAAACAGATTGAATCGTGTTCCAAAGGGTGGGACATGTCGATTCACATTTTGAATGACAAAATAGTCTTTCTGTCTGACAACCCCGCGGCGAAGGAACTTTTGCAGTTTCTCAATGAAGAGCTTTTCCGTGGAACTATCACCAAAACGCTCTACGAGACCAATTCTAAAAGGCAAGCCGATAAATGAGCATGGTTGGTCAGCGGGAGATCCTCACGCAGCGGTGCGTGGTCGGATTCTTCAAGGACGCGCTCGGCTACGCTTATCTCGGCCATTGGAAGGATCGCGCCGACAACGGCAACGTCGAACGGGAACTGTGCGCCAATTGGCTCAAGCGTCAAGGGCACAGTGACAAGATCATTGAAAAGACACTGTTTGAACTCAACAAGGTGGCCGCGCTCGGTGGCAGCAAGACTCTCTACGATGTCAACCGCGAGGTTTACGATCTGCTGCGCTACGGCGTGAAGGTCAGGCCGGACGTGGGCGAACAGAACGTCACGGTCTGGCTAATCGATTGGAAGAATCCCGGTAATAACGACTTTGCGATGGCCGAGGAGGTGACGGTCGCCGGCGTGAATGTCAAGCGGCCCGATCTCGTACTCTACGTCAACGGCATCGCCTTGGGGGTGCTGGAATTGAAACGCTCGACAGTGTCGGTGACCGAGGGGATCCGCCAGAACCTCGACAGCCAGAAGAAGGAATTCATCCAGCCGTTCTTTGCCACGGTGCAACTCGTGATGGCAGGCAACGACACTGAAGGTTTGCGCTACGGCGTGATCGAAACGCCGGAGAAGTACTGGCTGCGCTGGAAGGAAGCCGAGGCCCACCCGGATGCCGCCGACAACCCGCTGCTCCGGGAACTGAGCCAGCTCTGCGGCAAGGAGCGGTTGCTCGAGATCGTGCATGACTTCATCGTCTTCGATGCCGGTGTCAAGAAGATTTGCCGCCACAATCAGTACTTCGGCGTGAAGGCGGCGCAAGAGCGCATACAGCGCCGCGAGGGAGGCATCATCTGGCACACCCAGGGCAGCGGCAAAAGCCTGACCATGGTCTGGCTGGCGAAGTGGATTCGTGAGCACGTGACCGGCGGTCGAGTGCTGATTATCACCGACCGCACCGAACTGGATGAACAGATTGAAATGGTATTTCAAGGCGTTAGCGAGGACATCCGCCGGACGACGAGCGGCGCCGACCTGGTGTGCGTGCTCAACACCGGCGACGAGTGGCTGCTCGGCTCTTTGATCCACAAGTTCGGCGTGTCGGAGGAAGGTGACATCGATGCTTTCCTCAAGGACATCCAAAGTCATCTCCCGAAAGACTTCTATGCCAAGGGTGAAATCTTCGTCTACGTGGATGAGTGCCATCGCACCCAGTCCGGCAAGTTGCACGATGCCATGAAGGCGCTGCTGCCGGGAGCCATGCTGATCGGCTTTACGGGCACACCGCTGCTCAAGGCGGACAAAAAGCGGAGCATCGAGACCTTCGGACCGTACATTCACACTTACAAGTACGACGAAGCAGTGGACGACGGCGTGGTGCTGGACCTCCGCTACGAAGCGCGCGACATCGACCAGAACGTCACCTCGCAGACCAAGATCGATCAGTGGTTCGACCTCAAGACCCGTGGGCTGACCGACGTGGCGAAGGCTCAACTCAAGCAGCGCTGGGGCACGATGCAGAAAGTCCTGAGTTCGCGGGACAGGCTGGAGAAGATTGTTGCCGACATCTTGCTCGACATGGAGACGCGTGATCGCTTAAAGAGCGGTCATGGTAACGCGATACTCGTCTCGGACAGCATTTACTCCGCTTGCCGCTACTTTGAGATGTTTCAGCGAACTAATTTGGCCGGCAAATGCGCCATCGTCACCTCGTACAGGCCGGCCCCGGCGGACATCAAGGGCGAGGAGACCGGCGAGGGACTTACCGAAAAGCTGCTCCAGTACGACGCCTACCGAAAGATGCTGGCGGCGCACTTCAACGAGCCGGAAGACTCGGTGGTTCGCAAGGTCGAGCAGTTCGAGAAGGAGGTGAAGAAGCGCTTCATCAAGGAGCCGGGGCAAATGAAGCTGCTGATCGTGGTAGATAAACTGCTGACCGGCTTTGACGCGCCATCGGCGACCTATCTCTACATCGACAAGCAAATGCAGGACCACGGTCTCTTCCAGGCGATCTGCCGGGTCAATCGCCTCGACGGCGAAGACAAGGAATACGGCTACATCATCGACTACAAGGATCTGTTCAGGTCACTGGAGCAGTCCATTAAGGACTACACGGGCGAAGCCTTCGGCGGGTATGACAGGGCCGACGTGAAGGGGCTGCTGAAGGACCGGTTAGAGGAAGGCCGGAAGCGGTTGGAGGAGAGACGCGAGGCCATCAAAGCGTTGTGCGAGCCGGTCGATCCGCCGCGAGACACTGCGGCCTACCTGCGCTTCTTCTGCATCGCCGAGAGTGGCAACGCTCGGCAACTCAAGGACAACGAACCGAAGCGCGTAGCGCTCTACAGGCTGGTCGCAGCGTTTCTCCGCGCCTATGCCAACTTGGCCAACGAGATACTTGAGGCCGGCTACTCTGACGCTGAAATGCGGGAGATCAAGGCCGAGGTGGACCACTACGAGAAGGTCCGTCAGGAGGTCAAGCTCGCCAGCGGCGATTACATCGATATGAAGATGTACGAGCCTGCCATGCGGCATTTGCTCGATACGTACATTCGCGCCGAGGAGAGCGAGAAGCTCTCGACCTTCGATGACATGACGCTTGTGCAATTGATTGTCAAGCGCGGCGAAGCAGCGGTCGAGGCTTTACCCGAGGGCACCCGCAAGAATCGCGAGGCGGTGGCCGAGACGATCGAGAACAACGTGCGACGTCTCATTATTGACGAGATGGCGGTTAACCCGAAATATTATGAGAAGATGTCGGCACTGCTCGACGATCTGATCCTGCAGCGTAAGCAGGGGGCTATGGATTACAAGGCCTACCTGACCCGAATCGTCGAGTTAACGAGGAGGATAAGCGGTGACGAGATTCAAGGATCCTATCCTTCGAAAATCAATAGCGTTCCGTTGCGGGCGCTGTACGATAATCTAATGGAACCGCAAGCTTTGGCAGTCCAAGAGTCGCAGGCGCAATATGGCATCACATCGACCTTCGATCCTAGGGCAGAGCAGGTGCTTGCGTTGGATCGCGCTATCCGCAATGTGAAGAAGGCGGACTGGCGGGGAAACAGATTCAAGGAACGCGAGGTCCGTAACGCTATCAAGTCAGAACTTGGCGATGACGAGGATCTCGCAAGCAAGATATTCGAGATCGTGAAGGCACAGCGTGAGTACTGATCGGCGGCAATTCGACGTGCGCGGCATCTTCGTGGAAGTTGTCCGCAAGGACATCAAGAACTTACATGTGGGCGTCTACCCACCGAGTGGCCGGGTGCGGGTGGCGGCACCGCTACGCCTTGATGATGAGGCCGTGCGGCTGGCTGTCATTTCGCGCCTGAAATGGATTCGCCGGCAACAGGCTGGATTCGAACAACAAGATCGCCAGTCCGAGCGGGAATTCGTGACAGGCGAGAGCCATTACTTCGAGGGCCGGCGCTACCGGCTCGACGTCATCGAGTGCGAGGGTCGGCCGACTGTTCGCCTGGTTAACAACACGACGATGGAATTGTGTGTACGTCCGGGTGCTGACCGGGACGCGCGAGAGGCTGTACTGCATCAATGGTATCGCCGCCAACTCTGTGACCAGTTGCCGGTACTCCTCGCCCGTTGGGAACGGAAAGTCGGCGTGACTGTCAATGATGTGCGGATCAAGAAGATGAAGACTCTCTGGGGATCCTGTACCGTTGAAGCCAAGCGCATCTGGATAAACCTTGAACTGGCCAAGAAGCCGTCTTCATGTTTGGAGTACATTCTTGTGCACGAAATGGTTCACTTGATCGAGCGTAGTCACAATGATCGCTTTCGAGATCTGATGGACAGGCTCATGCCTCAGTGGCGCGTGCATAGGGATGAACTCAACCGTGCACCGCTTGCTCACGTAGAATGGCGTTACTGAATTGCCGATACAGGCCTTCAAGACGAGTTTCATGAAGACTCTCCGCTATTCGATGAACACCGCATCCCCAAAAGAAATCGTATGGCATATCTTGTTTGATGATCAGATGTTCAGATGGTGAAACATCTTTCCGCTTCCCTCTCCATACAGGGCACCCCTGTGGGAAAAACTGTGTGGCTCCGGCAGGACTCTTGAATGAAAACTGCATGAATATAGGAGATTCACGGGTGCTTGGCTCATGCCTGGAGAGGCAATTTTCACGCCGTCATGTTACCGCCTCAAGTCAGCACCATCACGGCTCACTTGCACCTTCGGCTCAGGTGAGCGGGCGGCAAACATTTTACCTAGCGCCAAGCTTTACTAGTGTACTGCAACCCCCTCATTTACTCTCCTTTTTCTCGATCAGAGCAGGCAGGGATTGTATTTCATGCAACCATAATATTACGCTGGCACTTAGCGTAACATCTAAAGAGAACTTATGTTCGGTTCGGTAGATATAAAAACACGACCACTCAAACTTGCTTTTCTTGTTGACCCGAATAGTCCAAAACAAGTTAAAGAGGCCATTCGTTTAAGCTCGACTCTCTGGGGTGGCGGTTACTTTCCTATTATCCAGCTTCATAAGAGATTGCCGGTAACTTGGAGAGAGAAGCCATTAAGACCTCCATCAGCGAGCAGTGTCATTCTTGGTTATATAGAGGCTTTTGACCCTGATGTCTTGGTACAGATTTCAACAAAGAGTATTCCGCAAGATATTTCCAACGTTGGCCTAAGGATAATAAAGCCCGAGGATGTTTGGCGAGAAATGGATGAAGAAAGAAATTTATCCCCAAGATTTGGAATAGGTTTATTTGAAATTCTCAACGAAGTCTTTCAAGAACATTTTAAATTCAAAGCAAAATATCCTATTAAAGTCGTTTTTCCTAAGTTGCCCAAGCAATTCTCGCTTTTCTGGGCAGGTGTCTTTGGAGATATTCCAAGCCACCTTAATCGCCCACTAAAAGATCACTACTACAAGCCGTTAGAGATAGATACTCCAGAGTTTAAGATTGAAGATATAGACAAGCTGATAGCCAGAAATGTTTTATTTCCGCGTCGGATAACTTACCACGGCATCAATACGTTCAGTCGTTCCGGCTACCGTGGGAATGCCTATGTCTTTTTTATGGATGGCACTAAGGTTGAGGATGTTGTTGATTACTGGAATTTACGAGCACTGGGGAAAGCGGTGTTTCCTGTTCCTAAGCAGCTTAAAGAGAACCCAAAACTCAAAGAGCTTGTAATCGGATTCTTGAAAGCACATAGACAACCATGGAGCCATAATCCGAAATTTAGTGAGCATGCGTCAATAGTCAGGGCGCGAAGTTGCACGATGGAAGAAATGAAAGAGTACGCCCAAACATTGAAAATTGAACGAGATCCGAAAGATTCATCGAGCGATCCGTTCTTTTCTCTTCAACACTGGTATCCGCGAGTCTGGGATGAATGGGCGCGCGACAAAGATGGTGCTGTTCCAAGCGATCTATATGGAGATGAGAAAGATTCCATCGACATTCTTGATGCAAAAGAAATCAGGGTCACGTTTCGTTCATTATTACCGAAATTTGCTCAAAAATTCCGCTATCATGGCGAACCGCGTTGCGCAAATGAAGTAAGTTTTCGTTTTTTTGGTACAGGGGAATACATGGCTGAGGTTTTCCCAAAATCGTCGGGAGATAAATTTATTCGCGCGATTTCAGGATGGACTTCGTTGAGAGGCGATTGGCGCGTTGGAAGAAATGGGTTAGTCAAATTAGTTAAGGATACCTATACCGAAACGCAGGCAGTACCATTGTCGGAGAAAGTGTTTTTTGCTTGGTTGGAAGACTATGGCTGGAAACCAAAACTGTCGCCATCGGGATTATTAGCAAAACAGATATACAAAAAACTTGATGGGTATCTTTCTATTCTTAAGAACGAGAAACTGCTTGGTCTTCTCGAACATATGAACGGTGGGTCGGTGCAACCAGATGGGAGCGCCGTTGGAGTAAATGCAATCAAGCAAGAAAGAGATTTGCTTGTTGGTGAGGTCAAAAGAAGACTTCATGCTATATCACCAGAGCGAAACCTTCATGATCGCATGATTAAAAGAGGATTTTTTCGACTGGGCATGCGTCTGCAATGTCCGCACTGTGTGAGACATTCGTGGTATCCACTTCAGAGCATTGAAGATTCTTTTTCTTGCCCGAGATGTCTAGATACGTTCAATGCTGTCGGAAATTTAGATAGCGCTAAGTGGTCATATAAGACAACTGGACCGTTTAGCGTTGCGAATTATGCAGAAGGAGCCTATGCAGTTTTATTGACTCTGGATTTTTTTCATGAACATAATTTGGTAACGATGCGAATGACACCTACAACTAGTTTCGTAGTAGAAGATCACGATAAAACAAATTGGGAGGTGGATTTCGCCGCGTTTTGGCAGGATTCAGTTTCTGGGGAGAAGAATGACGGATTACTGTTCGGCGAGTGCAAGACGTATGGTAAATTCAAGGCCGAAGATTTTAAAAGGATGAAGTTTCTCGCCAAGACTTTTCCGGGAGCCGTATTAGTTTTTAGTACTTTACGGAAGTCTTTGTCGCCTCAAGAAATAAAAAGTATCACCAGTGTAGCCAAGAAAGGAAGAAATTATTGGAAAGCTAAGAGACCAATCAATCCAGTCATGATTTTAACGGGGAATGAACTCCTTAGTGATTTTGGGTCACCTTATTGTTGGGAGGACTCACTCCAGAAAAAGTTTGGTCCGATGCACGGATTATTGAACGTATGTGATACAACACAGCAAATTTATCTAAATCTTCCTTCTTGGCACACAGAATGGTACGAGAAGTGGCAAAAGAAAAGCCGAAGACGAATGACGAATAAAAGAAAAGGCACTCCCTGACCTTCCACCAGTTATGTCGACATTGAGAGTGAGGAAATGACCGAATGGTCTGTGACAATCATCCGTGCAACGAAATGACGTCAGCACTTGGGGAACCTGTGACGTAGTCGGACCATTCTTGCATCACCGAGCGCCGCCGTTCGAACAGATCGGAGCGTTGATAGGCCCCCTCCACGCCTTTGACGACATGGGCGAGACAGGCTTCGGCCACTTCTCGTGACACGTTCATGTCCGCACACCATGACCGGAAACATGCCCGGGCAATAGCATGGGGCACACCCTTGATCCCGTTCTCACGCACCAGTTTACTGATGGTGGCATCGGAGAGCGGCTTGCCACGGGCAGAGGGGAAGATGAGGGGACTGCCGCCACCGGACTGCTTGGCATCTTTCAGGAGCGCCAGGGCACGGGAGGACAACGGCACCCGATGCTCTTTGCCCGTTTTCGTGCGGGCGGCTGGTATGATCCACATCTTTTTGGTGACATCGATTTCCGCCCATTCCGCCAGCCGAACCTCGCCGGACCGGGTCGCGGTGAGCACTTGAAACTCAAAGCAACGGATCGTCGACGGCGCGGCCCCAGACCGTTTGATCGTGTCCAGGGCCTGGGCGACCTGGGCATGCGGAATCGTTTTATGGGACTTCTTGAGTGTCGCCGTGTTGGGGAGGGCCGCTCGGATGCCGGCGGTCGGGTCATCGACCCGGAGGCCCTGCGCCTTGGCCCAGTTGAACGTGCGGCTCATACGGTGTTTGACCCGCTTCGCGGTTTCCGGTTTGAGCGTCCAAATGGGATCGAGAATCCTCATCACGTCCGCCGGCGTGATCTCAGCGACCGGCTTCTGGCCGATGACCGGGAAGGCATAATTCCGCAGGGTCGCCCGCCAGAGCTTCGCGGATTTGCCGCCATGTTTCCACGTGGGCTCGTGTAAGGCGATCACGGTGTCCGCCGCTTCTTGGAACGTGACGCCGATCGCTTGGCGTGTCCCATGAATGAGCTTCTCGCCGTGATACCGTTTCCGGCGATTGTCCATCGCTTTCCGGCGCGCCTCTTCGACAGTGACCACCGGCCAGGGCCCCAAGCCTAAATCGTGTTGGGTTTTTTGGATCGTCAAGCGTTGCACCCAGGTTTTGCGGGTGGCGGACTTGACGAGCAGATACAGGGTGGGGATGCGATCCCCATAGCGTCCCGGCGTGTTCAGGGTTTTGATTTTGGTTTCTGTGAGCCCTTTCATGGTGCCTCCCTGCGGCCTAGTTGTTCCCAAGTTTGTTCCCAAGAACACGTCGATTTTTGAGGCACGGCAATTCCCTTGCTCCGTATTGGATTTCACCGGAACATTACTATAAAACATCATATATGTCAATTAGTTATAATGGAACAGATGGGGACGTCTTGGACCAAGGCAGACTACGTGAGACTGTGTAAATGGCGGAGGGGGTGGGATTCGAACCCACGGTCCCGTGAAGGACTCCGGTTTTCAAGACCGGCCTGTTCGTCCACTCCAGCACCCCTCCGGGTTGTGGGTCGATTTACCTTTTAAGGGCTTGCCCAATGAACACTTGTTGCATGGCGCCGGACAGCCTTTAATGTTTGCTCTTAGCCGTATGGCTTTGCGTGGTCAGCAGGGTATCGATGGTCGTGCCGAACACAGTGGCAATTCGCGACAAGGCCGCCGTAGAGCCGGATTTGATGCCACGTTCGATCTCGGAAAGGTAGCTCGCCACGATTCCCGTTTGTTTGGACAGGTCGCGTAACGTAATCCCAAGGTGGTGCCGGAATGCGGCGAACGGGCTTTCGCCACGCATGATAGCGAGTGCCACTTCGTGGGGAATACGGTTGCCGTCGTCCGCATCAAGTGCGGCCAGCCTCTCCTCAAGCTCCTCTTGGCGAGCGAGGAGCGCATGGTATTTCTTCCGCGTCAGGGTAATGGTTTGGGGTTCAGTCATAGGCTTCCCTCCGATGCCGGACTCTCAAGATAACCATGACGGCAATCTTGCCACGTTCGATTCTGAAAATGACACGATACCGGCCAACTTTCATCCGCCGGTACTCGCTATCAGTCGGCATAATCACTTGATTGGCGAGCGATGCGGGGTCTTTGGCGTACCCTTCGATCTTGGCAATAATTTTCTCGCGATCACGAACGGCGAGGCGGCGCATATCCTTCACCGCTTTCGCAGCCCATTCGATTTGCAAGCCCTGTTTCACGTGACGGCATGTTCGCCTATAGCGAATAAATTGTCAATGCGGTTTCTTGACGGCCTTTCTTCGTTGGCACAGTGACGCCAAGCCAACCGGTAGGGGAGGAAGGGGCTGGAGGGAGAAAGGTGGCTTTTATTACATGGGCTCTTCGATCAGGAACCAGCCGTGCTTTTTCATGCAGACCTGGTAACTTGCGTAACCTTTGAGTCCGGCCATGCCCGGATCCTCTTCGCACTTGGCGCTCACGCGTTCGAATTCCTCCTCAGATGCGCCTGGTTTCGACCATGAGGGTTGACCGGTTGTGGTCCCGCACCCGCTCATGATAGTGAGGACGGTCAGCGTACAGGCCGATAGTCTGATCAGTTTCACAGAAGACCTCCTTCTTAGCTCCATGTGGTTGTAGGGCAAGCCCCGGTGCCTGCCGATTGTCAAACGGCAATATCAGGGTGCCGGGTTTGAGACGATCCGTTCAATCCCGTTCATATACGGACGCAACGCTTTGGGAACGAGGACCGAACCATCTTCCTGCTGATAGTTTTCCAGAATGGCGACGATGGTCCGGCCCACGGCCACGCCGGATCCATTCAGCGTATGCAGGTAGGCTGGTTTGCCGCCCTGATGCCGAAAGCGAATGTTGGCTCTCCGTGCCTGAAAAGCTTCAAAATTACTGCACGACGAGATTTCCCGATACGCCTGTTGTGAGGGTACCCAGACTTCGAGGTCATACGTTTTCGCTGCACCGAACCCCAGGTCGCCCTGGCACAAGCTGACGACACGGTAAGGCAATCCGAGTGTTTGCAGAATCGCTTCAGCAGCGTTGGTGAGCCGCTCAAGCTCGCCGTACGATTCTTCCGGGGTGGTGAATGCCACCAGTTCGACTTTATTGAACTGGTGGACACGAATCAGCCCACGGGTATCCTGTCCGTAGGAGCCGGCTTCTCGACGAAAACAGGGTGTCGACGCCACGTGCCGGATCGGCAAGGCGGTATCCGGAAGAATTTCATCCCGGTACATATTGGTGACCGGCACTTCGGCTGTCGGGATGAGGAGGTACTCGTCGTCACGGAGATGAAACAGATCGTGCTCGAATTTCGGGAGTTGTCCCGTCCCGATCATGGCGTCGCGATTGACGAGATAGGGTGGGAGCACCTCGGTATACCCATGCTCCCGGAGATGGATGTCGAGCATCAACGAAGTCAAGGCGCGTTCGAGTTGGGCGCCGGCGCCCAGGGCAATGGAAAATCGGGCTCCTGTGATTTTGCCGGCCCGTTTGAAGTCCAGAATACCCAGGGACTCTCCGATTTCCCAATGCGGCTTCGGTGGAAAACCAAACGAAGGCGGCTCACCCCATCGACGAATTTCAACGTTCTGCGACGCATCGGTTCCTTGCGGAACGGTCTCATGAGGGACGTTGGGAATGCGTAGCGCATGTGCTTCGAGTTGGGCTTCAATCGTCCGTAGGTGTTCTTCATGAATGGCAATGTTATCGCCCAGTGCCCGCATGGCGGCCACGGCTTCTTCGGCCGGTTGTTTCGCACGTTTCAGTCGAGCAACGTCATCGGAGCCTTTTTTGAGTTGGTGCCGGAGGGCTTCAACCTGGGCGAGCCGGTCGCGGCGGTCCTGGAGCAGTTTCTCAACCTCCTCCCATGGCACGTCGGCGCCACGGGGTCCGAGACGATCTCGAATGGCGGGTAACTGGTCTTTAAGGGATCGAAGATCATACATGGAGAAAATCCCAACTCATTGAAAATGCGGGTAAAAGTTAGCATGCCTCTCTGAGGCAGTCAACGCAATCAAGATGAACGGCGACACTTGCAGTGGCAGGTGGTTTCTCCTACTCTGTGGCGATGCCGTATGTGTTTCCATATGAGGATTTTTTTGTCGCGGGTGTAGCCTGCGTGATTCTCGGGTTGTTACTGGTGCGAGTGATCGTTGCGAAACAGCAGAAGGGAAAAGGAAGAGAAGCTGATGAATGAAATGTCTGGTTTACGACGGAGTGATGGCCGGCGATCCGATGAAATCCGTTCGGTCAAGGTGACCCGGCCGTTTATCAAATACGCGGATGGCTCGGTCCTCATGGAAATGGGCGAAACCAAGGTCATCTGTACGGCGTCGGTCGAGGAAAAGGTTCCGCCGTTTTTGCGGGATAAGGGACAGGGTTGGGTGACGGCCGAATATGCCATGTTGCCGCGGGCCACCCATGATCGCATGCCCCGCGAAGCGGCGCGAGGCAAGCAAAGCGGCCGGACCCTGGAGATTCAACGTCTGGTGGGCCGGGCGCTCCGCGCCGTGACGGATACGTCGGCGATGGGAGAACGGACGGTGTGGATCGATTGCGACGTGATCCAGGCTGACGGCGGCACGCGGACAGCCTCGATTACCGGAGCCTTCATTGCGCTGGCCGATGCGTTTGCGTCGTTGAAAGAGAAAAAAATGCTGAAGAAGACGCCGCTGGTGGATTACCTGGCCGCCATTAGTGTCGGCCGGGTCGGCGGGGTAGCCATGGCGGATTTGTGTTACGAAGAGGATTCGCGGGCTGAAGTGGACATGAACCTCGTGATGACCGGCAGGGGGCGCTTAGTCGAGGTGCAAGGGACGGCCGAACGCGGGTCATTTGGAAAAGAGGAGTTGGACCGATTCCTGGAGTTGGGATGGAACGGAATCCGGCAATTGATCAAGCTGCAAAAAGACTGTGTCGGTGATCTTCGGTAGAACTTCATGGATCTTGTGTTGGCAACGGGGAACCGGGATAAGCAGCAGGAGATGAAAGCATTCCTGCAGGACCTTCACCTGACCATTCGCACGCTGGATGAGTTTCCTGCCGCTCCGGTCGTGATTGAAGACGGCGAGACGTGCCGGTCGAATGCCGCGAAAAAAGCCAGGGAAATTGCCCGGTTCACCGGCATGTTAACGCTCGCCGATGACACCGGATTGGAAGTGGACGCCTTGGGCGGTCGCCCGGGCGTGTATGCCGCCCGATACGCCGGTCCCCATGCCACGTATGAAGACAATTGTCGAAAATTGTTGGACGAACTGACGGGCGTCCCGATGGATCAACGAGGGGCGCGCTTCCTGACAGTCGTGGCCATCGCCGACTCTGACGCGGCCGTTGAGTTCGTGGAGGGGGTGTTGCAGGGACGGATTGCGGACCACGGCTCCGGCATGCACGGGTTTGGGTACGACCCGGTTTTTGTGGTCCCGGAATTGGGAAAAACCCTGGCGGAACTGACGCTTGACCAGAAAAACCAAATCAGTCATCGTGGACAGGCATTGGCGAAGGCCAAAGTTGTGTTGAAACGCAAACTTAGGAGAAACATCGGGGCGTAGCGCAGCCCGGTAGCGCGCCTGCTTTGGGAGCAGGATGTCGGAGGTTCAAATCCTCTCGCCCCGACCAGTCCCAACGCGTCGTCTTGCCTCACTTATCGAAGCATAAGGTCGAGCGCCCGTAGCTCAGTGGATAGAGCATCGGCCTTCTAAGCCGAGGGTCGCAGGTTCGACCCCTGCCGGGCGCGCCAATCCATCCTGAAAATTGACAGAAGAGAGGCACAACGCGTCCGGGTTGTCATCTTATCAATGTTCACTAATTCCCTTCGACTGCGCTCAGGACAGGCGTTGACAGAATGCTATGCACAGTGAAGTAGGAACGTCCTGTTCCTCCCCTTTGTAAGGGGAGGATAGGTGGGGTAGAGTCAACCCTGCACGGAGCAGAGTTCACTATGATCGCCGAAACTCTACCTCCCCTACGCCCCTCCTTACAAAGGAGGGGAATCGAGGGCTCTACCTCCCAACTGTTCCCTCTTCGGAAAAAGTTCCCGTCCTTACAAAGAGGGGGAAAGAAAAGGCAGAGACGTCATGGGGCATAATCCGGGGTTCGAACGACTGGTTGAGCAAAGAAAAAACCATGTTCGGGAGTGCAGACCGAGTGACGTCATGGGGCGTTTTGAACGCGGTGAAGTCTTTCATTTCATCGATGTTCGGGAAGATCATGAAGTGGCGCAGGGGTATGCCCGTGGAGCTGTTCACAAAGGCCGGGGCATCCTGGAACGTGATGTTGAGGCAATGATTCCCGATAAGAATGCGGAAATCATTCTCTATTGCGGGGGAGGCTATCGATCGGTGTTGTCGGCTGCCAACCTGCGGGAAATGGGCTATACGCAAGTTTTTTCGATGGCGGGGGGAATCAAGGCGTGGAGGCAGGCGGGGTATCCCATGGAGTCAAGCCCCGCGACTTAACCCCGGAACGTGATCATCCCGCCAGGCATCCCTCGCAGAGAAGCTGTGGGCTTCTTATTTGTAGATTTTATTAAACTCCTCGACGACTTCGCCGGTGATATCCATCCCCTTGGCGGAGTAAATCACGATTTGCATGATGGCTTCATTGCCTTTATCAATGACCAAAGTCAAGCCACGCCGTTCCGCGACGGTTTTGGTCGCCCCTTGGATTTTCTTCATGTAATCGACCATCAGATTTTTTTGCTTTTCCTGAACTTCCTGCTGGAACGTTTGGCGCCGCCGTTGGTATTCTTGAATCTTGCCTTGCAACGTTTCCCCTAAGACTTGCGTCTCGGTTTCGCTCCGGCCCGTGCCGGTCTGAAGTTGCTGTTCGAGTTTCTGTATTTCCGCTTCGTCCGTTTCCAGCAGCTTTTGACGAACCATCACGTGTTCCTTTAACGTCGCCAGCGCCTTTTGCCCCGCGTTGGAATTTTCCAGCACCGCTTGAGGATCGATGACGCCTATCTGAATCGATTCCTCTGCAAATGCGGAGGGGAAGCCACAAAACAGGATTGGGATCATGAACCATCCCAGCAGAGAGATGATCACCGTGCTGCGTGTATGTAAAGTAAGCGGTTGACGTTCTTGCATAAGCCGGAACTCCTTCCTCAAAACGGATGATTGTCGGTTAGGGAAAACAAGCGTTGTTCTGGAAGCGAATGGTCTTAAAAGTAAGGCTATTCATTGAGACCGCGTGCTGTCAAGAGGATGGTCGCCCAGATGCCTGAAAATTTGAAGTCGCAAACCGGCTCCTCTCCGCTACTGGTGTGTTTCGGTGATAGTCTCACCGCGGGGTATCAAGTTCAGGCTGTAACGGGGATGCCTTTACCGGATGTTCCGTATGGCGGGTTTCTCCAAGAATGGTTGGGCGCACGCGGACGGGTCTCCGTCAAAGGCATTTGTGGTGAAACGACGTCGGACATGATGACAAGATTTTCTCGTGACGTCGTGGATGCGGCTCCGTCCCATACCGTGATCTTGGGCGGAACGAACGATCTGGGATGGAACGCTGCCCCCTCGACGATTATGACGAATCTGGAGCGATTCTATACGTCGGCGTTAGCCGCAGGTATCCAGCCTGTTGGCGTGACGGTTCCCTCCATCAGGGCCGAGGGGCACGGCGGTGGCCCGTTGCCTGCCTGGCTTCAGGAACATCTGCAGTATCGGTTGGAATTGAATCGCCTGATTGCGGAACGATGTAAACGACTCCACATGCCGTGCGTGGACCTGTTTCAGGGAACTTCGGAACCCCCATCTTCTCTCCTGGCCGCCCGGTTTTCCAGTGACGGGTTACATCTCAATGACGCGGGCTACCTGATGTTTGCCAGGTTGGTGTGGAACGCAGTGTTTGCGGATCGTTTCGGCGCCTGCCCGGCGTAATTCCCGTCTGTATTCACTCATTCCCTTCGGCTGCGCTCCGCTACGCTCAGGACAGGCATTGACAAGTTCCCCCTCCAAAACTCTCTCTCCCACCAGGGTCGTTTGCTTTCACGGACAAATAAAGACGCTGGATTCCCGATTAAGGATGTCGGGAATGACAATTCGAGGGGACGTGCGCGGGAATGACAGGCAGAAAAGCAAGGATGCCCCCTGCTGTCATGCCCGACCCCGATCGGGCATCCAGTGTCTTTTCCTCTGTCTCCCCCTCACCCCGGTCCTCTCCCACCAGGGGCGAGGGGGAAAGACTCAAACTAAAGACGCTGGATTCCCGGTGAAAAATGTCGGGAATGACAAGAGGGGAGCCGGGAATGACAAAAGGGGGCTAGTTGCATACCAATCAGGTGGAGGAACCTGAAGACGAACTCGAGGATTCAGAACTCGATGGAGAAGAGGCGGGGGCTGGTGCCGTCGTGTCAGAGCCGGTCCCGGATTCGCTTTTGGCCGGAGTCTTTTCCGATTCACTACCGGGTTTGTCCTTGCCTTCCTTGGCCTGGCTGTCGCTCTGTTTGGCTTGGCTGGGATCTTTCAGCTTGTTCGAGTAATCCGTCACGTACCAGCCGCTCCCTTTGAACATGATGCCGGGAGCCGATATGAGTTTCCGGACGCCCTTCCCGCACCGCACGCATTTGTCGATCAACGGGTCGGAAAATTTTTGCTGGACTTCGAATTGATGCTGACAGGTTTCACATTTATATTCGTACAGGGGCATGGCGATCCTCTCGTGTCACAATAAATCAGAGGTTCCTTTTCTTTGTTCAATAATATTCGTATCGGCAAAGTCAAGGCGTTTCGGAGTCTACGTCAGGGCCCGAATCGCCTGTTCGACTCTTTTGAGTCCTCGTTCGATGGCATCCAGCGTGGGAGTATAGGTCATCCGCAGATGGTGCGGGCTTCCGAACGGATCGCCGGGCACACAGGCCACGTGCGCCTCGTGTAATAAGTAAGTGGTCAGGTCCGCGGATGTCGTGATGGTCCCATTGGCATGTCGTTTGCCCAAGATTCCCGAAACGTTGGGAAAGGCGTAAAAGGCTCCGTCCGGGGTCGGACAGGTGATGCCGGGTATTGCGTTCAACGTGTCCACCATGAGGCGACGCTTGGGAATGAGATCCGCCAGCAACTCCTTGAAAAATGGTGTCCCATCCCGGAGGGCGGCCACCGCGGCCTTTTGTGAAATCGACGTGGGGTTCGACGTACTCTGGCTTTGAATGACCGACATCGCGGCGATTAACGCTTTCGGGCCCCCTGCATACCCGATTCGCCATCCCGTCATGGAAAACGCTTTGGACACGCCGTTGACCATTAGCGTCTGATCGGCAATCTCGGGTACGGCGGACACGATACTCGTGAACGGCGTTTCTCCATAGACGAGTTGTTCATAAATTTCGTCGGAGATCACGAGAAAGCCGTGGCGTTTGGCCACCTCGGCCACGGCTTCAAGGGTTTTCCGGGTATACAGCGCGCCGGTCGGGTTGGACGGGCTGTTCAGGACCAGCGCCTTGGTGCGGGGCGTGACTTTGGCTTCCAATTGTTTCGGATCAAGGGCATACCCATCGCGTTCCCTGGTTTCCACGATAACGGGGTGCCCATCGGCCAGTCGCACGATATCCGGGTAGGACACCCAATACGGAGCAGGGATGATGACTTCGTCCCCGGGGTCCAACAGAGCCTGCGCCGCGTTGTACAGGGTGTGCTTGGCCCCGCAGGACACCAGGATTTGCGAGGTCTCGTAGTGGATGCCCTGGTCCCGAGAAAATTTTTCGACGATGGCTTGTTTGAGTTCGTCAATGCCGGAAGCCGGCGTGTATTTGGTAAATCCATCCGTGATGGCTGCCTTCGCGGCGTCTTTCACCACTTCCGGCGTGTCGGCGGCCGGTTCGCCGGCGGAAAAGTTCACCACGTCCACGCCTTGGGCCGCCATGGCTTTGGCCGTGGCCGAAACGTTCAAGGTCGCGGATGGGACGACGCGGGTGGTACGGTCAGCCAGTTTCATGGTGAGGGATGCCCGTATTTTTTGCGAAGGTGCTTGGCCACCTCGGGGATGAGAAAGGCCTCCAATTCGCCTCCGAACAGGGCCAGTTCTTTGACGATGCTCGACGTCAAATACGAATACTCTTCACTTGGCATCAGAAAGACCGTTTCCAGGTGTTCATCGAGCTTGCGATTGAGTAAGGCCATTTGAAACTCGTGTTCAAAGTCCGAGACCGCGCGTAATCCTCGAATAATGGCATGGGCCCCTCGCTGCCGCACGTATTCCACCAACAGGCCGTTGAACGATTCCACTTCCACGTTGGGAAAGTCCTTCGTGGCGATTTTCGCCAGTTCGACCCGTTCTTCGAGAGAGAGGAGGGCTCCTTTACGCGGGTTGGGAGCCACGGCCACGACCAGCCGGTCGAAGATGCTCAGACTACGACTGACAATGTCCGTGTGCCCACGGGTAATCGGGTCGAAGGTACCCGGATAGACGGCTAGTCGCATGTCTCCTCCGCGGCACGTTGATAGAAGGTGAGCATGGTGTCGCCGTATCGCGATTGACGAGTCCTGACGAGATCTCCGGTTCTGTTCGGGACTGTCTGTTTGAAAAAATATTCAAGGACAATTGTCCCATGGGCAGCGATTTTTCCGCTCAGGCTCAGCCGTTCAAGCAATCGGACCAAGTCGGTCGTGTGGTAGGGCGGATCCATAAAGATAAAATCGAACGTCGGCGGTTGGCCGGACGATGGGGGTGACGCTAAAAACGTCTCAACGTCTTGGGAGATGACCCTGCATTGGTTGTCATAGCCGCACCGGGTGACGTTTTCCCGAAGGATGCGTGTTGAGGCGACGTCATTGTCCACAAAAACGACTTGGCCTGCCCCGCGACTCAGGGATTCGAGGCCCAAGGCCCCGGTTCCGGCATAGAGATCCAACACGCCCGCCCCTTCCAGGCGAGGGGCCAGGATCGACAATAAGGCTTCGCGGACCCGGGCCGAAGTCGGTCGAAGATCCTGCCCGTCGGGTTCCTTGAGGCGACGCCCTTTTTGTATGCCGGCAACGATGCGCATGGCTGTTCCTTCCAAACGAGAAAAGGAACCTCTGATTTAGTGCACTATCGGGCGCATGGCCGCGTTGTGTCCTCGCTCAACCCTCACCTATCTCTCTGATAAGCCTCGGGTTTCGCTCCGGGACGTCTTGCCCTGCATCCCGCTATCACAACAAATCAGAGGTTCCAAAACGTAGCACACTGGTTTGTGAGCGGCAAGATAAGCTCAGGCGGACAACAGCGGGCTTCTCTCTCTTGAGAAGTGGAGGGTATGGACCGGAAGAGGGGAGGCAGGTCCGCTCGCTTTGCGGAACATAGCAGAACATAGCAGAAACGTAGCAGAATCATAGCAACCATAGCATGAAGCATAGCAAGGCATAGCAACAGCGCAACAAAACATAGCAATATCATAGCAAGCTCCCTCTCCCTCAAGGGGAGAGGGAGCGGCTTGTAGGGACCAACGATCGTTGGTCCCTACGGAAAGGACAACCACGGGGGGTGTCCCTACAGGATGACGGCCTCAAGGTTTTCGTAGGGGCCAACCTGCGTGTCGGCCCGCATTCCCACGGAACGAACAGGGCGAACACATAGGTTCGCCCCTACAAGACGACGGCCAAAAAACAAAGACGCTGGATTCCCGATTAAAAATGCCGGGAATGACAAGAGGGAGAGTCGGGGAATTGTAAAAGATCAGTTATTCCCTTCGACTGCGCTTCCTTCGGCTTCGCTCCGCTACGCTCAGGACAGGCGTTGACACTTTCCGGCTTCGGGGGGGCGCTTTGATCGTATGTGAATGTTCGGTCTAGTTTGTTGTATGCTTGCGACAAACGCCGTCGAAGGCTTCCGGTGAGAGACGATCTAGAAGAGATGGACGAGAAACCTGTAAAAGGCATCCTGCATTGGCCGAAAGGCGAACGGCCTCGTGAGCGACTGTTGGAAGAAGGGCCGGAATCGCTGACGGAGGCGCAACTTCTGGCAATCTTGCTTCGCGTGGGCAGGCACAAGACGTCGGCCGTCGGAGTCGGTAGGGATCTGCTGAAACGCGTGGGTGGGTTACAGGGGTTGGCCAATCGGAGTGTCCAGGAACTCTGCGCCGTCCCGGGCATCGGTCCGGCCAAGGTGGCTCAAATCATGGCGGCCATCGAACTGGGGAAACGCGTGCTGGCGACCCCGTTGACAAAGGGAACCGTGATTGCCAACAGCCAAACGGTCTTCGAGCATTACTATCCCTTGTTGCGGGATTTACGCCGCGAGGTGTTCAAGGTGATTCTTCTCGATGCCAAACACGCGGTCATTCGGGAAAAGACCGTGTCCGAAGGGAGTTTGACGAGCAGCCTGGTGCATCCGCGTGAGGTGTTCAATGAAGCCGTGCGCGAGTCGGCGGCGGCCGTGATTTTTTTGCATAACCATCCGAGTGGGGATCCCAAGCCCAGCAAAGAAGACCGGGCGTTGACGGCACGCCTGCAGGATGCCGGTGAGATTCTGGGCGTCCAGGTTCTTGATCACGTGGTCATTGGTGACGGGCGTTATGTCTCCTTCGCCGATGAGGGGTGGATGTCACCGCCTTCGCTTTCGAGCAAATCTCTGCGTTAAAGAACGTCGTTCCGCCGAGAAATCCTTTGCTTGTTCAAGGTCTTTCGTAGCTTTCCGACCGCCCGTCATGATAGGATGGCACACTCTTTGTCGTATGTCGGCCCTAATGGTATAATTCTTTCCCGGGAGCGACAGGAATATTCGACCCGGAGAGGAGTCGCGTCTTATCGATGAGTATCGAGATGAATCAAGTAGAGCACGTGGCGGATCTTGCGAGGCTTCAACTGAGCCATGAGGAACTGGAGCGGTTGAGCACCCAACTGAGTCGCATTTTGACCTATATGGAAGAACTGAACGCCGTTGATACGGCCGGGATTCCCGGGACGACGTCGGTGGTGGCGGGTGACGCGAACGTGTTGCGTGAAGATGAGGTCCAGCCGTCACTGTCACAAGATCAGGCGTTGAGCAACGCGCCGGAAGTAGTCGATGGTTTGTTTCGGGTGCCGCAAATTATCAGTGATCGGTAATCGGAGAAAGTCGAGGATCTCATGTTACGACACATGTTACGAGCGAAAATCCACCGGGCGTTGGTCACGGATGCCTGTCTGGAATATGAGGGCAGTTTGACGGTCGATGAGGACTTGTTGGATGCGGCCGGCATTTTGCCCTATGAACTCGTGATGGTCTCGAATTTGAACAATGGAGAACGGTTCACGACCTATGCCATTAACGGAAAACGGGGATCAGGCGAAGTCGTGCTCAATGGTCCCACGGCCAGAAAGGGCGTGATTGGGGATCGGGTCATCATTTTTTGTTATGAATATTACAATGACGACGAAGCCAAGCATCATAGCCCTCGGATCATTCAAGTCGACGACGACAATCGAATCGCCAATTGCGCGTAATGCCGGATTTGACTGCCGGTCGTTGCTTCTTCCTTCACACGCAAGCCCGTTTCAACATCATGTCACTTGTTAAAGGTACTCTGAAAGAGCTTCAGGATAGCTTTACGCGCGGGGACGTCAGTGCCGTGGAGATCGTTCGCGCTTACTTCCTGCGGATCAGCGTCGTGGAGTCAAAGGTCAAAGCCTACGTCACGCTGAACGACAAAGAGGCCATGTTGTCTCAGGCCGAAGCGCTGGATAAGGCGTTGAGTGCGTGGAGAAAGACCGAGCCCATGATGGCGATGCCGATTGCCGTCAAGGACAACATTTGCACGGAAAGCCTGCCGACGACGTGCGGGTCCCGCATTCTCGGAGGCTTCGTCCCGCCGTACTCCGCCACCGCGGTGGACGCGTTACGGTCGCAGCAATGTTTCCTGATCGGCAAGACCAACCTGGATGAATTCGGGATGGGTTCGTCTACGGAATATTCGGCTTTTGGCGCCAGTCGAAATCCTTGGAAACTCTCCCACGTGCCAGGCGGTTCGAGCGGCGGATCGGCCGCGGCCGTCGCTGCCGATGAATGCGTGGCTGCCTTGGGGACGGATACCGGTGGATCGATCCGCCAACCGGCCGCGTGTTGCGGAGTCGTCGGGTTGAAACCGACGTATGGACGCGTGTCTCGCTATGGGCTTATCGCGTTCGCTTCTTCTCTGGATCAAATCGGGCCGATCACCAAGGACGTCATGGATGCCGCGTTGATGTTGAACGTGCTGGCCGGGCACGATCCCCGGGATTCGACCTCCGCGGACGAATCCGTTCCCGATTTCACGCGCGTATTCAAAAAGAAGGACGTCAAGAAACTGAAAATCGGAGTCCCCCTGGAATTTTTTGCGGAAGGCCTGGACGAAGAAGTGTACGACGCCGTGGGCGAAGCGCTTGCCGTGCTGGAAGATTTGGGCGGGACGCTCGAAGAGGTCTCGCTCCCGCACACGGGCGTGGCCGTGGCGACTTATTATATCGTGGCGACGGCGGAGGCGAGTTCCAACCTGGCTCGTTATGACGGCGTCAAATATGGATTCCGGGCCAAGGAAAGTCCTGACCTTCTGGAGATGTACCGGTCCACGAGACAGGAAGGGTTTGGACCGGAGGTAAAACGCCGGATCATGCTGGGCACCTATGCGTTGAGTAGCGGCTACTATGACGCCTATTATGCCAAGGCCCAAGCGGTACGGACTTTGATTCGAGAGGATTTCAACCGGGTCTTTCAGGACGTGGATTTGCTCGTGACTCCCGTGATGCCGACCCCGGCGTTTCGCCTCGGTGAAAAAATCGAAGATCCGTTGCAAATGTATTTGTCGGATCTGTATACCATCTCCGCGAGTTTGGCCGGGATTCCGGCGATTTCCCTGCCTTGCGGGTTCAGCCGGAAAGGGTTGCCGATCGGCATGCAAATTTTGGGTCGCCCCTTTGAAGAAGACGTCGTGCTTCGGGCTGCACGGGCGTATGAATTGGCAACGGACTGGCGCAAGAAACGACCACTTATTCGATAAGGAAGGTGACGTATGATTGAGTTGGCTGCCGTGATCATTGCCGTAGCGCTTGTAGTACTTGTGAGCTTTATTATTCCGACCGTGATTCAGGTACGCAAGACCGCGTCGCAAGCCGAACAATTACTGTCACAGGTCAATACCGAATTGCCGGGAATTTTGAAAGAGATCAAACAGACGAATGAGAACGTCCGGGCCATGTCCGATCAAGCGCGCGAAGGCATGGGCCGGGCGACGGTGTTGATGCATGCCATTGGCGACGTGGGTGAGACGGTCAATCAAGTCCATGGGATGATTCGTGGACAAAGTGCGTCACTCGCGAAGAACGTCGTTAAACTATTGGGTGGCGTGCGAGCCGTCTTGCTCAGCATCAAAGAGCGCGCACAACAAAGGGAGGGCAGGTGAATGGGAAAAAGGAATGAAGAAGCCGGTAACGTGGCCGTGGCGTTTTTGAGTGGGTTGGCGTCGGCCGGTGGTGTGGCCATGGCGTTTCTGGGCGGGTTGACGATCGGGGCCGTGGCCGGGTTGTTGTTGGCTCCGCAAAGCGGCAGGGAATCACGGGAGACCGTGCGTCGCGTGGCCCGTCAAGTGGGTGATGACGTCCGCGATTTGTCGGAAAAAGCCTCCGACGGCTGGGGCGACGTGGTGACCAAAGGCCGGGAATTGTTGAATGAGGCCGAGACGGTCGTCAAGGACGCGGTGGATGCCGGGCGCGAGTCGGTACAGCAAATGCGGCGTCCTTCCTCAGAAGAATCCGATTCGTCACGGTGACGTTCGAAACCGTCATCGGGCTGGAGGTCCACGCCCAACTCCAGACACAATCGAAGATGTTTTGCGGTTGTGCGACGGAGTTCGGTTCGCCCGCCAACACCCGGACCTGTCCCGTGTGTCTGGGATTGCCGGGTGCGTTGCCGGTCGTGAATCAACGTGCGGTGGAAATGGCCATTCGGACGGGATTGGCGTTGCGTTGCACCGTGCAACCAACGAATCAATTTGCCCGAAAAAACTATTTTTACCCGGACCTGCCGAAGGGCTATCAAATATCCCAGTATGACCGGCCCATTTGCGAGAATGGCTGGCTGGAGCTGCAGGGCAACGGGACGTCCAAGAAGGTCAGAATCCGTCGAGCGCATTTGGAAGAAGACGCGGGGAAAAACATTCACGCGGATGGTGGTAGTCTTGTCGATCTGAATCGGGCAGGAACGCCGTTGATTGAAATTGTGACCGAGCCTGATATGCGCTCGGCAGAAGAAGTCGTCTCGTATTTGAAGTCCCTGAGGGACGTGTTGATGTATATCGGCGTCTGTGACGGCAACATGGAACAGGGCAGTCTTCGTTGTGAACCCAACCTTTCGTTGAGGCCCGTGGGCTCCGATGAATTGGGCACCAAGGTGGAACTCAAGAATATCAACTCATTCAAGTTCGTCAAAGACGCCATCGAGTATGAAATCAAACGGCAGACCAAAGTTCTCAGTGAGGGAGGAACGATTCACCAGGAAACCCGGTTGTGGGATATCGAACGGAACCAGACCGCGGTCATGCGTAGTAAGGAAGAAGCCCATGATTACCGGTATTTTCCAGATCCCGATCTCGTTCCGCTCGTCATTGCCGAGGAGTGGATAGAAGAACTGCGAGCCACGATTCAAGAGTTACCCAAGGATCGCCACCAACGATTTCTCCGGGACTACGGGTTGCCGGACTACGATGCCGGCGTGCTGACGAGTTCCCGGGCATTAGCCGACTATTTTGAGGCGTGCGTCACGTTGTTTGCGGAACCCAAACTCATCAGCAATTTTCTCATGAGTGAATTTCTGCGAGAGCTGCATCAATCCGGGATGACCGTGGAATCGTCCCCCGTGTCTCCGGAACGGTTGGTGGGCTTGTTGCAATTGGTGCACGATGACACCATCAGTTTGAAAGTCGCCAAGGAGATTTTTCCCGAACTTTACGCCGGCGACAAATCGGCGGCGCAACTGGTTGAGGAAAAGGGGCTCCGGCAACTGTCCGATGAAGGGGAATTGCTGGCCTTGATCGATGCGGTCATCGAGCAGCACCCCGCTCAAGTGGCCCAATATCGAGGTGGGAAAGAAACGGTGATCGGGTTCCTGGTCGGCCAGGCCATGAAACGTTCCGGAGGCAAAGCCAATCCCCAAAAAGTGAATGCGTTGTTCAAGACGCGGCTTGCGCCATAGCGATGGACGCCGTGCTTCGCCGACAATTTCTGCTGGTTCCTTCTATCCCGCAGTTCCCCTCCTTTGTAAGGAGGGGCGAGGGGAGGTAGAGGCTATGGCTAGGCCCGTGAGATCCGTTGCCCCATAGGCAGGGCGGACACGCAGGTCCGCCCCTACGACCCCACCCGCATTCCCTCTTCGGAAATGCGCCCACTTACAAAGGGGAGGAAAAGGACTGGAACCCAGTGTGTATTTGCAGGCGGCAGCTATGTAGGTTGGATTAGCGTAGCGTAATCCAACAATGCCGTGAGACGTGTTATTATCCTAAGCCAAGCAGGTTGTCGGGTTACGCTCCGCTAACCCGCCCTACCATTTTTTGCAAAAAGCGACGCGTGAATGAGCAAAATTAAGGACATCAAGGGGAGAGCCATACTGGATTCTCGTGGGACGCCCACGGTGGAGGTTGATGTCCTGTTGAACAGTGGTGCGTGGGGAAGAGCCGCCGTGCCGTCCGGAGCTTCGACGGGGACACGAGAGGCGCTGGAATTGCGGGATAACGATTCCCGGCGGTGGATGGGGAAGGGGGTCACGAAGGCTATTCGGAACATCACGAGGACCCTGGCGCCCAAACTCCGGGGGATGAACGCTCTGGATCAATCATTGATCGATTCGACCATGCTTGCGTTGGACGGCACTCCGGGGAAATCCAGGCTCGGGGCGAATGCCGTACTGGGGGTCTCGCTGGCTGTGGCCCGCGCGGCGTCCGTGGAAACGTGGCAACCACTCTATCGGTACATTGGCGGGGCCAAAGCCCGTGAATTACCGGTCCCCATGATGAATATCATCAACGGCGGCGTGCACGCGAACAATGGCCTGGACCTGCAGGAGTTCATGATCATGCCCGTCGGCGCAAAGCGGTTTCGTGAAGGGTTGCGGATGGGCACGGAGGTGTTTCACCAGTTACGGGGCGTCTTGAAGGCCAAGGGCTTGAGTACGGCCGTGGGCGACGAGGGCGGCTTTGCGCCGGCCTTGCAGTCGAACGAAGAGGCGCTGGCCGTGATCAGTCAAGCCGTTCGCAAGGCAGGGTACCGGCTTGGCTCGGATATTGTGTTGGCGATTGATGCGGCGGCCAGTGAATTTTACGGCAAAAAGGGGTATGTTTTGCGTGCGGAAAAGCGCGGGGCACGGAATTCCGCCCGCATGATTGACTTTTACGAAAGGTTGGTCGATCGATACCCCATTGTCTCTATTGAAGATGGACTCCATGAAGATGACTGGAAGGGCTGGAAGCTCCTGACCGACCGGCTTGGCGCACGCATCCAGTTGGTGGGAGACGACTTGTTCGTCACCAACGTCGATTATTTGTCAAGGGGTATTCAAGAAGGCGTCGGAACTGCTATTCTGATAAAAGTCAACCAGATCGGCACGTTGACCGAAACCTTGGAGACGGTGGAATTGGCCAGGCGGGCGGGGTTCGGTGTCGTGATTTCCCATCGTTCAGGCGAAACGGAAGACACGACCATCGCCGATTTGGCCGTGGCGGTCAACGCCGGCCAGATCAAGACGGGTTCGTTGTCCCGGACGGACCGTTTGGCCAAGTACAATCAACTCCTCAGAATCGAAGAAGAATTGGGCAAATCGGCGGTCTATAAAGGAAAGAAGGTACTCCGAATCCGAAAGGCCTAACGTGGTCCGTCAGAACCGAAAACTGAAGAAGCCGAGTCGCTGGTCCGTTCGACGACCGCTGAGTTACCCTCTAGGTCTCGCCATTGGAATTCTGCTGTGCGTGGTGTGGACGTTGCAGGGAACGGGGTTGCCAAAGTATTGGATGATGACGCAAGAACTTGATAGGACGCAGGAAGAAATTGTCTCGTTGGAGCAGGCGAACGCCGCCCTTCGGGAGGAAATCCGTCGTCTGGAATCCGATCCGTATGCCTTGGAAGAATTGGCAAGGGATCGGTTGGGGTACGTGAAGGAAGGAGAGACGGTCTATCAATTCGTCGAGACTCCGTAGATGAATCACTTTCAGGGAGCACAACAAGGTAGGGGAGGTGACCGGCAATGAGTGAATGACCAGCGAAGTTTGCCTGTCCGGACTCCTCTCCTGTACCTCCCCTCCGTTTTGGTTGCGTCATGAAATTCGGCACGATGGCTATTCTGGGTTGTTCCAACGTGGGGAAATCCACCCTCGTGAATACGTTGGTCCATCAAAAAATTGCCATTGTGTCCGACAAACCCCAGACCACGCGTTCCCGGATTCTGGGAGTCGCGCATTTCCCGCAAGGTCAATTGGCGTTGTTGGATACTCCCGGGCTGCATCGGCCCTGGCATCGACTCAATAAACTCATGGTGCGAACGGCACTGGAGGCCATAGACGACGCCGACGTGCTGGCGGTCATGGTGGATGGACGAAATTTGCCTAGCCCTGTCGATCGATTTGTGGTAGATCAAATATTCTCAAGACACGGACGATCATCGGAGGTGCCCGTGTTTTTGTTGGTGAATAAAATTGACGTAATTCCCAAACCGCACGTGTTGCCGGTGATCGAGGCCTATCGGCAGTTGGGTGATTGGACGGAGATCGTTCCCGTATCGGCCAAGACCGGTTTGAACGTTGACCGGTTGGCATCGCTGGCATTCGATTTGGTGGTTGAACAGGAAGACGCCTTTGATGAAGATTTTGTGACGGACCAGTCATGGCGTCATTTGGCGGCGGAGACCATACGGGAAAAGGTGATTGAAGCGACCAAGGCGGAACTGCCGTACGCCGTGGCCGTGATGGTGGACGAGTTTCAGGAAGAAGGACGCGTCACCGCGATTGCGGCCACCATTTTCGTTGAGAAACCCGGCCAGAAGGCGATTGTCATCGGAAAAGCGGGAGAACGGTTAAAGGCGATCGGCACCGCCGCCAGGTTGGAATTGGCGCAGGCTTTGGCCTGCAAGGTGTTTTTGAAACTCCACGTGAAAGTGAAAAGCGCGTGGCGTGACGATGACCGTTGGTTGGTAGAATTGGGGTACGCGACATAGCCATGACGGAACTGGTTAAGACCATGACTCCCAGCGCCCCTCCGGCTGACAAGGATCAGGCGGAGTCGACGTCCACCAATAGTCAAAGCAAATTCGACGTGGTGCGGCTCTCGACGCGCCGTCTCTTGAAGCGGGGCGCTATTTCAAACCTGACGAATCTGATTACCCGGTTGCATCCCGCGGACGTGGCCCGGGTGATCATGAATCTGGATACCCCTCAGGAGCGACGGACAATCTTTGAATTGGTCGAAGGCGTAGCCGGGCAAGGCAAGGTCGTGAGCGAGTTGAGCGACGAGATGATTCTGGAATTGCTCGAAGATCGAAACGCCGCCGATATTGCGTGGATGTTACGGACCGTCCCGGCCGACGACGCCGCGGATATTCTCGGCGTGCTGCCAGAGGAAGTGGCGCAAAATATCTTGCCGTTGATGAAAGCCGAGGAGTCCCAGGAAGTCGCCCATCTTATGGCGTACCCCCAGGGAACGGCCGGCAGTATCATGACGACGGAGTTTTTCTCGTTGCCCGAAGAGACCACGGCTCGTGAAGCCATCCAGCGCCTTCAACAGGCCACCAAAGCCGAGACGGTGTTTTACATTTACGCGACGGACCGGGAGAGGCGGCTCACGGGCGTGGTCTCGTTGCGCGAATTGCTGGTGGTGGCCCCGACGGCTCCCCTGAAAAGCATGCTCTTCCGCGACGTGATCAGTGTGAGCGTGGAAACCAAGCAAAAGGAAGTCGCCAGTCAGGTAGCGAATTACAATCTGTTGGCGATTCCGGTCGTGGATGCCGAACATCGGCTCGTGGGGATCATTACGGTAGACGACGTGGTAGACGTTATCCGGGACGAAGACACCAAGGATATGCTGAAGATGGCCGGGGCCACCGAAGAAGATGCGCAGATGAGCACGCCCAGTCTCGTGGCCGCGGGCCTGCGGTTTCCCTGGTTGTTTACCAACTTGGCCGGAAGCCTCGTATCGGGACTTATCCTGTGGTGGTTCCGGTTCACGATTCAGGAGGTCGTGGCCGTCGTGACCTTCATCCCCGTGATCGCAGCGATGGGCGGCAATCTGGGTCTCCAATCTTCGACCCTGATCATTCGGGGATTGGCGACGGGTCGCGTCGATCACAGTGACATTTGGAAGGTCGTGTTTCGGGAGTTTCGAATCGGGCTGCTTCTCGGCGTCATCTGTGGACTGTTGCTCTTTCTGACGGGATGGGTGTGGCAGGGAAACGGGTATCTGGGCATGGTCGTTGGCGGGGCTATCCTGATTACGTTTTTGATTTCCTCGATCATGGCGACGGTCACCCCCTTGCTCTTACGAAAGTTTCACGTTGATCCGGCCGTGGCGGCAGGGCCGTTCATTACCACGGCCATGGACATCACGGGAGTCAGCATCTACCTTGGATTTGCGACGATGATGTTGGACTATCTGAGATAATCACGCCATCTCTGTTATGGCCCTCATCACCACAAGAGCGATCGTGCTGAAAAGCATGCGCTGGGGAGAAGCCGATCGCATCCTCACGTTTTTTTCGCTTCGTCTGGGTAAAGTTCGAGGAATTGCGCGGGGCGCGCGGCGGATGAAAAGCCGATTCGGCGGCATGCTCGAACCCTTTTCGTCAATCAACCTCACGTTTTTCAATAAACGAAACGACAGTCTTGGGTCCATCAGCCACATCGATAGCCTCGAGTCCTTCAGCCCGTTACGCGAGAGCCTGGAACAGATCTGGGCGGCTTCTCGCATGGTGGCTCTGGTCGACGGCGTCACGGCCGACCGTGATTCGAATCCCACGATTTATCACACGTTGCTGGAAGGACTGCGATCGCTGGTCCGAACGGACGATCCGGCATTAGTCACGTTGATTTTTCAGATTCATGTCCTGAGCCAATCAGGGTTTCAACCACAGGTCGATCGCTGCGCCTCCTGTGGCTGCAATATGGGAGAACAATCGTCCCTGTTTTCCCCGTCGGCCGGAGGGCGTTTGTGCGGATCGTGCGATCGTGGCGGTTGGGATTATTGTTTGCCCATGTCGCAGGGAAG
This sequence comes from Nitrospirales bacterium, assembly GCA_965204965.1. Taxonomy (GTDB): domain Bacteria; phylum Nitrospirota; class Nitrospiria; order Nitrospirales; family UBA8639; genus Bin75. The sequence goes on along the minus strand of OZ242026.1, from coordinate 1,420,447 downwards.
CATGGCGTTTCTCCGCCAAGCGCGTCGCATACCCTTTGCACGGGCGACGCGTCTGAAGGCGGCAGGCCAGGTACGGAGAGAGGTGGAAAATATCGTCGAAACGTATGCGAGATCCGTTGTCGGAAAACGGTTGCCTGCGAAGGACGTGTTGGCTGCGGAACCTGCCGCGACCCCGTATGGTCTCACGCGGAAAGACGTGATGACGGGAAAGTAAGCGCTTCATGAACACGAAATCCAATCAGCAATCCACAATCAAAAATTCAAAATCGGTTGATCCATGAGTACGGAAACCATTCAGCCTGAAGACATGAAGTGGCTTGAGAAGGGCGTGTTCGGCATCGCGTGGAGCGATGGCCACCAAGGCGTCTATCCGATTCGATATCTGCGGTTGCACTGCCCCTGTGCGGCTTGCACGGATGAGTGGACCGGCGAATTGAAGTTGAAACCCGATGACGTGCCGATGCTCATCATGTTGAAGGACATCCAGCCCGTGGGACATTACGCCTTACGCCTGATTTGGAGCGACGGGCACGATACCGGGTTGTATGCGTTCGGGGCGCTTCGCCGGATGTGTCAATGCGACGTCTGCCGGCCCGATAAAGATCCAACCACGGACAAGAAAGCCTCCCGCCGTCTCCTCTGAGCCGGCGTGTCCCCTGCCGGGTTTCTTCAGTTGTCAGCGTTTGGAACGCGGGCTGAGGGTCTGGTCTTCGTAGTTTGCAAACAGGCGTTTGGTTTCCGGATGGAGGGTGAAGCCTCGGCCGCGGGCAATGTCCCGCGTGCGGAAGAACGGGGCGAGTTTTCCGCCAGGATCGAGATAGGCCGCGCGAAGGGGGACGGAGCGATTGCGGTGTTGGATCAGGTGACAGGACTCGGACCGAATGGAACTGATCCAGGCGGCGATTTCGTCAGGGTTCCCGATGGAGGCCGACAGCAGCAGCAGCCGGGCTTGCGCCGGGCAGAAAATAATCGTTTCTTCCCAGACCACTCCCCGTTCCCGATCGGCCAGAAACTGTGATTCATCCAAAATGATCAACCCCAGGGTATCCAGCCGCATGTCGATTTCACCGCTGGCGGCATCGTACAGCAAATTCCGCAGGATCTCCGTGGTCATGATCAAAATCGGCGCTTGCGGATTGTCACGACGGTCACCCGTGAGAATGCCGACCTGATCGGCGCCGAACGTCTGCGAGAATTCGGTCAGTTTTGTATTTGAAAGCGCCTTCAAGGGAGACGTGTAGATAACCATCCGGTCGGCCTTGATGGCGCGCCGCATGGCTTCGATTGCCACATAGGTTTTGCCGCTGCCGGTAGGCACGCTCAAGATGACGTCGTTGGTCGTCAACCGGTCGATGGCTTCCTGTTGCCAGTCATCAGGCTTGAACGATTGCGGCGGAGGCACGCCGATCCCTTCAAACAACGCTTGTAGGCTGATCGCCGGTTTTGCCGGTACGCTTGGCGGCTGAGGGGGCGGGACAGGCCGGGATACCACATTGGGCTCGTGCTTCGGCTTGTCGACTTTGCCGTGCTTGGGCGGTTGCGGAACGCGCGGGTGTGCTTGCAGGAGTGAAGAAAGGTGCGTTTCCAAGTCCGCCTGTTGCTCGGGCGACAGCGACAGCAGTGTTTGAATCAGCCGGTTTTTCCCCATTCGGAAATGTCTCGGCACCCGGTTCTTTGCCAGACGGTGAAGCAGTCTGACGGAAAGGCCGGCCAGTTGGTTTGCCAAAGTGTCGTTCGTCATGCGGTTGCTCGCTCCACGGTCAGTCGTTCTTGCGTACGGTGGCTCATTCGTTGACAATTCTCCCCTCACCCCAGCCCTCTCCCGCGGGGGGAGAGGGAGTCGTCAGGAGTCTTGTACCCTTCTATTCCGCTTTTCGTCCCTCACGGCAATTCTTGAAGGACGTCCCGGCGCATGAGGTCCATCGCGTCTCTGGCGATATCAGCCAACCCGGGATGCGTCGCACGTAAGCCATGCAACTGCGAGAGATATTCCAGGGTTCTGGCCAGGAGTCGATAGATGTCGCCTTCCGCCATAGTGGTCGTGCGAATGAGTTCGCTCCAGGGCAGGGTGGGTTCGGCGATCCACCGGTCGACAATCGCGGCGACGTCCAACCGCAGAAGGGGTGGCTCTTCGTACGCGGACAACGAGTGGGCGATCTTCCGGACCTGTCCCAAGGTCGACATGAGAGCCTGTTGCCGTCCGGCAAAAGAGGCCGGCCGGTCGTCGTCATGGGCGATACTCGCCAACACGCCGGCCAGGAGTGAGGGGGTGATGCCTTCAAACGCTCCCATCCTGATCAGTTCCGTGATGAGTAACGAATGATTGATGCGAATGAGACGGGCCCAGTCGCCTTCGGAGGTCAGTTGGCACGCGGGCGTCAGGTAGCCGAACTTCTGCAACACTTCGATGTGTTGCTGGAAGCGATGCCAGAGTTCCGTGCGCAAGGCATGAATGGTTTTCGTCAGGCGATGCTCTTCCTGCCGCAGTTTCAGGGCCTGCGGATGGTCTTTTTGGCATGCGGGACGCGACGGACAGGTTGGACAGGGAAATTCGTCCATGAGCGTTTCGGTCAGGATCGGGTTGTCGGCGCCGTCCGGGTCCACGCGAATAGGGAGACGTCGTAAGCGAGCGGGAAACTGTTCCAACGTTTCAACCGCGTGCTCCAGGCTCTGGGGCGCGCACCAGGGAAACCGGCGGGCCTCGGTGACATCGATGACTTCATCGATCACCGCGGTCACCGCGCTCGCGGAATATTCCACGATGCGTCCGCTACTTCGTATCACGGTCAACATCGGAGCCCCTTGTCCACGGCTTCGATATTGCCGCAGGACGATGGCGTAATCCTTGGAGAGTTCGACCGCGCGACCCGGCGTCAGAAACGCCAATTGCGCCGAGATTTCCGGTGGGTCGTGCTGGGTTTTCCGGCGATGGTGCGAGCGGCGTTTCTTGGCCAGGCTGAAGGACTGCCACTGTGCGATCCAATCGGCGCATTCCCGCTGGCCATAGGTCTCCAGTTGCGCTTCCACGTCATCCAGCTTTGTTTCATACGCGTCGGTGCGTTGGTTGAGTTGGAATTGCGCGAAACTCTTTTCGAGAATGGGTTGGATGTGGTCGATGGAATGAGCTTTCAGGAGATTCAGGACCATGGGATAGGACACGACAAATTGACTGTCGATCGGCTCCGGGTGGTTTGTGAGACCGTTTGCGATGGGGCCGAGGTCGATGTACGGCGACGGCGTGACCACGACGAAACCTACGTAATCTTTCCCGCGTCTTCCCCCGCGGCCGGCGAGTTGTTGGATTTCGTTGACGGTCAGTTCCACGATATCGCGATCCTTGCGCACACTTGATTGGGTTATCACCACGGTGCGGGCCGGAAAGTCCACACCGGCGGCCAGGGTGGTCGTGGCGAAGACCGCATCCAGGCACCCCTGACGCATGAGTTCTTCGACGGCGATTTTCCAGGACGGCAAATGTCCGGCGTGATGGGCCGCCACGCCATAGCGTTGGACCGTGGGGATGAGAGGGTGGTCGGCGATACTGGGATATTCGGCGATCATGTGATCCAGCACGTCCGTGATGGCCGACGACCGCGTGGGGGGAATAGGGAGTTGGCGGTGTTCGAAGCTCCCGATGGCTTCGTCACAGGCGCGCCGGGACGTCAAAAAGACAATGGCCGGGGTCAGACGTTGGTGTCGAAGGACTCGAAGCAGATCGACTGGGTGTATGGCAGGCGGCATGAACGAGGCAAAGTGTAACAGGAACTTGTCGGGAGCACAAAGAAGACCTCTGTGTCTCAGTTTGAAAATGTGGTTTGTGTGTTATCCCTGTAGGTGTTCAATCATTCGTTGACAATTTCTGCTTTTCCTTCCCCGCCTTTGTAAGGGGTCTTATATACTTAACGCCGTAGAGGTTACCTAGCCAGTCGTGCCCTTTCATCACGCAGGAATTTATGCCACTCTTTAAGAGACGTTTCATCTTCAACGTTGATCCGGCCTGGAACGTCTTGGCCTTTGTGCTTCTTTAGAAGTTTCTTTCGCAATACATCAACAGACTTTTGTGCACATTCCTTCATTGCATAAGGATTTCCAGGATGCGCAGGATTTAAAATCTTCGGCCTATATGAGCCGGCCACATAGTTGTATGCTTCTTCTACTTCATTCCGATAGCTTTCTGCCCTTTTCTGCCACCATTTAACTGCCGGAGAGATCAATCCGTGGTAGATGCTTACAAGAACAATAAGTACCGCCAAGATAGGCCAAAACAGCGAAGAAATGGCGTTATACATAACAATCGCTCCTTGTTTGGCAGCAATGAACCAACCAAGGATATAGGCCAACGGAACGGAGCCAATAAGTTGTAAGACGACATGCTCTGTCAATCGTTCTGCTATCCATTGAAACAGACGTTTCATGTGTAAAGTCTACAGCAGCACTGTAGATAAGCTCAAACTCTACGGCGTTAAGTATATAAGACCCTTTGTAAGTAGGGGTGAGGGGAGGTAGAGCCTAAGTTCAATGGGGCAGGTTCTCAGTGACTACGATGTGATGGCAAGCCCCAAAGGTCTTCATGGGTTTGCCTTAACGAAGATCCACGAAATTCGAGAGGAGTGGGAAAGGCGCGAGCCGCCGCTATTCGATGAAAAGGCCGTCGAAGCGCCCTAAGTGAAATTGGAGCAAAGCTGTCGGGAGGTTATTGCCGCGCTTCGGGGACTCAATCATTCAGGGGAGGCTTATAGTCTCGAATCAGTTCTTGTTCCACCAGCAGGCGCAAATAGCTATTCGGTTCAACCCGGGCATGCACATGAGTCGCACCCTGACGCTTTGCTTGGTCCCATTTGTGATGATCCTGAATCCGTTCTGCCAGATTCCGCGTTTGCCCCACATAGTACGGACGCCATCTAAGCACCCCTTGGGAATTTCGCTTCAACCCGGTAAAAATATAGATACCTGGCACGGGACGCCACGCTTCATTGTATTGGTGCACTCCGAACTCTTTCCCTAGCCAATAGACCACAGTGCTTTGCATGGGGCCCCCTTTAGTTGGACATCTCTACCGTCAATGGCCCATGGCCAACCAAGGCGAGAATTCTGCTCTTGAGTCCTGTATATAATTGCTCCGACGTCTTCCAGGTGATGTGAGCATATTGGTGAGTATCGAATGCCAGTCCCTCGATACAGTCTTGGCGACAACAATAGATCACTTCTTTTCGCTGTCCCATGGCATAGCCCACTTCAAAGTAGACACTAGCACGTGGACCACCCTTCTCTTCATGGGTAAAATCGGCTACGATAAATCGAGACTGGTTGATCTCCGCAATAATCTCATCGTCGATTTTCCGCACATCGGGCTTTTCGTCAATTCGTCTCGGTTCGTACCCGCATTCCGTGATAGCTTTGGCGATGCCTTCCTGAAAGGCGGCTTTCATGGAGTCATGGAACCACATGGCGACAAAGACTTGGGCAGACTCTTTTTGTTGTGCGAATTGGTCTTCTACGTGACTGTAGCCCTCGACAGTAATAACATATTCCGCCGGCTCAGTTGCTGATCGTAGCATCCATCGCTTGTCTTCAAAATAGGCGAGAAAAAATTCGATTTCATTGGTTTTAAGCGATTCGGACACGGCAAAGATTGTCTGGTTCAGCGTTAAATCATAGAGCGTGATTTTTTGGCCGACGTGCGGCCAAACGGTAATGATGTACTGTAAGAGACGATCCGCGCGTCGAGCCGCACTCAGGGGAGAGGATTTCTTGGCTTCTTCGAGGACGTCCAACGTAATGACGGGTTGCCGTTCCCCTTGGTTTCGCAAGTTGACCAACAACGTCGTTAACCGAGCTTTTTCCAACTCGTCAAGGCGATTGATTTCTCGTTCGGCATGCCACGAAATTTCATAATCTCCGCCGGCGCGGGCTGAGCCCCGCACGATCTTGACATCCCTTTCCGAATGGGTCTGTCGCTCTGCCACGGGGGTTTTCCAAATCAGACAACCCTTCTGTAAGTCTTCCATGGTCATTCCTTTATGAGGCGACGAAATACATCAACCCAATGATGATCGCCACCCTATCCTTCCATGCCCACAACTTTTCGTCAATGTTTCAATCTACATATTTTCATTGAAGATGGGATGCAGGACCATGTTATGCGCACTGGCCCTGAAAGGTAGGTTACTCCCGCGGCGCCCCGGAAATCCTGCGGTCTGCTCATGCGGCCCATCGGAATCGTCACCGGCCGGCTGACGACCACCGGCACCCCGCCGCCAACACCAGCCGTGAGCGCGGCAACCCGAAACCGAAGAAACCAGACTGAACGATTCATAAAAGATACGAAATACGTTTTATTGGATCATTCGTTCAATAATAGTATAACCGTCAGGACTGACATGACTCATCGCCGAATCCGCGTGGCCATAGACAACGATGAGGAAGCCTCCGGAACGCCGTTGAATCATGCTGTCATGCTCTGCGTCTTATCCCCGCCGTGTCTCAAAACCCTTATCATAAACCAAATCATGTATCTATTCGCTGGGCGCTAATCCTGCTGGCCTCCGTCTTCCTGTGGCTGACCACCTGGGGGACTGCCCAGGCGCGGACGGTGAGCCTGGTGTTGTCGCCGGAGTCGATCAGCGAGAACGGTGGGGTGAGCACGGTGACGGTGTCGGCCGTGGCGGGGTACGGCCTGCTGGCGTTGGAGGGGCAGGGGTTGCTGACCCCGTATAGCGTGGTCACGCTGGAACGCGAGGGGCATCGGCTGCGGCTGGGTGGCATGCTGGGGATCAGGTCGTCCTTCAACGGCAGTCTGGAGGGTAAGCGAGAGGTGCGTCACGAGACCGCGACGGTCTATGGCGTGCGGCTGCAAGCCAACCGGCGCTTCTAATGGCGTCGTGTACCCCGGCAATTTCAACTGAGACACGACCGCCGTTCGACGAAGGGGATGAGAACGGTTATTCGTCGGATGAGTCAGGCGAGGACCGTTTGCCGAAGAACATTTTCGTGAGGGTCTTTCGCCGGGATTTGATGGCCAACGTGACCCTTTCGATTTCCTGTTGAGACGCGAGGGCAAACGACGGAGACTTGGATTCGTTCAGGAGTTGTGTGGGGATGACGCTGCGATGACCCGTGAGCAGATAGCTCATGGCGCATGTCGTTGCCGCGTACGGTGCAATGGCAGGGCCGAACAATTCCATGGCCAACACCAAAGACGCGATAGGCGTATTGGTGGCACCGGCCAATACGCTCACGAATCCCAGTGCGGCAAGTGTGGCGGGATCCATCCCCAACCCCTGAGCCAAGGCCGACCCCAAGGCGGCCCCGTAAAAACAGAGGGGAAGCAGAATGCCGCCGCTCCCGCCGAAGTTCAGCGTCACGCTGGTGGTGACGGCTTTGACGGCAAAGGCGTACCAGGGAAGGTCGTCGCCTTTGAGCGCCTGGGCAACCGTCGTCCAACCCAGGCCGAGATAGTCGTCTGAAAAAAGAAACGTGACGGCGATGAGAATGAACCCGCCGATCACGCCGGTCAGCACGGAGGATGTTTTGGTCAACAGGGCGACCCGTTTTCCGAGTCCCATAATTTCCACGAAGGCAAACGCCGCCAGGCCGAACGTAATTCCCGCCAATCCGACGCTGAGCAGGAAGGGAAGGTTCAACGACGGGACCGATGGGAAAACGGGCGAGAGGTACGCAACCCCCAGGTTAGCGGCAACCTGATACCCGACAAACGCCGAAACCAGTGAAGGGAACAATGCCCCGTAAGAAAATCGTCCGACCCAGAGTGCCTCGATGGCAAACAGGGCCCCGGCGACCGGGGTGCCGAACACGGCGGCGAAGCCCGCGCTGATTCCGCAGACGACGAGTCGGACTCGATCGACGTCCTCCATGCGAATGAATTGTCCGAACGTCGAGCACAACGCTCCGCCGATTTGCGCACACGGCCCGACGTTCCCTGCTGAACCTCCACTCGCGATCGTGGCGATGGTGGCGATGAATTTGACGGGAATCACGCGGGGGTGAATTTTCCCGCCCTCTTGATGAATGGCACGAATCACTTGTTCCGTGCCGTACCCTCGCGCCCTGAAAGCGAAGCGGGCCGTTATGAACCCGGAAAGCGCGAGGCTGAGCGGCAGGAGAAGAAACATGTACGGGAACGATTGCGCGAACGCGACGCTGCTCTGGAGGACGATGAGAAACAGCGTGGAGGAGAGTCCGACGAGCAGGCCTACGCCGGTGGCCAGGAGAAACCACTTGGCCACGCTGAAAAAAAGAATGGATAGTTCCGTGAGACGTGTCGGCATGAATTCTCAAGCCTTGAGCAAAGTTGCGAAAGCCGGACTGCAAAAGTCTATAGTACATCTTGAAAACGAAAACGACAAAAGCCTGGAAGGGCTTGTTGCATTTGTCGTTTTGGTTTTGACACACTAAATAGATATAAATGCAGCAAGAAATCAAAGCGACTTTGATGCTTTTTGCCGGCAAAGAGCTTTTGTATTTCGACAAATCCTTCGCAAAACGCCGAGTGGTCATCCTGAACGATACGCTTGTTCTGAGCGTTTAGCGAAAGAAAGGTCGCCTTTTTGAGGCGTGCGAAAGGAGTAATTGGTGACTACCTTTGAACGGGCATTCAGCGATACGGAAAAAGCTGCAGATTCGACTCTCAATGCTGTAAAAGACATGGAAAAGTTGACTAAGGCGTTGCAAAAGGCAGCTAGGGAGGGAAATATCAACGCAATCAAAAAAGCTTGTTCAAACCTCAAGGATGCACAGGGCTCTTTCAACCAAATTGTTGCAAACGCGGTTGAAACCTGGCCTTTCAAGGATGACGAAGAAGAGGCATACCTCAGAGAACACTATATTAAGGAACTACATAATGCTGCCTCAGAACAAGGGCTAAACATCTATGAAGGAGACGGTAAGTTGATTTCTTATCCGTCCATCGTTCATGTGCTGCCCGGGGATCGAACCGTGAGAATTGATAGGAAGAAGGTCGCAACTTTAAGACCGTCCCGTCTTACGGGAATTCTGAAAGAGAAACAGAAAAAACCGCCTCGATTTAAGTCAGGTGCTTTTTTGGAGGCTTTGTACAAAGCGTACTTACTCATATCGCGGGAACAGACTTCCACACTTTCAATCAATGATGGAACTGGTCCTGTCAAGCCATTGGTTGAAATCTATGAAGCACTCACTCTTTTGCCTGATATTGGGCGAGAATATGATAGGACAGAGTTTGCTAAGGGCATCTATTTGTTGGATGCCGATAAGACGTTCAGTACCAAAAAAGGAGTGCATGTATCTTTCCCGTCTTCTACGGGCACGAAGAGAGCGAAAGATACTTTCCACTTCGTAGGTCCTGATGGACAAAGGGTTACGTACTACGGCATCCAGTTTTCCGGAGGTGCATAATGGCAAACACCATACCACTTCACGATTGGCTACGGCATATTGACTCCGAATACTTATCCACTTTCATCAGGGAGGGAGGCGCGTCCATCAAATTTGCCGTGACGAAAGATGATCTGAAACCGGAGTTGTATAAAGCCGTGGAGAGCAAAGGCCTGGGATCGGATTACCTTGTTGTCAAGCTCGATGCGGCGGCTCTCAGAGTTCACATGCCACAGGACATCTTCTTCGGTGTGGCGAGACAGGTGAACTGGCGACTTTTGGCTCGACGCTTTATTTTGCGCTTGGCAAAAGAGTATGGATATGGAGTCGATGACATTGACCCGGTTGATGCGGAAAATATTTTTAAGGCCATAGGCAGGAGAAATAAGAATCTCGGTTTAGAGTCCGTTCTCTTGGAGTTGAGGCCTGAATTGGCAGCTGGGGTCGCCAAAGAATATCGAATGGCTAAGGATTTCAGAGTTGCCATGACCCAACTTTGCCTGTGCGAAAACGTTCATCCAAATCAAGAATACCGGGGGCAGCCATTGGTCGATTGGCTAACGGGAGGGAATACGAGAATAAGCAGTGTGAGGCCATTTTCCATCTATACGGCTATAAACCGGACGACGGCAAGACATTTCCTTGAATCAGCCATGTTCTGGTCCAAGCACGTGGGCTATGCGGGGACGGTGATATTACTCGACAACTCCCGTATCACATTGGCTTCCGACCCGAAGGATGGTCACAGGTATTATACAAAAGCAATGGTCATGGACCACTATGAGATTCTGAGAGAGTTTGTCGATGGAATAGACCTGTTGAGTGGAACGTTGCTGGTGATTGTGACGAATAGCGTGTTCCTGGATGAAGACGCTCGTTCCAGAGGCTTTGGTCTCTATAAGGCCCTTATGACAAGAATCATGGATGACGTTCGGGATAAAAACCTGCTAAACCCCATAGCTTCCCTGGTGCGACTCTCCTGAAGAAAGGATCGCCCTCATGACTATCGCCACAGACGTGAACAATCCGCTGACTTGTAGACGGGCGTTGGAAGGACTTCGGAATGGTGTACCTAACGAGGCAGCAGTCAAGATCTTAGGCTGTCATCAACCTCAGGCAGAAAGTCGATTTAAAGAACTCCTGGCCCGAGCGATGAAACAGGACAAGCCTTCTTCCGGGGCCTTGGGCATGCTGGTTGCTGGTGATTTCGGCACGGGGAAATCTCACCTGCTCTCATACTTGGAACATCAGGCCTTATCGCAGGGTTTTGTGTGCAGCAAATTAACGATCAGTAAAGAAACCCCTTTCTATAACTTGGATAAGGTGTTTAAGTCCGCAGTAGACTATGGACGGATGCCGAACGGGACCGGGCAGCTCATGGAAGAACTCGGGCTCAGACTTAAGGATTCTTCAGGGGCATATGCCCGTTTTTATCAGTGGGCCAATTCCGAACAAAACGGACTGCACCGTATATTCCCTGCGACCCTGATGGTCCATGAGAGGGTAAACGATCTTGAGCTTATGAGCGACATCAGATCATTCTGGTCCGGAGAAAGAATCAAGGTGTCCACTGTCAAAGATGGTCTCAGACAAATAGGTCAGTTGCCTAACTATCCTTTCAAAGCGCCGAAAGCAAAGGAACTGCCCCCGCAACGGTTACGTTTTGCCACGGAGTTGATAAAGGGGGCCGGGTATAACGGCTGGGTCGTCCTGTTGGACGAGTTCGAATTGGTTGGGTCGTATACCTTGCCGCAGAGGGCCAGGTCCTACGCAGAGCTTGCCCGCTGGCTGGGAAAGGTCGAAGATGAAGCGTGTCCGGGGCTTGTTGTCGTCGGCACGGTGACGAGCGATTTTACAGCGGCCATTTTGGGTGATTCTGGCAAGCAGGATCGTCACAAAGCCGCCCAATCGTTGCGTTCGCGTGGAGAGGATGCAGTTGCAGCCAGGGCTGAAACGGGTATGCGAATCCTTGAACGGGAAACGACTTCATTAACCTCTCCCGCTGACGAAGACGTGAACGCAACCATCGAGAAACTGCGAAAGATCTATAGCGTCGCCTACAATTGGGATGCCCCGCGAAAAGAGGGAAAGGCGGGCGGGGCAAGTTTTCAAGGCAGGATGAGGTACAAGGTGCGAGCGGCCATCAATGAATGGGACTTATTACGCCTGTACCCGAATGCGCGCCCTGAAACAGAAGGTACAGAGTTCAGCACCGTATACGAGGAAGTCCCCGAGCTGGAGCAGGAGACCAAGGATCAAGCCAACGAGGGCGAACGCCTGTAAACGAGGGCAACAGCGAGCGATTCCTAAACCATTTCCCTCCTTTGTAAGTATCTCATCACACAAACCATCTATTGGCATTCGATAGCTCTGTTGGCTTTTTTCAATCTTTTTGCCTTGCAAATTATCCATGGCATGGATAATTTGCAAGGTTGCACGCCCGATATTGATCCCATCATTCCCTCTCCTGTCATCCTCGACATTTTTAATCGAGGATCCAGGGTCTTTGCTTTGTTCTACGTCCGTGAAGACAAAAGACACTGGATTCCCGATGACTACCGTCGGGAATGACAAAAGGCGGCTATTTTCATACCAATGACTGTCGTGCCGATTTTTCTTTTGTTGTGTGGCGTGGGGTTTTGTTCCTTTGTCAGCTACAACCTCGTCCGCATGCCGGCTTTGGCGCCGTTTGCCGAATCATTGGGTGCGGGGCCGGTCACGGTGGGGTTTATCGTCGCTGCGTCAACCATGACGGGGATCTTTCTGAAACTCCCGGTTGGCACGTTATCCGACCTGGTGAACCGCTCACGTTTGATGATGGTGGGTGTCTTGGCCTTTGCGTTGCCGCCATTCGTCTATCCCTTGGTATCGAATCTGGAAGTGTTGACGGTACTGCGGTTGGTCCATGGATTGGCCACGGCCGTCTTTACACCGCTGGCCCTGGCCATGGTGGCGGATTTGTATCCCGCGACCAGAGGGGCGGCATTGGGTTGGTATACCTCCGCCGCTCAAGGCGGCGCATTGGTGGGCCCGATGCTGGGTGGGTGGATCATCGATACGGCCGGCTATACGGAAACGTTTCTCACCGGAGGCGCGTTCGGGCTGGTTGGGCTTGCCCTGTATCTGATGCTGTGGTGGCGTCATCCGGCACCGTCGCGCCCCGCGAAATTGGAGTTCAAGGTACTCCTCTCGAACGTGCTGCATGGTTTGCGGACCGTGTTGAGACATCTCGGCATGGTCGCCGCGAGTGTCACGGAGGCCTCGAAGATGATGGCCAACGGGACCCTGATGGCGTTCCTGCCGTTATACGCGTTGTCCATTGGACTGAGCTTGGCCGAGAGTGGGGTGTTGTTCGGCATACAAGGGTTGACGTCGTTTCTCTCCAAGCCGGTCATGGGCCGCGTCTCGGACCGCGTCGGGAGAAGACCGTTGATTACGCTGGGTCTGTTGATCTGCGGTGTCGCCATCATGGCCGTTCCGCAAACGACCCGGATGGCTTGGTTGGCCCTGTGCGCGGCGGGGTTCGGGTTTGGTGAAGCGATCATTACGTCGTCGTCGGCCGCGATGATTGCGGACTTGGGAAAGGCCGAAAACGTCGGAGCCGGTATGGGGTTGCGCGGCACGATCATGGATATCGGGCATGCGAGCGGACCGATCGTGGCAGGTGTGCTCGTCGCCGCAATCAGTTATACTTGGGCCTTCACCATTATCGGATGCCTGCAATTGGTGACGGCAGCAGGGTTTTGGGTGGCGACCTGCCGGCGGTCGGGTGCTTAACGTCATGAACGGGACCGCCGGGACTCGACGGAAAGGATAACCGGGCATGGAAGAAGCGATGACAACGGGCGACGTCGTCATTGGCGCATTGGCCGTGGCGGGAGTCGTCGTCTTGATCGTGGTGTTTATTCTCGTGTTTCGCATGGTGTTTTTCAGCAACGACAAGGACAAGTAACGTGTTCAGCGGGATCGTCGAAGAAATGGGTGTGGTCAAATCCCTGGTACATGGCCTTGACGGTGCGCGGTTGTCGATTTTGGCAGGGATCGTTCTCAAGGATCTTCAACTTGGTGAAAGCGTGAGCGTTTCCGGAGCCTGTCTGACGGCTGCCGAGGTTGGTGAAACGGACTTTGCCGTCGACGTCTCGGTCGAAACCCTGGGTGTGACCACGTTGGGTACGCTCACGGCGGGTGCGGCGGTGAACCTCGAGCGGGCATTGAAACTGACAGATCGCCTGGGCGGGCATCTCGTGACGGGGCACGTGGACGGGACCGGTATTCTCCGCGAGCGAACGCAAGCGGGCAACACGCTGCTGCTGGCCTTGGAAGTGCCTGAGCCCATGTTGCGGTATTGTATTCCCAAGGGCTCGATTACCGTCGATGGCGTCAGTCTGACCATCAACGGCGTGTCGGAGAACGGGGTGTCCGTGGCGATTATTCCACACACGGCCAAGGTCACCACCTTGGGCATCAAGCAGCCCGGGGATGCCGTCAACTTGGAGTCGGACCTGATCGGCAAATACGTCGAGCGGCTGCTTCAAAACAGCGGCAAGTTGCCGGAAAAAGCGGCTCCGGTCATCGACCGGGACTATCTGCAAAAACGGGGATTGACGTAGGGCAACGAGAGACGATGGTTAACTCGCTGATCAAGAAACTGCCGGTGCCTCTTCGCGTCCTGTTTTTCGCCATGCTGGTGGCCGTGGCCATTCCCTTGATCCTGTGGCTGATCGTGCAATTCTACGAATGGAGTTGCGCCACCTGGATCACGTGCCAGCCCATGGGTAAACAGCGTTGACCGGCTTCCCTTGGTTGCGGAACATCTTTCTCCGTCATTCATTCGAAAACAGTAAGAATGGGTCATTCCTGCGGAAGCAGGAATCCAGGGTCTTTCGTTTTTGCTTTACTCTGTCATCCCCGACCCAGATCGGGGGTCCAGAGTCATTCACTTGTTTTTCTCTTCACGAGCGAAAAAAGAAAAGACACTGGATTCCCGATTAAGGATGTCGGGAATGACAGAAAAAGGCGTCAAGGATGCCAGAAGGAGAAGGCGGGTTAGCGTGATCGTGCTATCAGAATTACGGTGGTATTGTCCACTCCGCCATGATCGTTGGCTTGATCGATCAGTGCGTGGCATTTGTGTTCCGGTGGTTTCGTGCGCATGGTCACGAGGGTGTCCAGAATCTGATCGTCGCTCAACATTTTGTTCAGGCCGTCGCTAAACAGAATAATTTCATCTTCAGATTGAAGTTGCAGCGTTGAACTATCTGTTTCAATTGTTGAATTGACTCCAACTCCTCTAGTCAGTTTATGCCCGAGTGGATGACTGGCCGGCGTTGATTTCGGTAGCAGGCCTTGCCCTATGCGTTCCTCCAGCTCGGTGTGATCCGTGGTCAATGCGGAAATCCGTTCTTCTCGAATGAGATACGCACGGCTGTCCCCGGCATGGGCAACCCACGCGAGATGGGAAGAGGGCGTAGGCAGATAGAGAAGGACTACGGTCGTTCCCATTCCGGTAAATTCAGGGTTGGCTTTGGCGCGGGCAAGAACGGTTTCGTTGGCGTGCCCGACCGCCGACCGCAAAAGAGAGGAAATCTCGTCCGCGTTACTTGCCGAATCGAGCCGGGCATGTTCCGCGATATAGCTGTGGATGGCTTCCACGGTTATTCTACTGGCGACGTCGCCCCCCGCATGGCCGCCCATACCGTCGGCTATGATCCATAAGCCCAGATCATTGGCGACCAGGAACGCATCCTGGTTCGTGGGGCGCACAAGTCCGGTGTGTGTGGCGCCGGCTCCATGCCATTGTACTGTCTGATCCATGATCAATTGCAGACGGGCCCGTGGCGGTCGCGAAGGGC
Source organism: Nitrospirales bacterium (assembly GCA_965204965.1). Lineage (GTDB taxonomy): Bacteria > Nitrospirota > Nitrospiria > Nitrospirales > UBA8639 > Bin75. The sequence continues at coordinate 1,405,223 of OZ242026.1, read as the reverse complement.
TTGATAGAGATAATCGGCAAGCGGTTCGAGATTGCGGACGTCCGCCTCGTTGTATTGACGCAGGGTCTCGCCGGCCCGCTCATCTCCGGCTTGCCAGGCATGCCACAGGTTGACGGCATCCCACCCATTCAACCCTTGTAAATCGTCGGAGCGGGCCAGCCCGAGTTCCGCCTCGATATGTTTCAACCCGCCTCGCATACCCAAGCGCCTGGCGGCGAAACACAGGTCGAAATGGGCATGGGAGAGATCCAGCCGGGGGTAGCTCATCCGCAGATAGGGCAGGTCGAACCCCGACCCGAAAAACGTGACGATCAGGTCATATTGGGACAGTTCATCCTCCAGGCGATCTTGAGTCAGGTTTTGGTGGCGCACCAGCGTGGTCATCGTGTGCTGACCGTACAAGCCGACCATGGTGATCTCGCCGACTCCGGCCGGGTACCCGTTGGTTTCGATATCCAGGAACACTGTCCGCTTGCGAAAGGTTTCGAACAACCGCCAATGATCGGCTGTCTTGAACCGTTCGGCCACCTTGCGCCATTGCGCACGTCGCAAATCGTCCAAGGCTTGTTCAACTTCACGATCATACAGCACTTTTCGTGCGGGACCGATGCTCAGGGCAGTCGAAGTCTCAAGGAATTGTTGCCAATCGGTAATGCCTTCGGACCACAGACGCCGTTCCGTGGTTTCTCCGATGCCCTTGAGAAAAATAAACGAAGATTCAAGCATGACTGAGTCGTACGCCCCTTGTTTCTTGCGTTCGGTTTCGGCAACACGCTACAGTCGATTCTTGGGAAATTCAAGGAGATGGAGCACTTGTTGGATACTTAGAAATGAGGACAATCTGATGCATCCTGCTGTGGTATCTGTTAAGTGTGAAGAAGATTTCATCTTATCAATAGTTTTTGATAACGGAGAGTCCGGGTTGCTGGATATGAAGCCTTACTTGAACTTCGGGGTTTTTAAAAAAATACAAAATCCAAGCATCTTCAAAACGGTTCATGTCTCGTTTGATACCATTGCATGGGAATCCGGCGCTGACCTTGATCCTGAGTTTGTTTACGAAAAGTGCCGCATCGTCCAACAAAGCACTTCAGGGGACGGGGAACGCTGCAGCTGATTTTCTCGTTAGTTGAAAAGCAATGTCACATTGGAATTACAGAGTAATCAGGAAGCATCATCCTGAGACGGACTCGGTGACGTATCAGGTCCACGAGGTGTATTACCGGGAGGACGGCGGCATAGAAGGTTGGACGCAAGAATCTGTCGCGCCTATGGGTGAAACGGCTGCGGAACTCAGAGAAGACATCAGGTATTTTCTCCATGCGTTCCGTCGTCCAATACTTGAGGAACAAGAAACAGACGAAGGATCAACCCTTGTTTCTGACGATGCGAACGAGGCTATCAATGATGGCCATTATTTTGAACTCATGGATCGAGCGTCCGTCGCATTGGATTACATCTATCAATTTCTTGGTAGCCACCCGCTTATGAGGAAAGAGAAAACTTTGCAGGAAGTGTATGAAAAAGCCGAAGAGGCTTTGGCCGAACTGTATCAACAGGCGGGACGATTGGAGTTTGATAGAAATGGCAGCTAACCAGGCAAATCCAGTTCACTTCATTCTTCGGCGGCTAATTTGCAACGGTATGTCTTAAGCAGAGGAGAAATTCCATGCCAATAGCGAAAGAGAAGATGAAGGAAGTAATCGAGTCGCAGCCGGATGATGCCACCTATGAGGAAATCCTGCGTGAACTTACGTTCGAACGCATGGTGGAGCGCGGTCTTGCGGATTCTCGAGAAGGACGAGTGATACCAAATGAGCAAATGGAGCACCGTATTCGATCGTGGCAGAGATAGGGTGGACAAATGAGGCCGAAACGTGGCTGAAGGACATTTACGACTATGTTGCCCAAGACAATCCCAGTGCAGCCGTTAGGGTTGTGGAAGGAATATATGAAAAAGCACAATGATATTCTTGGGGTATTTCATGGTGCGTTGGAAATAGATCGATATCTTTCATGAAACGGGATAGAACGAATTATTGAGTAGTGTAGGTCTGGTTAGCAAAGCGTAACTCGACGCCTTAGTTCGTTCAGGACGACCACCAGTATAGAAATGTTGGATTACGCTACGCTAATCTAGCCTACAACGCTGATCATCTCCGCATATGAAACGCATTCCCCGCGATCCGGAAAAATTCGGGGTTATCGACCTCTTTGATGCGATCGGCCAGAAGCAAGCTCTCAAACTGGACGATGAAGAAAGTACAAAGAACTTTCTCAAGAGCATCGAGACCTCCCTAAGTGACCACAAGACACCGATATTTATGCACGGGCGCCGTGTCGAGGCCATGTTCGGATATATGGCTGCGTCCCTTGGACGATGTGCCGTAATCAAAAAGGAGGATTCTGGAGAGGTTTTTCTTGATTCGCCCGATGCGAAGGTCCCTGACTATCGTGTTGTGACGCAGGCGGGTGAACAGTTTCTAGTCGAGGTGAAGAACTGCCATAAGACGGATCTCTCCTCGAAGTTTTCAATCAATGCTACTTACTTTGAAGGGCTCAAGTCATACGCTTCTTTGATCAACTCCGAGGTGAAGATTGCGATCTATTGGTCCCGTTGGAGCCAATGGGTTCTGATCTCACTTAATGCCTTGCGCCGTAATGGAGCCGCATATGTGACGACCTTTCGTAATTCCTGCATGCAGAATCAAATGGCTACATTGGGCGATCTCACAATCGGGACAACTCCTCCTCTCGTATTTCGCTTGCTGACGGACCCTAAAAAGCCGAGACGTATTGACAGAAATAGCGAAGTGACTTTTACGATCAGTCAAGTTGAGTTGTCTTGTGCGGGGCAACTCATTACGGAGAAGGAGGAACAGAATCTCGCTTTCTACTTCATGCTCTATGGAGATTGGCCGACAGACGAACTCAAAGCGCAAATAGAAGAAGGAGAACTACTTGCTATCGAGTATTCAGCCAAACCCATGGAGAAGACGCCTAGGCAGGGATTCGAGATGGTCGGCTCGATGAGCGGTATGATTTCTAGACGCTATAATGAGTTGACGGTATCATCAGGACGAATTGAGAGGCTCACGCCACAAGTGGAACCGGGAAGCTTGGGGATTTCAATTCCAAATAACTATCAGGGCCATGTGTTGCCACTGTGGAGATTCATTCAAGAACCAGCTAATACCGACGATAGAGGAAGCTAACCATACACTCTGTGCGAACCTGTCCAACCGTATGAAGTTGAGCAAGCGCTAACTCGATCGTTTGGTGAAGTCCGTTGATAACTACAGAAAAATCATATAATATGACTATCTGATTTTATGTGAAGGAACGTTTTTCATGGAGAATCTCTGATGCCGCAAACACTCTCCGTTACTGAAATGGCCCGCCACTTCGCAGAATACATCAATCGTGTAGCCTATCGTGGCGAATGTTTCGTACTCGTGCGCGGCAACAAACCCATGGCAGAACTCCGCCCGCTTCCAACGGGGAAACGTCTCACGGAACTCCCCACACTGTTGGCATCGCTTCCCCGCCTTTCCTCAACTGAAGCCGCGCAGTTTGATGACGATCTCACGGCGGCTCGGGAGGCGCTTGCTCAAGCTGAGGTTCACAATCCGTGGCAGTCTTGATCGATGCTAGTATCTTGATTGAGCATGAGCGAGGACGTCTTGATCTGGAGCGCCATTTGGCGCAGCGCCAAGAGGATGAATTCTTTCTTTCAGTCGTCACGGTGAGCGAACTTCTCCATGGAGTGCATCGTGCCGTGCGGTCGGAGGTTCGGGCAAAACGCTCAGCTTTTGTTGAAGCGCTTGTAGAGAGCTTTCCTCTGTTGTCGATAGATCTGGCGACCGCCAGAGCGCATGCTCAAGTGTGGGCAGAATTGGCAATAGCCGGGAAGATGATCGGACCAAATGATCTTTGGCTTGCAGCTACGGGTCTTGCTCATGGTCTGACCGTTGTCACGGCTAACGTCCGCGAATTTAAAAGTGTTCCTGGTCTTGTAGTTGAAATATGGGGAGAATTACCTGATGGATGACAAACCGAAACGGATTAAAATTACGATTGGCGGCGTGGTTGTGGAAGCCGCGTTGAAGCCGACGCGGACGGCGCAGGCCATTTATGATGTCTTGCCGGTGGAAGCCAAGGTGAATCAATGGGGGGAAGAATTTTATTGCCAGCTTCCCGGGGTGAAGGACTACCGTGAAACCGCGACGACGAACGTGAAAGTGGGCGACATCGCGTATTGGGGGCTTGGTGGGGCATTGGCTGTTTTTTTCGGACGCACCCCGATGAGTATCGGTGAAGATCCCGTGCCGGCCGATCGGGTGAACGTCGTAGGACGATTGATCGGAGATCCGAAGGTGCTTCATGAAGCTGCCGGTGCGACGATGATGAAAGTCGAAAAGGTTGCTTCATAGCGGGATGCGAGTCACCGAAGAACGCATTCAATTGCTGGCAACGGAGGTCGTGGACCGTTTGCAGGAGCAAGGGCTCCTGGACGTTTCCGGTTCGAAAGAGCGATTGATCCGTGGCGTCGGGAAAGCTATCACCGACGAGCTTTCCGTGGAGGACCGGCTTCATGCCGAAATCCGGACGCTGTTGAAACAGTACGACGCGGAGTTTCAAAGCGGCCGGGCCGATTATCAAAAGATGTTCACGATGGTGAAAACCAAGTTGGTCAAGGAGCGCGGGCTGGTCCTGTAAGGTCAAGTGGCCATGACGCTCTACCTCTCCTGACCCCTCCTTACCCGTTCGCTCCGCTCAGGGCAGGCAAAGTAGGGGAAGGAAATAGCGGAACTGTCAACGGAACCGCTAAACACGACATCGTATGGGCCCTCTCTTATCTGAAGACAAGCAGACCCATCTTTCGCACGTCATTCTTCAGGCTCTTCAAGGGACGTCTGAAGGGAAACTTCGTGGAACTTCGACTCAAGCGTTGAAGGAAATCAAGCGCGTTCTCGCGGACTCGATGAACGTCGAGGAGCAGATTCACCGGTTAGTCCGGTCCCGCCTGCAGTCTTACTCCCGCAGGATACCCGAGGGTTCTTCGGAATGGGACGTGCTGTACGAAAAGACGTACCGGGAAGAGCTTCGCAAGCGTCAATTGGGCTAGGGGCCGGGCAAGCCACGTCAGATTTGCACGATCTTGGCATGCAACCCTACTTTGTCAGTCTCTACCTCCCCTTGCCCCTCCTTACCCTTCGACTTCGCTTCCTTCGTTTCCGCTCAGGACAGGCATGGCAGGCAAAGGAGGGGATTAAAAAGTGAAGCAGATGGGCCTGAAAGTCCCGGCTGGATCTATCCGAAATTGACGTGCTAGAGTATTGAGTTACCCGTGTTTGTGGCGGTGCAATGCCCTTTAGGACTTCCTACGTGAACTGCAAATTTCCCTTCCGATTCGTGTGGTCGATCTTCATCGGCTTCCTTCTCATCCCCGGTACGATTGCGGCGCAGGATAAAGCCAAAGGGCACCTGTTTGTCGAAGACGTCCTGGTTCGACCGGGAACGCCCGTGAGTTTGAAAGCCGAGTTGATTGAAAAAGGATTATTGGGGAATAGAGGCCTGGGTGGAGAAACCGTGACCTTTACCGTTCAAGGCCAGCATGCCGGGACGGCGCTCACTGGCGGCGACGGCCGCGCTTTTTTGGAGTTCAAGACCCACATGCGGGGCAATCACAAGATCGTGGCAACCGTGGAATCCAGTCCGCGCGTCGAGTCTGCGGAAGGCAAGGGCAATCTGGCGTCCTGGGAGCGCCGGCGCCCCCTTTTATTGGTGGATTGTTCCGTTCTCGTTCAGGAAGATGGCTCGAATCCGTTGAAGGTTCTTCCCGGCATCGGGAGCCTCGGCGCATTAGGAAAGCCTCAGGAGAATGCCGCGTATGAACTGTCCAAGTTGGCCGAATTCTATTACAACGTGGTCTATCTGCATGACCGTTCGGGCGCGGCTCTGCATGAAACCCGTGCATGGCTGAGACAGCACGAATTCCCCATTGGGATCACGAGAACGGTTCCCCAAGAGGAAAAAGCCTTGTTGGCGTTTATGGAAAAGCTGAAGGAAGGCGGGTGGGATAACATCGAAGCCGCTATCGGGCGAACGCAGGTATTCGCGCAGACGTTGGTGAAAAATCGGGTTAAGACGGTCATCTTTCCCGATCCCCGGGAAAAGAAGAAGTATCCGCGACGTGCGTTGATCGTCAAGTCATGGAAAGAAGTCCGGAAACAATTGTAAGCGCCGACGTTTCTCCGGCGGCACACATCTCCTATGAAAAGCGGTAAGCCTCGCACGATTTTCATTTGTCAGGAATGCGGCGGTCAATCGCCGCGGTGGGCCGGACGTTGCCCGGATTGCGGGCAGTGGAATTCCCTGAAAGAGGAAAGCACGGTTCGGCAGCGTGGCAGGCAGACGATCGGAGACGGGGAATCCCCGATGCCGATCAATGAAGTGGCCGTCACCAAGGAGATCCGTTTTGCCACAGGCTTGACCGAACTCGACCGTGTGCTCGGCGGCGGCGTCGTGCCCGGATCGATTGTCCTGGTCGGCGGCGATCCCGGCATCGGGAAAACCACCTTGTTGCTGCAAGCCCTGCATGGGCTTGAGCAGCGCAACCCGCCGGTGCTCTACGTCACGGGCGAAGAATCCGCGCAACAGATCAAAATGCGCGGGGACCGTCTGGGCGTTTTGACTTCCTCGTTATACATTCTCACGGAAACCTCGCTCGAAGGCGTGCTCAAGGTGGCGGAGACCCTCCGTCCCACGGCCTTGGTCGTGGATTCCGTGCAGACCGTCCACACCGATCAGGTGACGTCCGCCCCCGGCACGATCAGCCAGGTGCAGGAAGTGGCGTGCCAACTCATGTGGTATGCCAAACGGACGGGCGTACAGGTTTTCGTTATCGGGCACGTGACGAAGGAGGGCATGATTGCCGGTCCCAAACTGCTCGAGCACATCGTCGATACCGTCTTGTATTTTGAAGGCGACAAGAGCCACGCCTACCGTATCCTGCGGGCCGTAAAGAATCGGTTCGGGGCGACGAATGAAATCGGCGTGTTCGAAATGAACGACGGCGGATTGCAGGAGGTGGCCAATCCGTCCGAACTGTTCCTGGCGGGACGGCCGGCCAAGAGCACGGGATCGGTCGTGGTGTCGAGTCTGGAGGGGAGTCGCCCGATTCTGGTCGAACTGCAAGCCCTGGTCACGGCCACGGGATATGCGATGCCCAAGCGGATGGCGAATGGGATAGATTTGAATCGTGTGGCGTTGTTGCTGGCCGTGGTGGAAAAACGATTGGGATTGCACCTGTCCGGATACGACGTGTATCTCAACGTGGTGGGCGGGCTTCGACTCGACGAGCCCGCGATTGACGTCGGAATCGTCGCGGCCATCGTTTCCAGTTTTCGAGATCAGTCGTTCGACGGTCAGACGTGCTGCATCGGGGAAGTAGGCTTGGGAGGGGAAATCCGTCCTGTCAGTCAAGTCGAGTTGCGGATTCGTGAAGCCATGAAACTGGGGTTTCAACGGTGCGTGTTACCGCAGGGGAATCTGACCAAGCATTTGAGTAATCCCGGGATGGAACTCTATGGGGTTCACGAAGTCGGGGAAGTGTTCGATCACGTCGTAACGTCAGCTTCGTAGCCGTAGTGGAGGTACACGGACGTGTCATATTGCAGGCGCCCTTTCGTGCAGTGGGTCGCCGTCGGGGTGTTGTGCCTCAGTCTCGGGGCGTGCGCAGGCCGTGCTCCTTCGCCGCGGGTCGAGCCGGCTCCGGCACGGGCCCCCGTGCTGACTCCCCAACAAGTGCTTGCAGCCCTTCACGCACGTGAAGCGAACATCACAAGTTTAAAGGGGTTGTTTCAGGCCGACGTCGAAGGATCGTTTTCTCCTTTTTCGCACAGCGTTCAAGGTACGCTGTTCTACCAGCGACCACAGGCCATTCGCATTAAAGGGTTCACGCGATTCGGTGGGACGCTCTTCGATTTCCTGGTGAACGGCCGGCCGTATTCCCTGCATACGGCCGACCGCCTGTACCCCATTGTCGGGCGCGTGCCGGATTTTCGTCCTCTCGGCAATCTGGGGCTTCCGGTTCAACTCAGTTTACGTGCCGTCGACGTTCTTCTTGGCAGACTACGATGGACCGCGGAGCAGTTCCGCGAAGTTCGGGTGGCGGATACGGCCTATCGGTATACCGTGGCCCTCTCTGACGGTAATGCCTCGAACGTCTCCGTGTTGCAACACGTGTGGGTGGATCACTCTTCGGCTCTGATTCAGGGCATCGAGTATTATTCGACCAAGGGGAAAAAGCTGGTCACCCTCACGGCTTCGGATTACCGGAAGGTGGGACCGCCTGAGCAACCGGATTCGGTGATCCTGCCCTTTTCGATTGAGGTGAAAGAATACGTGACGTCGGGATCGGTCAGATTGAAATTTTCTGAGCTTGTGCCGAATATTCCGGTGTCCGGAAAGGAGTTTGAATTCCGGTGATGCGGATGCGTCATCCCGGGGATTCTGCGAATCGTTGGAGCCACGATGAAACTACTGGCCGTTGAAACCGCGACACGGTATCAAAGTGTGGCCCTCATGGATGGAACGGTCCTGTTGGCTGAAAAGAATCAGGAGAACTGTGCTTCGCACGCCGGTTCCCTGGTTCCCGCCATTCAGGACCTCCTGACGTCCCTGTCGTGTCCGTTCTCGGCGATTGAGGGACTCGCCGTGTCCGCGGGGCCCGGGTCCTTTACAGGTTTGCGCGTGGGCCTTTCGACTATGGTAGGATTCCGTACGGTCACGGGTTTGCCCCTGGTCACCGTGCCGACGTTGGAAGCGATGGCGTGGAGTCACAGGGCATCCGGCCATCCTGTGTGTCCCGTGCTGGTAGCCCGAACCGATGAAGTCTATTGGGCGCAGTTTCAATGGGAAAACGGGCGCGCGGTTCGGTTGCAAGAAGATCGGGTCGAAACGATTCAAGACATGATGGATTCCATTCGCCGCCCCACGGTTTTGTTTGGCGAAGGATGGTTGCGTCATCAGCGCGTACTCATGGACACGTTGGGTGATAGGGCAATCGGCGGGGAGCCGGAATGGATGAACCCGTCCGCCTACCACGTTGGGCTGGCGAGTTTGGATGCGTTTCACACCGGAAACCTGGCCGGCTCCCACATCTCGCCGCATTATGTTCAACGTTCGGATGCGGAAGTCCAATGGGATCGCAAAGCGTGGCACACGTTGCCATGATGATTCAACGATGGTGACACGAACCTCAGTCCGTCCCGATTTTGACGTTCGCCCGTTTCAAACCCGGGATCTGGACGACGTTTTGGCCATTGAGCAGGAATCGTTCTCGGAACCCTGGACCCGGGGGATGTTCGAGGCGGAGTTGCAGGGGAATCCCTTCGGTCGGTTCCTTGGAGCTTTTCGTGCCGGCGAGGCGTCTTCTGCGAAGCCGCTCCTCGGGTATATCTGTTACTGGGTGGTCTTTGAGGAGTTGTGCCTGATGAACCTGGCCGTGCGATCCGATTGCCGTCGTCTGGGCATCGCGAGCCGTCTGGTCCGGCATGCCATCGAGGAGGGGATCACGCAAGGAACGACACGGGCCCTCCTGGAAGTCCGGGCCGGTAACCGCGTGGGACAGCAACTGTATCGGGCCTTGGGGTTTCGGCAATACGGCTCCCGCCGGTCCTACTATACGAACCCGAATGAGGATGCTATTCTTATGGAATTGCCATTGACGAACCAAATTCACCTGCGGGGTTAATTTTAGACAAGGGAGGGGTCTCATGCTGACTGATGACCAAATTGCCAAACACCTCCGTAATACCAATGCCGATTTTCGTGAACTCCAGGAAGCGCACCATCAATTGGATGTGGAACTGCAGGAATTGTTGAAAAATCATATCCTGACTCCTGAAGAAGAAGTGCAGAAAAAGCAGATCCAAAGAGCAAAGCTCGGCAAGAAGGACCGCATGGCCTTGCTCATCCGCGAATACCGGAATGAGCAACAAAAAACCGCAGCCTCGTAATTCGCGGTTTTCCCTGCCAAGCATCCCATGGCTACACTCGTTCATCCGTTTGCGCGTCATATCCGTGACGTCAAACGCCGGTTGATCATCGTCGGGGCGACGATCATGGTGGCGTTTGTCGCCATGTTCTCGGTGTCGCCCGACCTGATTGAATGGTTCAAGCGCCCATTTGCCGACGACCTGTTGTTCTACGGCCCGGCCGAAGCCTTGTTTGCGTCGATCAAGATCTCGTTTCTCGCCGGTATCGTGGTCAGCCTGCCGGTCATCCTGTATCAATTCTGGAAATTCGTGCAGCCGGCCCTGTTGCCCGGCGAACAAGGTTGGGGCATTCCTCTGTTTCTGCTCGCGACCGGCTTCTTCGTGTTGGGGCTGGTCTTTTGCAATTTGGTCATCCTCCCGCTGGTGATCGACTTTTTCGTGTCGTTCGGGCTGGAACGGGAACTCAAACCCGAATTGGCCGTGGGCATCTACGTGGATTTCAACGTAAAGTTTTTGGTGGCCTTCGGATTCGCGTTCGAGATTCCCTTGGCGCTGTCGCTCCTGGCTCGCGCGGGGCTGGTCACTCACGCACATTTGGCGAAATATCGCCGGCACGCGGCCATGTTGGCGTTGATCCTGTCGGCGGTCATCACTCCCGATGCGACCCTGTTTACGATGCTCCTTATGGCGATTCCGCTTATCGTGTTGTATGAAATCGGCGTGTGGGGCGCCAAGATCTTCGGACGTATCCCTCCCAAAGTTGAAGAGGAAGAGGACGGCGATGATCAGGAAGAAGACACATCCATACCAACCGGAACGGCAGGCGATCGTGTGTCCTGACCGAACGTGCCGGTTCCGGGTTGCGTCGTGACGGTAAACCTCTTACGCCAAGTCGCATTCCTGCTCATCCTCATGGTGTCATGTGGGGGCGGCTCCGTTTCGGCTGAAGACCGCGGGCACCCCGATCCCTTTCAACGAGAAGGCGGCGTTCCGCCAAGCATCCAGGCACTGGCCACGACGGGTGGGGGAGTGCTCTATGCGGGGTCGTTCGGGTTCGGGGTGTTTTTCAGTAACGATTACGGCGAGACGTGGGAAGCGATCAACAACGGTTTGGGAGACCACTTTATTCTTTGTCTCAGTGCGGATGACAAAGGGACGGTGTACGCCGGGACGGTACGCGGCGGCGTCTTTCGCACAAAGGATGATGGAAAGACCTGGGAGTCGATCAAGGCCGGCTTGAGATTCGTGGAAGTTAAATCCCTTCTGGCCTATCACGGGATCATGTATGCGGGTACGGGAAAAGGTGTCTACCAATGGGACGAAGGCGCGCGCGCATGGTCCGTTGTGGCGCCCGGTCTCGAGCAGGTACTCGTTGCCAGCCTGGCGATGACGAACACGTCGCAATTATTCGCCGGCACCTCTGGCAAAGGTCTGTACCAAATCGATGCAACCAAACAAGGCACCTGGCGGAAAGTGGGTGATCCCCTGGTGGATCCCAAGGAACACCTGACTCATACCCATATTCGCGTGACGACGGTGAGTCCGCAACAGCACTTATACGTGGGCACCCAGGATGGGGGCGTGTATCGCAGCAAGGATTCAGGCAAGACGTGGAAACCCGTCGGACGGTCGCTGCCAAACGATTCGATTCGCGGTATCGTGGTCACGAGAGCGGCGTTATTCGTTGCGACGGGGCGCGGGATTTTCATGAACAATTTTCAAAATGCCAAATGGGTGCCGGTTAATAACGGGTTAACCGAATTGGCGATTCAGGTCATGATGGCCACGTCGGAAGGAGAGTTGTACGTCGGGACCAGTGCGGGCGCCTTCCGCAGTCAGGACGCCGGCAACCATTGGGTCAATATCAGTGAAACACTGGGCATGCATTTCTCGATGCCCCGGCCTTATTTTTGAAAGGAGAACGTATGTCCGAAATGAGTGAGGTTACCACAGACACCCGTGCCACTATTGCCGTGTCGTCCCAGGGCGAGTCCTGGGGAGATATTGTCCTCAAATTTTACCCGGACGTGGCGCCGAATCATGCCAAGAATTTCTGTAAACTGGCTGGAGAAGATTTTTACAATGGGACCACGTTTCATCGAGTCATCCCCGGATTCATGATCCAGGGCGGCGACCCGAACAGCAAGAATCCCGATCGCTCCAATCACGGGATGGGCGGACCCGGGTATCACATCAAGGCCGAGTTCAACAACAAGCCACACAAACGCGGCGTGCTCTCGATGGCCCGGGCTCAGGACCCCGACAGCGCGGGGTCGCAGTTCTTCATCTGCGTCGCCGATGCACCGTTCCTGGATGGTCAATACACGGCCTTCGGCGAAGTCGTCAGTGGCATGGAAATCGCCGATCGCGTCGTTGGTGCCAAACGCGACGGCCGCGACAATCCCCTCGAACGCATCGAAATGACGGTGAAGGTTTCATCCTAGAACGGGCCTGATGTCTTCTTTCCTCCCTCTCCCCAAATGTGGGAGAGGGTTGGGGTGAGGGGGCATTCTCCCTTCTGTCATCCCCGACTTTTTTAATCGGGGATCCAGTGTCTTTGTAGTGTAGCCCCGTCATCTCGTGACGCAGGCTTCACCTTCTCCCCAAAGCGGGAGAGGGTCGAGGGGGCATTCTTTGGAATTGGAGATTGCGGACCAAGGGCATTGTGGATTTTTGATTTTGGATTGTGGATTTAAAAATCAGCAATCAGCAATCCAAAATCCCTTAAGCCCCAGGAGGGGAGACCAAGTCTGCCTGCTATGCAAAACATAGCAGGAAACATAGCAAAAACATAGCAATTTATAGCAAAACCGCAACAAAGCATCGCAAAATCATAGCAAGAACAGCAAGGTCATAGCAAAACATAGCAAGAGCATAGCAAAACATAGCAGAGTATAGCACAAGCCTTTTGTCTCCTTCAGTCATTCCCGCAGGCGACGGAAAACGGCATTTGCAGTTTCTGTCATGCCCGGCTCGATCGGGCATCCAGTGTCTTTGGTTTTTCTTTCCCTCTCCCCGAGTGGGAGGGGGCGGGGATTGAAAACAGTAAGTTTTAGCTGATAGGCAGGAAAATACCGAAAGAAAAGGTGGCGCTGGCCTCAGCACCACCTTCCCGCTCCATATCAGTCGCGCTGCCGATGCTGCTCTGGCTGGCTTTCCAGTGACCCCTGATGAGTTACGCGTGCAAAACGTTTGCCGGTTTCGATCTGCGTGCCTTGATCGGATGAACCCTGACCTCAACTCGATGATTGAGGGTTGCCAGGATTTTTATCATGCGGTCCATGGAAAAGCCCTTGAGGTCGGCATTTCGGATGCGGGTGATGTCCGCCGGATTAATGCCTGTGATAGAGGCGGCCTTTCGTTTTGAAAGGTTTCGCGCATTGAGAATCCCAATAATTTCCGCTGCCAGTATAGCGCGGGCATTTTCCAGTTCAGGATTCGGAAGGCCCACGTCCCGGAAAGGATTGTCACTGCCGCGGACGACTTCGATCTGTTCTTTTTTCATCCTCTATACTCCTTTAACCATTGTATCCTGTTTTTAATCACGTCGATATCGTGTTGGGGTGTTGCAATGCCCCTCTTTGATTTTTTCTGAAAGGCATGAATCACCCATAAGTCATAATCTATCTGTACGGCATAGACGACGCGATAAGCACTGCTCTTGTGTCGTAGCACGATTTCATAGACTCCAGATCCGAAACCTTTCATGGGCTTGACAATATCGGCCTTGTGCCCTTCAGCCGCTATTTTGAGGGCACGGATCATTTTTTGACGGGCTTCAAGAGGGAACTTCTCGAAATCCTTCTGAGCCCCCTTGATCCATGAAATCACCCTCATTTGCATATGGTGGTATATTTACCACTAGATGTCAAGCAGCCGCAGGTCGATGAGATGGTCTCCTCCCTCTTAATGCATCGGCATTCAGTGTGCCAAGATGGAGAAAGTGATGACAACCATCTAGCGCAAAAGGAGGCGACCATGAACGCACTGACGACGATTGGGTTGGATGTGGCCAAGCACACGTTTCAGGTGGTGGGCTGTGACGAGCGTGGGCACGAGGTGAGGCGCAAGGTGCTCCGGCGAGACCAAGTCTGCCTGCTTAGCAGAACATAGCAGGAAACATAGCAAGTTATAGCAAAATCGCAACAAAACATCGCAAAATCATAGCATGCATAGCAATATCATAACAAACATAGCAAAATCATAGCAAAGCATAGCAATGGCATAGCACAAACCTTTTGTCTCCTTCGGTCATTCCCACAGGCGAAGCAAAGCGGCATGTGCAGTTTCTGTCATGCCCGGCTCGACCGGGCATCCAGTGTCTTTGGTTTTTCTTTCCCTCTTGCACTGTGAGAGGGGAGGGTGAGGTAAGGGGGTCTTTTCCCTTCCGTCATCCCCGACATTCTTAATCGGGGATCCAGAGTCTTTGTAGTGTAGCCCCGCCATCTCGTGACGCAGGCTTTGTGCAAGCCGGACATGGTTTACAAAATAAACCGGACACATGGGTTACATGGTCTGCGGGGTGTCTGGTTGATGCCACTGCCGGGCTGGAGTGAGCGTGAGCGTCCGCTCCTCCAAGAGCCCCAGCGGATGAAAACTGTCATGCACCGCCCAAGTGCTTTCGCCTAGCGGCGTGAAGCCCACCGGCTCCTGCGCCAACACCTCGGACACGTACAGCAGCTGCCCCCGCCAGCGAATTTCGCCATTGTGTCGCACCTGCCGGCCCACCGTCTCCGCCCCATCTTCGATCGGCGGCAGCTTCGCCGGATACGGCCGGGGGGGACGGCTGATACCCCTGGCCCGGCGTCTGCCGCTCGAGCGCTTCATGCGACCGCGCCCAATTATATTCCTCCACAAACGCGGCCAACCGCCGTTGTTGCGCTGCGCGGCTCGCTGCCGGGGCCCCGATCGCCGCTTTCAGGGTCCGATGCATCCGCTCGTGCCCGCCGTTCTCGCTCGGGGTGCCCGGCCGAATCCCCAACCGGACCCACCAGGCCGCTAACCGGCTCAGCCCCCCTAAGGCCGTCGACGCAAACGGCGGGCCATTGTCCGTCCGCATCGTCGCCGGCAGCCCATATTCGTGAAAGAGCCAGGTAAACCACGGGTGCACCGCCGCCGTCGTGGGCGTGAGCAGCCCCTGACACCGCAACAGATACCGGCTTGCCTGATCCATCACCGTCAGCGGATAACACCTCTGCCCTGTGCCCAACACAAAATCGCCCTTGAAGTCCGCACTCCAGGTCGAGGCCGCCGCCGTCCCTTGGCTCAGGCGGTGTGGGTCCGCCGGAACCCGCCGCCGCACCCGCCGGGGCCGCACCAACCCCGCCCGACTCCAAATCCCCCCCCACCGTGCTATCCACCGGCCACGCCGCCCCAGGCGCCACCGCCCGTAACCGATTGCGAATCTTCTTCGGCGCAAAACTCGGATGGCGGTGTTTCCTCCCGATAATCGCCTCCACCAGCGCGTCCGGCCGCCGCGCCAGGTCCGCCAGCCCCGCGACCCCCTGCGCATGATACCGCGTCAGCCATTTGTCCCCCGTCGGGCGGCTGATGCCATACGCCGCACATAACGCCCCCTTCGCATAATCCCCACTCAGATAGTCCCGGATAAACTGTTCCCGTTGGTCCATGATCGTCCACTCCGTCCACGGCATGGGCAGGCCCTCCTTTGCCGTGTAGTGTATGTACCCTCTAAACCATGTCCCCGGTTTCAAATGTAAACTATGTACCCAGTTTGTATCGCCGGTTTTGACCAGGATCTGGACGAACTCGGCTGATGCGGAATATGACAAGCTATGAACAGGGGGATGTCGTTCTCGCCACCTTGCCCTTTTCCGACCTGTCAGGCATAAAAAAACGCCCTGCGATCGTCGTCAGCGTTCCACATCCTTCCGTTGATCTGCTGCTGCTTCCTCTTACTTCCCAAACCCAGAGTCTTCAGCTTGGAGAATTTGTGTTGCAAGAATGGCAAGAGGCGGGCACCTACCAAAGAGAACTTCTCCCAGAAAGCGCCATCTTTCTGCGACCCGCGGCCCAGTCTGGACCAAGCAGCCCGAACGGTCAGATGCAACCCTATCTACCGCTAAACACCTAGCGCCCGCATCCGTCGTCCGGCGGATGGTAGCCCCAGGCTTCCACGGCAAACCCCCATTCCCTGTCGACGACCTCGATGGTCTCACGGTCGATCCGGTAGACGTTCTTGCGGTAGCCGGACAACGTCCTCAGATAGTTGCCGATCGGCTCTTTGGCCCGGCTCCAATCAGCTAGCGCCAGTTCCGAATAGAGACGCTCGACCTCGGCAATGGGGTCACGCTCGAGATCTTCGAAGCGCACTTCGGCAAGTTGTCCGGCTGGAATCGACGCCCGGTCGTGCATGAATTGCCGCATCATTTTCACGTAGCCCGTGCGTATGGCCAGCTCTATGTCCATCGGGTTGAAGTCCTGCATTTGGAAAACCGGCAACATCGTCCGGTACAGGTTCTGTATAGACTGATACACGACATATGGATTGCGCATGATGTGAATGAACTTGGCGTCGGGAAACAGGCGCAGCAGTAAGGCGGTTCGACCCAGATTGGTGGGGCTTTTGAGAACGAGCTGCCGGCCGCCAGAGGCCAATGTTGCTTTGCGCAACACATCGAGATAGGCGTGCTCCCATTGCGCCAGTTCCTCGCTTGTCAGCCGCATCGTGGCGAACTTCTCCACGTACTTCCGCGCCGAGCGCGGGAACGAAAGCTGGTGCATCGATGATAGATGCGACGTGCTGGCGAGGGCAATTTCCTCCTCTTGGGGGAGGTCGAGGGAAACGGCCATATTGTCCATGGGACGTTTCTCGGGCAGTCCCTGCACGATCAGGCGGTCCAGCCAGCCCCGCCCGATCAGGAACATGGGCGACGCGATCGCCTGAAACGTCGAGACGGTGCCGAAACCCGGATCCTGAGCGAGTATGTTGTGGAGATGAGTAGTACCGGTGCGTCCGAACCCCTGAATATACAATGGCCCCGGATCGATCCTGACCCGCGTCAGCCGCCTCGGGCCGTAACACACACGCTCGGCCACCCGAATAGGCGCCGTCAACGCACTGATCGCCAGCACGCTTGCCAGCTTTCCCCAGTACCGGCGCGGCACGCCGCCGTTGTCGAAGATCAGACGCGCCCACAGCCTCAAGGGTGCCAGCGCCATCACATGCTGTTGCCCGGTTTTCTTCATGCTCATCCTGTCAGGACCGCGGCACGTCGAGGTCGCAGTGCCGCCGCGACCGTCCCGCCTGAGTCACAACGGTGTCCGGGATATCCCCTGCACGGCGCGGCGATGCATACGCACCCGGAAGCTCTGCGACGGGCGCGCCGATGGTGAATAGTCCACTTGGAGGCGATACCCCGGCGGGATCATTTCGAACTCGGCGTGGTGAACCAGAGTCGCGAGCGTGGCGACTGACTGAATCTCGGCG
The DNA here is from genome assembly GCA_965204965.1 of Nitrospirales bacterium. Lineage (GTDB taxonomy): Bacteria > Nitrospirota > Nitrospiria > Nitrospirales > UBA8639 > Bin75. The sequence goes on along the minus strand of OZ242026.1, from coordinate 1,387,769 downwards.
AATCGCTGGCCGAGGCACGTGTGGTGCCCCAGCCCGTACGGGACGTATGCCCCCGCCTGTGTGTGCTCGCGCCGCGGCTCGGCATAGCGGTCAATGTCGTATTCGTAGGGGTCGGGGAAGTGCTCGGGGAGGAAGTGCGTGACCGCCGAGGCGACCATGGCCATGGAGCCGTATGCAATGCGATACCCGCCGAGGGTGAAGGAATTGGTAACAAACCGGGGCGAGAGCGTGGGCGACACCGGGTGCCTCCTCAGCGTTTCCATGACGGCGTGGCGTGTGTCGACCATCCCGGCGATGGAGTCCTCGACGAGAGGTCCGTCGGCGAAGGCAGCGTCGGCCTCGCGCCGCACCCGCGCCAGTGCGTCCGGGTGCGAGAGGAGGTCGTACAACGCTATCGGAATAGTCGCCCCGACCGTGTCGATGCCCGCGAAGAACGGTGCGAGCACGCTGACGAAGAGGTCGGTGTGCCCCATGAATTCCGGGTTGTTCCGGTAAAGGTCCAGCACGTCGTCGATCAGGTCCCGCTCTTCCTCCGGCCGTTCACGTTCGTGGGAGCGCAAGATTTCGAGCACGAACTCGTCCAGCCGTCGCCGGGCACGCCGCACCCTCGGCCCCATGACCAGCACCGTGGGCATGCGCTTGACGATGTGGGCGTTTATCAACGCTTGGGCGTAGACGGCGATGTCCCGCCGGTACGGCCGGGCCGAAGTCCTAGTCGTCACGACGGCCAACTGCTCCAGCGCAATCTCGCGCAAGAGTTCGCCGACGGTCACGACGCGGCCGTCGGCGTGTTCATCCAGATACTGCCGTACAATGTCAACCATCGTGCCCACATGCTCGGAAGCGTACTTCCCCGAGAATCCGCGGCGTAGCGTGCCGCGCAACGTGCGATGCCGTGTGCCGTCCAGCGCCATGAGGATGTGGTTCGTGCCCACTTCTCTGGCGTACCCTTCCCACTGCGGGGACGTGCGGAAGATGGTGCTGCCCTCGCGTCCGACCAGACGGTTGGCTTCCTGCCCCGCCAGTATGACGAAACGGCGTCCGGGCGTGCGGACCTCGAACACTGGGCCGTGCTTACGGTACTGTTCGACGAAGTATGCGCACAAATCTCCCCTCAGACGTAGCGCGTGGCCCAGCAACGGCAGATGCCCGTCGGCGATCGGCCTCTTCCTCCCTCCCCCCGCCTCGACAGACCTCAGCTCCTCCAGCGCCTCAGCCGCGGTCATGGTGCGTAGCGCCGCCGTGATCGCCTGCGCGGCCAACTCAAGCCGGGCGATGAGTTCGATGCGGGCGTGCACATGCTTGTACTGCTCAGGCGTAAGAAGCAACCGGAAGGCTCCGCACGTGTGCAGGAGAGCGATAAGGCAGACCTCACGCGGCGACGGCAGGGCTTCCTCCTGGAACAGGACGGCAAGAATTCGGGCATAGGCCTGGAGCTTGACCTCCGACCCGTTGCCGTCGCCGACCAGTGCAAGGGCCTCCGAGGACAGACGCGAGTTCTTGACGGTCGCCACGCCAGCGTCGTCGATCTCCAGCACGCCGAGAGCGGCGAGCCGCGTGATCGTTCGGTCGTACAGCGCGTCGCCGCCACGGGCGACGTGGCGCATCCAGATTTCGGGCGACGCCGGGTCTGCCGCCGCGATTTCCGCCAACGCCGGATCCAGCAAGTCGTCGTCAAGCGGCATCGTGTCGACGACCCACAGCCGCCCCGGGTCCGTATCGATACGCCCTTCCAGAGCGAGGTCGAGCAGCACGGCCCCGGCGAGCGCATAGCGCAACGTACGGCGTGGCAGATCCCCCGAGTCCACCAGCAGCATCACCATCTCTTCGGCAAGCCGCATTCAGCCACGCCCTCCTATCGTGCGCGTACTTCGGCTTGTAAGACTTGCATACTTTAGGAATCTCTGATTAAGTCCAGTTTTTTTTTCAAAATGCTCATCGAGAGGGGCGTCTTGGTCTGTGCCGAGCAGAACAGGTAAGTGGCTCTCGGGGAAGTTGCGGCCCGATTATCGCCAGCGGAGCGGTCCTCACCGATCGCCTCCTACGTGCCAGCCAATTCTCGCCGGACCAAGTAAAAATTTGCCAGGGCAAATAAGGTAAAGAGCTGCGCCGCATTCTTCGCCACCCCCTGATACCACACGCGCCGATACCCCCACAAGTGCTTGATGACCCCAAAGACATGCTCCACTCGAGCACGCACCCGATTGCTCTTGCGGTTAAACGCCCGGTCGGCACAGGACAGGTGCCGCCCCCGCCTCGCTTTGCGATGGCCCCGCCACGTCTGCCCCCGCGCCTTCTGTGTGGGACCGGTCGGCAATAGCGGAGGCGTGACGACGTCCCGACATGTGGTGAAGGCGAGCGAGTTGGGCTTGGGCGTGAGAGAAAAAATACGGAGGTTCGATACACGGTTCCATGCTTGAGACGCCTTTCACGTGGTGGTTAATCATGGGACCGGGGCTAAGGGGGTGTTAGCGCATCCTCTTAGAGCACTCTTCGTAGAGTGCAAAGTCTAATACAGATGATCGACCGTGAAAAGATCATATGAAAAATCGGTAGTGTCTCAGTTTGAAATCTAAGGCTTTCCCCTGTTCCGTTCTGGCTATGGCAGGAGGGCTTCCCGGTCAATACGATGGAGAATATACCCAGGGTTCGGAAAAAATTCCCCGTAGGTGTCCATGAGGGAATCGGGGCACTCAATGCTATCGACATGGCCCCCGATGTCCAGCGCGTGCCACAATTCATGGACGGCCAGCGTCAGGGACGTTTGCCATTTGTCAGTGGTGAGACTCCCGGCCTCGAAATAGACTGTGGCATGGTTCGTGTGCCCAGCTTTGGTCACAGCGACATTCCGAAACAACTTCGGTCGCACTGTCGAGACCGCACAAGCCAAGGCCGACGCCCCACACGTCGCCGTCATGTCGGCCCCTGAGAGCAAGTGTACCGTAATGGCGCTCTCATCCTCGATGGCACGTCCACCTGAGTAGGGGGCGATCTGAAATTCTGGCGGGAGGGCGTCATGCAAAATCGAGACGGCCGCGCTGCTGCTTGAGGGCTTCCCAGAACTCCGTTTGAAGGTGGAGGATGGGTGCAACCCGAAATGGGAACAGCCCCTTCTCGGACGAACGGACGGAGACAGCACCATCCTCCGTAACCAAATCTCTCGCATAATCAGCGAGTCGATTGCTGCCAGCGCCATCTCGTGAGGCCCCCAAGTAATAGGCAAACTCATTAGGCCCTCTGTCGGGAGAGAAGACGCATTCATCTTCGTCCCGATTCTCTTCGGACACGAGAACGTGAGGCACCTCTGATTTATGGTGATAGCGGGATGCAGGGCAAGGCGTCCCGGAGCGAAACCCGAGGCTTATCAGAGAGATAGGTGAGGGGTGAGTGAGGACACAACGCCGCCATGCGCCCGATAGTGCACTAAATCAGAGGTTCCATAACATAAATTATGACTCAAAATCAGGAAACTAGCGTACTGTCTCATAATTGACTTAACATAATTAATGGGGAGGGGTAAGGTGTGAAAATGGCTCGCCCCATCCGTCCCTTGAGCATCACGCCAGAACAGCGGCGAGCGTTGCGAGCGATCGTGAAGCGGCCGTCGGCAGCGCAACGGGCGCATCAAAGGGCCTGGATCATTGTCCATCGCGCGGAGGGGCTCAGTCAGGCCGAGACCGCCGAGCGCTTGGGGCTCAGCCGGGCGGTCGTGATTCAGTGGGAGCAGCGGTTCCGGCAAGCCGGGTTCGCGGGGTTGACGGAGGCCAAGGGCCGGGGGCGTAAGAACCAGATTGCCCCAGGCGTCCGGGACCAGATTATCGTCGGAGCAACCCAGCCGCCCCCAGCGCGCACGCGGTGGTCGGTGCGAAGCATGGCCCAAGCCACCGGCGTCTCGAAGGCGACGGTGCAACGCCTCTGGAGCGCGAATGCCATCAAGCCTCATGTGACGCGGACATTTAAACTCTCCACGGACAAGCCGTTAGAGCAGAAATTCTGGGACGTGATTGGCCTGTATCTGCATCCACCGGATCGCGCGCTGGTGCTGTGTTGTGATGAGAAGAGCCAGGGCCAAGCCTTGGAACGGCCCCAACCCAGTCTGCCCGTTATGCGTGGCTACAGTCGGACGCAGACGCACGACTATAAGAGACACGGCACGGTCACGCTCTTTGCCGCCCTGTCCTACTTGGACGGCAAGATCTTCAGTCAAACCGCGGCCCGGCACACCCACCGCCAATGGCTCGCCTTTCTGAAACAACTCGACCAAGAGACGCCGCCGGATGTCAGCCTGCACTTGATTGCCGACAATTATGCGGCCCACAAACACGCGACCGTCACCGCCTGGATCCGGCAGCGCAATCAGCGGCACCACCGCACGCAGGGGCTTGCTCGCTTGGTGATGCATTTTACTCCCACGTCCAGTTCGTGGATGAATCTCGTGGAACGCTTCTTCCGCGACCTGACCCAAGACGTCATCCGCGAGGGCAGCTTTACCAGTGTCCGCGACTTGGTCCAGGCAATCACCACCTATCTGCAAGAACGGAACCTGAACCCGAAAACCTATGTCTGGAAAAAGCAGGGCCACGAAATTCTGGCGAAAATTCAACGTGCCCGCCAAGGCATCGAAGCAACAAATAATGTATAGTCATTTGAGAGACACTACACTAGATCGTCGTCTCCAACAATCGAGGTTCCCTCACTGCCGCGAAGAGTCTAGCGACTGAAAAGAAGACCTCGTAGCTTTGAACAAAGGGGACCTTTCGGCTTTGGGCTCACACGGCTGGATTTGTCATGGCCTCCGTTTTGCTCTACACTCGAATCCCTGATAGTACGGTGATAGGCGAATTTACCTTGATTGTTGTTGTCTTCAACGGCCTTTTGACGATCAGACTCAACCGCGCATCAAGGTTGAAACGGAAGCCGTGTTGGCCATTCTGGCCTCGGTGCAAGCCGGTGATGTTTCGCTACTGGGTTCCGAGGCGCTCGCTTACGAGACCAGTCGGATTCCGAATGAGGAACGGCGCGGCCAAATGGCCGCCATCTTGGCCCTGGCGAATGAGTATGTGGAAATGACACCAGGAGTGGAACAATTGGCGGAATCGCTTGAGAAGAGCGGCATCTTCCCGATGGATGCGATCCATTTAGCGCTGGCCTCAATCGCCGGGGCCGATTTTTTCGCGACCTGTGACGGCAAACTGTGACGGAAAGGGCCGTTGCTGGCTACGCTTGAGTGTCCTGTGATTTCGCTTCTTGACCCGGCCGCGGAGGTTCTCCCATGAGCACGCATATTCCACCTCTTTCTGAATTGAATCAGCAGGTGACGGACACGCTGATTCGGGAAGTCGGCGTGGTTGATACCATTCGCTTCCTGAACCAATTCAGAACCGGGTCCGGGGATTACACGGCGGAGCGCGAGGGCCTGTTTCAGGGCATGGCGCTCAAAGATATTCTCAACGGGATGAAGGCTCGTCGTCCTGGAGAAGCATCCACCAATAGTTGAACACCGTCGTAGCCACCTTTGGCCCACCAAGGGGTGGACCAGACCTGCCCGTCCCCGAAATTTTTTCACATGGTCGGCGATTTTCTGACCTCGTTTGAGGGGATCCCGATCTTTGGTCCACGGGATTAGCGATTATCTGACCCCGTTGGACCGGGTCATGGGTGTCGTGCCAAGCCGCAAAATGAGAGGGGTTTTATGTGGGGTTATATTTTATTGTCTATATAACTTACTAAAAATAAAAGATAATTTATGAGGAGTGGAGCTGGCGAGAGGAATCGAACCTCCAACCAGCGGTTTACAAAACCGCTGCTCTGCCATTGAGCTACGCCAGCTTCACGCCTATTGTTGCGTACTGAGACGACTTTGACAAGAGTTGAAAGTGACGGAAAAAAGAGGGAATCGCTGCTATCCCATAAGTTGCACGCACTCCGCCATTGGCGTAGTCTGCCATAATGAGATTCATCGAAACTCCCATCTTCACGGAGGATATCGAGCGAGAACTCTCATTGGAGGAATACAGGCAGCTTCAATTAACCTTACTGTTCCGGCCCACACAGGGCAATCTCATTCGGGGTTCCGGAGGCTTGCGCAAGCTACGTTGGCACCGTGCCGGTATGGGGAAGAGAAGTGGATTGCGGGCTATTTATCTTTGGGATGCGATGTCCGAAACGTGCTATATGCTGACGGTGTATCGCAAGAATGACCAAGAAAATCTCACGCCCAAGCAAATGGCAACTTTACGACGGTTGATCAAGGAGGAATTAGAGTGAAGCAAAAGGACTTCGAGCGTTTGGTAACAAGTGTGAAACAGGCAGGTGCTATTCGCCGAGGGCAACTGAAGCCCGGACGGACGACCGATTTTCGTCCCGAAGACGTGCAGGCGATCCGTATCCGGTTAAAGAAGTCTCAGGAAGAATTTGCTCTGATGATTGGCGTTAGCGTGGCAACACTACAAAACTGGGAACAAGGGCGACGGAAGCCGGAGGGGCCGGCCCGCGCCTTGTTGCGGATCGCCGCGAAGAATCCTCAAGTTGTTGCTAGCGCCTTGACATCCTGAATTTATCTTTCGTGTGTCACTACTCTCTGTCTCGAATGGGTCTTCAGCCAATTCAGTATCCTATCTGAGACCTTCAGGTCTTTGCTGGTATAGGTACTCTCATCGCACTTGTCACAAACCAACCGGGTCTCTCGAATTTTGCCGACTGGTTCTTGGAGGAAACCGTCATGTGGGCGCAACGCTAAGTTTCCTCGGCGCGCCGGTTTCTTAACAAATCGGATCAGCCATTTTTCTGCTACTGAGAGGGGAGATCCTCCTTGAACTCTTCGAAGGTTTTAATCGATTTGACTACTTTACCTGTATCGCATGGTATCTTAAAGGGAGCGGATTTTTGTTTGGGTCCCCCATCTCCTACAATCGGCGAGGTTATACTTAGTAATTTTGTAACGCCAGAAGCTACATCGTCGATTGTCGTGTCCGAGTTTAGTGCGATCCTTTTCAATGCTCCTTGCTCGGTGAACTCGATTGAAAATTCGGACTTCGCCAATGGAGCTGTCTTGACGTTTGCGTAGTATAGGGCACCGAGTGGCAAGCTGTGTATATCAGAGAATGATGTCGGAAGACATTCTTTGCCTTCTGAGTGCATAGTAAAGTTGCCTGAAAATACATAAAGGGCAGGCGCTCTAAACGGAACACCGTCTACCTTGTTTTTCGAACTATCGAATATCTCCAGACTAGCTGCACATGCGGTAAGAAACATTGCAATAAAGGCTATTGAGAACAGTTTGAATTTACTCATTGCCTATATCCTTGGTTTGGAGATGAATGCCGCAACAGAAGAATAGCCGTATTTTTAATTCGGTTTTTAATTATAAATTCCGTTTACTTGTCGTTGTTTTTATGCGTCATTTCAAGGAGCACCTTCAACACACCTTTCGATGCGGCATGTTTAAAGGCGTCCGTGCCTTGTTCAATCGGAAAGCGTTTGTGGATGAGGGATTCCACGTCGACTGCGTGTTCTCTCAGCAACGCGATCGCTGTTGGAAATGGACCGCACCGCGAGCCCACCACGGTTATTTCATGGACTACGAGTGTAGTCATGTCTACGGCGGTCTGCCCGTGGTAGGTTGACTTGAGGACGATGGTTCCCCTGGGACGGACGTACTCACAGGCCAATTTGAACCCGTCGGCCGTGCCGGTAGCCTCGACCACGATGTCGAGTCCGGGAGACAGCGATGCGGGATTCTGACTCGTATGAATGCCGCGGTCGGCAAGGATCTGTAATTTTTCCGGATGGCGTCCCAGCACCGTCAAGCGGCATCCGGTGCGATGCAGGACTTGGGCGCATAGCAGCCCCAGTTTTCCGTCACCGATCACCAGGACCCTATCCGTTGCGTCAAGAGGCACCTGTTCGAGAATTTGACAGGCTGCGGCGAGTGGTTCCGTAAAGACCGCTTGATCGTTGGTGATCTCGTCGGGCAGGGGATACAGGTTTTCTACGGGCAGGGCCAGAAAATCGGCAAAGGCTCCGTCGCGGCGGTCGATGCCTAGGGTCGTTCGATGGGGGCAATGCGTCAAGCGTCCGGCCTGACAGACCGGGCAGACCCGGCAGGCCGCGTTGATTTCACCGACGACCCGCTTTCCGACCAGGTCGGGGTGGTGAGGGGCATCATCAACGATGCCGACGAATTCATGGCCAAGCACTCCCTGAAAACCCATGTAGCCCTGCACCAGTTGCAGGTCCGTGGCGCAGATTCCCGCCTGGATGACCCGCACGACGGCTTCACCGTTGGCCGGCGCAGGGGCGGGATACTTCTCGCAATATTCCAAGCTGGAACGTAGGGTCAAGGCGCGCATATGGTTAAAGGTCTCCGTATTTTTCACTCATGCGTCGATCATTCCATTTCCCCCTCACCCCAGCCCTCTCCCTATTTCCCGCTTAATGCAGGAAATGGGAGAGGGAGTGTAGAGCATTTCCTCTCCTTTGATGGGACAGGGGAACGACCCGCCTCCACGGCCAGGACGGATAAGAACAGCCTGGTTCCCTCGCCATAGAACCCTCTCCTCAAATCTTCCTCTCCCACAAGAAGGGGAGAGGGTGTTTCTGGTTTGCCTTTGAACAGCCGAAAGAGATTAGTGTAGAATCGGTTAGTTAGGCTCAATGTTTCTCCGGGAAACAGCCAGGAGGGTCTGACCAAGTCCCGGATCTGCGTTGATTATTGGCTTAAGCCATTAACTTTAAAGGGTAGATTTTATGATTATGGAAATTTTATACGGGTGTCGCAAGGGGAATGTTGTTTTCGGTCTCGCTGTTGTGGTTTTTGTGGGACTCATGGCTGGTTTTTCACCCCAACCGGCATCGGCCACCGTTCCGGAAGCCTTTAGCAGGGGCTTCTCCGACATCGTCGCGAAAGTGCAACCCGCCGTGGTGAACGTTGCGGTTGCCGAACCAGCCAGAGCCAGGGGACCTCGACGGTTACCCCCCGGCCCCTTTGGCGGCCCGCCAGGCCCTCCCGGACCTCCAATGGTGCCCCCAGGCCCTCCAGGACGGCCGCCCGGACCTCCGGGCATGAGTGCCGGGTCCGGTGTCATCATCAGTCCGGAAGGATATATCGTGACCAACAACCACGTTGTGGAGGAGTCCACGGACATTACGGTGACGACGTTTGATGGAAAAGAACACCCTGCAAAAGTCGTGGGGACTGATCCCAAGACCGATTTGGCGGTGATCAAGATCGAAGGGGATAAACTTCCGTACATTGAGTGGAGTGTTCAGGAGTCGATCAGGGTGGGCGATCTGGTCTTGGCCGTGGGCAGCCCATTCGGTCTGACGTCGTCCGTGACGATGGGCATCATCAGCGCCATGGGACGCGGAAACGTCGGGATCACGGAATACGAGGATTTTATCCAGACCGATGCGCCCATCAATCCGGGTAATTCCGGCGGGCCCCTTGTGAACATGGCGGGTGAAATTGTCGGCATCAATACCGCCATTTTTTCCCGTACCGGCGGTTCGGAAGGGATCGGGTTTGCCATTCCAGTCGATATTGTCCAGGACATTACGAGCAGCCTGATCAAGACCGGACGAGTGGTCAGAGGGTGGATGGGGATTGCGATTCAAGAATTGAGTCCGGCCCTGGCGCAGTCTTTTCAATTGCCGGAATCCCATCAGGGTGGGGTGTTGATCAGTGAGGTGAATGAAAAAGGCCCGTCCGCGGGAGGCATCCTTCAGCGGGGAGACGTGCTGCTCGAATATCGGGGAAAGAAAGTTCGAGACGTCAATCACCTGCGCAATATCGTCGCGCGGACGCCGGTCGGCTCCGAGGTTGAGCTCACCGTTTTACGCAACGGCGAACAAAAGAAATTAACCATGACAGTCGGAGAACGGCCGACGGATGAGATGCTGGCCAGCGGCAGAGGCTTGGCTCCTCCCGCGACAACTGAAAAACTCGACAATGTGCTTGCCGGTCTGGACGTCGCCCCGTTGACTGATGAACGACGCAAACAGCTGAACATCCCTGAAGACGTTGCCGGTGTCGTGGTGAATGAAGTGAAGCCCGGAAGTGCGGCAGAATCCGCGGGTTTGCAACAGGGGGACATCATTCAGGAAGTCAATCGGGAAGTCGTCAAGAGTTTGGACGACTATCAACGTGTGGCCCCGATGATTAAAAAAGAGGAATTGGTCGTGCTCTTTTTAAGCCGGAGAGGGAATAATCTCTTTGTCGCGGTCAATCCTGAATAGGTCGTTGAGCATGCCTGGTTGTGGCACGGATTCCGATCATTGCAGACAGGTCTCCGGGTAAGCGCGAAGAATCGCACTGAGTCATGGCGGAGCAATCGAAAATTACCAAGTGGTTGCAGGACAAGGTCTTTAATCCTCTTGAGGATAAAAAGATGCCGGTCATGCAGCACTTGTTTGAATTTCAGGCAAGGCTGACCAAAGTCGTCGTGATCGTGGCCTTGTTTTTCGTCGGAACGTTCTTCTATGCCGATACCCTGGTGCAGTGGTTGCGTATTCCATTGCAGAACATGTTCGTTCCCGGAGACTTGGAATGGGTTCCGACCGACCTGCCGAAAATTCCCTTTATCTTTTTGTCGCCGGCTGAAGCGTTGTGGCAAAACCTCAAGGTGGCGGCCCTGTTCGCCCTGGTGCTTGCCACGCCCTACATCCTCTGGGAAATCTGGGCGTTTGTGGTTCCCGGTTTACACGTGCAGGAACGCCGGTTCGTGGCTCCGTTTGTCGCAATCAGCGCCGTGGCGTTTTATTTGGGGTTGGGGTTCTGTTTCTTCTTCGTTCTGCCGTTTGCCTTGAACTTTCTGATTTCCTACGGCGTCAAGGCGGGTTTCATCCCGCAAATATCCATTGCCAGCTACGTGGGATTTTCGCTGTGGTTCCTGGTGGTGTTCGGGCTGATTTTTGAAGTACCTCTGGCGCTGACGCTCATGGCCAAATTGGGGTGGGTGGACGCGCCGTTTCTGAAAAAGTACCGGAAATGGGCGTTCTTGGGGGCGTTTCTTTTTGCCGCGCTTTTAACGCCGACTCCCGATCCGTTCAATCAATGTCTCATGGCCCTGCCGATGTATTTTTTCTATGAGGTCGGCATTATCAGCGCCGGGTTTTTCAAGAAGAAACCGGAAGTCGCCGAAGAGGAAGAAACCGCCGCCGCCGGTCCTGCGTCAAAGGGCGCCGGCGCGTTGCAACCGCAAACCGCCACCAGCGGTCACGATGACGACTACGTGGGTGTGCCCTGACGTTCGGTCACATGATTGACGTTGCGGTCTTGGTCATCAGCAGTAAGATCTGTTCCGGAGAAGCGGACGATCGAGGAAAGGACAGTCTTTGTCGATATCTGGAAGACCATGACCTCCGTCTTGTCGGGTATGAAGTGGTACCTGATGACCGGGAGATGATTCGCAAGCATTTGTTGAGTTGTTGCGAGAAAGAGGGGCTCCGGGTAATTTTCACAGTAGGCGGGACTGGAGTGCGGCCCACGGATTGGGCCCCGGAAGCCACGCGCGACGTCATTGAGAAAGAAATCCCCGGTATCGGGGAGGCCATGCGGGCGGAGAGCCTGAAAAAAATGAGGACGGCCATGCTGTCCAGGGGAACGGCCGGGATTCGAGGGAAGACCATGGTGGTCAACCTTCCGGGCAGTCCGAAGGGTGCGATCGAAAATTTGGCCACGCTGCTCCCGATTCTCGAACACACCGTTGGGAAGATATCGGGCGCGTCCTCCAATAAAAATAAGGTAAACAAGGCGCAAGCGTAAGACATCGGTATTTTTCCTCCCCTTTGTAAGGGGAGGTCAGGTGGGGTAGAGTCGAATGTTCATGGGATACAGTCAACGATCAGCGGTCTACTCATCTGGCCTGGGCTCTACCTCCCCTCGCCCCTCCTTACAAAGGAGGGGAATCGGCCGTGGTGGCTGTCTGATGAAGGTATCTGCGGGAATGATAGTTTGATCATGGATTTTTTCGTTGATAATCGCAGCAAGACTTGGAGGCGTTCATGAGTGCTGAATTGAAAATGTTTCAACCTGCTTCTTCACAAGACGATGCCTGTACGTATATGTGGGCATGCGCGATTTGTGACGAGAATGAAACGTGTCAAAAAGACAAGGAAGGCCATAGCCGGTGGTTGGTGAACAAGCGCATGGAGCGGATCGATTACAAGATCCTTGTCATGAGCAACAAGGGCGGGGTCGGGAAAAGTACCGTCTCTACGAACCTGGCCGTCAGCCTGGCGTTGAAGGGCTACGAGGTTGGCATCTGCGACATGGATATTCACGGCCCCAATATTCCCAAAATGGTGGGGGCCGAAGGCCAGCGTCTCAAGATCAGCACGGGCGGCGGGATTATTCCCCATCAGGCGTACAACATGAAGATCGCCTCGATGTCGTTCCTGCTCCAAAATTCCGACGACCCGATTATCTGGCGCGACGCGTATAAGTTTGAATTCATCAATCAATTACTCGGCGGCGTCGAATGGCAGGATTTGAATTTTCTCATCGTGGATTTGCCGCCGGGAACGGGGAACGAGTCGGTCACGACGATCGATCTGATCGGGGAGGTGACCGGGTGCGTGATTATTTCGACACCGCAGGAAGTGGCGTTGCTCGATGCCCGGAAGTCGGTGACTTTCGCCAGGGACAGCGAATTGCCGATCATCGGCATCGTGGAGAACATGAGCGGCCTGGATTGTCCGCATTGCCATCAGCGCATCGAAGTCTTTCGACTGGGCGGCGGGGAAGCGTCTGCCCATGATATGAACGTGCCCTTTTTGGGCAGGATCCCACTCGATCCCGAAGTGGTGCGGCAAAGCGACTACGGTGAACCCTATGCCTTGTTCCATTCCGATTTACCGACGGCCGACGCGTATCACAACATCGCCAACAAGGTCGATGATTTTTGTAAGAAAAAAGGGTCGTTGGTGCAAGTCGCCTCCAAGAGCCCCTTCAAGAAAAAGTAAAGGAACCTCTGATTTATTGTGATAGCGGGATGCAGGGCAAGGCGTCCCGGAGCGAAACCCGAGGCTTATCAGAGAGATAGGTGAGGGTTGAGCGAGGACACAACGCAGCCATGCGCCCGATAGTGCACTAAATCAGAGGTTCGTAAAGACGTATGGACGGATTAACTTCTCTCACTCAGGCTCAACAAATCGTGCTGGACGCCGCGACGACCTTGGGGTGCGAGAAAGTCGGATTGCTGGACGCATTGGGAAGGGTGTTGGGTGAGGACATCGTGGCCCCGCGGGATAATCCACCATGGAACAATTCGGCCATGGACGGGTTTGCCGTCCGGTGGGCCGACATCAAGAAAGAGCATGAAATCACCAAGCCCGCGGAATTGACCATCGTCGAGGACGTGCCGGCCGGCCAGGTCGCCATGAAATCCGTGGGGCCCGGTGAAGCCATCCGCATCATGACCGGCGCGCCGGTTCCTGACGGAGCCGATACCGTGGTGCGGGTCGAGTTCACGGAACCGTCCGACTCCAGCGTGCGGATTTTCCAGCCGGAACCCCAGGGCGCCAACATCCGGCCGAAGGGCGAGGACGTCAAGGAAGGGGATTGCATCATTCCCAAGGGCACCCAATTGCGTCCGGCGGAAATCGGCATGCTCGCGATCCTGGCAAAATCATTTGTACTGGTGCATCAACGGCCACGGGTTGCCATCTTGTCGACGGGTGACGAACTCGCCGATCTCGACGAGAAATTCGACGAAAATAAAATCGTCAACTCGAACAGCTATGGTATTGCGGCGGCGGTTCAAGAGGCGGGTGGAATCCCGCTTTTGCTGGGCATTGCCAAGGATACGCCAGAATCCCTCAAGGAAAAAATCTCGCAGGGGTTGGGATGTGACATTCTGGTACTTTCGGGTGGCGTGTCCATGGGTGACTACGACTTCACCAAGGTCGTATTCGCGGAACTCGGCGCCGACATGCATTTCTGGAAGCTGGCGATACGACCGGGACAGCCCCTCGCCTTCGGCAAAATCCAGGGCAAATTGGCGTTCGGGTTGCCGGGGAATCCCGTGTCGTCCATGGTGACGTTTGAACAGTTGGTCCGGTTGGCGGTCATGAAGATGGGCGGCTGCCGGCACCTGGAGCGTCCGGTGGTCGAGGCCGAGTTTCAGGAAAAATTTTCGAAGCATCCCGATCGCCGGCATTTCCTTCGAGGGATCCTGGAACAAAAGAACGGAAAACTCACAGTTCGGACCACCGGGCCGCAAGGTTCTGGCATTTTGACCTCCATGGTGAAGGCCAACGGGTTGATCGACATTCCGGAAGAAGTGGAAAAGATCAATCCCGGCGATACCGTTCGCGTACAAGTACTCAGTAAGAACTTTTAACCCATGGCGCCACCTATTCTATCTTTTGTCGGCCGTTCCAATAGCGGGAAAACCACGTTGATCGAACGGGTGATTCCCGAGCTCACTCGCGCGGGGTACCGGGTCGCTACCGTCAAGCACGCGGGACACGGGTTCGAGTTGGATACGGAAGGGAAGGACAGTTGGCGGCATAAACAGGCCGGGGCTCACGCCGTTATCGTGATCTCCAAGGGAAGCCTCGCCATGTTTGCGGACGTCGCCGAAGAAATGAAAGTCGAAGAAGTCCGCGACCGGTTTCTCGATAGCCAAACGGATCTCATCATTGCGGAGGGCTGGAAAAGCGAAGGCTATCCAAAAATTGCCGTCGTCCGCGAACAACTGGAAGAAGTGAACGTCGCCGTCGACGGGTTATTGGCCATCGTCTCGATGAAACCCATCGAAGCGTCGGTGCCGTGCATCGACCGTGATGATATCGCGGGACTGGCCAAGTTGATTATTCAGCATTATCCCAAGCCGCCTTCGACCTGACATGAACCAAAGGACCGTCATCGTCCTCCTGGTCGCTGTCGTGGTCCTTGGCTTGGCCGGGACGGCGGCCATTCCCGTTACCAACCATCCCGAGTTTTGTGGTTCCTGCCACACGATTCGTCCCTCGATGGACAGTTGGAAAGCGTCGTCTCATAAGGACGTGACCTGTGTGGCTTGCCACGTGCGACCGGGCCTGCAAGGGTTTCTCGAAGATAAAGTGTATGCCGGTTTGAAAGACGTGACCATCACGTGGTTCGGCACGCCGACCGAACCTCATGACCTGCAAGCGCATATTGATTCAAACGTCTGTTTGGGTTGCCATCGTGCGATCCTCAGGGTATCGGAAGTGTCCACGAGAGATCTGCCGAAGCCCGTCAAGGACGTCGGATTGATCATGAGTCACCGGAAACACATGGATGCTTTCGAGAAACGCGGGCAGGGGGAAGGCTGTACCACCTGCCACGCGCGCGTGGTACACGGTAAACCCGTCAAGGGGTATCCCATCGTGATCCCGCGAGGTCACGTCAAATTGGATATGCAGCCGTACCATCCCGATTATCCGGAGGGTTCGGCGTTATGGAAATCTGCCCTGGCTGATTGTGTGCGGTGCCACGACAACAAGACTTCCTACGAAGGCAAGGTGCTCAGCAAGGAATGTGAAGTCTGTCATCTCCCGGACAAGATCGGAGATTTCTTATTTTAACCTTTTGTAAGTGGCACTGATGTCGGCTCCGATCGTTCGCGTTCACAACCTGACTAAACGCTTCGGCGATTTCACCGCGGTGGATCACGTGTCGTTCGAGATCCAGCCCGGAGAAACCGTCGGCCTGCTCGGGCCGAACGGCGCGGGGAAAACCACGACGTTTCAAATGCTTTTGGGAGTGATTACCCCCACGCATGGAACGATCGAAATGTTGGGACTCGATCTTTTGCATCATCGGGAAGAGATTCTCCGGCAGGTCAATTTTTCCTCGACCTACATCTCGATGCCGTACGCCCTGACCGTGGAGGAAAATCTTCGGGTGATCGGCCGGTTGTATGGAGTGTCGGGTATCGACAGGCGGATCGACGACGTGATCAAAAAGCTCGAAATGGAGGACATGCGCCATAAAGTGGCCCGCAAATTGTCGTCCGGACAGATGACGCGGTTGACGTTGGCCAAGGCGGTCCTGACCGAACCGAAGATCCTGTTTCTGGACGAACCCACGGCCAGCCTGGACCCGGACATCGCTCACAAGGTCAAAGGCTTCTTAAAAGAATACCGCGCAACGTCCGGCCTGAGCATGTTGTACACCTCGCATAACATGCGGGAGATAGAGGAAATGTCCGACCGGATCGTGTTCCTTCAACGAGGAAAGGTCATCGCCGAAGGCACCGCCCAGGAAGTCATCGCCCAATACGGCGAAGCCGACCTCGAACAAGTCTTCCTCAAAATCGCCCGTGAAAGGTAACGACTTCTACCTCCCAACTTTTCCCTCTTCGGAAAAAGTCCCCGTCCTTACAAAGGAGGGGACTTAAATGAATGTCGGTCGCATTTCCGCTTTGATTACCAGGCATCTGTTTCTCTACCGGCGGAGTTTTCCGCGGTTGTTGGAGATCTTTTACTGGCCCTTGTTGGACCTGGTGGTATGGGGGTTTATTACGATGTACCTGGCTGAGGAAGGGAAGGGCCTGCACGGGGCCGTCGTCTTTTTTCTGGGGGCGCTCATTTTCTGGGATATTCTTTTTCGGGCGCAACAGGGGATCACCATCTCCTTTCTCGAAGAAATCTGGTCGAGAAATCTCATGAACCTCTTCGCGAGCCCGCTGACCGCCGGAGAATTTCTTGCGGCGATGATGGCCATGAGTATCTTCAAGGTCACCGCGGTGTCCATCATCATGGCGTTCGCCGCCCTGTTCTTTTATTCCTACAACGTCTTCATCATGGGGCTGACTTTGTTCCCGTTCGTCATGAACCTGATTGCCGCCGGCTGGCTCATCGGCATTTTGACTACGTCGGTGATCATGCGTTTCGGCCAGCAAGCCGAAGTCCTCGCCTGGGGGTTGGTCTTTCTGTTCCAGCCGATTTCCTGTGTGTTCTATCCGCTCTCCGTCTTGCCGGGATGGCTGCAACCGTTGGCCCTGGCAAACCCGGCCGCGCACGTGTTTGAAGGCATGCGGGAGGTCTTGTTGAATCAGGTCGTGCCGTGGTCACACCTGTGGTGGGCGATGGGCCTGAACAGCCTGTATTTGCTGCTGATGATCGGGGTCTATCAATACACCTTCGCCGAGTGTAAAGACCGCGGCATGTTGGTCCGGGTCGGGGAGTAATACGCGGTTCAGTAGCGTCGCAGGGCAGGGATTGTCTCGTTCAAGAGGCCCATTCTCGCGACGCGCCAAAGCTGTTCCAACAGGATATTGCAATCGGGTGCCGAGCGCGTCAGCACTTTCACCACCAGGCCCGGGACGGATGGTTCCGATACGCCTCCCAAGACCTCGCCGGTTTGGCTCTCGATCACCTTGGTCATGTCCTGCTTGATTCGTTCCCAGGTTGACCATGGCACCTGATCGTTCACGATGAAGAACGACCCCGTGTAATTCCAGGCCCGGTTGAACGGGAGACAAGGATTGTCGCGGTCCGGTGTAAGGCGATACCGCTCTTCGAGAGATTTCCCGTCCGAAAGCAGGATCCTGATCCGGTTCGCATAAGAGGAAAACTGCCACCGTTCTCCCCGAACGATCCGCCCGGCTGCCAGTGCATCCCAGAGGATAAGAGACGACCCTGTTTCAAGATGGACGGTGATCGCTTGTTCGAATGATGCGCCGGCGAATGGAATGGTGGGTTCGGGAATCCATTCACAGATGGCGTTGGCCCCGACGTTCAGGTCGATTGACTGGACCGCGGATTTCTCGAGTGTTCGATAGACCTTGGTCGCCGAGGGGGTCGTAAAGAGTACGTGTGAGTCTCTTTCCAACGTGGCCATGAGCGAGCATGTATCTCCTCCGGCCAGACCTCCGGACGGATTCGTGAGGAACGTCGTGGCGCAACCCGTGTGGTCAAGATACAGGGGCTGGAAAAAATACCAGGGGTAAGAACAGCGTGACCGGGTGAAAACGGTTTTGCCGTTCCGTTTTGCGCATTCGAGGAACAGTTCACCTTTTTGAAAATGAGCACGTTCCGTATCGGAAGATGGATGTGACTGAAACGGCAGGGGAGGCTTTTCAGCCTGAAGAGTGCGTTGCCGGCGCATGAGTCATCAGCTTGAGGCGCGGGAACGAACGTGGCGTTCCACCCATTCAGCCACCCGATCGAGTCCTTCTCCCGAGTGCAGGTTGGTGAAAACGAATGGTCGTTCACCTCGCATGAGACGGCTGTCCCGATCCATCACGGCGAGGTCGGCGCCGACGTGCGGGGCCAGGTCGATTTTGTTGATGACGAGCAGTCCGGACCGCGTAATGGCCGGACCGCCTTTTCGAGGAATTTTATCTCCCGCGGCCACGTCGATGACATAGATGACGTCATCCGCCAAGTCCGGGCTGAAGGTGGCCGCCAGGTTGTCGCCCCCGCTTTCCAGAAAAACCAGTTCCAAGCCGGGGATACGGTTGATCAGTTCCTCTATGGCGCTTTGATTATGGGAGGCATCTTCACGGACGGCCGTATGGGGGCAGCCTCCGGTTTCGACGCCGAGAATCCGTTCCTCGGGCAACACGCCTCGCCTGGTCAGAAACTCGGCGTCCTCTTTCGTGAAAATGTCATTGGTCACGACTGCAATTTGCATACGGGATTGCAGCGCGCGGGATAAGGATTCGACGAGGGCCGTTTTGCCGGAACCGACCGGGCCCCCGATACCAATGACGGTCACGTTCCCTGATCTCGTGATGGGCGTTCCGCCCTCCGGTAAATTCTCAATGAGATGCATGGCGTTATGACCTGAACATCCTGGACGTCAATTGTGAATGTCGCATGGCGTAGATCTCCTGGATCGGCGTCCAGGACATCAGGGGCATACGGGCATCAACGGTCCGGCTGAGTTCCTCGATCAGGGGGACCCACGATTCCAGTAATCGCTGGCCCTCCCGCTGGCCGATGGGCAATAATTTGTATGAAGCCGACACGAACCCGACGCCGGCCTGGTACAGGAACCCGGCGATCGTGTGCTGTTGATCCCATCCAATCGTTTGGAACACGACTCCAAAGGTCGCGGCCAAGTGACCGGGGGAACGTCCCGAATGTACCGCCGCGGCAAACTCTTCGAGCATTCCCTGGTCGTCCTGCGGTGGGATGGCATGGTGTAACAGGCTCCGTCCCATTTGACGACTGGCTGCCCGTGTTTCGCGGCAAAATTTCATCGCCTCGAGGGCGTTATCGGTTTGGATCACGCTATCGATAGCCCTCTTGCGGGAAGCCCGGTAGGCTTGGGCCAGGGCAACGGCTTCGCATGTCCCCAACCCCCACCGGAAGAAATCCGCGACGTATCGATTCAGGTCTTCGATAGTTCGGACGTGGCCTTCCTGAACGGCCGTTTCCAAGCCCGAGGAAAAAGCGAACCCGCCGGACGGGAAAAACGTATCGAGATAGCGGAACCCTTGAAGGAGCAGGCGCGTGTCCATTGGGATGTTCGTCAACTTGCAATCATGAACGGAACGTTAGAATAGAAAGTATCGCTGCGCCATCGGCAGGACCGCCATGGGTTCGCAGGTCAAGCGTTGTCCATCGGCTTTCACCACGTAGGTTTCGGCGTCCACTTCGATGTCGGGCGTGGCGTCATTCAGTTTCAGGTCGCGTTTGCCGATACGGCGACAATTTCGTACTGCGACGATTCGTTTTTGCAAACCGAGCTGTTCGGGAATCCGGCGATCGATTCCGGCTTGTGACAGAAACGTCACGCTCGTGCTGAAGAGAGCCTTCCCCCAGGCCCCGAACATGGGGCGGCTCAACACCGGTTGCGGCGTGGGGATGGAGGCATTGGGGTCGCCCATGGCGGCTTCCACTAAAAAGCCTCCCTTGACCACGAGGTCCGGCTTGACCCCGAAGAAGGCCGGGTTCCAGATCACCAAGTCGGCCAGCTTTCCGACTTCCACCGATCCCACTTCGGATGCGATCCCATGCGTGATGGCCGGATTGATGGTGTATTTGGCGACGTAGCGTTTGGCCCGAAAGTTGTCATGTTGTTTCGTGATCGAGCGAACCCCCGATGGGCTCAGGTTTCCTCGTTGGACTTTCATTTTGTGCGCGGTCTGCCACGTCCGTGTAATCACTTCACCGATGCGGCCCATGGCTTGCGAGTCCGACGACATGATGCTGATGGCCCCCATGTCGTGAAGGATGTCTTCGGCCGCAATGGTTTCTCCGCGAATGCGCGATTCGGCAAACGCAATGTCTTCAGGAACACGGGGGCTCAAGTGATGACAGACCATGAGCATATCGAGGTGTTCGTCAATGGTATTCACGGTAAACGGCATGCTTGGATTGGTGGAGGACGGCAGGACGTTCGATTCCCCGCAGACGCGGATAATGTCGGGGGCATGGCCGCCTCCCGCTCCTTCGGTATGAAAGGTATGAATCGTGCGTCCGCCGAATGCGCGAATGCTGTCGTCCACGAAGCCTGCCTCGTTCAACGTGTCCGTGTGAATGGCGACTTGTACGTCATATGCGTCTGCAACGTCGAGACACGTTGAGATGGCGGCCGGTGTCGTGCCCCAATCTTCGTGCAGTTTCAGGCCGATGGCACCCGCCTGGACTTGTTCGACCAACGCCTCGGGAAGCGAGGCGTTGCCTTTTCCGAGAAAACCGAGGTTGACCGGGAATTCGTCCGCGCTCTCCAGCATGCGACCGATATTCCAGGAGCCGGGCGTGCAGGTCGTGGCGTTCGTGCCGGTTGCCGGTCCCGTTCCCCCGCCGAGCAAGGTCGTCATTCCCGAGGATAAGGCTTCCCGGATCAGTTGCGGGCAAATGAAATGCACGTGGCTTTCGACGCCGCCGGCCGTCACGATTTTGCCTTCCCCTGCGATGACTTCCGTACCCGGACCGATCGTCATGCCCGGCGAGACCCCCGACATGAGGTCAGGGTTGCCGGCTTTCCCGATGGCGACGATGCGTCCGTCACGGATGCCGATATCCGCCTTGACGATGCCCCAGTAATCGAGGATGACCGCGTTTGTCACGACGACGTCCAATGAGCCGCCGGCTCGCGTGGCAGTCGGGGATTGTCCCATCCCGTCTCGAATGACTTTCCCTCCGCCGAACTTGGCCTCTTCTCCGGGGGTCGTCAGGTCCTGTTCGACTTCCACGAGCAATTCGGTGTCGGCCAGGCGGATGCGATCGCCCACGGTAGGACCGAATAAATCCACGTATTGACGGCGCGGTATCTTCATCGGGCCTTCCCTTCTTCGCAAAATCCCAATTTGGCTGCGCGTTTGAGCGCCTGGGCCTTGACCCGGGCATTATCGAGCGCGCCATTGGTCAAGCCGTTGATGCCATGGGCGATCCGGTTTCCTCCAAAGGCCACGAGTGTGACCCGTTTCTCTTCTCCCGGTTCGAATCTCACGGCGGTGCCTGCCGGGATGTTCAAACGAAAGCCGAAGGCCCGTTCCCGGGAAAACCGCAAGGCGCGATTCACTTCAAAAAAATGGCAATGAGAGCCCACTTGAATGGGCCGGTCGCCATGGTTCCTCACCGTCAAGGCCAGAGTCGGACGATCAGCCAAGGCGACGACGTCACCCGTGGCCAATACGATTTCACCGGGAATGAGGGGCGCCTGTTCGGTCGCACGAACGGTCTTCCGTGTGGGTTTCTTCGCCTTGGAAACTTTTGCACTCTTTGCCGTAGCCGCGGCTCGAGACCGTTGCGGTTTCTTCGGAGAGGGAGATCTTTTAGCGGGCTGTCGTTTCGCCATTATCGAAGCTCCATCGGCATGTACTGACAATTTCCACGGCTTCCTTTTCTTCCCCAGTTCCCCTCCTTTGTAAGGAGGGGTGAGGGGAGGTAGAGGGTGGATCGAGGTGGGCAAGTTGTGTGTGTTGGTCGGTGCCGGTGTTTCTGTGTATGCGATTCTACCCCACCTGCCCTCCCCTTACAAAGGGGAGGGACAAGACAGTCCTCGTTTCCTGGTGAGGTTTGCCCTCATTTTGTCAACGAATTAAATTTGCCTCATCGGATGGGATTATGCACGGTGACCAGCTTTGTCCCATCGGGAAAGGTGCCCTCCACTTGAATCTCCGGCAACATTTCGGGCACGCCGGGCATGACGTCTTCCCTGGTCAACAGGGTGGCTCCATAACTCATCAGGTCCGAGACGGAGCGGCCATCCCGAATGCCTTCCAGTATGGCGGCGGTGATGTACGCCACCGCCTCGGGGTGGTTTAACTTGAGTCCTCGGACCTTGCGGTCGTTCGCAAGTTGTCCCGCCACGTAAATCAGGAGTTTCTCTTGTTCTCTCGGACTTAGGTGCATCG
Organism: Nitrospirales bacterium; assembly: GCA_965204965.1. Taxonomy (GTDB): domain Bacteria; phylum Nitrospirota; class Nitrospiria; order Nitrospirales; family UBA8639; genus Bin75. The sequence continues at coordinate 1,365,486 of OZ242026.1, read as the reverse complement.
TTTATACCACCAGGTGTTGTTGGACGATTTCTTCCGTCAGTTCGGAGACGGGGCCCGATGCCACAACGGCGCCTTTGGCCATGAGCACCACCGTATCGGCCAGCCGGGCTGCAAATTCAAAGTATTGTTCCACCAACAAGATAGCGAACCGGCGTTGATTTTTAAAGCCTTCGATAACGCGCTCGATGTCGATCACGATCGACGGCTGGATCCCTTCGGTGGGTTCATCCAAGAGCAGCAGCTTGGGTTGCGTGAGCAAGGCCCTGGCAATGGCGACTTGTTGCTGTTGCCCGCCGCTGAGGACGCCTCCCGGCCGGCCAAGCAGTGCCGGCAGAGCCGGGAACAGCGTGTAGACTTCATCATAGGCTGACTCCTCGGTTCGGGAGTCCCGGGGGGCCTGTCGGGCTTCAAATCCCAACCGGAGATTCTCTTCGACCGTCAGATGCGGAAACAGTTCCCGGCCTTGGGGCACGTAGGCAATGCCCCGGCGCACCCGTTGATCCGGAGATGTTTCGGTCACCTCTTCGTCGTGCAGGTACACGTGGCCGGTCTGAGGTTTGAGTAAACCCATGATGGTTTTCAAAAGCGTGGTCTTGCCCACGCCGTTTCGTCCCATGAGGCACACGACCTGACCCGCGGGCACGTCGATGGAAATATCCCGCAGGATATGGCTTTCCCCATAAAACACGTTGAGTGCGTCACACCGGAGCATTGGCTTCTTTTTGTCGTCCAAGATAAATTTCGATCACGCGAGGATCGTTTTGGATGTCCTCCACGAATCCTTCGCACAATACGGCGCCTTCATGCAGGACCGTCACCATTTTCGCAATTTGTCTGACAAACTCCATATCATGCTCGATCACGATAAGGGAATGCTTGTCCGTGAGGGATTTCAGCAGTTCGCCGGTTTTTTCCGTTTCCTGTTCCGTCATGCCAGCCACGGGTTCATCGATGAGGAGCAGTTCGGGGTCCTGGAGGAGGACCATGCCGATTTCCAGCCATTGCTTTTCGCCGTGCGACAGTTGGCCGGCCAGCACGTGAGCTTTCTTCGTCAATCCGATGGTCTCCAGGGTCAGCGCGATTTTATCCGATTCTTCCGAATTCAGCTTTGATAACAGGGTGGCGACGAATCCCTTGTTTTTTCGATGGAGCGACAGGTCGAGGTTGTCCCACACGGGGAGGGTGGTATAGACCGAGGGGGTCTGGAATTTTCGGCCGATGCCCAACGCCGCGATCTGATTTTCTCTGAGGCCGATCAGGTCCGTCGCCTGACCGAAGACCACGCGCCCGGATGCCGGCTGGACTTTGCCGGAGATCACGTCCAAGAGCGTGCTCTTCCCGGCGCCGTTGGGACCGATCACCACGCGAAGCTCGTGGTAGTCCACGATCAGGTTCAGTTGATTCAAGGCCTTGAACCCGTCGAAATCAACCGTCACGTTGTCGAGATAAATGATCGACCGTTGATGCCGTGAGCCGATGACTTTTCGTTCACCGGCAATGTCTCTGGGGATTGAAATGCTTTCGTTCATGGCGTGAATCACGTGATCAGTCGGTTGCGGCGGCGTTTTCGACTTTCGACTTTCCGGAAGGCAGCATCGCTGACGCCTTTCTGAGTAAGCCCACGATTCCCTTCGGGAAAAACATGACCACGGCGATGAACAGGCCGCCAAGGAAAAAGGGCCAGAGTTCGGGGAAATGATTGGTCAACGTACTGCGCATGAAGTTGACGCCCGCGGCTCCGATAATGGCGCCTGCCAGGGTTCCCCGTCCGCCCACGGCCACCCAGATCACCATCTCGATCGAGGGCAGCACGCCGATTTGGTTGGGTGTGATGATTCCGACTTGCGGGACATAAAGCGCGCCGGCGAGGCCGGCCAACCCGGCGGAGATCACAAAGACGAATAACTTGTAATTCGCGGGCGAGTACCCGGAAAAAAATACGCGCTGTTCGCAATCGCGAATGGCAATGAGCACACGTCCTGCCCGGGATTGGGTAATCCACCGGCAGAGCGCGTAGGACAGGCCCAGGAACAGGATGGTCACCATGTACATGACGAGTTGAGTTGAGGGGTCGTTCAACGAGTATCCCTGGATGTGTTTGAAATCGGTCAACCCGTTCGTCCCGCCCAGGTTGGTTTCATTGCGATTGAAGACCAGCCAGGCGACGAGTGCGAGCGCTTGCGTGATAATTGAAAAATAGACGCCGCGAATCCGGCTGCGGAACACGAAGTACCCGAAAATTGCCGCGGCGGCCATCGGCACCAGGACAATGGCGGCCAGTGAAAATGGCAGGCTGTAAAACGGTTTCCAAAACCAGGGAAGCTCTTCGACCTGGTTCCACACCATGAAGTCGGGAAGGGCATTCCCATAGACGCCCTCCGTTCCGATCCCCAGCATCAGGTGCATGCCCATGGCATAGGCTCCCAAGCCGAAAAACACGCCGTGGCCCAAACTCAAGACGCCGGTGTAGCCCCAAATCAAGTCGATCCCCAGTGCCAAAATGGCGAATGCAAAAAATTTCCCTAACAGGTTCAGGGTAAAGTCGGAGACGTGAAAAAAAGAATCGGCAGGCAGCGCATTGAGCAGAGGTACGCCCGCGAACAGGATCGCTCCCACGATCCAGAACGCGGGCCCCGCTCCCGCATGAGCGGCCGCGGCTGCGAGGCGTGACGTGATGGAGCGTTCAGGAGTCAAGGTGTCGTCCCTTCAACGCAAAGAGACCGGAAGGCCGGATCTGGAGGAAGAGAATGATGAGCACGAGAATGATCACCTTCCCGTATACGGCGCCGAAACTGGGTTCCAGGAGTTTGTTGAGTGTGCCGATGCCGAACGCGGCGGTAATCGTCCCGGCGAGTTTTCCGACTCCGCCGGCGACGACGACCATGAATGAGTCCACGATGTAATTCCGTCCGAGTTCCGGATCGACGTTCCCGACCATGGTGAGGGCGCTGCCGGCCAAGCCCGCCAGACCTGAGCCGAAGGCAAAGGTATAGGCGTCCAGCTTCCTGGTCGGAATTCCCAGGCAGGCGCTCATATCGCGATTCTGTAAAACGGCGCGTACCCGCAGGCCGATGCCCGTGCGAAACAACAGTAAATAGATGCCGGCGACGCTGAACAGGGCCAGCAGGATGATGAACAGCCGGTTGTAAGGCAGTTGCACGCCGACGACGACCTGTGCGCTGCCTCTGAGCCAGCTCGGAGCCTGGACTGCCGTGAGATCGCCGAAGATGAGACGGGCGGTTTGAATCATGACAAGCCCGACGCCCCAGGTCGCGAGCAACGTTTCGAGGGGCCTTCCGTAGAGGAACCGGATGAGCGTGCCTTCCAGGATCCAACCGATGAAGGCCGCGACGAAAAAGGCGCAGGGGAGGGCAAAGAAGAAATAATAATCGAAGAGGTGTTCGCCAAGGTACATCCTGAACGTTTCCTGAACCACGAACGTGGCATAGGCTCCGATCATCATCATTTCCCCATGTGCCATATTGATGACGCCCATGAGACCGAACACAATGGCCAGCCCCAAGGCCATGAGGAGGAGGATGGACCCCAGACTCAGGCCTTGCAGCAGCATTTCGACGCCGTGGGTCACGTCCTGCCATTTTTGTATCAGGCGACTGGCTTTTTCCGCTTCGTCCTTGAGCGTTTGCTGTTCGAGGTTGTCGGCCTGTTGTTTTGTCAGGTCCTGCAAAATCGGTAGAGCCGCGCTACTGCGCATGTCTCCCAACTTCTGAATGGCCGAAAATTTTACTTGCGGGTCGGCATTCTCCAGATTGAGTAACTGTATGGCCTCTTCCAGGTCGTATCGAACCCAATGCTCCTTTTCATCGGACAAGGCTTCCTTGAGAACCGGCAACGCTTCCGGCGTGCCGCGTGCCCCGAGATCTCGAGCCGCGGCGCGACGGTCTTCTTTGTCAGGACTCGCGAGGCCGGCCTTGTTTTTCAGCAGGTTGAGGACGGGTTTGATCAGCCTGCGAACGCGCCGGTTCGTGTTCGAGCGAAGTTCTTCAAGTTGAGGGAGCAGGGAGGGATCCCCGTTCTTTAACAGGAAATCGGTCGCCAGTTTTTTGTCGGGCCATGGGCCTTCCTGCAGTGCGGTCATGGCTTCTTGCGTCGTCATGACCACGGGTGCCGGCGTCGGCTCATCCTGCGCCGTTGCCAGGCTCAACGGGGTTCCAAAAAGGAGGAGAAGCCACGCGGACAAAACGGGGATGAGTGATCGTCTGGTGATGCTTCGTTTCATGAATGAGCTAATCGGACGTTCGGGTTTTCAGTGAGCAAGAGCGCGGGCTCAGGGTCGAAGGCCGTTCCCGAGCCCGCAACGTTTCAGGCTTTCTTGTAGGTACCCTTGTGATTGACCCAGTCACAGCCTTTTTCCGGATTGGTATATTCGCTCCAGGGTTCCGGCCTGACCAGATCGGTTTGAGAAATGATCGCAAATTGCCCGTCTTTGCGAATTTCCCCGATGAGCACGGGTTTGTGGGTGTGGTGATTGACCGTATCCATCTTTTTCTTGCCGCCGGGCGCGTCGAACTCCAATCCGTAGACGGCTTTTCGCATGGCGTCCACGTCCGTGCGCCCGGCTTTTTCCACGGCTTGTTTCCAGACGTGTACGCCAAAATAGGCGGCTTCGATCGGATCGTCCGTGACCCGTTGCGCGCCGCCGGGCAAGCCGTTTTTCTTGCAATAGGATTTGAAGTCGCTCACGAACTTTTTGTTGCCGGCAGACTCGATGCTTTGGAAGTAATTCCAGGCCGTCAAGTGCCCGACTAACGCGGTTGTGTCCATGCTGCGGAGTTCGTCCTCGGCCACACTGAAAGCCATGATGGGCACGTCTTCGGACCGGAGGCCCTGATTGGCGAATTCCTTGTAGAAGGGCACGTTGCTGTCACCGTTGATCGTGCTGATCACGGCCGCGTCTCCGCGACGGGAAAATTGGCGGATTTTGCTGACAATGGTTTGGTAATCCTGGTGGTGGAACGGGGTGTATTCTTCGCCAATGTCCGAAGCGGGGACGCCCTTGGCGAGCAACATCGCCCGCAGGATTTTATTCGTGGTTCTGGGATACACGTAATCCGTTCCCAAGAGGTAAAACTTTTTGTATCCGCCGCCTTCTTCGCTCATCAGATACTCGACCGCGGGAACGGCCTGCTGGTTGACTGCGGCCCCGGTATAGAACACGTTGCGCGAACATTCTTCCCCTTCGTATTGCACGGGATAAAAGAGCAACCCGTTGTTGCTTTCGAACACGGGAAGCACGGACTTGCGACTCACGGACGTCCAACACCCGAACACGACGGACACCTTATCGACCAGGAGGAGTTGCTTGGCCTTCTCCGCGAACAGATCCCAATTCGACGCGGGATCGACTATAACGGGTTCGATCATCCTGCCGAGAACGCCGCCCGCGGCGTTGATTTCCTCGACAGCCATCAGCACGACGTCCCGCAATGAAACTTCGCTGATGGCCATCGTGCCGCTCAACGAATGCAGGATGCCGATCTTGATGGGTTCTTTGCTCGCGGCGTAAGACAGCGCGTAATTTCCCAGATTGCCCAGAAGCGCCGCGACGCCGAATCCCGCCGCGGTCTTTCCGGCGTCCGTGAAAAATTGGCGCCGGCTTTTCTCGGGCGTTTGGTCGAGCGGGCTCTCTGCCTTGTTGTCCATGGTTTCGGAACTAAGTTCTTTTGGTGAATTCATGTTTTGCGTCTCCTTCAAAATATCATGGAATGTTGGTTTGTCACGTTGTCACATAGTTGGTTGATCGTTAGATCTGCCACTGCAGGGCCAACTTGATGACACCTACGTCGTCACCGGTAACACCTGGCGTCCAATTTCTTCCCTTCGTGGCAATATCGCCATATTGATAGAATAGTGCGATTTTGGCGTTGTGCCCGTCGATGATATAATTCGTTCCGAATTCGATTTCACTCCGGCTGGTGCTGAAGTCCGGATTATTCGCCGTATACCGGACATAAGGTTGCAGTTGACCGATCCCCAATTTGTCGGGGAAGAGATACAACGCCGTTGCCGTCCAGGAATTTCCGTCAAAGAGGCAAAAGCAGCCAACGTCTTGGTCGGCAGCTTCAGCAAAAGCTGCCGCATTCAGACCGGTTTCAAATACTTTATATTCTCCCTCAAAGGTCAGGACGCCCTTGTTCGGCAGGACTTTTTCCATCAGGAGATCGGTACTGTAGCCGGCGAAATCCGATTGATTGGCGGCTGTGCCGGCCCCGTCTTCGTGGTGTTGTATGGCGAAAGCCAGCGTCAGGATGTCTCCCCCTTTACCGTAATACGTGCTGCTGGTGTAATAGCCCGGGTTTTTTTCCACGTTCCAGAAGTTGTAGCTGAAACGACCAGCCCAGAGCAGGTTGTCCCCCGTATTCGGACGTCCGGCCATATCCGAGTGATCGACTCCGTCAAATACACCCACGACGTAGGTCAGCCGCTTGTCCTCGAAAAACGCTCCCCAGAGGTTTATCCCGTCGTCGCGGCCGAACCGGCCCGCTACGAAGTTGCCGAAATCCGACGGGTAAAACGGTGTCTTATTGAAGTCGAAGGTATTTTGGAAATACGGCCCGTCGAGTTCGGCGCGGTCAGACGGGACCAACTGCCGTCCGCCCCAGACGTTGACGTACTGATTGAACTCGAATTTGCCGATGGCGTCCAGGACGATCATCGTGCCGCTGCTGTTGTCGCCGAGGCAATTCGTACAGTCCGTGTTGAATTCGATTTTCAGATACTTGTGGAATTGGCCGTTGACGTAGAGCCGCATATTCTCCAACCCGAAATGCTTGCTCCAATTTTCTCCATCCGCGGCGCCATCCTCCTGTGCGAAGAAATGGACCCGTGCTCCAGCGCCGATACTCATCCATTTGTCATCACCGAATTCGAGTTTCGGACCGGCGAACGCGGGCAATGCGATCAATAGGATCGCGAAGAAAAGGATAGTGAACGTGCTTTGTTTGCATATATTCATGGATATATTTCCTTTTCGAGTCGATTTTGCAAGATTGTCTTTTACAGGCACCCCAAAATTTTTCTGATTCGGCAATGCGGGAAACACCGTCGTTTCCTTCAGTAGGACGAGACGTCATGTTCATCCGTTGGTCATTTTTTTGCCGTCATCAATGAAATGGACAAAAAAAACGCCCTTCTGGTCTGAACCACAAACCAAAAGGACGTCAATGTCCTTGCTCATTTTTAAAGGCCGGCAGGGAAAACTTCCTCGTTTTCCAACCGCGCCATCTTATGGTTGAAGGCTTATATCGGAATAGAATTTAAATGTCAAGGTAAATGGCAACAATGAACATTCTTGTCATAAAGTGAGCAGGTTTCAAGGATGTTCTTCCTTTTCGAACCGGCCGGCTATGACAATTTCATTCAACGGGCGCCGGTCATTCGGACTTTCTCTTTCTTGAAGATGATCGGGTAGAGATTCCTTTGGCGCGCGTTTCCCGATGGCGATCATGGCCAGAACGTCGTAGTTTTCGGGTACGTGCAGTTCGCTTCTGGCCTTCTCGTAATCGAATCCTTGCATCCCATGTACGACAAGCCCTCGTCGTGTTCCTTCCAGGGCCAGATTTTCCCATGCCGCGCCGGCATCGAAGGCATAGGTGACCGCGGGTTTGTCGTTCCGTTCAAAGAGTTTCCTGGCGGTGACGACGACCAATGCGGCCGCCTGCGATGCCCATACTCTGTTGCCTTCGGCCAGCAAATCCACGAACGTCTCCCAAAACGTCATCCGGCGTGTTGCATACACGAATCGCCACAGTTGCGCATTATTCGACGACGGCGCCCAGCGAGCCGCTTCAAACAGCGGCATAAGTTCATCATCGGATAATTCCTCACCGGTCATCGAACGGGGAGACCACCGGTTGAGGATAAGGGGGTGTACGTCGTAGTTCGGCTTTCTCTGTGTTCGTACTTCTTCCGTCAGCGAATCGTTCATGTCGTGCTCCTTTCGCGCACCTCTGTTTTCCTTCGTTGCCTGTCTTAGGTGAATCTATCAGCCGGATTCTTTCAGTCGTTCCAAACGGGACTGATCCACGAAGACCCACAGATTCTTTTCCTGGGTCACGGTGACCGATCCGGGCTTCGCGCCCTTGGGTTTCCTGACGTTTTTTCGCAAGGTATAGATGACTTCGCCTTTTCCGCTTTTTCGCAGATCGCTGTAAAACAAAGCCAGGGTCGCGGCGTCCTTCAAGGTTTCCGGAGGCACCTGCTGTTTCTTTTCCAGCCTGACGACCACGTGCGACCCGGGGGTTCCCCTGGCGTGCAGCCAAAGATCATCGGGTTTGGATACCTTGAAGGTGACGGCGTCATTATCCTTGGCGGTTTTGCCGACCAGGATAGGGTACCCTTCCTGAGAGGAAAATTCACGGTAGGGGACAGCAGGTTGTCGTTTTTGCTTGGAACGTTGCGGGTCACGTAGCGGAGCCTGCCGTTTCGGCAGCGCCGCTACCGGTTCAGTTTCTGGTAAGTTCGCCACTTTCTCACTTTCCAAGGCTTGCAAGTCCTGCCGATATTTCGTCAATTCGGTTTTGGCCTGATCAAGACGGGGTACGAGGGTTTTTTGCGCCCCGGTATATTTACCATGCTTTTTGAAGTAGTCCTTCAGATTCTCGGGTCCGTCTTTCTCCGGGTTTAACGGTAGCGTGATCTCCGGCAGCCTGTCGTCAAAGTAATCAACGACTGTAACGTGTTTCTGCCCTTTTCCGAGAGCAGAGACGTGGCTCTTCAACAGCTCGCCGTACCTTCCATATTCACGATATGCATCGACTTTTTCAAAATCTTGCGTCAATTTCTCAATCCGTCGCTGCAATTTTTTTACATGTTTGCGGACTCGCGCGATTTGCCGTTGACGTTCATCTTCGAGTGTCGCGTTCAGTTCTGACGTGGAATGGGACGCCTCGATTCGTTCGGACACGGGAAAGGCCATCTTTTCCGCATCAGTCATGGGCGAAAACGCTTTCGCCGGACTGTCGCCGCTCCAAGGACAGGGAGCGAGAGAAAAGCGTTGCCCAATGGCCTGTCGACTTGGTTTGAGGGACCGAAGCACCGTGGTTTGCGCATCCAGGACGAAGATGTTGGCCGAACGGCCGGTCAATGCAACCACCAGCAAAAACACTTGCTCGTCTTTTTTCAGTTCGAACCACACGATGCGGTCATCAGGGGTTTGGGCGAGACGATGGATTTGTGCTCCCGAGAAATGGGCACGTGCATATTGACAGAACGACGGCGGCGTTGGAACGGACGGCACTCTTTGACTCAGGATATGCAGCCGACCGTATTGGGAATGGGCTGAAAGTAAAAGCGAAAGAGAACGTCCGGGCCGGCGCAGTGAAAGGATGATCGTATCGGTCGTCGGCTGCTGGATTTTTTGGATAAATCCTCCGGCGCAAGCCGGCGCCATTTCGGCGAGAACGGCGTTGACGTCATCGAGGCTCAACACGAATCGGAGAGAGCGGCTTTCAGGCCAGCGGTAAACCGGCTGATTTCCGGGACCAAGTCGGTGGAATGCTGGAATTCTTCTATTTTTCGCACGAGGGCGCTGCCCACGATGACGCCGTCGGAGAAAGCCGCGATTTGCCGGGCATCATCGGGGGTGGCAATGCCGAATCCCACGGCCACGGGTTTCTTGGCTTTCTTTTGGAGCGCGCGCACGTTGCGTTTGATGGAATCCCTGTCCCGCAATTTCGCCCCGGTAATTCCGGTAATCGACACGTAATAAATGAATCCGCCGGTGCGTTTGATGACTTCGGCTTTTCGCGCCGTGGTGCTCGTCGGCGCGAGCAGAAAGATCAGGCATGGACCTTTTGCCGCGGCGGCTCGTTGCAACGAGTCGGCTTCTTCAGGCGGCATGTCCGGAATGATGACGCCATCGACCCCGGCTCGAACCGCTGCGTCACAGAATTCCCGTTCCCCCATGGCCATGATGGTGTTGTAGTAGGCCATCAGAATGAGCGGGACCTGAGTTTTGGTTCGCAAGGATTTGACGGACTGTAAAATTCCGCGCAACGAGGTGCCTGTCCGCAACGCGCGTTCAGCCGCTTTTTGGATCACGGGTCCGTCGGCAATGGGATCGGAAAACGGGACGCCGAGTTCAATCAGGTCGGCCCCGGCTTTTTCCAAGGCGACGACCAGGGTTTCCGTTTCAGACAATGAAGGATCACCGGCCATGATATAGGGGATCAGCGCCTTTTCCCCATGCCGGCGAAGACGGTCAAACGTGGCGGTGATGCGATTAGCAGGAGCAGGCATGGTCAATCAGCGACTCATTAGAGTTGGATGCCCCGCATCTGGGCGATCTGGTTAACGTCTTTGTCTCCGCGTCCGGACAGGTTCATGATCAGGATTTGGTTTTTCTTCATCTTCGGCGCCCGTTTGATGACTTCCGCCACGGCATGCGCGCTTTCCAGTGCGGGAATGATCCCTTCCTCTTGAGACAAGAGATCGAAGGCTTCCAAGGCTTCCTGGTCGGTCGCCGAAGTGTACTGAATGCGGCCCGAGTCATGGTGCATGGCATGTTCGGGACCGACCGCGGCATAATCGAGCCCGGCCGATACCGAGTGCGTGCCGTTGATTTGGCCGTGCCGGTCCTGGAGCAGGTAGGTCATCGTTCCGTGAAGCACGCCCGGCACGCCGCCGGCAAATCGGGCGGCATGTTTGCCGCTGGTCAAGCCCATGCCGCCGGCTTCCACCCCGACCATTTGAGTCCGGGCATCCTTGATGAACGGGTAGAACAGGCCAATGCTGTTGCTGCCGCCTCCGACGCAGGCCACCAGGCAATGCGGGAGTTTGCCTTCGGCGGCCATGATTTGTCGCCGGGTTTCCCGTCCGATTACGGATTGGAAATCCCGGATCATCATCGGGTAGGGATGCGCGCCCAGCACGGAGCCCAGCAGGTAATGCGTGGTCCGCACGTTTGTCGTCCAATCACGCATGGCCTCGCTGATGGCGTCCTTGAGTGTCCGGCTGCCCGCGTCTACGCCCGTGACTTTGGCGCCGAGCAAACGCATGCGAAACACGTTGAGCGCCTGGCGGGCCATGTCTTCCGTGCCCATATACACTTCTGCTTCCAACCCGAACATGGCGGCAATGGTCGCAACCGCGACGCCGTGTTGCCCTGCGCCGGTTTCCGCGATGATTCGCCGCTTTTTCATGCGTTTGGTCAGCAATGCCTGGCCCACGGTGTTGTTGATCTTGTGTGCGCCGGTATGACAGAGGTCTTCCCGCTTGAGATAGATTTTGGCGCCGCCCAACGTCCTGGTGAGTTGTTTGGCGAAGTACAGCGGCGTCGGACGACCCACGTATTGTTTCAGGCATTCGTGAAATTCTTTTTGGAAACTGCGGTCTTGGCGAACTTTCGCATAGACCTTTTCCAGTTCCGTGATGGCGGGCATGAGGGTCTCGGGCACATATTGCCCTCCATATTCGCCGAACCGGCTGTGTTTAACGGGAACGCGTGCCATGGCCATTTAAGAGCAAGAACTCTACGGTTGTGTTCGTTGCCCGTACCTCACGTGTATTGGTCTCTACCCCACCTGACCTCCCCTTACAAAGGGGAGGTAAAGAAGGCCGTTCCTTTCTGGTTCCCCTCCTTTGTAAGCCTGTCCTTGACGTTTTTAATCGAGGAGAGGGGATAGGGGAGGTAGAGACGTTGCCTAAGCGATGGATTTCGGATCGAACTATAGCGGCTTGATTTACGATGAGACAAGTTTCACGGCCCGGATGAAGGCCGTGACTTTGGCCGGGTCTTTTTTGCCCGGACCGGCTTCCACGCCACTGCTCACGTCCACGCCATACGGTTGCACTGTTCGGATCGCCTCCCGGACGTTGTCCGCGGTGAGCCCTCCCGCCAGCAAAAAAGAAAAGGATTGAGCGGCCTCCGTGGCCAGGTTCCAGTCTGCGGTTTTGCCGGTGCCTCCATAGGCTGTCGCTGAAAAGGCATCCAGGACGAATCCTCGAACGCGCGACCGTCCCTTGTACTCGGCCATGGCGAACAAGGTGTTGCGGTCGCGAAGCCTGATTCCCCGGACAACCGGACGCCCCAGCGATTCACAATACTCGGCTGATTCGTCACCATGAATTTGCGCGAGCGCCAACCCGCATTCGTCCATAATCTTGCGCACCTTCTCGGGTTCCTCATTGACGAACACCCCGACCGGCAACACGAACGGCGGTAAATCGACCACAATGGACTTGACCACGTTCAGGTTCACGTGGCGAGGGCTTTTCTTGTAGAAGACGAAGCCGAGCGCATCGGCCCCCGCGTCGACGGCCTGCAAGGCGTCGATCGGGTTCGTGATGCCACAGATTTTGATTTTTGGTAGAGCCATGACTGTTCTCTACCTCCCCTCGCCCCTCCTTACAAAGGAGGGGAAGCCGGAGAGGCGGTTAAATCCAGCGGGTTCCTTGAACGGGCTCCGAGGCTTCATCTTCCTGTCCGGCCGTTCCCCGAAGGTCCTGAATCCTGGCGCCGATGTCATCGGCTCGAACCAGGGATTCACCCACCAGCATGGCCTTAGCCCCGGCTTCCAGAATCTGCACGACGTCCTCGCGTTTATGGATTCCGCTTTCGCTGACGATGATTTTTTCGGATGGAATCCGGCGGGCCAACCGTTGGGTCACTGAGAGATCGGTCGAGAAGGTCTTCAAGTCACGGTTATTGATGCCGATCAGGACCGCGTCGGGGATTCGTTCCAGGGTCCTGTCCACTTCCGATTCATTATGTGTTTCCACCAGCACGTCGAGGGCCAAGCCCTTGGCTATTGAATAGAAATCTTCAAGCTGAATCCGGTCCAGGGCCGCCACGATCAGCAGGACGGCATCGGCTCCATGGGCGCGCGCTTCATAAAATTGGATGTCCTCGATCATGAATTCTTTGTTCAACGCCGGCAGCCCCACGCGGTCCTTGACGTTGGTCAAGTGATCCAAATGACCTTGAAAGAATGCCTGATCCGTCAATACCGAGACGGCCGCCGCCCCGTGTTTCTTATACGTGTCGGCAATGCCGGCCGGTTCATACAGGTCTGCAAATTCCGGGCGCATCAATCCCTGGCTGGGAGAAGCCTTCTTGACCTCCGCAATCAGGGCAGGAGAGCCGGAAGTATAGGCTTCCTCCAAGGCGTTGATAAAGCCGGACGGCGCGGGGCGGTCGGCTATTTTCCCTTTGAGTTCGGCCAGGTATCCGCGGCTTTGCTTTCGGCGAAGCTCAGCCTTCTTATGTTCCAGGATGCGGTCCAGGATCATGCTATCTCCTCATTGGAGAACCTGACGAGTTTCTGCAACTTTTCATGCGCGGCACCGCTATCCAGGACACTCGCGGCTTGGGCGAACCCGTCTTTCAAATTTTTGGCTTTCCCGCAGGCCACAAACGCCGGAGCGGCATTCATGAGGACTACGTCCCGTTTGGGGCTACGGTGCCCCTTGAGAATTTCCTGGATAATGGCCGCGTTGTCCTCGGGAGTTCCGCCTTGCAGGTCTTTCGGATTCACCCGGGTCAAACCGAAATCTTCCGGGGCAAGATGGTAACTCGAAATCCGTCCGGCTTTGCCTTCGGACACGTAAGTGAAATCGGTCAAGGTGATTTCATCCAATCCGTCCTTGCCGTGCAGGACGAAACAATGTTGGGTGCCCAAACGGATGAGGACTTGGGCCAGTTTTTCCGTCAAGGCCTGATCGTACACGCCCAGGATTTGGATGCCGGCACCGGCGGGATTGGATAGCGGCCCCATGATGTTCATCAACGTTCGCACGCCCATTTCGGACCGAGGCTTGGCGCAATGCTTCATGGCCCCGTGGTAGAGCGGTGCGAACAAGAAGCCGATGCCGATTTCATTGACGCAGGCTTCCACGCGTTCCGGAGGAAGGTCGATCCTGACGCCCATGGCAGCCAACACGTCCGCGCTTCCGGACCGCGAAGACACCGACCTGTTCCCATGCTTGGCAACGGTGATGCCTCCTCCGGCAACCACGAAGGCTGTCGCGGTGGAAATGTTGAACGTATTGGATCGATCGCCGCCGGTCCCGCAGGTATCCACGACATAAGGATCTCCCACGTGGATCCGCACGGCCATTTCACGCATGGCTTTGACCGAGCCCGTGATTTCTTCGACGGTCTCGCCTTTCATCCGAAGGCCCATGAGATAGGCGGCAATTTGGGGTTCGGAGGTTGCCCCTTGCATGATTTCCAACATGACGTCATAGGCTTCTTTTTCCGTCAGGTTGATGCCGTCAACCAATTTTGTGAGAGCGTCCTTGATCATGCCGTCTTCCCTTTGTTTTTTATTGGCTCTCATTCGGTCGTGTTTGTTGTCTCTGCCTCATCCCATTGGTCTCTACCCCACCTGACCTCCCCTTACAAAGGGGAGGAAAAGACGGTGTCAGTCCGGCCTCGATTCCCCTCCTTTGTAAGGAGGGGATAGGGGAGGTAGAGTTTATGCCGTGAGCTGTTTGCCATTGCCGGAGCCGAGTTCAAGAAAGTTTCGCAATAGGTCCATGCCGGCTTTCGTGAGGATGGATTCGGGATGGAACTGTACGCCTTCCGCACCGGTCGGTCGATGCCGGAGGCCCATGATCTCGCCTTCCTCCGTCAGCGCCGAAATTTCAAAATCACTTGGCAGAGTTGCCTTGTTGACGATCAGCGAATGGTACCGCGTGGCTTCGAACGGGTTGGGCAGGTTTTCGAAAATCGTTTGATCGTCGTGTTCGACCAGCGACGTTTTGCCGTGCATCAGGCGCTCGGCGCGAATGATTTCACCGCCGAAGGCAAAGGCCAAAGATTGATGCCCGAGGCAGACGCCCAACAGCGGAATTCGCCCGGCAAATCGCCGGATCACTTCCACGGAAATGCCCGCCTCGTTGGGCGTACACGGACCGGGAGAGATCACAATGCGTTTCGGATCCAGTTCCGTAATTTCATCCATCGTGATTTTGTCGTTTCGATACACCGCAATCTCAGCACCCAGTTCCCCCAGGTACTGAACCAGGTTGTACGTAAAGGAGTCGTAATTGTCGATCATGAGCAACATAAATTATTCCAACCCCTCTTCGGCCATTTCGATGCTGCGCATCATGGCGCGGGCCTTGTTGCACGTCTCTTCGTATTCCCTGGTCGGGTCCGAATCGGCCACGATTCCGGCCCCGGCCTGAATGAAGGCGTCCCGGCCTTTAAAGACAATGGTTCGGATATTGATGCAGGTATCCATATTGCCCGAGAAACTGAAATAGCCCACGGCGCCGGCATAGGGGCCTCGTTCCGTGGGCTCGAGTTCTTCGATGATCTGCATCGCGCGAATCTTCGGCGCCCCCGAGACCGTGCCGGCCGGAAAGCAGGCCTTCATCACGTCATAGGCGTCTCTGCCGGGAGAGAGCGTCCCCGTCACCTGCGAGACAATGTGCATGACGTGAGAGTATCGTTCGATTTTCATGAACGGATCAAGCGCGACCGTGCCCGTTTGCGCCACGCGGCCGACGTCGTTCCGTCCCAAATCGACCAGCATGACGTGTTCGGCGCGTTCCTTCGTATCCGCCAGCAGTTCATCGGCCAATGCCTGGTCTTCCGCAACCGTATTCCCGCGCTTCCGGGTTCCGGCGATCGGCCGGACGACGACCTGGTCCTCCTCGCACCGGACCAGAATTTCCGGCGAAGATCCAACCAATTCGACTCCCGCCACCCGGAGATAGAACATGTACGGTGACGGATTGATGACCCGCAACGCGCGATAGATTTCCAGGGGGGAAGTCCGGATTTTGGTCTGCCATCGTTGGGAGATCACGGCCTGGACGATATCGCCGGCCTGAATATACTCTTTGGTCCGCATCACCATCTTTTCAAAGGTGGTCTGGGTCATATTGGAGGTGAAGCGGGGAACGTGCTTGCGCGCGGTTGAAGGCCGGTGCCGCAAGGGTGTCTTGAGCTTCGCAATCATTTTTTCGATCCGGCCCGTGGCATCCACGTAGGCGGACCTGACGTCCGATTTTCTGGCAGACGCAATATGTGCATTGGCCACGACTTTGATCGTATGGCGTACGTTGTCGAAGATCAAAAGCGTATCCGTCACGAAGAAGGCGAACAGGGGCAGCCGGGCGGAATCCTTGGGATACGCGGGAATCGGTTCGAAAAATCGCACGACGTCGTATCCCAGGTAACCAACGGCTCCTCCGACAAAGCGCGGGAGGTCGGGCACCCGTACAGGCTGAAACTCCGACAGGATCGTCCGGATATGGTCTAATGGATTGTCTCCCAAGGGAAGGGTTTCGGTTTTGCGCCCTCTTTTGACGTAGAGGCTGCCGTCCTCTTCCCATAGCACTTGCGTGGCGCTGCTACCCAGAAAGGAATACCTCGCCCAGCGCTCGCCACCTTCGATGCTTTCAAACAGGAACGCCGTCCGGCCGGTGTTGATTTTTGAAAACGCACTGACCGGCGTTTCTCGATCCGCCAGGATTTCACGATACACGGGCACCAGATTGCCCATCGCGGCCAATTGGCGGAATTGGTCAAAACTTATTGAATAACAAGGCTTTTTCATGGCCTGAACGGTATCATGCAGCTTCAAATCAAGTCAATGAAACACAAAAATTATGCCTTTTTCCCTCTCGCGGCACTTGGATGGGTGACGCGGTCTGAAACGCTTGATACCGTTATCCGGTATGAATACAGTAGGGCATCATCGCTTTTTATTTCCTCTCCCTTGATGGGAGAGGATTAAGGTGGGGGTGAAAGGGAAAACGGATCGTGTCGTTGTTAAAAATCACCAGGCTGGGCCATCCGAAAATTCGACAGGGAACCGAACCGGTATCTTCGGAGGAATTGCATTCGCTGGAGATCCAGCGACTCATCGATGACATGGTGGCAACCATGCGGGACGCCCACGGCGTGGGCATTGCCGCGCCGCAGGTCCACGTGTCCAAGCAGATCATCGTGATCGAGGTGTCACCGGAGAATCCGCGTTATCCGAACCAGCCGTCCGTGCCGCTCATGGTGTTGCTCAACCCCGTCATCATGGAACATGCGGAGACCACGGAAGACGGTTGGGAAGGCTGCTTGAGCGTGCCGGATTTACGCGGGCTCGTGCCGCGTTGGACACGGGTGAAAGTCAATGGCCTCGATCGACGAGGGGAAGCCGTGCAAGTGGACGCCGAGGGGTTTTTCGCGCGCGTGATCCAGCATGAAGTGGATCATTTGAATGGCCGGGTCTTCTTAGATCGCTTGCCGGATCTGAAAACACTCACGCATTTGCGCGAATACGAACAATTCTGGAAGAGCTAAAGGAACTGTTGGATGATGCCCACCGCCGGGAATGTGGACAGGCACGGGGGCCTGTCCCTACGCCCCGTTGTTGCGGATGCTTCATTCTTGAGAGCCCGGCCGGCGAGGGCCGGAGGAGAATGGCCCTCGCCTGAGTGAATAGGGGGTTGCGTTTGACCGGGACGGGGCAGGAATGATGTATGGCCCCGAAATAACCCTCTTACTGCTTAAAAATTACTTCCAATCTGTCCCGACCGGCAGTTCTTGACTGTCTTTGGCCGGTTTACTCAAGGCCCTTATAGACGTCGGGGTTCTTCTTTCCCGTCACCTTCAGCAAACCCAAAGCGCCTTTCGCAATACGATAGATCGAGTGATCTACCGAGATGTACGTGCCCGGGACTTCAACGGTAAATTCCGCGACGGAAGATCCCGCAGCCGGCACCAGCGTGGTCTGTACGTTTTCCAGGGGCGGAGTCGTGAGCGACCCTTCGGTCCAGACCTTGTCGAAGATTTCGCCGATGATATGCCACGACGAGACCAGGTTGGGGCCGGCGTTGCCGAAGAAAATCCGGATCTTGTTTCCGACTTCGGCTTTGAGCGGATTTTTCACCAGGGAACCGGCCATGCCGTTATAGACGACGTGGGTCGGGTGTTCGGCCAGCCCTTTTTCATGATCGTATTCGAGGACGTCGCCTTTCCCTTTCTTGGTATAGAAGTCGCTCTGCAAGACGTAGAATTCTTTATCCACGGGCGGCAGGCCGCCTTCCGGTTCCACCAGGATCATGCCGTACATGCCGTTGGCAATGTGTGCCGGGATCGACGGCGACGCGGTAGCGCAGTGATACACGTAGAGCCCGGGGTTGATCGCTTTGAAACTCAGCCCGGTCTTTTCCCCGGGTTCGGTGTTCAGTTTCACGGCGCCGCCGCCCGGTCCGTTGACCGCATGGAAATCGATGTTGTGACTTTCGGTACTGTCCTTGGCGTTGGTCAAATGGATTTGTACGGTATCGCCCACCCGAACCCGGATCATGGGACCTGGTACCGTACCGTTGAAACTCCAGAATTTATATTTTTCCCCCTCGCCGATCGTGCCGACGTATTCTTTCGCCGTCATTTCGACCACGACCGTAGCCGGTTTGGTCCGGGTGATGGGTGGCGGAACGTTCGGCGCCGTTGAGAGTTGAGCCTTGATGGTTTCCGCGGACGCCAGGACCGGACAACCGGCCAGGCACAGGGCGACAACCCATGCGCTACGAATCCGTGCTTTACGAGAAAATCCTTGTTGCATCTTCAACCTCCTTCACGCGATGAATAAAAAGTTTTGCCTTACTGACTGTTGATCTTGATGAATGCCTCTCTCGGGTTGTTGCAACAACGGCAGAGGCATATTGGTGGGTACATCCTGAGTAAGGGGGAAAGACTATGGCAGTTTTGTGGACAAAATAAATTGATGTAGATCAACTCCCGTATCTTTTTTGTCAAGAAATGGATCGAAAGAGGGAAAAGGGAGGAGATGAACGAAAGAACCGGTTATTCAAGAAGCGAGCTGTTTCAAGGCATCCATGTCTGCAATGATCAGTTTCTTGCCGGAATGGGCGAAGAGAATGCCCCGTTCTTTAAATCGGGTCAAATTGCGAACCACCGTTTCCTTCGTAACGGCAATCATTTGCGCAATTTCCTGTCTGGTGAGCTGGATCCCGATATAGACGCCTTCGGGTTCCTTCTCTCCGAGTTTTTCGGCAAGCCGCAACAATAACGCGGCCAGCCGGGTTTCAGCCGGGTCGAGCGCAAGGCTTTTGGCGAGGTCTTGCGATTCCTTGAGGCGGTTTCCAAGGTAACTGATGACTTGCATCGTCACGGGCGGGTGCTGATGAAGACACTCGAAATAGACCGTCCTGTTGAGTTTCAACGCGGTCGTTGGTCCCATGGCTTGCGCATTGCCGGGATGGACCGTATCGCCTTCAAACGTGACGGACTCGCAGCAAAACATTTCCCCCGGCAGCAGGATTTTAAGTATCAGTTCATCTCCTTGGGGAGCATACTTCAAACACTTGATCGCGCCCTGTTTCAGGAAATAAAACCATTCGGCTTTGTCGCCTTCCCGAAAAATGAACTCGTCTTTTTCATAGCGCTGCTCGATCAGCTTGGTCCTGATGTCTTCGAGCGTATCGTCGGGAAGAAAGGAGAGGAGAGGGACGGTTTTCAGAAGATCGAGATCATCCATGGTTTCGCTTTTCCGGGATGGTTGTGAAGGCACGCTTCAAACGTTGCCGACGTACTCACGTACAACGTCAACTTGCCCGAAGACTCTCTTAGGAAAGAATGGTATACTACTCATTTCAGTAAGGCAATTGGGCCGGGGAACGTGCGGGCCGACAGTCCACGAGGCAGGGTGCGCCCGTTTAGGCCGCAACCTCTACCTCCCCTAACCCCTTCTGACAAAGGAGGGGAATCATGTGGGTTTGATGAAAATCGTCCGTTTTCAAGATCCGGCAGGTGACGTCCACTATGGCGAGTGGATAAAGGAGTGGTCGGCTCTGCTCATCGAGAAAACAGGTGATAATACGTCCGAGGTCACCGACCGGGTCGTTGCGATTGACAAACTCCTTGCTCCTGTTGAGCCTACGACCATTCTTTGCATAGGGCTGAATTACCGTCGGCACGCGGAAGAAACCGGCGCGCAACTTCCCGAACATCCCGTGCTGTTTATCAAGGCGGCGAATGCGCTGGCTCATCCCGGCGATCCCATCGTGATACCCAAGGTCGCCCCTCAACAGGTCGATTATGAATGTGAATTGGCCGTAGTTATTGGAAAACCTGCGAAGAATATTGCACAACATGAAGCCCTCGACTACGTGTTGGGGTATACCTGCGCCAATGACGTCAGTGCGCGACGCTGGCAAAAGGAGGGGGGAGGCAAACAGTGGTGTAGGGGAAAGTCCTTCGATACGTTCTGTCCCCTCGGTCCCTGTCTGGTCACCCCCGACGAGATCACGGATCCCAATGCTCTCAAGATCAAAACCACGCTCAATGACGAGGTCATGCAAGATTCCACCACCGCGGACATGATTTTCGACGTCCCGTCCCTGATCAGTTTCTTGAGCCAAGGAACGACGTTATTGACGGGAACGGTTATCCTGACGGGTACCCCGCAAGGCGTGGGGTTTGCGCGAAACCCGCCGGTCTTTCTGAAGAAGGGCGACAGGGTTGCCATTGCAATCGAACGGATCGGGACGCTTGTCAATCCCGTTTCCGAGGAAGGGTAAGGAGGACTGTATGTATTCACTAATTCGTTGACAATTTCTGTCTCTTCATTTCTCTGCTTTGCAAGGACGACCGTAGGGTTTAATCCTTTTTATTAAATTTGTGACTCAAAACGACCCAATGACCACCATGGACGGTCAAAAGCACAATTTCAGGTAGCTTGTTACCTTTCTCAAACGTTGTGCGCTGCTTTGCCAGGCGAAAATTTCCACATTGGTCGCCTTTTCTTGTCGCACATGAGACGGAAGAGTATCATTGCTTTCACGAATCGTCATGAAACAGTCCTACTCACTCAACCAAAACACACGGCAAAGCCTATTTGGTCGTCTGGCCGGTGAATTGGTCAAGGCACCGGAGATTGTCTTTGCCTACGTTTACGGTTCAGTCCTGGACTCGGAATTGATTCATGACGTTGATGTTGGTCTTTATCTGGACGATCTGGAATTGCCGCGGCGGTCTGAGGTTCTGGGCGCTCTTGGCGATCGATTGAGTGTTGCCATCGAGTTGCCCGTGGACATGCGTATTCTCAACGCGGCGCCCGTTTCCTTTCTCTTCCACGTATTTCGCGGACATCTTCTGTTCTCTCGCGACGAGGAACTTCTGACGAATCTTCTTGAAGAAGTCCCTCGACAATATTTGGATATAGCCCCCCTTCTTCGTCAAGCCGCTAAGGAAGCTTTTTCCACATGACGCTCAATCCAGATCTGATCCGTTCCCGTTGTGCGGAAATTGAAAATTCACTGAATCGGTTGGAAGAATTTCGGTCTATCCGGCGAGAGGCGTTTGTTGCGAGTCGCGACATGCTCGATATTGCTTGCTATCGGTTGCTTACCGCAATGGAGGCAGCGTTGGCGCTCTGTTTTCATGTTTCTGCGAAACACCTGCATCAAGTACCGGAGGAATATGCCGGATGTTTTGAGGTCCTTCGGCAAGCTGGAATTCTACCGGCCGATTTAACGCAACGACTTCAGCATATGGCCCGTTTCCGAAACCTGTTGGTCCATGTATATTGGAAAGTCGATTATGAGCAGCTCTATGACATTATTCAGGACCAGCTTGCGGACCTTCGTGCTTTTAGTACTGCCATGGCGCAACTCCTTTAGCTGAAAGACTTGTCCTGCCTCCACGTCTCTTCGACCTGAGCCTTTCCAATGGTTCTTTGCCTTTTTACTGTGTCGCTCCGGAGGAGGCAGGCTCAAGGCAGGTTATGAGGTTTCCAAATAGTTGCGTGCTTGCCAGATGAGTGCGAGTACGGGCAGTCCCAGGAGTGCGGTGAGCGTGAAGAAACTCGCATAGCCCAAGTTGTCCACGATCGTGCCTGAGTAGCCTCCCAGAATTTTGGGGAATAAGGTCATGAGCGAACTGAAAATGGCATATTGCATGGCGGTAAATCGGATATTGGTGAGGCTGGAGAGAAAGGCGACGAACGCGGCGCTGGCCAGTCCAGCGGACAGATTGTCGACGGAAATCACCACATAAAGCATATTCAGGTCGTGGCCCACTGCGGCCAGCGCAATAAAAAGGAGATTGGTGGCGGCGGACAATAGGGCCCCGAGGAAGAGAATGCGGATCACGCCGTAGCGGACGGACAGGAGACCACCCAGAAACCCGCCGGCAATGGTCATGACCAACCCGAAAGTTTTGACGACGCCGGCGATTTCCGGTTTGGTGAATCCCACGTCCTGGTAGAACACGTTGGCGATGACACCCAACACGATATCGGAAATCCTGTAAACCCCGACCAGTAACAGGAGCAGTAATGCGGATTTCAGCCCGTATCGTTTGAAAAACTCTTTCAGCGGGGCGAGATAGGTGTCCTGCATCATGTCCCGGTTAACGACTCCGGCACGGATCAGGAGTATGGCGATCAGCCATGCCGTTGCCACGCCCGCGCCCAGTCGCGCGGTTTCGATGACGAACCTTGCAGCGGCTTGGGCTCCGAGCAGGCCCGTCAGCGTACGGCTGAGTCCGGCTGCGGTTTCGGCTGAATAATGAAAAATCATGATGAATCCGGCGACGGCCGCGATGAACAAAAGCAGGACCCCCGCATAATCTCCGGTTGACTTGGAAGGTTGAGGCTGTTCACGGGCGGCCGGTTCGGAAATGACGAGCGTCGTGAGGACGCCTACAGACATAGCCGCGGCCATGGTGAGATAAGCCCATTGCCATGCCTGATAGTTATAGGCTCCCTTCGCGGACCCGAATGCACTGGCGAGGAACAACGCTCCGGCTCCCGATACCAGCATCCCGATGCGATACCCCGCGATATAGGTGGATGCCATCAGGGCTTGAAGCGAGACGTCTGCGGATTCAATGCGATACGCGTCGATCACGATGTCCTGTGTGGCGGATGAAAAGCCCAGCAGTACGGCGGCCAATGCCATCATGGTCAGGTGTCCTCCGGCAGGATCGGTAAAGGCCATGCCGGCAATCGCCGCAATGATGCTCCCCTGTGCAAGGAGCATCCACCCGCGCCGTCGTCCCAACCTCGAAGTCAGAAGCGGGAGGGGTAACCTGTCCACGAGCGGGGCCCAGACGAATTTGAACGAGTAGCCCAAGGCGGCCCAACTGAAGAAGGTCACGGTGGCCCGTTCGATTCCGGCTTCACGCAACCACAATGAGAGTGAGGAAAAAATCAACAGCAGGGGAAGCCCGGCCGAGAAACCGAGAAACAACATCGTGATAACCCGCGGGTGTGCGAACGATTGCAGGGAATGCCGCCAGGACTGTGAGGCAGTCTGCATTTGTTCTCGATAATCCGAAAGACTCTGCTGTTTCATCAGAGAGGGTTGAGGATGTCAGGGCCTTGCCCGGTAGTGTACCATGCTCTAGTATGAGCCGTCCTTTGATACGTTGACGGAATGGTTGTCCCAGGTCGGGAATGGCACATTCTTTCCCCCCTAACCTCTACCTCCCCTAACCCCTCCTTACAAAGGAGGGGAAAGAAGAGGCAGAAATGGTCAACAAAGGCTTGGTGGAGAAAGGGCGTGATGACGAAATACACCGATTTCATCAATTATCACCTGTCGATGTTGGTTGATGAGACGCGGACGGGTGCCTACAGCCAGGCCATTTCCCGCACTGTCAAACCGGGTGACGTCGTGGTGGACGTGGGCTGCGGATCGGGTATTCTCTCGTTTTTCGCGTGCCGTGCCGGCGCCCGCCACGTGTATGCCATAGAGAGCGAAGCCGTGATCAACATTGCCGAACTCGTCGCGGCGAAAAACGGATTTCAGGACCGGATTACGTTTTACAACGATTCGTCTTTCAACGTGGAGTTGCCTGAACCGGCAGACGTCATCGTGACGGAGACAATGGGCACCTTTGGGTTTGAAGAAGGCATTCTCGGATCGCTGAACGATGCCCGTGATCGTTTCCTGAAAAAAGACGGGAACCTCATCCCCCACGGCGTAGACTTGTTCCTCGTTCCCGTCGAACTGCCTCAGTTTTATGAACACGTGGTCGATTTTTGGGTAAACCGGTGCCAGGGATTCGATTTCTCACCCGTTCGCCATTTGACGGTGAACAACTTTCATCCGTTGAAACTGCACGAAGGAACGTTTCTGTGTGATCCTCTGTGCGTACAGGAAATTGAATTCGCGGAAACGACTCGGACGGAAGTCAAGGCCGGCTTCACCATTCATGCAAGGCGGCAGGGCTGGCTTCACGGACTGGCGGGTTGGTTCAACGCCGAATTGATTCCCGGTCTTTCTGTCTCCAATGGTCCCCGTGAAAAAGCTTCGCATTGGGGGCTGGCTTTTTTCCCCATTGGGCGTCCCGTTTCCGTGGATCGCGGCAACCGTATCGACGTGGAGATGTCTTCAAGCCGGAATGGAGAATATTGGCATTGGAACATTTCAGTGAACGGGCTGCGGTTTGAACATTCCTCCACCAAAGGGTCCCTGCCCTCGGCTCAAGAACGCCCGGCCTCGTTGGCCGGTTAACGGCCAACCCTTCATTCAATGGGAAAGGAAATCACGATTCCGCCCATGACGTCCCCCAGCTTGTAATCCTTTTTATACGTGAGCAGATGCCCGTTGTGGCAGTTGATGCAGGACACGGATACGGCATGGTCGGCATAGATCGCCTTGAAGAATTTTCGTGTGCCCCGTTGGATGACACCGGTATAGGGCCGGCTGGGATCTTTGAGCACGGCCGCCAGTCCGGCTTTCTCAAAATCCGTGGTCGGTCCGTTTTTCTCATAGATGGGAGTCAGGCTGGCCAACCGGAATTGGAGTCCCAACCCTTGCTGCTTGACCTGCAATCCAGACAGCAACAACATTTGAGCGGGAAGGGGTAACGACTTGGTTTGTTCCCAATATTCCTGGGAAGTCACGGTTTTATGCCTTTCCATCCGTTCGACCACGTGCGTCGTATAGAGCGTGCGATCGGCTTGAATGATGGCATGAATGTAATCGGCCACGACTTGCGGAGGAACGCCGCCGCCGGACTGTTCGCCGGATTCTGCATAGAGGGGAAAAACGAGAAGCACAAAGAAGGCGATTCCTAGGAGTGTTCCTGTCAGCGGTTTGGTCATGGCACACCTCCTTTGATGAGAAGGAACCTCTGATTTATTGCACGATCGGGCGCATGGCTGCGTTGTGTCCTCGCTCAACCCTCGCCTATCTCTCTGATAAGCCTCGGGTTTCGCTCCGGGACGCCTTGCCCTGCATCCTGCTATCACCATAAATCCGAGGTTCCTCAATGAAAAAAGAATCGACGCGGGGTTCCGGGCTCTACCCCACCTGGCCTCCCCTTACCCTTCGGCTACGCTTCCTTCGACTTCGCTCAGGACAGGCAGGGCAGGCAAGGGGAGGAAAAAGGTGACCGCGCCGCCTCTTGCCCCTCCTTTGTAAGCCTGTCCTGAGCCTGTCGAAGGGGAGGGGTGAAGGGGAGATAGAGGATTTGAACGGGATTGGCCGTGAAGGGGCGCTTACGGCTGGCTGACGATCAATTGTCGACCGATACTGATGATGTTATCCGTCAGGTTGTTCCACTTTTTCAATTGCGGAACGGTCACGCCGTACCTTTTGCTGAGTCTGTAGAGGGTATCTCCCTTAACAACCGTGTGATAGATCGGTGTGCCCATGCCGGTGACATCGGATCGTTCCATATCCATTTGGCCGGCGTCGGCTTTCTCTGTGCCCAAATCGTTGAATTCGGACTCGTCAAACGAAAAATCACTCAAGTCGAACTCTGAGAGCGAAGGGTCGGAAAACGACATGTCGGACGAGAGATCCATGTCGCTGGCTGGATCGGATGCGTTGCCGTCTTGAACACTCGCCTGCTGATTCGAGACTTGGTCTTGCAGGGCATCACGCTCAGCGGCCAACTCACGGTTTTGCGACCCTAAGGACGAGACTTCCTGTTGCATTTCTTGCAAGCGAGCGTCGAGTTCGTCCGTCCGCTGTTCCTCCTGCGCCAACAGACGCTGGAAGTTGAGAGCCTTGGCTTTTTCAGCCTCGAATTCACCACTACTGACACAGCCCGATAACAAGACCGCACCCATCAGGCAGAGCATTCCAAACCGAGGCGCGAATCTCTTTGAAAATGAGCCAAGGTTTTGCGGGTACTGTGCTAGGGGCCGAGTTTTTACAGTCATCGTCAGACTCTCTTTCTGGTTTTATCCGTGTAGGTTTGTGAGGAACCGTATCTGTAGATGATTGGCCGGAAGAAAAACATCAACCATCTATGCTCAGGATAGAATAAAAGGAGAGCCCGGAAATGTCAATCCTGATGAGTGCCTTGGGGAACGTTGGAGACGTATCGGGTTGCGTTTCCTAACCGGACCTATTCAAGAATTTTCAGCAATTCTTCATCGCTCACAAAGGGATCGGACAGCGTCGGTGCGGCAGATGGACTTTCTTTAGGCGTGCCACTGTCTTGTAAAAGACCGGGGGAGTCTTGAGCCGATTTCTGTTTCTGTGGTCCAAGGTTTTCTTTTCGCAGGGCATTGAGTTCGGCGGTCAGATTGCGGTTTTCCGATTCCAGGACTCCAATCCGAGCCTTGGTCTCTTCCAATTGGGAATTGAGTTTACTGATTTCCTTATCCCTTTGCGCCAATTGAGCACCCAATGCGTCGGCGCGTTTTTCTTCTTGCGCCAACAAACGTTGAAAGTTCAAGCCTCGAACTTTTTCCGCCTTGAGTTTTTCGGAACTGACGCATCCCGCCGTCAGTGCGGTGCCTAGCAGACAGAGTAGGCCGATGTAAAAAGCCCGGCCGGTCGAGGAGGGGTGAGACGACAATTGGCATTGGAATCCGGACTGCGGTTTTGGAATCATCAGCAGGTTCTCTTTCGATTTTGAGCGTTAGTCTGGAGAAAAGATTCGGCAGATACTTATGAACAGCCTGTTGTTTGAGAATAGAGAGAGACGCGCAAGAATGTCAAATGTCGGCTAGGACGGACCGTCTGTCTTCGTCATTGGCATGAAAGTAGTCAACGAGACTCCGAATTGGTCATCCCGAGCGTAGTGAGGAAAAAGATAGCGGGACTGGGGCGCAGCCACGTCCGCGGGCGCCGGGAACCGGCCTTTGCCTTTCTCGTTACCCGCGCCGCTTGTTGAGCAGGAAGTTGGTTTATTGACCCTCGAAAATGCCTGTGCTAGCTTGTGTTTGATCGTACTTCCAGGTTTTGCCAAACACGATACCCCATGTCTCAGATCTCCCAACAACACCCTCAGTCACATGGCATGATGGAAATCGAGGGGATTGCCCTGCGCCTGGCCCAGCCTGATACGTCGCAGCAGGAATGGATCGGCGATCGGGAAGTCCTTCAGCAACTGCTTGCGTGCTGGCTTGTGGTCGATGAAAAAGATCTGCCGCTCTGTCCGCGAATCATTGGTCAGCCGGGTATCGGCAAGACGACCCTGGCCACGTCCGCGGCGCGGGAACGGAAACAGGACTTCTACGTCTATCAATGTACGGCCGATACGAGACCCGAGGATCTATTGGTGACTCCGGTGATCGCCGAAGGAAATACGATTCAGTACCAGGCGTCTCCGTTAGTCACCGCAATGTTGACCGGTGGGGTCTGTTTGCTGGATGAAGGCAACCGGATGAACGAGAAAAGTTGGGCGTCGCTCGCTCCCTTGCTCGATCACCGTCGGTCGGTGGAATCCGTCGTGGCCGGGATTCAGGTCAAGGCCCATCAGGATTTCCGTTGTTGCGTGACGATGAATGAAGATGCTTCCACCTATGAAGTGCCGGATTACATCCTGTCGCGCCTCCAACCCAGTTTGAAACTCGAGTTTCCGGCTCGTGAACACGAGTTGGCCATCCTCCAGTATCATCTGCCGTTTTCTCCACAGGAAATTCTGACCATCACCGTCGATTTTCTGCAAAAGGCGCATCGACTCGATCTGGGCTTTTCAGTAAGGGACGGCATTCACCTGGTACAGTATGCGCTGAAACGGTTGTCGCAGGATCCGTCTCATCCCCTGTCTCGCGACGAGATTTGGCGAGAAGCGCTCATCAAAGTACTCGGTGAAGAGGCCCTGGATTTGGATGCCCTGGCGCAACAGCGACAACGTGCTTCCGGCGAGCAGGCGTTTCCCCGGGGATTGGGTGATTTCTTCTTTGAACCCGATGATCCGCTGCATCCGGACAAATAACCGTCCATGAGTCCTTTGTCGCAACAGGACAACGCGGTGTTTCGTCTCTCGTCACGCGTGCAAGTCGTGCCGATTTGTCACGGCAGTGCGGACGTGGCGGGCGCCGTTCGGGACTTGTGGCTGAAACAGCGGTTTGATTGCGTGGCCCTGCCGTTGCCGGCATCCGTTGAGGACACTGTCGAGGAAGGGGTCAGGCAATTGCCCGTTATCGGGATCGTGGTACTGCCTGAGCCGGATTGCAACGAACGTCCGGAATGCAGTTACGTCCCTCTTGATCCCTGCCAACCTGTTATTGCCACGATCAGGATGGCCATGGAGGAGGGAATCGACCGGGCCTATATCGACCGGGACGTCACCGTGTACGACCCAACGGAATATCCCGCTCCCGACCCGTATGCCCTGAAAAGCGTCTCCCTTGCCGCGTTTTCCGGGGCTGCGCTGCCCTTTCTTCCGTATCCCAAACCGCACAGCCAACGCTGGTCACGAATCAAGTGGATGGCGTTCAAATTGCATGAGCTTGAATTGGATTATGACTCGATTCTGTGTGTGTGCGCCGTGGAAGACTGGCCGTGGTTGCGCGACGCCTATCAGAACCGGTGGCCATACGAGGTTCCCGAAACCCTGGAAGGTCGTCCTGCCCTCCATCTTGTGGAACCCCGTACGTTATATTTTCTGCTGTGTGAACTGCCCTTTCTGACTGAACTGTACGAGCGGAGACGGATCGAAGCCCGTTCCGACGCCCAGTTATCCGTCGACGGAATCAAGGAACTGCTGCTCGAAACCCGGCTCCGATGGCTTGCCACGCGACCGTCGCATTTGCAACAGGAATCCAATTGGGTAACGCCCCAGTTGCTCCAGATGTATCTGCAATACGTGAGGAACCTTGCGTTGTGTGAACGCCGGTTGACCCCGGATTTGTATACCTTGGCGCTGGCAGCCAAACAATTCGCCGGAGATGAATTTGCCGTGACTTTACTCGAAACGGCAAAGCGCTACATCTATGAGCCGGACGAAGCCGTACGTGCTGCGTTTCCGCCCTATGCGATCGGTCTGGGCCGGTTTGAGTCTCCGGACGGTCACGTGGCCACTGCGAAGAACCGGTTGGGGAGCACGCCGCTGTCTTGGCGAACGCTGTCGCTTAAGCCTCGGCAGGAGCCGGGGAAACGACGCCGATGGGCCTATCGTTGGAATCCCTTGGGTCAATGTTCCTGGCCTCCGGAAGATAATCGGATCGAAGGCTTTACGGCCCACGTTCGCGAACAAAGCAAAGCCTTGCTCGGGGAGGATCTGGCCCGGGTCGATAAATTCACGACGTCGATTCGCGACGGCATCGACATGCGGGAAACGTTGCGCCATTGGGATCCACGACAAAAAAGTGCCGATCTGTACGTGAAGGAAATCCCGCCGTCTCGTGGTACCGTGGAAATTGTCGTCTTCATCTTCGAGGTGCCCGCGGACCGCGAGAAATTTTCGTGGCAGGCCACGTGGTACGCGGAACACGTTGAAGAATCCACGCTCTGTTTTTATGCCTCTCCCTTTTTGGAGAACATGGTCGGACCGGGGATCGGGCAGTCCCAATACGGGGGGACCCTGTTCCTGTTTCCTCCACGGCCGATTCCGGATATTTGGGAAGATCCCCGGCTCGACTTTGCTCGAACCCTGGAGGAGCGCCTGATCGCCGGCGCGGCCCTCCATTCACAAGAAAAACATATCACGCTCGTGAGTCCCGTTCCGCCGCTGGCCCGGTGGAGACATATTGCCCGAAAATTCGAGCGCAGGCTCATCCCGATTTCCCTGTCGCGGTTTTCGGGCCAAACCGTGGCGCGGCTGCGACGCTTTCACGTGTTGAACGGGCACGAAATCCGAAGTTTCGCCGGTCAATTCATTCAAGGATAGGAGCCAGCCCCAACGGTCCGGGGTTGTTGCGTGCCGGCATGTCCCCATCTGACGCGCCACTTTCCATTCAAGCTCGGATCGACGAATTGCGCGAACGGATTCGCCGGCACAACCGTCTCTATTATGGTCTTGGCAAACCGGAAATTTCGGATTCGGAATACGACAAACTCTTTCAGTCTCTTCAGAATTTGGAAGAGCAATATCCCGACCTGGTTATTCCGGATTCGCCCACGCAACGCGTTGGGTATATCGAAGTTGAAGACTATGGCAGTTCTCCTCCTGCGGTTGCTTCTGCTTCGGTGTTTTCGAAGGTGCCGCACGATCGTCCGTTGTTGAGTCTCGACTCGGTCCTGGCTCCTGATGACGTGCACGCGTTTGATAAACGTGTAAAGAAGGAATTGGAAACGGAACGAATCGAGTACGTCGTTGAACCGAAATACGATGGATTGTCAGTCGTCATTGTCTATGAAGAGGGGAAGTTCGCCGGTGGCGCGACCAGGGGAGACGGGCAAACGGGTGAACTGATTACTCCCAACCTTCGGTCGATTCTTTCCCGGCTCCAGTGTCTGAACATCGAGGGGAACGTGCCGAAGCGGATCGTAGTCCGGGGGGAAGTGTACCTGCGTCTTCCCGATTTCCAAGCCCTCAATCGGCAGTTGGCCGAGCGCGGAGAAAAGACCTTTGCCAATCCCCGCAACGCCGCTTCCGGTTCGCTCCGGCAACTCGATGCCGAGATTACCGCCTCCAGGCCCCTGGTGCTCACCTGTTACGATTTGATGGTCTCCTCCGATCCGTTGCCGCTTACGCATTGGGAGACCGTGACCAAACTCCATGAGTGGGGTTTGCCCGTCCCCGATCCTGCACAACGCCAACTCTGTGACGGCGTCGAAGAGGTCATAGCCTTTCACCGCAGCATGATGGAAAAGCGAGAAAACTTGCCGTTTGAAATCGACGGTATCGTCGTGAAACTCAATTCACGGGACTTCCAGGAGCAACTCGGCGAAAAATCGAGGAGCCCGCGCTGGGCGATTGCGTTTAAATTTCCCCCGCGCAAGGAATTGACTATCGTGCAGGACATCGTGGTGTCTGTGGGGCGGACCGGCGCGTTGACCCCGATTGCGCTATTGACGCCGGTCGAAGTCGGCGGAGTGACGATCAGCCGGGCCACGTTGCATAACGTGGAAGAAGTGGCGCGCAAGGACGTGCGGGTCGGAGATACGGTCAAGGTTGAGCGGGCAGGGGACGTGATCCCCGATATTGTCGAGCGGATTGAGATTCCCGGCGAACAACGTGCCGGTGCGTTCGAGGCCCCACGTGCCTGTCCGGTGTGTCAATCCGCCGTGGTACAGGAAGGTCCTGTTTATTATTGTACGGGGCGAACCGTGTGCTCTGCGCAGTTGAAAGGCGGCATTCAACATTTTGCCTCCAAAGGCGCCCTCAATATCGAAGGACTGGGAGAAAAGACCGTCGCGCAACTCGTCGATAAAGCCTTGGTCAAGGATCTGGCGGACCTCTACCGTTTGACCGAAGAGCAACTCTTGAGCTTGGACGGATTCGCGGAAAAATCAGCAGCCCAGTTGCTCGTGGCTATTTCGCAAAGCAAAACCCCTTCACTAGAGCGGTTTCTCTTCGGGCTCGGCATTCACCACGTCGGTCATCACGTTGCGCAGATTTTGGCCTCGGAATTTGGTGCATTGGAGCGGCTTTTGACGGTGACCCATGAGGAATTGCAGGCCATTCACGATATCGGACCTGAAATTGCGCAGAGCGTGATCAGCTTCTTTGCCGAAGAGCGAAACGTGGCTGTGCTGGAGGACATGAAGACATTGGGTGTGGCCGTTCAGGCTGTTCTCCGTTCGACGAGCGACCATGCCGTACCTTTGAAAGGAAAAAGTTTTGTGTTTACCGGTGGGCTGGAGAACGTGAGCCGGCCGGAAGCGACGCAACGCCTTCAAGCGCTTGGTGGACGAGTCACCTCCAGTGTCAGCAAACACACCACGTACGTCGTCGTCGGAAAAGATCCGGGGTCGAAATTGGACGAGGCCAAGCTTTTGGGGATTCCTGTGCTTGATGAAGCCGGGTTTCTAGAGTTACTTCGGGCCGGTGGCGATTGAGGGAAAAGACGAAACGCCCGGCGTTATGTGGAGGAACCGGCCTGGGCGGGCGCCGGTTCTTCTTTCGGCACGTCTTCCAGTTTGAGGATCTGGACGCTTTTGATGGATCGGTTATCGGCTTCACGGATGGTCAACAGACAATCGGTTACTCGGAGTTCCTCCCCGACTGCAGGGATATGGCCGAGGTGCTGCTGGATAAGCCCGCTGATCGTATAGAAGACGACGTCTTCGTCTTTATCCAAGGCCACTTTCAGAAATTCGTTGATCTTGCGAACTTCCGTTCGCCCGCTCACCAGAATCTCATTCTTGCCGGTCCGTTTGATCAGTTCTTCGCTCACGTCCGTCTCGTCGAGAATATCACCCACGACCTCTTCCAACAGATCTTCCGTGGTGACGATTCCCATGACCCCGCCGAATTCATTGACGACGATCGCGATGTGGCGTTTCTCTTCCTGAAATTGCTTCAATAGATCGCCAACCGGTTTGGAAATGGGAATAAAGAGCGGAGGGAGGGCTAATTCCTTCAGCTTGCTGATCCGATTGCCCTGGGCCAATTCGATCAAGGCATGCGTCCGATAGAGAATGCCCGTGATGTTGTCACGGATGCCCTCATACACGGGAATCCGTGAATGTTTGGAATTGAACAGGTCTTCTTTGGCGTCCTCCAAAGACAGATTGCTGTCCATGACGACCGTATCGATTCTCGGCGTCATCACGTCCCTGGCCGTGAGTTCGGTGAACTCGAAAAGGTTCTTGATCATCTCGACTTTTTCGGACTCGAGCACTCCGGCTTTGCCGCCGGCCTCGATCATGATTTTCAGTTCTTCTTTCGTCACGAACGGGACGGCCAGCCCCCGTCCTCCGGTCAATTTCAGGATGAGGGGTTCCAACAGGAAGAGGGCCGGAGCAAAGAGTTTTTCCATCCAAAAGATCATGTACGCGAAGAATTGGACCGCGGAGGCTGCGTGTTTGGCGCACAGGGTTTTGGGGACGATTTCTCCGAAGATCAGCACAAAAATCGTCAACCCGCCCGTCGCAATCGCGACCGCTTCGGACCCGAAATGTTCGAAGGTAACCATGGAAATCAACGCGGCGGCCGTCAGGTTGACGACGTTGTTTCCGATCAGGATCGTCGACAGAAGTCGCTGGGGATTCTGCCTGAGAGAAAGCGCCAAAGCTCCTGCCCGGCGACCTTCCTCTTTCAGAGTTTCCAAGCGGCTTTCGGGAATGGAAAAGAACGCAATTTCCGCTCCTGAAAACAACCCGGAGAACACCAGACAAACCAGAATGATGAGATATTCCATGGGATCAGATCAGAGTGAAACCCTGGTCCCGGGCAGAGGGGCCGGAAAACCTAGAGAAAGCAAGCCCTTTGCTCTGCAGGGATCCGGTATTGGGAAATGAACAAAGAAAAACGATAAGGGAGGGTAGAGATTATTGCGCTGGCGCAGGGAATATCGTCTGGGACCGTCGTCGTCCATTGGGTGTCGCAAATCCTAGCACAGGAGTTCATTGCGTAGCAACAGGACACTCGAATTTTTTATGTAAATTTAATCAACCAAAGCATGGCCGCGGCTACAATTGTCTCTCCGTATTGGTAAGGCCGCATTCTAAATCGGAATGTCGTTGTGGCGGCGGCATTCATTCGGGACGGCACAGGGGCCGTCCCCTACAGGACATGCTGCCCGGCGTCCGGAGTTGTAGGGACAGGCCCCCGTGCCTGTCCGATGGGAGGGGCGAGAGATGCGTACCGCGCCTCCTATTGGGAAGCCAACCGGTCGAACTTGTAGCTTTGCTTGCTCAGAACGGGAAATACCGTAAAGATTGGCGTACTGTGGGGAATAAATCCCGTCTCCGTCCCCGGGCTCAAAGTCAGATGAAGATTGACGAAGTTAAAGCTCAGCCCTTCCTGCCAGGGTTGTGATTGGGCTTCCGCATAGGTGGGGACTTTGTCCGAGGCATAGGAACGGGTCATGAGCCCCGCGCCGCCCTGAAGCCCATATTCGTACAGGTCCGGCGCGCCTTGGATCAGGACGGAGACTTTGGAGGCATCGAACCAGACTTTGAAATTACAACTGACCTGGATAAACGGCCCGAGGCTGCCGGTATGTTCGAGTACGGCGAGCGGGTAGGCATATTCCGGCGGCACGTCCCCGGAACCGGGAACGGATTTGGCCGGAAATTCGGCATCTTTGATGCCGGAGACGGATACGAATAATAAGTTCGGATCATCCAGGGCAATGTCATAGACCTGCCCGTCGTGGTAACTGCACAGTTTTCCCATCTCATAGCGGAGCGGATATGAATACCCCATTTTCGCGTAAAAGATCCTGATACCCGCATCGAGCGGCTCATCGGGCCGCCGGCTGATCTTCAGGTCGAACGGAAGCATCATATGGAACCCATTCGTTCGAACGGCCATAAATGGAGCGCAAGCGCCCGGAAATTCCTTGTGCAGGGCTTCATTGTCGGGTTCGAAGCGCTTGGGCGTGCCGCCGAAATGCTGCGCGGTCTTGGCCTCCTTGGTTAGCCGATACTTGTTCTGGTAATACGCCCCGGCTCGCTTCTGCGCCAAGTCCAGAAAATAGTCGGGGACATCCGTCTCGACGATCAACGTGTGCCGGTCGATCGACGCAGTCCGGGACGACTTCATAGCGTCGTTATAGATCGCCAACTCGGCGGTCGTCTTCTGAATGTCATGCTCCAAATCTTTATCCAATTCGGGGTCGAAGAACCGCGTGGTCGCAAGCAGTTGCCGGGCCTTTTGCAGCAGTTCCAATTTAAGCGAATACCGTTTGGGCTCCGCGGCAATCGCCTGGGTCGTGGCGATGATCAAACTGAACTGTTCTTCCGGCGCGATGCCGAGGGCCGTCAGATCCCGTTCACGAAGAAACGCGATAGCCAACGGTCCGAACGCTTCTTCGCGGCGGAGCCCCAAGGTCAGCAGGTAATTGAGATATGAACGGGCTTCATCCTGAGTCATGGTGAGAACCTGTGGTTATGCCTCATATCTCCCTCTTCGCGGGAGAGTGGTTTCTTCCTTTCCCCTCCTTTGTAAGGAGGGGCGAGGGGAGGTAGAGGCTATTCCTGGAGAGCTTTTGCGCAGTTATTTTTCCCAGTGGTAGCAGCGACAAGACGACTCTACCCACCTGACCTCTCCTTACAAAGGGGAGGAAACAGACGGGCGGCACAAAGCTGACAGATTTCCTCTGTCATTCCTTCACCCAACATTCGCAATTCTAAGGAAAGCGGGTCTGCCAGGACAAGGGGAAGGGCAAGCCCGGGGGAAGCCAAGTCGGAGGGGAGTGCCAAACGAGATGAACGTGCTGCCAGTGAAACGAGTGGGTGCCAGGATTCACTCGATTTCGAGAAACTTCAAGACTCAGTCAAATATCTTCATCCGCTTCATCTTCATCGTAGTAGTCGTCACCGTCTGCGATGAGATCATCCACTTGTTCTTTCGAACAGAACGTCTTACCGGACAGATCCGGGGTGTCCCATCCCAAGGCAAGAGCCGGAACGCCTATCAAGACCAAAAGCAAAAACAGGGTGAGGTGCAGTTTCATGATGAGCCTCCTTTCCTCTGTGGACAGCCGGACTATTGGATATGAATCCGACGCTGTCATCGAGCCCCATGGTTGAGTGAATCCTGGCTTATATGCATTGCACAGTATGTTTCAAATAGATTTCGTAACTGTTAACTATATTTAATATATATTACGAAAATGACTTTATTGTTACATATATGTAAATTATCTACAGGGTGGTAAAATTAGTTATCCGACAAAATAATAAGGCCAGGGATCAAAAAAACACCAAAAATGCTATTTAGATGACAAAAAGGGTATGAATAGATGCCAAATGGACGCAGAATGGAAATGTGTTGTTTATTATGTGGTTTTTTGGGGTGAGGGAGGTACGGGTAATGCGGGTTGGCCCGATCAATCAATCATAGTCGTCATCTTCCTTCTCCTCGTCTTCATCGTCATCGTCCGGGATTTCATCATCATGACTTTGTGTCATAGGTTGCCACAGCTCACCATAATTCTTTTTGTCGAAAGAGCCTGGTGTCGTCCAACCCAGAACAAGGGCCGGCACGCCAGCGAGCATCAGAATCTGCAAAAGGAAGAAAAATCGTCTCATCAATCACCACCTTTCTTGATGTCGGACTCAAGTTTGTAGAAGGAATGCGACTCCGGCCTCCACCAGCAACGTCGTACCGAGCGCGATCGTGGCGAGCCCAACGCCTGCCTGCATGGCGCGATGCGCCCACGTGTATGCCTGTGCGGTCCAGGCCAAGGGCACGGCGAGCAATGAAGAAAGCACCGTCATGCCGGCAATCGATCCCAGTCCGAACAGGGCGATGTAAAGCAGGCCCATGACCGGGTCCTGGACGATCGAGGCGGTCAGGATTGCCAAAGCCGCCGATCCGGCCAAGCCGTGGACCATGCCCACCAACAGAGTCCGTAGAGGCAGCTTGCTCGTATGGGCATGCACATGATGGTCGGGATCATGGGTTGTGCCCTCACCGAGATGACTATGAACGTGAAAATGGTTCCGGCCGTCGGGATGCCGGTGGCTATGAAAATGAAGACGTTCACGCCACAGGCGAACGAGTACGTGCCCGCCCAGCAGTATCAGCATCACGCCGACGACACCTTCCAGCATCTGGGCTAGGGTTTCACCGAAGCGCAGATCCAAAAAGACAGCCGCACCAGCGAGGAGCAACAAGGTCAACGAATGGCCCAGGCCCCAAACCGCGCCATGGGCGGCGATCCGGCGAACGGATCGCGTGCCGGTGCAAAGCGACGATACGGCCGCCACGTGATCAGCCTCCAAGGCATGCTGCATGCCGATCAAAAGCCCGAGCAGAAGAATGCTATTCACAAAGCGGATCCATGAAATCGATATTTTAAACTAAATTATAACTTTAAAATTAATCAATGTTTTTAGTTAAATTTACTATATAACTATATGAATTGAAATGTTTATATATAAATGAATTTTTTCGATAAATAGTAATGTCATTGCGTGTCGACCATCGTTTCCTGGATGATAAGATCGGTTACGGCACGCAACGCTTGCTCCGTGCCATCACCTTCAAGCCGTCGCAACCGAAAGATGTCGAGTTGCCGGTCAGAGCCGGCACCCTCTTTGATGATAGTGAGGGAATGGCGCAATTCCGCCTCGCAGCCGAGCGCCCTGGCATCCTCGGTGAGACTCTCGACGAGTGCCGACAAGCGATCATTGATGTCGATACGCCCACCCAAGGCAGGATCGCCGAAAAACGCCAGTACGCCGTAGCGTGCGGCCAGCCATCTATTCTCGGCAATGATTTCGGAAGGTGGGGCCGGAGGCAGCCTATTTTCACGGTCCAGTCGAAGCAACTGGCGAATAAGAGAGGCATACACCGCCGCCACGGCGAGTGCGTCATCAAGTCGAGTGCAAATGTC
Source organism: Nitrospirales bacterium (assembly GCA_965204965.1). GTDB lineage: Bacteria > Nitrospirota > Nitrospiria > Nitrospirales > UBA8639 > Bin75. Next base: position 1,327,897 of record OZ242026.1, on the reverse strand, counting down.
GCAGATACGCAACTCGATCGTGGGATACTTCGACGATGGACGGAGATCCCACCACAACTCGCTGCCGTCGTCGATGAATTTGAGAGACCGGTACGTGTCCAACAAGGTCTCGTACTCGCGTCGAGAGGCAAGCGCCGGCGGGAGACCGAACCGCGGCATCACACTCAAGAGGTTCAGCCGATAGGATTTGAACCCTGTCTCCCGTCCCGAGCTGAACGGTGACGATGCCGACAGGGCATTCAGCAACGGGAGGTGAGGGCGTAAGGCGTTCATCACCCGTATGCGCGAGTCGGGGTCGCCAAATCCCGCGTGAATATGCATGCTGCCTACGAGAAGGGACCGTATCTCCTGAAGAGTAATCGCTAAACGCTGATACCGCTCCTTCGGCGTTGGCAGTTGCAATCGCCAGTCGGCAAACGGATGCGTGGACGACGCAATCACGGCGACCCGATGTTCCCGTGCGGCATCAATGACGATTCGACGCGTCTCGGCCAGCGCCCGGCGCAATTCGACGAAATTCGCACAGACCCGGGTGTTGGTTTCGATTTGAGAGCGCAGGAATTCATGCACCACGCTGTGAGGCCCGCTGGCCTTCTCGCATGTTTCGAAGATCGCCGGATTCGGGTCGGCAATCAGGTCCCGCGATTCCGGGTCAACCAGGAAAAACTCCTCTTCGACCCCAAGCGTGACGTTCAAATCATTATCGTTCAATGTTTTCCTCCGTTCGTGCCTTTGGGTGATAAACAACACAGCTACACATGGCCACACATGGCCACACAAGGCCACGCAAGGCCACACAAGGCTGTTGTCTTCTATCCTCGCATATCAGTGATGAAGCCCGGACGTTTATCGCATAAGATACGGCCACACTCAACCCTTATTATAAGCTCCCTCTCCCTCTGGGAGAGGGTTGGGGTGAGGGGAGAGGGAGAGGGCTCCTCTGGTATCCCGAGCACGACACCAATGTGGTCATTCCGAGCAAAGAGAGGGATCTGAATTTTTCCTTATGTCATTCCCGACCTGATCGGGAATCCAGCGTCTTTGCCGTGGCATGTCATCATCATAATTGACGGATACCGAAAGGTTGCCTATGGTGACGGTTCATGATCTGAAACATAAGAAGATCCCGTTGGATCCATAAAATAACTCCGAACGAAGGAGCTTTAACACGCCATGTCTGTCCCCGATTTTCAATCGCTCATGCTTCCGGTTCTCAGGGCCTTGTCTCAGGATACAGAAGTGCCGATCTCTAAGGTGCGAGATCACGTTGCCGCTGCCGAAAAATTAACGCAAGAAGATGTGGAAGAATTGCTTCCCAGCAATAATCAGCCAGTGTTCACGAATCGCGTTGCTTGGGCGGTGACACATATGAATCGCGCCAGGCTGGTGGAAAAGGTTCGGCGTGGCGTCTATCGGTTGACGACTGAAGGGGAACGGTTGTTGGCTCAGGCTCCTACGCGCGTCGACCTTAAGGGTTTACGAAATTATGTGGCTTATGCCGAGTGGCAGGCCAAAGAGAGCACTGCGTCGGCAAGCGGGGATGCGGCTCAGGTTTTAACTGAAGATCCAACGGTAACGCCGGAAGAAGCGCTGGAACGTGCTGCCGGAGAATTGCGCAATGAGCTGGAAGTTGAGGTGCTTGAACGTGTCCGGAACGCAGAGCCTTCGTTTCTAGAGCGAGTGGTAGTGGACCTTCTGATTGCCATGGGCTATGGTCGAGGTGATCCTACGATGGGGAAAGTAACTGGACGTTCAGGCGACGGTGGCATCGACGGCACGATTAGAGAAGACGCACTTGGCCTTGATGAAGTATATCTCCAGGCCAAGAGATATGCTGCTGGCAATACGGTGGGTGAAAACGATCTGCGCAATTTCGTCGGCGCAATTGATACTTCAGGTACAACCAAAGGCGTATTTGTGACCACAGCAAGTTTTACAAAAGCCGCCAAAGCCTATGTAGAGAAAAGTCAGAAGCGGATCGTTCTGATCGATGGAGAAGAACTTGCGCATCTTATGGTCGAACATGATATCGGGGTTCGCCAGAAGATGCAGTATAAGGTCAAACGGATCGACGAGGACTATTTCGAGTCGGAAGACCTGTAAGCCTCATGCGCCTATTCTTGAACAAAATTCGGTCCAATGCCGCCAAATTTGCTGGCTCGCTTAATACAATACAAAAAAAGATCGGTTGGTTCAGTTGGTACTTGGTCATATTATCGGTCCTATTAGTGCTGGTAGTTTCGGTTGACCCCTCGCCCGTGCTGTGGGATTGGCTGAGTACTGAAAAATCCAACGATACGACAATCCACAAATCTGGCAGTGAGATAATCCGCAATCTTGGGTTGGTCATTGCCGCGATCATTGCTTTGCCTCTTGCAATTTGGCGAAGCACTGTGGCCGAACGTCAAGCATTTGCGTCACAACGTCAAGCCGAAACAGCGCAACGCAGCCTGCTGAACGAACGCTACCAGAAAGGTGCGGAAATGATGGGTAGTCAAGTCCTTTCTGTTCGTCTTGGCGGTATCTACGCGCTTGCGCGTCTAGCCCGTGAGCATCCCGAGGAATATCACACGCAGATCATGCAACTCTATTGCGCTTTTGTCCGTGCCCATCAAGAGGCAGATGAAAATGCTGCTGCGGATGGAAAGCAACAAATTACACCATTACGTGATGACGTTCAGGCAATCTTAACGGCGATCGGCAACCGTAGCGAAACACAAATTGCAATAGAAAGAGAGGGAACAGAGGAGCCTTATATTCTGGATTTGTCTCATACGACTTTAAGCGGCGCGAATTTGACTTGTGCCGTTTTGTCTCGTGCTGGTCTGGTCGGTGTGAAGTTATCTAGGGCGACTCTGTTCGGTGCAAAGCTGTCTGGCGCGATTTTGGCTCAAGCGGACTTGGTTGGTGCGAATTTGATTGGTGCAGATCTGTCTCATGCGAGTCTGAATAATGCGACCCTGAGCGACGCAAGGCTGTCTCGTACAGATTTGACTGGTGCATATTTGGATGGTGCAGATTTGTCCTCTGCGAATTTATTTAAAGCGAATTTGACAGATGCGATTCTGATCAACACGATTCTGACCAACGCGCATTTGTCAGGTTGTAAGGGTCTAACCCAAGAACAGCTTAATGACGCATGTGCACATATGGCCGGACCGCCAATGCTTACAGATGTCGTTGATTCCAAGACCGGCGAACCACTTGTGTGGCGCGGAAATCCTATACTGTAGTCACCATCCACCATCCTCGTGTCTGATCTTTCCACTATTTCCGAAACGCAACAAGCCCTTGAGTGGCCGCAGGTGTTGGAGGCGTTGGCTGGCCAGGCGCATTCGGCTTTGGGGGCCGAGTTGTGCCGGTGGTTACCTCTGGCGGATACACCAGCACTTGCGCAGCAACGCATGCAGGAGACCACGGAGATGCTGGAGCTTCAGTATTCCGCGGTGCCGTTTCCCGCGGTGCAGTTCGAGGACTCCTCCCAGGCCCTGCAGAAGGCTGAAAAAGGCGGAATCCTGGACCTTCATACGTTGAGAGACGTTGCCGTGCTCATCAGCGTGGCCGGAGCGGTGCGGCGTTGTCTCGCGGCGAATCAACAGACTGCGGCGGCTCTATTTGCCTACTATGAATCCTTGCCCGACTTGTCCGAACTGCGGGAGGAGATCGATGCATGCGTGAGCGCGGAAAGGGACATACTCGACCATGCCTCGCCGGCATTGTATGAAGCACTCCGTCTTTCGCAAGGGTTAAAGCACCGTATACGCCAGCGCATGGAGAACATGGTGGCGTCCTCACGCTACCGGGATTTGCTGCAGGAACTGTACTATGCCGAGCGGGAGAACCGGTACGTTTTGCCGATCAAGGCCGAGCGTCAGCATGATCTCCATGGGATCGTGCATGACATTTCGGCCAGCGGCGCCACGGTGTTTATGGAGCCTCGTGAACTCATCGACCTGAACAATCAGATCAAAGTTGCCGAGCTTCAGGTCGCCCGGGAAATCACCCGCATCCTGCAGGAACTCACGAGCCGGGTCGTGCAGCACCTGGATGATTTGCGGAGCCTGTTGCAGGTCCTGACCACCCTGGATTGTATCGGAGCCAAGGCGCGCCTCAGCGCCCGCATGAACGGAAAACCGGTCCGGCTCAACACGGACGGGCACGTGCGCCTGTGGAACGCGCGGCACCCCTTGCTGCTGTTGAACAAGGAACAGGTTGTACCGAACGACGTCATGTTTGAAAGGGACTCCGCGGTGTTGGTGATATCCGGTCCCAACACGGGTGGAAAGACCGTGCTGCTGAAGTTGCTGGGGCTGAGTAGTCTGATGGTGCGGTGCGGGCTCCACCTGCCGTGCAGGGACGGATCGGAGATGGCGTTTTTCGAGGAAACCTTCGCGGACATCGGCGACGCTCAGGACCTGACCAAGGACCTGTCCAGTTTTTCCGCGCACATCAGAAAATTGATCGGCCTGCTCCAAAGCATCGAACACCCCTCCGGCAGAGAGTCTCCGCGGACGCTGGTGCTCTTGGACGAAGTCATCAGTTCAACGGATCCCGCCGAAGGCGCGGCTCTGGCCGAGGCGCTGCTTCGCCGGTTTGTCGAACTCAACCTCAAGGTTGTCGTAACGACGCACTACAATGCGTTGAAGACGTTGGCCCTTTCGACGCCCGGATTTTTGAACGCGAGCCTCGAATTCGACGTGAATACGCTGGCCCCGACGTACCGCTTCATTCCCGGTATCCCCGGCGGGTCCTCCGCGCTGGATATCGCCGGGCGTTTGGGTATGGACCCATCGATTCTTGATCAGGCCCTGAGTTTGGTCCATCGCGAAGACCGGCAACTCGATCACGTCTTCACGGACCTGCAACGCACCCATCAGGAATTGAAGGATAAACTCGACGACGCCCGGACTCAGCGAGAAACAGCCGGCCGTGAGGCAGCGGAAGCCCAGGCAATTGCGGAACGCTTGCGGTCCATCGAACGCGACGAAATCAAAAAGATGAGAAAAAAGTTCCGTGAGGAGTTGGCCACGGCCCGCGTGGAGGTCCGGCGGATCACCGAGTCGTTGCAGCGCCGACGGACGCAAGAGCACGCGCAGGAGGCGCAGCGCCTGTTGCACGAGGCGGAAGCGACGATCAATCGACACACGGCGTCGGAACCCGTTCCGGTTGCGTCGCTTGAAGAAGGCGACGTCGTGGAAATCGCCAACCTGGACACGCTGGGCCGTTTACTGGAAAAACCTGAAGGGAAGAAATCCGTTCGTGTGCAGGTCGGGTCATCCGAACTTTCCGTTCACGTGGACCGGCTGGTGGGCGTCGGTAAAGCGGGGAGTGTGACGGACGTTGTCCCACAGGAAAAAAGTCCTGCCCCGCGTTTGGCGAAACCGTCGTCACTATCGAGCGGGAGCGCCGGTTCGGGCTCAACGGCGTCGGATTTCGCCGGCATCGACCTGCGGGGACAGACTGCGGAAGAAGCCCTGGAGCAATTGACGGCCCAATTGGATCTGGCTTTGCTGCGGAATGCCAGGTCCGTCCGGATCATCCATGGACATGGGACCGGGAAACTCAAGACCACGATTCGACAATTTCTCGCGCAGTCGGCATACGTGGAGGGGTATCGACCCGGGAGTCAGGAAGAAGGCGGCGACGGCGTGACGATGGCGGAGTTGACCTAGCCTGGTGAGAAATTCAGGCTGGCCTGTCACGACCTTCGCGGCGACGATTCGTTTCCCAAGGCAATGGCCACGTTGCGTTGGAATCCTGAAAACTTCGCCCGCCGGATAGGGGAATGGGCAAAAGTCCGGGAGAATTCCTCCTCGCTCATCGTCGTAAGCCGGGACAGGTTCGGTCCTGGCGTCAGGTCCGTGGGTTGCATGCCCGGTTCGTTTGTTGCCGGGGCGAAGGCATTATAGGGGCATACGTCCAGACAATCATCGCAACCGAAGATGCGGTTCCCCATGCGGGTTTGCAGGTTCTTATCCAGTGAGGACCTGTCTCCGCGGTATTCGATGGTGAGATACGAAATGCATTTCGTGGCATCGACGACGTAGGGTTCCACAATAGCTCCGGTCGGACAGGCTTGCACGCACAGGGTGCAAGTCCCGCAGAGGTCGGCACCCGGCTCGTCGGCCTCCAACTCCGCGGTGGTCAAAATTTCTCCAAGCAGCAGCCACGAACCAAAAGTCGGGGAGACGAGATTGGAATGCTTGCCGATCCACCCCAAGCCGGCTTGCTGCGCCCAGAACTTCTCCATGACCGGGCCTGTATCCGCGTAGCTGCGCGTGGCGCAATCCGGTTCGAGAGAGTTGAGCACCCGTTCGAGGCTTTTGAGTTTTTTCTTGAATACGCGGTGGTAGTCCTCACCCCAGGCATACCGGGCGATCCGGCCGTTGCCCCGCCGCTCATCCGGAGCCGCGTCGGTCCAGTAATTGAGACCGAGGGCAATAATCGAACGGCAGTGCGGCAACACCTGTGTGGGATCGGCACGGCGTTCTGGAGTGCGTCGCATCCACTCTATCGTGCCGTGGTAGCCTTGGGTCAGCCAATACTGCAGGCGGTCGAGCAGGTTGGTAGGGGAATGACCGGGCGGAGAGCAATCCCGGTCAGTGGTTGGCGACGGAATGCGAGCGATCCCGACGGCATGAAACCCCTGTTCAAGGGTAGCCTGTTTGAAAAGCTGTGTAGTCGATGACACGCAGATTCTCCCTCTCCCCGTGGGAGAGGGTTGGGGTGAGGGGACGAGCGACCGTGATCGTCCTGCCTAATCTTTATAGACTTTTCTCGGTTGAGTGGTCATGGGCTGAGGATCGCCGCATGCAAACATGACGCTGAACCGAGCCGAACAATTATCCGTGCCGCAGGGGCCACAGGAACCGACGATTTTGGTTTTCCAGTCGGTCTGTTTCTCATCGATGGCGCAGCTTGTCTTGCCGCCCCTGGAGATATCGATCCATGGATCGTCATATCCCGGAAAATTGGCGACCTGGCATCCCGACGGGATCGGCACTTCACACGTGCGGCCTTTTTCTCCTTTGACCATGCCCAGATTGCAAATCGATTCCGTCCGGGGTTCAGCAGAGGCTATCCCGTTGCCCATAATCAAGAAACCGCTCAAAGCGAGTAAGAGAGCGAGTGCAAAGTGTTTCATCATTAGAATCCTTTTGTGAATCTTCTCATCACCACTGATGTTTTCCGTACAATAGAACTCTTCAGACGTCGGAGCAAGTTTTTTCCTGCCTCGCACGTCAGGTGAGCGGCGTCGTTCCTCCCTCTCCCACTGGGAGAGGGGCGGGGTGAGGGGGCATAGCCGCAGTGCTCTGCGATCTTTGGTTGCCCAGCGAAGACAGAAGGTATCGGATTACGCTATGCTAAGCCGATCTGCGGACCTTGATCCGAAAACATGACACCACAACTTCAAGGAAGGAGTCAGGAGTATGAAACGCGTTCTTTGTCTGTTCCTCATGATCATCGTGTGTTCCGGTGCGGCTCTTGCCGAAACGCTGCCCCTGCATACGGCCAAGATCGACACGGGGGTGTATAGCTATGGGAATCCGGCCGGTGCCTACTTTTCCATGTTCGTGGTGACGGGCGAAGGAGTCCTCGCAATTGAATCGGTGAATACGAACCACGCGAAAGGATTTGTCGAAGCCATCCTGGCCGTCACGGACAAACCGATCCGGTATCTCTTTCACAGCCATAATCACTGGGATCATGCAAGTGGCGGACAAGTGTTTCACGATGCCGGAGCAACCGTCATGGCCCATGAGGAAGCCTATCAATGGATGAAGGCGAACCCCGGTTCGGACATGATGGTTCCCGACGCAAGTTGGTCGGGCAAGCGAAAAGACATCACCTTGGGAGGCACCGTACTCGAATTACATTACTTGGGCATGAATCATGGGATGGGCATGACGGTCTTCCTCCTTCCCAAACAACGAATTGCCTATATCGCCGACCTGGTCGATCCGCAGGCGATCCTCTTCAACATCGTGCCGGATTTCAACATCAAGGAATGGGAGCGGTCCTTGAAAGAAATCGAACAAATGGACTTCGATAGGGCGATCTATGCGCACAGCGGCAAAGCCGAACCGTTATTGGGGGGCACCAAGCAGGACGTGAGAGACTATATCCAATTCCTGCACGACATACGGGGCGCGATTTATGCGGAATTCAAGAAAGGAACGAACTGGATGATGATCCCGAAGGCCGTCCAGTTGCCTCAATACAAGGATTGGTGGATGTATGACGAATGGTTGCCCATGAACGTGTGGCGCATTCTGCTGGATGACTCGATGGGTCCGTTTCCCTGGAGACCGGAATAATCCTGTCCTGCCCGCTTCCTCCTTCTGTCATGCCCGACATTTTTAATCGGGCATCCAGTGTCTTTATCTTTGCTATTCATAATCCCTCTCCCCATTGCGGGAGAGGGCTGGGGTGAGGGGGAAAGTCTTTTCTTTAGGTTTATCCTCGTGGAATGGAATGAACCTTGACATGTGAAGAACATGCAAGTAGGTTTATCACATGTCAAAAATGATTCAGTTGCGGAACGTCCCCGATGACCTTCATAAGGTGCTCAAGTCCAGGGCTGCCCTGGCCGGCACGTCTCTGTCCGATTACCTGATTGTGGAGATTCAACGGCTTGCCGAGCATCCAACCGTCGAAGAGTTACGCCGGCGGCTCCAAACTCGAACCCGGGTCAACCCAACCGTTCCGCCGGCTCAATTGATCCGGGAAGAACGCGATAGCCGGTGATTGTGACCGATGCTTCGGCGGTCCTTGAGGTGCTTTTGGGAACGACCGCCGCGTTGGATATTCAACGGCGCCTGTTTGAAAGTGGCGAGTCTCTGCATGCGCCTCATTTGCTGGATCTGGAGATCGCGCAAGTCCTGCGACGGTATGTGTCGGGCGGCGAACTGACACCGCAACGCGGGAAGCAAGCCCTGACCGACCTGGCCGATTTTCCGATTTTTCGGTACCCGCATGATCTCTTTCTTCCACGCATTTGGGCGCTACGTCATAATGTCACCGCCTATGATGCCGCGTACTTGGCTCTGGCGGAGTCACTTGCGGCCTCATTGCTCACTTGTGATACCCGATTAGCCACCACGTCCGGCCATCGTGCGACCGTCGAACTTATCCGGATCAACCGCGCATAAGCAGTGCCGGTCAACATGCCTCATGGCGCTTCTTTAAAGTGGTCATTCCGAGCTTGTCCTGAGCGAAGCGAAGGACCTTGCGAGGAATCTGCATTTTCCTTTCTGTCATCCCCGACTTGATCGGGGATCCAGTGTCTTTGCTTTTGCTATTCATAAACCCTCTCCCCATTGTGGGAGAGGGCTGGGGTGAGGGGGAATCCAATGTCTTTCCATGGTGGAGATGCCGCAACGAAGCATGTCACCATCATTATTGACGGATACCGGAAGGTTGACTATGGTGACGATTTAGAATCCGAGGCAGAGACTCCCATCCGATCTGCCTTCGTAGCCTCGGAGAGAAACGGTCTACACGCACGGATGAGCCACGCGCTCAAATAGATCGACGAGGACTATTTCAACCGGAAATTTTGTAACCTCCATGCGCCTGTCTTGGAACGAAATTCGCACCCGTGCCGCTCAATTCGCCCTAGAGTGGCGGGACGCGGCCTACGAAAAAGGCGAGACGCAGAGCTTCTACAACGACTTCTTCAGGATTTTCGGAGTCCAACGCCGTTCCGTCGCACGGTACGAGCAACACGTACGCAAGTTGGACAACCAGTCCGGGTTTATCGACCTGTTCTGGCCGGGTGTCCTGCTCGTCGAACAGAAAAGTGCCGGCCGCGACCTGACGAAAGCCTACGGGCAGGCAGGGGAGTACTTCGACGTCCTGCCCGAGAAAGACCGGCCGCGCTACATCCTGGTCAGCGATTTTCAAAACTTCGTGCTTCGTGACCTCGACGAACGCGAGGAGACCGCGTTCACCCTGGCAGACCTGCCGGACAACGTCGAGAAGTTCGGCTTCATCCTGGGCGTACAGCGCCGCACTTTCCGCGACCAAGACCCGGTCAACGTCAAGGCCTCGGAGTTGGTGGGACGGCTGCACGACGCACTCAAGGCATCAGGGTACGAAGGCCATGATCTGGAAGTGTTCCTGGTGCGCACGGTATTCTGCCTGTTCGCCGATGACACCGGCATCTTCGAGCCACGCGACATTTTCCTGGACCTGCTGGAGACCAGGACCAGGGAAGACGGCTCCGACCTCGGCGGCTGGCTCGCGCGGCTGTTCCAAGTGCTGAATACTCCTGTGGAGCAACGTCAAGCCAAGCTCGATGAAGACCTCGCCCGCTTTCCCTATGTCAACGGCAACCTGTTCGCGGCCCGGCTGACGATTCCAGATTTCGACGCAGACATGCGCGCGGTACTGCTCGACGCCTGTCGTTTCGACTGGACGGCAATCTCGCCCGCCATCTTCGGCGCGCTCTTTCAGTCCGTGCTGGAACCTGTCGAGCGCCGAGCCCAGGGCGCCCATTACACCACCGAGAAAAACATCTTGAAGGTGATCGAGCCGCTGTTCCTCGACGATCTGAGAGCGGAGTTTCAACGGATCAAACGGCGTAAAGATCATCGCCGTCGTGCGGAATTGGAATCTTTTCACCATCGGCTGGGTGATATGAAGTTCTTCGATCCGGCCTGCGGGTGCGGCAACTTTCTGATTATCGCCTATCGGGAATTGCGCGAATTGGAAATCGAACTGATCCGGGAATTACACCGCGACGGGACCCATGAAACGCAACGGGTGCTGGATACCGCCGACCTCTCACGGATCAACGTCGATCAGTTTTACGGCATCGAGATCGGCGAGTTTCCGGCACGCATCGCCGAGACCGCCCTGTGGATGATGGACCATATCATGAATAACCGGTTGAGCCTTGAGTTCGGGCAAAGCCACGTTCGCATTCCGCTTGAAGATGCGCCCCACATCCTGAACGCCGATGCCTTGGAAATGGATTGGGCGGACCTGTTGCCGCCGGAAGACTGCTCCTTTGTGTTCGGCAATCCGCCATTCGTCGGAGCGAAGTTCCAGAGCGAAGAGCAACGCGCCCAAGTGCGCCGTATCGCGGCCTTAGGCAAGAACGGCGGAACTCTCGACTATGTGACCGCCTGGTTTATCGAAGCCGGGGAATACGTCCAAAAAGGACCGGCGCGGATTGGTTTTGTCGCCACCAATTCGATCACGCAAGGCGAGCAGGTGGCACAACTCTGGCCGATTCTTTTCGAGCGTTGCGGCCTGGAGATCGCCTTCGCGCACCGCACCTTCGCCTGGGGCTCGGACGCACGCGGCAAGGCCCACGTGCACGTTGTCATTATCGGACTCGACGTCAGGGACCGCCATCGGCCAGATAAGCGCCTGTTCAGCTATCCCGACATCAACGGCGAACCGGAGGAAACCCGGCACAAGGCGTTATCGCCCTACCTGTTGGACGCTAGCGGGCTCGCCGATCCGCATCTGACAGTGAGAGAGGAAAGTCAGCCGATCAACGGGTTGCAGCAACTCAAAACTGGCGTCCAGATGATCGACAATGGCATCCTGACGTTCACGCAAAACGAGCATGAGGATTTCGTTGCACATGAACCGGGATCGCAAAAATTCTTCCGAAAATATATCGGCGGTGACGAATACATAAACGGGTTCCATCGCTGGATACTCTATCTGGCGGATTCGTTACCGTCGGATCTTCGAAATCTCCCTCATGTCCGCGAACGTATTCGACAGGTACGAGAGTATCGAGCTTCCAGCCGCCGCCCAAGCACGGTTAAGATGGCAGCTTACCCAACGAGAGTTGGTGTGGACGAAAGGCTTTCCAAACCCTTCTTGGTTCTTCCCAATACGAGTTCGGAGCGGCGGGATTACGTCCCGATTGGCTGGTTAACGCCCGAGGTAATTGCAAACCAAAAACTGCGAATTCTTCCCAATGCCACTCTCACAGACTTTGCCCTGCTCACTTCTTCCATGCACATGGCTTGGATGCGGACCGTAACCGGGCGAATGAAGAGCGATTATATGTACTCCATCGGCGTCGTATACAATACCTTCCCAATGCCATATAAAGATGCCGATCTGTCAAAGCTGGAGCCACTGGCACAGGCCGTACTCGACGCCCGCGCCGCGCATCCTGATGCCACGCTGGCCGACCTCTACGACCCCGACCTCATGCAACCCAATCTCCGCAAGGCCCACCAAGCCCTCGACCGGGCCGTGGACAAGCTCTATCGCCGAACCGGGTTCGCCTCCGAACGCGAGCGGGTAGAGCACCTCTTCATGCTCTATGAGAAAATGAGAGTCCCTCTAAAAGCTGCAATGCAAACGAAACCAAGAAGGAAGAAGAAAAGAAATGTCTTTTGATATTTGACGATACATAGACCATTATAGCGCTATGGATTTGATTAGATAGAGTTCAGTATATCGACACGGGGTTAGCGTGGCAGAAAATAGACCAATAGATTTCAAGGATCCTTTGTATATCACGATATGGCTGGAGACAGCCTTGAAGAAGGAGAAAGAGAAATACGAAAAATGTCCGGTAATGCGCGACATGGTTCAGGATTACGTAACTGCACAGGGGTGGGGCTACGCTGTTGTTGGCTATTTTTTGGTCGAACAAGCTTTCAAGGCGCTTCTGCATGTTCGCGGAAAAACAGTGCCCAAAACACATTCACTGTCTGGCTTGTTTCATCTGATCGGTCAGGAAGATAAGGAGATTCTCCGAGAATGCTATACCGACTTCAAAATGACTGTTGGCGGAAATACAGGCCAATTTCCATTCAAAGCCCTTGATGATTTTCTTGTAAATCTCGACGGCGACAAGGATGATCGTGGCAATCACATTGGATCGTTCGTCTGGCGATATTTCCTCATTGAAGAAAAGCAAAGTCAGGCAATGCCGTTAGTCAGTGTAGAGTATTTGCATGAAATCATTTTTGCATGTATCCAACTCATAAGGTTTGCTAACAGCGGTGGTATCGGACCATCTCGGCACACACGAAGCTGGCGGATGCATAAAGAACGTCTGGAGAAATATAGGGACTGGTTTGACATGAGGATAAAGGCTGGCAGGTGGACTGCTCTCGGTGCTCGATGGGAAATTTTGTGGGGACCAGATTATCGTGGGCGCCACGATTTATGCCTTTTTGAAGGAGAAAAAATGATGCCTTACTTTTCAGAAATTCCCACAGACTCAACGGTACCGATAGTTGATATGAGGAAGGAAATAATGGACATTTTGGGAATTATCTAGAGTTGTTGCTCATGACCATTCTTTTCAGAAAAACGCCTTGATAGATCGGGTAACTTCTCGGATCATGCAGCTTCTTCGCAGATGGAGTTGTTGCATCTTATGCAGCCGAGTGAGGACACGTGGAGAAGGAAACGCCATAAGATGGTTCGGCTACAACTGGATCTCGTCAGACTCAGACTGCAGGCAGCACAGCGCCACTATGCCAATACCTATGGCAAAAGGTAGATCAATAAATATGGACAAAATGAAGTTCGAACGTGGCAGCGGAAACGTATTTGCGGACCTGGGGCGCCCGGATGCAGAGGGGCACTTGCTGAAGGCGAAACTCGTCACCCGCATTGATGAGATCATCCGCCGGCGTGGTCTTAAACAGGTCGAAGCCGCGAAATTGCTAGGTCTGTCCCAGCCTGATGTCTCACGCCTCCTGCGGGGAAATTTTCGAGAGTATTCCGTGGAGCGTCTGCTGCGCCTGTTGATGGCGCTTGGGCGCGACGTGGAAATCGTCATTCGGGAGCCCCGTCGACAGCGACCGGGTAGGCTTCTGGTTGGAGTCTAGGCTCTTGTATGACAGCCCCTACCCTGATGAAGACTCACGCTTAGGCCGCTCATCCAGATGCAATGCTGGCCGACTTCTACGGCCCCGACCTCATGCCACCTGATCTCCGCAAGGCTCGCCAAACCCTCGACCGCGCCGTAGACAAACTCTATCGCCGAAGCGAGTTCGCATCCGAACGCGAAAGGGTAGAGCGCCTCTTCATGCTCTACGAGAAAATGTGTGCTCCTCTAAAATCCGCGATGCAAGCGAAATCGAGGCAACGAAGACGGAGAATAGGCTAAGGTGGTGCCCACTTAGAAAGTTTGGATGGAGTCACGTTAAAGATGGGTTCTAATGATCCAAAACGACAGCACTATATTCCCAAGATGCTGCTTAGGAATTTTTGTGATGATAACGGCAAGTTATGGGTAGGAGACAAAAGCCAAGATAAAATTTATTCGACAACACCTGATAACGTGTTCGTAGAAAGTAATTTCTACACTAGATATGCCTTTGATCGTGTACCGGAAAACTGCGAATATCAAGAATTCTCCAACGCCATCGAAAAAGGCTATGAATATGAAGAAGCATTTTGTGCCCTCGAAGGCAAAGCGGATCCTGTTGTTCGCAGAATCATTCAATTGGCTCGGAACATAAAATGTCCCGAATTATCTCGAGAAGAGAATGCTATTTTCAAGCAATTCGTGATAGCACTTGCGCGGCGGACGCCTGAATCTCAAAAGCGTTTGTCATCGTGCGAAGATCGTGATGTTTTCTATGAAACGTCAAAGGCTCGATCCGATGAACTCAGCTATAATCTGCCTGACCGGGAAACCCTTTATCAGGATCTTCATATTCGAAAACTCAAAGAATGCATAGAATCAAATGTTAATGCTAGGTTCGCCGCTGGGGATAGCCCGAACGAACGAAATGAGACCGCACTTTTCTGTCGTGAAGTAGGTTTACGTGTCGCGCGAATTTGTATACCGCAGCAAAGCTTTGTCATCGGAAGCCATGGTATCACCATTGTTCCACTCGATCATAAGAGTAGTCCAATGCGAGGCAGTTTGATCCCTATCGCTCACGACGTGATCGTTCAAATTACGCCTTTCCCTGACAAGGAAAACCTATTGTGTTTTGATCAAGGCAGTGATTCTCTCATTGAAACAATCAACAAGACCACAACCGCGCAAAGCAAGATAATCGCTGGGCAGTCTGAAGCCCTCATCCGTTCGTTGATGCGAGGCTGAAAGAAGACCGATGTTTTCTGGCGTACCATTATTCCCCACTTTTGTTTCACTCGGACCCTGAAACTCTTACCTGAAGACAAGTCAGGAAAATCAGAAAACCTGCATCTATGATCCACGTGTCTGGCCACTTTGCCATTTCTGAGACTAAACAAAAGCTTTAAATTGCGCCAAGGGTCAGCCCCCTCTCGCCGAAGCAGGCTTTGATTCCCAATGCGAGCGGTTTTGAGAACCGATTCATGATTTATGAGAAAATGTGTGCACTTCTGGCGGCCAATATTTAGGAAAAGGAAAACGACAGCGATGAATGAAATGCTTTTCAAGCCCGTTAAACAAAGACATGGGCCAGAAACTGCCCACGAAACGACTTTTGAGTTCTTACAGCGCGGAGGGCGAAAAGAAGCAGTTGAAATAAGGCAATGGCTAGAATCCTGGTTTCAGGCCGTTCCAGATAACCGAAAGAAAGGTATAGAGAAAAGACTAAAGTCCAAACATTTCGGGCAATTTTTAGGGGCCATGTTTGAGTTGGAAATTCATGAAATATTGAGGCGGCTTGGCTGCGTTATTGAAATCGAACCAGATCTGCCTGGCAGCAACGGAAAAGTCGATTTCCAAGTCATCGACAAGGCTCAGGAATTTTATATCGAGGCCACCGTATGTGGCTTAGGGCAGGGTGTACTACATTCCACTGAAAACGAACATGATGCCATCGAGAAGCTGCGTAGGCATCTGAAGAAGCCGCTGCATTCCAATCTTTGCCTGGAAGCGGAAGGAGAGTTGAAGAAATCTTTGGGCAAAGAATTTGTCAAACAATTTCAGGATTTGCTTGATAAGCATACCCCGGAAGAAGTCGGGAATATCCATAGGCAGTATGGCCTACAGTTGGGATCATGGCTTCTATCGACAGAATTTAGCGAAGGGAATTGGGTAGCAAAAGGCTGGCTCAGTCCTGCTATTTCCTCAAGTGGCGCCGGTCAAGTTTGGGGACCTGCAAGGAGTGGATCTGTCGCCGCAATAGAGTCAATAATTACGGCCTTGAAGAAAAAGGTGAAGAACTGGAAAGAAGGAAAGATAAAGGATCGCATTTTCTTGATTGCCATCAACGTTTGTCATTCAGATTCTTTTTCTGATGACCCCAAACAGGCCATATTTGGCCTCGGAAGATCAAACGATGAGAAAAGTAATTTTGAGAGCTATCTATCCTGTGTAGACGGCGTGATCGTATTTTATAAGGCAACATTGGGAAACGAGTGCAGTGCTCCGGTCAGGCTTTACCAAAATGGCAAGAGAAACATACCTGAATGCCTTCAATTTTTGTTGCAGGAGCAACGGCTGGGAGATTTGCTTGGTATCGGCACTCAATAAGAGACGCAATCAACCCGTCGACGCTTACGGCAATCTGTAATTTGTATCGCGTCACTTGATTCAGCTTCAAATATGGTCTATATTGGACTATTATGAACTGATAGGAGGGTATATGGCCGTCAAGCATGTCAAACATAACCGGACTTGGACCGTGGCCGAGGCAAAGGCGCGACTGTCGGAAATCCTGCGGCTCGCTGAGGAGGAGGGGCCGCAACGGATCGGTACACGCCGGTCATTCGTAGTCGTGCCTGCGGCCACGTGGGATGCGAAGGCGCCGCCGCGTAAACCCTTGGGGCAGTGGCTGGTAGAGAACATGCCGCGTGGGATAGAGCTTGAACTCCCGGACCGACGCGAACCTGAGCGGGAAATTCCGTTCAGCACAGATGAGGACCGTAGGGCGCCGGGAAGGCCACGGACACGAAGGCGCCATTGATTTCACCATTCCTTCACTCTCAAGCTGAACCTCGATAGAGTGATGGTCCGTCCCTGTCATTCTGTTGACCGGCCAAGCATTCACGGGCTAGATTGACTTCCATGAAACGTAAGCTATCGGCCAGAGAAGCTGCACAAAAAATGGCAAATATTATGGTGGAGCACCTTGAGACTTTGCCTGCACAGGAACGGCATAACAGGCTTAAAGCGGGGCAAAAAGTTATAAAGGGTCTGATAAGGAAGGGGGAGGAGCGGTAGAGGCATTTGTAGCCGCGCCATATTATGGCGCCTCTTTTTTTCGTCATTCACGCAGCTTTTCCCTCTTTTGCAAGGAATCTATATGCTTAACGTCGTACGCAACACGACTTCTTACTTCTGACCATACGCGAATCGGCAAGACAGGAAAGACGCTGGATGTTGGTGTACTATCTTTGGTGATTTGGGGGCGGTGGTTGTGGTTGCGGAACAGGCTCTCCACGAGGTTTCGGAGGATCAGGCGCAGGAGGACGAACAGGTCCTGTTGGACGTGGAGGAGGTCCATCTTTTTGACGAGCGGAGGAACTATGCAGCCGATGAATAGCGTTTGGCTTCAATAAGAAAAGCCTCCTCCGTACTCTTTTCATTGAGGCGTTCGTGTGTCTTGATGTCTAATCTTGTCATAATCTGGCCAATATTTTGTGAGAGTCGTTCATGTTCTTGTAAAGCTTCTTCTTCTTCGATAGCTCCTCGATACAAACGTTCCCACATGGTTCTATAGTCGCGTTCCAGCAAATCGATATCGTGTTTGATAGTAGATAGTTTTGATGCTTTTTCACCTGGGTTGAGCGTCAGAAACCAGATAAGGCTCACAGCAATACAGGCATTGCTGATGGTCGTAAGATATCCTGGCAGAATCTCCAGGAAGGCCAATGCCGAACTTGACCCAGAAATTCCCAGCAAAAGGTAGGCGGTGTTTCTCTGTGTTTGATACAGAGAGCAAAGTTTATCCACGTACCGAACGTAGCGGGAGACATCTAGAAGTCCATCCCACACTATGTCCATTGCGCGCTTAGAAACCATAAGTCAATACTACAAATTTCGTCTCTAAAAGACAACACAAAGTCACAGTCAAAAACATAACCTGTGTCCTCACGTTCAGCGCCGGGGCTGATTCCACATGACCCGACACGAAGAAAGGGATAAAAGCCGCGCTATATGCCAAACAAGGGTTGGATGCACGAAGCTAACACAGAAGGTAGACGGCCTCATATTTTCAAATAAGAACTGCTCGTACAATGAGCGTTGCACGGATATTCAATGGCTGCCCTAATGCCTATCCTGAGCCTAAATTGGAGGGCTGTTCCATGATTTCATGAAGCATGTTTCAATCTCTTTTCTGTGGCGTCGAGCACGCCCTGATAAGTTCTTTGCCGAGTGCAGTGATTGTGACCCTTTTGATTCCTACCAAACTATCCCAAGTACCGGCGGATTCAATGCATCCCAGTCTCATCAAATTCCATAGGCCTATCTGGACTGATTCTGACGGCAAGCCTGGATCTTTTCCCTCTTCTCCTGGTTCGAGATATTCGTTTGGTAATCCTTTGGTCGGAACGCCATCTTTTATTGGCGGCGCTATCACTCGACCGTCCAAGTCTAGTGGTCCGGGTGACCCTTTAGAAGAAACGTCACCTTTCATTGGTGGGGCATCATGTATTGCCTGCAATAGCCGTGCTTCCATTTGACTGAAATCTTGGAGAATGCTTACCAAGCCTCGCTTTACCTCAATGCCACTTTCGGCGTCGGCTGCGTTTACCAGCAGCCTAGCCCAGAGGTCCTGAAGATCATCATTCTCTTCTAATGATGCCGCTTCAAAAATCGGAATTGCGACCTTCAAGGGGACTGGTCTGAATTGCATTAGAGGACCACGCTCAGCCATGAAATGACTGGCACGATCCACAAGCCTAACCTGTCTTTCCCATCGCAGGTATTTCAATCTGTCTTCTATTATCCCGAATGCTTGCTCTAAAGAGCCGCCTATAAATCGGGACAAAAACGCACCAGAGTTTTTCACAATTTCCAATCCTTGACCGGCGGCTTTGGCAATTTCTTTTGCTGCCTTCAAAGCCTCAGTTCCTATGTCGTTCGGATCCATAGCAATTGTCCTTACTGCCCCCTGTAGGGGAGTTATATGCCAAGCTTGCACTCCTTTGCTATTCGGAGTGGTTACTGATTAGGAATACTTACAGCCCAAAATTAAGCTGTAACGTACCTTCCGATATCACGCTCAAATAAATGTCACGCTCACGCATCAAAATCTTATCAACCTTTGCATAATCGAGAACCCCCTGACTTGTTAGCCCATCCCCGAAATCTTTGTTTAGCTCAACGTTAGCGGCATTCTGCGAAGCACACAGCGTCATTTGATTCAGCTTCAAATATGGTCTGCATTAGACTATTATGAATTGATGGGAAGGTATATGACCGCCGAACGTGCCAAACTCAAGCGGATTTGGACCGTGGCCGAAGCCAAGGCGCGACTGTCCGAAATTCTGCGGCTCGCCGAAGAAGAGGGACCGCAGTATATCGGTAGGAAAAATACCTTCGTCGTCCTGCCCGAACGATTGTGGCAACAGCAGTCGCCTCCTCGTAAACCCTTGGGTCGGTGGCTGGTCGAGAACATGCCGCGTGGGATAGAGCTTGAACTCCCGGACCGCCGTTCTAATCGGAAGATCCCGTTTATTGACGAAGAAGACACATGAACGCCAAGAAGCTGATCCTGGGAACCATCGCTTATACGGTCTGTACCTTCTCCCTTGCCGTGGGCTGGCATGTGCTCCTCTTCAAGGAGAGATACGAAGCGTTCGGCTACTTCGAGGGAGAGCCCGACTTTCTGCTCGGTCTGCTCACCATCGTGCTCCAGGGCGTTCTGCTCTCCACCCTGTTTCCGATGCTAAAAAGCGAGGGAACCGCATTTCGGCGAGGGATCAAGTTCGCTCTCATTACAGGCGCCTTCTTCTGGACTTCTCACGTGCTCGCCTTCGTCGCCAAGCAGAAGGTGCCGGGAGTGTCGGCGTTCATCGGGATGGAAACGGCCTATCTACTGCTCCAATTCGGGCTGTTCGGCCTGATCATCGGCGTCATCCACCGTGAAGGGATTTCAGAGTGACGGTCGAGGACGGGCGCACACGGTTTCAGTTCAAGGTGCACTACACCACGCAAGCACTGACGGGCGAGGCGATGGCGAAACTTAACAACGAATACGTGAATAGTTACAGAGCGGTTGATTGATCCCTGCGTTTCGTACTCTTTGCGGGATCGATCAGGCGATCCCGGTGCTGCTTCTGCATCTCTATATAAAAGGTCACCAACTGTGTGGGATCGTGATCAAAGCGTGCCGAGATGCGGTGCCGCACTTCCCGGATTTCGTCGATAACCGAGTCACTCAAGTTCTGTTTCATCGCTATCACCTGTCTGCTGTAGTGGGCAAAGGTAGGTTGAGGTCAAACCTGCCGTCCGGCATTATCTGAAGTCGGTACAACGCTGTCTCATACGTCGAATACGATCAGAACGTCTCAGGAAGTAGGGTAAAGCCTTCTCGATAGCTTGCCTCGCGCAGTTGTCGATCGAACGCGACAAAGCCCTGTCCCGTTGTGAATCCCTGACACCACTGGATGGCCGCGGCGAGTTGCAAGGCGTCCGCTGTCCGTAACGAATGCACGGTGAGCAACCGTTCGGCCGTGTTGCGTAACGCCTCGCTCGGTTGCATCTCCGTCCAGGTTTGCATCAGGGTCTGCAATACGTGGCGGGCGGCACGTTCATCCGTTGGTGTCAAACCGCCTTCCCGTGCCTGTCGCGTCAGTGCGGAGAGACACTCGGTGCGCGTGCCCCACCACACGACCATGGATGGGTCCTCGATGAGGATCTCTTGTACGGTACCTGAATGGGGTTCCTGTACGCAGAGCGGCACAATGGCCGACGTATCCCAGAATTTCACCGGCCTTCTTCTCGCTCACTTAAAACTGCCGAACGTACGGCTCCTTGAGGGTCTGCAGGGCGCGGTAGGTTCCAAAAATCCGCAGACAGAGTCTTTTCTCCGCGCTTGAGGAGTCCCTTTTGTTCCATGTCTTGCAAGTGCGCAGGCAAGGTCACGGGATTGGCAATGGGCAGCAACCGCGCAATAGGGCGGCCATGCTCGGTAATCAAGACTTCTTCACCGGTCTTCACCCGACGCAGGTAGGCACTTAACGCTGTCTTGAGCTGCGATACGGTCGTGCTTTTCATAAATGACCTTTCTAGTTAATTTTATAAGGCCACTATAGTCATTATCTGTCCGTTAAGCAAATGCCCCAGAAATGAGTCGTTGGATTGAACTCAAGCCTTTCCGCTTCAACATGAGTTTCACGAACCGTTCTCTTCAGGAAGGTCCGTTACGGTGACCTCGGTGGTGAGCCTCAACCCGGCGACGCTCGCGACATTCTGTAAGGCGTACCGCATCACTTGATTTAGCTTCAAATATAGTCTATATTGGACCATTATGAACTGATAGGAGGGCATATGACCGTCAAGCATGTCAAACATAACCGGACTTGGACCGTGGCCGAGGCAAAGGCGCGACTGTCGGAAATCCTGCGGCTCGCTGAGGAGGAGGGGCCGCAACGGATCGGTACACGCCGGTCATTCGTAGTCGTGCCTGCGGCCACGTGGGATGCGAAGGCGCCGCCGCGTAAACCCTTGGGGCAGTGGCTGGTAGAGAACATGCCGCGTGGGATAGAGCTTGAACTCCCGGACCGACGCGAACCTGAGCGGGAAATTCCGTTCAGTACACGGGAAGATGGATGAGAGGGTTCCTGCTGGACACCAATGTCGTCTCGGAACTTGTTAAAGCCGACCCCGAACAACGCGTAATCAAGTTCTTGATCGATAAGCCCGATCTGTGGCTTTCGACAATTGTGTTGCATGAGATGGACTTTGGGCTGAATTTGCTCCCGCCGGGGCATCGTCGCGACAATCTTAGTGCAGCTTTGTCGGGTTTCGTATCCAAATACGACAACCGGATTCTGCCGCTAGATCGCCCGGAAGCACAGCAGGCAGCGATGCTGAGAGGGCAAGCACGTCGGTTTGGCCGCGTGTTGCATTTGGCCGACGCGCTCATCGCGGGAACCGCCAAGGCCCATGACCTTTCTGTCGCCACAAGAAATATCAGGGACTTCGAGGGCTTGGATGTGGAGACGATCAATCCGTGGGAACCGCAGTGACGTTATAAACCTCGGGGTAATTAGGGCGTTTCGTAACCACTGTGTGATAGAAAACACGCATGGTTACAGGACGCCAGACGGTTTTTAGTTGTGCGGCCAACTTTTTACGCGGCCGGAAGTGCATTTTCTGCGGCTCCTTTCAGGTTCTGCACACCCAGCGCGGCTATGTGAAATGTACGCGGTGTGGCAAAAGCAAAAGCCTCCGGCGGCTGCGCCGGGAGATCCGGATTCTCCAGGGCTTCTATCAATTGCAACCCGCCTATCGGTTGAGCCAGGATCTGGGCCTCGATGTGAAAGTGGTGACCCGCATCTATCAGCGGCTCCGCGAAGCGGTGTATCATGTCACCGAATTGGAAGCTGGGAAACTGAAGGGGGAGATCGAACTGGATGAGGCCTATTTCGGGGGCAAGCGCAAGGGGCTCCGCGGGCGGGCCACCGCCGGCAAAAGCGTCGTGTTCGGGCTCCTGGAGCGGGACGGCCGGGTCTATACCAAGGTCGTGGAGTCGGTCAGTGCAGATGAATTGATGCGCCATATCCAAGCCCATACGCGGCAAGGGTCCGTCTATTTCACCGATGCCTTTCGGGGCTATCAATCGTTAAAACGCTATGGCCACCATCGTACGGTGAATCATGCGAAAACGTTGGTGAGCCGGCGGACGAAGAATCACATCAATGGCATTGAAGGGTTTTGGAGTTATGCCAAGCATATTTTGTATCAGTATCGCGGGGTGTCCAAGTATCATTTCCCGATGTATCTGAAGGAAGTTGAGTATCGCTTTAATCACCGCCAGGAGAATGTGTTCAAACAGTTTCTGAAAATCTATTTTGGTTACGTTTCGCCCTAATTACCAACCTCGGTGCTAAGTTGGAACCTATGAAACCTAAGCTATCGGCCAGAGAAGCCGCACGAAAGATGGCAAATATTATGGTGGAGCACCTTGAAACTTTGCCTGCACAGGAACGCCATAAGAGAATTAAAGCGGGGCGAACGGTTATAAAGGATCTGAAATCTACGCCCGCTTCTGTTGACAGAATAAAGAGCTGACCACACTCCTGTCATCCCCGACCTGATCGGGGATCCCGTGTCTTCTGTCTTTACGAACGAAGGAAAAAACAAAGACACTGGATTCCCGATTAAAAATGTCGGGAATGACAGATAAAGACAAAAGGAAAAAGCAAAGACACTGGATTCCCGCTAAAAACTTGCGGGAATGACAGAAGGAGGGGGCGAGGATGACAGGAAGGGGAGTCGAGGACCGGCCTTAAGCGGGGATCTAAAAAAACGAAGGCCCGGGGGAAGAATCCCTCGGGCCTTCGTTGCTTCAATATGAAGCGGCAATGCTTCAGGTTTCTTACATCATGCCGCCCATGCCGCCGCCCATGCCGTGGTCGTGGCCGCCCATGGCTGGTTCTTTCTTCTCCTCGGGCAAGTCGGTGACGGTGACTTCGGTGGTCAGCATCAACCCGGCGACGCTCGCGGCGTTCTGTAAGGCGCACCGCGTCACTTTGGTCGGGTCGATGACGCCGGCTTCGACCAGATCGACGTATTCGTCCGAAGCCGCGTTGTACCCGTTGCTGCCTTTGGCGCTACGGACTTTGTCCACCACGATCGAGCCTTCGACGCCGGCGTTCTCCGCGATGAGCCGGATCGGTTCTTCACACGCCCGCCGGACGATGTTGACGCCGAATTGTTGGTCGCCGTCCAATTTCATCTTTTCTAGGGCGGGAACGGACCGGAGCAGCGCCACGCCGCCGCCGGGGACAATCCCTTCTTCCACGGCCGCTTTCGTCGCGTGCAACGCGTCTTCCACGCGGGCTTTCTTCTCTTTCATTTCGGTTTCCGTCGCGGCCCCGACGTTGATGACCGCCACGCCGCCCACGATCTTCGCCAACCGCTCTTGCAGCTTTTCACGGTCGTAATCGGACGTGGTTTCTTCGATTTGCGCTTTGATCTGTTTGACCCGGCCTTCGATCTGCTTGGGGTCGCCGGCGCCTTCCACGATCGTGGTGTTGTCCTTGTCGATGGTCACTCGCTTGGCGCGACCGAGGTCCGTGAGTTTCACGTTCTCCAGTTTCACGCCCACTTCCTCGGAAATCACCTGGCCGCCGGTCAGGATGGCAATGTCTTCCAGCATGGCTTTCCGGCGATCGCCGAAGCCCGGGGCTTTGACTGCCGCAATGTTCAACGTGCCGCGCAGTTTGTTCACCACCAAAGTCGCCAGGGCTTCGCCCTCGACGTCCTCGGCAATGATGACGAGCGGTTTCCCCATTTTAGCGACTTGCTCCAGGATGGGGAGCAGGTCCTTCATGGCGCTGATTTTCTTTTCGTGGATGAGCAGGAACGCGTCTTCGAGGGAGGATTCCATGCGTTCGGCGTTGGTGACGAAGTAGGGGGAAATGTACCCGCGGTCGAATTGCATGCCTTCGACCACGTCCAGCGAGGTGCTCATGGACTTGGCTTCTTCCACGGTAATGACGCCGTCTTTGCCGACCTTGTCCATGGCTTCGGCAATCAGGTCGCCGATGGTGGAGTCGTTGTTGGCGGAAATGGCGCCGATTTGCCCGATCTCTTTCTTGTCCTGACAGGGCTTGCTGAGTTTCTTCAGTTCCGTAGTAGCCGTTTCAACGGCCTTTTCGATCCCGCGCTTCAATTCCATCGGGTTCGCGCCGGCGCTGAGGTGCTTCACGCCTTCGCGGAAAATGGCCTGGGCCAGGACCGTGGCGGTCGTGGTGCCGTCACCGGCCACGTCGCTGGTTTTGCTGGCGACTTCCTTGACCAGTTGGGCTCCCATATTTTGATAGGGGTCCTTGAGATCGATTTCTTTGGCGACGGTCACGCCGTCTTTGGTGATCGTAGGAGCGCCGAATTTCTTGTCCAGAATGGCGTTCCGGCCTTTCGGGCCCAACGTGGCCTTGACGGCATTGGCCAATTGGTTGACGCCCTGGAGAATCGCGCTCCTGGCTTGATCACTATACAACAGTTGCTTAGACATAATGTTCCTCCATCAAATTAAAGTCATGCTTGAACTTTGTTTTGTAAGATTTTGTTTGATAGGTTGGATCAGATCGTTAGGAATCGACGAAGATGCCCAGGATGTCTTCTTCTCTCAGGATCAGGCAATCATCGTTTCCGATGCTGATCTTGGTTCCGGAATATTTGTCGAAGAGGACCTGATCGCCGACTTTCAGGGATTTGACGTCCTTTCCTACACCTTCGACCGTTCCCCGTTGGGGTTTTTCCCTGGCGGAATCCGGCACGTAAATGCCTCCGGCCGTGCGTTCGAGTTCTTCCGTATAGGTCACGAAAATGCGGTCGCCAAGGGGCATAAAGCCTTTGGCCGCTGTGCCTTTGGTTTCTTCTTTTTCCTTGGTTTGTGTGGCCATGTGACAACTTCCTCCTTTGGTTAGTAATCTCGGCTTTCGATCTGTGAAAATTGGGCGGTTGTATTTCGAGGTCCTGAATTTGAGGACTTCACGCAATAATGGTCAGGTGAACAGGTAAGGCCTGTTTTCGGAAAGTCAAGCTCCGGAAATGAAAAAATGTGGATAATTGGCAGGGGAGTGGGAGGCTCAGTTCCGCAAGGCGTCGAAATCCTGTAATTCGGCCTGCATGAACTCGCGTAACTTCTTGATTATTCTGGCTTCCAACTGTCGAGAGCGTTCCTTGGTAATCGAATACTTACGGCCGATTTCCTCCAGCGTCAAGGGCGTTTCCGAAAGCAGCCGGTTCCGCAGGATGTCTTCGTCGCGCTCGTCGAGGGTCTTTGAGAATTCACCGAGTTTTTTCCTGAAAAGCAGCATCAATTCCTTCTTCGCAAGGGCGTCGTCTATCCGGGGGGTGGGGGCGGGCAGCAAATCGAGGAAGGTTCCTTCCTCCTTGTCTTTGCTGATGGGTTGGTCGAGAGACAGTTCCCAACTTCCCAGTCGCTGGTCCATTTCCAGCACGTCCCGTTCCCGGACCTGAAGGCGGTCGGCCAGAAGCTTGGCATCCGGCACGAATCCTTCCCGTTCGAGTTTGGCTTTCTCCTTTCTCAGATTGTAGAAGAGTTTGCGCTGCTCCTGGGTTGTGCCGATTTTCACCAAGCGATGGGATTGCAACAGGTACCGGAGGATATAGGCCCTGACCCACCACGCGGCATAGGCGTAGAAGCGGACGTTGCGGGTCACGTCGAATTTCTTGATGGCCTGCATCAGGCCGACGTTCCCTTCCTGGATGAGGTCCATTTGATCCGCGCCGGTATGTTTGTATTCCGACGCGATGGCCACCGACACGCGCAGGTTGGACAGGATCAGTTTGACCGCCGCGTCCCGGTTGCCCTTAACCTGATATTCATGAAAGAGCTGTAATTCTTCTTCTTTGGATAGAAACGGGTAGCGACGGACCTCAATAAGATACCGGCCCAATGCCGTGGAGGGCACCAGGGCCGTTGTCTCTTCTTGCCCGGCGTCGCCGGATTTCACCTCGTCGCCGGAGGGCTCTTCCTCGTCCTCGGGCTCGACTAACAATTCGGCCTCGACAGGAAGATCGTCCGCTTCGAGTCGGTCCTCGTCTTGCTTGGAGACAGACATCAGGTTTTTCCCCGCTGTCATCCCCGACCTGATCGGGGATCCAGCGTCTTTGCTTTTTCCTTCGTTCGTGCAGAGAAAGACGCTGGATTCCTGCTTTCGCAGGAATGACAGCTCAGGGGAACCAGTGTCTGTCCTTTTGTCTTTATCTGTCATTCCTGTATGTGTTCAGTAATTTGTTGACAATTTCTGCCTCTTCCTTCCCCTCCTTTGTAAGGAGGGGCGAGGGGAGGTAGAGGCTGTGCTCAGGACGCCCCGAGTTTCATGGACGGTTGGCTCTACCCCACCTGGCCTCCCCTTACAAAGGGGAGGGAAAGAATGCGGTCGCCCCCGTTCCGGCTAACCATTTTGTCAACGAATGACTGAACATTTACAATTCCCGACAAAAAGAACTGGATCCCCGATGAAGAATGTCGGGGACGAATCCAGTGTCTTTGCCTTTGTAGTCAGGCGTTACGGAAAAAATTATAACCCTTGAGCAAAGGAATCACAAAAGCAGACTTCGATTGCGGCGATTTGGCGCAGTGCTTTATAGTCACAGGCGTTTGAAACATGAACGTCTTTCACTGAATCTTCTTTTCGATTGATTTGTGCCCATGACTCCGCGCGTCCTCAAGAATGCCCTGAAAAGCGGCCATTGGCCTTCGTTATTCGGGGCATGGCTTCATTTCGAGGTGAGTTTCGTCGTCTGGTTGCTGATCGGCGCATTGGGTATTGCCATTGCGCAGGATTTCGCCTTAAGCGCGACCCAGAAGGGGCTGTTGGTCGCCATACCCTTACTGGGCGGCGCCTTGTTGCGCATCGTGGTCGGGCCGTTCACCGATCAGTTCGGCGCGAAACGGGTGGGGCTCGGTATTCTCGGGATCGAAGTGGTGGCCTTGGTCCTGGGCTGGCTGTTCGGGCAAAGCTATGCCCAAATGATCGGAATCGGGTTCTTGCTGGGAACGGCGGGGGCGAGTTTCGCCGTAGCGCTGCCCGTGGCGAGCCGCGCGTATCCATCCGAGCATCAAGGGCTGGCGATGGGTATCGCCGCGACAGGGAACAGCGGAGTTCTGCTGGCCACGTTCTTTGCGCCACGTCTGGCGACCTATATCGGATGGCACGGAGTTTTCGGCCTGATGATTGTACCGGTTCTGCTCGCGGCCGTGGTGTTTGCGCTGTTCGTTCAAGAACGTCCCTTGCAAAACCAACAAGGGCAGAGCCTGGCAGCCTCTTTCCGTATGGCGTATCAAGAGCGGTTCATGCAGTTGTTATGCTTTTTTTACGGGGTGACGTTCGGCGGGTTTGTCGGGTTTTCGAGCTTCTTGCCCATTTTCTTTCACGATCAGTATGGCCTGGATATGGTGGCCGCCGGAAGCCTGACGGCGTTATGCGGGCTGGCGGGGAGTATTGCCAGGCCGGTCGGCGGTCACTGGGCTGACCGGGCCGGCGGGCTCAACTTGCTCCAAGTTGGATTTCCCGCGATCGGGGGGCTGTGCATCCTGCTGGCGTGGTTGCCTCCTCCATTCTGGGCTTTTCCCTTGACCGTGGCGACCCTTCTTCTCCTGGGATTCGGGAACGGAGTGGTCTTTCAGGTGGCGTCGCTTCGTTATAGGAACATGATGGGGACGGCTTCGGGTTTCATCGGCGCGGCCGGTGGGCTCGGCGGGTTCTTTCTGCCGTTTTGGTTCGGTCTGTTGAAGGATGTCACGGGAACCTACGCGAGCGGATTTCTGGTCTTCGTCGTTCTGACCGGGATGGCCACAGTCAACGTGATCTGTCTTCAACGATCCCTCGCCCTTTCGATCAAAGAGGAAGCCTCGTAATTCCTCTTTTCGAAGCCGCCCGTCCTGGACTTTTGGAACCTCTGCTTTCTTGTGATAGCGGGATGCAGGGCAAGGCGTCCCGGAGCGAAACCCGAGGCTTATCAGAGAGATAGGTGAGGGTTGAGCGAGGACACAACGCGGCCATGCGCCTGATAGTGCACTAAATCAGAGGTTCCTTTTCATTGACAAGGCGAGTATAACCCCCATATAAAACTTAGGGGATTGATTGTCGGGTTATGCCTTCGGCTAACCCGACCTACAGCCTAAGTTGTCATTCCTGCGGAAGCAGGAATCCAGTGTCTTTCTCCTCACGAACAGAGAAAAACAAAGACACTGGATTCCCGATTAAAGATGTCGGGAATGACAGAAGGAGAGAAACGTCGGGAATGACCGCATGAAAAGAGGCTGATTTCCCCCTGTCACATTCGACAAATGGAGTCCATCCATGACGACCGCTTTTAATACGATTGACGAGGCCCTGAAAGATATTCAGGCCGGGAAATGCGTGATCCTGGTAGACGACGAGGATCGTGAAAATGAAGGCGACCTGGTGATCGCCGCCGAGTCCGTGACCCCGGAAGCCATCAATTTCATGGCCACGCATGCCCGAGGTCTGATCTGTCTGACCCTGACGTCCGACCGGGCCGACCAACTGAATTTGCATCCCCAGACTGCGGAAAATACCGCGCCGTTCGGCACGGCGTTTACCGTGTCTATCGATGCCGCGCGAGACGTGACGACGGGGATTTCGGCGGCCGACCGCGCGACGACGATTCGCATGGCCGTGGACCCTTCATGCAAACCCTCGGATTTCACGAGACCGGGACACATTTTCCCTTTGCGGGCTCACAATGGCGGCGTGCTGAAGCGGGCCGGTCAGACCGAAGGGTCCGTTGATTTGGCCCGGATGGCCGGCAGGTATCCGGCCGGGGTCATTTGCGAGATCATGAATGACGACGGAACCATGGCCCGGGTGCCCGACCTGATGGCCTTTGCCAAGCGACACGCGCTCAAGATCATTACCATTAAGGATCTCATTCAACATCGGCTGTCGCGCGAGACCTTCGTTAAAAAGTCCGTAAGCGCGGAGTTGCCCACGATTTTCGGAAATTTCGAAGCCTGGGTCTTCGAGAATGAGTTGGATAGCGGCACGCACATCGCTTTGGTCAAGGGCCGCATCGATGAATCGCCCACACTGGTGCGCGTACATTCCGGCTGTCTCACGTCGGACGTCTTCGGCTCTTTGCGTTGCGATTGTCGCGATCAACTCCATCAGGCCATGGCCGTCATCGAGAAGGAAGGCAAAGGGGTGCTGTTGTATTTGAACCAGGAAGGGCGAGGCATCGGGTTGCTGAACAAAATCAAAGCCTATCAACTCCAGGATCAGGGCAGCGATACCGTGGAGGCCAACCTCAAGCTGGGCTTTAAACCGGACTTGCGTGATTACGGTATCGGCGCGCAGATCCTGGTCAGTTTGGGACTCAAACAGATCCGTCTCATGACGAATAATCCGCGGAAGATCGTGGGGATCGAAGGCTACGGCTTGAAGGTCGTCGAACGGGTCCCCATTGAAATCGACCCCCAGGAAACGAACGTCCATTACCTGCGAACGAAAAAGAGTAAACTGGGTCACATATTAAACAACGTCTGAACAGCATCTGAGGGGCCAACCCCGCAGAACCGCATCCTGGTTGTCATTGACATGAACATATCCGAAATCCGTCATCCTTGCATGTGTTCACTTATTCGATGACAATTCCTGACTCTTCTTTCCCCTCCTTTGTAAGGAGGGGCGAGGGGAGGTAGAGCGTGCGGCTATCATGACGAACCCGGCTCCATGTACGGGTGGCTCTACCCCACCTGACCTCCCCTTACAAAGGGGAGGAAACAAGAAGCCGTTACTTGTCTAGATAGCGTACGAAGATTTTCCCCTCCTTTGTAAGGAGGGGTGAAGGGGAGGTAGAAGCATTCGTCCCCTCTCCCCCGGTGGGAGAGGGTAGGGTGAGGGGAGCGCCCCGCCCGTACATTCCCATGAATTCCACTGAAGGAAATCTGAATGCCGGGGACCTGCGATTTGGTATCGTGGTCAGCAAATTCAATGAATTCGTCACCGGCCGTTTGGAAGCCGCGGCGCTTGAAACCCTGAAAGAGAATGGGGCGCCGGAGGACAATATTCACGTCGTCCGTGTCCCCGGGGCGTTTGAAATCCCGTTGGTGGCCAGGCAGTTGGCCCAATCCAAACAGTTCGACGCCGTGATCTGTTTGGGTGCCGTTATCAGGGGCGAAACGCCGCATTTCGATTTCATCAGTGCGGAAATGAGCCGGGGCATTGCCCAGGCTTCTTTGGATACCGGCATCCCCGTCGTTTTCGGCGTCCTGACCACGAACAGCGCGGAAGAGGCCTTGGCCCGGGCGGGCACCACGGAAGTCAATCGCGGCGTGGAAGTCGCGTGTACGGCCATTGAAATGGCGACCTTGATGAAAGGATTGCACGACATCAATCGAAAGCCGACCGGCTTTCGACACGTGTAAACGCCTATGTCAGCAAACGCGACACCAGAGGAAGACTCATCCCCTGAACTTCAGCGAGCGTATACGCGACATGATGCGCGTGAACTGGCCCTTCAGATTTTGTTTCAATGCGATTTTCATGGATCGACCGAATTCTGGCTGGAACAGTTCTGGGAACAACGGGATGCATCGGAATCGGTCAGAACGTTTACGTCTGAATTGGTCGCCGGCGTCCGGACCCACCAGGACGAGCTCGACGACCTGATCGCCGCCTACGCACGAAACTGGACGATCGATCGTATGCCCGTGGTGGATCGGAATATTTTGCGACAAGCGATATATGAATTGCTCTGGGTCCCCGACGTGCCCGCAAAAGTGACGGTGGATGAAGCCCTCGAACTGGCCAAGAACTTCGCGGACGATGAAACCCGGCGATTCGTCAACGGCATCCTGGATCAACTCATCAAACACGACGCGCGCCTCGAACCCAAACGCGACGCGCTCGCTTCCTGAATAGCCGTTCCTTCAATCCAAGGATCATCCACAACATTCCCCCCTTCTTATCATCCCCGACTTGATCGGGGACCCAGTGTCTTTGCTTTGTCTTTGTATTTCTCCCTCTCCCTAATGTGGGAGAGGGTTGGGGTGAGGGGGCATTCTTACGGACATCAAAAAAACAAGAAGGGCGGGCACATAGGCCCGCCCCTACGCGCATGAATCATGTTCCCGTAGGGGCAGACCTGCGTGTCTGCCTGCTGGAACGAGGTCTTTGTCGTTGACATTTGTCACCGCGATTCATTGGGACGGCACGGGGGCCGTCCCCTACAGGAACAGACACACTGTAGGTTGGTTTGGACTAAGGCGTAACCAGGTAGTCCTATCGTTTTTCAGCCTGTCCGACTGTTCTTGTGAACCATTGCAATTCAACGCGCCAAAGGATATACTTTGGCTATACACATAGGAATGGGGAGGCTGACCATGGTGACCAAGGTTCAGAAATGGGGAAACAGCCAGGGGCTCCGATTCACGAAAGCCCTGTTGGACGAGGCACGGATCAACGTCGGTGACGAAGTCAACGTCTCTGTCCGGAAAGGGCGAATTATCGTTGAACCCGCAACCAAAGTGCGAGGGCGATATAATCTGAAGGCGTTGGTAGCCAAAATGCCGAAAACGTATCAGTCTGAAGAACAGGACTGGGGCATATCCGTTGGAAAAGAGGTGTGGTAGATGCCCGGATATGTTCCCCAAAAGGGCGACTTCGTAATTTTGACCTTCGATCCACAGGCCGGGCACGAACAAAGAAGGCGCCGTCCTGCTTTGGTGGTCAGTAACACACTATTCAACCGCCATACGGGGCTGGCCATGGTGTGTCCCATTACCAAGACGTTCAGGAATATTCCCTTTCACGTGGCCGTCCCCGAAGATTCATCCCTGACGGGGTACATCATGGTCGAACAGCTCAAGCCCGTTGATAGCGGCCGGCGACGGGCAAAGTTTGTTGGAAAAGCCCCCGGATTCGTGCTTGACGAGGTGCTGAGCATTCTGGATGCCTGTCTCTATGCCCCGCAAGCCTAATGTGGCAGTTCCTAGGTTCACACATACATTGACGATCTTCTTGGCTTTTTTCGTCATTTGCCGTGAAAGACCAGTGACCCTTCTTCTTGATACCTGTCTCCTCGAAGGGGAAGTTGACCAACACATAACAAGGTGTTTCACCGAACTGTCAAATGCTATATGCGTTTCCGCCAAATCACACTTTTTTCGGTTCGTGAGCTTGTAAAAGTATGAGCTTTAAATCATATCGGAGCTATGATCACTTTTCTTGGGAAGTAAGACAGAGCACCCGGTACATCCATAGTGATGCCATCAAGGGTTTTTTGTCGAATGTCTTGGAAACAAGCAGATCTTACGAGAAAATCGTTAAACCGGGAGAGAAATTATGGAGAGCGCAGTTAGGAAGCGACTGGATTGAAGAGGATGTTGACGAACCTATCCAGCTACCGTTTCCACCCGAGAGAATGAAACCGCTTCAATATGAAGCTTCAGAAGGCAGAGTGAACTCCAAAGGAATTCCCTGCCTCTATCTTGCTACAGATCAAGAAACAGCCATGTACGAAGTGCGGCCGTGGCTTGGGGTAGATATCTCAGTTTGGCAGTTCAAAACGACAAAGGAGTTACGGCTGATCGATTGTTCTGTGCATGCTCCCAAAACGGGAGGATTTAGATTCTTTTTTGAAGAGCCCGACGAGAAGGAAAAAGAGAAAGCAGTTTGGGCTGACATTGACCGGGCTTTCTCTCGACCCGTTACTCTCAGTGACAAATCATCCGATTATGTTCCGACGCAAATAATAGCCGAGCTATTCAAAACCAATGGGTCCGATGGCATACTTTATAAGAGTTCATTAGCAGATGGATTAAATCTTGCCCTGTTCGATATTGGTGCTGCTACTGTGGGCAATTACGCTTTGGTGCGTAGAGTGAAAGATATCAAATTTTCTTTTGATTCCGGGCAAGAATACTTTTCTGAGAGTGCTGAAGATAAGTAAAGCCCGCGACAAACGCGTATGCTCGGACTGTATAAAGAGCACTACTCATTCCTTGCTTTTCGCTCTCAATGTGACAAGGCAGAAATTGTATCTTTAGGTTGATGTGCGGCTGGGAAAAATGTTGAAGGCCTTACTAGATAATATTAGTTCAGAATCTGAATATCTAGCGTTCTTTTTCGTTTTGGGTTTCATCTTACTTCCCGTGGTTTCCTGGCAGTCTGAATACAATAAGGACTATAAGGACTGCAAAGAAACCCAAGAAGTAACATGGCAACATCTTGCGGATTCCTATCAAATCGATACTCCTGGTAAGAGAGGATTTTATAAAGAACTGTGTCTTGCCAACATGACGGTGGATGGAGAAATATCGCCTAGCTATAAATATTTGTTAACTGAAGAGGGTAAGGAAGAGTTGATAGCATGGCTGACAAAATGGAAGGACAGCGATGTACTAAAGTATTGTGAAATAACGAGCATCCTGTTCTGTGAAGAGAGAGAGCCGACTTGGGTAAAAGTCATGAAGTTTATCTAGATGTTATTTTTTGGGCTCTGGTTTTTGCTTGTTGGCGTCATAGTAAGCGAAATTGGGGTATGGCGCGAGTGGTCTTTGTGGTTAGTGTTCCTTGGTGGGCTTATGAGCGGCTGGTATACTACTCAGTGGCTGTATGGATGATGCTACGGTTACAGGATCGATCTTAGAAAACAAATCTTAACGACGATTCAAATTAAGACACTATCCACTGGAACTCATCATTGCGGATCTGGATCATTCTGTGGAAAATTTTGGTTCCTAGGCGTGAGCTTCGCCTCATTTAGCGACCTTCCATCTTCCTGCTCTTTGATGGGCTATGATTGATTGTGTGGATTTCTCGCTTTTATCAGGAAAAATGATCGAAGAACGCAGGACAGTTGAATGAACGACGGAATTAAAAAGAACGGCAATCGAATAATCGTCAATGGGCATGTGAGACACGGCGATTTGCGGATTATATGTTCAAGGCTTCATAAGATAATAAATGAGCAGAAATTCCCTGATGCCATACTGGATTTTTCGATGTGCGACGGAGTTACGGAAGCCGTGATGTTGCCGCTAATGCCTATCATTGCGGATTATCGGAAAAAGCAAGTCGGTTTCCAACTGATCGAACCAGAAGACGACAGTTTGCAAAGGCTTTTTTCTAATACCAATTGGGCGCACTATATCGCCCCTGACAAGTATGACAGAAACCAACACGAAGGTGGCCATGTTCCTGCCCTGCGTTTTGGTGATGATGGGACGAGTACCACCGACGAAATTCTTGCCAAGGTCATGAATTTGATCCTAGGGCAGTTGGAAACGGAAAGGGCAGCCTTGAAAGCCGTCGAATGGGCATTGTGGGAGATTATGGACAATGTGGTCAATCACTCCCAATCGCCGGTCGGCGGCTTCGTACAGGCCACGGCATATAAAAAAACGAATCGAGTTGAATTTGTCGTCGCTGACGCTGGCATCGGCATCCCCGGTAGTATGAACATGCCCAATGATCATGCGCGAGCGATTCGACAAGCAATCAACGAAGGCGTCACGAGAGACAAGAGCAAGAACGCGGGTAACGGGCTCTACGGAAGCTATCGGGTCGCAACTCTTTCAGGGGGCCAATTTGAGATTAATTCCTTAAGGGGGTCGCTTTTTTGTAAAGAAAATGAGAGGAAAACCAAAAACCACAGTAACCCTGTCCCTTATTGCGGAACATCGGTGCGATGTGGAATTGATGTCAGTGACCCTGAATTGCTAGGGAAAGCTCTAGAATTCAAGGGCCGATTGCACGATCCTCCCTACGATTACATCGAACGTAAATTCGAGAATGAAGAGGGCGAATTGATTTTCAGCGTCAAAGAGGAAGCGCAGCGCGATACAGGCTCTCGCCAAGGCGGGAAGCGGATTCGAGGCATGATAGAAAATCTGCTGCGTGAGCGTCGTCCGGTCATTATCGACTTCGACGGTGTGGGTGTTATCTCGAGCAGCTTCGCGGATGAAGTTTTCGGCCGTCTGTTTGTGGAAATGGGACCGCGCGCTTTCATGACCCGAATCCAAATGCGCAACGTTGACCCGACAGTCGAGGGCCTGATCGACCGCGCCATTATGCAACGAACCAGACTCGGTAACGGAGACGTCTGATGCTCGATCCGGATTTTGAAACCTACGGCATCATACCTACTTCAACGCTAATCCGAGTGCCCAAGCTTGTCTCCAACAGTTGTAATTGGGGAGTGGTAACCCCATACACAGGCCAATGTCTCTTCTTGACCTGCCCATGTCCTCAGACCCTTTGACGCAACGTGCTGTGCCAAGTATAGATGGGAATGTATCATGCCTCGGAGGGACGTTATGGCTCGATCTAAAGTAGCAGTTTCTCTTGATGAGCAAGTACTTCGAAGGCTTGACGGCTTGGTGGAGAACGCCGTATTTCCCAGCCGCAGTCAGGCTATTGAAGTGGCTGTACAAGAAAAACTGGCGCGTTTGGATCAGGGACGCTTAGCCCGTGAGTGTGCGAAACTCGATCCGAATTTCGAAAAGGCATTGGCTGAAGAAGGATTTGTCCTGGAGCACTGATGATTGACCGCTACACCTTGCCCCGCATGGGGGCCGTATGGACTTCCCGGCGGAAGTATGAAACCTGGTTGCAAGTCGAACTGGCCGCGTGTGGGGCGCGTGAAGAAACCGGTGACGTTCCGCGGGGTGTGGCGCGATGGGTCAAACGAAAAGTGACCCTGGATCCCGGCCGGATCGAGGAAATCGAACGGGTCACCAAACATGACGTGATCGCGTTTTTGGAATCCGTTGCCGAACAGGCCGGACCGCCGGCCCGTCATTTGCACGTGGGCCTGACGTCCTCCGACGTGCTCGACACCGGGCTGGCGATTCAATTGGTCGAGGCGGTGGGTATCATTCTGGAGGACCTGGACGCCTTGTTGACGGTGTTACAGGATCAGGCTTTTGCGCACCGGAAGACGATGATGGTGGGCCGGTCTCACGGCATTCACGGCGAGCCCATCTCCCTCGGCTTCAAGTTTGCCATCTGGTACGAGGAGTTCAGCAGGCAACGTCGGCGGCTGATCGCAGCCGGAGAGGATATTGCCGTCGGCAAGTTGTCCGGGGCCATGGGCACGTTTGCCCACCTGCCGCCGCGGATCGAAAAAATCACTTGCGCGAAGCTGGGGTTGAAACCGGCGCCGGTTTCCAACCAGGTCGTGCAACGGGACCGGCACGCCGCGTTCGTGACCACCCTGGCGCTTATTGCCGCCAGCATCGAAAAAGTGGCGACGGAAATCCGCCATCTCCAACGAACCGAAGTCCTGGAAGCCGAGGAATATTTCAGCGCCGGGCAGAAGGGGTCATCCGCGATGCCGCATAAGCGGAATCCGGTGGGGTCTGAAAATCTCTGTGGGCTGGCCCGGGTCATTCGAGCCAATAGTCTGGCCGCGTTGGAAAACGTCGCGCTGTGGCACGAACGCGACATCAGCCATTCTTCGGTCGAGCGCATTATTATCCCGGACAGCACGATTTTGATCGATTATATGCTCGTGCGTCTCACCCAACTTCTCAAGAACCTGATGGTGTATCCGGAACGGATGTTGGAAAATTTAAACCGGACGGGCGGGTTGGTGTATTCACAACGTGTGTTGTTGGCTTTGGTGGACCGGGGTGTCGATCGCAAAGTCGCGTATGAAGCGGTTCAACGGAACGCCATGGAAGCCTGGGAAGGGTTGGAATCTTTTCACGATCTCGTCTCTGAAGATCCGTTGATCTCCAAAAAGTTGACGCAAGCCGAAATCGAATCTTGCTTCGAACCGGAATGGTACGTACGTCATTTAAATGAAGTGTATTGCCGGGTCTTTGGCGCAAAGGCCGTCCCTTCGAAAACCAGGCGCGTACGAAAAGGCAAAACTCGCCCATGATCAGGGCCAAAATTCACGTGACCTTGAAATCCGGCATTTTAGACCCGCAGGGCAGAGCCATCCGGCAATCGTTGGAAACCCTGGGGTTCGCCGGCGTGACCGACGTCCGGGTGGGCAAGTTTCTGGAAATCGAGTTGAACCAGGACGATCTGGCCGAGGCGGAAGCGCAACTCAAGGCCATGTGTGAAACACTCCTCGCCAACACCGTCATCGAAGAATATCGATACGAATTGGAACCCCAACCGTCGCAGCACGCCTCATGAAATGGGGCGTTATCGTCTTTCCCGGGTCCAACTGTGACCGCGATTGCGCACACGTCTTGGCCGATGTGCTGGATCAGGACGTCAATCTGATCTGGCATGGCGATTCGTCCCTGGGTGAACCGGATGCCGTCGTCCTGCCGGGTGGCTTTTCATACGGGGATTACCTGCGTACCGGCGCCATCGCGCAACTCTCGCCGATCATGCACGCGGTTCAGGAATTCGCCCGGACAGGCGGGTTGGTCCTGGGAATCTGCAATGGTTTTCAGATCCTCCTCGAAGCGGGGTTGTTGCCCGGAGCCATGCTGCCCAACGTGGGACTTACCTTCATCTGCGAAGACGTCCGGGTGAAGGTGGAAAATGCCGATACCCCGTTCACGCGGCACTATGAATCCGGGCAGGTGATACGCTTGCCCATTGCCCACGCCGAGGGCAACTACCATACCGACCCCGTAACCTTGGCCGCGATCCAGGCCAATGCCCAAATCGTGTTCCGGTATTGCCTGGCCGACGGTGCCGTGACCGACCAAGCCAACCCCAACGGCTCGCTTGACAATATCGCGGGAATTCGCAATGCCGCGGGCAACGTGTTGGGTCTCATGCCCCATCCGGAACGCTGCGCGGAAGCCCTGTTGGACAACGAAGACGGGCAATTATTGTTCCGCTCCATGATCGACGCGGTCATGACCGGGCAAGCTGACAAGCCTGCGGCCTCCTAGCCCTAGCCCCGGCTTTCTATCATTTTTCTGTCATCTTCGGTTTTCCCTGTTGTCATTCCCGACCCGATCGGGAATCCAGTGTCTTTATCTTTAGTAGTCGTAGCCGCCCCGCTTATGGCGCTTCTTCCTAATCTGCCATTTTCGATATGAGTCATTGGGGACCAGCGTCTCCCGGGAAAATCCCTTGATATGGGAAGGTTATGTAGCTACAATCAAGCTACATTTAGGAGGACGCCGAGATGAAGGTCGATACCGTCGTGCGCGCTCGGATCGCCAGCAAAACCAAAGTACAAGCCACGGAAGTACTCCAGGCCATGGGCCTGTCAGTATCCGATGCCATTCGCCTGTTGTTGGTGCGTGTGGCAGACGAAAAGCGACTGCCATTCACGGTCCAAGTACCGAACGTCACGACCCTCAAAGCCATGAAGGAATTAAACGAAGGCAAAGGCAAGCGTTTCGGCAAGGCCGAAGACCTGTTCCGGGATCTGGGCATCTGAGTGCTGACTCCGGTTCGATCCACGCAGTTCAAACGCGACGTCAAAAAAGCCCGGAAACAAGGGAAAGACCTGACGAGATTGCGGGCAGTGCTGACGGCATTGATCCGGCAAGAGCCGTTAGCCGCACGGCAACGCGATCATCCCTTGCGAGGCATCTGGAAAGGGTATCGGGAGACACATATAGAGCCGGACTGGCTCCTGATTTACCGAATTGAAGGAAACGAATTGCACTTGGTCCGTATCGGCTCGCACTCCGACCTCTTCACGGAATAAGACAAGTCAGCATCACCATCTTTTGGCGCTTGCGGCCGAGAACCGACTTCGGTCATTCTGAGCAACGCGAAGAATCTGCTTTTCCTTCCGTCATCCTCGACCTGATCGAGGCCCCACGTTTTTCACACGGGGTTTCGTCCCCGCACGACGAGGTTCCTTCGCTCTGCTCAGGACAGGGTCTTTTGTTTTGGAAAAGGACCCAAAACCATCGGCACCCAGGCGTGGCCCCAAGGGGGTGCCTTTGCCCCAGTCTCGTTTGCATGGGCTGAGGAACTCGCTTCGCTCAGACAGTCCTCGCCCCCACATAGAGTTTGCGGCCCTGGGACGTAGCCACATCAGAAGGCGCCAGTTGTTCTGTCATCCCCGGCTTGATCGGGGATCCAGCGCCTTTGCTTGTAGTAGCCGTACTGGCCTATCTGATGCTGCTCCTCACCCTCTCCCCAAGGTGGGAGAAGCAGAGGCGAAGAGGAATATGCAATCGCCGCAGCCGCTCCTATCAATCAACCCACTTCGAGCGAGACTTTCCCTCACCCCTCTTCGGCAGATATAATACTATCAATCTTTCGTACCCGCCCTGGACCTGATCTGATACTAGGGGAAAGGTTAAATACACATAGGAGTGCATAATGATCCCCGATGGTATGAAGGGGTTTTTTCAAGGGCTATCAACAGTAAACGTGAAGAGGAGCGCACTTGCGCCGTTTATTCAAGCGTGTTTTTGGTTTTCGCTTCCATGTCTTTTATCTTTGGCAATCATTCCCGAGGAATTCCGGTTTTACGTTTCATTATTGGCAACAGTGCCGGTCCTTTTGCTTTTCATAGTAACTTTGACCTTGCTTTGCATTGATCGAGACCGGCTCCAAACAGAGGAGCACTTAGAAAAAAAACAAGCTATGGAAATAGTTGAGAGTAAGAGTCATGGTTTAGAGACAAATGCATCAGATTTAGTAAATATGGTGAACCCAGAACCATCTTCTAAAGCCCTTCCCATTGAATATAAGGGGGAAGATAATGGCAAATAATGGACCTTGGAATTATATTATTGTCTTCTCCGACAGTGTTGGGGAAAAAGATGATGTAAAAGCATTTATCGATTCGCGTCCAGAATTCACCAATTGGTATATATGCATGAGTAACGCCATTTTTGTAAGGTCAGAATATACTGCCAAGCAAATTGCTCGCATATTCAGAGAGTTTACAGAAAATAAGGGCAGGTTTCTCGTCCTTGATGTCGATACAGATCGTAATGGCTGGCTTCCCCAAAAGGCATGGGATTTCATGAAAAATGAATCGTAAGGTAGCTAAACAAGACAAACAAAGAAGGACGTGCTAACAAGCCCTTATTCTCGCATCAATCACGCCAGGCATCTGCCACACCATCTCATGTTACTTTCTCTTTCTTTTTGGTTCCGACCTAATCCGCGGAGAGGATCCCGTATCTGTGTAGTCGCATAACGACCCGTGTATGCGTATAAACACGGCTAGACGATGTGTCTCCATGGGACGGAGACTGAAGACCGTCGTGGACATCAACACCAGACACATCAGGACAGGGGATCGGGAAGAAGCGCGACCAGGGATTGGACTAGTTCTTGGGCTCTTTTAACTCCGCGTGTGGGGAGTCGATACCGGCTGCCTTTCCCGACTCCGGAACGTAAGACCAGCCGGTCTTTCAGGTATGGGGCCATGGTCCGGTCCAGGCGGAATTGGCTGAAGCCTGGGGCGTTTAGTCCTTGATTCAGAAGCAATGTGGACCTTTGCTTCATCACACCGTTTGGGGCTGGTAACGCGCGACCTTGATACGATCTTCGCGCCTGCGCTAGATTGTATGTCGTCTGACGGCGTAGCCAGAAGTCAGCGTTGGACCACACGGATACCTTGAAAATTTCCCGTAATTATGGAAATATGGGTACATGAAAACGACTATCGAACTTCCTGACGCCACCTTTCGGCGAGCAAAAGCTCTTGCTGCCGGCCGTGGCATGACCTTGAAACGGTTCTTTACTGAAGCGCTTGAGGAACAACTCCGCCGCTGTTCCAGTGATACCGAGGCGCCATGGATGGTTGGATTCGGCGAGCTCTCCGACCTTTCGGATGAAAACCGCCGTATCTTGTCTGTCATAGAGCAGGAATTCGAGACCCTATCCCCTGAAGACCTCGCATGATCCTGGACACCAATGCCTTATCCGCGTGGGTGGAAGGAATCAACGCAGTCGAAGCTGCCTTTCGATCCGCCGACCGGCTTGTCGTGCCTAGTGTTGTTCTCGGCGAGTATTATTTCGGCATCCGCCAATCACGGCATCGCAGCCGCTACGAGGAATGGCTGGTTCGCTATTTGCCGTTCGCTGAAATCGCCGATGTGACCTCGGCCACGGCAGACGCCTACGCCGACATCCGCCTGGAATTGAAACAACTGGGCCATCCCATCCCCTCAAATGACACGTGGATTGCGGCACTCGCCCGTCAGCACGAGCTTCCGGTGTTGAGCAACGATAGTCATTTCGACGTGGTCGCCGGGATTCGGCGGATCGCTTTCTGAATCAGGTGCCGTCCTGGAGAGCACTTAGGGCAGGGGATCGGGAATGAGCGCGGCCAGGGTTTGAGCCAACTCGTGGGCGTGTTTGATGCCGCGCGTGGTGAGTCGATACCGGCTGCCTTTCCCGACTCCGGAACGTATGACCAGCCGTTCTTTCAGGTATGGCGACATGATCCGGTCCAGGCGCAATTGGTCGAAGCTGGCGGCACTTAGACTCTCATTCAGGTCCAATGCGGGAACTTGACTTGAGCCTCGAAGTTCCCGATATCCCAATAAGATCAGCAGAACCGTATCGGCTATTCTCATGGGGCCGTCCGGGAGGACCATGATCTTCACCCGTTGGGTGCGGTTATCCCAAACCAATAATTTCTGAAATGACTCGGTCCGGGCATTTCGTTGACCACCGGTCTTCTCCTCGGGCAGGGGAGAGGCAGGCGACTCAGGTGCCGTTGAAGATTCAACTCCGTCCCTTGATTCCGGCAGAACCGATTGTCCCGACCCGTCACCAAGGAGTCGCCTGAACGCCTCATACTGCTCACGCACGAAATCCCGTGAACCTTCGGCTTCAAGCTCGTAATCAGAGGCCTTTATGCGCAACCTTAAATTATGCACAACGCTACCCGAAGCTGACTTTAAATTGACGTGAAGCTTCTAAAATATGACACAAAATAATATAATGTCAATATAATGACGTTAAATTGGCGTTATTATGTCCGTATATGGGCTGGCATCGTGCCGGTGGGTTCCGTCGTCTTCCTGCTCTCGCCGTTGGCCCGTCGGGGTGGTGGGGCCGGGGTTCCGGCGGTGTCTTCTGTCAGGGTGTTGAGCCGACCGTTAACCGTTTGGTAGACTATCTTCTCTTCTCACACACAAGGGGGACCGGGGTACTACGCAGGAAAACCCATCCGCAGTTCAGGCCACAGGGTGGTCGCCTTCGGGAGGGGAGAGAGAAATGGGTTCGTCTCGGTGTGGCGCATCCATCCTTGCCGAGAACAGATCACATGACCAGGTCAATCACCATCGACTACACCGACGAGGTCCTGCTGGCACTGGGGTTGACGCCCGAGCAGTTCAGCCAGGAAGCACGGACGCTTCTGGCGGTCAAGCTCTTCGAAATGGGCAGGTTGTCATCGGGGGCAGCAGCGAAATTCGCCAA
Organism: Nitrospirales bacterium; assembly: GCA_965204965.1. Lineage (GTDB taxonomy): Bacteria > Nitrospirota > Nitrospiria > Nitrospirales > UBA8639 > Bin75. The sequence continues at coordinate 1,285,009 of OZ242026.1, read as the reverse complement.
TGTCCCCAAAGCCTTGTTTTTGACGAAATTGGCGGACTACGGCGTGGAGACGTTCCACTTCACGAGTGCGGAACTACGCCGAGACCTGACTGATGCCCGCCGTCATCTGTGACCTCACCGCTTCAATACCTGTATCAGTCTGACGGGCTGGAACTCCTCGCGGAACTCTTTGGCCAGGTACAGGTTCCCGAGGCTGTCGCCGTGGAGTTGAATGAAGGGCGGCGGCGGAACGTTCATCTGCCTGACCCGACGGCCCTGCCATGGCTCACCATCCGCTCCGTGCGAGACAGAACGTTGATGCCCCTTGTGACAAACCTGGGCGATGGTGAAATGGAAGTGCTGGCGTTGGGACTCGAAACCCCGGATGCCTTGCTCATCCTGGACGACCGACGTGCGCGGCGACAGGCTCTCGCCCTTGGCCTGCAGGTTTCAGGCACGTTGGGAGTCATGCTCTTGGCTAAAGAACGCGGCGTTCTTGAAGCGGTTACACCAGTTATGGATCGGCTTGAGGCTTTGGGTTTTCGCCTCGGCCCTGAAACCCGACAATCCGTTCTTGAATTAGCCGGCGAACTGGCTTGACCCACTAGTTTCTCTAGAGAAACTGATTGGTCCATGTCGTCACACCGCCGTCGCCGTGCGCTCCGCGAGGACGCTGCCGGTTCACCTCTGAAATGTTCTCTGACCCGTCCTTCTTCTCGCCCCGTGTCAGGGGCCGTGGATCGCCCATTCTACCCCTGTATCACCCCCTGTCGCCTGTACAGGGTGGATTCACCGGTGAATTAACCGGCTAGATTGCCGATCTGTCTCACAGACCGTGGGGTGAGCTGTCCACGGCCTGTCATGGCCGGGCGCCGGGAGCGCCGCCGCCCGGCGGAGGCTGCGCCTCTTTGCGAAACGCGCCGATGAACGCGGCTTTTGCGCCAATTCACCGGCGAGGCCTGGGAGCGCCAGGCCCCGCCTAGGGGTGTCCCCTCTGGCGCCACGCCCTCCCGCTGGACGCGGGGGACGTGGGCCATTCACCCCGCTGCGCTGTCCCGGCTTTTGCGAGGGGTCGCAAGCCGTGACCAACCCCAGGAGAGACCTCGTTTTCACTCGGCCCTTCGCCGATGGACGCGGCTTGTTCCCAGGGGTTGGTCACGGCTCACTCCCGTGTGCCGCGACAGCGCAGCAAACCAAGCAGGAAAGCGTCGCTGGGGCTCTGCCTCCCTTCGGCTCGGCCTGGGGGCCGATCCGTTGGTTTTTCGGTCGCCCGTCACCTCGTCTCGGGCCGAGGGTGTCGGGCTCGTTCACGTCGAATCTGGTGATCCACGTGAACCGCATCGGCGGCCGGTTCGCTGGGGCTCACCGGGCCGCCTGTCTCGATTTGGGAATCGAGTCTGCGCCGCGGGACATGTCGGCGAGGACGACCTGGATCGTCGCCCCCTAAAATTGAGGACCCTTCAATTCAGTCAGAATTTCGCAGAACCGGTGGCCTGGTTTTTGGGGGAAGGTCAATTAGGACCTCCCACATCCCCAGTCCACCGTAATCGGCAGAATGGCCCCACCATACGCCACCAACTGGCCACGGTAGGTGTATCTCTCTCCCTTGTGCCAGCGGAGGAGTTTGTTTTTCAGGGATGACGGCGCATCAATCAGCACGTCATAGGTCAACGTGGTGTCCAGGTGCTTCATCCCGATAGTGAGGCCCCCAAACCACCCTTCCGACAAATGATTCAATTCCCCAGTCCACTCCACGCAACGATCCTTATACTGTTTCCATGCCTCCTCTTTTTGGAGATCTGTGCTATAGCGGCCGTCTATGCCAAACAGTTCATGGATTTCTTCAAACGTCACCACGACCTCGGGGGAGGCCGCAGACACAACTCCCCACCCTACGATCAGGAGTAAAACGGATACAGTTTCAAGTAAGAAAAGGGTGCGGACAAGTCGTTATGCTTAATGAGATACCAATCCTCGCCATTTGGGAACAGCATCCATAAATCCTTGAACGCACAATACTTCTTATTGATTTCATAACCCCCGCTTTTCAACTGTATCTTCAAGACGGTGCCGTCAACGCCAACCGCGACAAAATCTGCACCGCGCCAATCGGCGGTCAGCCATGTACACGTCAATCCGTAGTCCGCAAGAATCGCGGACACTTTCTGATAGTGGTACGCTTCCCGCTGCTTGTTATCGAGATCCGACAAGCAAATAGGTTTCAATCCATGTCCCATCATCGAAATGTCTTTGATTTGGAAAACAGCACGCCGATAAAAATGGCGACGCCTGCTGTAACTACGCCCAAAAGACAAACTTCACAAGGTCCCATAGGCCAGGGTCGTTAGGTAACAGAAAATCAAGAAGCACCAGCAGAGTAGCGAGAAAAAACGCGGCTATTTGGGAGTTGAGCTTCCACGAGGGAAAGTCACGGGAGAGGGCCTGAAAAAGGGAATAGGGTATTTCCATATATTCGTCGTCAGAGCCAAGAGGAGGGGGATCGCTGGGAGTAATCTCGGTGAGTTTTTCCAGTGTGTTCTCTAACCGAGTCAAACACGTATATTCAATGACCAAGCCCAGCCCCATGGACAAGAGGTAGAGGAAGAGGCCTGTCGTCATTAACCACGACACGCGTCCAGCACTGGGAGCAAACATCGAACCCATAAAGGCGATGGCCCCAGCAGAGAACCCAATCATCAGCCGATTAAAGCGCCGATATTCTTCCTTGTACGCATCGCAGATTTGGTTTGATTGAGCAATAATCTGAGTAAAATAGTCTGACATGCTGTCTGCACTTACAAATTCTAATCACAAGAATCCTATCACACCCTGAAAGGGAATGAGCCAGGAAATTGAAGGTGAGGAAATTCAAACTGAGACACGACCGCCGGTTTGAAATAATAGACGCCTGCTCGGCCTTGGCGTATAATGATGTTGACTTGTTTGCAAAGGGAAACGTCCATGACGCTCGTAATTGACGAACACGAACTCAGGCGATTGCCGGTTTCAATTGATCCTGATGTGCTCAGCGGAACTCCCGTGTTTGCCGGAACCCGTGTTCCGGTGGACGCATTGATTTCTAATTTAGAAGCTGGCCTCACAGTAGACGCGTTTCTTGACAATTTTCCGTCGGTCTCGCGCGAACAAGCCTTGGAAGTCCTGAAGTTCTCGAAAGCGACCCTGCTGAAACTCGGGCACCCCTCTTGACCGTTCTGCTCGACGAATCGGTTCCCCGTCTCGTGAAAACCCAACTTTCCGAGTTTCCCATTACGACCGTCCAGGAAATGGGATGGGCTGGGATGAAAAATGGGGATTTACTCAAAGCCGCAGAGCAACGCTTCACAATTTTCATCACCGCAGATCAACGGTTGCGTTATCAACAAAACCTGACCGGCAACCCGCTCGCCATTATTATTCTTCCGACAAATCACGTGCCAGTAGTGACAGCCCTGCTTCCTCGTATCCGTGAAGCCATCGCCGACATTCAGCCAGCGACGATCATTGAAGTTCCCTTGCCTTCATCTCCAGACCTGTAAGCTTCCCCATCAAGGCAACAGTTCAAAAGTAGAGGAGTCGGCGTTTGGGTTCACCCGGGCAGAGGGAAGCCAGGAGTGTTTCAAACGGGAAGGACGAGGTTCGGGTCCGTGTCGATCATCCGTGCAACGGAATCACGTAGGCACGTGGGGTCCCGGTGACGTAGTCGGCCCACTTTTGCATCACCGCTCGCCGCCGCTTATCATGGCAATACGCTTGAGGAATTTAGCGGAACACTCTGGACTGCGTAGGAACCGGGGGATTGGTGCCGAGGGGCGTCTTGCCACAATCAGTGAATCGCCTGTATTGATAAGGGTTATGGAGATCAGTGTTTTGGTGTGTCCCACAGGATGTCACACATCACGCTCTCATGGAGAGCCAGCAGGGGCGCTGGCTGGTCTCCGTGAGGTTAGTGCCGCCACCAGGAATAAGAGAATTTTGGGAACATTGATGATAAAAGGATTTCTAACGTTTTTGTGTCACATCTGTCCAGCCATCAGCTAGACAATAAACTCCTGTCCAATACTCGATGTTCTCAACTCTGTCGACGATATTGACGCAAAATTGACACAAAACTGACACTAAAATCAAGTACGGGAATTTAATGGAACAGAAAAATGGAGGAGCGCAGGATCGCCACGAGCGCGGGACGCCACAACTCATGTCTCCATTTCTGCAGACTGGCATCGTGCCGGTGGGTTCCGTCGTTTTCCTACTCTCGCCATTGGCCCGTCGAGGTGGTGGGGCCGGATGTCCGGCGGTGCCTTCTGTCGGGGAGTTGAGCCGACCGGGAACCGTTTGGTAGACTATCTCAGCTTCTCACACACAAGGAGGATCGGGGCACCACGCAGGAAACCACAGACGCAAGTCAGGCCACAGGATGGTCGCCTTCGGGATAGGCAAGAGAGAAATGGTTTCATTTCGGTGTGGCGTCTCCATTCTTACAGAGAACAGATCATATGACTAGGTCAATCACCATCGACTACACCGACGACGTCCTGTTGGCACTGGGGTTGACGCCCGAGCAGTTCAGCCAGGAAGCACGGACGCTTCTGGCGGTCAAGCTCTTCGAAATGGGCAGGTTGTCATCGGGGGCAGCAGCGAAATTCGCCAATATTCCTAAGGCCGTGTTTTTGACGAAGTTGGCAGACTGCGGCGTGGAGACGTTCCACTTCACGAGTGCGGAACTACGCCGAGACCTGACTGATGCCCGCCGTCATCTGTAATACCTCACCGCTTCAATATCTGTATCAGTCTGACGGGCTGGAACTCCTCGCGGAACTTTTTGACCAGGTACAGGTTCCCGATGCTGTCGCCGTGGAGTTGAATGAAGGGCGGCGGCGGAACGTTCATCTGCCTGACCCGACGGCCCTGCCGTGGCTCACCATCCGCTCCGTGCGAGACCGAACGTTGATGCCCCTTGTAACAAACATGGGCGATGGTGAAATAGAAGTGCTGGCGTTGGGACTCGAAACCCCGGATGCCTTGCTCATCCTGGACGACCGACGTGCGCGGCGACAGGCTCTTGCCCTTGGCCTGCAGGTTTCAGGCACGTTAGGAGTCATCCTACTGGCTAAAGAACGTGGCGTTCTTGAAGCGGTTAAACCAGTTATCGATCAGCTTGCGGCTTTGGGTTTTCGCCTCGGCCCTGAAACCCGACAATCCGTTCTTGAATTAGCCGGCGAACTGGCTTGACCCACTAGTTTCTCTAGAGAAACTGATGGGTCCATGTCGTCACACCGCCATCGCCGTGCGGTGCGCCATGACGGTGCCGGCACACCTGAAATGTTCTCTGACCCGTCCTTCGTCTCGCCCCGGATCAGGGGCCGTGGACCGCCCATTCTACCCCTGTATCACCCCCTGTTGCCTGTACAGGGTAGATTCAGTGGTGAATTCACCGGCTAAATTGCCGGTCGGTCCGACAGACCGGGTGGTGAGATGCCCACGGCCTGTCATGGCCGGGCGTCGGGAGCGCCGCCGCCCGGCGGAGGCTACGCCTCTGGGCCAACTGCGCGTTTGGACAACGCTTTTTGGCCCATTCACCGGCGGGACCTGGGAGCGCCAGGCCCCGCCCAGGGGTGCCCCCTCTGGCACCACGCCCCCCGCTGGACGCGGAGGACCTGGGCCATTCACCCCGCTGCGCTGTCCCGGCTTGGGCGAGGGGTCGCCAGCCGTGACCAACCCCAGGGGAACCCGTCGGGTTCACGTCGCTGGACGCTCCTCTATCCTGGGGTTGGTCACGGCTCACTCCCGTGCGCCGTGACAGCGCAGCAGCCCAACCCGTGAGGCATCGCTGGGGCTCCGCCTCCCGTCGCCTCGGCCGGGGGGCCGAGCCGTTGGGCTTCCGGTCGCCCGGCCCCTCGTCTGGGGCCGAGGGGGCCGGACTCGTTCCCGTCGGCTCTGGCGATCCACGGGAACCGCACCAGCGGTCGGTCCGCTGGGGCGACCCTGACCGCCTGACTCGATTCTTGGGAATCGAGTCTGCGCCGTGGGACCGGGCGGCACCGACCTGGGGGCGCTGACTCAGTGGCCGACGCACGGTGACGCCATGGCACGCTAGGGATACCGCTCCCGTCGTGGTCTGCCAAGACCTGAAGGGCGGCGGTGCCCTGATACCGCCATGGGGCCGAGACACCCCGCTCGTTCAGCCATCTCCCCGCCTGACGGCTACACACCACCTCCAGGCAATTCACACAATATGCACGGAAAAACACAGATTTTTCGGTAGTGGGTCAGTTTGAAATGTTATGGCAGAAAGTTCTTGGGGCGTGGCTTGTGGTCTGTCGTCGATGGGCCCTACGTCGGATCAGGGTAGTTGGGGGGCATCCCTGCTGGCACCTCATAGCGGCAGAACGCGCATCGCCACGGGTTGCGCATCTGTTTGGACAAAAAACTTTGGTAATTAGGGCGAAACGTAACCAAAATAGATTTTCAGAAACTGTTTGAACACATTCTCCTGGCGGTGATTAAAGCGATACTCAACTTCCTTCAGATACATCGGGAAATGATACTTGGACACCCCGCGATACTGATACAAAATATGCTTGGCATAACTCCAAAACCCTTCAATGCCATTGATGTGATTCTTCGTCCGCCGGCTCACCAACGTTTTCGCATGATTCACCGTACGATGGTGGCCATAGCGTTTTAACGATTGATAGCCCCGAAAGGCATCGGTGAAATAGACGGACCCTTGCCGCGTATGGGCTTGGATATGGCGCATCAATTCATCTGCACTGACCGACTCCACGACCTTGGTATAGACCCGGCCGTCCCGCTCCAGGAGCCCGAACACGACGCTTTTGCCGGCGGTGGCCCGCCCGCGGAGCCCCTTGCGCTTGCCCCCGAAATAGGCCTCATCCAGTTCGATCTCCCCCTTCAGTTTCCCAGCTTCCAATTCGGTGACATGATACACCGCTTCGCGGAGCCGCTGATAGATGCGGGTCACCACTTTCACATCGAGGCCCAGATCCTGGCTCAACCGATAGGCGGGTTGCAATTGATAGAAGCCCTGGAGAATCCGGATCTCCCGGCGCAGCCGCCGGAGGCTTTTGCTTTTGCCACACCGCGTACATTTCACATAGCCGCGCTGGGTGTGCAGAACCTGAAAGGAGCCGCAGAAAATGCACTTCCGGCCGCGTAAAAAGTTGGCCGCACAACTAAAAACCGTCTGGCGTCCTGTAACCATGCGTGTTTTCTATCACACAGTGGTTACGAAACGCCCTAATTACCAAAAAGGAAATAGGCCATACCCTCTGTCGGTAACGGGAGGGGCTTTTATTTGCCAACCATAGGAAGAGGAAGCTTCTTGAACAAAGACCCCTATCCAGAAATCACAGAGCGGCTGACGACAGAAAATTGGAAGAGAAAACGCAAGCTCAGCCGATTACTCATCTTGCTCTCCGGCACCATCATTTCGGTCTTTTTGACCCTCTCTGACACGCCAGCCCTTTCGGCCATGCCCGTGACTACCAACACCACCCATCCTCTCTCTCTTGTGTTTGCCTTGCTGCTTCAATCGCTTTCGCTTGGAGCAGGCGTCCTGTATTACTTTTTGGACGCGCAGACTCCAAAGTCTCAGCATCGTGCCATCCAAGCAATTCGCCGCGACCCAAATCGCTCTGCCATCGGACCAATTCCCGTAACTCAATCAGATATTCTCTACAGATCGCAAATAAGTGTGTATACCATTCAGTTATGGACATTCCTCTTCTCCTATTTGTGCATAGCGGCATATATAGTGGAAGTTTACCTTTAAAAGTTAGGTTGACAACATGACCCGTATTGCCTTTAGACTCCTGATGGCTGCCGTCGTGTCGATGGGATGGTTCTTTCTGGCCGTATGGATTGTCTTGCCCGTAACATTTGTTGCTGACGCGATGATGCCAATACAATGGGAGGGGCTTATCGGCGAAGTAGCTAAGCTTATGGTGTACCTAACGACCATTGCGGCAGCCATTCAGGGGTTCTTCTTAGGGATGTGGTTGTTGAGGAATGAATGATGGCTGAATCGCAAAGAAAAACTTCCACGGAGTATTTACCGGAACGAGTCATTAAACTTGAGTATTTAGATCAGGACCGAGCAGTTGTGACGGCAAAAGATAAAGGCCAAACGCATATAGTTGAGTTGTTTACAGAAAAACATATCGGCGAGCTTCATCGAAAACTGAATTCACGAATTGATATTGCTTACGTCATGTGCGGAATTAGTATTTTTATAGCCGTAGCGGTACTGGCGACTCGGTAGAAAGGAGAATAATGCCTGACCCCAAATTACTGCCAACTGATGACGTTCGAATAAATTATTTACTTGGTCAGATATTAGCCCTTCAAATGACTATCGGCATGCTTGCAAAGATACTTAAATTAGAAGGCTTCGATCGAATCCCCAGGAATCTTTCTGCTGGCATTGAGAGCGTGGACTTCCACCACGCGATTCGTCAAAATTTTTCTCAACCACCGGGGGACAAAAAAGGGGAATCTGAGGTCGGCTCCGATTCGCCAGAGAGCATACCCGAAGGATTCAACCCAGGAGTTCTTGACTGCTTGCGTACGCTGTCTCAAATCATCAACAATCAATAAACCTTTCGTTTCCATCTCCCATCATCTTTCCAGAAGAGCATCAGAGGCATCAGAAGTCCAGCCTTATCGCCAAACATCATTGATAAGTCCCAACGTAAGCTTTCCCGTCAAGGCGACAGTTTTAAACTAGAGGAACCGGCGTTTCGATTCACGCCGGGCAGCGAGAAGCCATGAGGGTCTCAACCGTGAAGGACGAGGTGCCGGTCCGCGTCCATCACCCGTGCAACGGAATCACGTCGGCAACCGGGACCCCGGTGACGTAATCGGACCACTGTTGCATCACCGATCGCCGCCGCTTGAATAGATCGGAGCGTTGATAGGCTCCTTCCACGCCTTTGACGGTATGCGCGAGACAGGCTTCGGCCACTTCTCGTGACACGTTCACGTCCGCACACCGACCGGAAACACGCCCTGGCTATGGCATGAGGCACACCCTGAATCTGACACGTCCGGACCATCTTGGAAACCGTCGCATCGGATAACATGCCCCCTCGTGGTGCAGGGAACACTAACGAAGCATCCCCCGTCCTGGCTTTCTGTTCCTCAAGAATTTCGACAGACCGACTACTCAACGGAACGCGAAAAGCCTTGCCGGTTTTCGTCCGCGTTCCCGGTATGTCCCAAGTTGCCGATCTGAAATTGATTTCTTCCCACTTGGCTCCCCTGGCTTCCTGACTCCGGGAAGCCGTTAAAACCGAAAATTCAAAACAGGCCATCGTGGTCGGGTACGCCGCGCTGGCTTTCGTCTTGGCAATGGCCGCTGCCACGTCTTCATGGGGAATCATCTTGTAATGCCCCTTGAGAGTATCGGTTTTCGGCAGGTTTCCCTTGAGCGCATTGACACAATTATCAATCCGGTAGCCCTGCATGACCGCCCAATCCATGACCACGGACACCCGCCGTTTAATCTTCATGGCGGTTTCGTTTTTCTCCGTCCACAAGGGGCCGACAATGCGCAACACGTCCCGGGCTTCAATATCGGAGACTCGCATGCGACCCAGAGACGGGAATACATATAACCGCATCGTGTTATACCATTGCTCCCTTGTCCTTCCTTTGTCTTTCCATGTGCCTTCATGCAACTGGATGACCTGCTCCAAGGCGTCGGCAAACGTCGGGGCCTGTTCACGTTGTCGCCGTTCGCTGACGGGGTCGCCGCCGTTTCGCGCAATCTTCCGATTGTAAAAGGCTTTCTCCCTGGCTTCATTCAGACTCGTTAACGGACATCCCCCTAACCCCAGGTCTTGTCGTTTTTTCCGAATGACGAGCCGTTGGACCCATTGTTTACTGCCCCCAGGCGCGACCCGGAGAAATAAGGTGCCCCCATCCCCATACAATCCGGGGACATTGAGCGCCTGAATTTTTTTGACGGTCAGCTTTCCCATGTCACCCCTTTCCTCCGTGTCCCACACGGAACCAGATAATTCTGTCTAACAGTTTATCCAACACGCGTCTTGAAAACATAGCGGACCGCCTCGGCCCGGTCAAGACGGGAAAAAATCGAAATCGCCAGTATTGACAAGCCGTTTACGGGTTTTAGCGGAACACGCTGGACTACGTAGGAACCGGGGGATTGGTGCCGAGGGGCAGAATCGAACTGCCGACACCAGCCTTTTCAGGGCTGTGCTCTGCCAACTGAGCTACCTCGGCACAAGGTCTGATCGACGGGAAGATGGAACCGTATGATTACTCAGGCAACAGCGGCACCATGTGTAACAGGATTGATAGCGAAAAATCAAGGAAAGGGTGGTAGGGGGGCGGGCGTTCCTGAAAGAGTCCCAAGTTGCCGATGCGCCCGTTTTTCGGCTGTTTCAGGTTTGACGTGATCTTGACCTGATTTATGAGGGCTGGGTATTCTCGCTCCATGATCAGATAATCACACCACCCGACACATTATTATTTCAAGGCTGGAGAATATGAGCACGGAAGACACGCAAGAAGAGTTGAAAGAAGAATCGAAGGTAGAAGACGTCGAGGAATCGCCGGAAGTCATTGAGGCTTCCCAGGAAGATGCCGTCGAGGAAGAGATCGTTGATACACCGACGTATCTTCGCACACTTTTAGAACGGTCCCGAGTCGCCGCGCCTCAATTGAGTCGTCTGGCGGCATCCGTCAAGAATGAGGCTCTGGTGGCCATGGCCGAGGGGCTGGAAGAGGCCACCGATTCGCTTCTGGCAGAAAATGAAAAGGACCTTGACGCTTTTGATGCGTCGAATGGGCGAGAAGCGATGGCCGACCGGCTTCGACTGACGCCTGAGCGTATCCGGGACATGGCGGACGGGCTTCGGCAGATTGCCAGGTTGCGCGATCCCGTGGGTCAATCATCAGGCATGCAGGAACGGCCCAACGGGATGAAGGTCGGACGGGTTCGCGTGCCAATCGGGGTCATCGGGATCATCTACGAGTCCCGTCCGAACGTCACGGCCGATGCCGCGGCATTATGTCTCAAATCGGGAAACGTTTGCGTGCTACGAGGGGGCTCGGAAGCCATTCATTCCAATATGGCCATCGCCCGCGTGTTATCCGAAGCCGGACAAAAAGCCGGGATTCCCGAAGGAGCCATCTCCCTGGTGGAGCGTACGGAACGGGAGGTGGTTTTGGAGTTGTTGAAACAAGACCGGTTCATCGACCTGATTATTCCCCGAGGCGGGGAGTCGTTGATGAAACTCGTCACCGAGCATTCGACCATCCCGGTCATAAAGCATGATAAAGGGGTTTGCCACACCTATATCGATGCCGATGCCGATCTGTCCATGGCTGAGGCGATCAGTGTGAATGCCAAGGTCCAACGGCCATCCACGTGCAATGCCATGGAGACGTTACTGGTTCACCAAAGTATTGCCAGAAATTTGTTGCCGAAACTGGGCAAGGCCTTGACCGAGGCTGACGTGGAAATACGGGGTTGCGACAAAACCCGTCAATATCTTCCCGAGGCTCAAAGCGCCACGGAGGACGATTATGGCCGGGAGTTTCTCTCGCTGACTTTGGCCGTCAAAGTCGTCAAGGATATGGACGAGGCCATGACTCATATCCGGACGCATGGGTCCCGGCATACCGAAGTCATCGTGACCAAGGACTACGGACGCGCGATGAGATTCCTCCAGGAAGTCGATGCCGGCGCGGTGATGGTCAATGCCTCTTCGCGCCTGAACGACGGCTATCAATTCGGCCTTGGCGCGGAAATCGGCATCAGCACGACGCGGATTCATGCTCGCGGTCCCATGGGGCTCGAAGATCTGACCTGTTCCAAATACGTCGTGTACGGCTCGGGGCAAGTTCGAGAGTGAGAAGAAGGGATGAGTTGGGGAGAGGGGGCTCTAGGGTCTAAAACTCGAATTGCCACCCCGCCAACAAGCGCACTGCCGGGTCCGCGTTCGCATTATGGCCCGGGTTATGCATCCATGCAGCGTCGAAGCGTAATTCTCCATTGACGAGTGGGTAATACCATTGCGCCGAAACATCGATTTGCCGGCCGGAGGGCGCCACCGAAGCCGATACCGATTGTCGCAAGACGTCCCCGTCCTTGGTCCGGCCGATGGGAACGTTGAGTGCCGCCCGGCCTCCCTCCACGCGCAAAGGCTGCGAGAGCGCGATGCGGACAAAGCCGCCATCGGCCAATCGACGCGTGGCGTTGAAGGCAAATGCGCTGGTGGTCAACGAGGACATACGGGTAATGATGCCGCCGCGAACCTGCGGGCGTGCCTTGCCGATCTCGGCATCAGCCGCAAGGTGCCACCGGCCGATTTCGAAACTTGTCTCAAGACCCGTCATCGCGGCATCTGCCGAGAGTCGTCCAAACGCACCGGTCGCCATCGAACCCAGTAAGGTGGATTGCTCTGCCAGCCAGCCGGCCCGGAGGCCGACCGGAACGTCAAACGGCCGCCACGCAAGCGCCACTCCCGAGGTCGGCGACCCGCCCGCAAACCCGGACGAGGTAAACGTCGAAAACGACATGTCGTTGGACCCGGTGAAGGTCAACGTCGTGGCGTTGTCCGCCAATGCAAAATGCCCGCCCTGGGCCCCGGCGGGTCTCTCCCTGTAGCCGAACCGCAGCATCCCGTACCCCAGGTCCTGTTCGACCGAACCGCCGCCTCGATTCGGCCTGAACGTCGTCAGTCGTCCATCGGCGCGTCTTGTAATTGAATTCAGTGCCGTCAACTCGCGAAGCCGGACCAGTGAAGACGGTCCGCGGGTCGCACCGGTGAAATTGGAAAGTTTGAACCAGAACGGGGCTCCCAGACTGTCGAACGCGGCGATTTCCTGCCCGGCCAGTGCCTGTCCCAGTCCGTCGCCGAGTGCGCCGCCGAGTCGGAGGCCGGTCGATTGAATATTGACTCCGGGACTGCCGACCGTGTTGCCGAGGGCGATCCCGGTCGCGCCCACGGGTGCCGCCGCTGTTCCCAGATCCAGCATGCCCTGGCCGTAGATTTCCCGGTCGGCAAATTTTCCGTCTTTATCCGCGGTGGCAAAAAGCCGTGTTACCAGTGCCGTGTTTGACAGTTGGTTGCGAAAAAGCTGTTTCATCACCGCCAGCGAGCCGGAGACCATCGGTGCGGCAAAAGACGTACCGTTGCTCGTGTTGATTCCCTGTCTTCCAGGGACACCGCCTATGGGACCGAAATAGGCCACCGAAACATCGACACCGGGTGCCGCAAGGCACCACTCGGCGGCGATACCACAGCGATTGGAAAACCCGGCAATGTCGCCGACCTGATCGACCGCGACCACGGCAATGGAATGCCCTTGCAATTCCGCAATCCGCGCGACCATGCCGGCGTATATCTCCGGCGAATCCGCATCAAGCCTATTATCCATGCGATTGCAATTGACAGTCCCAGGCGTACAGGCCCGGTCATTCACATTACCTGCGCTCCAGACAAGGATCGTTTTGTCTTGAACGCCTGTCTGTGCCAATGCGGCAATTGTTTGGCCATAACTGAAGCGGATGTCTTGTGCGGTATAGTTTTCGATGAGTCCAAATGTGGTAAAGCTCAAATTCAGGATGTCCATGCCCTGTCCCAAGACATACTGATAGAGCATGGCATCTTCTGCATCGTTGCTTCCCAAGGCGTCCGGTATTATCGGTCTGTAAGGGGTGTCCGGCGGCGGTGGATCTGCCAACGGAATCGCGAACATCTTCAGGTCGGCGCCCCAGGCCACACCGAAGAAACCGTGTTCGCGGATATCAGGGCGGAGATTTTCCGGGTTTGCCCCGATGACACTGGCAACTGCCGTACCATGCGAGGCTTTCATACCCCATTCATCAACCGCGCCGTTGCGGAATTCTTCCGATATGGTTGTCCCTGCGAATAAGGGATGCTCCGTATCAATGCCCGTATCGATCAAGCCGACGATCACTCCCCGGCCCGGCTCCACGTTTGCTCCTTCAGCCAGTTCGAGGTGCGCATACGCTTGATCCGCATCGATTGCACCCAGTCCCCATTGATTGGAAAAATCCGTTCGGGCTCTGTGAGTTTCCGCGATCCTTCTTCCCTCCTCCTCGTATCTTGCCGAAGATATACATCCGAACTCGCTCGTTTCGATACATGGGTCCTCGACCGGCATTATTGGATTGGAAGCAACGTTGCCCCCGCCGCCTCCACCGCCGCAGCCGGACAAGAACGTAGTGGAAGTCATCGCCAAGCAAAAGAAAAGTTTTTTCGTGTACATGACTGAGTCGCCTTCAAAGGATAGAAGTTGAGGCGAATAGAAGGGTTGAGCGATCCTTCACATTTCTAAGCGGCAGGAACGTTCAAGTCAAGCATTTGCAGGTAAAGCTGTCAAATCGCGCTGGAGTCTGCGGTTTGTCAATCGTGAAAGTCGATTTCTGTCGGCGTCTTCGTTATGATGCGGACGTTCTTTCTGCGATTGCCCCAACAGCCAGTACTTTTGCACGAGTGCGAATGTGAAAAGCGAAGCCGCAATTTTTTCCTTCATCCTTCAAGATCCGGCCAGTTTCATGCTTGAAGGCAACCGGGCGCTTGTGGCGAACGCGTCGCCGGAGAGCCTGACGTGGAAAGAACTCACAACCGGCCACGTGGTCGCGTACGGCCCGTTGGGCCGGCGAATTCTGTTGGCTGATCCCGACGGCCATCCTTTGCATGAGTGTGAATGGGGAGAACAGGCCGACGGCACGGTTCATTTGGTATCGGCCCGTCTCTATTTGGACTGGGGACAATGGGTGGGTCTGAAACCCGGCGGGTTGGTCAATGCCATGAACCTGGATCTGACGACTCGCCCCGATTGGCAAACCCTGACCCGGCAAGATCTCCGTATGATGGCTTCCCGGGCCATGCAAGTTCCCATCGAAGAAGTCACATTTTTTTATGTCGATGATGATCTTGTGCTCGACCGGACAGGACAGGCCACGATTCGACAACGGAAGGACGCTTTCTACGTGTTGGAGGACGGTACCTGGGACCGGGCGCAATTCATGTCCTGCATGAGCGCCATGCATTGGGCAAATATCGATTACTTGCCGGTGGTGGAACTCTTCAAGTCATTGTTGCCGGGAACGGGTAGCGCCACGTTTGAATTGATCCGCGGGTTGTATGACGATCAAAACCCGCAGCATGCGCAGTCTTTGCAGTACCGGGGTATTCCGACTTATCCGTCTGCAGCGGCCTTCGGGCTCTTCAGCAATTTTTTTACGGCCACGCACCGGAGCGGGGAAAATCCTTTTGCCGTATTCATGGATCCACCTCGCTCTCATGAGGTGGATTGGGTGCCGAATCCGCATCCGCCCGTGCGGTACGTGGATTCTCAACATGGAATTTGCCTGACCGTCAAACAGGGGAACGTGCTCAAAGTGACGAAAACGGATGATGCCGGCGGCCTCCCGTTCGTGCCCGTGAATCAACAGGGATTCGCCCCTGGCGGGAAACGGATAGCCGTGGACGCCGATCGCCTGTTTTTGTTTGACCACAAGGACTCACACGAAATTGCTCTACGGCCAAGTTGGGGAATCACGCACCAGGTGGAACGTCAGGCAGGCGATCAGGTCGTCGTGAACGAGGGAAATTCCTGGGAAGCGTTTTTTTTCGGTGACGTTCCCATCGTGTCGCCGCGCGAAGCGTACTCGGCTGTGTTGCTCTATCCTGAAGATGATGCCCCGATCGGTGATCTCCCGAGCCAACCGTTTGTGGCCGATTTCTTGAGCGATTTCATCGAGCAGGATCAAAACATGGCCTTTCAGGTCCAGCAATCCGGTCAAATTCTCATTCGCGGGTTTGACGGAGTTATCGGGTCCTTACTGGATTTTGACCGTCCCCGGTCCACGACCGTCGTCTATTCTCACGCCGCCTATGCTCAAAAACACGCCCAGGCGTCATGGAATCAATTGGCCAAGAGTAATCGGTTGGACCGGCAGAAGTCCTATCGTTTCCTGAGTGAAGACACGTTCCGCGATGAGGCGTCCGCGTACGATCTCATGTACGTCTGGCTGCCGTTTGCTTCGTATGACGATGCGGCACGCCTACAAGATCACCTGCGCCGGATCAGTGACGCCCTCCGCCCGAACGGATTGGCGTTTCTGGCCGGACCGGATTCGCTGTCGTCCCTCGTCACCGGGCTTCCGTTGGACATCGCATTCGGCGATCTTGTTGCCAATTTGCAGCCTTTTCGCATGCATCAATCCATCTTGCCCAAGGCCGCGCTGAATCCCCGTCTGTCGGTCTGGATACTCAAAAAATCGTGACGCTGCCGGGTAACGTTAGAGAAATGGCCCCCTCACCCCAGCCCTCTCCCTATTTCCCGCTTAATGCGGGAAATAGGGAGAGAGGTTTCTTTGGTTCTCCTCTTTTGTGTAGGGACAGGTCCCCGTGCCTGTTCGTGGGGATCGGGAGTCCGGTTTCGCCAAGGCCAGCTTTTCTTCGTAGGGGACGCCCTATGTGGCGTCCCACGAGATTCGTCGCGAGAAATAAACCGTAGGGACCAACGATCATTGGTCTGTGACTCTACCCCACCTGGCGCTAGACCCTTCGCTGTGCTCAGGGCAGGCAAAGGAGGTGAAGAAGTAAATTCGGCACCGTGGCCCATCTCCTAAGACCCGGGGCCACGCCACAAGGGACAGTAGGGGTATCCTGATGAGAATTCAATATGTCGGGAATTGACAGATGATTGATCGGTTCGGTAGATTTTTGATCCCATTTTTCGATAAAAAGGCTGTGATGGAACCACAACGCATACGAATTCTTTTTGGTAATTAGGGCGTTTCGTAACCACTGTGTGATAGAAAACACGCATGGTTACAGGACGCCAGACGGTTTTTAGTTGTGCGGCCAACTTTTTACGGGGGCGCAAGTGCATTTTCTGTGGCTCCTTTCAGGTCTTGCACACCCGCCGCGGCTATGTGAAATGTGGGCGGTGCAGGAAAAGCAAGAGCCTCCGGCGCTTGCGCCGGGAGATCCGCATCCTCCAAGGCTTCTATCAATTGCAACCCGCCTATCGGTTGAGCCAGGATCTGGGCTTGGATGTCAAAGTGGTCACGCGCATCTATCAGCGGCTGCGGGAAGCGTTGTATCATGTCACTGAACTGGAAGCCGGGAAACTGACGGGCGAGATCGAACTGGATGAGGCCTATTTCGGCGGCAAGCGCAAGGGGCTCCGCGGGCGGGCCACCGCCGGCAAAAGCGTCGTGTTCGGGCTCCTGGAGCGGGACGGCCGGGTCTATACCAAGGTCGTGGAGTCGGTCAGTGCAGATGAATTGATGCGCCATATCCAAGCCCATACGCGGCAAGGGTCCGTCTATTTCACCGATGCCTTTCGGGGCTATCAATCGTTAAAACGCTATGGCCACCATCGTACGGTGAATCATGCGAAAACGTTGGTGAGCCGGCGGACGAAGAATCACATCAATGGCATTGAAGGGTTTTGGAGTTATGCCAAGCATATTTTGTATCAGTATCGCGGGGTGTCCAAGTATCATTTCCCGATGTATCTGAAAGAAGTTGAGTATCGCTTTAATCACCGCCAGGAGAATGTGTTCAAACAGTTTCTGAAAATCTATTTTGGTTACGTTTCGCCCTAATTACCTTCTTTTTTATTATGAAAAGGGGTGGTGTGTCGCGCAATGCTTAGAGTACGACATCCGCGCACAGGCCAAAACGCCGGAGAAAGTTGTGCCCCATCTTCGTTTAGCCATCAATGAAGCCTATGAAGATGGTCTCAAGAAACACGGCGTCCCCTTTGCCAAGCTCGATCCGGCTCCGAAGGTGTTTGAGGAAATGTGGGAAGCCAGAAAGCAAATCGAGCAAGAGTTAAAACGGTCGCAGAAGCATCTTGACCTGCCTGCCGGGTGTTCCCTCTCCTTCGCCTTTGCCTAATCGCCCGTCATGCCCGCAATGCCTTTTGGGGATCACCCCACGTTAAGGGGAGTATATGGAGTGAGCTGAACAGCAGGGCTGTGTCGTTGAACAAGGTGAGCGCGATGGAATCACCATGATTAAAATCACGGCACGAGATCAATCCAGAAGCGTTCAAGAATTTGGTATGTCTCCCGACGAGGGTATGTTGCCCACGCAAATTTGGCAGTATGACCGCGTTCTGAAACTCCAGTCTCCATGGCAGTCCTTCAACCCAGACGACTTTCAGTTTCCCGAACCATAACCAACCTTCCCCGTCAATTCCTGGTAGGTCATGGTCTTCCCCGACATCGCCCTGAAAAGCGCGGCCGTCCGGTTATATCTTTCGTCAAGTTAAAGGAGTGAGTCCAGAAATTCTGTTAATAGCAAATAGAAATGTCCGGTTCTGTAGCAAATTAACTGTCCGCTTTTGATCCTTGCGCCTGGAAGTTCCCGAAGGGCGCTGGCCGTGGCGGCGGACCCTACGCCGCAGCCTTGCGGTCCTCCTTCAACGGCGTGCCGCTGACATCGTACCGGGCCAGTTCGCGTGGCCCGTGGCGGATCGAAATCCAACCATCTGGATGATGCAGCACCGTCACTTTCGCCTTCACGTAGTGGCACCGGTACCGATTTGGAGGAATCTGCAGCACCCGGCGTTGAAAGCGCACGCAGTTGTCATGCCCCACTCTCCGCTCATGATGCTCACACAGAATCTCGTCCAGACGCCCCGAATCCTGGCAGGCCACAAAGGCCGAGCCCGCCTCCCGTGAGGGCCGGGCAAACTCCGCGTTGAAAGCCGGCAGATAGTGGTGCCGGCTATAGTCATTGGCGCGCGCCATGTCCGTGATCCCGGCTGCCGCCAGTTCCTTCCCTAGACGGTCCTGGTGCGTCCGGAACGCCCGCTCCGAACGACCCCGTGCCTCCGGCGAATACGCCGGAATCATCTCGATCCCCAGTTGGGCCATCGCCCGCCCGAATTGGGTCGGGTTGCGCTTGTCCACCTTGCCCCCCGCCACCGGCGTGTGCCAGTAGTGACTGCCGCGATCCGTGTACAGTGAACAGAACAACCCCTTCCCTTCGATCACCTCACGGACCCCCCGAAAACTGCTCCAGGTCCCTTCTTCTTCACAAAAGAACATCGAGTAATGTTCATTGGTCGCATCGTCCATCGTGACAATCAGATCCCACAGCTGACCCGGCGCCCACTCGTGCCGGCTCCCGTCCTGGTGCAGCAGCATCCCCGGCCACGGCGACGCCTCGCGACTCTTGCGGTGCGCCCCCCGACGCGGTGCGCGCGTCACCACCCCAGCCGCCTGCAAACGGTTCTTCACCCAGGTATAGCTGCGCACGCCACCGTCTCGACGGGACCAGGTATAAAAATGCTTCACATTCCAGCCCCGATGCCCGGTCCGATAACGGTCTACCAGCGCCAGCACCTCGTCCACCGGCGCACACCGCCCGGAACCCTGCGACAGCCGCTTGTCAAGCAGGCCCTCCCTCCCCTCATCCTGATAACGATCAATCCAACGCCGAAACGTGCGGTCGCATACCCCTAGCAAGCGCGCCGCTTCTTCTTGCGTCAGCCGATTCTCCGTCCAGCCACAATACGCCTCCTCAAATCGTGCCATTCGTGTCTCCTGTAACCATTCTGTCCGTCTCATCAGATACATCCTCCTGCATCCAATGAAAACCGGACAGATCATGTGCTACAAGACCGGACAGATTATGTGCTCTCTACAATACCGGATTTTTCTGTTGACAAGTCTGCAGGATTATCTTTTAATGGATAAGTTTTCCAGTCTTGAAATAGAACACTCTCTTCTTCCAGTTGTTACCTATCCCTGTTTCAGCAAACGCAGAGACATGAGAGACCGACAATTTCGGGAGGCTCTATAAATGCCGGTAAGTAAAGTATGATGAAAGGAGATTTCAACATGGGAACGGTCAAGGGTTGGGTTGCCCTGATTATCGGCGCGAGCCTTCTGGTCACGTTGTCGGCGTGTGAAGGATCCAGACATGCCGAAATCATGAGTACTGAAGACCTGCGCGCCAAAGCTGAGGCGCCCCCGGCGCCCGAACCGGAACCCGCGCCTGAACCGAAACCTGCACCCCCGGCGCCCGAACCGGAACCCGCGCCTGAACCGAAACCTGCACCCCCGGCACCCGAGCCGGCACCCGCGCCTGAACCGAAGCCTGCGCCCCCGGCACCCGAGCCGAAGCCCGCGCCTGAACCGGAACCTGCGTCCCCGGCACCTGAGCCGAAGCCCGCGCCTCCCGCGCCTGAACCGAAACCTGCGCCCCCGGCACCTGAGCCGAAGCCCGCGCCTCCCGCGCCTGAACCAAAGCCTGCGCCCCCGGCACCTGAGCCGAAGCCCGCGCCTCCCGCGCCTGAACCGAAACCTGCGCCCCCGGCACCTGAGCCGAAGCCCGCGCCTCCCGCGCCTGAACCGGAACCTGCGCCCCCGGCACCCGAGCCGAAGCCTGCGCCTCCCGCGCCTGAGCCGGAACCCGCACCCCCCGCGCCTGAGCCGGAGATCGCCAAACTTGAGCCATCCGATTTTGTTCCGGAAGAACCTCAGCCCGAGCCTGAGCCCGCGCCCGCGCCGGATCGAGCAGTCGATTCAGTTCTGGTCGACGTCTTTTTTGATTTTGATGAATATGCAATCCGTTCGGATGCCGTACCCGTGTTGGAAAAAGATGCCGAACTTCTCAAGAGTACATATAAGGATTCCGGCGTGCTGATTGAAGGCCATTGTGATGAACGCGGAACGGTGGAGTACAACTTGGAACTGGGGAAACGGCGTGCCCAAGCTGTGAAGGATTATCTGGTGGATTTGGGAATCGAAGAATCCAGAATTCGTATTGTCAGCTATGGGAAAGAAAGACCGTTTTGCGCGGAATCCGAACCAAGTTGCTGGAAGCAAAATCGACGCGGGCATTTTGTGCGACAGTAGCCTATTTCAAACAGGCGGCCCTGTTACCTTTCATTCTTCCAACGTTGAAATATCTCCGGGATCCTGCCCGAGTTCCTTGGCTTTCAAGACACGGCGCATGATTTTGCCGGAGCGTGTCTTGGGAAGCGAGGTGACCACCTCTATTTCTCGAGGAACCGCGATTTTGCCCAATTCCGTTTGGACGTGGGACTTGAGCGTTTTGAGCAGTTCCGCGCTTTCGCTTTCACCCTGTTTCAGGATGACGAAGGCTTTGATCATCTCTCCTGCGGTCTTATGCGGTTTGCCGATGACCGCCGCTTCCACTACCGCGTCGTGACTGACCAGCGCGCTTTCTACTTCAGCGGTCCCGATACGATTACCTGCGACTTTGACCACGTCGTCGGCCCGTCCCATGAACCAGAAATAGCCGTCTTCGTCTTTATGACAGACGTCGCCCGCGGTGTAACAACCCGGAATGTTGTTCCAGTACCCCAAGTACCGATCGGGATCCTTGTGGATGGTCCGCATCATGGAAGGCCAGGGTTTTTTGATGACCGCGAACCCTCCGCCGGTTCCGATACTCTTGCCGCTCTTATCCACGACGTCCGCCTCGATTCCTAAGAAGGGCCGAGTCGCCGACCCCGGCTTCAGGGGGACACAAGGGAGAGGCGTCACCAGAATCGCTCCGGTTTCCGTTTGCCACCAGGTATCCATAATCGGTTTGTCTCCGCCGGTCACGCGGTGAAACCATTCCCAGGCTTCGGGGTTGATGGGTTCGCCGACCGACCCCAAGACGCGCAGGGTCGAGAGATCATATTTCCCGGGCCAGTCTTCCCCGTATTTCATGAGGAGGCGAATGGCGGTCGGGGTGGTATAGAAAATCGAGACCCCATATTTTTCTATGAGATCCCACCATCGGCCGGGGTTGGGGTAGTCGGGCTTCCCTTCAGCCGTGAGGATGGTCGCCCCATTGAGGAGCGGGCCGTACACGATGTAACTGTGCCCCGTGACCCAGCCCGGGTCGGCCACGCAAAAATATACGTCTTCGTCTTTCAGGTCGAACACGTATTTCGCGGTGATATAGGTTCCCACCATGTATCCGCCGTGGACGTGGACCACGCCTTTGGGTTTGCCCGTGGTGCCCGAAGTGTAGAGAAAATAGAGTGGAGTCTCGGCGTCAAGCTGTTCAGCTTCACAGGTTGTGGATTGGCCGTCCAGCCATTCCTCCCAATCGAGTTCCTTGCCGGCGTCCAGGTCAATGCCGGGTTGTTCCCGTCGCACCACAACCGTCTTTTCCACGGTCGGGCAATTGGCAATGGCGTCATCCACCACCGTCTTGAGGGGCACGTGTTTGCCGCGATCGTATCCATAGTCCGCGGTGACGACGAGCCGGGCTTCCGCATCCTTGATGCGGGATTCCAGCGCGGGGGCGCTGAAGCCCGAATAGACCACGGAATGAATCAGGCCGAGGCGCGCACAGGCCAGCATGGCCACGATTTGTTCCGGAATTTTCGGAAGATAAATTGTGACGCGATCACCTTTATTCATCCCCAGAGCCTTCAAGGCATTGGCGCAGCGGTTGACCTGGCGGTACAACTCGGCATAGGTGAAGATCCGTTCTTCGTCGTGCTCGCCCACCCAGATGACCGCGACTTTGTTTCGTCGCCACGAATTCACGTGACGATCCAAACAGTTATACGCAATGTTGCAGCGTCCTCCCAAAAACCATTTTGCCCAGGGATAATTCCACTCCAGCACCGTGTTCCACGGAGCGAACCATTCCAGATCCTTGGCCACACCGTCCCAAAATTTTTCAGGATCGGCGATGGACTCCTTATAGGCGGCTTCATAGTCTTTGATATGAGCCTGCTCAAGGGTTTTTTGCGTCGGGTGATGGACGGTCGACGTTTTCAATAACGTTTCAATTTGTTCTGCCATGGATGGATCCTCATACGGGTCAATCGTGGAAGAAAAGTGAGCACAGTGCCGATGATGGGTGCATTATGCGCAGGTCCGAATGTCGGTGCAAGATTCCTTCTTCAGCGATATTCCGGCGGTTGGTGTTCGGGCAAGAGCAGGTCCAATACGGTCTTGACCGGGTTGAACGTCTCGCGTGGAACCTCGACAAACACGGAATGCCATTTGGCCATCCCTCCGTTCCACAAACCGGGTAGCTCCAGGGCTTTCAACTCTCTGCCTTCATGGGATTTTTGAGCAATGAACCCCGTATCGGTATCGACGAACCGGTCAAGATTGAAAGGCTTGCCCTGATAATCTCGAACGCCGCACACCATATCCACCGGGTTAAAGTGGGTTGACGATGCGAAGACCTTCTGTTGAGTTGGAGAATCCGGATCGACCTGGGAGGCTTCCACGATCTGCAATGTGGTGGTGCCGTCCTCCTGTTCGACCCAGAATGGTCCCCCACCCGGGTGGTTCACGTGTGGGACCATGCCGCAGACTCGGATGGGCCGGTTCAGCCACGTGAACAGCCACTGTGCCTTTTCTGAAACGGTACGCGCGTCCCATCGATCGGGTATAATAAGTGCCAGCGATTGGTTAGCCCATTGCGTTATCCGTTCGAGGAGCGCCGGTGACGCCGCGCCGGCTTCGAGTTGGGTCAAAAATAAAAACAACGTGTCTTGCAACCCGACGAGGAGCCCTCCAAGTACTCTCTTATAGTGAGAACAGATTTCTTTCAGATGATCGGGCACGACGTTGTCGATGTTTTTGATGAACACCACGTCGCCGTGAAGTTCGTGAAGATTCGGGAGCAATGCGCCATGTCCTGCCGGTCGAAACAGGAGATTGTCGTCGGAATCGCGGAAGAGGCTGTTGTTCATGGTCACGGCCACGGTATCCGTCGAGGGCTTTTGAGCGGAGCAGCCGACGACCCACGAGACGTGATCCGGACCGAGTGCGTGACGGGCTTTCTCGATATGTTGTTGGACGGCGCGTTGATGGTCCGGCGAAACCGTGAAATGGACTCGGGCACGACCTTCGTCGTCCTTGGCGTAATCAGCGGCTTCTATCAAATGTTCTTCGATCGGAGTTCTCGTTGTGTCGGTATATCGGTGAAAGGCCATTAAGCCCTTTGGCAGCCTGGCATAGTTCATCGAGTCCAGAAGGGCATCAATAACGGCGTGATAATTGTTCTCGGCAAGGAGTCGGTCGAGTTGCTGTCCTTGACCCGATAGCACGTTCTTCAGTTCATGGTAAAAGGCGAATTTCGGAAGACCGGAAAAAAATTGCTTAAATTGCTCTGTGGCTGCTGGCGGGTTGAATGCTTCCTGAAGACGGACAGCAGCCAGGACCTTGAACATGCGCGTTCCTGCACCGGAAGCGGGCACAAACTTCATGATACGGCCCGCGGCCCTGGCCCGTTCAAAATTTTGTATCGCGGCCGATGTATCCAATGAACGGAGCAAATTGATTCCGTCGCCTGGGTGGCATGGCCGTTTGAGTCTTGCAAAGGGAAGCCCGCGCTGGAACGTTGCAAGCTGGTTTTCGAGCGTTTGAAGGGCAATGCCACGCTCCTTGAGATGCCGGCGGTCCTGTGACGTCAGGCTTGTTTCGATTTCAACTTGCAATGACATATTGATGGGAGTCCGGTTAACCGTTTAAGTTGTCCCCTTTTGTGCATCTTGTTCAAGGAAGAGGACTTCGTATCGTCGCGCTAGTCCTGGGCTCCGCCTTGCAAATATCCGAGCCCGATTTTAATGGCGCGGCGTGTGATTTCACACCACCGGTTCGGTGGATATTCCTCCAGGATTTTTACGATTTTAGGGTCCTGGACGTCCAGTTCAGTGACCTTGAGTATTCCATCTTCAATCTTGACTTCTGCCACGGGTTCTTCTCCTTTTCTTTCAAACGATGAGTGGTAGTTTCTCGATATTTTCTACTGAGCCGCTGTGACGGCATGGTTTTGTAACGAGCCCTTCATCATGCTGGCCGAGTGGAACATGCTTTGCTAGAATGCGCTAGTTTTTGCCGGCGTTGCAAGCAAACCTCGATTTTCTTCGTGTCCCGTCAACCCTGTGTTGCCCGAACCTGGAGGATGCCATGGAACGGTTGAATGGATTCATCAACGAAGTCAATGCGTTTGCATGGGGTCCGCCCATGCTCGGCATGTTGGGTATTACAGGTGTGTTTCTCACCGTTGGTCTGGCCTTCATGCCGTGGCGAAAAGTGGGTTACGGTTTCAAGCTGTTATTCGAAAAATCCGCTCCGGACGATAAGGGTGAGGTGAAGCCATTCAATGCACTCATGACGGCGTTATCCGCTACAGTCGGGACGGGAAATATTGCCGGTGTCGCCACGGCCATTGCTCTCGGCGGGCCCGGTGCGGTCTTTTACATGTGGCTCATCGCGTTGTTCGGCATGGCCACCAAGTACGCCGAAGCCGTCTGTGCCGTGACCTACCGTGAGGTGGACAAGAAAGGGAAATACGTGGGTGGTCCGATGTACTACTTGCGTAACGGTGTGGGTGAATTTGCCCCCAAGTTGGGCAAATGGTTGGGGCTGGCTTTTGCCGCGTTTGGGGCTGTGGCCGCCTTTGGTATCGGTAATGCGGTGCAGGTGAATTCAATGGCGGTTGCTCTGGGAAAGAGCTTTAGTGTGCCCACGTCCGTGACGGGCATCATTGTGGCGACGCTGGTGGGGTTCGTCATCATCGGCGGCATCAGGAGAATCGCAGAAGTGGCCGGCAAATTGGTCCCCGCCATGATCGTGCTTTACGTCGGCTCTGCGTTGCTGGTCATTCTCATTAATCTCGCTGACGTGCCTCAAGCCCTTGCCTTGATTGTTTCATGTGCCTTTACTCCTGCTGCGGCCACGGGTGGTTTTGCCGGGGCGGCCGTAGCCGCGGCCATTCGGTTCGGGGTCGCTCGCGGAGTGTTTTCCAATGAGTCCGGCTTGGGTTCCGCCGCTATCGCCCATGCCGCCGCCAAGACGAACAACCCCGTCCGGCAGGGCATTGTTGCGATGTTGGGTACGTTTATCGATACCATCCTCGTCTGTACCATGACTGCGCTGGTGATTCTGACCTCCGGTGCCTGGACCGTCACGGGTGAGGGGGGGACGGGCTTGACCGGTGCGGCGCTCACGTCCACGGCTTTTCACACGTCCATGGCCGGTGGACAATACATCGTGACCATTGCGCTGGCCGTTTTTGCGTTCACCACGATTCTCGGCTGGTCCTACTATGGTGAACGGTGCTGGCAATACCTGTTCAGCGAAAACAGCTTGATCATCTACCGGGTGTTATGGATTGCGGCGGCATTGAGTTTTGCCAACGTGAAAGTCGAGTTCGTTTGGAACCTGTCGGATACCTTGAACGGCCTGATGGCCATCCCCAACCTGGTGGGTTTGTTGTTGCTGGCGCCGATGGTGTTCAAGGTGACGCGGGAATATTTTGACGAACGGAAGCAGTCTGCCTGAGTACCGGGGACTTTAACGGACATGATTGTGCGAATACTGACTGGGTTTGGGGTGTTGCTGTTTTTGTCCGTTGCGTCGGCCGGTGCCGCGACGATGGACGAATTGGAAGCGCGGATTGCCGGGTTTGTAGAGGGTCGCAATTTCTCTCCGGAGCCTGCTATATGCAATCCCATTCCTGTTGCACTTCCTGAACGGTTTCCAGCCATTCCATGGTTTCCCTTTGAAGGAGTTCATAAACAGCCGGACTCGCTGTTGTGGCGGAATTTTGCTCCAGTGCCCGGACGGCATGCTGTCTGCCTTGGGAGAGTAAAGAGCAAATTCCGGAGGAGGCCGGGGTTCGCTCTCCGCTTTGTTGAAACAGGGCAATGGCACGATACACTTGTTCCTGTGTTCGAAAAAGATCGCTCATGATTCGGTAGGGCGGCCGGGTTGCGTCAGATTGTTTGTCGAGTTGGGAGGCCAATAAAGCGGCCCTGCCGATACTGTTGGCCGCGCCTTGGGGATCACCCTGAGCCATCGCATTTTCGGCTTGCGTTTGGAGCCGCGAGAGCTCTCGCTCGCCATCCATTGTCCTGGCCGGACCCGGTGGTATTGCGACAACGAGCAGGAGGAGCGTGAGGGTGAAAGTGAGGGGGCTCCGATAGAGTTTGGGATTCTGGAGCCCCTTCATTTTGTGCAACGAGTGAGTGGCGGGTTCGGTGCCGAGCCGTTTGTCACGAGAGGAGTTACATGATTTGATAGTCGAGGTCCACCATTTTGGTGGCGACGTTGGCGGCTTCCCGCAGTTTTTTCATTGCCTCAGACGTGTCCCGGATGAGCCAGATCTTGATGTTGAGCTGTTCAATCGGTTCGACGGAATTGTCGTTTCGGAGTTTGGCTATCGACCAGACGACTTCGGTGAGCACCGGGAAATCGATGTCCGATGATTCGTCCATGTCTTCCAAATTCTTGTTGAGATAATCGAGCAACGGTGGAGTGATGTCGGGGTCGCCGGTGTGAGCACCGACCAAGCCCAATCCTTTGGCCGCGGCAGCTTGAATCTTCGAATTTTGTGCCGTGACAAAGATATCCGTGAGTATGGGAGTTGCCGACCTGCCGAGTCCGGCCAGGGCGATAATCGCTTCTTCGGCATACTCGGCGTTTTCATCTCTCGCCAATTTCACCAAATGAGGAAAGGCCTGCTTCGATTGAACCCGTGAAAGCGTGGAGAGAATCCGTAATTTGCGGCGTTTATCCGTATCCGGATTCTCCAGGAGTTGAGCCAAACGGTCGGTGTGTCTCCATTCCGTGGCGATCATGACCGGAAAATCGAATTCCTGCAGCTTCAGGTTCAATTGTTCCAGGGCGTATTGTCCGGAGCTTTTGGCTTTGGCTTTTCGTGCCGCGGCATAGGCGTCCACGAAGTCAGTCCGGGTTTCCTTATACCAACCCAAGTCCCGCCCTTCGAGACGATAATTGAAGAGACACGCCGGTCCCTTCCACAGGCGGGCAGGGGCATCGGCCAATTCCGCGTCTCCGCCGGAGCGCGTGGTGCCCGTCCACCGTTTTCGTTCTTCGCACTTCATCCGAAACTCTACGTCATGGGGCTCTTTCCGGTCGGTGACAACGTTGTATCCGATGGCTTCCAACCGCGTTTTTGCCGTGGTCAGCAGATTGGCCGGCGGTACTCGCCCGTTCTCCGTCAGCGCAAGGACGTTGAGGTATATCGTGTTGACCTTGGCCAATTGGGCCCTTTGTTCGTTTGTGATGTGGCTTCGGCGCGCCATGCTCTCGGTCGTGAACGCCAAGAGTAGTAAACAGACGAGTATTCCTGAAACGTATCTCATTATGAATCCTCCTGACAGGGAGCAGGGTGAACCTGGAAAACCGGTATCTGGAATATGAATAGTACCGAATAATGGGTGTGCATGGAAAGAGGGGTATTCCTGTCTTGGGGTATCTCATGACCGGGCTTCCTGCAGCATACCCGGCATGAGGCGAATGGTCGTTGCGAAGCGTGATTCCAAGATTTGGGGCGTTAACTGACGTGCCCATCCAGATCGAGCTGCTTATACGTCCAATTCGCCGCCTCTCTGAGGGTTGCCATTTCTTGTGAGGTATCTCTGATTAACCAGACTCGCTGATTCAGTTCATCCATGGGTTCGATCGAGTGCTCGTCTCTCAGTTTGCCGAGACTCCAGACAACTTCGGTTAAAACGGGGAAATTAATATCGTCAGAGGAATCGAAGTTTTTTAAAGCGGCTTTCAAGTATTCAAGCAAAGGGGGAATGGCCGTGGGGTTTCCACTACTGCCTGCCACGTCTCCCAGGGCCTTGGCGGCTGCAGCTTGAATCTCGGGTTGCGTCGATGATTGAAAAAGATCGGTCAGAAACGGGATGGAATCTTCTCCCACGCCGGTGAGCGCCTCCACGGCTTCTTGGGCCAGATCCTTATCCTGCATCAGCTTGGTCAAATGCGGGAGCGCCGCTTCGGCTTCAATTTCGCTCAGCGCGGACAGGATAAACAGTTTGCGGATTTTGGGCGTGTCCGGAGCGTCGATCAGTTGGATGAGCCGGTCGGGCTGCCCCCATTCTGCCGCCAGCAGCACAGGAAAATCATATTGATTGAGACGTTCGGCCAATTTGGTCAGAGCATAGTCCCCTGCGTCTTTCGCTCCGGCCTCTTTGGCGGCTTCCATGGCATCCTGGAAGGAAGTCCGGACTTCCTTATACCATCCAAGGTTCTTCCCATCGACCAGATAAGTCAATAAACACGCCGGCCCTTTCCAGAGGCGCGCCGGCGCATCAAGCAGTTCGGCATCGCCTCCTTCCGCGGTGGTGCCGGTCCACGTTTTCCGCTCTTCACACTTCACCTTCAATTCGACGTCATGGGCTTGTTTGCGGTCGGCAGTCACGGAAAGTCCGACTTCCGTAAGCCGCCGAGAGACGAGAGCCTGCAGTGGTTCGGAGTTGGTCCGCCCTTTTTCCGTGAGCGCAAGTGCGTTCACGAATACGGTCTGAGCTTTTTGGAGTTGTTGTTTTTGTTCCGGAGTCAAGTGGGTTCGGCGAGCCGAACCTTCTGGGGCACAAATGAGTGAAACGCTGAAGATCGCACAGATTATGAAAGCCACCGGCCGATTTTTCAAAAGAAGCCTCCTTTCGCATGGGTTGGCATGCCATGAGGGTGGCTACTCAATCATGTTTTTTACTATACTCCCGCCTCGTAAAAAAGCAACACGTCTTTCAGAATCGGGCAGTCAAGGTCGATAAGGAATTCATGATTTCTTGTGATAACGGGATGCAGGGCAAGGCGTCCCGCAGCAAACCCCGAGACTGATCAGATAGATAGGCGGGGGTGAGCGAGGACACAACGCCGCCATGCGCCCGATAGTGCGATGAATCAGGGGTTCCATAAGTTGAATGGGCTTACAATCCACGATATACTGACCGGCATCATGTTGAAGAAAAAGCAAATAGCCGTTATCGGGGCCGGGAACATGGCAGAAGCCATTGTCGCCGGTTTGTTGAAAAAGGGTATTGTGAACTCCAGTCAGGTTTGTGCCACGGATGTGGATGCCCAACGGTTAACGTATTTTCGTAAGACCTTTCATGTCCGGGTGTCCCACGATAACCAAGAGACTGCTGAATCCAGTGATATCATTATCTTATCAATAAAACCTCATGTGATGAATAAGGTTTTGGATGGTTTGGATCTGACTCGAGGTTCCGGGCAACTCATCATTACCGTGGCGGCGGGGATTTCTATTGCGACCATCATTTCCGGCTTGCATCCACGGGCTCGCGTGGTCCGGGCCATGCCCAATACTCCGGCTGTTGTCCTTGAAGGCGCGACGGCCCTCGCAGGCGGACCCGGGGTGACGACCGACCAAATGAAGGTGGCCCGAGCGGTGTTCGAGGCCATGGGACAAGTGGTGGTGGTTGATGAACCGCTCTTGGATGCGGTGACGGGCCTGAGCGGAGGAGGCCCTGCGTACGTGTACCTGTTTATCGAGGCCTTGGCCGATGGCGGCGTAAAAATGGGGCTGTCCCGTGCGCATGCCCAACTCCTGGCGGCGCAAACGGTGTTGGGTGCGGCAAAGATGGTTGTCGAAACGAAGGCCCATCCCGGAGCCTTGAAAGACCAGGTGGCTTCCCCGGGCGGGACGACCATTGCCGGATTGCACCGTCTCGAAAAAGGGCGATTGCGAGGAACGGTGATCGGCGCCGTTGAAGCCGCAACCCTTCGTTGTCATGAGTTACGACAACAGGCTATTGTCTCCCGAGAATCCTCGGCCGCGTCGCGGCCGGTGAAGCGGACCGCGACGTGAAGTTGCCGTCAAGGCGCGCGACGGAGAACCGTCTTGGTAGAGTGCCATTCAAGCGGGCGCGAAGAGAAGAAAGGAGTCAATTGTGCAGTATTGGGTCAAAGTGGTGTTTATTGATAATCAGGAACTCATGGTCAGTGATGCTCTTCGTCATACGATCAGTGATGATATGGAAATCCTGGAAATTGACACTCCCAAGGAGGTCATCATCATCCCCCTCAAACAACTGAAGTATTTTTCGTGTGATGCCGTGGTCTTCAGTAATAAGAAATAGCCGGAGCTAAGTTGGGAACCGTATCGACGTGGTTTTGCGATGCGGTACGCGATAGACCGTGTCATGGGAATGCCGTAGGGCACAGGTATGGAAAGACGAGTGACATCCCATACTGAGGAAGAGGAAATGAATCAGCGTCGGCATTTGCTGGCGTTGGCTCGGAAAGGAGACCAGAAGGCCGTCAATCAACTCATGGAGTTGTACCAGGTTCGAGTCTACAGCGGGGACAGTCTCAAATCCCTGAAAATTCGCAAATCCCTGCCGGTTCTGAGTCCTCCCAAGCCAAAAGAAACGCCGTCCTCTTCCAAGGCAAAGCCTGCCAAGAGACAGAAAGCAGCCGCAAAACAACCTAAAGTCGCCGCAAAAAAACCCAAAACCGCAGCGAAAGCGACACGGCCTGCACCCTCAAGAGCGACTTTAAAAGTTGCGTCAGCGAAGTCGAAAACAAAAATTACGCCCAAGAAGCAGGCCAAGTCCCTAAAGGCCCCAAAGCCCGTTCGCAAAGCGAAGGCGTTGGCGAAGGCTCAAGCTACCCCCAAGAAGGTTGCTCGCAAAGTTTCATCTAAAGGTGTGGCGAAAAAGAGTGTGGTGCCAAAGCGGAGTACGCGCAAGCCCACCACCAAGCCGCGGGTGCAACCTCGTACTCCTGCGAAAGCCAAATCAAAAGCCCAAACCAAAGGGAAGACCAAGGCGACGAGCAAGGCAAGAACCGCGCCGGCCCCAACAGCGAAACGATCTCGTTGACCGAAATGTCTTGCCGATTACCGAAAAGAGTACGTTTCAACTTTTCACGCTGAAAGAACGACACCGAAACCGTCTGGTCGTCAAGAGATATCCACATGACCGGACAACCCCTAGCGGACGGCGACTCGCAAGCCGCCGGCTGCCAGTTTATGGGCGATCGTTTCAGCCGTCTTTTGAGTTCCCTGGTAGACTTGGGCGTTTCCGTGATGGTCGATCCGCCAAGCCAACTCAAAGGCTTTGGACGAGGTCATGCCGGGAATGTGCCGGCAAAACAAGTCAATGACTTGTTGATACGTGTGACAATCGCAATTGTACACGATCACTTCGGCTTCAAAATCACGGCCGGTACCTTGATCGGTTTCCTGTTCCGTGACTTCCGTCACTTCTGTGGTGGGAAGATTACTCATGCGGTGTGCAAATAACGCCGCATTGTACCCACGAGATGTCCATCACACAATAAAGAAGGTCTCTTTGCACGTGACCTCACTCTTGCATGACGGAAAAGGGAAGGGCCTTGAGTAGAACCCTATTAGTGACGGGGGCGGCTGGATTTATCGGAAGTCATACCGTTCAGGCGTTGGGGGCCCAAGGCGACCGGGTTGTAGGTTTGGACAACCTGAACGACTATTATGACCCGGACAGGAAACGTGCCAATTTGGAGGAAGTCCGCCAAGACTTGAGTCAAAGTGGCTCAGGAGAAGCCTTCACGTTCATCCATGGAGACATTCGAAACCGGCAGACCGTGGAAGAACTCTTTTCGTCTCATGAGTTTGATGGAATCGTTCACTTGGCGGCGATGGCCGGGGTTCGCGTTTCGATTGAGAACCCCCATCTCTACTGCGACGTGAATATCAACGGGACGCTGAATCTGCTGGATGCCGCCGTCGGAAGGATCGGGCGCCGAGGCCGTCGTGACCCGCTCCCCGCCTTCGTGTTTGCTTCGACTTCGTCCGTGTACGGCAATACGGAAGTGATCCCTTTTTGCGAAAACGATCCCTGTGACCGCCCCCTGGCTCCTTATGCCGCCAGCAAGAAAGCCGGGGAATTGTTGGGCTATTCGTACCATCACGTGTATGGGTTACCGTTTACGTCTCTCAGGTTTTTCACGGTGTACGGCCCACGGGGACGCCCGGATATGATGGCCTACAAGGTACTGGACAATATCTTTTTCGGGCGTGACGTGCCGCTTTATAATTCTGGGAACATGCACAGGGATTGGACGTTCGTGAGCGATATCGTCCAAGGCGTGGTCAGCGCCGTCGACCGGCCGTTCGGGTACGAGATCTTGAATCTCGGACGAGGAGAGCCCGTTGCATTGGCTGAATTTGTTCAAGTGATTGAAGAATGCGTCGGACAAAAAGCGCACGTCGTTTCCGCTCCCATGCCGGAGGCCGACGTCGTTTCCACTTGCGCCGATATTTCCAGAGCGAGAGAGCTATTGGAGTATGCTCCGCAAATCTCCGTATGCGATGGAATCAGCTTGTTTTGGGCGTGGTATCAAGAGCATGTGTTGGGCCGATGAAGACGGCGGCTTACGTGTGAATTCTTGCCACTCTGGAAGCGTGATGATAGAGTGAATTTCCCGTGCTGGAGTGGTGAAACAGGCAGACACCCGGGACTTAAAATCCCGTGCTTCGTAAGAAGCGTGCCGGTTCAAGTCCGGCCTCCAGCACCAAAACCCCTTTCTCATACCTTCCAGTCTAATCCATCAAATCTCTAAATATACTCTATAGTAGAGGCGTTTTCTGCTTTTTTCGGTCTTGACACGTCTGATAGATTCCCTTATATTCTAGTTCGAATAGTGTGAAAAAATGTTGGAAAAGTAAAGGTGACGGAGATTGCATGCCATGGGAAAATTGAGCGTGGCAAGGATCAAATCGCTCGTCAAGCCTGGGCTGTATGGGGACGGGGGAACCTTGCACCTTCGAGTTGCGGGGGGAGGATCACGAAGCTGGGTGCAACGGCTTGTCATTCGTGGTCGCCGCACGGATATTGGCTTAGGCGGCTATCCTTTGGTTAATCTCCGCGAAGCGAGGGAGAAAGCCTTCCTGAATCGAAAGATTGCACGGGATGGTGGCGACCCATTGAGCGAGCGGCAGCGACGGGAGAGTGTGCCGACGTTTGCCGATGCCTTACAAACGGTTATTGCTTTGCACGAAGGGACATGGAAAGACAAAGGCCGGACGCGAGAACATTGGCAGAACAGTATGAAGCATTATGTTTTGCCGTCACTTGGTCGAATGAGAGTCTCCGATATTGAGGCGCGGGACGTGTTGCGGATTGTCGGGCCGTTATGGACGGTGAAACATGAAATGGCCCAAAAGGTAAAGCGGCGAATATCGGCCGTCATGGAATGGACCGTTGTGAATGGCTACAAGGTTGATAATCCCGTCAACGCGATCAAGCTGGCCCTTCCGAAAGCGGACAATCTCAAGGGGCATTTCAAGATGATTCCCCATGACCAGGTCGCGGCGGCGATTGAGAAGACGAGAGCAAGCACCGCTTATGTGTCCACCAAGCGGTGTTTTGAATTTTCGATCTTGACGGCCACGCGGTCACAGGAAGCGAGAGGGATGCAATGGAGTGAGATCAACATGGAAAAAGCCGTGTGGGAGATTCCAGGATCACGGACGAAAACTGGCAAAGCGTTTCGTGTGCCGTTGTCTTCCCGTGCTTTGGAGATTTTGAAGGAACAAAAAGCCGTCGTTGGTGATTCGCTGTTGGTCTTTCCGGCGCCTCGGGGAAGCGTCATGTCGGATGCGACCATGAGCAAGATGGTGCGTCAAGCAAACATTGATGGTGTCCCTCATGCCATTGCCAGGGCGTGTTTCAGGTCTTGGGCTGCGGACGCCAATTTCTCAAGAGAAATTGCCGAGGCCTGTCTGGCGCATGTGACGAAAGGGACAGAAGCCGCATATCAACGAAGCGATCTGTTTAACCGGCGGCGAGCGGTGATGCAAAAGTGGTCCGACTACGTCACAGGTGCCCCAAGTGCCGACGTGATTCCGTTGCACGGATAATTGACACGGACCGGCACCTCGTCCTTCCCGGTTGAGACCCTCCTAGCTTCCCGCTGCCCGGGCGTGAATCGAAACGCCGATTCCTCTAGTTTAGAACTGTCGCCTTGACAGGAAAGCTTACGAGCCTAGAGAGGCCGGCAAGGGAACTTCAATGATCGTCGCGGGCTGAATGTTGGCGATGGCGTCACGGATACGAGGAAGCAGGTTTAGCACGACTGGCACTTGATTGGTTGGAAGAACAATAATGGCGAGAGGATTGCCGGTCAGGTTTTGTTGATAACGCAACTGTTGATCTGCAGTGATAAAAATCGTGAAGTGTTGCTCTGCGGCTTTGAGCAAATCCCCATTTTTTCTACCAGCCCATCCCATCTCTTGGACGGTCGTAATGGGAAACTCGGAAAGGTGGGTCTTCACGAGACGGGGAACCGATTCGTCGAGAAGGATGGTCAAGAGGTGTGACCGAGTTTCAGAAGGGTCGCTTTCGAGAATTCGAGGACTTCCAAGGCTTGTTCGCGAGATACAGAAGGAAAATTGTCCAGAAACGCGTCGACGGTGAGGCCCGCTTCTAAATTCGCAATCAAGGCGTCCACCGGCACTCGGGTTCCGGTAAACACGGGAGTTCCGCTGAGCACCTCAGGATCAATGGAGACCGGCAATCGCCTGAGTTCGTGTTCGTCAATTACGAGCGTCATGGCCGTTTCCCTTTGCAAACAAATCAACACCATTATACGCTAAGGCCGAGCAAGCGTCTATTGTTTCAAACCGGGACTTCTCGAGAAGAGTTGGTTGTCTCCTCTTAATTTGACCTTCCCCCCAATTTAGTTTCGACGGGCGATTTGGGCCGCCCGACGAATGGCCGGTTATGATGCGGTGTTTCGCGAGTGAGTGAAATCTGTGTCTCACATCTTGTCCACCTTCATTCAACCTCCCACACGGCTTTCGCATCCGCTGTTGGCTCAGGTTTGACCCAAGTCCCTACGCTGTAGGCACCTGCGTGCGCCGAGCCGCACGCGACCGAACCTCACGAGCGGCTCAGGCGTGGCGGAAGAAGAGACCCTTTTGTCCTGAGCACGCCTGCGAAATCAATAGGACGGCACGCACCGGATACTGTGGCACCCTCCTGGAACACCATGGATTTGTCCTGAGTAAACCGGCGAAATAAACAGGACGACATCCCCCGCACATGTTGGCATCCTCCGCGAATCACAAAGGAGGTGACGCCAATGTCGACCGATCAAGACGTGCTGCTAACCCGCCGTGAGGTTGAGCGACGCACGGGGCTCAGCCGCAGCACCCTGTACCGAAAAATGCGCGAGGGCACCTTTCCGGTGCCGTTGAAAGTCTCTGAGCGGGCCGTACGCTGGCGCGACAGTGACATTCGCGCCTACGTCGATTCGCGCCCGCGCTCCTATCGCGAGACGGCAGCCTGACCAGAAGAAGAGGCCCGCTGTGTGAGCGGGCCTTTTTTGTAGGCCGGTTTCGGAGATGCGCCGAAACGTGACGCGCCCATAGTTCGGGGCGATAGACCAAATACCGAACAGCCACGGTCGTCGCGGGCCGCGGCGAAATTCCGGGCTCTGGTACGAACCTGACCTACAGGAACTTGCAAGCCTGTAACACTTCCATCCCGGTGCTGGTCAGCGGGGTGGCTGGCTAGTCAGGCAAGCGCCTCGGAGTACGCCGTAAGGCAACGGCGAGGGGGAGAACTTGATCCTCCCCCCCTCGACTTGGATGGTCAGCCAAGAGGGCCGACCGAGTACGCGGTCCAGTGGTTGCACACTGGACTCCCCTTGATCAGGGAATAGGCAGTATCCGAAGCGCCTGCCTAAGCGGAAAGGGTAGGACGTGTGCCCTGAGGAAGTCAATGGTGGACGGCCGGACAATGTGTTTTTCACGTGGGCGGTCGGCCTACTGGCTGCGCCGGAGTATGATGCCGATCTCCCCCAGGTATTCGTGATCCTGCCTGTCCCGGTCCTTGTCGTCGAGCTCGGATTGCGCTTCCCATCGGTGGTAAAGGGCGTCGATCTGTTCAAGCTGTTGGGGCGCGGTCAGCGTGTGATGGTTCGGATTCTTTCCTTGGGAAAGAGTCAGGTCATTTTCCCACAGGTGGACGGCCGCTAAGATCGCCGCCTTGGGCACTGTCTGTATGGTCTCCTTCTTCACGGTCGCATGCAAGGTCTCTATGGTCTAATCCATAGGTGCCAAGAATGGAGCAAACTTGATATATTAGCGCTAATTTAAGGGAAGGAATGGTAGAAGTTGCTTGAAAAAGCTCCACGACGGATCGCCATGCGACCCAACTCCAATTACTTCACGTATTGTTCCGATGGGCGATAATTCAGCCATTGAGTGGACGGACGCGACTTGGAACCCCGTGACGGGTTGTACCAAGATTTCACGGGGATGTGACCATTGCTACGCCGAACGCCTAGCCGAGCGGTTCCGCGGCATCCCCGGTCATCCCTTTGAGCATGGATTCGACCTGACGTTGCGCCCGGAACGGCTTTCCCAGCCGCTCTCATGGAAACGACCACGAAGGATCTTCGTGAACTCCATGAGCGATCTTTTTCACAAACGGATTCCGACTGAGTTCCTTGATCGGGTGTTCGACACCATGGAACGGGCCGATTGGCATATTTTCCAGATCCTCACCAAACGGAGTGCTTTGATGGGACACTATTTGCAGCGCCGATATGGTGCCAACTCTGCACCGACGCATATCTGGTGTGGCGTGTCGCTTGAGGACCAGACGATGACCGCCAGGATACGGCATCTGCAAACGGCACCAGTTTCCATCCGCTTCCTATCCCTCGAACCACTTCTGGGCCCGATAACAGACCTAGACCTTCAGGGCATATCCTGGGTCATCGTTGGCGGGGAAAGTGGTCCGAATGCTCGACCCATGGAGCCAAGCTGGGTTCTCGGGATTCGAGATCAGTGCGAGCGAAACGGGGTTCCCTTCTTTTTTAAGCAGTGGGGCGGACGGACGCCGAAATCTGGCGGGCGTTTGCTCGAGGGAATCGAGTATAACGCGACACCCACCCATCTACAGTTGGCAAGAAATCATGCCTTTCAGGTGGCATCCTAACGAACCCCCACCTCTGATTGAGGAGCACAGTAAGGCCAAGCTCACCGTCTTGCGTAGCTACCTTCACGCTTATTTCGACAGGCTGAGCGTCAATCTCGGTCGCGATGAATTCAAACTCGATCTTATCGATGGCTTTGCCGGTGGGGGTACGTTTCAGGATGGCGACGTCATCCTGCCAGGCACTCCTCTGATCATGCTTGAGGAATCCGAAGCCGCGAAAGACAGGCTGAATCGGAGCCGTACCAAAACCCTGCACTTTGATTTCAAATATTACTTCGTCGATATTGAAGCCGCACACACGGACCACCTTCGAAAAGTTTTGAATGAGCGGGGCTACCCTGTGGATGACCAAAAAATCGTTGTCCGTAACAGCCGATTCGAAGATGTGGTGGTTAACATCATCGCTGAAATTCGCTGCCGTCAGCCAAGAGCCGGTCGCTCGATTTTTCTTCTAGACCAATGCGGCTATTCACAGGTAGAAATGGCTCTGGTTGCACAGATTCTCCAGGAATTACCCGCTGCAGAAGTGATTCTGACGTTCGCGGCGGATTCCCTTATCAACTTCCTTGCGGAGAGACCGGCTCTTGTTCAGGCTGTTGCTCCAATTGAACTAACAGAACAAAAAATACAAGACTTGATTCAACTCAGGGACGGCGACGGCGGAAAGGCACTTGTTCAAAGGACACTCCGGAAGCATATCCGCTCCGTGACAGGTGCGGCCTATGACACCCCCTTCTACATTCGACCTAGGGAATCACGCCGAGCCCTGTGGTTCCTCCATTTGTCGAGGCATCCCACTGCGCGTGACGTGATGATTCAATGCCATTGGGAAAACTTTAATACGTTCGAGCATTACGGCCCCGGTGATTTTGGGATGCTAGGCTGGGATGCCTTAAACTCCGGGGCTCTCCCACTGTTTCATTTCGAAGAGTTTGAAGCGAAACAGATGCAGGAACAACTTCTTGACTCGATGCTCAGAGAGTTGTTTGGCTTGACTTCCGAATCACCGATCACCATAGACGCAATGCGGCACAGGTTCGCGAACAGGACCGCTGCTCGATTCTCGGATCTCGACTCAGTCTTACTTAGACTTCTTCAAGAAAAAGAAATTGATATTCTAAACGTCGATGGAAAGATGCGCACGCGTAACCTGAAACTACTCAGACCGACTGACCGGATCGCTATGCCTAGAACACCCCGATTGCCCTATATTTCACGTCGCCCTTTCTGAAGGAATTGTAGGCTGCTAGCCGTGGCTACACTTTTGAAAGCCATCAAACATGCCCCCCTAAATAGCAGCGGGTGTTAAGCCAGAAGGCACAGGCTTCATCGACCGGTGCCGAGGCTGCCCGGCTCTGGACCGGTCGCGAAGGGGAACCCCTCCTCCGTCCATCCGGTGACCCCGCCGATCATCTCCTTGACCGGACGACCGAGGCGGGCGAGCCTCAGGGCGGCCTTGTTGGCGCCGTTGCAGTGGGGCCCCGCGCAATACACCACGAAGACCGTCCCAGCTGGCCAGGCGCTCATGCGCTCGGCATCGATCTCCGCGTGCGGCATGGACACCGCGCCCGGCACGTGGCCCGCCGTATAGGCGTTGCGCCAGCGTACGTCGAGCACCACGAAATCGGCCGCTCCATTCGTCAACGCATGGTGCACGTCCCAGCAATCCGTCTCGAAGGTCAGACGCTTGGAAAAGTGCGCCTCTGCCTCCGTCGAAGGCGCGGGCGCAATCTTGGTCACAGTACTGTTATACTTGCCGACCCGTCCCTCCGCCTCAGGCTGACGGGCCCCGCCCCCGATCATTTTTCCGAAAATATACCCGATGCCCACCCCGGCGCCGGCAACCCCCGCGGCCGCGAGCCCCATTCCCAATAACGCTGACGTTGCAGAATCCATGGTGTGTTGTTCTTCCTCGTGAAAAATCGTTGATAAGAATTTATTATCTGTCCGGCGAACGATTAATTTTATTAATCACAGTCAACAGGTTATAAAGCAAAAAATCGTTCGAAAGTGAAAAATCGTTCGAACGCCCACGCGCAGCCGGATGCCAATACGAGACAACATACTTAGGCCTCTTCGGATCGGAATTTCTCCTATACCACAAGATTTCATCCCCATGGTCACCGACTGTTTTTTCCCACTTCATCTTATGACCTACCGCCTTCATAAAAAAATCCGCTGTGTCGTCACCTCCGCAGATCGTTATATCCGGGTCATAGATGGCATATTGCTTTTTAATAAACGGTGCATCTTTCTTGGCTACATCCTCCAAATCCTGACGATTAGTACTGGAACCGCCCGGCAATTTTTTTAGATTCATTGCAACAATGCTCTTGAGAGTTTCCTTTCTGAAAGCTTCACTTATTTTTTTATAGAAAGACCATTCGCATCTTGAGGGTAAGTTTCGGATTCCGTGAACCCACCTCGTCACGTTATTCCACGTCTGCCCGCGACCGCCATCCCGCAAGAATTCTCTTAAATCCCAACCGCCTCCATCCTCATCATTCACTTCTTTCAAGATGAAGGCAATTTTTCGGTTTGATGTCTGATAGTCGTTTTCAGACACCGCGCCATCAGAAACAAAGCGTTTCGCCAATTCGTGATACCTGCTTTTCCATTCTCTGAACAGACGTTCCTCTTTCTCGCGAATACTCATTGCTTGACCCCTTCAATTCCTCATCTCTCATGTCTCACGACCAAGCGAGCCTACAACAACGACGCACCACAGACGGTTCGGCTTAACGGAAGTGAAAGCCCAGCAATCACCATTCGCTGGCCTCCTGTTGCATTTGTCTATGGAAAGCGGTCACACTCAAAGGCGCTTGGAAGGAAACGTGAGGAAATTCCCAAAAGAATTTAAAGCGTCCTTACATGCCACGTGCTTGAAACCCACAGGCTTCATTCTCAGGCCTCCTCTTCCGTTCCATTATTTGTATATTGCCCTCACCGTGCAAATCGGCCAATTTGTGATGTGGGCGTGAGGGACTCGCAAAGCTGGTCACTACATGACGGAGCAACACGCTTCAAATGCTCTGCTTTCCCCCAGCCACCACAACAGCTATAATTCCACCACTGTCTCACGTTCGACTTTGACCCAAGGGAGATAGAGTAATGGTGTCAACCGTAAGCTTCCCCGTCAGGGCGACAGTTCAAAAGTGGAGTTTTTGCATTCTATAACCGGCGCAGACTGCATTCTTCACTGGGCGGGCAAACGCCCTACCAAGTCTCTTTCAACCAGCTCAAGCCAACCCGGTCGACGGCATAACCAGCGCGGAGAGCCACTGATCGACAGCTCGCAACCTGTTCAAAATAGTCCGGCCACCTCTGTCCTCCGTCATCGGACCGCGCTGTGTGTCAAGACCGGACGCCCAGGCTTGCCTTCTCATGTCCTCACCCAAAAACGGGACTTTCTCAAAGGCCCACGGTGGGCAGCGGTCTGGATCAGGAAAGAAGGCCGACGGAACGACAAGTTGATCGTAGCTCGTGTGGCAGGAGAGACCTCTCAAGCCGTGACAGGCCGCTACGGGACCCACGCGGCAAGAGCAGGAACGGTCTTCCACGTCATGGGGCACAACCTTCTCGACCCTCGTGTCACAGCCTGCCCTGGAAGGGCCGTCTGGCTGTTCAGCTTATGCTGGCGACAATGATGAGGGGGCTCTCCTGCAAGCCTGCCGTCCGGTCGCTCATGCCCATTCTGACGGAGATGATTCCGCTGACTGCAGGCATGCGTCTCGGGTCTCGGATATGGCACCATCCTCAAGCGGCTCCCGGTTGCCCGCCGGCTCGCCAGGAGGGGTCACTCAGATCACGGTATGAAGGCCGCCTTCGTCAAGTGAGTCTATCACTCTACGCGAACCTGTCCCTCCCGTTCCATGTCGCGCCCCCCTCCGAGTGTCCCCGCCATACCGCGCCGTTTCTCTAGAGAAACGGGTTCGTAAATTCGGTCAACCCGCCGCCGCGCGGGACGCCCTGCTGGTGTCGGTTCACCTGAAATGCTCTCTGACCAGTCCGTCTTCTCGCCCCGTGTCCGGGACGTACAGGGGGGTCGATTCAGTGGTGAATTCACCGGTGAAATGGCCGGTCGATTCGACCGACCGTGTGGTGAGCGGCCCCTCGGCGCTGGCCTGTTACTCTGCGATGCGAGGCTTGTGGAGGACGCGTGTCACCATGACCGGTGGGAGGCACCACTCCGATCACGACGTGCCGAACCGCCGTCGGCACGTGAGTCCATCGCGCTCCACGCACCGGTTCCTCCCGTTCCGTCTCGCTCTCCTCTCTCCCTGTCCTCCCCCATGCTGCGCAGTTTCTCAGGGAAACCGGTGGGTAAATTCCGGCAACCTGCCGTCGCCGCGCGGGACGCCTGGACGGGGCCGGGCACCCCCCATTCTACCCCTGATTCTACCCCGAACCGGTGTCCGGGGTAGAATCAGGGGTGAATTGACCGGCTAGATTGCCGGTCTGTCTGACAGACCGTGGGTTGAGCTACCGCCGGCCGGTCATGGCCGGGCGTCGGGAGCGCCGCCGCCCGGCGGAGGCTGCGCCTCTTTGCGAAACGCGCCGCTGGACGCGGCTTTTGCGCAAATTCACCGGCGGGGCCTGGGAGCGCCAGGCCCCACCCAGGGGTGCCCCCTCTGGCACCACGCCCCCCGCTGGACGCGGCGGACCTGGGCCATTCACCCCGCTGCGCTGTCACGGCACTTGCGAGGGGTCGCAAGCCGTGACCAACCCCCGGAGAGGTTGCGCTTCGCTTCACCTCCCGCCGCTGGACGCGGCTTTATTCCAGGGGTTGGTCACGGCTCACTCCCGTGCGCCGCGACAGCGCAGCAGCCCCACCCGTGAGGCGTCGCTGGGGCTCGGCCTCCCGTCGGCTCTACCTGGGGGCAGATCCGTGGGTCTTCCGGTCGCCCGGCACATCGTCTGGGGCCGATGGTGCCGGGCTCGTTCACGTCGGCTCGAGGGAGCCACGTGAACCGCACCGGCAGCAGATCCGCTGGGGCTGATCTGCTTGCCTGCCTCGATTTGGGAATCGAGTCTGCGCCGGTGGAAACGGTGGCGGTGACACCTACAACGGTCGCCTCAAGAATCATGTGGACCGTGGACCCGTCCATTGACCTTCCCCCAGTTGAGAGCCAGGTCGAATGTGAGGAAATGGCGACAGTGAAGGGACCCCGAAGTTGATAGCGGTTACCCTGCGGCGGCATTGACTTTAGACTCGCCTTAATAGCACTCTCCTGAAAATTTATGTGGTTTTTATGATCGCGTTGGTGGGGAGCAGCATGCAAACCGGAATCCGGAGACATTTCAACATCGTGACATCATTTCGGAAAGCCGCATCGATAGCGGCGTACTCATACGGTCAATGCCATGACGCCGGGTGAGTTCATCGCCAAGTGGCGGGCCTCAGAACTCAAGGAACGCTCAGCTTCGCAGGAACACTTCATCGACCTGTGCCGGCTCCTGGGCGAGCCGACACCGGCTGAGGCCGACCCGACCGGCGAGCAGTACTGCTTCGAGCGCGGCGCTCGCAAGGACACCGGCGGCGACGGCTGGGCCGACGTGTGGAAGCGCCATCACTTCGCCTGGGAGTACAAGGGCAAGCACGCGGACCTTGATGCCGCCTTCAATCAGTTACGGCAATATGTACTCGCCCT
The DNA here is from genome assembly GCA_965204965.1 of Nitrospirales bacterium. Taxonomy (GTDB): domain Bacteria; phylum Nitrospirota; class Nitrospiria; order Nitrospirales; family UBA8639; genus Bin75. Next base: position 1,241,621 of record OZ242026.1, on the reverse strand, counting down.
GGAGAACCCCCCGCTTTTGATCGTCTCGGACATGGTGCGGTTCCGTATCCGCACCAACTGGACCAACAGCGTGAGCGAAACGCACGAGTTCGTATTGGACGACCTCGCGGACGCGGTCGTGCGAGACAAGCTCAAATGGGCGATGTCCGATCCAGAACGGCTCAGGCCTGGCGAGAGCATACAGGCACTCACCGAGCGGGCGGCCGGAACCTTCGCATTGTTGGCGCAATCATTGCGGGAGCATGGTCACGAGCCGCAGGTGGTAGCGCATTTCGTCAATCGGCTAGTGTTCTGCATGTTCGCCGAAGACGTGGGGCTGCTGCCCGATAACATGTTTACCCGTATGCTGGAACAGGCGCGTAAGCGGCCTGAGGACTTCGCTGTCTTAGCACGGGACTTGTTCGGGGCGATGTCCACCGGAGGCAGGATCGGGTTCGAGGAAGTGGCATGGTTCAATGGCGGGCTGTTTAGCGACGACACTGCCTTGCCACTGGACAAGGCCGAGATCGACACAACACTCAAGGCGGCAATGCTTGAATGGTCGGAGATCGATCCTTCGATCCTGGGCACGCTGTTCGAGCGCGGCCTCGACCCGGACAAGCGCTCGCAGCTTGGGGCGCATTACACGGACCGCGATAAGATCATGCGGATTATCGAGCCGGTGATCGTCCGTCCCTGGCTCGCCGAATGGGAGACGACGAAGGCCGAGATCGCCGCCATGCTGGGTCGCGCGGACGCGGCCAAGTCAAGAGCAGCGGAAACACGCCAGCGCGGGAAGGCGGAACGCCTGCTGCGCACCTTCTTGGAACGGCTGGGCGGCTTCACTGTACTCGATCCGGCCTGCGGCTCCGGCACCACCTCTCCCGCGAAGACGTTACTTGGTTCCGACGACCATGGATTCGGGGCCGGCCAGGTGTTCGACCCGCGTTTCCCGGAACCCGGCTTCTGTCATCCATCCGCAGCAATCCGCGCCCGTATAGTCGAAGCCGCCCGGCGTTTCAATGAGCATCGTGAGACTCATTAGCAACCCGAAAGCATTTTGCCGGCGTTCGTCGTCGATGATCCCTTCGAAGACCAGCAGGACGCCATTCTCGGGCAGGGCGTCGTAGGCTTTTTGGATCAACGTCTTTTTCTGCTCCAAGTTCCAATCGTGCAAGATGTGACCCATGGACAGCACGTCGGCGGAAGGCAGAGCATCGGAAAAGAAATCCCCCGGGATGAATTTGAACCGATCACTGAGTCCGAACGACGCTACGTATTCTTCAAAGATGGGGCCGGTGACGGGGAGGTCGAACCCGCCGCCGGTCAGATGCGGATGCGCGTTGCCGATTTCGACGATCAACCCGCCTTGAGCCGAGCCGATGTCGATCAAAGTTCGATAATCCTGCCATGGAAATTTTCGGGCAATGGCTTTGCTGGTGCCCATGCTGATGCCGGTCATGGCGCGCATGAAGCTCGCCAGCTTGGCCGGATCGCTGTAGAGGATGTCAAAAATGTTTTTCCCGTCTTTGGCTTCGTTCTGAGGGAGACCGGTTTTCAAGCCCTCGGTCAAAGATCCCCAAAATCGGTACAGCCGGTCGTTTGCCATTTCCAGGAATCCGCCGATATAGGACGGTTTGGCTTTATCGAGGTACAGGTTTGTTTCCGGGGTGTTGGAATAGAGCCCGTCATGCCGGTCCAGCATGCCCAGGGCCACCAACGCATCGAAAAAATCCAAGGCGCTCCGCTCGTGCAGGTCCAAGCGCTTTCGCAAAGTTTCGGCATCCATCGGGCCTGTTGCCAAAATCGTGAAGACCTCGAGTTCGACGGCGCTTAACAATGTCTTGGATCCCCAAAATGCCATGCCCAAGTGCATGATTTTCTCAGGCGTGTGGTTCATGTGTGTACCTCCGGCTGGATTGTGATTGTGAGTAGTTGAGGAGAATGCAATGCTGCAACGACGTGACGTTCTAACGCGAATGAGTTGCCATGATCAAGAATCGTGAGGTGGGTCGGTACGGAGGACTGAGGTGGTCGTTGAGTGTCGTCTGATTCGACGGTACACTTCCGTGACAAGGACTTGGGCCAATGACGAAAGTAACTGATTTCCAAAAAACCCTTGGGCGGATGCAGGTGGAAGACTTGGGCATCTACGTGCACGTCCCCTTTTGTTTCGCGCGCTGCCGTTTTTGCGCGTTTTATATGGAGAGGCTCAGGGAAGACCGCGTTCAAGCGTTCATGGACGCATTGGCGCATGAACTCCGTCTGCATGCGCGTGACCTGGGACTCCGAAAGACGCCGGTTCACACGATTTATTTCGGTGGAGGAACCCCCACCACTCTAGCTCCGCGGCAACTTGCCCGGATCTTGAACGACATCCGGTACTGGTTTGCGGTGGAAGACGATGCGGAGATCTCCATAGAAGCGCATCCGGGAACGGTCTCGTCCGACAGTCTTGGAACTCTCCGGCGAGCCGGGTTTACACGGTTGAGTGTGGGGGCGCAATCATTTGATCAGAATGAACTCCGGGACTTGGGAGGACGAGTTTTTGGTGCAGAAGTGCGGCAAGCTGTTTTCTGGGCGCGATCCGCGGGCTTTACGAATATTTCGCTTGATTTGATGTACGGATTTCCCGGGCAGTCGATGGAATCATGGCAACGGACTCTGGGCGAAGCCCTTTCCCTTTCACCCACGCATCTCTCCTGTTATGCCTACACGATGGAAGAAGGATCGCCCTTTCATCGGGAAATCATGCAGGGAAAGGGATCAGCGCCGGACCAGGAATTTCAGTTGGTATTGGAGGATGAAGCCGTGGCTCGTTTGGTCGCCGCAGGATTCGAGCGATACGAGATTTCCAATTATTGCCGTGCCGGCTATGAATGTCGCCATAATATGCGGTATTGGCACGTCCTGCCTTATCTCGGGCTTGGTCCCAGTGCCCAGTCATCCCTTGGCCATGCCCGATTTGGGAACATGGCAGACTTGGAATCGTATGCCGATTTCTTGAAGAGGGGAACATTGCCGTTAGATGAGGTCACGAGTTTATCGTTTGACCAGGTGGATCGTGAACGTATGGTATGGGGATTGCGGATGTTATCCGGAGTGCCGGTCAGGATGAAAGCGACGGAGCAGAAAACAGCCTTGTTTCAAACGATTCGTCAATTGGGAGAGCAGGGGCTATTGCAAGTGGAAAAGCAGGGACGAGTGCGACTGACTGATTTGGGTTTGCGTTTTGTTGATACCGTGGCTGTGGCTTTGCTGTAAGAAAGCAGGTGGGTCGGAGGCGGTCGAAGTTGCATAGCGTAATCCGAAATGGAACCGCCATTCTGATTGCACAAGAATTAGGCAATCCGCGCAATGTTCCTTGGTTTGCGAATGGATGGAGCTTATCAACATGGTAGTCCACATGTAATTAAGGAAATTTGTGGACAGAATTAGGCACGCCTGAATAATTATTTTAAATAATATAAAAGTAAAGTGTTAGTTGAAGTAAAATTGAAAAATTCTTATGTGGAAAGACTATTAGAATTACTTAATCAGAAAAACATTGCAAACAGTGAAGATAGGAATTCAGGCGGTTTCAACGACAGTATTGAAGGGGCTGTCGAGATTTTGAGAATGTTATCCACGGTAATGAAAAGGCTATTCGGCATCATGCCGGTTCAGAGGAATAGCTTTACAAGTTCCAAAGCGCCTTGAATCCCAACAAGATCAGAACAAACGTTCCGATGGCGATGCCAAACGTCACTACCAGCAATCCAACGACGAACAGCCAGTCCCCTGAAGTCGCACGGGTCGTTCGTTTACTGGTATAACGCCGTAACAATCTTGCATTTTTCAGGTTGCTTCGAAACCAGATTGAAAATACGTCGCCGAGGCCGGGAATGGTCCCGACCAAGGTGTTGATCCCTAGGTTCAAGGCCATCCTGATGATCACGATTTTAGGTACTTGGAGTTTGACGGCGAAGAACAGAATCGTAGTTCCGATTAAATTGGCGATCCAATCACCCAGACCCGGGATCAGGCCCAATAGGGCATCCAATCCGACCCGGATCGAAGTCCCGGGAATTTGCACGACTGAATCGAGAAGGCGGGCGATGGAATCAGCGGAATCGCGCAGGGCTTCTCGTTGCCGTTCCTGCTCGTCGTCGAGAACGGGTTCCGGGCGGTGTCGAGAATACTCAGGCTCGTCGGTCATAAAATCTCAAGAACAGGTCATGAGTTGGAGAAAGGAACCTCTGATTTATGGTGATAGCGGGATGTAGGGCAAGGCGTCCCGGAGCGAAACCCGAGGCTTATCATGGAGATAGGCGAAGGTTGAGCGAGGACACAACGCCGCCATGCGCCCGATAGTGCCATAAAGCAGAGGTTCCTAAATTGTTTTAACAATGCAGGCTCTTTGTCAAGACCCGAGGCATCCATTCCAGCCTGGCATGGGTCACGCACGCCATCTCTGAAGAACGATCATCCATGACAAGTCCTCGTGATCCCCAAGCCAGATCTCTTTCCGGCGATCCACAATCCATAATGAGCAATCCGCAATTCCCTCGCCTTTCCAAGTCCAGGTTTCTCTCCGGACTCCAATGTCATAAACGGTTGTATTTGGAGATCCATCATCCCCGGTTGGCCGGCGAGATTGATGACCGGCGTCAAGTGATGCTGGAGATGGGGAAAGAGATCAATGAAATCGCGCACCGGTATTTCCCCGGAGGCGCGTTGGTTGCCGAGGGTCATCGTCAATCAACTGCCGCCCTGGAAAAAACCGCGGCCCTCATGGCCGATCCGACCGTGCCCGCCATTTTTGAAGGCGCTTTTCAATTTGAAGGGACCTTGGTTCGGGTGGACGTGCTCGAACGAGTCGACGATAGCTGGAAGTTGATTGAAGTGAAGGCGGCCTCACGTGTGAAATCCGTGCACCTTGATGATTTGGCGGTGCAAACCCACGTGCTTCGGGGAAACGGCCTCAAGTTGAGCGGAATTTCCTTGATGCACGTGAATCGACAGTATGCCTACCCCGGCGGGGAGGTGGACCTGCAACAATTGTTCGTGGTCGAAGACCTTACGGAAGCCATTCAGGAAAAACTGCCTGATATTCCTCCGCGACTGGGCGAGATGCGTGCGATGCTCAGTCAAAGCCGTTCTCCCGACGTCGAGCCGGATCACCATTGTCACTCTCCCTATGAATGTCCGTTCTGGTCGCATTGTACGGCTGCCAAACCCGCTCGCTGGATCTACTATCTGCCCGGTCGGAAAGATCTTGTGCGCCGGTTGCGCCGACAGGGTATTGAAACCATTGACGAGATCCCTGCTCAGGTTTCTTTGCCTCATTTGCAACAGCGCGTACGGGAGAACGTGGAATGGATGTCGCCAAAACTGGCGGAGAAACTTCAATCAATCCGATACCCGGTCCATCATTTGGATTTCGAGACGGTGATGCCCGCGGTTCCCCTGTATGCACACACCCATCCCTATCAGCCCATACCGATCCAATGGTCGAACCATACGGAGGCGGAAAACGGTACGTTGCGGCATACCGCCTATCTGTCAACGGAACGGAAAGATCCGCGTGAAGGTATTGCCGTGAGCCTGCTGGAATCGGTCGGGGACGAAGGCAGTATCTGCGTCTACTCCGAGTATGAACATTACATCGTGAAGGCGTTGGCCGAAGCCGTGCCGCATCTGCGAAAAGATCTGCTTCGAGTGGGGGAGCGCCTATGGGATCTCCTGGAAGTGCTGCAAACCCATTATTACCACCCGGACTTTCAAGGGTCGTTTTCTATCAAATCCGTGCTGCCGGCCCTCGTCCCGTCTTTGGCTTATGGAGATTTGGAAATCAAGGACGGCGCAACCGCATCGGCCATGTATCATCGAATGATGTTTGTCGTGACCGATTGGGTCGAACGTCAACGTCTGGAGTCGGCGCTCCTTGCCTATTGCGCGCGGGATACGTTGGGTATGGTGGAACTTCGGCGCGTTCTGTCACAAAAAGTGCAGTCGGCCGCCGCGTCCTAGGCAGCGGCCTTGAGTCAGTGGGAAACTCTATCTGTTCTTGAAAACATTTGTATAATTTGTTAACGTGATGGCAAGACAATGGCCGATGCTGTAGAGATGATCGTAGCCGACGCTTCTCCGTTAATTGTTCTCGCCAAGCTCAAACGTCTGGGGCTTTTGAACAATCTCTATGGAGAAGTGTTGATCGGCCCCATTGTGAAGGCGGAAACAATCGATTCGGGCAAGGTGGTTCGTGCTCCAGGTGTTGAGCGGCTTGAGATCGCCTTGGGAAGTGGCTGGCTACGGACTGTTCGTTTGACCGCACAAGAGCGCGGCCTGATGGAGCGTCTGACGAAACGCTCCGGTTTGGATCGGGGCGAAGCCGGGTCCATTGCACTGGCAAGTGTGCGGGGCCTGCGACTGATTGTTGACGACAAGGAAGGTCGAAGTGTGGCTGCGATCGCCAAAGTAGAGCATGTGGGTACCGTCGGGGTCTTGTTGGAAGCGTATTTGCGACAGTATCTTGACTTGGGGGAATTGGAAACCACGCTTCGGGATCTCGGCCGGATCCTGTGGCTCTCTCCGTCCGTCGTAGCGGAAGTCTTGAAACTCGCACGGGAGGCAAAGACATGAAAAAAGAACAGATGGTGGGCACCAGGCTCCCCTTGGAACTGGTGAGTGAATTGGAACTCATCGAAGACGTTGAGCAGTCCGATCGCTCGACCACCGTACGCCGGTTGCTCTCGAAAGCCATCCGGCAATGGAAGCTCGATCACTATGTCCGGCTGTACGGGGAAGGGAAACTCACCCTGGCACGGGCTGCTCGCAATGCCGGGGTATCCTTGTGGGAGATGATGGACTATGCCCGCGCCACAAAAATCCCGGCCCAATACGACCTCGAAGATCTTCAGCGAGACGTTGGAACCATCCACGAAATCTTCAACCCACAAACATCGGAGTCGCGTACAATGAGTATATGGAAACTCGAACCGAAAGACACAAACCACCCAGCGTGGAAAACGAGCACATGCACAGAGCCAGTCTTGGCCCGAGCATCCGATGAACGTCGCGCAAGAACTAAGGCTAGGGAAAAATTCTGGAAGTTTGTTAAGAGGACCACTCGGGTTCAGACCCCACCTTGGACCAATCCAGAACTGGTCGATGTGTATCGTGTAGATAATACCGGCTATCCCGATGACGGTCCGGAGGAGATTCTTAAGATCCTGGAGTAATTCCTGGAGAGAGTCGTTCATTTGGCGAAGCGTAGTTCGACAAAACCCGACGGTCATTCCCGACATCTTTAATCGGGAATCCAGTGTCTTTCTCCTTGACACACGATGGGAAAAGCAAAGACGCTGGATCCCGGATCAAGTCCGGGATGACAGAAGGAGGATTCGGCTTTCGTTGACCGGCTGTCCGCACCTTGTTAGAATCCCTTTTATGTCAATCACTTGAGTGTGCCAGGGAGATTGAACTTTGGCCTGACCGTCCCTTCCTCCCTTTCCTCAAACATGCTTCCTTCCTCACACGGTAAGGACACTCTTAAACAATGCGCATCTTAGTGTTGCATGGGCCAAATCTGAATATGCTTGGGGTACGCGAACAGGAGGTGTACGGGGATCAGACCCTTCAAGCTATCAACGATCGACTCATGGAATTGGCAAAGGCCGAAGGGGTCACCCTTGAGACAAGACATTCGAACGGCGAAGGAGAATTGGTTTCGTGGATTCAGGAAGCCCGAGGCCAATTCGATGCGATCGTGATCAATCCTGCGGCTTATACGCATACAAGCGTCGCCCTTCGGGATGCCATCTTGAGTGTCACCGTGCCGACGGTTGAAGTGCATCTGTCGAACATTCACCAACGGGAGGAATTTCGCCAACATTCCTATCTGGCCGGAGTGGCTATCGGTCAGATCAGTGGGTTTGGGGCGTTCAGTTATGAACTCGGGGTTCGGGCGGTCATTGACCACGTCAGAAGAGCCCGGGAGAAATCCGGGTAAGTCTGGTTGGCGTAGCGTCATCCGACAATAAGTCTCTACCCCACCTGACCTCCTCTTACAAAGGGGAGGAAACAGATGGGCATGCCGCCTGCATGCTCCGGCTGTGTCGTTTCCCTGGTATTCCCCTCCTTTGTAAGGAGGGGTAAGGGGAGGTAGAGCGAGAGGATCGTAGTAGGATTATCTGGTTGCTAGAGAAAGGATACGGAAATCGTGATTTCAACCGCAGAGTTTCGAAATGGCGCCCGGATGGAGTTAGAGGGCACGCCCTACTATATCGTGGAATTTCAACACGTGAAGCCGGGCAAAGGAGGAGCGTTTGTCCGGACCAAGTTGAAGAATTTGAAAACCGGTCAGGTGTTGGAGAAGACGTTTCGGTCAGGTGAAAAGTTTGACGAACCGGACTTGGAGGAGTGCGAAATGCAATTCCTCTATGCTGCCGGTGAGTCCTATACGTTTATGGATACCTCCTCCTACGAGCAGTTCACCTATCAAAAAGGGCAACTCGGCGACGATACCGATCTGCTCAAAGAAAACACGACGGTGGAAATCCTGCTCTACGAAGGCCTCCCCATCTCCATATTGTTGCCGATGTTTATGGAGTTGAAGGTCGTGGAAACCGACCCGGGTGTTCGAGGCGATACGGCCTCGGGAGGCACAAAGCCCGCGGTGGTTGAGACCGGAGCGACCATTAAGGTGCCGTTATATCTGGAGAACGGTGAAACGATTAAAGTCGATACCCGGACCCGAGGTTACGTCGAACGCGTTCGGTCGTGAAACATGAACAGCGAAGAACGAAAAGAAATCCAGGATCTGGTTGAAATTCTGAACGAGCAGAATTTGAACGAGATCGAGGTTCAACGCGGGGACATGTTGATCCGGGTTCGACGTGAATCCAGTCCCACGGCGAATGGACAGGCGTCTTCTTCCACGGAATCCGCTCAAACTTCTCAACCGGCCGCAGACTTTGTGGAAAGGGAAGCAGCCCGGTTATTGACGGTCACTTCGCCCGTTGTCGGGACCTTCTACCGGTCATCGTCACCGGACGTTGAGCCTTATGTGGATGAGGGAGATCTGGTGAGCAGAGGGCAAGTCCTGTGCATTGTCGAAGCCATGAAACTGATGAACGAAATCGAATCCGAAGTCGACGGGCGAGTTGTCAAGGTCCTGGTTGAGAATGAGTCGGGCGTGGAATATGGACAACCCTTGTTTGTCATCGAACCTCTTCCGTAAAGGAACCTCTGATTTATGGTGATAGCGGGATGCAGGGCAAGGCGTCCCGGAGCGAAACCCGAGGCTTATCATAGAGATAGGTGAGGGTTGAGCGAGGACACAACGCCGCCATGCGCCCGATAGTGCAATAAATCAGAGGTTCCTAAATCTTGTTCGCTCCACGAGGATACTCCGTGTTTAAAAAAATCCTGATTGCGAATCGCGGAGAAATCGCTCTGCGTATTGTCCGTGCCTGCCGGGAACTGGGCATCAAAACGGTTGCCGTTTTCTCCGAAGTCGATGCGCAGTCTCTCTTTGTGCGTCAAGCGGACGAGAGCGTGTGCATCGGCCCGGGCGACAGTGCCTTGAGCTACCTGAATATTCCCAACGTGTTGAGCGCGGCGGAAATTACCGGGGCCGAGGCCATCCATCCCGGATACGGGTTCCTGGCGGAGAATGCGCATTTTGCCGAGATTTGCGAATCGGTCGGTATCACGTTCATCGGTCCGACCTCCGAACATATCGCCCTGCTGGGAGACAAGGCCAAGGCTCGAGAAACCATGCTCCGGCACGGGATTCCCGTGATGCCGGGCAGCGAAGGCGAACTGCAAAACCTTGATCATGCCGTCCGGGTCGCGAGCGAGCTCGGATACCCCGTGATGGTCAAGGCTTCGGCCGGAGGAGGCGGACGGGGCATGCGGGTCGTCAGTCGCGAAGCCGAACTGGGCAAGGCCATTTTATCGGCCCAGGTGGAAGCGCGAACGGGATTTGCTCACGACGGCGTCTATCTTGAAAAGTTTTTTCCCGAACCCCGGCACGTCGAAATTCAGGTGTTGGCGGATGAACACGGGCACGCGGTGCATTTGGGAGAGCGAGACTGCTCGATCCAGCGCCGCTACCAGAAATTGGTAGAGGAATCCCCGTCGCCCGTGGTGGATGACTCCTTGAGAAAGGAGATGGGGAACGTTGCGCTCAAGGTGGTCAAAGCCGTGAATTATCGGAACGCGGGGACTGTGGAGTTTTTGCTTGATCAAAATCGAAAATTTTACGTGATGGAAGTCAATACCCGGATCCAGGTCGAACACCCGGTCACCGAGATGGTTACCGGCATTGATCTCGTCAAGGAACAAATTCGCGTGGCCGCGGGGATGCCGCTACGATTTCGACAGAAAGACATTCAGTTGCAGGGCCACAGTATCGAATGTCGAATCAATGCCGAATGTCCGGAAACCTTCGTTCCGAGTCCCGGCGTCGTCTCGCGTTTGCACGTACCCGGTGGCGCGGGGATTCGAGTGGATACGGCCCTGGAAGCGAAGGAGCAGGTTCATCCCCATTACGATTCTCTCATCGCCAAGTTGATTGCGCACGGCCAGGATCGTGCGGATGCGCTGACCAGGGCGCAACGCGCACTCGACGAGTTTGCCGTGGAAGGGATCAAGACGACGATTCCCTTGCAGCGGCTCATTTTGCGTGATCCCGACTTTCAAAAGGGTGGAGTCTCCACCAATTTTCTCGAGCGGTTGTTAGCCGGCCGCATGCTGTAGCGTGGCAGCCCCGTGTCCCGGCCTTCCCTTTCCGGCGTCTATCTTCTGTTGGATGAACAGTGGGCTCACCGGCACAATTTATCAGCCGCTCTCGAACTGGCAGCCGGGTGCGGTATCCGGTTGTTTCAATACCGGAATAAGACCGGATCCCCGCGAGAAGTCTTTGCCAAGGCCAGGGAATTGCGGGAAGTCGCCGCTCGCACGAATGCCTTATTCATCGTGAATGACCGGTGCGACGTCGCCTTGGCGGTAGAGGCGGACGGGGTGCACTTGGGCCAGAATGATCTCCCCCTGGAGTTGGCGAGACGGATCATGGGACGGCACAAGATCATCGGGATTTCCGCCCATCGACCCGAAGAGGTGTCGCAAGCGACCCAGGGGGGCGCAGACTATATTGGGTACGGCCCTCTCTTTCCCACAACGACCAAGGAAGCTCACGAAACGCCCGTGGGACTTGCCGGATTACGGGAAATTCGTTCCCTGACCCGGTTGCCGGTGTTCGCAATCGGAGGGATTACGCCGGATTCCGTCGAGGAAGTCGTGGCCTCCGGAGCGAATGGCATGGCCGTCGCTTCCGCTGTCTTCAATGCTTCGAACATTGACCAAACCCTGCGCGACTTGGTCAGTTATTTTCCTGAACCATCCTCGCCACTTCACGAATAGTTGAATGGTTTGCGAGCGTCCTGATGCAGTCTTCCCACTGTGAATTCATACGGGGCTGAAAGGGGAGGGGGGCCAGGACCGGCACATCGCTGAGTTCGCGGATCAGTTTGACGGTGGATGCCTGCTGCTCTTTAGGCGTGATATCCGTGTGATTCAGCACAATCCCTAAAATCGGAATGCCCGCCTCCCGGAGTCCCATGAGGGTCAAGCGCGTGTGGTTGATCGAGCCTAAACCGGTTCGACCTACGATCAGGCACGGAAGGCCCAGAAGTCCGATCAGATCGCGGACGTCATGGGTTTCAGTCAGGGGCACGAAAATACCCCCGATGCCTTCTACGAGCATAGAGTCACGATCAACGGCCGTTTCTCGGCAGGCATTGAGAATCGCGTCAACGTCGATACGTTGTTGTGCGGTCCGCGCGGCTTCGAGCGGAGCCACGGGCTGGGGAAAGCTATAGACATTCCGCACGTCCACGTTCCTGTAGGGCGCAAATACATTCCTGAGTCGCCGGACATCCGAATCCGTGTTGTCCGGCGTGGTTCCCGTCTCAACGGGCTTCATGATCCCGACCTTGGCGCCGGTTTGTTGCAGCGCCAAGCCCACGGCGGCAGTCACCACGGTTTTCCCCACGTTCGTATCCGTTCCGGCAATGAAGATTCCGGGTTGTCGAAGCTGGTTAGGCATGCGTCTACCGGATACGGTTGTCCAAGTTGTACACCTGACCCGAGATATCCCGAGCCGTGGTCAAGCGATAGATCAAATCGACAACCTCATCGAGCGAGGGCGTGCGTCCCAAAACGTGGGCATGAAGTTGATCCGGTGAAGGGGACGCGTCTCCGGCGAGAGGCGATTGATGCCAACCTGGAAAGACCGCATTGACGCGGACGTTGGCCTTGCCGAGTTCCATCGCTGCCGACTTGACCAATCCCAGTGTCCCGGCTTTACACGCGGCATAAGCCGCCTGGCCCGTCCCACCTTGAACGCCGCTCAAGGAACTCACTATGGTCACGGCACCTCCGCGTTGTTCGGAAATGAACCGCAGCCCTCTTTGCAAACAAAGAAACAGGCCTGTGAGGTTGACATGCAGCATGTGCTCCCATTCGGCCGGCGTGATACGGACGGTGAGGCGGTTCACGGTTGTGCCTGCCGCCCACACGATCGCATCGAGTTCGGACCAGACCATTTGAATCTGATCGAAAAGTTTGTGGATTTGACGTGCATCACTCATGTTCGCTTGAAAGGCGCAGCTCTTTCGGCCCAGGTGTTCGATCTTGTAAACGATATCATCGGCTGAGTCGTGACGGGCATGATAATGGACGCCGACGTTCCATTCATTCTGCGCGAATCGCAGGCACACCGCGGAACCGATGACACCGGAACCTCCGAGGACGAGCACCGTAGGAGGATTTGCGGAGTCCTGATCCGGGGGGCGGACAGTGTGTGTGGATGCCGAGGGCATATTGCATTGATTATCCCGAACGTAAGAAGTCAAGGCAAACCGTCTTCTCCCTCTCCCCACTGTGGGAGAGGGCTGGGGTGAGGGGGAAATGATCAGTGAATGACGGGACACAGACAATGTTGGCGCCTCTGTCTTGCCGTGCTGAGGGGGCTATGGTACGGTGAACGTAGGGGCCGGCCTGTGTGCCGCCCCTCGTGTCATAACCGAAAAACAGGAGAAAGTATGGTCAGATTCGCCGTGTTGAGAGCCGTACTGGTTATAGGTCTGGTCGCGGGTTGGTGCAGTCCCGGGTTCGGGCAGGCTTCGTCTGTCGTGATCCGGGATGCGGGCGTCTATTTTCCCGATCAAACGGGAAATGAGTGGAAATACCGAGGGCGTATCGCCGAAGGCGTCGTCAACCAGATCGAGGATAAGACGTTCGTGAACGTTTCGAAGGTCACGGGAAGGGAAAAAAGGGACGGCGTCATGGTCACGGTGTTTCACGATACCAATCCCGGAGACCAGGGCCCGACCGACAGTTACTATCTACGAGATGTCGCAGGTATTCGTTACTATGGATCCAAACCGGGGACCATCCTTGAAAAGCAGTTGATTCCCTATCAAATCGTGAGGTTTCCTCTTGAAGTGCCAAGTACCTTTTATCAATTGGATCGAAAAAACCTCAACCTGGGTTTGGACCTCGATCGCGACGGACAGGCGGAAACCGTGGACATCCAGGCTACCGTGAGCATTCAGAGGCAGGAATCCGTGACCGTGCCCATCGGGACGTATGAACAGGCGGTTCGCATGGAAGCGCACATGAATCTGTTGGTGCATTTGTCCGGAGACGGCACGCGCATCACCGGATTCGACACCATGACGCTGTGGTTGGTGAAAGGCGTGGGGTTGGTCAAATACATCGAGCGTCAGATGGTGCCGATGGTCGGAGCCGGTCAGGACCGGCTGATTGAAATTACCGAGGAATTGGAAGAGGCCAGCTTACAGGGCGGGACGGTCCGGCTCAGCCGGCGCAAACCCACGACGTATGGTGTTCTCGCACGTCAGCCGTTGAACCATGAATTGTTCCAGATACCCGTCCCCTCCGGCCTTGACGCCTACCCCTGACAAGCGATGCCCGCCAAAGGGTTGTCGGCCAACCAGCGACCCGGTAATGGGGCGGTTGATATAAAAATTTCCCACGTCGAACGCTTCACGAGCCCGCTGAATATTCGAGGGGCTTCGGGAGTAGATCCCGCCGGTCAACGCAAACTCTGATTGCATGGCGACGCGCAGGGCTTCCGTGAACGTGGCGCAACGGAGCACGGCCACCACGGGACCGAATATTTCTTCCCGGGCCAAACGATGGTCCGGCCGGATCCCGGTCACAATCACCGGACCCTGGAACCAGCCCTTACCGGTCATCTGTCGGTCCAACAGGACCGTCCCTTCTTGCGCGGCGACATTCACGTACGTCCGAACTTTCAGGAGGGCGCGTTCGTCGATCATCGGCCCCATGTGATGGGCCGGATTCTCCGGCGGACCGACGTGCACGCTTTGCGCCGCTTGCGTCAACCGCGCGACAAACTCTTCATACACCGGTTCCAACACGATGACCCGGGAACAGGCAGAGCATTTTTGTCCCTGATACCCGGTAAACGACGACAGGACTCCACTCACGGCTTCATCCAGATCCGCGGTGTCATCGACGATGATGGCGTTTTTTCCGCCCATTTCCGCAATGACACGTTTGACGTGGGATTGGCCGGGAATTACTTGCGCGGCATGTTGGATGATTTGCAGTCCGGCTTCTTTCGATCCGGTAAAGGCAATGACGTGGATGCCGGGATGGGTGATAAGGGCTTGTCCCACGTCAGGCCCGCCAGGGAGGAGGCGCAGCACGCCGTCAGGGAGTCCTGCTTCTCTATAGAGCTCGAACAAGAGGTAGCCCATCATGGGTGAGCGTTCCGAGGGCTTGAACAAGACGGTGTTGCCCGTGACCAGGGCCGCCGAAACCATTCCCGTCGGAATGGCCAATGAAAAATTCCATGGAGAAATGACCACGGCTACTCCGCGTGGCAGCCATTCGAGGTGGTTCAATTCACCCGGTTCCTGCCCCAGGAGTTGCGGCCGTCCAAGGTGACTCATCCGTTGGGCATAGAATTCGAGAAAGTCGATGGCCTCCGCCACGTCGGCATCCGCCTCTCTCCAGGGTTTTCCGGTTTCAAGAATTTCCCACGCGGCCAAGTCAAACCGGTGTTGCCTCATGCGTTCCGCAACGGCGCGGAGGTATGCGGCGCGTGTGCCGGCCGGCACGGTACGCCAGGCTTGAAACGCGTCGAGTGAGTCCTGAATCACCGGTTCCACTTCGGCGGGGGAATAACAGGGAACACGGGCAATGACTTCGTCCGGCCGGCTTGGATTGGTCGACGCCAGTTCGTCTTTCAGTTGTCCGATCACCGCCGGGACAGGGAAAGACGGTGACTGTCCGAGTTGTCGTTTGACCTCCTCTATGGCCTGCGTCATCGCATGACGCGAAGCTTCATGTGAGAAATCGGTGTGCGGTTCATTGTGAAAATGTGAACCGGTATGCGGTTGAGCGGGAGGGTCTGTTTGGGCAACTGCCGCCTCCGGTGGGGCGAGTAAGACCTCAAGCGGCGTGTTCTGTTTTCGCTGTTGTGAGAGGAAAGATTCGTTGGAGGTGTTTTCCAGTAATCGTCGTACGAGATAGGCCATCCCGGGCAGAAGTTTTCCGATTGGCGTATACACTCTCACGCGACGTCCGTATCGGACAATGGCGCGTTGCAATGGATCGGCCATGCCGTACAGCGATTGGTATTCGCAGGTTTCCGGGGAGAGATCTTGGGCTTGGGCAACGGCTTCGGCATGAGCAAGACTTCGCAAGTTATGGGTGCCAAAGGCCGGGCGCAGGAGTGACTGGTGAGCCAGTAATGTGTTGCTGAGATATTCAAAGTTGGCGTCCGTTTCGGTTTTTCTTTTCAGCACGGGGATAGGCCAACCCCGTTGCGTGTTGAGAATGTTTTCCGCGTCCCAATACGCGCCTTTGACCAGGCGAATACTGATGGGGGCGCCGCGTTGTCGCACCCAATCCACGAGACGGTCCAGTGTGCGGTCGGCATCCCGAAGGTACGCTTGGAGGGCAATGCCCGCCCAAGGATAGTTCCGATACGCGGGTTCGGAGAAGATTCGCATGAAAATCTCATAGGTCAGATCTTTGAGTTCATAATGTTCCATGTCGAACGTCAAAGACGCCGGCAGTTGCAAGGCCAAGTCCAGAATAGGCCGCAGCCGGGAAGTCACGCCTTCAAAACTCCCATTGGGATCGGCCGGGTCTAATTGTGAATACAAGGCGGAAATTTTCACCGATAGGTTTACGCGTGGAATCAGTCCAAGGTGATCACGTTCGAGCAACGATCGACCTGGCCAGGCTTGAGCCTGTGCGTGGTATTCGCGAAGAGCGTCCAAACACCGGTTCCGGTACTCGTCGGCTTCTATTTCGCTGACCGTCGTTTCACCCAACAGGTCAATCGATGCGCACCGTCCCGACTGCCACAGGTGCTTCAGGACCGGTCTCGCATGGTGTATGGAGTCTCCGGCGATAAACGTGTAGGCCATGCGCGTGAATTGCCTGCGCAGCACGAGTGCCCCGACGTGGGTGCCGATCCATGTGGCCGGAAGTTTCTGCAGAGACCACTTGACGCCTCGAGGGAGAATAGGCGTGTGGTTGAAGTATTCGGCGAGGAGCCGGGTAAATTGTTCATCCGTTTTGAGAGTGGGCAGCACGTCCACAAAGCGGAAAAGCTGGATCTTGAATTCCTCATCCTGCATGCCCCAGTCCATGAGGAGATCATTCCACCAGCGTTGACTCAGGACCGCAGGAGTGCCGGTTTTACAGTGCTCGGCTAACGTCAGGCCGATATGCCGAATAGAGGGTTCGAGGAACTGTTCCGTGCGCATGACAGTCTCCTCCCTACATTGTACTCCTTTCCCTTGCATTTTCCTTTCCCTTGCATTTTTGTGCAGGTCGGCTTAGCGTAGTCCTTCGACTTCGCTCAGGCCAGGCGTAATCCGACACAGGGGGCATCCCTCCTGTCATCCCCGACTCGATCGGGGATCCAGTGTCTTTGGCTTTCCAGACAGAGGAAAAAGAAAAGACGCTGGATTCCTGCTTTCGCAGGAATGACAGCTAGACTGTCGGATGAGCGGAGTGTAATCTGACGAATCCGCTGGGCCGTAGCCCGGAGACCAATTATGGCGACTCAAAGTCAATTCAAAGTGGAGCTTGAGCAAGAAGAAGACGGCCGTTGGATTGGAGAAGTTCGGTCTCTTCCCGGTGTGCTGGCTTATGGCGCCACTCGTTCTGACGCACAAGCTGCCGTTCAAGCATTGGCCCTTCGGGTCTTGGCTGACAGGGAAACGCCTGGTTACGCCTGAGGCTAACTCCATCTACTGTTCCTGGCACGGTTTCACGCGGCGGCCGGTGATGTTGCCGTTGGGTCCCAGGTTGTTCACGAAGGTGCCTGAGAGAAGTTGGTCTTTCTCACCAAACAGAAGGCTTTCTTCCTGTATGATTCCTCGAGGGAATTCCCACCTGATGTAGACGGTGTCCCCTTGAACGCGGATCGTGGCCGGTTGGGGATCCATCCGGTGGTATTGCGAGGGGGGAGGGTAGATCATGATTGTTTTATGGTCGCCGTGGTCCTGATGATTATGAATGAGCCATTGCCACGTCCCGCACAGCCGTCGCAGACCTTGTTCGTTTTTTCGATTGCTGCTCCATTCTTGAATCGCCTGCCACGTCGTCCATGCCTGTTGTTCGTTCCTGACCTGTAATCGCAAGAGGTCAGCCTTGACGTGTGCCGTGGCTATCGGCAGAAAGGATTGCCGGAGAAATCGATTGATGGACGGAGTAGGGTCAGGTTCCTCGTGCCGGCTATCCCAGGAATCCCGTAGTCGTTTCCGCACTCCTTCCGCTCCTTCGGTTTGCGCCAGTGTCAGCCAGCTATCCGGCGTGCCGGTCCAGTCGGGATATTGTTCATGGAGAAATTGCGTGAATAACG
This sequence comes from Nitrospirales bacterium, assembly GCA_965204965.1. Classification (GTDB taxonomy): domain Bacteria; phylum Nitrospirota; class Nitrospiria; order Nitrospirales; family UBA8639; genus Bin75. The sequence goes on along the minus strand of OZ242026.1, from coordinate 1,223,716 downwards.
CCTCATATGGAGAGAGTGGTTGCGCGGACGATTCCGTCGGCTGCAATTGAGCCATGGTCTCGACCATGGCTAGGAGAGCGGGAAGTTTAGGCTGGGATTGTCCGAGCCACTCGCTCTGTTGTTGTCGTTTATCGAGAATCGACTGAATCTGGGATCTCTTACCTTGATCAAGGGCGATCATGAGGTCACGTGTGAGATGCCAGGTGGCGATGTTTGCCACAAATGGCGACAGGTGTTGTCTCAATCCATTCGGCAGAAGTGGGGAAGTCTGCCTTTGTCTCAGCAGTCCTCCGGGTAAGTCAAGGGAGGAGCCGAACGTTTTGAGGAAAAAGACGGTGGCTTCTTTCTCGGAAACAATGACGGGAGGATTTGTTTCTTGCAGGAAATTTGAAAAAGCGGCAGCGGAAAGATTGGGAAGCCCTACCAGGAAAACCACGGCAAGAACCGCCCACCATCCCGCGTAGCGATTCAAAGCGGGCCGGTTCAAACCCACGTCGCGCGGAACGTCCGGAATGCCATTGGATGCACACATCTTCAAGGTGTGCGTGGCTTCGATTGAGCCCTGAGAAGCGTTACACGGGTAATTGCTTCTTGAGAAACGCGATGGTGTCGTCCCAAGCTTGCTTGGCCGAGGTTTCATTGTAGCGGTCGGGCTGTACCTGGTCGCAAAATCCGATGCTGGTGTCCGGATATTGACGTATTTCCACGGTTTTTCCCGACTCCTGTGCGACTTGGGTCATTTGTGTCAGTTCTTCGGGTGTCGCGGCATTGTCCGTTTCAGCCGCATGGTACAGGAGTGGGCAATACATGTTCTTGATCGAATCCAGTGGGTCGGGAAGTTTTCCGTAGAAGGAGACGGCGGCGCGTAACCGTTTTCGTTTGAGGGCAAAGAGGATGGCCAAGGTGCCACCCAGGCCCAATCCGACCGCAGCATGGGCGTTCCGCACCGTCAGGTCCAGGTTCGGGTCTTCGGAGAGATTCGCATTCAAGAATTCGCATGAGGCATTGATGTCCTGCAAGGCCGTCTGCAGGTCGATTCTTTCCGCGAGAGCGTCGGCCACTTCGGCGTTGGCCGTGACCATGCCGCCCTGCCGGCCATACACGTTCGGAAGCATGACCATGTATCCCTCGCAGGCGAGTCGGATGGCCAGGTCTTTCGCGTCCGGCGTCAATCCCCATTTGTCATGAAGCAGGACAAGAGACGAGTATTTTCCTTTTTCCTGAGGCCAGAATTGAAAGCCTTGAACCTGATGCTCTTTGGGGATCTTGGTGGCGGAATAGGGGTCAACCATCTTGTCTTTATGGGTATCGAAAATACCCTTGCTGGAAAAGCGGACGGCTCTGTACCCGATTTGCTGTGCCGTATACGGTGTGACGTTTTCTGACATGGTGAGAGGGATTGTCGGGTTCTGCTGTAATCCTCTACCTCCCCTCATCCCTCCTTACAAAGGAGGGGGAATATCAGGTGAATGACATCCCAGGGGAAGCTAGGCATGCCCATCTGCTTCCTCCCCTTTGTAAGGGAAGGGCAGGTGGGGTAGAAACTGCCCCGACTATATCGACCGGATTGGAGTTCTGTCAACGAAGCGGGAAATGTCGCGGGCTAGGAAGCATGAAAAGACAATTCGGCAAGTTCGGCGGTTTCGATCCCTGCATGGACCATGTCTTGGACCGGTAGTGTGGTTTCAGCTTGTTGAACGACGTCGGGCCGGCAGCGCGTATTCGGATGGGGCGGGACGAACAACGTGCAGCAATCCTGGTCCGGTTCGATGGAGGTTTCAAAGGTTCCGATTTGCTCGGCTTCATTCGTGATTTCTATTTTGTCCATCCCGATTAACGGACGAAGAATGGGCAGGTGCGCCACCTGGCTCACGATTTGAAGGTTTTCTGCGGTTTGGGACGCAACTTGTCCCAGGCTGTCGCCGGTAACCAAGCCCCAGCAGTGTTCTTTGTCGGCCAGTTGCTCTGCAATGCGCATCATCATTCGGCGGTACAGGACCACGCGGATCGGAGCGGGAGAGCCGAGTACGATTTGTCGTTGAATTTCTCCGAAGGGAACGAGATAGAGGCGGGCCGCCAGTTGATAGCGCGTGAGCAGGGAGACGAGGTCGCGGACTTTTTCTTCGGAGGTTCGTGAGAGATAGGGCCGGCCGTGGAAATGAGCGAAGACGACCTTGCAGCCCCGTTTCATCATCCGGTAGGCGGCGACCGGCGAATCGATGCCGCCCGAGATGAGGCAGAGGACGTTGCGACTGATGCCCGTGGGGAGTCCTCCCGGCCCCGGGTATTTGACGAGCGAAAAGTACGCGGTGTGATCGACGATTTCCACGACCACGTTGACGTCGGCTCCGTTCAGCCGCACTCGTTTTCCGGTCGCGGCGCACACGTGGGCGCCTATGTCGCGGTTCAGTTCAACGGAGGTCTTGGTAAATCGTTTGTCCGCGCGTTTGGTCGTGACGCGAAAGGTTTCAAACGTGATCGATCGGAGGGCGGTTTCAATCGCCTTGCAAAGCGGCGTGATATCCGGCGCTTCGTAGTCGATCGGCAGGGAATGGGCCAGAGAATAATTCGCCACCCCGAACGTATGGCGGATGCGATCCTGCACCTCCTCCCAAGAAGATTCGTCCGTGAAGGTGATCCGGATACGACCGGAGAGGGATTTGATTTCGGTGACGTTCGTTTTTTTGAGAGAATTGCCGAGGTGTTGAATCAATCGTTGTTCAAAAAATCCGCGGTTGCGACCCTTGAGCGCCAACTCGTGATAGTGGACCAGGGCATAGGGCATTACCCTTCAGCCTCCAGAAACCGTTCGGCGTCCATCGCGGCCATGCAGCCGGTACCGGCTGCCGTGATCGCCTGTCGATAGTGAGGATCCTGTACGTCGCCGGCAGCGAACACTCCGGGCACGTTCGTTGCCGTTCCATGCGTGGTTTGAATGTAGCCGTTGGCATCCGTGTCGATTTGTCCCCTGAAAAGTTGGGTGTTCGGCGTATGCCCGATGGCTACGAATACGCCCTTGCAATCCAGCGTCGCCGTGTCATTGGCGACAGCGTCCCGAAGGCGAATTCCCGTGACCACGTCGTCACCCAGGACTTCTTCCACCACGGAATTCCATCGGAACGAAATCTTGTCGTTCTTCATGGCCTTGTCCTGCATGATCTTGGACGCGCGAAGTTTGTCCCGGCGATGAACGATGGTCACGTGGGAGGCGAATTTCGTCAAGAACGTGGCTTCTTCCATCGCGCTGTCGCCGCCTCCGATGACGACAATAGGTTGGCCCCGGAAGAAAAAGCCGTCACAGGTGGCGCACGTCGAGACCCCGTGGCCGAGGAGGCGACTTTCCGAATCCAGGCCCAAAAGGTTGGCCGACGCGCCGGTGGAGATAATCAACGACCGGGCCTGTATGGTTTCTTCCTCGTTGATCGTGACGGTAAAAGGTCTGCGGCTCAGGTCGACCTTGGTGACGTCGGCCGTCTGAAATGCCGTGCCGAAGCGTTCCGCTTGGGCCCGCATGTCCTGAATGAGTTGCGGCCCCATGATGCCCTGGGGAAAACCGGGAAAGTTTTCCACGTCGGTCGTCAACGTGAGTTGCCCGCCGGCTTGAGAGCCTTCAATCATGAGCGGCGCAAGATTGGCCCGAGCCGTGTAAATGGCGGCCGTGAGTCCGGCAGGACCCGATCCGATAATAACAACGTTGTGCATGTCGTTCTATCCTTCGTGCGATAGGTGAAGATGGTCAGGCGTGACGCGGTTTACGTGGTCGTTGCGGCATGGCCGCTTCTTGAAGGAATTCCTGATAGAGTTGACGTACCTGCGGCCGAAGCCGGGCAATTGGCAACGTGCCGTTCAGGATATAATCCGCGAAACGACGTTTGGTACGCAAGGGCAGTTGCGCGCGAATGCGTCCCAATGCCTCTTTTTTGGTGAGGCCGTCCCGTTGCCGGGCGCGTTGAATTTGTATGGGCTGGTTCGCGGTCACCACGATGATCCGGTCCATTCGTTCATGCGCCCGCGCTTCGATCAGGAGCGCCGCGTCGTAAATGATCACGGCATTCGGATGGCGCTTGGCGATGGCGTTGGTTTGCCGGACCTGTTCGCGCGCCACGCGGGGATGCACGATGCGATTCAGGGCCGACAGCTTTTGGGGATTCTGAAAGACCAGATTGGCCAAGGCGGTCCGGTCCAACGTGCGGTCGGCTTGAAGCACCCGGGACCCGAAGGTTTGGACAATCTCTTTCCAGGCCGTTTTGCCCGGTTCCACCACGGTGCGGGCCAATTGGTCGGCTTGAATCACGAACGCGCCGCATTCCTGAAACAGGCCTGCTACCGTTGTTTTTCCCGAAGCGAGCCCCCCCGTGATACCTACCAATATCATGGTAAATTCTAGTATAGGAGATTTTCCCGGTCTCCGAAAGTCGCTTGACCGGGCAAACCCCGTTCCTGTATGCCCGCTATGCGTCCGATAACGGACCCTGACGTGACACAAACGGAAATAGAGGCAATGCGATTGACAGTAAGGAGCCGGACTTGATGAAGGCGTTTCGGGTGAGAGTCATTTTCGCGGTTGTTGCGTTGTTTGCCGTGTGCGGAGCAAGCGCATCGGTCGCTCAGGAGCAGGGCGAATCCCGTGAAGGATCAACCTGGAACGTGGCCCTGGACGGGTCCGGACACTTCACGTCGATTCAAGAAGCCATCGATCAGGCGCAGGATGGGGATACCGTCTTCATCAAGGCCGGGCGCTATGTCGAGGACGTCACGGTCCACAGCAAAGAAGGGCTGAAGGTCATTGGCGAAGGTCCGGAAGAAGTCTTTCTCGCGGGTCTGAAACGGGTCGGTACGCTGCATATCGGAAAATGGCCTTATGGGGCCACGAACGTGGAAATTCGCGGATTGACCGTTCAACAACACGGCGGGTTGGGCGTCGGCATTTTCAATGGTTCAGGCGTGACCCTCAAGAATCTGAAAGTCAATGGCTTCGTCTTTGGGCAACAAGTCCAAAACGTGCATATCGAGGATTGCGTGATAGGCGGCAGCGAAACCACGGGCATCGCGTTTGCGGACTCGCAAGCCATGCTGATCGGCAACCTGATTCACGATAATGACCATGGCGTGTCGGTTGGGGGAACGTCGATCGTGCACCTGGAACGGAACGTCATTACGCGAAGCTTGTTTGAAGCCGTTCTCGTGGCCGATCAAGGCGACGCCACGTTGATTCAGAATACCCTTGTCGGGAATCGGGGCGGCGTCAAGTTTCAGGATGACGCAACGGGCAGGGTTGCCGGTAATATTATCGATGAAGCCCGGGTTGGCATCGCGTGGTCAGTCAAGAACAAGGTGGACATCGCGCATAACGGATTCTATCAGATTGATGTGAAGTATCAGGTTGACGGTCAAGCCGGGTCTCCGTCGGTCGAGTCCCGGGTCTTTTCGGACGTCCATGCCGCTCCCAAGTTTGTCGCGCCGGGCCGTGGGGATTATCGATTGCAGGCCGACTCCCCCTTGCAGCATGTCGGTGGGTTTCCTTTTCTTGGCGCCTTTGGTCCCGTGTCCGAGTAGCGAAGAAAACGTTCAGGCCCGGCATCGTGAGTCCGCCGGTCGTCAGATCGGTCATGGTTCTTCACGCCACGCCATCCCCCAAAACATCCATTCATAGTTCTGGCCTCGTTGATTGGTGAAGCCGTTAAGCGGGCCTTCTTGGCAGACTGGGGCTTTGAGGCCCGGTTTGGCGAAAAAAAGGGTCTGCAGGCGTCACGGACGTATTGACACTGCCGGTACAGCCGGTGTAGTATCCGTTCGCATTAATTCTGCTGTTGCGACTCATAATCATCTTCACTGGTGCTACGCGGTGCGTGAACGTACGCAAATGGTGTGTGCGTAACGCTCAATGAGCAGTGTCGTGGGCACGGGTGATGTGAGGTAGAGCAAAGGCGAAAAAAAGGAAAAGTTGCCCGCCGGGTGTCGACGCACCCGACGGGCACGGTTGAGCGTCCGGTCCTTGTCGGACCGGTCACACGGGTCACGCGTGATGACACTCTCCCGCCTCAATTTTAGCAGGGAGTGTCATGGCGTTCAAGAGCATCGTCATGACCGGTGTACCGCTCCACCTCAAGTTGCTACCGCCCGGAGCGATTGGTGCGAGGCACATCCTGCAATCCTCAGAAACCACTACTGAGATCGTCTCGTCGAGGAGTCGCAGAACTGTCCATCAGCCGGTGGCACATCGTCCCGTCGGATAGTGCGGTTCGATGAAGAGACCGGTATTACAAGGCATGACGGAGGTCGTCGTGCATGAACGAAAGGAGAGAGAGATGATTCGAAGTACGCGAGACAGAATTCGGAACCGGCACGCGCTGGCGCCGGCGGCATTGTTCCTGATGGCGGGCTTTTTGGGCTTGTTCCTAGTGGGCGCACAACCGGCTGCTGCGGAGCACAACCCGGAGGCGTGCGGTGAGTTTGACGGGGGTACGGAGTTTTTGATCGGCGAAAAACGGGTGAATCCGGGCATCGTGTTCATATTCGAAGGCGCGGTGAAAGACCACGTTATGCCGACGACGCAGCACCTTGGCGAAAACGACACGCACACGCACATCGAGGCGCGCGTCAACTGGGACTCGGAGAACATCCCGGATGGCACGCCGGGCGAAGGGTTCGTGCCCTATCTGAACATCAGCGCGTTGGTCGTGAACGAGAGGGACGACACTAAGAAGGCATTCGTTCCACTGCCTCCGCATATCAACCTGGTCGACAACTTCCACTACGCCTACAACATGCAGTTGCCGGGCGCTACTGACGACCATTACACCGTCACGTTTTATGTCGACCCTGCGGGAGATGTCGTGGCGAAGCATCGGGACTGGCTGAACAACTACGGTCGTACGGTGATGCTCAAGAGCCACTTTACGTACACCGGCTGCGACTTCCACGACATCTCGCAGCTCACTCGATGATAGTGGCGGCGCCCTCCTCGAACCTCTTGATGCGTGTGCTACTGGTTCGGAATAGGCCGCACGTTTCGCGGTTAGAGGATAAGGGGCCACCAAGTCGAAACTCGTCCTCCGATGGGCGGACGGAACGGTAACGACTGATACCATCAAGGGCCGGGCGATTCTGACCCGGCCCATCACTCCAACCCCGTCAGCCGGTGGGGACCCGACAGGCCGTTGCGCGGCACAGGAGCCGTTTGGAGGCCTGATAGGCCCGGGCCAAGGGGACGTCTTCAGCACCATCGCAATGCACGCGCTCGTCGTCTTGCCACCGCTATCTTCTCTGACGTGGATCTGTTTTGAGAAATTAGAGGCGGTTCTCGCCACGCTCATAAAGAACCCGAGTCTGTTTTTGTTTTTTGAGGGAACGCTGTGACGTTTATGGGGCGTCTCGTTCGTCGTTTGCTAACGGCAGGGTGGCCTCGATGGTTGTGTCGGTTTGCTTGATGTGTCTGAAAAGGACGACTTCCGTGGAATTAATGGACCGAATGGTAATGCCCTTCTCCAAGGTTTCGCCTGCTTGGACAATAAAAATCCTCTCGTCTTTGCTCAAAAATCCTTGCCGGATGCCTTCCTTGGTCAAATAGCCCAAAAATTTGTACTGTCGCATTTCTTTTTTGGCTTGTCTGTCAGCCAACTCCGCTGGAGAGGGACCGGCTGGTCGGTGAGGGGCCGGCCGGAGACCCGGCAGGGACACATCTTTTGCAGCCGGGGATGTGGCTTTAACTGTCTTGGGCCTGTGAGGGTTTTTTAAGGGAGCGAAAATATTTCTTGGATTCTTCAGGATCATGGTTCGTCTGGATTCAAGGTTCCGTGTCAATGCGGACGGCAGGAAGCGCGCATCATATGCGGACTGTCCAACACGGAGCGGCGAACTTGATGGTTGCGGGGATTCGGTGGGCCATTCCCAGAGAGCCATGGTGCAGACTATCAGAATGACTCCCAGCAGGAGCAGTATTTTTTCTCTTTGATTCACGAAGGGCCCGCTTTCGTTTTTCCGGGTACCGACGGCGGCCGAAAGAACGTCCCAATTTGCAGTTTGAAAGCCACGGTATCTCTTTCTTTTGTCCGTTCTGCGGTTAATTTTTCAATGATCAAATAGGGTCCGGTTTTCTCCAATTGATAGATGAATCGGCGAATCGCGCCATACGAGCCAAGTGCCTGAAACGTAATCGAGCCTTTGGGAATGTCTTCCTGTTTCAATGATTCGACTCGATACTCCATTCCGGGAATCGTGACCTTGTTGTGTTTCGCGAGCGTGTTGAGCCGCACGCCCACGTGGGTAAACTCCTGTTGTGCCGGCAGATTTTGCCAAAATTGACTCAACGTTTGTTGGGTCGTTTTGGCTCTTTGTCCGGACAGGCGTTGCCGATGCAGTGAGTCCAGGGTTTCTTGGGTTTTCACTAAAAGTTCGCGCGCCGGCAGTACGACCCCGAAGTCTATCGCCAGACAGCCCAACAAGGCGGCAATGGCCACAACCATGAGGGGCCGCAGGAACCGAAGGCTTCGAGTCGTATTTGCGGAAAGCGGGAACGTGTTATGCATGCCGAGCATGTGACGTGTCCTCAGGAGGCAGGAGCATAGGATACGGTGAGGTTGAAAGCGATAAGCGTTGCCGGACCCGTCTGGAGCCTTTTTGACCGGGCCTGCGATTTATGACTCGATATTTCGACGTGATGAAAGGCCGGGTGGGTTTTTAACCGATCCACGAAGGCCGTCAGTTCCTGTAACGTCAAGGCTGTGCCGCTCAACGCCAGGGACGCCTTGTTCACCACGATGGACTTCATGGAAATCTGGTTGGGGGTCGTGCGTTCCAAATCATCAAGAAGCTGTGTCCATGAAAAACGTTGACGTTGGATCACCTGGTTCGCAAACGCCACTTCCTGCCGAAGGGTTTGGAGTCGGGCCGGTGAGACATCGAACCCTTCGGTTTCCGATTGGCGTCGAAACTTTCGATAGGCCTTGTGGGTTTGGACGACGGCCGTTTCCATCTCTGCAATTTGATCTTCAATATCGCGTGCCGTCTTCCAAAGCCAGACGTTCGTGAGCAGCAGCAGTGCGCTCACAAGTGCCAAGGTGGCTTGCAGGCGTTTCAGGCCGGCTACGCCCGGCGCCGTCAACGACAGGTGAAGGCGAGGAAGTTTCATGAAGGAAGGTGCCCCGCAGCAATCGTGGCCAACGTCGTGCCGTTCCAATGGTCAAGAGCCGAGAGCGGCTTGGCTTGCACCGCGGAATTCCGGGGAATCATGGGAAAGGCCTTGATTTGAGGGGCGTCGGTTTCCTTATTCAGTGGAAATGCCCGTTCAATGAATTCGGCCAGCCGGGGCAGCATGATTTCGGGTTGCGGACCGCCGACGAGAAATAGGGGGTAGACGGCGGCTCGGTTCGCCGGTGGTGAAGCGGTTTCAAAGAAATATTGCAAACTTGCCAGCAGTTCCCGGGCAAGCCGTGATGTCGGCTCCCTGTTCCCGGGCGAGTCGAAGTCATCGGGTTGCCGGGACGGCGTTTGTTCGCTTGGCGTTGATTGGGAACTCGCGCCGGATGGGGTTTCTTTGCCAGGGACTTGAGACGGCAAGACCGTCGCCGCGGCAAGCCGCTTGAGGGATTTCACCCGAACAAAACACGGTTGACCCTCCTTCCATGCGATCAATGAAAATCCCCAATCCCCGACGTACAAAAAAATGACCGTGCCGGAGACAAACGAAACCTGACGCGCATGTTTGTACAGGGTCGATTCAATAACCGGCCGGCACAGGTTGAAGACTGCCGGGCCGGCAACGTTGATCGAGACGGGAATGACTCCCGCTTCCAGGCAGAGGGTTTCGTACTCTTCGACAATGTCGTTTTGACACGCCACGACCAGGAAGCGGACCGGCGTGGATGGCGAGCGTGCAAGTGAGAACCGGGATGGTGCGGTGCCAAAACGTTGATACGTCACCCGTCGCGGTTTTGGCGAGAGGTTCAATTCTTTTTGCAATCGCCACTCTACCAACGCCTTTTGGTCTCGTGAATTTTTCGGCAGAGACGCGAATTCCAACACCGCCATGCGGGCACACGGGTCCGGAAGACACACTGCAACTGAATGGGGGCGACGAGTTGGAGGAAAGATCGAGTGCAAAGCCGAGAGAAGGTGAACGGAGGCCGCGACGTTCTGCTCGATCGGGGACAGGCGGATGGAGCCCGGAGGAAGGAGGTGTTCGCGGCAGCTCCCCAACGCCGGCCCTCCTGGTCCGTGCCGGAGATGACCGACGCAGACGGTATCCGTAGAAAAATACAGGCCCGTTCGCGGGCGGGTAAACGGAAAGAGTCTCATTCCCTGTCAGTGGCTTCTTCGATCGGGGTGACACGATTGATTTCTCGAAGCGTGGTTTCTCCATCAATGACTTTTTGTACCGCGGCCTGCCGTAGCGTCGTCGTGCCTTGGGCATAGGCGGCGGCGTGAATTTCCGATGGGGAGCGTCCGTCTAAAATCATTTCTTTCATCGTATCGGTGAAATCCAGAAATTCCGTAATCGCCCGCCTGCCCTTGTAACCCAGTCCGTTGCATTCATAACACCCCAGCCCTTCATAGAAGGTGACCTGTCGGGCTTGCTCAACGTCGATTCCCAGGTCTCGAGAGAATTCCGCGTCCGCCTTCACCTCAGTCTTGCAATAGGGACAAATGATGCGGACTAATCGCTGGGCAAGGATACAATTCAAGGAGGAAACAAAATTGTATCGTTCGATGCCCATGTTGACGAATCGGGAAATCACGTCAAAAGCATTGTTGGCATGCACGGTCGTAAAGACCAAGTGGCCGGTTAAGGCCGATTGAATGGCGATCTGGGCGGTTTCCGCGTCCCGAATCTCACCCACCATGATTTTGTCCGGATCGTGGCGCAGGATTGAGCGGAGTCCCCGGGCGAATGTGAGTCCTTTTTTTTCGTTGACCGGGACCTGCACGATTCCCTGCAATTGATATTCGACGGGATCTTCGATGGTGATGATCTTGTCTTCGGGCGTATGGACCTCGTTCAACGCACCATAGAGTGTCGTAGTTTTCCCGCTGCCGGTCGGGCCGGTGACGAGCACCATGCCGTACGGCCGGGTAATGGCGCGCCGAAACCGGCGGAGGTCTTCCCGGGCATATCCCAATAAGTCCAATTGTAATCCTTTGACCCCCGTGGCGATATGCTGTTTGTCCAGGACCCTGATGACCACGGCTTCGCCATGGACACTGGGCAGGATCGAGACTCGAAAATCGATGGTCCGTTTTTCCACGTGGAGTTTGAAGCGGCCGTCTTGGGGAATGCGCCGTTCGGAGATATCCAGTTCGGACATGATTTTGAGCCGGGAGATCAAAGCATTGTGTACGGAGGATGACAATGGGTCCATGGCCTGATACAGGACGCCGTCGATTCGAAATTTCACCTCGACGCCGTGTTCCCCTGCCTCAATATGAACGTCGCTGGCCTGTTTTTGGAGTGCGCTCAATATAATGGTATCCACCAGCTTGACGACCGGGCTTTGATCTTTCGTTATCCGTTCGACGGACAGAACTTTCTCGCCCCGCTCGTCTTCCGTGACCAGAACGGGATGGAGTTCCTTCTGAATGCGCGTGAGCATCTGCTGGTTGCCTTCACTGGCCGCCAGTCCATCCGCAATCGCCGTTTGCGTTGAAACGACCAAACGGATTTCACGATCCAACATGAGTTCAAGTTCATCGACGGCTTTGAGATCGTGCGGGTCGGCAACGGCGATGGTTAAGAGCCCGTCTTCGTCGGACAGGGGGACGAAGGGCAGACGATGCATCCATTCCACGGGGATGAGTGAAAAAAATTCCGGTGGGACGCGATATTCGTACAGCGGATCATAGGGGAGTCCATATTGATCGGCCACGGCCCTGGCCAGGTAATCTTCCGTGAGCAATCCGTGCTCCAGCAGGACGTTCGAGAGCGGAAGGTGGCCGGTTTGTGATTGGCGAACAGCCTCCGCAAGTTGCTCTGCCGTGAGCACGTTTCGCGTCATGAGAATCTCTTCCAGCGAAGATCGTTTGACCGGAGTTGCCATGATGACGTGTGACGTTAAACCGTTCCCGCAATATTGAAAATCGGCAAATACATGATCACCACGATGGCTCCGACGAGTATGCCCATAAAGAGGAGCAGGACCGGTTCCAGCCAATTCAATTGATTCAGGTAGACGTCGATTTCACTTTCATAAAAGTCAGCCACTTGTTCGAGCATGGATTCCAGCGCTCCGGTCGATTCTCCGACCTCGATCATTTCCACCGTCATGCGAGGGAGAAATCGCTCTTCCGCAAGGGAAGCGGCAAGGCCCATGCCCTCTCGCACACGCGAGGTCGCACGAACGAGTGATCGGGAAAATACTATATTCGTCATGGCATCGGCGGTCATTGAAAGCGCGGTGAGGAGAGGAAGCCCCCCGGCAAGAATCGTGGCCAAGGTTCTTGTCAACCGGATAATTTGATTGCTGGACACGATGCCGCCGATGAACGGGAGCGTCAGGAGCAGTTGATGGACCCTGTACCGGCCCGGTTCGGTTTTCGACCAGAACCAGCCCGCGAGTCCCGATACCAGGAGGATTGCCAGTGCCCATGGCCCCCAACGCATCGCACTGGTTACGACGTCGAGAAGCATTTGCGTCGGTCCCGGCAGGCTGGCGTTGCTCTGGGCGTACACGTCAACGAACGTGGGGAGCACGAAACCCATCAAAAAGGCCACCACGCCTATTCCGATCAACATCAGAAAGGCTGGATAGGCCAAGGCTTTTCCCACTTTTTCCCTGATCGCGATCAGGAGTTTGACATACGCGATGTAACGCTGGAGGACGTCGATGAGATGGCCGGTTTGTTCGCCGGATTGAATCGTGGACCGATAGAGTTCCGGAAAAAAGCGCGGCTGCGCGCCCATGGCCTCGGAGATGGAAGCACCGCTCCTGATGCCCTCACGCACCTCTTCCAGGACTTGCCGGAACATCGGATTGGATGCTCGTTCGGTGAGCAGATCGAACGTCCGCAAAATCGGCAGTCCCGCATTGACCAGCGCGACGAACTGCTGGTTGAAGATCAAAAAGTCCCGCAGGGGAAGATGGCCTCTGCGTTTGCGCGCCATGGCCGCGTTCCACCAACTGCCGGAGCCCTTCAGTTGAAACACGAAGAGCCCTTGAGTTTCCAGTTCCGATCGAACCGCCAACTCACTCAGACCGTTCGTCTTCCCTTCAACGATGCTGCCATCAGTTCTGGCGGCTCGGTAGTGAAATTGGGGCATGGGGGCTTCGCCTTAGTGGTGAGGCGGATTGTCCGCTTTCAGAGATTCATCAAGATCCGGGTCGTCAAGGAGGTCAGCAGGAGAGGGGATTTTCAGCACTTGTCCCACGAGGATCAAATGACGATCAAGGTTGTTCAACGTTTTGAGCACGGCCACCGTTGTGTCATAGCGGCGCGCCAGTTTCCACAACGAATCTCCCCGTTTCACCACGATCGAATCCGTGGCCTCGGCGCGAGGCGCAGGATTCGCTTGGCCGGATGGTATGGCCTTTTGAGTATTTGCCGCCGTGATCTGTTGTTGCATGTGTTGCTTGATTTGCTCCGTCTCATTTGCCAGGGCATCAATGGAGGCCACCATCCCTTTCAGGGAAGTCTCCAGGATGCGAACGTTGGTCACGACTTCCAGTAACTGGGGGATGTTTGCGGTTTGGCTGCGAAGTTGAGTGATTTTCTTATGGAATTCATCGCGTTCCGCCTTGACGATTGACAGTTCTTTTTTAAGTTCTGCAATAGTCGCCACATGTTCGACTTCACGGTTCCGCAGGACCGAAACCTGATTTTGGGCCGCACGAAGCGAAGCGGTCTGTTTGGCCGCTTTGATGCGTTCCGCGGCCATGGCGGTTCTGAGGTCCTCGGCTTCCGCGAGGGCTTCTGTCATGAGAGTCGTCCGGGCCGGTGGCGCAGGGGGGGGAGGCCGGCGGAAACGATCGGCTTGGGTTGCTGGAGGCATCCGTGCAGAATTAACGCCGTGCCGAAGAGGCACAATCGAAAGAAGAGATTCACCTTTGTATGGCAAAAGCCGTTACCACTCATTGTATGGCGTCCCGTTTGTGCTCACGGCGTCATTACCACTCTGAACGTCAAAAATGCCGGCTTCCTCGTCAGGATTCTCCTCAAATTCGAAGACCCAGGCATCGGTTGTTTCAGCGAAAGGGTCTCTGGGGACCTGTCGAAGATACCCGGCTTCGACCAGGGTCTCGAGCGATGGAGGGTAGAACCCCTTGTCCGCGTAGTGCTGGTCGAGCACGGTTCGTATCGTCTGTAAATTCTGTTTTAATGCCGCCTCTCGAGTTTTGACGGCTGAGTGTTGAAAAGACGGAACCGCAAGAGCCACCAAAATGCCGATAATGGCCACCACAATCATTAACTCGATGAGCGAATAGCCCTTGTGGGTATTCCGGTGCGTCATCTTCATCACCAATCACGATACGAGGTTCCATCAATCGACGTTTTTGCGCTCGTTGTATAGACGTCGAAGACGTCCTCACCGCACCAACTTTCCACGTCCGGCTCATCCTGGTGACAGCGCAAGCCCCAGTCGGTGGAATTGGTCACGGGATCGAGAGGAATGCGTCGAAGATACCGGCGAACCGGGTTGACATCTTCAATAGTGGCTTCTTCTCCGCTTAATTCAATGACCAACAGGGTTTCAAGGGTTTTGGGGTAGCCGGTGACTCCCGTGAACTCCTTACACGTCGTCTGGTTTTTGACGCAGAGCGGCCCCAGCAGGATATTCTGATCCCAGGCCCAATCGTTTCGGAAACGGTCGATGGCCGTTCGCATCGTTCGCAGGGTTTGTCGCAGTTCCAATTCTTTGGTGCGCTGGGCGCTCACCTTGGTTAAGGGCAGAGCGATAGACGCGAGAATGAAAATAATCACCAGTGTGATTAAGAGTTCGATCAGCGTCACGCCATGCTTGTTGTCCATCTTATAAAATACGGATCAGGCCGTGCCGGGCTGTGACGGTGACCGTCTGCCCGGAGGCGTCGATCATCGTGGGTTCTTTGACGACCAGGGAAGCTTGTCCCTGCCCCTTGGCGGTAAACGTCAGGACGGCGAGCACACCCGTCCCCTTGGCCGTTAGTTTGTCCAGGCCAATTTTGAGGACGATCGTTCCGGTAGCCGGTGAAACGGAAACCGTCAGTGGCGAACGGTCTGCTCGAACCGGGAAAAAATCGCCGGGCCGGGCGTTTACGAATGCCAGTCGCTTGGGATTGAACGTCACGGTGATCCGGGCGTTGCAAACCTCGGGGAAAGATGTCGCCACGAGGCGTACCTGGACCGGCTGACCCGGTCCGGTGACCATTTCATCGGGTGTGACGGCGATGCCGGCCGTCGAAAGTGGTTGGTTTGGGCCGGCTGGCGCGGGTTGTTGCAGGGTCGTGTCTTCAGGCGTCCCAGTGGCCGAATTGAGTTGGTCCGTGGATGGCTCTCCCATGGACACGTCAAATACCGGAAGCGTTTCTTGTGGGGAAAAGAGCGGGGTGGTGGCGTAGCGCGTCCCCGTACCCGACCAGAGGGTTTGTTTCGCCACGTTCGGCGGTGTCACTTGTCGAATGATTTTGGGCGTAATGGCAATCATTACTTCAGTCTGAATCTTTTCTTTGGACTTAAAAAAGAGATCCTCCACGATGGGGATCTCGTCGAGGCCGGGAACCGTATCCTGCGTTCTTCGATCTTCTTCTTGAATCAGCCCGGCCAGGATCACGGTTTCGCCGTCCCGAAGATTGAGTGTGGTCTCGGCGGTTCGAGTGCCGAATCGGAATTGTGTAATCGATGGGTTGTCTTGCAGGGTGACCTGATCCCCCAGGCGGGTGACTTCCACCTTGAGTTTGATGGTCACCTGCCCCGTGAGGTGAATGGAAGGTTCCACGTTCACCTTGACGCCCACGTCCCTGAACTCAACCGACGTGGCCGTGGAGGTTGTGGGGATGCTGCCCGTCCCGACACCCGGATTCACGTTTGTCGTCGACAGCAGGATCGGTTGTTTGTCACCGATGTTGATCGAGGCTTTTTGATTGTTGAGCACGCGAAGCTGCGGGGACGCCAGGGTTTTGGCATCGGATTCAGTTTTAAAAAATTCCAATAACACGCTGGACGGAAAGGTAAAGAGCAGGGAATCCGTCCCAAGGGTGGTCAATTGTTGAAAGGTGAAGGCTTGCCTGTTCGTGCTGAAACTCAGGTTTTCGGTTCCGGGAAAAATTCCGGCCCCGGCTTGTTTGGCAAATTGCGCACCCAAACGCCGGGATTTGGTGCGGTTCACCTCCAGGACTTCGATGTCAAACACCACTTCCGAGTCCCGTTGGTCATTGGCGAAAATGACCTGTTCGGCCAACTGAAGCTTTTCCGGCAGATCCCGAAGGACCACCGCATTCAGCGGTTCGTTCACGTAGACGCGTTTGGTCTCCAGGATCGTGCGCAATAGCTTCGCCACGTCTTCCGCCTTGGCATGGGAGAGATAGAAGGTCCGGATTTGCAGGTCCTGGTATTGTTCGCGTTTCTGTTTGGTATCCGGGATGACGAGTAATGTGTCCGGCGTCACGTGACGGGCAAAAAGCTGGTTGGTGGCTAGGATCAGGTTGAGGGCTTCATCAAACGAAGTGTCTTGCGTAAAAATGGTGACCGGGCGGTCTTTCACGTCTTTCTCAAAAAGAACATTGAGGTTTGCGGTCCGTGCGAGAATGTCGAAAACCTGTCTGAGGTTGGTGTTTTGGAACCGTAGGGTAACCGGCTCGGCGGTCCCTCCCAGCACGTGCCGCGTTTGTTGCTCCTGCGTAATGGCCGTGATCGCATCCAGGGCTTCCGTGAGATTGGGGTCGAGTTCGATGGCTCGTTCATAGGCGTTCATGGCATCGTCGAGACGGCCAAGGCTCTGGAGTTTGTGGGCGTCTTTCAGGGATTGTCGTGCGTCTTTGAGGCGAACCACGTCACCCAGTGCCGCATGGTGCTCGGGTTTGGCCGGATCAAGGCCCAAGGCGATCTCAAATTCTTGCATGGCTTTCGGAAGCCGGTTGGTCTTGAGGAATTCCCGACCCTTTTGATAATGGGCCTGAGCGGCATTGACTTTGACCTCGGAATAAATCTTTATGATGTCCTTGTTAAACGGATCTTGGCGCAAGGCCTCGCGATACGCGGCCACAGCCCCGTCCCAGTTCCGTTGTTGAATCATTTCCTCGCCCGATTGGAGGTGGGGGGTAGCCGAACTGCATGAAACCATGACCCCACAGAAGAGGAGGCACACTCCATGCAATTGAAACAATCGTGTCTTCATCAACTGGTACGCTCGTTCATCTGGTGCGGGGGGACACCGGAAAGTCTGTTTCGAGCCCCCAAAGCCGGCTGCGTAATAACTATGATATTAACTCTCATTTTAATCTTAACAGATTTATTGAATTGGAAGGAAGGTGTCAAGTCCCTGTATGGGACCATTGCCTTCGGCGAGGGTAGGGGGCGGCCATATCCGTTTTGACCGAAGACCGTTTGATTGAATTGGCTGATAGCCTTCCTAGTCGGCGGGAAACAGCTGACATTCCACCTCTTGCGGGGACTATCGGGAAAAAGAGACGGGTTTCGTGCGTCAGCGGCCGTTAACTTCCATCGCTTGTCGTCGGTTCACGCAACTCTTTTTGAAATTTTTTGCCGGACAAGTTCAATTCCTTGCCACTTGAACCGCTCCTTTCAGGGGAGAAGTTCGGAATCGTCCTGCTCTGACGAACCCGGTCGTTGGGCAGTGACGACTCCGATTGCCTGTGCGGAGCATGACAGGAGCCGCAGGCGCCACCAACTGGAACCTTAGGGCTAGGATTAGGCGGGCATGGAACGGGTTGGTCAACCTTTACACAGAAGCTTCCAGTACATGCTATTGTGACCCATGACTTCTTCGCATAGGCCTCTTTCATGAGATTTGGGCTCATACCGAGTCCGACGGACAAGCAGCACACGACAGTCCAGTGGATGAGTCCTCTTCTAGTCTGTTCTTGTTTCATGTTGCGGTTCTCCTTCCAGAGGAAATGGATCGAAGTAGAGGTCATCTTTCCCAAGCAACGCGGCTTGTCCGAGTAGCCTGAGATGCTCTCGAAATTTCCCCGGTGGCGCGTGGTTGATGCCTTTATTGATCCATTCTTCAGCTTGATCCCACTTTTGATATAAGGAGTACTGTTGTCCTAAGTTCACATAATAGTCCGCCAAGTAAAAGGTTTTTTCCTCGTCAGTCCACTCGTCAAAGTCAGGTACCAGCGCGATGGCTTCTTTCAGTTTTTCAATGGCGTCCTCGTACTGCCCCCTGGAAATATAGATCAGAGACAGACGATACTGGTAATTGGGATGCCAGGGTTTCATCGTAATGGCTTGTTCAAGATATGCTTCGGCTTCGCGAAGCAATTCCTCCCGCTCCAATTCCCGTCTGACCATGAGTGGGCCAGATGCCATTTGAAATTTCAAAAACCCGAGTCGGTCGTACAGATCTGTTGAGTGGGGGCCCTTCATCGACTCAACCTGTTGGAATGCCTTGATCGCTTCTTCGTATTCCCCCAGTTGAAGGTGTGCCTCACCTAAGTTGAACAGGGCGATATAGTTGTTTGGTTGAAGTCTGAGTGCCTCTTGGACAATTTTAATGACTTCCTCGCTTCGCGTGTTGGAGATGAGGAGACAGCGTGCATACGTGATCAGAATATGGAAGCGTGTTCTTTCTGAGACGGTTTTTTGGAGCAAATGTTGCCATTCCTTTTCCTTGACGCCTTGACACCCTTTTTGGCCCAGGGTGGTAAAGAGCTGTTTGGCCAAGGGAGATGCGTGTCTGTCGGTCTGCTTGAGATAGCTCTGTCGTTCTGCATCGCTGAGTTCTGCCAATGCCAACTCGGAACCGGCGACGAACACGAAAACAGCGACTAATGCGCGAATGATCCGGCCATACATGGTTGGTCTCCTTGATTATTATTCATTAATAAATCTCATAATCATTATAATATTATATCGATCAGTCTTGAATAAGTAAATGTCCGTTTACCGGAAAATGATGTCCAACCACCGGAAAATAAGCGGCAGAACTCTCACGGGCGCCCGGGCGCGCCCTCTTCATGACTCATCCAATGGCAAGTCGGTTTTTGGATTGATTTCAGAGAACTGAGAACTGTGGCTTCCTGAGGGGACGTGAAGGGCTCATGAGGCGGCCCGGGTATTAGAGGGTGGGTTTTTCTTCGGCTTTGCCCGCGCTTTCGGATTTGCCGCTGGGGGGCGAGGCCTCGAAGAGTATGTCGCGATACCGTCGGGCTGCCTGAAACGTCATCTGGTCCAGGGGCGGGTCGAGGCTCGCGCTGCGCACGCCACGAATTTCAGCCCCCTTCTTCATGAGTTCGAAATTCTCTCCGGTGATCGGGTCCTTGTAGACGACCTGCAGGTAGCGTTTGGGTCGTTTGGTCAGATCTTCCAGTTTCAGAGGGTACTGATTTGACCGCGTGGCTTTTTGGACTTCGTAGTCCGCGGCATACCGTTCAATGGCTTGTTTGATCCGCATGCCCCGGAAGGCCAGCTCTTTTTCACGATCGCGTTTGAGAATGACCGACCAATGCTGGTTGACCGCCATAAGTGAGAGGCCGATGAGCACCACGAAAAACATCAACGCGAGATACGTCACCCCCCGTTGATTGTTGAACGGTCCGAGAACGTCTTTCTTGAGTTGAGGAAGAAAGTCCGGAGCGGGAATCGTTTGCACGGGTCTCCTCCGACGATCGAGGCCGGTCGTCAGACCGGCCATTGTTCTTCACGCCAAGCCATATCCCAAAACATCCATTCATAGCGCGAACTGGTCAGGAATGCCTCGCTCATCCGCTCCTTTTCGGCTTTGCCGGCCCGTTTGGCTTCTTTATCGACCAGCGCGCGCATCCATCGGGTGACTTCGGCAAATTCCGGCGATCCATAAAGCAGTAACCAATCCCGATAGGGATGCTTGGATGAGGGTGGTCCTTTTCGCAATAGATGTTGGCCTACGGCACAGTAGATCCATGCGCAGGGAAGGGCCACAACCGTGAGTTCGGCCAAGGTGCCGGCTTGGGCCGTGCTTCGCATGTGCCGGCAGTAGGCGTAGTTCGTGGGAGCGAGCGGCGTGTTTCACATGTCCGCGGCCGTCAGCTTCCATTGCTTGCCGTAGGTTTCATGCAACCCGCGTTCGACCACGATGGTTTCTTCAACGAGTTTGGCAAAGCGAAGAGCCGTATCGGGGTCCTGGGCCTTTTGCGCGCCCAGGGCAAATATGCGAGCGAGTTCTTCGAGATACCGGGCATCCTGCAGGATATAATACCGGAACTTGCGTTGGGGGAGGGTGCCTTTGCCAAGGGCCTTCACGAAGGGATGTTTGAATTGCGCGTCCCATATTGGTTTCGCCAATTGGTGCAAACGTTTTGTAAAACTCACGAATCAGTCCCTTTCATGGATTCAGAAAAATTGCCGTGTCGGCAAAAGTGTACTCGATTGAGCATAGGGAGGCAAAATTTTGTCCCCATTCGGCGAGTAAGTTGGACGAGGTTTTTGCCCGGTTGCACCAGGATTGTCAATGCACGTGACGCACACTCAATCGACGGGTTCGGATTTCAGGAAGTGCAGGAGAGCGGGGTTCACGAAGCAGGGGTTTTCCCATTGCGGGAGATGTCCGGAATTCGGCGCCAAGAGAAACGAACTCCCGGGAATGGTCGCTTGCAGGGTTTGTCCTATCGAAGGGGAAAAGATTTTGTCGTAGGCTCCCCACATAATGAGCGTGGAGTGCGAAATTTCCGTTAGTCTCGGAGCGAACGTTGTTTCCCATTCCGGGATTTGGTCCAGTTGTGAATAGACGGCATGGAAAAATCCCGGCTGTCCGCGGAGATGCTGTGCCCGTTCCACGACCATCGGAGAAATCAGGGCATGGTTGTGAATGATTTCTTGCAGAATAAGTTTGATGGACCATCGGCCAGTCACCCAACTTCCCAATTTTGCCATCCAAAGCGCTGGCCTGTGCGTGATGAACCGCCTGGTTCTTGACGATTGCAGATTGTCGAGAATTCCGGAAGGAAATCCGCCGATCAGCACGAGTTTGGTGACGCGGGTCGGATACTTCAGACTCATCCCGATTGCGATGCCGGCTCCCATGGAACTTCCGATTAATGCGGCTTTTTGAATGTTGAGGCTATCCATGAACGCGCGGAGGGTATCGAGGAGAAACGTCGGCGTGTACGGGCGTTCGGGTTTCTCGGACAGCCCGGATCCCAACAAATCAGGCGTAATGGTCCGGCATGACCGGGCAAGTGCGACTTGTTGGTGCTCCCAATGCCACATGGAGCCTCCCAACCCATGGATCAGGATGACGGGCGGACCTTCCCCGCTGTCCAGGTAGGCCATGCGATGTCCGTCTATTGTCGTGGTATGAACAGTATGCCGGTGAAGCAGATCAACGTGGGAGGGGATGCGAAAAGGAGAAGAGGGTGTCACAACGGAAGCATCACACTGCGGCAGGATCGGTCCATCTTGCTTGTAGGGACCAATGATCGTTGGTCCCTACTATTCGAGTCGAATCAGGGTCTCATCGCAATTGACGAGGTCGCCTTCGTTGACGTAGATGGCCTTCACTGTCCCTTCGATGGGCGCGGTGACCCGGTTTTCCATTTTCATCGCTTCAATCACGATCACCGGATCTTCGGCATTGACCTTCGTACCCTCGGCAACGAGGACTTTCACGACGCGCCCCGGCATGGGCGTGGTCACGTCTCCCGGCCCACCCGGTTTGGGACGCTCTCCTTTGGCCGTGCCGGTTGAGGCGGGCGTCTCGGGTCCGCTGGCCAACACTTCTTGTAGTGGTTCCAGGTAGACCTCTTCGAGTTTGTCATCGACTTTGATGTAGTACGGTTTTTTCCCGTCGATGGATCGCCCGGAGCCGGAAACCCGTACGTGATACGATTCGCCGTGAAGGGTCACGTTAAATTCGATAGGAGCCAAATGTAAATCATGCGTTGATGGGCTGCCTTGACCGCCTCCCGGTGGTTCAAGAACTTCCGGGCGGAGTTCTCCGCTTGCGCGTTCGTGGATGAACTGTAACGCCACGGATGGGAACAGGGCATACGACAACACGTCTTCATCCGATACGTCGTGCTCACTCAAGTCGTTCTTGACGGTTTCCAGTTCTGGGGCCAGGTTGTCCGCGGGTCTGTTTGAAATGGGGGCGTCGTCGGCAATGGCTTTTTGTTGCGTGGTCGAGTCCAGCGAGCCGGGTGGTTCGCCGTAGAGTCCCAAAAAGTAATTCTTGGCTTCGTTGGTGATGACTTTGTACCGTTCGCCGGTCATCACGTTCAGCGTGGCCTGCGTGCCGACGATCTGACTGGTGGGGGTCACCAATGGGGGATACCCCATATCTTTGCGGACCCGCGGGATTTCCTCCAGTACTTCCTTCATTTTCTCGATGGCGTTCTGTTCCGCCAGTTGGGATGCCAGATTTGAAATCATCCCACCCGGTACCTGTGACGTCAGGACGTCCGTATCGACACCCGTGAAATCGCTTTCAAATTGGTGGTATTTCTTTCTTGCCTCTCTCAGTCGTGACGTGATGGGCGCGAACTTTGACAGATCCAACCCCGTGTCATAGGGGGTTTTTCTCAGGGCCGCGATGAGGGTCTCCGTGGGGGGATGGGACGTGCCTCCCGCGAGCGGAGACAGGGCCGTATCCAGGACGTCGAGACCCCCAAGGACCGCCATCAATGACGACATCGAGGCCATGCCCGATGTATAGTGCGTATGCAGATGGATCGGAACGCGTACCGCTGCCTTCAATCGTTTGACGAGCGCATAGGCTTCAAAAGGCGGTAAGAGGCCGGCCATATCCTTGATGCAGATGCTGTCGGTGCCGAGATCTTCCAGGCGTTTAGCCTGTTCCACGAAGTGATGCAGGCTATGTACAGGGCTGACCGTATAGCAAATCGTGGCTTGCACGTGTTTGTTGCACTGCCGGACCACCCTGATGGCGGATTGCAGATTACGAATATCGTTCAGGGCGTCGAAAATGCGAAACACGTCGATGCCGTGTTCCGCGGACTTGACGATGAACTGTTCCAGGACGTCGTCGGCGTAATGCCTGTACCCGACGAGGTTTTGCCCCCGGAGCAGCATTTGCAGCCTGGTGTTCGGCGCGGCTTGGCGGAAGGCTTTCAAGCGTTCCCACGGATCCTCTTTCAGAAATCGCAAGCAGGCGTCGAACGTCGCTCCTCCCCAAACTTCGAGTGACCACAACCCCGCCAGGTCCAATTGTTCCGCTGTCGGAATCAGGTCTTCCGTGCGCATACGCGTCGCCAGCAACGATTGATGTCCGTCTCGCAGGGATACGTCCGTCAGGTGTACTTTTCTGCCCGGTGAGGCTTCCAGTTCGGACGTTTCCGGACGTTTACTCTTCCGTCGCTTTTTGGGTGAGGCGCGTCGTTTGAATTTGTCCCAGAATGTCGGTTTCTTTGCCATAGGGTGCCTTTGAGTTAACGATGCCCGATGCCGGCGAGGCGTTACAGGCCTTCATACGCCGCAATGGCGGCAGCGAGCGTCACCACAAGATCTTCCGAAACCAAGTCATGTTCGTACAAATACAGATCAGGATGTGAGTTGAGGTACGACGTGTCGAATGTTCCGTTCCGGAAATCGGATTCTTCCATAATGTTCTTCAAAAAGGGAATAGTCGTTTTGACCCCTCGCAACAAAAATTCTTCCAAAGAGCGGTGCGTCCGCCGAACGGCTTCGTCCCACGTCCGGCCTTGGACCGTCATTTTGGCCAACAACGCGTCATAGTATGGGGGAACAGTATAGTCCTTGTAGACGACGCCGTCGATTCGTACCCCGATTCCGCCTGGAGACAGGTACGCCGTGATTTTACCTGATGAAGGACGAAATCCGTTCTGCGGGTCTTCGGCGTTGATCCGGCATTGAATCGCGTAGCCTTGAAGGTTCACTTCGTGCTGCCCGTACATGAGCGGCCGCCCTGTGGCGATCCAGATTTGGGCCTGCACGATATCGATGGTCGTAATCGCTTCCGTGACCGTATGTTCCACCTGAATCCTGGGATTCATTTCCATGAAGTAGTAGTGGCCATCCTGGTCCAACAGGAATTCAACGGTGCCGGCGTTTTCAAATTCGGCGGCGCGTGCCAAGGCAACCGCCGCATCGCCCATTTGATTCCTGAGCTCCGGGGTCAGGATTAACGACGGGGCGATCTCGATTATTTTTTGATGGCGACGCTGGATAGAACAATCGCGTTCACCCAGATGGATGACCTGTCCGTCCTTGTCCGCCAGAAGTTGAAATTCAATATGGTGGGGTCGTTCAACGTATTTTTCAACAAAAAGATCGGCATTGCCGAACGCCGCCAGTGCTTCCCGGGCCCCGGACTCCATGGCCTCTTTCAGTTCCTCGTCGGAACGGACGACGCGAAGTCCACGGCCCCCTCCACCGGCACTGGCCTTGACCATCACGGGATAGCCGATGGATCGGGCAAAGTTGAGTCCGTCCTCGACGTTTCGGATACAGCCTTCCGTGCCCGGAACGACGGGGACGCCGATTCGTTTGGCCAGTTCTCTGGCTTGCACTTTATCGCCCAGCAGTTCCAATGCCTCGGGTGACGGTCCGATAAACGTAATGCCTGCTTCTCGACAGAAATGAGCGAATTGGGCATTTTCCGCCAGGAACCCGTAACCGGGATGAATGGCATCGGCCTTGATGCGTTTGGCCAGGTTGACGATTCCCCGGGCGTCCAGGAATCCCTGGACCGGACCGGGGCCTACCAGATAGGCTTCGTGGGCTTTCTTGACGTAAATCGCCGTGGCTTCGCATTCGGCATAAATGGCAGCGGTGGCGATATCGAGTTCGCGGCAGGCCCGGATGACCCGCATGGCGATCTCGCCACGATTGGCAACGAGGATTTTTTTAAACATGGCCTGACCTGAGGGTTCTCCAAGAAAAAGAGTGGTTCCTTTGGTTGACTCAGCACATCATGTCAACCCGTTCCCTGGCCATGAATCTCCGAGGAAAGTACCGAAGTCCGTTAGGCGAGGGCGTATGTATCATGGATGGTCGGGGTCCTTCAAGAGAGTGCCCGAGGTCGTGACGGCCGCTACGCGGGACTATTCCCCTTTGAGCGGGTAATATTTGATGACCGAGCTGGTCTTGTCTTGGAAAAGACCACTGGCGCCTACCTTGATGGCTCGTTGTCCTTGCGGCGACAGTACGTATTCGAGAAAGGCTTGGGCTACCGGAGAGGCATTGGGGTTCATGACGAAGACGACCGGCCGGCGAAGGGGATAGGTGCCGTCCAGGACCGTTTGGTATTCGGGTTCAATGTCGTCAACGAACAGAAGAGTGACACCATACCCATCCTTGCGCGCCTGTAAAGCGGGCCCCATCGAGACGTAGGAAATGGAATAGATGTCACCATTGATGGCCTTGAAGGTCTCATTTTCTTTTTCGACGACTTTTGCCCGGATGCCCTTATGATTTTCAAGGCCGAGAAATGTTTCAAATGGTTGGCGGATATTTTGATTCCAGGTCCGGTGAATCAGCGCAATCCTGGCTTCCGGGCCCTCCTCGTACACTTGGGACCAGAATTTTATTTCGCCCGAGAAAATTTGTCCCAATTGTTCCCGTGTGATGTCTTCAATGGCATTGGAAAAATTCGTCACGACGGCGATGCCGTCCCAGGCCACGGTGGTTGAAGGAAGGTCTTTTTCCGCTTGACCCGTCACGCCGATGTCCGCGCCGTTTTCCCGAACCTCTTCGACGGGTCGGGCGTTCTGGTGCCAGAAGAAATCAATGGAGGTTTTGGGGTGCATGGCTTCAAAGTTTTTGGCCAAGGCCTCGACCGCGTACCGTTCCGGCCCATTCCCCACGATTAAGGCGGAGCCGGTCAGTTCTTCCGCGGCGCCAAGCACCGGCCCTCCGAACGGCAGCAAGGTCACCAACCAGAACGCCGCCAGAGAATTAATCTTCGGTAACTTGGCATTGTTCTTCACGCGTGGCATGGAAAATCTCTCATTCCGTGGAAACGGGAGGTTCTGGACGATTAAGCGATCTCATCACAATAATAGGATGGGGCAATCCGACAAGTTTCCCGATGTGTTGATTATGCAGGGAATCGACGGAAGTGCTGAGTGCTAGCTTTCTCCTGGATCTGAGCTTGGGCCTGAATCCGTCGGCTGCGTCATCATGGGCGTGCCGGGGGCCTCACGGGCAACCCCCATGAGGGGCGGAAGTTTCTTGAATTTATCCATCCGCTCATTGTACATGTCGTAAGCCTTCATTTCACCGAAGCCGGGTTTATGGTCGCCCTTGATTTGGGAAGCGAACGCGGACATGAGTCGTTGAGCATTGACTTCATTACATTGTGGACAGGATGTATCTTCCGGCCTGACGTTGACGGATTGGAGTAGTTCAAATTTATGGTTACAGGTGTTGCATTGATATTCGTAGACAGGCATGGATCAAATCACTCCCTTGTTACGGATTCATGGACGTATTGTGACGTTGGGCCTATTATACAGGATTGAAAATGCCCTTGACCATGACCCAATGCAATTATTCTGCTTCCCCCTCACCCCAGCCCTCTCCCGCCAGGGGCGAGGGATCTTCGTGTCTCCGCTCTTGACGCCCGAAGGTTTTCTTCTTTAGATTCTTATAGTTCTGATTGTTTTGTTCATTCTAACGGGTTGGAGGATTGCAGATGTCTGTCTTGGTGAGAACGTATCGGTTGGCAAGTGGGTTGCAACAAGTCGAACGGATTGATGACCCTGATCGTATTGAACGGTATATGAAGCTGTTTGATCGTGAAGACGCGAAAAAAATTCAGACCGGGGCCAAGGTCAAGATTGAAAAAGATGAATGGCAGCTTCTTGATGACTGAACGTCGTCGTCCCTGAGGAGAACCCAATGGCGCTTTGGATCAACATTCGAAGATCCGTGGATGAGGCCGTTCTGCATAAGGAGCGGTGCATCGAAGTCCCTTCCGTTCCCACACGGTCCGATTTTTGGGAGGGGGGATGGTTTGAATATCCCGACAAAGATACGGCCCTGGATGCCCTGGAACAGTCGGGAGTCATGCGCCAAGTGAAATGTCGTCTGTGTAAGCCCTGAGATTTGTGGCACTATCGGGCGCATGGCCGCGTTGTGTCCTCACTCAACCCTCATCTATCTTCATGATAAGCCTCGGGTTTCGTTGCGGGACGCCTTGTCCTGCATCCCGCTATCACAATAAATCAGAGGATTGTTGTGACCTGCCGGCGGATTCACGTCTGCCGGTCGAGGTGTGGTAGCGGACGCACGGGAAGCGAGCATCGCCCATGGCGGAAAAATTCGGTGGATATCGCTGGGTCAAGGAAGGCTATCTGGATAATCGTACGCCCGGCGTCGTAGTCGGAGCGATGACGTTTGCTTCTCTAGGTCCGATAGATTTTTATTTGAACGGGGACTTTAAACCCGACATCGCCGGCCGGATCTTTACCTTTACGAACTCCAAATTTTCCGATGATCCCAATGCCGCATCGCGCCTGCTCGATTTGGCGAATCCCCAGATCGGCACCGTGAGTTCGATTTCTTTTGACCCGCATCCTTTGCTTGCGCCGCACCCCTATATCGAGTGGTTTTCACTGGCCGGTGATCATTATCGTATTGAATTGCCGGATGGCGACGCTTGGCTTCTTGAGCCTGCCGAGGCTTCATCTTATGAAGAGCAAAGCCGGAGGATCAGGGAAGCGTATGCCGGTCAATCCATGCGGTCTTCGGAGGAAACCCGATCGACCGATCAGGAGTGGTTTTAACGTTGCATGACCGGCACCTTTGCCGCGGCAAGGCTTTCTCTCGCTTTGACAGTCTTTTCATCCCATCCGTACAATTTCTCTCCCTATGACCAATGATCGTTTTCTGAAAGCCTGCCGCCGGGAACCCGTGGATCGAACACCGGTCTGGTTCATGCGACAAGCGGGTCGCTACATGGCGGAATACCAGCGAATCAGGGCGAAGCACAGTATTCTCGACGTCTGCAAGACCCCGGACCTGGCCGCCGAGGTCACGCTCCAACCCATCGAGCGTTTTGACTTGGATGCGGCTATCATCTTTGCGGATATCCTGTTACCCCTGGAGCCGATGGGGTTGCAGTTGACCTTCAAGGAAGAACAGGGGCCGGTCATTTTTAATCCGGTCAGACATGAGGACGACGTGGCGCAGTTACGCCATGTGACGCCAGACGCCTTTCGTTTTTCCTTCGATGCCGTCAGGCTGACGAAAAAAGCGTTGGATGGCCGTGTCCCTCTCATCGGGTTTGCCGGAGCCCCGTTCACCCTGGCGAGTTATGCGATCGAGGGCGGCAGCTCGCGGAACTATCTCAATACCAAACAGATGATGTTCTGCCGGCCCGATCAGTGGCATGCATTACTTCGAAAACTCTCGGACGTGATTGTGCTGTATCTGGAAAATCAGATCCGGGCGGGTGTTGACGTTGTGCAAATATTTGACAGTTGGGTGGGGTGTCTGGCTCCGGCCGACTATGGCGAATACGTGTTGCCGCACGTGAAATCGGTCATCGATCGCTTGAAACCTCAAGGAATTCCGATCATTTACTTTGGAACGGGCACGTCGACGCTGCTGCCGCTCATGCGCACTGCCGGCAGCGACGTCTTGGGGCTGGATTGGCACGTGGACCTCGACGAAGCGTGGGCGCGTGTCGGGTTCGACGTCGCCGTTCAGGGCAACCTTGATCCCGTGGTTTTGTTTGCGACGTTGCCGGAGATCGAGCGCCGTATCAAGGACATTCTGGATAGGGCAGGGAACAGGGCCGGGCATATCTTCAATCTCGGTCATGGTATTCTCCCCAAAACGCCCGTGGATCACGTCGAGTCCGCCATTGCATTCGTTCGCAAATACAGTACTCGATGAATGCGGTCCGGCCTGCTCGACGTGTTTCCCCGCATTGTGTGATTCATCATGGCGACTCCCAAACGAGTGGTGATTGTCGGCGGTGGGATTTCCGGGCTTTCTGCCGCGTTTGCCCTGCTGGAACAGGCAAGAAGCAAGGAAGCGCCTCTTCAGTGTACGGTGGTGGAAGGCCAGGATTATCTTGGCGGCAAAATCCTCACGAACCGCCGGGATGACGTGATCACGGAAGGGGGCCCCGATTCGTTCCTGACGACGAAACCGGCGGCTCTGGCCCTTTGTGAAAAACTGGGGCTCTCTTCGCAATTGATCAACACCAATCAGGAACATGCGCAAACGTTTACCTATTCGAAAGGCCGCTTGAGTCAATTCCCGCAGGGTCTGATATCAATGGTCCCGACGAAGGTCGGGCCCTTGTTTCACGGCGGGCTGCTTTCCTGGGCCGGTATCGCGCGCATGGGAGCCGATTGGATCATCCCTCGCCGGGCTGGCACGAACGATGAAGAAACCTTGGCGGAATTTTTCAGCCGGCGTTTGGGGTCCGAGGCTTTTAACCGCCTGATTGAACCGTTGGTTTCGGGGATTTACGCCGGGGACGCGAATGAGTTGAGCGTGGACGCGACCTTTCCTCATCTCGTCGAATTGGAGCGCAAGCACGGTAGTCTGATCAAAGGCGCGTTGGCCATGCAGCGGGCTCGACCTTCGCAGAAGCCTGATGCGAAGGTCCGTACCCTGTTCACGACCTTACGAGGCGGTCTGGGCGATTTGATTGCAAGTTTGACGGAGAAGTTGTCCGATGCCGGAGTGTCCCTTCGGCGGGGCGCGAACGTGCGGGAGGTGCAGATTCTCGGTTCTCAGGCTGCCCCATCGTATCGACTGGAGTTGGAAGCGGGAGACAGATTAGAGGCGGATGCCGTCATTCTTGCGACACCGGCGTACGTGTCCGCCGGCTTGCTCCGCCCATTCGACGATGCGGCTTCGACGCTGTTGAATCAGATCCCCTATGCCTCGACTTTGACTATCTCGATGGTCTTTGCCTTGCCGGAGGTCAAACATCTGATTCGGGGTTATGGGTTTGTGGTCCCGCGCGTAGAAAATCGTTCTTTGATTGCCGCGACGTGGTCATCGATGAAGTGGGCGGAACGTGCGCCGGCGGGCCAATGTCTGGTTCGATGTTATTTGGGCGGGCGTGGACGGGAACATTTATTGGATTTGGATGACGCCGAATTGACGGGACGAGCCTGTCGTGAGTTGGCAGACATAGCCGGCATTCAAAGCCTGCCTCTTCGCACGGAAGTGTACCGGTGGCCTCGAGCGATGCCCCAATACATCCGTGGGCATCGCGAGCGTGTGCGACGAATTCGTGAACGTATCGCCCGGCAGCCCGGATTATACGTCACGGGAGCGGCCTATGACGGTATCGGAATCCCGGACTGTATTCGTGACGCGGAACAGACGTCTGCAAAGGTGACCGCATATTTGTGGGATTGCGTGCCGTGAGGCGCTGTTTGCCTGTTGTGGTAAGATCATGGATCGAGAAGTCGAAAAAAATCCTGTTCGGGCCCACGTCGTGGCCCAAGGTCGCGTGCAGGGCGTCGGGTTTCGGGCGTTTCTTCAGTCCCAGGCGACCAGGCGTGAGTTGCGCGGGTGGGTCAGGAATTTGCCGGATGGTCGAATAGAGGCGGAAGTCGAAGGCCCCCTTGTTCTTGTCGATGAAGTCATTCAGGCCGTCAAACGCGGACCAGCCTTGGCACGCGTGCAAGATATTCAAGTGGAATGGATCGACCCGAATGCCCAGGGTTCGTCCGATTTTATTATCATTGCCGGCAGCGGTTAAATCGGTTTCGTACTGACGCCCGGCCGGAAAGGATTGATCTATGGATTACAAATCATTCATTCGAGAGATCCCGGATTTTCCCAAACCCGGGATTTTGTTTTACGACATCACGACCTTGTTGAAGGATCCTCAAGGATATCGAGCGGTCATTGACGACCTCACGGCTCGCTACCGGGATGACAAGATCAGCAAAGTTGTGGGCATTGAGTCTCGCGGTTTCATCATGGGAGCGCCGTTGGCGTACAACTTGGGTGCCGGCTTTGTGCCGGTCCGCAAAGCCGGCAAGCTTCCCGCCGACGTGTTCGAGGTGAAATACAACCTGGAATATGGGGCAAGTTCGTTAGCGATCCATCGCGATGCCGTGGCAATGGAAGAACGGGTGCTGGTGGTTGATGATCTCCTGGCCACCGGTGGGACGGCGGCGGCTACGGTGGATTTATTGCGGAAATTGGGCGCGGAGATCGTCGGGTGCGCCTTTATGATTGAATCGCGGTTTTTGCAGGGACGTCAAAAAATTGAAGATTGCGTGGTTCATTCCTTGATGACTTATGACTGAACTGCTATCTTTTGCAGCTTCGGCGTCGCGAACCGATGCGAATGCTGGTTGATGTTGGCAGGCGAAAGAAGCAACGCCTTGCGGTTGCGCGAAAAAAGGAGACTGGATATGGCAGGGAAATCGACGAAGAAGAGTTCAACTTCAGTCGCCAAGCGTTCATCCAAGACGTCCAAGACGAAAGCCTCTGTCTCTTCCAAGAGCAAGACGCTGAAAGTGACGGCTAAAGCCGGGTCCCCCCCGGTGAAACACAACGCCACCGTTTCTTCTGTCAAAAGCAAAACCGCTGAACGGAAAGCCGTCAAGAAACGGACCCCGGCGACGGCGAAAACTCCCAAGCGGCTGCCTTCGTCGCGATCGACGACGTTGCGGAAGATTATGCTGGAAAAACGAGTCCAGCTCATGAAAGAAATTCAAAACCAGTTAGGGCAATCATTGACGGAAGAGCAGCAACGGCGGTTTGAGTCGGCCATGGACAGCGGCGATCAGGCCTTGTTGGATCTGGAACGTGAAATGGGTATTTCTCTTCAGGAAAAACGGAACCGGGAACGGCAAATGATCGATGAAGCGCTGGTGAGCCTGGAAGAAGGGACCTATGGCATTTGCGTCGAGTGCGACACGGAAATCAGTGAAAAACGATTGGCGGTCATGCCTTTCGCCAGGCTCTGCGTCGAATGCCAGGAAAAAATCGAACTGCTTGAAAAAATTGAACGCGGGGAGCAACGGATCTGACCTGACGACTCACGTGATCCGGATTCCCACCTTTTTTGCTTCCTCTGCCGATCCCACCATTGATTCGATTGTTCGGCCCGGTCACGTTATGAAAATGCCTCCCGGGTCGATCAAGGCGCGATGAAAGCCGTTGTACTCGCCAGTGGAGGACTTGACTCAACCGTGGCAGCCGCCATGGCTCGTCATGAGGGGTACGTCCTGTATTTGCTCACAATCGAGTATGGACAGCGTCATCACATTGAAATTCAAAGGGCACGAGAAATTGCAGCGTGGCTCGCGGCCGTTGAACATAGGATTCTTCGTTTGGATTTGCACGAATTCGGCGGTTCGGCTTTGACCGGCTCCGGAGACGTCCCGAAAAATCGGTCGGACCATGAACGACGGACAGGTATCCCATCCACCTATGTTCCTGCACGCAATACGGTATTTCTGTCGCTGGCCTTGGCCTATGCCGAGGTTGTCGAAGCTTCGTGCATTTTCATCGGAGCGAATGTCTTGGATTATTCCGGATACCCGGATTGTCGCCCCGAGTTTTTGCAGGCATTTGAACAGGTTGCCAGGCTTGGTACGAAAAAAGGAATCCACGGCGACACGGTTCAGATAAAAGCTCCGCTTTTGCTTTTGAGTAAAACTGAGATCATTCAACAAGGCTTGGCTTTGGGCGTGCCGTTCGAGTTGACGCACAGTTGTTATGATCCTCGTGAGGATGGTTCGGCATGTGGGCAATGTGACAGTTGTCTGATCCGATTGAAGGGGTTTGAGGAGGCCGGTCTTCGAGACCCCGCTCCCTATGAGGCAGAAGCCCCCGATTCATCGGCCCTCTAGAAGCTCGGTAACGGAGTGCACAAGAGATGCGACGTGTTGACATGAAACTGACGTGGTTTGGTTTGGCAGTCTTGATTTGGGTCGTCGGTTGCTCGGAAGGACAAGGCGAGACCAGCTCAAAGCATGCCTCTGATGTCAGCACTGTGCAAAACACCGTCGCGGCAAGGGATGCGTCCCGACCGGTACCCCAGGAATATCAAACAGGGGAAGAACGGTTCAATGAACTATGTGCACGCTGTCATGGCATGGCCGGCCATGGGACGAATGCGGGACCGCCGTTGGTGCATAAAATTTATGAGCCTTCTCATCATGCCGATTTTGCGTTCATGCGGGCGGCCATGCAAGGCGTCCGCGCGCACCACTGGAAATTTGGCAATATGCCAAAAATATCCGAAGCCACACCCGGTGACGTCACGCAGATCATCCCCTATATACGGTGGTTGCAACGCCAAGCAGGAATCTATTGAAGGAACCTCTGATTTATTGTGATAGCGGGATGCAGGGCAAGGCGTCCCGGAGCGAAACCCGAGGCTTATCAGAGAGATAGGTGAGGGTTGAGCGAGGACACAACGCGGCCATGCGCCCGATAGTGCACTAAATCAGAGGTTCCTAAAGACCGTTGAAATCTGATTATTCGTGGAGCGTATAGACCAAGTGGGTGTCGGTTTGAGCGACTCCTTCGATGGCATGAATTTTGGTGAGGACCAATTGGGTTAGGGCTTTCTGGCTTGCCACTTCGACTTTGACGAAAATATCCGGCTTTCCCCAACAGACGTCAATCGTTATAATTTCCTCGATTTGCGCCAATAAATTCTTCACGTTTGCCGTTTGTCCAGGTAGCACGTTGATGAGAACGTAAGCGCTTTCCGGCATTTGTCAAACTCCCTTTTTCAAAATCCTGCCCTATAAGGCCATCCGGCAATGGACAAGAGGCAGGCTAACGCAATAAATATCTCTAAATCAAGGAAAGATGCTGGCCGAACCATGGCCTCTGAGTCGTTGGTCTGCACTCTCAGGTTGTCTCACCCACCGTTTTCTCGAGAGATTCCACGAGTTCCCGGATACGGTTGAACCCTGCCTGCCAAAACGATCTCTTACAGAGATCGACTCCGAGAGGTTTGAGTATGTCCTGCGGGCTTTGTGAGCCCCCGTGGCCCAAGAGTTCGAGGTACCGCGGGATAAAAGACTGCCCTTCCTTCTTGTAGCGTTGAAAGAGGGACAGCACCAACAAATTTCCGAAACTGTACGCATAGCAGTAAAACGGGCTTCGGAAAATATGAGGGATCGTCATCCATTCCCATTGAAAGGCCTTGGGGATGGTCACTGAACGGCCGAATTGTTCTTTGAGAAGGTGAAGATACGTTTGGGCAAGACGGTCGATCGTCGTTCCTTCGGCAACAAGATGATGGGCTTGGTTTTCGAATTCGACAAAATACGCTTGCCGGAGAATCGTGGCGTAGAGGTCATCGAGTTGACTCACTAACAGTCGCTGTCTCACTTTGGCGTCGGAGGCATCCGCCAGCAGGGCGTCGGAGAGAAGCTGTTCCCCGAACACGGAGGCGGTTTCAGCGAGCGGCAACGTGGCGTGAAACGTGTACACCGAATGATGCCGGGCCATCATGCTATGCACGGCATGCCCGAGTTCATGGGCTAACGTGGCAACGTCTCGGGCGTCGCCGGAGTAGTTCAACAGGACGTATGGCGTGAGAGATGGCAACACGCTATAGCAAAAGGCTCCACCCATTTTTCCCGGGGCGGGAGCCGCGTCGATGTGTCGTTCAGCAAAGACGCGACGCGCGTGCTCCGCGAGGGCAGGGGAGAATTGTTGATAGGCTTCGAACACGAGTTGGACGGCCTGATCGAACGGATACAAAACCTTCTTGATTTTCGGGGGGGCATAGACGTCGTAACGGGCCATTCGGCGGACACCGCAGATCCTGGCCTTAAGCCGAAAATACTCCTGGAATACGTCCCGGTTGTCCCGACAGGTTTGCAGCAGGGTGGAAACCGCTTTGTCAGGGATGTCGTTGTGAAGGTTTCGAACGGCAATCGGGCTGGCATGGCCGCGAAGATCCACTCCCTCATTTTTCCAATCCATGACGAGGGTTTTATAGATGTCTCCCAGAGCATCGGCGTGTTTCGCATAGACCTGAAAAAATTGATCGTACGCTACTTGACGTACGTGAGAGGAAGGATCCCTGAAATGCACGGACAATTGTTCGCGCGACAATGGCCTTGAGCCCTTGCGCGAAGACAACTGGAACGTCAACCCGTTGGTGATCACGTCGTAAAGGCTGTCGAGTGCCTGCCGTCCGGTGGAGTTCTTGACGTTGATGATTTGTTCTTCGGTTTCTGACAGCGTATGTCGCTTGACTCGCCGGAGCGATTCCAAATGGTAGCGTAATGATCCCGCATGCTTCATAAGCCGTCCTGCAGTTCGGTCCCCCAGTCGTTGCCACCACAAATCAAAAAAGAGTGTCCGATTGGAAATGGGGAGCAGGTGTTTCCTGACGTGTGTTTCAAATGCCCTCGCTCGCTGGTTTTGGGTGTTTTGAGCAAACCATAATTGAGCGTAGGCCGCCAGCCTGGAAGATTCCGACGCAATGGTTTCCTGGAGTTGCAGACCTTTGAGAAAAGTGCGAGGCGTGAGCGTGGAAGAAAGGCGGTTGCGAAGGCCCTCCAGGGATCGCGCTTGACCATCGAGCGTTCGAGACAGGGTTTCCAGATCCTTGTCCGGATGACGGAGCAGATCTTTCAGGTTCCATCGAGGAAGGCTCTTGGCTTGGCGTCCTGTTTTCGTCTGCACGTGAATTTTGGGCATATTCAACTCCTTATTGACTCGCCGGAATATTGCGGAACAGGCAAAGTCCAGAGATTTTCATAAGGACGGGTGCGATGTCGGTCAAGTCGTGGTTTCCGGAAAAGCTCTTGTCACGACACGTAGAATATACTATTATAATTAACATATGTCATGTATAAAGTTTAGTCGTATGGCGTGACCAGATGCAAAAGCTTCAACAACGAGTGACAAATCGATTGCGTGAAACGCGGATCGCCGCCGGTCTCTCTCAAGGAGATTTGGCGCAAAGTGCGGGCGTAACGCGACAAGCTCTTTATGCCATTGAAAAGAATCAGTATCTCCCGGGTACGGAAGTCGCGTTGCAACTCGCCCACACGTTGGGCACGTCGGTAGAGGATCTGTTTTCCCTGCATGACCATGAAAACATTCTTGAGGCGGAACTGCCGGCGGATCATTCCGGAGTGTTGAAATCCACCAGAGTCAAATTGGCGACGGTCGGAAACCGCTTGGTAGCCAAACCCGTCACGGAGCTTGGGGACTTTCTGAATTATACGGTTCCTGCAGATGCCCTGATTTTGGGGGGAGCTTCCCGGAAAAAACGTTCGGTGTACGTGCAGCTTCTGAAGAGTCGGGAGGACGTGGATAGGCAGATCGTCGTGGCGGGGTGCGATCCGGCCATGTATCTGGCCGGCGAGCACGTTCGCCAACAAGCCGGTAATGCATCGGTCGTCGGGTGGAACATGACCAGCCTTGCGGCCTTGCGCGCGTTAAAACGCGGAGACGTGCACGTGGCAGGAATTCATCTGAGGGATCCTCGTTCCGGTGAATATAATCTTCCGTTCCTGAAACGGTATGGGCAGGGACAGACCGTGACGGTCGTCCGGTTTGCTACTTGGCAGGAAGGGTTGTTGGTGAAGGAGGGGAATCCCAAGCAAGTCCGTCGCCTTGAAGACCTGACCAGGTCTGACGTGCGGATGGTCAACCGTGAGAAGGGAGCGGGGGCTCGCTTGCTTTTGGATCATTTGCTGTCGCGTCATCGCATTCCGAGTCAAGTCGTGAGGGGCTATGGGACCATAGCTCTTTCCCAGATCGGCCTTGGACGATGTATTGCGGAAGGGAAGGCAGACGTCGGTATCGGTGCACAGGCTGTGGCCCAATTGTACAATTTCGATTTCATTCCCTTGCAGGAAGAACGGTACGACCTGGTCATCCCGACGGCGTACGTCGACTCGCATCCCGGCATGAAGATATTTCTGGACACCCTGGTTACGCGCAAGTTTCAACGGGAAATCGAAGCCCTGGGAGGGTATGACGTCAGAGAGAGCGGGAAAGTCATTCGGCAATCATAGGCAATCCGACAGGGGGCTGGCTATTGACCGGCCTCACTTGGGCAGCCCTTTCATGTCGAGCCGTCCCTGCTGTGGACCGAGCGATTTTCCATGTGTTTTAATGTAATGTATAATTGCAATTTAGTAATTTTAAATTGCAATCTATATTATGAATATGGACTCTCGAAAGAAGAAGTGCCGGATTTTAGTGTGGGTGGGAGTTTTGGCCTTGTGCGCTTGGGGCGGTATCGCATCCGCCTCCATGGATGGTTCTTCCCGAATGAGTGACGGGTTACTTGCACGGGCTTCGAGTATGCAGATAGCCGAACCCGCGGATGCCGTTCTCGTTCCAGCGAGGGAATGGAAATGGAATCGGTACCTGAAGGCTGCCCTGCATCTCCCTGATTGGCTGGATCTTGGACTCGAACACCGGACTCGCTTCGAAACCTATGACCATCCATGGCGACGCAGCCAGCCTGCGGGCCACACGGACTCCCAAATTCAACAACGGTCCCGCGTGCGGTTGGGTCTGAACGGGAAGTCCGTCAAATTCCTGTTTGAAGGTCAGGATTCCAGGGTCTATCTCGATGGCCTTGAAAGCTACGTCACCACAGCCATCAGGAATGAGATGGATGTACTGCAACTCATGGCGTCCTTCACCGTCAACAACGTGTTGGAAACCGGTCTTCGTGCGGACCTGCACGTTGGACGGCTGACAATGGATTTCGGCCGGGGTCGCCTGATCATCCGGAATGACTATCGGAATACGTCGAACGCGTTCGACGGACTGCATTGGCAGTTGGGAAGACAAGAGAGTTGGCGTTTCCGTCTGTTTCTGGTGGAGCCGGTCCTGCGCGACGTCGTCCAACCGGACGAACAGTCGAAACGGAGTGTCTTTTGGGGCACTTCCGTCGAATTCGAATACATGCCCAAGTTGCGTCTTAATGCCTATTATTTCGGATTGAACGATCAGCGGAGTGCTTCCGTCGAGAGGCACAGAACGTTTTCGACATTCGGAACACGTCTCTACGATGTGCCGAAAACGGGAAGAGTCGATTATGAAATCGAGAGCGTTTGGCAGACGGGGAAAAAGGGCAATATCGATCATTTTGCCCACTTCCAGCATATTGATATCGGCTACACCTTGGACCTCCCATGGTCGCCGCGGTTTCTGATTCATTATGACTATGCCAGCGGGGACCGTAGCGCGCAGGACAGCCGGAGTTCGGCATTTGATACGCTGTTTGGCGCTCGACGTTTCGATTACATGCCCACAGGCAATTTCGGACCCTTTTTTCGGTCGAATTTCAGTTCACCGGGTTGGCGGGTGATTACGGTTCCGTGCCGGGGTTGCGAAGTGCAGCTCAAACATCGGGTATGGTATCTCGCGAACTCACGTGGTGCGTTTGGCCGTAACGGGTTGCATGATCCCACCGGCGGATCCGGAAATTTTCTCGGCCATGATCTCGAACTGCGAGCTCAGTGGAGAACCAACGATAACCTGGAATTCGAATTGGGTTACACGCATTGGTTCAAAGGCAGTTATTTTGACAGGCTTCCCGATTCGGCAGGGTTACCCCCTGGCGGCAACACGGATAGCGATTATTTTTACATACAGACGAAGTTTCGGCTGTAAGCCATCGATTCCTTCTCCCCTTGAGGGAGAGGGTTGGGGTGAGGGGAAGAAAACCGGGTTTGCAGTCCTGACTATTGCGCATGCCATGATCACCAAAATTCATAGCTTCCTGTTTCTTCTCTCTTTTACGCTCTGTCCTGCGACCGGTGCCGCCGAAGAAGTACGCGTGGCAATCGCGGCAAATTTTCTCGCGACCCTCAATGAAATTGCGAGCAATTTTGAACGAGACACGGGGCACACCGCCGTTGTCAGTTCGGGTTCGAGCGGGAAACTCTATGCTCAGATTAAAAACGGCGCCCCGTTCGACGTGTTTTTGTCCGCCGACGCGACGCGCCCGAAATTGCTGGAAGAGGAAGGATTCGTCGTTCCGGGAAGCCGGTTTACGTACGCGGTGGGACGATTGACGTTGTGGCATCCCGGATCCGCCATGATCGGGGGAAATGGACAATCCATCCTGTTGAGCGACGACGTCGAGCACGTGGCCATTGCAAATCCCAAAACTGCGCCCTACGGCGCCGCTGCCAAGGAAGCCTTGCAGGCACTGGGACTTTGGGAGCGAGTTCGGGACCGGTTGGTCCGTGGAGAAAATATCGGACAAACCTTCCACTTTGTTTTTTCGAGGAATGCTCAGATAGGATTCGTCGCCCTTTCGCAGGTGTTGGACCCCAAAGTCAACGGGGCCGGAAGCCGATGGGACGTTCCGACGCATTTGTATGCTCCGATCCGGCAACAAGCGGTGCTGTTGCGCACCGGTCAACGTCATGAAATCGCACGCGCGTTCCTGGACTACGTGAAAGGGGCCAAATCCCGTGACATCATTGAACAATTCGGCTATGGCTTGGAATGATCAAGACCCGGGAGTCATAAGATGAATATCCCGGAAATGGATTGGGGCCCGTTGTGGCTGACCATGCAACTGGCGGGAGTGACCGTTGTCGTGTTGTTGCTGGTCGGCACACCAGTGGCATGGTGGTTGGCCTTCACGCGTTCGAGGTTCAGGACCCTGATAGAGGCCATCGTGGCGCTGCCCATTGTTTTGCCGCCAACCGTGCTCGGATTTTATCTCTTGGTGGCACTCGGGCCGCATGGATTGATCGGCGGTCCCTGGAAGGACCTGACCGGGTCGGCGCTCTCGTTCACCTTTACGGGGTTGGTGATTGCCTCGACCTTCTATTCGCTTCCGTTTGTCGTTCAACCTCTGCATGGAGCGTTCGAGGCCGTCGGCAAAAAACCTTTGGAAGCCGCCTGGTCACTGGGAGCCTCAAGGCTTGACGCTTTTTTTACCGTCGCGTCGCCCATGGCGGTTCGAGGATACCTGAGCGCCGTTGTCCTGGGCTTTGCTCATACGCTTGGTGAGTTCGGCGTCGTGCTGATGGTCGGTGGCAATATCCCCGGGGTGACTAAAGTCCTCTCCATTGCCATCTATGATCACGTCGAGGTGCTTGAATATACTCAAGCTCATTTTCTGTCGGCGATACTCCTTGCATTCAGTTTTCTCATTCTGGCGATCGTGTATACGGTCAATCGGCGTTTGCCCATTCAGGTCTCATGAGTCAACTCGACGCACGTTTCCGCATCGACTATCCGGAGTTTTGTTTTGACGTGGCGTGTACGGTTCCGCTTGACGGAACGATTGCCGTGTTTGGATCGTCCGGGAGCGGCAAGACCACGCTGTTGATGTGTATCGCCGGCTTAACCCGAGCCCCTTCGGGGTTTCTTCAATTCGACGAGGCCGTGTGGCAAGACGACGCGCGCGGGATTTTCCTCCCGGTCGACCGGCGTCGCGTAGGGGTCGTGTTTCAAGAAGCGCGACTGTTTCCCCATCTGACCGTCACGCAAAACCTCAAGTATGGGATGAAGCGCAGCGCTCCATCCCCGCGGCGCATCGAATTTGATCACGTCAGTGCGTTGTTGCAGCTTGAGCCGCTTTTTCAGCGCCGGGTGTCTCACTTGTCCGGAGGTGAACAGCAACGAGTGGCAATAGGAAGAGCCTTGCTAACCAATCCGCAGCTCTTGCTGATGGATGAGCCTCTGGCCTCACTCGACCGGCAACGCAAAAAGGAAATCATTCCCTTCCTTCAGCGACTGAACCAGGAATTCCGCATCCCGGTCCTGTACGTCAGCCACGATCTTCACGAAATCCTACAGCTCGCCAATCACATGGTTCTGCTAAAAGAGGGGAGAGTGGCGGCAACCGGACCGATTCAGGACGTCTTTGCCCGGTTGGACCTGCCGGAGTTGGTGGAATCGAACGTGGTCGGGGCTATTCTTGAAACGCGGATTGCCGAGCATGAACCGCATTTCGGGCTGACACGGGTTGAATTCTTGGGTCAGTCCCTTTTTCTTCCCCAACAGGCCCTTCCTCCCGGTGCGCCGTTGAGAGTGCAAATTCTGTCGCGTGACGTGAGCTTGGCGGTGGGTGCGCCTCTTGCGACCAGCAGCGTGTTGAATGCTTTGGAAGCGACGATTACCGAGGTCAGCGAGTCACCGAGCGATCCTTACGCCGTCGAAGTGAAGCTCGACGTGGGTTGCCCGTTGTTGGCCATGATTACGAGAAAATCTTTTCATCAACTCCGGCTGCGACCCGGCCAGAAGGTCCATGCATCTTTCAAGGCCGTCGCATTAAACTAAACCACGCCCCCCGGCGGCATACTGACCTATGGCGTTATTTCTTCTTTGCCGGCGGCAGGCATTGTTTTCCGTCGAACTCGGCGCAGGCTGAATCACCGCCCGCCAATTTCCATAACTTGATAATCGGCGGATTGGGTTTGCCCTGAAAGACGACCACAACGTCAATCAGCCCGCCGACGGGTAACTTTGCAATATGCGGCATGGCCGCCTCGCTGGCTTTGAGCCAGAGAATACCGCTCCCGCTATTGATCAGGATAAAGCCTTTGTCCGGGACCACGCGGATGATCGGACTGTAAAAACTTCCTTCTTTGCCGGGTTCATCGGTAAACGCCCAAACGAGTGTGGTCGTTGACATGACAAGAGCGAGAAGCAGGACGAATGGAAAAGGACGAAACATGATGAATCTCCTTGGTATCAGGGAAAAAAGATTTGCGCATTATGGCAACTTGAAAAAAGGTTGTCCACAGCGGCATGCCGTACCGGGATTATCGGCGTTCGATGGGAATTTCGGTAGCCGTTGAATTCCGGATTCGGTAGCCGCGAATGACGGGATTCGTTTTATCCTGGAGGGAGATAATGACGTGGACGGGTTCGGGTATATTGAGTTTTTCCCTGTAGCTCTCGAATTCCATGGCGATTTTAATGTCGGTGACGGATGGGCGGGCAGGGCTGAACGTATGCGAATGGTAAAAGGCCGTGAGCGTGATACCCTTTTGCCGAATATCTTTTTGCGCTTGTGACATTTCCAGCGCATCCATCTGGAAGGCGATATCGGCGCGTTCCTCGGGAGACAGTTGTTTCAGGTCGGACAGCTTGGCCTGATCGAAGCGGGCCAGTTCAGCTTCACTCATCTTGGCCAGGATGTTGGTAATCCGATAATGCTCGGTAATGGTGGTGGCCCGGCCGGCCAAAATGCCGCAGCATTCATGAGGGTCCAGGAGCCGCGCGTGCTCGATCATGTCTTCCCAAATGTCTGAAGGGATCGAAAGCATGACGAGTCAAGATGGTCAGCGCGTGCGGGGCTTTCCCGAAACCGGGACGAGGACGAT
Organism: Nitrospirales bacterium; assembly: GCA_965204965.1. Lineage (GTDB taxonomy): Bacteria > Nitrospirota > Nitrospiria > Nitrospirales > UBA8639 > Bin75. The sequence goes on along the minus strand of OZ242026.1, from coordinate 1,181,381 downwards.
GTATGGCCTGGTTCGATCCATTGCCGTTACACGCTGCACGAGACGTGATGTTCTTCCAGCGCGGTGATCGTCGGGTTGGCGCTGCAGAGTGGGCAGCGGGGATCTTTGGGACGCCCGACGCTGCGGAACTTCATTTCGAGCGCATCGTAGATCAGCAAACGGTCCGCGAGCGTGTCCCCGATTTCCAGAATTTCTTTCACGGCTTCGTTGGCCTGCAAAATACCGATCGTGCCCGCGAGGACGCCCAATACTCCGGCCTCCTGACAACTGGGGACCAGCCCGGCAGGCGGCGGTTCAGGGTAGAGACACCGATAGCAGGGGTAGCCTTCATGCGGTTTGATCGTGGCCAGTTGCCCTTCAAAACGAAAGATGCTTCCCGAGATCAAGGGTTTCTTCGCAAAGAAGCAGGCGTCATTCACCAGGAACCGGGTGCCGAAGTTGTCCGAGCCGTCCAGCACCAGGTCGTAGTCCGGCAACAGCGTCATGATGTTCTCGGCACTGATGTGCTCCTGATACGTTTGCACGCGGACGTCGGGATTCAACGCCTCCAGAAGCCGGCGGCCGGATTCGACCTTGGGGACTCCCACGTGGGGCGTGGTGTGGAGGACCTGCCGTTGCAAGTTCGAAAGATCGACCACGTCGCCGTCAATCAATCCAATCGTGCCGATACCCGCCGCGCCCAGGTACAGGGCGATCGGCGAACCCAGGCCTCCGGCGCCGATCACAAGGACCTTGGCCCGGCTAAGCTTTTGTTGCCCCTTACCGCCAACCTGCTCGAGGATGATCTGCCGGCTGTATCGTTCGATTTGATCTTCGGTAAAATCCATGTCCCGCCTCTATTCCACCACGTTGAGTTCAATCGGGTCTACGAGCACGCCCTTCTCCCGCAACCCTGTAATGGCGCGTTCGATTTCTTCTGTTTCGCCTGAGAATTCCACGTCCATCCAGCCGGTGGTTTCGCGTACGTCGGCCCGGCGGATACTGGTGACCACCCGGTATTCATGCCCGATCTGATAAATGACGGGTTCGGGAATCTTTTCTTCCGGAAACCGGATGTGAAATCGCAGTTTAGTCATGGCTGCCACCGGCGATTGCGGGAACGATGGACACCTCGTCACCGTCCTTGACGGGCGTGTCTTTGCCCGTCAGGAACCGGATGTCTTCCTCGTTCAGGTAAATATTGATAAACCGCCGAATCTCTCCCTGTTCGTCGCAGATCCGGTCTTTCAAGCCCGGATGTGCGGCGTTCAATTGCTCGATCAATTCGCCGATACTGGCGCCGGTTCCTTCGACTTCACTCTTGCCCCCGGTCATCGGCCGGAGGGGAGTGGGTATGCGTACGGTGATCATGCCCCCCCCTGTTGTCCAAACGTTTGTTCAAATTTCACCAGGCTCGGTGGAATGCGGAACGGACGTCCGACCGAATCCACAACGGCTTCCTGGGTCTTCAATCCATTGCCGGTAATATAGGCGACGGTCACGTCGTGCTTTTTGATGGCGCCTTGTTTCACGAGTTTACGAAGGGTTCCGATGGTCACGCCTCCAGCGGTTTCCGCAAAGATGCCTTCCGTTTGAGCCAGGAGCTTGATGCCTTCGATAACTTCGTCGTCCGTGACGGCATCCATGGCCCCTCCGCTTTCCGCGACGGTTTTCAAGGCATAGTAGCCGTCCGCGGGGTTGCCGATAGCCAGCGACTTGGCAATGGTGCTCGGCTTGACCGGTTTGAAAAAGTCGCGGCCGTCCTTATACGCCGTGGCGATCGGGGAGCACCCTTCGGCCTGAGCACCGTTGACCTTCGTGGATAAGTCCTTGAGAATTCCGATTTTTTGGAATTCCTTGAGTCCCTTCCAGATTTTGGTCAATAACGATCCCGAAGCCATGGGCACGACGACCTGGTCTGGAGCCCGCCACCCCAGTTGCTCCGCAACTTCAAACGCCAGGGTCTTCGAGCCTTCGGCATAATAGGGACGGATATTCACGTTTACGAAGGCCCATCGTCGTTCGCCGGCAATTTCACTACATAAACGGTTCACGTCGTCATAGTTGCCTTCGATTTCCACGACTTTCGGTCTATAGATCAGGTTGCCGAGGACTTTGGCCGCTTCCAGGTCTCCCGGGATAAAGACGTAACATTGCATGCCGGCCTGCGCCGCGTGCGCGGCGACCGAATTGGCCAGATTGCCGGTGGACGCACAGGCGGCAGTTTCATATCCCAGTTCCCTGGCGCGCGTCAGGGCTACGGCCACGACCCGGTCCTTAAACGACAGGGTCGGCTGGTTGACGCAGTCGTTCTTGACGTACAGTTCATCGAGTCCCAAAAAAGACCCCAGATTTTTGGCGTGAACGAGTGGCGTCATGCCGGCGTGCAGACCGATCGTCGGCCCGCCTTCGATCGGGAGCAATTCCTTGTACCGCCACAGCGACTTGGGGCCGGCCTCGATCGAGGCTCGTGACATCGCTTCCTTGATTTCATCGTAATTATATTTGACTTCCAGAGGCCCAAAGCACAGTTCACACACGTGAAGGGCTTCCGTGGGATATTCCTTTCCACATTCCCGGCAAATAAGGGCTTTCATCTTTGCCATGGTTCAACCTCCTTCCGCATCCGGACGGGAAATCAGGAAATACCGAGCGCCCCGGGCGCTTGCAATTGGCACGCCTCCTGTTCGTGCTCAAACAGTTCGGTAATGTCCGGATGGTCCCCACACAAGGGGCACCTGGGATTTCGTTTCGTCTTTATTTCACGAAATGCGGTCTTTCGCGCATCAAAGTCGAGTATGCGGTCGGTGAGCGGATCTCCGATCCCAAGAATCAATTTCAGCGCCTCCGTGGCCTGAATGGTTCCGATAATACCGGCTACCACGCCGATGATGCCGGCCTCCTGACAACTGGGTACGAGCCCGGGTGGCGGTGGGTGGTTGAAAATGCACCGGTAGCAGGCGGATTGCTTCGGCATGATGGAGAACACCCGGCCTTCGAACCGGAGGATCCCGCCGTGGACAAGGGGTTTGCCGGCAAAATAGCACGCGTCGTTGATGAGGAACTTGGCCGGAAACGTATCCACGCCATCGATCACCACGTCATAGGGCGCAATGTACTCCATCGCGTTGGCGGCGGTAAATCGATCCTCGTACGTTTCAACGGTCACGTCGGGATTCAGGAGAAAGATTTTTTCTTTCGCCGATTGCACCTTGGACCGTCCCACGTCGGGCGTATGGTGCAGGACCTGTCGTTGAAGATTGGACCGGTCGACCACGTCACTGTCAATCAAGCCAATCGTTCCGACGCCGGCTGCTGCCAGATACAAGGCCACCGGTGAGCCGAGGCCGCCCGCTCCGACGACAAACACCTTCGCCTGGGCAATTTTCTTTTGTCCCTTCCCGCCGACCTCGGGTAACAGGATATGCCGGCTGTACCGGGTGATTTGTTCGTCCGTGAAACTCATCTCGCTCGACTCGTTAGATATTGAAATATTTTTCGATGCTCAGATACCGTTCGCCCGTGTCGCACAACACCGTGACCACGTGTTGGTCGGGTCTGAGGTCTTTTGCGACTTGTTGGGCTGCAAAGACGTTAGCTCCTGCGGATATCCCGACGAGCAGCCCCTCTTTTTTCGCCAGCAGTTTCGTGGTCTGATAGGCCTGGTCGTCGGTGACCCGAATAATGTCGTCAATGATGGAACGATTCAGGACTGTCGGCACAAAACCTGCGCCGATGCCTTGAATCTTATGCGGACCGGGTGCTCCTCCCGAGAGCACCGGGGATCCCGCCGGTTCCACGGCGACGATTTTGGTGTCCGGCGCACGTTCTTTCATGACCTCTCCGCAACCGGTAATGGTCCCGCCCGTGCCGACTGCCGCAACAAACGCATGGATCTTGCCGTCCATGGCATCCCAGATCTCAACCGCGGTCGTGGCCCGGTGAATCGCGGGATTCGCCGGGTTTGAAAATTGGTTCGGCATAAAATATTCCGGGTTTTGGGCGATAATGTTCTCGGCCTCTCGAATCGAACCCTGCATGCCTTCCCACGCCGGGGTTAAAATCAATTGCGCGCCGTAGGAGGATAACAGGCTTGCTCGTTCAAGGCTCATGCTCTCCGGCATGACCAGAATCAATTTATACCCGCGAACCGCAGCGATTAAGGCTAGTCCGATTCCCGTGTTCCCGCTGGTGGGTTCGACAATCGTTCCCCCGGGTTGGAGCGTGCCGGTACGTTCCGCCTCATCGATCATATTGAGGCAGATCCGATCCTTGACGCTCCCGCCGGGGTTGGCGAACTCCACCTTTCCGAAAATTGCGCCGCCGCCTTCCTCGGAAAGGCGATTCAACCGAACCAGAGGGGTGTTCCCGATGCCCTCCGTAATCTTTGATAAATATCGGGTGGTCACGCCCCTCCACCCATATAGAACAGAAATTCTACCTTGTCGCCGTCCTGGACGTTCGTGGATTCGAGCCGGTCTCGTTCGACGATTTGCGTGTTGAGTTCGACGGCTACCATATGCGGGTCGATATCTTTTTGTTTCAGGACATCCATAATGGTATCGGCCTGCAACTCTTCGGGTTTTCCATTAATGGTGATTTGCATGATGTTCTCCACCGTATGGGTATGACTATAAACATGTAAGGATAACAGACTCATAATAATGTCGTCAAGAAAATGTGAAAATACAAGGGGTTATGAAAGCAGTTGGGGCACCAGATCTTTAGCGTGACCTTGGATGGCCACGTCCACGAGGTCGGAATTGGGCGTCGGATCGAGATTCAATTCCGCCACGAAGGCGCCATTGTCTTTGGCTATGGGCCCGAAAGACGCGGCCGGATAGACCACCCCGGACGTGCCGATAATCAGGAGCACTTCGCAATTGCGCAACGCGTCGAAACTTTTTTGTAAATCTTCAGCAGCCAGGGATTCTCCAAACCAGACGATGTGAGGACGGAGCAGTCCTTGGCAGGTTGTACATTCGGGCAGGATAGCGATGGGGACGTCGCGATTGACGGTCACCTGTCCGCATTGCGTGCAACGCACTTTCCAAATATTGCCGTGAATTTCCGACAGGCGTTGAGATCCGGCTGACGGGTGGAGCCCATCGACGTTTTGCGTGATGAGCCAAAAGTTTTGCATCTTGTGCTCCAGTTCCACCAGGGCGGCATGGGCGGGATTCGGGTGTTTGGTTGCAATGAGTTCGCGGCGCCAGTTGTACCATTCCCAGACGAGTTTGGGATTGCGGGCAAAAGCGTCGGGTGAGGCCAGCTCTTCGGGCCGGTGATCCTTCCACATCCCTTCGGCGCCTCGAAAGGTCGGCACTCCGCTGTCCGCGGAAATGCCGGCTCCGGTTAGAACCGTCACGGCGGTGGCGCGTGCAAGCCTCGCCTTCAGTTCCTGAATCGGAGAGGAAGCGTTCATGGACGATCAAAAACGTTGATCGGGGGAGACTATCTTTGTTGAGCTTCAAGGCGATCGAGTCTTGCCTTGAGAACACCCACGTCCGTTTCAGGCGATTGGATTCGATTATCCATCTCTGCAAAAGAAAACTTTAGGAACCTCTGATTTAGTGCACTATCGGGCGCATGGCCGCGTTGTGTCCTCGCTCAACCCTCACCTATCTCTATGATAAGCCTCGGGTTTCGCTCCGGGACGCCTTGCCCTGCATCCCGCTTTCACAATAAATCAGAGGTTCCTTTATTAATGCCTTAACTTCTTTAAATTCCTCCTGAACCTCTTCCCGAAACTGTTGAGCCTGAGTAAGGATGACCTGGTGGCCTTCGGCTACTTGCTGGAGATCGTGTCGAAGTCCTTCGGCAACAACGCCAGAATAGCGTTTGATTCCTTCCATGTCTTCCGTATTCATAGTTTCTCCAATTTCGGAGAATCGTCAGATTTGGCGGAGGTATTGCTCCAGCAGGGCGTGGTAGGCGCGGATGCGTTTCACGTATCGAACGGGCTCCCAACCGCGAGCATACCCGTATGGCAAGGTTTGGTAGTAGGATTTTTGGGTCAAGAGAGGGAGCGTGGTTTTGAGATCATTCCATGCATAGGGATTCTTGCCCATCCGGCGTGCCAGGAATTGCGCGTCTTTGATGTGTCCCATGCCCACGTTATAGGCCGCCAGGGCGATCGCAATGCGATCCGTTTTCCCGATGTGACGGGGAAGTCGTTTCTCCAGATTCCTAAAATACCGGGCTCCGCCGACAATGCTCTTGGTCGGGTCTTCCCGATTTTGGATGCCCAGGGACGACGCGGTATCGCGGGTCAGCATCATGATGCCTCGAACGCCGGTCGGGCTGACGGCATGTGGGTCCCAACGTGATTCCTGATACGCTTGGGCCGCGAGTAACGTCCATGAAATATTGTAGGCCTTTGCGACGCCTTCAAATTGCCCCCGATGCTGCGGCAAGCGAGTTTCAATATGGCGCTGGAAACGCACTCTTTCCCACAAGGGGAGATTGGATACGACCGGAGCCGGCGCACGTTTGATGGTTGTGGGTTCGGGATTGGCTGGAGGACCCGGCTCGGTGACGGGAACGATCAACCATGCCCCTGCCATGATGCTTAGGAGGACTGCCGACGCAACTATGCTATTACCAATAACAGCTGCCGCCTGCAAAAGATCTGACTTTTCCGGACGGAGTTTCGATGAAAACGTCATCATAGCACTGCTCGTTGCTCAAGGAGGCTTGAGCTCCAAAGCCGATTTGCATCTTCATCCTTGCATGGATCAGGTGTCAATCGCAAGCCCCTTTTTTGATGTGAACGGTTTGGAGAATGCCGAATACACTCAACCGGAAAGCGGTCAAGGTCATCTATCGCGATCATTTAATTGGATGCACTTGGTGTTCTTCCGCTCGAAAGTGTTAGTCTAGGCAGAGTTCAGGATGAGCATGAGCGAGCGCGATTACCAACAAATTCCGAATGGGTCAATGAAGAAAGGATGAACAAGGATGGTCGAACGAACGTTAGCGATTATTAAACCTGACGCCGTGAAACAGCGGGTGATCGGCGACGTCATTCGGAGATATGAAGCTGCGGGGCTTCACCCGATTGCCATGAAAATGATGAGTTTATCCAAACCGATTGCCGAAGGATTTTACGCCGTCCATCGTGAACGTCCGTTTTTTCATGAGCTGACCACGTTCATGTCCTCGGGGCCTTCGGTCGTCCTTGTCCTCGAAGGGGAAAACGCTATCCAGGCAAACCGTGACCTAATGGGAGCGACCGATCCTCAAAAAGCGGAACCCGGAACGATTCGAGCGGTTCATGGAGCCTCAATCGAGGCCAATGCGGTGCACGGATCGGATTCCCCTGAAACAGCCCGGTTCGAAATAGGATATTTTTTCCCCGGCATGGATTTGCAAGCCGGTTACTGACCGTTGCCACAGGCAGGGAACCACGATCGTGGTCCCCTGCTTTTCATCATATGCCGGTCTCTTTTCCACATTTGCGTTTCATCATCGTCACGCTGTCCGCTCTCCTGTTGGTAAGCGGGTGTGTCCGGTTCGCAGGTCCGGACTTGGGCGGGCAGGCATTACGTGATGAAACCGAAAAACTCTCATTGCAACAGGCGCAACAGGCTTTTCTGCGAGCCGATTATTCGACGGCGGTACAGTTGTTGAACCGGTTCTTGCGTACGCATCCAGAATCGCCTCGATCGCTGGAAGTCCGCTGGTGGTTGGCCCGGGCGTATCAGAAGACGGGAAGACTGTCTTCCACCGTCGAGCACCTGCGTTATTTGGCCGACGCGCCCACCTGGAACGTGTATCAGACAGATGCCCGATACCGCGCGGCGCAACTTGAGGAACGCCTGGGCAAATCGATGGCGGGTGGAGCCGGAAAAGGAGTCTTGCTCTCTCTTGGCTCCGTCCAAACGCCCGCTGACGTGGATCTCGCGCTCTCGGAAAGCCGGGAAATCGCAGGTAACACGATTCTGTTGGACGTTCCATGTCGCGTCGACGGAGTCCCGTCGGACAGCCGACAATCGTTCTCGTTTGATGCGATACGCTTCGCTGTTGAACAGATGCATGCTCAGGAGAAAGCCGTCTATCTCGGCGTGACGCTCAGGTGTCTGGGACAGTTTGCCCGGGAACCTGAATCGGACAATTGGAAAGATTGGGCCTATGACCCGTCATCGGAAACGTTACGCCGCTCATCCTATTATTCGTTGCATTTGGGGGGGTACCAGGCCTTTCTCGCGGACTGGCTTATGCAATTTCGTGACTTACCGCTGACGGGCCTGGTGATTCGTAGCGAGGTTCCCGTGGGTCTGTATGAAGGGTTCAGTCCCATGGCCGTGCAGCTCTTTTCCCGGGAATTCGACGTGGCCTTTGATCCGGTTCGCATGTTCAGCGACGACCGGGCCGTGTTGCCCGCTGATTTCGAGTCGGCTGTGCACCTTCCGGCCGTGTTCTGGAAATGGGCCGGATGGAAAGCGAGGGAACGGCTGCGAATCATCCGAAGCCTGGTTCAGACGTTGCGCGTTCGTCTCCCACATCTTGAGTTTGGGATGACACTGCAACCCCAAAGCGTGACCGATCCTGCGCGAGGTTTGATTCATTTTGCCGAAGACTGGATCGACGTGGCACGCGGGCCGTTCGATATGTTTTTGATCAAGGTTGAAGGACCGGACCCGAAGGTCGTCCATTCAATTTCCCAAGGGTCGTCCCCGGAATGGTCGGAAAAGAACGATGGCGTGATCGCCGTCGCGGAGATGGCTGAACATCTCGGCAAGCCTGAAAAAATCTGGACCATCATGGCCCTCCGGTCCGGGTCCACTTATAGACAATCGCCCATGTTACCCGAAGGAGTCGGCCGTCTCTATGAGCGCCCTGCCGTTCCTTGACAAACAGCGGTCCCTCATTTAAGAAAACAGCTTGCGGAGCAGAACATCTTGGGAGTGCTCCATGCAGGCTGGTCGTTTGCATCCCAAGGGATGAAAAGGGGACGTGTTGGTTCCCGTCCCGCGTGGGCCTTGTTCTCTTTTCCTCCCCTTTGTAAGGGGAGGCTAGGAGGGGTAGAGCCACCCGTCCATAGAGCATGCGGTTGCGCCATCCTAGCCGTAGGGTCTACCTCCCCTCGCCCCTCCTTACAAAGGAGGGGAACAGGAAGGTTATTTTCGTAGACGATTCGAGTTATTTGTATACCAATGATTCCTGAAGATTTACGGTATCACAAAGAACATGAATGGGTGCGGCTCGACGGGCAAAAGGTCACGTTGGGGATAAGCGACTTTGCACAAGATGCCCTGGGTGACGTGGTGTTCGTGGATTTACCGAAAGTCGATATCGAAATGACCGCGAATCAGGAAATCGGCGAGGTGGAATCGACCAAAGCGACGTCCAGCCTGTACTCCCCGGTCAGCGGAAAAATCCTGCAAGTCAACGACGAATTGCAGGACCATCCGGAATACCTGAACCAGGATCCTTATGGAAAAGGATGGATCGCCGTGATCGAACTGACCGATCCCGCCGACGTTGAAGCCTTGATGACGGCCTCGCAGTATGAGGAATTTCTTTCCTCACAGAGTTAAGGAACCTCTGATTTGTTGCACGATCGGGCGCATGGCTGCGTTGTGTCCTCGCTCAACCCTCACCTATCTCTATGATAAGCCTCGGGTTTCGCTCCGGGACGCCTTGCCCTGCATCCCGCTATCACAATAAATCAGAGGTTCCGTAATGCCTCTCCCTCGACATATTGCCATTCTCGGTGCGGGTCCCGGTGGCTACGTAGCGGCTATTCGTGCGGCCCAACTCGGGGCCAAGGTGACGGTCATCGAGAACCGGTCCTTGGGCGGTGTCTGCCTGAATTGGGGTTGTATCCCCAGCAAGGCATTGCTGTCGGTCGTCGAACTGGGTGAAAAACTGAAAAAGGCGCACGAGCTTGGTCTGCACCTCTCCGGACCTCCGGCCTATGACCCGGCGCAAATGGTGGCGAGAAAGAACCGGGTGGTCGGCGGGCTGGTCAAGGGCATTGCCACGTTGTTGAAACACTGGGGGGTGTCGCACATCCAGGGGACGGGGCGACTGGTGAATGACCGGACGATGCGGGTGTCCCTTGCCGATGGCGCTGAAACCCTGGTCCAGGCAGATGACATTATCATCGCGACGGGTTCATCGTCGCCGGCCCTTCCGATGTTTCCCGTGGACGGGTACGACATCATGACGAGCCGGGAAGCCTTGGAGATCCCTCGCATACCCGGACGCTTGCTCATCGTCGGCGGGGGAGTCGAAGGGTGTGAGTTCGCCTCCCTGTACGCCGGGTTGGGGTCGCACGTGACGGTCGTGGAAATGCTGTCCCGCTTGTTGCCGTTGGAAGATGAGGAGATCTCGGCGTTTATCGAACGCGAGTTGAAGAAACGTCAGGTGCGAATCATGACCGGGAACTCGGTAAAGTCCGTCGAAAAAACGGACGCGGGTCTCTCTTCGGAATTGGCCGACGGCGAACGACTGTCTTGTGACGCGGTCCTGGTCTCGACGGGCCGGCGCTATAATACCAGCGGAATCGGGTTGGAAGACGCCGGCGTCAAGCTTGGCGACCAAGGCGAGATCGCCATCGACGACCACCTGGAAACGAACGTGCCGGGCGTGTATGCCATTGGTGACGTGACGGGGAAGGCGATGTTGGCGCACGTCGCGTCGGCCCAGGGTAAGGTTGCCGTGGACAACATCATGGGGACCGTGAAACCCATGAACTATGACGTGGTGCCGGCCGGCATCTTTACGCTGCCGGAAATCGGGCGGGTCGGCTTGACCGAGGGGCAAATTCGTGAACGCGGCATTGCCCCACGAATAGGACGCTTTCGGTATACTGCCCTGGGCAAGGCCCATGCCGTTGGCGATGCCGCGGGGCTGGTGAAAATCCTGGCCGACCCGCAAACGGATCGCGTGCTGGGGGCGCACTTGGTTGGAGCCCATGCGGCGGACCTGGTGCATGAAGCGGCACTGGCCATGCAGTTGAATGCCAAGGCCCGGGACGTGGCCGACATGATCCATGCCCATCCGACTCATGCCGAAGCCTTGATGGAGGCCTTCGAAGACGTCGAGGGCCTGGCGATTCACCATGCCGGGAAACGACCCTGATGGCAGGGTGGTCGATCAAGAGGTATCCAACGGTCTGCTCATTCGGGGTCAAACTCCTGCTCCTTGCCGGGACCATGGGGGTTCTGTCTTTTGCGGGTTTATTGGAAAGACCGTCGTCTTCCGCTCCATCTGATGTCTTAGCCACGCGACAAATTGATACGCCGACGGGACATCTGCCTAAATCCCCAGCCGTGGCAGTAGCTGACATTGGTCAAGTCGATATTAATCGCGGTACGGCGGAGGAGTTGCGGCGTTTGCCGGGAATCGGGCCGGTGCTGGCTGAGCGCATTGTTCGACACCGCCAAGAGCATGGAACATTCGGTGCCATTCGTGATATTCAAGACGTGAAAGGCATTGCCGCGAAAAAATTTGCGCAACTCGAGCCGTACGTTCATATTGACGGCAAGGCCCTTTCGTCCGACAAATAATCTCTTGTTGCAGGACACGGGAATCTGATGTCAGATCATGAATTGACGCGACAGCTTGACCTGATTACGCGCGGCACTGTTGAGGTGATCCAGCAGCGTGAGCTCGAGGACCGTCTCAAACTGTCGCTCAAGGAGGGGAGGCCCTTGCGGGTGAAAGCCGGGTTCGACCCCACCGCGCCGGATCTCCATCTCGGCCATATCGTGCTGATCCAGAAGCTCCGGCATTTTCAGGAGCTTGGACACGAGGTCATCTTCCTCATCGGGGATTTTACCGGGATGATCGGCGACCCGACCGGTGTTTCCGAAACGAGGAAGGTGCTGAGCAAGGAGCAGGTCCTGGCCAACGCCAAAACGTATGAGCGACAAATCTTCAAAACGCTGGATCCCGAGACCACGCGCGTGGAGTTCAACAGCCGCTGGATGCAGGACATGCGTGCCGAGGAAGTCATCGAATTGTGTTCGCACTATAATCTGGCGCGCATGTTGGAACGCGACGACTTTTCCAAACGTTACCGGGAGCAGAAACCCATCGGCGTTCATGAATTTTTATATCCGTTGGTCCAGGGGTACGATTCCGTGGCGCTCAAAGCCGACGTCGAACTGGGCGGCACGGATCAGACGTTTAACTTGCTCGTAGGACGGGACCTCCAGCGCAATTGGGGCCAAGTCCCTCAAATCGTCATCACGGTCCCGTTACTGGAAGGGACGGACGGCGTGCGAAAGATGAGTAAAAGTTTCGGCAACTCCATCGCTCTGGAAGATGAGCCCTCGGATATGTTCGGCAAAATCATGTCGATCAGCGATGACCTGATGTTCCGGTACTATGAGTTACTGACGTCCGATGATCTCGATGCGGTCAAGCAACGTCATCCCAAGGAGGCGAAACTGGATTTGGCGGAATCCATGGTGACCCGGTATCACGGCGAGGATGCCGCACGACAAGCCAAGGAAGGCTTCGAACAGAAGTTTCGAAAGCGGGAATTTCCCGAACAGCCCGACGTGACGGTCACGCTGGCTGCGGCGGACTTTTCAGATCCGGGAAACCCTTCGATCGGGTTGGTGGATCTTCTTATGCGAACGGGGTTGTTGCCCAGCAAAGCGGAAGCGCGTCGCCTGATCGCGCAAGGCGCCGTGACCATCAACCAGGAACGCTGTCAGGACGGCAATGCGGTTTTGCCGTTGCAGGCGAACGAGTCATACCAGGTAAAAATCGGCAAACGGAAATATGCGCTGGTGCAGGTGCGGATCTAGCCCGAGCAGGGTGAGAGAAGACAGCACAGCCTCTTTTCCCCTCCTTTGTAAGGAGGGGCGAGGGGAGGTAGAGCCCTTGCACGACTTTCTTCCCTGTCTCTACCCCACCCGCATTCCCTCTTCGGAAATGCGCCCACTTACAAAGGGGAGGAAAATTCAAAAAGCGAGGCGACCTTCAGCGACCAATTCCAGTGGCCTAGACACATCCTTGACTTGCATTCCGCGCCCTGCCTAGAATGAATTTCCTTCCGGAACTGCGAGCGGGTGTAGCGCAGTGGTAGCGCATCGGCTTCCCAAGCCGTTGGTCGGGAGTTCGAATCTCCTCACCCGCTCCAACTCTTCTTTTCCCACATTCCAGGATATTCCAATAGCGTCCTAAATGCCTATGAATAAAGGCGTTTGGAATGTTGATGTTTGAGTTCGAATCTCCTGTCCTGTCTTTCACGTTCGTTTTTCCCACACAAAAAGGTGAAAAAATGTGACGGATTTTCAAGAGAGATTCGTACTCACGGGGAGGGGGAACCATGGCCTTGACCAAACGCAGAATTGAGAAATTGACGAAAGTGGGCCTGCATGCCGATGAACGCACCTTGTATTTGAAGGTGTCCAAAGGCGGCACCAAATCTTGGGTGCAACGAATCGTTGTCAACGGAAAACGTCATGATCTTGGGCTTGGTGGGTATCCCGTCATCACCATTGAGGATGCCAGAACATTGGCTATCGAGAATCGGCGGAAAGTGGCACTCGGTGAAAACATCTTGAGGCCCCAGCATGAGGTGAAGGTTCCGACGTTTCAAGAGGCGGCGGCGTCCGTGATTTCGCTCAATGCCCCGACGTGGAAGGATGGAGGAAAGACCCTTCAATCGTGGGAGCAGACGCTCAAAGACTATGCCTTCCCGACCATTGGAGAACAGCGTGTCGATCAGGTCACGAGCAAGGATGTTCATGCGATAGTCGCGCCCTTGTGGACCTCGAAACATCATCAGGGCTTGAAAGTACGGCAACGTATCGGCGCCGTCATGAAATGGGCGCAGGTGCAGGGGCATCGGCTCGATAACCCATGCGATGCCTTGGGCGCGGTATTGCCGAAAGCCGGTAACCTCAAGGGGCATTTCAGGACCGTTCCCCATGCTGAGGTTCCTTCGGCAATCAGAAAGATTCGGGAAAGTGGGGCTTTCCCGACGACGATTCTTTGTCTTGAATTTACGATTGTATGTGCTGTCCGTCCGAGTGAGGCGAGGCTTGCGGAGTGGTCTGAAATCAACCTAAAAGATAAGTTGTGGACGATTCCCAAAGAGAGAACGAAAACGGCAAAAGAATTTCGGGTTCCATTGAGCAATCTGGCGTTGGCAATTCTTGATGAAGCGAAACGTTACAAGGAACAGAACTGCGACCTTGTATTTCCAAGTGCGAGAGGTGGGACGTTGTCTGATTCCACAGTGAGTAAACTGTTCCGAGAGAACGGAATCAAAGGTGTTCCCCATGCCGTAAGCCGGGCATGTTTCCGGTCGTGGTGTGCAGATGTGAACGTGTCACGAGAAGTGGCCGAAGCCTGTCTCGCCCATGTGGTCAAAGGCGTGGAGGGGGCCTATCAACGCTCCGATTTGTTCGAGCGGCGGCGATCGGTGATGCAAAAGTGGGCCGACTACGTCACCGGGGCCCCACGTGCCGACGTGATCCCGTTGCACGGCTGATGGACATGGCCCGGCACCTCGTCCTTCCCGCTTGCGGCCCTCCCGGCTTCCCACCTCCGTCATGTGCCAAACTGGTCAAAATTGAATTTATGCCCACTTTAGCGGCTTGCTCGTTGGCACCTGCGCCAGTGGTTGACTGCGACCCGCCTGCCCCTACCGCATCGTCTCTGTACTCCACCAAGACCCCTTGTATAGGGATTTATATATCAAAGTACAACCTCGTCGGCCAGGAGTGCGGCTAGAAGAGGCCTTGTTTTTATTTCTCGGATGTTTTCAGAGGATGCCGGCCATGGCCCCTGACCCGTTTCCACGGATGTGGGCTGGCCGTGCTTGTTCAGGTCTGTGGTGAGGAGTATAAGGGCAGCGACAGCGTCCCGTCGCTACCTACAATCTTTGACGTGTGGAGGGAGGGATATCTATGATACATATTCGCAACGTTCTCAAAAAGCTAGGGATGTTATGGTTCCCAAGCGTTACTGGACCACACTTCACCGAATCGAAACATTCCCGTGGGGGTGGATGGTGTCTATTGCGTTTCTCCCAACCCTGTCGGCGGGACTCGTTGAGGGAGGGTCTGTTGTGATGTTTAAGACCTCTTCCCCCTGGCTCCCCTTGTGGGCCGGTATTGCTGGGTCTCTGGTCTCCTTGCTTATTATGGTTTCCGTGAAGTGGTCGGAGAGTGTATCTGTGCCTGATGAAGTGGTTACGGTGCAAGATATTTTAGATGATGTGGGGGCGAGATCGTTCAGTTCACTCACAAGTTTGCAAGCCGACGCAATGCGCAACGTGTGGAAAGGAAAGCGGTTTATCGCCTCGGGGAAAATTGATACAGTGGCAGATGATAGTTCTGAAAAAATCCATCGAGTGGGGGGTGGAGATAATGAAGTTAGAGTGGTCCTGAGGGGAGGAGGAGAGAAAAACTTTCGTTTTTTGTATGTGACCTTCCACCCCGACCCCTGGAAAGAAACAATGAAGCGGATGAATCAAAGAGACACACTGACGGTGAGTGGAGAAATCGTCGATATTGATCATGGGGATATCATGCTGACGAAGGGGGATGTTGTAAGTCATACCCACGCATGGCGTATCCCCTTCTTGACTGATTAACGGGTTACCAAACCGCGCTTCCCTGCTTGACACATCCCGCCGTAAGCTTCCCCTTATGTGACACATGCTGAAATTGGAGTTTTCTGGCAGGATAATCCCCTGTAAGGAGACGATCATGAGACGAAGCCGCTTCACCGCGACGCAAATCGTCGCAATTTCGCAAGAGGCTGAGAAGGGGAAAGAAGCCGTGGGAGATCTGCCAGCACGGCAATGAGGACCGACCCAATAACAGCTTGGGAAGAAGCATACCTCTTGCCTGGTTCAGACGGCAGGGCGAAAAAGCCAGACATTCTGCTTTAGAACTATCTCCTTGACGGAGAAGCTTACGACCGCTAGGAGAATGCATTCAAACAGTTTCTCAAGATCTATTTTGGGTGTGTTTCGCCCTAATTACCAAAATGAATTTGTTGATTAAATACCAACAAACACTTGCTGAACAGGTAGAGCCGTGGGGGAATCAGGCCGTTCTGATATTTCGCGGTCAAAGCGACAAAAGCTGTAAGCTCGACAGTGGCGCTGATAGACGTCTGGAAAAAGAAGCGCAGACTCTCTCCTTAATTGAATACTTAACTAAAGTCTTGATTGAGCCAGCAAGAAGTGAAGGATACGCACACCAACAAAACAAAAAGCTAAACGATTTGGAATTACTGGCTAAATTGCAACACCATGGTACGGCAACTTGTCTTATTGATTTCACCGCCAATTTTCATATCGCCTTATGGTTTGCCTGTGCAGGGGACAAAACCGATGGCAAGGTCTTTGTCGTTAATCGTGGGGATACTCAAAATTTCAAAGAAGTTACCCCTGAAAGAGCAGAGAAAAGCATCGCGGAATTACTTCTACCTCAACCAACCATCCAACAGCCTCCTTCTGAAGTTATTCCTGAAAGCGCAAAGGAAAACACGACGGAATTACCTCAACTGCACTCGACCACCCGACGATTTGTTTCTTCGGAAAAGCAACCAGAAATTTCTTACTGGAAGCCACCTGCAAATGAAAATCGGATTGTTGTACAGCATAGTTGTTTTATCTTTTCTGCCCATCCAATCAAACCAGAAACTTATAAAGAAATATCCATATCTAAAGAAGACAAGCAAGAAATCAGAATGCTATTGCAAAAATACTATGGTATAGATAGGCAGTCCATTTTCAGAGATTTCGGTGGTTTCGCTGCATCACACGGACAAGATGAACCTATCACACCTATTGATCCCACAAATGAACAACAGTCGCTTCGGAGTGGTAATAGACATTTTCAACAGGGAAAATATGACAAAGCAATTGAGGATTACGACGAAGCAATCCGCATCAACCCGCAGTGTGACGAAGCCTACGCAAACAGAGGAACTGTCAAAGGTATGCTTGACAGGCATGAGGAAGCGATTGCGGATTTCAACAAAGCAATCCGTATCAACCCACAATCTACTGACACCTACATCAACAGAGGAACCGCCAAGGCCAAGCTTGGCAGATATGAGGAAGCGATTGCGGATTTCAACAAAGCAATCCGTATCAACCCACAATCTACTGACACCTACATCAACAGAGGAACCGCCAAGGCCAAGCTTGGCAGATATGAGGAAGCGATTGCGGATTTCAATGAAGCAATCCGCATCAACCCGCAAGATGCCGAGGCCTACATCACCAGAGGAATCATCAAGGACAGGCATGGGAGGCATGAGGAAGCGATTACGGATTTCAACGAAGCAATCCACATCAACCCGCAAGATGCCGAGGCCTACTACAATAGAGGAGTCACCAAGGCTGCTCTTGGCCAGCACCACGATGCCATTGCCGACTATGATCGGGCAATCCGCATCAACCCGCAAGATGCCGTAGCCCACAACAACAGAGGAATCGCCAAGGCTGCTCTTGGCCAGCACCACGATGCCATTGCCGACTATGACCAAGCAATCCGCATCAATCCACAATTTGCCGACGCCTGCTATAATAGAGGAATCGCCAAGGATGCCCTTGGCCAACCCCATCAGGCGATTGCCGACTATGACCAAGCAATTCGCATCAATCCGCAATCTGCCGAAGCCTACTATAACAGAGGAACCCTCAAGGGTATGCTTGGTAGATATGAGGAAGCGATTGCGGATTTCAATAAGGCAATTCGCATCAATTCACAATTTGCCCAAGCCTACTACAACCGCGGAAATGCCAATAAGGAAATTGAAGAGTACAAAAAGGCACGTAGCGACTTGCAACGCGCTTTTGAATTAGCAACAGAACAGGGCAACCAGACGTTGACCCAAGACGCTCAGAGTTTGTTGGGTCAACTGCCACCAGCCGGCGGCGAAGATTAGGGAGGCGCCCGGCATATTCAAATTTTTCGATTAGATTGTATTCCGACACCTTACCCGTTGCAGAGCTAACCGGGCTGGCGCATAATTTCTGCGATCTGACGACTGAATAGTAGATTGGCGATGCTGGAAGATGGTGCTCAAACTGATTAACCTTGCTCTGGTAATAGCGCTGGCCGTGGCGATTACAGGTTTCTGCTTTGCCCCCAGCGGAATGGCGGCGACGCAAGGGATTGAGCCAGCGACGACTGGTTCGACATTGGTTGCCGACAACGTTTACTTGTGGATGAGCATCGTCCAGGCGGTTGCCACCATCATCGCCATCGTGCTGGGTGGGATTTTCGCCTGGCGGCGGGGGTTCATCTTCCGGCACGAGCAGCCCCACGTCACCATTTCACACGACGTTACACACCGACAAATCGGCCATGGATATGTCCATATTGAAATAACCGCAACGTTATATAACAGTTCACAAGTCGAAGTGGAGTTTCGCGATGGTCTGTTTGCCGTGGAACAACTTGTGCCGTTGTCTCAAAAAGATGCCGAACGGTTATTTGAAGAACTATTTGAGAAAGACCTTTATGAGACTCCGAAATGGCATCTTCTGAGAGAACGACGACTTGAATGGAGCAAAGACGAACTTATTGTCGAACCGGGAGAAAAGGTCACTGCAACGTTTGAACATATTGTTTCCAACGCTGTTGAATCTGTCCTCATCACCACGTATTTTTACAATACGCGCGTTATGGGAAAGATGCCTGCTGAGATTAATCCGCGTGACGCGAACAGGCAGAAACGATTGTGGTGGTTCCAGCGAACTTCAGGACCCAAAGGTTGGGTCAGAACCACGGTCTATGATATAAATTTGGCTGGCGATCATCTCGAATCCAGATAAGAACGGGAGGGCAAGCCTGATGGCAAAGGATACAATCAACAGGGACATAAACTACCGAACAGAAAACTATGGGGATGTGGAAAAACGCGGGGCCTCGGAAAAACCGTTAGGGCGCCCAATCCCCATGGACGAACAAAAAGCCTCCAGAAAATTTCCCATGGATGAGCAAAAAACCTCGGGTGTCAAACCGGAAACGAATCCTCATCCACGCGCAAGCAAGTCCAACCAAGGCCCCTGATATCATTTGCTTGATATCTTCTGGGCCCATGCTCAACAGGCGGTTCGTTGACACGAAGCGCTTTTGTGGTTCGCAATTATCCCTTTGACATACTTGCTTGTCTAGATCGTGACTGCGACTTCCACATCCATCGTGCCACCATCAACAATGACTCCGACAAATACTTGGCGGCATCGTTCACAATACGGCGTTCCCTCGAAAACCCCATTTTCATGCCACCGATACAGGATGAATGGTTGCTTGCAATGTTGACAACGGAGTTCCGAAGACGTCTCGTGCTTAGGGTTCATAGTAAAATCCTCCATTGTTGAGCCTGCTAGTTACAGTGCGTCTTTGTTATGACACACAAAAAATGCCCCCTTAAACGGGGTTATCTCGCCGTCACGGCCAGCCATTTCGTCCACTCCCAAGAGACAGTCCAACTGACCGTGAGGCTAAAAAATCGTACCACAAACTGCCTGCAACAGCTACTGCCGCGTCGCCCCGAACGATCCCGCAATTTCGTCTCGACTAAACACCCCGCCGACTTCCTCATGATTCGGGCCATAGAAGCGACCCGTGAGTGTGTTCACCGTGCGATTCGGAATGTCAAAGGAAATACGAGCGTCGGGATTACCGTTGTGATGAAAGGTTCCATTAGTAAGTGCTAAATTGCTCCAGGACATATCAGCTCGCCGCCCATTCGTTGTTTGATCCCTCAAGTTGGTAAACACGACGTCGATAGATGGGGTCACGAAATCGTCAATGGTGAGCGTGGCATTTCCAAGTATGACATTGCCTTCCGTGTCGGTTTCACTCTGATCAACGCCAGCCACGGCCCCGCGCCAAGTCGCACTTCCCGACACTGGATTCGTCCCGGTCGCATTGCCAATGGAATACATATCGGCAAAAACCTCTTCTCTTACATCAAGCGGATTTTCGTTGATGATCTGATTGTAGACCGCCACCAAAAAGAAGCTGTGATCCAGCCAGCCGCCATAACTGAAGTAACTGATGGGGTTGATTTCGCTGGTTAATTGGATGTGATTGAACGCTAAGGGAACGCCTTGGCGGGCCTCAAGCGGTTGAAAGGTTTTGTCTTCTTCTCGAGCGAGCCGAGCATGTAAGTGGGAAATATTGAGGCTGTCTGGTGTTGGCTGAACGGTGAGAGTGTAAGTGAGCTTGCCAGCAGACTCTCCCTCGGTGACGAGCGTTGAAGCATTGATCAAGGCGTTAAAGGTGTCTGCAATGGACGGTGGGGGAGGCTGAGGGTCTGGCTCTTCCTCCTCCATGGTTTCTTCCTCGGTTTCTTCGGTCATCTGCGGCGGTTGGTCAGGCTCTTGGGGCATCATCCTTGGGCTTCCTCCGCTACCGCCCCCACATGCGCTGAGACCTACTACAAGCATCAGTGCGACCGCCACTGTGAAGATCTTCATATCGCTCGCCTCCTCTGGGAAAAAGATGGATAAGCAGCCGCGACATAGGCCGGGCTGGCCCATCCAAGAAGGCGAGAGACTTCCTGTGTATTTACCGGTTGGTCAAGACCTTTCGCCCCTCACGGTGGCCACCGCGATGAGGCGAACACGGCTCTTGTATTTCACAGGCAACCCGACAAAGGGCAGCCTTCTTGGATGAACAGGGAGACTATGGCAGGAAGCGGTAAGTAGGTCAACGGCCAAGCCGAGATGGCGACCCCGATCGGCGAGGTCTGCCGCACGACGGGGATTTCGGAGCAGACCGTCTCTCGCTGGAAGAAGCCGTGTGCCGGGATGGGCGTGGCCGAGATCCGCTGGTTCAAGCAACTGGAAGAGGAGAACCGACGGCTGAAGATGCTGGTGGCCGATCTGACCCTCGACAAAACAATGGTGCAGGAGGTGGTGCGCCGAAGGAGGTGAGCCCCTCCCGCAGCCAGAGTCTGGCGGCATGACTGCGGAGGGCTGGCCGAGCAACGCCAAGCGGGTCTCTCGGCTGGACCAAGAGGAAGGGTTGAGCATCCGCATCAAGGCGACACGGCGGCGGGTGAGCCGAGCCCGGGACAGGTATCGCCGCCGCCGTTGCCCCCGGCGCAGCCTCGATTCCCAAATCGAGGCAGGCGGGCCAGTCCGCCCCAGCGGGCCAGCCGCCGGTGCGGTTCACGTGGCTCCCTTGAGCCAACGTGAACGAGCCCGCCACCCTCGGCCCTAGACGAGGTGACGGGCGACCGGAAAACCAACGGGTCGGTCCCCAGGCCGAGCCGAAGGAAGGCGGAGCCCCAGCGACGCTTTCCTGTTTGGTTTGCTGCGCTGTCGCGGCGCACGGGAGTGAGCCGTGACCAACCCCAGGAGAGAGCCGCGTCCATCGGCGTGAACCCAACGGGTTCCCCTGGGGTTGGTCACGGCTTGCGACCCCTCGCCCAAGCCGGGACAGCGCAGCGGGGTGAATGGCCCATGTCCTCCGCGTCCAGCGGGGGGGCACGGAGCCAGAGGGGGCACCCCTGGGCGGGGCTTGGCGCTTCCAAGCCGCGACGGTGAATTGGCCAAAAAGCGTTGTCCAAACGCGCAGTTGGCCCAGAGGCGCAGCCTCAGCAGGGCGGCGGCGCTCCCGGCGCCCTGCCGGGACAGGACAGGGGCCTGTCACGCGACCGGCGACAAGATGGAGGCGGTCGGTGTATCGCCTCATTGACCGGTAAAGTGACCACTGACGCGCTACAGGGGTAAGATCAGAGGTAGAATAGGCGATATAGAGCCTCTGACACGGGGCGAGAAGAAGGACGTGTCAGCGGAGCATGGCGAGTGAAGCAGCACCGTCATGGCGTCGCGCAAGGCGAAAGCGTTTTGAAGGAATTGACCAACCAGTTTCCCTGAGAAACTGCGCGATATTTTGAGGACAAGTCGGAGGAAGACGAGACACGGAACGGGAGGAACATGTGCACGCAGGGCAATGGACTCACTTGACGAAGGTGGCCTTCACACCGTGATCGGAGTAGTCCCCCCCATCGGTCATGAGGACACGCGTGCCCCGAGAGCCTGGCGTCGCGGCGACACCTCTCCGCACGATCCGTGCACCTGACGAGCCCTGTCTTCCAAGCGACGAGCTGGCCGCTTGGTTAAGCGTTGTTCCAATATCAGAGGACCACGATCCCCAGGATTCCCACGCCTGCCTCGCCATGCGTGTGCTATCTTGTGTATTCCGATCAATGGGTCAAATGGAGAGAGTGATAGGCGTCAGATCCAAAGACCACATGCGCTTTCAAAAACACTGGATTCCCGAGTAAGTCGAGGATGACAGAAAGGGAGAAGCAGATTCCGCGCGTCGCTTGGAATGGGAATAGTGGTGTCGTGCTTGAACTGCCAGATGATGAGAAATTGACAAATGAGTCGCTTATTGTCATGATAATTGGCAATAGACAAGCTTAATGTCATGCCAATGCCACCCCCCATCATTGCGCGTTACTTCGACGCACGAGAAATGCTGAAACAGAAGTCCTGTTTCCTGTTCGGCGCCCGACAGACGGGCAAATCCACCTTGATCCGCCAGCAACTCGCGGATGTCCGCACCTATAACCTGCTCGACCAGACGCTCTTCATCCGTCTCGCCCGAAATCCGGCGTTGATCCGAGAAGCGCTCACGCCGCAAACCCGGACCATCGTGATCGACGAAATTCAAAAGATGCCAGCCCTGCTGAACGAAGTCCAACTCATGATCGACGAGCACGACATTCGCTTCTTTCTGACGGGCTCGAGTGCCCGGACGTTACGCCGCAAAGGTGTCAATTTACTCGGCGGCCGGGCGCGCTCCCGTGTACTGCATCCGTTTGTCCGTGCTGAACTCGGCCAGCACTTTCGGTTGGACCGGGCGCTGGAATTCGGCTTGCTGCCGTCGACCTATTTTTCCGATGCACCGGCCGAAGACCTTGCAGTCTATGCGGGGGATTATCTCAAGGAAGAAGTCGCGGCCGAGGCCTTGGTCCGCAATATTGGGGCCTTCAGTCGCTTCCTTGAAGTGGCGGCGTTGTCCCACGGCCAGATGATCAATTTTTCGCAGATTGCGAGTGATGCCCAGGTGCCAGCCTCCACTGTGCGCGAGTATTATGGGATTCTCACCGATACGTTCATTGCGTACGAAGTCCCGGCGTATACGGCAACTCGCAAACGCAAGGCGATCTCCACCGCCAAGTACCATCTGTTCGACATCGGCGTGGCGCGGCACCTGCAGGGACGTCGCGGGCTGGCCGTGGGCACCATCGAGTATGGTGAGGCGTTCGAGAGTTTGGTGTTGCAGGAGATCAAGGCCTTCTGCGATTACCACCTGCTCGACCCGCCCCGGTACTGGCGTTCCAAGTCCCAATTTGAAGTGGATTTTGTGGTCGGCAGACTCGCCATTGAAGTGAAGGCCAAAAATACCGTATCCCGTCGGGACCTGCGGGGATTGATGGCGCTCCGCGAAGAGAAGTTGATGGCGCACTATGTGCTGGTGTCGCTGGAGCCGGCGGCGCGTCAGGTGGACGGCATCGCTATCCTGCCGTGGCGCGAGTTCCTTGATCGATTGTGGGGCGGTGAGTGGATGACCAGCATGGGAGCACCCCCCGCGTAGCGGCCAGGGCACTCATCACCCCACCCTTCTTTTTAAGGGGAATCCCTTGTGCGGGTGTGAGGCTCATGAATGAAGAGAAAACAGTCGCGTAAGCGCTCGATGGCATCAGGCTGGAAATGGGTGCCAGCCGGCGTGATTTTGCCGGTCTTGCGATTGTAGTGGTACTCGGGCCAGGCCGGGGCCGCGAAGAGCGTCTGGTAGTGCACGAGGTCTTCTTCGCGGTCGAACAGATAGTACACGCCGCTGTAGTGTCGCTTGAGGAGCGCCCGCGCGTGATTCAGGAAAGACAGATAGATGCGTTTGTCTTCTTTCCGCCAGTATTCATAGTCAAAGGCCACCCAATAGTTCTTCGGGGAGTGCAGGAGGGCGTCCGGCTTTTCGTCTTGATCTGGTAGCATGATGTGTTTGTCCCAGATGACTTCGTCGTAGAGATCGAGCCGTTTGAGCACGGCGTGTTGCACGGCCAGGTCGTGCATGATGTGCGCGTATCGGTTCAAGCGGGAGGTTTGGATTTGGGCTTTGGCCACGTCCCGGCCGGCGACCTGCAACAGGTCGACTGAGGAGAATTGAAATTCCAGGAGCCAGTCGAGAACAAGTCGGCGCTTTTCTTCTCGGACGGCCCGGGGATATTTAAGCGTGGGATCACGGCGTTCAATGCGCATGGGATGACCTCCTTTCCCGATGTCGGCAAGACCGGCGGCCTGCGCCCAGGCCGCCATGAACCGGCCACCGCGTCGGGCCTCTTCGTCTGGTCATGGTGCCGTCTCGCCATACGAGCGCGGGCGCGAATCGACGTAGGCGCGAATGTCACTCTCGCGCCATCGTACGGCCCGCTCAGAGACTTTCAACGGCACCGGAAAGGAGCCGTCGCGCATTTTTCTGTAAATGGTACTGCGGCTGAGCCCCGTGCGTCGCTCAACCTCACGGCGGGTTAGCAGCACGTCTTGATCTGTCGGCATTGGCGTCACCTCTTTTGTGGTACGCGGAGGATGCCAACATATGCGGGAGCTGTCGTCCTGTTTATTTCGTGGTTTTAATCAGGACAAATCCATGTGGTTCCAGGACGGTGCCAGAGTATCCTGTGCGTGCTGTTCTGTTGATTTCGCGGGCGTGCTCAGGACAATCGTGTCCCTTCCTCCGCCTCGCCTGAGCCGCTCGCACGACTCGGCGCACGTAGGTAGCCAACAGCGGAGGGTCCTGAGTCGAAGTGGCATCCGGTATTGTTGGTCGCCTGGTGGTGATTATTTTTGTTTCGGTACGGTACAAACTATGAGCAGTTTTTTTTCTGCGTGGTTCGGTGACACCGTGTGGGAAAAACGGCAGAAAAACCTCTAAAATCCTTATGAATACAGGGCGTCGCAAGAACCTCACACGCTCCAATCCAAAAGGATGAAGGCTTGCTTTCCAACTTTCTGAACGGGAGACTCAAGCTTCACCATACATTTCAGTAATCAGTCGTCGCACTCGCGCAGCCGCATCGTCCGAAAGCTTGTCAATCTTCTCTCTCAGTCGCTGTTTGCTGATCGTCCGGATTTGGTCAATGGCGATCTCCGCATCTTTGCCTGCACACGTCGTCTGAATACGACTTCGCCATTGAGGATGCAGACTTGAGGTGAGAGGACAAACCACAACGGTGTCCACATAACGATTCATCTCATTTTGACTCACGATTGCCACTGGACGAACTTTGTTGATCTCACGGCCTGAAGTCGGGTTCAAATCGGCGAAATAGATTTCATATCGTTCAGGCGTCATCGTTTGCCAGCCCATCCATAAGCGTTACTTCCAGATCACGCCAATCTTCTTCTTCCTGAGCCATTGCCTTAAAAGTATTTTCCCAGGAAAGCCGATTATCTTCATCGGGCTTGCGAATCAAAATTCCCCGGTCGGTTTCCTCCAAGACCAGGCGATCCATGAACCCATACTTCTGTAACAGAGGCTTTGAGATACGTATGCCTTGAGAATTTCCAATAGGAATGAGTTTCGTGTCTTTGGTCTGTCGCATATCGATGAATACCTCAATGTTAGGGAACCTCTGCTTTATTGCACTATCGGGCGTATGGCTGCGTTGTGTCCTCGCTCAACCCTCACCTCTCTCTCTGATAAGCCTCGGGTTTCGCTCCGGGACGCCTTGCCCTGCATCCCGCTATCACACTAAATCAGAGGCTCCTTAAAGGGAAAAGTACCCGATGTTATGCTGTCTTCCGGAAAATGACTCATATGGCGTCGCTGTGTAACGCCATCCAGTAATCACGTGTAATTACTTTTTGGTTAAATGTCAAGAAGTGACATCATTTTTCAGAAGAGCAGGACTGACGCTTTCCCATCAACTTTAGGAACCTCTGCTTTATTGCACTATCGGGCGTATGGCTGCGTTGTGTCCTCGCTCAACCCTCACCTCTCTCTCTGATAAGCCTCGGGTTTCGCTCCGGGACGCCTTGCCCTGCATCCCGCTATCACAAATAAATCAGAGGTTCCTTTAATCAAATTTCCATTTAGCGTAAAATTTCTGTAAATCGTTCTCCGGAAGAAGTACAAGGGGATTCCATGAAGAACAATTGGGACGTAGTGATTCTTGGGGGTGGTTTTGCCGGACTGGCCTGTGCCAAGCGTTTGGAAAAATTGTGGGGTGAAACGTCTGCTCAAAGGGTTCTTTTGGTGAGTGCCGAAAATTATTTCGTCTTCCAACCCTTCTTGCCCGAAGTCATTGGCGCCAGTATCGAACCGCGACACGTGACGAACCCCATTCGATTTGTCCTTCGCCATTGTGCCCTGATGCGGGCAGAGGTGAAGAAGATACGTCTCGCTAACCGGCGAGTTGAATTTGATTCCACCGATGGTCCCAATGTGGAACCCATTGAAGCCCGGCAATTAGTCCTGGCCCTCGGAAGCAGTACCAACCTCCGAGCCGTCCCGGGGATGATGGAGCATGCTCTTTTCTTGAAAACCCTGGCTGATGCCCTGTCTCTTCGGGAGCACATTGTCCGGCGACTTGAAGAAGCGAGTCTGGAGTCAAATCCGGAAAGCCGGAAAAGTCTTCTCCATTTTGTCATTGTCGGGGGTGGGTATAGTGGGGTTGAAACGGCTGGCGAAATCCTGGATTTGTTGCTCACTGCGAGACGTTTTTATCGACGCCTGGATCTCTCGGACTTGCAAGTCACGTTAGTTCATTCCGGTCCTCATTTACTGCCTGAACTCGGTGAAGATCTTGGCTGTTTTACCCAAAACACCCTGGAAAAGCGAGGCATGGTCGTGTTGATCAATCAACGCGTGACGTCCGTGAGTAGCGACTATATCCGACTCAAAGATGGAGCCCGTCTCGAAACTCAGAACGTCGTCTGCACGATTGGGAATGCCCCGAATCCCGTGCTCTCGGACCTGGAGGCCGAATATGAGAAAGGCAAGCTTCTGACGGATGAATGGTTAAGGGTCAAAGGATATGAGCATGTCTGGGCGATCGGCGATGGAGCGACTAATCCTGATGGATATGGCCATCGTTGTCCTCCAACCGCGCAATTTGCAACGCCGTTGGGTAAACGGACGGCGGATAATATTGCCGCAACCGTCACCAATACATCTCTTCGCCCGTTTCGATTCAAGATGCTCGGGCAGATGGCCACGATCGGACACCATAAGGGAGTCTGTTCGATTCTCGGGTTTCGATTCAGCGGCCTGTTCGCGTGGTGGCTCACACGGACCATTCATCTGTTAAAGTTGCCCGGACTGGACCGCAAGCTTCGGGTGGTCATTGATTGGACGTTCGAACTCTTTTTTCCGCCGGATCTCAATTATTGGGATTTGCGGAAAACGCAAAAATTGGCCAGGGTGCACGTCGAACCGGGTGACGTCGTCTTTCATCAGGGCGAGCGAGGAAACGGGTTTTACATCGTCGAGGATGGGATTCTCGAAGTGACAAGACACGATGGCGATGGCCGCATTTTATGGAAAGACGAATTGGTTCAGGGAAACCATTTTGGTGAAGGCTCTCTTCTTTACGGCCTGGCGCGGCGGGTGACGGTGACGGCGAAGACGCACGCGACGCTGCTCGTCTTCGCGTCAAAAGAGTTCAAATTTTTCGTTGATCTGTTCAAGTCGCTTCGGCAATTGCTCAGTTCCACGGCATCCAGGAGTCCGCTGGAAGAATTTTTAAGGCCGTCAACCTGGTCGGAAGAACTTCTGAAGAGGCCGGTGACCGATCTCATGAACGCGTCGCCGGTATCGATTTCCGAGTCGGCGACAATAGCCGAAGCGATCCGGACGTTGACTGCAAGCCATCAGAACGTACTCATGGTGGTAGATGACGACGGAAAGTTGACGAGCCTGTTGACGGAAACCGACTTGTTCCGTTCCGCAGCCAAGCAACAGAAGTTTTCCGGAATCCTGAAAGACAACGTCTCCCGGGAAGTCATATCACTACGGTCCGAGCAGTTAATCCATGAGGCCTTGCAAGTGTTCTACCTGAAAGGCGTGAAAAAGGCTCCGGTGCTGGATGAGCATGGCCGGCCGGTCGGCACGTTGAGTTACCTCGATCTGGCGCGAGCACGAATACAAGGGAGGCCCTCAACACAAACCTGAAGGCTTTCCAAAACGTGTAATTGGAATGGAACAAGGATGGTTCTTCATTGACGCCGTTACAAATTGCTACATGTTCTTGCGATCGCGCACCCAATGCTCCCGTTTCCCTTGATAAGCTGACTTCAAGCTCAATTCACAATCTTTTCTCAGCAGGAGGACGTCATGCGAAAGTCACAAATGTTTATGGCCGCAGCGGTGCTCACGCTGGCGGCAACGTTTTCGGGTTTGCCGGGATGTAACAGGCATCAGTCGCCGGAAGAACGAATCGCCCGCAATCTGGACTACGTCGGTTATTTCCTTGATTTGACGGAACAACAACGAGGGAAACTCAATGAAGTGAAGAATGAAATTCTTCAAGCTCGACGCGCCATGCGTGATGAACGCCAAGCCATGTTGAATGAAGTCATCACTCAGGTTGAGAGTGACCGGATAAACCAGGCATCCGTGTTGGATCTCCTCGATCAGCATTATGCATTAATGAGGCAAGCAGCGCCTCACGTGATCACCAAGGTGAATGAATTGCATGCCACCTTAACTTCGGAGCAGAAGGCTGAGGCCGTGGAGCATCTCACGTGGTTCAAAGAAAAGTGGATGCGTTAACTGTTGTGACGGGGTATGTTCCAAATCTGACGGAAGGATGAGGCGGGTCGTTGGGGAATCAGGCATGGCCGACTTGGCCGTCTGAGCAAACCCGATGAATGGTCAAAATGCGGTTAAGGACCGATTGCTTGCTCTTTTCCCGCTGTTCCGCTTCCCGTTAGCAAGGTGCAGAAATTAGGCTCTGGTGTAGACGGAAGATGATGGTCTGCCTATAATAAATGGAGATTGCAGGAAAGGAGAGACCGGATGATACAGGCTATCGGAGAACAGAGGACCGAACTGGAGCAGTTGTGTCGCCGCTACCACGTCCTGCGGCTGGAGGTATTCGGCTCCGCAACTGACAGTCGGCGCTTCCGGTTGGACAGCGACCTTGACTTTCTCGTGGAGTTTCAGCCTTCTCTTCCCTGTGGGTATGCAAACGCCTATTTCGGCCTACTTGAAGGGCTGCAAGAAGTGTTTGGTCGGCCCGTTGACCTGGTCAGCGCTTCAGCTATCAAGAATCCGTACTTCAGGGAATCCGTAGAGGAGACCAAGGAACTGCTGTATGCAGCGTGAAGCCAGAAAGTATCTGTCTGACATACAACAAGCTGTAACATTACTGGCTGAGTTTACTGCTAGAAAACAATTTTCTGATTACGAAGGTGATGCCATGCTGCGCGCGGCGGTGGAGCGCGAGTTCGAAATTATTGGTGTCGCTCTCTCGGAACTTGCGAATCTGGACAAAGCGCTAGCCGTCCGCATCAGTGAATATCCCCGCATCATTGCTTTTCGGAACATCATCGCGCACGGATATGCTTATGTGGATAGTAGAACGGTGTGGGATATCGTCCACACCAAAATTCCTGTGCTGACACGTGAAGTCAAAGCGCTCCTGGAGGAAGCATGAGCGATTCGGTAACATCTCATTGCGTTTAAAGACAAGTTTCTGGGTCGTCTCCGTCTCTACATTGTTGTAGTAATTCCAAACCGTCCGCCCAAGGTCTTCTAACATTCCAATAATCCCAAAGTAGATATCATATCGTTCTGGTAGAGGTGGCTTGAGTATTTTGAACAGTTTGCAGGCTGTCGATAAGTGGCTCTCCGCTCTGGTTATGCCGCCGCCTGGATGGGCTGGGGCTGGTTGAAATAGACTTGGTCGGGCGTTCGCCCGCCCAGTGATGAATGCGGTCTGCACCGATTATAGAAGGCCAGATAGCGGTCCAGCCCGCTCCGCGCCTCCGAGACACTGCGATAGGCCCGGAGGTAGACTTCCTCATATTTGATCGTCCGCCACAGCCGCTCGACCACGACATTGTCGCGCCACGCGCCCTTGCCGTCCATGCTAATCGCAATCTGGGCAGTCTGTAAAGTCTGGATAAAAGCCCCCGAAGTGAACTGACTGCCCTGATCCGTGTTCATGATCTCCGGCGGGCCATGCCGCGCCAGGGCGTCGCGCAACGCCTCCACGCACGGCCCCGTCTCCAGCGTAATCGAGAGCCGCCATGCGAGCACCTTGCGGCTGAACCAGTCGACGACCGCCACCAGATACACGAACCCACGGGCCATGGGCACATAAGTGATGTCCATCGCCCACACGTGGTTCGGTCGGGTGACGGCCAGATGCCTTAACCGATACGGATAAATCTGGTGGCCCGGCGTCGGGTGCGAGGTCGTCGGGCGGCGATAGAGGGCCACGATCCCCATGCGCTTCATCAGCGTGGCAACATGCAGGCGCCCCACCACATGGCCGTTCTGCCGAAGCAAGCCCACGAGCATCCGGCTGCCCGCAAAGGGATACTCTAAATGTAACTCATCCAGCCGGCGCATCAAGGCCAGATCGGCCGCTGAAGGAGGCCGGCGCTGGTAATACACGCTGCCCCGACTGATGCCCAGTAGCCGGGCTTGACTGCTGACACTCACGCGGTGCGTGCGGTCCATCATCGTCTTGCGCTCGGCAACAGACCGGCCTTGCTGAGCGCACCCTCTAAAAAATCATTCTCCAGGGTCAATTGCCCGATTTTCGCATGCAGCGCGGTGACATCGGACTCGGGGGCAGACGGCTTCTTCCCCGCGCCCTCGAAGACATCCGTCATGCCTGCCAGGAGTTGGTCCTTCCACTGCTTGGTTTGGTTCGGATGCACGTTAAACTGCTGGGCGAGTTCTGCCAGCGTCTGGTCCCCGCGGATGGCCGCCAGCGCCACTTTGGCCTTAAGCGCCGGGCTATGGTTTCGGCGTGGTCGTCTCATCATGATTCCTCCTCATGGACGGCAATAATGCCGCTCGTGAGCAGAAATGTCACTTATCCCCCTTGTTCAGATTTCCCAAGCCACCTCTGTTGCAAGCCCTAAAAATAAGAATGAAGCCAACTAATGAAATTTTAAAATTTACCCCTGTCGAACATGATGGAAAGACTGAAAAGTTTAAGAATACCAACCAATTAGAAATCAATGCCCTAAAAACGGAACTGAAAAAGTTAAAGGACAGTGAGAGTGGTGGCACGATTGGAATCATTACGCCGTTTCATGATCAGCAGATACGGATAAGCGATGAAATCAATAAAATGTCTGATCGGGATTATTTCTTTGAAAAAAGAAAACTAAAAATTATGACATTCGATACTTGCCAAGGCGAGGAAAGAGATACGGTGTTATATTCCATGGTTGCCAATCCATCTGAGGACAAGCTTAATTATATTTTCCCAAGAGATTTAACCCGTCGCTTTTATGATGAAGACGAAGGAAAAATAAAAGTTCAACGGTTGAATGTTGGGTTCAGCCGGGCCAGAGAATGTATGCATTTTTTCCTCAGTAAACCTGTGGAAGAATTTAAAGGGGCGATTGGTGGCGCCCTTTTACATTTCAAGGAGGAATTAGAAGAAGGTCGAAGACTTCCCGAAGCTCTGGATACCGATCCTGCGAGTCCCATGGAACCGAAAGTCTTAGAATGGATTAAGAGCACCAATTTTTTTCAAGAAAATCGGTCCTCTATTGAATTAAAAGCTCAATTCCGGATTGGAGAATACCTCAAACAACTGGACAGAACATATAACCACCCCCAATACCGTACTGATTTTTTACTATGGTACAAAAACTCTGCAGGGCGGGAATTCAAAATCATTATTGAATATGACGGGTTTCATCATTTTGTTAGAGCAAATGAATGGACGGATCAAGTCTATTATTCTGACAAAGACTTAGAAAGAGAAAAAACTCTGGAAAGCTATGGATATAAATTTTTTAGATTGAACCGTTTCAATCTAGGAAAGGATCCGGTTGCAACACTGGATTATCGATTGCGTGACCTTACGGCATAAAACGGATGGCTTGGGAATCAGGCATGGCCGACTTGTCCGTCGTGACCATCGTGATCGTCCGGGGGAAGTCCGGCCGGCTGGTCGGCGCCTCCAAACTCTTGCGCCATGAGGGAGTTGATGACTTGATGCAGCCGGCTGTTGACTTCTTCTTCAGAGATGTGATCGGGGACTTGAATATTGAAAACAATTTGGACGTTTTTCATGGATGTACGAATTCCTTCCTCATTGCGTGTCTTGACAATTCTCTTTGGATGACGGAGTTCCTGTGAATTTGTACACTGTGCGATCGTGGGTTTGCAATAGTGCCGACGTGAAGGATACGAGTTTGCCGTTACGGATCTAAGAAGTTAGGACTGGAAAACCTGCGTTCTTCTGTTCCCTTGTTTGTGGCGTCTTGCTATACTTTTTTCATGACACCGTTGTGTCCTAGCTGCCGGTCTCTCACTGCTGAAGGGTCCACATTTTATCCGT
The DNA here is from genome assembly GCA_965204965.1 of Nitrospirales bacterium. Classification (GTDB taxonomy): domain Bacteria; phylum Nitrospirota; class Nitrospiria; order Nitrospirales; family UBA8639; genus Bin75. Next base: position 1,148,900 of record OZ242026.1, on the reverse strand, counting down.
TTTGTTCGGAACGGTGTCGCCTCGTTGATCTCGGGTCTTGGCTTAACGCTGACTATCGGGTTCCGGAAGATTCCGAACGATCCCTTTCCGTTTCAGGCGAAGGCATCCCTTCAAACAATCCATAATTTTTCGCGAGTCGAACATCCCATGGGAAAGATCATCACGGCCCAACGCAAGGAAAATGAGGCGCAACTCGCTGAAAACTATATTCGCACCTATATTTTGTTTCCATCGGGGTTGCTGGGTTTGTTGGCCATGATCATCGGGATTCTCGCGTTGGTCTACCAGTTGTTTGTCGAGACCTATGATGAGTGGACGTTTCTCAAGAGTTCGGTGCTGATGCTGGCCGGAATCCTGCTCGGCTGGGGACAAACGCGCTACCACCGTTATCTGTTTCGAGCGTTTCCCGAATTTTGGGCGAGTCGCATGAGGTCCTCCAATAGCCGGGGAGCACAACGACTCAAGAAAGCGGCGAAAGCATCGACTGACGTGGAATTGACGCATGCCGGCCGGAGTTTGGTGCCGGTCGCCTACGTGCTGGGGATCGGAGGGTTGCTCGGGCTTTCCACGTGGAGCTTCAGTTCCGGGTCCCTGGACTATATGGCAGCGTTTGCCTTGCCGTGGGCGGGGTTTTTTTGGGGCAAGTTGTTTACCTGGCGGTCGGTCATTCCTCCTTTGACCGCGAAAAAATAAGCGGGGATTCTACCCCACCCGCATTCCCTCTTCGGAAATGCGCCCACTTACAAAGGGGAGGGAAAAGAGGGTCATGCCACATTCCGTTCCCCGCCCTTTCCCTCTTCGTTCCCCTCCTTTGTAAGGAGGGGCGAGGGGAGGTAGAGAGGTAACATTTACGAGGTTGATTTTTTGGTTTTGCGGGTTTCAGATTGCTTGTCTTCGATGGCGGCAAGACGTTTTTCCAGATTCGCAACCTGTTTTTTTAGTTCCGGGAGTTGTTGCACCAGGACGTGAGAGCGGAAAAAGGCCGTCCTTTGTGTTGCGGGTCGCCCGGACATTCTGGCACCGGGCTCCACGTCTTTTTCGATTCCCGCCCCTGCCGCGATCATGGCCTGATCCCCGATCGTGAGATGATCGATCAGGCCGGCTTGCCCCCCGATCATGACCCCCTTGCCGAGCGTCGTACTGCCCGCGATGCCGACTTGCGCCACGATGATGCCGTGTTCTCCCACGGTCACGTTGTGGGCGATTTGGACGAGGTTGTCGATTTTGGTGCCTTGCCTGACGTGGGTGGCTCCGAACGTGGCCCGGTCGATCGTCACGTTGGCTCCGATTTCGACGTCATCTTCAATGACGACGATACCCCGTTGTGGAATTTTATGATGACGGCCTTCGTGCTGAACGTACCCGAATCCATCACTGCCGATCACGGTTCCCGCGTGGATCATGACCCGGGCGCCTATCCGGCATCCGTCCTGGATGCTCACGTTCGGATGAAGGACGGAATCGTCACCGATGGTGACGCCGTCTCCCAAATGGACCCCGGGATAGATCGTGACCCGGTCCCCGATGGTCGTGCGCGTGCCGATCGTGACGAATGGCCCGATGGACACATCTTGCCCCAGTAGCACGTTTTCGCCCTTCACGACGTGTTCGGCGATCCCGGTGGGCGAGGGTGTTTTCGTGAAAAACCGGGTCATCAGCCGGACAAAATCGTACTGGGGTTGCGCCGAAATCAATTGGGCGCCGTGCAAATCGGGAAAATATTGGGGCACGATGAACGCCGAGGCGCTCGAACCACGGGCCTGGTCCAGCAACCGGTGACCGCTCAGCAAAGCCAGGTCACCCGGTTCGGCTTGGTCGAGACTGTTGACGCCTGTAATACGAAGTTCCGCCGGGCCATGCAGTTCCGCGTCGATGGCGCGGACTAATTCGCTTACCGGATAGCCGTCAGGCGTTTCTGGAGTCATGGCTTCTTCTCTTGGGATTCGACAAGTTTTGTGAGAGGTTGATCAGTAGCGCACTTTCAGAAAAATATTGAGGCTGACGATGAGAAACATGACGCACGCGATCCACGCCGCAACCTGGGGGAATAATGCCCCGCTTTTCCCCAGCGTCAGGCCGACGGAATTCGTCGCCCAGAACAGGAAGCTGATGCTCAACGCCTGCCCAATGCCTTTGCCCACACTGACCGTCCGGGTGCCGATTTCAAGGAGTGCAATCGATACGCCGAGAACCGTCATGATCAACGGGACGAAAGCAAACGCCACTCGCCTCCAATAGTCCAGGAGAAATTTTGTCACGCTGTTTTTTTCCTGCCGCAAGTGTTCGACGTGTGCGCTGAGTTGGTTCAACGTCATGTGTTCGGGCTCAAGCGCGTTCCAGGTCATCAAATCATCGGGTGTCAGGGATAATTTCAAGGGGAGGGTCGTCCAGTGGGCCATTTCGATGCCGCCATCCAGTTCGATCCCCCGTTGCGCGACGTTGTGTAGAGTCCACCGGCCATCCGTGAACGCGGCACTGTCAGCCGTGAGCAAGGCATCCAAGGTGAATTGGTCGTTCAGCCGGTAGAGTGTGACGTTGTGGAGGTGCGTGCCCGTCGGATCGACTCGTTGAACGTGCATGAGCGCGTTGCCCTGAATGTACAGCCACAGGTTTGCGCTGGTAAATGAAAGCGCTTGCGGCTTTTTCCGGATCTCGACGGTTCGAATGTGCTCCGCCTTGGCATTGGCCAATGGAATCACGACTGCCGTCAAGCCCAACAGGATAACCGTGATGAGGCCCGCGACGGCCAGAAACGGTATGGTAACGTGAAAAAGGCTGACCCCACAACTTCTCATTGCCGTGATTTCGTGGTTCTTGTTCAGGAGTCCGATGGCGAGCAGCGAAGCCATCAGTACGGCAAACGGCACCAGTTGGAAGGCTATGTCAGGGGTTTTATAAACGAAATACATCAAGATAGAGGTCAATTCGGCGTCATGCTTCAGAAATCGGCGAAGTTTTTCAAAAAAGTCGATCACCAGGTAAATGGTGACCAGACCGGTGAGACACAGGAGCAGGATGCTCAGATAGTGACGAACGATATACCAGAATAAAATGCCCATATCAGTCCTGAGCGAAGTCGAAGGATCAGTGTCGACTCGCCTGATAGAAGAGCCTCCACGTGATCAGGAGCAGGAGGACGTTGGGGAGCCATGCCCCCACAAACGGATGAAAGAGCAAAGCCGTGACGGAAAACTCGCCCAACACGTTGAGCAGATAGTAGCCGACCATGATGAAGATCCCCAAAACAAACCCTCTCATGCGCCCGCTTCGTTTTGAGACGATGCCGACCGGCATGCCGAGGATACCCAGGATGAACGCGGCCACGGGGAACCCCAGGTCCTTGTAGTATTCCATCAGGCGGCGAAGCATCTTGGTGTCCCGCCAGTCGGATTGATCCAATGCAGTCACTATCTGTTCGTAGTCCGGGCGTCTGGGTGTTTCGACGGTGAGAGCCGGAGCCAGATTCATCTTGAGATCATAAGTGGAAAACGCCAACTGATGATGTTGGGCGCCTTCCTTGGGAACGTGGTGAATCTCGCCTTCATGCAAGCGCATGCCGAACTGTTTGCGTTGCGGATTTCTGATCATTTGAAAAGTTTGGGCCGTGATGATGATCTCCTGCTCGGGGTCTCGCTGATCCAGGATGAAAATGCCCGTGGCTTGCTCACCGGGTTCCGGCGTGGGAACGAAGATCATCATGTCTTTCGTCGGTTCGTTGAAGACCCCTCGCTCCAAGGCCAGGGTCAACTGGTCCTGGATCAGGCTGATGGCCAGTTTCTTCATGGAAATCGAGGACCAGGGCTGTCCCCATTGTGAAAGGAACAAGGTCCCTAGGAACACGCAAAACGAAAAGACAAACACGGGGACCGCGATCCTCAACAAACTGAGTCCGGCCGCTCTCATGGCGACGAGTTCCTTGTCGAAAGAAAATCGACTGAAGGTGGTAATCGAAGAGATCAGGCAGGCCATGGGAAGCGTCAGCACCAAGAAGGAAGGCATGAGCGTGGCGATAATCTCCAGGATAGCCGGCAGGCTCACCCCGTTGGTGACCAACAATTCAACCAGCCGCAACATCTCCTTGGTCAGGACGATAAAGCAAAGGATGCCGAGACTGATCGAGAATGGACCGAGGAGCTCTTTGAATACGTAGCGATCGAGAATAGTCATGATCTGTGGTCACTCATTCGTTTGACGATTTCTATCTTTTCTTTCCCCTCCTGTGACTCTACCCCACCTGTCCTCCCCTTACAAAGGGGAGGAAAAAGATGGTTGCGTCCCCCTCTGTTCCCCTCCTTTGTAAGGAGGGGCGAGGGGAGGTAGAGACTGTGCCAGGAGAGCAAAATCCAATGGACCATGGACGAGTGGCTCTACCCCACCTGACCTCCCCTTACAAAGGGGAGGTAACGAGAGAAAAAGGATCATGCAAGGTTGAACAATCATGATGTGGGCAGCCCCGGCTTTTGTCAACGAATTCATGTAGGGACCAACGATCGTTGGTCCCTACAAGGGTCATCGTGAAAATCGCTTTGCTTGCAAAATCGATTATGTTTTAATGGCTCTCCAATCGGTTGAGAAGAAATGGCAAACAAAACTCGATCCGGACAAACGCCCGCCCGCACCCGTCGGTTGACCGGGATGCTGAAAAAAATTCGGCTCTTCGCGACCGACGTTGACGGAGTCCTGACCGATGGTGGCCTCTATTATTCGGATTCAGGCGAGCAGACCAAAAAATTTAGCGTCTGGGACGGCCTGAGTCTGGTCCTGTTAAAGCATGCCGGATTGGTCACGGCCATCATCACCATGGATCAAACGCCGTTGGTGAAAATCCGGTCCGCCAAGCTCGGCATTACCGAACTTCACCAAGGCGTCAGAGACAAACTCGTGGTCCTGAACGAACTCGCGTCAAAATATGGCATCCAACTCGAGGAAATCGCGTACGTGGGCGATGATGTGCCGGATTTGCTCGCGCTCCGGGCGGTCGGGTTTTCCGCCGCGCCCGCGAACGCGCGCGAGGCCGTCCGCAAAAAGGTCCGGTACGTGTGTAAGGCCAAGGGCGGCGAAGGGGCAGTCAGGGAGGTGGCCGACCTGATTTTGGCCGCGCAGGGGTTGTCTCCGGCGTTCTTAATCGAGCAGGCAAAAGCCAGCCGGGGCTCTCGCTCTTGAGCTTCTTCCAATTGTACGCGATCATTTTTGCCCGCCGTAGCGGCGCCCTTTTGTGAGTATCTTTCGAGAATATGACGTGCGCGGGATCGTCGGGAAAGATCTGACTTCCGACGTGGCGGAATCCATTGGCCGCGCCTACGGCACCATGGCCCGGCAACGCGGCTGTCGGACGGTGGCCCTGGGACGGGACGGGCGCCTGACTTCGCCGGAACTCCGGGACCGGGTGCTCGCCGGCATCACGGCCGCGGGCGTAAACGTCGTGGACATCGGGATATGTCCGACGCCGTTGCTGTATTTTGCCCTGTATGAGTTGCCCGTGGACGGAGGCGTGATGGTCACCGGCAGCCATAATGCGGCCGAATACAACGGTTTCAAAATGTGTTTGGAGAAAACAGCCTTGCACGGCGAAGAGATTCAGGCACTCGAGCGTCTGATCGAAGCCGGGACGTATGCGTCCGGATCGGGGACCGTTTCCACGGCAACGGTCATTCCTGCCTATTTGCGGCATCTCAAGGAACACTTTACCGGGGTCGACGGAACAGGCATGCACGTAGCGGTCGATTGCGGAAACGGCGTTGCAAGCCTGGTGGCGAAAGCGGCGTTGGAGCAATTAGGTTGTCGCGTCACGGGGTTGTACGACGACCTCGATGGCCGGTTCCCCAACCATCATCCCGATCCCACTGTCGTCGAGAATCTCCAGGATCTCATCCAGGCCGTCAGGCATCATCGGGCGGACGCCGGTATCGCGTACGACGGCGACGCGGACCGCATTGGAACCGTCGACGAACAGGGGAACATCGTGTGGGGAGATCGCCTACTCCTGATTTTTGCACGGGAGCTCTTGAAGGACAGGCCCGGGAGCACGGTTATTTCCGATGTCAAAGCCTCGCAATGCCTGTACGATGACATTCGAGCACGTGGGGGAAACGGCATCATGTGGAAGACGGGACATTCCGTAATGAAGGCCAAGATGAAAGAAGAAAATGCCGCCCTGGCCGGAGAAATGTCAGGCCATATGTTTTTTGCCGACCGCTATTTCGGGTACGACGACGCCATCTATGCCTCATGCCGGCTGATTGAAATCCTGTCGAAAACGCAAGCGCCGTTCTCGTCTCTTCTGGCGGATCTGCCGCCTACGCAGGTGACCCCGGAGATTCGTGTAGAGTGTTCGGACGACATCAAGTTTCAAGTGGTTGATGCGCTACGAAACCGGCTTATCGAGACGGCAGGGCAGAAATATGCGCACAATGCCGGTCATCCGCGTCTTGGAATCCGTGAAGTCGTCACGCTCGACGGAGTCCGCGTCTCTTTCGATGACGGCTGGGGCCTCATCCGCGCCTCCAACACACAACCCGCGTTGGTTCTCCGCTTCGAAGCCACCACGACCGAGCAGTTGCAAGCCATCCGCACCTATCTGGAAGGGGAGTTGGAAGCCTGCACCCGGATGGTCGCGATTCAAACACGATAACCGTCTATTTTCGCTAAACCCCGCAACTGTCTGACAAATCAAGCTTTTTGTGCGTGTCCCGCTTTGGAGATCATGGAGAAGACAAAAAGCCGTTAAATAGTGTCACATTAGTGACGATAAATTGACGGAAAATAGTTTTTCGTCAAATATTGTGTATTTTATGTCATATGCGATCAGGCCTGCGGCACTGCTTAAAGAAAGCACCATGAAATGGCGTGGGTACGAAGGCAAGAGGAACAAGAAAAGAAGGGCGGGCACACAGGCCCGCCCCTACACGCAGACACCACGATCCTGTAGGGGACGACCTGCGTGTCGTCCCGCATCTTTGCAAACAACGGAAAAGATAAAGACACTGGATCCCCGATCAAAGATGTCGAGGATGACAGACAAAAAAAGAGAGGAAAGGGAAACGCCATCGTATGGCGTCATTTCCTGGCGCCTGCGGGCGTGGCTGCGCCCCGGTCCCAACTCCTCTTTGGGGGCGAGGACTGTCTGAGCAAAGCGAGTTCCGCAGCCCAAGCAACAGGGGCTGGGGCAAAGGCACCCGTAGGGCCACGCCAGGGCGCCAATGGTTTTGGGTCCTTTTGCCGAAACAAAAGAGCCTGTCCTGAGCAACGCGAAGGAACTTCGTCGTGCGGGGCCGAAACCCCGCATGCAAAAAGCAAAGACACTGGATTCCCGATCGGGGCCTGTCCTTGACGTTTGTAATCGAGGATCGGGAATGACCGAAAGCCTGTGGCTGTTTTCTCTAAGTCGTGTACAATCTCGATAGAAACTTATGCGTGCCGGATTGATTCGACATAGACTGTTCGTGATCGGGGTGAGCGGCCTGCTTCTGGGATTGCTGGGGGGGATGGCTCTGTTACCTGCCGCTTTTGCTGTTCAGGAAAAAGAAGATTATCGCTATGGCATCTCCTTGTGGGGCGTTCCTGCCGGGCACGCGTACATGAAAACGGAAGCAGTGACGGATGCCGACGGGCGTCCGGCCCGGCGCTTGGTGACCACGATTCGATCGAATGATTTCATTTCCGTCTTTTTCCCGGTCAAGAACCACGTGGATTCACTTGTCGATGCCGAGACCCTGCTCCCCAGGCGTTTGTTGTTTGAACGTCGAGAGGGCAGTCGCCATGAAGAATTTGACGTCACGTTTGATCGTCTGATCAACCGGGTCACGGTGGTGAAAGACGGCGAATCCTCCGTTCATGACATTCCTCCCGGTTCGCATGGTCCCTTATCGTGTTTGTATTTTTTGCGGACGATGCCGAATCTCGAACCGGGCTCTTCGGTGTATTTGGATATTCACCATGACCGGAAGAACTACAACGTCGAGGTCAAGGTCGAAGCCATCGAATCCGTCAGCGGGTCGTGGGGTGAGGTCGAGGCGATTCGCCTGCTGGCCGTTATGCCGTTTCGGGGAATTTTCCTGAATGAAGGTAACATCAGAATCTGGCTCACGAATACGCCGGAGCGGGTTCCCGTCATGATGGAAGCCCGAGTCATTGTCGGGTCGGCCACGGCGGTGATTGAGAAATGGAGTCCGTCACGGAAATGAGCCTCGACTTTTTGCGCAAAAATCCTATAATGATTCATACCGGAAACTGCTTATGGTCTCCCTTACCCGCCATATTTTAGAACAGCAACAATTGAAGGCCGATGGCGCGGAAGATTTATCCGCGATCATGAATGGTATTGTCTCGGCAGGGAAGAAAATTGTCCGGGATCTGAGCGCGGCGGGTTTCACGGATCGCCTCGGCACGACCGACGAGCGAAACGTCCATGGCGAGCAGGTGCAGCGAATGGATGCACGGGCCAACGCGCTGTTTGTGGAGGCCTTTCAGGATAGCGCGATCGTGCAAATCGTGGTTTCCGAAGAAATGGACGAACCGTTTGTCGTCGCTCATGTCAAGGGTGCGGGGAAATACGCCGTATTTTTCGATCCTCTGGACGGGTCCTCGAATATAGACGTCAACGCCTCTCTCGGGTCGATATTTTCCATCCATCGGTTGGACCCCGCCGGAAATTTTCTGAAGATGGGCTGCGAGCAAGTGGCTGCCGGGTATCTGTTGTATGGAACGGCCACAATTCTCGTGTATACGTGTGGAGAAGGCGTCCATCAATTTACGCTCGAGCCGGAGAGCGGTGAATTTTTCCTCTCGGCCTCGAATATTCAAATTCCGGCCAGTGGAAAAATCTATAGTGTCAATGAAGGTAACAGATATAACTGGTCAAAAAATATGGCAAAAGTCGTCGATCATTTTCAGGTTCATGACAAGGCCACGGGACGACCGTATTCTTCACGGTACACGGGCTGTCTGGTGGCGGACGTCCATCGGATTTTCTTGAAGGGCGGGCTGTACCTGTATCCCGGTGACGTGCAGAAACCTGAGGGAAAGCTGCGTTTGATGTATGAAGCCGCTCCGTTGAGTTTCGTGGCGGAGCAGGCCGGGGGAATTGGAAGCACGGGCGTGGAGCGCATTTCCACCATTCACCCCAAAACTCCCCACCAATGTGTTCCGCTGATCATTGGCAGTCGTGAAGACGTCGAAGCGGCAGAACAGCTTTTGATTCGAGAGTAGCACCGGTTTGGTTAGTTTGGATTGTACAGGCAGGCACTGTCTGGAATGAACCTGTTACAGATGTCCAGGCATGCACCATGCAAGAGGAGACCGTATGGCTCTGCGAGCCGGTTTTCTGGTCATCAGCATTCTGCTCGGGCTCACGACAGGATACGTGGCGGGCGGCGGGACGATGCTCCATGCGGCAGTCGGTGCCGGATTCGGCGCATTGGTCAGCGGCGCATTGATCTTCGCCGAGATTGCTTTCATGGAGTCGATTTCTGCCCGGACTCTCGTGTATGGCGGAGCCGGCTTCAGTATTGGCATGCTCCTGGCGGGGATGTGCATTTTCTTGACTCCGTTCCTGGCACCGCATCCACTCATTCGGTTGATCTCGTTTGCGACATTGTTGATTTTTCCGTATCTCGGACTCGCGTCGGGCGTTCGCTACGGCAGGGAATACGATAGCGACGACAAGCCCGTGGCCGATGTGAAGCCCACGGGACGATTCCGCACCCCCAAATTACTGGATACGAGCGTGATTATTGACGGCCGTATTGCCGACTTGTGTGAAACCGGCTTCATGGAGGGAGAGTTCGTCATTCCTCAATTTATTTTGCAGGAACTCCAGCATATTTCCGATTCGGCGGACTCATTGAAACGCGCACGGGGTCGCCGGGGACTCGATATTCTCAATCACATTCAGAAGAATGATGACGTTGAGGTGGAAATTGTCGAAGACGATTTCTCCCACATCAAGGAAGTTGACGCCAAGTTGGTGGAATTGGGTAAGAAACTGGGAGCCAAAATTCTGACCAATGACTTGAACCTGAATAAGGTTGCCGAATTGCAGGGCGTGCAAGTGCTCAACATCAACGAATTGACCAACGCGCTCAAGCCGGTCGTGCTTCCCGGTGAAACGATGCGGGTCTTCGTGTTGAAGGAAGGCAAGGAAGCCGGGCAGGGCGTCGCATACCTGGATGACGGGACCATGGTGGTCGTTGATAACGCCAAGCGTTGTATCGGCAAAAACGTCGACGTGGTCGTCACGAGTATTTTGCAAACGAGTGCGGGCCGGATGATTTTTACCCGCCTGCGGGAAGAAACCGATCGGGACGTGGTGAGTTTCGCACGTGGGTGAGTGGGTGGCCGCGGTGGTACCGGCCGGTGGGACCGGTACACGAATGGGGAACGAGATCCCCAAGCAGTTTCTTCAACTGGGTGGCGTGCCGCTTCTTATCCATGCCCTCCGGGTGTTCGAATCGAGCAAGACGATCTCCGAAATCGTCGTGGTCGTTCCCCCGGACGCGGTTACGTATTGCCAACAAGAACTTCTGCCCCAATTCGCCTTTTCCAAAATCAGCACGGTCACCGCCGGCGGAGCCCGGAGACAGGATTCGGTCTGGAACGGAGTACAGGCCGTGGATGAGCGGACGAAGATCGTCGTCGTCCATGACGCCGTGCGGCCATTTGTCACGGGCACGATGATCGAAGAAGTGGTTGACGGCGCCAGGACCCATGGCGCAGCGATCGTGGCGATCCCTCTTCACGATACGGTAAAGCGGGCGGCTCCGGACGGGATGATCGAAACCACCCTCGACCGGCAGCGGCTCTGGTCCGCCCAGACCCCTCAAGCCTTCAACGTCGAACTGCTGCGGGAAGCCCACCGGTCCAGCCAAGAGGCCGGCATAGATGCGACGGACGACGCGTTCCTGGTCGAACAAATCGGCCATCGAGTTGCCATCGTCACCGGGAGTCCGGACAACATCAAAGTGACTCGTCCGGAAGACCTGGTGAGGGGCGAAGCGATTCTGGCCGCTCGTAGAGAACATTCCTCTTAACGCCTAACTGTTCCTTTCGCCTATTTCCCTCCCGTCATTCCCGACCCTTGTCCCCGATCCTCGATTACAAAAGTCAAGGACAGGCTTTGATCGGGGATCCAGGCGATCTGTAGTAATCCAGGGTCTTCCAGTTCCCCTCTTTTGTAAGGAGGGGTAAGGGGAGGTAGAGGCCTTCGTAGCCACGTGATCCCTGTTCGGCGAAAGGGACATGTCTTATCGCGCTGTTCTCCCTCGCCTCACTGTAGGAAAGGGCCGGGGTGAGGGGGAATCTCAACGAGCAAGTAAACCTTTACTGGACTGACCAGTTGGTTCGTTTTAAGTAATTATACTTGAACGTGCGTTCTGCTTTATATTCTTGACAATGCCGGCAAAAAGCCTAAATGTTGTCACCATTTGGCCCATAGGTAAGGCCCTGATGTTTGCTTGGATGATGGTCATAGCAACCCGTTGGAGTATCCACTTTCACGTGAATATAACCCGTCTAAAGCAACACCGTTCGCCACTCCAAGGAGCGCTATTCAAGAGTATTCTGGCGGGATGAGTAGAACGGGAAAATACTTTAACCAAGCCGCTAGGCTGTTTAATTTTAGACTGGAACACCTCAGTATTCTCTCTTGTAAAAGTAGGAGAAGACTATGGAGAACGAATCGATTAACTACAAAGGCAAGATTTTTTTCGTAGAAAGCAGTTATAACGAACCGAAGCTTTTCGTTGACGACCAGCAAATCGAAGTGAACCGCGATCCCGATTCCGGAATGTTCGGAACAGCGAGGCTTCCCTATCGAGCATTTGAGTCCATTGAGGAACTTGGCAACGCCCTGGTCAACGACGAGTCGTAAAACCATGTGTCGGAAGAGGTTGTCTGGAAAGGAGGTTAGCCATGAGGTATCGAAAGAGCGCTGTTGAACTTAAAGATCAGGAGCGGGGCCAATTTATTGACGCAATTAAGGAACTCAAAAAAACCATGGTCTCGACCCGGGATGGTAAATGTAAAATTAGCCGCTATGACCAGTTCGTTGCGATCCATCTGGGCGTTACGGCTCGGTTCAAGGGGTCGATAACCGTGGGGAACCGGATTGGGGATGGTGCGCACCGCGATGCTGCGTTTTGCGCATGGCACCGTGAGTTTATCTGGCGGTTCGAACGAGCCCTACAAAAAGTGGATCAAGCTGTCAGCTTGCCCTATTGGGACTGGACTCGGCATGAGGAAACCGAGAACGTTTTGTTTCAGAATAATTTCATGGGACCCAACGGAGACCCCAACAGGAAAGGCCAACTACAATCTGGCCCTTTCGCGGAAACAAACGAATGGTTCGTCGATAAACGCTTACACATTCGTGAGTTAGGCAGCAGGGAAGAGAATCTTGACCCTCTAGCCCCTCAGCAAAATTTTGGAACGGCTCTTATCCGTAAGTTACAATCGTTTGAGCAGTTGGCGAGTTCCGGCAATATCCGATTTGCTCTTCGTCAGGAAACATATCGCGAATTTCGTCCCGCGCTTGAGGTGGGGCCGCGCCTGCACAATTTCGGTCATAACTGGGTTGGTGGCTCGATGGCAATGATGAGTTCCCCTCAAGATCCTATCTTCTTTTTGCATCATGCTAACGTTGATCGGCTGTGGGCCTTATGGCAGGATGATGGACACGAGTGCTATCCGTTTCAAGGCCGAGGTTACGGTCACAACCTGAACGATCCCATGTGGCCGTGGGACGGTGGAGAGTCAGTCACCGTGTCATGGCTTCAGAACTTTATTCCCGAATTTGAAGAAAACGACATCGTTCGCCCGCAGGATGTCCTTGATTACCGGAGCAAGGGATATGACTACGTTTGACTCCTACAAAGTACTTGATCCTGACTGGAAGAATTAACCGACTGCTTGGTGCCCTGTAATGCGATCAGGCTTTGTCTGAGAATGAAATTGCTATGCAGGGATGGCAACACGACAATCGTCTCTTTGTATTTGTAGATTGCGATCTATACGGCAACAGAAGACACCATAAAGCAAGTTATTCTCGCGTGCTATTAGTGAGAATTCAGTGTCGTTCTCTTCTGCCCTTCCATTCGTGCGGACCTGTTCGAAACAAAAGCCCCTGGATCCCTGATCAGGTTGGGGATTGTATGTGTTCAGTAATTCGTTGACAAGATTCGTTGATTTGCTTGGGGGTGTTCCCCTCCAACGCCTGATGCGGGCGCCCCTCATTGTAATAGAGTAAGTATTGCTCCAATTCGTCCTGAAATTCCGCCAAGGAGGCGAACGTCGTGCCCTCGATCAGGTCGTCGTTCAGGGTCCGCCAGAACCGTTCCACCTTCCCGTTCGTCTGCGGCCGATAGGGGCGGGTATACCGATGCCTGATCCCCAACTCCAACAACATCCGTTCAAACGGATGAGTGTTTTTAGTGCGCGGGGCCGCGAACTCCGAGCCATTGTCCGTTAAGACCTCCGCAAACTGGAGTTGGTAGCGCTGGTTTAACAGATTGAAGCTCTTCAAGGCGCTGAACATCACCGTGAGACTCTTCAGATCGGGCACCACCTCCGCCCAGGCCAGGCGGGTACAGGCGTCGATGACACACACCAGATAATACCGAGTGGGGTCACTCGCAAGCAGGTCCTTGCTCAAGTAATGGCAGTCCAGATGCCCTAATTCGCCCGCTTTTTGTTTCACAATGCGGCGTTTCTCTTGTTTCAGCTTCGGGGTTAAGCGGTGCAGCCCATACCGTTCTGTAATCCGATACACCGTACTCGGCGAGGGCGTCAGGTGCTTCAGTTTCGGGGCCAGCAACTGACAAATCTCATAGCGATTGACGCCCTGCTGCCGCTGATGGAGTACTTGCTGCTCAATATACCCGTAGACCCGCCGGCTTTTCCACTTCGGGCCGCGACGCTGGGGGACTAGGGCCTCGTCGGTGCCCTGCTGGTGGAACCGGTGATAATACTTGAAGAAGGTTTGCCGGTGGGTCTGATGAAACCGGTAGAAGTCGGCGGCAAACCGAAACTTGGGGTGCCGTTTCTGCTTGACCAACTCGTACTCCCGGATCAGGAATTTCCACTTCTGGACATAGTTCCGATAGAGGGTTTTGTCTTCCGTATTCTGCCGCATGGCTTCGCCTCCAGATGATCGGGTGAGTGCTTCTTCATTCTGTCAACGAATTAGTGAACATTTACAGGGATGACAGAAGGAAATTTTTGACACGAAAGGAAGGACTAAAGGAGTTCCCCCTCACCCCGGCCCCTTCGACAAGCTCAGGGCAGGCTCTCTCCCACGTAGCGGGGAGAGGGAGCAATAGAAATCTCCCCTTTTCACTGCTTGGTAGTTTCCTGTATCCTTATCGGTTTAAGAGTTCGGGTACGGTGGGACGAGTATGCGGGTCGGCATCGGGTACGATATTCATCGACTGAAGGAAGGGCAGCCGCTCATCTTGGGCGGCGTGCAGGTTCCGCATACGCATGGCCTGGATGGGCATTCCGATGCGGATGCGTTGACGCATGCCGTGTGTGATGCGTTATTGGGGGCCATGGGAGAAGGGGATTTGGGTCAGTATTATCCCAGCAGTGATCCACAATGGACGAATATGAACAGTTTGGAAATGCTGGCAGGCGTTTGCGCCAAGCTTGAGGAGCGGGGGCTTCGTCTCGTGAATCTGGATACGGTTATCGTGGCCCAGGCCCCTCGACTGAGGAATTATCTGGCTGAGATGAGTAAGCAATTGGCGGGAGTTTTGCGGATTGACCCGTCGATCGTGAACGTCAAGGTCAAGAGTCATGATCATCTTGGGGCGCTTGGCAGAGAGGAAGGGATCGCCGCCCAGGCCGTCTGCCTTCTGGCTGACGTCTCGTCCGATGAGAAAATAGGTTGAACGATGTTCAGCGTGATTCGACAGGACCTTCAGGCTGTGTTTGATCGCGATCCCGCGGCCAGGACCACGCTGGAAGTGTTTCTGACCTATGCCGGATTTCAGGCGTTGCTGGCGTATCGCGTGGCGCACCGGTTGTGGAAGATGCGCCTTCGACTCTTGGGGCGGTTGGTGTCGCAATTCGCTCGTTGGGTGACGGGTGTGGAAATTCATCCCGGTGCGTCAATCGGAAATGGGTTTTTCATCGATCACGGCATGGGCGTAGTGGTTGGCGAGACCACGGAGATCGGCGATTACGTCACGTTGTTTCAAGGGGTGACGTTGGGCGGCACGGGGAAAGAAAAAGGGAAACGCCACCCCACGTTGGGCAATCACGTGGTGGTGGGATCGGGCGCCAAGGTGTTGGGCAACATTCGCATCGGGGATTCGGTGAAAATCGGGGCCAATTCGGTGGTCTTGCGTTCCGTTCCTTCCAGTTCCACGATCACGGGCATTCCCGGACGCATCGTCAAGACGGTTGGGGCGCGGGTTCCGGAAGAAGCCATGGACCATGCGAATATTCCCGACCCGATCGCCGAACGGTTTGACCTGATGGAGCGGGAATTGATCGATTTGCGGAAGAAAATGGAAAACGACTGATCGTGAAAGAGAGGAATGAAGTCCCCTCACCCCAACCCTCTCCCGCCAGGGGAGAGGGAGTTAAGGGTGAGTCAGGTATGGCATAGGAGGAATGGCTTGTGAGTGAAGGTCCCAGAATCACCAAACGGGTACAGGAAATCCTCGGATATTATCAAAGCGACGCGCCGAGCATTCGGGCGAATCTGGCCAGGTTGTTGATGAGTGGCCGATTGGCGGGAACCGGCAAACTTCTGATCCTGCCGGTGGATCAAGGATTTGAACATGGTCCGGCCCGCAGCTTTGCCGCAAACCCTTCCGGGTATGACCCCCTGTACCACTTTGAATTGGCGATTGACGCCGGCTGCAACGCCTACGCGGCTCCGTTGGGGTTCCTGGAAGCCGGCGCCGCGGAATATGCCGGACATATTCCCTTGATCCTCAAGCTCAACAACAGCGACTCCCTTTTCGGCGGCGACGATTATAGTCAGGCAGTCACCGGCAGCGTCCAGGACGCACTGCGATTGGGATGTTGTGCGGTCGGGTACACCATCTATCCGGGGTCGTCGTACAGCCAGGAGATGTATGAGAATTTGCAGGAGATTGCCGCCGAAGCCAAGTCGGTCGGACTCGCCGTGGTGGTCTGGTCGTATCCCCGTGGCGGGAAATTACCCAAGGCCGGAGAAACGGCGGTCGACGTGGTGTGTTATGCGGCCCAAATCGCGGCCCAATTGGGAGCGCACATCATCAAGGTCAAGGTGCCGACCGATCATATCGAACAGGCGGAAGCCAAAAAAGTCTATGAAGCCGAGAAGATTCCTATCGGCACGCCGGTCGAGCGTATTCGTCACGTGGTGCAAAGTGCGTTCAATGGGAGGCGCATCGTCATATTCTCCGGTGGCGCCAAGGGTACGGACCAGGCCATTTTCGATGAAGTGCGGGCAATCCGCGATGGGGGAGGGTTCGGTTCGATCATCGGCAGGAATTCGTTCCAGCGCCCGAAACCCGAGGCCGTCACGTTCCTGGACACCTGCATGAAGATTTATGCGGGGGAGGTGGCGTAAGGTTTTTCCTGCGGTCTTTGTCTGTCATCCCCGACCTGATCGGGGATCCAGTGTCTTTGCTTTTCTCTTACGGATAGAGTCCGCGGGCGGTATGGGCTTGGGCCACCCGATCGATGCCGTTCATGAGGGCGGCGATCCTCATCGTGGTTTTTTTCTCTTCCGCAAAGCAGAGGGTTCGCTGAAACGCCGTGGTGATGAGTTCCTGAAGGCGTTGCCGGATGTCGCGCTCTTTCCAGAAAAAACGTTGGACGTCCTGGACCCATTCGAAATACGAGACGATCACCCCACCGGAATTGGCCAGGATGTCGGGGATAATGAAGACGTCCCGATCATTCAAAATTGCGTCCGCCTCCAGCGTCGTGGGGCCGTTGGCCGCTTCCGTCAGGATGCGACAGCGCAGACGGCCGGCGTTCTTTTCGGTTATTTGTTCCGAGAGCGCCGCGGGAATCAGTACCGTACAATCCAGGGTGAGCAATTCATCGTTGGTCACGTGATCACCGGCCTTCATGTCCTGCAGGGACCGGCCGACGCGGTGCTGCTGAAAGATTTCGTCTATCGGCAACCCCTTGGGGTTGAAGACTCCGCCAGCCACGTCGCTCACGCCGACCACTCGAGCCCCGGCTTCGCTGAAAATCCTGGCGGTATGTGACCCGACGTTTCCAAACCCCTGGATGACAACGCTCGTATCCTCCAGGTTGATGCCTTTATGGCGGAGAGCTTCGATCGTGAAGTCGACGACGCCGCGTCCGGTGGCTTCTTCGCGACCCAGGCTGCCCCCGATTGCAAGCGGTTTGCCCGTGACGGTGCCGGGGACGGAGAATCCCACCTGCTGGCTGTAGGTGTCCATAAGCCAGGCCATGACTTGTGGGTTCGTGCCGATGTCCGTGGCCGGAATATCCTTGTCCGGGCCGATCAGCGGGAAGACTTCCGCCGCGTATCGCCGGGTGAGCCGCTCCAGTTCGGCGAGCGATAAGGCATGGGGGTCCACGGTGATGCCACCCTTCGCGCCTCCATACGGCAGCCCCGCCAAGGCGGTTTTCCAGGTCATCCACATGGCCAGGGCCGCCACTTCTCCCAGCGTCACGTCCTGATGGTACCGGAGCCCGCCCTTGGACGGCCCGCGTGCGGAATCATGTTGGACCCGGTATCCGTGGAAGACGCGAACGGCGCCGTTGTCCATGCGGATCGGGAGCGCCACCACCAATGATCGCTGCGGCGTTTTCAGGCGTTCGCGCAAATTCGTGTCCAGGTTCATGGCTTCCGCCACCTGATCGAATTGAGCAAGGGCTAAACGAAAAGTCGGGTGATCGAATTCGGCGATCATGGTCTCGGTTTCCCGTGATGGTCGGCGGGCGTGCTTCCTGATAAAATCTTACTCTTTGAGCATGGCAATGTCACTTGGGGAACGTCAAGCACCTCAATCGTTGACAAAGGAAGAGCCGGCGTTGGAAGGTGCGAAGGGCAGGCACACAGGCCTGCCCCTACCGGATTGAATCATGATCCTGTAGGGGACGACCGGAGCCTGTCCTGAACTTGTCGAAGGATGTCGTCCCTTGAAAAAAGGAACCCCAGCGTTGAAACTTTTCTATCCCTTTCTCGGCTGGACGTTGCTTGCCGTTGTTCTACCGGCCGGATTGAGCCAGGCGGGGAATACGCAAATCGTTCTTTTGGATCGGATGCCGTTTTATGCGCCCTCGACCGTGACAATCCTTCCGGGGCAGCCGGTTCAATGGGATAACCGGTCGATGCAGCCGCATACCGTGACGCACGACGGATGCGGGCGCGGCAAGAACTGCGCCTTTGCCTCGAAACATCTTCATCCCGGCGAGCGGTTCAGCGTGCGGGGCTTGCCTCCGGGGACCTATTCTTATCATTGCGAGATCCATCCGTTCATGCGCGGTCGCATTCAGGTGAAACGGACTGTGCCTCTCCCCGGTATTACGGAATTGTAGTCAGCCTTCCGCGCCTTCCGTTTTGTAATGGACGTGAAGAAGATACAGGCCTTGAGGCGGGGCGGTGAACCCTGCTTCGCGACGGTCTCTGGCCTCAAGGATTGCCGGCAGGGCATCCGGGCTTCTCTTTCCATGGCCGATTTCGACGAGGGTTCCCACCAATGCCCGGACCATTTGTTTCAAGAACCGGTCGGCTCGAATCGTGAAACGGATCACGGGGCCGTCCTGGCACCAGTCAATTTCGTGGATGGTGCAGACGGGATTTTTCGTGCCGGCATTCGGGCCCTGGAACGATGTACAGTCGTGTCGCCCCAAGATGTGACGTGAGGCCTCGCGCATCAGGTTCACGTCAAGCGGTCTGGCAACCTGCCACACGCGGTCACGATCCAACGCCGGCCGCGCCGGCTGGTTCAGGATGCGATATTCATACGTTTTACCGTGTGCGTCGAAGCGGGCATGGAAGTCGTCGGCCGTGGCCTCTGTTTTGCGCACGCTGATGGTCTTCGGCAGTACCCCGTTCAAGGCGCGAGTCCATTCATACGGCAAGAACGGACGGTCCGATTGAAAACAGACGACTTGCCCGAGCGCATGGACGCCCGCGTCCGTTCGACTGGCCGAAATGGTCGAGATCGACTGCCGGGCGATCTGCCGCAACGCGTCTTCCAGCGCGGCTTGGATCGTGGGCCGGTCGGGTTGCCGTTGCCATCCGGCATACGTGGTCCCGTCATATTCAAGCAGCAGTTTGTAGGTGGTCATAACCCGGCGCCGGATTGGGTGGGTTTACGGCATGGCGTCGATCATTTCAGGCTTTCCTTCTACCTGCGAATGAATCAACGCTTACATGTTTTTCAGGTATGAGTGAATGCCCTGATAAATGCCTTCCGCCAATTCTCGCTGAAATGCTTTTGTCCTTAGCCGTTTTTCTTCCGTTGGGTTTGAGACAAATGCCACTTCAGCCAGGATGCTCGGCATGGTCGTGAAGCGCAGGACGTAAAACGGCGCGGTTTTGACGCCATGATTTTTGATTTTGTAATGCTTGCGCAAGGTGGTGACAAGCTTATCATTGGTGGCCTTGGCAAAAGTCTGTGATTCCTGGATCTTATGGTCGTTCAAGCTATCGGTAATGATGAATTGCCAGGGTGGGGTGTCGCTTTCCAACCTCATGCCGTTTTCCCGCGCGGCGACTTCCAGGGCGCGGGGATCACTGGCCTTTCCGAAATGGTAAATCTCAAGCCCCCGGATGGATTTTCGCGGATGAGAGTTGACGTGAATGGAAATGAACAAACAGGTCCGTGACTTTTTCGCGGCATCCACGTTTGAGCCCATGTCCTTCCCACACCATTCCCGCTTCTTGGTATTGGCAAGTTTGACGCGTTTTTCCAGATCGAGAAATACGTCTTTTGTTCGGGTCAACAGGACTTTGGCCTTGTGACGTTTGTGAATCAGGTCGCGCAAATATTTCGAGATCTGCAGGACAATGGTTTTCTCCTTGGTGCCTTTTCTGCCGATGGTTCCGGGGTCTCTTCCGCCGTGACCGGGGTCGATGACGACCAGCACGCCGGCCTGCGTCTTTGATGAAGGAGCCAGGGTTTGCGTCACGCGAGGTTTCTTCGGCCGAGCCGTCTTCGGTTTTAGAACGTTGGATGCAGGTTCAGCCGGCTTGGTCGTTCTGGCCTTAGATTTTGCCGGAGGGGTCTTTATCGCATAGAAGAGATCCACCACCACGCGGTCCGGCTTATCGAGGGTCAGGACCCGGTACGTTCGAAGGGCTTGTAAATCCAGAACGATATGAATGGTTGCGGCATCGCCCGGGGTTATGGAGATGGCTCGTGGGAAATGTGTGCCCTTGATGTTTTGCCGTGCGCGTTTGCTCAGGCGGACATTGGTCAGGGAAAGTGTCGCCTTGCGTGAATTTTTCGTTTCCTTAACGGTCACCCGGCCGGTCAGGTCCAGGACGACGCGGGTATATTGCCTATGAGGGTGATGCCGGACTTTGGTGACGGTCAACAGAGCCGCGGTTCGAGCGGGCGTGGTTCCCTTTTTGGCCAAGAGAACCTGCGCCGGCAACGCCGTCTCGGACGGGGCAGGGTAAGGGGACGATGCGGACGCTGTGATCGATCCGGTTACAGTCCCCCAGACCACCACACAAGGGATCAGGGCAAGAGCAAGGACAAGGACGTTTTTCATGAGAGTTGACGACAGAATGATGACGTCATCCTAGAATACCAAATTCTTCACGTTCTGTCATTGACAGCATCGAAACGCTGGGATAGCGTCGCCGTATGCCACTCATTCTCCTGATCGACGGATATAACTTATTGTGGGCTTGCGGGAAGCGAGGATCTGAACATGCAAGTGCTGCCGACGAGGCGCGGGAAGCCCTCATTACCCGGCTTTCACTGTACAGCCAACGCAAAGGACATCCCGTGACCGTGGTGTTCGATGCCTGGCGGGAGCCGACTGGGCTTGAGCATCAGGAAAACCGGACAGGAGTGCGGGTGGTATTTACCAAACGGGGAGAACGGGCTGACCAGGTCATTCAACGCTTGGCCCGGGAATATGGTCGCGCCTGCGCCGTGGTGTCGTCGGATCTGGAGATCATTCAGACGGCCAAATCCCATGGGGCCTTTGTGATGAAGTCTCAAGAATTTAAAGTAAAACTTGATTCTTTGGGAAATGCCAAATCTCATGCCGGGAAGGGCGTTGCCCCGGCACAGCCTTGGCCCAAGCCAGAAGAAGAGAGCCCGCCGGCACGCCTCGATAAAAAAGGGAATCCCCGCAAGTTGCCCAAAGCCGTCCGTAACAGGAATCGTCAACTCAGGGGATTCTGAAGAGCCGTTTGGTATTGTCCGCGGTGGCCCGTGCAATGGATTCAAGGGACCCGTTCCCGCGAATCTCCGCCAATGTTTCCGCCACGTATTGCACGTACGCGGGTTCATTCCGTTTCCCGCGATAGGGTACGGGTGTCAGATAGGGACAATCCGTTTCGACCATGAGACGGTCCAGGGGTACGGTCTTTGCGATGTCCCGCAGCATGGTCGCGTTTTTGAACGTCAGCACGCCGGAAAAAGACAGATAAAAACCCAGGTCCAGCGCGTCCTTGGCGAGCCATGCGTCTCCTGAAAAACAATGGAATACGCCGCCCACGTCGGCCGCGCCTTCCTCCCTGAGGATCGTGACGGTATCTTCCTGGGCTTCCCGCGTGTGAATGATCAGGGGAAGGGCCAGTCCGCGCGCCACCCGAATTTGTTCACGGAATCGTTCGCGCTGGACCTCGCGTGGAGAATGGTCATAATGATAGTCTAGCCCGATTTCACCGTAGGCCACGACTTTGGGTTGCCTGGCCAGGGACCGCAACGCCTCATACCAGCCCTCTTTGATTTCCTTGGCTTCGTGCGGGTGTACACCAATGGTGGCAAAGACCTGCGGATGGGTTTGGGCCAAGGCCACGGCGGCCTGGCTGGTCGCCAGATCACAGCCGATTGTGACCATGGCTTCAATCCCGGCGGTTTCGGCACGTTGAAGGACATCGTCTCTATCGGTATCGTATCTGAGATCATCCAAATGCACGTGGCTGTCGATCAGCATGAACGGTCTCCGTGTTCGTCGTAGCGAGGCATCCTAGCATATCATTCGTCGCCAAAGAAGCCGGGAGAATCAATGGATTGGGATACGGCAGTGTTTTACGCCGTCAACGGATGGGCCGGGCAGTCGGCCGCCCTGGATTGGTTGATGCTGCAATGCTCATCGGCCGGGAATCTCATCCTGCTGATCGTGGCGTTTCTGGCCTGGCGCGCGTGGCTGGACTGGCGTCACGGCCTGCTGGTTACGACGGCCCTGGGTTTATCGATCGGGGCAGGGGATTTCGTCGGGACGCTAATCAAGTCCTGGATTGCCCGTCCGCGGCCGTGCCACGTTTTGTTGAACGTTCAGGAACTGGCCGGATGCGGAAAAATGTTCAGCCTGCCTTCCAATCATGCGGTGAATGCGGCTACGGCCGCGGCCTTGCTTGGGGTCCTTTTTCCCTCAACCCGCTGGGTCGCGGGAACCCTTCTGCTTCTCGGCGGCATCTCCCGCGTGTATCTGGGTGCCCATTACCCGGCGGACGTACTTGCCGGCTGGTGCCTGGGTGGCCTCTTGGGCGCCACGGTCGGTTATCTGGTCGTAAAGAATCCCTGGTCCCGGACTTGACCCCGGGGAGGGCATCATCTGTAGGGCCGTAAAGACCAAAACACTGGATTCCTGCTTGTGGGGAGAAGTGGGTGCATACAACGTCTTGACGGATTGCGGAAGCAAGATTATATTCAGTTCGATTCGTCGGGACCGTGACGATAGTGACGCCCTATAGGGTGCGTGCAGGAGGCGAAATCGTCGTTGATCATGAGCGATTTGTTTGACATGGCCGTATCCCGGGGCGCGGCAACTGTCTACGGAACAGCAGGATACTATTGCGGCCCTGATTCTGGACGAGATAGAAGATGACGCACGCTGGGACGCGGCTTTCGCCAACTCGCAGGATGCACTCGAAAAACTTGCCGTCCAAGCCGACGACGAAGACCGTAAGGGACTGACGAAAGTGCTTGACCCGGACACGCTGTGAGGTCACCTACCACGCTCGGTTTTCGCAACCGACTGCGAGCGCTGCCCGGAACCCATCCGACGTGCCGCACGGGAAGCGTATCGTCGATTTCAGGTTGATCCCCGCCACAACAGTTTGCAATTCAAACGGGTTCACCGCCGGTTATCCATTTATTCGGTACGCATCGCGAAGAATTATCGAGCCCTCGGCAAGCGCGACGATGAGGGCATGTTATGGTTCTGGGTCGGTTCACACGCGGACTACGATCAGACGCTCAAGCAACTTTGACGGGAGCAGTGTCGGGCGTCCTGTTCCGATCCGCCCTAACTTTCCCTCACCCTGCCCTCTCCCAACGGGAGAGGGTTTTTTAGGTTCTTTTCGGATCAATGCCGGAAGGAAGGCTTCTTGCTGTGACGGGCAGGCACATAGGCCTGCCCCTACCGGAATGACGCGACTTCGTAGGGGATGGCCTGTGTGCCGTCCCGATTGGATGATGCGGGCCACAAATGCTGCTACCTCACTTGCCCCCTCACCCCAGATCTCTCCCTATTTCCCGCTTAATGCGGAAAATAGGGGCGAGGGGGTTGGGGCAGAAATCGTCAGCGGAGATGACATGCCTTACAACTTCTTCAAGGCAGCGACGCGGTCTTCGATCGGCGGATGGGTCGAGAAGATCTGCATAAAACTTCGAGTTTGTCCTGAGATTTTCATGGTCGCCAGGGCGTCTTCCGTCTGATACTGGTATTCGACGCGGTTGACCCATCGATCGATCGCCTGGAGCGCCGAGATCATGTGCTCCTTGCCCACCGTATTGGCTGCGAACTTGTCCGCGGAAAATTCCCGGCGGCGGGACCACCAACTGATGGGGATCATCGCGAGGATCGACAGGACGATCTGGAGAAAGAAGTAGACGCCAAGACCCAACATGGGATTGCGTTCGGCTACCTGACGGTACACGATCCGGCTGATGAAATAGACGAAGGTATTCATCAGGCCGGCCAGGATCGTGGTCGTAAACATGTCGCCGTTATACACGTGCCCCATTTCATGGGCCAGCACGGCCCGGACCTCGCCTTCGTTCAGGTTGCTCAACAAGCCGGTTGAGACGGCCACCATCGAGTTGTTCTTCGACGGCCCGGTGGCAAAGGCATTGGGGTCCGGCGAGTCGTATATCCACACTTCCGGCATTTTGATGTTCAGCCGGCTGGAGATCTTCTGTACCGTTTCATACACGAGCAATTCCGCGGCGTTCCGGGGCTGGGTAATTTGTACGCAATCCAACATCATGCGCGCCATTTGTTTGGAAAACGCCAGACTGGCAAAGGCTCCGCCGAATCCGATGACGAAGGCCCACAAGAGGTCCTGTTGCATGAACGAACCGCGGAGGTCGATCCCGAACGCGGGCAGGACCATTTCCACGAGAATCGTGAAGGTGATCGACAGGGTGACAAAGATCAGAATATTGGACAACAGCAGCAAGCCAATGCCTTTCAGCTTTTTCATGCATTCCTCCTCAAGAAAAACAGTCCGCGGTGTGATACGCGATGAACTTCATTCGACGAATTTTCGTCAACGGGTTGGTCAAGACGGGTTCCTTGAAACGCTCAAGTGTCCCGCCTATAGTCAACCTACCATGATATAGTAATACCATATTTTTGTGAGTCAAGGTAGGATGCTATGGTATCCCCCCTCACCCCGGCTCTCTCCCGCGTGGGGAAAGGGGGTATGGCAGGTATGGTTAACGAATGAGCGAATGTCTAAGGGGATGACTGATGGGAAATAAATCCTGGCTGGTCGTGGTGCTTTGTTGGGTTGTGCTGTTCTTTTCCTCCGGCGTCGTCCTTGGAGAAGACAGCGAGGAGATGCTGGTTCTCAAGCCGGATGCCGAAGGGATCCAGCGGGCTTCCATCGTGCTGGAAAGTTATGCGTATGCCCCCGCTCATATCAGTATTCAGGCTGGCGTGCCTGTCGAATTTCACCTGAAAAACGAGAATTTCCTGACCCCGCATAATTTTATCATGGATCATCCGGACGCGGGTCTTCAGCAGGATGTCAACGTGGATGCCGGCGACGATGTCACGATTCGGTTCGTGGCGCAGGTGCCGGGAACCTATACCTTTTATTGTGACAAACAGTTGCTGTTTTTTCCCAGTCACCGTGAAGAAGGCATGGAAGGCCGCCTCGAAGTCCGGCCGTGAAGTCGATGATGGGCGCGCATTCCGTCGAGCGATATTTGCTGCATGACGTCTTGAAGCAGGTGTCGCGTTCGTTCTACCTGACCCTGGCCGTGTTGCCGGGATGTGTGGCCAAACAGGTCGGTCTGGCGTATTTGTTCGCGCGCGCGGCCGATACCATTGCGGACGCGGGCCGGCTGGACCGGAGCACGAGGGCCGGGTTGTTGGGGCAATTCAAGCTCCAATTCGTACGGGAAGCCTGCGATCAGGAAGCCATCCGGGCCATGCAAGCCGTGACGGCTCCGCAGCAGGAGCATCCCGGCGAACGCACGTTGCTCGAACACCTGGACCATTGTTTTCACGTGTACGAAAACCTGGGTCCGGATGACCGTGCGGAGGTCCGTCACGTGTTGCCGATTCTCATCAGCGGCATGGAAATGGACCTGGAGCGGTTCCCCGGTGAATCCGAAGCCGATCTCGCCGCGCTTTCTTCGTTAGAGGATCTCGACGAATACACGTATCGCATTGCGGGCTGCGTCGGGGAGTTTTGGACCAATATCATGTATGCCCATTTGCCGCGCATTCGCCGGACGTGGGACAGGGAAGCCAAGATTCGCACGGGCATCCGGTTCGGGAAAGGCTTGCAATTGACGAATATTTTGAAGGATCTGTCCACGGACTTGCGCCGCGGGCGGTGTTACATCCCTCTGGAGTTGTTGACCCCGGCGGGTCTGGAGCCGCGTGATTTATTGGAGCCGCGCACCATGGCCGGCTTCAGCCCGATCCTGCACTCGTTGGTGCAGACGGCGTTGGCCCATTTGGATCAGGGATGGCTGTACGCCACGTCGATCCCGCGACGCGACCTTCGTCTGCGCCTAGCGTGTATGTGGCCGATCCTCATCGCCCTGAAAACGCTGCATCTGCTGACGACGTGCGATAATCTTCTGGACCCGGCACGGAAATTGAAGATTTCACGGTACGAGGTCTACCGGATTATTGCGACTTCCACGTTGACCGGAACTACGTCCGCGGGTACTGCTTATTGGGGTCACCTGCGCAAGGCCGTCGGGTAAAAGCGATTACTCGGCCTGCGGAACGAGCAACTTTTCGCCTTTGCGAAATACCCCGTAAATCGCTTGTGAGGGGCAGGCATCGAGGCACATCCGGCATGATTCCATGCACCGCGATTCATCGAATTTATACGGGGGGGTGGATAACCATGCTCCGGTAGGGCAGACCGGAATACAGACGGCCTTATGATTGCAGCGGTCCGGATGCCGAACCAAATGATCTCGAGATACCATCATGGGTTTCACTCCTTCGAACAGACCCCCGGAGAACATATCCAGCATGTTTTCGGGACGTCGCATATTATGAATTCCATTGCTTGACGAGCGACCGAATCCGGTCTTTTAACTCGGGGATGTCGTCCAGGTTGTTGTGGATGGCGCCCAGGATATTTTCCAGGCGTGCCGTCCGGGTCACTTCCCGGTCCCGTTGGGCGAGGGCTTCGTATTCGCGATAGGCCTCGGGATAGAGGTCGCGGAGACGGGTTGCCACGGCCGTAATCCCGTCCCGGAGTTCCTTCGGTTCCGGCTTCAAGGGTGATACAATGGCAAACGTTCCATTATCGAGCACGAGTACCTTGCCGTCGCTTTGGTCAATGGCGGTCACGGACGTGACGGTGCGGCCGGTTACCTCATCCCAGGAACGGAGCAGTCCGGGAAACTGTTTGAGGAACGCGACTTTTTCCTGGTTCGCTTTCCATTTGGCTTCGTTCGCCGACATGTGGGGCTCATGTATGTTGGTCGTTACGGTTGAGATGACTCATGACGCGCCATGGGACTGAACGTTTAGGAGGCAATCGAAGTGGCGCGGGATTCCAGTTGGAGCAGTGGAACGTCGTGCCCGGGCATGAGCAGGCGTTCGACCAGTTCACCTTTGATCACGTGTCGTTCCATGATTTCCGTGACGTCGGCTTCGCTCCCGACCCAATACCAGACGCCCTCCGGATAAATGACGATGCTGGGACCGTATTCGCAATGATCCAGACACCCGGCCTTGTTGGCCCGGACGATGCCCTTGAGCCCGAGCCGCTGGACTTCCTGTTTGAAGAACGCGTGCAGTTCCGCGGACCGGTTATCGGCACAGCACCCTCTCGGGTCGCCCTTGGGCCGTTGATTAATGCAAATGAAAATATGATGCTTGAATCCACCCATGCTTTTGTCTCTTAGCAGATTATCATCGTCAGGCACAACAGGAGCGTTTTTTTCCGTGTCCGGTCATATGCAATAATGGAGAGACATGAAGATCGGCATCGCCAAAGAGAGCAAGGACCATGAATTCCGGGTGGCCCTGACGCCGGAAGGGGTGGATGAGCTTGTCCGCAACGGCCATGAGGTCTGGATCGAGACCACTGCCGGCCAGGGCGCGGATTTTCCCGATGAGTCGTATCGCACGGTGGACGCGCGTGTCGCGTCGTCCGCGGAAGAAGTCTTCGCCCGGGCCGAATTGATCCTGAAGGTCAAGGAGCCGCTCGCGTCGGAGATGACGCACGTGCAGCCCCGCCATACCCTGTTCACGTTTCTCCACCTGGCGTCCTCGAAGTCCCTGACCGAGGCCCTGATGAAGTCCGGGTGTACGGCCATGGCCTACGAAACCATGGAAGATGAGCAGGGACGCCTGCCGATGGTGCAGCCCATGAGTCAGATCGCCGGGAAACTGGCGGTGCAAACCGGCGCCCATTTTCTTACGCGGCCCCAGGGTGGGAGAGGGATTCTCCTGGGTGGCCTGCCGGGAGTGTCCCGAGGCCACGTGGTGGTTTTGGGTGCCGGCGTCGTCGGCTCGGCCGCGGTGGACGTGGCGCTCGGGATCGGTGCGCGCGTCACCATCATCGACAAGGACGTGAGTCAACTGCAACGGGTACAGGAGCGCTTCGGGAACAACCTGACGACGTTGGCCTCGCAGCGACTCGTGATCGCGGAAACCGTGAAACGCGCGGATTTGCTGATCGGGGCCGTCATGGTCAGGGGGGCGAAGAGTCCGGTGCTGGTCTCCCGGTCCATGATCGCGACGATGAAAAAGGGCGCGTTGATCATGGACGTTGCGGTTGACCAGGGAGGGTGCGTTGAAACCACGAGGCCGACCACGCACGCCGACCCGGTTTTCGAGGTGGACGGGGTCCGGCATTACGGCGTGACGAATATTCCCGGAATCGTGCCACAAACCTCCACCCGTGCCTTGACCCAGGCGACGCTACCTTTTATAGTCCGGTTGGCCAACAGGGGAGTCGAAGCGGCGTTGCGTGATCCGGGTATGGCCCGCGGGGTGAACGTTCATCACGGAAAGGTCACGTATTCGGCGGTCGCCGAGGCGCATGGGTTATCCTGTGAACCGTTAGTCCGGAAAGAGTAAACGCAAGCTAGGTTGTCGGGGCGTAGCGCAGTTCGGTAGCGCACCGCGTTCGGGACGCGGGGGTCGGAGGTTCAAATCCTCTCGCCCCGACCAGCCAGGACTTCCCGTCTTCACCCGTTCGTTGCCAGCATCTCAGAAAGCATGTGTCGGCCCTGCGAGGTTCTTTCTCTCTTCTTCCCTCCCCTTTGTAAGGGAAGGCCGGGTGGGGTGGAGCCAACCCAATGACTTTCCTGATTATCATCGGGCTCGGAACCCTGGTCGGAGGGATCGTCTTCATGTGGTGGCGTCTCAGGTCTTTGACGCACACAGTTAAGGACCTCACGCGTCAACAGTATGACGGCCAGAGCGAGTCCAGAGAGACAGCCCGGCAACAGTCGGAGGCGTTGGCTATCCTGCGATTGCAACTTGCCCAGTTGGCATCGGGCCGGAAACTTGACGGCACCCTGGTTCGGACGGGGACCCTGTATCGCCAGGCGGATGCCGATGCGGCCCGGCGATTGGTGGAGCATCATGACGCAAGCTCCGATTCGGACCTGATTGTCGTGGACGTTCGGAGTCAGAAGGAATTTCTTGAAAGTCACGTCCCTGGGGCCAAACATATTCCCTTTGAATACCTCGAAACACGTTTTCGGACCGAAGTCCCCAAGGAGACGACGAACATCTTAGTGTACTGTTCTCAAGGCGAACGCAGTCGACTCGCGTGTGACTTTCTGAGCCGGGATGGATACACGACCCTCGTCAATATGCAGGGTGGGTTTCAAAAATGGACGGGCCCGGTTCTCGGCGCGGGCAGTCCGGATCTGGTGCAAATCGAACCCAGCAGGGCTTCAGACAATGACGACATTCGGGAAAGGGCACAGTTGTAATGGCTGAACCGTATACAATTCTGAAGGTAATGGGGCCGTATCGTGAGCCCAGAGAATCCGCTTTGTCCTTCGATTATTCCGTTCAACGCCCGAATTGGGCGACCCCGCAGGGCGTTCGGGTCAAAATCGCTCTCGAAGAAGAATTGGATTTGCTCAAGACAAAGATCTTGCAGATTTCAGGAGGAACGGTGGGTCAGCAGCTTCGCATCAATCAATTGCTGGGACGCGCCATTGCGGATTGTAAGCTTGAAATCGCCAATGAGGAAATGCTGTTCAACGACCGCCGGGACGTCATGCTCGAACCCTTTACGGGCTCATGGTCCCATCTCTTTCCCCGCCTTGAAGCCTGGATGCACCAGGAACGCGGCAGCCTCCGACAGGACATACAGGAAAAAGTCGGTTTGTAATTTCTTTTTGTCAGCTTCGTCCCCGGCGCCTGCGGGCGTGGCTGCGCCGCAGTCCCGAAAGCTATTTGTGGAGGCGAGGACTGTCTGAGCGAAGCGAGTTCCGCAGCCCAAGTAATCGGGACTGGGGCACAGGCACCCGAAGGGCCACGCCCGGGCGCCACTGGTTTTGGGTCCTTTTGCCGAAACAAAAGGACCTCGTCACGCGGGGGCGAAACCCCGCAAGAAAAGAAGTAAAGACACTGGATCCTCGATTAAGAATGTCGAGGATGACAGAAGGAAGGCTAAAACAAAGGTTGATACCGTCGAGAGTAGAGCCCCGTGGCTTTTTCGCCGAATCCCAGGGACGCATGTTCGGGTTGGCTTTTCCGATTGAGATTCACGGCGTAATGCCCCCGCACTTGTTCCATGGCTATTTCGTAAGGAATGGAACTCTGGTAAAAGTCGCCCGGCGCATGGGCGCCCACCGATAAAATTTCAACGGCCTCGGGCACCGCGTATTTCGGATCGGAAAAAATATATACGTCGGCGATGGCAAATTTTCCCAGGTCGTTTCCCCGTGTGGTTGCAGGAATTTGCGAAGCCAGGGAGCCGTCCATGCGTGACCGTCTCAGGTGATTGAGTAACGCCACGACCTGACTGTCGGTAGTCTGTTGCGGAACGAGCAGGCTCAGGGCATTCATCCCTTCCACGTGAGCCGTGACTTTAATCGGAGGCACCGGCGCCGATTCGGCTTCCTTCAACAATAGGGCCAGTTGTTCAGATCGCACTTCATTTCCCTGTGGGGGCTGAATATTCTTGGATTTTGGGATAATCGCCTGGATAAACAGCCACAGCCCGATAATCACCCCAAAGAGGACGATCGCCGGATGCAGGCCGACACGCTTGCCTTCTTTCTTGGGATCCGGGTCATTCATGGGCCTGTTCCGGGCTTTCGGGCGTCACGGCAGTTTGGGCCGATTCGGTTGTATGTTTGGCGGCTTCCCATAACGTCTCCCATTCCAAGGCTGTTATTTCTCCGAGGGTTTTGTTTTCTTGAGCCGCTTGACGTTCCATGTGCCGGAAACGCGCGGTAAAACGGTTGTTCGCTTTGCGCAGGGCTTCCTCCGGATTGACTTGTAAGAAACGCGCCACGTTGACAATGGTGAATAACACGTCCCCCAATTCGTGTTCAACGGCCGCCTTCATTTCCGTGTCCCGGTCGCCAGGGCCGGAGTCGGGGAGGCCGGAGACTGCCGTTTGCAGTTCCTCCAGTTCTTCGTCCAGCTTTTCAAGCACCTGTTCGGGTGTCTCCCAGTCAAAGCCCACGCGCGCCGCTCGTTTTTGAATCTGATGGGCCCGCAACAGGGAGGGAAGCGAAACAGGAATCCCCGCTAGAATCGAGTCGGTTGCCGTCGAACGTTCGGCTCGTTTGATCGCCTCCCATTGCGTGACGACCTGTTCGGCATCGAGTGCCTGAGCCCCATCGGATTTGGCCGTAAAGACGTGGGGATGCCTGCGGATAAGTTTGTGCGTCAAATCAGTGAGGACGTCATCAATGGTGAAGGCCTGCTTTTCGGACTCGATATGGGCATGCAACAAGATCTGAAGCAGAAGGTCCCCAAGTTCTTCTCGCAGGTGTCGGGGGTCTTGCGTATCGAGAGCCTCGAGGACCTCATAAGCTTCCTCCAGGAGAAACGGCTTGAGGGATTCGTGGGTCTGCTTGATATCCCAAGGACATCCCTCGGGAGAACGAAGTTTGGCTACCACGTCGACAAGATCGTGAAAAGGTTGAGTTCTGTTGTTCTCCATTGTCTCGCCTCGCATGTGTGGAGTGGATAAGATAGCCGGTTTTCTCAACGGCTTCAATCGACATCTTCGTTCGTATCTCATCCTGTCATTTCCGGCGCCTGCGGGCGTGGCTGCGCCGCAGTCCCGAAATCTATTTGTGGGGGCGAGGACTGTCTGAGCGAAGCGAGTTCCGCAGCCCAAGTAAACGGGACTGGGGCAAAGGCACCCGGAGGGCCACGTCCGGGCGCCAATGGTTTTGGGTCCTTTTGCCGAAACAAAAGGACCTTGTCGTGCGGGGGCGAAACCCCGCATGAAACCTGCACCCCGGCTTCTTTCCTTGCGAGGCTGTTTGGATTGTGCTAATTTTCTTTCGGCATACTGATGAGTGAGGGGCATGGCTGACAATCAAGAATCAGGGTTCGTGGTCCGCGATAAACGCGGTCAATCGAAAGAAGAGCCGGAGCCCCTTAAAGAATCGGTTTCTTCCGCAGCCGCGGCGCCCCCCGCATCACACTCTTCCCACGAAGCCCCCTCGCTCTCCTTTTCGACGTTTATTCTTTCGTTAGGTACGTCAGCGCTGATGTTGATGGGGGAGCAGTTGTCGCCTGAGAACCCCGCCCTTCCGGTCAACCTGCCGCAAGCCAAGGAAATCATCGATATTCTTCGCATACTGGAAGAAAAAACCAAAAATAATCTCACTGAAGAAGAGGCGAGTGTGCTTCATGACATGTTGTACACGTTACAGATGAAGTACGTTGAGTTGGCTTCGGGCTCCTCTTGATTGAAATTTCGTTGTTCCTGCCTTCCCTTTCCCGTACACTTGGGCATTGCTGTGCCCATATTAGCCGTGGGATTCTTGCTGGCAATGAGACCCAGGGCCCCGTTTCCTTCCCTTCGTGAATGCACAACCCGTGCTTTCATTGTTGGATGGTAACGTTTCGGTCACGTTATGGCGACATCTAAATTGCCACCACGTTTACTCCCTTCCTCGAAATTGAAGAAACGGCTGATCCTCGCTGATGAGCCGACCCCCCAAGCCCGCCGGCTTCATTTGAAACCGGTCTGGATCGTCCTGTTTCTCCTCGTTCCGTGTTTGCTCCTGACGATGTATTACGCGCAGTACGGTGGATTCGGAGGAAGGTCGGCCGATTCGCTTCTGCCCAGCCCCAGTTACGCCTTGGTGATGTTCCTCATCTACCTGGATGTCGTCGGATTGGTCGTCCTCACCCTTCTCTTATCCCGCAATTTGATCAAAGCCTATTTCGAGCGACGACACCGTCTGTGGGGGGCGGGGTTTCGTACGAAATTGATCGCCGCATTCATTGGATTTTCCTTGATCCCCACCCTGTTGTTGGCGGTGGTGGCCAGTGAGGTGATCAATGAGGTGATGAAAGTCTGGTTCAATAACCAGATTGAGGTCGTTCTGAAGGATTCCGAAGAATTATCCAGGATGTACCATGAGGGACACATGGCATTGGCCGTGCAGAGCGCCAGGGCCATCAGCAGGGAAATCTATAGGGAAGACTTTCTGCGTCCCGATTATCGCGAATTATTGACTGCGGCCGTGGCTCGGAAGCGTGAGGAATTTAACGTCACGGGCGTGGAAGTCTTTTCGTTGAAACTGGAAATGCTCGTTCGCATGACTGCCCCGGAGGCCACTGACAGGACGTTTCAGTTGCCGGCAGGCCAACTTGTTCGTCGAGCCTTGGATTCCCAGGACGAGGTCACGTCGGTGCAAGTCGCTCAAGCCGGACGACTGATCCGTGCGGCGGTGCCTATTGCCTCCAATATCCAACCGGGAGGAATTGATGGGGTGGTGGTGGTCAATACCTACGTCTCGGAAGCGATCCTGGCGAAGATGCAGGGGATTGCCAAACAATACACGGACTATCGGCAGATGAAGGCGTTGGAAAATCCCATTAAAGCCGGGGCCTATCTGTTCGTCGCCGTCGTCACGGTCTTGTTGTTGTTCAGCGCCACATGGTTTGGGTTTTACGTGGCGCGAAGCATCACCGTGCCGATTCAAAAATTGGCCGAAGGGACCGAGGCCGTCGCCCGTGGCGATCTCAACGTGCGAATTAAAGTCAATGCCACCGATGAAATCGGGACGTTGATCGATTCGTTCAATCGGATGACTGAAGATTTGTCGACCAGCAAAGTCAAGCTGGAAGAAGCCAATCAGTCTCTCATGGAATCAAACGTCGAAGTCGATCGACGGCGGGCTTATACGGAAGCCGTGGTGGATACGATTGCGTCAGGTGTGATGTCCATTGATACCCGCGATATGATTACCACGTTCAATCATTCCGCTGAACGGATTCTAGGGGTGGATGGTGACGCGGTCCGCGGGCACTCGGTTTACGACGTGTTTAAATCCCATCAATTCACGTTGTTTCAGGAAGCCTATGACAGAATCTTGCTCGATGCGCGGGATACTCTCACGCTCGAAGGGCAAATGGAAGTGGAAGGCAAACTCCTCACCATGGGATTGAATCTTTCCCGCACAAAGAATGAGGCGGGCCAGGATTTGGGGTTTGTGTTTGTCTTCGAAGATCGGACCGAATTGATTAAAGCACAAAAAACCGCAGCGTGGCAGGAAGTGGCTCAACGGGTCGCGCACGAGATCAAAAATCCCCTGACGCCCATTCAATTGGCGGCGCAGCGGTTACGAAAAAAATATTTTGAACGGTCGGCCGATTTCAAAGCGATCTTCGATGAATCTACGAACGTGATTGTGAACGAAGTCGGCAGTTTGAAACGCATGGTGGATGAATTTTCCAAATTTGCCAGGTTGCCGGCTCCGCAGATGGCCAAAGAATCGTTGCATGACATCATCGAAAAAGTCATTGCATTGTATCGTGGAGGCCATTATGACGTCGAATTTATTCAGGACTTCGACTTTTCGGTTCCGGATATCAACGTCGATCGGGAACAGGTGCGCCGCGTCTTTGTGAATTTGTTTGACAATGCCATCCAGGCCATGAAGCATAAAGGGCGAATTTGGGTTGCCACGAAAATGGATTGGAAGCGCCATCGGGTCCGGATTACGGTGGCCGACGAAGGTCCCGGCATTCCTCAGGAAGATCAGGGGAAATTGTTTGTCCCATATTTTTCGCGAAAACGAACGGGAACCGGACTCGGTCTGGCGATTGTGCATCGAATCATCACGGACCATAACGGAATAATCCAAGCTTCCAATCGTTTTCCTCAAGGAGCTTCGTTTATGATCGAACTCCCCGTCGCCTGACGGTTGGAAATGATGCATGACAACACAAGACCACAGTCGGTATATTCGCGCCTAACATTGATGTTGTTTCAGCTGGTGAGTTCACATGACTTGGAGGAATGAGCATGTCCGGTACCATCTGCGTCGTTGATGATGAGCCGTCCATCTTGAATACCCTGAGCAGTATTTTGGAAGACGAGGGGTATCAGATTACGCTCGCAAAAAACGGTGAAGAGGCTCTGAAAGTCATTCAAATGGAGCCGCCGGACGTCGTGATTCTGGATATTTGGATGCCGGAACCGGACGGGTTGGAAGTCTTGACGCGCGTACGCAAGCTCTTTCCCAGCATGATGGTCATTATGATGTCCGGTCACGGCTCCGTCGAAACCGCAGTGAAAGCCACGAAGTTGGGTGCCTATGACTACCTGGAAAAGCCTTTGGACCTTGAAAAGGTCACGATTCTGGTCCGGAATGCCTTAAATCAACATAAGCTGGAAGAAGAAAATATCAACCTTCGTGTCAAGGTTGAGCGTCAATCAAAACTCGTTGGGGCTTCGGCCGTGATGGAGAAGTTGCGACAGCAAATCGCGGCTGCGGCGCCGACTCACAGTCGCGTGCTGATTTCCGGGGAAAACGGTACAGGGAAGGAATTGGTGGCCAGGGCCATCCACCTGCAAAGCCCCCGCCATAATCGTCCGTTTGTCGAAGTCAATTGTGCGGCAATTCCCGAGACGTTGATTGAGACGGAATTGTTCGGACATGAACGCGGCGCATTCACAGGAGCCGTCGGCCAAAAACGCGGGAAATTTGACTTTGCCGACGGCGGCACCCTGTTCCTCGACGAAATCGGCGATATGAGTCTGGCGACTCAAGCCAAAGTGCTTCGCGTCCTGGAGGAGCAGCATTTTACCCGGGTCGGAGGCGGAAAATTGATTAAGGTCAATGTTCGCGTCCTCGCGGCTTCCAATAAGGACTTTCAGCAGGAAATCGAAAAAGGGAACTTTCGCGAAGACCTGTTTTACCGGTTAAACGTGTTGCCGATAGAAATCCCGCCGCTTCGTGCACGGCGTGAAGATATTCCGGCTCTTACTCACCATTTTTTGAAGATTCACGCAGAAGAGCAGGGAGTGAAATTGAAAGACATCACTTCAGAGGCATTGGATGTGCTGGTGCGTCATGATTGGCCGGGCAACATCCGGGAACTTCGCAATCAAGTCGAGCGTTTGATGATCATGGTCCCGAAAAACAATATTGGGGTCGACGACGTCTTGCCGTTTATGCCGCGAGGATTCAACCGGGTCAATCCCATGGATGCCTATGATTCCCTGCGTGAGGCCCGGAACGCGTTTGAACGCGAGTACATTACGCTTCGTTTACGGGAAAACAATTGGAACGTCTCAAAGACCGCAGACGATCTGAAGATCGAACGAAGTCACCTTCATCGAAAAATTAAAATGTTGAACGTGGATTTTCGTTCGGAACCCTGATGCCTCAGCCTTTCACCATTGAACGGGTGGTTGCCGGCGGATGGGGTCTCTCCCGGTCAGATTCCATGGTGACGTTCGTCCGTGGCGGATTACCCGGCGAAGTGGTCACGGCTATCCCCGGCGACCGGCACGCCGATTACCAGTTTGCCACTCTTCAAGAAGTTCACGAAGCGTCGCCCCATCGGGTTCAAGCTCCATGTGCCGTCTACGACGCCTGTGGGGGCTGCCAATTTCAGCATGTTCGCTATGAAGCACAATTGCAATATAAACAGGACATGTTGGAAGAAGCGTTTTCGCGTATCGGCCGGATTGAGCAGGCGGACTTCAAGAGTCCCGTCCCTTCTCCCTTGCCCTACGAATATCGGCAAAGAGTCCGCTTTAGGGTCTTTCAGCACCACGGGACGTTTCATCTCGGATTCGTCAGGGAACGGTCACACAGTCCGGTCAAAGGAGCGAGTTGTCTGTTGGTTTCAAAACCCATGGAACAGGTGATTGCGCACGTCGAAGGACGGTTGGCTGGTCTGCGTAAGCTGCCCGCGTTTCTCTCACACGTGGAAATTCGTTCTTCGGGCGCGTTCGGGACACACCTGATCCTCTGCACGGTGCCCCGTGCGTCATCACATCAGGCAAACGGCCTTCTGGCATTGTTCGAGGATATTCCTACCGTGGTTGGGTGCGTCCTGACCTCCTCCTCCGTGACCGCGTCTCAAAGAAAGTACGTGCGGCGGGTCATTCATGGGGAGCCTCATTTATTTGATCGATTCCAAGACATGGTCATTTGGATCAGTGACCGGTCGTTCATGCAGGCGAATTGGTCGGTCTATTCGTTGATTTTCAAAACCGTGGCCGATTGGGTGAACGGCGAGGGTCGACAATTGCGCGTGCTTGAGCTCTATGCCGGGGTCGGATGCCTGGGTCTGGGTTTGGCAAAGAACGGAGCATTGGTCACGGAAATCGAGGAAAATCCTTATGCTGTGGCTGATGCGAAACGATCGGCCGCTCACAATCACATCGGTCGTTATCGTGTCCGTGCGGCCAAAGTCGAGGACTTTTTGGAGACCGTGACCGCCGATGACTACGACGTGATCGTGATGGATCCGCCGCGTGCGGGGCTGAGCCGACTATGCACCGAATCCCTGGAGCGTATCCGGGTGCCTCGCGTGCTGTATCTTTCATGTGACGCGTCCTCTTTGGCGAGAGACCTCAAGCGGCTGTGTGCGACTCACTATCGCGTCCGGCGAGTGCAGGCGTTTGACATGTTCCCGCAGACCGCGCAGGTCGAAACCCTGGTGGAACTCGTTCGTGGGTAAAACAGATGTTCGAATCGGTGAGTCGGGATGTATGGAGATGCTGCCATGAGTGTTCTCCGGCTTGGCGTACTTGTTTCAGGCAGGGGATCCAATCTTCAAGCTATCATGAACGAGATTGAGGGGGGAACTCTGAAGGCTGAGATTGCGGTCGTCATCAGCAACAAAGAAGGAGTTCCGGCATTGGAACGCGCTGAACGTCATGGGCTCCATACCGTTTTTCTGGATCCGAAGTCCGTGACGGGCGCGTCGGACCCCCGGCAAGCGTATGACCAAAAATTGCTGGAGACGTTGCAGCATCACCAAGTCCAATTGGTGATCCTGGCGGGATACATGAAAATTGTCACATCGGTGCTCATTGATCCGTATGAATCGCGCATCATGAACGTTCATCCTGCACTGCTGCCGAGTTTCCCCGGCTTGCATGCTCAACGACAGGCACTGGACCATGGGGTGAAAGTCGCCGGCTGCACGGTTCATTTCGTAACTGAAGGCATGGATACGGGGCCTATCATTCTTCAACAAGCTGTGCCCGTGGAAGAAGGCGATACCGAAGATGCTTTGTCGGAACGAATTCTGAAGGTCGAGCACGACCTGTTACCCAGGGCTATTCGGTTGTTTGTGGAGGGACGATTGAGTGTGACGGGTCGGACCGTCCATGTACGTGATGCCTGATCGGATTGCAGGGTGCCGGCCCTTTTGGTAGAGTGCGAGACGTGGGGGGCTAGCTCAGTTGGGAGAGCACAACGTTCGCAACGTTGGGGTCGGGGGTTCAAGTCCCCTGCCCTCCACCAATCTTGTTTTGCGGAATCTGTCGTGTCGTCGGCCCTACGGCGGATGAAGTTGAAGAAAGGAAAATTTTTTCCGATAATTCTGAATAACTTTGCTCAACATTATTAAGAATATGAAACTTTCAAAGAAAAGCGAATATGGATTGCGGGCCTTGCTTGAATTGACAAAGGCGTATGACCAGGCTGCCATGCGACGATCCGACATTGCCGAAGCCCAACACATTCCCGTGGGGTTCCTGGAAACCATTCTATTGGAATTGAAGCGGGCCGGAATCCTGGGGAGTCGTCCCGGTGTGCAGGGTGGCTACCGGTTGATTAAACCCCCGGAAGAGGTGTCGGTCGGGCAGGTGATTCGTATTTTAGACGGTCCCTTGGCTCCCATCCCCTGCGTGAGCCAGACGGCTTATCAGACGTGTCAGGACTGTCCGTATTCGGAGGCCCGTGATTGTCCGATACAAAGCGTCATGTTTGACGTGAGAAACGCCATCACCGGCGTCTTGGATGGATATACGTTGAGAGCATTTTATGATCAAGGTCGAAAGCGTCGAGTCCGGAAATCTCCTGGACGTCGAGGACATAACGCCCTGAGCAGGACTCAATAAGGAGTGGGGTATGGAAACACATCTTCGAAGTGTGGTGAAAGGTATCAGTTGGAGGGTCTTGGCCACGATGGTGACCACATTCGTCGTTTATCTGTATTCGGGTGAACTGGCGGCGGCGGCGATTGTCGGCAGTTTCGATGCGTTGGCGAAAATCTTGCTATATTGGGGGCACGAACGAATCTGGCAACGCATCACGTGGGGCCGGATCATGCCCACGGTCTTCTCGCCCTAAGAACAGGCAACCGGATACGTCACCGGTTTCAACGCTCCTGACCGGATTTTTTCTTCTAGTGCCCCAAGTCCCTCCTGCCTTGTGAATTTTTCATTCCCTGCCTCAACCGTTTTTAGTACGGGACCGTTCTTTCGGAAGATTTTGTCTTGCGCTAACGCCCAATCTCTCCGAGGGGCTGCTCCGTGACGGTACAAGCTCCTCGCGGGTTTTGAGCAAGCGTGTTGCAGGATAGGAGTTGGTCCAGCTCCGGCGTCGATTTGGAGTCCGGCGTCATGACGAGTCCCCAATGACAGTTGTCGTAACATTCATTCTCCAGGATCATCGCCTGAGCGCCATGAAACAGGAGCATACCGCTGAGCATATTATGATGGCAGACGTTCTTGAGAAAATCGGGTCGAGTGCCATCATCCCTGACCGCCAAGCCAAAATGGTGATTGGCAAAGCAGACGTTTTTGGCCAGATAGGGTTGTGCCCCGGCAAAACAGAAAATACCCGATTCGCGATTTTGGCATACCTCGTTGTCGATAAGGGACGGCCGGCAATTCGGACCATAAAGCACGATGCCCGAGAGGAGACCTTCCGTGGCCCGGCATTGCGTAATCGTGCAGGTGGAATCAAAGATGTTGATCGCGGAATGCTGGTCGCTGCCGACGTAACGAAACGTCACACCGGCAATGCGGCCGCTGGGAATTTGTTGCAGATACAAGGGGCCGCTTCGGCGGCTGAAAATTTGGACGTGGTCCCGTCCTGCTCCGATTAAATGAATGGGTTGTTGTGTGCCGAATAGACGGTCTTCATAGATCCCCGGGCGAACAAAAATCTGGTCCTCCGGTCCGGCGTCCTTAAGGGCCGCACTCGGTCGAGGATAGCAGGTAGAGTCGGTGTGATCCACAATAAGGGTGTTGCCGCCCCCGGGATTCGGAGGCGGTTCGTTGAGCACGGGAAAATTTCCCGACGAATCCGAATGTGAGGGAGAGTCTTCAGGCATAACGGTCAACTCTATAACACAGCTTGATTGGAGGGTTCAGCAAGTAATTCTTAACAATTTTTCTTGACTGTTAGCTGGAACTGATGTAAAAAAGCCTCATTGTCGAGACATCGGTGTCTCGACTTTCATCATTTGTATTCAAAGGACGATGAAGTCCTCAACCACGTAAAAAGGGGTTGGGGGCTTTTTTTTTGGTTCCAGAGAGGCATTAACCGAGCCTTTTTCATTCACAAAAATGGGCACGCGGGGAATGAACCGTATTTTTCAGTTACCCATAATGAATTTTCAAAAGGAGAACCGACAATGAACAAACCCATGATGACACGGATGGTTTTGTTTGTTTTCAGTATGGCGGTCGTTGGGTGGCTACCTTTGCCACTATTGAGTTCCGTTGCGCTGGCTGAGGACGACTCTTTGGCGAAGAAACTC
Organism: Nitrospirales bacterium; assembly: GCA_965204965.1. Taxonomy (GTDB): domain Bacteria; phylum Nitrospirota; class Nitrospiria; order Nitrospirales; family UBA8639; genus Bin75. The sequence continues at coordinate 1,108,121 of OZ242026.1, read as the reverse complement.
AACCTGTCGCTGTACGGCTACGTGGAAACGTCGTATACGCAAAATTTCAACAACCCGTCCACCGGCGTGAACAACAACCGTAGTTTTGACGGAGACGCGAATTCCTTCCGGCCCAACATGGCGCAACTCGTCCTGGAGAAAGCCGCGAGTGCGGGAGGGGCCCTGAGCGACCGGGCGGGATTCCGCCTGAAGCTGAATTTCGGGGAAGATGCCAAATTTACCGGTGGGACCGGGGCGGATGATTTTGACTTCCAGGAAGCCTATGTCCAGTACATGCCGGTGGATAATGTCACGTTCCAGGCCGGGCGCATGAACACGTTGATCGGGTATGAAGTGATCGAAAGCCCGCTCAACCCCAACTTCTCGCGTTCGTTCATGTTCGGTATCGGGGAACCGTTCACGGTGACGGGGTTTCGTGCCTCTGTTGATTTTTCGGATAACGTCTCGCTTGCCATGAGCGCCATCAATTCATTTTCAGGGCTGCAACAGGATAACAACAACAGCAAATCCATTGAAGCGCTACTGTCCATCACGCCCACGGACAACCTGGGGGTGTCGATATTCGGGTTTTGGGGGCCTGAAGATTTCGATCGAGGAGCACCAAGTCAAGACCGCATGCAGGTCGGAGGGATTATCGACGTGCAGGCCACCGATCAACTGGAGCTCGTGGTGGAGGGCTACTACGGGAACCAGGCACTTGTCGGCCAGCCGAATGCCCGGTGGAACGGCGTGGCAGGCTACGCCATTTATGAGTTCAACGATCAATGGGGACTTCACGCCCGGGCGGAGGTCTTCGAGGATGCGGCCGGTTATTTTTCGTGCGGAGGACGTGACGATGACGGCAACCCCGCTTACAGCAATGCCCAACTTTGTCCCATCGGGGCCGCAAACGACCAGACGTTGTGGGAAACCACGTGGACCTTGCAGTACAAGCCGGTTCCCAACCTCATAACCCGGGCGGAGTTCCGGTACGACAAATCCGACAGAAATACCTTTGATGGTAGTGACGGTCCGACAGATAGCCAATCAACCTTGGCAGGTGAAATGATCTTCCTCTTTTAGAGAAATCCTAAAACGCCGAAGAGGAGAGGAAAATGAAAGACAAGAGAGTTTCGTTGAAATATATAAGTATATTATTCTCAGTATTACAACCTATATTTTTTGCAGGGACGGCCTTGGCGGAAGAAGGAGGCGCAGCGATCAGCGCGGGAGATACGGGATGGCTCTTGACGTCTTCGGCGCTGGTGCTTGCCATGACCATTCCGGGCCTGGCCCTTTTTTACGGAGGGATGGTGCGTGACAAGAACGTGTTGAGCACCATGATGTACAGTTTCATCTCGGTGTGCGTGGTCAGCGTGGTTTGGGTGTTGTGGGGCTATACCATCGCTTTCGGCACGGACGTGGGGGGCATCGTCGGCAGTTTCGAATTTCTGGGGTCGAACGGCGTCGGGCCGGAAGCCTTTCCGGGCACGGCTGTTCCACATCTCGCCTTTATGGTGTTTCAGCTCATGTTCGCCGGGATTACGGTGGCTCTGATCAGCGGAGCAATTGCGGAACGCATGAAGTTCGTTGCGTTCGTGCTCTTTGCCGTCCTGTGGGTGACCTTGATTTATGCGCCGCTGGCCCATTGGGTCTGGGGCGGTGGATGGTTGGGCGAATTGGGAGCCTTGGATTTTGCCGGTGGCACCGTCGTTCACATCAGTTCGGGGGTGGCGGCCCTGGCTGCCGCGTTGGTTCTGGGGAAACGGCACGGCTATGGGGCCGAGAAGATGGCTCCCCATAATCTACCCTTTACCTTGGTCGGCGCGGCCTTATTGTGGGTCGGCTGGTTCGGGTTCAACGCGGGGAGCGCCCTGGCCGCAGACGGAATTGCCGCGGGGGCATTTGTGGCTACCCATGTGGCCACGTCTGCGGGTGTCCTGGGATGGCTCGCAGTGGAATGGATGTATACCGGCAAGCCCACGGCTTTGGGTGGGGCAAGCGGCGCCATTGCCGGTTTGGTGGCGATTACGCCCGCGGCGGGTTTTGTCGGCCCGATTTCCTCGATTTGGATCGGTCTCGGCGCCGGAGTCGTATGCTATTTAGCCGTGGTATGGAAATCCAAATTCGGCTATGATGATGCTCTAGATGTGCTGGGCATTCACGGCATCAGAGGAACGTGGGGGGCGATCGCTACGGGACTTTTTGCCAGCGTCGGCGGGGCAACCGGCTTGTTTTTCGGAAATCCGGGGCAGGTTTTCATTCAGGCCGTAGGTGTCGGCGCCACTTGGGTGTTCTCGTTTGTCGGGACCTTTATTATTTTGAAAGTGTTGGATGCCATGATAGGCCTTCGCGTAGGCAGAGAAGAAGAAATCATTGGACTGGATCTGAGTGAACATAGCGAACGCGCATATACTTAGGTTTCAGATTGATTCATGAAATTGCATCGCGTCAGGCGTGAGCGACACGGGTCGTTCATGCGTTTCCGCCGACACTTTCAATCTTGAAAGGGGAAAGCCCATGAAACTTGTGAAAGCCATAATCAAGCCATTCAAGCTCGATGAGGTGAAAGACGCCCTCACTGAAATAGGCATTCAAGGCATGACGGTCACGGAAGTTAAAGGGTTCGGCCGCCAAAAAGGTCATAAGGAAACCTATCGTGGCACGGAATACCAGATCGATTTCGTGCCGAAAGTCAAACTCGAACTTGCGATTGCCGATGACCTGGAAGAAAAGGTCATTGAAACTCTGGGGAAAGCCGCCAAAACGGGTAGCATCGGCGACGGTAAGATTTTTGTTTCAGATTTGAGCAACGTGATTCGGATTCGTACCGGAGAGACGGGTGACGGCGCAGTATAGCCGGTTTTTTCAAGAAACGTTCCAACGGCCCCGCCACAGGGTAGGGGCAGTTGTCGAAATATCCGGGGGTGACTTCAGAAGTGAATCCCCCGACAACGGATTGCTTGTGACGGTTTGCATGTCCGGCCGCGCTGGTTCATATAACTCTTAACCCGAGGTGGAACCGTGAAGCACTCGATCTTCTCATTCATGTGGCTATTGGTTGTGATTTTGAGCGTATCGTGCGGGGCGGCGACCGGATGGGCCCAGGACGGTACTCCGGGGGCTATCGACACCGGCGATACGGCGTGGATTCTGGTGTCGTCCGCATTCGTGTTATGCATGACCTTGCCCGGGTTGGCGCTTTTTTACGGCGGCCTGGTCCGGAGCAAGAACGTACTCGGGACGTTGGCGCACACCGCCGTCATCCTGTGTCTGATCAGCATTGTGTGGGTATTGCTCGGCTATTCATTGGCATTTGGGACCGACGTCGGCGGCATAATCGGCAGCCTGGAATTTCTCGGCTTGATGGGCGTGGGCCAGGATGCGTTTCCCGGGACGGGCATCCCCCATTTGGTTTTCATGGTGTTCCAACTCATGTTCGCGGCTATTACCGTGGCACTGATCACCGGCAGCTTTGCCGAGCGGATGAAATTCTCGGCGTTGCTGCTGTTCGCCGTACTCTGGTCGGTCCTGATTTATTCGCCGCTTGCCCATTGGGTCTGGGGAGGCGGATGGCTGGGAGAGATGGGCGCATTGGACTTTGCGGGAGGAGCCGTGGTGCACATCAGCTCGGGTTTTGCCGCGCTCGTCTGCGCGTTGGTGTTGGGGCAACGGAAAGGCTACGGGGTTGAATCCATGTTGCCGCACAACCTGCCGATGACGGTCCTGGGAACGGGCCTGCTGTGGTTCGGGTGGTTCGGATTCAACGCGGGGAGCGCCCTGGGTGCCAATGGGGGTGCGGCTACGGCTTTTGTGGCCACCCATATTGCGGCGTGCGCGGGTGGGATCAGTTGGATGGTGGCGGAATGGGTGCGGACCGGCAAGCCCACCATGCTCGGAGTGGCCAGCGGAATCATCGCGGGCCTGGCGACCATCACGCCCGGCGCAGGATTCCTTTCGCCTTTGTCGGCATTACTGATCGGACTCGTAGCCGGTGTCTTTTGTTATGCCGCAGTTGTCTTGAAAGTGAGACTCGGGTACGATGATTCGCTCGACGTGGTGGCCATTCACGGCGTGGGAGGCTTTACCGGCATCCTGGCAACCGGGTTATTTGCTTCCGTCGGAGCCCAGGGGTTATTTTTCGGAAACCCGGGCCAATTTGTCATTCAAATCGTGTTGGCCGTTTCCACGCTCGTGTTTGTCGTGGTCGGAACCTTTATCATTTTGAAAGTCGTTGATGCCCTCGTCGGCCTTCGGGTATCGCCGGAAGACGAAGAAACCGGGCTCGATTTGAGCCAGCATAGTGAGCGCGCCTATTCCTGAAAAAATAGTCGTATCGGCGTTGTACAACAAAACCTATTGTGTGAAGAAGGAGGTACGGAATGACTCCGCGTGAAGTATTGGATTTTGCCAAGAAGAACAAAGTGGAAATGGTCGATCTCAAGTTTGTGGACCTGGTCGGGACGTGGCAGCATTTTTCCATCCCGACCTCCGAACTGAACCTCGATTTGTTTAAGGATGGAGCGGGCTTTGACGGGTCGTCCATCCGCGGGTGGAAAGCTATTCAGAACAGCGACATGCTGGTATTCCCGGACCCAAATTCCGCCCGAATGGACCCGTTCACCGAACTGCCCACTCTCAGTATGGTGTGTAACGTGCAAGATCCGATCACGCGCGCCGTCTACGAGCGGGATCCACGAGGCGTGGCTCAACGGGCGGAACAATACCTGAAAAGCAGCAAAATCGGCGACACTTCCTATTGGGGACCTGAAGCCGAATTTTTCGTGTTTGATCACGCGAGTTATGACCAAACTAGCAACTCGGGCTATTATTTCATCGACTCCGAAGAAGGCATTTGGAATTCAGGCGACGACGGTCACAATCTGGGGTCGCGGCCCCGGCATAAGGAAGGCTATTTCCCCGTTCCCCCGACGGATACGCAACAGGACATCCGTACCGAAATGGTCAGGGAAATGGAAAAGGCCGGCATTCACGTTGAAAAACATCACCACGAAGTGGCGACGGGGGGGCAAGCCGAAATCGATCTTCGCTTCGACAGCTTGCTGAAAATGGCCGACAAGATGATGATGTATAAATATATCGTCAAAAACGTGGCTCGGCGGCACGGGAAGACCGCGACGTTCATGCCGAAACCGTTGTTCCAGGATAACGGGACGGGCATGCACACCCACCAAAGTATCTGGAAAGACGGGAAACCGACGTTTGCCGGCAAGGAATACGCGGGCGTGTCCAAAACGTGCCTGCATTATATTGGCGGCGTGCTGAAACATGCTTCGGCCCTGGCGGCGTTCACGAATCCGACGACCAATTCCTATAAACGGTTGACCCCGGGATTCGAGGCTCCCGTGTTGTTGGCCTATTCCAGCCGCAACCGGTCGGCGGGCATTCGCATCCCGATGTATTCGACGAACCCGAAAGCCAAACGGATCGAAGTGCGGTTCCCCGATCCCTCGGCCAATTTTTATCTGGCGTTCAGCGCCATGCTGATGGCGGGACTCGACGGGATTCAAAACAAGATCGATCCGGGTGAAGCCATGGACAAGAATCTCTACGATTTGGCGCCGGAGGAAGCGTCGAATATCCCAACGGTGCCTTCAAGTCTGGATGAAGCACTCGACAACCTGGAGAATGACCATCAATTCCTGCTCAAGGGCGGGGTCTTCAGCGAAGACCTGGTGGAAGCCTGGATCAGCTATAAGCGGGAAAACGAAGCCGATGAGGTTCGCATTCGTCCTCATCCCCATGAATTCTTCTTGTATTACGATATTTAGTGCGACAATTTGTAGGGCGTAGAAATTCAGATGAATGCAATAAAGGCGTGCCCCTGATTCAATAAGGAGCACGCCTTTCTGTTACTGAGAGAATTTCAACAATGCCAAGCTATGCTGAATTGGTGAAGCTGAACCCGCGTCTCGGAGGGAGAAGCTCAATAGAAATCGATGCTCTGGTCACTGTTATTGAGGAGTGTGGTTACAGATGGGATCCATCTAGGCAGCAGTTTTTCAATGCAGAGATTGGAAGGGGATTAAGGACACAAGGGCTCGATTTGTTTACCCCCGACAAATTCAAGAAAGATCATGACGCCAGAATTGCCAATATTCAGAAGGATCCACAAGCATACGCGAAGTATGCCCGAGGCATGGGACTCTGGCAAGCTCATTCTGGGAAGTTTCTGTGGGCTTTTATTTTAACACTTTTGGGTGGATGGATTTTTTTGCCGTTTAAATACTGGCTGTTGATTTTGGTTTTAATTGCCGTCTCCTTTTGGATTTTCAAGAAATTTACCTTTAGGCTGTTCCTGAATTCAGGATACTCAGAATTCCACGACATTGCTCGTAAGCTGGAAGCAAAAGAACAAAGCATTGAAGACGAACCCCCAGATTGACCAGACAACTTTTAACTCGTGGGCCATGATTAAAGTTACCATTCATCACGAAACACATACCGTAGATGCGATCCCCAGACTTCCATTGATCTATTTGGATCATTGGGCCTTGCGACGCATTTCAGATGATAACTTTTCTCGAAAGAGGTGGCTTGGGAAATCTGAACAAGGGGGATAAGTGACATTTCTGCTCACGAGCGGCATCATTGCCGTCCATGAGGAGGAACCATGATGAGACGACCACGCCGAAACCATAGCCCGATATTTAAGGCCAAGGTGGCGCTTGCAGCCATCCGCGGGGACCAGACGCTGGCAGAACTCGCCCAGCAGTTTGACGTGCATCCGAACCAGATCAAGCAGTGGAAGGACCAACTCCTGGCGGGCATGACGGATGTCTTCGAGGGCGGGGGGAAGAAGACGGCAGCCCCCGAGTCCGATGTCACCGCGCTGCATGCGAAAATCGGGCAATTGACCTTGGAGAACGATTTTTTAGAAGGTGCGCTCAGCAAGGCCGGTCTGTTGCCGAGCGCAAGACGATGATGGACCGCACGCACCGCTTGAGTGTGAGCCGTCAAGCCCGGCTCTTGGGCATCAGTCGGGGCAGCGTGTATTACCAGCGCCGGCCCCCTTCAGCGGCCGATCTGGCCTTGATGCACCGGCTGGATGCGTTACATTTGGAGTATCCCTTTGCGGGCAGCCGGATGCTGAGAGGCTTGCTCCGGCAGGACGGCCATGTGGTGGGCCGCCGGCACGTCGCCACGCTGATGAAGCGCATGGGGATCGTGGCCCTCTATCGCCGCCCAACGACCTCGCACCCGACCCCAGGGCAGCAGATCTATCCGTATCTCTTAAGACAGTTGATGATCACTCGCCCCAACCACGTCTGGGCGATGGATATCACCTATGTCCCGATGGCGCGGGGTTTTGTGTATCTGGTGGTGGTCCTCGACTGGTTCAGCCGCAAGGTGCTCGCGTGGCGCCTCTCCATTACGCTGGAGACGGGGCCGTGCGTGGAGGCGTTGCGCGACGCCTTGGCGCGGCATGGCCCACCGGAGATCATGAACACGGATCAGGGCAGCCAGTTCACCTCGGTGGCTTTTATCCAGGCTTTACAGACGGCCCAGATCGCGATTAGCATGGACGGCAAGGGCGCGTGGCGCGATAATGTCGTGGTCGAACGGCTGTGGCGGACGATCAAATATGAGGAAGTCTACCTCCGGGCCTATCGCAGTGTCTCGGAGGCGCGGAGCGGGCTGGATCGCTATCTGGCCTTCTACAACCGGTGCAGACCGCATTCAGCCCTGGACGGGCAAACGCCCGACCAAGTCTATTTCAACCAGCCTAAGCCCATCCAGGCTGCGGCATAACCAGAGCGGAGAGCCACTTATCGACAGCTCGCAAACTGTTCAAAATAGTCGAACCACCTCTCTTCCAAGAAAAAGGGACTCTACTGTTCTCATGGGCAAATGTTTTGGAAGTCGCTGCAAATTCAGGCGCATCGCTCAAGGCAATACAGTTCTTTTTGAATGAAATCGGAGAACATTGGTTTCCTGTTGAATTCAACCCATTCGAAGTCATCAGACGAGAAAAAGGATTCACTCATGGGAACAGCAATCCATGTTTTGCTTCAGGTTTTCTAGAAGCCTATTACCCACACATATCAAATGGGCAGATCTCTCTTTCTACAGTGTGCGACCTGACTCAAGACAGCACATTCAAACCTGCATATCGTCAAAACATGGAAAATTTGGAGCAAGAAATCTTAAAAACCTTTCGTTTTTGGCGTTCAGAGAAATTAGAAAACGATGGTATCCCGCGCTTCGATCCAAATTGTCCAACCATGTATGTGGTTGAAGGATTTCAAAGACTAATACAGAAGGAAACTTTTAATATGGATGAGAATGATGCCATTGACTTTTTTCATGCCGCAGTCCCACTTGCCTATGGCGATTTTGTCTTACTAGACAAGCACTGGGCTGACTTAGCCGGGAAGCTGAAACTTCCGCTCGATTGTGTTAAAGTATACTCGCCTAAAGATGTTGAGAAGTTTCTGGAAGATTTGGAACAGTTTCAAGGGTCTATACTGACTGTGAAGTGAGATTTTCCGAGAGTCGCTCGTAGCAGAGTGTGTTATGACCTCAATCGCATTTGACACGTACAAAGCCGTGAAGGCGCTCAAGAAGGCCGGATTCGAGGAGGTCCAGGCTGAAGCTGTAGTTGCTACAGTCGGCGAAGCCATGGGCGAAAAGGTAGCGACGAAAGCAGATATGGCTGAAATTCGCACCGAGATAGCAGGATTGAGAGCTGATGTTGCGAGCGACTTTAAAGTTCTCTACCGTCACCTTTGGATTATGGCTGCCAGCATCGTTGGCGCAGCAGTCGCCTTGGTAAAGCTGATACCATAGATAGTCCTGTTTTTTCTTATTTCCTTTTCCTTGTTTTTTCCCTTTTCCAGCCGTCCGGTTGAAAAAGCTTTGTAAATATGGCGTGCGTCCGGTTCATGCGTTGTTGTAATTCGTTTTCAAACGTTTGTGTCCCTTCTTTCCAGATGTCGGTGATATACCCCAATCTTCTTGCCAGATACGTCATGTCGTCAGAACCGGATTCCGGTAGCACCAAGTCCTTGGCATTGCCCCGAACGATGCGCAAGCCGTCAATCACCTTTCTCAGAAACAGATAGTCCGCCGTCAGGATCGTTGCGTCGTGACGCGAGAGAACTTTTGTCGCTTGAAGGGCCTCGAGCGCGTCCAGCGTATTGGGAGTATGGAGTGAGGCATCCCGGTGGCCATGTTGTATTTGGAGGTACTGAGCGGCATATTCAACGTCGATGAGCCCGCCCGGACTGTATTTCACGTGGATGGCACCCCCGGGGACCAATTCCCGGATCTGCCTGCGTCGCAAATGCAGCGCGGTATCCAATGGCCAGGGAGTTCGGCTGTACACGAATTCGTCACGGTAGCGTTCGATGCGACGGCCCAGTTCGGCATTCCCCGCGAGGTATCGCAGTTTGATCAAGGCCTGCCGTTCAAACGGCGCAGCGCCGCCGCCCGTGCGGTAGTAGCGTTTGACGTCATCGAATGAATTGGCCAGCATGCCCTTTTCTCCATGAGGCCGTAATCGGATGTCGACTTGAAAAATTCCCTCCTGTTTCGCCTCGATCCAATGGAGAAATTCCTGGACGAGTCGCTCGTAGTATTCACCGATAACTGGATCGGGACGACCGGAGGCACTTGTCCCATAGACAAAGAGCAACTCGATATCGGAAGCGTAACCCAATTCACGCCCCCCCAACTTGCCCAATCCGCAAATGCTGAACGGCAGAGGACTCCGTTTCAGCGTGGACGGCGGCGGATGTTGCCGGTTGACCACTGCCTGAGCCTCGACCAGGGCTTGTGCCAAAATTACTTCGGCCAGGGTGGTGAGCGATTCGGAGAACGAGGGAAGGGACGTTTCGTTGAGAATATGATGCATGTCGATACGAAACAATTCCTGATCTTTAAACTGGTTCAAGATCGTTTTTCTTTTTTCCGGACTTCGATTCTTTCCGAGCCGGGACGCCAAGGCCTTGGCGAGAGCGATTTTTGAGGAACGGGCCTGGGGTTGGTGGAACGTTTCGACAATGGGCAGGAGGTTGACGTGTTGGCGGCGCAGGAAGTCTTCCCACAAGAAATCGCTCGTCCCGAATAACCGGGCGAGGTTGGTCAAGGAATCTTTTTGGGTGAGCCAGGTGATCTGTTTCTTGCTGAGACGGTGTTCCAGTAGCTGATCAAGAAAATGACTGAAATGATTCAACGCCATGCCGGGGTCCGGAGCCCACGTGAGGAAATGGGTAAATTCCTTGATGAGGGCCGCAGCGACGCTCAGTTCCTGTTGTTCTTGCGTCGAGACGATTTTCTTGCCGTGTCGATCCCTGACAAAAAATCGGTTGTGGACCCTGACGCCGTCTCCATCAATCATGGCTTTTGACAAATAGAGGCCTCTCATGGCCAACGCGTTCGTAAAGGCGTATAAAAACGCCGGAGAATCCGTACCTCTGATATCGACGACGGTGTCGTATGCGGAACGCGCATTGTTGAAGAGAATGTCCACCGGATGCACGAGAGTGGAAGCAGCCGTTGTCCTTCGACCAAGTGTTTCCACCAATTTTCGATTCACGCGATGCCGGACCTCCTGGAGGTTCCGGGATTCGAGCAACCGAATCATATCGGTCAAGTCCCGGCTCAATGCCTGTTCACTTGCCGCATCAAATATGGTCCCGGGGAAAAGGTGAACCTGAAAGACGTCCACGACTTTTCTTCTTGAGAGTCCCGGTCGTTGGCGGGGACGCCGGATCGGCCATTTGGGGACCCGCACGTGACGTAACGATTTCGCCGGAGGAACCGGATCCTCATGGTACGTAAAAACAAGGGCTTCGCGTATGTTGAAGCCATAGGCTGACAGCAGTCCGCAAATCGTGGCAAATTCCGCAAAATAGTCGTAAGCGACGACCGTGAGCCGGTACCGGCCCGAATCGGTGGCTGGTTGAACAAGGAGCGCACAGGGATTGTCCGGGGTCAGGACGTTGGCCAAGGCCACGTGTTCCGCCACGGTCCGCGTCGGGAATTGCAGAAAATAATCCGGATCCATGCGATCCAGAAAATCCTTGATGATCGCCGGGTCGAATTGGTGGGTGAGTTTCTCCAATTCCGTAGAGTCGAATACGTCTTTCATGGTACGTTTGTCTACTTTAACATGTCACTAGTGTGAGGACCAGTGAGTGTCCAACGTTAATCGGAGTTCATCCCAATGTCGAGCATAAGCGCCGGCGTCGATCCTCGCCCGTTGCTGCTTTCTTCAAACCTGGCGCCTTCGGAGGTCGAACGGCTGTTGGCTCCGTACGGGTTCGAGGATTGGAAGCAAGCCGATGCCAATCTTCAACTCATGGCCGGCGATCCTCGAAGCCGAAAACGGCTTGGCGTCATTCTCCCCGATCTTCTGCGCGCCGTTTCAGGAACGGCCGACCCGGACCAAGCCCTGCGTGAATGGGAACGATACCTAGAGGCCGGCAACGCGAGAAACCAGGCGTTCACGTTTTTGGCGCAAGCGCCGCACGTCCTGCAATTGTTGTGTGTTTTGTTTGGAAACAGCCCTGCGATGGCGGAGACGCTGGTTCGAGACCCCATGCTGACTTATTGGATCGAGGAAGAGCGTATCCTGAAATCCCCCCCGACTCCCAAACGCCTTCAGGCGGCGTTATCCGAAACCCTTGGTCTCGCACAAGCATACGAACAGAAGCTCGACGCTCTTCGACGCTTTCATCGTCGCGAAATGCTTCGCATCGGCGCGCGTGATCTCTTTCGTGTTTCATCCGTCAGGGAAACCGTGCAATCTCTGTCCCGGCTTGCGGAACTGGTCATTCATACCGCGTATCAATTGGTGAATGAAAAACTGCGAAACAAATACGGCATGTTCTGTCAGCAAAGTCCCGGATGGACAACGAGTGAAAAGGGCTTCGTGGTGTTGGGAATGGGAAAATTAGGCGGACGCGAACTGAATTACAGCTCCGACGTTGATCTTATCTATTTGTATGCAGCAAGCCAAAAGGAGACCGACGTCGCAGAAAACCGGATCAGCCATGACGTGTTTTTTCAGTTGGTTGCGAGGGAGCTTACGCGCGTCCTGTCGATTGCCACTTCGGAAGGTTGTTTGTTTCGCGTGGACTTGCGATTGAGACCCGAGGGAGTAGCCGGACCATTGGCATGGTCGAACCGTGAAGCCGTGCAATACTACCACACGCGTGGGAGGACTTGGGAACGGCTGGCATTGTTGAGGGCTCGACCCATAGCAGGCCAACGTTCCTTGGGCCAAGCTTTTCTCAGGAAAATCCAGCCGTTTGTCGCAGGTCGGGAAGAACGGAGTCCTCAAAACGTCGTCAATACGGTGCGGCAACTCCGGGCAGAAATTCATCAAAAAGTCCGACGAAAAGGGGAGTATGAGCGCAACGTCAAACTCAGTCCCGGAGGAATTCGCGACGTTGAATTCCTCATCCAGGCGCTTCAATTGCTGCACGTGACCGCGTATCCGCAATTGTTTGAATCGAACACGATCGTGAGCCTGCGCCATCTCTGTGCCTTGAACCTTCTCCAGGATGATGACGGTCGATTTCTTGAGGAAGCCTACGTGTTCTTGCGTGACGTTGAGAATAAGATACAAATGGTCCATGAACTGCAAACCCATACTTTGCCGAATCAACCTGCCGAATTGACCAAATGTGCTGTCCGCATGGGCTACGCGGACCAACCCTCATCTTCTGCGACCGCAAATTTTCTTGCCCGCTACGAATCCGTCACGGCCCGGGTTCAAGCCATCTACGAACGGCTGATCTCATCAGCCATCTGATCGTCGTCCCCTACTTGATCTTTTTGACAATATGGTTATCTGAGATATTCGAGTATTCAGTAAACGTGTGAGGAAAGGGGAGTCTGAAATCATGGATATGAATCGCATGACGCTCAAAGTACAGGAGGCGCTGCAAGCCGCGTCTGCCCTTGCCATGCACCGCAATCATCAGGGCATCGACGTCGATCACGTGCTGGCGGCGTTGCTGGAGCAATCCGATGGGTCCGCCGGTCCGATCCTGGAACACAGCGGGGTGTCCGGTTCCGCGGTGAAAGCCAAAACTGAGCAACGACTCGCAAAAATCCCCCAAGTCCGCGGGACGGGAGCAGCGCCCGGTCAGCTACATTTGACTCAGCGTACGGCCACGCTGCTGGCTCGTGCCGAAGATGAAAAACAATCCTTGAAGGACGAGTACATCAGTGTCGAGCATCTCCTGCTGGCCATGGCGGCGGATAAAGGCGTGCTGAAGGACCTGGGGGTGACGCACGATACACTGTTGGCCGGCCTGCAACAGGTTCGCGGCAATCAACGAGTGACCAGTCAGGATCCTGAAGGGACCTATCAGGCGCTGGAAAAATATGGACGGGATCTGACCCGGTTGGCGACCCAGGGAAAGCTGGACCCGGTGATCGGGCGTGACGAGGAGATCCGGCGGACGATTCAAATTCTGTCGAGACGGACAAAAAACAATCCCGTGCTCATCGGTGAGCCCGGTGTCGGGAAAACGGCCATTGTCGAAGGGCTGGCTCAACGGATCATCAAGGGCGACGTCCCGGAAGGGTTGAAGCAAAAACGCGTGGTCGTCCTCGACATGGGAGCCTTGGTGGCCGGAGCCAAATTTCGAGGGGAGTTTGAAGAACGGTTAAAGGCCGTCTTAAAAGAAATTCAGTCGTCGCACGGAGACATTCTTCTGTTTATCGACGAACTGCATACCGTGGTGGGCACGGGCGCAGCAGAAGGAGCCATGGATGCCGCCAACCTGTTGAAACCAATGCTGGCGCGAGGGGAACTCCACCTGATTGGAGCCACAACCCTGGATGAGTACCGCAAGCACATTGAAAAAGATGCGGCACTCGAACGCCGGTTCCAGCCCGTGATCGTGGAACAACCATCGGTCGTCAATACGATTTCGATTTTGCGGGGGCTCAAGGAGCGTTACGAAATTCATCATGGGGTCCGTATTAAGGACGCGGCCCTGGTTGCGGCTGCACGACTTTCCCATCGCTATATCGGCGACCGGTTTCTTCCCGACAAGGCCATCGATCTCGTTGATGAGTCTGCTGCGCGCCTGCGTACGGAAATCGACAGCATGCCTGCGGAATTAGACGAAGTGTCCCGAAAAGTTCTACAACTCGAAATCGAACGAGAAGCCCTCAAAAAGGAAGAGGATCCGGGCAGTCAGGCACGACTTGAAGCGTTGGAAGGCGAACTTTCAGACAAACGCCGGGACCTTGCCGGATTGAAGCAGCAGTGGGAAGCGGAGAAATCCGCGGTCGGGCGCTTGCAGCAGATTCGGCAACACATTGAAGATTTGAAGCACCAGATAGAAAAAGCCGAACGTGAATATGATCTCAACCGCGTTGCGGAACTTCGCTATGGAACCATGCCCAGGCTGGAGAGAGAACTGCAGGCCGAAGAAGCCCATCTGGATCGTCAGGAAGGGGAGTCGCGTCTTTTGAAAGAGGAAGTAGACGAAGAAGATATTGCGTCAGTTGTCAGTCGTTGGACGGGCATTCCGATGAGCCGGCTCCTCCAAGGGGAAATGGAAAAATTATTGCACTTGGGAACCTTACTGCATCAACGCGTGGTCGGCCAGGATGAAGGGGTGCGCGCCGTCGCCGATGCGGTCGTCCGGGCACGATCGGGCATCAAAGATCCCAACCGGCCGATCGGCTCGTTTTTGTTCCTTGGTCCGACCGGCGTCGGAAAAACCGAATTGGCACGAGCTTTGGCGCACGTCCTGTTTGACGACGAAGCGAATCTCATACGGATTGACCTGTCGGAATACATGGAAAAACATGCGGTGGCGCGACTCATTGGGGCTCCGCCCGGATACGTCGGTTATGAAGAGGGAGGGCAATTGACCGAAGCCGTCAGGCGCCGCCCTTTTTGCGTGATTCTTTTGAATGAGATCGAGAAAGCACACCATGACGTGTTTAATATTCTGCTTCAGGTTCTCGATGACGGCCGGTTGACCGATTCCCAGGGACGAACCGTCGATTTCAAGAATACGGTCCTGATCATGACGTCGAATATCGGCAGTCAGGAAATACTGGAGGCGCAAGAGCGTGAACGAACCTATGAGGAATTGCAGGCCATGGTCTTGAACGTGGCCAAACGACACTTCCGCCCCGAATTCTTGAATCGCATCGACGAAACCGTCGTGTTCCATCGGCTGAACTCGGATGAGGTTGGTCGAATCGCGGACATTCAACTGAAACGATTAAAAGCAAGGCTGGAGGACCGGAGAATTCGGTTGGAGGTAACCGGCGAGGCGCTGTTGAATTTGGGCGCGCGCGGGTACAGTCCCATGTACGGCGCACGGCCCTTGAAACGCCTGATCCAACACGACGTGGAAACGCCGTTGTCGAAGCTGTTGATCAAAGGAGAGGTAAACGACGGCGACGCCGTGACGGTCGATTGTAAAGACGGAGAGTTGATTATCGTTCCGGCCATTCGGGAATAGGCGTACCGGTCCTGGAATTTGTCAGCGACTCATGCTCCGGACGATACGCACTTATTTGGTTGCCGTCATAATGGCTTGGCGAAGACCGGCCGAATGCTTATTGTTGACTGATTTGGTAACAAGAATATCAACAGGCCGAACTTTTTTCCCATAATAGGCTTCATTGGCATCATCGTCTACAGAGATGAGCGATCCTTCCAATGAGACACCCAAATAGACTCCTTTGGAACGCGAAAACGAAAGAAAATCAGCGTTCAAATTTGCCGAAGTGGCGCCCTCGACTCCGGCTCCTCCATAGGGTCCGACTGCATAGGAGAGATCTCCACCAAGTTTAAAGGATGAGGAATAGAGCTTTTCGACTGCCCCTTGGGTCATGGCCATGATGATGACTTCCGAGGCTTCCCCACCGAATTGCGCTCCGAAGCTAAGTCCGCCCAAGTCGTAAAACGCCGGTTCGCTCCACTCTCCCGTCTTGTCATTACGGGCGACCAAAACTCCGCTGCCCGCATCCGCGCCAAAGAAGAAGGCAGCCTTCAATTGTTGAGGAATAATCACAAGGGCTTTGGCCTCCTTGACGTGGTCATGAAACCAGGTGAAATTCTGATCCTCCATGAAGCTTGCAACGGTATGCTGGGCCTTTTCCACGAGTTGTTGCTCCTCCAGGCTGTCAGCCCAAGCGGGAGTCCAACACAAGCAAGAAAGTAGAAGTGCCGTCATCCGGAAGAACAACGGCGTTTTGTGTCGTTGTTGTTTGTCTTGGCTGTTTTGTGTCATGGGTTATCCCCTCCGCAAAACCACGATGATATGAGTTCGACTACCGTCCGTTTTTTACTTAATTGTCTCTCATTTTTCAAAAAAAGCAAGAACGATCTCTCAGTTCGAGGGGAATTCAGTGTTTCAGAAGCGCTTCCTCGAAAGGCAGTCAAACTCTGAACCATGGGCCCCACACCTATCGGAGTTCACTCACCCATCACTTGGACGATGATCTCTCGAGAGCGTGCCCGTGTATCAAAATCGAGAATAACAATTTCCTGCCAAGTCCCCAAGAGTAATTGGTTGTCGGTAAACGGAATGGTGAGTGATTGGCCCTGGATTTGGCCTCGCAAATGACTATGACCGTTGTTTTCCCCTTGATTTTTCACGTTATGCTGCCAGGTAGAGGCTGCCGGAATGAGATTGTCCCAGACGGTTTGGGTATCGGCGCGCAGGCCCGGTTCATCTTCGATGATGAGAACCGAGGCAGTCGTATGTTTCACGAAGATCGTGACAACACCGGCTTGCATGGGCGTGGAGGCGAGGAACTCCCTGACGCGGCCGGAGATATTCTCGATCTGCGATTGACCTTGCATCGCGATTGAGAAGTGATGGGTGAAGACGGGCATCGGAACGTATCTCTTGTCTATTGGAGGGACCGAAGAAATTGTTGTTCTGATCGTGATAATGTTCCCCCTCGGGCTGCCTTGAGAATGGAATCAAAGATTCCGGAAGCTGTCAATCGTCGAACCGCTTTGACGACTCTCGTCCGCAATCGGCCCTGTCGTCTTAATGAGTCGAGGTAGCCAAAGGCCTCATGAAAGCTCTCTTGTGATCGCACGTAGTAGTCGGTTCCACGCCGACGATTGCTGTAGGCTTCCAACTGTTCACAAGCGACAAGGACTTCTCCAAGTTCTCTGACCCAGTCCGGCGACCGTGCCAGTTTTTCGGGATAATAATAATATAACGTCACCTGTTCCATCCACGGCAACCAACGAATGTCGAGATCTGCCAAGAGAGGGGCGACTCTTTTCAGTTGACGGCGATGGCGACGAGCAAACCCCAATCGCATTTCAATGTGTTCACATACCCACTTGGTGAGCGGCAATCCTTGTTCGGCCAAGGCTTCTCGATGCGTCTTCACAAATGCTTCGGTTTCCCTGCCATAACTCGAATCGGGGTGTTGCAATCGCCATTCGGCGGGTCTCGTGGGAATATTTCTGCTGCGAGCCCATGACCAGATTTTGCCAAAAAGCCGGCGCTCGAGTCCGGCCCTTCCCAAATCATGCAGCAGACAGGCAATCTGAAATTGTCGAACACGTGAGCGTTCATACGAAAGGTGCTGGGCCACGACCGCACACATTTTCGCCGTCCGAAAAGCGTGGGCCTTGTCGTATCCTCTGATTATGACATCCGGTTTATGCGGATGAGGATAGTCATAACATTTTAAGAGTGCGCCGGCTACGGATCGTGAGACAAGAAGATGTGTGTATGAATATGGTGCAGGAGATGTTGTGCGTGAAGCGGCTCTCATGGTCAGGAAACTGCCGATAGAATAACGAGTGCACTTTCGTTAGAATGGGAAAGGACCATAACGGTGAATTCTTCGGACTGTCAAGACAACGCAAAGCAAAGCTCTTGGTTTCTACCCCACAGCGAAACACCGCTTGGTCTAGCCCCCAAGGTTTGTGCCCATCAAGGCCAGGAATGAATACATGTCTTCCAAGCGCAAGCGTCTGATTCCCATCCTGCTTTTGATCACGATCCTCTGCGTCGTGGGCGTCATCTATATTGCGACGTTCCACACAAAGGACATGCAGGTTGCCGTTCGAGATTTTGTCACGAGGTCCTTGGGAGATCACATCGTCATCGAAGACATAGAGGTAGGCTTGTTTCCCTATCCTCACTTGGAACTGGCAAATGTCAGGATGCAAGACCCGGAGAAAGGCACCCCGATTTTTCAGGCTGCGCGTATCCAACTGGATTTGAATTTCTTGTCCTTTCTACAGGATATACCCATGCCGCATGCCCTGATGCTAGAACATGCCGTTTTTGATCTCAAACGAGACGAAAACGGACAATGGAATTACCGAAACGTGCTTCAAGAGGAGTCATCCGATCAAGTGAAGATAGGGGCGTGGCTCTTGGGGCGTTCCTTGAAACTGACCGACGGCACAGTCCATCTGGAAGATCGATATCGCCGTGAATCCGCGTTTATCCTTCACGCGGAAGACGTAGAACTGCAAGTAGAGCAACTCGTATGGAATGGCCCCACGGAAATGTTTCTGTCCGCGCGATTTTCCGAAGAAGACGAGGGGGCCGTGCTTTCTGCTTATGGGACGCTCCATGATATTGGAGGGTTTGTCGGGGAGGGAAGGGCAATAGGCCGTGACGCGTCGCCTCAATTCGACCTCCATACTCGCATGGACCTTGACCGTGAAACGCTTGTGCTATTTGCCGATCTTTTCGCAGTACAGGAAGTACCGCTTGGGTTGCAAGGGCGAACCAAGGTCCAAGGACACCTCCGCTTTGCTCCCGGCATTGAAGGCTATGATCTGTCCATATCCGATCTTGTGGTGTTGACCGACAGCATTGACTTGAATTCAGAAGTCATCGTGAAAGGGTTATGGCGACCTGAGCCGCCAACCTTCTCGGGGCACTGGTCCAGCGCACCTGTCGCCATCCAGCATCTCCCCCAACTATTGCCCGAAGGACTGATTCCATCTGAATTGTCTGATGCCATTCACCGTCAATCTATCAGCGGCAAAATTCAAACGATTTCCGCAGCCTTCACGATCTCCGCCCGCACGCAGATTGGCTATGCACTGACAGGAAAATTTCAACTTTCGGAGGGAACATTGGACTTCGGTTCTACGCTGGGGAATGCCAAAGAGATTGCTTGCGCCATCGATGTCGGGGCTGAGGAGATTCGGTTCTTTGACCTTCATGGCCAATATAATGAACTGCCCGTGACTCAAGGTGAAGGGATGGTCGTCTTTGCCGAGGAAGGACCTTGGTTGACGACAGAATTCGGAGGTCAGGTTTCCGCTAAAAAGGTTATCGGCCTCATGCAAACCTTTGCCGGGTGGAACGTACCCCAACGGCCTGAAGAAACGTTGCAAGGCAAGGCCGGAAGTGGATTGTTGACCCTGCGATTTGCCGGGCCGCTGAACGATCCTCAATCCATCTCGTTCCAAAGTGCTGAATACCGTCCTGAACAGATCATCCTGCAGTTGCCCGGACTTCGCAAGCCTCTAACGCAGGTGAAGGGCATCTTTGCTTTTTCCGATAATTCTCTTCGCTTCGAAAACGTCATGGGGCTCTTTGGAGAAAGCGATTTTCAAATCCAAGGGACAATTGCATTGGAAAATCAAGCCCATGTCGATGAATTGAGAATTCAAGGTCATATCACTGACAACGATCTGGCCAATCTTTTGTCCGCCCCAGCGATTCAAGACCACAAGACTATTTCCGGCAGGACCGATTATCTCATCATGGTTTCAGGGCGACTGCAAAATCCTACGGTGAAGGGGAGGCTGGCCTTAGAAGGATTGGAAATTCTCCTGCCCGGCATTCTGTATAAACCCGCGAGCCTTGCCGGCAATCTGGATTTTCACGTTCAAGTGGGTAAGAAGCATCAATTCACGTTTGAAAGTATGGCCCTGAGTCTGCCCTCGGTTCGCTTCGCCGGAAAAGGAAAGTTTCATTACGACCAAACGTTAACCTTCAATGCCTCAATGACGGCCGAACCGATACGCTTCGAGTCGTTACCGCCGGACCTTGAATTATTTGAGAAGACCATTTCCTCAGGGACCATGGAGGGGGTCATTAATCTTCGGGGGACAGGAAGTGATTGGCGATCATGGAGCAAATCGGGGCAAGTGACTTTAACAAATGGAGTCGTCAAAGTCGAAGGCGTGAGGTCGCCGATTTCTCAAGTGGCGTTTCAAGTGAAACTGAATGGCCATACCGCCCAATTACGAGAACTCCAATGGAATCTCGAGGACAGTCAAACGCAGGCTCAGGGAATCATTCTTGCGTGGGATAGCAAACCAAATATGACCCTGGCGTTGGCTGCGTCTCAATTCAACATGGATCTCTTACTGCCAAAAGACGAGAAACGTTCTTCTCTTCGGGAGCTTTTGGAAAAAATTGCCGACACGGCTAAAATCTCCGGGAAATTCAGATTCAATGGGGCCTCGTACCGTGACCTGAATTTTCAGAAATTATCCGGTCAATTGAAAATTGAGAACGGCATCATTCGCATCGATCGCGTTCGGGGAAGGGCCGACAAAGGGACGGTTCAAGGTCGCCTGCTAGTCCATCTGCCCGTGCAACAACCAGCCACGATGAAAACGTGGTTTGCGATCGACTCGATTCCTTTGTTAACCCTGGAAAGAACTTTTCTCGATAAGAAAACGCTCGACAAACGCTTGGTGACGGGCTTGATTTCTGCGGAAGGCGCAATACAGGGACATGGCAATAATCCTCTCGGCGTGCTTCCGACCCTCAAAGGAACGTTGAAACTTTCAGTCAGAGACGCCCGGATCAAACGAGGAGTCGTCATTCCAAAAATTTTAGCTATCATGAATTTGCCGAATATGCTGCAGGGGGAGATTGACCTTAAAAAAGACGGGTATCCTTTTGACCGTCAAACCGGAACATTTACGATTGTCGATGGCCGCATTGCTTCCACGGACATCGTCATGGAAGGACCGATTGTGAAAATGACGGCTGCAGGGCAATACGACCTCATGAACGATGAGTTGGATGTGGTGACTGCGGTCAGCCCCTTGGGTTCGTATTTCAAGCTTCTCAAAGAAATTCCATTGGTGCATCTCTTACTTGACGATGAAGAGCAGGGGATCGACTTGGCTATGTTTTCCGTTAAAGGACCGTTTCAGGCTCCGGCAGTAGAGCCGCTGGCCGTGGAGTCCGTGGCGCTCGGTTTAAAAGGATTCGCTAAATTCGCATTGTCAATTCTGAAAAATACCGTCACGTTGCCGAAGAAAATACTGTTCCCTGAGGACAATAACTCACCCGAGTCTCCACCACACGAGCCCCAAGAGCAGGAACCCGAGGATACGTCCATGGAACCGTATTGAAGGATATCCCTGACGGCCCATTCCGGTTCTTCCGGATCGAACCTTTTATCGTTTTTCGGCCCTCGTTTTTCCGAAAGATTGTAAAGCAAAACCTTGTTCTCTGATTTTCATTGGCAGACAAGATGGGGAAAGCATACCGGTTTCTTGATGAAATTGCCTTGGGGGATCTGGCTTTTGAAGCCACGGGCGAGTCCGTGTCGGAGTTATTTGCCGCGGCGGCCTTGGCTTTGATTGAAGTCATGGCGGATCCACTGACCGTCGGGACCAATTGGACGCAGAATTATCGACGATCAGAAAGTGAAATAGATGATCTATTTTTCGAATGGCTGAATGCCATCGTGTATCTCAAAGATGCCGAAGGGGTTGTCTTTCACGACGCTCATGCCGCCGTAAGACTTGATTCGGAGAACAGCCTGTGGCATCTCGACGCCGCTCTCATCGGCGATCACGTTGATGGCGCTCGGCAGGAATTACGCACTGATATCAAAGCGGTGACGAAGCATTTATTTGCCGTCAGACCAAACGATGACGGTTGGCATGCACGAGTTGTCCTGGATGTATAATATGAAGTTCACCGACCATGCATCTTTGTCATTCAATGAGTTACGTTGTAAAAATGAAGTGTTAATGGAGGTTTGAAGTTGACGCTTTCCACCGCGATGCAAGTGAATCGGCTCGCCGAGGCCGTCTGGGAAATCCCCAAGACGGAAAAGGCGGGCATGCTGGTTCCTGCCAGAATTTATGGAACGGAAAAGATTCTCAGGGCCATGGACGCGGGCGTATTTGAGCAAGTCACGAACGTGGCGTGTTTGCCCGGCATTCAACGGTATGCCCTGTGTATGCCGGATGGACATTGGGGCTATGGATTTCCCATTGGTGGCGTGGCGGCGTTTGACGTTCGGAACGGTGTTATTTCTCCCGGCGGCGTGGGATATGATATCAATTGCGGGATGCGGCTGATTCGCACGGATTTAACGCTGTCCGACGTACAACCGCGATTGGATACCCTGTTGACGGAATTGTTTCGAACGGTACCTGCCGGGGTCGGAGCAAAAGGTTTTGTGAAGCTGTCCCGACGCACCTTTCAGGACGTGATGCGGAAAGGCGCAAAATGGGGCGTGGAACAAGGGTATGGATGGGAGAGTGATCTCATCCATACGGAAGAGCAGGGCTGTTTGGCAGGAGCAGACCCTGACTGCGTTTCCGAACACGCTTGCCAACGGGGAATGGGGCAATTGGGAACGTTGGGCTCGGGGAATCATTACCTTGAAATTCAAGTCGTCACGAATGACCGTATTTTTGACCGGCACGTGGCCGGACGGTTCGGCATCCACGGACATGACCAGGTCGTGGTCATGGTTCACTGCGGTTCTCGAGGCCTCGGGCACCAGGTCTGCACCGATTACGTTCGAATCTTTGAAAAGGCCATGAAACGATACGGCATTACCGTGAAGGATCAACAATTGGCCTGCGCACCGTATCAATCACCGGAAGGGCAACACTATTATTCGGCCATGAACTGTGCGGCAAACACGGCTTTTGCCAATCGACAGGTCATTGCCCATCAAATTCGTGAAGCCTTTAGTAGAGTGTTCGGGGAGTCTCCCGAACGGCTCGGCATGAGGCAGATCTACGACGTAGCCCATAATATCGCCAAAGTCGAACGGTATGACGAGCAGGATCTCCTCGTCCATCGTAAAGGCGCGACCCGGGCGTTCGGTCCGGGGCATCCCGATGTTCCGGAACCGTTCCGAGCGGTCGGTCAACCGGTTATCTGCGGCGGCTCAATGGAGACCGGGTCATACCTGCTGGCAGGGACGCCACAGGCCAATACGGAATCCTTTGGATCGACGATGCACGGTGCCGGCCGGACGATGTCCCGTGCTCAAGCCAAGCGAACGGTCCGCGGGGCAACTCTTCAGCAAGACATGGCCCAACGGGGCATCATGGTGAAAGCGGTCTCGATGTCGGGATTGGCCGAAGAGGCCGGAATCGCGTATAAAAATATATCCGACGTAGTGGAGTCGGTGAATGCTGCCGGGATTACCAGACGAGTGGCCGAATTATTGCCGATAGGGAACATCAAAGGGTAAGCATTCCGGTTCTTGAGTGATCGCTGAAAGGTTTGAGGCATGATTCCGACAGTGGAATGGAAACAAGGGAGCGTGTGGCTCCTTGACCAAAGCCGGTTGCCCGGCCGGGCCGAACTGCTCGAGTGTAAAGACGTGGCTGCCGTGACATCGGCCATTCAAGATCTGAAGGTGCGGGGGGCGCCGGCCATTGGCGTGACCGCCGCCATGGGGGTCGCGCTGGGCGCACAGTCCCTTTCCGCGGACGATGTTTCGACGTTTGAACGGCATATCTGGGCAATTTGCGATCAATTGGCCGCAACGCGTCCCACGGCCGTGAACCTTTTTTGGGCCTTGACTCGCATGAAGAAGGTTGTAGAGGAAAATCGTGACTGCGCGGTAGCCGAGATCCAATCCCGGCTCGTGCGGGAAGCCTTGGCGATTCAACGCGAAGATCTTGCGATGTGTAAAGCCCTGGGCCAACAGGGAGCCGGCCTGATCAAGGATGGGCACAACGTCTTAACCCACTGTAATGCCGGAGCTTTGGCCACCGCCGGATACGGTACGGCATTGGGAGTGGTCCGGGCGGCGTCGGAACAGGGGAAACAGGTACACGTTTTTGCAAATGAAACCCGCCCCGTTCTTCAAGGTGCCCGGTTGACGGCGTGGGAGTTGATGGAAGACGGCATCCCAGTCACCCTGATCACGGATAGCATGGCCGCAGTAGTCATGCGGCAAGGTAAAATCGATCTGTGCGTGGTCGGCGCCGACCGTATCGCCGCCAATGGAGACGTGGCCAATAAAATCGGGACGTATGCCGTCGCGGTACTCGCCAAGGCCCATAATGTCCCTTTTTACGTGGCGGCCCCTTCTTCGACCATCGACGTTTCAACACCTTCCGGTTCTGACATTCCTATCGAAGAACGTCCCGGCCACGAAGTGACCACCATGAATGGAGAGACATGGATTGCTCCGAAAGGCGTGGCCGTCTTCAACCCGGCCTTTGACGTGACGCCCGCGAAATACGTCACCGGAATCATTACGGAGCAAGGGGTCGTGTCCCCGGAGCAGGTCGCAGACACGTTTGCGAATTAGGCGAACGGTCTGAGGCCCAGGATGGAACATGAGCGACGAAGTTCGCCGGTATCCACGGTCCGGATGTTTGATTTATGACTCTCACTGCCGTCTTTGCGTAGCCGTGAAGCAAAGGTTGGAGCAGCGTTCTTCGACCGTCCAGTTTCTTCCCTATACCAGTCAGGAGGCCACGGAATATCTGGGAAGCCGCCATCAGTCTGACTCCCGGCCTCCCATGGCCTATTGGATCGATGAACAGGGGAGGATAGTCGGTGGGCTGGAAGCGTTTTTCCCGTTTCTTCACGGCCTGACGAGCGGAAAAATCATCCTGTTTTTGTGGAGGTTTCGCTTGTGCCGGCAGGCCATGACTGCCGGCTATGAATTTGTAGCGAGATATCGCTATCGATGGTTTGGTTCGAGTGAAGAACCCTAGCCAGGTTTTTGTCTAATCCAGTCTCAGGATGCTTCCTCAGGAAGACGAAACTTGAGGGCCTCTCCTTGGACTTCTACCTTTTCCAGAAATTCTTCAAAGCCTTCCGTCAGTACTTCCCCGATCAATTTTTCCATATCCTTTTCCGAGAAGAATACTTCATGATCCGTTCCACCGACTCCCACCGCAATTCGAACCGTACTTTCATCGGATGCATTATGGACGGTGAATGCCAGGATCGTGTCGACTTCGAGGTGGGTAGCCAGCGCTTCATCGGTCGCCTCGACCTTGAATTTTTGGATGGTTGGCTCAATTCGAACATTGACGGAACCGTCGCCATTGGCCGAAGCCGCAGAGAAGCCTGCCTCTTTCAGGAAATTGACGAAAGAACTCGTGACGCGTTGACTCAGCGTGCCGTCCAGCACGTCAAAATAGGTTTTGCCTCCTCCACGGATTCGTATGCCCAAGTGATCTGATGTTGGTCGTTTATCGTTGAAAGGAGAGACTGTGATCGCTAGGGGGGCCCTGCCGGATTCAACTGCGGACTCAATATGCTGGATACGTAATTTGGTAATTTGCCCAGGCCCTTGACATCCGGAAATGAACAGAACGGCCAAAAGCAATCCAGTGAGACGCCATGGTTTCATGAGGCGACACTCCTTTTGTTGTGTGGTTCGATAAGTGGTGCTGCACATTTCATGAGCGCCTTTTACAGTGTAATCTTGGCACTCAAGGTTCCAAGAGAGGTTTGTCCAATAACACTATGACAAGCCAACAAGAAAATACAAGGGTTATCTTGCGCAAGAAGCCGTCATTTGACTTTCTTGCCGGCTCCTTGCCACTATGAAGGCTCATTCTGTTAACCTCTTGTATATCCTCATGTGGAATCGAAATTTTCTCTTTCGGGCTCATGAAGCCGTTCCGTTATCTGAAACGGAGAATGACGTGTTTCATGAAACGGATCCGGCGATGGACAGTTCCGGGCTCGTCATGGACAAGTACATTTCGGTCTGGCTCCAAGGGGAGGGGGAAGACGGCGAACCTTGGGCTTATACGAATGTCTACGTACGGACTGCTACGCTCGACCCAATCAAAAAAGTCGGATTCTTGCAACCCTTGCAGGGCCGTTCCCACCAGATCAGGCAAATGCTTTCGCCTGAACAAAAAACTTTCTTGAAAGATTGGCTGAAAAATACGAACCCCACCGCATGGGAAGAAGCCGACGAACATTTCCAAAAAATTTTTGAATAGACGGTTGGCCCGTAAATTTCATTCCTAAGCCGTTCGTTGAGTTCCTTTCCCTCGCATGGACATACACGTTGACGTCGTTGTGGTTGGTGCCGGAGGCGGCGGTGCGGTCCTGGGCCTGTTGCTTGCCAGGAAAGGTGTTCGGACGCTTGTTCTCGAACAGGCTTCAGGGCCTCCCCACGGTATACGCGGAGAAATTCTCCAGCCGAACGGGCAAAAAATTTTGGATGAATTGGGGCTCTTGGATCAATTGCCGCGACAAGCGGTGCAACCCGTTCGGCATTTTCATTTTCGGCACATTGGGGGGCAACGGCTGTGTTCAATCGACTACGACGATTTGCCTCCTCCCTATAATCGCGCGCTTGTCACCTTACCGCACGTAGCGCATCGGACGGTGCTTGAAGCTCTGGAGAAACAGAATCCGGGAGGCTTGTGGTATCGCGCGTCATTTACGAATGTCTTGAAAAAAGACAAAACAATCATTGGGGTCGAAGCAGACGTTCAAGGCAAGCCCGTTCGCATTTCCGCTAAACTGGTCGTCGGGGCCGATGGGCCGGCCTCCATAGTTCGTAGCGTACTCAATATTCCCACCAAATTGTATCGCTACCCCGAAAGCTACCTTGTTGCCATCCTGGACTGCCCGGAGAAATTGGAGGAAGCACAGTATTTTCTCGGCAAAAAAGAAATTTTGGGCTTATTTCCGGCCGCTAAAGAAAAAATCTATCTCGTCTACCTGATCGACGCAACGTCAAAGGACACGATACACGCTGCCGGGATCGAACCCCTTCAAAAACGCTGGTCCGCCATTTATCACGAGCTGTCGGCCACCTTTCACGGTTTTACGGGCTGGGAACAAACAGCCGTCATGCCTACGGGGCGAACTCAGGCACGAACGTGGGTCACCGATGGGGCCGTGTTGATCGGTGATGCCGCCCATGGAATGAATCCCCATGCCTCGCAAGGGCGCATGCAAGCCATGGTTGATGCCACGGTGTTGGCGGATCTAATTCCTGCGTGTCTGGCAGAAGACAATTTTCAAGCATCGCGTTTGAAAACGTTCGAAAAACAGCGTCGTCCCAAAGTCGAAATGTTGCAGCGACTTGCCGATGAAGAGGCCTTTTTTTGGAATACGGGGAATCCCTTGCTCGGCTGGTTGCGTAACCGGGTCTTTTCCACCATCGATCAGAACCGGAGGCTGAAATATCGAGTCTTGACTGCGACCGCCGGACTTCGTGAAACTCCACCTTTCGGGTTATTGGATCGCTTTCTGGCTCTGGGATTCGTGCCTGATCCTCGCGCAGACCAACGACCACCTCATGCGCTTTCATAAGATCACATTCCACGACGCGTCACGGACAAGGCCATAAGCATGTCCACGAATCCGCCATGGTCACAGCTACAGGAAGATACACACATCCCGCTACGCGGCTTTCTCCGTTCCATCAAAAAACAAAAAGACCTGAAGTTCGAAGCCATTCTCGTTTATGGCAGTGCGGCGCACGGTGAGTTCCTGACGGGATATTCCAACATCAACGTCTTGATCGTCCTCGAACACGTCACGCAACCCGTGCTTCAACAGTGGGGCGGCATCCACAAACAATGGGCCAGGGAAAAGATCGTCGCCCCGTTGTTTCTCACGTACAAGGACCTTCAACAATCATCGGACGCGTTTCCATTGGAATTTCTGGGTATCAAGGAACAACACGTCCTCCTGGAAGGACGTGATCCGTTCCCGGAACTGCACGTCAATACCACGAACCTGTTTCTCCAATGCCGGCAGGAAGTCCACGCCAACCTCTTGCGTGTCCGCCAAAATTACGTCGAAGGCTTGGGCAGGATCGAAGCCATTCAAACCCTGTTACCCCTCTCCTTAACCTCGCTACTCCCGTGTCTCCGCGGCCTGTACCGCCTGCTGGATCGCCCGGTGAACATGAAATCCCCGGAAGTGCTGGAGGAATTGCAAATCACGTTAAGTGTGGATCCTTCAGTGTTCCAGGAAGTCTGGCGCTTGAAACGCGGCCTCAGTACACCGGGGAAACATGAACTCCCCAAGCTGTTGGAGCGTTACCTTGCCGGATTGGGGCAACTGACAGACCGGATCGATTCGATGAAACACGAAGGGCGATTTTAATAAGCCAGATTTTTTGAAAATCAATGGTTAGTTTTCACGGAAAGTTTCATGACATTCGATACCCCGCACATTGATCTTTATCGCTTTGAATGCCAACGTAAAGCATTTACAAAGTTTGTCGAAGAAAAGTCTGGTCTCCCCTTTGTGTCCTTCGCGGGAGATCGCTATATAAAGAAACACGAAAAATACAAGTCTGGCATCTATGATGCCGGTCAAGATGCACTTGCGTTTGAGAAATGGAAGAAATCGGCAATTGGAAGCGGAAAGATTGCTCAGGCGGTAGTCAAAGCCATTGAGATGCCGAAGAACAATCTTGTTCGTTGGCAAGCTCGCCATGGCGAGACAGCCCGTCACCGCTTTGCACGTTAAGAGTGGCGTTATACAGCTAAATAAACAATCTATAGACATACCTGGCGGCAACGAGTATTGTGAGTGATACGTTCTACAGCATTCGGGCACTGATGTCCGAGGGCAATGTTCGAATTTCGGAGCACGGATATGACGAACTGATCGCTGACGGACTGCTTGCAAGAGAGCTTGTCGAAGGTGTGGAAACAGCGGAAGTCATTGAAGACTATCCGAACTATCCTAAAGGACCCTGCGTTCTTCTACTCCAACGAACGAAGGATGGGCGCCCGGTCCATGCGGTGTGGGGACTTCCCTCTGATCACGCAAATCCTGCGGTGCTGATCACAGCGTATTTGCCCGATCCTGAAAAATGGGAACCCGGGTTCAAGCGGAGACGGAAATGAGTAAAAGAAAACGGACGAAACTTGTCCACGAAGGAAACTACGTTGCAGAAATTGAAGTAGAGCTATTGCAAGAGCCTGACGGATGGGCGCCCTACCTTTCTCTTGAAGACGCGTATCGTCTCGACGATGTCCGAGAGGCTCTTCGTCGAGGCGACGTTAAAGCTGCCGCAAAGAATTCACGCGTGTTCAGTCTCAAGCCTGTTTCTACGTAAAGCCGCATGACACGTCATCCCAGCGGACACCACAAAGCGCCGCCGCTTTGGCATCCAGTTATTTTCATTTAACGCGGCCTCAGTACTCCTGAAAAGCATGAGCTGCCCAAGTTGTTGAAACGATACCAAGCAGCTTGGGACAACTGGCGGACCGGATCGAATCGCTGAAACATGAAGGGCGATTTTAATAAGCAAGATTCCTTGAGAATCAATGTCTAGCTTTTACGGAGAGCTTCATGACACCCGATACGCCGCACATAGATCCATATCTCTTTGAACGCCAACTTGAAGCGTTTAGGGCCTTTGTCGAAGAACCGTTCGGCATCACCTTTGTGTCCTTCAAGTCAAACCTTTACATCGAGAAACACGAAAAATACAAGTCTGAGATCT
Source organism: Nitrospirales bacterium (assembly GCA_965204965.1). GTDB lineage: Bacteria > Nitrospirota > Nitrospiria > Nitrospirales > UBA8639 > Bin75. The sequence goes on along the minus strand of OZ242026.1, from coordinate 1,078,508 downwards.
ATCATGCCGGTCGAAAGACTCTCGCGTTTCATACATGGAAGAAATCGGCTATTGGAAGTGGAGAGATCGTTAAGGCAGTAATCAAAGCCATTGAGATGCCGAATAACAATCTTGTTCCTTGGCAAGCTCGCTACGGCGAGGCAACTCGTCCACATCGTCCACTCTATGAAGCTGAAAAGCAACAAGGCAACTTGTTAGGAATCGAAAGGTGCTTGTTTGCACTCTATCGAGAGAAAGAAGAAGAGCACTCCTTTGCCGGGTTGATTGGTGTCTTTAGAAGAACCTATCCACTGCTTGCCTATCTATTCTATTTGAAGGACTGCTCCCGATATCTTCCGATAGCGCCGACATTTTTTGATCGTGCCTTCGAGTTGTTGGGGGCTAAGTTCAAGACAAGTCATAAATGTTCTTGGGAGAACTATCTGGTCTATATCTCTCTTATCCGCGAACTCAAGGCCATGCTTACCGAAAACCTCGATCCTGAGGCGACCTTGTTGGACGCTCACTCGTTCGCGTGGATACTGGCTAATCAAATGTGGAAGGCAAACAAAACTGCCGATACTCAGGCGTACCGCAACCGTCCATCTTCGGAGCGCGAGGCCATTGTCAAGTCTCGGATTGGTCAGGACAGATTTCGGGAAAGTCTGATTGAATACTGGTCTGTGTGTGCAGTCACGGGCTGCAAGGAAGAGGCATTGCTTCGGGCCTCTCACATCAAGCCGTGGCGTGACGCTACGCCAGAGGAGTGTCTCGATCTTTATAATGGTTTGCTGCTTTCTCCAGCCTTTGACGTGTGCTTTGACTCCGGATACGTGAGTTTTGACGATGAAGGCAAAATTCTGATCTCAGAAAGGCTTAGGTCTGATGATGCGATGGCAATGGGCATCAGCTCCAATATGCGCCTGCGTCGAGTCGAGCCGAAGCACAAAAAATATTTGGCGTTTCACCGTAAGAATGTTTTCAAATGAAGGTTAACAGGCCGATCTGTAACTCGCTATGCTGCTTCCCAAGCGCGGCATTCAAGCGGACACGCAAAGCCCGAGTCGCTTTGGCATCCTGTAGTTCGTAACGTCAGGTTATTCAAGTATGAGCTGTAGAGGTAAATCGTACCATTATGAAACCTGCTAACTTCTTTGCAGTTCAGGGCAAAGATACAAAGTATGAGAATCTGCGTTCTAATTCTGAGTATCAGAACATTCGTGATTTTATTGAGGAAATGTGGAAAGAATATTTGCCCTACGCAGACTCAGATTTTCTTCAGAAAGCAAGAAATAATGACTTCCAAGCCTGTTATTGGGAGATGTATGTAGGATGTTCCCTGTTGCGTCAGGATATGCAAATCGAACCGAGAGAAAAACGAAAAGAGTATTGGGCTTCACCAGACCAAGGTCCTGATTTCAGGATAATTGCTCCGTATTGTTTCTGGCTGGAAGCTGCTGCTCCCGGGCCTGGTACCGGAGAGGATGCTGTGCCGGAAGCTGAATTCGGTGTGGTTCGTGACGTGCCGGATGACGAAGTAAAACTTCGGCTTCTCCAGGCCATACGTGACAAGGCCAAGCAACGATTGCGTTTTCTTGAGAAAGGTTTAATTGATCCCGCAGACTGTTACGTGGTTGCAGTGAATATTGGAAAGATCTATCCCGTATCCGACCTCGATCCACCGCGGATCGTTCGAGCCGTGCTTGGTTTAGGTTTTCCCGAAGTATCGATGAATGTGGATTCCGGAGAGCTTTCGGATTGGCGCTACCAACCCCAGGGCCAAGTGATCAAACAGTCTTCCGCACCAGTATCGACAAGAATATTTCTGGAGGATGAGCAAGCCGATCATCCTGATTATGTAGGGTACGAGGGCCTTAGCGCCGTTCTTTTATCTGAAATGGAGCCATTCAATAGTTGTGAACCTTGGTTCGATCACAATAAGCATATGATAGGCGATGACTACTGCATCGTTCACAACCCGCGAGCAACAAATCCATTGCCTCACGGCTTTCTGAAGTGCGGCCAAGAATATTGGCTTAATGACACGGGAGTCTTGGAATCCAAGCCATGGTTTAAAGACAAAGTGCAATGATGAGAACTCAAACAACGCGATGATGGGCAAACCATCTGATTTCAGACTCAAACTATAGTCAGAGGAGGATCAGGCTGATGGATGATATCCTAACCATAGCCCAAATCGAAGCGCAGTTTGCCTCAGAATGGATTCTTGTCGAAGACCCACAGGTCAATGACGCCTTGGAAGTGCAAAGCGGCAAGGTACGCTGGCACAGCAAGGACCGGGAGGAGGTCTATCGCCAAGCCGTAACCTTGCGCCCTAAACAGTTCGCCGTTCTGTACACGGGGAGGATGCCCGAAGACACGGCGATCGTCTTATGAATTTCTCCTTCGATCCATAATAGTTGGTTAATCCCCATGATGGAACCACTCAAACAAAGATGAAGTCATGTGGAATATGAATGACGTCATAAAAATTACTTATAAGAAAGATTACGTTTTTCATGTCGAGTTTGATGATGGTGTGGCCGGCGATGTTGATTTTCGTGAATACATTGGCAAAGGTCCTGTATTTGAGCCATTGAAGACAAAGAAGTTCTTTAAAAGGGCAGTCATCAAAGGTGGAACGATAACCTGGCCCAATGGGGCAGACATTGCTCCTGAGACGCTGTATGAAAAAATTGCTGACTGACAAGATGCTGTGGCGTTCAGTGTCTATATTTCCCCTTTTTGTTCTGTTTGCGTGCGTGTCTCTAGAAGTGGCCAGCGCCGCCGGAGAAACAAAGACATCCGGTTTCCCGAAGCCGCTTGGCTATGTCAGTGATTATGCGGATTTGATTGAACCGGACTGGCAGAATCGCATCCGGCTGGTCTGCAAGAAACTGGAAGATCGTACGGGGATTGAAATGATCGTCGTTGCGATCGAGACAGCCAGCCCTCATTCGCATACGCGGGAATATGCAGAGGGATTGTACAAGGAGTGGCATATCGGCGCGGCCCAACAGGAGCGGGGCATATTGTTACTCGCTTCCTTGAAGGAGCGACAAGCCGTCGTGGTCCTCGGACGTAGTTTGCTCTCGGCAGTCGGAAAACCGAAGCTGGATGAATTATCCGAACAGTATCTCATCCCCATGTTCCAAAATACCCGGTACGGAGAATCTCTGTATCGGACCGCGGTAGGCTTGGCCTCGGCTTCGGGTAGTGCGATCCAGGCGACCGCTGAACCCAAACGCTCGTCGAGTGCGGGATTTTGGATGAACGTGGCCGTCGCGTTGGCCATGCTGTTTGCTCTGTGGCGGTTTACCCGCCCGGAACGGCGGCATCCGTTTCAACGTTGGCGACGCGGCGGGTATTGGAGTACCGGCCAGGGTGGATTTGGGGGGAACTTCGGCGGGTTCGGTGGGAGCACGAGAGGACAGGGGTTGTCGTAACGCATGCCGCAGATCCGGGAAATCCCTCTACCTCCCCTTCGCCCCTCCTTACAAAGGAGGGGAAGGGAAAATAGGCAGTGGAATTCATCTGCGAATGAACGAACTGCTGGAATCCTGGCCAGGCGGACAACCTTTCCTCATTTTCACTTCTATAGCGGCTTGTGGTTTTCAAAGCTAATGGTTCGCGTCACCGTGGCGCCTTTTTCATACGAAATGATGCGGCGGGTTGCAGGCAGGTCCGCATTTCCCACCCTGGTGTAAGAATCCGAAAAACTTTCCACGTTGGCCAGTGAGTTGTCCTTGGGCGAGTAGTAGTAGACTGTATACCGTGTCGTCAGGTATTTCTCATCCTGGGTCAACGCGCTGTCTTCGACGTTAATCGTAAAGGCCACGTGCGGCATCTTCCGGTTAATCTGGGTGATGCGGTCGTCTTTGATACGATAAGTAGAGCCCATGGAATCGCCCAACCCGATGCGGGGCCCTTGGGGATGGTTCTCTTCGCCCTCAAGAGACAAATGGTATTTCCCATCGGATTCCTCGAAGCTGCGTGGTCCCCGATGCGTGGCGATCATGGAAATTTGACCTTGAGCCCATTTTTGAAGTTCTTCGTTCGGAAGCGACACTTCGACTTCCTTTGAGGATTTCACCGTGACTTTCCCTGTGGTTTCTTCCCCATTTACGTTGATGCGCAGGTCGGCTTCAAACCCTCCGAAGTTCGCGGGCCACCGTGAGGTCTTCGAAAACGCACGTCGTAAAAGCTCGCGAGCCTTGGGGTCATCGGTGGTTTCGACTTTGCCTTCTTCACGTGTATACGTTTCCATGCTTGTGACGCTCCTTCCTGAAAACAAACCGAACGTGGATAAATGGAACACAATCGTTATCGTATCATAGAAAATTCACCGGAACAGGACAACTGAGGCTCGCCAGCGCGTATTCCTGTTTTACCGCAGGCATATCGAATCGAACAGTATGTGAAAGATTTCCATGCTCCTGGTGGTAAGGAGCAACGAGCGTTGTTCCCTACTATGGTTTTCCCTTATGATGCAGGTTTGTGGTCACGGACACATCCATTGTCCCGGTCGTTCACCACAAATCAAATCGTATGAAAACAAAGGATTTGTTTGATGAAAAGAGTGCGTAAGCAGGCCAGGAAACGTCCGACCATGGCTGACCGGGCCGAGCCTCATGTCCTGTACCAGAAAAGCGTCCAAAGTCCGGATTTCGACATTCTGTTTTTTGCCGAATATTTTGAAAACTATACGGGTCATCCCTTGCGTTCGCTACGGGAAGATTTTTGCGGCACCGCGGCGTTGTCCGCGTATTTCGTGACGCAACACCCTGACAATCACGCTACCGGCATCGACCTGGATTGGCCGACGCTCAATTGGGGCATCAAACATAACGTATCGCCCCTGACCGTGGATCAGCAAAGCCGGCTGACGCTCATTCACGGCAACGTGTTGGACGCGCACCCTTCACGCGTGCAATTGGCCATGGCGTTGAACTTCAGCTACATGGTCTTCAAGGATCGTCCCACGCTCCTGCAATATTTCAAAAGAGCAAAAGAATCCCTTCAGCCGGGCGGCATGTTTCTCCTGGACATCTGGGGGGGCAGCGAAAGCCAGGTTTTACAGGAAGAGCCCCGTGACATCGAGAATTCCGATGATGACGGAATCGGTGACTTTACCTTCATTTGGGATCAGGACGCCTTTGATCCTGCCACGTACTTCTGTACGATGCGCATGCATTATACCTTTGAGGACGGGAGTGAAATGCGCAATGCCTTTGTCTATGAATGGCGCATGTGGACCATGCCCGAAGTCATGGAATTACTGAATGAAGCCGGATTCCGGGATGTGCATTTCCTCTGGGAGGGCACCAACAAAAAGACCAACGAAGGGACAGGCACCTATCACCGCGCGGAAAACGGGGAGCCCGATACGGCATGGATCACGTACATTCTGGGCGTTAAGCCGGACTAGAAGAAATTGTTTATGAAAAATTTAAAGTCAATAATTACAAATAGTTATACATTGTAACTTAAGTTTAACATAAACTATAATGGGGCAGGCATCCACATACATTACGCCCGAAGTGATTCAGCGACACGGCCTGACGGAAGAGGAATATGGGCAGATCCTCAAGCATCTGGGCCGGGAGCCGAATCTGACGGAACTCGGGATCTTTTCGGTGATGTGGAGCGAACATTGTTCGTACAGGAGTTCAAGAGTCCATTTGAAGCGATTTCCCACCGAGGGCGAGCGCGTGGTCCAGGGACCGGGGGAGAATGCCGGTGCAGTGGATATCGGCGACGGACTCTCAGCGGTCTTTAAAATGGAGTCCCATAATCATCCGTCGTTCATTGAACCGTTTCAGGGCGCGGCCACCGGGGTCGGCGGGATTTTACGCGACATTTTCACGATGGGCGCGCGGCCCATCGCCTTGCTGGATTCCCTCCGGTTCGGCGAACTGGACCTGCCCAAGAATCGGCATCTGTTAAAAGGCGTGGTTTCGGGCATTTCCTGGTACGGGAACTGTATCGGCGTTCCCACGGTCGGCGGCGAAATCACCTTTAACGATATTTACGCCAAAAACCCCCTGGTGAACGTCTTTTGCCTGGGCATTATCAAAACCGATGAGTTGCTTCTGGGCCGGGCCGGTGGCGTCGGCAACCCGGTCTTGTACATTGGCGCCAAAACCGGGCGCGACGGTATCCACGGAGCCACAATGGCTTCGGACAGTTTCGACGACGCTTCTGAACAGAAACGACCCAACGTCCAGGTCGGCGACCCGTTCCTGGAAAAGTTGCTCCTGGAAGCCTGCTTGGAGTTCCTGGATCAACGGCTTCTGGTCGGCATTCAGGATATGGGCGCGGCCGGGCTCACGAGTTCATCCTGTGAAATGGCCTCCCGGGCCGGCACGGGCGTTGAACTGGAACTGGCCGACGTGCCCCGGCGCGAGCCGGACATGACGCCCTATGAGCTGATGCTGTCGGAATCCCAGGAACGCATGTTACTCGTGGCCGACGCGGGGAAGGAAGAGCAGGTCATTACCATTTGCCGAAAATGGGGGATTGATGCGGCCGTGATCGGGAAAGTCACGGATGACGGATTTATCCGCATCAAGGAACAGGGAACAGTGGTGGCGGAAATTCCCGCCAAGGCCCTCGTTGATGAAAGTCCCAAGTATGAGCGTTCGGCCAAACCTCCCGAATACCAGGATATCCTGCAATCCCTGACCATTGAAAATCTGCCTGACGTGCAGGATGCGGAGGACGTGTTGCTTCGGTTACTGGATTCGCCGACCATTGCCAGCAAGGCATGGGTCTATCGACAATACGATCACATGGTGGGCATCGATACCGTTGTCCGTCCCGGCTCGGATTCCGCCGTGGTGCGCATCAAAGGCACGAATAAAGCCTTGGCTGTCACGACGGACGGCAATAGCCGGTACTGTCTCTTGAACCCGTACGTGGGTGGCACCTTGACCGTGGCGGAAGCAGCCCGGAATCTCGTGTGCTCCGGGGCGCAACCCATCGGGGTCACGGATTGCCTGAATTTCGGAAATCCCGAACGACAGGACATTATGTGGCAGTTCGTGTTGGCTGTCGAAGGCATTGCCGATGCCTGCCGGACCTTCGGCATTCCCGTTGTCAGCGGGAACGTCAGCCTGTATAACGAAACTAACGGTCTGTCCATTTATCCCACGCCTATAATCGGCATGGTCGGGCTTATCGAGCCTGCTGACCGCATGCTCACGCAATGGTTTAAAAAGCCCGGAGATCGCGTTATTCTCTTAGGTGAGACTCAGGAAGATTTGGGCGGAACCGAATATCTGAAAGTCGTACATTATCGAGAGCAGGGCGCACCTCCATGGCTCAATCTCGAAACGGAAAAGACCTTGTACGCCTGCATGTTCCGCTTGACTGCGGAAGGCTTGGTGCAATCCGCGCATGATTGTTCGGACGGTGGATTGGCCGTGACGTTGGCAGAATCATGTTTTTCACCTCAGGCGACCCCAGACAAGCCGTTGGGTGCGACGATTCGGCTTGATGCGAACGGCCTTCGTACGGACGCCTTGCTTTTCGGGGAAAGTCCCTCACGCATTCTTCTCTCGGTATCGCCGGTGCACGCCGAGCGCGTTATGGCTATTGCCCGAGAACATGAAGTGCCCGCGCAGGATATTGGCACGGTCGGCGAAGACCGGTTAATCATCAGTGTGAATGAACAACCGACGATCGATATGCCGATTGCCGCATTATTCGAACAATGGAGCCGAAGTCTGGAATCCAAACTGTCAGCCTGAACGAAATATGAATGATTCGCCAAAAGGAACCCGCGAGCCTCTGCCTCTGATTACCCCCGACAAATTTCAGGACGAATGTGCGGTATTCGGCATTTACGGGCACCGGGAAGCCTCGAATTTCACCTACCTGGGCTTGTACGCGTTACAGCATCGAGGGCAGGAGGGATCAGGAATCGTCTCATCCGACGAACGGAATTTTTACACGGAAAAGGGGATTGGGCTGGTCTCGGATATTTTCACGAAAAAAGAAATTCGCCGGCTGCGAGGAAATAAGGCCATCGGCCACAACCGGTATTCCACTGCCGGGGATAGTCACCTGCGCAATGTTCAGCCGCTCACCGTCAATTTCGCATTCGGAAACCTGGCCGTGGCGCACAACGGCAATCTCACCAACGCCTGGATACTACGTAGCGAACTCGAAGCCTACGGCGCCATTTTTCAATCCGATTCCGATACGGAAGTCATCATTCACCTGATCGCCCACTCCAAAGGAGATACGTTGCTCGACCGATTGACCGAAGCGCTCTCCCTGGTTCGGGGAGCCTATTCGCTGGTCCTGTTGACCGATCATGAGTTAATTGCGGTGCGGGACCCCTATGGGTTTCGTCCATTGTGCCTGGGAAAATTCAAAGACGCCTGGGTCGTCGCGTCTGAGACCTGCGCCTTCGATCTCATGGGCGGCGAGTTCGTGCGGGAAGTCGAGCCGGGGGAACTCATCGTCATCAACGACGATGGGATGACATCGCATCATCCGTTTATCCTGCCCGAAAAACCTGCAAAATGCGTGTTTGAATACGTCTATTTTGCGAGGCCGGATTCCAAAATATTCGGCGACCACGCCGTCTATCCCATTCGGAAAGCCTTGGGTCGCCAACTGGCCAAGGAAGCGCACGTGCCCGCGGACGTGGTCATTCCCGTGCCGGATTCCGGGGTGCCCGCGGCCTTGGGGTACGCGGAAGGGTCGGGGATTCCATTTGAGATCGGACTCACGCGCAACCACTACATCGGCCGGACGTTTATCGAACCCGAACAATCCATCCGGCATTTCGGCGTGAAATTGAAATTGAACGTGGTGCCCGAGGTCCTCAAAGGACGCCGTGTCGTGGTCGTGGACGATTCCATCGTGCGCGGCACGACAAGCCGTAAAATCATCAAAATGATCCGGAACGCCGGAGTCAAGGAAGTCCACGTGCGGATCAGCTCGCCACCGACGGTCGCTCCGTGCTTTTACGGCATTGACACGCCCACCCAGAAAGAATTGATCGGCTCGAGTCATTCCGTGGAGGAAATCCGCAAGTACATCACAGCCGACAGCCTCGAATATCTGAGCCTGGAGGGCATGCTGAACGCGGCCCCGGGAAGAAACGACCACTACTGTCATGCCTGCTTCACCGAACAATACCCCATCGCCTTCACCAAAGCCGAAGAACAACAACTCGGCCTGTTTGACACAAATACGGCTAATCGTTAGCTGCCACTAGGAATAGTATTGACAAGCAATCTTTATGCCGATATATTGCGTTCTTCCAAGGAGGCTCCCGTATGGGCTCAAGAATAATTTTCCGTGAGTGTCCAACGTGCAGTAACACTATCATAAAGCAGGATTCTGCGAATGGGGCCATTATATTGGTGGGAAGCAGAAAATTCAAAACAGAAAACGGTACCATCCTTATCTGGTGCGGGAATTGTAAGAAATATGTAACGCTGAACAATTGGAACCCACTTGATGGGTGACATTTAATAGCATCGACCATTTAAGGCAATAAAGCTGTGTGGGCAAATTGGTTCTAGTGGCCCACGAGAAGGCAATCAAGCCGTAGGTCAGAGGCGAACAGTCTCGGGCTTATGGCTTTTTTTTTGAGAAAAGTTCAAAGGCACGAGACCCAGAATTGCAAGCTGATTAAACATGCTCTTGTTCATGACATTTGGGCTCTATGCCTTTGTCATTAAGATAGGCAAACAACTAATAACCCTTTAACAAAAGGAGTAAATGATTATGTTTAGACAACGAAACACGAGAACTAACGGAGGTTCATTTTCTGCGTATGAAGTGGAAAGCGTTTGGCAAAGAGGGCAAATACAACCAGGATATGATCCTAGGATGTATAGAACAGATCAATGCGGTGCATGGATGGAACGGTCCGCTTAAGGAACTACAACAAAATATGGATGGGAAATCGATCACATGGTTCCGGTTTCAAAAGGTGGTTCTGACGCATTAGTAAACCTTCAACCACTTCACTGGGCAAATAATAGAGGAAAAGGGGATAACTATCCTCACTGGTATTGCACCATGCCGTCCAAAGTGTAAGGATTTATTTCGTAAGAAGAGAGACGATTAACCCAATGAAATTGGGGATGCGAAAGGAACTTGAAAGTAAGACGATGCTAAAATTATCCGACCAGGAAAAGCAGGAAATCATCCGGTATCTGGAGGCGGACAAGGCGCTGCCGGAGAAGTATCGTTTTTTGCTATTCAGAGACAAGCGTGAGGTGGAGTTGGTCTGGAACGGCAAGACCAACGAGGTCTGCAATATCGTGCTACCCTTTCAGACCATCGAACAGGTGGACGAGCCTCGAGCGGAAAAGCCGTCCGAGGCATCCTTGCAAATGGGACTGTTCTTGACAGATGAACGCCGGCGGCAACTCAAAGGCTGGACCAATAAACTCATCTGGGGCGACAACAAGCTGATTTTGTCGTCATTGAAGAACGGGCCACTACGCGAGGAGATCGAAGCCCAGGGCGGACTCAAGCTGATCTACATTGACCCGCCATTCGACGTCGGTGCCGACTTCTCCATGGATATCGAAGTCGGCGACGACACCTTCACCAAGAAACCGAATATCCTCGAAGAAATCGCCTATCGCGACACCTGGGGCAAGGGCGCGGATTCGTTTATCACCATGATTTACGAGCGGCTGGTATTGATGCACGATTTGCTCGCCGAGGATGGCAGCATTTTTGTGCATTGTGATTGGCGGTTAAATAGCCTTATCCGGCAAGCGCTTAATGAAGTCTTTGGCTCCGAAAAACTGGTTAATGAACTGGTTTGGCACTACCTGACGTTTCAAGGTCAAACACATGGATATTTTGCTAAGAAGCATGACAACCTATTTCTTTTCAAGAAAGGTGCAGAGCACACGTATAACGAGGTTTTTGATACTCGGGTTGAGGACACGATAGATTTCAAACGCTGGAACGCCTATCTGAACGAAAAACACTGCATTACTGGAGCCAATATGCCCATTCAAGACAGCAGATTCGTCCGGTACCTTAAAAAGTGGGTTGAGAGGCATGGAAGAGAACCAACAGCAGACGATGTGATCTACGAGGTTCGGGGACAACCTGTTGATTCTGTCTGGCACATGAAAGGATTAGATCCAAAATCCTCGGAGAAGGTTGGCTACCCCACCCAAAAACCTGAGGCCCTTTTGGAGCGCATCATCGAAGCCTCCTCCAATGAGGGCGACTTGGTCTCTGATTTCTTCTGCGGTTCTGGTACGACGGCCGCCGTGGCGGAAAAGCTGGGCCGTAAGTGGATTTGCACTGACCTGGGCAAGTTCGCTATCCACACCACGCGTAAACGCATGATTGGTGTGCAGAGACAATTGAAGGCCGACGGCAAGGACTACCGCGCCTTTGAAGTCCTGAATCTTGGCAAGTACGAACGCCAGCACTTCGTCGGCATCAACCCCAATCTGCGCGAGGAAGAACGGCAGAAGTACTTACAGGAGAAGGAAACGGCCTTCCTTGAACTGATCCTCAAAGCCTACCGCGCAGAAAAAATAGAGCATTTTGCCACCTTCCACGGGAAAAAGGGCGGGCGGCTGGTAACGGTAGGGCCGGTGAACCTGCCCGTCACCCGCTTGTTTGTGGAAGAAATTATTCTGGAATGCCGAAAGCATCACATCACGAAAGTGGATATTCTCGGTTTCGAGTTCGAGATGGGGTTGTTCCCTCACGTGCTGGACGAGGCGCGTTCCAAAGGCATAGACATCGCACCCAAATATATCCCCGCCGAAGTCTTCGACAAGAGGGCGGTCGAGAAGAACCAGGTAGTGTTCCACGACATGGCGTTCATTGAGGTCAAGCCGCACGTGAAAGCGGGCAGGAAAAACCAGCCCGCTACAGTGGTCGTAGAACTGACCGATTTTTCGGTATTCTACTCCCAGGACTCTATCGCCCTAGCTGAAGAAACGTTAGGCAAAAAACAGTCCGGGAGCGAAACCGTGGTAGAAAGAGGCCGGATTGTGAAACTGACCAAGGACAAAAACGGCGTCATGAAACGCGAGATATTGACCAAGCATTGGACGGACTGGATAGACTACTGGAGCGTGGATTTCGACTTTGAGAGCAAGCGCGAGATTATCCGCGTCAAAAAAGAAGAACTTTCGCCTGATGCGCAAACGACCTTGGAAGGCATGGGCGACGCACAGCAGAATCTACCGGTCTGGGAAGAGCAATGGACCGGCGACTACATCTTCGAGAACGAATGGCAAAGCTTCCGCACGAAGAAGGACCGCTCGTTGGACCTCAAAAGCATACCTCATGAATGCCCTCCCGGACGGCGCAAGATCGCCGTGAAGGTAGTGGACATCTTCGGCAACGACACCATGACGATCGTGGAGGTAATGGTATGAGCAATTGGGATTTCCCTGGTGCGAAGTGGTGGAAATTTGACTTTCATACACATACACCAGCTTCAGACGATTTTAAAAAACCGAACTTTACCTGCGAAGACTGGCTGCGCGAGTATATGGAGAGAGACATTGATTGTGTGGCGATCACTGACCATAACTGCGGCGAATGGATTGATAAACTAAAACAGACGCTTGTAAAACTTGAAGAAGAAAACCCTGAATGGTATCGACCCTTATGTTTGTTTCCAGGGGTGGAGATTTCAGCCAATGGTGGCATGCATATACTGGCAATATTTGATCCCAGCAAAAAGACAGCGGATATCGATTCATTATTAGGTGCGGTAGAGTATTCGGGAAACAGGGGGAAGAGTGATGCTGAAACTGAAAAGAGTATTACCAAGGTTATCGACATAATTGTTGAAGCAGGCGGGATTGCTATTCCAGCCCATGTAGATAGAGATAAAGGGTTGTTTTCCATTAGAGGACAATCCCTTCAACAAATCTTGAAGAATTCTAATATCTACGCGATGGAGTTGTGCGATAAGGATTTTCCCAAGCCTGAGTTGTATAAGTCTACCAAAACTGACTGGATAGAAGTTTGTGGCTCGGACTTCCACGGCAAGCCAACAGACGTTTTCACTTGGGTAAAGATGGGGGCTCCTAGTATTGAAGGACTTCGCCTTGCCCTTATTGATGGAAGTGCTTCGGTCCATCGGGATATGGACACAGAGCCAAACCGGCACGCGGAATATGTGATCGAAGAAATCATCGTTAAAGAAGCCAAGTATATTGGACGACCCGAAGTTCTAACCTGCCAGTTCAGCCCTTTCCTGAACACTATTATCGGCGGACGTGGCAGTGGCAAATCCACTTTACTGGAATTTATGCGTTTAGTCTTGAGACGAGAACAAGAATTGCCTGCACGACTCGAAGATGACTATCAGGGTTATTTCAGCACGGACGAAGAAGGGCTCCTCACTGAAAGTAGCACTCTGCGCCTTGTCTATCGTAAAGGAGATACTCGCTATAGTCTCAACTGGGACGCGAATTTTGATGTCGCTTCCTTGGAAGAGCAGGATGAAGAAACAGGCGATTGGTGGGAGACAGAGGGCGAAATCGCTTCGCTGTTTCCAGTCAGTATCTATAGCCAAAAGCAGATTTTTGAATTGGCAAGTGAACCACAAGGATTGCTGGGGGTCATCGACAGGACACACGAGGTCGAGTTTGACGAATATTACAGGGCATTTGAGAATTGCCGTAACAGTTGCAAGGAAATCCTTCAGCAGTGGGGGCAACTGAATCAGAAAATCGCCGAAGAAAACAAATTAAAAGGGCAATTGAATGACCTTAAACGACAGATTGAACAGGTGAAACGACAAATTGAGCAAGTGGAAAAATCTGGACACAAAGATGCGCTACAGAAATATCGATTGCGTCAACAACAGTTAACTGAGATTGAATATGTTGAGCAACACTGGGAAGGGTTATTAGATGGCATGCGCAATGTGCTCGCCGAGGCAGGTATGGCAACAGTCAATAAGGATCTTTTTGCCAAGCATCCTGAGATATTGACCACGTTGCAAGGCAAACAACGTCAATGGCAACAGCACATCGAGCAAATTCTCAATATTGTCGAAAAGCAGGCAAAAAGCCTGGAACAATGGCGGACCGAAAAGCAAGGACAGACCTGGATGGTAGTGCTCAATCAGGATTTACAGCAGTACGAGCAGTTACGCACTCAGTTGGAGCAACAAAAGATTGACCCGCAAATCTATCCCACCTTGTTACAAAAATATTCGTGGGTAGAGAAAGAACTTAAAAAGATAGCAGACTATAAGGAGCAAAGAGATAGATTAGGAAAACAATACTGGGAGAGACTTTCAGATGCCGAACGCAACCGGCAGGAATTAACGGAACGCAGGATACGGTTCCTCGATCGTGTTTTGGAAGGCAATAAATCAGTCAAGATCACCGTTAAGCCTTTTGCCGAGTCCTGGGCAGGTATGGAGAAAACACTCAGAGCAATATTGCAGGTAGGGGATCGTTTTGACAAGGATGTTGAATCACTAGAAGAGGTTGTTGACAAACATGGATGGAAACAGGTGAAACAACATCTGGACGATATTCGAAGAGATAAAGAAAGAGCCAGAGACTCTCGCTTCCAAAGTCATTTACAGGGCTTGCCTGGCGAATCGTTAATAGATCTGCAGTTGTGGTTCCCGGAAGATGCCTTGCAAATTACCTACGGAGAGAATGGCAAAAGGATCAATGAAGGTTCTCCAGGGCAAAAATCTGCGGCATTACTGGCATTTATCCTTGCGCATGGTGATGAACCGCTCCTGCTTGATCAGCCAGAGGATGATCTTGATAACGACCTTATTTATAGCTTGATCGTACAGGCCATCAAGGCTACTAAAACGAAACGGCAGATTATTGTTGTTACCCACAATGCCAACATCGTGGTCAATGGCAATTCCGAGATGGTGCATTGTTTTAATGTTGCGAGCGGACAGTCGCACCTGACATCTGATAGCCTTCAATCTGAGGCCACTAGACAGCGTATTTGCAATACAATGGAAGGTGGGAGCAAAGCCTTTGAGCAACGCTACAAGCGCATCCATCTGGAGAGTTAACCATGCTCAGTGCCGCGCAGATTCTCGAAAAGATACGTACCGGAGAAAATTCCGGAGTTGATTTCAAGGAAGTCCGTATCGGAAATGACAAAGTAACTGATCCCCGTCGCGACGATTTATCTGATGATGTGGCAGCCTTTGCCAATCACTACGGCGGCACAATTATTTTTGGTGTCGCAGATAAACCGCGCCAGATTATCGGCATTGATCCTTCAAAAATAACGATTTTGGTCAGGTATGTAAGCGAAATTTGTCGTGATTCAATTGTTCCCCCCGTAGTGTATTTTTATGTGGACAACATTCAGGTCGTAGATGAAGCCGGCGAAGACAAGTATCTAGTTTATGTAGAGGTTGAACGCAGTCTATGGCTGCATAAGAGTAAAAAAGGCTATTTATATCGGCATGGAGATAGCAATAGACCAATGAGTTCGGATCATCTGCTGCGCGTAGGGCAAAGTCGATCTCAGGCCAGAATCATGCCTTTTGACGAACAGGCTGTGCCTGGAACCAGCAAAGACACATTGCAAATTCGTTTATGTCAACGTTTTCTTAGAGAAAATACCTCTGATAGCGAAACAGAAGAAATCCTGATCAAAAGACGCTTGCTGGTCAAAGATGACAAAGGCGAGTTACGTGCGTCCGTTGCTGGTGTATTGATGTGTCACAATAAGCCCGATAAGTATCTGTACAATAGTTTTATTCAAGCCGTCTGTTATGGCGGCAAAACAAAGGACGCAAATTATCAAATCGATGCCAAAGATTTCAGCGGCACACTCGACCAGCAAATAGTGGATGCGTTCGGTTTTGTTACACGTCACAACAAGGTGTCTGCTCGCAAAGATGTGGGAAGAGAGGAAAAATCTCAATATAGTATGAGGGCGGTTTTCGAAGCATTGGTCAATGCAGTGGTCCACAGAGATTACTCCAAGCATGGTTCAAAAATACGACTGTTTATGTTTGCTGACAGGCTGGAAATTTATTCCCCTGGCGAGTTGGCAAACACGTTGACAGTGGACAGTTTGCCCTTCAATCAGGTAACTCGCAACGAGATACTGGCTCGTCTGCTTTCAGAGATCAAACTGGAGGACAGTATGGAGGGAAGGGCTGGAAGAGGGTATTTCCTTGAGCGTCGAGGCGAAGGCGTTGGCATTATTTTAAGAGAAAGCGAAGAATTAAGCGGGAAGATCCCCATCTATGAGCTACAAGGTGAGGAATTGCGCTTAAGGATATTTGCTGCAGAGTCGTATTAAAGAACACTCGATGGCCCTCCATCCCGATTTCCCCCACTCCCCCCACGCCATTCTTGCTCCAGATCTTCGCTGGTTCCCGGCGGACGAGGTTCTCCGTGATACGACGATGGATAAGCTGATGCCGCCGCTGGTGGCCGACCTCCGTCGCAAGGTGAAGAAATTTCGTGATAGCGGTTACGTGGGGGCGTCCGACACCAGTCGCAGCCTGCTTAACTGGTGGTTCAAGGAATCGCATCTGCTGTCGGGAGCAGACGGCAGCATGGAGAATTTTGAATATTACTTCGCCCAACGGGAGGCGATAGAGACGATTGTTTACCTCTATGACGTTGTCGGTGCCAAGGACAAGTATGACCTGATGCGTTTTGATAGCATCGGTCAGGTGTCGGCCGGCCTTTTCGATGAAACGTGGCGACGCTACGTAATCAAGATGGCCACGGGCAGAGGCAAGACAAAGGTGATGAGCTTGGCCATAGCGTGGAGTTTCTACCATAAGCTCTATGAACCGGATTCGGAATTGTCCCGCAACTTTCTGGTGATCGCGCCCAACATCATCGTTCTGGACCGCCTTTATCGCGATTTTCAAGGCTTGCAGATTTTCTCCACCGACCCGGTCATTCCGGTCAACAGTTTCGACGGCCGCAACTGGCAAAACGATTTTCAACTGACCCTGCACAAACAGGACGAGGTGCGGGTGACACGCCAGACGGGAAACATTTTCCTGACCAATATCCACCGGGTGTATTCCGGCGAGGACATCACCCCGTCGCTCGACGACGAAAACACGATGGATTACTTCCTCGGCAAACGGCCCACAAGGGCCACAACTGATTCCAGCGTTGATTTGGGAATGATCCTGCGCGACATTGACGAATTGATGGTACTGAACGACGAGGCTCATCATATACATGATTCGCAGATGGCTTGGTTCAAGTCGATAGAAGACATTCACAACCGGCTGCTGCAGAGGGGCGGCGGCCTGAGTTTGCAGGTGGACGTGACAGCTACCCCAAAGCACAACAATGGGGCGATTTTTGTGCAAACCGTGGCTGATTATCCCCTGGTGGAGGCGATTTCACAAAATGTGGTCAAGCATCCCGTACTGCCGGATGCCCCGAGCCGGTCCAAGCTGCAGGAGCGGCAGAGCGCGAAGTTCACCGAGAAATATGCAGACTACCTTGACCTGGGGGTGATTGAGTGGCGTAAAGCTGACAAAGAGCACCGGAAACTGGGAAAGAAAGCCATTTTGTTTGTCATGACGGACGACACGAAGAATTGTGACGAGGTCGCCGAATTTCTGGAGAACCGATATCCTGATCTACAGGGCGGTGTACTGACGATTCATACGAAAAAGAACGGGGAAATTTCGGAAGCATCATCCAGTAAGGCGAAGGAAGAGTTGGAAACATTGCGCAAGCAGGCGAACGAAATCGACGATCCGGCAACCCCGTACAAGGCAATTGTTTCAGTGCTCGTGCTGAAGGAAGGCTGGGACGTGCGGAACGTCACGACGATTGTCGGGTTACGTGCCTATTCGGCGCAAAGCAATATCCTGCCGGAGCAGACGTTGGGGCGCGGTTTGCGCAGGATGTATTCGGGTGATGCTGAAGAATATGTCAGCGTGGTGGGTACCGGGGCTTTCATGGAATTCGTCGAGTCCATCCAGGCCGAGGGCGTGGAATTGGAGCGCAGGGCTATGGGTGAAGGCACTGGACCGAAAACGCCGTTATTGGTAGAGGTTGATCAGGGGAATAAGCAGAAGAACATTGATGCACTGGACATTGAGATTCCGGTGCTCACGCCGCGCGTTTATCGGAAATACAAGAATTTGGCTGCTCTCGATGTTGGCGCGATGGAGTTTCAAACTTGTGAGTACCTGAAGTTCAGCAAGGAAGAGCAACGTGAGATCGTGTTCAAGGACATCACCACGAGCGAAGTAACCCACACGACCATACTGGATGGCGCAGGAGTCGCCGACTACCGTAGCGTGATCGGCTATTTCGCGCAGACGGTGATGAGGGAACTGCGACTGGTGAGCGGCTACGACATGCTGTACGGCAAGATCAAGATTTTCGTTCAGGACAGATTATTTGCCCGATTAGTCGATCTGGAAGCCCCCAACACCTTGCGGAACCTTTCCGAGTTAGCTGCAACCAGCACGTTGCTCGAAAGGTTCAAGAAAGCAATCAACGATCTGACCGTGTGCGACAAGGGCGATGCAGAAATCCGCGACACCATCAAACTGCGCCGGACGCGACCCTTTGTAGTGAAAAATCAGAGCTACATGATGCCGAAGAAATCGGTGTTCAACCGGATCATTGGTGACAGCCGTTTTGAGTTACAATTTGCCGATTTTCTTGAGCAGTGCAGCGATGTGGTGTCCTACACGAAAAACTACCTGGCGGTGAATTTCAAATTGGATTACGTCAAAGCCGACGGTGACATTTCCAATTACTACCCAGATTTCATTGTAAAACTGACCGATGGTCGAATCGTGCTTGTGGAGACGAAAGGCCAAGAGGATTTGGACGTCCCACCAAAAATGGCGCGGTTGAGACAATGGTGTGAAGACGTCAACCGCGTTCAATGCGATGTGCTGTATGACTTTCTCTTTGTAGACGACGAAGGCTTTGAAAAATATCGACCAAAGTCGTTCAAAGAATTGCTGGATGGGTTCAAAAAGTACAAATAAAAAAACCTGACAAAATACTTGACGGAGATTTTCATCTTAAATTGCCCGCCTGAAAAATCGTGTGTTAAAATTTTTATAATCGTTGTCCGCATTGTTCGCTGTCAGCAAAGTGGAGGATGTTATGAAACGCCAACTCGTTTTAACGCTTACGCTTTCCATAGCCATGATCACGACGGCCTGGGCCGGCGGGTTTTTTAAGGTCGGTGAGCCGGCGCCATCGTTCTCGCTCACCTCGGTTACGGGGGAACCTGTTTCGCTGAAAGACTTCCAGGGCAAAGTCGTGGTGCTGGGTCTCTTTCATATTTGCGAACCGTGTCTGGTGCAAGGCACGAATTTGCAAAAGGTCCATGAAGCCACGCGTGGACAGAACGTCGCGGTGGTCGGCGTGAATTCCTCGGGCGACTCCCGGGCCGACGTCCTGGAATTTCTCAATGTCTTTCCCGTGAAAGTCACCTATCCCTATCTCACGGACCCGGACCAGGTGACCGATAAACTGTACGGCGGAGGGCGCTTTATTCCGAACGTGTACATTCTGGATCAAAACGGCGTGATTCGATGGCAACGAGTCGGCAATATGGATTTGGCAAATCACGAAGCCATTCTGGCCGAGGTCAACAAATTGTTGGGTGCCTCCTCCGGGTCCATCTCCTTATGAGATTTTTGGGCAGCGGTTTCCCGGAATCCGGTTGAGAGAAAGGATTCAAGAACGAAATGGATGAATTTGAAGAGGGGAAAGCGAAGTTTCTTGAATTGGTGAAGGGCATCGAGAACACGGTCGAAGTGGTCATCCCGACTACGCCCTCCAATGGCCGGTTCCTGATTTCTCTGACCAAGGACGGTAACCGCAAATTTATTATGGTGCCGGAAGACGATATCCTCGATCTGCCTTCGGAAGACGACATTTTGTCCAAAACAACGGCCATGCTACAGGAGGCGATTGCCGAGCTATGAAGCCTATTCTACCGGGGATAGCCACGTGGTCGTGGTTTTCCGAAGAAAAACAACTGAATTTTAACGGCCACCTCTTGGACGTGGGCGAACATCGAATCCTGGTGGACCCACCCCCTCTCTCGGATGACGATTTGTCGAAACTGACCAACGCCGGGCAGGTCGATTATATTCTGCTCACCAACCGGGATCATGAGCGTGAAAGCGCTGCATATAAAGACGCCTTGAACACTCGCGTGTACGTGCCGCAAGCCGACGCGGAGGAAATGTCCGTGACTCCGGATAAGACCTTTGTTGACGGAGAATTGCTGCCCGGCGGGATTTGGGTCGTGCATCTCTCCGATCAAAAGTCGCCCGGCGAATCGGCCCTGTTTATTCAACAAGGACGAGGCATTTTTATTGTCGGCGATGCCTTGCTCGGCAAACCCGAAGGATCGGTGAGCATGCTGCCGGCCGAGAAATACGCCGATCCCGCCAAGGCGCGTGAAGGCCTGCGCCGCTTACTCAAATACAATTTTGATTCGATCCTGGTCGGTGACGGGGCCTCGATTTTGGCCGGCGCCAAAGCCGTTGTGGCTCAGGCGCTGGAAACGCCATAGCCTGTTACGTGCGACAATCTCATTCGGCTCAACTCAATCAACGGGGTAACGTCCATTTTTCCCGGGGGTTTTACACGGAGGCCTACCAGTGCTACGCCAAGGCGCTGGAAGCCGACCGGCAAAGCGGCGATCCCAGGGCGTTGGTGGCGACGTTGGGAAATCTCGGAAACATCTGTGCCATCAGCGGCAAACGCCGGCAAGCCCAGGAATATTACCAGGAGGTCCTGGAACTGCAGAAGACGCTCGGGGACAACCGCGGCATCAGCGCGACGCTCGCCAACCTGGGCAACCTGCACGTGGACGCCGGTGAATGGGAACGGGGCCGAGCCTATTATCTCGAGGCATTGGACCGAATGGAACTGTTTGAAGACGATGCAGCCAAGGCGGTACTGCTCTCCGATTTGGGTTTGGTGGCCAAGGAATCCCGTCACTTCGAGCAGGCCATGAGCTATTATTCGGAATCCATTGCCTTGATGAGGCGAGTGGACAATCATGCCGGTGAGGCCGACGTGTTCAAGATGATGGCGCGTATGTACATGGCATGGGAGCGTTATGACGATGCGATGGCTTGTGCGCAAACGAGTTTGGCGATTGCCGAACGGCTTCGGGACGAACTGCGGATGGGCGGGGCCTGGTACGTGATGGCCGATTTTCATAAAGCCACGGGCTGCGAGGAAAAGGAAGCCCAATTCCTGCATCGCGTGGTTCGCGTGGACCGAAAATACGAATTGCCGAAACTGGAAGAGAATACCCGCCGTCTCGACGCGCTTCGTGCTCGGTTGCAGAACAGTATGAACGCCGAGGTGGGGGAGGGTACTTGATGAGTAATGAATCCGATCACGGTTGGCAACATGTCCAGGACCATTTGAAACAAGCCAATTCGGACTTCGTCCAATATGAACCCGGCGGGGCCTTGACCCTCGAATTGGCTGATGAAGATTGGCAACTCGAAATCACACCGGCCGGTTTGTTCGTCTGTCAGGCCGGGTATGCTATGGAAGACATGCAGAGCCTGCTCTCGGACGGCACGGCTGAAGATCTCGGAAGCGACGAATTGGCCAAGCAGGCCAAGTTCTATATTCAACAGGTCGTGTCGAAGTATCGTGATCGTCTCGTTGAGGACGGGTTCAGTGAGCGCGTGGAAATGAATGACGAGTACGTCGCGGTGTTTTTCGAGCGTCCCGTCGATTTCAATAACCTGCCGGAACTTGAGCAGTTGATCACGCGATACCGCCGGCAATTTGCCGCCGCCTGATTTTTTCTCATCTCAGACTTAAAAAAGGAATTGTTATGAACGCGCAACTTCCGGTCCGCACCATGGATGACTTTCGTGACGTGGTCTATACCTTTCGGTTGTCACGGGTGATTGCAACCGCAATGGATCTCGACCTTTTTACCCATATGGGAAACCGGTTCTGCACGCCCAAGTCTTTGGCGAGGACATTGAAGGCCAGTGAACGGGGAGTCGAGATCATCCTGCGTAACCTGAAGACCGCTGGTCTGCTCACACAACGGGGAACGTCCTATCGCGTGGAAAAACTCGGCCGCACGTTTCTGAACCGGAACAGCCTGGATTATCAGGGCGCGTACCTGGAACTGGTCCATCGCCAGTGGGAAGATTGGGCGCATCTCACCGATTCCGTCCGCACGGGCAAGCCGGTTGAGAATGACGGGCCGGACGACCCGGACTGCCGTCGATCTTTCACCTGGGCTATGCATCAGCGTTCCGTAAGACCCGCCAAGCAAGTGGCGGCACAACTCGACTTGAACAACGTACAAACGCTGTTGGACGTGGGGGGAGGACCAGGCACGTATGCCCTGGAATTCCTGAAGAAAAATTCCACGTTGCACGCAGGCATCTGGGACCGCCAGCCGGCACTTGAAGTCGCCCGGGAAATTGCCCAACCCTTACGACACGGCAAACGATTGTCCTATTACCCCGGCGATCTATTTGAGAACCCGGTTCCGGGCAAATTCGATGTGATGTGGTTGTCTAACGTCCTGCATATTTTTTCGCCGGTGGAAAACAAGACCCTGTTCCGAAAACTCAAACGCGCGCTCAACCCAGGCGGGCGCATTCTGATTCAGGACACGTTCCTCATGAACAGATCCGGTTGCGACGCCCTGGAAACCAACCTGTTTGCAGTGACAATGCTCCTGTTCACCCCGACGGGCAATACCTACGGCGCCCAAGACGTGCAGCAGTGGCTCAAGACCTCCGGGCTCAAGAAAACCCGGTGTCTCCAGTTAAAAAAAGGAACAGGCGATTGGGACGGCGTCATCATCGAGGGGAGGCTCTAAAAGCCCCGAGCACAGGTTGGCCATGCCTCTTTTCCCCTCCTTTGTAAGGAGGGGTGAAGGGGAGGTAGAGCATGGAATAGGACAGGCAAGCCAAGTGTGAGGATCCAGATAGATGCGCTCTGGCCATGCAACTCTACCCCACCTGACCTCCCCTTACAAAGGGGAGGAAACGTAAGAAGCACGGGCAGGCCGGGTTAGCGTAGCCCCTCGACTTCGCTCAGGATAGGCGTAACCCAACAACAGGACTCAGCTTCAAAGTTCATAATGTTAACACCTGTCGTCCGCCGATGACGATGAGGAGAAAATTGAAGAGGGCGGTCAGGAGGACCAGACCGACGAAATGGAGTGAGTCCGTTCCTGAAGTCATGCTCTGCACAAACGTGGCAATGTCCAGGGCCAAGCCGATCGTTCCGTACAGCACACCAACCATGGCACTCCACCGTTTGCCGATCAGGCAAATTCCACTGACGAACAGAGGCAAGCCGAATTGAAACCCGTACCAGATGCCTTGACGAAGATCCGAGGCAAATGTTTTTTCGGGTTCCAAGGTATCGAAAGCCACGGCGCCGGCGAAAAGCCCCAGACAGAGTGCTGCCATCAGGCGAGGTAGCAGGTTTCCGGTATCGGTCATGAGAAGTCCGTGACGAATGAGAGCATGTCAGGACGGTTGTTCAGCGATACGAAATAATCCGTACCTGTCATTCCCGCGCACGCGGGAAGGTGGATTCACATTTGAAGTGCAACAGATGGTTCCTAAAAACCTCAGCGGGTGTTTGGTAGCCGAGGCATTTCCGAGGGGTATTATTGTATACCTGCACCAGGCGCGTAAAGTGGTCATCCGAGAGGGTGGCCAAGTTGGTCTTGCGGGGTAAGGTGCGGCGCAGGCGGCCGATGGCGTTTTCGATGCCGCCCTTTTGCCAAGGCGAGTGAGTCTCGCAGAAGAAGGTCTCGAGGCCGAGGGCATGGAGATGGTAGTGCCGGGCGAACTCCGTGCCGTTATCGAAGGTGACGGTTTGGCGCCACGTGGGGGGCAAGGGAGCGAGCCGGGCGGTCATGGCTTGCGCGATGGGCGCGGCGGCCTTGCCGGGGGGCCGGGCGGCCAGGAGCAAGCGGGAGTGCCGCTCATGCAGGGTGAGAATGGCTTGGCCGTAGAGCCGGAACAACATCAAATCGGCCTCCCAGGGGCCGGGGGTGCGCCGATCCGCGACGGCGGCCGGGCGCTCGGCCAGCGGCCGGCGCAGAGCGATGAAGGACGCGGGGCTCCGGCCTTTGCGGCTGCGGCGTCCCCGCTTCGCTTTCGCCCGGGGCAGAGAGTGCCGCCACGCATACTCTTTGGTGCGGGCCAGCTGCGCATAGATGAACCGATAGATGGTTTCGTGCGAGATGACCGGCCGGTGTTGCTCCACGGCCAGGCGGCCCGCCACTTGTTGGGGCGACCAGCCAGCTTGGAGTCGCGCGAGGACGGCGGCGCGGAGCGCGGGGTCGCGGTCGAGCTTGGCGCCCTGCCAGCGCCGGGCGCGGGCCTGTTGGTCGGCATAGCCGGGTTGGTAGCCCTGGGTGCGAGCCGCATTGCGTTTCAGTTCCCGAGCCACGGTCGATGGCGCGCGATCCAGAGTTGCCGCAATTTGGCGGATCGAGTGTCCCGTGGTGTGTAAGTAGGCCATTTGACAGCGGGCTTCAAGGGTGAGATGTGTGTATGAGCGTCCCATGGCAACACCTTAACAAGGTGTTGCACTTCGTTTGTGAATTTAGGGAATCCAGCGTCTTGATTCTTGCGAGCTGAGGAAAAAACAAAGACACTGGATTCCCGATTAAAGATGTCGGGAATGACAGATATGGTGTCGTCAGCCCCTAATTCTGTCAACGAATCGATAAACATTTCCATCCGCCCTCCATCCTGCCTTTCATTGACACCCCAATTTGGCCAAGCCTAGAATGGCCTCACATACAAAGGGAGGGCGTATGACACATTCTCAATCTATTCGAAATGTCGTGGTGACCTCGTATGTCGGTACCGGGAAAACGTCTCTGGTCGAAGCCCTGCTGTTTTCCGCCGGCGTGACGTCGTCGATGGGGACAAACGCCAATGGAAACACCGTAGCCGATTTCGAAGCGGAAGAAATTCAGCACCATCATTCCATGAGTACGGCCCTTCTTCAGTATGAGTACAAGGAAACGTTCCTGAACCTCCTCGACGCGCCGGGTTCCCTGGATTTCTTCGCCGATACCAAAAATACAATCCACGTGGCGGACGGCGCGGTGTTGGTCGTCGGCACGTCGGGCATACGTTCGGAATTGGATCGGGTCTGGGAATATATTCAAACGCGTGAACTGCCGTGCCTGATCTTTATCAACGAACTGGATAAAGAGCGGGCGAAGCTCGACGCCACCTTGGCGGAAATTCAGGAAGCACTCGAAGCCAAGTGCGTGCCGATTGCCTATCCGGTCGGGGAAGAAGCGAACCTCCGGGGCGTGGTCGATCTGGTGACGCAAAAGGCCGTGATCCCCGTTCCCAACAGTCATAAGGTCCAGGAAGAAGACGTCCCCGCGGACCTGAAAGACAAAATTGCCGAATTGCGGAAACAATTGGTCGAAACCGTGGCCGAGACCAATGATGAATTGGTGGAGAAATATCTGAGCGAAGGAGACCTGACGCAAGAGGAGGTCCTGCAAGGGCTGGTCCTGGGCACGAAAACGCGCCAATTCATTCCGGTCTTGTGCGGATCGGCACTCCTGAATCTCGGCACCACGGTTCTGCATCAAGCCATTATTCAATGCCTGCCTTCCCCGGAAGAGCGAGCCGAAGCCATACAATCGGCCGGATCTCATCCTCAAACCGGCGAAGAAGTCGTGCGGCCCATGGACGCGAAGGAACCGCTTTCCGGTTACGTGTTCAAAACCACCATCGATCCCTTCATGGGACGGCTTACGTTTCTCAAGGTTTGCTCAGGCGTACTCGAAGCCGATTCAACTTTTTTCAATGCTGTGAGAAACGTCAAGGAAAAAGGCGGACATCTGTTTTACATGCAAGGGAAAAAGAGCACGCAGACGCAACAGGCCAAGGCCGGCGAGATCGTGGTCATGGGAAAATTGAAGGAAACCCAGACGGGTGACACGATCTGTACGGACAAGGCACCGATCGTCTTTCCTGCAGTGCAACTCCGCCGGCCCGTGATGTCGTTTGCGCTGGAACCGAAATCCAAGGGCGATATCGATAAAGTCAGCCTGGGTCTCCACAAGCTCGTCGAAGAAGATGCGTGCCTGGAATTTATCCGGAATGATGAGACCAAGGAAATGTTGTTGAGTGGCGTAGGGCAGACGCATATCGAACTGACCCTGGAAAAACTTCACCGCAAATACGGAGTGGACGTCAACCTGCATACGCCGAAAGTGGCCTATCGCGAGACCATTCAAAAAATGGCCCAGGCCCAGGGAAAACACAAAAAACAAACGGGCGGCCACGGGCAATACGGCGACTGCTGGCTCCAACTCGACCCGTTACCCCGCAATGGCGGATTCGAATTTCTCAACAAAATCGTCGGCGGCGTGATCCCCAGGAATTTCATCCCCGCGGTGGAAAAGGGCGTGGTCGAGGCCATGCACGAGGGCATTCTTGCCGGCTTCCCCGTCGTGGACGTGCAAGTGAAGGTCTATGATGGGTCCCACCATCCCGTGGACTCGTCGGAAATGGCCTTCAAGGTTGCGGCCTCGATAGGCTTCAAAAAAGCCATGGAATCGGCACAGCCCGTGCTTCTCGAACCCATCATGAACGTCGAAGTGACAGCCCCGGACGACATGGTGGGTGCGGTAATCGGCGATCTGAACAGCCGGCGAGGCCGCATCCTGGGAATGGATACCAAAGGGCACAATCAAATCGTCAAGGCCGTGGTCCCGTTGGCGGAAATCCTGAAGTATGCCCCTGTCCTGACATCCATCACCGCGGGGAAAGGTTCCTATGCCATGGAATTTTCCGGCTACGAGCAAGCCCCACGCGAAGTCGTCAACAAGGTCGTCGAAGAACACAAAGCCGAAAAAGCCGCGGCTTCATCTTAGCAGAATTTCCTCTCCCTTCTTATCGAACCCTCTCCCCCGGAGGGAGAGGGCAGGGTAAGGGGGGCAAGATTGATCTTGGGTCACAAGTCTAGCCGGCACCTCATGAAACGTCGGCTCTACCCCACCTGACCTCCCCTTACCCTTCGACTACGCTCAGGGCAGGCAAAGGTGAGAAAATAGAGTAAAGCGATGAAACAGAGTGACCAATATCATAAATGGGTCGAGTGGAGTGAAGAAGACCAAATCTACATTGGCAAGTGCCCTGATTTAATCATGGGCATCCATGGAGATAACCCGGCAAAGCTCTATAGCGAACTATGCGAAGTCGTCGAAGACGTTATCCGCCACATTGCGGCTGAGGGACGCCCTCTGCCGACCCCTCGAATTCGCCCCATGCAAGAGGTCGCTTTGTAGACAGTATCTTTACGGCCTGTTCCCCTCCTTTGTAAGCCTGTCCTGAGCCTGTCGAAGGAGAAGGGCAAGGGGAGGTAGAAGCATTTACGGTTTCAACACCACAAAAAACGCCTTCGACTCTCGAAGAATCCGAAGAAGAATCGTCTCGCCGGCTTGAACATCTTTGAGAAGGCGCCGGAATTCCCTCATGGTGGACACCGCGGCGCGATTCACTTCCTGAATGATATCTCCCTTTCGTAATCCTTCCGCATACGCCACGCTGCCCTGAACGACTTGCACCACCAGGATGCCCGTCTTCTGTTCCAGGGAAAATTGTTCGGCCAATTCCTCGGTAATGGGTGACACGTCGATTCCCAAATCCACTTCCACCGTAGTCGGGGGCAAGGACGCCACGACCGGTTTTTCTTGTTTGACGCCCAACAAGACGGGGAGTTGGAGTAACGCCCCATCCCTGATGACGTGGACCATGACCTTGTCGCCCGGGGAGAAACCGGCCACCACCCGGGATAACTGGTTGGGAGACTCCAGGCGTTCATTGCCGATTCGGGTGATGATGTCACCGGATTTCAGTCCGGCCTGATCCGCGGGATCGCCGGCAAACACTTCATTGACCAGCACGCCCTTGCCGTCGGGGACACCGAATTTCTCCGCGAGTTGGGGCGTCAGCGGCTGAATCCCGACCCCGAGCCACCCCCGGACTACTTTCCCGCCCGTTTTGAGTTGCTCGATGATCCGGCTCGCCATATTGGATGGAATCGCAAAGCCGATTCCCTGCGCGAAATTGATAATAGCCGTATTGATCCCGATGACCTCGCCTCGCAAATTGAAGAGCGGTCCGCCGGAATTCCCCGGATTGATCGACGCATCGGTTTGAATGAAGTTCTCATACCGGGACAAATTCATGTTCTCCCGGCCGATCCCGCTCACGACTCCCAAGGTGACGGTGCGATCCAACCCGAACGGATTCCCCACGGCCAGCACCCATTGTCCGACTTTCACCGTGCTGGAATCTCCAAACGTCGCACTCGGCAGTTTGCGGTCCGTCTCGACTTTCAACAGCGCGAGGTCAGTATCGGGGTCCTTCGCCACGATTTCCGCAATAAGCGTCGATTGATCCGAAAAATGGACTTCGGCCTCCACGCCGTTATTGATGACGTGATTATTGGTCACAATATAGCCGTCTTCATGGATCACCACGCCCGAACCGGCTCCGGGTACCTTGAACCGGCCTTGGCGCGGAATCTTTCCGGGTTGGGAAATTTGCCGGATGGAGGACACGCCCACCACCGTCGGAGTGACGTGTTCGGCCAAATGCGAAATAGCTTCCTGGATCTCTTCCAAGAGTTGAAGCCCCTTGGACTCCAAGGGATCGGAGGCAAAGGCCGGGACGCTAACGGAAAGAACAAGGACCGTGATGACGAAACAGGATAGAAAAGGCAGATCAAAGAAACGCCGCATGAGCAAAAGATTGCGTCATCACCTTGCCGCTCGTCAAGCCACTGCAATCCCTGAAAAATTCGATTGACCATCCCCCAATTATTTCTTTCAAAAAACCCATGATCTGTCATGAATACGCAAAGCAACTCCTTTTGTCATTCCCGACGTTTGTAATCGGGAATCCAGTGTCTTTCTCTTCACAAACAAAAGACAAAGCAAGACCCTGGATCCCCGATCAGGTCGGGGATGACAAGAGGGGAGTCGAGCGGACAGCAAGTTTGGCAAAGTAGCTTCCAGTCGCTACCTTATCGTCCATGAGATCAGTTGATATAAAAACGCTCAACAGCCGGCTGAGCGAGTATGTGCGGCTGGCCGCATCGGGGGAAACCGTCCTGGTGACGGATCGTGGCCAGGTGCTCGCAGAGATCGGTCCTCCCCAGGTAACCAGAAGCCCGATACTTGCCGATGCCCAGTTAGCCGAGGCGGTGCGCAGGGGATAATTGACGCCACCGATACTTCCCGACGCAGAGAAGCTTCCAACGCCGAAGTCTGTTGCGCCACTCGAAGACTTACTCGGTGAACTGGATAATGATCGAAGCGAACGGTGAATTGGAAGAGAGAATGGAAGGCGACAGAATCAAGGAGAAGGAAGAATCAGGTATTGAATGGTCCCTAAAATCACTCCAGTTGACGCGACCACCATTAACCCAGTCTTGATGGTGAGACGGTATTCCAATTCCCGCATTTCTTGTTGCAACTCTTTCATGTCGCGTTCGGTGGTGAGGTCGGATTCAATGATTCGTTGAAAAACCCGCACTTGTGCCTTGGCTTGGTTCTCCGGAATCCCGGCTTCCTGCAATTCCTCAACGGATTTCAAAGTATCGAAAACCATGATGCTGTCACCTTACTATGGGCCAACACCTACTTCAAAGAGGAACTTCTATGAGATTATGATATAGCCATCTTCATGGGTCACCACGCCCACAAAAAGGCTTGGCAAGACTACAGAAAGGCCTTGATGATGAGGGTAAGAACGCCAGGCAAGAGCAGACCGACTCCGCCTAATACAAGGTTGACTTTGATTTCCAGGCGAAGAAGCCGGGAATCAAGCCCCGCGATTTCTTCCGCCGCGTCCCGTGCCTGCTCATCAGAGACACCGGCAGCCTTCAAGGCCTGATAGGTCTTTGAAAGCATGACAGCCATTACACGTACAGATTAGCTGACGTTCAGGTGTCCATCAAGGAGCAGACGAAGCAATGACATGTCGTATAAGCAGGCGATTGCTTCATCCATTTTGTACAAAATGTAAAATATTTACAAAAGTTTACAAAATGTAACATTTGTAAAATTTGTCACAAACTTTACAAAAATAAACTTTTTAAAGAAATGTAAAAAAGTAAAAAATGCTGCCAAATATCCAGGACGGACAAATGGCACGAACGGTCATAAAGAACAGGAAAAGACAGAAGAGAAAGATCTGGATCTCTTCCTCGGTTGAGCCTGTCCCTGAATTTGAAAATCAGGGAGTAGAAGTGTACGTATGATTTAGTTAGCTTTTTCCTGAGGCTCGAAACGTAGATCACTGGTATAGTATGCCTTCAAATCACCCTTGCCGTTGCGATCCCGATAATAGATGACGGATTGTTCGTGTCCCGCATCTCGCCCTGACGCGAAGTCCGATGACCAACGAGCGATATTCAACCTAACTTGGCCAAGCTGTTCAGTACGAATCTCCCTGAGAGAATCTATCTCTTGCTCCTTTTTCCCCTTGTCTCCTCTTGCGAAGACGTTTCTTTTCCACCACCCCATGCCTTCCACCGAACTCTCTAATTGTTTCTGGTAGGCCCCCACCGAATCAGTATTGAGTAGTTCTCGAAACTCTTTCTCATATCGATCCAGCTTGTCATTTAGAGCCGAGAAACTTCTGGTGACGTCGTCAGGATTATCTTGAAGATCAAGCTTCAAACGGAGTTTGTCTACATAGACGTCGGCAAGTCTTGATAGCGTGAAGAGGTGTTGATCAGATGGGGTCAGCCCTGCAGACGTAACCGAAGTAATGTCTTTTATTGAGATTGCATGGTATTTGTGATGTAGAGAGCTTACATCTCTTTCTACCAACGCAAGACGGATCTTCATTTCTCCGGTAAATCGGAGGCACTCCTGGAACTCGCATGTGATATCACGAAGACGTTCCATTGCACTAAAGAGTATCCCATAGTCTTCGGCCAGTTCTCGCTGGAGTAATTCTCCGACTGCGTCGGCCAGACGATCTAAAGAGGATTGGACTTGATCGAATCGTGCGGACATCATCATTGACGACACGGTCATGAAGAACATAACGGGTGCGACAACCGGTATGATAGCACTACTAGCAGCTATAAATGGAGCTTGGGCGACTATCTTTCCACCGGCTCCAATTACTGCGGAACCGACGCCTCCTTTCATTGACATCAATGTGGCAGGATTAGCTGTTGCCAGGAAGATGTTGCCTGCAAATAACGACGACGTAACGGCTGCACCAGCACCCAAAACCGGTAAGGACGCAGAGCCTAGTACTCCTCCGGATTTAAAAGGCTCTCCATGCGTCAGGATGTTCTTGTCGATCTGCTCCCTCAGCGCACGACTCATGTCTCGGCCTAAATCAATGATACCAAGATTTTGGTCTTGAATCGTTGCGATTTGCCCGACTGGATATTTTGGTATCCGGTTCTTAAACAATGCCATGCACATTCCCTCCCAAATACCAGCATGGTTGGCTTGGTTATCTCTTTAACTGTATTAGATTATCTACCTATTCTCATTGCATATAGAATCGATTGCCTCGGCCATTTCTTGGGAAATTGCAAACACCGTCTGTCTAAATCGATGCCCGGAACCTAATTGCTTATTGATTTGCCATGCTTTCGGTGCTTTCTCATTCCACTCGTCTTCTTTGTTTAAAGACCATTCAAATCTTAATGGAACGAAGAATTCCTCATCTTTATCTTCCTCGCAATCAGCTTTCTGATAGTCGGCAGTTACAACGCCTTTGGCAATTACACCGACGCCGGTGTGGTAAAGATACACGTGAGAATTCTTTGAAATGTTACGGATTGACGATTTTCGATCATAATAGGCAGACGCTTTACCATCGCCCACCATGTCCCTCCAAGCATCTGGCATGTATGTTTTGTTTGTGTTGACGATGAAAATGCCAGTATTTTCTTCAGGAAGGAATTCATCGTCTGGATTGTAGGTGTCAAACTGGATGTATGGGTCTCCAGCTATTTCATATATCCGATATGGAGAACACTTGATGCTTACACCTTTTGAGGACCAGTAGTTGACAGCAGAGATTGTATCTTGATCCATGCCATTTGTGACCAATACGAAAACCTGGTCTTTATTAAATTCGGACTCTGACAATTCCTGATCAAGTTGAAAATATTCTTTGTGACTGTTTTTCAGAAGCCCTTTGAGTTTTTGCTGTCGCGTCGCCAGATCTTGCAATTGCTCATAGGAGTATCTCCCGAAAATCTGTCCATATCTCATTACCTGAAGAAGGTTTTCCTGCTTGGATTCCCACTTCTTTAACTCGAAAATGTAAAGAGTTCCATCTTTGTCAAGCGCCAACAGATCAGCTTCTTCTTGCCATTCCCGTTCTTGTCCTATCAACATGAGTTGATCTTCTGAGACAACTTCACTCAGGCGAGATTTCAAAAAGCTTTCGATGTCTTTTTCAGAAAGACCAACATCCTGAGGTGTTTTAACCTCCATTCGAGCACTTGCTTCAGGTTTATCTTTTACGAATTTGCAAAGCATTATTCGTATCCTTTCTAAACATGCCTACCCCTGTTTGACCACCGGAAATGATTTTCAGAAATTTCATTCCTGACTTTCTCGAACCTGTCTTTGCAAGTGTTCCTGAACAGAGTCGGCATGTTCGGCTTTGGCCTTTTCATATTGTTCCTTGTCAACCCATTGCAAGTCATGATGCCAACCGACTTTGTCTTCACAAACTTCGTAGAAGATTTTAAGAACAGACCTCAAACGAGGCTCGTCATAGGAAATAATGTCACCGTATACGTTGCGAGTAGCGGAGTGCTTCATCTGTTGATGCGTCAACACTTCGTCAATTTTATTGAAGATGTCGACTTGCCGTTCGTTCAGGTCGAAGTCCAGCATCGTCTTGTTCTCGATAAGCACGTTAAGTTTTGCACCGACCGATTCGCATGCCGCAGTTGCCGCCGGTCGAGTACTTTTGTCGGCATAGGTCACGCCAAGTTCTGTTCCGAAGACTCGTGTCATTTCAGCCTTCGGAGATTCTGCCAAGGCGATGGCGGTCATAAGAAACATGACCGACATCAGAATGAAGATTGGTGTGAGAAGTCGTTTCATGACTTTTCTCCTTTAGTTTTGTTGAACAAATAGTGAACGATTGGAAATGGTAAATTCAAAACGAGAAGTCAAGGGAATAATTGCCAATGTGAAAAATATACTGAGACTGGTCTGCTAATTGCTCAAGACTTAGCACGACGTATAACAGATTCGTCTAAATGACGGCAGAAAGAGATTAGGAATCGAGAAGAGGAATTGCTTAAGTGGGCTGTGACCAAATGGGCCGATTGATTTCAGTAATATCTTAGAATCCTCTTGGATAAAGCAATGCAGAGAGGATCACAAATTGTGCATCTGATGGACTGACCCGTGATGTATTCGCATAAATGTCGCATAAGAATTATTATGTCAAATTATAAATGTTCATGAGGATCGACGTATCGATGGTTCCGTTCCATTCAGCAAACGAACGATATTCCCCTTATGTTTGCCTATGACAAAGCTGCTCAGGAGAAGGCTGAAGATCAAGAATTGGAGATCAAAGGTCATGAACCAGCCGATCAAGGGCAAGGTTGCAAAGGCCATGATCGCGCCTCCTGACGAATATTTCCAGATTCCGACGGTCACACCCCAAATTCCAACAAGGATACATCCCATGAGAAAATGAATGCCTAATATTCCTCCCAAGCCCGTGGCAACGCCTTTTCCGCCACGAAATTTCAGAAAAACGGGAAAGAGATGTCCCAGCACAACCGAGAGGACGGCCGTCAAAGCCCACAGGTTCGGGAGAACCCCCAGACTGGCGATCCACCCCACCAGCCAGCCTTTTCCCAAGTCACCGGCTAACGTGAGGATTCCGACTTTTTTGCCGCATACGCGCAGGACGTTCGTAAAGCCGATATTTCGACTGCCTGCCTGCTGCGGGTCCGGCGCGCCGAACAAACGTGAAAAAACGAGTCCGAATGGGATTGAGCCAAGCAGAAAGGCTCCGAGACAAAAAATCGGCCCGATAATCTCAGGAGACATGGCCGGCGCGGACGCTATGCGTGCCACCCTTTTCTGGAAAATTCGGTCCAGGCTTCGAAAATGTATTGTCCGCCTGATATCAGGGAAAAGATCAGAGCCACCTGAAGAGTCAGGGTTCCGACAAAATGCAGATTCAGGATGGACATGGCAACCGTTCCTTCCAGGGTCAAGATGACGATCGCAACAATTTGAAGTACAACTTTATATTTCCCCAGTGTTCCGGCTGCGATAATAATGCCTCGACTCGCGGCAACGAATCGAACGCCGGTCACAGCCAAGTCCCGTACAATCAGCGCAATCGCCAGCCAGGCTGCAACTCGTTGAAATTGCACGAGTAATATTAACCCGGAAATCACGAGAAACTTATCGGCAATTGGATCGAAAAGACGACCGATTTTAGTGACTTGCCCGCGTCGCCGCGCTATATATCCGTCCAGCCAGTCCGTCAGAGCTGCCAGGCCGAAGACCGCCGCAGCCCACAAGGCTCGTACGGCCGTGGGTGTTGAAAAGAGACCTATATAGACCGGCACCAACAAAATTCGTATGAACGTGAGCGTATTCGGCAGGTTGAATGTACGCTCGGTCCGGTCGTTCACCGTGACAGCTTTGGGTTCGGCTTTGGCGACGTGAGCTTGTGACATGGTTAGTTAGAGTGTAACGTCCGAGCCTTTTCCTGCGACCTGACAAACCCGCTTCAATTCTTCAAGCAACACTTTTAATTTATTGAGCGGCACCATCGTCGCCCCGTCAGAGAGCGCCTGATCAGGATTCGGGTGGACTTCCATGAAAAACCCGTCACAGCCGGCTGCCGCCGCGGCTCGAGCCAGGGTGGGAATAAATTCACGCTGGCCGGATGACTGAGTTCCTCCTCCTCCGGGCAATTGCACGCTGTGCGTCACGTCGAAGACCACGGGATACCCCAACCCCTTCAGGACCGGCAAGGCTCGCATGTCCACCGCCAGATTATTATAGCCGAATGAGAACCCTCTTTCAGTGAGGACGATCCGGCGAGTCCCGCTTTCTTCCAATTTTTTGACGACGTTACTCATATCCCAGGGAGAAAGAAATTGCCCTTTCTTGACGTTGACGGTTTTGCCGGTTTGCGCCGCGGCCACCAACAGGTCGGTCTGCCTGCAGAGAAACGCGGGGATCTGCACCACGTCCACGACCTGCGCGGCCTGCCGGACTTCTTCAACACTATGGACGTCCGTCAGAACGGGGACTTGAACCTGTTCCTTCACTTTCTGGAGAATGGCCAGGCCTTCCTGAATCCCGGGTCCCCGGTATGAATTGATGGAACTGCGATTCGCTTTATCATAGGACGATTTAAAGAGATAGGGAAATCCGGCTGACCGGGCAATCTCGGCCACCTGATATGCCGTGTCCAGGACGATCTGTTCGTTCTCGATGACGCAGGGTCCCGCAATCAGGAAATGCGGGTGCTCCCCTCCGCCGGGAAAATCTCCCAACGGAACATCCTGCATCATGGTATCTCTTGTCATGAGCAACCTTTGTACCCGCACGCCCCCTCTCCCTTGGTGGGAGAGGAGATACTGCCTTCATCCATCCTGGCCTTGGGGCGGGCTCGTTCGACTGTCCCATCACTCCCCCCTTGAGGGGGAGTCGCAGAAGCCGAGCCGGGAGGCGACGGCTGAGGCGGTGGGGGGTCTCCTCTCCCCGAACGCCGCTCGTCTGGCGACCGTCCCTCATCCCCCCACCGGTTCGCCTGCGGGCTGCGCCCTTGTTTCACCGACTCCCCCTCAAGGGGGGAGTGAGACAAAGAAGGGAACCGAACTTCATCCTCTCCCGTCAAGGAAGAGGAAATATTGCTATCGGCCGAATTTGCGTTTCAGGGCCGCTTGGATGAACGCTTGAAACACGGGATGCGGGGCATGCGGTCGTGATCGGTATTCAGGATGAAATTGGGTCCCCAAAAACCAGGGATGGTCTTGTAATTCGATGATTTCGACGAGCCGCCCGTCCGGTGACGTACCACTCAGCACCAGGCCTTTGGCCGTCAAGGTTTCGCGGAAATCATTGTTGAATTCATACCGGTGCCGGTGTCGCTCTTGAATTTCCGACGTCCCATAAATCTGACGGGCAAGAGACCCCTCTTGTAGATGGCAGGCGTAACTGCCGAGTCGCATGGACCCGCCCTTGTCTTCCACGGTCCGCTGTTCCGGCAGCAGGTCAATCACTTTGTGGGCCGTGGCCGGATCAAATTCACCGCTGTTGGCCCCTTCCAGCCCGGCGACGTGACGGGCAAACTCCATAACCGCACACTGCATGCCCAAACAGAGTCCCAGGAACGGAATGCCCTTTTCCCTGGCGTAACGAATCGTCGTCACTTTGCCTTCGATCCCTCTTGTCCCAAATCCGCCCGGGATCAAAATACCATCGGCGTCACTCAAGAATTGCTCAGGATCGCCCCGTTCAAGGTCCTCCGATTCGATCAACCGGACGTTGACGCCGGCGTCGTTGGGAAGGCCGCCGTGGACGAGCGCCTCCGACAGACTCTTGTACGACTCCTTGAATGCCATGTATTTGCCGACCATGCCGATTGTCACTTCATGCGTCGGGCGTTTCAGTTTTTGCACCATGGCGTCCCAATCACGAAGATTGGGCGGACCGGATTCCAAGCGCAGGGACCGAACGATCAACTCATCGAGTCCTTCTTTTCGCAACACGATCGGCACTTCGTACACGGTATCAACGTTCTTCGCGGTGACCACCGCGCCTTTGTCCACGTTGCAGAACAAGGCGATTTTATCCTTCAACGACGGCGCCAGGAACCGGTCGGTCCGGCACAACAGGATATGAGGTTGGATGCCGATTTCACGGAGTTTGTTGACGGAGTGTTGCGTGGGTTTGGTTTTCAACTCTCCCGCGGTTTCAATGAATGGCACCAGGGTGAGATGAATATAGAGCACGTTTTCCCGGCCCACGTCGAACGGCATTTGCCGGATGGCCTCGAGAAACGGCAGGCTTTCAATGTCACCGACCGTCCCTCCGATTTCCACGATCACCACGTCGGTCCCGTGTGCCACGCGGAGAATCGTCTGTTTGATTTCGTCGGTAATATGCGGGACCACCTGCACCGTGCTTCCCAGATATTCGCCCCGCCGCTCTTTCTTGATGACGGAGTCGTAAATCCGTCCCGTAGTGCAATTATTACTTTGTGAAAGCGTGAGGTTGGTAAATCGCTCGTAGTGCCCGAGATCGAGATCGGTTTCGGCTCCGTCGTCCGTAACGTAGACTTCACCATGCTGGTAAGGATTCATGGTCCCGGGATCGACGTTGATGTAGGGATCGAGTTTGAGGAAAGAAATCCGTAATCCCCGGCTTTCCAGGAGATGCCCGATGGAAGCCGAAGCCAGGCCCTTCCCCAACGAGGATACGACCCCGCCGGTGACGAAAATAAACTTACTCATTGGGTGCCAGTTTCCTTAAAACCTAGTCTTGTCTAGCTAAAGGCGAATATTCTGACAAATTGACGGTATCTTGAGGGCCAGGAAGTATGTCAAAAATGGTGTTTGCCAACTCCACAAGCTTTTCATAGGAGTCACATTCAAAGACTTCATTGGCAACTAAGCGACAATGTCTAACAGTGAGTGCATCAATGATTGTCTTTTCCCATACCCGTTTACAAGGCCAAGATTTCAATACTGTCGAAGTTGGTGCAGCAGTCTTATGCTGAGACAACCTACTAGCAAGATTATCTGTGAATCCAAGTTTCAAGCGTTTTTGATCAAGTTCTGGGACAAGTTGAATAATATAGAAGACACCCCAATCAGAAACAGACACGATTGTTGCGTCATTGCTGTATCCTTCATCCTGCCGCTTAGCCCGAATAAATTCTGCATCTTTTAATGTTACTGTCTTAGTGCGCTGGTTTCTTGATTTTGGAGTACGGCGATCTTGCGTGCTAATGTTCAATTTCTTGACGTACTTGAGCATATTGGAGCGGTCCAACCCCAATTCAACAGCAAGTTCACTGAGTGGCACATAATCTTTATTAGATGAAGACATTTTAGGATTCTTTTGGAAAGATATACGAAGTTGTATTATGTTTTTTTCTATCCTTCCAGGCCGCCTTCAAATACGCTTCTGTTAGTCTGCTCTCTCATTTTATTCCCCTCCTTTGTAAGGAGGGGTGAGGGGAGGTAGAGTTCAGATAGGAATGGATAGAGAACGCGTATTGATCGTTGCTGGTGTTCTTCGGCATGCGACTCTACCCCACCTAGCCTCCCCTTACAAAGGGGAGGAACAAGATCTCCCCGCTTTCCTGATTGCCCCCTCACCCCAACCCTCTCCCTCAGGGGGAGAGGGAGGAGGAACGGACGAGTTCGTTCCATGAAGCATTCGCGCGTTCCAGATCCTCTTGGGTGTCAATCCGAAGTGAGGCATGGTTTGTCTCCCACACGTGAATGGGAATTCCATGTTCCAAGGCCCGTAACTGCTCGAGTTTTTCCGCCTCCTCCAATTCCCCGCTCGGCAGTGAGGCAAATCGATTCAAGGCGTGTCTGCGAAAAATATACACTCCTAAGTGGAGAGAGGCAAAGGGTGGATGATCCCGGACGTGATCGCGCACGTGCGGGATCGGGGCCCGGGAAAAATAGAGGGCCCTCCCCTGCCGGTCCGTGACGACTTTAACGACGGAGGACTGCTCAAATTCCTCCCGGCACGTGAGCGGGCGACACAAGGTGCCGATTTCCGCTTCACCGGCAAGAAACGGCTCGATCAAATCCAACAGTAGATCAGGCGACAACAGGATTTCATCGGCCTGGAGGTTCACCACAATCTCACAAGGAAGCTGCCGGATCGCCTCCGCCACACGGTCGGTTCCCGTGCGGCAAGGCGTAGTCACCATCACAGAACGGCCGCCGAACCGTTCCACGCACTCGTGGATGCGCGCGTCATCCGTCGCCACGAGTGCCTCGGCAACTTTGGGGACCCGGGCCGCCTGTTCGTAAACGTGTTGAACTAATGGCTTATCCGCCAAAAGGGCCAGGGGTTTGCCGGGAAACCTGGAGGATGCATATCGTGCCGGAATGACGATCGTGACATGAGGACTATCCACCGGCATGGCGAAGAGCCTTTTTCAATCGAACTCTGGAAATGAGAAGCATCGTAATTTCCGTCGAGGCCACAACCTGTCCTCCTGTCATTCAATCACTTTCCCGATGCGATTCCATCGAACCCATTCCATCACCGAACCCTGCCCGTACCAGGACCAATAGACGAGAAATGCCCGGCCCTTGATTTTGTGCTCTTGCACGTATCCCCAAAAGCGACTGTCCAGACTTTGGTCGCGGTTGTCGCCCATGACGAAATAGGAGTTCGGGGGAACCGTGACGGGCCCGAACGTGTCGCGTGGATTGATGCGGCCGTCGATCATGCCGGGGTCCACGCGCTGGGTAAATTGATCGTCCTGAAACCGCTCTCCGTTGATGTAAACAATTTTTTCCTGAATGCGAATGGTATCGCCGGGCAGACCGACGATACGTTTGATAAAATCCTTATGCTCGTCTTCCGGGTATCGAAACACGATGATGTCTCCCCGCTCGGGTTTTTCAAACTCGAAGAGCATCGAAGAGGAATAGCAGGTAACCGGAAGCAGCGCGGCCTCGAATTCGCAGTCCTGGGGGATCTGCAACCCGTACGCGAGTTTATTGACCAGGATATGATCGCCGATCTGCAAGCTGGGAATCATGGAGCCCGAGGGAATCTTGAATGCCTGCACGAGAAACACGCGGATGGTCAGCGCCAGGACCAATGCAATGATGATGGCTTCGGTGTATTCCCTCCACACCGATTTGGTCCGGGCCGTCTCCGGCCGGCTTTCTTCACGTGAAGAAGAAAACTCGGGATCATCGGGTGAAGAATCCGGGGGCAGCACCGGTTTATAATCGGCCATTACTCATCCTTTACCTTCAAGAGAGCCAGAAAGGCCTCTTGCGGAACTTCCACGCGCCCCAGTTGCTTCATCCGCTTCTTGCCCTCTTTCTGCTTCTCCCACAACTTGCGTTTTCGCGTGATGTCGCCTCCATAACACTTGGCGGTGACGTTCTTCTTGATGGCGGACACCGTTTCGCGCGCAATCACGCGTTTGCCGATCGCAGCCTGAATCGCCACCTCGAACATCTGCTTCGGGATCAACTCCTTCATTTTTTCGACGAGTTGGCGACCGCGATGATAAGCCTTCTCCTTATGCGTGATGAAAGACAACGCATCAATGGTTTCGCCGTTCAGCAACAAGTCGAGTTTCACCAAATCCGATTCCCGATAGTCCATGAGCTCGTAATCCAATGAGGCATAGCCTTGTGTGCGGGATTTCAACTTGTCGTAAAAATCCAGCACCATTTCATTTAAGGGTAAGGCATAGACCAGCATGATTCGCGTCGTATCCAGATACTGCAAACTCTCCTGGACGCCGCGGCGCTCCTGGCACAGGGCGAGGATATTGCCGGCATATCGTTCCGGGGCAATCATCGTGGCTTTGATAAACGGTTCTTCCATGGTTTCGATGGCTTCGGGCTCCGGCAGTTTGGAGGGATTTTCAATGTCCAGCACCTCTCCCTCCAGCGTCCTGACCCGGTAAATCACGGTGGGAGCCGTGCTGATGAGGCTCAGTCCGTATTCGCGTTGCAAACGTTCACGAATGATTTCCATGTGCAGCAGGCCCAGGAATCCGCACCGGAAGCCGAAACCCAGGGCCAAAGACGTCTCCGGTTCATAGACAAACGAAGAATCATTCAGGCGGAGCTTGTCGAGCGAGTCCCGAAGGTTCTCGTAATCCGCATTGTCCATGGTATAGAGCCCGCAGAAGACCAGTGGCTTCACGTCACGATAGCCGGGTAACGGCGTTGCCGTGGGCCGGTCGGCATCGGTGATCGTATCGCCGATTTTGGTGTCCGACACGTCTTTCATGCCGGCGACGACGTAGCCGACCGCGCCGGCTCTCAACGCCTTGGTCTTGGTGCGCTTGGGAGAAAAAATGCCGACTTCCGAGACTTCAAACGTCCGCCCCGTGGACATGAGCCTGATTTTCATGCCCGGTTTGACCACGCCGTCGAAGATTCGAACCAGCACGATCGCCCCCTGGTAACTGTCGAACCAGGAATCGAAAATCAGGGCCTTCAAGGCGGCATCCGTTGACCCCGTAGGTGACGGCACTTGCCG
Source organism: Nitrospirales bacterium (assembly GCA_965204965.1). Lineage (GTDB taxonomy): Bacteria > Nitrospirota > Nitrospiria > Nitrospirales > UBA8639 > Bin75. The sequence goes on along the minus strand of OZ242026.1, from coordinate 1,037,288 downwards.
GACCATGGCATCCAACACGTCATCCACGCCGATCCCCTGCTTGGCGCTCACCAGAAGAGCATCGTCCACCGGCAGGCCCAAGACCTCCTCAATCTGGTGCTTGACGCCGTCGATATCCGCACTGGGCAGGTCGATCTTGTTGATGACGGGCAGGATCACGAGGTCGTTGGCCATGGCGAGATACACGTTGGCAATGGTCTGCGCTTCCACGCCTTGTGTGGCGTCCACCAACAACAAGGCGCCTTCACAAGCGGCCAAACTGCGAGAGACCTCATAGGTAAAGTCCACGTGGCCGGGAGTATCGATGAGGTTCAATTGGTACGTGTGCCCGTCATGCGCCTTGTACGACGTGGTGACGGCGTGGGCCTTGATGGTAATCCCGCGTTCGCGTTCCAGGTCCATATCATCCAGGATCTGCTCACGAAACTCCCTGGGCGTGATCGCTCCCGTCAATTCCAGCAGACGATCAGCCAGGGTGGATTTTCCGTGATCGATATGGGCGATAATGGAAAAATTGCGGATAGAGGAGAGTGTGTTCATTGCAAATGCACAATTTATTGATTCTATTAAGGTTTCCTCGTCTTGTCAAAGAAAGAATGCATTCCTATAATCCGGTTGGTCATGCGGCCCGCCCACTCCGGCCCAAGCTCTACCTCCTCTCGCCCCTCCTTACAAAGGAGGGGAACTCCCTCTCCCCAAGTGGGAGAGGGCTGGGGTGAGGGGGAATGGTCAGCAAATGACTGAACACATACTGGAATGACAAATTGGTAAATGAAGCAACCCAAGAAAAAGCAAAAAAACAGCCCATCCCCTTCATCGTCAACGCTTGCGAAGTGGGACCGGCAATACGTGTGGCACCCGTTTACCCAAATGAAAGAGTGGGAAGAGGAAGCCCCCCTGATCATCGAAAGAGGTGACGGCGTCTACCTCTACGACATACAAGGGAACAAGTATTTTGATGGGTCCTCGTCAATATGGGTTAATCTTCACGGACATCGACACCGTACGCTGGACACGGCTATTCAAGAGCAACTCGGCAAAATTGCCCACAGCACGTTGTTGGGCGCGGCCAGCCCCCCCTCCATTCTCCTGGCCAAGGAACTCGTCAATATCGCTCCGAAAGACCTGACGCGCGTCTTCTATTCGGACGACGGCGCGACGGCCGTGGAAGTGGCCTTGAAGATGGCGATTCAATATTGGCAACAGCAGAGTCCACCGAAAAAAAAGAAGAAAACGTTTGTGCGTCTGGATGCCGCGTATCATGGCGATACCATGGGGAGCATGAGCGTGGGAGGCACCGCCCGGTTTCACGAACGCTTTCGACCTCTCCTGTTTTCGACCATTGCCCTCGATGCTCCCTATTGTTATCGATGCCCGCTTGATTTGCGTTTCCCTTCATGCCGGACGGCATGCCTGGACCCCCTTGAAGAGGTCCTGAGGAAACGACACGATCAAATTGCCGGAGTCATCATCGAACCCATGGTCCAGGCCGTCGCGGGGATGATCACCCAGCCGCCTGGTTATCTCTCACGTATTCGAACCCTTTGCTCGCAATACGACGTATTGCTGATTGCGGATGAAGTCGCCACCGGCTTTGGACGAACCGGAACGATGTTTGCCTGTGACCATGAACGCGTGACGCCGGATCTCCTCTGCGTGGCCAAGGGATTGACCGGGGGCTATTTGCCGCTAGCGGCCACCCTGACGACGGAACGCATTTATGAGGCGTTTCTCGGTGAACCCGAGAAAACATTTTTTCACGGCCACAGCTACACGGGAAACGCGCTGGGCTGCGCCGCGGCCCTGGCCAATCTCGAAATCTTCAAAAAGGAAAAAACGCTCGTTCAGGTCAGGAAACGGTCCGGGTTACTGAAGGCTTTGCTCAAACCCTTGGCTGAATTGCCGATTGTGGGAGACGTCAGGCATTGCGGAATGATGGCCGGCATCGAATTGGTCAAGAACAAGAAAACCCGGGCGCCGTTCCCATTGTCGGAACGCATGGGACACAAGATCGTAGCCGACTGCCGTCGTCACGGGCTCCTCATCCGGCCAATCGGCAACATCGTCGTCCTCGTTCCCCCCTTGGCCGCCACCGAACGGCAGTTGCGGAAAATCGTAAATATCGTCACAAAAGCCTGTCGAACCTTATGCTGATTCTTGTTTGCAAAAGACAACGACAGGTTTTGCCTGGTCATTATCTGGTGGCAATCGAACCATAATAACTTCAAGGCGAACAGAGGGTGTCATCATAGCAGGATGTGACGTGCTCCCGCAGGGATAGGCCGTGAATCCGGTATTGTCTCGTACATTTATGTGCGATATACTATGATGGGCTGAGATTTTATCAGACGTGTGGAGAAACTCGGTCGCAAGCGTGGTATCCATGTACGCTTCGAAGCCAGGAAAGGCAAGGAAAGCCACGGACGCATTTATTATGGAGATCGTTTTACCACGGTCAAAGACCGCCGAAACGAAATCGGCAAAGGGCTCCTTGCTGTAATGCTTTCACAACTTGGTTTGTCTCATAAGGATCTCTAGGAACTAAAAGGAGATATGGAAATATGGCAAAGTCAATGCAATTGGCGTATCCGGTCAAGTTGGACGCACAGGAAGAAGGCAACGTACTCGTATCGTTTCCCGATGTCCCTGAAGCGCTGACAGAAGGTACGACCGAACAAGAGGCACTGGCTGAGGCGGAAGATTGCCTTATTGCCGCTCTCGGTGGATACGTCAACGAACGGCGCAACATTCCGCACCCGTCGCCGGCACGCGGGTGTCCTGTGGTCATACTTCCGGCGTTGGTGGCTGCCAAACTTGCCCTTTACCAGGCGATGCGCGAACGAGGCGTCAGTAACGTGGCGCTGGCCCGACAACTTGGGATCATGGAAGGAACCGTCCGGCGTCTGCTTGACCTCGATCACCGCTCACACATTGGCCAGATAGAAGCGGCTCTCAAGATCTTCGGAAAACGGCTGGTCATTGCCGCACGGGCCGCGTAGCCAAAAAATTTGACCATTGTTGATTCCGGGTTCGTTCGGACACCCGACATGAATTTTGATCCTGCCATCACTGCACACCAAGCCCTGGCTCAAGCTTATGTTCAGGATGATCTGGGTGATTTCCAAGAGGAAATTGAGGAGGCGGAGGACACGTTTTCTTCTGAAACGGGTTCAGAAGCCGCACGGGCCTATGAAACCCTGATTGCCATCGGCGAACGCCTGCCCGATGCCCGGGCGTATCAGGAATTCCTGATTTTCATCACCTGGCAACAAGTCACCGAGGAAACGATTCCGCGCCATTTCCAAAAAGGGGTCCAGCTCACAGAGCAATTTCTCGCCCGCTTCGGCGCTCACATGAAAGGGACCGAGGCGTACGAACGTATCGTCGCAATTCGACAGTCCTTTAGACAGGGGTTGGGCCTCCGCACCGAATCCATACAGGACGAATACGATCGGGATGTGTTTCACGGCGGCGATTGACCACGCACAAGTGTGACCGTCAATTTTTCATGCAGATTTGCCACCGGCTCCCCAAGACATGAAAATGGGCCGGGTTGGTCCCCGCCCCGCGTGGGCCTCGTTCTCTTTTCCTCCCCTTTGTAAGGGGAGGGTAGGAGGGGTAGATCGACCGTTCATGAAGCACGGGAGACCGTCATGGTAGGCTCTACCTCCCCTCGCCCCTCCTTACAAAGGAGGGGAACAGGAAGGCTATTTTCGCATCAACACGTTTAAAGAACGTCTGATTGCTCATTGTATCTCAACAGGCGTTCCGGTCTTGACGCCCAGTTTTTCCGCAGCGCTGCTTTCCTTCAGAAATACTTCGAGATAGCCATTGCTGTTGATCAAGGCGTTCGGCATATCCGACGAACCCTGTTCATAATGCGTCTTGATCGTGTCGATGGCGACGCCGCCGATTTCAAACGCAACGCTCTTGCGCTTCGTGATCGCTTGGAGTGCCTGAATGTCGGCCGGAGTTACGTCGGTGATAATGTTACCGAAGAGATCGACGTAGGCAACACGACCGTGAAGAGCCCCGTCCCGCACCTCGGGCTTCTGAATCTGTAGTCTTTCGTAATCGGCCACCAGGCGTCCGTAGGCTCCGGGCGTTTGCCCTCGCGTCAACCAGGCGGCAGCCGGTGCGAATAAATCCCGGCCCTCGAACGTGGCACCTTCGGAATCCAGGCGAAATTGGCGATTTTCGATTTGCCGGACCTCGACGGAATGTTCGTTTTCAAAAATATAGGTCAGCACGCCGTTGTCGGGCGCGACGAAAAAAAACCTCGACGTCGTGACGACCAACCCTCGACGCGACGACCCGACGCCAGGATCCACGACGACGACGTGCACGGTACCGTCCGGGAAATAGTGATAGCAGGAGTTCAAAAGAAAGGCGGCTTCTTCAATAGAGTAGGATTCCACGTTATGCGAGACGTCGATAATGCGGGCCTGATTGTTTATACCCAGGATCACCCCTTTCATACTGGCGACAAAATGGTCCCGGGCGCCGAAGTCGGTGAGTAACGTCAGGACGGATATGGCTGAAGGCATGGGGTTACTCCGGGAAAAAGATTTCTTGAATTTCGTACTCGATCATCCCCGCCGGCCGGTTCACCTGCACCACGTCCCCGACGCGATGACCGATTAACGCCCGCCCGATCGGGGATTGCACGGAAATTGAACCGTTCTTGAGATCGGCTTCTTCCTGGCCGACAAGGGTATAGGCTTTTTCTTCCTCCGAATCCACTTCCAGGAGTCGGACTGTGGTCCCAAACACCACGGTTTCACTGATCCCGGTACCGGACTCGATGACTTGTGCGTCGCCCAATTTATATTCGATCTCACTCATCCGCGTGTCAATATATTGCTGTCGCTCTTTTGCCGCCTTGAACTCGGCATTTTCCCGCAAATCCCCGTGTTCCCGCGCTTCGGCAATGTCTTGAATGTTTTGTGGACGCTCGACTTTCCGCAACCGGTCCAATTCCGCCTTGAGCGCCTCATATCCCTTTTTTGTCATCGGAACAGCCATAATTTCTCCAAATGGATTTTGGATTGCTGATTTTGGATTGTGGATTTGAGATTACCATTGCCGGCAATTCCAAAAGCGTTCCTCTTATCAGGCCGGATGATAGTCTTGCAACGGTTTGATCGTGAGCGGCGCTTTCTTCATGGCCTCAATGGCGGTCACCGCCGCCTGAATGCCCTGGATTGTGGTGAAATACGGAATGTTCTGTTGAAGCGCTTCCCGTCGAATGGGCAGCGAATCATGATGCGAGGATGCGGTGCCTACCGTATTGACGACCAACTGCGCTTGCCGGTTCTTAATGTGGTCGACGAGATGGGGGCGGCCTTCTTTGACCTTATTGACGGATTCCACGTCGAGGCCATGTTCGCGCAAGTGTGCGGCCGTTCCCCGCGTGGCTTGCAGCTTGAACCCCAACGTCTGCAGACGCTTGGCCACGTCGACCGTCCCGGGTTTATCACCGTCCTTCACGCTCATGATGATGGTGCCCTTATCCTTATCATAAGGCAGACTCAGGCTCGCCGCGGCCTGGGATTTGGCAAAGGCCCATCCGAAATCCTGATCGATCCCCATCACTTCTCCGGTTGAACGCATTTCAGGACCCAATAGCACGTCAACGTTCCCCAGCTTCGTAAAGGGAAAAACCGATTCCTTGACCGCAATATGCCGCGTGATCGGAACATCGGTAAAATTCAGGGCCCGGAGTGAATGCCCGACCATGGTTTTCATGGCAAGTTTGGCCAGGGGGACTCCAATGGCTTTGCTTACGAACGGGACCGTTCGTGAAGCCCTGGGATTGACTTCCAGAACAAACACCTCATGCCCCTGAACGGCGAATTGCACGTTCATGAGACCGACCACGTGCAGGTCACGCGCCAAGGCCACGGTTTGGGTACGAATCCGATCGATCAAGTCTTCCGGCAACGAGTGCGGAGGGAGGGAACAGGCGGAATCCCCCGAATGGATGCCGGCTTCCTCCACGTGCTCCATCACGCCGGCCACGACAACGTCGGCCCCGTCGGAAATTGCGTCCACGTCCACCTCGATGGCATCGGTGAGATATTGATCAATCAAGAGTGGATATTGGGCAGTCGTCATGATGTTGGTTTTGATGTATTGCCGCAACGATTGTTCGTCGTACACGATCTGCATCGCCCGCCCGCCCAGAACGTACGATGGACGCACGATCACCGGGTAGCCGACGCGAGAAGCCATGGCAAACGCCTCCTCGCCGGAGCGTGCCGCGCCGTTTCGCGGTTGCCGAAGCCCTAACGCGGTAATCAATTCACTGAACCGCTCACGATCTTCAGCTCGATCGATCGCATCCGGGCTCGTGCCCAAAATCGGAATCCCCGCCCGCGCCAGCGGCAACGCCAGCTTGAGCGGCGTTTGTCCGCCGAATTGCACCACCACGCCCATAGGCCGTTCGACCTCCATGACGTTCAACACGTCTTCCTCGACGAGCGGTTCGAAATAGAGCCGGTCGGACGTGTCGTAATCCGTACTCACCGTTTCGGGATTACAATTCACCATGATGGTTTCGATGCCCAATTCCCGTAGGGCAAGGGTGGCATGCACACAGCAATAATCGAATTCGATCCCCTGCCCGATCCGGTTCGGTCCGCCGCCCAAAATCACGACTTTCTCCCGGTCCGTCGGGCGCGCTTCGCACTCCTGGCCGTACGTGGAATACAGATAGGGGGTGAAGGCTTCGAATTCGGCGGCGCAGGTATCGACCCGTGAATACGTGACGTCGTTGGCAGGCAGATTGTCGCGTCGAAACGCCCGCACGGCCGCGGGCGTGACATCAAACAATTGGGCCAATCGTTGATCCGAAAACCCCAGACGTTTGGCGTCCTTGAGGAGTTCAAGTTCCGTCGGGCCATTGAAGAACTCGTCCAATATCGATCCGCCAGTGGTTTCTTGAGCATGGGCACGAACGCGACCCAACAATCGTTGTTCAAACAGTACGAGTTCTTCGATCTGATCCAGAAACCAGGGATCGACGTGCGTGGCTGCAAAGATTTCGTCCTTCGAGATGCCGGTTCGCAAGCCGTCCGCGATGTGCCATGGACGATCCGGATGGGCGACCTGCATGGCCGTCCGAATGTGTTCAGACACGGATGGATCGAGTTCGTCTCCCGGAAGGTACCGGTCCAACCCATGGAGAGAGATCAAGCCGCAGCGGTCCGTTTCCAGAGAGCGTAAGGCTTTTTGAAACGCCTCCTTGAACGTTCTTCCCAGGGCCATCGCCTCACCCACGGATTTCATCTGGGTTGTGAGCGTGGGATTGGAGCCGTGGAATTTTTCAAAGGCGAATCGCGGAATTTTGACGACGACGTAGTCGATGGTGGGTTCGAAAGAAGCTTGCGTCACCTTGGTAATGTCATTGGCAATTTCATCCAGGGTATACCCGACGGCCAGTTTCGCCGCGATTTTCGCAATCGGAAACCCGGTGGCCTTGGAGGCCAGGGCCGAACTCCGGGACACGCGCGGGTTCATTTCAATGACGATCATTTCCCCGTTTGCGGGATTGAGGGCGAATTGAATGTTCGACCCGCCGGTATCCACGCCGATCTCCCGGATAATGCGAATCGCGGCGTCCCGCATGCGTTGGTATTCTTTATCCGTCAGGGTCATGGCCGGAGCCACCGTAATGCTGTCACCGGTATGGATGCCCATGGCGTCGAAGTTTTCGATGGGGCAGACGATAACGACGTTGTCTTTCAGGTCCCGCATGACCTCGAGTTCATATTCCTTCCATCCGATCAACGACCGTTCGATCAACGCCTCCCCAACCGGACTGGTCAGCAACGCCCAATCGACGTACCGTTCGAACTCTTCACGATTATAGGCAATGTTCCCCCCGCTTCCTCCCAAGGTGAAGGAGGGACGCACAATGGCCGGAAATCCGACGATTTCCAGAAAACTCATGGCGTCTTCCCTGTTTCGAATCAGCCGGCTCAGCGGCGTGTCTACGCCGATATTGTGCATGGCCCGTTTGAACGCCTCTCGATCTTCAGCCTTGTTGATCGCTTCGTAATCGGCCCCGATGAGTTGCACGTTATACTTTTCAAGCAGGCCCTGTTCATGAAGGCGCATGGTCACGTTCAACGCCGTTTGACCACCCATCGTGGGAAGCAAGGCATCGGGACGTTCCTGCTCGAGAATCCGCTCCACCACTTCGACCGTAATGGGTTCAACATAGGTTCGATCCGCCAGGTCGGGATCGGTCATGATCGTGGCGGGATTACTGTTGATGAGCACCACGTCATACCCTTCCTGTTTCAAGGTCTTACAGGCCTGGGTGCCGGAATAATCAAACTCACAGGCTTGGCCGATCACAATAGGCCCGGAGCCGATCAGGAGAATGCGCCGCAAGTCGGTGCGTTTCGGCATGAAGCGTCAGCTCTTTGAAGGTGCGGATTGAGGCGGCGGTGAGGGTTCGGGAGTGCTTGAGCCAACGGCCGGGTCGCCGTCATCTTCGTGCGGTCGATAATGTTTCATGGCCTCGGGAATCCAGGCTTGTATTTGTCGAATCCGCGTGACGTCCGAAGGGTGAGTCGAAAGAAATTCGGGGACGGCCGCGTTTGAGCGGAAACAGTACTTTCTGATCATTTGTCTGGGGCATCCACTCATTCGTTCCCAGAAACCAACGGCTTCCCGCGGGTCGTATCCGGCCTTCGCCATGAGTTTCAGTCCGACGTAGTCAGCTTCCGATTCCTGTTTTCGATTGTGCGGAAGCGTCACGCCGACGCCGTACGCACTCATGGCGCCCATGGCGAGTTGGGGATTGACGGCGCCGCTGGCTGCCCCGGCAATCATGCCTATTTGTGCGATTTGATCGAGAATCCCACGACTCATACGTTCGGCGCCATGCCGCTGAAGAGCATGCGCGACTTCATGGGCCATGACCGTGGCCAGCCCGTCTTCGTTCTTCGCGTGTTTCAGGATGCCCGTAAAAATTGCAACCTTGCCTCCGGGCAAGGCAAAGGCATTCACCATGCTGTCGTCTTGAATGACTGCAAATTCCCAATGGTATTCCGGTTTGTCGGCTGCCTCGGCAATACGCCGGCCCACGCGGTTGACCAATTCATTGATTTCGGGATTCGCGCTGAGCCGGGCCTGTCGCAAGACGTCGCGAAACGCACTGACTCCCAATGCGATTTCCTTTTCCTCCGAAAGAAAGATCACCTGGTCGCGCGCGGTCCCCGGAGCCTTGATGCAGCCGGCCAACAACAGGAGCCCGCAAAGGATTGCAATGTTCCGGAGCTGAGGTCTTGAGAAATTCATGACAACAGGAGTCATTTCGTCCGGTCCTCTTCGGCATGAACATAGCCCCTTCTGTCATTCCCGACGTTAGTAATCGGGAATCCAGTGTCTTTTGTCTTCACGGACAAAGAACAAAGCAAAGACGCTGGATCCTCGATTAAAGATGTCGAGGATGACAGAATAGAGAAAGACACATCATTTTCATCCCTGAGTGTACGTCTGTAAACCTGCATAAGACATGCCTACGGAAGCCAAAGATACATAAACGCCGGTGTGCCTCCCGTTAGCAGCAGCGAAACCGGATCGAGTTTGGGAAAAGCCCAATCGGTCCGGGCAAGTCCCCCTGGTCCATGGGCATAAATATTCGGGTGATAGCCGCCTGCCCGCTGGTACATGACAACCTGCGCTTCCTCAATTCCGGCTTCTTTCTTGGCAAGTTCAAGGGCGTCATCCAGATAGCCTATCACATCCACCAATCCGTGGTCTTTAGCCTGGGTTGCCGAATAAATTCGGCCATCAGCCAATTGGCGAATGGTTTCGGGCTTCAGATTCGGTCTCCCCTGTTCAATAACCCGCAGGAACCGGTCATAAAAATTATCGATCACGCCTTGAAAAATGGCGCGGTCCTGGTCGGTCATGGTACGGAACGGTGACCCCATGTCTTTATGGGGTCCCGATGTCACCGCATTGGCCCGGACGCCGATTTTTTCCATCAGGCCCGACGCATTGAGCGTCAACATGATGACCCCAAGACTCCCCGTGACCGACGATGGATGCGCCACGACCTGATCCGCGGCCATCGCCACGTAATAACCGCCTGAGGTGCCCAGGTCCATGATGGAGGCAATGACCGGGATTTCCCGGTTTTTCTTCAACTCCTGAATTTCATGATACAAGATATCCGAGGCCGTGACCGTACCTCCCGGCGTGTTGATCCGAAAGACGATCGCCTTGACGTCCTCGTCTTCCTCAGCCTTGGCGAGTTCTTCCTTGAACCGTGCCGGCAGGCTGAGCCGGTCGAAGAAACGGTCGAACAGGCCGCCGGGTTTTGCCGAGGTCAAAACCCCGGAAACCTCGACCAGCAGAATCTTGTCCTGTCCCTCACCTGAGAGCACGACTTCCTCCAACGGGCTCGTCTTGGGGAACAGGGACGAGGTACAGCCCGTCGCCGTCAGCAACACAACACTGAGCAAAAGAAATTCACGCATGGGCTTGTTCCATTATGGTTCGAAATTGACTGAACAGGTATGAGGAATCATGCGGACCCGGAGAAGCCTCCGGATGATACTGGACCGAGAGTACCGGCACCGTCGTTCCGACGAGACCTTCCAGACATTGATCATTGAGACTCACGTGCGTCGCCTTGAATGGCCCCCAGGGTGTCTCCAGCCCTTCGACTTTGCTCAGGGCAGGCAGACCCTTGGGTTTCTCCGCTGAAGCCAGACGAACGGCAAAGTTGTGATTTTGCGAGGTAATTTCCACTTTTCCGGATCGTAAATCCATGACCGGATGGTTGGCGCCGTGATGTCCGAATTTCAATTTGTACGCGGAGAGTCCCAACGCCAGCCCCAATAGCTGGTGACCGAGACAGATTCCCATGACCGGCCGCCATCCGATTAAATCCCGGATATGGGGCACCGCATAGGACACCCCCTCGGGATCCCCGGGACCGTTGGACAAAAACACACCGTCCGGATTCAGGGTCCGAACCTTCTCTGCCGTGGTGAAGGCGGGAACCACGGTGACCGTGCACCCTTCATCCACCAGCCGCCGTAAAATATTCTGTTTCACGCCAAAGTCGTAGACCACCACGTGGAATTGTTTCGCCGGAGCCGGATCGACTTGTCCGTTCGCATTCAACCGTTGCGGCCAGGCCCCGGTGCCTTCGTTCCAATGATACGCGGAATCGCAGGTCACGGTCCCGACCAGATCCTGTTCGGAAATGGAGGGCAGCGCCTTGGCTTTGGCAACGAGATCGTCCGGAGAACCGTTCACGCCGGTTCCGTGGGAGATGATGCCCGCCTGCGAACCATGGTCGCGCAAGTGTCGCGTCAGAAACCGGGTGTCGATTCCTTCAATCCCCACGATTCGATGATGCTCCAGATACTCGTGCAACGAGATCTCCGAGCGCCAATTACTGGGGCGCCGTGACGCTTCGTTGACGATAAATCCTTCGGCCCAGGTGCGACGGGATTCATTATCCTCCGGCGAAATGCCGTAATTACCGATATGCGGGCAGGTCATTAACACCATCTGCCCCTTGTAGGACGGGTCCGTGAGGATTTCCTGGTACCCGGTCATCGCGGTATTGAAGACCACCTCACCGGACGTTTCCCCCTCGAATCCCAACGCCCGTCCTTCAAGAACAGTCCCGTCGGCTAACGCAAGAATCGCTTTTTTCACGTTGATATCACCGCAGGTTGTCTACAGTCATCCCTGTATGTTCTCGCGAATTCGTTGACAATTCCGGATCAGTCTTTCCCCTCCTTTGTAAGGAGGGGTGAAGGGGAGGTAGAGCGTATTGTACTCATGCGGCTAAGAAGAAGCGCCATAAGATGGCTCGGCTGCAACGATTGAGACTCTACCCCTCCTATCCTCCCCTTACAAAGGGGAGGAAAAATGCGGCAAACCGTGTTCCGCACAGAAGAATGCCCGTCAATCAAAACCGAACGCCCCTCTATTTCGAACCCAGTGCCGGAATTTGACCACGAGCAAGCTGATAGCCAAGCCGGCATTGATCAGATGAAGGGCCCGCACGATCATATGCATTCGAAAAAAAGCCTCAAGAGCCGCTTTCTTTGCTTCCTGCGAGTCCGCTTCAAACGCGATCTCCTGCAAGGCAACGGCCTTTGGTCCCAGAACTGCCACAATCAAAACCGTCACCACCGTGAGGGCCGTCAACAGGCCGGCCTCTGATCGTTTCACCGGCAGGTTCCCCTGCGGATCCTGCCGGTGCTTCCAATAGCGAAAACATGCCGTGCCGATCAGCACCACGACGACACCCACGATCACGGCATTATACCCGTCAAAGACGCGACGCAAAAACCGGCCGCCCGTTTCCATCCCCAGGGTATTGAACACCGCGGGAATCACCATCGTCAGGAGCGCGGTCAGGCTTCCGATCCACATCATGAGCCCCAGCAATTCCAGCAGGGAACAGGAAAGCTGCCAGCCTGGGAACAGGAAAGCTGCCAGCCTGAAGTGCGTCGGGTCATTCATTGCTCCTGCCGGACGTGCCGGCCGGAATGAAACAGACTTGTCATGTTTTACTCACGATGTTTCGTCCTGATCATACACGACGGTTCCGCCGACCAACGTCTTGACCACCTTCCCTTTCATGGTCCAACCGGCAAACGGCGTATTGCGGCTCAGGGAATGCAGCCGGGCGGTATCCACAACCCACGTGGCATGCGGATCGATCAACGTGACGTCCGCCGCGACTCCCGGGACCAAGGTGCCGTACGGCAAACCAAAGACCTGAGCCGGTTCCCGCGTCAGTTTGTCAATGGCCTGCTCCAACGACAGGATCCCTTCCTCGACAAGGTTCAGGGTGAGCGGGAACGCCGTTTCCAACCCGATGATACCGAACGGAGCCGCGTCGAATTCCAATTGTTTCTCCTGAACGGCATGCGGCGCATGATCGGTAGCCACGATGTCGATGGTATTGTCGCGCAACCCTTCCCTGATGGCCTGCACGTCCTCATCCGTCCGTAACGGAGGATTCATTTTGGCGTTGGCGTCATAGGAACGCACGGCTTCATCCGTGAGCGAAAAATGATGCGGGCAGGCTTCTGCGGTAACGGGAATCCCGCGCGCCTTGGCTTCCCGCACCATCCTGACCGAGCCCAACGTGCTGACGTGAGGCAAATGCAACCGCGCACCGGTCAATTCGGCCAGGGCGATATTCCGGGCGACCATGACTTCTTCCGCGGCTTTCGGGATTCCGGGAATACCCAGTTCGGTCGATACCGCGCCTTCATGCATGCTGCCGCCTTGCGAGAGCATCGAGTCCTCGCAGTGATCGATCACCGGAAGATGGAACGCCGAGGCATATTCCATGGCTCGACGCATGACCAGGCTGTTCATGACCGGAACCCCGTCGTCGGAAACGGCCACGCAGCCGGCATCGACCAATTCTCCGATCTCCGCGAGTTCCTCCCCTTTCAAGCCCTTGGTGATGGCCCCGATGGGGAAGACCCTGGCTTTTCGGGCAGCCGCGGCCTGGGCAAGAATAAATTCCGTGATCGACCGGGAGTCGTTGACAGGATGAGTGTTGGGCATGCAACACACCGAGGTGAAGCCGCTGGCCACAGCCGCGGCGGCGCCCGTGGCAATCGTTTCCTTATATTCGAATCCCGGTTCCCGAAAATGGACGTGCAAATCCACAAAACCCGGACACACGAGCAGCCCCTTCGCGTCGATAATCTTTAGTCCTTTGACCTTCTGGAATTTTTGTTGCAAGTTCGGTTCGACCGCGCTGATTTTTCCCTCTTCGATCAACACGTCGGCCACGCCGTTCCATTGACCGGGATCAATCACCTGCCCGCCGGCAATCAGAATTTTTGTGTCATTCGCCATGGAGATCTACCGCCTGCCCTCTCACTCCTGTCATCCCCGACTTGATCGGGGATCCAGGCAATCTGTAGGAATCCAGTGCCTTATCTTCTTCGTCTTGTCTTTATCTGTCATTCCCGACATCTTTAATCGGGAATCCAGTGTCTTTGCCTTTTCCTGCGTTCGTGAAGAGAAAGACGCTGGATTCCTGCTTTCGCAGGAATGACCGCTCGGTGATGTTGCCGACTATTGTTATCCTCACCATGTTCAATTGCGTTGCGACAGCAGGTACATGAGTCCCATGCGCACGGCCACGCCGTTCGCCACCTGATCCAGGATCACGGCGGAACTGCCGTCAACCACGTCATGGGCGATTTCCACGCCTCGATTGACCGGACCGGGATGCATGACGAGCACGTCTTTGGCTGCACGTTGCACGCGTTCCGAAGTCAGGCCGTATAACCGGGCGTATTCCCTGATGGACGGAAATAGGGAGCGCCCCTGTCGTTCAAGCTGGAGTCGCAACATGATGACGACGTCGATTCCGGAAATCGCTTCGTCGAAGTCGTGATAGACCGTGACCCCAAGCCGATGCAGAGACAGGGGAATCATGGTCGGAGGTCCCACGACGCGCACGTGCGCCCCCATTTTCGTCAACGCAAAAATATTGGATCGCGCCACCCGGCTATGAGCCAGGTCACCGACAATAGCCACGTGCAAGTCCCGGACCTGCCCTTTCTTCTCTTGAATCGTCAGCAAATCGGAAAGGGCCTGCGTGGGGTGCTCGTGCCACCCGTCTCCGGCATTGATGACGGACAACCGGCTGTTCCTGGCCAGGATCTCCGCGGCTCCCGCTGACGAGTGGCGGAGCACCAGGATGTCGGCCTGCATGAACTCGATATTCCTGGCGGTATCCAGGAGCGTTTCTCCCTTCACCACGCTGCTCGATGAAGGTGAAAAATTCACCACGTCGGCGCTCAGCCGTTTGGCCGCCAGCTCGAATGACGTTCGGGTCCGCGTGCTTGGCTCAAAAAACAAATTGATGACGGTTTTTCCTCGAAGAGCCGGAACCTTTTTGATTTCACGACCGCTCACCTCCTTGAACGGTTCGGACGCATCGAGGATCAAGGTCATTTCTTCCTGAGACAAGGAGGCAAGCCCCAGCAGATCTTTTCGTTTGAAACTCATGCCGTGCTCTCCGCATCGATGAGCTTGGACACCCGATCTTCTTCGCCCAATTCTTCAAGGAATACTCGAATATTTTCCTCTTTGGCTGTGGGAATATTTTTCCCCACGTAATTGGCTCGAATGGGCAGTTGCCGGTGTCCCCGGTCGACCAACACCGCCAGTTGGACTTCCACCGGCCGTCCCAAATCCATGAGTCCATCCATGGCGGCACGAATGGTTCGTCCCGTAAACAGCACGTCATCGACCAGGATAATCTTGAGATCCGAAATATGAAACGGAATATCGGTCTTCTTCAGGACGGGTTGATCCTTGCGAATGGCCAGATCATCCCGATAGAGCGTAATATCCAATTCGCCCAGGACAACGTCGGTTTGCTCAATTTGTGAAATCAGTTGCTTGAGCCGTTGAGCTAGATAGACCCCGCCGGTACGGATACCGACCAGGCCGACGTCTTGACACCCTTTGTTTCGCTCCAGAATTTCATGAGCGATCCTGGTTAGTGCCCGCGTCATTTCATGACGGTCCATGATGACGGATTCATGGCGGTGATTGGTTCCCGACATAACGTGCATCAGTGCAAAAAAAACCTTCCTCTCGCTAAACGAGACGAAGGTTGACGGATGTAGGGCAGGATTTGCCCGAACACGTGATCATGAAAAAAACTCCTTCCTCACCTCACGGGATGAGCATTAAAGGCAGAAATATTCTAAAGAGTCCTGAGGGTTTAGTCAAGAATTTCTGGACTCACTTGTAGAGAGCACATAATCTGTCCGGTCTTGTAGCACATGATCTGTCCGGTTTTCATTGGATGCAGGAGGATGTATCTGATGAGACGGACAGAATGGTTACAGGAGACACGAATGGCACGATTTGAGGAGGCGTATTGTGGCTGGACGGAGAATCGGCTGACGCAAGAAGAAGCGGCGCGCTTGCTAGGGGTATGCGACCGCACGTTTCGGCGTTGGATTGATCGTTATCAGGATGAGGGGAGGGAGGGCCTGCTTGACAAGCGGCTGTCGCAGGGTTCCGGGCGGTGTGCGCCGGTGGACGAGGTGCTGGCGCTGGTAGACCGTTATCGGACCGGGCATCGGGGCTGGAATGTGAAGCATTTTTATACCTGGTCCCGTCGAGACGGTGGCGTGCGCAGCTATACCTGGGTGAAGAACCGTTTGCAGGCGGCTGGGGTGGTGACGCGCGCACCGCGTCGGGGGGCGCACCGCAAGAGTCGCGAGGCGTCGCCGTGGCCGGGGATGCTGCTGCACCAGGACGGGAGCCGGCACGAGTGGGCGCCGGGTCAGCTGTGGGATCTGATTGTCACGATGGACGATGCGACCAATGAACATTACTCGATGTTCTTTTGTGAAGAAGAAGGGACCTGGAGCAGTTTTCGGGGGGTCCGTGAGGTGATCGAAGGGAAGGGGTTGTTCTGTTCACTGTACACGGATCGCGGCAGTCACTACTGGCACACGCCGGTGGCGGGGGGCAAGGTGGACAAGCGCAACCCGACCCAATTCGGGCGGGCGATGGCCCAACTGGGGATCGAGATGATTCCGGCGTATTCGCCGGAGGCACGGGGTCGTTCGGAGCGGGCGTTCCGGACGCACCAGGACCGTCTAGGGAAGGAACTGGCGGCAGCCGGGATCACGGACATGGCGCGCGCCAATGACTATAGCCGGCACCACTATCTGCCGGCTTTCAACGCGGAGTTTGCCCGGCCCTCACGGGAGGCGGGCTCGGCCTTTGTGGCCTGCCAGGATTCGGGGCGTCTGGACGAGATTCTGTGTGAGCATCATGAGCGGAGAGTGGGGCATGACAACTGCGTGCGCTTTCAACGCCGGGTGCTGCAGATTCCTCCAAATCGGTACCGGTGCCACTACGTGAAGGCGAAAGTGACGGTGCTGCATCATCCAGATGGTTGGATTTCGATCCGCCACGGGCCACGCGAACTGGCCCGGTATGATGTCAGCGGCACGCCGTTGAAGGAGGACCGCAAGGCTGCGGCGTAGGGTCCGCCGCCACGGCCAGCGCCCTTCGGGAACTTCCAGGCGCAAGGATCAAAAGCGGACAGTTAATTTGCTACAGAACCGGACATTTCTATTTGCTATTAACACAGAAAAATCCGGTATTATTTCTTATTTCTCCCATGTTCCGGGGCACCTTGACGAAGATTCATCCTGACAGTATGCTCCTTTACCCTGCCGTGCCTGCTATCCTGACACTCGACTTGATTGAGGTTTTTTTCAGGGAAAAACCTGACTTATCTCCTTCCGTGGCTTCATGATTGCCGTACAGCACGTTTCAAAGCGCTATGGACACCACACGGCCCTGGACGACGTAACGTTCCACGTCAAAAGGGGCGAGATTCTGGCTTTCCTGGGTCCCAACGGAGCCGGGAAAACCACCACAATGCGCATATTAACCTGTTTCATGCCGCAAAGTGAAGGGACGGCGACGGTTGCGGGGTTCGATTGTCTGGACCAGCCGATGGACGTCAAGCGACACCTCGGCTACTTGCCCGAAATACCGCCTCTCTACCCGGAACTCACCGTTGACGAATATTTGACGTTCGTGGGCCGGCTCAAGGGAGTAACAACACAGCGTTTAGCCGCACGAAAGACCCACGTGATCGACCAGGTGGGACTGGGTTCCGTCCATCACCGCGTGATCGGTCATTTGTCAAAGGGATATCGCCAGCGGGTAGGTCTGGCACAGGCTCTCATCCACGATCCACCCGTGCTGATCCTGGATGAACCCACGGTCGGGCTCGATCCCAAACAGATCATTGAAATCCGTGAATTGATCAAGAGTCTTGCCGGATCACATACCATCATCCTCAGCACGCACATTCTCCACGAGGCCACGGCCATTTGTGATCGCGTCGTGATTATTCACGAGGGGCGCATCGTGGCGGAGGACGCTCCAGATCGACTCTCCAACCGGTTACGCCAATCAGAGAAAATGAGCCTCACGGTCAAACAACCGCAACCCGATTGGCTGGAACGTATCGGGACAATTCCCGGCGTCCTCGACGTCCTGCCGACTGCCACTCCCAATACCTGTACCATCGATTGTGAACTGGGGCAGGACCTCCGCGAAAGGCTCTCGCAATTTGTCGTCAGCCAAGGGTACGGACTCCTCGAACTCAAACCCCTCTCCCTGTCCCTGGAAGAAGTCTTTCTCCAACTCACGCACCAGGAAGAAGACGACGGGCCGGGTGAATCCGACCATACCAATTCAAGTGAGCAAACAAGCCGGAGTGAGCAACCGCGAGCATGACGCCGTTCCAAACCATCCTCGCAAAAGAATTACGGTGTTTTTTCGTGTCACCCATTTTGTACGTCGTCGGGGCGGTCTTTCTTTTTATTTCCGGGTTGATCGCTCACCTGATGACCGTGAACGCCGGTCAGCAAGCCGTTCGATTTTTGCAGGTCCAAAACACCTATGCCCAACTGAACCTGAATGAGTTGGTGTTCCGTTCACTGTTTTACAGTTTGGATTTCGTCCTCATGTTTCTCCTCCCGATTCTGACGATGCGATTGTTCGCGGAAGAGCGGAAACTCCACACGTTTGAACTCCTGCTCACTTCGCCGATCGGGATCAACGAACTGATTTCGGCCAAATACATGAGTGTGCTGGTCATCTATCTGGGATTGCTCTCCCTGACGAGCCTGACCCCCATTATCCTGTCCTTGTACACCAGCTTTCATTGGCATCCCATCCTGACCGGGTACGTGGCGCTGGCGTTCCAGGGCGGCTTGTTCCTGGCCTGCGGCCTCTTGGCGTCCGCCACGACCGAAAATCAGGTGGTCGCGGCGTTTTTGAGTTTCGGGATGATCTTGCTGATCTGGCTGCTCGGCGGGCTGGGTTCATTATTGGGCGACACGACAATCGGAACCGTCCTGTCCTACGTATCGTTCAGCGAACACTATGACCGGCTTGTTCGCGGCCTTCTGGAAGCGAAAGACATTGTGTACTACCTGTCCGGCATCGTGCTGATGTTATTCATCGCGCATCGCGTCGTCGATTCACACCGATGGTCATAAAACACCTCTTACCCATCCTCGGCATTCTGGGAGTCGGCACGGGAGTCGGCGGACTGCTCCTTCCTCAAACCGCAGCCCAAAGCACGGTCTTCCTGTTGGAAGGAATCGCGTTAGTGTGTCTCGTGATCTATTTTGCCGGGAACTGGACACGACTCAAAACCTTTTCCGGCTCACGGTCGACGCGACTCGGATTCAACGGCATTCTGACCATTCTCCTCATGGCCGGTATCCTGACAATCATCAATTTTTTGGTGATCCGGCACGGCGGCCGGTTGGACTTGTCTGAAACGCAGCACTTTTCATTGGCCCCGCAAACCCTGCAAGTGCTTGGGCAACTCGAACAAGACGTTCGAGTCCTGGTGTTTGCTCATGAACGAAGTCCGGGATTTCGGACGTATCGTGACCTGCTGGAAGGTTACGCCTATTCAAGCCCCCGAATTTCCGTCACTTATGTCGATCCGGAGAAAGAACCGGGTTTGGCTCGCACATATGAGATTTCCAAAATCGACACGGCCGTCTTTGAAAGTGGCGAACAGACCGTCCACGTCCCCAAAGCCAGCGAATCGAATCTGACAAACGCCTTGATCCGGGTGACGACCGCAGACGCCAAGCGCCTCGTGTTCCTGGAAGGACACGGCGAGCGCCGGATCACGGACCGGGAACGAGGCGGGTTGTCATTGGCCAAGCAAAACCTCGAAGCACAAGGATATCAGATCGCCCGCGGCTCGATCCGGAAAGACGCGGCATTGCTCGACGATGCCGAGGTCCTCATTATTCCCGGTCCTCGCGAATCTGTTGAACCGGAAGAATTGACACGCATCACAGACTTCACGGCCAAGGGAGGACGAGTCCTCTTGCTCCTCGACCCTCAGGTGACGAGCGGCTTCGAAGCATGGATTTCGGAATGGGGGCTGACACTCGGTCCGGGGATCGTCGTCGATCCCGAGGATCGCGTGGCCCAGGGCAGTCCGACGGCCTTACTCGTCCGTCGATTCACCACCCATCACATCACCAAAGGCTTTACCTCTCCAATTCTGCTGCCCGTGCTGCAAACGATCTCGTTTGCTGAAACCCCGGGCACCAATCTGGAGTTCACGTCTCTGTTGCAATCGTCGGAAGAGAGTTGGGCCGAAACGAATTTTGAGGAGACTACTCCGGAATTTGACGAAGGTGCCGACAGGAAGGGTCCCTTCACGCTCGGCGCCGCATTGAGCCGGAAACGCACCGGCTCGGACCCGGCACCCGCGATGGTGGTCATCGGCAATTCGGCATTTGCCGGCAACACCTATTTGCAGTTTCCGGGGAACACCGATTTTCTGTCCAATGCCATTGCCTGGTTGGCGGATGAAGATACGCTGGTTTCGGTCAGCCCCAAAGAATCCGCCTTCCCGCCGTTTATTCCGAATCCCACACAGGAACACATGTTGTTCGCCGTACAGATCTTTTCGGTGCCGTTTCTGATGCTCTTGTCAGGGCTGATGGTGTGGCGGCGGCGCAGCCGCCTCTGATCATTTATGACGCCGTTCCGAACCACGCTTCTCCTGGCGGTCATCTTTGCGGTGCTGGGCGTCTACGTCTACACCATCGAAGTTCCCACCATGGAACAGGACGCGCGCCAGGAAACCGAGGCGCAGCGGCTCCTGCCTTTCGACTACCGCGACGTGACGCGTCTGGCGTATACCACGCGCACACAACGGATCCTGATGAACCGTGACGAACGCAACCGTTGGCGGATCGTCGAACCCGTGGACGCCCGAGGTGACGCGCGCGAGATTGAAAGCGTGCTGCGCGCCCTGGAAATCGGCAAAATCTCCCGCATCATTCAAAAGAAAGGGCAGGAGCAAGACGTGACCGCCGAACAATACGGATTGCAAACTCCCTACGTCACCATCGACCTGACCACGCCGGAATACACCGAATCGTTAGCCCTGGGGAATACTGGTCCTTTATCCTCCACCCTCTATGCGCAGAGGGGATCGGATCGGAACATTCTGCTGACGACGCTCATGGTCGGGGATTTTCGGGCAAAAACCCTGGACACCTTTCGCCTGAAAGACATCCTCTTCTTCGACCGGACGCGTGCCGAACGCATCCAACTGCAAACAACCGGGCAAACCATCACCCTTCAGCGTGGAGCCGGATTCCATGGCCCGGTTTCCGAGTGGAATTTCACGTCTCCGGTGAACGCCCCTGCCGACAAAACCGCCGTCGGCATTCTATTGATGACGCTCGAAGATCTCACGGCAACGGGCTTTATCGATTCACAAGCCGAAAAAGAAGCCCTCCTCAAGAAACTCGACACCCCGTCCTTGACGGCGACCGTTCATACCAAACAACGAGGCCATCACGTGGCCTTCTTCAAACCGGTCGCACCCGGTGATGAGGCGTATGCCGTCACGACCTCGAACGATCCCATCTATCGGATACCGGCCCACGTGCTCCAGGATCTGCCGCGTGAAACGTTTCACTTGCAGGACAAACGCTTATTCGGCATGGAAATGGGAGACGTCGCGCTTTTGACCGTCACAACCAATGACTCGCAATACACCCTGATCCAACAGCACAAGGAATGGTATCTCGAAGGAAAGGAAGGAAAGTCGATCGACCAGCAGCAAGTCACATTGTTCGTCAGCCGTGTCGTGGATCTTCCGGCGGAACTGCCTGTCAGTGACACGAAGGATGAGCCGGATCAATACGGGCTGACGGCACCCACTGTCGAAATCGCAGGCATCGACCAAAAAGGCCGGCCCCGCGGACACCTGGCACTGGGAACACGTGAGAAAGGCTTGGTCTACGCCACGGGAGCCGGCTTACCCGGCATTTATCAGACCCGCTCCCTGATACTCGGGCAGATACCCACTCCCGAGACATTGCTGGACCAATAATGTCCAGGAACCTCTACGAAGGATTCGGGGCCATGAAGACAAGCACGCGCAGTCTGGCGCCGGAATGATTGGTGACGGCGTGTTCTTTACCCGCGGGGGCTAGCGTCCCCTGCCCGGGACCCAGGACCTGTTCTTCGTTGCCGACGCGAAAGGTGCCCTGCCCCTCCAGCACCATGTAGATTTTGTCTTCGTTGGCATGAATGTGCCCCTTCTGCACCTGATCCGGTTCAAAGCAGTAGACGTCGCAAAAGAATCGCGGCGTTTCAAACACGTTATGTTTTTTCATCTTTTCACTGGAAAATCCATGAAAATCCGCCAGATTGATGACTTGCATCCTTCCGAACCTCCCTTGCCTAAACACGTATCCATCGTAAAATCGTCAACCCGGCTATTGTACCAAAGGCACGTGACGTTCCCAAGCACGTCAGGGACGGGCTGGATCGAAGATGCATGGGTTTTGCTCCATCGCGGTCACTCATGATACCGTGGTCATTGCGGCACAGGTTTTTGCATCCAGCCAAGGAGCGATCAATGAACAGTATGCAACGAAGAAGAACCGTTCCGTTGTTCGGGATCGTGTTTTTCTATTTGTCAGTCGTGGTCGTCCAGGCTGCGGATCGCTTGCCGGGAGAGTACGAGGTCATACAGGGTGAACCTTCTCTTCATACACCGGGGAAAGTCATTCTCCTGGAATTTGCGGATTTTTATTGCCCGCATTGCCACCTGTTCGAAAGGGTCGTCACATCAAAGTTGACAAAAGAATTCGGCGAACGCCTGGATGTCCGGTTGGTCGGATTTCCCGTGATTCGAGGGAAACTGCCCACGGCTTTTGAAATGCATGAGCAAGCCAGGGCCATGGGAAAAGGGGCCGAAATGAAGGAGGTCTTATTCCGCACGATCCATAAAGAGCAAATTCACGTGTTGGATCGCGGCCTCCGTTCGCTACTACTTCGTGAAGTCGGGTTGGACTCCAAAGCCTTCGAGGAAGGGCTGGCCAGTGGCGAACCGTACAAAGCCCTGGAAGAAGGCATCTCCTGGGGATTACGGGTTCAGGTTAAGCATACCCCCACCGTCGTTCTGGACGGGAACCTGCGCATCTCGAATCTGGATATCGACAATCTGCGCACCGTGATCAACGGCATTCTCGAGAAAGACAAATAATCATAAGGTCATTGGCTCGTCACAGCTATCGAAACCATGATTTGACTGGCCCGCATATCGGAGGAACATTTCCATGAGCAAAAAAAAGTTACCGAAAATCGCCGTCCCCGAATTGGAGGCCATGCTCAAAGACATGGAAGAATTACTCACGGACGAATATGGGAATCCCCTCCCACCTGATCATCCACAGGTAAAAAAACTTCAGTTGCTCGCCGCGCAACTGGGAACCGATGCACCATCCTTACCTGAAAACGAAGGCGGTGATTCATTGTCGGGCCATGCGTAAGAACAGGAGATGTCCGGTTACGCGACGTTAGCCGACCTGCTGGGCTGTTAAAGGTAGACTTCTTCCGAAATTTCGCCTAGAGTGCACATTGTTGATGACAGACTGAACGCTAAAAACTTAAAGCCATACATCAGGAAAACGTGGTCTCGGAGAGGTGGCCGAGCGGCCGAAGGCAACGGTTTGCTAAACCGTCGTAGGCTAACCCCCTACCGCGGGTTCAAATCCCGCCCTCTCCGCCATACATGAGTGCTGCAGATTTCCAGATGATTCACGACTTCCACTCGCGCTCTAATAAGTAGGCGGGATTTGAACGGGGGATTGGAAGCGAGGCTTCTTTTTCTACAAATCTCTTCTGCCTTTTTCCCCAGCATGCAAGCCCGACAGAAGCCTCATCCGCTTCTCCATTCCGCGCAGGAACACGTTCGTGCGTGAACAGCGTTGGGAATCCCGGCAATCTCTGAGTTTCCCGCAGGTTCTCGACCTGCTCGATCGACTTCAGGCCAGGGGATTGCATCCCGTCGATCCTGAAAAAGAAGGCATCTGCTACATCGAAGAATGGCCAGTCCCTTCACCCGAAACCATCCACCGGCTTGATCAATGGCCCTTGGAAGACGTGACGATGGTTCACGTACTCGACGCGTGGAAGGATGACTTTTTTCTCCTGGCCGGACGCTATCATACGACCTTTCAACGCTATCAATCCGTCAGCGCATATTGCTCCATCAGCCACCCCTGGCATCTTTCCGGTCATTTGGCCACCTTGCAGCCCCTTGCCATGTTCTGGGTCGGATTTCGCCATACGCATTCATTTATCAGAATCCGATTGCAGACATCGAGGGTTATTGCTCAGGGTGAATCCTGCGATCCCCACCAACGGCCGATCTGGCTGGAAGAACGTCAGGCGGCATTCCATGAAGCGATAGAACGACTCGATTTGCCGATAGACGTCTCGATTCAAAAGGACCGGGTCGCACTTCGCAACACGCACGAAGACGTTCCATTTTTCTGTTCCTGGCCGGACGCGTTCGGCCCGTGCCAATTCGAGTTTAATTCCTCGGATCCTTTCGCTTTTCTCGTACCGGCCAGCGGATTGGCTTCGACGCATCGACTGCCTGCCGCCGCGGTTCGGATCTATTTGACGGGGTTTTCGCGAGACGCCCTGAATGAGTTCAAAGCCATCGAACCCGACGTGCGCACGATCTACCGTTGCTCTGCGCATATTTGCCTGACGGACCTTCCCGCTCTTTTGGACGTTGTGGGAACCGGAAGCCGGCTGTACACCACGGTGTCGGAATTTCGAACGCAGGCCCTGCTCCCCGATTCTTTGGACGCCGCAGCCATCGTCGGAATCATGGGAACGGGAAACCGCTATCAATTGGAAGTTCGCCTGAACATGATGCCCTTGCCCATGGACCGGATGTCTGCCTGGCTCGAGGAGTTGCTCTCTCATTCCATGGCCTACGCCCCGCTCTCCCCTTTTCCGTAAGACGGACGACAACCGGTCTTCCTCCTGCTTACAAAGCCGCCAACGCTCGTTCCAATCGACTCTGGCCATCCAATATCTCCAACTCAAGACACACGGCAAAAAGAGGAATGGACATCGACCAACTCGATTGCACCTTTATCAAATCCTTTTCCGTCGTGAGCACCACGTCCGGCTGGCACCGCTCAACGCGTCGATAGATGTCCGCAATCCTGGAAGGTCCGTACGCTTCATGATCTCGAAAGACAAGTTCATCCACCACCTGCACGCCGAACGCGGTCACCATCCGGCGGAACTGTTCGGGATTGCCGATACCGCTGAAAAGAAGCGCCCGCTTCCCGCGAACGTCGGAAAGCGGCATCGATTCCGATGCCCTCATCAATTTTTGGGGTGCAAATCTCGTGGTGATGGGATCAATCGTGGAACCCAGGGCCGCCTGAATCGGCTCCAATACGCCGGCAATCATGGATTCATCTTCGACCCGAGTCAGAACAATATCCGAAGCTCTTCCGGCTTCGCCAAGCGGTTCCCGAAGTCTTCCCGCGGGAAGCAGCTCTTGTATGCTGGCAGGATCGGAACTGTCTATCAACAGCAGGTTCACGTCACGGTCCAGGCCCAAATGTTGGAACCCGTCATCCAGAACGAAACAGTCAATGGGCATTTGGCTCAACACCCAACGACCCAATTCATATCGATCGGCGCCAACGGCCACGACGACACCCGGGCATCGCCGTGCCATGAGATAGGGCTCGTCACCAGCCTCCCTAGGTCCGGCAAGGACCGACGCGCCATCGGAGACCAGCAAGAAATCCCGCGGGTTCTTTCGACGGTATCCCCGGCTGAGAATGCCCGGCTTTTTCCCTTGCTCCAACAGTGTTTCCGCCACCCACATCGTCATGGGCGTTTTGCCCGTTCCGCCGACCGTGAGGTTCCCGACACTGACCACCGGACACGGCAACCGCCGTTGCGTCAACCATCCTCGTTCATACAGCCGCGTCCGCATACACGTGGCGAACCGATACGGGCCGGTGAGCAGAGATTTCCATCCATTCATCATACATTCATGAATGCCCGCTCCTCTTCTCTTCAAGAGGGCGTGACTCACCAAAATCGACGATATGCTCGACCATACTCACGTTTTTCTCGACCACTCCTTGATTGTCATCAATGACCTTTCTCACCCGCAGTCCTATCCGGGACACCCACTCCTGATTCTGCATGCCTTTCATCAACGCTTCAGTCAATCCGTGCCCATTGTCGACACGAATACCTCCCCCTGATTCAACTAACAGATCCGCAATTTCCTGGCAGTGATCCGTATACGGGCCAAAACACACCGGCGTTCCCCAAGCCGCGGGTTCCAGGAGATTATGCCCTCCAACGGGCACCAACGTCCCTCCGACAAACGCCATGTAGGCCAAGCCGTACACATGGGCCAGTTCTCCCCGGGTATCAAGGATAATGACCCTCGGTCCCACGGTTTCCTGATGACCCGTTTCCGGCAGCCGGCTTCGTCGCACCACCGGAAACCCGAACGACCGGATTGTTTCGGCCAGCGCGTCGCTTCGTTCAATATGTCGTGGAGCCAACATCAGGACCGCGTTGGTAAATGCACGGCTCACGGCGCCATAACTTTCCAGAAGAATTTCTTCCTCGACGGGATGCGTACTCCCCGCGATAAAGAGCCGTTCGTCCTCCGACAGCCCGAACGCCGAACGGTGAATCGGCGGTCGAGCAACGAACATTCCATTCATCGTCAGATCGAATTTCATATTCCCCGTATGGTGCACCCGGTCAGGCGGAGCGCCCAACTCCACGAATCGTTGTTGATCCCTGGCTGATTGCAGAAGCCCCAATGAGACCATTGAGAGCACCTGCCGCATAAACGGCCGGACCCACCGGTATCGGACAAAGGAACGGGACGACAGTCGTCCGTTCAGGATCACGGCGGGAATACCCCGCTGGGAGAGCGCACGCAACAGGTTCGGCCACAGCTCCGTTTCGACGACCATAAACCCGATGGGGTTCAGGGAGTTGATGAAACGGTTGACGATCCAGGGATAATCCAAAGGCAAGAAACAATGAGTGGCGATGCCGGCCAATCGTTCTTGCACGGCTTCCCGTCCGGTTTCCGTCACGGTCGAGACGACAATCTTGATCGTGGGATATCGGTGGTGAATCATCGTCACGAACGGCACCACGGCGGACACTTCTCCTAAAGACACGGCATGAACCCAAAGCACGCGGTCCTGGGCGCCCCACCCCCGCGGGACGACCCATCCGATCCGTTGTAACAGACCGGATCGACACCGTTTCTCGAACAACAACGCGCAAAGAACAAATGGGAAACCGAGGATCAGCAGCGCGTTATACAGACCGTACCACATCTCAGGCCGCACCCGGATCATGACACATCGCTTCCGCTTCTGATGTCATCGAGGAGAGGGTGTTTTCCAACTCCAGACGTATTCGTTCCATGGCCGCGTCGTCGGCATCGCGGTCAACCCAAATCGGGCCGCCCCACAAATACACGCCGCGCGAAAACGGATACGGGACTAGAAACCGATCCCAACTGGAAAAGAGTTTTTTTTTGAACACGCAAAGGCCAGGGGAATGATAGGGAGGCCCGTGAATTTGGCGAGAGCGACGACGCCCGGCTGTACGCAATGCCTGGGACCCTTGGGACCGTCAGGCGTGATGACCAGATCAACGCCTTGCCGGCTCAGGCGAATGAGTTGACGCAGGGCACTGTGTCCGCCCCTCGTGCTTGATCCGCGGACGGCGCCGAATCCGAACCGCTTGATGATGCGATAAATGATTTCCCCATCACGATGCCGGCTGATCAGAATCTCGGGATGGGGGCCACGGTAGCCCAACGGAATCATCAACTGTTGCCCATGCCAGAAAGCCAGGATGATATTGCGACCTTCCCGGTATAGTTGGTCGACCGGCCCGAATTCATACGATTTCAAAAACATCGACTTGCCGAGGAGCCGAATGGTTGCCTCGCCGATCAACGACAGAAGATATAATTTCAGCCGATTCATCATCAACGATCGTGGCCTTTCACTGGTTACGGCAACGTGGATGCTACGGGAACGTCGTGAAATTGCGTTTGGTGCAAGCGCGTGTACACCCCGTTGCGACGAAGCAGTTCATGATGGAGGCCGGCTTCCACGATGCGTCCTTCATCCAGCACCACGATGCGATCCGCATGCTGAACGGTAGACAAGCGGTGCGCAATAACCAGCGTCGTCCGATTCTTCATCAATTCAGCCAAAGCCGCCTGGACTTTTCGTTCGGACTCGGTATCCAACGCGGAGGTGGCTTCATCGAGAATGAGCAGCGGAGGATTCCGCAATATCGCACGGGCAATGGCTAACCGCTGCCGCTGTCCCCCGGACAGGGTGACGCCGTTTTCTCCTATCAACGTATCCAACCCGTCGGGTAACTCTTCAATAAACTCCCACGCGTAGCCCGCCCGGGCCGCCTGGACGATTTCTTCCTCGGACGCATCGGGCCGTCCATAGGCAATGTTAGCCCGTACCGATTCATCAAACAAGACCGTCTCTTGGGAAACAATGGCAATCTGCGCCCGCAGAGACGTCAGCATCACCTCCTTGAGATCCATGCCGTCAATCAGGATGCGGCCTTCGGACGGATCATAAAACCTCGGGACTAAACTCATCAGGGTGGATTTACCGCTCCCGCTTTTTCCGACTAACGCAAGCACTTCTCCGAACTCGACGGTCAAGTCAATGTGTTCGATTGCCGGATCATCACTCCCTTCATAACGAAAGCTCACGTGTTGAAACTCCAGGGAACGCGAGATGGCCGGCAACGTCGCACGCCCGCTATCGTGAACAAATTCGTGCTCCATATCCAGCATTTCAAACACCCGGTTCGCCGCCGCAATCGCCCGCTGAACCAGGACGTTGGCGCTGGCAAGTTTTTTCAACGGGGCATAGGCCAGGAACATGGCCGCCAAAAAGGAAAAGAATTCGCCGGGTTTCATTTGTCCGTCGATGACGGAAAAGCCGCCATACCAAATGATAAAGGCAATGCCGCCTATCCCGATCACCTCCAGAAGCGGTGAGGTCAGTGCAGACAGTTGCCCCGACTTGGTGAACGTTCGCACGTATACCGCATTGGCCTTGGCAAACCGTTGTTGTTCAACCTGTTCCCCTCCATACGCTTTGACGAGACGAATTCCGGCAAAAGCCTCTTTCAGCGTCGAGGCCATATCCCCCATTGATTCCTGTCCCCTGACGGCCAATTTTCGCAACCGCCTGCCGATTTTCACGATGGCATAAATTGAAATGGGCATCACGACAAGCAACGCCGTGGCCAGCCTCCAATTTTGATAGAACGCCACGCCGGTCAATACGACCAAGGTCAGCCCCTGTTGAAACAAATCTCTAATCACGTTGGGAATGGCATTGGCCATTTCATTCACGTCGTTGATGACCCGTGCCACCAATCGCCCGCTTGAATGTTTCCGATGAAACGGCAACGACATGCGAAGAAAGTGACCGAACAATTGCTGCCGGACTTCCGCGACCACGCGATAGCCTACGTAGCTCATCAGATAGGCTTGACCATACGAAAAGAGCCCCTTCAACGTGGCTGCGCCAAGTATGACCAGGGGCAGGACCAAAAGGAGCAGTTGATCTTTGGCGATGAAAATTTCGTCAAGAACCGGTTGGACCAACCAGGCATACAATCCGGACATGCCCGCCACGCCGGCCGCGCAGAGACATGCCACGATCAAACGGAACCGGTATTGATGCAGGTAGGACAAAATTCTGAGAAAAGCCGTCATGCCTGACACTCGGCCAACACGACCTCGGCCGCTCTCATTGAAGCTCCGGGAGAACCAAGCCTGGTGCGAATGCCCCCCAACGCTTCCCGCATTTGATCGTACCGGGTTCGATCCTTCAGCAGACGTAGCGCCTCTGCGCTCAGACGTTCAGCCGTCATCTCCGATTGCAAGAGTTCCGGAACAATGCCGTGCCCGGCGACGAGGTTGACCAAACCCACGTGCTCGACGGTGATGAGCATTCTGGCAAGAAGATAGGTCAACCGGGACACGCGATACGTCAGGATCATGGGCGTGCCGACCAAGGCTGCCTGCAAGGTGGCCGTCCCCGAAGCCACCAACAACAGATCCGCCGCAGCCATGACCTCTTCGGGTTGATTCGGCACCACGGTCACGGGAAGCTTCTTTTCATCGATGACCGCGTTGACCCACTCTCCGGCTATCGTGGGCGCCTGCGCGATGACGCAACGAAGATCGGGGAACGATTCTCGAATGCGTCCCGCCGCCTCCAGCATGGTCGGCAAGAGAGACTCAATTTCGGAACGGCGACTTCCGGGAAGTACTCCCAGAATCAGGCCTTGAGCCGGAAGCCCCAATGCGTGTCGCACGTGAGCCGCATCGTGACGGGACGCCACGTCATCGAGTAAGGGATGTCCCACAAAACTGCAGGGCACGTCGGCTTCACGATACAGGGGTTCTTCGAAGGGTAAAACGACGATCATCCGGTGTACCACTCGCTTGATCAAATTGATCCGCTTGCGACCCCACGCCCAAATCTGCGGAGCGATATAATAGATGACGCGATGACCGAGCTTCGCCGCGATCCTGGCCAGCCGCAGATTCATCGATGGATTGTCGACAAACACCACGCCGTCCAGGGATTCCTTTCGGAAAAACCGCTTCAGGGTCAACAAGTTGGCCAATCCCTTCCAAATCATACCCAGGCCCGGCACCCCGACGACGTCCAGACGATGTAATCCTTGGACCAGTTCGACGCCTGCGGCGCGCATATGTTGCCCGCCGACCCCGATCAATCTGATGTCAGGCCGAAGTTTCTTTAAGGCCTTTGCCAAGCTTGCCCCATGAAGATCTCCCGACGCCTCACCGGCGACAATCATGATTGACAGACGAGCCATGCCACCGCTACGAGGCTGACGCCTCGACCTTCGAAAGCCCGCTCAACGAAGACGCAGCTCCGCGGATGGAATGCATGATCGTATGAACCAACTCCAAGGCGGCCAGACCTTCTTCGCCGGAAACACCACCCGGAGTTCCGGACTGAATGGCTTGCACAAAGGTCTCCAATTCGCGTTTCAGCGGTTCTTCATCTCCCGCCCGAATCGATTCTTCCTGTACATCTGATCCGGCAGTCTCACCTTGTCGATACACGAGGCCTCGACGAGAGAGAAAATCGACCGAAAGATAGAGATGCTCCTGAAACAAACGCATTTTACGCAAACGACCGGTCGAAATCCGGCTGGCCGTCAAGTTGACCACGCACCCGTTGTCACATTCGAGCCGGGCATGCGCAAAATCGACCTGCGAAGACAGCACCGGAATGCCCACGGCCTCCACTTCCTTGATACGACCCAAGCCAAAAGACAAGATCAGGTCAACGTCATGAATCATGAGATCCCGTACCACGTCCACGTCCGTTCCCCGTGGTTGAAATGGAGCAAGCCGGTGACATTCAATGTACTTGGGATTGGAGAGACGATCCCGGATCAGATCTCCGACGGGATTGAACCGCTCAACGTGCCCCACGTGTAGCACCAACCCTTTGCGCGCAGCCTGATCGACCATCCGCCGTCCCTCTTCCGGAGTGGCGGCTATGGGCTTTTCGACCAGGACGTGCACACCTGCGGCAAGACACTCCGACACGACCTCCGCGTGCTGCAAAGTCGGCACGGCGACACTCACCGCGTCGACCTGACCCAGCAAAGCTCGATGATCTGCGAATTGCGCCACGCCAAGACGATTGCCGATTTCGCCCCGCCGAGCCGGATCAATATCAACCACGCCCACCAACCGGGTTTGGGGCAATTCCGAATAGATCCGAGCATGGTGTTGCCCGAGATGGCCTACGCCGATGACGCCGACGTTCATGAGTTCCATGTCTCGACTTCCTGCAATGAGATCAGGTGACATGATAGAAAACACGGAAACGGCGGCGCGACGAGATGGGCCGGACGCGTCTACTTCAACAAGACGCCGGGAGGCAAAAGACTCAGCAACGGCAAGGATAGGGCAAGCCGGTTACGCAATCGTCCACTCCGCCGATGATCCCAAGATGCCAATAATGGCGATGCCGGTCTGATGAGCTTTTTCCAGCATCTCTTCCCGATCGAGCATAATGGTCTTGTGGGCCTCCAAGGCCAACACCGACGCTTTCGCTTCAACCATCACGTCGATGGTTTGAGGCCCGACCGCGGGCAAGTCAAACCGTAAATCCTGCTGCGGTTTGCAACACTTGACGACCACGGCGCCGTTCCGAGCCAATCGCCCCCCCCGCCGGATAGTCTCATCCGTGCCTTCGACCGCTTCAACCGCGACAATCACCCGGTCCTTGACGACCACGCATTGGCCGATGTCCATCCGGCCGACCTCTTTCGCAATACTCCATCCGTAGGACACGTCCGCCCGTTCCTTCCCTGACGGTTCCCGCCGGGTCAACGTCCCTTCCGGAACGACAAGATCGGACAGCCCGAACGTGGATTCTCGAATCGTAATCCCTTCGTCTTCCAGATCGTCGGCAATGGCCCTGAGAATATGATCATCCTTCCATGATTTCAGTTTGGCAAAAAACGCCATGGCTCGGAAATCGGGACGAACGCCGGAAAAGAGATGCGTTTTTTTCATCCCTCCCAGCATCACGGCCTGCTCGACGCCGTCACGCTTGAGGGCCTGAATGACTTTTCCAAACTGCCCGACGCGAACCCAATGCAGCCGGTCAACCACCTGCTCCAACTCGGGAGCCGTTTCACCCTGATGCGCCACGGCCGAGACTCGAAACCCGAGCTTTCTTGCGTTTTCAGCAAAGATGATGGGGAACCGGCCATTGCCCGCGATCAGACCAATCCAGCCACCGGCGGGAGGAAGGGGCAGGGCCGACGAGGACAATTCTCGTGTCACCGCGTCCGGGATCACCTAAAAGTCTTCCTGCTCGCCTTGACCTTTTCGCGCGGAACGACACATCCCGCGAGTCGAGGTTTCCAAAAACGTCAGCAGGACCAGGACGTCGGGACTGTCCTGGAATTGATGGCGGGCCAGCTTGATGGCGTCGGCCATACGTTGATTTTTTCGAAACAGCAGGCTGTAGGCTTGTTTCAACACGCGGATGCGCGGGGCGGAAAATCCTCCCCGGCGAAGCCCGATGGCATTGATCCCATAGAGCTCGGCCCGGTTGCCGACGGCACGCATGAACGGCGGCACGTCCCGGGCAACGGCGGAACACCCGCCGATCATGGCATAATCGCCGATCCGCGCGTATTGATGAACGCCGACCAACCCGCCGATCACCGCATAATTCCCCACCGAAACATGTCCCGCAAGCGTCGCGGCATTGGCCATCACCACGTTATCGCCGATGTGACAATCGTGCGCCACGTGCACGTAGGCCATCAAAAAATTATGCCGGCCGATCGGCGTGACGCCCCCGCCGAATGCCGTCCCGCGGTTCACCGTGACGTACTCCCGCAAGATATTTTCGTCGCCGATACTCACGCGAGTCGGCTCATCATGATACTGAAGATGCTGGGGGGGAGCCCCGATCGACACGTAGGGAAAGATTTTACATCTCTGACCGATTTCCGTATGACCTTCCAGGCTCACGTGTGAGCATAGTTCCGTCCCGCGACCGATTTTCACGTGCTCGCCAATCACGCAAAAAGGGCCCACGATCACGTCCTCATCGAGTTCGGATTTCGGATGCACGATCGCCGTCGGATGAATGGACCTACTCGACATCATGATCCTCAATGTTTAATTGCCGTGTTTCGGCATCTGCGGAGTCGGCCTGTTCCGACTGAAGCATCGCCGTGGATTCGGCCTCACAGACCAGATCCGATCCGACAAAGGCCCTTCCCTGCATCTTCCAGAACGGTGGCCGGCGTTTAATCACTTCGACTTCCAACCGTATCTGATCGCCGGGAATCACGGGTTTGCGGAACTTGGCCTTATCGATTCCCGTGAGATACACGATCGGGGATTTCTCAGCCGACGACGATCGAATGGCCAGCACTCCTCCCAATTGGGCAAGCGCTTCGACGATTAACACACCGGGAAAGACTGGACGGCCCGGAAAATGGCCCTGGAAGTACGGGTCGTTGACCGTGACGTTTTTCAATCCGACGGCCCGTCGACCGGGATCAAACTCCACGACCCGGTCCACAAGCAAAAACGGGTAACGATGCGGAAGGACGGCTTGCACGTCAATGGCATCCATCACGATGTCCGGTTCGGTTATCTGATCGCTCATGGTTCCTGCCTACCCTCAGACCCGGAAGGCCTGTCGCCCGGCGCCACCGGCATACTGCGCACGACCTTGTTTCTCAGCGTAACGTGGTCTGGTCCAAAATCTCCAACACGGTGGACGAAAA
Organism: Nitrospirales bacterium; assembly: GCA_965204965.1. Taxonomy (GTDB): domain Bacteria; phylum Nitrospirota; class Nitrospiria; order Nitrospirales; family UBA8639; genus Bin75. The sequence goes on along the minus strand of OZ242026.1, from coordinate 1,002,980 downwards.
GTCCATGCTCTCGTCATAGTACCGTGTCGACGTATTCTTTCCTTTTTCCACGACAAGGTCCAATCCTCGTTGTTGAGCAATTTGTTTGACCACCAAATCGACTTGTTCGCGAAATTCATCCAGCAACTCCGCCTGCTTGGACTGAAACTCTCGCGACATATTACCGGCTTTTTGCTGATAGTCCAACATACGTTGGCGCAATTGCTCTTCCTTTTGTTGCTTGGCCGAAGGACTTAAGACGCTGCCCTGACGCAACAATTCATTTTCCAGATTCCGTAGTTCCTGCTGTTCCAGTTCAAGTAACGCCTGCCGATCCTTCATAAATTGGCTGAGCGTATCATTAACCTGGAGGCCGAGCTTCGACTCTTTCAATAGCCATTGCGTATCCACCACGCCGATCGCGATGCCGGAACCTCCCGATCGCTCTGTGAAGGAAATTGTAGCAGGTTCAGAAGCAGGCGTCGCGCAACCGGTGGCCACCGACGACAGAATGGTCAGGCCCGCCCACAGCACGACTCCCGGGAATGACAACGTATTCGAACCGCTCGCGTTCCGCATGCTTTGCACTCTAGAAAACGTTCCCGACGGAAAACTCAAAAACACTTGATTGCTCCCGGGGCTGAGGATCCAAATTGAGACCCCATGCCGCACGTAGGGGCCCGAACGGTGAAATCCAGCGCACCTCTACTCCTGTCGCTTTTCGTAAATCGAAATTCAAACTTTCATCTTCGGCAAAACCCTTCCCATAATCAAAAAAGAGTACTCCATTCAATTTTGCAGCAGGAAGGACGGGGAAAATCAACTCGGTATTCAGAATCAACTGTTTATTTCCGCCGGCCAACGTGCCGGATTCGGTCACGGGACCGGCTCGACCAAATTGAAACCCGCGCATCGTATTGATACCGCCGACAAAAAAGAGTTCCGTCAGGGGCACGGAGTCTCCCGAATACCCGTCCGCCATGCCGACACGCCCGCGGAACGCCATCCTGAGATCCCAAACGGGTAACGGGACGTATTTCAGCCCATCAAGCGCGAACCGGTAGAAATCGTTGGTCCCTCCCAGCACCGAGGTGCCAAAACCCAGACGAAGACCCGTTCTCGAACCGGTACGCGGATCCTGGAAAAAGTCACGGGTATCCCGAAAAATGCTCGAACGGAACCCCGTCGTGGATTGATCCCCGAGTTGGTTCCGAATGAACGACGTGGCGTCACTGGCCACGTTTGTAATTCTGATTTGCTCCCCCACGAGAGTAAAACTTCCCGTGATGTATTCGGAAAAGGCCCTTCCCCATTGGACCGTTCCGCCCTTTCTCTCTTCCCAGTACGTTAAGAAATTTGTTTGCGTGCTAAACCCGTCTGCTTGGAAGGACGTGGGGCCGTCGAACAGCGCCGGATTCCTGAACGTCAGCACGCCAATCGTTCGACGAACACCGACTTGTCCGCGAATTCGGACCAGATACCCCAAACCGAATAAATTGCCTTCCGTGATGTTGGCAATAGCCGTAAATCGATCGAGAGTGCTGAACCCGCCACCAATGCTGAACTGTCCCGTGGGCTTCTCTTTGACGCGCACCTGTACGTCGACCTTATCTTCCTCCACGTGTTCGGGAACCAGCTCGACGGTTTCGAAAAAATTCAGATTGTTGAGTCGTTGGAAGCTGCGCTTGATGGCCGCGGAATCCAGGACTTCCTGTTCATCCACTCGCAACTCCCGGCGCACGACGTTGTCACGCGTCTTATCGTTTCCCGTAATGTGAATCTCCCTGACCCGAATCAGCGATCCTTCCTGGACCGTAAAGGTAATGTCGGTCGTGAGCGTATCAGGGTTCGGAGCGAGATTCGGCGTGACTTCGGCAAAGGCATACCCTTCCGCGCCATACATGTCCGTGACGCGGGAAATTTCGTCCCGGACCATCGCCCGTTGAAACACGTCATCGGGACGGATAAACGAAAACCGCGCAAGCGCGTCGTCTTCAAAAACCGTATTCCCTTCATAGCGGACCGTTTGAACCGTATACGGGTGCCCTTCACTGATTTGAAAGGTCAGGTTCACGGATTCTTTGTCGTCACTCAGTTCAATGGCGGGCGTCCCCACCTGGACGTCAAGGTACCCTCTATTCGAATAATATTCCTTGATCCGTTCTATATCGTTGGAGAGTTCTTCCTGGTGCAGGATACCGGCGTCCGTGATGAGGGAAAGGAACGTGGTCCATTCCTGGTTGGCCATCACGCCCAACAAATCTTTTTTGTCGAACACGGTCATGCCGGCGAAATGAATCGTCTCGATCTTGGCTCGCTCGCCTTCCCGGATGAAAAAGGTCACACGATTGCGACTCTCCCGTAATTCCTGAATGATCGGAATGACTTTGGCCTTGTGATACCCGCTTTTTTCATATTCCGCCCTGATCTTCTCCGCGCTCGCTTTGGTCGCTTGCTGATCGAGAAAGACTTGGTTCCTCAGCGTGATGACCTCTTTCAACTTGTCGTCCGACAACGCGTCATTCCCATCAAAGACAATGGCCGTCACGAAGGGTTTTTCCTGCACCACGAACGTGACCGCGACGCCTTTCGCCGTCGTTTCCGTCTGCACTTGCACGTCGTCAAAGAAGCCCATATCGTAAATCCGTCGAATCTGCTGCTGCGTCACCTGAGGTGAAAGCGGATCTCCCGTTTTCAGGGTCACGTTCCCGAGAATCGCGTCCGACTCGATTCGCTGATTTCCCGCAATGGCAATGCTTTCCACGACCGCGTCCTGCGTCTGACCCAGCGCCGGCGAAGACAGCCCCGCGAACAGGCATCCCAACGCGAGAAGAATCCCCGGTACGCCGCCGGTGACGGCTCTCATGGAGACTCCGGGCCTGTGAATCGTCGCCTGCGATTTCCCTGAACGAATTTCCAGCATTTTGTGTTCCGGACAAAAACGTCCCATTGTCTTAGGGGACAGGGGCAATACAATCACAAGTCAGGCCCGACACTCAAGGGTGAGAGACATACGGTGGTTTTCAGGGGACCGGATTCAGATGCTCAGATCTGAAAGGATACGATGAAAAGGTGCGTCATTATAGATCGACCCGTATGGCTTGTAAAGTTTGGGGAGTCTGAAACGGCGCTTCGTTCCTTGACATCCATTTTTTTGTTCACCTACTATCGAATGGTCTGTTGGAAACGAATTCGACGACCGAAACGACAATCCGTATTAGTGAATGACGGACGATTCCCGCCCTCGGTGGTGCCGCCCCAAAATTTCGTTCGACGCCGTGTGACACGTAACGTTTGCCGACTCGAAACTGCAAGGAACAATCAATGACTGAAGAACTGCATCAGGCTCCGCCAAACGTGGACATTCCCGACGATTTACCATTGATCCCCGTGAGGGACATCGTGGTCTTTCCCTACATGGTGCTGCCCTTGTTTGTCGGACGGGAAATGTCGATCAAGGCGATTGAAACGGCCCTCGCCGGCAATCGAATGGTCCTCCTGGCGACGCAAAAATCCCACGACACGGAAACGCCGACGCCGGCGGACATTTTCGAAACCGGCACGGTCGGCATGATTATGCGTATGCTGAAACTCCCTGATGAACGGATCAAGATCCTGGTCCAAGGGCTGACCAAGGCGAAGATCATCAACTATCTCCAATCCGAGCCGTTTTACTCGGTTCGCATTCAACCGTTCCCGGCGTCTCAAGAACCGGCAGCGTCGCTCGAAACCGAAGCCGTCATTCGAACGGCAAAAGAAGGGGTGGACCGGATCGCCAGCTTGGGAAAAGTGCTGATGCCGGACGTCATGGTGGTCATCGAAAACATGGATGAGCCCGGCCGGCTGGCCGACCTCATCGCATCGAACCTTGGATTGAAAGTGGAAATCACTCAGGAAATTTTGGAAACCGACGACCCCGTGACCCGCTTAAGACGCGTCACGGAGATCCTCTCGAAAGAGATCGACGTGTTGTCGATGCAACAAAAGATCCAGGCCGATGCCAAAGGCGAGATCGATAAAACGCAACGGGAATACTTTCTTCGTGAGCAATTGAAAGCCATTCAGAAAGAACTTGGGGAACTGGATGACCGGGCCGAAGAAGTGGCGGAATTTCGAAAACGCATCGAAGAGTGCCGCATGCCGGAGAAAGTCCTGAAGGAAGCGGAAAAACAGTTAAAGCGTCTCGAAAAGATGCATCCCGACACCGCCGAGGCGGCGACCGTGCGCACCTATATGGAATGGATGGTGGAAATTCCGTGGAGTCACGCCTCCAAGGACAATCTTGACATTCAAGCCGCCAAGAAGGTGCTTAACGAAGACCACTATGACCTGGAAAAAGTCAAAGAGCGCATCCTCGAATACTTGGCCGTCCGCAAACTCAAGGAGAAGCTCAAGGGTCCGATTTTGTGTTTTGTCGGTCCGCCGGGCGTGGGAAAAACATCGTTGGGGAAATCCATCGCTCGCGCCTTGGGTCGCGAATTCGTGCGCATGAGCCTGGGTGGGGTGCGTGACGAAGCCGAAATCCGCGGCCATCGCCGCACGTACGTCGGAGCCTTGCCCGGACGGATCATGCAAGGCATCAAGCAGGCGGGAACCAATAATCCCGTGTGCATGCTGGATGAAGTCGACAAAGTCGGCATGGATTTTCGCGGCGACCCCTCAGCCGCGCTGTTGGAAGTGTTGGACCCCGAGCAAAACCACGCGTTCACGGACCATTATTTGGGCGTCCCCTTCGACCTGAGCAACGTGATGTTCATCACGACGGCCAATCTCATGGACCCGATTCTTTCGGCTCTACGGGACCGGATGGAAATAATTGAAATCCCGGGTTACACCGAAGAAGAAAAACTGGGAATTGCCCGGCGCTATCTCATCCCGCGGCAATTGGACAAACACGGTATTTCGGAAAAACACTTTCGCATTACGGATCTTGCCGTTCAGCGAATCGTCACCCACTATACGCGCGAAGCCGGTGTCCGCAACCTCGAACGGGAACTCGCCAACGCTATGAGAAAAGTGGCCCGGCGCGTGGCTGAAGGCAAACCGAAACTCCATTCCATCACGCCGCATTCCCTCCGCACCTACATCGGCATTCCCAAATACCTGCCGGAAACCGAAAAGGAAAAAGACCAGGTCGGGTTGGCCATGGGATTGGCCTGGACGGAAACCGGCGGGGAAACGCTGCACATCGAGGCCACGGGCATGCAGGGCAAAGGGAACCTGACCTTGACGGGTCATCTCGGCGACGTCATGAAAGAATCCGCCCAAGCCGCGCTCAGCTACGTCCGGGCACAAGCCGGCCCGCTGGGCATCAAGGACGAAACCTTCTCGACCACCGACATTCACATTCACGTGCCTGCCGGCGCCATCCCCAAGGATGGACCTTCAGCGGGGATTACCATGGCAACGGCTCTCGCGTCGACTCTGGCGAATATTCCCGTCCGGCACGACGTCGCCATGACCGGAGAGATCACCCTCCGCGGGCGCATTCTCCCTATCGGCGGGTTAAAAGAGAAAATCCTGGCGGCGAAGCGAGCCTCGATCCCACGCATCATTCTGCCCAAACGAAACGAAAAAGATTTGGAAGAACTTCCCAAACACCTGCTGAAAGGCATCAAGATCATCTTTGCGGAAACCGTTGACCAGGTCTTCGCGGCTGCGCTTCTGCGCCCGGTACGGCGCAAACCCAAAACGCCCGCACGTGCCAAAACGGCAACGTCAAACCGAAAACAACGAGTGTCTGCTCCGCCTGCAAAAAAGGCCCGGCGGTGAACCGCTCCTCCACGCGTGATACCCTAAACACCATCGGAGAATTCGGGCTCATCCGAAACTTGAAACGGCAGTGGCCCGCGTCCTCTCCATGGATTGTCACCGGCATCGGCGACGACGCCGCCATGCTGAAAACACGGCAGGGGCAACAGCTTCTGATCAGCACCGACGTCCTGATCGAGGGCGTGCATTTCGACTTGGACTATCAGACCCCGAAGGATCTGGGCTGGCGTGCGGGGGTGGCCAACCTCAGCGATATCGCGGCCATGGGCGGAACCCCGCTGTACCTGCTCGTCTCGATGGCCATTCCAGGCCGGGTCCCGCCTCGACACATTCGAGAACTCTATCGAGGAATTCAAGCAGCCTGTCACCCCTTCAACGTCGATTTGATCGGCGGGGACACCTCCTCCTCTCCGTCGCAGATCTTTCTCAGCCTGACCATCATGGGATCCATACGAGCCAATCGTGCACTGACGAGAAACAGCGCTGAAATCGGCGACCGAATTTACGTAACCGGAACCATTGGTGATGCCAACGCCGGCATCCACATCTTGCAGACCCGTTCGACAAACCGTCGACGGTCCCGCCCGTCGGCCGTTGAAGCGTTTCTCATCCGGCGTCACCTGCGACCCACCCCGCGGATTCACATCGGACAGCTCCTGGTCGACCGAAAGCTCGCCCATGCTGCCATTGATCTTTCCGACGGACTCTCTTCAGACGTGGGACATGTATGTACTGAAAGCCGGGTGGGCGCCGAGATCCGCGCTACCGCCCTTCCGCTTTCTTCCCAACTGCGCGCCTTTGCCAAGCGAGACAAGAGGGACCCCATGCAGATCGCCCTCCAAGGGGGGGAAGATTATGAACTCCTCTTTACCGCCCCCGCCAACCGTCATCAGAACGTGTTGCGCGTCTCCGAACAAACAAAGGTCCCCATCACCTGCATTGGCGAAATCAAACCGAAGACCTTCGGTCGACGACTTGTGCTCCCCTCAGGCCGGAAACACAAACTGCCAAGCGAGAGTTTTCGTCACTTCAACAGTCGATAAGACTTGCCGATTCCCGCACCGTGGTCACGCCCAACTATCTTCGCTCGAAAATACGCGAAGCGCTCCATCTTGGAGAAACGCCTCAACGCACGGCCCTGGCGTTTGCCCTTGGAGTCTTCATTGCGTTCACCCCGACCTATGGGCTGCATACCGCGAGCGTGGTGTTCCTGGCCTGGGCTCTCCGGCTGAACTTTCCCGCCATCCTGGTCGGCTCACTCATCAATAATCCCTGGACGGTCGTCCCGATTTTAGGAGCTACGATGTGGACGGGATTTGTCCTGTTGGACATCCAGGACGTTCCGGACGTGTCCTGGAGTCATCTTTCCATCACCACGCTCTACGACACGGTGCGGCCCTTCATTCTGCCGTTTACCCTTGGAGCGTTGACCCTGAGCGTGCTGGGTGCCCTGCTGGCCTATCCTGTGGGATTGCTCCTGATATCCTGGTACCGCAAGCGGCCTTGTTAGCAGAAAAACAGGCACCGTCATCCAGCATGTGTCATTCCTGTCTGTGTTCAGTCATTCCCTTCGACTGCGCTCAGGACAGGCGCTGACGGTCCCCCCTCACCACCCCGGCCCTCTCCCACCAGGGGCGAAGGAAAGAAAAGAGAAAGACACTGGATCCCCGATTACAGATGTCGGGGATGACAGACCAAGACAAAAAAGCGGCGGCATCTTATGCCGCCATATTCCGGCGCCTGCGGGCGGGGCTGTGCCCCGGTCCCGCAAATTCTAATTTGGGGGCGAGGACTGTCTGAGCGAAGCGAGTTCCGCAGCCCACACCACCGGGACCTGGGCACAGGCACCCGGAGGGCCACGCCCGGGCGTCGATGGTTTTGGGTCCTTTTGCCGAAACAAAAGGACCTCGTCGTGCGGGGGCGAAACCCCGCATGAAAAACCCCTGGATCCCCGATCGAGTCGGGGATGACAGAAGGAAAGACAATGATAGGGACCGTAGCGCCGGTTGTTCGTTCCATCACGCTACGTTAAGATTGACACGAGGTTCTTTCATCTCTTCAGACGCAAGACAAGATGGCCAATCCGGTCCCTCACGACGTTTCCCTGATCGCCGACCCGATTCATCATTACATTCAATTTACGGTTCCCCGTTCCTCCCCCGGCTCAGCCGAAATCACCGAAAAAGATCTGATTGATTCTCCCTGGCTTCAACGCCTTCGGTATATCTATCAATTGCAGAGCGCGCGATGGGTCTATCCGGCAGCCGAGCACAGCCGGTTTCAGCATTCGCTGGGCGCCATGCATCTGGCCGGGCAATATGCCAAGCACGTCTATCCCAGTCTGGCCCAAACGGTGCGTGACGTCCCCTCCCTCCCGTACGTCGAAGCCTTGCTCAGGATCACCGCCCTGCTCCACGACGTGGGGCACGGTCCCTTTTGTCATTTTTTCGATCACCACTTTCTTCACCGATACGGGTTGTCCCACGAACACGTGAGTCAGGCCATTATTCGCCATGAAGTCGGTCCTCAAATCAAGCAAATCCGGCGGAGCCCTTCAGGAACGTTTGGCGACCAAGAAACGATCGACCCCGAGTACGTGGCGTTTCTGATTCTGAAAGAGCCCAATAAACAGAATCGACGTTACCCCCGGTGGCTGCAACTGCTTCGACCGTTGATCGGAGGGTTGTTCACGGCGGATAACTTCGATTACGTCCTGCGCGACTCCTACATGTGCGGCGTCGCGGTCGGACCGGTGGATATTCCCCGGCTGACCCATTACACCCTGATCACGCCCAAGGGGTTGACCATTCACAAGAACGGATTGCCCGCCCTCCAGATGTTTCTCAACGCCAGGCTCTATCTGTATGCCAACGTGTATTTTCACCGCACCTCTCGCGCCATCGATCTCCACCTTTTGGAAATTTTCCACGAAACGATGGAATGTATTTTTCCTTACAACCCCCTGCAACACATGGACAAATATCTACGACTGACGGATTGGTCGTTGCTGGAAACGGTCCGCGCCTGGGAAACGTCAGCGAATCGCAAACAACGACGGATCGGACAAGAATGGGCCAGGGTGTTGGGACGACAGATCAAATGGAAAACAGCGTACAGCAGGGTACTGACGATGCGAGACTGCCGTCCGCGAGGACCGGCGGCGACACCGGCCAAGCTGGAATCCCGTATTCGTCAACATTTACCGCGGCAACTGCGAGGACTGACCTTTCGAGTAGACATCGCCAGCAAGGATACCCGGCCCTTCAACGTGTTGAACATGGGCCAATTCCAGTTTTATCTCTACGACCCCGCAACCGGGTCCGTTGAAAAAGAGAAACTTCAAGAATTGATGGAGTTTTTGCCCTCGCAGATCGTCCAGCTCCGGATCTTTACCGAAGACCATCAGGCAGATGCCGCCTTGGCCATGGCGACCGAACGGGCTCTTCAGACCCGATAAAGAGGGGAGAAAGGGGCGTCGGTTAGGACCACGGCAGATCTTGTTCATCCTGCAGAAGCGGACCCAGAATGCGCTTGAAGATTTGCGTGCCCAATCCGGTGGTAGCCCCCAGACCACGCAACGTGAAGAAGAAATTGAATTGATTGCGTTCGGGAAGACCGTTACCGGCCGATAAGTGAATATAATTCAGCCCCAGCGACCAGCATTGACAGGGGTTTTCATAGAAGCCCACGACGTCCCATTCAGGGGTCTGACCCGTGACAAAATCATGATAGGCCTTGGTCCCCACCGTCCATCCCCCCGGCAGACGGACCGCGCCGCCCGCGCTAAAAAAGTTGATTTCCGATTGCGTGGCCAAGACTTCATTAAAGGACACCGGATTCCAGATATCTCCCCGGCGGGGAAGCAAACCCGATCGTGCGTAGCGATACCCCAACTGCACGTAGGCCCGTTGGTGAGCCTGCACCATGACGTCTGAATTGAATTGCGAGAATTCACTGTCCTCCGGACGATAAAACGTGTCAAGACTCAGGCGGAAACGGTCCAGGACATCCGGCAACCGCGTCACCGGAATTTCAAACGCCGCCCTCCCCCACACGTCCGAGAACCTTTCCGCCGAACCCGGCGCGGAATCGAGATGATAACTTTGGGCAAGCATCACGTCCATCAAGGTGGCCGACCGTTGACCGCTCCGCTCATCCTGTAATCTGGTTCTCAGGGAATACGTCACCAAGTGTTTCTTCAGAAGATTATCGGTCGCATCGATCTGTAAAAGATCGGACTGCCCGGTCTCGGGCACGTATTCGTAGAACACTCGCGGCTCAATCGTGTGACGCAGTCGATGCCCGGTCCCGACCTGAAACCCGCGCGAGACGTTGGAGACCGCATCCAGGCCCAGCCAGAACGTCCCACGATCCCGGGCATCATCCTGAACCCGCCCCCTAGAATAGAGGACTTCCCTGAATTTGAATTGCGGGCGAAGACCGACCACGTGCCCCAGGTGCAACCCGTGAACGGCCAGGGTCGGCATGACGTCAAAACGACTCACGTTGCTCCCTTGTTCGCGGGCGAAGTGTACAAACGTCGAATCCAGTCCGATATCGAGACTCACCGATTCCGAGCCCAAGGGCAAGCGATGCCCGAACCGGTGACCGATTTCCGGCAGCCGTTGAAACGTATCCCGGCCGCCGGCATCCAGCGGTTGCAGGTATTGGGCTCGGAGATAGGCCGCACCTCCCGGCACGCGGCGGGTGACGTGCAAGACGGATTCCTGGCTGGGCAACGCCCGGGAAATCCCGGAAGCGCTCAGATCCCGTATGAACCTCCGGTCCGTGGCATAGTTGACTTTGGCCTGAATCAGCAGATTGTCCTGCACGTGATGAACGTGTGCTCCCGTCACTTGTGCGCGAGCCCGGTCCACGTGGGTATCATTAAACGCATTGACCAGCCAGCGCCCTCTCGATCGACGATTCAGGACGTAACGATACGTCACGTCGCCTCCCTGGCCCCGTTTGGTCAGAATTTGCGGGGCGATGGTCAGGTCCTGGCTGGGAGACAGCGCCCAATAGAACCCCTGTCGATATTGAAGACCCAACACGTTGTCGTACCCGATGGTCGGAACCAGAAACCCGGTTTTTCTGGCACCCGGCATCGGATAGCGCAAGACGGGGACCGGGAGGATCGGCTGGTCGCGAATGTTCAACCATGTATCCTTGGCGAAAACACTGTCGCCCTGTTCCACGTCCACGTCCTGAAACGAAAAACTCCAATCGGGGATTTGCCCGTCATCCGCATCGCAATTCGTAAACGTGCCGTCTTTCACGCGATAGTGGGTTTCGGAAAACCGTTGGAGGAGACGACCCCGAAGCCACGTCCCCGTTTCTTTCAAGAAAATCTTTCCATTGACCACAAGCACGGACTCCGTATTCACGTTGATGGTCAGTTCCTCCGCCCACACGTCGTTCACTTGATCCTTCAAATGAACGTGACCCGTGGCCGTCAACCGCCCGGAGAGTTTGTGAAGCACGGCTTGGTCGGCGGTCAACCGAACGACACCCTGCGTCACGACCACCGAGCCGACGGCTTTGAATTCCTCCGTGACTTGATCGAATTCGGTTTGTTCGGCCGTGATGCGAAGCGCGGAAGCCTCATCAGGTCGCTCCCGCGTGACGTGAAGAGAGGAAGCGTGTTCCGTTTGCAAGGGTTCGGACGCAGGAAATATCGGCAACGCATGGACCCAACCCGCCATCGTGAAGACGATCTGCACGGCGCACAACAAACCGATTGGAGCAACCCGCCTGACGACAAGCGCTCGGCTAGGCTTATCCCAGAACAGGTTCATACGCCTTTCCCGTCATCAGGCTTTTCACGTGCCCGACAAGGAACAAAGAGCCCGTCACGCAGATCAGATCGTTGTCACCCGCCAGACCCGTCGCCAGGTCGAAGGCCGCTTCCGGCGCCTCACGTTCGTATGTTGGACGGTCAATGACCGGCAGGGCCTCTTTCAGCGCACGCACGGTGGCTGACCTGGAAGAATTGATCCGGGTCAAAATCACCGCATCGGCCATCGGGACCAACGCGTTCAAAAATGCGGAAAGATTCTTGTCCTGCATCATCCCGACCACCAGGATGAGACGACGTTCTTGTTGTTCGGAAAGACGGCGTTGCAAATGAAGTTTGAGGCATTCCGCCGCAGCCGGATTGTGGGCTCCGTCGCAGAGGACTTCAGGATGATGCCGGAATCGTTCGAGCCGGCCCGGCCAGGAAACCTGCTCCAGGCCCCGTCTGACGTCCCGTTCGGGAATCCGAATTCGGGGCATCACACAGACTTCGAGGAGCGCAACGGCACAGGCTGCATTCACCGTTTGATGCTCGCCGGCCAGCGCACAGTGAAGATTCGCGTATTTGCGATGCATCCCGATGAAATCGAACGCACCGGATGGATGGGGCATGCTCCTGAATTCGCTGCCGAATTTGAACGTCCGTGTTTGCTTCTGTCGCACCTGCTCTTCCAGGACGCCGGCTACCGACGGCTCGACCGGCCCCACGACCAGCGGAACGTCCCGTTTCACAATTCCCGCTTTCTCAAACGCAATCGCTTCCAGGGATGAGCCCAGGTATTTCTCATGATCGAATGAAATATTGGTAATGATGGTTCCGATCGGCCTGCAGACGTTGGTCGCGTCGAATCTCCCTCCCAGACCGACTTCCAGTACCGCGATTTCCACTTGTTCTTCGGCAAAATGCTGAAAGGCCATGGCGGTGGCCACTTCAAAAAACGTGGGAGGCACGGCGAAGGACGGCAGGGCTTGAATTGTGTGGAACAAGTCGACGACGCGATCTTCGGGAATGCAACGCCCTTGAACCTGGATTCGTTCGGAAAAATCAAGAAGATGCGGAGACGTATACAACCCGACGCGGATTCCGGCAGCCTGCAGAATCGACGCGGTGACGGCGGCTACGGATCCTTTCCCGTTGGTTCCGGCCACGTGCAGGGCAGGAACACGATCTTGGGGGTTACCGAGTTCCGACAATAAGGAAGAAATCGTGTCGAGTCCCAAGTGGATGCCGAATTGTTGCAACTCGTAGAGACGTGCTCGTGCGGCTTCGTAGGAAGGCTTCATCAACAATCCCTATGACACGCCGGCCGGTGTTGGAGGGAAGTGACGGCAACGCGTTGCTCCGGTTTCTTTCGAAACCTTTTCACGAAATTCAGGGCGCGCGCCGGGCAGGGATGGCAGCCGAGTAACATCCCGGTTAGACGCCGGCCCCCAAATGCCGAAACACGGAGTGAAGCGTCTGCCGAAGACGGGGCCGACTCACGATGGCGTCGATCATACCATGTTCGAGCAAAAATTCCGCGCGCTGAAACCCGTCCGGCAGCCGCTGTTTGATGGTCTGCTCAATGACGCGGGGTCCTGCAAACCCGATGAGGGCTTTCGGTTCCGCCAGGATGACGTCACCCAACATCGCCACACTCGCGGTCACGCCTCCAAAGGTCGGATCCGTCAGAAGCGAAATGAACGGCACTCCGGCTTCATGAAGCCGGGCCATGGCCGCCGACGTCCTGGCCATCTGCATGAGAGAGAGGATGCCCTCTTGCATTCTCGCCCCGCCCGACGTGGTCACAAGCAAGAACGGCCTGTTGCCCTCGATGGCCCGGTCGGCCGCGCGACAGATCTTTTCTCCCACCACGGACCCCATGCTGCCGCCCATGAATCCAAAATCAAAAATGCCCACGATGACCGGAGAAGTCTGAAGTTTTCCTTCGCCCGTCACGATGGCGTCTCGTCTGCCGGTCTTCTTCTGATAGATCTCGATTCGACCGAGGTAGGATTGCGTATCGGTAAACGCCAGGGGGTCGCCGGGGGATAAGTCGGCGTCCCACTCCTGAAAACTGCCGGGGTCGAGCAAGACGTCAAGACGCTCGGGGACCGACAGGGGAAAGTGGTATCCGCACTTGGGACAGAGTTTGAAGTTCTGATCGACTTCTTTTCGATAGACAACGGCGCGGCAAAAGGCACATTTGATCCACATGCCTTCCACGATGTTCAGCTTGCCCTTTTCCCGTTCTTCAGACGAGCCCTTCTGAAACCAACCCATCGAGACCTTTTCTTAGGCTTGTCCCCGACGATTCTTAATCGGGGAGGCAAGAACCAACCACGGCGTGGACCATCAACCGCCGCGCGCGTGCATTTCCAGATGTGGGTCCTGGCGCAGTTCGTCGATCCGAATGAATTGACCACGCTCGCTGGAGGACTCCAGCGCTTTACGGTCTTCGGCGCCGCGGTCGATCCGCTGCCGCCATCCTGACCGGATGCGGGCCCGCAGGCTCGCGTCGTCATTCATCCGAAGCGGTTCCCGCAGATCCAATCCGTGCCGGGCATAGAGACACAGATACCACATGCCGTCCGCGGTCAACCGGCTCCGGTCGCACGTGGCGCAAAACGGCGAGGTCGTGGAGGGAATGATGCCGAACGTGGTGCCATCGGGCAATCGATACCGCCGGGCCGGCGCCGAACTGTTTTCCCGAATGGACTCGACCGGGCCATAGGCCTGCCGGAACGTCTCCAGGATCTCGGCCTGGGAAAAGACTTTTTCCATGCCCCAATCATTCGCGCCGCCCACGTCCATGTACTCGATGAATCGCACCTCCCCGTCGACGTTCTTGCCATATTCGATCAACTCGACCAGTTCGTCGTCGTTGAATCCCTTGATCGCGACAGTGTCGATTTTGAGTCCGGTCAATCCGATCGTCTTGACGTGATCAATGCCCTGTAAGACCCGATCAAACGTATCCCGTTTGGTGAGCGTTTTAAACTTGTCGGGTTTCAGGGTGTCAAGGCTGACCGTGATGCGATCCAAACCGGCGTCACGAAGTGATTCGGCCTGCTCATCCAACAAAATGCCATTGGTGGTCAGGGCGATGTCCTGAATGGCAGTCTGTCGTTTCAACAGGCAAATGAGGGTGGGAAGGTCGCGACGAAGCAGGGGTTCGCCGCCAGTCAACCGGACTTTATCCACGCCGAACTCGGCAAAAATCTCCACCAACCGATTGATTTCTTCAAAACTCAGGAGGGTTTCACGGGGAAGCCACGCATACTCGTCCTCGGGCATGCAATAGCGACAACGCAGGTTGCACCGGTCCGTCACCGACACGCGCAGACTCCGCAAGGGACGCCCGAACGTGTCCAACAGATCCGAAACGATACGCTCGGCGTTCATGGATGCTGTTCCACCCATACTTGTCCGTCCGGCGTCTCTTCACACTTCCAGATCGGCGTAATCTGCTTCAGTTCGTCGATACACCATTTGCAGGCCTTGAACGCATCCGCCCGATGCATGGCGCCCACGACGATCAGGACAATGTTTTCCCCGATGTCGATCTCGCCGTACCGGTGCAGAATCAGCACCTCAAGGACGTCAAAATCCTGCAACGCACGCTCACGGATTTCCCGGAGCTTTTTCTGGGCCATCCCTTCATAGTATTCAAACGTGATCCGGCTGACGTCCCGGTCATGCGATCGATCACGCGCGGTGCCGAGAAAGGTCGCAATGCCGCCAATGCGCGTGGAACGGTTCCGGACCCGGTTGATTTCCTCGTCAATCGAAAAATCCTCTCGTTGGACCCGGACCAACGAGGCTTCGGTATCAACGGTAGACATCGACAAGCATCTCCCCTGGTGTGGATGATCCGCCGGAAAACGGCGGAAGCAACGCGATTTCATCAGTTCCGGTCAGTTCGGTTTCCCCGTGAGCGACCTCATGGTTCACCGACACGAGAATTTTTCTTTTCAGCAACAAGTCTCCAACGTCGGCATTCATCGACTGGATGGCCGCGATCAAATCATCCACCCGGCACCCGTGATCCAACGGCACCTTCAGTTCGGATTCGTTCAGTTTGGAGTCGTGGTGAAGCTGCATTTTCAACATGCCGAACAATTTCACCGTGACGATCATGACGATGACCCATGAGCCGGGACCAAGGCCTCGACGCCGGCTCGTTGATAGGTTCCGGACTTGCCGCCGGATTTCGAGACCAGACACACGTCACCGAAACTCATGCCTTTATCCACGGCTTTACACATGTCGTAGATCGTCAACGCCGCCACCGCCACCGCGGTCATGGCTTCCATTTCGACCCCGGTCTGGCCGCTGGTCTTGACGGCGGCCTGGATGGTCAAGGAACATTGCCCCCTCTCATCGGGCGTCACATTTTCCCGGAAGTCGATATTCACGCTCGTCAGCATCAAGGGATGACACATGGGGACCAGGTCCGGCGTCCGTTTGGCGCCCATGACTCCGGCCACCTGCGCCACGGCCAGGACGTCGCCTTTAGCGATTTTCCCTTCCTGAATACGGCGTAGGGTTTCCGGAAGCATCGAAACCCGGCCCTGCGCCACCGCGATACGTTCGGTCGAACCCTTAGCCGACACATCGACCATCCTTGCACGGCCGGATTCATTGAAGTGCGTAAAATCAGCCACTTGGCGCACCCTCCCTTAAGCGTTCGTCCCTATTATAGGAGCCCTCTGAAAAGCGGGTCAAGCAGAACCGGCCTGCTCGTGCCGACTCGAAGGGATCAATGCAACCGGGCTTGACACGTATTTTCCCCTCCTCGACAATGCCGCTGTGTCCGAAGCCATCATCATTGAAGGAATCCGGTTCCAGGCGAGATGCGGAGTCACGCCTGACGAACGACAATGCCAACAGCCGCTGTTGGCGGACCTCGAACTCACCTGTTCGGTCGAAGACGCCATTCATTCCGACAGCCTCGCTAAAACAGTGGACTACGCTCACGTCGTCCAACGGGTCATTGACGTCGGAACCGCCAATGCGAACGCATTGATCGAACGATTGACGGATCAGATCGCCCAAACGCTGCTGCTGGAATTTCCGATCCAACGGTTGACCATCTGGCTCCGGAAAGCCGCGCCGCCGCTCCCGGACGTGTCGGGTTCGGTCGGCGTACGGCTGACCTACCCGCGCACGCACGCCATCAATTCGGCTTCCCCCTTCCAACCTTCGCCGTTTCTGCACGCGACCGCGCACATGATCCCTAAAGGAACGGTCTTGGACGTGGCCGCCGGAGAAGGCCGACACGCCCTGTTTCTGGCTGCTCAAGGCTATGAGGTGATCGGTCTCGACCGAAACGAACAGGCATTAGCCACCCTGGCGCGTAAGGCCGGCGAGCACCACATTCCCAATCTCTCGACGTGGAACACGGACCTGGAACTAGATCCGGAGGCTCCGCCTTCACTGGGCAATCAGGAATACGATGGGATACTGGTGTTCTTTTATCTCTTCCGGCCGCTCTTTCCGTCTCTCCTGCAAGCCCTCAAGCCCGGCGGCGTCCTGATCTATGAAACGTTTCTGATCGACAACCACGTACGATTCAATCATCCTCGAAGGAAAGAATTCTGTCTGGAACACAACGAACTGCTGCGCTTAACCCACCCATTGCGCGTGTTGCACTACGAGGAAGGCCCGCATTCCTCCTCGCTTCATCCCGGGCACGCCTTGCCTGTCCTGAGCGTAGCCGAAGGAAGCCCGACGAAGGGACCGGCCATCACCGCACGACTCGTGGCCCAAAAACCCTGACCGGGACCCGGCCTGCAGTACGAAAGCAATCGCCAGTCGATGGCACGGATCGATCTTCACCTGCATACCCGCTACTCCGACGGCAGCCTGACGCCGGTGGAAGTCGTGGACCTGGCCCATCAAGCGGGCGTTACGGCCATGGCCATCACGGATCACGACATCGTGGATGGCATTCCCCTGGCCATGGAGGCGGCCACAAAGACCGGCATCGAAGTCATCCCCGGCGTGGAAATAAGCTCTCGTTTCAACGAACAGGAACTCCACGTCCTCGGCTATTTCTTCGATTGGCAGAATTCGACCTTTCGGGATCATCTGGCGCAACAACGTCGTTCTCGACAGATCAGAAACCAGCGGACCATCGAACGCTTGAACGCCTTGGGACTTGAGATAACCAAGGAAGAAGTCAACGCCAAAGCCGGCTCCGACTCCATCGGCCGTCCGCATGTCGCACAGGTGTTGGTTGACAAGGGATACGTTCAGGATACCCGGGAAGCCTTCGATCGATACTTGAAGAAGGGAGCACCGGCCTATGTGCCTCGGACGCTCTCCGACACACGGGAAGTCATTGCCTGGATTCGCGACGCGGGTGGAGTTCCGGTTCTGGCGCACCCGACGTGGACCCGGTGTCAGGGGGAGCCTCTCTATCGTTTATGCGCCTGCTTAAAGGAGGCCGGATTGTTGGGATTGGAAGTGTTTTACAGCAGTCATGACCGGAGGCAAACTTCACGGTTCCTCGAATTGGCCAAACGATTGGACCTGCTGGTCACCGGGGGGAGTGATTTCCACGGAACGGCAAACCCGGGCATTCAAGTCGGTCGAGGCAAGGGGAATCTCAAAGTCCCGGACACGTTGTTGGACCCCTTACGCCGAGCCTCCCGGCGCTAACCAGTTCGCTATGTGATTACGGACAGGTTCAATCCAGATACAAGGCCGAGCAATCACGAGGCCTCGCAGGACAACGTTCGGACCCTTGAAATAGTATCAATAATGATACTATAATGCAGATAATGTCGAACGTTGCAGGCACGCTCATTCGCATGAGGCGTAACCCAACGGGTATTCGGTTCGATGAGTTGCGTGAAATCTGTGATTACTTTTTTGGCAAACCACGACAGACGGGGTCCAGTCACAGGGTGTATAAAACACCGTGGCAGGGCAATCCTCGCGTGAATATCCAAGACGCTAAAGGCAAGGCCAAACCGTATCAGGTTCGGCAAGTTCTGCGGGCGATAGATCGTTTGGAGGCTGAATCATGATCAAAGCATATGATCGCTACACGTACCGGGTCACGTGGTCTGAGGAAGATCGGGAGCACGTTGGCTTATGCGCCGAGTTTCCAAGCCTCAGTTGGCTTGACACGTCACCGGAGAAAGCGCTGACGGGTATTCGCCGGCTCGTCAAGAACTGCCTCAGAGATATGCGAAGGAACAGGGAGGACGTACCCGAACCCATTGCGCTGAAAAACTACAGTGGAAAGTTCATGGTACGTGTTCCACCGGAAACGCACCGGATGCTCTCCATTCAAGCGGCTGAATCCGGGGTCAGCTTGAACCGGCTGGTAGCCGGCAAATTACGATAAGTCAACAGAAAAGTCGTGGTGGATGAGATACCTGATGAAGTCTGGGAGTTGGCCACTTGGGAGGGTAGCCGGCGTGAACAGATCCGGCGCGCCCTGCGTCTGACGATACGCGAACGCTTGCAGGCTGCCGAAGAGTCGAGCGACCTGTCGAGGGTTTTTCAGCAGATGAGAGCCGACGGCAAATTCAAACCGGCATCCTTTTAGAATTGTCTCCTTGACGGGGAAACGTACACTTGAATTTCAGGAAACTTGTGAAAATCTGTGTAGTGACGGATTAAAATATTACAGCCCGGTGGATCGGATGAGTCGAATCGAACGTGCTCTCGAACACCTTCAGCAATTCCCTTGTGAAGTGATGCCCTTCGTTCTTGATCTCTCGAAAGATTGGATCATCTCGATCCTCAATCTCCAACGTCTCCAAGTGTTTTCTGGTTTCAATGTCTTCCAGCTTTTCCAGAAAAAATTATAGCTGGTTAGAACCGGCTCCATAGCAGCTTTACCGCATATCTTTATCATTCGTTCCACCACGGGACACCCAAATAAATCCTCGAGTATTTTGATTTTTTCCTCCCGTGTACGATCCGCGGTCATGGCGATGCTGAACAAGCCGCTCGCATAAAGAAGTTTTCTCGAGAAAACCAGCTTGATGTTTCGGATTGCCCACGGCTTCGGGCTGTCATTCACGGAAATTTTGAACTCGTAATCTACGGCTACGGTACGGTAGTATCTAATGATGTCATTCAGCAGAAACAACGCCAACTGATGCTCTGTCATGCCTTCGCGTATATAGCGCTCAAGTATCTCTCGTCTGAAACATTGCAGTCCCGGTTCATTGAACAACGACACCCCTTCAAGAAGAAACAGAATTCGGCGGGTGATCTTCTGATTGTTGTCATTATCTCCTCCGATGTTGTCGAGAATTTCCGTACGATTCACTTCCATTGCAAACGCACCATCTTTCGATGGACCAGTAGGTATGATGCTACGTATTTCAGAACGCACGGTTTGAAAGATTTCAGTATCTTTATCTGTGCTGTCTGATATCATGAAATAGTCGATATCCGATTGCTCTGACGCCTCACCCCGTGCATATGATCCACAACAAACCAGTAAGGCCGTGCTGTCAAGAGATAATTCTTCGAGTCGATCTCTGATTTTAGAAAGCTGGCAATCGGAATATTTCAAACCGCGTTCATACGGCGTCGTCATAGAACAAAACTCCCTGCGAACCGGTCACAGCTTTAACCGCCGAATCGATCTTCATCTTCAACGTCAAAATGCGCTTTCTACGACTGTGCCGATACCGAACATCGTCTTGTCGAGAAAAAAATCTCCTTCTCGGTCGATATAATAGTCGCGAAATACGTAGCAGACAGGTTCGTCGACCATGCAAATGACTTCGGCTTTGAACGAACGGCTCGTGAGCAATTCTCTTAATCCCGGCAGTTGTTGAAACAGCTTGGTTTCGGTGCCGAAAAAAGAATCGCATTTAATTCGTCCAAGATTCTTCCGAAGAAATACCTTGCATATAAAATCGGAAAGAACAGAATCTTCGGAATTTATAATCTTCTTATAGACCCAATCTTTGTATTTCCAAAACTCATCTACAATACCTTCGTCTTTCTCGTTTTCCCGTTTTATTGCCGCATCCGTCACAATGTCCGGACTGGAGGTGCTGGGAGCTCTTCGCATGTATCTGTAGGAACGGAGGACACCTTCAATCGTGTCAAAATTGATTGGGCCATCAAAGAAACCCTCGAAGCTCGCGACCTCTCCGGAAACAACAGCGACCAATTTTTCAACATCTACATCATAGCGGCGAAGAATCGAAAAGACGTTCTTGCCGAGAGGCTTCCGGCCGCAAATGATGTCCTTCGACGCAGTATGATGATCTATTCCGAATTTCTCCCTGAAAACGGATTCCATGGAATGCGACAGCGGGGGATGGCCGATATCGTGCAGGAGGGCAGCTGCACACAGCAAGCGGCGCTCAGACCGCCGTTTGTGGCGCCTGAGGCAGTACAAACGTGCCAACTGCATGACCCCGAGACTGTGCTCGTAGCGAGAGTAGCGGATTGCGCCGGGTCTGCCGTTCGGCCGAGGGATTAGGCGATAGTCGAGGGCTCCGAGAAAACGAATATCCTTCAGGCGCTGGAAGGCCTGAGTGCCGATAAGCTCCATTAGCAACGGATCTTTATCAGTTGCATCAAGAAGGTCGGTCGGCTCACGGAAGCCGTGTATCACCGGTTGCGTTGATATGTCGAGCTGCGCTGACAAAACGGTCTTCACCAGGAATATCGTTGTCTATCGCGGACCCGTGGCGCCACCATATCTGACATCCGATGATGGCTGTGTGAGAGGCTCATGACCGTATGGGAGTATTCCGATTCCGAACATTCACGGCCAAAATCCAGAGTGCAAGAACGAAGTCAAACTGGGCGACAGGGTTTCGTAGTTGCGGCATGAGGTTTCGGATACGATGCAGTCGAACTGACAGTCCTGAAGGACGAAGACTTCAATGAGGAACTATTCCAAACCGAATGGCTTATGAAGATCTTCGGAAATGTGCCTAAAAGGTATCGCAAGCGACGTGGCATATCAAACATAATATGTGACTATTCGATAGAAGTCCAAATTACGCTGATCCGCTAATTTTCCGGGGCTTCGACGATGTGGTTTTCGAAGCGGGTACAGCCTTCGGCCAGCAACCGGTTCGTCAGCATCTCGCCCGGCCATTCGATCGGCAGATCCGCGGTAAAGACCCAGACGTCCGGCGAGGTCCAGATCGGGCCGTGGTCTTCCGGCAAATCGGGATCGAACAGGTCCGTCCAGACGGGCATGTAGACCCCGTTCCCGCATTGCGTGTGTAAATGGACGATGGCCCGGCTCCTGACCGGAGGATCGAGGTCATGCCAGACCGCGGCCGTTTCATCGGCCAAGCGATGGAGTCGTACGGCATTCTGCGCGTCGAACATGCCATACGCGGCATACACCGGCACCTCCAGCATATTCGGCGCCAGGGCAATTTCCGGACATTGCGCCATCAGACCTTGTAACAGGGTTTCCCGTTCCTTGTCGGGGATCGTTTCCGGCAGGGATGAATCCCTCGCCCCGATCAACTCAAAAAACAAAAATGCCGTTGACTCGACGGGGGGATGCAAACGAGCAGTAATGGGTTGCCGGCGTTGCGAACCTGCCATGCAGGACACATGTTCGTGGAGTTGTTGAAGGGTCAAGAAATCAAGCGTCGTATCGGTCAGCAATCGCGGTTCGACCGTGACCACGGTTCCCGGCGGAATGTGCAAACACTCCCGGAGCAATTCCGCGGTTTTTTCCGGATGAATCTTCAACCCGAGGGGCGCGGCGAGATTCGCCTGCAGCGACAACTCGATCGCCCCCAAAATAGCATAGGCCGGATCATCATCGTGATCGCTTTCAATCAAGACCGAACAGGCGGCCTCCGCCAACAGGTCGAACAGCCACTCGGCCATTTCTTCATCCAACGCGGCCAGGACGGTGAGCACGTCATGCTCGCGATCCTGCTCGAGCAAGGCCTGCAGGACTTCGATGGCGAGTTCGGAATCACCGTGATCGTGCCGGCGGGCATTGATCAGGTGAATGAGGTCTCGGGTTAAGGGGTCCGGGCGATACCAACTGGACATGTGCGAAATTCAAAATCCGCGAGAATTTGATCCCACTTCAACTCAAGAGTGAGAACGGCATCAACTTGATGTGCCGTCTTTTGTCTGTGCCGACTACAGGATGCATTCTGCATACGGAAAATTCGATATGCAAGCCATTTTCTCCAACGCCGGAAGCCCTGAACCATTTCCGTTATTTCTCAACGCGCCGCGCCCTCACGCCCTTGCCGCAGTTTGACATGCCCGAAGGCGAGTGGTATGAAAAGGATCGGTAAAAAAGGCCGGCATCCTGACGCCCGTCTGTTTTCCGGACACTCTTCTCACGGGGCACTCATGACAGCGACAGCACTCCCTCACATGCGGTCCCCCTTCTCTCCCCTTCTCTTTGCCCGGGACATGGACCAGGACCTTGATTTCGACGACGACCTGGACGAGTTTGACGACCCTCGGCAGAAACCGCCTCGCCGGTGGTTGACGTTCACCCTGATCATCCTCATGGCCGTGGGAACCTGGTACGTGATAACCGATCCGGAGTTACGGTCCACCGCCGCACAAATGGTGAACACGGTGCGCACCGCAATCGATTCGTTCACTAAAGATCCCCCGCCCCAACCCGAGCCGATAGTCCGGCCACCGGCGCCGGAGGTCCCTCCCGTCCCGGCCTTTCGCGAAGGGCAACAGGTCAACGTCGCATCAAGAGAAGGCCGGCAGGCTCGCTTTCAGTTACGCAATGCGGCCGAAGGCGAACAAGTGGGGCCGCTCGTGAAAACCGGCGACACCCTCACCATCCTCGACGGGAGTCTCATCAAGAAGCGGTGGGTCTATCGAGTCCAAACACACGCCGGGGACTCGGGATGGATTAAGGACACGTACCTGAAACCCCTGCCGTAAGTCGCCTCCACACAGATGCCCACCATCACGGAAGCGCATTCCTATTGCACGCTCAAAGCGAAAGACAGCGGAAGCAACTTTTACTATTCCTTTCTCTTTCTACCCCGTCCGCGCCGGGAAGCCATGTATACCGTGTACACGTTGTGTCACGAGTTGGACGCGGCCGTCGATCACCCGCCTCCCGGTGAAGATCCGCACAGTCAACTGGCGCAATGGCGCCGGGAAATTCAGGCGGCCTATGAAGACGCCCCGCAATATCCGGTGACCGTCAGTCTTGCGGACCACGCCCGCAAGCTGGACATTCCCCAGGACTATTTTCAGGAACTGATTGCCGGCATGGAAATGGATCTGACGATCAGGCGGTATGCCACTTTCGACGACCTCTATCCCTATTGCTATCGCGTGGCGTCGATCGTGGGGCTGATCTGTCTCAAGGTGTTCGGGACGAAGGACCCGCGTGCCCGGGACTATGCCGTCAACCTGGGCGTGGCCTTTCAACTGACCAACATCATGCGCGACGTGGGCGTCGATGCCGACCGCGACCGGATTTACGTCCCGCAGGAAGACCTGGTCCGGTCCGGCTGTTCCGAGGAACACCTGTTGACCAAGACCACTTCGCCTGCATTCATCCGGCTCATGGAATTCCAGGCCGCCCGGGCCCGAGAATATTATGGAAAAGCCCAAACCGTGTACGACGCCCTGGCCTCGGCCGACCGGCAGTCGTTGCTGTCCGCGGAAATCATGCGCGCCATCTATTTCAATCTACTGACCCGTATAGAAGGCACGCGGTTTGCCGTGTTTTCTTCCCGCATTCGCGTTCCGCCGTTTCGTCGCGCAACCCTGGCCCTGACCGCGTGGGCGCGCCGGTCGTTTCAAAATTACATTTCCCGCCGCTCGTGACGCAGGACCGGTCGTCGCAGAGCCGGTTGCCGGCCGCGTCGCCGACAAATTGACAACGAAAAGCCCGCTTCCTATGATGCGATCCTGATGTCACTCGCCGACCTCTGCGAATCCTTACGCAACTGCCGGGAATGCCGTTTGGCTTCCGGACGAACCCAAGTCGTCTTCGGCAGCGGGAATCCGGATGCCTCGATCATGTTCGTGGGAGAAGCTCCGGGCTTTCACGAGGACAAACAGGGGGTACCCTTTGTGGGCGCGGCGGGAAAACTGTTCACGGACTTATTGGAATCCGTCGGGCTTTCGCGTTCACAGATTTACATTGCCAACGTCATCAAATGCCGCCCACCTCAGAACCGCGACCCCGAACCCGATGAAGTGGAAACGTGCAAGCCCTTCCTGTTCCGACAAATAGAATTGATCAAACCACACTTGGTCTGTTCCATGGGCAACTTCGCCACCCAAACGCTGCTGCAAAGAAAGGTCGGAATCACCAAGGTCCACGGACAACCGTTTGAATTACCGGAGTTTCGGCTGTTTCCGTTGTTCCACCCTGCCGCGACCCTGCACAACGACCGTCTCCGGCCATTGCTTCAAGAAGACTTTCGAAAATTGAAACGGCTCTTGGATGAGATGGCGGCTCCGCCACGGGAGCCCGCGGTTCAGACAAGTGACAAACCCGAGCAAATGGATCTGTTTTAACCCGGTTTGTCGGACGACGTTGCGTTAATCCGTATTGGGCAGGCCCTCCGACTTCCCGGTTTTCTCCTGACCTTCTGCCTTGGGTTCCTCGGATTCTTCGTCGGATCCTTCGAATTCTTCTTCCGGCGTTTCGAACCACTTCACCAGCATGTCTTCCCACCAGACTTCATCGACGTCCGCACCGGGATCGACCCCTAGGAACGACACGTCGGCTTCGGTCATGTCGGGATTGATGTCCGTCGGACGATGCCGGGCGCGATCAACAGCTTCCTTCGTTGCGTACCCGCCGACGATCCAGGACGGTGGATCGGCGCGCCGCGACTTATACGCCTGAAGTTGATGTTTGAAATAGACAAAGATGTTCCGTTGCGCGACATCTTCAAACCCGCTGGGCGGAAGGCTCAGGATTTTTTCGATTTTTTTCCGCCATTCCCGTTGGTCGTAGCGTGAGGTGACCAACTGCAGGGCTTTGACTCCGTCTTCAACGTCAAGTGGCATAACGACTCCTTCGGCTTCCGCGACACCCGCGCATTCAATTGCCCCCTACCATCATCTCACGGATGCGGATGGTGGGACTCGCCAGTTTCCCCCGAAACACCAGGTCATTCCCGATCGACTCGATATCCTGAAACATCTGTTTCAAATTGCCGGCGATCGTGACTTCCTGAACCGGATAGGCCAATTCACCGTTTTCAATCCAAAAGCCTGACGCCCCGCGGGAATAATCTCCCGTCACCATATTCACCCCGAATCCGATCAACTCGGTGACGTACAACCCCCGGGAGACGGATCGAATGAGTTCCTCAGGCGACGCGTCGCCGGGATGGAAAAACAAATTCGACGGGGACACGGTGGGATTGTCCCCAATACTCCTGGACGCGTTGCCGGTGGAGGCCATCCCCAACTTTCTCCCGGAATACGTATCCAGCAAATAGCTGGACAACACGCCTTGTTCCAGGATCATCGTCTTGCGGGTGGGCAACCCCTCCCCGTCAAACGGACGGGACCCGAGTTTGCCGGGCAGGCAACCGTTGTCTTCGACGTTCACGTGTTGCGGAGCAATGGATTTTCCCAACTGCCCCAGCAAGAACGAAGCACCTTTATACAGGGAATATCCGGAGACCGCGCTCGAGAGGTGCCCCAACAAACTGCACGCCGTTTCCGGATCGAAAATCACGGGAACCCGTTGGGTCTCGACTTTTCGAGCCCCCAAACGCCGCAACGTCCGCTCCGCCGCGATGCGACCGACCGACTCCGGGTCGTCCAATTCCTGCCGTTTGCGCGAAACCGTATACCAATAATCCCGTTGCATGCCCTGGTCATCGGAACCTTCGGCGACCGGGGCCACGGACAGCGAAAACCGCGAACTCCGGTGATACCCCAGAAACCCGTGCGTGTTGGCCAACACCACCGCGCCATAGCCCGCACAGCACTCGGCCCCTTCCGAATTGGTCACGCGGGAATCGGCGTCCATGGCCGCGAGTTCCGCGCGCTGCGCCACGTCAATGGCTTCGTCCACGGGCATGGCAGTGGGATCGTACAAGTCCAAATCCGGGACGTCACTCGCCAAGGCCGTTGATTCGGGAAGGCCCGAGGTCTCATCCTCGGCCACGGCCTTGGCAAGGGCGCAGGTATCGGCCACCAACTGCTTGAGTGAGGCTTCGGAAAAATCCGACGTGGACGTACTGGCCGACCGCTTTCCGAAAAACGCCCGGATACCCAGGGTTTTTTCCCGTGCCTTACTCAAACAATCCACGGCCGACAACCGGACCTGAACCGACACGGAATCTCCCTCCGCCACCATGACGTCGGCTTCCGTGGCGCCGTGGGCTTTGACCCGGTCGATCAACTCGGCGGCAAGGGTCTTCAGGACTTCCGGGGATTCATGCATGATGGGGACAATGAATTGACTGGGGGTCGAGTGTGGAAAATTGTTGCGTGACGGCCTACGTGGCGGTGCCTCCGACCGTAATCTCGTCGATTCGAATCGTGGGCAACCCGACGCCGACCGGCACGGATTGGCCCTCTTTTCCGCAGGTCCCGATACCCGAATCCAATTGCAAATCATGGCCGACCATGGAAACCTGCTTAAGCACGTCGGGCCCGCTCCCGATGAGGGTTGCCCCTTTGACCGGCTTCGTCACTTTGCCATCCTCGATCAAATAGGCTTCACTCGCCGAAAACACGAACTTGCCGTTCGTGATATCCACCTGTCCGCCGCCGAACGATACGGCATACAGACCTTTCTTGACGGAGCGCAGAATATCCTCGGGTTCGGACGTGCCGGCCAACATGAAGGTATTGGTCATCCGGGGCAACACGATGCTGCGGAAATCCTCGCGCCGGCCGTTGCCGGTAAGCGGAATGCCCATGAGCCTGGCGTTCAGACGGTCCGTGATGTATCCGCACAGGATTCCGTCTTCGATCAGGACGGTCCTGGTCGTGGGCGTGCCTTCATCGTCGATGTTGAGCGACCCCCGCCTGGAAGGCAACGTGCCGTCATCCACGATCGTACACACGTCGGACGCGACGCGCTGGCCGATCAAATTGCTGAACGCCGACGTTTTCTTGCGATTGAAATCCGCCTCCAGGCCGTGTCCCACGGCCTCGTGTAACAAAATCCCGGGCCAGCCGCCCCCCAGAACGACGGGCAGAATGCCCGCGGGCGCGTCCACGGCATCGAGATTCAGGATTGCCTGCCTGGCGGCTTCTCGCGCATACGCTCGCGCCCGGTCCTGTTCATGGTAAAAGGCAAACGCCACGCGGCCGCCGCCGCCGAAGGTGCCCACCTGGCGATTGGTCCCTTCTTCGGCAATACACGTCACCTGAAGCCGGGATAACGGCTGCACGTCGCCGGCGCGCAAGCCTTCGGTGGTCGCCACCAGCATAACTTTATGATTGGTATTGATGGACGCCATCACCTTCGTGATCCGGGGGTCATAGCGTCGCGCTTCCCGGTCGATCAGGTTGAGCAGGTCCACGCGCTCCTGCGTGGCAACGTCGGTCAGGGGCTGTTCAAGCGAATAGAGATTGTGCGTCCCGGCCGGCCGATGCGTCACGGGGACCGGAACGTCGCCTTTCGGCGAATCGGCGATATACCGGGCGGTATCCGCGGCAATTTCCAGGTCCCGCCGCGACAAGTCGTCGGAATAGGCAAACCCGGTTTTCTCCCCGGCAGTGGCCCGGACCCCGGCCCCCTGAGCAATGCTTTTGACGGCCCGCTTGACAATGCCCTCCTCCATGGACACGGATTCGGAAATTGTCGATTCAAAATAAATGTCCGCGTAATCCACGGCACGAACGTTCACGCGCGCCAAGGTCTGCTCAACCTCACGTTCCTCCAAGGCAAAATGTTCGAAGGGCACAACCTGCTCAGACATGGTTTCTACACTTAACACGCCCGCTGAAACGTTCGCAAGAAACATCCATACAGGCGCAGGACGCCCTCTTCCGTCATCCCCGACCAGATCGGGGATCCGGCGTCTTTGGTCTTTTGCATTTTTTACCCTCTCCCATTATCAGGAGAGGGCCGGGATGAGGAAAATATTGTCAACGAATTACTGAAGGAACCTCTGATTTCTTGTGATAGCGGGATGCAGGGCAAGGCGTCCCGGAGCGAAACCCGAGGCTTATCAGAGAGAGAGGTGAGGGTTGAGCGAGGACACAACACAGCCATGCGCCCGATAGTGCCATAAATCAGAGGTTCCCAAACATTTACACGGGGTCCGAACGACCGCCCGCTTCCGCCCCGCGCGCCCCCAGGAAGCGGAAACGCGCCGGGACGGGCGCAGCCAGGCGCGGCGCCAGACGCTCAGAAGTTCCACCCCACCTGTACCCGGACTCCTTGATTCACCGGCTGGGACCCGGTGGGTTCCTGCCGCGTGCCGGCCAGGTCCAGGGTCAGGCCCGTCGCCCCAGGCCCCGGCACCTGCACGCGCGTGCCCACCCGGTAGCGCCGCACGGCCCCGTCCCCCAGCATCGTCCCCGCATAGGGCGTCACCAGCCCCGTGCCGAAGGCCGGGACGCCATACCCCACGTCCGCTTGCACCCGGCCCCCCGGAGTCGGCTGATTCCCCGCCGGCACCAACCCCTGCGTGGTCTGCCGGGTCCAGAGCCCGTCCACCCCACTCGCGGTGACGCCCCAACTCGGCGCCACGGTCAGGGCGAGGCCCTGTCCCGCCGCGCCCGGCGCCAGCCGGATGGTCCCGCTCGCGCCCCATTCCTGGTACTCGCTATCTTCATGCGCCAGCAGGCCCCGCACCGTCCCCTCGACGGTCAACCCCAGGCCCGGGTCCGCGTAGGACACCCGGCCCCCCAGTTCCAGGCCGAAGCCCGTCTCCGCGTCGCCCCAGTCATGCCGGCCCCCCAGTTCCAGCGTGGGCGTCAGGCGCCGGCCGTCTTCCCACGTCACCGCCCGGCTGCCTTCCAGGACCACCCGCACCCGGTGTGCGTCCCCCTCCGTGGCGGCCAGATTGCCCGTCGGCCCGGTCACCGCGTCCGCACTCGTCCGCGTCAGCATGGCGTCCGTGCGCGTGGCCAGGGCAAAGCCCCCGGTCTCCGCCGGGGCCAGCACCACCCCCCGGCTCCCGACCGCCCCCATGACCAGCCTGGTGTCCGTTTCTACCGTCCCGCCGTTCTTCATCTCCAGGTCCAATTCGCCCCAGCCGTAGCCCACCGTGCCCCACACGTTCAACCGGTCCGTCACCGCATACCGCAGGTACGGATGGAGGCTGGTCAGGGTCTGCTCCAGGCCGCCCTGGCCGGTGGCGGCCACGGACCTCCCGTCTCCTGTTTCGCGAGTCCGTTCATTCCGGTCGTTCGGGTCGGGCGGCCCCCGGCGCATCCTGTACGCCCCCGTGCCCTGGCTGTGCGCCACCGCCACCCCGGCCAGCCACCGGTCCCAGGTGCCATCCACCCCCACCGTGCCCGTGAACACGTCCCCGTCCAGGGTCAACTCGCCCTCCTGGCCGTCAAACGTGGTGCCGGCGAACCGGCCCCAGGCCGTCAGGCGCGGGCGGGCTGCATCCGCGTCTGCCGCGTTCAGGGACAGCCGGAAGGCACTGCCCTGCAACACTTCCCGCAACCGGACCGTCGGCAGGGTTTGGGCTTGGTTCAGCCGCGGGTCCGGCTGGTCGGCCCACGGGGTGTTCAAGGCACCTCCCGCACCCGGGCCCAGCCCCAACAGGCCCCCGGCCACTTCCGTCAGCCGGGCGGCCAGCGAGTCGTCCGGCCCCGCCGCCGGCTGGCCCAGCGGCAGCAGGTAGCCCCCGATCGTCACGTGGGCGGCCTCTCCCGGCGCGTCCCGCAACCGGGCGCCCACCGCGTCCGTCACATGCGTCGCCGCCGTCCGGCCAAACCGCGCAAGCCACGCCTGCTGCAGCGGGTCGTCGTTCTTGATCACCCCCGTCGCCGTGCGGTGCATGTTCCGCAGATACGCCCCGTGCGGGTTCGAGAGTCTGAGCGTGAAGGTCTCTTTGCCCTCGTCATGTGCGTCGTCGAGCAGGGGCACCGAGACCGTCTTCGCCGTCTCGCCCGACGCGAAGGTGAGCGTGCCGCTCGTGGCCGTGTAGTCCGCGCCCGCCGTGGCCGTACCGTCCTGCGTGGCGTAGTCCACCGTCACCGCCTGGGATGCCGCCCGGTTGAGCGTCACCGCGAAGTCGAGCGAGGCGTCCTTGCCCTCCTTCGCCCGGGCGTCCTGAACCCGGATGCGCGCCGGGCCCGGGACCGTCGCCGACGCCGCACCGAGCGCAATCTTCACGTTCTTCCAGGATTTCGGCTTGACGCGCACCCGCCACAGCACCGGGTCCAGCGACTCCACGCCCGTGACCTTCCCAGCCGTCACCGTGAACGCGTCCGCAGCGGGCTTCGAGCCCGACTGCACGTCCAGCGCGAACGGCGTTTGCCCGGCATGCTCCGACGGGACGTTGCTGAACGCCACCGTCACGGTCCGCGGCTTCTCCTCCTCCGGCGGCGTTTGCTCGTTGTCGTTGATCGTGATCGTGGCAACGGTAATTCCCCTGGGGTGGAACTCGAAAAGGTTCGGCGCTGGATCGAGGGTCACCGTGAACGTCTCCGGCACCTCGACGTCGGAATCGTCCGTGATCGGAATGCTGAAGGTCTTGCTCGTCTCGCCCGCCGGGATGGTCACATTGATGGTCCGAGGACCGGAGTAGTCCGAGCCGTGGACCGCGGTGGAGTCCGCGACGCTCACCCAGAGCGGCACCGGGACATCGACGCTTCCTGGTGACATGTTGATCGTCACCTCTGCGTTGCCGCCCTCGATTGCGGTATAGGCTTTCCGCGCGAAGCTCACCACGGGCGTCCCGTCTACGATGGTCACCGTCGCGGTGGACGGCGAACCCACCCGGTAGCGACTGCCGGCATCCGCGCCAAGCGCGACCTTGAACGTCTCGTCATCTTCGATGAACACATCAGAACGTATTCGATAACGGATCTCCGTGATGGCCTTCCCGGCTTCGAACCAAAGCTGCACAGGGACGGCCGTGTAGTCCCAATCGCTGGCGGTGCCGAATACCGGGGTTGCCGTGATCCCTCCGGCGGCAGCCGACGTGTCCCCGCTGCGGACCACCTGCAGGACAATCGGCCGGGTATCCGCAACGATCTGTGGCTTCTCCACGACACGGTAGGAGTCGGAGACGAAACTGACTGTTCCGAGGAGTTCCTGAACCGGTGCGGTGTCCGTTTCCCGGACGGGTGCGGTGTCGGTGCCCGTTCGCTCAGCAGTCGCGTCGATCGTGTAGGTCGTCAGCCCACCCGGACCGCTCACCATCACCCACAGCTCGGTCGCGCCGCCGTCCGGCGCGAGCGCCAGATCGACCGCCGTGCCCGAGGGCCGCACCCGCGCCGGGCGCGTGAAGCTCGTACTGCCCCGGCGCGAGCCCGCGAACACGCTCTCCCCGCCGCTCCAGTGCGGCGCCAGCGTCACGAGCGCCGTCCCCGCCGGGACCTCCGCCCGGTAGGACGTCACCCCCGGCGAAAAAGCCGGGCTCAGCGCCACCGTTTCCGAACCGGCCGTGAGCGCGAGCCCGGTCACGGTGTGGGACTGCGCCTGGGCGGGCGCAGCCGCAAACAGGCCGAGCGCGCCGAGCAGCAGCGCGAGGACGGGGAGGAGGGCGAGGCGGCGCCACGCGGACGCGGCCCGGCGCGAGCCCGCCGGAGCGGCGGCCGGGTCAGGCTTGCATCGGCAACCTGAACCGACGCAGGGCATTCCCGCTAAAGGTGGTCTCTCTCTCTCTCTCTCTCTCTCTCTCTCTCTCTCTCTCTCTCTCTCTCTCTCTCTCTCTCTCTCTCTCTCTCTCTCTCTCTCTCTCTCTCTCTCTCTCTCTCTCTCTCTCTCTCTCTCTCTCTTCAGGAATTGTGCCATCTGGGCATCATCTCCTCTGTTGCGCCCGCCGCGTTGTCAATAAAGAGAAAACGAATTACGAAGTATATACGAAATTCGTGAATGGAGCAAAAAAATCAGGGCTGTTTTATGCATATTGTATGAATGGTCTGGAGAGGGCAACCATCCGCCGGGTGGCGCTCCCGGCGCCCGGCCAGGACAGGCCGTGGACGGCTCACCCCACAGTCTGTCTGACAGACCGCCAATATAGCCGGTCAATTCACCACTGAATCTACCCTGTACAGGCAACAGGGATAGCTACAGGGGTAGAATGGGCGGTCCACGACTCCTCATGCGGGGCGAGAAGACGGACGGGGCAGAGAAAATGGCGAGGGAACCAACACCGTCATGGCGCGCCTAAAGGCGACGGCGGTTTTACGGAATTGACCAACCCGTTTCTCTAGAGAAACGGCGCGGTAGGGTGCCGTGCTCACACCCCACGCATGCGTTCGTCGACGTTTTTCTTTTTCCTCGTGAATGCGTTCTATATCTCCAATGGCCGGAGACCCGACGCTCTCACTGACGCCTCATCATGATGGGAGAAATGGAAAGGTCGGGGTGAGAGCATGGCGGGACAGGCCAACGGGATATGAGCCACTATACCTTTACGAGTTATTTTGAACATGAAGTGTTGAGAAAACGCCCTTACTTGAAAAAGGAATGGTGTATCTATGTCTTGGAACATGCCATTCACTCTGAACGTCACGAGCAGAATCGCTACCGGTTTTGGGCCGCGGTGCCAGAACTGGAGGGCCGCTACTTGAGAGGTATTACCCTAGACGATAAACTCACCATCCATAATGCGTTTCCAGACAGGGGGTTTAAGCCATGACGCTGAACTATCATGCGGAGACCGATTCACTGTATATCGATTTATCCGGGCGTCCCAGTTCAGAAAGTCAGGAAATTTCCGAAGGGATCGTGCTGGACTATGATCTGGATGGCCGGTTGGTCGGGATTGATATCGACAACGCGAGCAACAAGGTGGAACTGAAGACGCTCATCCTGAATCAATTGCCGGGGACCGTGGAAAGCATTGCCCCGCACGCTTGAGCCGTGCCCGCTCACCTAAGAGCGCCGACCGCACGACCCCTTGCGGAATACAGGAGATTCGATAACCGGCATAATCGAATCTCCTATCAAGTTTCCCTCATCCAGCAGGAAGGCCCCGTCGTGCGGCGGGGAGTCCCCGGGGCAGTTCGCTGGCGGCGGGAGCCGGTGGCAATCTAGTGGCAAGGAACAAGCCTCGATCTGCTGAAACACGTATGAAGACCGGCGATTCGCGATTCGCTTGACGCAGGCAAAAGGACCCAAAACCATTCGCGCCCGGGCGTGGCCCCAGGGGGTGCCTTTGCCCCAGTCCCGCTGGCTTGGGCTGCGGAACTCGCTTCGCTCAGACAGTCCTCGCCCCCAGATAGAATTTTCGGGACCGGGGCGCAGCCACGCCCGCAGGCGCCGGCCCACAGCATTCGTGGGTCGGGTCAGCCAAAGGCGTAACCCGACAATCCGCCGTTCGAGGCCACTGTCGGATGACGCTTCGCTCATCTGGCCTGCACACACTTGCCCGTCATTGGTTTGACAAGGCCGGGCATCGCGATTAGACTGTTTTTAAGCTGCGTTTCGAGTGCAGTGCCTCATCTCGCGGTCAACCCTGACACCAATACCGATGCCTCTCCATTCGCCACATTCCTTCGCGGAACTCACGGAGGACGATCTCTTGACCCAGCTTGACCAGGAAGCCTTGCCCCGTCACGTGGCCGTGATCATGGATGGAAACGGTCGCTGGGCTTCCGAGCGCGGCCTGCCCCGCATTGCCGGACACCGGGAAGGGTTGGTTGCCGTCCGGGACGTCCTCAATGCCTTTTACCTGCTGGGAATTCCCATCGTCACGGTCTACGCGTTCTCTCAGGAGAACTGGAATCGCCCCCAAGCCGAGATCGACCTGCTCATGACGCTGCTCGAAGAGTTTCTGCATCAGGAACGGCAGACGTTCCAGGAAAGAAAAAGCCGGTTTTTCCCTATTGGCTTACTGAACGAGCTTCCGGATTCCACGCAAGAACTGGTGCATGCCGTGGCTCAGGAGACCGAGCATTTCACCGACCACACCGTGGCGGTCGCGCTGAGTTACGGCGGACGCTCCGAAATTATCGACGCCACGAATCGCCTGATCGAAGACGTGCAATGCGGAAAAGTCTCGGCGGGGTGCGTTCATGAAGCCCAATTCGAGCAGTACCTGTCCACTGCCGGTCTTCCGGACCCGGACCTCCTGATCCGCACGAGCGGGGAAGCGAGAATCAGCAATTTCCTGCTCTGGCAAATCGCGTATACGGAACTCTATTTCACCAAGACCCTGTGGCCGGATTTCCGGCGACGCGACGTGTTGTTGGCGCTACTCGATTACCAGAAACGGGACCGTCGTTTCGGACGTCTTCCGCATGCCGTCTCTCCTCAAAACAGGCTGTGAGCACGATTGATGTGGCTGAGCCCGCTTCCAGGAGCCCGCATCCGGATCCCCTCACAGCCCGTTCGCCGGCGTTGGGATTTGACCCCAAGCGCATCTATTCCGCCCTGGTTCTGCTCCCGCTCTTGTACCTGCTCACCCGGCACCTTCCACCGGCGGCCTTCTTCATTCTCGTCATGGCCGCCGTCCTGCTGGCCCAATGGGAATTCCTGGCGCTCTTCATTGAAAAGAACCACCTGCCTTCGCATGCGCTCGTCGGGTTTTCGGGCACGGGACTTCTCCTGGTCGCCATGCAGTGGCCGGCGGCGATCGATTTTTCCCTGGCCCTCTCGATCACCCTCCTGGGACTCCTGTGCTATCAAGTCGGCTTCGCTCCTGCGGGGACCCGCCATCTTTCCATGTTCATTCTTCTGTTCGGCATGCTCTACGTCGCGTATACCCTCGGACATTTTCTCCTGTTGCGAAACCAACAGGACGGGGCCTTGCTGGTGTTGTTCGTGCTGTTGGTGACGTGGGCCGGCGACGCCGCCGCGTACTACGTCGGCAAAACCTGGGGGGCACGGCCCCTGGCTCCCCGGCTCAGCCCGAATAAGACCGTCGAAGGGTTTCTCGGGGGCCTGGTCGTGGCGCCGCTCATCGCCTGGATCGGTCATCTCTGGTTTCTCCCCGTTGTCACGCCCGTCGACTGTCTGATCCTGGGTATACTATTTACTGTACTGGGCCTGCTGGGAGATCTTTCCGAATCGGCACTGAAACGAGAGGCCGGGGTCAAGGATTCCGGGGCCTTGATCCCCGGGCACGGAGGCATGTTGGACCGCGTCGACAGCCTGCTTCTCAACGCGCCGGTTTTCTATTATTATATGGCGTTTGTGCGGTAGGCCTTTAGCAAACGAACCCTTGTCGTATGAAAATGGCCAAACACATTCCTGAATCTGTCATTCCTGCGAAAGCAGGAATCCAGCGTCTTTGTCTTCACGGGCGATGAAAAAATAAAGACACTGGATTCGTCCCCGACATCCTTAATCGGGGATCCAGTTCTTATTATCGGGAATGACAGAAGGAGGGAATGGTAGGCGCAAGCCTGTATTAGGAATTCCTGACGATGAAACAGATCGTTCTCCTCGGCTCAACGGGCTCCATCGGTGACAGTACCCTCGACATCGTCGCCAAATTTCCCGATCAATTTTCGATTTTGGGGCTCGCCGCCCGGCACAGTGATGAAAAACTGGAAAAACAGATCCGTTCGTTTCGTCCGAAATACGTAGCCTTGTCCGATCCTGCAGCGGCCCAACGACTCCGTGCCCGCCTGCACGATTCCGCGGTCCAGGTTCTCGACGGACCCGTCGGCGTCACGGAAGTGGCGGCCCTTCCGGAGAGTGACCTCGTCATCTCGGCCATCGTGGGCGGAGCCGGCCTGGTCCCAACCATGGCCGCAATTCAAGCGGGTCGCCGGGTGGCCCTGGCCAACAAGGAGCCCATGGTCATGGCCGGGCAACTGATGCAGGCCGAGGCGCACCGCCAAGGCGTCCCCGTCTTCCCCGTGGACAGCGAACACAGCGCGATCTTCCAATCGCTCGCCGGTCATCGACGCGAGGACGTCCGTCGCATCATCCTGACGGCCTCCGGCGGTCCGTTTTGGGATTGCACCAAGGAATTCATGGAAACCGTGACGCCGGAGCAAGCGCTCAAACATCCGAATTGGGACATGGGCGCGAAGATCACCGTGGATTCGGCGACCCTGATGAATAAAGGGCTGGAAGTCATCGAAGCCCGGTGGCTGTTTGATTGTCCTCCCGCTCAACTCGACGTGGTGGTGCACAGGGAAAGTATCATCCATTCTCTGGTAGAATATCGCGATGGGTCGGTGATCGCGCAATTGGGCTTACCCGATATGCGAACCCCGATCAGCTACGCCATGGATTACCCTCGACGCGTGCCTTTGGATCCGCCCGCGTTGGATTTATGGAAATACGGCAAGTTGACGTTCTATGAACCGGATCCCGTGCGGTTTCCCTGTCTGCGCCTGGCCTACGAGGCGTTGGAACACGGGGGAACCTGCCCGGCTATTCTCAATGCCGCGAATGAAGCCGCGGTGGATGCGTTTCTGTATCACGGGCTCCCGTTCGGGAGCATTGCCAACGTGATCGAACGAACCGTACAATGTGCCGACGTGCAACCGCTCACGTCATTGGAGGATGCCCTGGAGGCCGACCGGTGGGCCAGGGACAAGGCCGCAGAGTTCATCCGCAATGGCTCCTGACGGCAAATTCTACCTCCCCTCGCCCCTCCTTACAAAGGAGGGGAACTCCCTCTCCCCTTATTTCCTGCATTAAGCGGGAAATAGGGAGAGGGCTGGGGTGAGGGGGAATTGTCAACGACTGTCCTGAGCGCAGTCGAAGGGAATTACTGAACACATACAACACCGAGTCACGCAATGTCTCCCGATATCATCTACGTCGTCGTTCAAAAGATCTGGTGGTTTTTGGTGGTGTTGGGTGTCCTCGTGACCTTTCACGAGTTCGGACATTTCATCGTGGCACGGTGGGCCGGGGTCAAAGTATTGAAATTCTCCCTGGGCTTCGGACCCAAACTCCTGAGCCGTCAAATCGGAGATACGGAATATCTTATATCGGCCATTCCCCTTGGCGGATACGTCAAGATGTCCGGGGAAGACATGGGGGAAACCGTCCCGCCGGAAGAGCGGGAACAATCGTTTGCCCACAAAGCCTTGTGGAAGCGGACCCTCATCGTGGCGGCCGGACCGGGATTCAATTTTTTCCTGAGTTACCTGATCTTTTCAGCCTGGCTGGCCATGGGTGCGCCCCTGCCCATTCCGACGTTTGCCGAACTCTCCCCCACGATCGACGCCATCAGGGCGGACTCGCCGGCCGGCCAAGCCGGCCTTCACGTAGGCGACCGTATCACGAGAATCGACGAACAAGAGATCACCACAAAGAATGAAGTCTATGCCACGGTGGCCGAGAGCGGCGGCCGCTCGCTCGCCGTGGAAGTGCGCCGGGGCGACGCCTTGAAAACCTACGTCGTCACACCCGAACTCTACGATCCCGAAAACGTCGAACACCCCCTGTACGTCATCGGCATCGAAGAGGCGGCTCCCGTGGTCACGGCCGTCATGCCGGATATGCCGGCCGCGCAAGCCGGGCTCAAGGAAGGGGACCGCATCCTCGAGATTCAAGGCGAAGCGATTCAGACCTGGTCGCAGATGACCCGCATCATCAAGGCGCATCCCAATGACTCCCTCAGCATGCAGGTTGAGCGAGAAGGCGCAGTGCTCACGTTGACGATCATCCCCGAACCGCATGAGGTCAAGAACCAGGGCACGTCGACCATGATCGGAAAGATCGGCATTATGGGATCGGGGCGATCGGTGATCCGTGCGTCCTCACCGCTCACGGCCGTGTTCCAGGGCGTGAAAGCCACGTGGGGATGGTCCGAACTCACGGTCGTCGGCATTTACAAAATGCTGACCGGAGAAATCTCCTCGAAAAACATCGGGGGGCCCATCATGATTGCCAGCGCCTCGGGCACGGCGGCCGAGCGAGGCCTCGCCGACATCATGTTCTTCGTGGCCATCCTGAGCATCAACCTGGGCATCCTGAATTTGCTGCCGATTCCCGTGTTGGACGGCGGGCACCTGTTCTTCTTCGCCTGTGAAGCGATCCTGGGCCGTCCGCTGGCCGAACGGCAGCGTGAATTCACCCAACAGATCGGGATCGTGCTGCTCTTCGGGATTATGATTTTCGCGTTTTTCAACGATATCCAACGCTTGCTTCAATAACCCGAAGGCGTAACCCGACAGCGGGGCTGCCCCCCCTTGTCAGGGGGGAAAGGAGTTCTGTCGTCCCCCTGAGAAGGGGGATTGAGGGGGTTGTCTGACAAAGGGGCTCATCTGGCCTGCTCATTGTACGTTCGCTCCATGAAACCCGCCCGGGACATCGAAGAAAGTCTCATTGTCCGCCTTGCGCGGCCATTTCAGATTTTCGCCGCTCACAAATTATCCGGCGCCGTGCTCCTGTCGGCAGCCACGGTGGTAGCCGTGGCCTGGGCCAACTCGCCCTGGGCCGGCTTCTATCACCACTGGCTGCACACGAAACTCGCTCTCTCCATCGGACCGTTCGGCCTGGACAAATCCATCAGCCACTGGATCAACGACAGACTGATGGGCATCTTCTTTTTCGTCGTGGGTCTGGAAATTAAGCGCGAATTACTGGCCGGCGAATTGGCCAGTCCCCGGAAAGCGGCCCTGCCGGTCATCGCCGCCGTGGGCGGCATGGTCGTCCCGGCTCTCGTGTACGTCGCCTTCAACGGCGACGGGGCGTTCGCCCGCGGCTGGGGCATCCCGATGGCCACGGACATTGCGTTTGCCCTGGGCATTCTCGCGGTGTTCCCGGTACCGCTTGCCCTCAAGATTTTCCTCACCGCGCTGGCCATCGTGGATGACATCGGGGCTATCGTCGTCGCGATTTTCTACACCGACGCCATCGCGCCGTGGAGCCTGCTCATCGGCGGCCTGTTGCTGTGCATCTCCATCGGCGCCAACGTCATCGGCGTGCGCAACCCGATTATCTACTTTCTCCTCGGATGCGCCATCTGGGTGGCCTTCTACAAGTCGGGCGTACACGCGACCCTCGCCGGAGTCCTGCTGGCGTTCACCATTCCCGCGCGCACCGTCATCAACGCCCGGCAACTGCACGACAGGACCCGTACCCTGCTGAAACAACTGCGGGACACCGGCTTGCCCCCGGACAAACGCCTGCTGACCACCCAACAGCACCATATCGTGCACTCGATGGAACGATTGACCGAACACGCGACCGCCCCTCTCCAGGAACTCGAACACGCGCTCATGCCATTTGTGACGTTCGCCATCCTTCCCCTCTTCGCCCTGACCAATGCCGGCGTGAGCCTGGAACTCGAGGCGCTCGGTCGGCTGACCGAGCCGATGAGCCTGGGAATCATTCTGGGTCTGGTCCTCGGCAAACCACTAGGCATCTGGCTATTCGCCTGGGCAGGCGTGACGCTTCGCGTCGCGGAACTCCCCAAGGGGATCAGCCTCCTTCACGTGGCCTCGGTGGGCTGCCTGGCCGGGGTCGGGTTCACCATGGCTCTGTTCATCGCCACCCTCGCCTTCGAAGAAGTGGCGCTGGTCGACGCCGCCAAGACCGCGGTCCTCACCGGCTCTCTACTGGCAACCCTGATCGGATCGGTTCTGTTGTTGCTGACAACGCGCCCCGCTCCGGAAGGCGCTTGAATCCTCGCGCCGGAGCATTTATATATAGCCACCTTTTCCTCCCCTTTGTAAGGGGAGGCCAGGTGGGGTAGAATCGTCGCATACCCGGAAGGCACCAGTACCGACTACCACACGCGATCTGCCCACTCCAGTTCAAGCTCTACCTCCCCTCGCCCCTCCTTACAAAGGAGGGGAACGGAAGAGCCCCTCTCCCCACGGTGGGAGACCGCTGGGGTAAGGGCGATATTTATCAACGCATAAGTCAACACAGAAGGATCACCTCAAATATGCGAACAAGCCAACTGTTTATTCCGACCCTCCGGCAAACCCCAGGCGAGGCTGAAGTCGTCAGCCACCGGCTCATGTTGCGCGCCGGCATGATCCGAAAGGTGGCGGCCGGAATCTACACCTATCTCCCCTTGGGCCTGCGCGTTCTCAAAAAAATCGAATCCATCATTCGTCAGGAAATGAATCGAGCCGGGGCGCAGGAGCTGTTGATGCCGATCCTTTCGCCGGCGGAACTGTGGCGTGAAACCGGACGATGGGATTTTTACGGCAAGGAATTGCTTCGATGCCAAGACCGGCACGACCGCGATTTTTGCTTCGGCCCCACGCATGAGGAAGTCATCACGGACCTCTTCCGGCGTGAGATCCGTTCCTATCGGCAACTCCCCATGAACTGCTACCAGATCCAAACCAAGTTCCGCGATGAAATCCGTCCCCGTTTCGGCTTGATGCGCGGGCGCGAATTCATCATGAAAGACGCCTACAGTTTCGATGCCGATGAAGGGAGTGCGCGTCTCAGCTATCAAAAAATGTACGACGCCTACGAGCGGATCTTTACGCGCTGCGGTCTCAAATTCCGCGCGGTCGAAGCGGACACCGGACTGATCGGCGGCAGCATGTCGCATGAATTCATGGTTCTGGCCGATACCGGAGAAGAAACGATCGTGTACGACGAAGGCGGGTCCTATGCCGCCAACGTCGAGTTGGCGGAAACGCCGCCCCCGGCTGAAGAGGACGATGCCGCGGCACTCGCCCTCGAAGCCGTGCAGACCCCGGGGACCAAAACCGTCGAGGCGGTCTGCGATTTTTTGAAGGTTTCACCGGATCGACTCGTCAAGACCCTGCTCTACCAGACGCCGGCCGGCGACGTCATTGCGGTCCTGATTCGCGGCGACCACGAGGCGAATGAAATCAAGCTCAATCGTTTCCTGGGAACGACGGAGATCACGCTGGCAAGTGCGGAAACCGTGAGCAAGGTGTCGTCCGCGCCGGTCGGCTTCGCCGGACCGGTCGGGCTCACGGGCGTTCGGACCATCGCGGACCACGCGGTCAAGGCCATGCGAAATTTCGTCGTGGGCGGAAACAAAAACGATACCCACCTGATCAATGCCAACTGGGAACGGGATTTTGCGGTCGAAGCCTTCCTCGATCTGCGCCTGGCCCGGGCCGGCGACCGGTCACCTCGAAGCGATGACCGGCTGCAGGAAGCCAAAGGCATCGAAGTCGGCCACGTCTTCCTATTGGGGACCAAGTACAGTCAAGCGATGCATGCGACGTTTCTGGATGCGGACGGTCAGGAAACACCGGCGATCATGGGATGTTACGGCATCGGCGTCAGCCGGACCGCGGCCGCGTCTATCGAACAGAACCATGACGACAAAGGTATGATATGGCCAGTGCCTATTGCGCCTTTTCACCTCCATCTCCTGCCGGTGACGGCCTCGGAGCAGGTCGTCCAAACAGCCGGCATGCTGTACGATGCGTGTCTCGAGGCCGGCGTGGAAGTCTTATGGGACGACCGCGATGAACGGGCCGGCGTGAAATTCAACGACGCCGATCTGATCGGCGCCCCGTTTCACGTCACGATCGGTGACCGGGGCCTGAAGCAAGGCGTGATCGAACTCAAGCAACGCCACACCGGAGAAGTACAGCAACTCCCGCCGGCTGACGTGATTCCCCGCGTGCAAGAGTTACTCTCTTCCTACGACCTGCCGGTCGGGTAAGCGTCCTTACGAAATCACAGACTACCATTGAGGAGACTGATTGATGACGAACGTGCCGCCCATCCATCCCGGAGAACACTTGGCTGAAATGCTTGAGGAACTGGGAATCAGTCAGTACCGTCTGGCTAAAACGATGGGGACGCCTCCGAGACGGATTAACGAAA
Source organism: Nitrospirales bacterium (assembly GCA_965204965.1). Classification (GTDB taxonomy): domain Bacteria; phylum Nitrospirota; class Nitrospiria; order Nitrospirales; family UBA8639; genus Bin75. The sequence goes on along the minus strand of OZ242026.1, from coordinate 960,675 downwards.
TTATTCACGGCAACCGATCCATCACGGCCGACACGGCGCTGCGACTCGGGCAGGCCCTGGGAATGACGCCTGAATTCTGGTTGAATCTTCAGCGCATGTATGATCTTGATGTGGCCCGTTCTTCCACTGATGTCCGGGCCATCCCCTCTCTTGTCGCTCCATAGCGCCACCTGATGGCAGAGACGCCGTCCCTCTGAAGCGTTTCTCGTCATGTCCTCCTTCTTCATTGAGTGCTCCCCTACCCCAACACTCTCACAACGGGAAAGGGAAGAGCATGTGTCGGATCACGCCTGTCCTGAAGGGCTACATCCGACCCGTCCATATGGGCTCCATCCTGAGCAAATCGCTTTTTCCGCATGTGAATTGACATTGGAAAGAACCGGATGATAGTTTTACTCGGATTGCGCGTATGCCTGTACGCGCTGAATGGATTGCAGATATGATTACGCAAATGAACGTGCGGGGGCTGTTGTTCGACCCCTATAATAACGCCTATATCGTCATCCTTCGGGACGAGGAAAACTCCGATATGCTGCCGATTTGGGTCGGGAAATCCGAAGCGAGCGCCATCAGTTTCGCTTTAGAGAACGTCGCTCCGCCACGCCCCATGACGCACGATTTGATGAAATCGATTCTGGACAACGTGGATGCCAAAATCTTGAGCGCCGTGGTCACTGACTTAAAAGACAATACGTACTATGCCAAAATTCATCTTTGGTACGGCGATTCGGAATATTCGATCGATTCAAGACCCAGTGACGCCATAGCCCTGGCGCTACGCGCCGAAGCCCCGATTTTTACCAAGGAAGAAGTCCTTCAAAAACAGAATTCCGAGGAATTGGAACGATGGCTCGAAAATTTGAAGCCTGAGGATTTCGGCAAATCCGAGACGTAGCGCTCGATGCCCTCTCGGTAAGCGTAACCCGTTGTTCGCCATAGTCATGAGCGTGGAACAAAATACCGACCTCGTCCCGTTGAAAGTTCACGGAGTACTGGTTGACCCCAATACGGACACCCAGATCGTGATCCTCCGCGACGAAAGCAACGCCGACGTGCTTCCCATTTGGGTGGGCACGGCTGAGGGCACGTCCATTCGCCTGGCCCTGGAAGACGTGGTTCCGCCCAGGCCGATGAGTCACGATTTGATCACGAGTCTCTCGACGCACTTGGGTATGAAAATCTCCCAGGTCGTGGTGACGGACGTCCAAAACAACACGTACTACGCCACGGTGCACGTGTCGTTGAATGGACTCGAACGAACGGTGGATTCACGACCGAGCGATGCGATCGCCTTGGCCCTGAGGGCCAAGTGTCCGATTTACGTGACGCAGGACGTGCTCAAGAGAAGAGCCGGTGACAACTTGGATGCGTGGCTGGCCAAACTCGACCACAAAGAATCGCAATCATCCGAAACATAACTGGAGAATGACTGATGCGCAGCTTTCAAGCCAAACCCCACGAGATCGACAGAAAATGGTATATCCTGGACGCCAAGGGCATCCCGCTCGGTCGATTGGCGACTCAAGCCGCCACGCTGCTTCGCGGCAAGCATAAACCGACGTTCACGCCCAACGTGGACACGGGCGATCACGTGATCGTGATCAACGCCGAAGCGATCCGGCTGACCGGGAAAAAATTGAAGGATAAAACGTATTATCACCATACCGGCTATCCCGGGGGGATCAAATCCATTACCGCCGAACAGCTTTTGAAAAAGGCCCCCACGGAAATCGTGTCCAAAGCCGTTCAGGGGATGCTTCCACATAGTCCATTAGGGAAAAAAATGGCGAAAAAGTTGCGCGTCTACGTGGGGACGGACCACCCGCACGTCGCACAACGTCCGGAGCCTTGGTCATAACCACTTGCTAAACGTCAGAGGAAAGGCACTAACCGATGATCAGTCAACGTCACTATGCCACGGGAAAACGTAAATATGCGATCGCCCGCGCCTGGATCGAACCGGGTCCTCCGGACATTACGGTCAACGGCCGGACGCTCGACCACTATTTCACCCTGCTGGCGCATCGCATTCAGGTCGAAACGCCGCTGGAACTGACGAATACCCGTGGACAATTTCGCATCAAGGCCTCGGTCTGCGGCGGAGGCGGCGCCGGGCAGGCAGGAGCCCTTCGCCATGCCATAGCCAAAGCCCTGGTGAAGGCAAACCCGGATTTTCGCGCGGCTCTCAAGAAAGAGGGCATGCTGACGCGCGACCCCAGAGTGAAAGAAAGGAAAAAATACGGGCAAAAAGGCGCTCGAAGCCGATTCCAATATTCCAAGCGTTAACCACGCGGACATTCCAGGATGGTAACGAAAAAGGGAAGGCTTCGATGCCTTCCCTTTTTTCGTCCGGATGAATAATCATGCGTCGCACTCGATTAACAGCAGCGGTACTGGGAGCCAGTGGATATACGGGCGGGGAACTCCTCCGCTTGTTGGACGGTCACCCGTACGTGACGGTTGCCCACGTGACCGCGGATAAATCCGTCGGCTTGCCGGTGACCTCCCTGTTCCCGCATCTCGAAACGTTCCATGAGTTCCGTTTTGCGCCGATGGACGTCGCACCCATCCTGCAAAAGATCGACGTGGTGTTTTCATGCCTGCCGCACACGAAAGCCATGGAGCCGGTGGCAGCCTGCGTCCGAGCCAAAAAACTTGTGATCGACCTGAGCGCCGACTTTCGGCTGACGGAGACCAAAACCTATGAACAATGGTACGGCGCCCCGCATGCAGCACCCGCGTTGCTCAAGAAGGCAGCGTACGGGCTGCCGGAACTTCATCGAACGCGGATCCGGCGCGCGCGACTGGTTGCCGCGCCGGGGTGCTACCCGACCGCGGCCATCCTGCAGTTGGCGCCGTTACTGGCCCATCGGTTGATTCAACCGGGCACCATTGTCGTCGATGCCAAGTCCGGCATTTCAGGAGCGGGACGAAGTCCGGGCCTGCCCTATCATTTTCCGGAAGCGCATGACTCCCTCACGGCCTACAACGTCGCCCGGCACCGGCACACGCCTGAAATCGAACAGGAACTGAACCGGCTCCTACAAGGTTCGAAAGGAAAAGGCGCGCGGGCGCGCGTACTCTTTACGCCTCATCTGATCCCGATGAATCGCGGGCTCCTGAGTACGGCCTATGCCAAACTCCGAACCCCGCTCACGAACGAGGCGGCCACGGCGCTGTACAAGGACTTTTATGCGAACGAACGCTTCATTCGAATCCGGGAAGCCTCGACCGCCATCAGTCCCATCCACGTTCGAGGGTCGAATTTTTGCGACATCGGCGCGTTTGTGGATGAACGAACAAACCACGTCATCACCGTGTCGACCCTGGACAACCTGGTCAAAGGTGCGGCCGGGCAAGCCATCCAATCCATGAACCTGATGATGGGATTTCCGGAAGAAACGGCGCTGACGGCACCGGGGATTTTCCCGTAGAACCCGAATCTGTCATTCCGGGCAAAGCGAGGAATCTCTCGCTCAACAACCGGGCGCCTCAACTACGAGATCCTTCGCTTCGCTCAGGATGGCACGCGGGCCAGAAATCATCTCTTGATATGCAGGCTGCAAACTTGCACGGACGAGTCCCATGAACGTGAACAAGATCAAAGGCGGCGTCACTGCCCCAACCGGCTTTCTTGCCGCAGGGATTCACGCCGGCATCAAGCCGGCGCCCCTGCCGGATCTCGCCCTGTTGGCGTCCACCCATCCCGGGATTATGGCAGGCGTGTTGACACAAAATCGAATTGTGGCGGCTCCCGTCCTTTTGTGTCGCCGGCAACTCAAAAAACATGCCGGACAGGCCATGATCATCAACAGCGGCAACGCCAATGCGTTCACCGGTTCACAAGGGATGTCGGACGCCATGGAAATGCGCCGGCTCGCGTCCGCGGCCTTACGTCTGCCAGTCGGTTCCGTATTTGTCGGATCGACGGGAGTCATCGGCCGCCCGCTGCCGATGCCCGCCATCCGTGAAGCCGTCCCGCCTCTCGCCCGGCTCCTGAGCCGGTCCGGTCATAAGCCGGCGGCGCAAGCCATCATGACCACGGACACCAGATCCAAAGAGGTCGCCGTGCAGGCCAGGATAGGAGGGCGGCTCGTCACGATCGGAGGGATGGCCAAAGGCTCCGGCATGATTCATCCCGATATGGCCACCATGCTGGCCTATCTCACCACCGATGCGGCGATTGCCCCTCGGGCACTGCAAGCCGCATTGACGCGAGCCGTGAACGACACCTTCAATTGCATCTCGGTCGATGGGGACACCAGCACGAACGACACGGTCTTGTGCCTCGCCAACGGACGCGCCGGGAATCCGGCGATTCAGACGGGCACACCCCAATGGGAAGCGTTCTCCGCCTTGTTGCACGAAGCCTGCCTGTCGCTTGCGCTTCAAATCTGCCGCGACGGAGAAGGGGCGACCAAAATCGTCGAGATCATCGTGCGGGGCACACGAACCAATCGCGAAGCGAAAAAAATCGCGCAAACCATTGCGACGTCGCCGTTGGTGAAAACCGCCGTTTTCGGAGAAGACCCCAACTGGGGTCGAATCGTGGCTGCCGCGGGCCGGGCCGGCGTGAAGTTCAATCCTGCCAAGATCGGCTTGGCATTCGACAAGACCCGGGTGGTACACAACGGTCAACCGGTCGGAGACCGGGCCGACAACCAAGCCCAACGGATCATGCGCAAAAAACAATACGTCCTGACGCTCTCATTGGGCAATCATCCGGGTTGCGCCAAACTCTGGACCACGGACCTGTCCTACGAATACGTGCGGATCAACGCTTCCTATACCACGTAATCCATCCTTTCCAGGCTGTACCGTCACACGCTTACAGGTGAAACAACGTGGATGGGTTGAAAACGCTGCCCAAAAGTGTACAATAGCAAAGATTCTACATCTTGTAGGCCAAGATCCGTTACCTCAATAGTGAACGACTACAGATTGTGGTCAAGGAGACAACTTCAAGCATACGAATACCGTATAATCACGTACTTTATTTAATGTAATCGCCGAACCGGCCTATCGCCATGCTCAAAACAAAAACCTTTTTCCCCTTGCAAACGTGGCTGAGCCCTCTGAGCGTCCTTCTGGTCCTGGCCCTGTTCCCCGGCTGTACGGTCGTCAAAACGACCTATGACGTTGTTTCCGGTACCGTGAAAGGGACCTATAAACTGGTTAAAGGGGTTTATACCCTGACGTCCGAAACCGCCAAAGTCACCTACCAGATCGGGAAATTTACGTTCGAGGTGGTTCAGGCCCCATTCGACTGGCCCCTGACGCATGATGAGATCGAAACGATCGACGGGTTGCCGGTGAAAGAAGCCATTCGTCAGGGTCGCGTCAAATGGGCTCCGTACGTGGTGAAGGGCAGACGCTACGTGCCCATGAGCGTTCGAAAGGCCCAACGCTATGAAGAGAAAGGGGTCGCGTCCTGGTATGGAGAAGAAACCCGGCGACAAAAGGGAGGGCATATGACCGCGAACGGCGAAGCGTTCAATCCCATGGCCTTGACCGCCGCGCATAAATACCTGCCGTTACCGATCAACGTCAGGGTGACGAACCTGGAAAACGGGAGATCGATTGTCGTCCGGGTCAACGATCGCGGGCCGTTCCCCAGCGCCAACAACCCGAACTCCGGGAAACGCATTATCGACTTGAGTTACGGGGCAGCCAGAAGACTGGGATACCACAAAAAAGGCTTGGCCCGGGTCCACGTCAAAGTCATTCCCGTCCAGGTCGGGACGTAGCCCGGCTCAGCGGAGCGTCATCCGACAATGTGTCATTGGTATGAAAATAACCCAGGCACCCCGAATGGTCATTCCTGCGCAAGCAGGAATCCAGTGTCTTTATCCTACGGTCGCATGAAAAAGCAAAGACACTGGATCCTCGATTAAAGATGTCGAGGATGACAGAAAGAAGAGTCCCGGGCATCCACCGCGCGAGCCAGATTTCGCAGTTCCGCAGAGATCCGAACGGAGATGGTAGCCCCGGGGCTGAGCCGGCGAATCTCGTCAGGCAACGCGGCGAGTTCGGCCGTGGCGCGTTCGCGGACGTGGGCCAGTGAATCGGACGCCTCAAGGCGCTTGCCGGATTCCATGACCGGCCGGATGAGCGGAGTTCCTTCTTGCGTATCGGCAGCCGTCGTCACCACGTCATGCTCGATACGTCCTTGTTGATCATAGCGGCGGTGGACTTGTTTGGCGCCCGGCCACGTCTCCTTACCCTCCGACCTCTTTCGTGTCGGTCTCCCGGCATAGTCCTGTAGCTTATAGACGCAATCCAAATACGGCGCATCCGCGGACGTCGCCAGCCTGGTCCCAACGGCAAACAGATCAACAGGCGCCTGAGCCGCGACCAGGTGTTGAATGGCGTCTTCGTCCAAGTTGCCGCTTGCCGTAATCTGCACGTCTCCCAACCCGCCGTCGTCCAATATACGTCGGACCCGGCGCGCCTGTTCCGCCAAGTCCCCGCTGTCGAGACGTACGCCCTTGATCGTAATGCCCTGGTCCCGCAGACCCGGCGCCAGCTTCACCACGGTTTCGGCTCCTCGTTGCGTATCATAGGTATCGAGCAGGAGAACCACGTTATCGGGTTGGGCCTCGGCAAAATGCTCAAAGGCATGGCGTTCGGTTTGGTGGGCTTGTACGAAACTGTGCGCCATGGTTCCGAAGACCGGCACCTCAAAACAAGGCTCGGCCATGACCGTGGCCGAACCGGCAAATCCGGCCAGGTACGTGGCCCGGGCGGCGAGCAACCCGGCCTCGGCTCCGTGCGAACGCCGCAAGCCGAAATCAATGACGGGTTTGCCCGCGGCGGCGAGCACGCATCGTGCGGCTTTGGATGCGATCAACGTCTGATAGTGCAGCAGGTTGACCAACCGGGTTTCGATGAACTGCGCTTGAGGCAGCGGGGCCGTGATCCGGACAATCGGTTCGTTCGCGAAAAACACCGTACCCTCGGGCATGGCCCGAACGTCTCCCGCATACCGAAATCGTTCCAGATAATCGACGAAAGAACGGCTGAACCGGCCGCTGTTCGCCACCCAGTCCAACTCGGCAGGGGTAAAACGAACGTTTTCCAAAAAATCCAGGAGTTGGGCCAACCCCGCGGCCATAAAAAACCCCCGTTGCGGGGGCATCGTCCTCACGAAACATTCAAAAACCGCAGTGTCTTCCATGCCCCGTTCGAGGTAGCTCTGGAGCATGGTGAGCTGATAGAAATCCGTCAGCAACGCACTGGATCGAATATCCATGCCAAACGACCAGTCGAACAGGAGCCTGTCCTGCCTGTCCTGAGCTTGTCCTGAACGAAGTGAAGGATCTGCGAAGGAAGCGAAGTCGAAGGGTCAGAATTCATCACGGGTCTCGAGCGCTTTGCAAGCTCCAAACACCGTCATCAGGATGATTCCCCGGCGCGCGGCTGCTCGACTCCGATACCGTAACCGAACGGGACGTTTCAGGCTCTCGCTTGGAACAACGCGTGGGGGGATGGGCTCCGGCGATTCAGCCGTCGCCTCGTCGGATTGGACGCTCTCAACAACCGGCGAAGGGAGAGGCGTCTCGCTCAATTCTTCCTGATACCGCGTATAGCGTTCGAGCTGCTCGCGCAACCAACTCCCGATGGAAGCAATAAACCAAACCAACAGCACGATTCCAAGAAAAACGAATGCCTCGACGGTCATCATGGCTTGGATTCGGGATTCTCTTCGTCGTGCCCGATGGCCTCCCGCATGGCGGTATCGGCTTGCACGTTCTTCATTCGATAATAATCCATGAGTCCGATATTGCCCTTCCGAAACGCCTCGGCCATGGCGCGCGGCACTTCGGCTTCGGCCTCGATCACCCGGGCCCGCATTTCCTGTTCCAGGGCCACGGCCATGGCCCGCCGCTCTTCGGCCTTGGCCTGCGCAATCTGCTTGTCGGCGTCAGCCTGATCGATCTGCAACTTCGCCCCGATGTTTTCGCCCACGTCCACGTCCGCGATGTCGATGGAGAGAATTTCAAACGCCGTCCCGGCATCCAGTCCTTTCTGGAGAATATGTTTCGAGATTTCATCGGGATTTTCCAATACGTCCTTGTGCCTGTCCGACGAACCGATGGTGCTCACCATACCTTCACCCACCCGGGCAATGACCGTCTCTTCCCCGGCCCCGCCGACCAGCCGGTCGATGTTCGCTCGAACCGTGACGCGGGACACGGCAATCAGTTGAATACCGTCCTTTGCTACCGCGGTAATCCTCGGGGTTTCGATGACCTTCGGCAACACGGACATCTGCACGGCTTCCAACACGTCGCGACCGGCCAGATCGATAGCCGCGGCGCGCTTGAAGGGCATGGGAATGTTCGCCTTGTCCGCGGAGATCATGGCATTCACCACTTTCACCACGTCGCCGCCGGCAAGGAAATGGGCTTCGAGATCATTGATGGGAATTTCCAAGCCGGCCTTGACCGCGCTGATCCGCGCCGTGACCACGGTGCCGGGCGGCACCCGGCGGAACCGCATGCCGACCAGGGTCAGGAGCCCCACGTACGCATTCGAAGCCCAAGCCGCAATCCACAATGGAATGGGGATCAAGTACAAAAACGCCGTCAGGAACACGCTGACGATCAACAACAGAGCGAGAGTGCCGAAAACCTGCATTTCTGCGCCCATGAGGAAACCCTCCTTTCGACCCGTGCGAACCGGAATACCGGAACTCTAACACAAATCAAACAGGAATGGCTTGAAATTCAGAGGGAATTGTCGGATGACGCAGGGCGGGCACACAGGCCCGCCCCTACGTTAGTGGTGTCGATGTAGGGGCAGACCTGCGTGTCTGCCCAAATAGATGGACAAAAGAGAGCGACACTGGATCCCCCGCCTTCGAGGGGTGACAGAAGGAAAAAAACAGGAATGACAAATCGGGGGTTACGCCGGCCGTTTTCATGCCGACGCGTAAGGAACCTCTGATCTATTGTGATAGCGGGATGCAGGGCAAGGCGTCCCGGAGCGAAACCCGAGGCTTATCAGAGAGAGAGGTGAGGGTTGAGCGAGGACACAACGCAGCCATGCGCCCGATAGTGCAATAAAGCAGAGGTTCCTCAATTCATTTCCGCCAGATCCTTCAGCATTTCCAGACACTGCGGTTGGCGCAATTTCCTGAGAGCGGACGCTTCGATTTGGCGAATGCGTTCACGGGTCACGCCAAAATCTTCGCTGATTTCTTCGAGGGTATGCCCTTTGACGAATCCGATCCCGAACCGTTTCTTGATGATGTATTCTTCCTTGGACGTCAAGACACCCAAAACTTTGTCCACTTGACGCCTCGTGTCAGCACGCAAGGCGGCCGCGTAAGGAGGCGGGACGGTCCGGTCCTCGAGCAGGTCGCCCAACTTGGCATCTTCATGCTCACCCACCGGCGTTTCCAGTGAAACGGGCTCCTTCAGGTACTCCATCATTTCCCTGGTCCTCGCCTCGGACAACTCCACGTGTTCGGCCAATTCCCAAACCGTGGGCGGACGCCCGTAGCGTTGTACCAGGCGCGCCGAGGCTCTCCTCAATTTTTGAACGGACTCATGCATGTGAACCGGGACCCGGATCGTACTGGCTTGATCGGCGATGGCGCGCGTCATGCGTTGTCTGATCCACCACGTGGCATACGTGCTGAACTTGTACCCGCGTTGATATTCAAATTTGTCAACGGCCTTCATCAGGCCGATGTTCCCTTCTTGAACGAGATCCAGGAATTGAAGACCGCGTCCCATGTAATGCTTGGCCACGCTCGCCACTAATCGTAAATTGGCCTGAATGAGCCGGGTCTTTCCGTCTTCGATGGTTCGCTCGGCCCGTTCGATTCTATCGACGTGTTCGAGGAACAGGGAAACGGGCATGAACAGGACGTTACGCTCGATAGGCTTCACACGATCCCGGATTGCGCCAATCGCCTCCCGCGACCCCGTACGAAGATCGTTCGCCAGGGTTTTGACCTCGGACAGGAGTTGTCCCTGATATTCATCCGTCAAATGTACCGCCCGGGCCCTGTCAACAATGCGTTGTTGTGCGGATTCCACGGATTTCAAGGTAGCAGAAGTGCCTTGCGGTGCAGGCTTGGCGCAAAGTTCCAAATAATGCTTTTGCAGCGATCTTGAAGCACGCCGGATTGACAGCAATCCGCTCAAAGTTCGATCCCGGACGTCCTCATGGTCTCTCTCCGCTACTTCGGCGTTCTGTTCACCAATTCCACGCTCATAGGCGACAACCTCAGACACGGGAATCTCACCCCGCTGCAAGGAAACACGGAGTGACTCCAAACGGTCCAGAACCAAGGGCAGTCCGTAAAAGGCCAGTGCCAGTTCGGCCTTTCCCGCTTCGATCTGTTTGGCAAGCGCCACTTCCTCTTCCCGCGTCAATAAGGGCACCCGGCCCATCTCCTTCAAAAAAACCTGGGTCGGGCCATGCGTCCCTTCTTCCTTCTCGAGAACACTCTTATTCGCCGGCCGTGAAGAAACCTGCCGAACACGGTCCGGGAATGCTGACGCGCCCAGGGACGAGGTTACTTGAGCACTCTCCGGTTCTGTGATATCGGGTAATGGAGTTTGACGCATGATTCTAACGCTCTACGGGCTCAACATAATCGATTTCCCGGACGATTATGCGGCTTGTGAAGCAGGTTTCCCGGAGCCCAATCCGGCCGATTGTTTTGCCGCTTTCGGATACACCGTTTCCCCGCAATTCAAACACCGTAAGGTTTCAATACGAAGAAAAGGGCCGTCCGGATCATAAAAATGATCTCTGACCATCAGACCCCCGCAACGTGGACATTTCATCTGGTATCCCCCCTTGTTCTCGACCGTTCCGACGTATTCGGGAACGGTCTTGTATGGATTTTTTCGCACCGCGACGTGCGGATGTTCCTCCTGATAATTCCCTTTCATAACCAGTTCCTGCGGCAAATCAAGGCCACGGCTCCATAATTAACGGAAAAATTTGCAGTTTCCGCAGTGCGACGCCTTTCCCTCGAATGACGTAACATATTGATAATAAAGTGAAACAAGGCCAGAAACCTGCCGGATGAGCGTAGCGTCATCCGACCAACTCCCCCTATGACGACTCCCCCCTTGAGGGGGAGTCGGTGAAACAAGGGCGCAGCCCGCAGGCGAACCGGTGGGGGGATGAGGGAAGGTCACAAGACGAGCGGCGTTCGGGGAGAGGAGCCCCCACCGCATCACGCCGTCGCCTCACGGCTCGGCTTCTGCGACTCCCCCTCAAGGGGGGAGTGATGGGACAGGGAAACGACCCGCCCCCCTAGCCGTGGCCGGAACCGGTTTGTTAGTATGCGGGTCCCATGGAAATCGGCATTGTCGGGCTTCCCAACGTCGGTAAATCGACGATCTTCAACGCGCTGACGTCAGGAGACGCGGCCTCGTCGACCTATCCCTTTACCACCATCGAACCGAACCTCGGCGTCGTGCCCGTTCCCGACTCCCGGCTGGACCGCCTGGCGGAAATCTTCAAACCGAAAAAAACTACCCCTGCGTTCTGCCGGTTTGTCGACATCGCCGGACTGGGCAAAGGCGCAGCAGAGGGTGAAGGGCTCGGCAACAAATTTCTGGCCCACATCCGGGAAGTCGACGCGATCCTGCACATGGTTCGTCTCTTTCAGAATGCCAACGTCGAACACACGTTGGACGGCATCGACCCGAAGAGGGACGTTGACGTACTCGAGACCGAACTGATGCTGGCCGATCTCGAAAGCGTCACGAAACAATTCGACAAGGTTTCGGGTAAGGCACGATCCGGGGACGCGGAAGCGAAGGACGCGCTGGAATTGCTCAATATCCTCAAGGCGGGCCTCGAAGAGGGCAAACCCGTCAGGACACTCGGACTCGATCCGGAGAGTCTCAAACCGTTCTCCATGCTGACCGCGAAACCCGTTCTATACGTCGGCAATACCGACGAGCACACGGACCCGGCCGTCGTGGATGATTTTCAAGCGATTGTCCGAACACTTGACGCGGAATCGGTCGTACTCTCCGGCAAACTGGAAAGCGAATTGGCCGAGTTGTCAGGCGAGGACCGCGAGTTATTCATGGCTGATCTCGGCATGACGCACAACGGCCTGGAACGGGTCATCGTGGCGGCCTACAACACGCTGGGCCTCTGCTCGTATTTTACCGGAGGCCCCAAGGAAGTCCGGGCGTGGACGATCCCCGTGGGCGCCAAGGCCCCTCAGGCCGCCGGCGTGATCCACTCGGACTTTGAAAAAGGGTTTATCAAGGCTGACGTGTACGGCTTTACGGACCTTGATCGATACAAGTCAGAGCAAACGCTCCGGGAGAAAGGCCTCATCCGGTTGGAAGGCAAGGAATACGTGGTCAAAGACGGCGACGTGTGTCACTTCAAGTTCAACGTGTAAGACGGGCTTCCATGAACGCCTTGTTCTATCCCGTTCATCTCTGCCATGCGCGCACCCTGGAGCGTCTCTTGTCAGAATATGACAGTGTTCATTTTCGCGATTTCATGGCCCTGCAACTGACGCCGTTCATGGGAACGACGGCTTTTCCCGACCGGATGGGCGACTACTACCCTGAATTACTGGACGCGGGACGAATCATCCAGGGGCATAACGTCAGCGGCGCCTTGCAGCCTGATATGATTGCGGCAGTTGATCGGGATTTAGCCGATCCGGCGTGGCGCGCCATTTTTCATGACGCCTTGTCGGATGATTATCAGTTTCAGCGTACCTTGTTTGATGAGTCGGACATTCGAAAACGAGGAAATGGCGACTCCGTAGAAGTTCCCTCGTTATCCGGGTTCAGGACCCCCGACTGGCAAACGACGCCTTTTTCGGTTGAGTCGGTCAAAGCCCTGAGTCGCCGGTCTCGTCCTCGCCACCACAACCCGGGATTCGAGTATGGCTGGGCATTAGTCAAAACGAGCGCGGCATTGGCCTATACGATTCAACTGTGTCGCCAACTTCAGGGTACGGCCGTAACGGATTCGGCTTCGCATCATCGTCTGCTCGCACAATCCTGTTATAGAGAACGGATCGAACTCTCCAACTCCTGTCTCCACCGTGAAGGGTACTGAGGAACCTCTGATTTAGTGCACTATCGGGCGCATGGCTGCGTTGTGTCCTCGCTCAACCCTCACCTATCTCTCTGATAAGCCTCGGGTTTCGCTCCGGGACGCCTTGCCCTGCATCCCGCTATCACAAGAAATCAGAGGTTCCCTAAGAGATGCGTCAGAGGACGGCCTGCTTGATCGGGTAGCTTGCTCCCTGCTAGAGGACCGTCTCCGGCCCCTTCGGTCTCCATTTTCTGGCCAAGGCTTGGGCTTTTTCAATTTGCGCGGGCGTCATTTCTTCTTCCAGCATGGCGACGGCCTGGATCGCCGGGTCCATACCCTGTTCCGCGGCAAGGAAGGCCCATTGGTACGCCCGGACGTAATCCTGCTCGACGCCTTCACCTTTATAGAACATCAGGCCGACGTGATTCTGCCCCGCCGCGTTCCCCTGCTCCGCCGCCCGTAGAAACCACCGAAAGGCCTTGGCGTAATCTTTCGGAACACCCAAGCCATAACGGTAGAGCAACCCCAGGTTGTTTTGTGCGCTCTCATGACCTTGGTCAGCCGCCAGCCGATACCAGTATCGAGCCTTCTCGAAATCCTGCGCAACGCCCTGTCCCCATCGATACATGTACCCCACCATGTTTTGGGCCTCGGCATTTCCCCGGGAAGCCAGCGGAGCCCATTCCCGCATCGCGGTTTCGTAATCCTGTTCGAGGTAGGCGTTTTCACCCAGACCGAAATCCGCCCAGGCCGGACAGGTACTGGCCAGCGCCCACCCGATGATGAGCGCGATGGTTTTCCAACAAAGCGTGTTCTTCATCGTGATTGACTCCTCGCGGCTGTTATTCCTGTGTGTATTCACTCATTCCCTTCGACTGCGCTCAGGACAGGCGTTGACAATTTCGGCTTTTCCTTCCCCGCCTTTGTCAGACAACCCCCTCATTCCCCCTTATCAGGGGGACAAGACAGAATCCTTGCTCATCCCTGAGTCAAGGAGACAAGACAGAATCCTCTCTCCTCCCTGAGCCAGGGGGACGGCCGCACTTCTTTCCCCCCTGACAAGGGGGGCAGGGGGGTTCAGGTCGTCAGCTTTTGTAGGGCGGGTTAGCCGCAGGCGTAACCCGACAATCCTCTTTCCATTATCTTTCAGTATACCTCAAATTGTTCCCCGTGGCCTTTTACGCTTTACTCATCATGACGGGAATGGCATAAAGGAACCTTGGAGGCCGGCCTATGTCCATACGTATCCACGCCGAAGCCCTGTACGATTCGCTGAAAGCCGTATTGGGCAGCCATGATCCCGACCAGGTCCGGACTAAGCTGGAGAAAGAACTCCGTCATATGATACCCAACTGGAGCGACAGGATTCCGGACTGTCCTGGATGGTATTGGTTCAAACCGCAAGGCGTTGCCGAACCTCAACTCCTCCTTGTGGATCATGGCCGTATCGACACCAAACTCATGGCCGATTTGGGTCCTCCGAATAACCTGGTGGACGTTCAACGCGTGAAAGGGCTTTGGGCCGGGCCGCTGCTGCCTCCCACGCCCACATAAGATGACGTCCGGCCGCGCAGACCCCGCACCCGCCTCCTGGGAATCGTTCCGTGCATCACGACTCGACTACCTGTCCGCCCTGGCCGTGCCGATTGCCGAGGGCGTCACGCGCCGGGATACGCCCCATCCCGCATTTTGCGGTTGTATCGACTGGCATTCCTGTGTCCATGGACACTATGCCTTATTCACCATAGCCCGGTTGACCGGAGAGTCCCGGTGGAGCGACCTGGCGGAATCCTTGCTCATCCCTGAAAAACTGGAGCAGGAATTGGTCCGTATCCGGAACGGTGAATTGAACGAAGAACTTCCCTATGGGTACGCGTGGTTCCTGAAACTCGCGCAAGACCGCCGACGTTTTTTTCAAAAAGACGACTTGCACCCGATCGCCGGGGAACTGGCGCAACGGCTCGCACAATGGATCTTCTCCCTGTCCTATGACGACGTCGTGACGCATGCCCGAAACCGCGCCTATGGCAACGTCTCCTGGGCCACGTTGAATCTCTGGGAGTGGGCCCGATTGAACCGGGAGCCGGAGTTGCTTGACGCTCTAACCGCGTTTACGCGCGAGCACTTGCTGCCCCTCGATCAGGCTCTTCCCCCTTCCTGCGACCACCTGACGGATGCATTCTTCCCGGCTGCCTTGCAACGCACTCGTGCGATTCTCACCATCCTGCCTGACAACGAAACCAACGCCTGGTTAAGCGCGTACCTTGAAGAAGACTTGCAGTTGGAACCCGTCCGGCACCCGGCTTTTCCGCATTCGGCCGGACTCAATTTCAGCCGGTGCTGGGGGTTGTGGGCGCTGTTTCAATACACGAAAAATCCCGTGTATCGCGACCAATTCGTTCGGCACTTTGTTACGCACGTGAACCGTCCGGAATATTGGCGAGACGATTACAAACAATACGGCCATTGGGTCGCCCAGTTCGGAGTCTATGCCCTCGCGCTCAGTATGGATCAGGCTTAACCTCTCGCATGGCGCGTCCCGGTTGACAATGGGTTTTACCGGTAGGTAGAAATTCAGCTTTGCTGAAGAAAGCGTTTTTTACGGAATTCCGCCCATGCCAATCAATGAGCTACGAAAACCTGGGGCGAAAATGAGCCTCAAGGAAGCGCTCGAACGAGCTGAAAAGCTCAAACGCATGGCGGCGAGCAGCAACCCCAACGAAGCGGCCGTGGCCGCGGCGCGACTCAACGCCTTTGACGTCGATGCCGCACGCGCGCCTCAATCGAAAGATGCTGAAATCGAACCGGCAATCATCACGGAAACCGGCGAGCGCGGACCGTCCAATCAAAAAATCGAAGTGCTCGATGAGTTACCCATTATTCCCTACAAGGAATTGGGGGAATTGGAAGTGGAGCAGGCACCCGGCACCTCGTCGGTGAACTGGGACGTGCTGCATGCCGAATTGCTGGAACGGGCCCAACAGATCGGCGCCCACGCCGTGATCGACATCCAGATCAAGGGCACGATCCGGCAAAAAATCCTGACCGGGATGGCGCTCAAATACCTGTCGCCGCAAGAGATCCTGGACGTTCAAGCGGCTAATAAATTGGATGAAGACGAGAAAGCCTACCATGAAGCGCAAAAGGAACGCCGTGACGAGGACTGGGCCCCGCCCGTCGGGTAAAGCCTTACACTTGCTGTCTTCTTGATTCCCTCTCCCCTTCGCCTTTCCCCCTCTCCCCTGGTGGGAGAGGGCTGAGATGAGGGGGCTATCGCCCGGTTCCGTGTAGGGACCAACGATGCCGCCTCACTCCTCTCCCCCCACCGGCTCGCCGGCGGGCTGGCGCCCTTGGCTTGCCGACTCCCCCTCAAAGGGGGAGTGATGGCGTTGATGGCCCGGCCGGCCCCTACGGTCCGGTGTCGTTGGTTTTGTCGGCGTTCGTGAAGACGCGTTGCCGGCCTGCCGAGGTGCATTCATCCGGTCAAGTGTGGCAAGATGAAATCCTTGGAGGAGCGACGCTTGGCGGACTTTCACTATCAGGAACTCTTCGAGCACGGACCGGATACGACGACGTATCGCAAGTTGACGTCGGACCACGTCGCCACCACCGTTTTTGAAGGGCAGGAAATCCTCAGCGTTCAGCCCGAAGCCCTCACGCTCTTGGCGCGTGAGGCCATGGACGACGTGGCGCATCTCTTGCGAGCGAGCCATCTCAAGCAATTGAGCCGTATTCTTGACGACCCGGAAGCCTCGGAGAACGATCGCTTCGTGGCGTTGGAATTGCTCAAGAATGCCAACATTGCCGCGGGCCGGGTACTGCCGGGTTGTCAGGATACCGGCACGGCAATCGCCGTCGGATACAAGGGCCAGCAGGTGTTCACTACGGGCCATGATGCCGAAGCGCTTTCACGCGGCATTTATGAGGCCTACGCGCAGCGGCACCTCCGCTACTCGCAGATGGCGCCCCTCGACATGTACACCGAAAAAAATACCGGCACGAATCTGCCCGCGCAGATTGAACTCTATGCCGAACCGGGCGCCGAGTACCGTTTCCTCTTTGTCGCCAAAGGCGGAGGGTCGGCGAACAAAACCTTTTTGTACCAGGAAACCAAAGCCCTGCTGAATCCGAAATCCTTGCGTGCTTTTGTCGCGGAGAAAATCCGCACGCTCGGCACCTCCGCCTGCCCGCCTTATCACCTGGCCCTCGTCATCGGTGGGCTGTCCGCGGAATTCACCTTGAAAACCGTCAAACTCGCAAGCTGCCACTATCTCGATGATCTCCCGACGTCCGGAAACGATTTGGGGCGGGCGTTTCGGGACCTCGACTTCGAACGGGAGATATTGAAACTCTGCGCCGAAACCGGCATCGGCGCCCAGTTCGGCGGCAAATATTTCGCCCACGACGTGCGGGTCATCCGCCTCCCCCGGCATGGCGCGTCCTGCCCCGTGGGTCTGGGCGTCTCCTGTTCGGCCGACCGGCAAATCCTGGGCAAAATCACCAGGGACGGGATCTTCCTCGAACAGCTCGAGACAAATCCCGCGCAATATCTTCCCGACGTCCGTGAAACCGACCTGGACGAGCAAGTCGTCAAAGTCGACCTGAAGCAACCGATGCCGGCAATCCTCTCGGAGTTGCGCCGACATCCGGTGGCGACCCGGTTGTCGCTGACCGGACCCATTGTCGTCGCGCGGGACATCGCTCACGCCAAGCTGAAAGAACAACTGGATACCGGCAACGGCCTCCCCGACTATATCAAGAACCACGTCGTCTATTACGCCGGTCCCGCCAAAAAACCCGAAGGCTATGCTTCGGGTTCCTTTGGCCCCACGACCGCCGGACGCATGGATTCCTACGTGGATCAATTTCAGGACGTCGGGGGCAGCATGGTCATGCTGGCCAAGGGTAACCGATCCCAACAAGTGCGCGAAGCCTGCCGGAAGCATGGCGGTTTCTACCTGGGGTCTATCGGCGGCCCCGCTGCACGACTGGCCGAACACAGCATCAAGAAAGTGGAAGTCCTCGAATTCGAAGAGCTTGGGATGGAAGCGGTGTGGAAAATCGAAGTCGAAGACTTCCCGGCCTTTATCGTCATCAATCATGAAGGCCATGACTTTTATGCCGATCTCGACGCCCGACGCCCGTTGATTCAACCCGGCAAACAGGCTAAATCCTAACGACGTACGTCCCACGGAATCGATCCTGCCGGTCCGAAGCGTCTTCCGTGGCACGGTTGTCTTCCTGTAAAAAGTGTGCTACTGTCCATCTTGTAGATAGTGGCCTGCGTTGACGTTCAGTTCAACCACAAGGTCATTTATTAATCGAGGTTGCAATCGGAAATCTGATCGAAAGCTGACCTAAGCCGCATTTCTCCAGTCGTGCTTCGGCCCTCCTTTCCCGTTTTTCGAGTGTAAATCCCCAATACTTTCAAAGGAGTTGTTCTATGCCGTTTAAAATTTACGTCGGCGGATTGCCATATCCGACAACCGAAACGGAGTTGACCGATCTGTTTGTCCAACATGGCAACGTGGATTCGGCGAAAATCATTACCGATAAATACACCGGCCGGTCGCGGGGTTTCGGTTTTGTTGAAATGCCCTCGGAAGAAGAAGGCAAGGCCGCCATTACAGCGTTGAACGGCACCCAATTGGATGGCCGTACGTTAACCGTGAATCAAGCCCGGCCTCAAGAATCAAGGCCGGGAGGACGCGGTGGCGGCGGCGGTTTTGGCGGGGGCCGAGGCGGACGACACGATCGCTAAGCGCGCCGTGAGTGAGAAAAGGGGAGAGGGCCTGAGCCTTCTCCCCTTTCACCTTTCTTCCCAGTAGGCCGGCAAGGCCGCTTCCTGTACTCGCGATACAACTCCCCAAATGTTTCGCGCCTCTCGAACGTCGTCGGCGCGTACGAACGTCATCAGGAATTCCGGACGACTGGCGGGTCGTCCCCTACTGCCTTGACAACCGCAGGATCTTGCCCTATGCTGGAAGCAAGGTGACTCCTGTCATGATGCGTTTATCCCGCACAACACTCATTCTCGGGGTCCTGGCCTGCTTTCTCGTCATGAGTGGAGTAGTCTCCAGTCAGGCCGCCGCCCATTCCCTTCACCACACTCACCATAATGCCGCCACCCATTCGACTATTCTCTGCTCACTTATGTGTTCGGCCGGCCAGGTGGTCAGCGTGGCTGAGCCTGTTTTTGATGCCCCGCTCACCATTCTCCACGCCCTAGAAGTCTCCATTGTTAATCCTGTCACGATTACCGCTCCAGCGCTTCGCTTTTCTCGCGGTCCTCCCCGTTTCTAAGTCTTTCCCGTCGCCATCAGAACGTTTTTCCATCGAGGAATAAACCCCTCACGAGAATGGCGTTTTTGATAGTACAAACGGAGGGCTTTTGACGTGTTTTTTAAGATTATGAAAATCATAGTCATTAATTTTTGCGAGAAGAGGTTTACGAATGAACGGAGTACGGATCCCGGTGCAACCGGGAATGATATTTGTGTTTTTTTTGTTCAGCATGGCGTGGACCGGTTCTCAGGGGGTTCGCGCGGCAATATTGGACGGTTTGCTTGATGGGGTCGAGGAATCCCTGGCCGAAGGATTGGCGAAAAAAGGAGAAAACCTGACCACGGGAAATTTTTACACCGATGACAAACCGAACAGTCATGCTGCAATCGGCATGATGGGCGATCACACGCATGAAGCAGGGGAAGTGATGTTCTCTTATCGCTTCATGCAAATGTTCATGGAAGGGACACGGATCGGAACCGATAGTGTGAGCAATGAGATGGCACGGGACTACGGCAAAGCAGTGTTCCCTGACGCGTTCCCCAATCACGAATGCGTCACGGGACATGATTGCCGCGTAGGAGGTTACAGGGTCCTTCCGGAATCGATGCGCATGACCATGCACATGTTTGGGTTCATGTATGGGTGGAACGATACCGTCACCCTGACGCTCATGGTGCCATACCTGAGCAACAGCATGGATCATGAGGTGGATAGCGGCGTCAAATTTACCACCCGTTCCGAAGGGTTCGGAGACCTCAGGTTCGGTTCGCTTTGGCGGCTATGGGCCGTCGAAGCCCCAAGTATCGGATCCCACCGGTTTCATATGAACCTGTCGATGAGTGTGCCCACGGGAAGCATCGAACCGACTGATGTAGCCCCGGTAGCCCACGATGGGGGACCCCGGGAAATACGATTACCCTATCCCATGCATCTCGGTTCAGGAACTGTCGATTTTTACCCGGGGATCACGTACGGGGGGGAGATGGGTCGAACTTCCTGGGGTGTTCAGGCTCTCGGCACCCTGCGGTTAGGCAGAAATTCCAATAATTTTTCCAAAGGTGACGCCTATACCATCAACGTCCATGGCGCCTATGAAGTCATTCCCAATACGCTGAGCAGTTCGATCCGCCTGAGTTGGAATCACTGGGACGCCTATGATGGCATCGATTCCCAAATCAACAGGCAACACATTTGCCACCGCCCGGCAGCCGGCCATATGGAACATGGCGGAGACATGATGGAGCATGGTGGGCACATGATGGAGCACGGCGGCAACATGATGAATCAGCCCGTGCATGCCTGCCTACACCATGGAGAGGCGGACCTTGCTCACCCTACTGTTCAAACCGCCTTTCCTAACCTGCTTGGCGGCCAACGCCTGGATCTCCTGTTTGGAATCAACGTCCTGTTCCCGGATTTCATGGATCTGGAAAACCGGCTGGCCGTGGAAGGCGGGTTCCCGATTTACCAGTACCTGGACGGGCAACTTGAAACGGATTCGACCGTCACGTTCGGTTGGCAGGCGGTCTATTGATTGGAATTGTCAATGTTCAGTCATTCGTTGACAGAATGCTACGCACAGTGAAGCAGGAGTGTCCTGTTCCTCCCCTTTGTAAGGGGAGGATAGGAGGGGTAGAGTCAAGCGTGCCCGGAGCAGGGTTCCTCGTCACAGCCGCAAGCTCTACCTCCCCTCGCCCCTCCTTACAAAGGAGGGGAATGAAGTGTCAGAAATTGTCAGCGCCTGTCCTGAGCGCAGTCGAAGGGAATTCGTGAACACATACAGGAGTGACCTGCTTTGGAGAAAAGCGTGACAACGTGTTCTTGAAAAGGAGACGGCACATGTGGCGACGCATCTGTACCATGATTTGGGTTTTTGTGTTTTTGGGATTCGCAGGCGCGGGGTCCGCCTATGACGTGATTGACGTCGAGAACGGGGCAACCATCACGGGGAAGGTCGCCTTCACGGGCCCCCTCCCTCATGCCCCCAGACGGTTTGAAGTCCGGAACGGACCCGATGTCTGCGGATCAGAGCGCGTGCTGAACAAACTGGACGTGCGTGACGGCAGAGTTCAAGGCGTCGTCATCGCGCTGGAGGGCGTGGACAAAGGCAAGCCTTTCTCTTTGCGTCACGACACGGCCACCGGACTGGGCCGCGGGGAATTTCACTATGCCGGAGGAAAGAGTTTAAACCTGGGCGTTCAACTCGAAAAATGCAGCTTCGGCCCCTTCACCGGCGTGATGAGAGCGGACGAATCCGTCCAATTCGTCAATCATGATCCCATCAAACACACGCTTCATACGTATTCGTTAAAGGGCCGCAAGGCCAAAATCTTGCGAACCATGCATACCCAAAGCCTTCGAGCTCAGGGACAGACGGCAAAAATCTTTTCCGCCCAAAAGATGCGTCGCGCCGTTGCCGTGGTGTTGACCTGTGATCGTCACGACTTTATGGAAAATTGGCTGTACATGGTCAAGAATCCCTACTACGCCATTTCGGATGAATCAGGGAGTTTCGAGATCGGCCATATCCCGCCGGGCGACTACGACATGGTGGCATGGCATCCCGTTCTTGGCATGCAAAAACAACGCGTAACGGTAACTCCGGATGGAACGCTCTCGGTTGATTTTGATTTCGTGAAATAACGTCGAGATCGGAACTGCCGGGGCCTGCTATGTTTGCTATGCCCTGCTATGTTTTTGCTATGCCTTGCTATGAAATTGCTATGAATTGCTATGCTCATGCTATGCGTTGCTATATTCTGCTATGAAACTGCTATACTCTGCTATTGCTTGCTATGTAATGCTACTTAATGCTATGCCCTGCTATGTCTTGCTACGTTAAGCCGACCTGCCAGACTGTCATTCCCGCAAGCTTTTAGCGGGAATTCAGCAGGGCGGGCACACAGGCCCGCCCCTACGTTATTGGTGTCGATGTAGGGGCAGACCTGCGTGTCCGCCCAAATGGATGGACAAAAGAGAACGACACTGGATCCTCGATTGACAATGTCGAGGATGACAGAAGAAATCACAGAAAGGAGAACCCGTGGCAACCATCATGCCTTTTCGGGCCGTCAGGCCCAAACCGGAACACGCCGCCCAAGTGGCTGCGCCTCCCTATGACGTCGTCTCCTTGGACAAGGCACGTGATGTCGCCGCCGGCAATCCTTACTGTTTTCTCCGGGTCGGACGAGCCGAGATGGAACTGGCTGATGGCGTTGATCCTTATTCAACGGAAGTCTACGAAAAAGGAGCCGCCAATCTCCGGAAATTTCTCGAAGACGGCATTCTGGTGCGGGAACCCCACCCCATGTTCGGAGTCTATCGCCAGCGCTGGGGGACCCACGAACAGACCGGCCTCGTGGCGCTCGCCTCGATCGACGAATATGACCGTGGACTCATCAAGAAACATGAACTCACCAAGCCGGTCAAGGAAAACGACCGCGTGCGGGTGATCGAAACGCACGACTCGCAATCCGGGCCCGTCCTCCTGTTTTTCCGCCGTTCGACTCGATTCGACGGTTGGCTTGCGGACGTCACGGCCACGGAGCCGGACGCTCAATTCACCGCGGACGATGGCGTGGAGCATACAATCTGGAGCTTGCGCGATGACACGGCCCTCGAAACGATGATCGAACATTTCAAGAACGTTGACGCCCTGTATATTGCCGACGGCCACCATCGCTCGGCCGCAGCCAGCCGGGTGCGAGCGGCCCGGGCCGACAATGCCCAATCCTCGCAGCCTCACGAAGAAGGATTCTTGAGCGTCATTTTTCCTCACGACGAATTGCAGATTCTGCCCTATAACCGCGTTGTGCGCGATCTGAACGGGCATACCCCACAACAATTTATTGAGTCCGTATCCATGGGCTATGAATTGCATCCCACGACAGAACCGGGGCAGGCGCCGAATGCCGGGGTTGACATGTATCTGGAAGGCCGATGGCATCGTGCGCGTCCCAAGTTGACGACGGAACAACGGGCAGGGATGGAGCAGAATCCGGTGAACGCCTTGGCCGTGTCGGTCTTGACCGATCGCGTGCTGACTCCATTACTGGGCATTACGGATCAGCGTTCCGATCCGAGGATCGATTTCGTCGGCGGAATCCACCCACCGAACGTGTTAGCCGCAAAAGTGGATGCCGGAGAATGGGCCGTTGCGTTCTGGTTGTCCCCCACGACCGTCGACGAACTCATGGCCGTTGCCGATGCCCAAGACATCATGCCCCCCAAGAGCACGTGGTTTGAGCCCAAGCTGCGTGACGGGTTATTCGTGCATATGCTCCGGGATAAGTAAATTGTTACCGGCCTACCCATCGCCATAATCCGGATACCGAGTGGAACCTGCCCGAAACAAGGGTTCCCTCACGATCCATCCGAGCTCAGCGACGGGCTCCAGGGCGGGAATGACGACATCCTGCTCCGACGAACCCTCTTCTCTATCAGCGCATTGACGAGGGTTGCTTGTTTGCCCGGCCCACGTCTCTTGCCTATTGCAAAAGAGAAAATCCGTATCCCAGAAATAGATCGTCACCAGCGCTTCACCGTCCACCTCCCCGATTTGGTAGTCTCCAACGGGTCTGGTGTGCTGATCAAAATCATCGAGCAGGTCATTATGAGTCGCAGAAAAGTTCTTTAACGTTTCGTATAACACGAGCCAATGCAGATCGGTTAAACGATAGACCTGCGAATCATTGACCGCAGCCGAGAGTTGGACCAGCACCCGCACGGCCTCATACGGACAAAGCCGTTGTGATGTTTCGGGATAGAGCCCTTCCCAGGAATCGATGGCCCCATCGTCCGACAACAATTGGATTTCGGAGGCCTCACTGGCGAAGGCTTCTTTCAGAATAGCCTCAAAGACGGCATCTGGCTTGGTCTGAAAATAAATCATCGCAACGATCTTGACGGTCGCATGCGGCAACAAGGAAGCGTCCGCCCATGGAACTCGGAAAGAGGCATTGAGGCTTCCCCCCACCGGTTCGCCGGCGGGCTGCGCCCTTGGCTCCCCGACTCCCCCTCGAGGGGGGAGTCATGCGGTGCTTAGAAAATCCAGGGAACGAGCCGCCACGTCCGCGACCGGTAGGCTTCATAGTCGTCAAAGACTTCCCCTAAAAACCTCTCTTCATAGGAAAGTTTTGCCACCAGGTCCGCGCTCAAGAGTATCCACCAAAACCCTCGCCAGTATGAAAACGACTCGCACAGCAGCGCCAGTGTGATCAGCAGCAACGCCGTGTACATAGGGTGCCGGATCCATCGATACGGACCATTGGTGACCAGCCTGCTCCCGGTCCTGACCTCGGGGAACACGTTGACCTTCGTGACCCTCATGGTGAGGACCGCCCACACCACCAACAGAATTCCCAGCAGCTCCAACGTCAAGAACCATGCTTGCCGGGCGATCCATGGGCCGGAGATCAGAAACACCATAATGCAGGCAAATTGAACACCCACGAGAACATAGGATCTGACGGATTGGCGTTTCATGTTCGAGTCTCGGCGAAAAACACCGGGACGGAATATCGCTCAATACCGGTACCCTCCGCCCAGGTGCTTCTCCAGAGTCGAGGACAGGCCCAGGTGATTGCGATAGGCTGAGGACTCCACGATTTCCTTATTCGCCGGAGCCAGTTCACTGGCTCGTTTGAAATGAACCGTGGCTTCCCGGTGATCTCCCAGTTTGTGAAGGGTCAGAGCCAAGTTGAAATGGACTTCCGGCAATTCGGAGTCGGCCTGAATCGCCGATTCAAAAAAGCTTTTCGCCTCCTGCCAATTGCCTGAATTGTACTGCTGAATCCCTTCGAGATTCTGCTGAGCCGCTACCGGACTCGTCATGGGCAGGACGGCAAGAGGGCCGGACGGCGTGGCACACCCCGCCATCACCAGAAAACCCAGAACGACCGTACTTATTCCACGGTGCATACGCTTCCCTCCATTGTTCCTTGTTCAACTCGCCCTTTGTCCCTGAATTGTGTCACCAGGCATACATGGATAGCAACGCGAAGACGGGCGGAATGCGCCTATGAAAAGTTCAACTAAAATCTGGAACTATTGGTTCCAAAAGATTATAATACATCCACTATTTCTATAGTGGAATGTTCATTCCGTTATCACAAGACGATCTTTTACCCTCATAGGAGGAGTCACCAGATGAAACGAACGCTTGGATTTCTCACGCTACTGATCGTCGCCGGCGGCCTCTTGCAGGCATCGGCATACGCATCAGGTTCCCTTTCGACCGGTCAAGGCATCAGTGCCAGAAGCGCCTACGCCATGGGCAAGGCTCTCACGTTCCAGAAGCTCGTGTGCCCATCCTGTCCCCTCAAGGCGGCTGATTTGACCAAGGAGCGCGCCATGAGCCTGAAAAACAGCCTCGAAGCCCGTGACGCGGCGAACAAGCCGGGCACCCCGGACGACGAGCACGTCGCCGTACTTTGTCCGGGGAGCCGTGCCAGCGGTTGCGACGGGAAGCCGGACGAACAGGAACTCGTCCACTATTACCTGAAACGCCGTTTCAAAATGTAATTCCATCATGGATCTGAACAAACGGAGGAACCTCACCATGTACAGAGCAAGATTGATTGCCTTCATGGTTCTAGTCATCACGGCCATGGGATCATCCGCATTCGCCGACGGGGTATCGCCCTGGCTCCCCGCGCCGGGCGCCGGATTCGTCAACTTTTCCTATGTCTCCCAGAACGCCACCGAGTACTTCAGGGCCACAAAAAGACCGACTCCGGGCGGAGGTGCGAATCTCGGTCAGCACACCGTTTGGCTGACCGGCACGTACGGCTGGTCGGATGCAGTTGCAATAGACGTCCGCGTGGGCGCTGCCAGAAGCTACGCCTCGGCAGGCCCCGGGACGGCAATAACGGGGGGCAGGGATAAATACTCGGGCGTGACGGACAGCAATATCGGCGTCACCTGGCGCATCGCCGACGAACTGGTGAATCCATCAATGCCGAGCGTGGCACTGCGCGGCGGAGCCATCATCGCCGGATCCTACGATACCGGCGCCATTAATGCCATCGGCGACGGGGCGAGCGGCCTGGAAGTGTCGGCATTGGCCGGCAAATATTTCGCGGACATGTTCGCCGTATCCGGCGAGCTCGGTTATCGCGTCCGCGACAAAGACGTTCCTTCAGATATCTTCTTTAACGTGTCGGGCGGTTTGCTGTTCGAGAACATCGGCCTGAGTGTCAACTACAAACTCGTTGACGCTCAATCCGGCCTCCAAATCGGCGGTCCGGGATTTTCGCCACCCCGTTTCCCCGAGGTGGAGGAAGACATCCAATTCCTGAGCGGGACGGTAAGCCTCAACGTGTCGGACCAATCGAACATTGCCGTGTCTTACGGAGAGGTCCTTGACGGTCGCAATACGGCCAAGTCCAAAGTATTCAGCGTGACGATGGGCTACCAGTTCGACACCTACTAATATTCTGGAGCCTGACCGCCTCAGGGCCGGTTCAGGCTCCAGTCATACTCGTAGTCCACTGACCCGGCAAACTTCCTCAGGCGCGTCGCCAGCGCCTCGTCCGCGTACGTGACGAGGTGTTCGATCACCGACTTCTCGTCGCCCCCGAAGTCCGCCGCGTACCATTTATAGATGCTTGAAATAATCATGAAGTCGTCGTCCATGAACTCCACGCCCCGCGGATGATTCACGTAGGCGCGCGCGCCGGCATCCAACAGTTCCTCGGTATTGTTTGCGGTGAAGGCCGTGGGACTCAGGTTCGGGCAGCCGTAGCTGGCGCAGTTGACCGCGTAGTGGATCCGGTTGTCCCGCCAGATAGGTCGCAGGATGCCGTGTTCGATGTTGTTCAGCGTCAGGTCCAGGCCGGCGACCTTGGCGTGTACGTCGTCCCAGGGACCACCGAAGATACGCCCCAGGCTGCCCAACAGGCTCTCGCTGATGTCCTTGATGGAATCCACGGGATAGGCGTCCGTCACGACCTTTACGGTCAGGGCGTTGTAGAAATTGATCCAGTACGCCTTCTGTTCTGCGCGCGAATAGTCTCTCGGATCGACCGACTGCAAAGACGCCAGGTACGAGGCCAGCTTGGCGAAATCTCCTGCATTGGCCTTGAGCGCCCCGTAATCGAAGCGATTCACGCCTGAACCGTGCTCACGCAGGTAACCGTTCAGGATCTCCTGCCAAGCGGTGTGATCAATACGCGCATCGCTGTTTTCGTTACTCGCGTCCCATGCCGGAATCAGTTTGGCGGTCTGGGCATGTACGGCAACGGCGAGCAGCATCGCGACAAGCACGATAACGGCAATTCGCAAACAACGTCTTCCGCGTGTAGGGGGCGGTGTTCGCCCTGTAATCGGGACTGGCTTCATGGTCGTTCTTCCTCCTTGTTCAAGTCTGTCGTGCCGGACACGATGCGCCTGCATCGCAACTTGGCGATCGTGCCGAGAATGCCGATGCTGGCGCCGATCACGCCCTTCAGGGTTCCTCCAATCTTCGAGATCCCGAAACGCCGACGCAGGGTATTCACCGGCTTCTCGACGAGTCGCAAATTCAATTGGATGACCTTGACCTGCATCTCCACCGTCCAGCCGTAGGCGGTATCACGCATGTCGAGCCGTCGCAGGGCGTTCGCGCGAATGGCCCGAAAGGGACCCAGGTCGGTGACCACCTTCCCCCACAGCAGCCGGATCAACAGGCCTGCCACGCGGTTGCCGACGATTTGCGGCATGGACAGGGCGCCCCGTTCCCTCCGTCCCAGCGCGCGGGACCCGATGGCCAAATCGGCGCCGTCCGCGATGGCCGCCAGCAAGTCGAGTGACTGCGAAACCTCGAACGACTGGTCGCCGTCCACAAACAGGACGACGTCCACCGGGTGAAGAGCGGCGATGGCCGTCAAACACGCTCTGCCATAGCCGGGCGTCCCCTCGACGACCACGCGGGCGCCCGCCGTTTGCGCACGCTGAGCCGTGGCATCCGTCGAACCATTATCGCACACCACGATGTCGTCGATGACGCCGGGTCCGGCATCCGTTCGGAGATCCAGCAACGCCGTGACCACCAGGCCAATATTGTCTTCTTCATTGCACGCCGGGATCACCGCTCCGATGCTCAGGTCTTTATACATCGCACCAGTCGCTATCTCAATCATTCACCCTGTGGCCGATACCGGTCAACCGCTGCCGGAACCAGTCATAGGCGAGTGCCAGGAGAATCAAGCCAAACTCCAGGGGCCGAACCCATACCGGCTGCTGGTACGGTTGCAGGGTGCCGTCAATCAGGTTGAGCCCTGTCACGTAGGCAAGGAAGACCGCGACTGAGGCCGTCCATGCGGAGACACTTGGCGTCATCGCGGCAAACGGCAACAGCCAGAGCAGGTACCACGGATTGATGACCGGCGAGGCCATGAGGAATATGCCATAGAGCCAGTCGCCTCGCGGAACCTCACGCGTATGGCTCCCGGAATAGCGGAAATAGTAATGTCCCCAGAACGCGGCGCACAACAGGCCCAGAACTATCTTGGCCCCGAACGGTTGCAGAACGGTGGTCAATACTCCGAAGGCCGCCGAGTTGAACTCCCACTCCCGCGCAACGACCAACAGCGATTCAATGTCCGTCCCACCTTGCAGGGCGAACGGTATATACAACGTCCCCAGTGTGACGACGAACAGGACCCAAGACCCGAAGCCCGCACCGACCAACACCAACGGGACCAGGACCAGCGCGAATATCTTGGCCCCCGCGGCCATCCCCAGGCAGACGGCCGCACTCCGCCGGCGATGGGTTCGGGCCAGCACGGTCGCCGCCAGCAACAGACAGACTCCGATACCGTCAGGGTGTGCCGTAAAGGCAATTTCCTTGACCACCAGCGGACACCACGCGTAGAGCATGACGTTCCCTGCCGGAGCCAGACGCAGCAGCAGCGCAATGGTCGCAAGATCGACGAGGATCAGGACCGCCTGCAAGGCGACGACGCTGCCCGGTTTCAACCAGTAGGCGAGCAGGAAGACGACCTGCGTGACCGGCGCGTAGATGGTCGGCAATTCGGGATAATTGATGCCGTTCAGGATACCGTGAAATCTTGCGGGAACGCCGGGATCGCTGAAAAATGCTTCAGGGACGGCGCCGTAGGGGGTACCGGTCATGGCAAAGCGATAGCCGTCCCATAGGTAACGGTAGAAGTCGTCCTCGTAAATTGGCCCGCCCAGCAATCCGCAGATCCGAAAAACCACCGCCCAGAAGATCAGGCGTCCCAAGGGAACAGCTTCGCCACGCCCCTGGCAATACAGGTAGAGGCCGAAAACCGGCAGGCTGGTCCACGCGACGAGCAGGAAGAACGCCGGCAGGTCAGGTTCGCCGGGTCGTCGCGCCAGAAAGGCGAGGGCGGCGTACCCCAACGCGCACCATAGACCGACCACGTCCACGTACCTGCACGTACGCCCGTTGGGAATCGGTGTCATCGATCATCAACCAATCGAGTGGGGACGGTATTGTACACGGAAGGCGCTTCCGCTACCATGCCCCATGAACCTCAAAACAGGATCGTTGTTTTCTACGTAGAACGCCATGACACATGATATCGTGATCATCGGAGGAGGGTCCGCGGGGTACGCCGCGGCGCGGACGGCGCGTGATGAAGGCGCCGACGTGGGGATTATCGACCATGGACCGTTGGGGGGGCTCTGCATTTTGCGCGGATGCATGCCGACCAAAACGATCCTGCGCTCTTCGGACGTCATGTCGCTCATGCAACGCGCTAAAGAATTCGGGTTGGGACCGGTTGCCGCGACAGCGGACCTTTCCGCCATCATCGGTCGCAAGACCCGGCTCATCGAAGAGTTTGCCGAAGACCGCATTCATGCTCTCAAAGATGCCCGGTTTACCTTATACGAGGAACGCGCCGCGTTCCTCTCTCCCCACGAAGTCCATGCCGGTTCCCACAAACTATCAGCCAAGGCGTTCATTATTTCAACGGGGTCCATGGTCTCCCGTGTCCCGATAGCCGGACTCGAAGAAGTCGGCTATATCACAAGCGACGAGGCCCTGGAACTGCGCGACGTTCCCCGATCCATGATCGTCCTGGGCGGCGGGCCCGTGGCCCTGGAACTGGCACAATTCTTCCAGCGTATCGGCACCCGCGTGACGTTGATCCAGCGAAGCGCTCACGTCATGTCCCAAGGCGATGAAGACTTGGCCCGCCCGGTGGAAGCCCGGTTCCGGGAAGAAGGCATGACGGTCTTGACCAATACCCGATTGCATGAATTTACCCGGGACGGCACGCACAAAGTGGCGCACCTGACTCATGAAGGAACAGCGAAAACCGTAACCGCAGAGGTGATCCTCCAGGCCCTGGGACGGCAGCCTAACATCGAGAATTTGAACGTGGAGGCTGCACACATCGAGATTCGTCAAGGCAAAGTCGTGGTGGACGATACGATGCGGACCAGCCAACCCCACGTCTACGCCGTGGGTGACGTGAACGGACTCCACGAAATCGTCCATATTGCCATCCAACAAGGAGAAATAGCCGGATGGAACGCCGTTCATGCCCAGGCATCGCCCCGTCGATATGACGACCGGCTCAAAACTCAGGTCGTCTTTACCGATCCTCAAATCGCCGGTGTCGGGTTAAGCGAAAGAGAATGCCGAAGCAGGCAAATCCCCTATCGCGCGGCCTCGTATCCGTTTGCCGACCATGGGAAATCAATGACGCTGGGGGAGATCCACGGTCACGTTAAGTTGCTGGCTTCGCCGGAGAACGGCAAAATCTTGGGAGCGCATATTGTCGGACCGGAGGCCGCCGAGCTGATTCATGAACTCATCGCCGTCATGTATTATCAGGGCACGGTTCACGATCTTGCCCGGATGCCCCACTATCACCCGACCCTTGCCGAGATCATCACGTATCCGGCAGAGGAATTGGCCGATTTGATCGACTCACGGCCTGCGGCCTGAGACACACGAAATGTGGAAAGATCTTTCTGCCAACGACATGCCTCCTCAACGGGATACGACCCTCAAGCGGTATACTGTTATAGAGAGTGCATATTCTACCGACATGGACCGGGACCACGACTCAGACAGTAACCATGGAGCCTACAATGACTGATCCTGCCGCATCCTCACCACGACCGCTCGGGAAGTTCGTCATTCTCGGAATTTTGGCACTGGGCATCGGAGCCTTCTTCTATTTCGACTTGGGCCGCTACGTTTCGCTCGAAGCCCTGAAAGCCAACCGGGACCAGTTACTGGAGTTCACCAACGCCAACTTTACCACCGCGGTCGTCCTCTACGTGGCCGTATACATCCTCCAAACCGCGTTTTCGCTACCCGGCGGGGCCATCATGACCCTAGCCGGCGGCTTTTTGTTCGGAAGCATCCTCGGAACGATCTTCGTCAACATCGGGGCAACCACGGGCGCCACGCTGGCCTTCCTGGCTGCACGATACGTCTTGCGTGATTGGGTCGAACAAAAATTCGGTGAGCGCATTGAACCGATTCAGGCCGGATTCGCTCAAAACGCCTTCAGCTACCTGTTGACCCTGCGGCTGATCCCGGCCTTTCCGTTTTTTCTCGTGAATCTCGTGTCCGGTCTGACCCGAATCCCGCTCGGCACCTACGTCATCGGAACCTCCGTCGGCATTATCCCGGGCAGTTTTGTGTACGCGTTTGCGGGAAGACAACTCGGATCCATCAACTCATTGGCAGAAATCGCGTCACTGCCCGTATTATTGGCGTTTACGTTCCTGGGTTTGCTGGCGCTTATTCCCATTCTTCATCGCAAATTCGTGGGAAGGAAAAAAGTGACGTGACGCTAACCGGATCATCCTCTTTTCCTCCCCTTTGTAAGGGGAGGTCAGGTGGGGTAGAGCCCTAACGTCGGGCGAGGACAACTACCTCTACCTCCCCTTGCCCCTCCTTACAAAGGAGGGGAAGAAAACGGCAGAAATTGTCAACGAACTACTGAATACATACAGGAAGGACAACCTCATGCCGACTGACGATCATCGAGATGAATCCGTGACCATGGCCCCGATGGACGAGTTCAATCAGCAACTCATTCACAACGTCCATCCGCCAACCTGGACCAACCCCACCCCCAGCGGTCGATACAACATCGTCGTCATCGGGGCCGGGACCGCCGGGTTGGTCACCGCGGTGGTGGCCGCCGGGCTTGGCGCCAAAGCAGCCCTGATCGAACGACATTTGATGGGCGGGGATTGTCTGAACGTCGGATGCGTGCCGTCAAAAGGCGTCATTCGCGCGTCCCGTGCGTGGACCGCGGTAAAACGGGGCGGAGAATTCGGCGTCACCGTGCCGGACGGAATCAAAACCGATTTCGGAGCCGCCATGGAGAGAATGCGAAAACTGCGCGCCCGCATCAGCCGGGTGGATTCGGCGCATCGCTTTACCGGCCTGGGCGTTGACGTGTTCATGGGAGCAGGCCGGTTCACCGGAACGCATACGATCGACGTGGACGGCGCCACGCTAGAATTTGCAAAGGCCGCGATCTGTACCGGCGCACGCGCGGCCGCTCCACCCATTCAAGGATTGGAAGAAGCAGGCTATCTGACGAACGAAACCGTCTTCTCCTTGACCCGACTCCCCGCACGCATGGCCGTGATCGGCGCCGGCCCGATCGGTTGCGAGATGGCCCAGAGCTTCGCACGATTCGGCAGCCGCGTGTCCCTCTTCGAACAAACCGGGCACATTCTTCCCCGCGAGGATGCGGATGCCGCGGAAATCGTCCAAACGCAAATGACTGAAGACGGCGTCGTGTTTCTCTTTGATTCGCAGATCACGTCAGTCGAATTGCGCGGACACGAGAAAGTCCTGCATTACGACAGCCATGGCGAGTCACATGAACTCGCGGTCGATGAGATACTCGTCGGCGTGGGACGCGCCCCCAACGTGGAGAGGCTCGGGCTCGAAGCGGCCGGAGTGGAGTATGATACCCGGACCGGCGTGAAGGTGAACAGCCGCTTACAAACGACCAATCCCAACGTCTATTCGGCCGGGGACGTGTGTTTTCCGTTCAAATTCACTCACGTTGCGGACGCCATGGCCCAAATCGTCATTCAAAACGCTTTGTTTCCTCATCCCCTTGGATTGGGGTACGCCAACACGGATTCACTCATTATTCCCTGGGCAACCTATACGGATCCGGAAATCGCGCACGTCGGGCTGTATGAAGCCGAGGCGAAGAACAAGGGTATCGAGGTGGATACGTTTACGTTCAAACTCGATGAAGTCGACCGGGCGGTTCTGGATGGAGAGGATCACGGGTTTGCCCGCGTGCACGTCAAGAAAGGCACTGATGTCATCGTGGGCGCAACAATCGTCGCGGCTCATGCCGGCGATATGATCAGCGAATTCACGTTGGCCATGAAGGGGGGGCTCGGCTTGGGTACGATCACCGGCACGATCCACCCCTACCCCACCCAAGCCGAAGTCATCAAAAAAGTGGCCAATGCCTGGAGAAAAACGACACTCACCGAAAGCAAGAAACGATTCCTCGAGAAATTGTTTGCCTGGAGGCGGTAAGGGCGGTTCGGAAAACGCGTGAGGACAACCACGGGGGGTTGTCCCTACGCAGGGAACAACGATCGTTGTTCCCTGCGAGATGCATCCCATCACGGCTTCCACTTGATGTTGCACCCGGCGCTGGGGCGTTGATCCCGTGTCACGGGTCGATCCGCCAGGACGGCGTCGATCGCCGCTCGTAAATCCTTCCCCGTCACCGGCTTGCCGTTCCCCGGACGACTGTCATCCAACTGCCCCCGGTAGGCCAGCTTCTGCGCCTTGTCGAATAAAAAGAAATCCGGGGTACAGGCTGCCGTGAAGGCTTTGGCCACGGCCTGGGTTTCGTCGTAACAGTACGGAAACGTGAATTCGAGTTCCCGGGCCATGGCGCGCAAACGATCCGGATGGTCATCCGGATAGTTGTCCACGTCGTTACTGCCGATCGCAATCACGCCAAGCGATTTCCCTGCATAATCCCGTCCCAACCGGCGCAACTCCTGCTGCACGTGAATCACGTAAGGGCAATGCCGGCAAATGAACATCACCAGCAAACCGTGTTGTCCGGCAAATTGGCCGGGACGGATCATCTCGCCCGACGTGACATCAGGCAATTCAAAATCGGGAATAGTCGTTCCCAAGGCCAACATACTTGAATGGGTCAATGCCATATACCTGCTCCGTTACAGTAGGTAACAACGATCGTTGCCACCTTATTACATAACAAAAAAGCCTTGAAAAGGAAAAGCCCCAATCAGGCTCTTCCCCTTCAAGGCTTGAACGAAGCGAGTGGGCGCTTAACTGCCTTCTTCGTGAAGCTGTTCGCTCAGGTAATTTTGCAGCCCGACTTGCTTGATGCTTTCCATTTGCGTTTCGATCCAATCGATGTGCTCTTCTTCATCCTTGACCATGTCTTCGAGCATGTGACGCGTCGCAAAATCACCGACCTTCGTGCAATGCTGGATGCCTTCGGTGAGCATTTTGACCACGCCTTTTTCCTTGTCCAGGTCGGCTTTCAACTGTTCCGGGACGGTTTCTCCGATCTTGACGGTTCCGAGCCGCTGCATGTTGGGAAGGCCCTCCAGAAACAGAATGTGATCGATCACGTGTTTCGCATCCTTCATTTCTCCGTAGCTGCGATCCAACACGTGATGATGCAAATTCTCATATCCCCAGTTCTTGCACATTTTGGCGTGCAGGAAATATTGATTGATGACCGTCAATTCTTCGGTCAACAGCTTGTTGAGAAGATCGACAACCCCTTGTTTGGCTTTCATGGCAGTCTCCTTTTTAGGTGCTGGTTGTGTGTTTTACGGTACTGTCCGGATTATGAGTATTTCAGAATTTCGATTATCATCATGCTCTCAAAGTACCTCTTCTCTTTCCAGATGTCAACAGAAAATACTAGGTATCTATACCTATCATCGATTCTCTTTCTCAACTTCGCCGATTCGGATTCTCAACGTCTTGCAGACGTCGGAGGCATGGGTTTTAAGAACAAGAATCAAGATACTCGAGTTGACCCGTTTTTTCGCCCGATGCTACTGTCGATTTAATGGCTGACTCACACCCGACCCGACCTCCGAACCGCCTCATTCACGAAACCAGCCCTTATCTCCTGCAACATGCCCACAACCCGGTGGATTGGTATCCCTGGGGCCCGGAAGCGCTCCACCTTGCCAAGGAACAGGATAAGCCTCTTCTCCTGTCGATCGGGTATTCCGCGTGTCATTGGTGCCACGTCATGGAGCGGGAATCGTTCGAAAACGACGAGATCGCCGCACTCATGAATCGCTATTACGTCTGCGTCAAGGTTGACCGGGAAGAACGCCCGGATCTGGACGAGATCTACATGCAGGCCACCATCGCCATGAATCAGGGAAACGGCGGTTGGCCCATGACGGTGTTCCTGACGCCGGATCAACAACCGATCTTCGCCGGTACGTATTTTCCACCGACCGACAAATGGGGCAGACCCGGCTTCGGCACGGTCCTCAAAAAAATTGCCGAAGGCTGGCAACGCGACCGCCCCGCCATTGCCGACAGCGCCGCTCGTTTCACCGACCGGCTGCAAACGGCCATGCGCGTTCCGGCTCCCACCACCGTCGGGCAACAGGAGCTTGACTCCGCGGTCGAGCAATTCTCAGCGGACTTCGACCCGATCTACGGCGGGTTCGGCCAGGCCCCCAAATTTCCACCGGCCACCGGCCTGGCGTTTCTCCTCCGGCAATACCGCCGAACCGGAACGGACCACGTCCTTCACGTGGTTTGTAAAACCCTGGATGCCATGGCCGGCGGCGGCATGTACGACCATATCGGCGGCGGGTTCGCCCGGTATTCGACGGACGAACGATGGCTGGTTCCCCACTTTGAAAAAATGCTCTACGACAATGCCTTGCTCGCGAAGACGTATCTCGAAGCGTTCCAGGTCACCGGCAACCCTGATTACAAGCGCGTCACCTGCGAAATCCTGGATTACATCCTTCGGGAAATGACGGCACCCGAAGGTGGGTACTATTCCGCCACGGACGCAGACTCGGAAGGCGTCGAAGGGAAATTTTTCGTGTGGGACCCCGAACATATCCGGGACATCGTCCCGTCGGAGCAGGATGCGGTCCGCTTCTGCGCGTACTACGACATTACCTCTGACGGTAATTGGGAGCACCGCAGTATTCCCAATACCCCCCACACTCTCGAACAAGCAGCCGAGAAACTTTCCTGTTCCCCGGAAGAACTTCGAGAGACAATCGACCGGATCAAACCGCTCGTGTATCAGGCACGCCTGAAACGCGTGCCCCCCGGGTTGGACGATAAAATCATCACGGCCTGGAACGGCATGATGATCAGCGCCATGGCCGAAGCGGCACGGGTCCTGAGACACGCCCCCTATCTGGAGGCCGCGTGCCGGGCCGCGGACTTTTTGCTCAAAACGCTCTCCCGTCCCGACAAAGGCCTGTATCGCACCTATCGGGCAGGCAAGGCCCATCTCAACGCGTATCTGGAGGATTACGCCTATCTCGCGGAAGCACTCATCGACGTGTACGAAGCCGGGGGCGAGGAACGATACCTCAGGGAGGCCGTCCGATTAGGCGAACGACTGTTGAGCGATTTTCCGGATAAGAAGCACGGTGGCTTTTTTACCACGGCCAACGATCACGAAGTGCTCATCCTGCGAGGACGTGAAGGACCGGACGGCGCCACACCGAGCGGCAACGCCGTGGCGGCCATGGCTTTGGCCCGCCTCTCGTTCCACGAGGATCGTGAAGATTTTCGGGACGCCGCCACGCAGGCCGTTCGAGCCTACGGCCAACAGATCAGTCGCATACCCAGGGGGTTCGCCAAGACAATCATGGCCGCGGAGTTCCTGTTGAACGGCCCGCTGGAATTGGCGATCTTCGGGTCGCCAAGCGACGAAGGGCACGATCGGTTGCTCAACGCCGTTGCGCGTCACTTCATTCCCCATCGCATCATCGCTCACGGCAACCCCGATGATCCCAAGTCCCGGCATCCACTTCTCAAAGGCAAGGGCCTCGTTGGGGGACACGCGGCCTTATACGTGTGTCGCAACTATGCCTGTCAGGCTCCCCTCACCGACCCGGATGACGTGGCGCAGGCCTTGACCGGTACACCTGGCGAGGATTCGCGGTCACGCACGCTGGCGTCTCAATGCCTACAGGGGACAGCCACCGTTCAGGGCACCGCAGCCTACGTGTCACGGATCCTGGCACGTTCGTCAGGTCCCACAGCCCACGGCTTTACAACGCTGGGGACCACGGGTCTGACCAACTCCCGGATCGGGTTCGGCGGCTACAGAACCGGAATCGATCACGAAGACCATCGGGCCGCACTGATGAAAGCCATTCGGGAAGGCTGCAACCTCATCGACACTTCCACCAACTATGCGGACGGCGACAGTGAACGTTTGGTGGGAAGCGTGCTTCAGGAGTTGCTTGGCCAAAATGAACTGACTCGCGACAACGTGATCGTGGTTTCAAAAGTCGGCTACGTTCAGGGGAAAAATCTGCAACACGCCAAATCCAAGGAGCAGGCCGGACGCGCCTATCCCGAGATGGTCAAATACGGAGAAGATATCTGGCATTGTCTCCACCCCGAGTTTCTCGAGGATCAACTCGCGGACTCACTCGACCGGCTCGGACTCGCCACGCTGGACGTCTGCCTTTTACACAACCCGGAATATTTCCTCTCCGACGCGAAACAACGAAAACTGACCGTCGACGCGACTACCCTGGATGAACTGCGGACTGAATTCTACCGGCGCATCGAGCAGGCGTTTATCTATTTCGAGCAACAGATCGACTCAGGCCGCATCCAATACTACGGCGTCTCCTCCAACACGAGTACGGCCGAACCCGATAATCCGGAAACGACCTCGCTGTCCCGCATGCTCGAAGCCGCCCAGCGGGCGGCTCAACGGGCCGGCAAGTCGCACCATGGTTTCCAAGTGCTGCAATTGCCCATGAACCTCTTCGAGTCGGGAGCTTTGCTCACACCCAACACTGGACAGGAACACACCGTGCTGGAGTTCGCCCGGGAACGCCGCGTCGCCGTGTTGGTCAACAGGCCGCTCAATGCCATACCCGCCGACCGGCGGGGCATGATACGACTGGCCGCTCCGCGGTATGAGCAAGTGGACACGCCCTTTGAGACGCAACATCAGGCCGTCCTGACATTGGAAGACACGTTTCGTAAAGACTTTGCGCCCCTGATCCCTTATTCGGGGAAAGGACTGGAACCCAAAGACTTCTTTTCCCTGGCTGATGAACTCGGTCGCCTCCGGTCCCAAATTCACAACCTGGAGCATTGGGATCAGATCGAATCGCAGATGATTGCGCCACACGTCAATCAGGCCCTTCAGGTGACCACCAGGCACATGAACCAGGACAAAGCCACGGACTGGCAAAATTGGCAAACCCGGTACGTCGCCAAACTGCTGCTCTTACTCAAAATCATACGGCAGGAAGCGGCCAAGAAGAGCGAGCAACACCTGCAATCCGTCACCGCAACGCTCGACCCATTGCTTCCGGAAGAAAAACGCGGAGAACCATTATCACGAAAGGCGCTGTGGTGTTTGACCAGCACCCCCGGTGTCACCTGCGTCCTGAACGGCATCCGCACCACGGACTACGTCGAGGATTCTCTGACGACCCTCAGATGGGAACCCCTGCAAAATCCCCAAGCCATCTTCGAGAGCATGCAGGCTCTGTGACGACGGCAACCCGCTATTCTTCCCCCTACCCACTCCTTATCCCTCACTCAGGGCAAGCACAGGTGGCTATAAAGACGCCATGTTCTCCCCCTCACCCCAACCCTCTCCCACAGGGAGAGGGAGCGAACTGAGACGCCAGGAAGGCCCGGTCCGTCGCTCAGGAAAACGTTTGGTCTATCCAGGTGAACTACGGGTTGCCTTCGCCGTTTTTGCATCGATGCGCTCGCGGATATCCGTAGCGATCTCAAGCACTTCCACCGGCGCACGAACCGTCTCGCCAATCCGTTGACACAAGGCAACAACGAGGGGTGCCAATGCGTCGGATTTCGCCTTGTCACTTGAGAGAATTTCGACAAGTTCATGCTCCGGAGCGCCGGCTGCGATCAAGTCGGGGACGAACCGTAGCATGTCGCGCATCATCGTTTCCTTGCCGGGATCGAACATCGCATAAATAGATTGGAAATCGTCCATGGCGGCCCCATATTTTTCTTGAACCACCAGAGCCTTCGTTCGTACCCACCTTGCTCGCCATATGAACTCGATCTTCTCGTCACCGGTCAAGACATTGAGCCTTCGTTCGAGTTCTTCGCATGTATGCAGAGCTTCTTCAGTGAGGCTGAGAGTCATTTGGCTCATACCTTTGTACGCCAACGCCCGGACAACCTCTCTCCCGAAATCTGGCGCATCACTGGAGCCAAAACGCTCAATTAACACGTCGTAGATTGCAATCGCACCTTCCTCTTCGCCGAGTTGCGCGCGCGCCATACCCTTGCAAACCAATGCTCTCGCGACCCACTTCTGGACCTCCGGCGCGTCGTTGGTGTTAAAACATTGGATTGCCTTGTCGAAGTCTGCAATCGCCCCGTCGATATTGTCCTGCATTGCTCGCGTAATTCCCCTGTGAGTCAACACCGCCGGGACCCACTCTTGGATCTCACCCACATCGCTGGTGCCAAAACGCTCAAGTACCTCGTCGTAGGCCTCAATCGCCGCCTCGAACTTGCCAAGCTCTCTTTGCATATCTCCTCTTTCGCCCAACGCCCAAGCGACCAGAACTTGGACCTCTGGCGTGTCGCTGGCACCAAAACTTTCGACCATCTCCTCATAGGCCACAATCGCCGCCTCGGAATCGCCTAGGGTCTTGTGTGCAAATGCTTTTGCAAAAGATGCCCAAGCGATCCTCGACTCTGACACTCGAAGCCAATTTACACTGTCGGAAGCAAAAGCCCGATCCACGGTCTCGATAACTTTTTCGAATGCCTCCTCTTCGAACGCCTCGTAAATCTCTTGCAAGAGCCGTTCGTCTTTCCCGTTATCGATTGCAACACGTTGTTGGGACGGCTCCGCAATAGCTGGCTCCACGATACCGGAGAAGAACCCCCTGACTTGTGGCAGTTCGGCGACCACCCGTTCAATTCCCTCGTGAATGGCTTTTGATTGCGCCGCCTCGGCCATCCACATACCCGACATCTCAACCAGTTCGCCTTCGTTGTAGAACGTGACCATGAAACGGATCAGATTTTCCACAACGGCCGACTCGTCGCGTTCGCGTCTCAACTTGTAGTAGATGCCGTAGAGACGTTCAGCAGCGTACCGCCGCTTTTTTCCGCTCCCTTCCACGATCACCGCACCCCTGTTGACCAGCCGGCCCAACATGGTCGATACAATTCGAACGTCCATACGTGCCCGGGCTGCAATCTCACCGGTGTTTGACGCTTGCCAGAGATCGATCACCGCGACATAGACGCGCCGCTCGGTCTTGCCCAGGACTTCCAGATGGCTGCGGAAATACTCGGTGTGCTCATCAATCAGCTTTACCAGTTCTTCCATTAACCGGCGTAGGGACCGGTGTTGCGCGAACCCTGCGACAATGACCAGGAGACGAGGGTTCCCGCCAGTCAGGATTTCAAGCGGCCTGATCTCGCGTTCGCTTACCGCATCGCCGCTTATGACTTGCCAGAGACGGCGGCACTCGCCGGTCGTCAACGGTTGCAGCCCGATAATTCGGAACAACTCAAAGAACGGCTGCGTTGCGTCGTCCAGTCCGTCGAAACGACTGGTGGCAGTGGCGAGCAACATGATCTGCGGGTCTGACTGAAGCGCACCGCGCAGCTTCCAGCCAAAATCGTCGTCCATGGTCTCGCAGAGCGCCTGGAGGTTCTCAACCATGAGCACAAGCTTCTTGCCCAGTCGATCCGCCGCTTCCAGCACGGCGGTGCGGGCATGCTCTTCGAGTGTCTGTTCGCGCCAGCGACCAGTCAGGACCGCGTGCGTTTCTCGCAGTTGGCGCGCGAACTCGGGATCGTGCGCAGCACTCTCCCTGGCAAGGTGAAACAGGGTTTCAAGCCAGAAGTCGGCGAGATTGAAAATCTCCTGGCTCTCTTCCATAAACCGAACCGGCAACAGGCGTCCAGAGAGTTCGTCATCGGCACGCAACTCCGCAGCGACGCGGGCCAGCAACATGGTCTTCCCCCGACCACGAGGGGCGACGACCAAGGCGTGCTGGCAAGATGGCGAATCGACGTTCCCACGGAGGACGTCAAGCACGATAGCGAGTTCGTGTTGCCTGACCACGAACTGGTTAATCACTTCCCCATCGGACTGGAGCGTCCCCGGGTTGAACTTGCGGATCAAACGGTTTCGTACTTCGTTCATTGGAATCCTATCGGTCTTGCAAACGGCCGTTTTTCCAGAGGCGTATGATGGTCACGGAAGCGTGCCGACCACCAATCTTTCAGCAGGCGTGATGGAAAGCGGTACCCATCATTGCCGTCTTCGAGATACCCGTCGTGCACCAGGATTTCCAGCACGTCCGCGACGCGCCCCGGCGCATCGTTCTCCAACGCCGAGTGCTTCGTACACCGCCTTGGCCACGCCGTCTTCGATTCGTAATTCGTGACTCTTGGCAAGACGCTCGAAGCACTCAACGCTGGTGTCATGGTCCCATGGTCCGAGGCGAAAAGGATCGAGATGGTTGATACGGTCGGGTATGCCGAGCCGCTTCACGAGCGGTCCGAGCCCGATGCTGCCGGATACGATGAGGACCGGGGAGCTGTTTCCAAGCGCCTGAAGTATGCCGCGCAGCCAACTCAGGAACTCTTCGACCCGTCGCACACCGTCATTACCGCGCAGCATTCGCTTGAGGAAGATCGGCAGTTCGTCGATGACCAGGAGTACGGGGTGGTCGTGCGCAGCGCAATCGCGAAACAGTTGTTCGCCGTGACGCCGCCAACTTCCGGCATCCAGCCCGGCCCGGACTTTGACGCGAAATTCGCTCGCGCTGAGTTCCTCGATATTGTCGCCGATCCAGCGCTTCATCCCGGCAGCCAACCGTGAAGAGATCGAGCGAACCGGATGCACTGCTTGTGCGATGTCCGCGATCGCATCCTCAGCACAGGTCGCTCCTTCAACGTCGGTAAAGAGAAAGACCCAACCTTCGGCCTCAAGGCGTCGCCCGAGTTCCCGGAGGATACTGGTCTTTCCCATGCGCCGTTGTCCGGTGAGCAATACATGGTTATGTTCTCGGACGCGTGTTTCCAGTATCTGTAATTCGCGACCACGATTGAAAAAATCGTCGCCGCTTACCCAACGTCCGGTTGAAGATCTCATGATTTCTCCTTTAATTCAGTAAATTTCATTCCTAAAATTCAACATTTTTGTTGAAATTATAATTTTAATCAATTTTGTTGTCAACAAAAATGTCGTAAAATTTGATCTCATTACACGTTTCTCACCCAGATTTGCCAAAACCTGGACAAATTCTCCCATTCGCGTCCCGGCGAATAGTTGCTCAAATCCAGAGGAACGGGTCGGCGGTCCGTCGTGCGCCGGACTTGGATTTCCCCGGAATCCGGCTTCGCGGACAACACGATCGCGCCGTGGGCATCCGTTCGGTAGATGGTCATGGGCTCGTACGCCTGCAACACGTCCTCGGCGGGATGCCCGTAACGATTTCCCTGACCCGCGGACACCACTGCGGTCTTCGCGTTGAGTCGTTGAATCCATTGTCGATTCAGCGAACTCTTGGCTCCATGATGCGGAATTTTGACCACGGTCGCCGACTCCACCAAAGGATGGCCGGTCAATCTAGCCAACGCTTCGACTTCCGCATCGGCCGTCAACAGAATGGAGTGCTTCCCGCACGTCAGACTCAACACCACGGACAGGTTGTTCAATTCCGATCCTTGAAAATCGTGCAACGTGGCGTCGTTTTCCGCCAACGGTGGGTTCAGCGATATGAGTCGGCAGAGCCCTTCCCGCACCAATGATTTTCCTTCCATGGCAATACGTTCGACGAGTCCCCGTTTTGCAATCGCATCACGCAGTCGTCGGTAAAAATAGTTCGTCCGTTGAATTCCGTTACTCCAATAATGCTCGACCTCGAAGTTGTCGATGAT
Organism: Nitrospirales bacterium; assembly: GCA_965204965.1. Classification (GTDB taxonomy): domain Bacteria; phylum Nitrospirota; class Nitrospiria; order Nitrospirales; family UBA8639; genus Bin75. Next base: position 917,228 of record OZ242026.1, on the reverse strand, counting down.
CCAGGCAAGCCCGCCCACATGATCCAATTGCGGGTGTGTGGCAACCACGTGAGTCAGCCGCCGGATACCTCGATCCCACAAATACGGTCCCACCACCATTCGGCCGATATCCCACCGTTCATAAGCGACCCCGCCGTCAACCAGAATCGTGTCGCCGCCGGGCAGTTCGATCACCGTGGCGTCGCCTTGCCCCACGTCCAGAAACGTGACGCGCAACGTTTCATCCTCGAACACGTATCGCGGCGACCACGTCCACCACAACAGACAGACGACCAGCACACTCGCGCTTACGATCCGCAACGTCCTTTTCCGGCTGAGCAACGCCATCACGAGACACAGATAGAAGCCTGCCATGGACAGGATCGAGGGCGACGCCACGTGCCATTCGGCGCCGGGTATCCCGGCCAACATGCCGACAACGGACGTCAGGACGTCCATGATTTCCTGATGAACCCAGCCGAAAGGCAAATGCTCCAGCCCGCCGAGCAAGACGATCAGCGACGCGCCAAGTCCCAACGGCACGACCAGCATACCGACGAAAGGCACGACAACCGCATTGGCAAAGAGCCCCAACCAGGCCACTTGATTGAAATAGTACGCCACGAGCGGAACGGTCCCCACGGTGGCGGCAAGGGTCATCAACGCGTACTGTTTTCCCCAATGCTTCACCTTGTCCGTGAAGGCCTGCGGGATCTCATCTTCCTCGACGTCGTTCGTACTCCATCGAAATACCAGGGCAATAGCGAGGACGGATACGTACGAGAGTTGAAAAGACAGAGCGTACAACGCCCTGGGATCTGCCAGCGTCGTACCCAGGGCGGCGATACCCAATGCAATGAGAATCTGTCGCTCATACCCGATCCACACCGCGTAGAGATACAACAGGATCATCAGCAACGATCGAACGGTCGCGACGTGCGCGCCGGACAACAGCGTATAAAACAGGACCATGGGGACGGTAACCAGCACGGCAAGTTGCCTGGGAGTCAGGATGCACGAGAGTCTTTCCAGCCACCGGGACGGCATGCGGCGAGTGAACCCCCTCACGCCCAGGAACGAGACAAAGGCCAGTAATCCCAAATGCGAACCGGATATGGAAATGATGTGGACCGTCCCCGTCGTCATAAAGTCGTCACGCATGTCCGGGGGAATATCGTTCTGCTCTCCCACAATCATACCCAGGAACAAACCGCGGGCCGGCTGTCGGAGCGTTGAGACGGCAACTTGGCGCACACGATTCCTCCCACGATCAATCTGAGACCACGTCCATTCACTCAAGTCGAAGATGCCGGGAGGTTGAACCTGTATTCGCCCAGGCCCCCTGACGGTCGCGACCGCGTGAATCCCGCGGTCCCTGAGGTAGGCACCGTAGTCGAACCCGCCGGGATTCCGGGTGCCGAAGGGCTGGCGAATGCGAGCACGGACCGTGATCCTGTCTCCCCGGAATATATCCGTATCCGGTTCACACTCGTTACCCGGCCGACACGGACGCCAAGTCAAGCGCAAATTGCCGCGGACCTCACGGCTCGCGGTGTCCCGTTGGACGGATTCCACGGCCACGATCATCGTCATCCGGCCCGGACCATGCTCGACCGGCGCGGTCACGACACCGGAAAGCGTCAACTCTTGCCGGCCGGTCTGAAGCGGCAGATCAACACCTTGATCAGTTCTCGCGTCCAGCAACCAATATGCGACGCCCAACAGGACACAGACATACAGGATGAGGCCCTGTTTCCCGGAGAAAACGCTCTTCTTCTCACACCGGGATAACGATCCGGCGACGAAGACCAGCAGCACAATGATAGTGAGCGGAAGATACAAAAGATAGGACCCAAGCAGGAGTCCTACGAGAAAGGCGACAATACCGGAGAGAACGACGCTGGAAGGGCACCCTGTTAATTTAGATAAATTTTATCGTTCAGTCAAATATGAGTATCGGAGTTCTTTCATCCGATGGCGGTCTTGACCACGCCGGCCACGTCATCCGCGACTGCTTTGATCTGCGAATGATCCCGGCCTTCGACCATGACCCGGACCAAGGGCTCGGTTCCGGAATACCGGACCAGAATCCGTCCCGTCCCGTTCAACCGTTCTTCACCGGAACGTATCGCTTCCCGTAACTCCGGAAGAGAGCCCAGGTCGGGTTTCCGGTTCACCTTCACGCCCAACAGGACTTGCGGAACGGTTTCGATGCACTGAGTCAACTCCGAGATAGGAGAACCCGACCCCTTGACCAACTTGAGCATTTGCAGGCCGGATATCAGCCCGTCTCCGGTCGTGTTATAGTCGAGAAAAATGACGTGTCCCGATTGTTCTCCGCCCAGGTTATAGCCCTCGGCCAACATGCGTTCCAGGATGGACCGGTCGCCGACGGAGGTCCGGATCAGGTTGATTCCGTTCTTTTGCATGGCCGATTCAAACCCGAAATTCGTCATGACCGTTCCAACGACGGTATCGTGATTGAGCCTGCCGCGTCGCTGGAAATCCAAGGCGAAGGCGGCCAAGGCCTGATCGCCATGCACCACGTCACCCTCTTCGTTCACAAACACGGCCCGGTCCGCGTCGCCGTCCAAGGCAATCCCCACGTCGCCTCGACGCGCGCGAACGGCCTCCTGCAATCGCTCCGGACAGAGGGCCCCATACCCCGCATTGATGTTCGTCCCGTCCGGCTCATCCCCGATGACGGACACGTCGGCGCCCAATTCCCGTACGACCTTGGGAAACACCGAATACGCGGCGCCATGGGCACAGTCGATGACCACCTTCATCCCTTGATAATCCATTTCGCGCGGCAGGGACCGTTTCACGAATTCGATATAGCGTCCTTCGGCATCGGCAATACGAAACGCCTTGCCGATTTCATCGGCCGTGGGACGAAGATGTTCGATCTCGTTCGTCAAAATCAATTCTTCAATGCGCGATTCCAGCTCATCGGGAAGTTTGAAGCCGTCGTGCGAAAAGAACTTGATCCCGTTATCCTGGTAGGGATTGTGGGAGGCGGAAATCATCACCCCGGCGTCGGCTCGAAGGCTGCGCGTCAAAAACGCCACGCCCGGGGAGGGCATGGGCCCAACCAGCAAGACGTCGACGCCCATGGAACAAATACCGGAAATCAACGCCGATTCCAACATGTAGCCGGACAGACGGGTGTCTTTCCCGATCACGATTTGATGGTGCCCCGCCATCCCCTTGAAGACGTATGCCACGGCCCTGCCCAACTTCAGCACCGTTTCACTGTTCATGGGTTCCAGGTTGGCAACGCCCCGCACCCCGTCGGTTCCGAATAGTTTTCGCACCGTACCTCCTGACACCATGTCTCCTTTCAAGCCTGCGCAATAGCTTCCGATATTCGCACCACCTCCCGGATCGACCCGACGTCATGCACGCGAACGATCCCGGCTCCACCCAACACTGCGGCCGCTACGGCCGCGGCGGTCCCCATGATGCGTTGATCCACGGGTTGACCGGTAACCGTCCCGATGAAGGATTTATTCGACACGCCGACCAGGACCGGACGCCCCAACTGCCGCAATGAGCCGAGTCCTTTCAGTAAGGATAGATTCTGTTGTTCGTTTTTTGCAAACCCGATCCCCGGATCGATCAACGTGTGCTCGCGAGCGATGCCGATGCCCTCGGCATGGCTCAAGCGACTTCCCAAATAATCGCGCACCTCCTCCACCACGTTGTCATATTGACAATATTGTTGCATCGTCTGCGGCGTGCCTCGCATATGCATCAGCACCAACCCGGCCTTGGTCCGTGCAATCACTTCACCCATTCGGGGGTCATGCTCCAATGCGCTGATGTCGTTGATGATCACCGCGCCCCAGTCGATGGCGCGTTCGGCGACTCCGGCTTTCCGGGTGTCGATTGATAAGGGAACCGTCGCACGTTTTCCCATGACATCGAGCACCGGCTTCAAACGACGCAGTTCTTCCTGTTCGTCAATCTCCCGTGAACCGGGTCGCGTCGATTCGGCGCCGATGTCAACCAAATCGGCCCCTTCGCTCACCATGCGTTCAACATGAGCCAGAGCGCGTTGAGGATCGAGAAAGTGCCCACCGTCGGAAAAGGAATCCGGGGTCACGTTCAATATGCCCATCACCAGGACGCGACGGGAACAGGGAATCCTGACGTGGCAAGCTTGCAGATACGTCGAGTGTGTTTCATCCATGGAGAGCCCCGGACCGAGTTCTTTTCCTCCCCTTTGTAAGGGGGCGCATTTCCGAAGAGGGAATGCGGGTGGGGTCGTAGGGGCGGACCTGCGTGTCCGCCCTGCCTATGGGGAACGGGTCTCACGGGCCTAGCCGCAGCCTCTACCTCCCCTCGCCCCTCCTTACAAAGGAGGGGAACTATATGACTATTTTCGTATCAATCTACTGCCAATGGAGAAGAACTCGAATGCCCGAAGAAGGCAGGGATGGTATGCACAAGAACGCGATGCCGTCACACTTGCGCCGGCTCTCGAACGATGGTTCCTCGATTGATGATTTGATCGATCTCCAAGGAATCCAGGACCTCTTTTTCCAACAGGGCTTCGGCCAAAGCCCGCAGGGTATGGATATGTTCCGTAAGCATGCGCTTCGTCCGCTCATAGGCTTCCACGATCAACCGTTTCACTTCATGATCGATTTCCAAAGCCACTTGATCACTGAAGTCCCGACGCGCAGTAATCTCCCGGCCCAGGAAAATTTCCTCATCTTTTTTACCGAAAGTCAACGGCCCCAATTTGTCGCTCATGCCCCACTCACACACCATCTTTCTGGCAAGTTCGGTGGCCCGTTCAATGTCGTTCCCCGCGCCGGTGGTGACGTTTTTCAAAATCAGTTCTTCGGCCACGCGACCACCCAATAAAATCGACAGAGTGTTATACAGGAAATCCTCGGAATAACTGTGCCGGTCATCGATGGGAAGCTGCATGGTCATGCCCATCGCACGCCCCCTCGGAATGATCGTGACTTTGTGGACCGGGTCGGCGCCCGGCAACAACTTGGCCATGAGAGCGTGACCCGCCTCGTGATACGCCGTGGTGCGCTTTTCGTCTTCGCTCAGGACCAGACTCTTGCGCTCAGCCCCCATCATGACTTTATCCTTGGCATTTTCGAAATCAATGAGTTCCACCAACTTCTTGTCCAGTCGCGCAGCCCAGAGCGCCGCCTCGTTGACGAGGTTTTCCAAATCGGCCCCTGAAAAACCTGGCGTTCCCCTGGCAATTTGCTCGAGGTTCACGTCTGACGCCACGGGCACCTTCTTCGTGTGGACCTTGAGAATTTCCACGCGACCCCGCACGTCGGGACGATTGACCACCACCTGCCGATCGAACCGGCCCGGCCGCAACAAGGCCGGATCAAGGACGTCGGGACGGTTCGTCGCGGCGACGAGAATCACGCCTTCGGTCGTGTCGAACCCATCCATTTCCACGAGCAACTGGTTCAAGGTCTGTTCGCGTTCGTCGTGACCGCCACCCAGGCCCGCGCCGCGCAACCGGCCGACGGCATCGATTTCGTCAATGAAAATGATACAGGGCGCATGCTTTTTCCCCTGTTCAAACAGGTCACGCACGCGAGACGCGCCCACGCCCACGAACATTTCCACGAAATCGGACCCGCTGATGCTGAAGAACGGGACACCCGCTTCTCCGGCAATGGCTTTCGCCAACAGGGTCTTTCCCGTTCCCGGAGGGCCGACGATCAAGACCCCTTTGGGGATTCGCCCGCCGAGTTTTTGAAATTTTTGCGGATCTTTCAAAAATTCAATAATTTCAACGACTTCTTCCTTAGCCTCTTCCACGCCGGCCACGTCGGCAAAGGTCACCTTTTTCTTCTCCTCGGTCAGGAGACGCGCTCGGCTCTTTCCGAACGAAAGGGCCCGATTGCCGCCGATCTGCATTTGTCGCATCAGGAAAAACCACAATCCCAAGAACAGGATAAACGGTCCCCAGGTTACGAGAAACGTAATATACCAGGGACTTTCATCAGGCGGCTTGGCTTCGATCTGCACCGACTGCTCTCTCAGGGCCTTCACCAAGTCCGGATATTCCACGGTATAGGTTCGAATCCGGTTTCCATCCTTTAAAATCGCACTGATATGGCTGTCCTTCATAGTGACCTTGGAAATCTCTCCCCGCTCGAGATGGGCCATGAAGTCACTGAAGATCACTTCCTCTTCAGGCGGCTGGGACGGGACGGTGAACAGGTTGAACAACAGGATCATGAACAGCCCGACCACCACCCAAAACAGCAAATTCTTGACGCGAGAATTCATAAAAAATCGTTCCTTCTCTCTCTCAACCCTTCCAGGCAAACCGAAATCGTTTCAAAACATCAGAAATACTACCATGAGCCTCGAGTGTCTGCAACCTACTGCCCTTTACGTAAGCCTTGCAGGACGGTGCGTTGCGAGCGCAACTCCGTTGTTCCTAAGCCTTGCTTCCGGCTGTGCGAACCCGGACAACGGCAACGTGACTGGTCTCCTCGGTCACTCGAAACCGATGATCGGAACGATACCCCCCGACGCACAGGATCCCTTCAGGCGCCACCACGAGAGGCACGGTGCTTCGTTCGGCTCGATGAACTTTTGCATCGGAGAAAAAATCCTGAAGCTTCTTTCGTCGTCCGTCCATTCCATAAGGGAAAAAATAATCTCCGGGCTTCCAGGATCTGACAACCAACTCGTGACTGAATCGATCCGCATCCAGGTAGGCCACGGTATCATTCAGCCGGGACGGGACCGCCGTCGCCGCCATGATTTTTCCTTCGATCATCTGACCCGTGACCGGCCAATGGACCGACCCAGGGAAAGGCCAGACACAAGACCATCCGTGTTGCAAGCGACTGTTCCGGCCCGTTTTCTCGAATGTCACCCGGTCGTATTCCCTGACGGCCTCCAAACCGGCAAAACAACCGGATGAACCCGACGTGCCGTGAACGACGTGCTGCAACAGCATCTCCACGGTCTCGAACCCGAGCGGACCCGGCTTGCCCCACAAGGTTCCCACCGTTAAAAGGATCATTCTCCGTTGAATGGAGACGGGAAAGGTCAAAAGACGCGAACGGCTCCATACGACGCGATCCTTCGTGCGGCTGACCTCTACCGATGCCAGCGCGGCCTTCGCCGCCTCATCCAGGCACTCATGTTCCTCTCGCAGTATCACCGCCTGCCGGGATAGGACGCTCACCACGTTGGGATTGAACGTTTTCAGCAGGGGGATCAATTCGCGGCGAAGGCGGTTCCTGGTGTATTTCGGGCTGTCATTAGTCGAATCGACGCGGAACTCACAGCGTTTTTCATCAAGGTACTGCAAAATTTCAGACCGACTCACCTGCAGGAACGGCCGGATGACGCACGGTTCACGCTGAGCCGGCATCCCCGATAGCCCGGCAAGCCCGGCCCCGCGCAGCATGGACAGCAGGACGGTTTCCGCCTGGTCGTCCCGAGTATGCCCGACCGCGACTTTGGCGCCGCCCCATTCCCGTGCGACGGCCTGCAACTGTGCGTATCTCCTCTCCCGCGCAACGGCTTGGACCGACTCCCCTTTTCGTTTCCGGAGAGACGTTTTCAGATCAAGCCGTTTCAAGAAGAACGGCAGACCCAACTGCCCGGCGAGTTGCTCGACAAACGTCGCGTCCTCCAGGGACTCCTCTTCCCTCAACCCGTGCTCAACGTGAGCCACGGCCAACGTCAGATCCATGTGTTTCCGCCAGGCAGACATCATCTGCAACAGGGCAACGGAATCCGGCCCGCCGGACACGGCCACCACGACCCGGTCACCCGGAAACAAAAGACCGAGTTGCCTGACGTGTTTCAAGAGTTTGTGTTCAAAAGCTGTCAGGGCGCGCATCATCGCCACCGATGGAGATTGCCGTACGGCTCGATTTATGAGGCAAACACGCGTCGAGTCTGCCGGACGTCCTGGGCGATACGTTCGGCAAGCTGCCCGGAATCGTCAAACCGTTCATCGCCTCGAATGTATTGTAAGAATTGAACTTCAATAGGTTGCCCATACAGATCGCAGTCGCCATCCAGGACGTGTACTTCCAGCAACCGTTCCCCATCTCCGAACGTGGGGCGTGTCCCGATATAACTCACTGCGGGAAGGACCGCCTCCTGCCACACCATCTTCGTCGCATACACCCCATCGGGCGGAAGAACCCGGTCTTTGGCCGGCCGAAGATTCGCCGTGCGATAGCCCAACCCCTGCCCGCGACGTTCACCTTCAATCACCGTGCCTTGCAATGAATACGGACGTCCCAGACAGTGCATCGCTTGTTCCATCTTCCCTGCCCTGACGAACTGGCGAATACGGGTCGAGCTCACGATCGCTTCACTGGAACTCACGGGTTTGAGAAGATGAACCCGGAACCCGGCCTGCGCGGCCAGTTCCCGCAGGGTATCCGTATTGCCCATCCGGTTTTTGCCGAATACAAAATGCTCCCCCACGAACAGATCTTTGACCCCCAGGCCATTCTTGAGAATCGACCACACAAACTCCTGTGGGCTCAAGGCGGCAAACTCTTTGGTGAAATGCAATACCACGAGATGCTCGACGCCCTGCGCCTCGAACCAAGCCAACTTATCCGAAGGGGACGTCAGAAATTCAAAGGTGGTTCCGGGACTCAACACCAACACCGGATGAGGATCAAAGGTCAACACCATCGGCGTACCCTGCTGATCACGGGCACATTGAACGACGGTGGCCAGCAATTCCCGATGCCCGACGTGCTGCCCGTCAAAATTCCCGATGGTCAGGACCGGATTGGGCGGTAACGGAAGGTCTGGAAGCCCGTGCGAAACCTTCATGGGGTGGCGGCATTCAATAACTGAGCGGCATCCTTGGCAAAATACGTCAGGATGAGATCGGCACCGGCACGTTTGATGGACAGCAGCGTTTCCAACGTCGCTTTGGATTCGTCCAGCCACCCTTGTTGAGCCGCGGCCTTGATCATGCTGTATTCGCCGCTGACTTGAAACGCCGCCACGGGTACGTCCACCTCGGCCCGCGTCCGCGCAATGATATCCAGGTACGCCAGCGCCGGTTTGACCATCACCACGTCCGCACCCTCTTCCACGTCGGCCAGCACTTCACGGACGGCTTCACGCGCATTGGCGGGATCCATTTGATACGAGCACCGGTCACCGAACGCGGGGCTGGACGAAGCCGCCTCCCTGAACGGCGCATACAGGCAGGACGCATACTTGGCGGCATAGGACATAATGGGGAGGTGCGTGAATCCCCCCTGATCCAATTCGTCGCGGATCGCCGCGACCCGTCCGTCCATCATATCGGACGGCGCCACCATGTCAGCCCCGGCCTCTGCATGGGTTTTCGCCATCAGGCGCAAACAGTCGAGGGTTTCATCATTCAGGATGCGCCCGTCTTTCACGATGCCGCAATGGCCATGGGACGTATATTCGTCGATACAGACGTCCGTCACGACAAAAAGACCCGGCACGTGATCCTTGAGCGCGCGGACGGCCCGTTGCACGATCCCGTCCGGATCATAACCGGAAGACCCGCGTTCATCCTTGTGATCGGGGATCCCGAAGAGCATGACCGCCGGAACGCCCAGCAGGTGCGCGTCGGTGGCTTCCTTGATCAGACGATCGATCGACCAGCGGAATTGACCCGGCATCGACTGGATGGGTTCCTGTTGATCCGTTCCTTCCCTGACGAACAGGGGATAAATCAGGTTGCTCGTCGACAGCGCGGTTTCCCGCACCATCCGCCGAAGAGGCCCGGACTCACGCAGGCGCCGCATTCGTTGACGAGGAAATCCCATGATTTATCCTATGATCGACCAGATAAACATTCCCCGAGTTTCCCTTCCCCTCCTTTGTAAGGAGGGGCGAGGGGAGGTAGATTCCAGGTCAAAGTAGGCAGTGCCGATGCCTGCCGGACATGCGACTCTACCCCACCTAGCCTCCCCTTACAAAGGGGAGGGAAAGACGTGGTCTTCTCCCCTCAGGTGGACCATTTACAATCTGCCAACGTCACGATCATTTCCTGGGAAGATTCGTCAAGAACACCACCAGATCCCGCACGGAGATCATCCCAACGAGTTCCCCGCCCTTCGAGACTCCCAAATGCCGGACGTGTTCCTTGGCCATCAGGTCATTGGCATCCAACAACGTCTTGTTCTCGTCAATTTTCAACACGGGCGCCGACATGATTTGTTCGACGGTCGTCCGGTCGGAATCCAATCCCACCGCCACCAACCGCCGGACGAGATCCGTGTCGGTCAGGACCCCGATGATCTCCTTATCCCTGGTGACGAACACACTGCCGATACCCCTATCCTTCATCATTTCTGCAGCCTTCCGGACGCTGGTGTCACGATCAACGGTAACGAATTTTTCAGCGGGGACCATAAACGATTTCACTGGAACCATAAAATTCTCCTTGGATTAACACGCTTCATTAAACAATAACTCCCCATTTACCAGAAAGTGATGGGCTTTCGACAATTCATGCGCCGTCAGGAAGGAACCTCATGCCGGACGTAGTCGACCAGTGACTGAACCAACGCCGGAATCGTATTCTGGGCCGCCATGACGTGGACCTCCAACCCCATTTCCCGAATGGTTTTGGCCGTAATCGGCCCGATACTCGCAATAATCATCCCATTTAAACGCTGTTCCAAGTCACGTGCTTCGTCAAACAGTTGAAAAAAGTTATGAACGGTAGACGAACTGGCAAACGTAACCACGTCGATCAAATGGTCACGAAACAGTTGCTGAACGCGATCCCGTTCAACTGTCGGCACCACGGTCTTATAAACCTTCACGACTCGCACAACCGCCCCGGATCGTGCCAACTCCTCCGGCAGAATCTCACGGGCTTGTGCGGCCCTGGCAAGCAACACCCGCCGGCCGGACACGCCGGCCCGCTTCAATCCGTCGATCACCCCTTCGGCCTGGAACGTGTCAGGCACCAGATCGGCCTCGATGCCGAATCGTTTCACCTCCTCGGCCGTTCGGGGGCCGATGCAACAGACCTGCAACCCCGCCAACGCCCGTGCGTCGCGCCCATGGTACCACAGACGTTGCATAAATGCCTTTACCCCATTGACGCTGGTCAACACAAGCCATTGAAAAGTGGCAAGCTGCTCAATGGCGGCATCGACTTCCGCCCAATCATCGGGGGGGACGAAGTCGATGGTCGGGCATTCAATCGGTTCCCCGCCCTGCGCCCGGATCAGATCCGACAATTCCGATGCCTGAGCTTTGGCGCGCGTCACAAGGACGCGCTTTCCGAATAAAGGTTTCGTCTCAAACCAATTGAGTTGCTCACGCAACCGGACGACTTCCCCGACCACCATCACGGTGGGAGGGCGAATATCAGCCTCTTTCGCACGCTCTACAATGTCCTGCAAGGTTCCAACCACGGTACGTTGTGCGGCATACGTCCCCCACCGGACCAGCGCCACGGGAGTCTCCGCGGCTTTCCCTTCCTCAAGCAACCGGGACACGATCATGGGTAAATTCTTGACGCCCATCAAAAACACCAGCGTCCCGTCCGCGGCGGCGAAGCGCGGCCACTCCAACACCGTCTCTTCCTTATCCGGATCTTCATGACCCGTAATAAAGGCGACGGTCGAGGCCAGGGTTCGATGCGTAACGGGAATGCCCGCATACGCCGGTACCGCAACCGCCGAGGTCACGCCCGGCACCACTTCAACAGGAATCCGGTGTTCAACGATCCACTCGGCTTCCTCCCCGCCCCGCCCGAACACGAACGGGTCTCCGCCTTTCAGCCGGACGACGCACTTCCCTTCACGAACCTTCTCCAGCATCAATTGATTGATTTCATCCTGAGGCCGATACGTCCCACACCCGCGTCGCCCCACGTAAATCCGCTCCGTCTCCGGGGAGACATGATCCAGCAACGCCGGATTGGCCAGATGGTCGTACAACACAACGTCCGCCTCCTCAAGACAGGCTTTGCCGCGTAGCGTCAACAGACCGGGATCGCCCGGACCCGCCCCTACAAGATAGACTTTGGATCGAAACTCGGTCATTTACGGACGTCCATAGATTTGCTCTAAAATATGTCTTCCCCCCGAACCCAGGATCCATTTCTTGGGAAGATTCGACACGAACGTGACCATGTCCCTCACGGAGATCATCCCAACGAGTTTTCCGGCCCGCGTGACGCCCAAATGCCGGATATGTTCCTTGGCCATCATGGCATTGGCATCACGAATGGTCTTGTTCTCATCAATTTTTATAACGGGCGCCGTCATGATGTGTTCGACGGGCGTCAGGTCCGCATCTAGGCCCATCCCCACCAACCGCCGGCAGATGTCCGTATCGGTTACAATCCCGATGACGACCTTATCCCAGGTGACGAGCACACTGCCGATACCGGTCTCCTTCATAATTCTTGCCGCTTGCCGGACACTGATATGACGATCAACGGCAATGATTTTGTCGGCGGGGATCATGAACGTTTTCACCAAAACCATAACCTGCTCCCTGGACGAACTCGCGTCGTTAAACCACCGCATCTTTCACGTTGCCAGGATCTCCCAACACTCTATTTTACACGCGTCCGTAGATTCGATCTAAAATCTCTTTTCCCCCCGCATGCAGGATCCGATCGGCCAAGGCCGTACCGAGCGGGGCCGCCTGTTCCACCGGACCTTCGATCCGATCTCGAATGACCCGCGTGCCATCGACGCTTGCGACGAGGCCCTCGAATTGCACCGTCTGGTCCAGGATAACCGCATGGCCTGCAATCGGGACTTGGCAGCCGCCCTCCAGTCGATCCAGGAAGGCTCGTTCAGCCGAAACCGCAATAGACGTCCGGTGATCGTTGATGGGGTCGAGCAATTCTCGAACAAATATGTCATCCGCGCGCGATTCGATCCCCAAGGCGCCCTGACCAACGGCTGGAAGACTCAAGGCCGGGGGCAGATACTCGGTCACGTGCTCGGCCCAGCCCAACCGGGTAAGACCAGCCGCAGCCAGGACAATCGCGTCGTACTCGCCTTCCTGAAGTTTTCGCAATCGGGTATTCACGTTTCCTCGGAGCATGACAATGCTCAAGTCCGGCCGGTGAGCCAGCAACTGGGCTTGCCGTCGCAGACTGCTGGTTCCCACCTTCGCGCCAGCCGGAAGATCCTCGAACGCCACGCGGTCCCTGGTCAGTAGAGCATCCCGGGCATCTTCCCGCACCGGAATACAGACTATGGCCAATCCCTCCGGCAACACCGAAGGCACGTCTTTCATGCTATGGACCGCGAGATCGATGTCTCCCCTGGATAACGCCTCCTCGATTTCCTTGACGAATAGCCCTTTCCCTCCGATTTTGGCTAGCGGCACGTCGAGAATTTTGTCACCGCTCGTTCGAATCCGTTCGAGCCGGATGGACACGGACGGGGCGACTTCCTGGAGTCGAGCCTGAATCCATTCCGCCTGCCAGAGGGCCAATTGACTGCCGCGTGTGCCAATGACGAGAGACGCCCGCCGTCCATTTGCAAGACTCACTCTGCTTCCTTATGCATCTGGATTGGCATGAAAACAACCTCACTCAGGTCGTCTCTCCTATTCCCCTCCTTTGTAAGGAGGGGTGAGGGGAGGTAGACCCTGCGGTTAGGAGGCGAAGCCCCGTGCTCTATGGGTGCTCGACTCTACCCCATCTAACCTCCCCTTACAAAGGGGAGGAACCGATAACAAGGCCCACGCCGGGCGGCAAGTCTGCATCCGTACTTCCTTTATCGGTCGAGCCGTCGTAACATGCATCGACCCTACAAGCTTGAAGCCTGGCGGGAAATCCTTTCTTGTTCCGAATCATCGGTGGACTCGGGTGAACGCGCATCAGACACCGCGTCTTCCCCTTCCATATCCTGCGCGTCCTCAACGTTCACGGATTCCTGCTCCGGAAGACCCTGTCCCAAATCATAAAACAGTCTCGCCGCTTCGATATACACAAACCCGTTTGATGATTGGGCCGCGGATTTCAAGGCCACCAATGGGCCGTGAAGCAGTTTGTTGACGATCCCGGAGGCGAGCCCTTCCACGGCATCCTGCTGCTCCGGCGTCAACGTCCCGAGCCGGCTGAGGGCTTTCTGCAACTCCACCTGTTTCAGGGCATCCGCACGTTTGCGTAATGCGATAATCGTGGGGGTCGCCTTTAACGATTGAAGCCATTTCAGGATGACGCCGACTTCGTCCTTGACGATGGATTCGGCGCGGGTGGCTTCAAGCATGCGTTCTTCGCGGTTCTGTTCGATGTGCGCTTCAAGATCGTCGATATCGAACAGGAACGCATTATCCACTTGGCGAACGTCAGGATCGATATTGCGGGGCACCGAGACGTCGATTAAAAAAATCGGCCGGTTCCATCGTGCACGAACCGCCCGTTCCACGTCCTCGGGGCTGATCAGGTAGTGAGACGCCCCGGTGGAACACAGCACAATATCGGCCCGGTGCAGGTTCGCACGAAATTCGTCAAAGGGAATCGACACCCCGTTAAACCGGGCGGCCATGTCCACCGCCCGAACCGGGTCCCGCGTGGTGAGCAAGACCTCGTGGACCCCGTGATTCACCAAATGCTGCGCTGCCAATTTGGCCATTTCTCCGGCCCCGACCAGCATAACCGTCCGGGCCGACAGGTTGCTGAAGACTTTCTTGGCCAGTTCGACTGCGGCATAGCTCACGGACACGGCGTTTTCCGCGATCCGGGTCTCCGTGCGAACGCGTTTGGCCACGGAAATCGCCTTCTTGATCAACTTGTTCAGGATGACCCCGGTGGCATTATGGGTCAATGCCTCTTGGAAAGAATCCTTCACTTGACGCAGGATTTGCGGCTCTCCCACGACCAGAGAATCGAGACTCGACGCCACGCGAAACAGGTGCGTAATGGCCCGGTCTTCCGCGTGACAATACAGACGAGGCATCAACTGTTCCGCGGACACGGAAAGGTGCGTATCCACGAAAAATTCCTGGATCGCGGAAAACCCTTGCTCAATTTGGTCGGCGACCGCGTACACTTCCACGCGATTGCAGGTCTGTAACAGCATCCCTTCCCGAATCCCTTCATGAGCCATGAGCCGGTTGAGGGCTTCGCCCATCCGGCTGTCGGGAACCACAAGCAATTCCCGAAGTTCGACGGGGGCAGTTTTGTGACTCAGTCCGACCAGGATGATATTCATCAGCTTACGGAAATCCCGTTTCCTTTCAGCACGACCCCGAGAAACGTCAACAGCACGCCGGCGAAGCCCACGATCGTCAGATAGGCAGCCTTTTTCGCCCGCCAGCCCATGGTCACCCGGCCCATCAGGACCACGAAATAAAACACCCACGTCACCAGCGCCCAAATCTGTTCAGGATTCCAGCTCACGTAGGAACCCAGTGTGACCTGGGCGGAAATGGCTCCCGTCAGAATACCCAGCGTGAGGAAAGGAAACCCCAACAACATCGAACGCTGGTTCAGCGTGTCCAGGAAATCCAATGGCGGCAACTTAAAGAACAGGACGTTGAATTGTTTGGATTTCAGCAGACGTTCCTGCATCAGATACATGACCCCTGCCACAAAGGCCACGGCAAACCCGACGGCTCCCAGCATGCTGAGCGTGACGTGGACCCACACCGCCTGCAACATAGGTTGGAGAACCGGAGCTTCCGAAGGCAAAACCACCGTCGAGATCAGCGAAAGAAAGGCAATGGGCAGAATGAAGGCACCCAGGACGTAAATCCGTTGGAGCAGGACGACCAGCAAAAAGACCAGGATCAAGGACCACGAAAAAAACGAGAGGGCCTTATGGAACGTGACGCCGACTTCTCCGGAAAACACTTGCACGGCCAAAACCACGGTATGGATGGCGAACCCGATGCACGTCGCCGCCAGCGCCACCCGGGCAAGCACGTCAGATCGCCGGAGCAGATAGACCAGGGACAACAAAATCCCGATAAAATACAGCCCCAACGTCAGTTGCAAAAAGGCAACGGTCATCAGCCTCACCAGCAAATAGTGCAATGCACCTAGCTTGAAAGTATAGATAGGCTCTTTTCAGATAGCAACAAAGGAAAGCAGGATAGCAGCGTGCAATGGGCCGATGAGCCAAGGGGCATCAGCCGCCGGACCCTGCCGTGGCACCGCCGCACACGTTGATGACCTGTCCCGTTATCGAGGCTGCATCCGCTTGGCAAAGATACATCGTAAGGGCGACGATCTCCCCAACCTCCGCCATCCTTTTGATGGGGACCGCTGCGACGGCTTGGGTTCGGAATTCCTCGGCTGACATCCCCAGGATGGCCGCCGTTTCTTCGATGCCCTGACGCGCCATATCAGTATCGACCCAGGTTGGACAGATGGCATTCACCGTAATCCCGCGCCCGGCCACTTCGAGCGCCAAGGCCTTGGTAAACCCGATGATACCGTGTTTGGCCGTGCAATACGCCGCGTAACCCGGAACACCGAACCGGCCGAGAACCGAAGACATGTTCACGATACGACCCGGCTCCTTCATATGCGGCAACACGACTTTTGAACAGAGATAAGAACCGGTCAAATTCACATCGAGAATATTCAACCAACGCGTGTCGTCAGGATCGTCCATGGGAGTTCTGCCTGAGACGCCGGCGTTGTTGACCAGGATGTCGATCTGCCCCCATTCATTGACCACTGATGCAACGAATCGCTCCACCTCGTCACGATTGGTGACATCGGCGGACATGCTCATCGCGCTGCCTCCACCCTCACGGATCTGTGTCACCGTCTGATCGAGCAAATCCGCACGCCGCCCGCACACGGCCACACGAACGCCTTTTTCCGCCAACCCGAGAGCGATTCCCCTGCCGATGCCCGACCCGCCCCCCGAGACAATCGCCACACGACCTTTCAACATCACCTGTTTCCTCCTTCGATGACAACCAACACCGATTTAACCCTGATAATGTCTTATCAATGTGTAGCTGCGGCATCTTATGCCGCCAAGGAAGCGCCATGAGATGGCGCCGCTACAAACTGCAACAAGGTAGCCTGCCTCGCTATTTTGTCAACGTCCGTATGAACGTTTACAATGACTGTCTGTAGGCAATCCCAAATCAACCAGAGACTCTTTCATGCCGGGAACCTTGTATCTCGTCAGCACACCGATCGGAAACCTCGAAGATCTCACCTTCCGATCTCTCCGGGTTTTACAGGAAGTATCGATCATCGCAGCCGAAGATACCCGGCATACCCAAAAACTCTGTCGCCATTATCAAATCCACACCCGCCTGACCAGTTATCATGATTTCAACAAAGAAGAAAAAACTCCGGTTCTCCTGGAACTTTTGAAAGAAGAGAAGTCTATCGCTCTCGTTTCAGACGCCGGAACTCCGCTCATTTCGGACCCAGGCTACTATCTGGTCACCCGCGCCATTGCCGGCAACGTGCCCATCGTTCCGATTCCCGGCCCTTCTTCGGTGATCACCGCCCTCTCCGTTGCCGGATTGCCAACCGATGCGTTTACGTTCATCGGATTCCTGCCCAAGAAATCGGCGGCCCGGACGCGCCTTTTGGAAAATCTTCGTGAGGATACCAGGACCATCATCCTCTTTGAAACGCCTCATCGGATAAAGGCCACGCTTTTAACCATCCAGGAAATCTTCGGAAATCGCCGGATCGCCATCGGGCGTGAACTCACAAAAGCCCATGAAGAAATCATTCGCGGCACCGCCCAGGAAATCCTTCTCTCACATTCATCCCGCGTGCTCAAGGGTGAAATGACGCTTGTCATCCAGGGAAAAGAAAAGCGGGCAAAACGCAGCAGACGGGACCTACAACCGAAATTCAATCATCTGCCTTCTGAATGAAGACACGATGATATGAGCCGACTGGCTCACGCCGAAGAATATTGTGGCCTTCGTTCTCAACGCTCTGTGGGACATTTCTGATGGGCTCGCCGTCATCCAGAAACACCTCCAACACTTGCCCGGACTGCATTGTTTCCAACCGCAGTTTGGTCTTGACAAAATTATAGGGGCAAATCACGCCTCGGAGGTCCAACACCGCGTGGGAATCATCTTCCTGATTCATTCGTCTATGGCTTCTTTCATAGGGTTAAAGCACTGAACGAATCTTGACGTTTGCAAGACCCGTCACACAAACAAAGAGAGCGTGCCGACGTAAACGCCGACACGCTCTCTTTTTGTCGTAACTTTTCCCGCGGGGATCAGTCGCTTATTGCGTTGTCCCTTTGTTGAAGTTATCCCGCTTGTCACCATAATCGGTGGCAATCGTGTCGCTCACTCTTTTGTTCACCGTATCCGGCTGAGGAGCGCATTGCCAGCAAGGCGCGGCACCAGTCACGGTGCCAAGGCTGGAGGTAATCCCTCCCTGTACGGCGCCCTCTTGCATTCCACCCTCAGGAACACCGGTGTACCCGGCCGTCGGCGTCGCAATACCACGGAAATTGGTGGGATCCGGCCGTTGACCTAACCCACCGCCAAAATCCGGATTATCTGCGCCACCAAGCACCTGGGATCCTTCGAGAACATACACGGTACGAACCATTTTCCGACCCGTGCTGAACTTCTGCGCTGCAGTGGTTTCATCCTTGGCGGAAACGGCGACATAATCCCCTTTGTTCACGGCCTTGAGGTTCTCCATGTTGGTCTCGGCATCGAACCAGAGTTCCTTCAAGTTCAAACCGCCGCGAAGGGTCTGGCGTTCATCATGAGAACTTCCGCCCATGTCAAGATACAGTTTTCCCGCCGGATAATCGATGGCCACCACTTCACCCTGAATCGTCTCCGGAGCTGAAAGGTAACGTTCCATGTCATCCTGATCGAAGACACGGGACCGCGTTCCAGACCCCTGAGATTCACCAACACCCGTGCCGAAGCCGGAGTGTTGAGGCGCACGCTCTTGCGCCACTGCCACGCTAACTGAGCCTACAAGAATGATTGCTGCTCCAAAATACCCTAACTTCCGCATGTGGCTCCTCCTTAGAAAGTGTAAGTTAATAATCGAACACTAATAATAAGGAATGATAGCTAGAATAATCAGTCCTTCTTCGTGACTTAGTTTTTGTTCAGTCCTAAAGTGCCATAACTATAGTGATCTGCTCAAACAGTGTCAAGAGGTTTCTCCTGTAAATATTCATACGGCAATAACTCCGAGTGGCCTCTTGGTTGAGGCCGTCAGGCTTTCTGCATGATTGTTTCCGCTGATGACAAAGATCCGGACCAAGCCCTGGTTCTCTCATTGCCCCCAAGATATGGATAATGGTGCCCGGACCGAGGGTCGAACTCGGACTCTCTTGCGAGAACCAGATTTTGAGTCTGGCGCGTCTGCCAGTTCCGCCATCCGGGCATCCGATTCCCGTTATCTAGCATGATCGCCGGATCACGTCAATCAACCCTCTCTCCTTTTCAGGCTTTCATCCGGCATGCTAAGATTCCCAGCCGAGGAGCCCAGACACTTCCAAGTGACGGCCAGGAGATTAGCAGACAAGGAGGAACTTTCATGGCGGAGATTCAATGCCTCAAATGTGAACAACCTGCGGAAAAAATGACCGAGCCCCTGTTCATGGGAAAACTCGAAGAAGAAATCAAGAACAACGTCTGCCAGAACTGTTGGACCGAATGGAACAAACCCGGCGGGGTCAAAACCATGGTCATCAATGAATACCACCTGAACCTTGGCGACGAAAACGGCC
This sequence comes from Nitrospirales bacterium, assembly GCA_965204965.1. Classification (GTDB taxonomy): domain Bacteria; phylum Nitrospirota; class Nitrospiria; order Nitrospirales; family UBA8639; genus Bin75. The sequence goes on along the minus strand of OZ242026.1, from coordinate 897,579 downwards.
GCGCCACCCTCAAAAAACAAATGCGGGCGTTTTTCAAGCTGCCTGACGCCGACGCCGAATTCAAGGACTATCGAACCTGAGACGGACCGGTATCCCGTCGCATCGGGAATGCCGGCGCGCCAAGTCCGGCCCCTGTCATTGCTGAAAACCGCCGGATCTCTTCTGTCACGGCGACCTCTTGTCGAACCTTCGCTCCCCCCTGTAGGATCATAATATGGATATTCCGCTTGGCAAAGGCATCTTCCTGGTGGCAAGCCCCGGTCTCCGCGATCCGAATTTCCGGCAGACCGTCATCCTGCTGTGCAAACACGGCCCGGAGGGAGCGCTCGGGGTCGTCGTCAATCGACCGACGGAGATCAATATCACCGAAGTGCTCCCGCAAGTCCCCATCCTGGAAGGCCAACAGCACCGGGTCTTTTCCGGAGGACCGGTCCAACGCAACAACCTCCTGGTCCTGCATCGGACGCCGGAAGGGCCTGACGACTCCCACCACGTCTTCAACGGCGTCTACATGGGCGGCGACATGAAAGACCTGGAAGATCTGATACAAGACCCCTCGTCCCTGGGGAACTTTCGCGCCTTCATGGGATATTCGGGCTGGGCGCCCGGCCAACTGGAAAACGAAATGCGGACCGGATCGTGGCTCACGGTCCCGGCCGACTCCACCACCATGTTCAGCAAGGACCACAATAGCCTGTGGGGCAACATTCTCCGATCCCTGGGTACAGACATGGCCTTCTACGCCGACATGCCCGCCGACCCGCAGATGAATTGAGGAACCTAAACCGCGATAAGCCCCTTCATTCACCTAATGGAAGAAGGCCAAAAGATGGAAGAAGACCAAAAGAACACAAAAAAGGAAGCAAGCATCGCTGAATTGCTAGGCATGCCGGAAGCCGCCGACATCGATTTCGAGCCGCCGCGGTTGGAGCTAGGCTGGAGGCAACCGGATGAGACCGGCCGGCTCCTTGAAGAGACTAAAGAGTAAACCATGGCCAAAGAGCCGACACCACCGCCGCCGCCGAAGAAACAGGGTTAGCGCTACGGTGTCGCCTGGTCTTCCGACTGGGAAACGGCGCGGCGGGCGGGATAGCGGACATATGCTCGACCGGAAGCCGCCTGCCTGGATCGAACATCCCTGAAAATAGCTTCCACATCGTAACCGAACCGTGCCGCGTGATTGTCTCGTACGGCTCGGACTTCAGCAATGATCGGATCAATCTGCGTCGTCTGCATCGTCGGGCTCCATAAGTTCATTGAACGTGCAAATTAGCGCCAACCGGCGGGGACAGTACCGTACCTCATGGTCAATCCCCATGACGGATGGGATCATTTTTTGCCGTCTTTAGTGGGCGGTGCTTGCGGTTTCGGCTTTTGCGGTGGGGGTGGCGGTGGTGGCGTTTTACCCGGCCTGGCGGGCTTGCCACCACTCCGAATGGTGTTAGGAATGGGCCTGTCAGATGGCATATCGGTCAGTCATGACGCGGTAGGCTGCTTTCTCGCATTCCTCGTTCAATTTTCGATTCTCTCGAATATCGGCCTGCCCTGCCCAGCCGGTGACATCTGAAATCCTTCGCGACAAGCGCGTGTTTTCGCGGCGGGCATCCGCGTCGTCCATAGTTTCAAGCTCAAGCCACAAGGCCTGCCATTCAATCTCCAGTGCGCTACATTCAATGCTGATCGCATGCAGAATCGCAGCCTTCTTGGCGTAATCAGATACGAAGTCCCATGCAACGAGAAGAGCGATTACCCCACCGGCGACAAGTTGAGCCATCGCCGGAAGCAGATCCAGCAACGCGGCGATTCCGCCTGCCGCCGCGGCCAGCAACAAAAACCGGACAATCAGGTGATTGCGTCGATGCTGATCCGACAGAGCTTCATAGTAACGAACGAGCCGCGCCACATCCAGGAGTTCTTGCCAAATGACATTCCGTGTCTGTTCGGTAACCATGTCGTTCTCCTACCGTAACCTGCCAAGCTTTTCGACATTCTACCGAATCATACGTGTTTTACACAATCACCAATGCAAGGCCTGCCTGAGCTGGATTCCCTATCTTCCAAACTCCATGATACTTGCCCTTTTCTTTGAGCTACCCAATAAACGCCCTTGATGTGGTCGCCGACAGGAAGGTCGCTGACGACCGGCCTCGCGGTCATGTCTTACAACCCCAAATGAAGCCTCACGGTCACGTCCACGTTTTCAATGTCGTCATCGGATAATGTGCCGAAGAAAGCCGTGAGGCGTTCCTTGCTCACGGTCGTCAGTTGATCAGCCATCGCCTTATGCGGCCGGTCGTTTATCACAACGATGGTCTCGCCGGGATACACCCTGCTGACATTGGTGGTCAAAGGGACAACCTGAACTCTGTTCAAGTGAGCTAAAGCCACGTCGTTCGTCACGACAACGGCCGGCCTCTGCTTACGCATTTCTCCACCCACGGACGGACCGAATCGCACCCACCAGACTTCACCTCGCTTCATCCCGGAGATCCTCGGCCGTGCCCTCTATCCACTCCATCGCTTCGGCTTCTCGTACGGTATCTGCGGCCATCTGGCGGTAGCCTTCCTGGATATCGCCATACATGACGTAGGGCCGAACCAAGGACTCGATAAACCGACTGATCTTACGTCTACCCACAACTTGGTGGAGACCAGTGTAAACGTCTTCATCTATGGTGATTGTCAGCTTCTTTTGCATACTCGCCTCTCTATACGTGCATTACACGTATAATATCATTTTGAGAAAAACAGACACAACAGGCTAAGCAAAATGCCATCACTTACATGGAATTCCACGCGGGGTACCTTCCTTGTCTCGACCTCCGCACGGTGTTACGATTGCACTACTTGCTGGAGTGGAACGGAGGCTTGAATGGATGTGAAGGAAGCCGTGCAAACGGCGAAAAAATACGTTGCTGAACTTTTCACTGACGAAACGATCGCGGATGTCGGCCTTGAAGAGGTGGAGTTCAACAATATGTCAAATAACTGGGAAATTACGATCGGCTTCTCCCGGCCGTGGCAAACAAATCTCCTGACTGCTGCACTCAGCAACCAACATCAGAAACGCTCCTATAAACTGGTGTACATCAATGACGATAGCGGTCAGGTGCTATCGCTCAAGGATCGCGTCCTGACTGCTTCTCAATGAGTTTATGAATCCTGCTGGGTTCTTCATCGACGCGAACCTGCTCCTGTTGCTCATTGTGGGTAGCGTGGATCGAGACTTGATCCTCAAACATCGACGACTGCGAAGATTTAGAGTGGAAGATTTCGACAGGTTGATTAACCTGCTCTACCCGGTGGACCAAGTGTTCGTAACTCCAAATACGCTGACTGAGACATCCAATCTGCTCGCTCAACATGGCGAGCCTGAACGTTCACGCTTCTTTGACACGCTCCAGTTCATCATTCAAGAAAGTAAGGAAATCGTCGTTGCCAGTACGGACGCTTCGCGTAACAACGTATTCAAGCGGCTCGGGCTGACCGACGCGGCACCCTTGGAGGTTGTCACGGCAGAAACTCCACTAGTGACCGTAGACCTCGACCTGTACTTGGCGGCATTGGCAAAAGGACAGGATACTGCGGTGAACTTCACGCATTTTCAGGATCAATAATCGGCTGCCCGCTCAGGAACTGGCTTTTCAAATCAGAGTAGCCGTCCAAATAAGCGCCGAAGAGGTGATGCCGATGGCTCCCTGTTTCGCACCATGCTGCTATATCCCATCCGGCTTCGATAAGATCCGACGCAGCAAACACGAATTCTAGTGTGTCTGTCAGAAAAACCCGTATATCCGGTTCTTTATTGTAGTCGATACGAGAGGCGCTACCGTGAACGTAATGGTTCCGACAATTCACTGCCTCATCGGTTACCAGAAAAAGGTCCGGCAGCCGATCTCCGATCCTGTTAAGCAAACATGAACACCTAGAAGCAATTTTCTTTTTGAGTTTCGACCTTCCGGCGCGGCCAAGAGCATCTAAAAAGCTGTCCCTTTCATCGCTTGGTGGCAATTTTCTAAATATTTCTTCGGCTTTCTTCTTCGCATCATCAAGAGCACTCGGTAATCCCTCAGGTTCAGGAAACGCTGTTTTTGGCATGATGTCGAACACATTCGCCGCACTAATCAGGCGATCAATGTCGTAGGTTCTCTGTTTTTCAAGAAATTGTTTTTCAAAAGATTGAAAGAATCTTTCCCGAGCACCATGCCAAGTATTCTCCCGTTCCAGCCACGCCGCAAGGATATTGGAGAACCCATTTGGATCGCGGACGGCATCGACAAGAATATCCCCAGGATGCGGCTTATTGTATGAACGTTGATATTTGGGAAACATGCTACCGTAGACACGATTTGCTCGCCAACGTCGGTCTGTTCCGGTAGTAATATTGACTTCCAAGAGATTCTGGGGTCGCCCCACTATCAACCCGAAAAACCTCTGTACTTTCCACAAGCGGGAAATCACCACCTTAAAAGTGAGAGCTTCAGCAAATGTTATGCGAATATATATAGTATTATCTATTTTGATCCCGCTAGAAGTACCCATAGTTTCAGTTGAAACATGAGAGGCTGCTATTGTTCCAAGTGCTGTGTTAGATGAGAATATTTTTTTCTTCCCGGTGTAGTAGGCAACCACAGGGCGATCGCCGATAACAATTTCGCGATCCATGCTTTCAGATGCGACAATTTGTTGGATGATGGAACGCGCATCTGATGCAGTACCGAAGGCAGCAGGATCATGAAAAAGCGTAGCTGCGTCGTCTAACACGAAGGAGACACTGGAAATTTGCGTCTCCGCACATGAAATGTGTTGATCGCCGAAAATGACGTAGTGGGGGGAAGATATTATAAAAGTGCGAAATATCACCTTGTCTGCCATAAGATCCTGGGCCATAGACTACGCAGTCGATCAGAGAAACCCTTGTACGATTGTCAAGAATTCCAGTGATAATTTTCCCCTCGGACCGATCTACATTGAAAAAATTTTCGTCCCACACATAGAGTGAGGTATTCGGACCATCCAACGAGAGAGTGCCGTACACTTCTCTGTCCGGTGCGATACGGAAGATTCCATTTTGTCTTGACTTATCGAGTTGCTCTATTAACAAAGTGTCTCCTGGTAAAGGCTACTCAATGAGGCTGCTTGGCTGCGTAGAGGCCGAAGTCGGGATGGCCTGCGCCCTGGTCGGCCAGTTGACCGACGCAAAATACCTTCGGCTTGAGCGTTGCGCCGACGGCGTTTAGCAAGTTCTCAAGCGGCCCGTAGTTCGACAGTTCCCCGGTCGCGCCACCTGACGCACTCACCCGCCTGAGGTCGGTGAGGTAGGTTTCAATGGTTGCCGTGAGTTTTGTGTTGATTTGCGTCATTTCTGTCTATGTTGACTCATTTATTGACAGAATGCGAGGGAGGGGGCAACCCCTCAACAACGAACACCTTGCAAAAGCAGGCGGCATGAGATGCCGCAGCTACAACTACTAAGGATAAGACACTGGATTCCCGATTAAAAATGTCGGGAATGACCCAGAAGGGAGAAATTGAAAGCGGGGTCACGTCTTAGCAAAATCAATTCAATTTTGTTATTCTGTTAAACTATCTCCCCCCTCACCCTGCCCTCTCCCTCCAGGGGAGAGGGATTGATAGGATTCGGGGCATCCTCTCTCCCACCAAGGGAGAGGGAATGACGATAGAATCTGGAGCAAGCTCTCGCCCTCTGGAGGAGAGGGTTTTAAGGCTGGCATTTGCAGAATTGTTGAAGAGCGATGAACAAAGAGTCACCACCATCCAAGACCCGGCAATTCAAGGCTCTCCTGCAATCGGACAGGTTGGAGTTTCTTTGTGAGGCGCACAATGGGCTTAGCGCCAAAATCGTGGAAGAGGCGGGGTTCAAGGGGATTTGGGCCAGCGGGCTGACGCTCTCCGCGCAGTTCGGGGTGCGGGACAACAACGAAGCCAGTTGGACGCAGGTCCTCGACCACCTGGAATTCATGTCCGACGCCACGCGGATTCCGATCCTGCTCGACGGCGATACCGGGTACGGGAATTTCAACAACATGCAGCGCTTGATCAAGAAACTGGAGCAGCGCAGCATCGCCGCCGTGTGCATTGAAGACAAACAGTTCCCCAAAACCAACAGTTTTTTGAAGGGCGAGACGCAGCCCATGGCCGGCATTGACGAATTCTGCGGAAAAATCAAAGCCGGCAAGGATGCCCAAAGCGATGCCGATTTCTGCCTGATTGCCCGGGTCGAAGCCTTTATTTGCGGCTGGGGTCTATTCGAAGCCTTGAAGCGAGCCGAGGCCTACCACCAGGCCGGCGCCGACGGCATCCTCATTCACAGCGCCCTGGCGGTACCCGACGAAATCCTGGCCTTCAAACAGGAGTGGGGCAATCGCTGCCCGGTGGTCATCGTCCCGACCAAGTATTACGCCACGCTCACGGACGTGTTCCGGCAACACGGGTTTTCCCTGGTGATTTGGGCCAATCACCTCCTCCGCGCAGCCGTGACCGTCATGCAGAAAACCGCGCGCACCCTGAAAGAAAACGAGAACCTGTTCTCGATTGAAGACAAGATTGCCCCGGTAGCCGAAATATTCCGGCTTCAGGACGCCGCCGAACTCCAGGAAGCGGAGAAACGCTATTTGCCCCACAACGGCGCCAGCCCGGCCGGGATCGTCCTGGCCGCGTCGCGCGGAAACGAACTGGGTGATTTGACGCAAGACCGACCCAAGACCATGGTGCCGATTCAAGGCCTGCCGATCCTGTCGCACATCGTCGATGCGTACAATACAATCGGCATCAAGAACATTACCGTGGTTCGCGGCTATAAAAAGGAGGCCGTGTCGCTGCCCAACCTGACCTACGTGGACAACGACGATTTTGCCCAGACCGGAGAACTCGTCTCCCTGTTCAAGGCGCTGGAATCGAAAAACGGGGACTTTCAGGACACCATCATTTCGTATGGAGACGTCCTCTTCAACACGCACATTCCCCAGATCCTGTTTCAGGAACCCGAGGATTGGGTGATTGCCGTGGACAGCGTCTGGGAAGGGAAGACCTCCTATACCCGGCTCGGGGGGTTCGCGGAATGCACCATGCCGAATTCGCGCAAAGCGTTCAATGCCACAATCCATCTCAAACAATTGGGGCGGGACGTGCCGCGAGAATCCATTCACGGCGTGTGGATGGGATTCTTGAAGGTCTCGGCCAACGCAACCGCACAGTTGCACGGCATTCTTGGGGAGATGCTCGCCGATCCCGCCAACGACAAGGCGGGCATGTCTCAATTGTTTCAGGAATTACTCAAACGAGGCGTCCCGATACGCGTACTCTACACGGTCGGGCATTGGCTGGACATCAACAGCCTCGACGACTTGGTACAAGCCGGACATTTCTAGATTCTTTCAGGAGCACCAATGCAAACCATCACGACACACAACGGCATTCCCAACTTCATGTACGGCACCGCGTGGAAGAAAGAGGAGACGGACCGGTACGTGCAAGCGGCCGTCCAGGCCGGCTTCCGCGCCATCGATACCGCGAACCAACTCATGCATTATGACGAAGCCCAGGTCGGAGAGGCCTTATCGGCCTTGGCAAAGCAAGGGATCACGCGGGATCAATTGTTTCTCCAGACTAAATTCACGCCCGTCTCGGGGCAGGACCACCGGACGCCCTATGACCCCATGGCCCCCGTAGGCAAACAGGCGACACAATCGTTTGAAAGCTCGCTCGAACACTTGCGGACCGACTTCATCGATTCCTATGTCCTGCACGGCCCCTACGGCCGCTGGGAACTCGAACAAGAAGATTGGGACGTCTGGACGGCGCTCGAACACCTCTACCAGGAAGGCCGAGTCAAAATGATCGGGATCAGCAACGTCCAGGCCCTTCAACTGCAGTTGTTGTGCGAACTGGCCAACGTGAAACCCATGGTCGTCCAGAACCGATGCTACGCGGCATTGGGGTGGGACCAGGCCGTCAGGGAAATCTGCCGGGACCATGACATCGTGTACCAGGGATTTTCGTTACTCACCGCGAATCGCGGGGTGGTCCAGAACCCGGAGATCGGCACCATTGCCGAACGGTGCAACACGGGACCGGCCCAAGTTATCTTCCGGTTTGCCCAGCAGGTGGGTATGCTCCCCATCACCGGCACGACCAACACGCAACGGATGACGGATAATCTGGCTATCGACCGCGTGGAGCTCACCCCGGAAGACATCGCCCGGATCGAAACCATCGCCGTGTAATCACAAAACGCCTCAAACACGATGCTTGACATGCGCAAACCATTCTATCTCGCCCTGTGTGTCGTGGCGTGCCTCGCACTCCCGGCGCCGGCCCAGGAAGGACGCGCCATACCCGGCGTCCCGTTTCAAGTCTTTCTGGATCAGGAGCAAGACGAAACCATCCCGCAGGACTTGGCGAATGATGCCGCAGATACCGTCACCAAAGCGTTCGGTATCCTGGTCCGAAATCGCTCGCAACACAAACGCTTCGATCAGGCCCTCACAAACGATCTTCTGCAAAAGGTCGTAATTGAGCCGCGCGTGCTGAACCGGGACGGTAAGGAATTTCCGTTCCTCGTGGCCAGGACCAAACAGAAAGGCAAAGTCAAGCTCCTGATCAATGCCATGAGACTCCGGGAAGACGGATACCTGGGACAGCCGGAGACCCTCGCCCCGAGACTGGCCAAAGAGTTTCAATGGGTGATCAGTAAAGCCGCGACCAAATCCGCCCGCCGGGGACGCCTGCTGAAACGCGACCTGGCAAGCGCGCCCATTGCCGCCAATGCCGAGATCAAGAAAATGTCACCGGAAGACCGCACGGCCTTGCTGCAGGCCCTGTTGGACACCTACATTCAAACGGTGGACGCCTATGGCAGCCTGGTCGATCAACCGCATTATGAAATGGGAACCACGACCCTGACGAAACCCGAGCACGTGGATTCGACCATCAAGTTGTATGATATCCGCGTCCGGCATGCCCTCCGGTTGATCGTCAGCGATCCTTATTTCTGGGAAAACGCGCAAAAGGCCGTTCGCAGCCTGCTCAACGGAAAAATCTGGCACGTGCTGGTGGCAAAAATCGACGAACGGGATTGGACAACGCGGACGCGCGTGGTGCCGGAAGACAAAGCCGTCACGGTGGGGGAACGCGGCAGGACCATTCAACCGGCCAAGGTTCTCGTGAATTACCATCGTTCCTTGGAACCGAAGGAGGCCTTGTACCGTGAAACACAGGGACTTCCCATGGGGGCGTTATCCGCGGAACAACTCGCCAAGGTGATCGCGTGGGAAATTCAAAGCCAGATCACCGAAAAATCCCTGCGTGGCCACGTGGCCGAGGACGAACGAACCGCACCGGAGTGAGGCGGCAATCCCCCTACCGTTATCCCCGACTCCCCTTCCTGGCATCCTCGACTCCTCCCTCCTGTCATCCTCGACATTTTTAATCGAGGATCCAGCGTCTTTGCTTTTTCCATTGTCCGTGAAAACAAAAGACACTGGATTCCCGATTACTAACGTCGGGAATGACCGTAGAGGGTCATTTTCATACCAATACCAGCTTCGGGCTATTTTCATACGATCTCATCGCCCTCCCTTCTGGTCGCGGTAGACCGACAGATACACGGTATCGGCTTTCTTCCGGCTCCACGGGAATCGATAGAGGGTCCGGGTCCGGCTCGAATACTGTCCGATGTTCGCCCGTTGCCAGAGCCCCTTTTCAAAATATCGCCGGCCCTCCTGCTCCCTCAGGAATCCCGCAACCCGGTCTTCCGCAAAAAAATCCACGGCCCAACTGTTCGTCCACGTCGGCAGACATTGCCGGACGTAGTCATCCACCCGATACAACAGGGCTTGCACCTGCGCTCGGTCGGTCATCACGGACTCACTGGTGCGGAGGAACAGCACTTCATGCCCCTGGGGAATATCGATGAGGCCGATCACGTCTTCCAATTTCCTGCAAGCCGGTTCATCTATGGCATGCACGTCCGGCCTACCCGGATCGTCTTGCGGGATGACGATGGTCCGGGAGGCATCCCCCCGGCACACGAGGTGTAAAGAAGGATGCACGCACTCCCATTCAAGCCGGACACCGAACGACCTGACATCCTCCAACAACGTCGGCATCCGCTGGTTCAGGATCAGCTTGCCTTGAACCGACTCACCCGGAACCAGCCGGATACCCCGCGCTCCAAACTTGCCGGGGAACGAGTCCTGTTGCATGTGGCTCCGTTGCGCATCCATTCGAAACGCCGAGAGCCACCCGGCGTCATTCGGCGGCAGCCAAGGCAAATCCCGAAGATTCACGGTGACGGGTTCGGGATTGGCATTGGTCAGATGGACATGAATTTCGTAAACCCGCTCCTCGGGTTTCTTCAGAAATACCTCCATGGCCAATGTCACACGGGAATCCGGCTCAGGTTCCACAGTCTGACCGGTCGAGGCGGATGAACCGCCCGGCAACCAGAGACAGAATACGAATAAAGCGCACAGCACCCGTTTCATGACAATAGCCGATGCATAGTATATGGTAGTCGAGTCTCTTCTTTCCCCTCCTTTGTAAGGAGGGGCGAGGGGAGGTAGAGTTTGCGGCTGGGATGAAAACACCCCCTGCTCCACGGACGGTTGGCTCTACCCCACCTATCCTCTCCTTACAAAGGGGAGGAAGCCTGCCTTCGACGCTGAAGACTCGTGATCTTATACGTCTTCTTTCAACTTTTCTTCACGCTATGGTACATTAAATAAAGGATTCTCGTGCAAAATTCTCCACTCCATATTTTTCCCATTACGGTGAAACACGCGGTCAAAAAACGAGCCAAGTGGCTGGGGCGTTCCCTCGAAGTCATGTTCTGTGTCGTGCTTCTCTGCTCCGCAACAACCCAGGCGTTGGCCGGCGAGCCACGAGCCGAAGCGATTGACGAGATCGCCAGGCTTGCGGAAGCCGAGTGGCTGGACGGCAACCCCGGCCAGGCATTGCACATTCTCAACCCTGGGCTTGCAACTCATCCGAACGCCGTCAGATTGCAAAAACTGCGGGCGGATGTTCTAGCCACGGCGTCCCGTCGTCACCAGGAAGCCGTCGAAGCCTATGACGTGATTCTCGACGCGCACCCGGATTCCTTGGAAGTCCGCTGGGCCAAATGGAGCGTATTGCTCCGGGCGGGCCAACAGGATCAGGCCATAGCCGAATTGCAACGAATCACGCACCTGGATGCGAACAATCCCATTGTCGCGCTCAGGCTGGCCCAGGAACTCCGCAAAGTCGATCGCCTGGAGGAATCCCTGGAGTGGTATGAAAAAGCCGTGGGCATGATCCCGGACATGGTGGGATGGCGGTTGGCGCTCGCCCGGGCCAAGCTGGACGTCCTGGATGGCCGCGGGGCGCGAGACGAAGTCGAACACGTACTGCGAACCGTCGAACCCGGCTCTCCCGAAGAAGCGGCCGCCCACAGCCTGCGGTCGGTGATCTACGGGGCCACCAAAGAGCGGGGCCGGCGCTTCGAACCGATCCTGAGCCCCGGCGGGACCGCAGCGGAACGCAAAGTCTGGTCCGCCATGCGCGCGGACGCATGGCGGCTCTTCGACGCGGGGCGCTATGCGGAAGTCGAACCGATCTATCGCAAGCTCCTGGCCCTCAAACCCGACGATTACGCCGCAACGCATGAACTCGGGATGACCTTATTGGGTTTGGAACGGTGCGATGAAGCGATCAAAATCTTTGAAAGCATGTCCGGGATGAACCCATCCGACGAAGTCTACGCGGACGCGTTTTTCCGGATCGGCCGCTGCCTGATGAAGATGGAAAAATGGACGGAAGCTCTTGCCTATTTTGAAATCCTGTATGACGCCGCCCTCGAATTCGATGAACAAACCAAGGAGGTCCCGCCCAAGGCCGACCTCCGGGTACTGAACACGGAAACCATCGCCATATGGCTCAAACGGGTGAAGAAACACATTCCCGCGGATGCGATGCCGAAACAGAATCCCTTGCTTCCCGCGGTCGATCCCAACGCCCCGGTCCCGATGACCGAAGAAGAGCTGTATCACAAAATAGCAACGGACCGGCTGAACCCCGCACAACAGATCTATACGCGGGCGTCCCTGATGGGGCGGGATTCCGATTTCAGCATGTTTCGTTACGTCATTCCGGCCAATCGCGTCATGCGTGACGATCGCCCCACCGGCACCCATGAGTTCATCCCCATTGAGCCGCACGACACGTTTCCGAACACGCAGGATGAAATTTATCTGATGTTCGGGCTCGTGACCGCCTCCTATGACGAGATGCCGCTCAGCGTGGAATGTTTTCTCGAGACGCCAAAATCGAACGCGAACCAGATACCGTTGGCCCGGGACCAAGTCATCATGAACATGGGCGACCAGACCGGATACTTCATCATCACCCGGCCTGAATCCGGATGGCCCCCCGGACTCCACCGGTGCGGGTTATACGTCGGCAGTGAACTCTCGGCCTACACGCATTCGGACGAAATCCGGTTCCGCATCATTCCCGAAACTTCGTGACCGAACAGCCACGCTTGCGTTCACGTCCGGGCTCGCATTCTTTCGCTTGCCGGGACAAAACGCAATCTGGTACTTCTTCGTCCGGCGTTGATCCGGCCAAAACGGTTCAACCGGCGTCACAAGGATGCTCCATGATTGATCTCTCAAGAAAGCCTCTGATCGGTGTCGCGACATTCCTGGTCGTATGGGGATACGGCGTCAACGCGTTCGCCGGCGAAGCGACCCGCGTCGTCACCGAACTTCAAGGATCAATCATAACCATGATGAAAAAAGGACGCGACCTCGGCTACACGGGTCGCTATCAAAGCATTTCCCCTACGGTGAAGCAAACACACGACCTCGACACCGTCGCGAGACTGGTCGCCGGAAGACATTGGAAAGCACTCGATGCGAGCCAACGTTCCGCCTTTGTCGAGGCGTTCAAAGACCTGAGCATTTCCATGTACGCGGGTCGATTCAAGGACTACGGCGGAGAGCGGTTCAAAGTTCTTTCAGAACAACCCTTGAAAAGAGGGAACCGCAAACTGGTCACGAGCCACCTGGTAAAATCCGACGGCGAGAAAGTCACCTTCAGCTACGTCTTGCATCAGATGCACGATCAATGGAAAATCATCAGTGTCAGCGTCAACGGCGTCAGCGACCTGGCCTTGAAACGCGCCGAATACGGGGGCATTCTGCGAAAAGACGGATTCCCGACTCTCATCGAACGCCTGAAAACCCAAATCCAAAAGAACGCACATGGACCCTAACCGACTGCCTCCAGGTCCTGAATCTCCGGCGGCCTGATGAGAAGCATGACGAAGGCCGCCATGCTGTGTGTGGCAATCGGCTGGTTGCTGATCACCGCTCTGGCGGGATGCTCCACGTCGCAGGCTACCGGGTCTGCGGCGGCGGATTACGATCCGATGGAATCCGTCAATCGACGGATTTACCGAGTCAATGAATTAGCCGATCGCAAGATTGCCAAACCGGCGACCGAAGCCTACGTCTCGTACACGCCGCGACCCATCCGGGAAACCGTCTCCAATTTCTTCGAGAACGTGGCGTACCCCAGCGTCATCCTGAATGATTATCTGCAGGGCAAGTGGACCCAGGGACTTGAGGACTTGGGGCGATTTGTCGTGAACTCGACGTTCGGGTTCCTGGGCGTGTGGGACGTGGCCACACCGCTTGGGCTCGAAGCTCACGATGAAGATTTCGGACAAACCCTGGGAGCGTGGGGGATGGACGAGAGCACCTATCTGGTTCTGCCGTTCATCGGACCCAGCACCGTGAGAGACGCTCCGAATTTAGGCGTGACTGTCGTGACCAATATCCTGTTCTATGTGCCTAATCCTTACGTGATACCCGTCGCCATCCTGGGGTTTATCGACTATCGGGCGGGAGTGGACGAAGCCGTCACGTTTCGAAACGAAACAGCGGTCGAGCCGTATCTCTTTACACGAGAGGCCTATCTGCAACATCGGAGATTCCTGATCTACGACGGAAATCCCCCCGTTGACGAAAACTTGTTGTTTGACGATCCCTTTGACGATTCACTTTCAATCTCACCCGCCCCCTGACTTGAAAGCGCGCACCACCCTGAGACAAATTTGCAAAATCATGCGGTATTCTCAAGATAGCGACAATTGGTTTCGGAACCTTGCATCCGAGTTGCGTGCGGACGTTCTCTCCAACAAGGCTGTTCCGGCGCTGTCAGCCGGCCTTACATCGGGTCTGGGTCTAATCGTCGCCCAAATTGCCTTCGGGAGTTTCATATTCTCGGGCCCATTGGCGCCCTATTCCTCCCAAGGCGTCGGCCTCGTGCTCTTCGGGAACTTCGCGGCATGCCTGATTATCGCCCTCTCGGGCGGCTACCTCGGCGCGATTGCCGGGTTGTCTCCCGCGCTGGTCATCGTGATGGCCACGATTGGATCCAACATGGACGCCGGAGGCGATGCGCTGTTCGTCACCACGACGGTCGCGCTCATCATCAGCGCGGTCGCCACCGGCGCGTGCTGTTTCCTGATCGGACGATTCCGGCTCGCCAATCTGGTCCGTTTCATCCCCTATCCGGTGACGGGCGGGTTTGTTGCCGGCATCGGAGGAATCGTGTGCCTGGCGGCCATGTCGTTGATGGGAGCCGAACCGGATTGGCGCACAATTCCCGAACTCCTCGAATCCTCCGTGCTGTGGAAATGGACACCGGGTGCGGCGTATGGGATCGCCTTGTACCTCGTGATCAAGCGCTGGGGCAACCCGTTGATCCTGCCGGTCAGCGTCGTCCTTGCGGGAATTGCGTACCACCTGGCACTCGCCGGCCTTGGCATTTCGAGTGAAGCGGCACGGGCGGAGGGCCTGCTGCTCTCCGGCACGGCTGACGGGAACCTGTGGCCGGCCTTGTTCCCAGCCGATCTGGTGCACGTGCAGTGGGCCTCGATGGCCGCTCAGGTCCCCTACATGCTGACGCTGATTCTCGTGGCTTTCATCTGCGTGATCATGAACTTCGCCGGTCTCGAGTTGGCCGCCAATCAGGAGTTGGACTGGAACCGGGAATTCCGGGTGACGGGCATCGCGAGTATGGTCGCCGGTCTGGGCGGCGGTACGGTGGGGACCCTGATCGTACCGGCGTCCTTCCGCAGCAAGCTGCTCGGGGCCACGACACGGTTGACCGGGGTCGTCGCCGCCCTCGTGATCGGGGTCGCGTTGTTCCTCGGCGACGGGATATTGGAATTCGTCCCGGCATCACTGGTAGGAGGAGGCATCCTGATCTTTGCCGGACTCGGCATGTTGGACGAAGGTCTGATGAAGAGCCGCAGGCGGCTCCCCTGGTCGGAATACGGCATCATTCTGCTGATTTTCATTGTCATCATGTCCTTCGGACTGATCGAGGGCGTGGGTATCGGGATGCTCGCGACCCTTGTGTTCTTCGCCGTGAGCCTCAGCCGCGTGGACCCGATCGAATCGCAGTTCACCGCGCGAGAGCGCAAGAGCAACAAAGCCCGGCCCGTCCCCGAGCGAGCGATCCTGCTGGAGGAGGGAAATCGAGTCCAAGCGTACCGGCTGCGCGGCTATCTTTTTTTCGGCAGCGTGTGCCCCCTGACCGATCAGCTCAGGCAGTCCCTGAGCGATGCCTCGCGTCGTACGTGCCTGATACTGGACTTCGCCGCCGTCTCCGGCTTCGACTTCTCGGCCGTAAGCGTTCTCGGCCGGTTTCTGCAGACGGCGAACGCGGCCGGGGTGCAGGTCGCTCTCAGCGCATTGCCCGAGGGGCTGAGAAGCGGACTCGAGCGCAACCTCCCGCCTGCCGTCTATGCCAAGTTGCTGGTAGAACCGGATATGGACCGTGCCCTCGAACACTGCGAAGAGATCGTCATTGCGGATTGGAGGAAAAACGCGGACAAAACGGACGATCGTCGCGCCGCGCTGATGGAGCGCACCGTTGATGATCTCGAGCGTTATCTGGAGCGGCAAATTGATTTCGAAAATCTGCTGGAGGAACTTCGACCTTGGCTGAGTCCGCGCCGGTACGCCGCCGGTGAGGCCCTCGTGGGACCGGAGACCCCGCAAGAAGGTCTGCAACTGCTACTCGCCGGCCGGGCATCCGCGTACGATTCGACGGGCGTTCGTCTGTGTCAGTACGGCCCCGGCGATGCGATATGGCCGGCCGGGGCTCGGGACCGGAAAACGACCTCCGTGGTTGCAGACGCTCCCTGCCAAACGATGGTGCTGACGCCGGCCACCCTGGGCTGGCTGGAGCAACACGAAGAGCGGCTTACCCTCAAGTTATACCGATACCTCCTTGCCGGGAATCTCCAATCCGAATCGGAAGCGGAGCAATAGCAAGCGGACTCCCACAACTGGAAGGAATCGATTTGGTCTTTCAGAAAAAAATAGGAGAAACAACCATTAACGGTCAGCACCGACGCCCCGCCGCTCCAATTCGGCCAGGAGGGCCGGGAGAATCACCAGGGCGCAGAGCAAAGCCATGATCAGCACCACCACCAGCAGGATGCCCAGGCCGGCCATGCCCGGGTGCTGCGATAACCCGAGGGCTCCGAAGGAAGCCATCGTGGTCAGGGCACTGAACAACACGGCTTGAGACGTACTGCTCCGGATGACCCGGGCCATGGACGGCGAGCCGGCTTCCCGTCTCCGCAGGATCAGATAGATCCCGAAGGCAATCCCCAGGCCGAGCACCAGCGGCAAGGCGATCACGTTCGCCAAATTCAGGGGAATGCCCAACGCCAGGCACGCGGCGACCGTCAACAGAAGCGTCAGGACCAGCGGCAAAAGGACGAAGAGGGTTTCTCCAAGGCGTCGAAGCACCACGAGGAGCAACAGCGAAGACGCAATAATGGCCAACGTGGTCGCTTGGATACAGGCGTCGACAATTGTTTGCCCGACTTCCATGATGGTCACGGGCGCACCGATCGCTCCGGGCGCTTGACGTTGCACGCTCGACACGAACCGGCGCAGGGCCTGGTTGTCCTCAACGTTTTCGGCGGGGAACACTTCCACCCGGGTCCGGCCGTTTTGAGCGGAATAGTGACTCGTCAAACTTTCGGGCAACGTCTCCAAGGTAATCTCATCCGGAGCCAGCAGCCCTCGTAACCGTTCAAGCCATTTCGGGAAATCTCCCAGCAACCGCATACGGAGGTCGTGTACGAACAGGGTCGATCCGCGGGAATCGCGCAACAGGTCATCAATCGCTTGCATGAGAGTCTTTCGATTCTCATCAAGATCATATTGGCGGTTTCCGGATTCATACACGCCGAGGGCGGCGCGAAATTCCTTCATGGCCTGCGCCTCTTCCTCCGCGGCAGGCGCCTCGACGACGGCTTGGGGGATCAGGATGGATTCATGCACCAATGCCATCTCATCGATGACGGCTAACTTCTCGTCCTGGTCGCCCGGAACGAAACTTGAAAGGGTCAGTACGTGATCGACCTCGGGCAACGATCGAAGACTCTTCGCCAAGGCATCTGCGGCAGCGAGATTGCCGGCCAACACCTGGATCACGTAGGGAGACGTATCCGGGTCCGCCAGTAGTTCCTGGAAGGTGGAGACGCTTTCCGTCGAAGGGTCCCGAAGGTGCAGGGGATTGAAGTCGAATTGCAACCGGGGCGCCACGACGGCTGCGGCCGCCAGCACGGGGACCAGAGCCCCGAGAATCACCCGCCGGTACCGGATAATGGCGCCCGGAAACGGATTGTCCCGGGAACGGCCTGCCGGCACGTTCGCGGGACTCATCACACGGGCAAGCGGAAATAGGGTCAGCAATGCCGGGAACAACGTCAGGTTCGCCAACAGGGCGATCAACATGCCGACCCCGGCAATGAGCCCCATTTCCGCAAACCCTTTGTAGGACGTAGGGAGGAAGGAAAAAAAACTGAGAGCCGCGGCCACGGCGGCAAGCGTCAGGGCCCCGCCGACCCCGGTCACCGCATTCCGCAAAGCCGCCTCGTGCTCACCGTCCTTCGAAAACTCTTCACGGTACCGCAAGCCGAACTGGATCCCGAAATCCACGCCCAACCCGATAAACAGGACCGGCACGGATGCGGAAATAAAGTTCAGCGAGCCGACGGCCGCCACCACGAAGAAGGCCGTCCACAGCAGGCCCACCACAAGCGTGCATAACATCGCTCCCACGAGCCGCGGAGAACGAAACCCGGCGATCAACACCAACGACACCAGGACCAACGACAAACCCGCGGCCAACCCCGCGCCCATGGCAATCGTCTCCCGCTCTTCCGCTTCGATCGGAATGGGGCCCGTCAGCCGGATTCGCACGCCAAACCGCTCCTCAAGACCGGCGTCGTGCCGGCGAAGGAATTCCAGCGGACCTTCGGCCGCTTCCAGGTTCGAATAATCCAGTTGTGATTTCACCAACAGAAATCCGCGGGACGGCTCACTCTTTCCCGTCACGTCTTCGAGCATGGCCTGTTTCCAGGACGAGGCCGGCGGTTTGCCGAGTCGTTGGCTTTCTATCGCGTCACGTAACAGGGCAAACGCGTCGGCCAGGACTTTTTGTTGTTCGGGCGTGGGGTCTTCTTCCAACGCCAGGGTGAGAATGGAAAAGAACCCGCGGAGACTTGGGTCCTGCGCGAGCGTCCCCAGGAACGGAGACCATTCGGCCAGCCGTGCATCCAATCGCCAGAGTTCATCGACGTCGAAATACAACAGTCCGTATTGATCGAAGTATTCATCCTGTTGAGGTTGATACACCGAAGTAAAGAGCGACGGCTGTTGTTCCAGAAGCCTTGCCAATTCGTGAACCGCCTTGCGTCTGGCCTCGGCGTTCCCCTGATCCACGACGACCAGGATCAAGTCGTCGAGTTGCGGAAACGTCGCATAGAAGTCTTTCTGCAATTGCCTGAAGTTTAGGTCCGGATCCAACAAATGGACGGGGTCCGTATCAAGGATCAGGTTCTTGGCGGTATACGCGGCGGACAGGCCCGTGGCGGCGAGGACTCCGATCACGACCCACAGGGCCGCGCGCCGGCATTGGTCCACCAACCAAACCAGAAAAACCTGGTACCCATGGCCTATCCGGTCAAGCACGGCGAATCAGCATGTGTAAATGTTCAGTCATTGGTATGAAAATAACCCAGGCACCCCGAATGGTCATTCCTGCGCAAGCAGGAACCCAGCGTCTTTTGTCTTCACGAACGAAGAAACAAGTAAAGACACTGGATTCCCGATTAAAAATGTCGGGAATGACAGACGGAAGAGAGGTGTCTTCATTTTCATCTCTTGGTGTGCAGGCGGCAAGCCTGCATGAGAGATTCCTGTATGTGTTCACTCATTCGCTGACAATTGTCGCTTTTTCCTTCCCCTCCTTTGTAAGGAGGGGCAAGGGGAGGTAGAGGCATTTGGAGTCATCCGACGATTGGACTCTACCCCACCTGCCCTCCCCTTACAAAGGGGAGGAAAAGAACAGGCACGTTCACGTGTGTGAAGGGGAAATTTCAACGAATCCAAGGGAATCGCTACAACCTCAATTGTCTGAGCCGTAACGCATTGGCGATGACCGACACCGAACTAAACGTCATGGCGACGCTGGCGATGATGGGGCTCAGGAGAAGCCCCAGGAATGGATAGAGGACACCCGCGGCAACAGGCACTCCCACAACGTTATAGGCGAACGCAAAAAAGAGATTCTGCCGGATATTGTTCATCATGGCTTTGCTTAAGGTCCGGGCGCGAACCACGCCTCGCAGGTCGCCTTTCACCAGGGTCATGTCCGCGGTTTCCATGGCCACGTCGGTCCCCGTTCCCATGGCGATTCCCACGTCGGCTTTGGCCAGGGCCGGGGCATCGTTGATGCCGTCTCCGGCCATCGCCACCACGTCCGATTGCTTTTGCCATTGCTTGACCACCTGTTGTTTGTGTTCGGGTAGGACCTCGGCCTGAACGCCCTCCAAACCGAGTTGGCGGCCCACGGCTTCGGCGGTCTGCCGATGATCGCCCGTGACCATGACGATGTTGAGCCCTTCGCGTTTCAAAGACTCTATCGCCTCGGACGTGGTGCTCTTGATCGGATCAATAACCCCGATCAAGCCGGCCGGCTGCGCATCCACCGTCACGAACACCACGGTTTGGCCTTCTTGCCGAAGAGCGTCCCCTTGCCGGTTGAGTTCAAGCAATTCTTTCGACGGCACACCCACGTCCCGTTCCAGAAACAATCGATTCCCCAACGCCACGAGTTTGCCGTCCACTTGGCCCTCCACGCCCTGCCCGGTCTGCGAACGAAAGTCCGCCACTTCACTAAGGGAAAGCCCTCGTTCCCGGGCGCCCGCGACAATGGCTGCGGCCAACGGGTGTTCGCTGACTCGCTCGACGCTGGCCGCCAATTGGAGCAGGGCCGCCTCATCCCACTCTGACGCGGGAATGATCGACCGCAAGACGGGTTTCCCCTCCGTCAGCGTACCCGTCTTGTCCACCACCAATACGTTCACTTTTTCCAATCGTTCCAGGGCTTCGGCATTCTTGATGAGCACGCCCGCGGTGGCGCCTCGTCCCATGCCGACCATGACCGACATGGGAGTCGCCAAACCGAGCGCACACGGACAGGCGATAATGAGGACAGCCACGGCGTTCACCAACGCATAGGCCAGGCGAGGCTCAGGCCCGATACTCGCCCACACGCCGAACGTGACGGCCGCAACCAACAGGACGACCGGCACAAAATAGCCGGCCACCACGTCGGCCACCCTCTGGATGGGGGCGCGACTGCGTTGAGCTTCGCTCACCATGTTGACGATCTGCGCCAGCATGGTTTCCCGGCCGACGCGTTTCGCTTCCATCAACACGGTGCCGGTGCCGTTCATGGTCCCGCCGATCACCCAATCCCCTCCCCGCTTTTCAACCGGAATGGCCTCACCCGTGACCATGGATTCATCAACCGAGGTCGCCCCTTCCAGTACCTCTCCATCCACCGGGAGTTTTTCGCCCGGACGAACGCGGAGCCGGTCGCCGGCGTTGACCCGTTCCAAGGGGATCTCTTCTTCCCGGTCGTCGTCCCGCACGATCCTCGCGGTTTTCGGGGCTAACCCCAGGAGAGCTTTCAGCGCGCCCGTGGTTCGACGCCGTGCCCGGATTTCCAACACCTGGCCCAAGGCCACCAGGACGATGATGACGGCCGCGGCCTCGAAATACACGGGCACGTCGCCGGCCGGGGTCCGGAAGGCCTCGGGAAACAGGCCGGGCACGATCGTGGCCAGCGCGCTCGAGCAATAGGCCGCCCCCGTGCCCAGGGCAATGAGGGTAAACATGTTCAGACGGCGGTTGACGATGGATGTCCACCCGCGTTGAAAGAACGGCAGCCCCACCCAGCCTATCACGGGCGTGGCCAGGACGAATTGCACCCAATTGGATAACCGGGGCGAAAGCACGTCCTGCAAAGGCCGGCCGGGGATCATCTCGGCCATGGCGAGCACCAGCACCGGCAACGCCAGGGCCAACCCCACCCAAAACCGGCGCGTCATGTCCACGAGTTCGGAATCAGGCTCGTCGTCCGCCGCCACGGTCGCCGGCTCCAAGGCCATGCCGCAGGACGGACAAACCGCGGGTGTGTCCGATATCACCTCGGGACACATCGGGCAAATATATTTGGTGCCCGGTTTGGCCGGCGCCTCGTCCATGGATTGCGTGTACTTGCCGCTCAGATACCCGTCCGGGTCGCTCCGAAACCGTTCCTCGCACCGGGAATGACAGAAATAGTACGTCGTCCCGGCGTGCTCGTATTTCCCCGCGGCAGACAGCGGGTCCACCGTCATGCCGCACACCGGGTCCTTGGCCATGGGCACACTGGCCATCATGAGTTCGCGGCGTTTGGGTTTTTGGATGGATGGGTCTGGCGGCATCGTGATGGTCCCCTGTGAATCAAGACCTTACCGGCCTTATAGTACGATCATACCCGTTCCCAAAATGTGTGTCATCCCCGCATGCGTTCAGGAATTCGGGCCGACACGCAGGTCGGCCCCTACAACGACAATTCCGGAGAGACAGCCCCCCGTAAATTGTAGGGGCGAACCTATGTGTTCGCCCTCCTCACCACGGCCTGGCTCCCCCCTCACCCCCACCCTCTCCCACTCTTGCCATCTCCCGGCGCCTGCGGGCGTGGCGAGCGTCGGCCATCCGAGATATCACCAGTCTAAATTGCAGACATGATAACTACAGTCCCCGCCACCGGCGATCATTGCCATCTCATCCTCCGTCAACGCCGGCGAGGGCGGCAGCACCAGGTGGGCCGTGATCCCACTGTCCTCGTGCACCGCGACGTGGAACCCCTCGGGGATCGTCGTGCCGAGTTCGGACGAGATCGTTGCGTTTGGGTCCGCGATGAGGTGGGCCCGGAAGTCGCCTTCCTCTGCGGCTTTGGTCAGCAGCTTGGCCTTCATTTCAGTTGCGGTCTTCATGGTGTCCCTCCATTTCTTAACGTCCTGGATCACTCTTGTTTCTTTTACCACGGGAACCCGTCCAGGGGGCCGTGGTTGCCGCCGGCAACCTTCTTCAGGTCATCGTGCCGCTGTCACCACAAAAGGTAATTAGGGCGTTTCATAACCAATGTGTGATAAAAGACCTGCATGGTTACTGGACGAGGCATATTTCGGCGGCAAGCGCAAAGGGCTCCGTGGACGCGCGACAGCGGGCAAAAGCGTCGTGTTCGGACTCCTGGAGCGGGAAGGCAGGGTTTATACCAAAGTCGTCGAGTCGGTCAGTGCGGATGAATTGCTGCGGCCTATTCAAGCCCACACCCGGAAAGGCTCGGTGTATTTCACCGATGCATTTCGGGGCTACCAATCGTTAAAGCGGTATGGCTACCACCATCAGACCGTGAATCATGCGAAAACCCTGGTGGACCGCCGGACGAAGAATCATATCAATGGCATTGAAGGTTTTTGGAGCTACGCGAAACATATCTTGTATCAGTATCGCGGGGTCTCGAAATATCATTTCCCGATGTATCTGAAAGAAATTGAGTATCGCTTTAATCACCGCTAGGAGAATGTCTTTAAACAGTTTCTGAAGATCTATTTTGGTTACGTTTCGCCCTAATTACCTATTACTACCCCCACAAAATTAGTGGTGTGTCGCGGCCGCCGGCGGCCATCGTCAAGTCGGCCGGCGTCAACGCCGGCGAGGGCGGTAGCACCAAGTGCGCCGTGGTGGCGCTGTCCTCATCACCAATGACCAAAGTCTGGAGGGGCTTGCCCACCGATATGGCTTCCCCCGGCGACTGCCGCCAACTCGGCCTCCGTCAGCGCCGGTGAAGGTGACAGCACCAGATGGGCCGTGGTCCCACTATCCTCATGCACCGCGACGTGGAACCCCTCGGGGACCGTCACGCCGGTTTCGGCTGAGATGGCGGCTTTCGGGTCGGTGAGAAGCCGGGCGCGGAAGTCGCTGTCCTCCGCGGCTTTGCTTAGAATCTTGGTCTTCAGTTCAGTTGCGGTCGTCATGGTGTCCCTCCGTTTCTTAGCGTCCTGGATCAATCTTGTTTCTTTTACCACGGGAACCCGCCAAGTGGGTCGTGGCCCCCACCGGCGATCATTGCCATCTCATCCTCCGTCAACGCCGGCGAAGGCGGCAGGACCAAGTGGGCCGTGGTCCCACTATCCTCATGCACCGCGACCTTGAAACCCTCGGGGATGGTCGTGCCGAGTTCGGACGAGATCGTTGCGTTTGGGTCCGCGAGGAGGCGGGCCCGGAAGTCGCCGTCCTCTGCGGCTTTGGTCAGCAGCTGGGCCTTCAGTTCCGTTGCGGTCGTCATGGTGATGCTCCTTTCGTTTGAGAATGAGACAGAACAGAGTTGCCAGACTCTTTTTCTTGGTCGCCGTGCGATCCTTGCTCGGGGACAGGGCCATGCCTTCTCGCGCGTTCTGCCAAGCGGCATGAGATGCCGTGGCCACAATGACGGAGAGGCCGCCCCGCCCGCCGGGCACGCGAAGCGCACCCCGCCCACGTCGCGGTGTTCGCCCGCGGACACCGTCACCAATATTCTTGGGTCAGGACGTCATGCTTCCCCCCGGCGACCATCGCCATCTCGGCCTCCGTCAACGCCGGCGAAGGCGGCAGCACCAGGTGGGCCGTGCTCCTGCTGTCCTCATGCACCGCGACGTTGAACCCCTCCGGGATCGTCGTACCGAGTTCGGTCGAGATCGTTGCGTTTGGGTCCGCGAGGAGGCGGGTCCGGAAGTCGCCGTCCTCCGCGGCTTTGCTTAGCAGCTGGGTCTTCATTTCAGTTGCGGTCGTCATGGTGATGCTCCTTTCGTTTGAGAATGAGACAGAACAGAGTTGCCAGGCTCTTTTTCTTGGTCGCCGTGCGATCCTTGCTCGGGGACAGGGCCAAACCTTCTCGCGTGTTCTGCCAAGCGGCATGAGATGCCGTGGCGACAATAGTGGAGAGGCCGCCTGCCCCAAGATAAGACCGCTGCCCCCGATCAAGGCGCCTGACAAAGAAACCAAGCATTGCCAGCTAGCCCATATAATTCAGCTAATTTTACTAAAATAAGTATGAATTTAGTAAGAAATATATAGTGTTTTGTGTGTATATTGCGTGAATTATCTGGGCCTAGAGGGCAGCTGTTCGGCTGGTGTCGGGATCAGGATGTCGCGCCCGAACGGCGACCGCCGGGGCACATCATCCCCGACACACGCGGTCTCGCCCCCCAGGTCGGCCCCGGCCTGTCCCCCGGCGCAGACTTGCTTCTCCAAGCGAGGCAGGCGGCCCGGGAGCCCCAGCGACCCGGCCGCCGGTGCGGTTCACGTAAAGCGACAGCTTCGACGTGAACGAGCCCGATCCCTTCGGCCCCAGACGAGGGGCTGGGCGACCGCAAGACCAACGGCTCGGCCCCCAGGCTGAGCTGACGGGAGGCGGAGCCCCCGCGATGCCTCACGGGTTGGTCTGCTGCGCTGTCATGGCTGGCGACCCCTCGCCACAGCCGGGACAGCGTAGCGGGGTGAATGGCCCAAGTCCGCCGCGTCCAGCGGCGCGTTGCGCCAAGAGGCGTAGCCTCTGCCGGGCGGCGGCGCTCCCGGTGCCCGGCCAGGACAGGCCGTGGACAGCTCACCCCACGGTCGGTCGGACAGACCGGTAATCTAGCCGGGCCATTCACCGGTGAATCGACCCGGTACGGACAACAGGGGTCAAGTCATGGGTAGAATGGGCGGTCCCCGGGCCCTGACACGGGGCGAGAAGACGGACGGGGCAGCGAACATTTCGCGTGATGCGCCCCCCCCTCCCTGGAGATTGTACTGCTATTTTACCACCATATTGCCACGTTATTGCAGGGACCTACAGGAGTATAAGAGAAGACGCAAGGCACAACATCTCATCAAAGACTCATGAACACGAGCGTTTGATGGATTTACCAGGAACCACGTGGACTCCGTAGGACTCTGAGGTTGGCTCCTTTTGCCGAAACAAAAGACCCTGTCCTGAGCGTAGCGGAGCGAAGCCGAAGGAAGCGAAGTCGAAGGAACCTCGGCGCGCGGGGGCGACACCCCGTATGAGAAAGAAAGGACACTGGATGCCCGATCTGGGTCGGGCATGACATTGCTATGCTTTTGCTATGATCGCTATGTTTCCTGCGATGTTTGCTATGCCTTGCTATGTTCCCTGCTATGCTTCATGCTATGTTTGCTATTATTCTGCTATGTTCTGCTATGTTCTGCTACGATTTTGCTATGGATTGCTATGTTTTTGCTATGTTCCGCTAAGCGAGCGGACATGGCCTCCCCTCTTCCAATCCATAATCTCCAATTCCAAATCCACAATGTACGAATGAAGAAAAGACAAGGACACTGGATGCCCGATCGGGGTCGGGCATGACAGAAAGAAGGAAAAGCAGAGAACTCGCTTCGCTCGGACAGTTCTTATCCCAAAGAGGTTTCGGGACCGGGGCGCAGTCACGCCCGGAGGCGCCAGAAGAAAGGCTTCTACCTCACCGGGTTTACGGAGACGATACCGTCAGCGGGGCGTTTGAAAGGACCGGCGTTACCGTTCCCACGTGGTAGTTGTGACACGTGAGACACGTGTCGCCCGCTCGTTCCGGGTTATGGCAGGTCGCACACGCGGTTTTCTTCATCGCTCGGAAGTTGCTTGCGAAGGTCAACGGATCGGTATCCTCGAACGCATCCATGAACTCGGCGTCCGGGTTGAGCCTATGACATGAAGGACAGCCTTTGTCGTCCAGCAGACTGAAATGGACCGCATGGGCGAAGCGTGTCACCTTCCGTTCATGAGGAACCGGACGCGCCGCCGCCCAATGAATCCGTTTTCGTTGATCGGCTTGAGTATCGACGCTGTGACACTTCATACACAGCCCGGGGGCTTTGGGGTTCGATAAATGGGTAAAGATCGCCGTGGCTGAACGTCCGGGATTTTTTCCTGATGCTCGTGCGATGAACTCCAGCCATGCGCAAAGGAATGGGTCGGCGTGGCCGGTCAGACGATAGAGTAAGACAAAATCCGCATCCTGCCGGTACCAGCCGCCGGTCACGACCTGCTCTTCACGTTCCCGGTCCATGAACGTTTCCTCGTCACCCGCACGATCTTCGGGCCGCACGACCGTCTTGCCGGCTTCGTAGGCCGGCACCTCGGTCATCAACCGGGGCAACCATTCCTGCTGCGCGGTACGGATCACCTCGGCCGGCAATTGACCGACCAATTTCGCCAGTTCCCGTGTACTGGGATCCGCTGTCGCCTGAAGCCGATCCAACATTTCCTGCTGCCCTCTCGTCATCAAATGGTAGAGCAATCGTTTCACGGCCCATACGATCTTTCCCACGCCTGCAATCTCTTCATCCGTGGCATCCGACAAATCGGTGAAATCGTCGAATCCGGCCAGGAGGGCCAGGTCTTCGGTCACGGCCGGGTCGCCTGCCAACAGCAACGCCATGAACGGCGTGAGCCCTTCTTCGACGTTGCCGTCGGCCGGCCATTCGCCGATAGAGATCCCATGTTCATGCAGCGTGTCCAAATCCACTCCCGGGAGTCGCACAACCGCCAGCCCCTTTGCCTCGGCCCGGCCCACACCCTTGATCTGCCGGGCATGACAGCCCGCGCAGGTGTCCTCGAAGTTTCCCGTTTGCATGGTGCGCCCGGCGGCATCAGGCTTGTGGCAGGCGGTGCACGTGGCAGGAGCCTCCTCCTTGTATTCACCAAGAAAATGCTTGCCGATATGCGAGTTGTGATCGAAGGCAATCCGGGCCCTCCGCTTGTAGGGATAAGCGGCAAACGGCGGATGACCGTCGGCCAAACTTGAGAACGCCCGCGCGTGGCAGGTTTGACATTGTTGCTGATCTATGGCGGTCAGATCGAATGTTCGGCCTCGGTGTTCCTTGTGGCAGGTTGCACAGGCCAGCTCACTCCCCCCGGATTGGCCAAGGCCCGGCACCCAGGATGACACGGTCCGGAACAACGGCACGTCAGGGGACACAGGCGCATGGTTCAGGCGTTCCGTGACGGCAGCCAGTTCTTTGGAGGGACGACCGTGCGCCTCGAACGCCTGTTCTCCGAGATCATGACACGCCAAACACCGTTTGCTGTTTTCCTGCCCCGTTTCTGAGACAGCCAACGCCGATACCCAGTCCACAAGGCTTCCATGGGCGGCCGTGTGACAATCCGTACATGTCCCGGCGGAGGCTCCATGTTCGAACGTGAGTTCTCCTGGGGATAAAAAGGCCGATCCCGTCGGGCCCGAGACAAAGAGCATCGCGAGACCAACCGTGAGCATGGAGAGCCAGAACGTGATCTTCCGGCGTATGGCCGGAAGGCCGGGAGCTTGTCTCTCGCGGGATCCATCCTCCTGCAAGGACACGGGCTATTGCCCTCCCGTGGTATACGCCGACACGACGATCGCGTGGACCAACGCGAGAATCAGCAGGCTGTAGGACAAAGGGATATGGATGAACAACCAGTGCTTGAGCGTCCCCTGGAGGGCTTCCTGAAAATCGAGGCCATCCTTCATGCGGATCAAGTCCCTTAACTCTTCCGCGCTTTCCCGTTCTTTCTCACCCAAAGAGCGATCGAGGGTCCCAAGCTCGGCGAGGAGCGCCTGGCGGGAACCGGTAGACGCAAAGAGATGACTCCAATAGTTCCGCGGGCCGTCGAGGAACGACGCCAAACGCCGATCATAGAAATCCGCCAGGGTCGTTGAATGTTCCTCGGAAACGGTCCGCGCAACAATGCCTTCCATCCTCTCCCGAAGACGTTCCCGCATACCGGGGATTTGCTCAAGGGTCACAGGTTCTCCACGTGTCGTGAGTCGCCGGGGCAGGACTCTTGTCAGGACAAGCCCCACAAGCCCGCCGCCGGCTCCCGCCGCGTACAAGAGGGCCAGCGTGATTTCCAATGGACCGTTGGGAACACGCAGGCCAATATGCAGAACAAACAATCCGATGGTCAGCAGGCCGGCAGAGACGTGAATCCGGAACCAATCCGGGGACATTTTCAGCGACGGGAAAGAGATCCGCTTGAGAAGATTGTACGTGACCAGTATGAGAACCACGAGAAACAGAAGCCATCCCGAGAGAAACGGCGCCCGGTACGGTGAAAGGACTTCCACCGCGTAGACGCCGACAAGCAGAAGCGAGAGCACGAACCAGACGATGAGGGCGCTCTGGTGTCGTGACGCAAACGCCATCATCGGTTCACCAGACCGGCAAAGGATGGATGTTCGGGCAAGGCCACTCGTTCAGGCGCCCTCCCCGGCTTGCCTTTATACTGCTCCGTTGGTGGAAGGAGTTGGTCCAGGTCCATCAATTGGCTGCCGTCGCGGGCGGCGGCAAACGTTCGAGCCGCCGGGGCAACCTTGCCGGCGGCGGCCTCCAATGCGGCTTTGTTTTCGATTTTCGGTTCGAGGCCCTTGACAACGCCCAGGATCTCCCGGACTTCCGGGATAGGGAGCAGCGCGTCGATGGCCCGGAGTTCATCGACAACACGTTGGACACGTTTAACCAACGCGGTCGCATACCCCCCCTTTTCCGTCGCTTTGGCAAGGGCCAGGAGGCCGTACTCCAAGTCCAGGGCTTTACCCACAACATAGAGCATCCGCCTACGTTCCGGTGATACCTCTTCATTCTTCTTGCCTTCCGAGCGAAGAAACTTGTGACGCATTTCACCCAGCGACCACGATACCAGCTCAAAGTCGGCATTCCCGGACTGATGCCCTCCGACGTTCACCAACTTTTCATTGGACACGATGTGACATTGATAACAGTTTGCCGCCAGACGATAGAGATCACCCGGCAGAATCATGCCGGATTCCTTGATGCGGGCAAGACGCTCGGCTTTATGTTCGGGGGTCTCCTGTTTTCGAGTGACGTTCTTCCCCCCGTAATCCCCATGTACCTTGAGCCAATCCTTGGCCGGGCCATGACACGACTCGCAGGAAATGCCGGCGATGGCTTTGACCTTGTTCCTTTTATAGCCTGACGTGAAATGGCACGCCACGCAGGCTGCGGCCTTCTTTACGCGTCTGATTCCCATCTTGCCGGCAATCTGCTTGGATTCTTTCTTCCGTGTAAGCACCTTGAACGTCTTGGCGTGCCGGGTCTCCCGCCAGACGTGCACTTCCGCTTTGTGACATTCGCCACATTCTTCAGGCCCTACGATTTTCGAAAAATCTTTTCCGGAAAGGTCGTTGACCACTGGTTCCGCCGTGCTATGGCTATTGGAGAAGAACAGCAAACCCAGCAGGATACTGAACCCGACCGATCGCATTGCATCGTTCACACGGTTCATGGGTTCCCGATCCGGATGGCTACGCATCCAGAGTCAGGTTGCCCGTGGGAATGGAAACACACAGCAAGCACGAGTCGACTGCGGGCTTGGACTCAATTCCCTTGGCGCACGTGACGGCTCCGGACTTGATGGGTGTGCGACACATACCGCAACTGCCGGTTCCACAATCAGTGGCCACGTAGATGTGGTTTTCTTCGGCAAACTCCAACAATGAGTTGACGTTCGGGTCCCATTCATACGTCCTGCCCGACCTGGCAAAAACGACTTGAATGCCGGAAGGGGTCTCCGTGACGGTGGATTCTGCACGTTCGTGCCCGGGATGCGGCGGCTTGACTGCTTGCCCGCGACGACGAAACACTTCAAGGGAATGCCGACCCTGCCGTTTTTTGTATCCGGCCTGACGCCATAGCGCGAGGAGTAATAGGGGTATTCGAATCAGGGCCGCTCCGACCATGCCCCCCCCGATTCCCTGTATCACCAATTCCATGCTTGCCCTCCTGAAACGATTTTCGTCGCTCTTGATTGTAAATTCCCGCCCGAACTCTCGGATGCTTTATCGGCAAACCAGGGTGGCCTCTTTCCTCAGAATTTCGTGAGCCATTCGAGTCGCGCTCCATAGGCCGGATCACGTTCTTCCCGCACCGCTCCAAAGGTATCGACTTGGACGACAAAGTGCCGGCCGACGGCGTGTTGATAACGTAGTCCCGCTGCAAAGGCATCTCCAGCGACCACCCGATTGTGCGTCTGCGTTCGACCGCCCAACTCGACAATCAGTTGTTGACGGGTCCGGTTGAAAAACATTTGATAGCCGAGACTGCCCCCGACGGCATTGTCGGCCTGGTTTCCCAGCGCGGCCCCATACCGGCCCAAGCCCACCGCGGCAAACAGAATCCCGGTTCGTCCCAAAGGCCCGCCGGTTTCAGGACCACGAATGGCCGAGGAAAACTCACCGATCCCCCAAAACGTATTGAGATAAAGAAAGTCCTGGGTGCGCGACGGGGTCCAGGAGATTTCATTGAACACCAGGGTGCCGCGGCTGGTTTGCGGCGTTTCGCGGTTTATCGGAAGCGAGGCATTGAGGGTGAACGTGGTATTGAACGGCCCAATGCGCTGAACGCCGCGGAATCCGGCAAACAGCGCGTCGCCCGTATCCTGCCCCGCCTCGAGATACACGAGATCCAGATCAATCGTCGTGAACGAAAAGTCCGTCTCCGTAAACAGGCCGTAAAGCCGGGCATCGGGATCGAGTCGGTTGTCGTCCCGGTACACGTTATCCCAGGCATAAAAGGCGCTGATCCGGACGTTCGAGGTGCCCGGCAATTGGAGGTTGTTCCGAACCAGGGACACCGCGTCGGGATTGCCCAATCCTCCGGTGTTGATCAATATCCCGTCCTGAAAGAGCACCCCTTGCCTGCCCACTGAAAATCCGATGTCGAACACCCCGGTATCTTCACGATCCAGATTCGGAAAAATCTCTCCGGCATCCCCTTCAAAGAACAGGGTCCGGACAACCGCGTTGAACTCGTCTTGAAAATCGCCATCGGGCTCAACCGACACGCCGGTAAACCGGTTCTCGCGATCCAGGGGTCGTAATCCGATCAGCAGACGCTCCGAGGCCGACAGTTTGAGATTGGCAAAGAGGTCGAGACGGTGCGCCCATTCGGAAACACGTGTCGCGCCGTCACCCGCGGTCTGCACGGCCATCCGGTGCGTCCCGAACACCCAGAGGGAGGGCCGCCACACCGCGCCGGTCGGCAATTCAATTTCCGGACCGAATGGCCCGGCCCCGAGAAACGGCTCACCCAATTCCAAGAGCAGCGACGGTCTCTCCGGCACGTCGTCCACTTGAAGAGGGAGAGGGATGTCCGACAAGCGGCTCGCTGATTTCATCTCCCGGGATCGTTCTCCTGCTTCGCCTCGACCACCTTCGGCCCATACCGGCACGAAGCCAATCAGTAACGCCAGGGCCGGCATGACGACGGCGAACAACCTGCCTCGCCCCTTCATTGAACGGCCGTCTCGTCCTTTGAGGAAACATCAAACACCACGTCGCGCTCCCACAGCGTCACGTGTCCGTTAAGCACGCCCTCGGCCACGTCGCGGGGACTCATGCCATAGTCGAACCCGACCCCCTTGATGTCATCGATCAGATTGACAGGCACCATGCCGAAGATCAGTTTGACGTTGGCGGCATAGGGGCCGTTGCCCGTCAATCGGGAACCCGGGATCTCGTACACCGCCCAGCGACTCCCGTTCGGTTCGATGTTCATCCTGTGCTTTCGCACGTTGACCGGTCGTCCCAGCAGGATGCTCGACTGCGTCAACGGACGGATGAACGGCAGAGGATCAAATGACGGATTGACCGGTATGATGCGTTCGCTCTCGCTGCCGCGAACGTTTCGGATGACGAATTTCGATTGCAGGTTGAACAGGTAAGGATCCGACGGCAACTCACCGTTGCGGACGTACAGCGAATGCGCATCGCGGAGGTCGCCGTTGGGGTCCAAGTCACCGGACTGAAACACGACCTTCCCATCGCGGTCCGTCACCGCGACCTGCAAATAGACGAGACGCTCCGCATCAAAGCCGGTCGGCACTCCATGGCCGGCGGTGCCGTTCTTCACCTGCACCTTGAAACGGATTCCCTGCTCATCGGCCCGCTCGGTCACCACCTCTCCGAGCGTAAACCCTTGCTGCAACGCCAGCTTTCGCTGAGCCATGTATTCGTCCAACAATGCCAATTGCCGGTCCAGCACGTCGCGGGCGTCATATCGATCGTCAACGGAATCCCAACGCTCGGGAAACACCGCGTCGTCAGGAACCGCGTCTTCAAACGCATCGGTGCCCCACCCGGCCGCATAATCAAACGTCAGCCACTCCTTGATGGTGGCCAACTTTGCCGCTTCCGGGTTGTGCGGAAAGATTCCCGGATGGATGACCGAATGATCCGGTCCGGGGAACATATGATTGGTGCGCTTCCGTGGTTTGGTCTCCACGTCCCCGATTCGGGCGGCAGGCGTCTGGGCGTATCCCGACGGTCGACCGGGTTCCGTTCCCATGTGGCAGTCCTGACAGGTGATCCCCTGCTTGGCAGCCGGTGACGTCTTATACTCACTGAAGGTTTCTTCAAGACGGAACCCGTTGAGCAAATTGACGTCGTGACACGTCCCACAAAACCCGGGAGTGGCGAGCGCGAAAAATTTCTTCGCATCGGTATGGATGGCCCTCCCCGTTTTACCCCGTTCGGTATTGACCTGGTATTCGTCACCTTCGACCACGCGCCGGAGTTCCTTATTCCCCGTTGGTCCATAGATCGGCTCAAACACGTCGCCTTCCACAATTTTCACCCGCCCGCTTTCTTTTCCATAAGCCCGGTTGACTCGATGACAGACAATGCAGGTCACGCCTTCACGAGAGACGGGATGCCGCTTGCTGTTCCTCATAAACAAGGGCTCTTCAAGGTTCATCCCCACTTGGGTGTGGCAACGGATACAAAAATCACCATTGGTGCCGTTGGTCCGCTTGAGAATGGTGCCATGCATCGCGTTGAACACGGGACTCATCTGGGAATAGGCGTGCGGGGATACCGACCATTCCCGGTAATGATCCTCGTGACAAGTCTTACAAACGGTTGCGGAGGGGAATCGACTTTCCACAAAGAAAGCCCCGTGGGCGGCTTCGGAAACGAGTTCTCCCTTCGGGTCGTCTATGGACGGTGCTGCCGCACCGAGCAGGGCCGCCGCCGTCAAGAGCAACAGGGACGGCAGGACCAGCCAGACGGCTTTGAAAATCGGCGTCATCGCCGCCAATACAGGCCGTTGACGCAAAGTGGTCTTGACAGTCTTCTGAACGACTCCGAACTTCATAAGACCCGATCCCGTAGCTTTCAGCTACGTTGTATACAGTGAGGAACGTCTGTCCGCAGACAAGCCATGCAAGTGCCGAGGCTCAGCCTGGAGGAAAAATTGGAAGATACTATAAATATTTTAGAGTAGCCGTCAATACCTAAGAATCAGAACACTCATTCCAAAAAGAAACAGAACGTTCGGTTCAGAGATAACGGCGAGAAACACCTCATTTTGCTCATTGGAAAATATTCTCCGCTCATTGGCAAATATTATCCGTTGGCAGTAAAATAGCGACATTCTTCTTTGAAGAGAACAGCGGTAGTTATCTGAAACTTGTCACCCGATGCTTGGCCTCGACATTCTTTATCGAGGACCTCATAGGGGAAAGGAGCCGTCCATGAAACGATCTTCCCAACTCACCTTGCTGATCGGCTGCGTAGCGTGCGTGCTGTCGATCCTCCTGTTCGGAGCCTGTAACCCGGGATACTCGGC
Source organism: Nitrospirales bacterium (assembly GCA_965204965.1). Classification (GTDB taxonomy): domain Bacteria; phylum Nitrospirota; class Nitrospiria; order Nitrospirales; family UBA8639; genus Bin75. Next base: position 863,479 of record OZ242026.1, on the reverse strand, counting down.
CGAGACCTCGACAGGTGGCACTGCCGTGGCTCCCGTATACGCTTTCACGTTGAACGATATTGACGGGAACCCCATGGCCCTGAACACTTTTACGGGGAAAGTCCTGCTCCTGGTGAATACCGCCAGTATGTGCGGCAACACGCCGCAATACGAAGGCTTGCAAACCTTGTATGAACGCTATCGGGAGAAGGGTCTGGAAATTCTGGCGTTTCCGGCGAATAATTTCGGGAAACAGGAACCCGGCACGAACGAGGAGATCAAATCCTTTTGTTACACCAAGTATGCGTTGGAATTTCCCTTGTTCAGCAAGATCAGCGTCAAGGGAGAGGACATGCATCCCCTCTATCACTACCTGACCACGCAAAGCCCGTTCCCCGGCGAGATCGAGTGGAATTTTCAAAAATTTCTGGTGAATCGGGACGGAAAAATCATTGCCCGTTATCGACCGGGATTGAAACCACTCTCTGCTTCAATCGTTGAGGATATTGAACAGGCACTCGACAAGAGTTGAGGAACCTCTGATTTATTGCACTATCGGGCGTATGGCTGCGTTGTGTCCTCGCTCAACCCTCACCTATCTCTCTGATAAGCCTCGGGTTTCGCTCCGGGACGCCTTGCCCTGCATCCCGCTATCACAATAAATCAGAGGTTCCTTGAAAGGAATCAGACTTCAAGCTGCACGACCATTTCCTGTTCGATCACCCAATCCGGCAACCGCAGACCCAGCCCCGGCAGGCTGCCTCCCGCGGCGTGCCGGCAGTAGAACTCGACGAGTCCTTGAAACACCTGATTGTTCAACGGGCCGTCATAGCCCTGCGGGGTCGTGACGACCAACGGCGCATGCTCGTCCCCTTCCCGGTTAGCCTGTATCACGTCCACAGACACGTCAACGAACTCTTGTCCCTCGATATTCAGGTCGAAGAAGACGCGTGAAACGGTCTGCTTGTCGTCACTCCCGGCTTCGGGAGCATTCACGAGGCAGCGTCGAAACGTCACTGTCGCGACAGCCATGGATTGAAACTCAGCGGCTTGAAAGAAGGTGTGTCCGGGGAAGTTTCTTCATGAAGCCGGGTTAGGACTCAGATTGAGGGTTCGCCACAACTCATCCCAGCCGGACACACGGGTTGCCCCGGGCGCGGCAAACGTGCGGTTCCAGGGTTGATCCATCAGAAAGACCCGGACGCCTTGTTCCAGATAATCACTCACGTGCTCGGGGTGATCGTCCACCGCCAGGACAATGCCTTCCGCCACGTCGGTTTTGTCCTTGGCGTGATGGAGTTCATCGAACGGAACGCCGTGTGCTTCCAGCCAGGTCAATGTCTGCGGCCGGGCCGTGGGTCGCCGCGCCGTGATCAGGACGATCCGATACCCTTTTTGCAATTGCTGCAATACGCGTCGCGCACCGGGAACCAGCGGAAGGACGGGAATGCTGCGCTCATGAAAATGATCGAAAATCCGTTCAATCAGGTCCGGCTCCAAATTGCTTGTATCGAGCCCGCCCGCACTGGCATACGTCGCAGCCGGCCACGGCTTGCCGGTCAATTCATGAAAAATGCGCTGAACTTCCTGCTCGGCCTGCGCCACGACGTTATCGATATCAACCGCAAACCCCGGTCGCATACGTGATCACCTCTCTTATTTATTTCAAACAACGCCGTGAACGAACCCGGCTCTGCAGGCTCACGGATTTTTCTTAATCCTCAGAAAAAATAAGATGGTCGGTGTGGAAAGGTGACGAAATCAGATCTTCTTCGCGCTTTCGGCATCTTTCAGGATGCCGTTTGCCGTATGGCGGCTCTTCAGGTTGCGTGGAACCAGCAAAATTTTGCCGTTTCCCAGACGTTTCCATTTTTCGTGTGAGCCTTTTGCGTTTTTCCAATAGGCAAAACCGAGTTTGGAAATTTCTTTCGTGACGATGTTGTAGAAATCTTCTGCCAAATTATACAACCGCCTTTTCCGTCTCCGGACGTTGCCACAGAATAGCCGGGATCAGGTCCTTGAAAGAATGCTCGGCAATCTCAGGGGCAGTCCGATGGTTGGCGATAATCAATTCAGGTGCCACGTCCATCATGATTTCTTCGAATTCATCAAGGTCGGCTGCCTCAATATGCAAACCTTCGATATCGCTTTGGGAATAGAAGACCTTTGCCTCGGCATCCCACACGGCTGTTACTCTAAAGGTGCGCTTCATCCTGTCCTCCCCTGCTGTAAGAATTCAGACGAAACCTGCTGCCACTTTCAGCCCAAGGAAAGTTTGTTATTGAAACGAGCATAGCAAAACATACTACGGACAATGCATAAGTGTCTATTCCCTGATCCGAAGCGTGCGCAGGCGATTGAGGGTCGCGGCGATTTCAAAGACGCGTGGGCGGGCGAAATTGCCGGGGTGTCGTTCGCCCTGGTGATAGGGATCGAGCCCGTCCAAACCGGCGTCGTCAAACAGTTCGACGAGGCCTTGCACCATGGCTTTCATGTCCATGCGTCCGTCCAGGAAACGACTTGCCGCCAGATGCAGCGCATACCCGATCGCCCGTGTCTGGCTGACGTCCACGAGTTGTTCCACGCCGCTCACATCGATGACCTCACGACCGAAGGCAATAGCATCCACGGACCTGGCTTCGATTTTCACCTCGCGTTTGCCACGGGAAGGATCGAGACTCTCCCGCACCGGAATCCTGGATGCGACCTCGGATAAAGACGAAGTCGTTTCGATGGCCCGTAGGGTCCGGAACTCTTGGGCAATGCGTTTCGCGTCCTCCGTCGCATCGAACGGCTGATAGTCCTGCATCGCCATCACGGTATCGGCCGCGTCGAAATAATCGCCGCAGCCTCCCATCACCAATACCGTGGATACGCCATGCCGTTCGTATAACTCGCGGACCCGGTCCACAAACGGCGTGATGGGTTCGTGCTCCTTGTGCACCAGTGCCTGCATGCGTGCATCCCTGACCATGAAATTCGTCGCGGACGTATCCTCGTCCAACAACAGCGTGGCGGCTCCGACCTCGACGGCTTCCATAATCGAGGCGGCTTGACTGGTGCTTCCACTCGCGTTGTCCGTTGAAAATCGTCTCGTCTCCTGCCCGTAAGGCAGGTTGTTGATAAACCCGCTGATGTCCACCTGCTTGATGTAACGACCGTCTTCGGCGCGGATTTTGACGGCCCGGTCCGTTGTCACCACGTATTCCCGTCCGTCTTCCGGCACGTGGGGATAGACCCCGCGCTCCAACGCCCGCAGGACCGTGGACTTGCCGTGATACCCGCCTCCCACGATCAACGTGACACCCTTGGGGATCCCGCAACCCGTCAACGAATGCGTGAGCCTGCCGTCCTGGGAAACCGGATGCGGGACGGATATCGACACGCAAAGCGACGCGGGCGCGCAAAACGGTTGAGCTTGTTCACGACACAGCGGATGATCGGACGCCCCGCTGCTCCTGGGAAGAAGCGCCCCGTCGGCGATGAAAGCCACCAACCCCAACGCATCGAGTCGGCTGCGAATCGCTTCCTGATTGTCCACGCAATTGACAAAGACGCGTGCGCGTTCCTGATCCACGGATCTCCATTTCAAGGCCCGTTCCGCAATTTCCGGCACTTCCCTGCACAACATGGCTTCGGCTTGCCGGCCAAGCACGGTGCGACCTTGTGCGGGCAGGCCCAACGACAAACGCGCTTCGACCCATTCCGGCGTGACCACCATCGCCGTCCGTTCCAATACTTCCTGGCCGCCCACGTCGATGGCAACAAGACCGCTTTTGCCGATTCCCCGATTGCCCTGACATATTTGATGAATCGCGTGATGCACATCACGGATCAAGAAATCCTGTAACGCCACCCGCCGGACGCGGCTTGAAAAAAGATCGGGCGGGAGCTTGGCGGCGGTAGCGGGGACGCGCACTCGAATTTTGGAAGGAGACGCGAAGGGATCGCCTTGCACGTGGTCGATGAACAGGGTGAACCAAGGAAAGGCGTAGGCGCCTTGGACATCCTTGTATGCCTTGTAGCCCCGGCCATCGATCCGGGCCAGTATTGTCCTGAGATCATCGACGGTGCGCATCGGAAAGAGGATGCTATGGAGAAGGCTCGACCGGCTTGGCGCTTACGTGAACGTTCGACAATTCCTCCAACGCCACCATCAAGGCTTGCGTGCCGGAGCGTCCGTGCCCGTGAGCCTGCACGGCCAGATAGAGTTGATGCACCAATGAAAGTCCGGGCAGGACAAGCCCCATGCGCCGGCTTTCTTCCAGGGCCATACCCATGTCCTTCACGAAATGTTCGACATAAAACCCTGGATCGAAATTCCGGGCCAGGATTCTCGGGGCCAGGTTGTCCAACGCCCAACATGCCGCGGCGCCGCCCTTGATGGACTGCAACATGGTTTCCAGATCCAAGCCCGCGCGATAGCCGTACAATAACGACTCACACACCCCGACCATAATTCCGGCAATCGTGATCTGGTTGCAGAGCTTGGCATGCTGTCCGGCGCCCGTCGCGCCCTGATGGACAATGGTCCGGCCCAACAATTCAAACAGCGGCCGGATCGTTTCCACGACGCCGGCTTCCCCGCCCACCATAATGGACAACGACGCGTTGCGTGCCCCCACGTCCCCGCCCGAAACCGGCGCATCCAGGAAATGCGCGTCGCGAGCCTTGAGGGCTTCCGCTACCGTTCCGGCCAGGCTTGGAGGAGCGGTCGTCATGTCCACAAACACCATTCCCGTCCGAGCCTGATGGACGAGACCTTCTTCGCCCAAGTACACGTCGGACACGTCCCGGGGGAACCCCACCATCGTGAAAACCACGTCGGTCTCATCAGCGACCCGCGCGGGCGAATCCGCCCATCGCGCCCCTCGTTGAAGCAGGTCTTCGGCTTTCGAGCGCGTTCGTGAAAAGGTCGTGAGCGCATGGCCTTTGGCCAGAAGATGCCCGGCCATGGCCGCGCCCATGACACCCGTCCCGATCCATCCAAGACGAAGCGGCGAAGGGAGTGTAAGTGATTCGGGCATGGAGAAGCAGTTACCCGGCGGGCACGACGGGTTGTTGTTGAGTCAGACAATGCAATGTCCCGAATCCCCACGCAAGATCGACCGCGTGAATCCCGACGACCGCGCGGTCTCGAAACAATTCACCCAAAATGCCCAGGGCTATCCGGTCATTGGGATCATTGAACGTCGGAACCAGGACTGCCGTATTCGCGATATAAAAATTTGCGTAGCTCGCCGGAAGCCGCCGGCCGTCAAAATACAAGGGGGACGGCATGGGTAACGGAACCATTTCGATTTTCGTTCCATCCGCCAGCGTCGCGTTCTCCAGGCGTTCCCGATTTTCAGCCAGCACGCGATAATTGGCATCGTTACTGTTCCGTTCCTGACACAACACCACGGTCGTCGGATTGACAAACCGGCACACGTCATCCACGTGCCCATGGGTATCGTCCCCGGCAATGCCTTTGTTCAACCAGATGACATTGGCGACGCCCAGGGATTCTCTGAACACCGATTCATAGTCCGCAGCCAGAAACCCCGAATTGCGGACCTGGACGTGAGGATCGAGCAAACATTCTTCGGTGGTCAACACAGTTCCGACTCCGTTCACGTCGATGCCGCCCCCTTCCAGAACCACGTTCCGCCCATTGTGCGTGACGGGAAAAGAGCGGCATGCCAAACGGGAAGCCAATTTTACCGGAACCCGATCGTCCTTTTTCCAATCAGAGTAGCGTGCCCACGCGGTGAAACGGAACCGGACGATAGCCACTTCGGGAACCGGCCGGTCCCGCGTCACGAACATCGGACCGAAGTCACGAATCCACCCGCGATCCGTAGCAATCCGAAAAAACTCAAGAGCGGAAAGATCGGCACCCGCCCGTGTCAACACGCGCCGAGCACGATCCTCATGAGTCCGGGACTGAACGAGAATGCGGACCCGTTCTCCATCTGCCAACTTCCGGACAATCTCCCCATAGACCCAATGAATCGTGGCCAGTTTCCCGGGCCAATCGTTAGCGTTATGGGGCCATCCCAACCAGGTTGCCTCATGCGGCTCCCACTCCGCGGGCATGCGAAACCCCGCCCGAGCAGAGATCTGATTCACTGCCTTCATTCGGGAAGAAACGGAACCACGGGGTGAGAAAGGCTTGTTAGCATTCGCCATCGTCGCTCTGATCAAAGAACCGCTTCGTGATGCCGCCGTACGCATCGACCCGACGATCACGCAGAAATGGCCAATGGCGCCGGACTTCCTCAACCCGGCCCATGTTCACTTCGGCAAGGAGAATTTCTTCCTTGTCGACCGACGCTTCGGCCAGGACCGTGCCGAAGGGGTCGCACACGAACGAACTTCCCCAAAATTCGATGCCGTCTCCACCTGCGTCGGATTTCTCGTGACCCACTCGATTCACCGCGGCCACGAACACGCCGTTCGCTATCGCGTGACTGCGCTGAATGGTCTGCCATGCGCTTCGTTGCGACTCGCCTTCTTGGGCTTTTTCCGACGGATGCCACCCGATTGCGGTGGGATAGAACAACATCTCGGCGCCTTGCAGCGTGGTGAGCCGGGCGGCTTCGGGATACCACTGGTCCCAACAAATGAGCGTGCCGATTTTACCCGCACTCGTCCGGATCGCCTGAAAACCCTTGTCTCCGGGGGTGAAATAAAACTTCTCATAGTAAGCCGGATCATCGGGCACGTGCATCTTGCGGTAGAGGCCGGCAATGGACCCGTCACTGTCCACCACGACAGCCGAATTGTGATAAATCCCGGCCGTCCGTCGTTCAAAAACCGGGACAATGATCACCACGTTGAGTTGACCCGCCACCTTCCCCAACGCCTCGGTCGAAGGCCCGGGAATCGCCTCGGCCAAATCAAACAACGCCGCATCTTCCGTCTGACAAAAATACCGCGAACGAAACAATTCCGGCAGACAGACAACCTTGGCCCCGCGCCGTGACGCTTCTTCAACTTTCGCAACGGCAACGCTGAGGTTTTCGTTGGAATCAGCCCCACACGCCATTTGAACAAGTGCTATCGTCAGATTATTTTGCGTGTTCATAAGGTGAGATAGCCTATAATCTCGGTGAGCTTTGGCGATCGTCTATGGTTGATGAGAAACGCAAACCCAATATTTCCCTCTGAAAATTTTGCCATGCCTGCTCTTCTGCTGGTTTATTCCAATCTTCCGCCAAACTGTCTTCGCTGAGCAAAGCACATTCATTGGCATTTAATTGTGGCATCTCTTCTCCGGTTACTCTAAAATTCCCGCTCTTCCCGAATTTTTGCATTCTCAATCAGACCATTTAAATAATCGACATATTTTCCCAACCACGATTGTATCTTCGCCGATGAAATTTCTTTCAGCCACTGCCTTGCGGCATCCCGTTTTTTTGACAGGTAATCACTTTCAGATCCCCACGATGCACCCGCATGAAAAAATAGAAACAGACTGTTTGCCACCCGGCCATCATCACAAAATTCTTCGATAAATAAACGCGTCAGGTCGCCACCTTTTTCCTGATTCAGGGTTTTGGGTAAGAAGTGGAGAATCAGCCTTTGCCGCTGCTCTGGATCTTCCTTAATCCATCTCATTACCTCTTCAGCCGGCAAATAATTGGCTGCACATGGTTTGGGTATGTCTCCGAACCCGGTATCAGCAAGCCAGTGAACCACTGCATAACGGCTCTTTGTTTCTGATATGAGGATCTCCGATATGACTTCCCAGGCTTCACGTGGGTGCTTCATTACGATCTCATCCGCAACCTCCGCAATAAACTTTGTGTCACCATGACGGGAAATCCGTTTCATATTTCTCAATATTTCGTTCAGCAAATCTATGCTTCGTGCTGGGTGTTGTTTTATGAATCTCTTCGCTATCTCATTCCAGTAATACATAGACATGGAGTCGTCAGTCTCGTGAATCCTGGTGAGCACTTCAAACACCAATTCTTCTGGAAAATCATCAGAGGAGCCTTGGGCAAAGTAATATTCATATACAACCCGTGTGCAGACGTTGATAGAAATCTGATCAGAAGGGTGCAGCAGTGTGGTAATGATCTCCTGAAACAGATGGTCCGATATTTTGTCCCTGTCTTGTCTGAATACAAAGTCGTCAAAAGCCGTTGAATCAATTTTCCCTTCCTTTAACAGGCCTAACATGTCGCGCAACAAAGATTCGGTGAAACCGGAGTTCCCGATACAAGCCGTGATGATCTTTCGTGCTTTTTGATTGTGCAACAGACGGCGCAAGAACGTTTCCCAACGCTTTTCGTCCTGAGTACGCAAGCCACTGAAGTACCCACTCACGAAGACCCCATTGCTATCGGCATGACTCGATTCGACATGTTTTAATAATTCTTGATCAAATTGTGGTTCCACCAGTTTTCCGCATTCCGTACCCAACTCCTGCAGTCGATACCCTGATGCTCTGACCAACTTCGGCAGATGTTCTGAAAATGTGGTCAAGTCTCTCATGTATTCTTCGGCCAAGGCCCGCACTCGTTTGCCGGGCAGCTTTGATTCTTTAAGTTCTTCTCCATGAAATACATAACCCTCTTGCCAGGTGCTATGAAGGACGTAACGCTCGGTTCGCTCCCAGAGTGACGTACCCGTCAACACCTTATCCAACTGCCGGACTCTGCTAAGGATTGCGTTATCCAAGTCATCATTATTCCCGTGGAGCGTGCGGATAACAAACAGGATAAGCGATTTTTGATTTATCTCCTTGTCCTTAGCAAGTTCAAACAGTATATCCATGATTTCACCGACCATTTCTTCATTTCGCATAAAGTGCACAAAATCCTGTGCAGCAGTGACAAATACTTCAGCAACTTGATTCCGATCGATCGCATTAAACTCTTTCATTTCAACGCGCAGGAAGCATAAAACCTGCCGCCAATAATCAAAGACCTCACCGTACGTCTTCGGACGCCAGAATTCGATAGTTGGTTTCAATCCCTGATACTCTGCGCCGATTGCCCTAGGATTATCCTCGGTTTTCAGCCATTGTTGACACATTTCCAATCCAAGGGCACGGCGACCGGCATCGTTACTCATAACCAGGTCTTGCAGGATAGGAAACCGTTTGGACGGCGCCGCCTGGGTCGCTGTTGTCCACCCCAGCCCCACATTGAACAGGCTGAGTAAGAGCCCTTTGGAGTTGTTTGAATAGCTTGCGTTCTCCGCCAGCGCCATCGGGATTAAAACGTTTACCGCGCGCGTAAAGAACTCATCCCATGCGGCTATTTTCTCCAGAGCAAAGACAATATCCTGACGACCTCTATGCCACGCATAAAGTCGTTCATGTGACCATGTTTTGATGGTTCTTTCCAGTAACGCCAGTGTGCCTGCCGGATCTGCCTCTGACAGGTAGTTCAGAAATCGCAAGCCGGTTTCCGATACAAGAAAATCGTGGTCGGAGAAGGGGCCTGCCGTAGACAATATGTCTTTTACGACGTCCCCCGCGGCTGGTGCCTCATGTGCGTAAATGAACAATTGTAAAAACCAGCGCTTCATGCCTGATGGGATTCGTTCCACAAACGCCTGAAATTGAAATCCATGGTCATGGTTTTTCCAAAAATCAACCCATAGATGCACGTGCAACGCCTTTGGCACGATAAACAACGTATGGCTACCCTGTAATATCCGTTTATCCCGGTAGTGTTGAACAATCTCTTGAAATTTACCCCACGTCATGGTCGGGTCGGTTTCTTTGATGAAATCGCATATAAATTTGCCCTCGTCACTGACCGGCGATTCAAAACCGAAGCGGTGAAAAAGTGCTATGTGGCGCAAGACAATCCGGTGTTGCTCGGCTGCCCGGCTGTCCATTTCTTTATGTCCAATGATAAAACGATCCCAGATGGGAACATCGGCTGGAGATTTCAGGACGTGGTTGGGATTACTTTTCAGATTTTCGCCGACGAGATGGGCTACGCGCGGAGAGCCACTACACCACTCTGCCCAATTATGCAGATCGGCATTTTGTTGAAGGTACCCGAACAGAATATTTTTGATCTGTTCATCCGCAAGTCGCGGGCAATGATACGTCCGCATGGTGCTATCGTGGGTTTCGTCCGGACCATGGTCAATCGTGATTAATTTAATCCTGCTACGACCTTTCAAGGCCGACCAGATGGAACTTCTGTCACGATCATCGCAGTCATCAATCACCAACGTGACGGAATAGTATCGGTCAGGTTTGAGCAGTTCCTTAAACAATTTACTTTTCTGAAATTCTTCCCCGCTCGGCACATAGACGACCGAAGAAGCAATATGATCGTCAGACACCGCTTCAAGTACGAGACGGGTTTTTCCGATACCCGGTTCACCAATGACACGGACATGTTGAACGGTGTTTTCTTGGAGAGCGGCTCTTATTTCCTTGATGAATTTCTCCTGTTCACTGCCGAGTTGCAGCACACCCTCCATTTGCGGGCTACCTTTCCAGACCTCAATGGACTGAAAGCCGCCGTCGTCAAGCCCAATCAGATCAAGACAAAGAGAAGGATATTTGTCCAATTCACCGGCTATCTGGCCTTGCCCATAAACGGCGACTTTTGGCTCGGAATAACCACAGGCCTGAAACAAGTTGGTCAAGTGAGTGACAGCATCATCGTGTTGATGGGGCAGCAAATCATGGCCCAACGTCACGAGGGCATACGTCCCATTCCGGTCGAGACAGGTTTTTATTGCATTACCCAGGTGTTTCTTTGATTTATCGAATAATTCTTTTTTTAAGTCGCTGAGTTGCCAGGGCTTGAAACCTGATCCTGTTTTGATTTGATAATACGTGCTACCTTTGGCTAATAAGGAATCGGACACCGGTGAATTGTCTACCTTTGCATCGATACCGCCATCCGGTGCGTTGCTGTTTAATGACAACACCACGTCCTTTGGGCCAAGCCCGTTGGCAATGGCTTCACATCGTAATAAACTGAGGAACAGGCTGGTGCCTTGCTCCGAGTCCAACTGGCCCAGTTCGCTCGGGTGAGGGGCAAACGTCGAGGGTATGGCAGTAAGACGCCGATATATTGAGTTTGGCTTTGGCATGATTTTCACGGGCTGTACGTTCACGCTTACGCGCAGACCAGCCTTTTTCGCCAGAGACACAAGGGCATCAAGACTGAACTTATCACTTCGATCCTTGAGCAAATCATTCAAACGCGGCTGGGTAATATCAAGCGCTTCAGCTTTTTCAGCCTGTGTCCCGGCAAGTTGTTGGATATGCTTCCGTAAGGCCGTCATCATCGTAGCCCGTTCCTGGATATCAGCGGACGATTCTCTCCTGGTTTGGGCGGGATGTTTTTTCTTTACGGTTGCTTTTTTTCTCATATCCGCCATTTATATCAATATTTATATAAAAATTTCAATATTTTTTATTTTAGATTACTTGTCTATCTTATTATAATATATGAAATTTGTGTTATTATTTCACTATTTAAAAGATTTTCAACATTTGCTGAATATAGCTATTTTAATGATAAATGAAGATACAAGAATAGAAGAAGCGAGACAGGCGGTTTTGTTGACCCTCCAGCGAATCCCGGAATTAGCGAATATTCAGGTCGAGCCGGAAACTTGGACGGAAAAATACAGAGCCGACCTCCTTGTCTCGTTTCGAAAACAGAACGACCGGAAAACCTTATTGGTTGAAATCAAGTCCTCCGGCCAGCCACGTGAGGCACGTGCCGCGGCAAACTCATTGATTGCACTTCTGTCAAGCAGGCCCGGCACTACCTATGGCGTATTCGTCGCGCCGTACATCTCCGATGCCTCTGCAACAATCTGCAAGGAGAACGGAATCGGTTATATCGATTTCGGCGGCAATTGCTGGTTGCACTTCGATTCGATCTTTATGGAGATAAAGGGAAACCCCAATCGTTTTAGTCGAAAAAGTGAACTGAAATCGTTGTTCAAACCCAAAGCTGAACGGATCCTACGTGCCCTGTTGCATGAACCGGGGCGCCAATGGTCAACCATGGAACTCGCCGAAGCAGTGAACGTCAGTCCGGCTCAGATTTCCAACGTTCGCAAGCTCCTTCTGGAGCGTGAATGGATACAGGACCAAAAACGAGGGATCAAACTGACCTCGCCCCTACCACTGCTTGACTCCTGGCTGGCCAACTATCAATCGAATCGGAATGCCATATACGAATTTTATGACATAGGCTCCGTCGGTGAGATTGAAGCAAGAATCGCGGCCGATTGCAATCGAATGCAAACCAAGTATGCCTTCACCGGTTTTTCTGGCACGACACGCTATGCTCCGTTTACAACATACAAAACGGTTACGGTTTACATGGATAACGTGGGCACAACCAATCTCGGAGATTTGCCTTTTAAACCCGTGACGTCCGGCGCGAACATCAGAATTCTCTCTCCTTATGATGAAGGAGTTTACTATGGAACGCGCATTATAGGAGGGCAAACAGTTGCGTCGGCAATACAGTGTTATCTCGATCTGAAAAATGAGAAGGCAAGGGGTGAAGAAGCGGCCGGGGCCTTGTTGGAACAAGTGATAAAACCGTCATGGAAGTGACAAAAGGTGATTATTCAAAATTGGCGGTAAGGGCGGCCGAGTCGGTACTGCTGGAACTTGTTCATCTCCTCGGGGAATACCTCGACAGTATCGTCGTCATTGGAGGCATGGTACCAAGATATCTGATCGAAAAATCTGAGGAACCTCACGTCGGGACGACCGACGTTGACCTCGCATTGAATCACCGCCGGTTTGATGAACCGGGCTATCGAACGTTACATGAGCTACTGATTAATCACGGCTATCAAGTAGATGAAAAGCAGCCATTTATCTATCGACGCACTATCGTCGTGGATGGCCAAAATGTCACCGTCCAAGTGGATTTACTTTCAGGTGAATACGGCGGCACGGGTAAAGCCCGCAGAACGCAAACGATACAGGATGTTCGCCCCCGTAAAGCACGAGGCGCGGACATTGCATTTGATGAACCCGTCCACGTCAAGATAACGGGAAAATTGCCCGGTGGCGCAAAAGATACGGTGACTATTCCTGTTGCCGGCATTGTGCCTTTTATCGTGATGAAAGCCATGGCCATGCGTGATCGCCTGAAGCAGAAAGATCCTTATGACATCTATTATTGCCTGCGATATTTTCCGGGTGGACCAGAAAAAATCGTGGAACATATGCAATGGCTAAAGAGGAACAAACTGGTGCAAGAAGCATTGGGAATTCTCAAAGAAAAATTCGACTCTCCTGAACACGTGGGGCCTTCGCATATCGCCGAATTTCTTGAGTTATCAGATCAGGACGAGGTGGACCGGACAAGACGTGATGCATACGAGAGGGTCCTGTACTTGGTTGAGAATAGTCACAAGTAAAATAACGCCGTCACGAGACGGGCTGGTCCGCGAAGACGGAAGACGGTTCGGGAAAAAGCAGGGCGACGGGTTCCTGGGTGGCGAGTGTCGCCAAGGTGACGTCGGCCAAGGCCTGGTGGACGGCTTGATCGCGTTGGCGGAGCAGCGCTCCGATGGGGTCGTTACTTTGCGACAGCACGTCGGGCTGGTCTTTATGCGCGACGAGTTGAAGCACTTCCAGCACGGTGACCTGTTCAGGAGGACGGCCCAGGGTCATGCCTTTGGGTTCGGCCGTTCGAAACATCAGGCCGTGTTCCACGAAGTTTTCGACGAGGGCTTCCAACGCGGAAAGGGGCACGCCTAATTTTGCCGCCAACTGTTGAGGCTGATAGGGCGGCTCACCGGCCGCATACTGCCGCGTGACGTGGACCAGCATGGTCAGGGCCAGGTGTTCCTGGAACGCGGCGGTGTCCTGTTTCCATCGGAGGCGCGTCAAATACGCCGTGGGATGTTGATGATAATAGGCCACTTGCGCGCCGACCAGGACAATCAGCCAGCCTACGTAGAGCCAGAGAAGGAACAGGATCAGGATGGCAAAACCTGAGTAAATGGCACTGTAGCGCGCCGCTCCTGCGACGAAAGACGCAAACAGCATCCCGACGATTTTCCACAGGACCCCGCCCGTCACTCCCCCCACCAAGGCCGAGGCGACAGTGACCTGCGTATGCGGAACGAATTTGTACAAAAACGCAAACCCGAGACAAATCAGGACAAACGGCATGAAAGCCGTCATCCAGAGCACGGCGGTCCCCACGGGTTCGATTCGCAAGATCGTTTGCACGAGCCAGTGACTTTGGGCCGAAGCGATGGTGGCAACGGCGGTGAACACGAGCACGGGGCCCACCAGCACCACACTCAAGTAGTCGGTAAATTTTCTTGTCAGGGGGCGCGCGTCGCGCACGCGCCAGATGTAATTGAGGGCTTCTTCGATTTTATCGATCAGTGAGAACGTGGTGTAAAACAAGCCAGCCAGACCCACGGCCCCCAGGGCGCCCACTTTGAGGTTATTGACGAATTCGACGATGTGATCGGCGATCTCCGTGCCTTTTTCTCCCAACGGCTCCAGTCCCTGGGCGAGCAACGGTTCGAATTGTTGATGCACGCCAAAGGCTTTCAACACGGAGAACGTCACGGCCAGGAACGGAACAAGGGACAGCAGCGTGGTCGAAACAAGACTCGTCGCGCGGATACTGAGCACGCCGTCACGAAAATCCGAGATGGCGACCACAATCAACCGCAGAGGTTTGATATAGAGAGCCGGCATCCTCTGGAGTGAGGCGGAATCCTGAACCCACAAGTCCCGGCGAAAAAATTTCTCGATTCGATGAAGGACGTTCATGAGACTACCTTCACGACCGGCGATTCCAATAGGTTCCGTTCGAACGATGCCTGGTGATAACGTCAGGCTACAGTGGACGGTCACAAAAGTCCAGACTGGGACCTCTGTCACGAGAAAGCGACGGTTGGCGAACGACTCTATTTCTCTTATGATTCGTCATGATGATGATACCGTTTCTGTGCAAAGTCATGGCCGGGCTTTTCTTGGCTTTTACCTTCACGGCTTGCGAAGAACGGGTGTCCTCACCCCCTGCCTCACAGGTTGAGTCCAACCCGGTTCGGGAGGGTGACGATGCCGGGAAGGAATCCATCCTCTTGGAGGCGCTTCGGCAAGCCGAAGCCCTGGAACAACCGGATAGCTCCTTTGCCTCGGCGTTGCATGACGTCGGTGAACTGTATCGGGTCCGCGGGGATTTGGCTACGGCCGAGCCTTATTTCTGGCGGGCCCTGCCCGTCTGGGCGGCCTCGGTCGGAGCCATGGATCCCCGCATGGCCATCACCTTGAGCAGCTTGGCTTTGGTCTTTGAAGCCAGACAAGAATATGCGAAAGCCGTCCCCTTGGTGGAACAAGCGCTCAAAGTCCGAGAGGTAACCTTTGGCGTTGAGCATCCCCGGATCGTTCCCAGTCTTGAACAATATGCCGGGTTGCTTCGGCTTTTGAATCGTCACGAGGAAGCTGAACGGATCGACGCTCGGAAAGCGCGTATTCAGATACAGTGATGAATGGGTGAGCCTGCGGAGAGAATAGGGGTCCAGGTCTTCCCCTCTCCCCCCTCACCCCAGCCCTCTCCCTATTTTCCGCTTAATGCAGAAAATGGGAGAGGGAGTTGGAGGGCGAAATTGTCAATGAATAGCGCTAATCAAGTGACGCCGTATTTACGTCCATGGAAAAATGCACTCGCCGATTGGACTGGAAACAGGTTTTGGTGAACGCATGGCATACCGGCTGGTCCTTGCCGTAAGAGACCACCGTCATTTGACCGGCAGGAACCCCTAACTGAGACAAATACTCTTTGGCCGTCTCGGCTCGTCTATCACCGAGGACATAATTGTAGGCACGCGTTCCTCGCTCATCGCAATGCCCTTCAATAGTCACGCGGGCATGCGGGTGGGCTTTGAGCCACTTGGCATTGACTTCCAGAATTCGGTGAGACTTCTCGGAGAGTCGCCAACTATCATAGATGAAAAAGATATCCCGGAGTCCCTGTGAATCATAGGTGCCATTCCCACGGGTAGTATCATGTGCACCTGTCTTGCCTGACGCCGTCAACTTATCCCGCAGTGCCCGTGACGCACTCTTGTCAGTCCCGATTTCACGAACTCCGGCCGAAGTACCCAATCCTCCACTGCCGGTCGAATCAAGAAAAACGGACCCTGGACCCTCTTGTCCCATTCCAATAAGGGCGGTTTCGTCTTGACCGTCACTAAAATCGTCGGCTGATAAAGCTTGAACTGCTCCAGTGACCCCGTTATCTCCCGACAATGCCTCATCGGTAACGCCGTTTTCATTCAGATGACCTGCAACCTTGCTCTCGAGTGAAGAGGAATCTTCCACTCCACTCACACCACGAATGGATTTCTCCCCACACGCCGGAAGCAGTAGGAGCAGGCATGCCAGCGCGACTACGATGATTGATTGATGTGCTTTCATAGGACACCTCCTTCTCAGATGCTGCTTGTTCCATAGCCGTGCTCTACGACACGGTTTCTTCCTTCCGAAGAAACGACTCTTGCCTATGCACAAAAAGGATACATGCAATAATGGGACCAATTTGAAAAATCGGAGAAGGGGTTACTGTTCAAACAAGCGTCGAACGGACCGATCGTCAATGACGAAAAGGCTTATCAATATTGGCCAAGAGCTCTTTCGAGAGGGAAATGAGATCAGATGAGAACAACGTCGAAAAAACAGATGAAGCGCATCCGAGCCGGACTAGTTGATGTTTTTTTTCAACAAAAGTGGCTTTTTGTCAACGCTCTGAATCACGGCTCCGCTCCAACGTTCGGCGTTCAAACGCCTGCACGTCCATGTCTTCGGACCAGAATTGATGGCACCGCCCGCCTTTCTCTTTGGCGCGATACATCGCCCTATCAGCCTGCGCAAGCAACGCATCGGGGTCCGCGGCATCGAAAGGATATAACGCAATGCCTATGCTGGCCGTGATTGGAATCGTCCGGTCGCCCACGATTGCCGGTCGACAGACGGCATCCAGGACCTTCTGCGCCACGTGCCCGGCATCCTGTCCTTGCGCCAGATCGGACAATACCATGGCAAACTCATCACCGCTGAGCCTGGCAATCGTATCCGTGCTGCGTACGCAACGCACCAAACGTTCCGCCACGATTTTAAGCGCCGCGTCACCCGTTTCATGACCCAGGGAATCATTGATCGATTTAAACCGATCCAGGTCGACGAAGAGAACCCCGACACCCCGTTCATAACGTTTTGCCCGGGCCAATGCCTGCTTGAGCCGATCTGCGAACAGAATCCGGTTGGGTAAATCAGTCAGAGGATCGTGATGGGTCAAGTGAAAGATACGCGCCGCCGTCTCTTTGCGAACCGTGGCCAGGGACAGGATGATCGAGACGTGCCTCGCAAAGGTTTCAACCCATTGAATCGTGACTGAATCGAATGCGTTCCGATGTGTACCATAGAGAGCCAGGACACCGATGACCAGATCTCGCGTACGGAGCGGAACGACAAGTTGCGCCGGGTAGGGTCTCCCTCCCACGAGACAAGGCGTCTCGTCAGTTCGGTCACGCTCCGCTTGAAAATGAAGCGTTCTCTGGGAATTCAGGACAGCGTCCACGCACTGCCGTTCCTCATCAGTCAAACCAGACGAATCCCGGTGCGCACCAGGATCAGCGGCCCGTGCATACACGGAGACGTCCCCATCAGTCTCTCGCATGGCTATCCACACCAGGGGATACGAACAGCGTCGCGTCAATTGCTCACACAGACGCACGACGCATTGTGAAAGGGATGTCCCATCCAGAACCTGTTCACCCAGGTCCTGAAGCAGTGGGAGAAACTCTTCCGGGATTGACGTCTTCATCACCTGTTCTCATTCGGGAACGTTGACGATGCCTGCCGCGACGTCACGTTGAACCTGAGCATAACGCTCGGGCGTCCCGACGTCCGACCAGTACCCGGGAAACACGTATCCCGCGACCGTGGCTCCTCGTTGCAGCCACCACACATAGGCATCAATGATTGAAGAGAAACTTCCTCGCGGAACGTGACGCAGCATAAACGGGTCGAGCACGTGGATCCCGGCGAACATGCGGCGGCATGGGGGCGCATCATCTTCCTGAGCCGCACGTCCCTTTCCCTGAATGCGCAAGACCCGATCCTCCTCACCGGTCTCGAGCACGCCCCAACGCTCGACGTCGGGATCATCACGGATGGCCATGGTGGCCAGCGCCTCTTCTTTTTCATGACGCGCAACCAGTCCGGTTAAATCCAGATCCGCGATCGTGTCTCCGTTCACCACTATAAACGGGCCGTCCTCAAAGAACTCTTCAACCTGTTTGATGCCGCCACCCGTTCCCAGCAACACCGGTTCCTCCGAATACGAAAGCTGCATGCGCCATTGCGACCCGTCGCCCAATGTTTGTCTGATCTGATCGCCGCGGTAGTGCAGATTGATCATGACGTGCTCAACGCCGTAACGACGGAGCAAGAGGAGATTCCATACCAGAAGCGGATGAGGACCCAAAGGCAAGAGCGGTTTCGGCACGAACTCCGTCAACGGACGAAGCCGGATGCCGAGACCCGCTGCCAGGACCATGGCTTTCATGGGATCGTGCTCACCGCCATTCGGGAATATAGGGCGTGAGGTGCAGAAGGAGCGGTTCCAACTCGGGGTATGTTTCCAGGTTTCGTCGCACGTAGCCCAACGTCCGGGGAATATCCGCCAAGAATTTGGGGTTCCCTTTGACCCGATCAATATACACGAACCGGCCCGCGGCTTTCAGATTACGTTGAATGCTCGTGAAATCGAAGAGCCGCCGAAACGCCGCACGATCAGTCAACAACAGACGCTCCCGCCCGTCCGGTTCGAGTCCCACGCACATCCCGGTGACGTATCGATCGATCATCTCATCCACAAACGTTTCATCCAACGCCACGTAGGAATCCCGGAGAAGAGAGGCCAGGTCATAGGTGGCAGGTCCCAGCAGCGCATCCTGAAAATCAATGACGCCCAGTCGATCGCCATGCACCATCAAATTCCGTGAGTGATAATCACGATGCGTAAACACCCGGGGCTGGACGGCAAGCCATTCGGCGATGGCTGCAAACCCTTGGAGAATTACCCGTTCGTCATCGGCACACATTGGCTCTTTATCGCGCCTGATCCAAATGCCGTATTCCAGGAAATGCTCGAACTCCCACGTCAACAGCCGCTCGTCAAACGAGCGGGAGAAAGCTTGGCAGTCACCGGCATCGGCACCGCACGCCGTCAGTTGAAGATGGATCCGAACCAACGTATCGATAGCCAGCGGATAGTATTGCCGAACGGCGGATTCCCCACCTCTCTGGCACGCATGAAATAAGGTCAGGTCACCGAAATCTTCGAGATACAGGAGCCCGGCGGCTTCATCATAAAAGTGAAGAACGGGGACCGTGATCCCCGACCGGGCCAAGGGCCGCAGGATATTCAGAAACGGAAGCTCGCGGATATCCGTGGCGGCCCCGCTTACGGCTTCTTCCGAGACCTTGAATCCCTCGGGGTCTGCCAACTGCATGAGGATCAGCGAAGAGACGGGGGCGTTGTGTAACTCGAGCCGGTAATACCGCCGATTCGACGCGTCGCCGCACAACGGCACGCTGCGAACCAGTTCGGCCCGAAACGGCAGCCGGGTTCGCAACGTCGTCTCCAACAACACCGGGTCCGGCCGAGGAGGTGAAGAAACGGTTTCAGGCCCCATACCGGTAAATTATAAGGCGTCTCACCTGCCCTGTCACTTTGCAAAATCGAGACAACCAAGGGTAAGCTAGAATCCATGAGAATCCTGCGAAAGGGTTAGCCCTCTCGTAAAAAGCCCATCAACCGGACCGGCCCCTGTTTGAGAGCAAGCAGACAAAAACATTGAAGAGCAATCTGCACACAAAATGCAGGGCAGTGGCTGAAAAGTGACTGCAATCGTGGCCACTTGAAACATGAAAGAGAAAAGAACCCCAAAAACGTCCGGGCCTGTACAACCACTGGCTGAAGTATTTGGGCACCTCATAGACGACAGATCAGCCAAGGGGACACGGTATCGCTCGAATCGTCTTTGTCCATTCAATAACAAAGTTCCCAATTGCACTAAGGACAAGGCAAAAAATCCTTTAGGCGTATGCAGCATCTTTCACGAGTCTGACCCGGTTATCACGTGTCCTATCCGTTTCCGCGAAGACTGGCTTATCACCGATGACGCCGCATCATTCTTTTTCAAAGACACCGCATCATGGAGTTCTTTGACGGAGGTACGTCTAAACGATGTTCACGGGAAATCAGCAGGAAATATTGATGTCGTCCTCGTCGCCTATGATGACAAGGGCAAAATTTTCGACTTCGAGGCACTTGAAGTGCAGGCCGTCTATATTTCAGGAAATGTTCGTGAACCCTTTGAATATTACATGAAGAATCCAAAGATTCACGCTCAAATGGATTGGGCAACCCAACCCAACTACCCAAGGCCGGATTATTTGTCGTCTTCTCGCAAGCGGCTGGCTCCTCAACTCCTGTTTAAAGGAGGGATTCTTCATTCTTGGGGCAAAAAAATTGCCGTAGCATTAAACAAAAATTTCTTTCAGACCCTTCCGAAACTGAAGAAAGTCAGCAAAGCCAATGCACAAATTGCATGGCTGGTCTATGAGCTTGAATTGGTGAACAAGAATGGTCATGAGAGTTTCTCCCTGAAAAAAGTTGATCAAGTTTATACGGAATTTGAGCCGGCACTTTTGTCGATCACGACCCCGGCTCCGGGGAACCTCCACGATTTCATAAAGTTGCTTCAGGAAAAACTCGATGAGCAACTTGAAACGCCTCCCACTACCAAAATCATTGAAAAACCTTTCCAATAAGATATGGCTTCCCCCAGGCAACAAACATTATTCCGGAATATAAACGATGGCCAGGATACGCCCAAGCCCGTCAACGTTGCCTCGATTCCGCAGAGGAGTCCTTTTCGCTATCCTGGCGGAAAGACATGGTTTGTGCCCACGTTTCGCGCCTGGATTGCAAATCAGCATCCTAAGCCGAAAATATTGATCGAACCCTTTGCCGGTGGAGGAATTATCAGTCTTACCGCCCTCTTTGAAAGGCTTGTATCACATGCGTTTATGGTGGAAATTGATGAAGAGATAGCGGCAGTTTGGCAATCGGTCGTAAACGGCCATAGTGAATGGATTGCAAAAAAGATCCTGTCGTTCGACTTGACGAAAGAAGCAGTTATTAAAGAAATTTCTAAAGACAAGGTGGACGATAAAGAAAAAGCCTTCCAAACTATTTTGAAAAATAGAACTTACCATGGAGGTATTCTTGCCGACGGGTCGGGGTTCCTGAAGTATGGTGAAAACGGCAAAGGAATTCAGTCCCGGTGGTACCCTGCAACGTTGGCTAAACGATTCAGGAACCTTGCCTTCATTTCAGATAAAATATTATTTCGTAAAGAGGATGGCTTGGGAGTAATCAAAGAATATTCGCGACGGAAAAACGTCGTATTTTTTATTGATCCTCCTTACACAGCCGGGAAGAAAAAGGCTGGCAAGCGACTCTATAGCCACTACTCGATTGACCATGAAAGATTATTTACATTATGCGAATCAGTAAATGGCGACTTCTTAATGACTTACGACGACGCAGACGAGGTCAAGGTCATGGCCCGACGCCATGGATTTCAGATGCGCCTTATCCCTATGACAAACACTCATCATGCAACCATGGAGGAACTGGTCATCGGGAAAGACTTATCCTGGATGGATTGCTATCCCGCAGTCCATGAACCTACAGTCGAATATCAAAGAAAAAGTAAAAAAAAGCTTAGAGAAAAAATGGCCTAGGAAGAGGAAAGAGGTTCAGCATGGAAATCGGATTTATCGGACTCGGCAAAATGGGCATGAATATGGTCACCCGGCTCCGGCAGGACGAGCACCGGGTCTTGGTCTTCGACCGGGCACAGGACCTTGTGACGCAGGCGGAGGGCATCGGAGCGATCGGATCTTCTTCGCTGCAAGACCTCGTTTCGAAACTGGCCAAACCACGGGCCGTCTGGATGATGGTCCCTTCAGGTGCGCCGACGGAAGAGACCGTCCAGGCACTTGCAGGTCTGTTGGACCCCGACGACGTGATCATCGATGGAGGCAACACCAACTTCCACGACGACGTGCGCCGGGCCGCGGATTTGAAAAGCAAAGGGATTCATTACATCGACGCCGGAACCAGCGGGGGCATTTGGGGGCTCCGGATCGGCTATTGCCTGATGATCGGCGGCGAAGAACCGGTCGTGCGCCGGCTTGAGCCGGTCTTCACCACGCTGGCGCCGCCGGACGGATGGGCGTACGTCGGCGGTCACGGGGCCGGACATTACGTCAAAATGGTTCATAACGGCATTGAATACAGCATCATGCAAGGCTATGCCGAAGGGTTCGAATTGATGTCGAAAAGCGATTACCATCTTGATTTGCCCAGGATTGCCGACCTGTGGATGCATGGGAGCGTGGTGCGTTCATGGCTGTTAGAACTCGGGGCCGCGGCGCTGAAAGACGATCCCACACTTGCCGGCTTGAAAGGATACGTTCAGGATTCGGGCGAAGGTCGATGGATGCTGATGGAAGCAATGGACAAGGACGTGCCGGTCCCTACCCTGTCCGCGGCGCTCTTCACACGTTTCCGGTCCAGGCAGGAAGAATCGTTTTCGGAAAAAATGCTGGCTGCCCTCCGGAACGCATTCGGCGGCCACAAGGTGAAATCCTCAACGTGAGAAAGATGATATGACCAAGACCAACTCCGGCACCCAGGTCGAACCCTGTACCCTGGTTATTTTCGGGGGATCCGGAGATCTCACCAGGCGCAAGCTCCTGCCGGCCCTCTACAATCTGAGACTGGACGGCTTGCTTCCCGCCAACTACGCCGTGGTCGGAATCGGGCGAAAGCCTTGGAGTGACGATGAATTCCGTAAGGTGGCCTACAGCGGGATCGATCAATACTCCCGCCAGTCGCTCCAAGAGGACGCGTGGCAGGACTTTGAGCGACGATTGCATTATTTTTCCGGAGCCAGTGAAGATCTCGCGATGTATGAACGGCTCCGCGGACGAATCGAAGAAATCGAGACCCAATTCAATTTGCCAGGTCATCGCATCTTCTATCTGGCGATTCCGCCCGCCTCCTTCGGACCTTCATGTGAAGGGTTACGGCACGCCGGGCTGGTCCATCCGGCCGACCTGACTGACCGCGTCTCCCGAGTCATTGTTGAGAAACCCATCGGTCATGACCTGGAATCGGCAAAGGCCATCAATACGACGATCGGCGACGTGTTCGATGAATCTCAAATCTACCGTATCGATCATTATCTCGGGAAAGAAACAGTTCAGAATATCATGGTGCTCCGATTCGCCAACAGTATTTTCGAACCCATCTGGAATCATAAATATATCGACCACGTCCAGATTACCGTGAGCGAAGAGGAGGGCCTGGGCACCAGGGCCAGCTATTACGAACACGCCGGGGCACTCCGGGACATGATGCAGAATCACATCCTCCAACTCCTCTGCCTGATTGCCATGGAGCCGCCCTATTCATTGGACACGGACGTCGTTCGCAATGCCCGCATGGAAGTTCTGCGTTCTCTCCGTCCCATCCGCGGCACGGACGTGGAGCGCGTCACCGTCCGCGCGCAATACGCCCCGGGAACCATCAAAGGCCAGGCCGTCGCCGGTTACCGGCACGAGGCAGGTGTCCGACCGGATTCGACCACGGAAACGTACGTGGCGCTACGGTGTCACGTGGAAAATTGGCGGTGGTCGGGCGTGCCCTTCTACCTGCGAACAGGGAAAGCCATGCCGCGCCGGGCCTCGGAAATTGCCGTCCAATTCAAAGACATTCCGGAAATTCTTTTCAACGCCTCCCCGCAAACGCGCCAAGCCCCTAACTTGCTGACGTTTCGCATTCAACCCCAGGAAGGTATGGCATTGAGGATTATGGCCAAAAATCCCGGAAGCCGGGCAACAACCCATCCCGTGGACATGAACTTCAACTACGGCGATGCCTTTGCCGCGCCGTCGCCCGAAGCCTATGAACGGCTGCTGTTGGACGTAATGGCCGGAGATGCTTCGCTGTTTATGCGGCGGGACGCCGTGGAAGCCTCATGGGCCTGGATTACGGACATTCTCGACGGTTGGAACGCCCAGGGCAGCCGATGGTTGCCGGAATACCCCGCAGGCACGTGGGGCCCGATCGAAGCCGACAAGCTGATCGCCACCGACGGCCAGCAATGGCGGTTGGTATGATGCCGGCAATGCAGGACGCCATTTTATACCAACGTCTTCCCTCATTAGTTGACAGTGCTCCCCCTCACCCCAGCCCTCTCCCACCAAGGGCGAGGGAGCCTTCACCTCTTTACTGAGACGGTCCTGACAACGCCTCCTCAACTGCTTGCAGGATTCGCCTGCGCCGCGGCGAGAGTCAGCCCCCCTTGGGCGCCACGGTGAGTTGGACGCCCAGCGCATCCAGCACCTTCATCACCGTGTCAATCCGTGGATTTCGTTCCCCGGACAACGCTTTGTACAAGTTTTGGCGGCCTAAGTGGGTTTCGTGCGCAATCGCGGTCATGCCGGTGGCCCGCGCCACAGTTCCGACGGCTTTCACAAACAATTCGGGCTCGTTCGCTTCCAGCGCCACCTTCAAATATTCAACGATGGTCTCTTCATCGTCGAGCAGTTCCGCACTGTCCCATGGAGTGTAGGTCTCTTTGCTCATCATGCCTCCTTAGAGTGTACGCGCCATTTGCTGCGCGCGGTGAATGTCCTCCTGCTGACTCGACTTGCCGCCGCCACACAGCAGGAGCACCACCGTCTGCTTGCGCATAGTGTAGTACACGCGGTAGCCCACGCCGACATCGATCCGCAGTTCGCTAACCCCACCGCCCACGGCTTTGTGATCGCCGAAGTTTCCGCTTTCCAGGCGGTCCAGGCGAAGGGCGATGCGCGCACGGGCTCGTGTGTCCCGCACACTCTTCAGCCAACGCAGAAAGGTGTCGCTCTTGACCACTCGGTAGGTCATCCATGCAATTGTCTCCAATTAGAGACATCTTGTCAAGAAGAATTGTGGGCCTTCTGCTGAAGGGTCGCAAAGAAGACAGGTTCTTTATGAAAGCAACGCCTCCTCGACCGCTTGCAGGATTCGCCTGAGACCGGCCTCAACGTCATGGCCGAGATGAATCCGGATCACCCTCCGGTTGCGTGTGCAAAGACTCTTCATGTCCCCCAAAGCCTGAGCCGCCGCCAGCGTCCCGAAGGAATAAGGCTCATCGGGAATCGCCAGATCTTCTTTCCGGTCCGCAGTGACCTGGAGAAATATGCCGGAAGCGGGACCGCCCTTATGGAGTTGGCCGGTTGAATGCAGGAAGCGGGGACCATACCCCAGCGTGGTCGAGACTCGCTTCGCGTCACGAATGGCAACGCGTATTCGCTGAAAGGCATCGTGCACCGCGGTCGTCCGCTCAAGGTAGGCATTGATCGCCACGTAATCGCCGGTCTGCACGCGGGACAGGTGCGCGGCCACGGCCTGGGGCAAGGAAGCCGCGCCATCCAACGCTTGACGATTCGCATCGTCGGCGAAAAGACGAACGTCGCCGTCCGTGAAGATGGATGTTTCCTCCGGCAATCGACCGTTCTTTTTGTATTCGTCGAGATAGGACTTGGTAAAATCTTTGCTTTCCTGGACGTTGGGTTGATTGAACGCATTGATGCCCAACAGGGCGCCGGCGGTGGCGGTCGCCATTTCCCACCGGAAAAATTCCTGCCCGAGATTCAATAAACTCGTGCAAGCAATGCGTACGACGGGATGTCCGGCTGATTCCAGGGCATCGACACGGGCATCCTGCTCCGGAACGACACCGTCCGCATACCGGATATACACAAACACGCGATCATTGCCGTAAACGCCTGCCTCCCCTAAGGGTTCATCATCCACCGGGATGATGCCTGTTCCTTCTTTCCCCGTGCTTTCGGCAATCAACTGCTCCAACCAAGCCCCCAAATCACTGATGGCGGGAGAGGTGACGAACGTCACCTTGTCACGACCGGCTTTGGCCAACGTCGCCAAGACCGCTCCCAACGTGATCCCGGGATTGTCCGGAGCGGGCACGGTCGCATCGCAATGCTGACGCATGCGTTCAGCCCGTTGCAGCAATGCCTCGACGTCCACGCCCATTGCCGCGGCCGGCACCGTGCCGAAGTTGGACAAGGCAGCATAACGTCCTCCAATGTCAGGTGTACCGGGGAAAATCTCCCGAAACCGGAGTTCTCGGGCAAGGCATTCCAACAGAGAACCCGGATCGGTAATCGCGACAAAATTCTCCCCCGCGCGGTCGCCCTTGATCCGGCGCATTCGTTCAAAGAAATATTTTTGAAAGACCAACGGTTCGGTCGTTGAACCGGACTTGCTTGCCACGATACACAGCGTCCGATCGAGGTCGACTCGTTCTTCAAAACTCCTCACTTGCGAAGGAACGGTACTATCCAACACGTGCAGTTCGGGATAGCCGGGGATGACGCCGAAGGTCATCCGGCATACTTCAGGACACAGGCTGCTCCCGCCCATGCCCAACAAAAGGATGTGGGTAAACCCGGCGGTTTTGACTTCGCCGGCAAACGCCTGCAAGCGTGAGACGGCACGGATCTGTTCTTCGGAAACGGTCAACCAACTGAGGGCGTTTCGAATGATAGCTTGATGCGCGGGATCCTCATGCCAGAGTGCAGGGTCCCTGGCCCAAAGCCTGCGGACAAAATCCTTGGTTTGCAAATCATCCAGCGCGGCACGCACGGCCTCGTCGTATGATCCCACCGCGAAGGTCTGATGGTTCATGCTTGGATCAAGTGACTGCTTCTGACTGTTCTCATTCATGTGTGCGATTCAATCTACGACTGAAGTCATTGGTGTACCAATGGCCAAGATCCGTCATTCCTGCGCAAGCAGGAATCCAGTGTCTTTCATTTAACGAGTGAAGAAAAGACAAAGACGCTGGATCCCCGATGAAAAATGTCGGGGATGACAGAAGGAAAATGCATCAGCCGTAGCCTACCCTGACGAGCGCAATCAACGAACTTCCACATTGACCGCGGTCTCTACCTGCTGTTTGGCCGCGGCGACGACACGGTCCACGGTAAATCCGAAATGTTCGAGGAGCGCCTTATACGGGGCCGAGGCTCCATAGGTGTCGATGCCGATACTCGTGCCGTTTGATCCCACGTACTGACTCCAGCCGAACGTCGTGGCTTGCTCAACGGACACCCTGGCCGTGACCTCCGGAGGAAGGACGCTGTCCCGATACTCCTGGCTTTGCTGCTCGAAGAGTCGCCAGGACGGCATGCTCACGACTCGCGCATGGACGCCCTGTGCTTTGAGTTCTTCATACGCTTGCACACAGAGCGACACTTCGCTCCCGGAAGCCAACAGCAGCACGTCGGGCTTGCCGTTCTCGGCGTCCGCCAGGACATACGCGCCCTTGGCGAGACCGCTGGCCGGCGCAAATCGCGTCCGGTCCAACGTTGGAATGGCCTGCCGCGTCAGGACCAATATCGCGGGTTGTTGTTGGAGCTGCATGACCACCCGCCATGCTTCCACGACTTCATTGGCATCCCCGGGCCGGATCAGCACGACATTGGGAATGGCGCGCAACGACGCCAGGTGCTCGATGGGTTGATGCGTGGGTCCGTCCTCGCCAAGACTGATCGAATCATGCGTAAACACGTAAATCACGGGGAGGTTCATCATGGCCGCGAGGCGGAAGGCCGGTCGCCCGTAATCGCTGAAGATCAAGAACCCGGCGCCGTAGGGCCGAACCTTGGAGAGCGCCATCCCGCTCAAAATCGAACCCATCGCGTGTTCCCGAACACCGAAGTGCATATTGCGGCCGCCGTCGACATGAAACTCTCCGGCCTCCTCGAACGTGAGGAGTGTTTTGGTGGAAGGAGCTAAATCCGCGGATCCGCCGATCAACCAGGGGACTTCCTTGGCAATGGCATTGAGGACCTTTCCGGAAGACGCCCGGCTAGCCACGCCCTTGGGATCCGCGGGAAATTCCGGCAAATCCCGGTCCCAGCTTTCGGGCAGTTGACGGCTTTGCATTTTCGAGAGTTGATCCGCCAGTTCGGGGTATTGTTCCCCGTACGCGCGAAACATGGTTGTCCACGCGTCACGTGCGGCGTGTCCCCGCGCGCCGATACCGGATCGAAAATGGCCCAGGACTTCCTCGGGCACCAGAAATTTCGCGTCTTCGGGCCACCCGTAGTTTTTCTTCGCCAAACGAATTTCATCTTCACCCAGGGGTTCGCCGTGCGCGCTATGCGTATCCTGTTTATTGGGCGCGCCGAACGCGATGTGACTGTCCACGATAATGAGACTCGGACCCTCGGTTTCGTGCTTGAACGAATCGAACTCCTTGGTCAACGCTTCCAAATCATTGGCGTCGTTCACGTGTGAAACCTTCCATCCATAGGCCCGGAACCGTGCGGCCACGTCTTCACTGAAGGCCAAGTCGGTTTTGCCTTCGATGGTGATACGGTTGTTATCGTACACCCAACAGAGATTCGACAACTTGAGATGGCCCGCGAGCGAGGCGGCCTCGCCGGACACGCCCTCCATCAAACACCCGTCTCCGCAAAAAGAAAACACGTCGTAATCAATGACGTCGAAACCAGGGCGATTGAAATACCCGGCCATCCACCGTTGGGCAATGGCCATGCCGACGCTATTGGCCAATCCCTGTCCCAGGGGGCCGGTGGTGGTTTCTACACCGGTCGTACAATGCTGTTCGGGATGCCCCGGACATTTGCTGTCCAATTGCCGGAACCGTTTGATGTCGTCCAGGGACACCGCCGGGTCATGACCCGGTTCATGCCCGTCCCCGGCCTCCCTGATTTCGCACAGATGCAGGACGGCATACAGCAGCATGGAGGCATGGCCCACGGACAGCACGAAGCGATCACGGTTGGGCCACGTCGGATCAGCAGGATCAAAACGCATAAACCTGTTCCACAAGGAATACGCCACGGGCGCCAGGGCCATGGGCGTGCCGGGATGGCCGGAGTTCGCGGCTTGCACCGCGTCCATCGCCAACGTCCGAATGGTGTTGATACTGAGCTGCTCGATTGACTGCTGCCCTGACATAGCCATCACCCTTTCATCCTATGCTTCCGCGGTTACGATTCAAAGAAAGATACGTCAATTTACCATGCATTCCGGTTGTTCCGGCAAACGTTTCGTCAAACGCAGAATACCCTTTTGAAGAGGGTCTTGCCAAATGAAGACAGTGGGTGTCGGAGATGCGACGGTTCATTGCAAACCGGCTTCTCACCGCCTTATGATACAACCTGCGATGAAAGTCCTCGTGACCAATCCGCATCAGGAGCTTGAAGTGCCGGGCCCCACCAAAGTTCAACAACTTCTGAAACGGCTCGACCTGACCCCGGAGGCATACCTGGTCATCCGCGGGGACGAGTTGGTCACGGAAGATACAGTGCTTGAGGATTCGGACTCGATAGAAATTCGATCGGTGATCTCCGGAGGATAGCCACGCCATGCGTTGCCGAAAGTGTACGCATCCCGCGGTCATCAAGATGCCCAGGCACAATATCTCCCTGTGCAAGGACTGCTTTACCGGGTTCGTGCATACCCAAGTCCGTCGAGCCGTCAAATCCCACAGGATGTTCACGACGGACGACCGCATTCTGGTGGCCGTATCCGGAGGCAAGGACAGCCTCACCCTTTGGGCCATCCTGCTGGAATTGGGGTATCGCGCCGACGCCCTGTACGTGGACCTGGGTATCGGTGAGTACTCGATCCTGTCCCGGCAAAAGGTCCAACGTTTCACCGACACCGTGGCCGCCACCTATCAAGCGAACCTGCACGTACATACGGTTGAACAGGAGCAGGGCGCCGGGATCCGCGAGTTGGCAACCCTGGTCCATCGACCGACCTGCGCCACCTGCGGCACCATGAAGCGCTACCAGTTCAACCGCGTGGCCGTCGAACGGGACTATGACGTGATGGCAACCGGTCACAACCTGGACGATGAAGCCGCCAGGCTCCTCGGCAACGTCCTGCATTGGCAGACGGATTACCTGGACAAACAAACGCCGGCGTTGCCGGCCTCACTCGACGGGTTCGCCAAGAAGGTCAAGCCCCTGTACCGCCTGACCGAGCGGGAAATCGCAGCCTACGCGGTCATCCATCACATCGACTACATCGTGGATGAATGCCCCATGGCCAAGGGCTCCAAGATGTTGGCCTACAAACACGCCTTGAACCGACTGGAAGCCGACTCGCCCGGAACCAAGCATAACTTCTATCTGACCTTTCTGGATCGTCAGGCCAAACAGCAGGAAACAACGGGAAACATCGCCGAGCAGGATCGTCACCGTCTCCACCCCTGCACGACCTGCGGCCAACCGACAACCACGGAAGTCTGCTCCTACTGCCAAATGATGGCCAAAGCCGCAGTGGCTGCACAACGCGGCTAGGCCAGCCACGCCTGACAACCAAAACCCTGGCTGGAAAACAGAACACCCGACCTAACAGCAGAAGCAAAAATCCGGAGTCGTTCCCCGTCGACCAGAGGAAAAAGGGAAAGACACTGGATGCCCGATCAAGCCGGGCATGACAGCAGGGGGCATCCTCGCGCACGCGAGAATCCAGCGTCTTTCCCTTTCTTGCATCTGTAGCGCTGGCATCCCATGCCGCAAGATCCCGGCGCCTGCGGGCGGGGCTGCGCCCCGGTCCCGCAAATTCTATATGGGGGCGAGGACTGTCTGAGCGAAGCGAGTTCCGCAGCCCTAATAACCGGGACCGGGGCAAAGGCACCCCCCTGGGGCCACGCCCGGGCGCCAATGGTTTTGGGTCCTTTTGCCGAAACAAAAGGACCTCGTCGTGCGGGGGCGAAACCCCGCATGACATAAGCAAAGACACTGAATTCCCGATTAAAAATGTCGGGAATGACAGCTAGGGGGAGAACATGCCTCATCTGTCACTTCAGTTCTTGATTAACATTTCTTTCATTTTTTACAAATTGTACATTTTGTAAACTTTGTTACATTTATTTATTTTTGTAACATATGTAAACATTGTAAACTTTTGTTCATTTTTTAAAGTTTACAATGTTCATTTCAGAAAGGCTTACCTGTCCTCTTGGCTTCCGGCCGGACACTCCAAAATTGACCGGACCGCTTCCGCTGTGCCACATTCGGTTTTCGTTAGTCACAAGTAAGTGAAGACACAAGGACCGTTGGAGGACTTTTATGGCATCGGATCTGAAACACAAGAGTCGTGAATTGACCGAGGGACCGGGACGGGCGCCGGCCCGGGCCATGTTGCGGGCCGTGGGGCTTCGGGATGAAGATTTTGATAAACCGCTCGTGGCCGTGGCGAATACCTGGTCAGAGGTGACGCCCTGCAATTTCCATTTGCGCGACATTGCGGACAAGGTCAAGGCCGGTATCCGCGAGGCCGGCGGGGTGCCTCTCGAGTTCAACAGTATCGTGATATCGGACGGTATCAGTATGGGCACCGAGGGCATGAAGACCTCCCTGATCAGCCGTGAAGTCGTGGCCGATTCCATCGAACTGGTGGTGCGCGGGCATTTGTTCGACGCCGTGGTGGCGATCTCCGGGTGCGACAAGACCATTCCCGGCACGGTCATGGCCCTGTGCCGGCTCAATCTCCCGTCGCTGATGCTGTATGGCGGCTCGATCATGCCCGGCCGCTTTCAGGACCGGAACGTCTCGATCCAGGAAGTGTTCGAGGCCGTGGGCGCTCATGCGCGCGGGACCATGTCGGATACCGACCTGCACGATCTCGAAAGTCACGCGTGCCCGGGGGCAGGCTCCTGCGGCGGGCAATTTACCGCCAATACCATGTCGATCGCCTTCGAGTTCCTGGGCATTTCCCCGATGGGATTCAACGGCGTTCCCGCGTTGGACGCCCAAAAGGAATCCGTCTCAACCCAATGCGGCCAACTCGTGGTGGACCTGTTGAAACGCGACCTTCGTCCCAAGGACATTATCACGCGGGACGCCCTGGAGAACGCGATTGCAGCGGTGGCCTCCACCGGCGGGTCCACCAACGCGGTGCTGCACCTGTTAGCCGTGGCCCATGAAACCGGGGTGGCCTTGGACATTGACGATTTTGACGCGGTGAACCAGCGCATCCCCCTGATCGCGGATTTGAAACCGGGCGGCCGGTACATGGCCGCGGACCTGTATCAGGCCGGCGGCACCCGTCTCGTGGCCAAACGCCTGATCGAGGCCGGCCTGCTCAAGGGCGAGTGTGTGACCGTGACGGGACGCACCATCAAGGAAGAAACCGAAACCGCCTCGGAAACGCCGGGTCAAGAAGTCCTCTATCGCCCGGAAGAGCCGATCAAAGCCACGGGCGGCCTGGTGATCCTCCACGGCAACCTGGCGCCCGACGGGTGCGTGGTCAAAGTCGCAGGCCATAGCAATCTGACCCATACCGGTCCGGCCAAGGTGTTTGATTGCGAAGAAGACGCCTTTGCCGCGGTGCAGAATAGAGAGATCGTGGACAACGACGTGGTCGTGATCCGGTATGAAGGGCCTCAAGGGGGACCGGGTATGCGGGAAATGCTGGGAGTGACCAGTGCGCTCGTCGGCGCCGGACTTGGCGAAACCGTGGCCCTGCTCACGGACGGCCGGTTTTCCGGCGCCACGCACGGCATGATGGCCGGCCACGTCACACCCGAAGCCGCCAAAGGCGGTCCCATTGCGATTGTCCAAAATGGAGACACGATTACGTTCGACGTCCCCAACCGGCGACTCGACCTGATGCTTTCCGCCGATGAAATGAATGCCCGGTTGCGGCGATGGACCGCCCCTCTTCCGAAGTACACGAACGGGGTGCTCGCCAAGTACGCCCGTACCGTCTCATCGGCGTCCAAGGGGGCGGTGACCTGACGGACATGATTTTTGATTTTTGATTGTGGATTGCTGATTTAGGATTGCTGATTACTTATTGGGTTTATCCCGCGGCTTTCTTGAAGTCTTTCAGGAGAATATTTTCTTTAAAGCGAATGATTTGGACGGGTTTGAAGGCCCGGACCTTTTTGCCCAAGGCCGCCCGTTGTTCGACTTCTTTGACGAATGCGTCAGGCCCGTAAATGGGGGCATAGGTCATGGTGACGATCACGTCCATGGACGGAGCGTTCTTGGGAGTCGGGAAGGTAAAGGTTTCGACGCGCCTCTCTTCCGGCTTGAGCACGTTGTCTTTCAGGACCTTGGCAGCTTCGAAGTCGAAGACCGTGGGTTTCCCGTCCTTGGTTCCGAATACCCGTTCATAGTGGCGTTTTTCCTCGTAGGCTTTCCGCAGATTTTTCCCGAGAATCGTCAGGTTGAGTTCCACACGGGACCATCCCGGATGAGGTAACGGCAGGTTATGCGGGACCAGGCTCTGGACCGTGACCTTGACTTCGGATTCCTCACCTTTGACTTCGGTTTCGACTTCCACTTTCACGGCATCGGCACGTACCTTGCCGAAACGGCCGGGGAAACTGTGGTTCGAAATTTTCCGATTCCGTTCTCCGTTGGCCGACTCGCCGAAGGCCTCGGGCATATGACAGGACTGGCAATTTTTTCCAGCCTTTTGGGTTTCGGTCTTCTGCCAGGGACCCAGCAGATCCGGGAGTTTTTCATGACCCGGCAAGTTTTCATGACAGGTCACGCAGTACTGTGATTGGCCGTAGAGTTCCGTGGGAACGGACTTATGCGCCAGATTTTCCACCGGTTTCTTGTAGCTGCCGAAAACGGTCCGTTCCAGTTGATAGGTCGGATGCGGCGGATGTTGTCCGGGATCCACGTCCTTGATCAGGTGGCATTGCGAACAGCCCACCCCGTCCAACCGGGGATCGCCGGATTCGATTTCCTTGATATAGACGCGCGTATGCTCCGGATACTCCAACACGCTCGGCGCGTGGCACCGGAAACACATTTTGCCTTCTTCGTCACCGGAGCTCGACCGGTACCGTTCCAACGAGACACGAAAGGGTGAACTCAAAATCGACCGGGATTGGGCGGAAGCCTCCCATTCCTCAAACACGCGCAGGTGGCACCGCTTGCATTTCTGGGAATGCGGGAACGCCTTTGTCATCGGTTTCTTCGCGCTTTTCTCGGCGGCCGATGTTTGCGACACGGGAACATCAACGGCAACCGTGAACACGGCGACCGCCATGAACGTGCCGATGGCCCAACTTAGTGCATGGATAAATTTTTGCATGAAGTCGCCCTCAATCGGTTTGGTTCTACCCCACCTTGGTTCCTCCCCTTACAAAGGGGAGGAACCAAGGTGGCTCTACCTCTCCCGCATTCCCTCTTGCAACGGCCCCCTCACCCTGGCCCTCTCCCAGAGGGAGAGGGAAGTTGGTTACAAGGATTTCGTCCGGAACGTCAGAAGTCGTTGCGAGGAGTAATCCTTGATGATCTCCGCGGCTTTCTTTTTCTGCCGTTCATTTTTCAGGGTCCCCAGATACCGGTCGAGCAATGCCTGGCTCGGCTCGGGGATCAACGCGTAATTCAAGGAGGCCTCCACGTAATTTGGCGCAGCCCCCGCCTTGACCTGTATGGAGAACGGCACTTTCCGCGTGGTTCCGCCGTTGACGAGCGGGTTGGGAATCGGCCCGCGAAGGATCTTGTCAAACGGCAAACCGAATCGTTCCTGCTTGGTCCCGAGTACGTGCCCTTCAGCGTCCTTGACCGTGACCGTCACGAAAAACTGCTTCAATACGGGGTCGCCGCCGGGAAACACGTGGGGGAGACTCCCGTTCCTGACCAATACCCTGCCTTCAACACCATTCTCCGACTGCTTGACCTCAAGATCCACGCGCGGGAACCATTCGGCTTGCAGGTTTCGATTGCTGAGCATGATGCCCGGGATTACGATCCCTTGAAACCAATGCCGTCCGATGGGTCGCGTGAGCGAGCCGCGTTGCGAGGTGGAACTCCCCGTGGACCGCTCCATGTGGCAATCCTGACAAATCGTTCCTTTCAGAATTTGTCCGGGTAGTTCTGCCTTTGTCACGTCTTTGACCTTACTGAAGTGACAGGACGCGCAAAATTGGGCGCCCTGATACACCTGAGCCTGTTTCGAGGGATGCACGAGATTTTCTTCGGCATCGGCATAGGGGCCGAAAAAGGCGTTTCCCGGATTGATCTTGAACGCCGGGAACTCCCCGTTGTTCTCCTTGACCGAATCGATCAGGTGACAGGACGAGCAACTGATCCCCTCCGCGCCATGGGTCTTCTTCGCCCGCCTTCCCCGTCTTTTCGGCTTTTCCGACAGGACCTGGGCGATGAACTTTTCCGTATGTTGCGGGAACACCGTCACCGCGGGCGCATGACACGAGAGACACCGGGTTTTTTCTTCCGCGGTCGGTCCCGTTTGCAGCCACAGGCCGAGAACGGTTTGAAACACGGGAGACGTGAGCGCAGTGCCGTGCAACAGGGCCCCGTCCACCCGCCCGAACGTTTTGAGGTCGGGGGTTTGCTCGCGCATCCCTTTCCATTCCTCGTAGTGACGATCGTGACATTGTTTGCAATGCTCGGAAGGCAGAAAGATTTCCTCGATTTCCTTGATCCACTTGTGGGTTTCGGGGACCTTGGGTGCTTCCTGCGCCATTGCGCAAGGCACCGGAATCAACAGGATTCCCGCCAGGATCACCAAGCTCTTCACTTTTGTCAGGCTCTTTCGAAAAGATGGCATGGTTAATCTTTCTGGACGCGTATGAAGTGGAAGTTCAGCCCGCCGCCCACACCCTGATCATCGATGCCGGCGGGTTCAAACGTCGCCACGGAGAAATTCTGCGTCGGCATCGCCTTTTCGAGCGCTTTTCCCAAATCCAGCATGTTCCGGATGTCCTTTCCGTCCACTTCCTTGATGATGGCCTTGACCTTGATGCCGCCGCGATCCGCGGGCGAGCTTCCGATCACGCCAAAGACCACCACGCCTTCGGCCTTGGTCAAGCCGAGCACTTCCTTGATTTCTTCATCGACTTCGCCGACATCGAGCCCGAATTCTTCCGCCAAGGCATAGGCTCGATCCTCGGTCATTGCTTCGGCGACGGACTCCGGGACAGAGAAGAAAAACGATCCCACAACGCCACTGATGCAAAGTGCCAAAACGATACGACGCGACCATCTGATCATCATCATTCGCCCTTCATGGGATGGAAGTAGCCCCTTCTGTCATTCCCGACGTTAGTAATCGGGAATCCAGTGTCTTTTGTCTTCACGGACGCAGAACAAAGCAAAGACCCTGGATCCTCGATTGAAAATGTCGAGGATGACAGAAAGAGGTCCTTGTTACAAAAGCCGGCTCAGGATTTCGTCGAAGCCTTCGGGCCGCCGACGGGATCGACCAGCAGTTGCAGCCAGGACGCCACGGCCTTTTGTCCGTTTCTTTCTTTATTCTCGCCGTTCCAGACGGCAAAAGCTACGGCTTGCATGCGGCCGGGGACCAGGAGGGCTTCATTTTCCGTGTCATCCCCGTCTTTGGTCAACGGACGCTTCATCACCACTCGCCAGAACCCTTTGGCCCATTCGGCTTCGCCTTTGATCTTGCCTTGCCTGGTCTTGCTCGTTAACGTACTGAACCCGCCGCCGATGAGATCCTCGACCGAAGAGGGACGTCGAGGGATCACTTCGAATTTACGAATCCCCCTCTTCTTGCGTCCGCGTTCCTTGGCCCTGGTTTTCCGGCGATCCACGTCGCTTTGCCAATCCGCTTTCCAATGCCAGATGTTGACGTAGTGATCCAATTGGCCCATACAGAAAAACGCCGGCGCATTCCCCAAGGGGAGGGCCAGCGCCGCCCCATCACGAAACACGCCGGGGGTCAGCCGTTCGTTTTTCGTCGCATCCTGCCACTCCACCAGGAATGCGATGTCTTTGCCGTCGTGAACCGATCGCACCGAGATGACCTTGGCGCTGGGTTCGGGCCACACCGGTCGCGTAATGATCTGACCGCTCAGGGGAATGGGAATGGGCGCGACGGTCTCCCACGCCTCATCATCGGGCTTCGTAGGCAACGGACCGTCCGTAAAATGGGACCGGATCACGATCCCTTGAGAACTCACCGCGGGGATGCCGAACCACCCAAGCGCCATGGCCAGGCACACAATACCCGATCCCAGCAGGATCAGCGAGCGGGGAAGTCTTCGTTTCGATTTCACGGGACCGCGTCCATGGCTTGATGCGACCGTTTCACTCATCTGTCATCCCTGTATGTATTCAGTAATTCGTTGACAATTTCTGCCGTCTTCTTTCCCCTCCTTTGTAAGGAGGGGTGAGGGGAGGTAGAGCCTAAACCGAAGCGGCCAGGCTACATGTGAGAGTCGGTGCCAAGGCGCGCGACTCTACCCCACCTGGCCTCCCCTTACAAAGGGGAGGAACAAGATAGCCCCGCTTCCCTGCACTTCATTCTATCAACAAATGACTGAACCTTCACAAGCCCTACCAAAGTTTGACGCGCCGGACTTTATTTTCGTTGCGTTCACAAATATAGAGGTAACCCTGACCGTCAAGGGCCAAGCCCGACGGGGCATTCACCACCGCATCCACGGCGAGGTTCCCGTCGCCATGCTTCAGCATTCCCGCGTCTTCCTTGGCCACGAAACGCGCGGCGCCGCAGCCGCCCATGTTCTTGTCCTCGTACCCGCTGTCGCCGTTCCCCGCAATGGTCTCGATCATGCCCGTGGCGGGATCCACTTTGCGGATGCGATGATTCATCGAATCGGCAATATAGACGTTGGCTTCTTCATCGACAATGGCCGCCTCCGGCACGTTCAACATGGACATCACCGCGGGCTTCCCATCTCCGTCATACCCGAAACGACACACCCCGGCTACGGTTGAAATCGTGCCCGTTTGCGCGTCAACCTTGCGAATGCGGTTACTGGCCTTGTCCGTGAGGTACACGTTCCCGTGACGGTCCGCGTCGATCGCCACCACGTCCCAGAGCTTGGCTTCCAGGGCGGGACGGCCGTCGTCCAGGTAAGGGGACAGGTCCAAATTATCCGAACATTGCGGGCGCAGCCAGCCTTGATCGTCGCTGAAGTCGATGCCGATGGCGTCACCGGACAGCACCACCAGGTTTTGCGCGGTCAAAGGGCTGATCCAGTCTTCATCTTCCCTGGTCCAGGTCCCCGCAATCGTGGTCACCATGCCCGCTTGAGGATCGTATTTGCGTATGCGGTGGGCCTGGGTGTCCGCAATATACAGATTGTTATCCGCATCGAAGGCAATAGCCCCGGGATAAGTCAGGTTGACTTCCAACGCCGGACCGTCGCCGTTGAAGCCGGAGTCTCCCGACCCCACGACCGTGGTAATGATGTCGGTCTCGTGATCGACTTTGCGAATACGGTTGCTTCCGGAATCACAGATGTACAGATCGTTATTCGCGTCAATCGCCACGCTCAAGGGCAGGTACAGACCGGCTTCGGCGCAAGGGCCGTAATCCCCGCTGTAACAGGTCTCCCCGATGCCCGCATAGTTGTGAATGGTCCCGGCTTCCAAATCGACCCGGCGCACCCGGTCCGACCCGTTTTCCGCGATGTAAAGCCAACGCCCTTCCTTGTCGACGCAAATGTGATTGGGCAACGGAATGCCGGCTTTCTTCGCACGTTTCCCGTCACCCGTACTCCGGGACTTGCCGTTTCCCGCAAACGTTTCAATTTTTCCGACCGGGGACTCTACGCTCGTTTCCATACCACGCTCCTGTCTATGTGCTCGCGCCGGAACCGCAGGCCATTAACTCTTCGGCGTCTCCGCCGGTTCCGGTTGAGCGGCTTGTGCCGGAGAAACCGTTTGATCGCCTTGCGGGGCCTGAGCCGGCGGTGGCGCCGCGTCCGCACCTTGTGGACTCACCTGGGCCTGAGCCTGTTGGGCTGCGATATTCTGCGCCTCGAGGTCAACGGCTTCCGCTTCATTCACGGATTTCTTGAAGCCCTTGATCGCTTTCCCGACCCCCTCACCGAGTTGGGGCAATTTCCCGGCGCCGAATATGATCAACACAATGAACAGTATCAAAATCAATTCGGTAAACCCTAAACTCCCAAACATGATGGTCTTCTCCTTTTGAGCCGGGAACGTCGTCAGTCACGGGCTCGTTTTGCAAACCGCTGTTTTAGCCGTTGGCGCGCTTCTTCGGCCTGCTCGAACATTTTACACTTTTCATAGGTATTGATGAGGTTGTAGTACGCCAACGGTTCGTCCGGGCTGTGCTCAACGGCTTCTTCCATGATTTTCACAGCCATGTCGGATTTTTTCAACGTAAACGCAATGTCCATGAGTTTAAAACTGGACTCCAAGTGTTTGGGATCGAATTCCAAAACCTTCATATAGGCCTGCACCGCCATATCCAGGGTGTTGTAGTCCGATATCTGCGGATTATCCAACTCTTCATAGACGCCTGCCAGATTATACCAGGCGATCGGATCTTCCGGGGTAATTTCGATTAATCGCTCGAAATACTCCTTGGCCTGCATGTATTCTTTCTTGTCGTTATGGAGCCTTCCCAGATTGAACAGTGACAGCACGTCATACTTGTTCAACTCCAAGGCCCGCTCGAATTGGGGACGGGCATCGTCCATCATCCCCTTGGTGCCGTAGATCGTACCCAAGTTGGAATAATACATGGCCAGGGATCGATCCATTTCGGTTCTCAACCCCTCGGCCATTTCGATGGCCTTCTTGACTTCGGTCAGGGCCTCTTCCAGTTTCCCTTTCCCAAAATACAACTCGCCCAACCGGCAACGGGCTTGAAAATCGTCCGGCTCTTCACTGAGCAACTTTTCAAGTTCCGCAATCTCTTCATCCGGCGTCAACTGCTGCTCTTGGGTCTGCGGCTCGGCTGCCCCGCCCTCTTCCTGTGTTGCGACACGTTCTGCTTCCATGATCGTTACATACCCTCTCAACGTATTTGGCTGAATGCAGGCGTCACCGGGGCATACGCCACGGCTCCTGCCTTATTACGTAATTTACCCAGGGTGCCCCGCTTGTCGAGCGTCATCAGCATGAGCCCGACGACCACCATTAACGTCAAATGCGACAACTGCAAGGCATATCCCGCCATGAACATCAATCCCAAACCATAGCCTGCCAGACGACCGATCAACACCAGTTTAATGACGGTGTACGCCCAGCAGGTAAACCCTGCCATATAAAGAGCAAAGGGTAAATAAAACGTGTACCCCATGCCCATTTGAAATACCCAGCCGATTCCCTGCCCGGCCTTTCTCGCGTCTTCGGCCAGCGCAGGGCTATAGAGCGACAGAAAAAAATCGATGTAGAGCAGCACGAAAAAGGTTGCGCTCCCGCTCAACAGCAGCGTCATGGCCCACTTCCGTTGGGTCTTGTTCTTGGTAAAGAGCGACGTGCTGCCGTACGACCACAAGACCAGGATACTCGCCAGGACCATGAGGGCCTCGCCTCCCCGGCTGATTTCATTCACAAGAGGCGGCGCGGAGACAATGCCCATTAACCCATAGGTGGTGGACACCGTCTGGTAGTAAATCCAACCCATGATACCGAAGAAAAAACACCCCACGGTGATACGTTGCGACCACAGATGATGCGTCGCCAGAAATTCCGCCAGCAGGATCGCCAGGATCACGAAGGACACGACATTATAGACAACCGATCCCAACATGGCGGGCGGAAACAGAAGATAGACGACGGTCAACACGACGAGCAGGGAGACGGCCGGGACCAGGAACCCGTCAAACCGCCCTGACCATATCGATTGCCGTACTTTCTGGATCAGCAGAATGAAGAGGACCAGGAACAGCAGGATGGAGGTGACGTTGAGAAGAATGAACCCCAGGGAGGAAAGCGTCTTAAACGTCAACCGGACGGCTTCGGATTTTTCAGCGAGCTTGGCCATGTGCATGCCCAGCCGGGAGGCCAAGCGATACAGCACGAGTTCCAAAAACGCCGACAGCAGCAAAAACTTGAGCGCATACTCAAACAGGATACCGGAGTTCGTCCCGCTTTCGTGACCCGATGTCGGCGCTGCCGTCATATCCGTTCCGCCTTTTCTTCTCTATCCGGTCAGATCAGCACTGAGAATACACAGACGGCTCTTCGCGATTAAGAAACGGCAGTGAATTCCGGAGCATGTTGTCGTTTATGGCGAGCGATGTACAGCAAGCCATCGGCCATGGAATAGTTGAACGGCAATTCTACGACCACCTCGCTGATTTTTTCGTACACGTGTTGATACAGCTTTTCCGCCTGTTCGGGCGTCATGCCCTCCTTGACTTCATAGAAGAAGCCCAAGCTCAAATCTTCAGCAGCCGGTCTCATAATCCGTTGAATCCCGTAGCCTCCCGGATCGTTCATAATGGGAGCTTCTTTTTCAAGATCGAAGAGACAGGGCTGGCATGAAAACCCATACGACGAATTCAACTTTGTATTGTCCAACACGAAATTCATGGTTTCCCTGGCTTCCTCCTCCGTTTCGGTCGGGAAGCCGACGATGACGTAGCAATGGACCCCGATTCCCAAGTCAACGCAGTCCGAACAAATCCGGTCGACGTTTTCCTGGGTAATGCCCTTTTGCATAAAGTCCATCATACGCTTGTTGTAGGTCTCCAACCCGAATACGATCTTGTGGCACCCGGCATCCCGCATGAGGGTCAGCAATTCTCTCGAGAGATTCTTCTCAAAACGCAGTTCGGCCGTCCATTGAAAGTCGCATTGTCGTTTCAGGATCTCTTTGCACAACCGGCGCGTTGGCGAGAGAGCCAAGCATTCATCGGTGAAGAAGAAAAACGGCGTGTCATACCTTTTGGAAAGCGCTTCGAGCTCGTCCACGACCTTGATGGGATCCTTTTGGCGGAAATTCTGATGGTCCAGCGTCAGGGCGCAGAAAGCGCAGTCCTTATAATAACACCCTCGTGAAAACTGCACCGGCAACACCGTCTTGGGAGCCATGTACCGGTCGAGCGGGAATCCATCGTAATTGGGAGCCGGATGTTCCGCCAAATTTTCCGAATAGAACGGCTGATTGACGATGACTTTTCCGTTGTCCCGATAGATGAGATTGGGAACCTTCGCAAAATTCTTTTTCCCTTCCAATTGATTCACCAACTCCAGTAACGCCTTCTCTCCCTCGAACACGATAAAATCGTCCGTGACCTGGAATAGCCGGTCACCTCGACGCAGGTTGTCCACCAGCCTGGTGAAGATGCTGCCGCCCACGGTTACGTGTATGTCGGAATTCGCTTCCTTGATGAGCCGGCACAAGGTCAGACCGGGGATGATCTGGGACGTGGCGGTAATCGATACGCCGATCAACCCGGGCTCTTCATCGAGAATGGAAGAGAGAAAATGTTGTCGATATAAGTCCAGATACGGATTTTGTTCTTCATCATGAATCGCTTTGAGAATTTCTCGAGAGGAATAGATGGAATAGGAAAATTGGTTGTCGACGACGGTAATCCTGGTTGGGAAATACACCGAAGACACCACCTCCAACCAGCGATCGATCAAGAACAGACATTCCCGATACCGTTCAATGTCATAAAACTCTTCCCCACGGAGTGAGGCTTTGGCCGGTTCAATCTGATCGAGCAAATGGGGGAACCGGTCCAGGGCTTCCACAATGCGACCGTAATGTTCATCGCTTCCCGGTCCCGTCTCGCCTTCACGCGAATGCTCCAATTGCTTCAGTTTTTCAACAAGCTTTTCATAGACTTCCAGGCCATACGTTCTCGAGAGAATCGTATCGAGCAGTTCAATATTCAGATCGCGTTGACTCTTGTCGGTAATGCCGGCTTGGTCGAGAAAAGCCGTTAAACACGGAAGACTCAGGTAGGGTTGCGAGGGATGCCAACTGGGAGGAAATAGTAAAGAGATTTTCACATTGCCTCCTTACATGAAGTAGTCTGGTGTCCCATGAATATGCATCTTCCGATCATCAGTGTCGTTCGTCAATTGATGCCCAGAAGGGTCTGCAATTCTTATACACGGCTTCCGGTTTCTTATGCAACTCTACGAAACGACTGATACTTTTTGACGTCCGGTCACATGACATCACACATGGATGCCAAGTCCCTCAAAACACCACCTAAAAAAAGACCCTGACGTCCCCCTTCTTTCCAGGAGGACCCCAGGGTCTCTTCAATTCTCTACTTCAAATAAATTCGGTATGTCTTACGGCATCTTGGCGGTGAACCAAGTGGAGATGCCCTTCATGCCGTTCCGTTCCACGTTCTGGCCATCCCACACCGCAAACGCTACCGGAATGCTCGCCCCGGCGCCGAATTGCACGTCGTTCGCGTCATTCGTCGACAACGCCCGCTTCATCACCACGCGCCACGTCGGACCGCTGCAGCAGCCGCCCTTCAACGCACCGTACGGTTCCCACAGGCCGTTCCCCATCACATCCTGGGACGCCTGCGTCGTCAACGTGCTGAACCCGTTCGCGTTCAAATCTTCCACCGAACTGGCCCGCAAATCCGGATCCGACATGATGTTCCCCGACCAAATCCCCGGGTTGAACGGCCCCAAGCTCCGGCCGATCCGGTCCGGATAGGTCACGCCACCCGCCGGCTCTTCATAGTAAAAATCCCAGGCGATCGAGGGATATTGTTGGTCCACGTCCCACATCCCCGCGACGCCCGCGCCCATGTCCCGTTGCCATTCCGCGTTCCAGCGCCAGATGTTCACTGTGCCGCCGGATTGCCCCATACATTGGAACGGCGGCGCCCCGGACGTTTGGACGGGAAATTGTACCGCCACCTGATCCCGGAAATCCTGCGGGCCGATGGTGGTGTTGTTCAGGGTTTGATCACCCCAGTTGGCCCAGACCCCGATCTCTTTGCCGTTGGTGGCCATTTTGACCATGACGGTTTTCACCGAGATGTTGGGATGCATGGGCGTCGTAATCGTTT
Organism: Nitrospirales bacterium; assembly: GCA_965204965.1. Classification (GTDB taxonomy): domain Bacteria; phylum Nitrospirota; class Nitrospiria; order Nitrospirales; family UBA8639; genus Bin75. The sequence continues at coordinate 819,592 of OZ242026.1, read as the reverse complement.
GCCCGCTCAAGGGCACCACGATGCCCGGTACCGTTTCCCACACCGGGTTGGCCGCGTCCATCGGGATCGGCCCGCTGATGCTCCCCACCGGAATGGTCACTGGCTGGCTGACGGCCAACGGAACCTGCCCCATCGTCAACATCACGCCGACGACCAAGGCAGAGAGAAGAATGCCGAACACCAATCCTTTGTTACGCGTCTGCACCACTCTCATAATGACGCATCCTCCTTTGATAAAGATTAAAACAAAAATAACTGCGGACTACCTACTTCCTTTAAAACTACATGACCTGTTACTACAAACTCACAACAACCTGTCAGACACCTCACGATGTTGGGAGCTTACGCCGTGCCTGACTGCCCCGATTCCGACTTCTCTTTGTCCAGATAGTCCTGAGCCCCAACCTCGTCCATCAGGAGGCTGAGTTCATTACCTTTATCCTGCGCTCCGCATTCAAAAGAGATGCCTTCCGGAGAGACAAAATTAGCCGGACGATAATCCGTTTCCGAGTACGGTTGAGGAGTCACGCTCAAATGGGCAATTTCAAAAGCCACCCATTTAGACGTTAAATCCGCAACGAGTTTATAGAAGCCATACTCCGCTTTCTTTTTCAACATGCCGGAAAATAACGGAACCCATCGCCCCACGTGTTCCTTGACGAATTTCTTTTCGGCCTCGACTACCGTCTTGAGTTTTTCCGGGCCGTCATGGCACAACGCATACGATTCTTTGTAGGCCAGGAAATGCAAAAACTCGAGTTCCACGCTCAAATGATCCAGACGTTCATGGATATCTTGAGAGAGTTGAACGCCAAAGGCCGAATAGAATCCGGCGATGTCTCCCATAACGTAGGATTGGCCGAACACGTGATCGTTCCCAAACAGCGTTTCATACGGTGGGCAGTCCAAGGCGATGACGTTACTGAACACCCTGCGATGTTCATCCCTCAGATCCTGGATATCCCAATTGACGCCCTCGGACGAAACCCAATTCTCAACTTCGTCGAAATGATCCGCGATCCCCTGCAGGACCTCATCTGTTGCCTGATCGGTGGGAGACGGCAAGGCCGCTTTTAAACTATTGAGTGCGGCTCGTCCATCTTCAACCAACTCGCCGCTTTGCAGATAATCCAAAAATTCATCGTCTTCGGGATACAGATAACTCCAAGACAGAAGAAGATACAGCTTGCTTCTGGCCAAAGCCCGCTCAACGGCCGGGGAGTCTTTAACCGAAGACCCGACTGGTTGAGTGACGGGAGACGTTGTTGCCCCTCCGTTTTGTTCTTCCGTGACTTTCGTGGCCATAAACCTCCTCTTATCTTAACAGGAACAGCCTCTGCTCCCATCCATCACAATAACTATAGCGCCTCCGGAGACTCTTCTCCACCGGAAGTGCGGACAGATAATAGGCCAACTGCTGATCGAAGTCAAGTTCTAAAACCGGCTAAAAAAATGGGGCGGAGCTCGCAAACGACTTAGGAACGGTGCCCGTTTCCACGTGAGAATTTAGGCGGCCTAGGCCTCTCAACTTAAGGTCAGCCCCCTAATCTCGCCGGGACGACCCTGATCGCCACGTGATCATTCACAGTTTTGCAAATATGCTCACAAATCCCGCATCCGACACACGCATCCTCATCAACCCGAATGGATAGCGAAGCAAAATCCATCGCGAGGGCCCGCGTCGGACACGGGGCTATACAGGCGTTACAGCCCTGCCCGACCGTGCAGATCCTTTGGGAAACGACGGCGAGGCCCATGTTGACGTCTTTGGGAGTGCCGACCGGTCGAAGCGCCTCCGGTTCGCACGCGGCGATACACGGAAAATCCTCGCAGAGGTAACAGGGTTGTTCATCCGGATAGATGACGGGAGTCTCTTTCCGTTCAGGACCGTCGGCGTCGAGATGAGTATCGAGGACGCGGATACTCTCATGCGGGCACGCGCCGACGCAGTCTCCGCAGCCCGTGCAACTTTCAAGAAACCGGGATTCTTCGAGGGCGCCCGGCGGTCGCAGCCAATCGGTTCGGATTTTTTCCGGTTGTTCCTCTTTGGCGTCTTGCGCGTCCCTGTGCTTGACGTACTCATGCACGGTAACTCCCAGGGAAACGACGCTCTGTTTGAGGAAATTTCTTCGCCCGTAGGACGGCTCAGGACGTTTGGAGGACCCCGAAGGAGATTGTGCCATGCACCGGCCCTTTTCTTATGCGGTCAACCGATGGAATGCCGACGTGACTCGGACGCCCGATCCTTTCGCGCCCCGCGGGAAACGAACCCCATCGCCTACACAACGCCGGCGGCACGAAGCCTGTAGACCTCCACGCAACGGTCACACGCACCATATTCAGTATCCCAACCCGGATGATTTTCCCTGATGTAATCCAGCACGTAGGGTTCGACTTTTTCGTCAAGGTCCTCGACCCAGGAATAGGTGGGGAAGCGACAGAGCGGACACGGAAACCCGGGCATGAGCAAGGGCTTCGCCGGCACGTCCACGGGCAGTTCGCCTTCTTCGACCTCCACCGCCCGCTCCATCACGCGGACCGTATCTTGAGACATTTCCACCAATTCGGCATGGGTGAAATACTCCGTCTGCCAGAGCCCTTCGAACACCGATTCAACCTGAGTGGGCGGAATCTTCCGGTACCAGGAACGAAATTCCCGCAGGCGGTATTCACGGCTGAACATCGGTTCCTTCCCCGACCTGGCGATCCGGCTATCGACGTGCACACTCCACAGGACGCGATAGCGATTCAGGAGGAGATGCTCTTCGCCCGGATTCATGCCGACTTTCGTATCGGGGTCATACCCGAACGCGGGATCCAGCATATCGGAGATGTGCGTAAATTCATGGCGGAGATACCGGTTGATGGCCGGGTCGTAAAACCGCCGGGGGATCAACTTGATCCCAACGCCCTTTTGCCCCTTTTCCTCAAATTGACGGGCCAGTTTCTCCTCCACGCTCCCCCATTTTCTGAGGATATCCACACCTTCCTGATCTTCTTTCAGCACGCCTCGCACGAGGACGATGCCGACCTTTTCTTTCAAATCGGGGAATTCCGAAAAGCCGTCTCTCAAGATATCGGCGAAACCCCATTTGGCAAAGAGGTGTTGATAGAGTTTCTTGAATTCCGGCTCCCGGTCGTCCAGGGAAAATTTCTCGTACACCGGGTCGGCTATTTCATGAAACTCATTGAAATAGGTCGGGTCTCCCTCCCGCTCGGTTTTTTCGGCGAACGAGTCAATGACTTCTTGAAGCAACGCCGGCTGAAATCGAATGTCCATTCTTTTACTCCTTACCTGTCTCACTCCTGCATTGAAGGATTCGGCTCACGAGCAAGGCAATCCTCTGGTGTCGCCTCCCGTGCCTGCTTGACGACGCCGGTAACGGCTCGCTAGTATCCTTCTCCTGAAACGTCACCGGCATTATAGGCAGGCCTCTTTTTTCTACGCAAGGCCCCGGTGATGGAGATTACGACGAAAGGACGTTCGGTTTATGACTCAACCCCCGCTTCCTCACATGGCGCCCCTGGGGTTCACGGAAGAACCCAAACCTGAATTGCCGCCCATCGACGCGCTGGAATATTGGAAGGCCGGCGTTCACGAAGTCCGGACTTTTCGTGGACATTCCCACGGCGTGTGGGACGTGGCGTATGCTCCCGACGGCTTGACGCTCGTCAGCGGAGGCGCGGACCGGTTTGTCCGCGTCTGGGAAATTGAAACCGGCCGCATGCTCAAGTCCCTGAAAGGACACACCAACGATATCCGGCAAGTCGCCTTCAGTCCGGACGGCCAGATCCTCGCCACCGGCAGTGATGACAGAACCATCCGGCTCTGGAACCCGCACACGGGGGAAACCATACGCCTGCTGTTTACGCAATACGATCACGCGGTCGCCAGCCTCTCCTTCTCCCCGGACGGCTTGATGCTGGCCCGGGCCGGACAGAATAAAGACATCAAGATCTGGGAAATCACCACCGGCACCGAAGTCATGACGCTCCTCGGCAAAGATCAATATGACCATCATTGGACGGTCTGCACCGCGTTTTCTCCGGACGGCATTCACTTGGTGGGCGGGAGCGACATCGGCAAATTGAAGTTATACGAAGTCCTGCCCAGCGGGGAAGAGAAACTCGTGCATGACGGTCATTGGCGCGACGAACCCGATGACGAAGAGACCGAACAGCGAGGATTTTTCGTGGATGAACAGGGTGGATTTCAGAAACCGATGGAATATTGGATCGGCGCGATCGTGTTTACGCCGGACGGCAACACCATGATTACCGGAAGCCGGGACACGGCGATCAAATATTTCGAGATGCCCGATATGAAAGAGGTCCATACCGTGAAAGGGCATTCCGAATGGGTGCGGGGATTGCTCGTTTCTCCTGACGGGAAACTCCTGGTGAGCTGCAGTGACGACCACACCATCAAGATGTGGGACATTCAAACCCGACGACAGGTTCGCGTGATCAAGGACCACAAAGGTCCGGTCAGAGGCATTGCCTTCTCCCCAGACGCCCGGTATCTCGCCAGCGCCTCATGGGACCGTACGGTGAGATTGTGGAAAGGGGGAGACGGATCGGACGACTGACCGAGGTCCAAGCCCCTCTACGCGGATGCCTCGTCGCCGTCATCGCCGTTGGGGGTGGCAAGACCGTAGCGTTTGCATTTTTCCCACAGGGCTTTGCGCGAAAGGCCCAAGGCTTTCGAAGCCGCGATTCGGCTCCATCCTTCCCGCTCCAACACGGCCAGGATATAGTCCCGTTCACACCGTTCACGCACTTCGGCAAGCGTGCCCTGTTGCGGGGCATTCGTGACGTTCGACAGCCCTTCCTGACAAAACCCGCACCCGGACTGCACCGGACCTCCCAGGAACGGACACCCGCTCTGGCCGCAGAGGTCCCACACCTGGATTTCATCCCCTTCCTGCGCCAGAGCCACCGCCCGTTCTATCGTATTTTCCAGTTCACGAACGTTACCCGGAAAGGAATAATGGAGTAGTACGTCCCGAGCCGCTACGGAAAAACCCTTCATCACGCGCGAGGTCCGGCTCGTGCTCCGTTGCAGAAGATGTTCCGCCAAAACCCAAATGTCTTCCTTGCGTTCCCTCAGGGGCGGAAGAGCCACTTGCACCACGTTGAGGCGATAGAACAGGTCTTCACGAAATCGTCCGGCTTCGACCTCTTCTTTTAAATTCTTTTGCGTGGCGCAGACCAGCCGGACGTCGCTGTCGATCGTCTCCGTGCCCCCAACTCGTTCGAACCGCTTTTCCTGCAGGACCCGGAGGAGTTTCACCTGGACCAACGGGGAAATCTCGCCGATCTCGTCCAAAAACAAGGTGCCTTTATGAGCCAATTCAAACCGGCCCAACCGTTGCTTGACGGCTCCGGTAAAGGCGCCCTTCTCATGTCCGAACAATTCGGCTTCCAGCAGGGTTTCCGGCAAAGCCGCGCAACTCACTTTAATGAGGGCCTGCCCGCAACGCGGGCTGTTTCGATGAATCGCATTCGCAATGACTTCCTTCCCCGTTCCGCTTTCACCGAAAATCAACACCGTGGCATCGGTGGTGGCCACCAGTTTGACTTTTTCCAAGACCTGCCGCATCTGCTCGTTTTTACCCACCATGCCGTCGAAATTGAATTTTCCTTCGAGTTCCTGTCGAAGGGCCGTGTTCTCCTGCCGCAACGCCTGGACCTTGGTCGCACGATCCACCGTCAGCAAGAGTTCCTCCATGGCAAACGGCTTGGTGACGTAATCATGAGCCCCGAGTTTCATGGCCTGGACTGCAGTGTCAACCGAACCGTGTGCCGTGATCACAATGACCTCAGTTTCAGGAGAGGATTCCTTGCAGACCCGGACAACCTCGAGACCGTCGCTTCGTGGCATTCGCAAATCGGTGATCACCAAATCATATCGACTCGTTTTAATATGCTTGATGCCTTCCTCGCCGTTCGAGGCTTCCCGGACCTGATAGCCCTCGGCTTTGAGCGCATCCAGCATGGATAACCGCATCAGCGGCTCGTCATCGATGATGAGGATCGACCGGGTCATCAGGAGACCTTGACCAGCCCAACCCGGTTGGCACTCAAGGGCAGGCTCACCGTAAAGACGGTTCCCTTCCCGACTTCACTTTCCACGGTCAATTGGCCACCGTGCCGTTCCACGATACCCAAACTCACCGACAACCCCAGGCCCGTGCCCTCGCCCGTACCTTTCGTCGTAAAAAACGGATCGAAAATATGGGGACGAACCTCGGGGTCGATACCCAGTCCGGTATCCCCCACGTCGATCTCACAGCGCTCGTGGGCGAGCCGGGTTTGCAGGATGATCGACCCTCCCTCGCCGGTCGCCTGGACGGCATTGAGAATCAGGTTGGTCAACACCTGCTCGATCATTTGCGGATCGACGAACAACGGCGGCAGATCCCGGTCATAGACTTTGTGCAACTGAAGCCGCTTCTCGGCAATGGCATGGTTCGTCAACACCAGGACGCGATCGACCAGTCCGTTCATGTCATTCATGGAAAACTCCGGCTCGTGTTGTTGGGAGAAGTCCAACAATTGCCGAACGATTTTTTGGGCTCGCCGAAGCCCATCTTCCATGTAGGTAAAATATTCTTCCTGGCGTTCGGACGGCAGCGTACCCTTCCTGATGTTGTAGAGACAATTCAAGATTCCACCCAACGGGTTATTGATCTCATGCGCCACCCCGGCAGCCAGCTTCCCGACGGAGGCCAACCGCTCGGTGTTGCGAAATTGCTCTTCCATGAGCTTTCTGTCCGTAATGTCCCGGGCAATGCCCAACACGCCGATCACGTCGCGCCGTTCGTTTTCCAATGGCGACACACTCACCAACACCGACCGAAGGTCCCCGCTCTGGCTGATCACCTCCACTTCGTATTCCTGTTTGACCTCCAACTCCAAAGTGTCTTTGAGACGACGACTGCGATGGCGTTTGGCGAGCAAGGTCAAGAACGGCCGTCCCAGCAGATCTTCTTTACGATAGCCCCAATTCTCCACCTTGTTGTTCACGTAGGTAAATCGTTGATCGCGATCGAGCGTGTAGATCACGTCATTGGCGTTTTCGAGCAAACTTTCGAGATATTTCTGCGTTTTCTGAATCTCCAGCGTCCGGACCTGGACTTTCTCTTCCAGTTCTTCACTGTACCGCTGGAGCCGTTCTTCCAACAGCTTTCGTTCCGTAATGTCACGGAGCTGTACCATAATCGAAAGCGTCGAACCTTCTCCTACCCGAATCACGTCCATTTCTACGGACCGCAACTTCCCTGGGGCGTCAAACACTTCCAATTCCGTAGCCGGGATTTTTTCTTCGTCGGACACCACCGTGTCCAGCAACTGTCTGACCGTGTCCTTATACGAGTCCGACACGAGCGTCAGTAAAGATTGAGACAGCAGGGTTTCCCGTTTGTAGCCGAGGACTTCTTGCTCACGTTCATTGACCGCCACGATACCACCGGCGAGGTCCACCATGAAGATCGAATCCGCTGAACGGTCAAAGAGCACACGATACCGCTTTTCCGATTCGGAAAGTTGTTGCGTTTGAGCGGCCACTTCCTGTTCCAGATGGGTGGTATAGCGGTCGATCTGTCGTTGCAGCGCCTTCCTCTCGGTCACGTCCCGCACGAACGCGCGCGTGTACACCAGATCGCCCGTGTCCGAATCGATCAAGGCCGTGGAGTGAATTTCCACGTCGATCGGGGTCCCGTCTCTCGTGAGAAACACCGTTTCCAGCGAGCTTCGAGGTTGCGTGGGCAACCGGTTGACGTAGTCGAGTGCTTCCGCCTTCCTCTCCGCGGGCAGAATATCCCACAAATGCATCGAAAGCATTTCCAGCAACGTGAAGCCCAGTTTTTCCAATTCGGTCTGATTAACGTGAACAAAACGCCCGGTCTTGTCGATTTGATGAATCATCTCGGGAGAATTCTCGATCAGGTCACGATAGCGTTCCTCAAGGAGACGGATTTCCGCCATTTGCGTATTCAACTGCGAGAACGACTGTTTCAGGTTGACGGCCATTTTATTGAAGGCATGAGACAGCGCTTCAATTTCGTCGCCGGTCTTCAGGACAAGGGGATGATCCCAATTGCCCGCGCCGATTTGCTGCACGCCCTCATGTAAGGTTTGAATCGGACTCACAAGTTTTCTGGCCACGATCACGCCCGCCAACCACAGAATACCCAACACCACGACGCCATACATCGCCACCTTCACCAGCAATTGCTGCAAGGGGGCATAGGTCTCCTCGGGATTCTGCCGCACAATCGTCAGCCATTGTCTGCCCCGGAAACTCTCGGAAGCCAGGGTTTCCGGAATCCGCAAATGAGCGTAGCCGACAAGGGAATCCCGTGCGCCATGGGTATCCTGCGTCACGTGGACCCATCCGGTCTGCTCTTCGTTAATGGCGGCCACCATCGCGGGATTTGCGGTATGCTGCTCCAGCGACAGAACGGGACAAATCAAGGGGGTCCCATCCACGTCGATCAGCATGGCATGGCCGGTGACACCCGCGGTCACTTCGGAAATCGATCGGAACAACGAATCCCGCCGAAGGACAATGCTGACGGTCCCCAGAGCCTGGTGACGGCTTTGATCAAATATCGGCACAGCCACGTTCAGGACGTGTGTTCCAAATGAGGGATCGAAGGTCAAATCACTCACGTAAATCTGACCCTGACCCTGCCGAAACGCGGCCTCCCACCATTCCGTATCCCCGTGGTAAAAGCGCACTTGAGGCAAGGAACTGAGAACCAACGCGCCCTGATTGTCGGTCACCAGAATGCCCAGGTAGTCCGACTTGCGAACGGCGTGCCAGTCAACCAGATAATTGGTGGCAATCCAGTTGACAAAGGCGGGAAATTCATGAGGATTCTTTCGCGCCCGCCACCGTTCTTTCCATTCTTCGATGAAGGCCTTGATTTTCTCCGACTCTCTTCCTTCATAACTCCGGTTCGCTTCCTTCACCGCGGCGCGAATAAAGGGGATGGTGGCCAACTGTTGCGCCTCATTGATGCCCCGCATGATCTGGGTTTCGATTTTTCGCGCCACTTCAACGGCAATGCCCTTGAAGTTGGACCCGGTTATTTCCCGAAGGGCCCGGCGCTCTTCCACGTAGGTGAGGAATAACGAGAGGGCAAGGGGGAGCAGGCCGACCAGTACCATTCCCAGAATCGTTTTGCGCTGGAGACTCTGTGACCAAAGCCACCGTTTCATTGCCGTGATACCCCAAAAGACGGACTGGTGCGAAACCATTGAATGTTAAGAAGAATGTTTTCAGAGAGGGGCACCCTTGTCAAGGATTGCCGCACGAGACAACGGTGCGATCAACCGCCTCGACTCAAGAGCCGGCCTTTTCCGCCGGGCCATATCAACAGGAGAGGACTGGCTACGAACACGGAGGAATACGTGCCGATGAGCACGCCCAATAACAGCGCGAGTGAAAAATCATGGAGCACTTCCCCTCCGAACACGGTCAAAGGAACGAGCACCAACACCACCGTCAGGGTCGTGATCAAGGTTCTGGTGAGCACTTGATTGATCCCGGCATTGATAATGTTCAAGATGGTCTCCCGCCGCCGGGCTCGAAGATTTTCTCGAATGCGGTCGAAGACTACGACGGAGTCGGTCAGCGAGTATCCGGCCAGGGTCAGTAACGCAGTCACGACCAACAAGGTAATTTCCTTGTCGAGGAGATAATAGATGCCCAGGACAGCCAATACGTCGTGAAAGGTCGCCACGGCCGCAGCTACGCCGAATCGTAATTCAAAACGCGTGGCCACGTAGAGAATGATCCCGATCAGGGAGATCGTGATCGCCAACAACGCGTCCTGTTGCAGCCGGTGCCCGATCGTCGGGCCGATCTCCGTGCTGGAATCGATCACGAATTTGTTCTGGCTGAATTCCGTTTCAAACACCTCCACGATCCGTTCCGCAATTTTTTGTTCCAGCGTATCTTCCGTTTTCACACGAACCAGCAGTTTATGGTCCCGGGTAAATTCCTGGAGTTCAGCATCCTGCAAACCATGTTTGCTCAGTGCCTGGCGGGCCTGCTCAATCCCGATTGCATTCTCAAATTTCAATTGGACGGCCGTGCCCCCGGCAAAGTCGATGCCGAGATTGGCGGCTCCCGTCCCGATTTGAACGAGGGCGATCAGACCCAACAAAACCAACAGCCCGGAGACGCCGAAGGCCACATGGCGTTTCCCCATGAAATCGATATTCGTTTTTCCGATAATTTCCAACATGGTCAACCCTCAGGACAGGCTAAATGCTCAACCGTTCCAATTTGCGTCGATTGATAAGATCGAAGACGACTTTGGTCCCGATTAACGCGGTAAACAGATTGATCCCGATACCCAGACACAGGGTCACGGCAAATCCCTTGATCGGCCCGGTGCCGAATAAAAACAACGCCAATCCGGTAATCAACGTGGTGACGTGGGAGTCGACGATCGTCAAGAAGGCTTTGTCGTACCCGGCATCGACCGCCAAACGAACGGGACGCCCCTGCCTCAGTTCTTCCCTGATACGTTCAAAGATCAGGATATTCGAGTCCACTCCCATCCCGATCGTCAAAATGATGCCCGCGATCCCCGGCAACGTCAGCGTGGCATTGAGCCCGGATAACGCACCCAGCAAACACAGGAGATTCAAGGCCAGGGCCATATCCGCAATCACGCCCGACATCCGGTAATAGATCACCATGAAGATCAGGACGATCAGGCCGGCAATCAGCGTGGTCTTCAGACCTTTCTCAATGGAATCCTGCCCCAAGGACGGTCCCACGGTCAGATCCTGTATCGTTTTCATCGGCGCGGGGAGCGCACCCGCCCGGAGAACGATGGCCAGGTCATTCGCTTCGTCCGTGGTAAAGTTCCCGGTGATCTGGGCCCGCCCGCCGAGTATCGGTTCGTTAATGCGCGGCGCCGAATAGACCGTCCCGTCCAGCACGATCGCCATGAACTTGCCCACGTTGGCACTGGTAATCAGCCCGAATTCTTTCGCGCCTTTACTGTCGAACGTCACCCCTACGTAGACTTCGCTGAATTCCGTATAATTGACGCGTGCGTCCTGCAACACGTCCCCGGTCAACACCGCGCCTTTTCGCACGAGATACGGCCGGCTGAAGACAGGAGGGCCGCCTTTCGAATCGGGGATGGATTCAAACAGAATTTCCGAACCCTCGGGAACCCGGTCGGCAAATTTTTCTCGAATGCTCGACTCTTCGCTCCGCTGGACTTGGACGGGCAACCCGAGTCCCGGCTGATTGTCCTCATCGAGCATTTTGAATTCCAGCAACGCAGTATCCTGAATCAGGCTTTTCGCCCGCTCGGGATCCTTGACGCCGGGCAGTTGGATCACCAGTTCCGTGCGCCCCTGGCGTTGCAGCAGCGGTTCCGTGACGCCGAACTGGTCGATTCGATTGCGAATCGTCTCCAAGGCCTGATTGATAGCGGCGTTCTTGATGCGATCCACTTCGCTGTCGAGCAGTTCGACGACTAAAATTCGGCCCTCCTTGGAAACCTGGAAATACGAAGGGAATTCGTCACGAATCAGCTCTGCGCTTTCTTCGACCGCTCCCTCATTCGATAACTCAAGCCGGACTTGGACGCTGCCGTCCCGTTCAACGGTATCGAAGGGAATCTCTTTGTCGGTCAAGAGATCCTGCATGGCCTTGGCGGCACGGTCGACGGCAATCTCGACGGCCCGCTCCTCTTCCACTTCCAAGACCAGGTGGATCCCGCCCTGCAGATCCAGGCCGAGCGAAACGCCGCGCGGAGGTATCAACCATCTGACGCTCTCGGGGATCCGGTCGTACAGTCCCGGCCAGGACGGGAGAAAAAGATAGAACGAGACCACGGACAGGAACAACACGAGAAACAAGCGACCACGAATTTTTTTCATGCTTGTCCTCTACCCTTCGTCTTCCGTCCGTAACCGGGAAATGTTCTCACGTTGAATCTTCACTTTCGTATTGTCATCGACTTGCACGGTGGCGGTCTCTTTATCCAACCGGGTGATGGCCCCCCACATGCCGGCAGAGGTAATGATCTTATCGCCCTTCTTCAACTTGGTTAACATCTCCTTGTGCTGTTTTTGTTTTCTTTGCTGAGGCAAGATCAACAAGAAATAAAACACCACAAAAATCAAAATGAACGGTACCAGGGAAAACAATCCCGCCGCTCCCTCCGGCGCTCCTCCCTGTGCCCAGGCTATCGAGCCGATCTCCATGCCCATTTACCCATCCTTTCCGGTGGTCGATCCCTCGGCCACGACCGTCGCGCCGACCAGTTCGGCATACGCGGCACTCTTTTCATACTCACGGCGTTGTTCATAGAAAGCCCGGCGAAATGCCGGAAAGGCGCCGTCTTGAATCGCCGACCGCATCGCATCCATGAGCGTCCGATAATACCAGAGATTGTGAATCGTGTTGAGTCGCACCCCCAACATTTCATTGGACAGATACAGATGCCGCAAATAGGCCCGGGAGTACTTCCGGCAGACCGGACAGCCGCACTGCGCATCAATCGGGCCATCATCCTTCGCATATTGCGCATGTTTGATCAAGACCCGTCCTTCAGTCGTGAACAACCATCCCGTCCGCCCGTGACGAGACGGAATCACGCAGTCAAACATATCCACCCCGCGCATGACGCCTTCGACAAGGTCTTCGGGAAGGCCGACGCCCATCAGGTACCGAGGGTGGGAGACAGGCAGTTCGTTAACCGAAACTTCCAGCATGGCCAGCAAGGCAGGCTTGTCTTCCCCCAACGATAGCCCACCGATGGCGTACCCATCAAATCCGATCTCAACCAGTTCGCGCGCGGACTGCCTTCGCAAATCGGCGTCCAGCGCCCCTTGCACGATACCGAACAGCGCCTGTCTCCGGTCGCGCGCAGCCGCGGCACATCGTTTCGCCCATGCCGTGGTTCGTGCAACCGCAATCCGGGCCTGCTCAATGGAACATGGATGGGGCGGGCATTCGTCCAATGCCATCATCACGTCCGAGCCCAGGGCCATTTGAATTTCCATACACAACTCCGGGGTGAGCTGATGTAAGGATCCGTCCAAATGCGATCGAAAGGCAATGCCGTCATCCGTAATCTTTCGCAAATCCGCGAGGCTGACCAATTGAAAGCCTCCGCTATCCGTTAAAATTGCACCGTTCCATCCCGTAAACCGGTGAAGCCCGCCTTGTTCCTGAATGAGTCGATGCCCGGGTCGCAAATACAAATGATAGGCATTGCTCAGCATCAACCCGAAACCCAACCCACGAAGTTCATCCGGCGCCATACCCTTCACCGTGCCCAACGTACCGACGGGCATGAACGCCGGGGTGTCGATGTCGCCATGAGGGGTGGACAGCACAGCGGAACGGGCCGCGCACCGGGGATCCTGCCGATGAACGGAGAAGGTCATCACGATCCACGCTCAACCAATCTACGATTCCTCAACGCAACCCTCTCCATTCCGCAAGGCCCGATACCGGATCAACATTGCCGACATCCTTACATTGTTTCCGGTGCACTGACGCCCAATAACCCGAGTCCGTTTTTGATCACCGTTTGAACCTGTTTCAACAGCACCAATCTGGCCGTAGTCAGTTCGTGCGACAAGTTCTCCCGGATCGATTCACTTGATTCCCCGTCGGACTCGGGAGCACCGGCCTCCTCCTTGCCGCCGTCGACCCTGGGGGGAAGGACGCGATGCTTGTAATAGAACACGTGAAGCAATCCTGCGAGTTCTTGAAGATAGAACGTGATGCGATGGGGCTCCAAGACTTTGGCACTCGCTTCAAGCAACCCGGGGAAACTCGACAACTGCTTCACCAGCCGGAGTTCTTCCGGCTGCACCAACGCGGCCAACGGCGCATCGCCAACCGGCAGTATGGGGAACCCTCGTTCACGGGCCGTCCTGAACAAGCTGACCAATCGCGCGTGGGCATATTGAACGTAATAGACGGGATTTTCAGAGGACTGTTTCTTGGCCAACTCAAGGTCGAATTCAAGATGCGTATCCGAACGACGCATTAGAAAAAAAAACTTGGCGGCATCGGCCCCCACCTCGTCGACCACGTCCTGTAGCGTGATAAATTCGCCTGCCCGTTTGGACATCTCGACTTTTTCCCCGCCCCGCAATAACCGCACCATCTGGACCAACACCACCCGCAAACTCTCGTCGCCGTAGCCGAAGGCTTTGACCGCGGCTTTCATGCGCGGGACGTATCCATGATGATCCGCACCCCAAACGTTGATCAGCCATTCATAGCCACGCCGCAACTTATCGAAATGATAGGCAATGTCCGAAGCCAAGTAGGTGTAGTCACCATCCTGCTTACGCACCACGCGGTCTTTTTCATCCTGAAACTCAGAAGACCGGAACCACGTCGCCTCGTCACGTGTAAATACCAGATCCCGCTGTTCGAGGTCCTGCAAAGCCGCCTCGATTTTCCCCGCAGAAAACAACGACGCCTCGCTGTACCACGTCTCGAACTCCACCCCGAAGCGCCCAAGATCATCCTTGATGGCCCGTACGAGTTGGTCGGAGGCCCATTGCCCGCATTCCGTGCGCGCGGTTTCCGGTTCCAGGGTCAAGAGTTCCGAGCCTTTTTCCCGACCCATCGCTTCCGCCAGGCCTTTGATGTAGTCTCCATGGTACCCATCCTCGGGAAACGAAAACTCACGGCCGTGCAATTCCAGATACCGTGCATACACGGAGTCGGCCAACAACCTCATCTGGCGACCCGCGTCATTGATATAATATTCCTTGTCGACTTCATACCCCGCGGCTCGCAGCAATCTTGCCAAAGCTTCCCCCAACGCCGCTCCGCGTCCATGTCCCATGTGCAGGGGGCCCGTGGGATTCGCACTGACAAACTCCAGAAGAACCCGTTGCCCTCGTCCCACCGTGCCGTGGCCGTACCGGTCTCCCGTCCGCTCGATTTCTTCGAGCACCGAAAACCAACAGTCCTGGCGAAGCGTAAAATTCAAGAATCCGGGCGGGGCCACCGACACCTTTTCCAAAAGAGGACACGAGTTCCGAAGTTGATCCGCGATCACTTGAGCCACTTCCAACGGCGGACGCTTCTCCTCTTTTGCCATGCTCATGGCCACGTTCGAGGACAGATCCCCCCATTCCTCTCTCTTGGGAAAATCAATCACGGGCTCGGGAAAATTCGTTGATTGCAAGGCACCGCGTTGCCTTGCCTCAAGCAAGGCCTTGGTAATGGCAGAGGCAACCTGTTCTTGGACAATTCCGGCAGACATGATGGTATCGAAAAAAATAAGTGGGAACTCAGGGAGAAGAGGATTGAGAATCTAGCACAGGCTTTCCAGACCTCGCAAGCAAAGGGGCTCTTCAGTCATCGGAGCTTGAGGCACCGGTCTCCGCGGCAGGGATGGATCACGTTGGCCGTTCGATCGCATTGCCCGTGAATGGCATCTAGCCCCGGCTGATTTTGTTTGCGAGTTCAAGGTCGGCTGGTGAATTCAAATTCAAAAAGGAAAGCAATTGGGGATCCAAACGCTTAATCTCCGTTTCGGGAACACGATGCACGGTCAGACCCCGTTTGTCCGCAATGTTTTGCAGACGAAGGTCTCGAGCCTCGATCATTTCCTTCAAAAGCGGCAGGCATTGTTTTGAATACAGCCCATGCAACGGCTGAAGCCCGGTGACCAATTGCGCCATGACAATATCCGTTGCATCGATCTTTTGAAGAAAAAGCTCAACGACGGCCTGATTGATGAACGGCATATCACAGGCTACAACGAATACACGGGAATAGCGGGCATGGTACAGACCGGTATACAGTCCCCCTACCGCAGCACAGTCAGGTATAAAATCCGTCACGATCCGTATTCTCTCGTCTTGTCTCGAAATATCCTCTTCAGCCAAGACCAGGAGGACTTCAGGGAAAAGCTCGAGCAGAACGGACGTGACCCTGTCCAGGAGCGGTTTGCCGTGAACGGACAGATGGCGTTTGTCCATCCCCATTCTTTTGCTCTTTCCGCCGGCTAACACCACACCTGAAACTTCTCGGATCACCGTCCCGCCCATCTTCCGTTCCGTCTTTTGTTCCCCCCACCGCGGCAGCCGGCGCCTATCGGCTTGGCCGCCGCGACTCGCCCTCAAGGGAGGAGTGATTCACTTAAGGAACCTCTGATTTATTGTGATAGCGGGATGCAGGGCAAGGCGTCCCGCAGCGAAACCCGAGGCTTATCAGATAAGATAGGCGAGGGTTGAGCGAGGACACAACGCCGCCATGCGCCCGATAGTGCCATAAATCTGAGGTTCCTTAATAAAAAAAGGGGATGGACTCACGTCCACCCCCTTCCCTGTTCTATCTATCAGGTGCTCGTGCTCAGGCCTGGCCCTTTTCCTTGCGCCGGTTGGCACGGCGGCCCAACACCCAGCCTTCGATAATCACGATACCCACCGTGATCAAGCCGGGATACACGTACGTGGTGATTGGAATCTGCGGCTCCATCACCAGATAATAGAAGGCCGACACCGCCATCTTGCGGCCCACGTCTCCATTGTGCCCGTCCCAGGCAAAAAACACCATCGGGATATACTTGCCGGGCTCCAGGTACGCCACTTCTTCGTAGTCGCCTTTGATCGGCCGCTTGACAATCACGGTCCACCGGCCATTGGCCCACTCCGCTTTCACGACCTCCACTTCTTCCTGGAAGTCCAGTTCGGTGAGATCCTGATCCCAGCCCGTGCCTTCATACACGCCCAAGGTCCCATCCGCCGTCCATTTCGTCAAATCCACGGAAAACCTCTCGTCACCCCAGAAGTACCGTGGCTTCCGCGGGGCCGGCAGCTCCTGCCACTTGACCGGAAATTGGAACGCCACGCCGTCGTTGTACACGGTATAGCCGTCTTTTTGCTTGGCCGCAATCGATTCCTGATGGAACGGATCTTCGGCAAACGTCGTACCCTGTGGGGCCTGTTCCTCCACGCCATAGTCCTCCAGGTTCACTTCCGTGGGATCCCAGTCCACTTCGTCTTCCTGAATACTCTTGGTCCGGTCATCCCATCGGAACATGAATTCGATGTGCGTTTCGTTATACAGCGCTTGTACCCACATGTCGTCGATCCGGTTCACGAAGTTCCGGGGTTTGTGCGTGATCTGCCCTCCCATGGCCAACCACCGCCGGGGAATCAGCTTCCATCGCTCGTCATTTTCGTCCGTGGGGAGGTCTCCCTCCACGAACTTCGACGGGATCACGAAATTACTCTTGGGTTTGTCCGTCAGCGGGTCGATGGGTAAGGGCGGCGTCGTGGAGAACGCTTGCGCCGTTTCATCGCTCACTGTCCCTTGCGGCGCGGGAATCTCATGCTCCCGCTCACAGAGGGAGTTGACGTAGTTGGCAATGTCCCACCGCTCATCCACGCTGGTATTGTCCGCAAACGAGGGCATCGGCGTGCCGTTCAGCCCGGTGGAGAAGGTCCGGAAGATGTTCCTGACGTTGTACGGGTCCTGCCGGCTGCCCCGGAAGTTCCAGCATTTGTGCCAGTCCGCCGGTTGGATGCTGAAACCCCAATCGTCCTTGAGGTTGAACGCATTCCCGTCACCCCGGCCTTCCAGTCCGTGACATTCGATGCATTTCTTTTCCACCACCAATTCGGACCCCCGTTTAATGGACTCCGGCGCGTTCTGTTTCGGGCTGAGTTGGTCCAACTGCAACACAAACAGCTCTTCGAATTCTTCATCCTGCCACGACCGGTCCTCCACCAATTGAGTGGTCACGAACGCCAACACGTCCTTGCGTTGTTGTTCGGTCAGTATGCCTTCCCAGGACGGCATGGCCGATCCCGGCAACCCGTGCGTGACTGTTTGGAGCAGGTCCAAGTCAATCAGGGGCAACTGCCCGCTGGCCGTATGCCGGATCTTGAAGGTACCCGCGTTGAAGTTCCGCGGTCGCGGCCACAGTCGCACCGCGCCCGGACCGTCCCCGGCCCCTGTGACGCCGTGACACCAGACGCATTTGGTAAAGTAGACCCGCTTGCCCGCTTCGATCTGTTCCGCCGGCGGGGGCGACGGCAGGCCCTGCTGTTTGAAACCTTCAGGGAGGTCTTCCTGGGCTCCGCTACTCAGGGGGAGCCCCAGCAGGACACTCACGCTCAAGCACACGCCCCACCGGGCCAAGTTCCTTCCATATCTGCTCTTGCTCATGGCTCGTCTCCGCTCCTCTTCTCTTAATCCCAGGTCCGGGGATAGTAGCCCGTGTGCCAATATTCGAACATCACCACTTTCCAGATTTCATCCACCGTCAGGTGCTGCTCCCACGGCGGCATCACCGAGGCCCAGGGGAACCCTTCCCCGGGCAGCCCGATCCCGCCTTTCGAGACGCGCCAGAACACAAACGTTTCCTGGAGCTGCGCAATCGTCCCCGCGTCCGTGAAGTTCGCCGGAATCGGGTTGAAGGCGTACGCCCATAAGCCACGGCCGTTCAGGTTGTCCCCGTGACAGAAGTGGCAGTTCTGAAAGAAGATCTCGCCCCCCTCCCGCACGTACTTGGTATAGCCTTCGGCATTGGGATCCCAGGGGTTGTAATTCGGGTCATTGACGTCTTTCATCAACCGCCCCATGGCCTGTTCCACGATTCGCGCATCCGTGTATGCCTGATCGTATTTCCCCTCGTTGTTCACCCGAAAGGGATTCTCCACGACCTGCAACACAAAGGTCTTGCCATGCACCTTCGTGGTGGCCGGCGGCGCCGGATGCACCGTCCTCAACTCGATGGGTTCTTCAAAACTGGGCAGGAACGAGGTATAGGCAAACCCGCCCAACGCCAGTGGAATCACGATCAACGACACGGTGCGGGCCGCTTTGTGAAACCCGCTGATCCCGTCCATCACGTTCATCACCGGCCGCTTGAACTCTTGCCACGCGTCTTCCGACCCCGACACCCACATGAAAATCCCACAGGCCGAGACCGTCCCGTAAATGGCGCGCACACTGAACGGAATGGGCGGATAAATGCGGTATTTCAAATAGAGCTGGATGTAGATCCACACGCCCACTCCCGCCCAGAACTTGGGAATGGCCATGCCCGCCCGATTCAGCGCCCAGTTGACCAGCGCAAATACGAGAATCGAACCGGCTAACTCCGAAATCATCTGCATCGGCATGTAGCCTTCGACTAACTTTAACCAGGTCATCGTATTAAACTCCTGTTTTCTGAATCACAGAGTTTCAGGATTAATTAAAATCTTCCAATACCGGTAGATCCTGCCCTTCTTTCAAGCTGGACAGATAATCCACAATTTTGTTCACGGCTCCCGCACTGAGCTTCAGACCGAAATCTTTCGGCATCTGGTTGTCCGGGAAATCCTTCACCACGTACATACTGGGATTCAAGATCGACTCGGTAATGTATTCACGGGCCGACGTGGCATGACCTGCATACCCCGGGTCCTTCAACCTTTGAGGAGCATTGCTGCCTTCCATCAACAAGGGACCGACCTTTCCGGTTGCCCCTTCAATCCCGGGAATCGTATGGCAGGCCGGGCACCCGGCTTTCATGAAGAGATCCGTGATCGGCTCTTCACCGGTTGCCAATACGCCACCCGCGGCTTCATCCCCGTCGGCACTCGCCTGAGGCCGGTCAGCTTCGGGAATGAATTTTTCATACGACGCCTGAATTTCTTCATACGTGGGGGCTTCCTTGCCTTCCCGAACGTACAGCCACGTATCTACGGCCGCCAATTCACCGAGGGTCAGTGAAATCGGGGGCTTGTGAATTCTCGGCATGGGGCTTTCCTTGTCGTTCGTTCCTTTCACCCCAAACCCCGGCACGACGAAACAACTCGGACAGGCGTGCGACTCGGCGATATATTCCTGACCGGTCGTGGCCGTCCCCGAACCCTCAAAGGCTTCTTTTTGCACGGTATCCCG
Organism: Nitrospirales bacterium; assembly: GCA_965204965.1. GTDB lineage: Bacteria > Nitrospirota > Nitrospiria > Nitrospirales > UBA8639 > Bin75. The sequence continues at coordinate 799,671 of OZ242026.1, read as the reverse complement.
CGAACCGGGATCGTTCATAAAATACTTTTCGTGTTTCAGCCGTTCCTCGGCCCGGGCCGGAACGTCCCACAGATTCGGCGCCCGTTCACTCAGGAAGCCCTGGTTAAAACCATGACACAGGGGACACTGACCCTTCCCGATCGCCCCTTGCACCTTACTTTGGCCGAGACCGCCAAAAATAATTTTTTCGCCTTCGTCACCCAATTGCTGGGCGGTCATACTCTGGAAGTCCAACTTGACTTCAGGCGGCGGGAAGCCCCCTTCCACCTGGGGCAACCAGTTCCCATACCCGGATAAGGCCGCGGCCACGAAAAACATAAAGCCGCCGATTTTCATGAGTGCCCCGATATTGGTGAAGTAGATGCCCATGATGTAGGCCAGGCACGTAATCATCACCAATGAGACGGGCAGCAGGCGGCTTTCTCCATAGAAATTATTCTTGTAATTCGCGATGGCGATAAAAGCCATGAGCGCGCACAGCATGCCGATAAACGTCTTGAACGTGACATTCTTCTTTTGAGCGGGATCGGTCGATTTGGCTTGAAAATAAAAGAGCAGCCCTATCAAAAAGGCGAATGCCGGCCATCCAATCGAGATTGCTTCCGTAAGTAATTCAACCACTTTGCCCCTCCACAAATGAGGCTACCCTGATTGTTACGACCAGGATAGCCTCATCATCACGTATTTCATGCAAAGTTAATGATTAATGACCAGTTGCAGGTTGCGGCGCGGCACCCGGAACGGGTTGCGTCGCAGGCACGGGCGCTTTCTTGGCCCCCAATGCCCCAAGCCAAAAGACAAACATGATCGTGATCCAGAAGAACAGCACGTTAAAGGAAATCACGTTGGCCCCGAACCCAATGGTATGCGTATACGCCCAAGGCGAATTATCCCGCATAATCTCATTGACGTGCCAGAACAACCTCACGGACGACCGAATATAGCCCATCAATCCCATCATCCAGGTAAAGGCCGTCGCCAGCATGATCAGGGCATATTGTGAACGCGGTGCGATCTGACCCCACCGAATCGGCCCAAGTTCCCTGGACTGTTTCAACATGGCCAGGTTCAAGGCCGAACCGAAAAACAGGCACGATAGGGTGCCCGCGACCTGCGGAACCGAGAGACCGATTCGCACGTTCGCAGGGATGAAGTACCCGTAACAGGCCACCCAGATATTGTTCAGGTGGGCCACCACAAAGAAGGTAATCAGGAAGATATTCCCGAATTTCGCCCATTTCACCGCGGGCACCCTGTTGCCGCGCTGATACCATATGAAACTGGCGATCGTGGTCATGATGATTGCATTAATGCCGCCGTTCTTGGCCGACATCACGCCATAATTCCCCAGCACCGGATGCTGCTGACCGCCCATGGCTTTCAATTCAGCCGGCGTCATGACGATGGTGTGGGGAGTGATAAAGACCAACAGACCCACGACCAGAATAAACACAAAGTACTTGATATAGCGCTGGAACCGCTCACCTCCGGTCATTCTTCCGAGTGCCTGCCAGAGGTAGTAGTTCGTCGTCAGGAACAGGATGCCGATCATGGTGGCTTGAATGATGAACAACCAGGCCAACAATCCGCCCATCAAGGTAATGCCCATCTGTTGGCGATAGGCGTACACTTCGCGCATAAGCCAGTATCCTGCAAACGGCAGGGGAATCAGGAAGGCCACCCCCAGCGCCATTGCGATATAGCCCATCCAATCGTAATGGGCGCGTTCCTCATCGTTCTTCGCCGACAGGAACCGGTACGCGGCATATGCCGCGACCACGCCGCCGCCGAAAGCCATGTTCCCGAGAATCCGGTGCACGTTCAGAGGATTCCAGAGCGCCGTATGGATGACGTGCCAAATATTTCCCAGATAGCGCCCCTGCTCGTCCACACCCGCGGGCGACATCATGAAACCGATCCAGGAATTGGCCAGGAACATCAGCACCGTTCCGATCACGTTCAACACCACGGACATACTGGCGTGCAGCCATTTCAACAAGCCCTCTTTCATCTTGTCCCAACCGTAGTAATAGATGTAGAGGGTTCCGCTTTCCGCCACGAACATCAACGCATAAATATGCATCACCGGACGGAAAATACTGGAAAGATAACCGAAGAAGGCGGGATACAACGTCAGGAAGGTGAAGATGAGAATCCCACCGAGGATGGCAGTCAGCGAGTAGGCGGTCAAGCTGATCTTAATGAAGTCATACGCCAATTGGTCGTATTTCTTGGCCATCGCCTTGTCTTTACTCAGCAACCCGGCAAACTCGATACACATACAGAAAATCGGGACGGCCAGAACGAAACTGCCGTAGTACAGATGCTGCTGGTTGGCGACCCAGAGCAGAACCCGGCTTTCGAAGTTGTATCGGGGATAAAATTCCGCCGTATCTTGAGTCTTGGGAGCCGGCGCGCCGACGGCCGGGCCCTCGGTTTTGTAGTAGACGTCCCTGCCGATTTCGACTTTCGATTCTTCGCCTTCGGCTTCCGCGCCTTCAGCTTCCTGGGCGGCTACGACATCCGGAGGCGGTCCGCCTGCTGCGGGACCACCCCCACCGGCCAAGGCCGGCAGTGCCACAAAAATCGGGAGTAACAACATGACTCCCATTGCAAATAGACCAGTGACCGCCAGAAATTTCTTTCCGGCCCGTCCACTCGTGAGGCGACCCATGACCAACCTCCTTCTTTCTTTGAAATTATTCAAAGAACAATAATCCTTTATAGATGTGTTTTCAGAATGACGACTGATGCTGATTACCTCAGAATGTAGAAATAATCCAACCCCTGCATATCCATCAGAACCCAATCGATGAACTGAAAGTATGCCACGGAAATCACGATCGAAATAATGAGGTACAGAACGGTTTGCATATAAATTCCTCCCCTTCAGTTCCCTTCTTCAACAAGGACACTGTATGCCGGCAAACCAATAAAAAAACCACAAGCTCACGGCGCAGGTTACATAAAAAATCGCCTTGCCCAGCTTAATTTCAAGTGGATCGCTTTTTGCCATCTCAATTTTCCTTCTAAATGTTTGACCTTAATAAATTATACTCTTGACACATTTCTTCGAGATGTGATACTCAACAATCGCCGTTCATGTATATGGTAAGACAATGCGCAATAATGCAAAATTGTTCGACATTATAGTGTTGGCCGGAATGGTTGTCAATATTCTTTTGGCCGTCTTTCTGATCCTGTATTACTTCGATTTTCTCTAGCTTTCGCTATTCCGCGGACCTGCAGCCGGCGTGCGAGCCGGTGTTTTTTGCTCCGACGCCGCACAGCGGAAGCCTATGGTTTCGTCCCGAAAGTCGGGAACCATGAAATTCCTGGCCGTAATCCTCAAATCGTTGCCATAACTGGTATATCCGGCACCGCGTAGCGTCTTATACCCCCCGCGATCGGCAAAATTGGCTTCTTCGGGATCGGGATCATTGGGATGGCGGACTTGCTCTTCATACCAATTCCTGGTCCATTCCATCAGGTTTCCAAAGCCGTCATGCACGCCAAACGGGCTTCGATCCAATGGAAACGAGCCAGCCGGCGCCGTAGCTTCATAGCCGTCCTCCACCCCTCCCAGATTGGCCTTGTGGATTCGCGGAGAATTGCCCCAGGGCCATAGCCGGCCGTCAATCCCTCGCATGGCCTTTTCCCATTCCGCTTCCCCGGGCAGGCGTTTCCCCTTCCATTGGCAATACGCATCGGCATCATGCCAGGAGACGTAAGCCACCGGCTGGTTGGGCCCGCGCAATTGGGCCAACCGTTTGGCATAGCGGGACGGCGGGCCGGGTTTTCGATGACCGGTCCGCTCCACAAACTCGAGATAGTGGTGGTTCGTGACCTCATACCGGTCAATCCAAAACCCATCGAGGGTCACGAGACGTTCGGGGCGTTCATTGAACCCGCCCTGGCTCGTCCCCTGGACGAACTCTCCGGGAGGAATAAACGCCATGTCTTCAGGGAGGATCGGTTCGGATGGGTCGGACAGAGAATCGCCGGTCGTCTGAACGGGTTCCACAACCTCCGCCAACTCGGGGTCAGGCGGCGGAGCCTTGGTTCCGCGCAGAATGCCCGACACCGGCATGCCCACCATGAATAAAATCACGGCAAGCAGGATCAGTTTCAGTCTCCCGTCCATGGTCGCGCAACCTCGACAGCCCCCGCTCCGGCACGGTCAGAATTCTTGTTCGACGGCCTCGGCGTCCTGAGCGCACCGGAAGCCGATCGTCGCGTCGGTTCGCCACATTTTGGCTGAAAACCGTTTGGTCAGCCTCGCGTTGAGTTTGGAATCTCGCCAGGTCCCGCCTCGAATGACCTTGAACTCCGTACTGTCCGGACCGGGAGGATCGCGAAACGGTGAATTCTGATAGTATTCGGCGTCATAGGTATCCGCCACCCATTCCGCCACGTTGCCCGTCATGTCGTAGACGCCATACGGACTCCGCCCACCTTCAAAAGACCCGACCGGCGACAAATACTTGAACCCGTCGTCCTCCCCGTCAATATTGGAGACCATGTAGCTGAACTCATTTCCCCACGGATAGAGTCGCCGCCCTTCACCACGGGCGGCTTTCTCCCATTCGGCTTCGGTCGGCAATCGTTTCCCCGCCCACCGGCAATAGCCGAACGCATCGTTCCAGCCGATCCCCACGACGGGAAAGTCCGGGTCAACGAGTTTCGCAATGTCTTCTTCGAAGACCGGCACCTTGGGTTGCTCCCGCTTGGTCATCTTGACGAAACGCGCGTATTCCGACTGGGTGACTTCCTTTAAATCGATGAAGTACGTCTGCACGTACACGGGATGAGCCGGGGATTCATCGGGATCCCCCTGATCATTCCCCATGGTAAAGGGGCCTTCAGGAATCTCGACCATCTCACGCCCTTCATTGCCGACCAGCGTCCGATACATGGAAAAATCCTGGACTTTCACCGGCGCGATGACCCGGGGTTTGGTCGTCTGCGACTTGGACACCAGCCGGTCCAACTCCTGCTTCCCCTTATACGTTTCATAGATCAGCATCACCATCATCAGGATGAACGAAGCAAACACAAAGATGATGGAACCGATGAGTACCCCGCGATTTTCCATGACCCTGATCCCCGATAAACGGTCAACCGCCTCCGCTGCCCGTCCCTGCCTCCGCTTCGTGGTCGGCAGTGGTCTGCACCGGTTTTCGCCCAAATACGTCGATCAACATGGAAATCCAAATCCCCAAGAATCCGCCCATCGCCGCGCCGGACCCCGCGCCGACCGTAATATTTTCCGGTCCGGAAACGGCCCAGGCCAGCGCGCCCCCAAAAAACGTCCCGACAAAAATACCGAGAAAAAACCGGCGTCCGCCGATAAGGCCGATCCCGGCCCCCAAAATGACTCCAAGCCCCGCCGCGAAATAGAGAAAGGAGCCACCCAGGAGAATGCCGATGAGCACCCCGACCGTCCCCATGACCGCCACGCCGAGGACGACGTCTATCATGGTTCCTTTAGAAATCGCAGATCTCCTTGTCGCCACGCGACCGCGAGCCCGTCCTGAGTCTGTCGAAGGAGCGTTACTCCGCCCGCACCTCGATCGAACCGAAATCGATTTCCACCCCCGGACCGCTTTGCAGGGAAAGCCCCCATGCCCGCTCGGCCGGTTCGTGTTGATGAATCTCCTTGAAGTCCTTGTACGCGTTGACCTCTTCTTCCACCCATTCACCCACCGGCTGCGCGCCTGAACGCACCACGACCTCGGCTGCGCCGAACATGCCGCCGTCCGTGACCGATCCCTTGGCTTTCGTGCCGCTCCAGACGTACTTCGTGGACACCGGAATAAACATCAGATCCGTATCCAGATTCGCAAAGACCGCCGCAAGGAATTCGGCCTTCTCCGGGACGACCTGCAGGCGCCACCGCCACGTGAGAATAGGGTGGGTTCGAGGGTCCCAATCGATGTTCTTGGTATAGACCCGCTGATTCGCGCCCTGGCCTTTCAGAAACGCGGCGTCGCCTTCCCGGTGAATGGCATAGGCTTCTTTTGCGGTGATCGTACTTCGAGATCCGTCCCAGCCTTTCGGGAACTGCTCCTCATCGGGAGTCTCGAAATTTTCGAGCGTCACTGCCTGCGAGAACGCCGTTCCAGGCATCAAGGGAACACAGAACACAAACAGGAAAAGACACGTGACGAGGATGCTTCCCGTCCTCATACCGACTCCTCTCTTGAGAACGCCTGCACGAACGACATGCTCGGTGCGTCCTTTTCCACGACGGTTGACCGGTCCCTGGTGGCCAGCCAGAACATGAGAAACACCGAAGCCCAGAACAGCACCATGTTGATGGTCACCATCTTGGCCGCAAACGTGATGGCCGGGGTAAAGGCCCACGGCGAAACGTCCGCCATCAGTTCATTCACGTGCCATCCCAACCGCCCGGCCGACCGGATATACCCCATCAACCCCATCACCCAGGAAAAGGTCGCAGCCACCCCGAACAACGCCACCATGCCGCGCACGGAGATCCCGCCCCATTGGATGGGACCTCGAACCTCGCTCCCCTTCAACAGAAAATGATTGATCAGCAACCCTCCGAGCAGGACCGTCGCCGTGGTTGCTCCCTGCGGAAGCGACAAACCCACCCGGACGTGGGCGGGAATGAAAAACCCGTAAATCGAGACCCAGACGATATTGGCCATACCCGCGACAAACAACGTCCCGATCGCGACGTTTCCCGCCGTGGCCCATGGCACGGTAATGATGCGGTTGGCGCGGCGATACAACAGGTAGCTCAACGCGGTCAGGCAGATCATGACGTTGACGGCGCCGTTTTTGGCCGACATCACCCCGAACTGACCGATCACGGGATGTTGCGCCGCGCCCATGGCTTTCATTTCGCTGGGGGTCATGGCGATGGTATGGGGAGTGAACCAGACCAGAAACGACACCATCAGTCCGACAAGAATGAATTTGAAATAGGGATGATACCGGTCCCCGTCACGCAACCGTCCCAAAGACTGCCAGATGTAATAATTGATCCCGAGAAAAAGCGCGCCGATGGTGGTGGCCTGGACCACGAACAGCCAGGACAACAGCCCGCCCATCATGGTCATGCCCATCTCCTGGCGGAACTCGAAGACGGCACGCATCAGCCAATACCCGGCGAAGGGCATGGGGAGCAAGGCACACACCACCACGACGATAAACACGTAACCCACCCAATCGTAATACGCCCGCTCTTCCTGGACCCGGGTTTTCAAGAACCGGTACGCCGCGTAGGCCACGACCACCGCGCCCCCGGACATGATGTCCGCCAGAAACCGATGGGCGTTGAGCGGATTCCACAACGGCGAATGCAACAAATGCCAGACGTTCCCCAGGAACTGGCCCTCGGCGTTCACCCCCGCGGGAGCCATCATGAACGACGCCCAGGCATTGGCCAACAGGAGCAACATCACGCCCATGCCGTTCGCGACCACCCCGATCGACAGGTGCACCCATTTCCCGGCACCCTGAGCCAGCCGGTCCCAACTGTAGTAGTACAAGACCAGGAGAAAGGATTCCCCAAGAAACACCGCGGCATACAACGGCATCATCTGTTTGAACGTGGAACCCATGTACGTCATGAACACGGGATAGAACGTCACGAACGCCCCAAGCATGACGCTCCCGAGCAAGGCCGTCACCGAGAGCGAAACCACCCCGACGCGAAGGATGTCACGACCCAGGCCGTCGTACCGTCTGGCCGCCTGTGGATCACGACGCGTGAGGCCGAGGAATTCCAGCAGAAACGCAAACAACGGCAGAGCCAGAACGAACCCGCCGAAATAGGTATGCTGCTGCGTGACGAGCCAGATGATGATCCGGTTATTGAGCGGTTGCCACTGGGGATAGGTGGACCCGGTTTCCATTGCCGGGGGGCCCTGAGGGATTCCGTTGGTCTTGTAATAGACGTCTTCGGTCGGGACAGGGGCTTCCTGACCGGCCCACCCCGGCATCGGTGCGATGAGCACACAGCCCAGCACACACAACAGGAGAACAGACGCGCCGGTTTTCATGAAAGCATCTCTCGCGAGGGCTCTCCCTGACTGACGTCGACGGGGTTCGTCTTCGCTCCCGAAGTCACCCATCCGGTTTTGGCTAAAATTTCCATCACGAACGGACAACGTTTCAACCCTTCGGAGATGCCACCCTGCGTTTGCGTCTCCACAAACACCCGGGCACCCAAGAAATAGCCGTACCCCGCCATCATCCCCGCGGTGACGCCGCCGACCGCCAGGTGCACGAACAGAGCCGCCTCCTCAAGCCGCAAGACAAACGTAAGGAGGCCGAATTGAACTAAATAGTATGTGAATGCAAAAGTCAAACACGGCCACGTCCAAAACCGGCAGGCTTCCAGCCATGACTCTATTTTGAAGCGATCCGGGAAGTTGTCGAGAGGACGTTTCCCGGACAAAAAGGCCCCATGCGCACAACATGCCGCCACGATACAGACCAGGATTGCCGGGCCGACTTCCCCCCCGTTGCCGACCCAACCAAGCCGGGACAGGACCGCAGTGACCCCGCCGGCAACGATTCCCGTGCCCACCCATGGGGCCAGATGAAGAAAATCGCGCCGGAGCAATTCACGAAACGACCCGCCGTCCGGAAAGGTCACCATCCGCGCACCCTGGGCTTCCATTCGGACCACGTGCCCGATTTCAAAGGCGTCGCGCGTGACCGACGTGCAGGGGATAATCAGGGCCATCATGGCCGGCCCTTCGGGATGAACCAGAAAATTGTAATCGACAAAGAGCGCCAGAATCGCCAACACCAGCAACGAGAGCTGCACGCCGTAGACGAACCCGATCCAGCCGCCGACCCAGAGAAGACGGCGTGGATTATCGGTTCGGTAAATCCGGTCATACGACTCGGCGCGTCCCATCGCATAAGCCCAGTACGCGGTGACCGTCGAAAGGAGGCCGCTGAACGCCAACAACGCCAGCGGATCGGATAAGGGCAGCACGTCCTTCAAGAGACGATAGAGGACGAAGGCCACAAACCCCGGAGCAAGCATCACCCAGCGCTTCCGCCTGCGAACGTCGCGTTCCGTAACGGTCGCGTTCAATTGGGGAATCACCCGGAGTGCCAATCGATGCAGCATCGGAATCTCTCAAAGATTAGAACTGGTCATTGGCATCACAATAGCCTCCTTCCGTCATTCCCGCGCACGCGGGAATCCAGTGTCTTGTGTCTTCACGGACGAAACAAAAAGCAAAGACACTGGATTCCCGATTAAAAATGTCGGGAATGACAGATTGATGCGAAACGCCCTATATCCGTATCCAGTAAGCCGAATCCTTTGCCCTGCACGGAAACGGCTTACGCGCCTTACTCTCTCGGCGCCGCCATGCCGAAATAGCGGGCCTTGATTTCTTCCATCAACTCCACCGTGACTTCGGGGAGGCCCCTGTCCAGAGCCGTCCGCTCCAACTCCACGCGCGCCATCGCCCGCACGGGTCCCGGGACCCGGGACAAACGTTGCTTCGCCTCGGGATGCCAGGACACCATCCCCTGGTTCCCTGCTTCCGTCATGACGTCCGTCGAGATCACGGTGAGACCATGGCGTGCCGCATAGTCTTCCACTTCCTGCCGGACGAGCGGTTCCACGTACGGCGGCAGCCGGTCCAACCGATGCCGGGCCTCATCCGTCCAGACCGGATGAGCGAACAACCCGCCGCCTTTTCGGTGATCCGTCTCGATTCCTACGCCAAATCCGCACTGTTCACAGCGATAACGAAGAAAGACCCGGCTGTCCTCCCATTCCTGGACGACTTCGCATCGAAAATCAGAGCCGCAGGCGCACCGCATCACAAGGCTACCCGATTCGTCCGGGATACAAGATATACAACATGGCGTAGGTTATACTGCCGGTCAGGAACAACACGCAATACACCACCATGGTAAACCGGCCCAAGACCCGGTGCCGTCGCGCCCCATTCGGCCACAGGCGTTGAATGGCCACCTCGACGCCGAACACCAGGGCAATGAGGATGAGGAGTCCGAGATACACGCCGAATTTACCCATGGAAAACCCGCTGGATGCCACGCGACTGAAAAACAACAGCAACACGAGCGCCGTCACTCCACCGAAGATGGTGGCTATTTTCTTGCCGGTGGTTTGCAGGACAGCCTCGCGTAACTTGCGTTGGCCGTCGATGAACGTTTGAGAGCGAAATCCCAGGACGATCATGTAAATGGCCATGACCAAGCCGATCACGACCAGGAGAATGTGCAGGGTCAAAATGGGGACGAACACGTTGTCGTACAACGCCTGCGACCCGCCGAACCCTTCCTTGCCCTCAAAGGCCAACACGCCGAGCTGACGAAACAAATAGTAACTGACGAAAAATGCCAGCATGGCGATCATGCCGCCGAGCATCAACCAATGATGCCCGCTCGCGTGACTCTTTTTGGCCTGGATCCACCCGACGATAAACAACCCGGTGAACAACGTGGCCATTAACTGACTGATATCCGCCCCCATGGTGGCATGCGTCCCCACAAACCCAGGCTCTCGTAACCATTCAGCCATTTAATCGTCTCCTGCTTTGATTCCCTGAACTATCGCTCGCGGTTCCAGTTCCGTGACCGAGGCAAAACCGGCCCGGTTCATCCATTCCATGGCCTCCTGGGTCGTGAAGCACCGCCCCTCTTCCGTATTGACCAGAATATGCACGGCGAACGCCGTGGTCCAGGCCGGACTCGTTCGATCCGGATCCAAAAACCGATCCTTGATTACCAACCGGCCCACGTCCGTGAGATGAGCATAGGACTTGTACACCAATGCAGCGTTGGCTTGCGCGTCCTGGTAATGCAGCACGTCGGACAGAAGCACCAGATCATAGCGCCCGCCCAGGGAATCCGTGTTGAAATTGCCGGGCATGACGGCGATGCGGTCTTCCAGTCCGGCTTCCTTGATCGACCGTTCGGTCACGGGCAGGGTAGCAGGCAGATCAAAGACCGTGGCCCTGAGCCGGGGATATTCCCGGCAAAAGACAATCGCGTTCGTCCCGGCTCCCCCGCCCACGTCCAGCATGTGTTCAACGCCGTCCAATTGCAGCACCTTCGCGAAGGTAACCCCGCTCCCCCGGCCGATCCGATCCAACACCGCCAACACGTTGGCGCCCATTTCCGGATCGGTCTCGAACACGTGCCGCCGAACCGGGGACACGCCGGTCCGAACGGTTTCTTCCAGTTTCCCCCAATTCGTCCATTCCGAATCGTGAAGCACCAGGAGATGCCCCACGTAGTCCGGGCTGGCTTTCACCAGATGTTTGCGGGCGACGGCGGTATTCGCAAAACGGTCCTCATGTTTCGTCAGGACCCGCATGGCGACCAACGCGTGCAAAAGGAGGCTCAAGGCCCGTTCATCGAGGGTTAACCGATGGGCTAAGTCAGAAGCAGAGTCGGAACGGCTATCCAACGCTGAAAAGAGATCCAGCTTGACGGCCGTGAGAAGAATCTTCGTCTCCCAGTAATATCCGATCTGAAATATTTCTGCGAGAGAGAGCTCCCGAGGCACAACAAGTCCTTAACCTTGCCGACACGAAAAGCAGAAACCGGTTGAATCTATTGAGATAGTAACGGGCTCGAACCGGCGAACGCAAGGAAAAGCCCGCGACAAAAAAAAGGGCGGCAACGAGAAGCCGTTGCCGCCCTTTCAATGTTCCCAAAAACAAAAACGTCACTTACCTTTGAACTTATTTTTCTTCTTGATGTCGAAGTTGGCTTCAACGGTCGCGCCATCCTTGACTTCGACTTCCATCGTCACGTTGCCGGCCACCGGGTGCCAGGCCAGGACTTTGTGCTTGCCCGCGGGGACGTCCTTGATCTCAAAAGACCCGTCTCCACCGGACTTGCCAAAATGGCCGTTGGTCACCGGTAAGAACCAAGCTTGCATAAATTCGTGCTGGTCACATTGCAACCGGAGAACGGACCCTTTTCTGGCCATCCGCATTTTGATTTTCTTGTCCAGCTTGTCGCCTTTTTTGGCCAACCCGATATTAAACAAGGTCGAAGATTTCGCACCGAGCACGTCAAAGCTATGGGGATTATGCAACACCCCTTCCTTGGACTTGGGATCATTGGCATCCGCATCGCCATTTTCCACGATGAAGTTGCCTTTGTTCACCAACACTCCGGTAAAAGGCAGAAACTCACACAACTTGGCCATCACTTCAGGCGTCGCCTTGAAGCCTTTGACCTTGATCCCGCGAACCGACACGATCGCATTCTTGAGCCCTTTGTTTGCATCCACTTCGACTTCTTTCAACAAACGCGTATCATCCCCTTTTTGACTGGGATTCTGTTTGCAAAAAGCCGGATTGGGAAACTTGGAAAAGGCAAACTCTTTTGCCGCTACGGGTTTGCCGGAATACATGACTTTCCCCTTGATGGTTCCACCGGCTTGAGCAATCAGTGGCATTGCAACAAGCAACCCACCAAGGCACAAAGTAAGCAACTGACGAGTCCTCATAGATATTCCTCCTGGTTGAGAATAAGTGATGTCCGAGTCGGGGGGAAAAACCTGACGGATTTCAACTCCCTGTCCGCCTCAAATTCATAAAACAGGCGAGAAATTCCTCGAATCTTCCTCCACGCACAGTTTTTTCTTATAACAACCTGAATTGAGGGTGTCAAGTGACGGACTCGCGACAATCGCCTCTCTGTCGCCAAACAGGAATGCCGCCACGACCTTCCTCTCCCTTGACGGGAGAGGATTGAGGTGAGGGTGAGAAATGGGAACCGGGATTGAATGAGCAGAGCGCAATCCGCCCCTTACAATGAGTGCGGGTATGGCAGGATGGCCTCTCCGGCGCCTTACCCCAGCGCCTTGATCAGCGCAACGATCAACCCACCCTGGGCAATCATGGCCATCACCATCCATTTCAACAAATCGGCTTTGACTTTCTCGATGTCCGCCTTGATCGCCAGAATGTCGGCCTTGGTAGCCAGGTTGCTGTTGAGCAGTTGGACCTGTTCATTCGCCAAGGCCTCAGCCTGTTTCTCCGTAAAGCCGCTGGCCGTCAGGTTCTTGACAAATCGGTGGGTATCAAAAGCAATCGCTTCGGTCATCCGGCGATTATAGGGAACGGCTCCACGTCATGCAAGACTTCGGATGAGCGAGGACGGCAGGTGCCGCGTCGCTCACCAGCACGACGCGGCTCAAATGACCCTCTCCCCATACGGTGGGAGAGGGTTGGGTGAGATGACGCCCGTCGACCGAGTAGGTCCAGGACGGGCACCACCCCTGCACCACACCCCTTGAACGGGACACGGTGCGTTCACCATGACCGCCCCTGGACGCTCGCTTGCGCACCCGACGGTCCCGTAGACCACCGGCTCAGGCGTTCGAGCGTGCGGGCTACACGAAACCCGTTGTTGTTGTTCCGGTTGCCGGTGTCATTCCTGTTGCGGTTCGCGGAGCGCAGGTTCCTCGGGTTGTTGTTCCAGGAGCCGCCGCGCAACACGCGCTGGCAGGGGGACGGTCAGGCTCCCGGGGCGGGACAACCCACCCGTCCCGAAAGATCGCTTGGCGCAAGCTCCACGTATCGGCGTGCCCGGCGTGGGCGACCCATGCACCCACCCGGCGTTCGAACTCTTCACGCTCAATGGAGCCGTGCCGCCAACGCGTGTGCAAGGAGCGCAGACGATCGCGGAAACGGCGCACGTTGTCCTCCGGCAGGCGCCGGTAGCCACCGGGCAAAAGCACGAACCCCAGGAACGTTGCCGGTTCGCGCGTCTCGGCAATCCAGGTTTTAGATGGATGCAGCCGCAGCCGACGCCGATGAAGGAACGTCTCTAAACGACGCCGCCAGTCTTCGAGCCGGTCGCGGTCATCGTGAAACAGGGCGAAGTCGTCCACGTACCGCACGTAGCCCTTGGCGCCCAGGACCTCCTTACAGAAATGATCCATCCCATCCAGGTAGACGTTGGCGAAGAACTGGCTGGTCAGGTTGCCGATAGGCAGGCCCCGGCGCCGTCCATACGGGGTAAACAAATCATCTCCGGGATAATGAAGGTTGACCGGCTCTTGAGGATTGGAGCCATCGATAATCCGGTCCGCCAGGGCCAGGGTCCGCTCGCAGGCCAGACGCCGGCGCAGGTCGCGTTTCAGGAGTTCGTGATCGATAGCCGGGAAGTAACGCCAGATATCGCAACGCAGGACGTAACGGAAGCGGTCACGAAACGCCTCATACCGGGCAACGGCCCGGTGTGACCCCTTGCCCTTGCGGTTGGCGTAACTGTCGAAGATAAAGCCGCGTTCGAAGATCGGCTCGCAGACCGCGCAAAAGGCATGATGGATCACGCGATCACGAAAAGGGGCGGCAGAAACGATCCGGTGCTTGGGTTCGAAGATTTCAATGGTAGTGTAGCACCCCGGTTGATAACGCCCGATGGTGAGTTCCCGCTCCAGGCGCAGGGCTTCCTTTTCCAGATTGGCGAGGAACGCCGCGACTCCCGGCGCGGACCACTTGCCCCTGGCCGCCCGCCGGCCAGCTTCGACCAGCGCGGAAAAGCTGGTGATGGCGTCAAACAGGTTGCGTGCTTTTCTGGCCACGATGCGCCTTGCTCCACGCGCCGACCTTGCGACCGGTTTCATCCAATGACCGCGCCGCGAACTCGTAGCGGCGGGCGCAGGCTCTCTCATGGCGCGAACCAGGGGGCACAGCCCCCTGGACCCCCAAACCCAAGAGGTAAAGACGTAAGGACTCATGGGGTGAGCGTCCGGGCTACACGAAACCCGACGACGTTGAACCGGTCGCCGGTGACATCCCAGAGGCGGGTCGCGGAGCGCAGGAACCTCGGGAAGTCGTACCAGGAGCCGCCGCGCGACACGCGCTGGCTACAGTCCCCCTCCCAACAATCCTCCACCCACTCCCAGACGTTCCCCTTCATGTCGTACAACCCCAACTCATTGGGGGTCTTTTGCCCAACCGGATGGGTCCTCTCCCCGCTATTCTCAATATGCCAAGCCCCACCTCCCGACCCCAGGGCGGCCGCCCATTCCGCCTCCGTCGGCAGGCGATACCGGTCTCCCGTCAGCGCATTCAATTTCTTCAGAAAGACTTGCACGTCATCCCAACTGACGCTCTCGACGGGACATTGGGCGCAGCCCCCGAACTTACTCGGATTCGAACCCATCACTGCCGTCCACAGTGCCTGGGTTACCTCATACTTGCTGAGTTGCACGTTGCCCTGGACGGTGACCATCTGTTGCTCAAGACTGGCAACGGCCGACGGCCATGACGAAGCCCGTGCGTTGGTTCCGCTTTCCCCGCTGCCCCCTTCGCCGTTGCCTCTTCCACCCTTGTCAGCCTGCTTCGACGCGTCGTCGCAGGCCAAGTCGCCGCCCCCGGCCCGGCTCAAGGCCCGATGAATCCGGTTCATGTCGGAGGACATCTGGTAGGGCGTGTACTCACGCGCGTCACGCACACAGGGGTTAGCCCCACCATCCAGCAACGCCTCCACGACCTCGGCCTTGCCATAGCTTCCGCCTGATTTGATCGCGGCGTGCAGCGGCGCGTCGCCTTGGGGATCCTTTTGGTCCGGACCGGCCCCGGACCGAAGCAGCAGCCTGACGATTGCGCCATTGTTCTCACTGTGCCGGACGAAGCGCTGCAAAGCCGTCAATCCATTCCCATCGACCTGCTGCGGTTTGGCGCCAGCGTTCAGCAAGGCGCTGATCACGCCGACGTGGGCGGCGCTGACGCCGGTAAAGACGGCGACGTGCAAGGGGGTTTCACCCGAATTGTTAGTCCGATGAAGGTCGGCGCCATGCTTCAGCAATATCCGGACGGCGGCGACGTGGTCCGTGAAGCCAAGCGAGAAACTGCCCATGCTGGCCAGGTGTAACGGCGTATTCCCCTCCCGGTCTTGCACGTTCGGTTTACCGCCCGCCTGCAGCAGTGCAGCCAGGTTCTTTGCCGCGCCACCCTCCGCGGCGCTATGGACGGCGGTCCGGCCATCGAAATTCCCTTGCGCGTTCGGGCTGACTCCCTTGGCCAGGAGTGACTGTACGGTACTGTTATCCTTATCGTCGGCGGCAAACCTGAGCAGCCGGTCTTCATCGGCGGAGACTGCCTAGGCCGGGCCGGATGACAGCACGACGAGCACGAGGCCAAAACATAAAAACCCGGCGAAAGTGGACAATGTGGTTTGGAATGGTCGTTTCATGACGAAGATGTCCTTTCTGGTTGTGTCGGGTTTCTCCATCCACCCGAGTCCTTCGTCGCGTGCCCAAGCAGCCCACGGAGAGCCGACGACGCAAAACGTCAGATCTCTCCCGTGCAGATAGTTTGTACGGAACCGGAGAAAGGGTGCGTCGAGGGCGTAAGAGGGCCTCACCCCCTGATAACCGGACGATAGGAAACGTGATAGACTGATTGGTTAATTTAGATCGAGGAAGCCCGGAAGCCCGGAGTGCATATGCTCTTCTTCGCGGTGGGTGTTTCTTGGAAGAGAGATCTGCGTATTCTGACGTTCATCGCCTCCAACCTTGCACTACATTCTTCTGGACGGCTGGATAAAAAAGCGGAAACCTATGCTAGGGAAGAGAGGAAGTTGAATCAAGTCTGGGATTGTCATGTTATGCTTCGCTAACCCGACTTACCCCGACTTACGTCAACTTGATCACTGCGATTATGATTCCGGCCAATGCGGCGGTCCAAGTCATTAATCTGACTTGTAATTGGGCCAAGTCGGCTTTGGTGGCCAAATGTTCGGTTTCATGCTCATGAATCGCCTGCGCGATGCCCTCTGCCTGTGGCTGATCGAACCCGTGCTCACGTTCCAGTTTCTTGGCTAAGGCGATGGTGTTGCTCATGGCGGTACTCTACCAAACCGCCAAACGGGAGACAAGGCAGTATAACCATTTCATTGACGCATTTTTTTCGTGACGGTGCATCAACGGGCATTTGAGGAGGGCGGGCTAGTCCTCATCGAGAAAGGTGTCCGCGCCTCCGCGAGGATCGTGAGCATTTCCTGGAAACGCTCCGGCAATTCATCGGCTTGCGCAATGGGGCTGGAGCACAATCGATCAGTACACACATAGGCAAATGGGCCGGCCACGTTGGGAAAGGTTACTTCTCCAATCGCCAGAGAATCGACACGGGGATCCAAAAAACGGACCAATTTCCCGGGCGCATATATGGCCAGGCTGCGGTCGAAGATGTGACGGGCCTCGGACCGGGATTTTTCACCCACCACCACGATATGAACGGGGTAATAGAGGAACCGGTGAAGGGCACGACCCGTGTGCGCAACCGGCAGATTGCCGGCGTCCACGATCATTTGCAGAATCGTCTCGGCTTTTTCCCGGTAACGAGGGTCTTGGGTGAGGTAAAACAAGTCGGAAAAGACCAGGGACAGAGCCGCATTGACCTGAAGATCCTTGTGAGGGAATTTCAACAATCCCAGGGAAGAACCAGACGGCGTCCGGTCGAAATATCCCCCTCCCTGGCCGTCTTCGAACAGCCGGATGACATCCTCGATGATGGTTTCAGCCCGGGCCAGGTAATGAGACGAACCGGTGGTCAAAAAGGCTTCGAGCAAGGCATCAGCAACAAAGACCTGGTCGGCGAGTAACCCGAACTCCTTGGGATGGCCATCATGGAGAAGATGAGCCAGTCCTCGGCCGGTTTGATAGCGGTCCTTGTACAGCCGCTCGAGTGTGTTGAGAGCAAACTCCCGCGCCTGCGAGTGTCCCAGGACCTGCGAAACCCTGAGAGCCGTCTTGATCATCAAGGCGTTCCAGTCGGTCAGCTTCGTCCGGTCCACAAAGGGAATGCCGACGGCCGATCTCTGTGATTCGTCCAAGGCAAAGAATTCCTCGCCAGACATGCCGGCGCTGGGGCGGTCCGGGTTCCGAACGTCGGCATCCTGACTGGCATAAAAGCCGCCACGTTCCCGGTCGGCAAAAAACCGCATGACGTACCGCATGGTCCGCTCGACAACCTCGCGGTACCGCGCCAGACCGGTGACTTGATACGCCTCCAGATAATTGAGCAGGTTGGTCGCCTGGGTGGAAAGCAGCTTTTCATAATGCGGGTGTGACCAATCCGCCTCCTCGGCATAGCGAAAGAAACCGCCCCAGACGGGATCATGGAGTTTCAACTGTTGATCCATGGTCAACAACGCCATGTGCCGCCACTCCGCATCCCGATGCCAAAAATGATGGGAAAAGGCCAACGTGATGGCCTCGGGTTCGAAAAATTTCGGCGCGTCCCGGAACCCGCCGGATACGGGGTCGAAGGACTGCTTCATCACTTCGAGGATCTGAGCCAGCATCGCCGGATGAAGGCGCCCATGAGACTGCCGGCTGGCCCGCTGTGCCGATTCCACCTGTTCCCAGATCCGGGCAACCCGTTCGGCCATGTCCTGCTTGTTTTCCCGGTAAAACGCATCCGACGTGCGCAACACTTCGAGCATGGCCTCGGGCGCCAATGCATTCGCCTGGAAAAGAATCTCCCCTGAAGGCAGCAGGATACTGGTGGTCGGCCAGCCGCCGTGCCTATACCGGGCCGCAATATCCGGATGTTGATCGGTTTCGACCCGGACCGGGATGAATCCGGCATTCAGCAACGTGACCACCTCGGGATCGACGTACGTCGTCTCATCCATCACGTGACAGGCATGGCACCACACGGCCGTAAGATCCAGCAGGATCAGCTTGTCTTCCGCGTGCGCACGTTCGAACGCCTCGGCTCCCCATGCGGCCCAGTGGACGGCCGGTGAAGGAATCTCGCGTTGTCCGCTCGCCAGCCCGGTCGCTGGAAACCAGACGATCACATACAGGAAAAAATAGATGAACCGGGGAGATAGGAAAAAACCAATGCCGGAATACCTCATGGCCGTTATTCTAGAGAAAGGTCGTCGCCTACTCAATGGAACGCCGGACCGTCAAGACGCCTGGGGCATCAAGCCTCGGGCTCGGCCGAGAGGAGACGCGCAATGGCTCCGGCTGCGGTGGCGCGAACGGCTTCGTTCTGATCTTTCATGAGCGGTTTGAGGCGGGGAATCAGTTCTCGTCCGCCGACCCTGCCCAGTGATCTGGTCGCTGAAATTCTGGGTTTCGGGACGGGATCGTTGAGCAGAAGCAGCAAAGGTCCCACCACGTCGCGGGCACGGCCATGCCCCAATGCCTTCGCCACGGAAGAACGCAGGCCCGGATTCTGTTGCCCCATCAATACCCGCACGGTTCCGGCCACGACGCTGAACGGGCTGCTCAATTGCAGCAAACCCGCGATAGCCGCGGCCCGCACGCCCATATTATGATCCTGCAAGGCCCGGGTCAAAGGAGAGACCGCCCGTTCGGCCCTGAGTTTCCCCAACGTCACCGCCGCCACGCTGCGGACGGCCGGCACGGGATCGGCCAGTGCATTGATCAGGAAAGGGACGCCTTCGGCTGAACCGAGTTTCCCCAACGACGCAGCCGCGGCCGCGCGAATCGACGGCTGTTTGTCACGAAGTCCTTGTTCAAGCAGCGGCAACCCCTTGGGATCCCCGATTTCGCCGAGCATGCGCAGCGCCCCTCCTCGTTCATAGCCTTCCGGCACGTTGGTCGCCTGCTCCACGGTCCGCCAGTGTTCCTTTTGCCCGAGTCGATACAGGGCCGCGGCCGCGGCAACCTGCACGACCCGATGCTCATCCTTCAACAACGGGACAATCAGGGAAATGGACCCGGGATCGCCCCATCGCCCCAAGGCTTTCAAGACCGTGACCCTGACCAAACCCGCCTTGTCCTTGAGCGCGTTGCGAAAACTCATCGCTTGGCGCCCGGACGGCAACTTGCCCATACCCTCGGCAACCAAGACCCGAATCATGCCCGATCCGTCACTGAGCCCATCCTGAAAATACGGCACCACCTCATCGGACGGAATCTCCTTCAACGCCGAATAGGCCGCCCCCCTCACCTGCTCGCGCATATCCGACCGGAACGGAAGAATGCTCTGAACGGCGAGTTCCCGCAGCAGCCCTTCGTCCTTGCCGTTCACCTTGACGTATGCATCATAGGCATCGATGCCCTCCGCGGTTTGACCGAGCCGCGCCAAACCCAGCATCTTGAGCCGCGAGGACGGCCGATGCCATTGCGCGTCACCGAGAAGAGGCTCGACCAGTTCCAGGGTCTTCTGAAAATCGCCCTGCTCGAAGGCCTGCTCGGCCAGACCGAAACGCTCTTCAGCAGATGGTTGTCCTGTCACGGACCCAGCCGCCAACATGACGCCGCAGACAACGCCCATGAACACCGTTGACCATTTCCATGCCGTCATAGCCATTTATAGGAACCTCTGATTTATATCAGAGGTTCCTATCCTTCATCCGCCTGTTTTTCGGTAGCCTGAAACATTCGATACCCTAACGGCGTTTCAAAAAAATACTCCGGTTGTTTCGAGACCACGACCCGGCCATATTCCACGGACCAATCCCGATCCAGACTCACGAGTTTCAACAACAACTGCCGCGCTTCATCGACCCATTGATAATACGTCTCCCGGTGATGGCGGCGTTCCACCACCACTTCGTACAACGTGGCCTGCTGCTCGCCCACCATGGCATCGCCGATCCGGGACCGGGAAGCCTCCCCGTCCAACGTCACCGCCAGGGGAAGCATATAATCCAGCGTCAACGGAACCGCCATGACCGAACGACGTTGGGACAAAATGTACCACACCTGCTGTTTGTCCAGCCGGACGATCGTGACCGTGGCATAGCCCATATCCGTTTTGACCCCTCCCCGGTGTTCGATCCGGTAACGATCCCCCTTCACGAACAATTGAGCATGTGAGGTCTTTCCGTCGGTACGCCACGTCAGACGGGCTGAAAATTCCAACTCGTCCACGTTTCGCGATGACTGAACGCCAGCACCGGAAGCGAAAGACCCGGAAAGGGGCGTCAGCAGAAAAGAGAACAGGAAAACGGGAAGGAGCCGATACCACCACGGCCGGATTGAACGGAAGACTGTGACCACCATGAAACCGTTGGACAACCACGGGGGGTTGTCCCTACATTGAATGAACATCATCCGCCAAACGGTAGGGAACAACGATCGTTGGTCTCTACTGACGCTCGAGAAGAGGTTCGATCGTGAATTCCCGGCCCAACGCCGCGGGAGTGAACCGGGGCGGCGTCCTGACCGTCAGCGCGGTTTTGCGCCGTCCCGGCGAAGGCAATTGAAAGTCGATCGTCAGGTTCGCGCCAGACTCGATGGTCACCGGCTTTTTCATCACCTGCTTGACGCCGGGATGCCACGCCCGAAGGTCATACGTGCCGGGCGGCACGCCTTCGAGGGAAAACCGTCCGTTCTCATCGGTCAGCACGTAGTAGGGATTGTCCACCGCAATGGCCCAGCTCTCCATATACGCGTGAAACCCGCATTGCATCACGAACGTCCGGCGTTTCTTGCTCAACTGGAATTGCCGGACCAACGACTCCCCTGGCCTATGGTCATGGGTCGCATGCAGATCGCCTCGTTGATGCCGGCGATTGAAGGGCATCGGTGAATTGAACAACACCCGGGTCCCCATGGCGGTCGAGGTCTCGTAGGCCTGAATATCATGCATCACGGGATCCATGTTCACCACTTCGATGCCGTGCCCGCTTCGCACGACGGTCGTAAAGGGTGAAAACCGGCAATCCCGCGCTTCGACCCGAGGAACGGAAAGAGCAAACGGTTTGCCCTCCGTCACGCCTTCCAACAACACGACGACGTTCAGAACCTGGCCCTGCTCATTCACCAGAAAATCACGAAGGAGTCGCCACCCGTTCCCGTTGGAGATCCGCCCGCAATATTCGGGGTCCGGGAAAATGACCAGGTTATACGCCTTGGGGTCCGGCACCGGTCCCGAAAGGGTGACCGTCCCTTGGACCGTTCCGCCGCCGGCAATCTCTTTGACTTCATATCCCCACAGAGAAGAAGCCGGGATCGAGAGAATCAGACACAAGCCCGTGATCAGAAACGCCTTCATCAACCCTCCGAACCGTCAGGGCTCTTGCAGCCTGACCGACGGAATAATTTCCACGCCCTCCCCGAGTAACTCCAAGCCGAAGTGGGGATTTTCCTGCATTTCATGCACGCTTCTTCGTCCCTTCACGGCTTCATATTGGAAATCCTGCGTGACCGTGCCGTTGGCCGGGACGGTAATGTTCCGGTCCAGGTATTTTTTCATACCGGCGTGCCAGACCGTCAACGTATACTCGCCCGGGGGCACGTCCGTGAGTTCGAACCGTCCGTCTTCCCTGGTAATCGCATAGTAGGGATTTTTGACCACGACGCCCCAGGAAAACATGTACGGATGGAATCCGCATTGCATGACAAAAATGTTGCGGCCTTTCCTGAGATGTACTTTTTGAATCATGGGCTTGCCCGGCAAATGCTTATGACTGTGCAACATGCCCAGCACCTTGTGAAACGCGTTCATGGGTAACGGTCGATTGAACAAGACTCTCGCGCCCCGCACCCGGGCGGTTTCGTATCCCTGGATATCGTGTTCAACGGGATCCATGTTGATCACCGTGATTTCGTCCTGATCGCGCAACACGTTCACGAATGGCAGGAAATCGCAGTCCATGGCTTCGATCAACACCTTGGGCACCTCGAACCGCTTCCCTTTTTCCACCCCGTTGAGTATGACGACCGCGTCCTTGAGACTGCCGTCTTCCCCGATGATGAAATCCTCCACGATCCGCCAACCCGTGCCCGTGGAAATGCGACCGCAATACACCGCGTCCGGGATCGTCACCAGATTGAAAGCCATGGGTCGCGGGGTGTTACCGGTAATCGCCACGTGACCTTTGATGGTCCCCCCGTTTGTGACCGGTATCTCCTCATACGCCCATCCCGGAGACACGAACAACCCCAAGACCAAACACAACGTCCACGTCCGCACTGCCATGAATGCCTCCCTTTGCCCTCGATCAATACCCTGGTATACGAAAAACTTATGCGAGCGATCAATGCTCACGGAAAAAAAACGGGGAAGCCGACACCGGCTTCCCCGCCCTTTCCATCTGCCTTCGCACCCAACCCCGCGTTATGGCTTGAACGAGATCGGTCGAACGCTACCTTCTTCAGGTTGCCCCTCTTTGGCTTCCTTGACTCCCGGGGAAGCCCCGCTGAGCGGGAGAATTCTCTGATCGTTCTTGGACAGCACGCGGAAATAGCCCCATTGCCCGGACTGGGAATACGGCAGGCGTGCGTTGCTGTACACGTAATCCCCCGGCATGGAATACGGACCGCCGGCTGAAGAAATAAACGCGTCGATCCCCTCGGACCCGGAGAATTCCACGACGCTGATGTGGTCGGCCCCTTCCATGAACGGCTCGATGGGCCACTCATGTTTTTCCAGGGTGAACATGCCGTTTTGCTCATTGCTGGCGCCGAACACGTGAATCCTGACCGGATCGCCGGCATGCGCCTCGATAATCGGCGTGGCCGGCTCATTCGGTTCATCGACGTTACAGGGTTGGAACATCCGGCCCAACGAACACCCCTGTTCTTCACGGTACAGATAAGGTTCGTTCCGGTAATTCACGCCGACCAGCCCGGCCACGTTTTGCACGTACGGCATGAAGCTGGTGCCGATGATATTGTCTTCATCCTGGAAGAACAGGGCCACGTCACGATAGTTGGCCCGGTGCTCATTTCCGGGAACCGTCCGGTCGACAATCACGTCGGCGGCCCAACTGTTCTTCTCGGAAATGTCGGCTCCGGTCTTCGGATCGCGATACTGGGAGCCCTTGGGACCGATCACGATCCCGCCGAACAACCCATTCCGCGGGTTCATGGCCACGTTGCCCCAATCCCACACCAAAGATTGCGTTTCCCCGACGGCCGGATCCGCATAATAGGTATAGGTCCGGCTTTCTCCGGGAGCCACGGTTTGATCACCGGGATTGTTGCCCAGGTTCACCCCTTGAGAATCCTTGGGATCGAACGCCAGGGAGAACGCCGAGAATGAAGCCCGGCCCTCTTTCATCTTGTTGGTCAGTTTCACCTTGAGACAATCACCCACGTTGGCCCGCAAGGTCAGCGGCATGGGCTGGAATTCTCCGGATACCTTGGCCACTTCTTCTTCCAGGACGTAGATCTTGGCATCCGGGTTCTTCACTTCGATCGTCCGTTCAAAGTCCACTTCGATGGCTTCTTCCACGTTGGGATTGAACGCCATCTGCGGATAATCAATGGCCACGACGTTGAAATTCTTCACCGGGGCATCGGCCGGACACACCGGCAACGGCTTCTTGATGCCCGATCCGCCGTATGCCGCATTCGGCAACGGTTTCAGGTCCGGTACTTCTTCATCCAAGACCCGGATCAACCCCCACGAGCCTTCGGACAGCTTCGAACTCCGGCCGTTGAAATACATGTAATCGCCGGACTGGAGTCTCGTCCCACCGGCCTGCGGCACCACCAGGTCGTACCGTTCCGCAATACCGATGTGAATGGAATTCTTCCGGTTGGCGTCACCGGCGTACCGTTCGGTCAGGAAGTTATGACCGGACACGGTAAAGACGTTACTCTCGTTCATCGTCACGTCGATCAGCCGGAAAACGATGGCATCGCCCAGATACGCCCGCAACGTGACCGTACTCGGATCCCCGTGCGTGCCGCTGCTGAATATTTTCGAGGTTTCCGGATTATTGGCCAACCGCTGCGCAAAGGGTTCGGCCCGGAAATTCAAGGCCCCGCCCGTCGTATGCGTACCGCCGTTGAGGAACGGCATCGGCGTCATCTTGATCAGCTCGTTGGCCGGCATTTGGAAGGACACGGTTCGCCCGGCTTCCAACGCCACTTCGACCGGTTGGCCCGGAGGATTCCCGGCCGTCACCACGTTGACCGTATGAGGCACCGTATCCATGATTTGAACCATCAATTCACGGAAACTGCCGCTCACCCCATACCCCACGGGTTCCACCGTGTGGATATCCATCACCGGACCGGTCCGTTTGGCTTCACCGGTCGCCGGATCATGCCAGGTCGACCCGAACGGTTCGATGAGGAACGAACACACCGCGCCGTGAGGCCACGTGGTCCCGCCGAACGCGTGGTCATGACAGAACACGGAACCGACGTCGGCATCCGCCCAGAACCGCTGCCGCACGAACTCCACGGTCACGATGTCCCCGACCGGATGATCATGCTCCAACGGGGTCTTGAAGGTCAGGGTCTGCGCCCCGCCACTCGGCGCGGCCGATTCCCCACCACCGCCGCCCCCACCGGGCACTTGCAGTTCCTGCCCGACGCTCAGCATATTGGCGTCCGCCAGACCGTTCATGCTCACCAACGTCGCCACGTCGGTGTCGTGCCGCATCGCAATGCCCCCAAGGGTATCCCCGGGGTTCACCGTATACATGCCGCCGCCCGCGCCACCTACCGAAGCGGTTTCGCCTGAACTCCCGATGGCGACGATACGCTTCACTTCCGAACCCGGCACGTTATCCGCGCCGACGAGAATGACCGTGCCGACGTGGTACTGCTGGGCGTTCGTCACGTGAATGGTCCGGTCACCCTTGCCGGCCGCCTTGGTGAACTTGGCATTCATGGGCACCGGCAACCCCTTGTCCGATTTCTTCTCGAATTGGGTAAAGGGCCGCATGGACTGTTCATACGAAAATCCTGAAATCACCCCGTCGGACGCCTGGTTGTCGAATTGCACGAAATGGAAGTGCGTATTGATCTTGGACGACTGGAAATTCGTAAAGTCGTCGTCCAGCCATTCGCTGGTCAACATCCAATCCATGCAATCATAGATATTGGCGCGGAAAACCAACGGGACCTTCAAATCATTATTGTTCCGAATCGCTTCCTCTTCGTCGTGCACCACGTACAACAACCCGTTCGGATCGACCACGGCCGGCTGATCGCCCTGGGGCGCGGACAACTCGATCGGAAGCTTGATGAAGTGGATGTTGTACTCCTGGGAACCCGCCCGGTCCGGACACAGGCTCCAGCGCCCGTTTTCGCCCGGCTTCGCCGGCTTCACGGACGGCTGGCCGTCTTCGTCCAGATGAATCATTTCCAGCCACGGGGCCGGATTCCGGTCAGGGGAGAACGGTACGCGTTTGCCGAAGTGAGGCGTCAACCACGGCCACGCGACTTTCCCCGTCGTCGGCTCGAACCAGATGGGCCGGCGTTTCCCGGCTTCATAGCCCTGCCATTCCGGATGATATTTGGGATTCTCGGTCGTGCTTTCTTTTTCACTCATCGCACGTTCGCCGTCCCAGGTCCAATCGATCACGGTCGCATCATACGACTTCAACTGGCCGATCTCGTCTTCCGTATGACCGGGAAGTCCGCGGGTCGGCAACTGCATTTCAACCCAATCGTAAATCCGGACCACGGCCGGGTCGGCGTTCCAATCGGTTTTTTGGCTGTTATCAACCAGGTTGAACTTCGTCCCGAACCAATTCACGGTGGTGCCGACCAATTGGTCGGAGGTCACCGGCTTGGCAATGCGCCCGACACGATCCGGCAACTCACGAAGCGGAGCCATCACGTCGTTCTGGATGCCGGGCACTTGCAGGGTATTGTACACCCGCCAGTACCCCCACATACCGGCCACGTAATGATGCG
Source organism: Nitrospirales bacterium (assembly GCA_965204965.1). Lineage (GTDB taxonomy): Bacteria > Nitrospirota > Nitrospiria > Nitrospirales > UBA8639 > Bin75. The sequence goes on along the minus strand of OZ242026.1, from coordinate 773,081 downwards.
CCACGTGACAATGGAACAGGAAGTCACCGGCCAGATATTGACACAGCCCCGATCCGCACTCGGTCTCCAAGTCCAATGCTTCGGACGGCCCGATCACTTCCACGTCCACGCGATCCGTCTTCGCACGAATAAGCGGATATTTCACGGGTCCGTTCTGTCCCTTGTGCCACATCGGCATCTGATCCACCGCCCGCGGGCTCCGGGTCCACCGGATGGCGCCGCCGTGCGGATGGTGGGAATGGAACACTTCCGAGCCGCCGTGAACCAGCCGGTACTTCGCGGGATCACCCAGGTAACTCCGGGGGATCGTAGGACCGGCATCGCCGAAGGTGTAGGAACTGTAGGCCATGGATTCGTCTTCAAAACCGAAGTACTCATGTTGAACGTGCATATTGTTGATACCGAACGGTTCGCTCCGGTAGTTCAGAGCCCGGGCTCCCGGCCGGTAGGCATCGGTCAACGGATCACGTTGCGGCAGGAAGTCGCCGTGCTTGTTCACCGGCCTAAACGCTTCGTCACCCACTTCGTGATAAATCAACACGAATTCCCGGAAATCCGGTCCCATACCGTTCTGAATGATGGCTTGCCAGCCGCTCGGCATCTCGGGAGCCGGACCCGTACCCAGGGGATACAGATAGTTCGAACCCGCCGGTTCGACCACGAACACCCCGAACAGCCCCATCACGGTCAACTCACGATCGTTACTGTAACTGTGGAACTGCCGTCCCCCTTCCTGGGTATCGGGATGGATGTACCATTCCATTTCCACGGGCGTAGTTTCACAATTCTCTTCGCATTCTTCGTCGGGGCCATAGGCAATGGCGTCAGGGTTCGTCGTCGTCGCCGGTTGGCCGGTCTTGCTGACGACCATGCTCGACCCGTTGATGTGAAGACTCACGTCCTCGCCGAATTCCAACGAATTCCGCAACGTGACTCTCACGCAATCACCCTGGTTGCCGCGAATCACCAGGGGTTGGATGTATTGCCCCTGGATCCCGTTCTTGACGCCGCCGGGATTATGATGTCCTTCTTCTTCGCGCGCTTCCGCGTTCTTGGCTTCCTCTTCCCGGACGTTCTCGATGTTTTCCGTCAGCGCGTACATGTAGCCGGGATAGTAATCCAGCCATTGATTCAACGTGATTTCCACGTTGATCGCCGAAATATCGTAATGCTTCACCGGAGCCGTGGCCGGGCATTTTCCACCGCCCGTCATCGCCACCGGTTCAATGTCGCTATCCGAAGACAACAGGTAGTTGCCCTTGCCGGCGCCATATTGATGCATCATGGACATCGTGTTGTAGCCGCCCGAGTTGGATTCGGACATTTCCTGCTGCATTTGCTGCATCAACCGCTCATGCTGCTTTTCGACAAGCGCGGCTCGCTCGGCTCTCCCCTCCTGGGCATTCTCAATGATAGTCTGCCCTTTGAGGCGTTCGGCCCAAGCGGGGGATTCGTGACTCATCCCCGAAGTTTGGATCACTGCGGCTGAATCGGCAACGTCGGATTCAGCGTTGGCAAGAGGAAGCACAAAGCACGCCAAGGCTAACAGGCTTGCCCCTCCCAGAAAAGCAAATCGCTTCATGGATACAGGATTAAAGTGAAACATGGAACCGCCTCCTTCAGATAGTAAACTCCGTCTCCAGGCAAGAAACTTATACTTGAGTCCTAGGCTGCTCACAAATGGAAAAGAAAAAATTACTGAAAACGAGATAGAGGTGTCAAGGGTGACGCATCTTGAAAAAAATGATGGAAAAACAGCGGGTCCGGCCTCTTATCCCCGGCCGGTTTCGGACAGAATGCAGCGCTGAAAAGCCGTGCTCACCGCTTGAGTCACCGGGCCCGGGATGCGATCCCCAACCCGTACGCCGTTCAGCGTGGAAACGGGCAACACCTCGATGGTCGTCCCGATCAGAAACAGCTCATCGGCACTGGTCAATTCCTCCTCGGGAACCTCCCGTTCTTCCACGATGATCCCGGCTTTTCTCGCCAACTCCAACACCACGGCCCGCGTGACGCCGGCCAACAACTGGTCGCTCAGCGGGGCCGTGATGATGGTCCCGTCCCTGACCAGGCACACGTTGCTCGAGCAACCTTCCGTGACCAACCCGTCCTTCACGAGAATCGCTTCCATGGCCCCGGCATCGGAGGCTTCCTGTTTGGCCAGGACATTGGCCAGCAAATTCAAGCTCTTTACCGAGCACCGGCCCCACCGGAGATCGGGCAAGGTGACGGCTGACACGCCCTCCCGTAAAAGCACGCCGTCGGTCCCGGCAATTCCTCGAAACGTCATCACGACGGTGGGCTTTGCCGGACTCGGAAAGAGATGGGCTCGCGGAGCCACGCCACGGGTCAACTGGATGTACGCCAGACACTCGGCATACTGACTCCGTTTCACACCCTCCCGGATCAACGATTCCCATTCCGTTGCGGAGAGCGGAAGCGGTATGGAAACGGCCCGGGCGCTCGAGTGCAATCGCAACAGGTGATCATGCAGCCGGAACGGAACGCCCCCATACGTGCGGACCACTTCGTACACGCCGTCGCCGAATTGAAAGCCGCGATCTTCAATCGAGATGGTCGCCTGTTCAAGGGGAGAAAACTGTCCGTTGACGTATGCGATATCAGGCATCAGAACAACACACGTTATGAACCCGGTTCCTGCACGTGGACCAGGAACACGCGGCGGGCTTCGGTCGTGAATTTCCAGGCCATCCGTTTCTGAAATTCCAAGCGGTGCGTCCCGACTTGGAGCGGCTCGAATTCGAACTGACGCTTGCCCGAATCCACCGCATTATTGCTGGTGGTCCGGAAAAACTCATCCGCGGTCAGTACAAGCTGTGTCGGATCATACGCAGGCACCCACTGCTCGCCCCGCGTGCGATCCTCCCACAAATTGACGGTCAACGGGACACCGACCGTCCCATACAGAGGCTTGCTATCAGATTCTTGTGTATCCATCAGGCTGTCCATCCCAATTAGGGAACCTCTGATTTATTGCACTATCGGGCGTATGGCTGCGTTGCGTCCTCGCTCAACCCTCACCTCTCTCTCTGATAAGCCTCGGGTTTCGCTCCGGGACGCCTTGCCCTGCATCCCGCTATCACCATAAATCAGAGGTTCCTTAAGATTCACCTCAAAATTCCCGGCACGCGGAACTGACGAAAATCTCCCCATCTCGGACCTGCACGTCATAGGTCGCGAGGCATTGCCCGCCGCCGTCCGTCCCGAACCCGTTCCGCACGTCAAATTGGAGATCATGCCAGGGACATCCTATCACGTATCCTTTCAACTTGCCCTTATGGAGCGGCCCCCCCTTGTGCGGGCAGACGTTGTTGATCGCAAAAAACGTCCCGGACACGTTGAAAAGCGCAATGGTCTTGCCGTTGACCTTGAAGGCTTTCGAGGCACCCGGCGGCACGTCCTCCGCCTTGCCGATCCGCACGAAGTTGTCCGGTGATAGAGAGTCCATGATGTGTTCAAGCCTTCCCGGCAACAAATGCGCCAGGCCCGTCAATCCCCTCAGGAGCTTTACATCCGCAAGGCAAAGACGAGTTCCTGTCCCAAGGCCACCTGGGCGCGCTCCGCAAATCCGCTATTCGCCTCGATCAGATACCGTGCCCGTTCCGGGGGCGGCCCATGCCACTCACAAGGATCGCTGGCACAGGGAGGCACGGATTCGACGATATGAACCACGTGCTTGCTTTCATTGACCCAGATCAAATCCACGTTGAACCGGTACTGTTTCGTCCAGGCTTTATGCAGGCAGGACTCTTCGAACAGCAAAATTATCCCGTGATCGTCCGGCAGCGTTTCTCGAAACGCCAATCCGAACAATAATTTTTCCGGGGTCTCGGCCACCTCAGCCTGAAGGTTGGCTCCGCCGGGGAACCGGACTTCGATGATCTCCGTCCCTTTGGGTGCATTAAACATCAGTGCCCCGGAGACCAACAACAACGCCATCAGCACCAGAAACACGATGCGCTTCCTGTTCGGGGTCAACGGAGCGTCCGCCGCGCGTGTCTTTTTTGAACTCATATGGGCCTAGTATTCGTTGTTCCTGTTTTGTCTTCCGTCATTCCTGCGAAAGCAGGAATCCAGCGTCTTTATTATGGCACGTGTCACCGGTCCATTCCATTGTATCACCCACCCATTTACCAATCGGCCCATATAATTTATAGTGTCAAGTAGAGACTTCTCAAACTACCTCCCCCCCTCACCTTCGACCAGGAGGATCTCCCCATGAAGAAGAAAATGCTCAGAATCTTCCTCATTGCAGGCATGGCCCTGTCCCTCTCGTTTTCCATTTCGACAGGCACGTCATCCGCAGTCATGCCCATCACCATCGACCATTTTGTCGCCAAGCTCTTTCCTGAGGCCAGTCACTATTCCTGGATCGTGAATGCCGCCCAAGAGGAAACCCAACGGGAGATCATCATCGACCTCAACACCTTTGTCACGCAAAAAGAGGGTGAGCCTCCGGTGGAAAACCGGTTTTTACTGCTATTCCTCGATGGAAAAATTCTTGCCGCCCAAAATATCCCCCTCAATGCAATAGTCGACTGCGGGCCGGATGAAGAAGAAGTGTAAGACCCGGATCAGCCAGCAGGATATCAGACGTAAAAAAGCCCCGTTCCCTTGTTCAAGGAACGGGGCTTTTTGTGTTCCACACTCAAAAAACTGAGGATCGACCTCTTACTTGAAGATCACGAGATTCGAAGCAAGATGAGCAGCATGAAGCTGACATTTGACCTTCATGTTCCTGGCGGCCGTGACAAATGTCAGGTCGACCATGGGAATACCGATATACTTGGTTTCCCCAGGCTTCAGCACGGTCTTGACCTGCAACGAGGTGGGACCGGCGAAGGCCGAATCGGCGGAAAGGCTGAATCCATGATCACCATCCAAGGTATTCGTGACTTTGATCAGGACGGGCTGCCCTCTCCGACCCAAAGTTCCCTGGTTTCTCAGATCCAGAATCGCGGTTCCGGGATACCAGGCTTTTTTCCCGCCAATAGATACGACGAGGAATTCAAGATCGACGTCGAGACTTGTAAAGGGTTGACCAATGACAGACCCAGTCTCAAGATCGCCTACGACTGCTCCACCAGCCTGCAAGGCCAGGGCGACTGAAGAACCGGTTGCCACCAGAATGAGACTAAAAAGGACGGATAGAAGCACCTTGTGCATTGCCTACCTCCTCAGAATAAAAATGACGTTAATAAAAAGTGCCGCGCTAAAACCTCAAGGCCACTCACGTTTTCTAAAAAACCCACTTGTCTGCACCACTTTTACTGCACGGTGAATGCGACTTATAGCATATGCCGCCATAGGACGCAAGGCTGTTTTTAGGGTGCACGTTGAGCGGAATATACCAGAATAATAAGGACAAAGAAATAGGCATGAACATACTCCGATGCTCGCTCCCTGGCAGAAAGAAACGTCCCCCGGACCGGATCCCTTCTTTTCGTTTAACCTTTTTTCAACCGTTCAGCCATTCGTTGACAGAACGAGGGCACGGCCTACACCATCGTGATCCCGACAAATAAGGAGAGATAAGGAGTATTGCCCGGGCCGCCGGTCTTTGACACGAGTTCCAACCGGATCGGGGGGATCTAATCGAGAAAGGGCTTCTTCATGCCAAGCGGAATCCAGGGACCACGACGCGACCTGCTTCCCCCGAGGGTTATAGGTCAACAACGATGAGGAACGACAATACACTGGTCGAACGGATACGTCCGCTTCTCTCGAAGCGGAAGGGATTCTCCGAAAAAAACATGTTCGGCGGCGTCTGTTTCATGATCAACGGGAATATGTGCGCCGGTACCTGGAAGGGGTCGCTCATCGTGCGGCTGGACAAGAGCGAGCACGAAGAGACCCTGGCGCAACCGCATGCCATGCCGGCCAATATCACGGGACGCGTCATGAAAGGATGGGCGCTGATCGAGCCGGCGGGGATTGAATCGGACCGTGATCTGAAAACATGGTTGCGCCGGGCGGCAGACTTTGCCGAATCGCTCCCGGTCAAGCGACGACCGCTCTCGTCATCGGCCCCAAGAGCCCGCAAACCCGGCAGATGACGGCATGCAGCGGACAACGGCAGGAGGAGGGCAAGGACAACGGATGAATGAGGCCCATACTCGATTGCCGACTTTTTCCTTGCATCGTGATCTTTTTCGACGGTAGAGTGGAAACCTACCTGGTCGACAGTCGTCCGTGAGACCGCGAGCCATGACCTTCCTCTTCTTCGTCGCCCTGAGTCTACTTTTCTCCTTTGCCCTGCCTGTTGCGGACATCATACCGGAGGCCGGGGCGTTTTCCATCGTCCAACCCAAGAACGGCAGCAGCCACCCGTCCAATCAAGACGTGTCCGTCGTCATCGACGTGGAGACGGTCACGGGCGTAACGAAAGTCCGGTTCTATTGGTACGAGGAAGGGGAAGACATGCTCAAGGCGTTCGTGGATGAAAAGTTGGCGGGCGTCGTGACCGACCCGCCGTTCGGGGCGAACCTGCGACCGCCGCAAGCGGCCACGGGGCGCTTTCGCCTGCTGGCCGTGGCCGATCAGGAAAACCGGCAGGCTGACGACGAGGATTGGGCGGTCTTCGACGAGGTGCTCCTCCTTATCCAACCCCATGGCTCATTGGAAGAAATCGATTTTGAGACGGACAAACCCTTGAAATTCGGGCGAGCGAGCGCCGTGAAAGTCTATGATCAACTCGATTTTCTGGGAAAGTACATCGACCTGCCCGTCGTGGGCCGGTATTCGGACGGCGCAACGCGGTCGATTCGTAGCGCCGCCGCGGGGACAACCTATCACGTGGACGACGAGTCCGTAATCACCATCAACAAGAACGGCCGGCTACGGCTGGTCGGGAACGGCGCGACGACCGTGACCGTCAAGAATGGCGGGGTGGGGAAAAAGCTCGACGTCCTCGTGGAAGTCAATACCGACCCGAACCAGCCCCCTCTGGCCGACCCGGGTCCGACCCAGACCGTGTATTCGGGCGAACGGGTCATGCTCAACGGTCTCAAGAGCTATGATCCGGAAGGCGGCTCCCTGAAATATTCCTGGACGCAAGTTCAAGGCAGCCGGATCGCCCTGCTCGATCCCGATTCGGAAAAAGCCCGGTTTTTCGCGCCGTTCGTGGTCGAGCCCCGGCTCTTTCGCTTTACCCTCAGGGTCACGGACGTCCAAGGGGCCGATAGCGATCCCGCCGTGGTCGATATCATGGTGGAGCCGTAACGTCACAACTCGATTTGCGCATCCTGCGGCGATTGCTCCTCCCGGGCTTTTTCCAACAACGCTTCTTCGACGAAGATGGGCGTGCCGAAATGAATCGCCAGGGCGATCCCGTCTGACGAACGGCAATCGAAGACCTTGATTTGGCCGCCGGCGGCCATCGTCAATTCCCCGTAATAGACCTGCCCTTTCAGGCTGATCCCGACCTGTACGACCGTCATGTCGTAGGCCTGCAAAATGGTGTGCATGAGATCATGAGACAACGGGCGCGGCGTTTTTTTTCCGGTCAGCGCCCCATGAATGGATCCCGCCACCGTCGGGTCCACGAAAATGGGAACCACGGCGTCCCGCGCCGTCAACAACACCACGGGCCCCACGTCCGACCATACGACTTTCACGTCATCCACTTTGACGTGCCCCGAAAGAGACGGGGGTTGCGCGCGAACCTGAGCGGCACCAGCCGCCAGGCATCCGGCTATCACCAACAACAGTTTGAGATGTCGCATGACGGGCTCCTTTAATCTTATGCCGCCACAAACGGGTTACACTCCCGTTCGAGTCCGATCTGCGTCGCCGGTCCGTGGCCCGGAACGACGCGCGTGTCGGGATCCAAGGAAAACAGCCTCTCCCGAATCGAAGACTGGATGGCACGCGCGTCGCCTCCCCACAAATCCGTTCGCCCAATCCCTCCGCGAAACAGGGTATCGCCCGACAGAAGCAACTGCTGACCGGCAAAATAGAAACTGAGGGACCCCGGGGTGTGCCCGGGAGTATGCAAGGCCTGTCCGGAGACGCTCCCGAACGACAGCACCTCCCCATCCTGAATCCAACAATCCGGATCCGACACGGGAAGATACGGGACCCCAAACGCCTGACACTGCACGTCGAGCATCTTCCACAACCTTTCATCGTCGGGGTGCAGACAGAGCGGCGCCTGCGTGGCTTTCTGAATATCCCCGGATGCCAGGAAATGATCGAAATGCGCGTGGGTATGGAGGATACGCACGACCGTCAGGCCAAGACGCCGGACTTCATCCAGCAGTTGCTCGGGATTCCCGCCCGGATCGACAATGACCGCCTCGCGGGTTTCCATGTCGCCCAGAATGGAGCAATTACACCCCAGAGGAGGAACCGCAAACGTTTTCTGAATAATAGGCTGCACGAGCCGCCTGCCCTCTCTTTAGCCCGGCCAACGCCCCGTGGGGTGGAAACCAGGACGGAATCTGATGATGCCGCAGCCTGATAGACCTGAGCTTGGATTTGCATTCATTCTTGAAGAAACCTACAATTCAAAACTCGAGGTCGAGTTTCGCAGTGAAGTGTAACACGTTCTCTTTGAAGAAAGCGCCTGCGAGGACCCCTTTGTGATGCTCGAGCAGCCAGTCATTCCAATACGACGCCACCATCTGATCCGGCTCTCCCTTATCGGCTTCTTCCTGTTGACCGGATGCCCGCCCGATAATACGCCGCTGATTGAGGAAAACGACCAGCTCAAAGAACGAATCGTCAAACAGGAAAGCATGATGACGACCCTTCAGGAAGGGAACCGTGTCCTGCAGGAACAGATCGACCGGCTCAATCAGGAACTTCGAGCCAACGAGGACGAATTCAGGAAACGACTCGAAATGGCGCAACAAACCGGGCAAGGCCTCTCCACTGAAAAACAAAATCTGCTTCAGCAAGTCACGGCCGTCACCAACAAGACCCGGAAGCTGCAAGCGGAGACCAAGAAACTCCGCAAACAACTCGAACGCACGCAACAAACCGAGCAGGGCCTCTCCGGTGAAAAAAAGAACCTCATCCAACAGATCACAGCCTTAACCCAGGAAAATCAAAAATTGCACGCGGACGGTCAAAAATTCAAAAATGACGCTCAATGGCTGCGCACGCTACGGGATCGTTTTCGGCAGTCCCTGCAAGTCAACAACCAGACGGTGAAGGCGCAGACGCTGTTCCACAACCTGCCGGACGTGACCAAAGCCGCGTTGCAGGCCTTGGCGAATAATGGCTACACGGTGATGGCCAAAATGGAGACCGATCAAAAATCGGTGTTCATTACTGAACGCAAAACCTCACCTTCGCCCTCGATCGAGTTGCCCGGTTACCGGAACCAGTACCTGATGGAATTGGAGGCCCAACCCGACAACCAGACGGCTCTCAAGGTCAAAGCTCAGTATGAAGAGATGACCCCGGGAGGTACCATCATCGGGGTGGGCGCAGACGAAGTCGCGGTCATCGAACGTCGATTGATTCAAGCCATCCGGCAAATCCTCGATCATCCGGAACAAGAGACGCCGGCCAAGGAGATTCACGCACCACCGGAAGATGACACCGAGGCGTCCTGACGCGCGTTTCTCGGGAAAAGGGCTTCGAGAGGGAGTGCTTGTCCGTTGTCCGGAGAATTGTAAAGGTTCACTAATTCGTTGACAGAATAATTTTGAGTGAAGGCGGTTGTGTTGTTTTCCTCCCCTTTGTAAGGGGAGGCCAGGTGGGGTAGAGTTCCATGCCAGAGGACACGGACAGCCCCGACAACAGGCGGCCGCTCATTCCAACAGGGGCTCTACCTCCCCTCACCCCTCCTTACAAAGGAGGGGAAAGAAGACCGAGAAATTGGCAACAAATTACTGAACACATACAGGAGTGACGGGAGCAGGCGATCACGCACGCGAGCGGGAGGCAGCCGACAGGCTGTTCCCGGCCTTGAGGTAGGCATCGATCCCGGTCGCGGCCTTCCGGCCTTCTGCAATAGCCCAGACGATAAGCGAGGCGCCGCGTTTCGTATCCCCGGCGGCAAAGATCCCTTCCTTGCTGCTCATAAAATTCCCGTCCACCGCCACGTTCCCCCGCGCGTCGTATTCCACGCCCAGGCTATCGAGCAGGCCGTTCTTGACGGGTCCGGTAAAGCCCATGGCCAGAAGCACCAAATCGACGCCCATCTCGAATTCCGTGCCGGAAACCGGGATGAATTTTCCGCCTTCGAACGAGACGCGATGAGCGTGGAGCGCGCTGACGCGGCCGTTGTCGCCCGAGAACTTCGTGGTGGAGACGCTCCATTGACGGTCGCAACCTTCCTCATGAGCATGGGAAGAACGTAGCTGCATGGGCCACAGAGGCCACGGCGTGGAGTCCGCACGCTGGGGAGGCGGTTCCGGCAGCAACTCGAACTGATGCACGGACTGACAGCCTTGGCGATGCGCCGTGCCCAGACAGTCGGAGCCGGTGTCGCCGCCGCCGATAATCACCACCCGCTTATCCTTCGCGGTAATCTGCTCGACCGGCAGGCCGTCGCCGGCGTTCATCTTGTTCTGCTGGGTGAGATAGTCCATGGCAAAGTGGACCCCATCCAGATCACGACCAAGCACCGGCAAATCACGCGGTTGCTCGGCACCCAGCGCCAGGCAGACGGCATCGAACCGGCCGGCGAGGTCGTCGGCCGTAACGTCCACGCCGACGTTCACGTTAGTTTCGAACTTCACGCCTTCCGCGACCATCTGGTCCAGCCTCCGGTCGATGACCCATTTTTCCATCTTGAAGTCCGGAATGCCGTAGCGCAACAGCCCGCCGATACGGTCCGCTTTTTCATACACGGTGACACTGTGTCCGACCCGGGCCAACTGTTGAGCCGCGGCCAGGCCCGCGGGGCCCGACCCGACGACCGCGACGGTTTTACCGGTTTTGGCGACAGGCAGGACCGGCTCGATCCAGTTTTCATCGAACCCGCGATCGATGATGTTCCATTCGATGACGCGGATGGAGACGGGATCGGCATTGATGCCCAGCACGCACGCCGACTCGCAGGGCGCCGGACACAACCGACCGGTGAATTCGGGAAAGTTGTTCGTCGAATGGAGCGCCTTGAGGGCATCCTTCCACCGGCCGCGATGCACCATGTCGTTCCATTCCGGGATCAGGTTGATGACCGGACATCCGGTGTTGCTTTGGCAAAAGGGCACGCCGCAATCCATGCACCGCCCGCCCTGGTTACGCAGCTTGTCCTCGGGAAACGCTTCATACATTTCCTGCCAATCCAATACCCGCAGTTCGACCGCGCGCCGCGTCGGCGTTTCCCTTGCATAGTGCATGAACCCGCGAGGATCAGCCATGCGCCACCGCCTCCTGGGTGCTTTTTTTCAGCGCCGCCTTGCGTTCCGCCAGGACCCGCTTGTAATCCAGCGGCATGACCTTGACGAAATGGCGAAGCATTATCGGCCAGGAATCCAGAATCATCCGGGCCTTGCGACTGCCCGTATAGCGCACGTGATTTTCGATCATGGTCTTCAGGGTCTGCGCGTCTTCGGGCTCCACGACCTTTTCCAATTCCACCATCCCCAGATTGCACCGGGATTCGAATTTCCCGTCTTCGTTCCAGACGTAGGCTTCCCCGCCCGACATGCCCGCGGCGAAGTTGCGACCGGTGCTGCCGAGCACCACGACCACGCCCCCCGTCATATACTCACACCCGTGATCCCCGGTGCCCTCGATCACCGTGCGGACGCCGCTGTTTCTCACCGCAAACCGCTCACCGGCCGTCCCGTAGAAATAACACTCTCCGCGCGTGGCCCCATAGAGTGACGTATTGCCGATCAGGATCGTGCGCTCGGGTTCGAACGTGACGCCCCGGGGCGGGGTCACGATGATCTTGCCGCCTGAGAGCCCTTTGCCCAGGTAATCGTTGGATTCGCCTTCGAGATTGAGCGTGATGCCCTTGCTCAAGAACGCGCCGAAGGATTGGCCGGCCGATCCCTTGAAATTGATGGTAATGGTATCCGCGGGCAATCCTTCTTCCCCGTATTTTCGTGCGATGCGACTGGACAGAATCGTGCCGGTCGTCCGGTCGGTGTTCCGGATCGGCAAATCGAGCGTGACCGTTTCCCGCCGCTCGATGGCCGGCTCACACAGTTGCACCAATTTGACGTCCATGACCTTGTCCAAGCCGTGGTCCTGCGGCTGGACGTTGTACCTGGCCACCTCGGACCCGACGTCCGGCCGCCACAGCAGGGCGGAGAGATCCAGCCCGCTCGCCTTCCAATGGTCGATGGCTTTTTGCACTTTCAATTTGTCGGTCCGGCCGATCATCTCCGGGAACGTGCGGAACCCGAGTTGCGCCATGAACCGTCGCACCTCTTCCGCCACGAAGAAGAAGAAATTCACCACGTGGTCCGGTTGGCCGGCAAACCGTTTGCGGAGTTCGGGGTCCTGGGTCGCGATGCCCACCGGGCAGGTGTTGAGATGACATTTCCGCATCATGATACAGCCCTCGACGATCAACGGCGCGGTGGAAAAGCCGAATTCCTCGGCCCCGAGCAGCGCGGCCACCACGACGTCGCGGCCGGTTTTCATCTGCCCGTCGGTTTCGACTTTGATGCGTCCCCGCAGGTCATTCAGCACGAGGGTTTGATGCGTCTCCGCCAGGCCCAGTTCCCAGGGGATCCCCGCGGATTTGATGGATGACAGGGGCGACGCCCCCGTGCCGCCGGAATCACCACTGATCAACACCTTGTCGGAATGCGCTTTGGACACCCCGGCGGCAACCGTGCCCACGCCGACTTCCGAAACCAGTTTCACGGACACGTCCGCGTCGGGATTCGAGTTTTTCAAATCGAAAATGAGCTGTGCCAGGTCTTCGATCGAATAAATGTCATGGTGCGGCGGCGGCGAAATGAGGCCCACGCCTGGCGTGGAAAACCGCATGTTCGCGATGACTTCGTCCACCTTATGCCCGGGCAATTGGCCGCCTTCTCCGGGTTTGGCCCCCTGCGCCATCTTGATTTGCAGTTCCTTCGCGTTGACCAGGTAATTGGCCGTGACCCCGAACCGCCCGGAGGCCACCTGCTTGATGTACGAATTCTTGGAATCGCCGTTGGACAACGGGATAAAGCGTTCCGCGTCTTCCCCGCCCTCACCCGTGTTGCTCTTGGCGCCGATCCGGTTCATCGCGATGGCCAGCGTCTCATGGGATTCCTTGCTGATGGCGCCATACGACATCGCGCCGGTGGTAAACCGTTTCACGATTTCACTCGCAGGCTCCACTTCCTCCAACGGCAAGGGCTCCGGCAGGCACTTGAAGTCGAACAGCCCCCGCAGATTCGACCGGCGCCGGGTTTCGTCGTTCACCAGTTGGGCATAGGTTTCGTAGGTCTCGGCGTCGTTGGTGCGGGTCGCGTGCTGCAACGAATAGATGGTTTCCGGGTTCCAATTGTGGTGTTCGCCCTGGATGCGGTAATGGATTTCGCTGCCGAAGTCCAACTGCCGAACGGGAACCGGTTCATACGCCACCCGGTGACGCCGCAGGGCTTCTTCGGCAATCTCCCGCATACCCATGCCCTGAATGCGTGAGGGCGTGCCCGTGAAATACCGTTTCACGAGTTCCTCGTTCAGCCCGATAGCTTCGAAAATCTGCGCGCCGCAATAGGACTGCACCGTGGAAATACCCATTTTGGAAAAGATCTTGAGCAGGCCCTTGTTGATGGCCTTGATGAATTTACCCGACGCGGTTTCCGCGTCGATGCCTTCCGGGAGATAGCCTTCACGCTCCAGGTCCTTGTAGGTTTCAAACACGAGGTACGGATTCACCAGGCCTGCGCCGTATCCGATCAGACAGGCAAAGTGATGCGTATCCCGCGGTTCACCCGTCTCCAGGATCAGGCCGACTTCCGTGCGCGTGGCCTCGCGCACCAGGTGATGGTGGACCGCGGAGATCCCCAACAGGCTGGGAATCGCCGCCCATTCCTCGTGTACCCCGCGATCGCTCAGGATCAAGAACTTGAAGCCCTCTTTGATGGCCTTGGACGCCTCCCCGCAGAGTTGATCCACGGCCGTGCCCAACGCGTCGGGTCCGTCGGCCACGCGGAACAACAGGGGCAACGTCTTGCTGACGAAATGGGGATCTGCAATTTCCCGGATCTTCTGCAACTGCGCGTTCGTGACGATCGGCTGCTGGACCTTGATCCTCCGACAGGCATCCGGGGTCTCGGCCGTCAGGTTGGGTTTCGGCCCGATGTTCGTGACCAGCGACATGACCAACTGTTCCCGGATGGGATCGATGGGGGGATTCGTGACCTGGGCAAAGAGTTGTTTGAAATATTTGGGCAACAGTTGCGGCCGGCTGGACAGCACCGCCAAGGGGGTATCCGTGCCCATGGACGAAATGGGCTCTTCGCCGTTGATGCCCATCGGCGACAAGATCATCTTGAGTTCCTCGATGGTATAGCCGAACACCTGCTGCCGCTGGCGAAGGGTCGGGTGATCCGGTTGCGGCACGCTCAACGGCTCCGGCAATTCATCCAACGACACACGGTACTGGGTCACCCAGGAGCGATAGGGCTGTTGCCCGACCATTTCCGCCTTGATTTCTTCGTCGTCGATGATGCGGCCTTGCACCGTATCCACCAGGAACATGCGGCCCGGTTGCAGCCGCCCTTTTTCACGAATATTCTTCGCGTCGGCCGGCAGGACCCCGGCCTCGGACGCCAGGACGACCAAGTCGTCCGTGGTTACCTGATACCGGCAGGGCCGCAGCCCGTTCCGGTCCAACGTCGCGCCGATCAGTTTACCGTCCGTAAACGCCACGGCCGCGGGGCCGTCCCAGGGTTCCATCATCGCGGCGTGATATTCATAGAAGCCCCGCCGGTTCAAATCCATGTGCGGGTTGCCGACCCACGGTTCGGGAATCAGCATCATCATGGCATGGGGCAGGGACCGGCCGGCCATCACGAGAAATTCCACCGCGTTATCCAGGCATGCCGAATCGCTCTGCTCCTCGTACACGATGGGATAGAGTTTTTCGAGATCGTCGCCGAACAGGTCGGACGCCAGGCGACCTTGCCGCGCTCGCATCCAATTGACGTTCCCGCGCAACGTATTGATTTCGCCGTTGTGCACGGCGTACCGGTACGGGTGCGCCAACGACCACGTGGGGAAGGTATTCGTACTGAAGCGGGAATGCACGAGCCCCAGGGCCGAAACCATGCTGGAATCAGTCAGGTCCGGGAAGAACGCGCCGAGTTGCTCCGGCAACAACATGCCCTTGTAGACGATGGTGTTGGCGGAGAGGCTGCAAATATAGACGCGACCGCGTTCCACCAACGCGGACTCGCGAACCGCCCGGGCAATCCGTTTCCGGACGACGTACAACTTCCGCTCGAACTGGGCTTCGTTCAGGATGTCGCGGGCGATGAAAAATTGCCGGACGTGGGGCAGGGTCCGTTGCGCCAGGATGCCGACGTGCTCCAGCTTCACCGGCACGTCGCGCCATCCCAGGAAGCGCAGCCCTTCTTCGTGAACGATGGATTCAAAGAGGCCTTCACATTGCCGGCGAAGCGGTTCGTCCTGAGGCAGAAACACCATGCCCACCCCATAGCCGCCCGACTCGGGCAACTGCAGGCCGACGTCCTGACACGCCCGCCGGAAGAATTCGTGGGAGATTTGCAGGAGAATGCCCGCGCCGTCGCCGGTACAGGGATCGCACCCCTGTGCCCCGCGATGGTACAGATTCTTCAAGACGTCCAGGGATTGTTCGATGATGTTGTGGGACCGGCGTCCTTTGATGTTGACGACAAAACCGATGCCGCACCCGTCCTTCTCGAACCGCGGGTCATAAAGCCCCTGTTTGGGGGGCATTCCATATGGGGATCGTTGATCGCTCATCAGGGTCATTCCTCCGCACCCTTCGACCCTTCGACAAGCTCAGGGCTCAGGACGGGCACGGCTCTTCACGAGCCGGGGATCTCGTGCTTCCTCAACCCCGCCTCGATTCGCCCGGCTCAGGACAAGAAAAAGGACTTCAAAGGAGAAACGGAGACAAGCCTGAATCTAATGGATACGGGAAAAAAGTGTCAAGACGGATCCGGCGGCAATGAGGGAGGGAGCGTGATGAAGACGAGACCAACCCCCTCAATCCCCCTTCTCAGGGGGACGACAGAGCCCCTCTTACCCCCTGATCAACGGGACGGCCGCGCTCCTCTCCCCCTGACAAGGGGGGTCAGGGGGTTCAGAGCGTAGGGACAACCCCCTGTGGTTGTCCGGGTAGGAACGGACACAGCCCCTACAATCTTGACAATCACCGGACCCTCCCATAGGATCGCTGAAATGGGCGGTGCGCAACCAGTCGTTCATGGTTCCCTGACGATGGATGAAGTCTGGGAGCAGTATCGCCCGGACATCGAAGAAATCGAATCGCACATTCGCCGGAACCTCAATTCCGAAGCTCCGCTCATCAATGAAATCGCCGCCCACATTCTGGACGGAGGCGGCAAACGCATTCGCCCGCTCCTGTTGAGTCTCTGCTCCCGGCTTTCGGGCTATACCCCCAAAGACGACCTGGTTCTCGGCAGCCTCATCGAGTTCATCCATACGGCGACCCTGCTCCATGACGACGTGCTGGATGAAGCGGCACTTCGCCGGGGACGACCCACGGCTCGACGCATGTGGGGGAACCGGGCCAGCATCCTGGCCGGAGACTACCTCTACTCACGCGCCATGCATCACATCGCCGCGTTCAAGAACCATGAGGTCAATGACGCCATGGCCCTGGCCTGCAAGCGTTTGGCGGAAGGAGAAATTCTTCAACTGTGCGCCAACCGGCAACCGCTGTTGTCCGAAGCGGAGTATCTCCGGATCGTCGAATACAAGACCGGCGCCTTGTTGGCCGCCGCGTGCAAGGTGGGGGGCCTGATGGGCGGCGTCGCGTCCCTGCAAGCGGAAGAGTTGTATCGCTTCGGCTTGAACGTGGGCATTGCCTTCCAATTGGCCGACGACTGGCTCGATTACACGGCCGATGAACGGAACCTCGGGAAAACTCTCGGGCAGGACTTGATGCAAGGGATGGTCACCCTCCCCCTGATCCACGTGTTACCGCGTCTGGCGGCGGACGACCGGCAGGACTTGGTCGCCAAGATTGAACGCAACGCCATAGAGGAGGGCGATCTGCTCCGGCTTACCGCGTCCATGCACGAACATGGCTCCCTGGGTTACACCAGAGCGCGTTCCCGGGAATACATCGATGCCGCGCTCTTGAATCTCACCACCTTCGACGAGTCCACGGCCAAGCGCGCGCTCATCGTCGTCGCCGATTACATGGTCAACCGGGATAGCTGACGGCTTGCCTCCTTTCGTGGCGCGTCGCGTCAGGGCCTATCGGGCGCCGCCCTCCTCGCGCGCGCCCTCAGGAGGAAGGGAACGCGCCGGGACGGGGCGCAGCCCGGTATGGCGTCGCCGCTTAGAAGCCCCACTCGACCTGGAGTCGGACGCCTTGGTTCACCGGCTGCCGGGTTGGCGCCTGCCGGATGCCTTCCAGATTCAGGGTCAGGCCCGGGAGCCGCACCCGCGTGCCCACCCGGTACGTCCGGTCCGCGCCATCCGAAAGCACCGTACCCGCATAGGGCGTGATCAAGCCGGCGCCGAAGGCCGCGAACCCGTAGCCCACGTCCGCCGCCAGGCGACCGCGTGGCGCGGATTGGGTGGCGGGCGCCAGGCCCTGGGTGGTCTGCCGGGCCCACAACCCGTCCACGCCGCTCGCCGCCGCGCCCCAGGTCGGGGCCAGCGTCACCGACAGGCCCCGGCCCGCCGCGCCCGGATCCAGCCGCACGGTCCCGCTCGCCCCCCATTCCTTGTAAGCATCGGCTTCATGCGCCACGAGGCCCCGCACCGTCCCCTCGATGGTCAGGCCCAAGGTCGGGTCCGCGTAGGACACCCGGCCCCCCACTTCCAGGCCGAAGCCCGTCTCCGCGTCCCCCCAGTCATGCCGCACCCCCAGTTCCACCGTCGGGGTCAGGTGCCGGCCATCGGCCCACGTCACTCCCCGGCTGCCTTCCAGGAGCACCCGCAGCCGGTGCGCGTCCGCGTCCGTGGCCACCGAATTCGCCACCGCGTCGGAGGAGGTCCGCGTGAGCATGGCGTCCGTGCGCGTGGCCAGTTGGAACCCCCCGGTGTCCGCCGGGGCCAACAGAATCCCCCGGCCCCCAAAGGCTCCCATGACGAGCGTGGTGTCCGTCTCCACCGTCACGCCGTTCGCCATTTCCAGGTCCCATTCGCCCCAGCCGTAGCCCACCAAGCCCCAGACATCCAGCCGGTCGGTCACCGCATACCGCAGGTAGGGATGGAGGCTCGTCAGGGTCTGCTCCAGGTCGCCCGTGCCGCGCTCGGCCAGGTTGGGCTGGGTGAACCCGCCGTCCCCCCGGCTATGGGCCACGGCCAGCCCCAGCACCAGCCGGTCCCACGTGCCGTCCACGCCCACGGTGCCGGTGAACACGTCCCCATTCAGGGAGAGGTCGCCGGCTTGCCCGTCAAACGTGGTGCCCGTGACCCGGCCCCAGGCCGTCAGGCGCGGCGTCGCCGCGTCCGCGTCCGTCGCGCCCAGGTTGAGCCGGAAGGCACTGCCCAACAGCACCCGGCGGAGCGTCAGGGTCTGGCCGATCTCCAGGGGCCGGCCGGGGTTCAGCCGCGGGTCCCGTTGGTCGGCCCCCGGGACGGGGCCCGTCCCCGGGCCCATCCCCAGCACCCGGGCCACTTCGGTCAGCACCGCCGTGACCGTGGCGTCCTCGGTCGGCGCCGACCCACCGGGCTCGACGCCCGGGCCCCGCGGCTCGGGCCCCGACGGGGTCTCCACTGACGGCGCGCCCTCGCTCCCGGAGCGCCGCCCCACCGGCAGCCGGTAGCCCCCGATGGTCACGTGCGTGGCCTGCCCCGGCGTCCCCCGCAGCCGGTCGCCCACCGCGTCCGTCACGTGGGTCGCCACCGTCCGGCCGAAGCGCGCCAGCCACGCCCGCTGCAGCGGGTCGTCGTTCGTGATCAGACCGTGCGTCTCCTCGCTCCCCTCCCTCACGTAGGCGTTCTGCGGGTTCGAGAGCCGGAGCAGGAAGTGCTCCGCCCCCTCGTCGATCGCGTCGTCGAGGACGGGCACCGACACCGTCTTCTGCGTCTCGCCCACCGCGAACGTCAGCGTCCCGGCGGTCGCGGCGTAGTCCGCGCCGGCGGTCGCCGGCAACGCTCCCTGCCACGCGCCGGCCGCGTCGGCCGTCGTGTAGGCCACGGTCACCGCGCCGATGGCCACGTAGCTCAGGCGCACCGTGAACGCCGCCGCCGCGTCGCGCCCCTCGCGCGCCGTGGCGCGCCCGGACGTCAGCGTCGGGATGTCCCTCACGCTGATCACCGCGTCCGTCGGACGGTCGCGCGAAAAGACCTCGGTCTGGATGTACGGCTCGACCGCGATCAGCCTCCTCGTGTCGGTCTCCACGATCAGCGTCTCGTACGCACTGTCGTCGTCGTAGGGCGTCGCGATGTCGAGCGTGCCGCTCGTCGCGCCCGCGGCGATCGGGATCCCGTAAGGCTTGGGCGGGCCGTCGCTCAGCCTCGCCGTCACCGGGATCTCCACCGCCGCCGACACGGCCTCGGTGAGATGCGCCGTCACGGTCACGGCCTCGCCCTCGTCCACCGTCTCCGGCGCCGACAGCCACACGACCGGGACGATGCGGGGCCTGATCGTCACCCGCACCCACGAGCGCGGGCCCCGGCCCACCTCCGCCGGCAGGTTCGCCGCGTCGACCGCCACCCTGAAGCTCTCGTACTCCGTGTCGCTGTCCGACACCGTGGCGAGCGTGCCCGTGCCGATGGTCTCGCCCGCGGCGATCCGGATGCCCGCCAGCGTCCCGTAGTCGGCGCTTGTCGTCCCCTCGTCCGGGACGAGCGTCAGCGGAATGGTCACCGCGCTTGTCAGCGCCGCGGAGAGCGTCGCGGTCAGCGTCACGCTCTCGCCCGCCTGCACGGCGTTGCGCGGGGCGACCGAGAGCTCCACCGTCGGAGTGTCGTCGTCGTCGATGGTCACGGCCACCGAGGCGGGAGTACCCGCCGCCACCGCGGACGGCAGGTTCGCCGCATCGAGCGCCACCGTGAACGTCTCGTCCTCGATGTCATCGTCCTGGCGGGTCGCGATGCGGCCCGTGCCGCTCGTGCGCCCGGCGGGGATGCGGATGCTCGCGAGCGTGCCCAGATCCTCCGCCTCGGCGCTGCCGCGCGTCACCGTCAGCGGGATCGTCACGGCGCGCGACAGCGCCGCGGAGAGCGTCGCCGTCAGCGTCACGCTCTCCCCCTCCGCCACCGGGTTCGGGGCGGCCGAGAGCGTCACCGTGGGGAGGACCTCCTGCCGCGTGACGGTGACCGTGTAGTCCCTGGTCGTCGTCCCGTCCTCGGCCGTCACCCGCACCGTGAGGGCGTTGGCGCCGACGCGCAGCGCGATCTCCGCGCTCGCCCGGCCGCTCGGCACCGCCGTGAAACTGCCCGAGGACCCGCTGCGCACCGCCACCGTCGCCTTGCCGGTGTCCGCCACCGTCGGCGTCAGCTTCACATGCGTCTGGTCGTTCGCGACCGTCGCCGCGTACCTCCTCGTCGAGGCCGAGAAGACTCCGATGTCCAGCGCGTTGAACGCGCCTCCGGAACTCGTGGACATGCTCACCGTCAGACCGCTCAGGTTCGCGTCCGTGGACTGCGCCGGCGTGCTCGGCGCGGCCACCGTGAACGTGGCGCTCGCCTGCAATCCCTGGTTGCCCTGCCCATCGTAGTAGGCGTTCGAGATCGCCACATACACGGCGCCGTCGTCGAGGTTCGACGTGGGATTGATCGTGATGATCTTCTTCGCACTGTTGATGGTGGCGTCGAAGCCGATGTTCGAGCCGCTGGCATTGGTCGTCTTCAGCGTCAGGATGTTGTCGATGGTGGTGTCGGTGAAGTCGGTGCCGGTGCTGGCCGCCTTGATCGCTTCCCCGAACGTCAGCGTGATGTTCGTCGTGTTGTCCTTGGTCGTGGTGCCGCCGGCCGGACTGAACGTCGGCGTCGCCACGCTGGTGTCCACCGTGAACGTCGCACTCGCCGCCGTGCCTTGATTGCCGGTCGCGTCGTAGTAGCCGTTCGTCACCGCCACGTACACATCGCCGTCAGAGAGATTCGACGTCGGATTGATCGTGACAACCCGCTTCGCGCTGTCGATCGTCGCGTCAAACCCGATCGCGTTGCCGTTGTCGTCCGTCTCCTTCAGAACGACGATGTTGTCGATGGTGGTGTCGGTGAAGTCCGTGTTCGAACCGTCCGCCTTGATCGCCTCACCGAACCGCAACGTGATGTTCCCGCCCGCATCCGCCAACGTCGCGCCGTTCTGCGGCTCGAACGTCGGCTGCGCCGGCCCCGTGGCGTCCCACACCACCGTCGCCGTGACCGCCTGCGCCGGTCCCTGGTTGGCGCCGTCCGTCGCCGCGTTCTGCGCCACCGTTACCACCACGTTTACGTCCCCCGCCGGCGTCACCGGCAGCATGTAACTCTTGCCGCTGCCCGAAAATGTGCCCTTCGACCCGCCGGTCACCGTCACGTCGCCCGCCTCGAACCCCGTCACGTCCTCCGAAAACGTGAACGTCGCCGTAAACGCGTTCCGCGAATTGATCTTTGACGGCACGCCGCTGATCTCGACCGTCGGCGCCGCCGTGTCCACCGTGAACGTCGCACTGGCCTGCATTCCCTGGTTGCCCAGCCCGTCGTAGTAGGCGTTCGAGATCGCCACATACACGTCGCCGTCGGCCAGGTTCGACGTCGGGTCGATCGTGATCTGCGTCTTCGCATCGTTGATGGTGGCGCTGTAGGGGATGTTCGCGCCGCTGGAGTCGGTCATCTTGAGCGTCAGGATCGACGACAGGTCGCTGTTGGTGAGCGCCACTCCCGCGCTGCTCTTACGGATCGCCTCATCGAACGTCAGTGTGATGTCCATCGTGTTGTCCGTCTCCGTCTCGTCGTCGGCCGGATCGAACGTCGGCACCGGTCCCGTCGTGTCCACCGTGAAGGTGGCGTTGGCCGCCGTGCCTTGATTGCCGGTCGCGTCGTAGTAGCCGTTCGTCACCGCCACATACACGTCCCCGTCAGAGAGATCCGACGTCGGATCGATCGTGACAACCCGCTTCGCGCTGTCGATCGTCGCGTCGAACCCGATCGCGCTGCCGTTGTCGTCCGTCTCCTTCAGGACGACGATGTTGTCGATGGTGCTGTCGGTGAAGTCGGTGTTCGAACCGTCCGCCTTGATCGCCTCACCGAACCGCAACGTGATGTTCCCGCCTGCGGCGGACACCGCCGCGCCGTTCTGCGGATCGAACGTCGGCTGCGCCGGCCCCGCGGTATCCCACACCGCCGTTGCCGTGACCGCCTGCGCCGGTCCCTGGATGGCGCCGTCCGTCGCCGCGTTCCGCGCCACCGTCACCACCACGTCCACGTCCCCCGCCGGCGTCAGCGCCAGCGAGTAACTCTTGCCGCTGCCGGAAAACGACCCTTTCGAGGCGCCGGTCACCGTCACGTCGCCCGTCTCGAACCCCGTCACGTCCTTCGAGAATGTGAACGTCGCCGTAAAGACGCTCGTCGAATTGATCGTTGCCGGCACGCCGCCGATCTCGACCGTCGGCGTCGCCGTGTTCACCGTGAACGTCGCGCTCGCCTGCGAACCCCGGTTGCCCACGGCATCGTAGTACGCGTTGCTGATCGCCACGTAGACGTCGCCGTCGGCCAGGTTCGACGTGGGATTGATCGTGATCTCCGTCTTCGCACTGTTGATGGTCGCGTCGAAGCCGATGTTCGAGCCGCTGGCATTGGTCGTCTTCAGCGTCAGGATGTTGTCGATGGTGGCGTTGGTGAAGTCGGTGCCGGTGCTGGCCGCCTTGATCGCCTCATCGAACGTCAGCGTAATGTTCGTCGTGTTGTCCGTCTCCGTATCGTCGTCGGCCGGATCGAACGTCGGCGCCGCCACGCGGGTGTCCACCGTGAACGTCGCACTCGCCTGCGAACCCTGGTTGCCGTCCCCGTCGTAATACGCATTGCTGATCGCTACGTAGACTTTGCCGTCGGCCAGGTTCGCACTCGGGTTGATCGTGATGACCGTCTTCGCAATGTTGATGCTCGCCGCATAGTTGATCGTCGCGCCGCGGCTGTTCGTCTCGCGCAGCGTCAGGATCGACGACAGGTCGTTGTTGGCGAAATCCGTCCCCGAGTCGTCCTTCTTGATCGCCTCGGCGAACGTCAGCGTGATGTTGGTCGTGTTGTTCGTTTCCGTCTCGCCGTTGGCCGGATCGAACGTCGGGAGCAGCATGTCTTCGCTGTCAATCGTGACCGTCGCGGTCGAGCTGCTGGCATGGCGCGCGTAGTGGTCGCCCAGGTCGTCGTCCGGGTCGTCCGCCGCGGCGATCCGCAGCCGGATGGTCTCGTCGCCCTCGATGTCGGCGTCATCGGTGATCGTGATCGCGAGGTTCTTGCTCTTGCCCGTGTCCGACGGTCCGAACTGCACCGACTTGGTGGCGATGCTGTAGTCGGTGCCCTCCACCGCGGTGCCGCCGGTGACCACTTCCACGTCGAACGTCGTGGAGGCGCCCGGCAGGTGGCTCACCGTCACCGGCACGTCGAGCGAACCGCCGCTGACGTTCTCAAGCACCGTGGCGGTGTAGGCGTTCTCGCCTGAAGCGTCGCTGCCGAAGGCGATCTTCGCCGAGGCTCGGTCATCGTCCTCGATGGTGACCGTCTGGCTCGCATGCGGATGCGCGGCCCAGCCCGCCGGGGGCGTCAGCATCACCGTGAAGGTCTCGTCCTCTTCCACCAGTGCGTCGTTGGAGATGCGGACACGGCGCACCAGGGCGGCGGTGGCAGAGCTGGCCTCGCCCGCATCTATGATTGCGGTGAGATCCTGCGAAACGAAGTCCTTTGACGATGTCGTGTCATCGCTAAAGGTCACAGATATGGCAACTCTCGCAGAAAGGCTCCCGGTCCGTTCCACGAGCAATTGCAGTCCAGACGTATTGGATTCGCTTATGCTTGCGGTCGATTGCGTGAACGACACCGTGGGCGTCGTGTCAGTGATCGTCACCGTGGCCGTCGCCGTGCCCACCGTCCAGCCGTTGACGCCGCTCGCGGGCGCGATGGTCACGGTGAACGTCTCGTTCGCGTCCACCAG
Source organism: Nitrospirales bacterium (assembly GCA_965204965.1). Classification (GTDB taxonomy): domain Bacteria; phylum Nitrospirota; class Nitrospiria; order Nitrospirales; family UBA8639; genus Bin75. Next base: position 748,879 of record OZ242026.1, on the reverse strand, counting down.
CGCGTCGGATGCGATGGGCACCGACAGCGTCGCTTCCCGGTTGCCGTTCATCACCGTCACCGTGGTGGGCGTCGAGCCGGTGTCGGCGCTCGTCGCATCGCTCCCGGAGTAGTCGTAGGTCACGTCGAAGGCGATGCCCGCCGTCGGCGCCGCCTCGCCCAGGGACACGGTCAGTTGCGCGTTGCCGCCCTCGTTCGCCGTGACCGCCCGGGTAATCGAATACGTCTTGCCGGTGAGTTGCGGCGCCACCGTGACCACCACGGAGTCGACGCTCATGGAACTCGGGTACTTGGGATCCGTGCTGGTCACCGCGTGGGTAATCGTCGATTCCCCGTCCTTCACCCCGGTCACGGTGATCGTCTTCGGAGTGTTCCACTCCGAGGGGGTGAACGTCACCGCGGCGCTCACCGTGGCGTTGGCCGTGGTGCCGCTGGTGGGCGTGACCGTCACGTCCGCGGTGGGTTTGGAATCCAGCACCACCGTGTAGTCGGCCGTCGCGCCCATCGCCACGCCCAGCGTGGACACGCTCGGCGACACCCCGGCCGTGTCATTGTCGGTGACGGTCAGCGTCACGTCCGTCACCGTGAGGCCGGACACGGTGGTGGTCAGCACGATCGTCTCGCTGTCCTCGTCCACGTCGTCGTTCACGATGGTCACGTCGCCCGTGGCGGAACGCTCGCCCTCTCCGATCGTGAACGCCACCGGCAGCGTGTAGTCGTCGGTCGCCGTCGCCGTGGAGGCACCGTCCGCGGCCAGCGTCACCGACACCCCGCCCGTGTCCGCAGGCTGGTCCAGCGTCGCAGTCACCGTCACCGTGCCGGCGTCCTCCGCCGCGCTGTTGCCCGCCGCGTTCGTGCTCAGGGTCAGCGTCGTGGGCGGGGTCGTCGTGTCCACCGTGAACGTCGCACTCGCCTGCGAACCCTGGTTGCCCACTGCGTCGTAGTAGGCGTTCGAGATCGCCACGTACACGACGCCGTCCTCCAGATTCGCACTCGGATTGATCGTGATCTTCGTCTTCGCCGTGTTGATGGTGGCGTCGAAGCCGATGTTCGTGCCGCTGGCATTGGTCGTATTCAACGTCAGGATGTCGTCGATGGTGGTGTCGGTGAAGTCGGTGCCGGTGCTGGCCGCCTTGATCGCCTCGTTGAACGTCAGCGTGATGTTCGTCGTGTTGTCCGTCTCCGTCTCGCCGTTGGCCGGAGCGAACGTCGGCTCCGGACCCGTCGTGTCCACCGTGAACGTCGCGCTGCCCGCATTGCCCTGGTTGCCCTGCCCGTCGTAGTACGCATCGCTGATCGCCACGTACACGGCGCCGTCGGCCAGATTCGCACTCGGGTTGATCGTGATGATCGTCTTGGCACTGTTGATGGTGGCCGCATAGTTGATCGGCGTGCCGCTGGCGTTGGTGGTCTTGAGCGTCAGGATCGACGACAGGTCGCTGTTGGTGAGGGCCGCCCCCGCGCTGCTCTTCCGGATCGCCTCGTCGAACGTCAGCGTGATGTTGGTCGTGTTGTCCGTCTCCGTCTCGCCGTTGGCCGGAGCGAAGGTCGGCGACGGACCCATCGTGTCCACCCTGAAGGTGGCGCTGGCCTGCGCGCCCTGGCTGTTGTCCTTGTCGTAGTAGGCATTGCTGATCGCCACGTAGATCGCACCATTCGGCAGGCTCGCCGTCGGATTGATCGTGATCTGCGTCTTCGCGCTGTTGATGGTGGCTGTGTACCCGATCAGCGTGCCGCTGGCGTTCGTCCGGCGCAGCGTCAGGATCGATGAAAGGTCGCTGTTGGTGAGGGCCGTCCCCACGCTGTCCTTTCGGATCGCCTCGGCGAACCTCAGCGTGATGTCGGTGTCCGCGTTCGTCACCGTGGCGTTGTTGGCCGGGCTGAACGCCGGCGCGATGGCCTCCCGCGTCACCGTCAACGTGTAGGTCTTGGTGGTGCTCCCGTCCTGGGCGGTGACCTGCACTCTGACGACGCTGTTGCCCACGGGGAGCCTGATTTCGGGGGTCCTGCCGCCGGTCGTTATGCGCTCGAGCGTCAGCCCCTGCCAGGCCCCCTGCATCTTGGCGTTGGACTCGTACACCACCGGACGTATATGCAGATAGCGGGTCGCGTGGCCCACCGTCACCGTGTAGTCCTCGGTGTCCGGATCGAAGTTGCCGACGTTCACCGGACCGTAATTCCCAGCATCCGGGCTGCCACGCACTGACCAACTCCTGAGCCTCGCGTCGTTGGAGAACGTCCTGCCCGTTCCCCGAACCCACACGCCGTCGCCGAGACGACTCACGGCGCGCACCCGCAGCCGGTACATCGTGCCGGCCTCCAGATTGGTGATGGACTGGGAAGCCGCCAGTGGGGCGTCCTGGGCGCGGCTCACGGCCACCCAGCCGTCCGCGGGCGAGGGGTTGGCCCCGGTCTGCGCTGCCGCGTCGTTGGTGACGGCGCCGTCGCCCGATGTTGGTGCGGAGGTGTAGTGCACGTCGTATCCCGTCAGCGTGACGCCGGTGAGCGCGCCCCAGCTCAGGTCCAGCTTCTCCTTGCCCGGGGTCACCCTCAGGTTCGCGGGCGCGTGCGGCGCGTCCTCGCTGTTGATCGTGATAGTCGCCTTCGAGCTGTTGGCGTGGCGCGCGTAGTGGTCGCCCAGGTCGTTGACCGGATTGTCCGCCGCCTTGATGCGCAGCTCGATCGTCTCGGCGTTCTCGCCCAGCGCGTCGTCGATGAGGGCCACCGTGAGGTTCTGCGTCTTGTTGCTCGTCGGCCCGAACGTCACCGACTTCGTCGCGATGCGGTAGTCGGCGTTCGCCGTCGCCGTGCTCGCGCCGAGCACCTCGATTTCGAACGTGGTGGAGGCGCCCGGCAGGTGGCTGACCGTCACCGGGACACTCAGCGTCCCGCCCGAGACGTTCTCGGCCACCGAGACGGTGTGCTTTGTCGTCGCCTGCGCGTTCGTGCCGAACGCGATCTTCGCTGAGTCGTCGTCGTCCGTGATCGTCACGGTGGCGGTGGCCGCGCCGGTCGAGGCCTCCTTCCAGCCCGACACGGACGTCGAGAGCTTCACCTTGAACGTCTCGTCGCCCTCGACCAGATCGTCGGATTTGAACGGCACCGTCAGCGTCCTCGTCTTGCTGCCCGGCGACACGACGAACTTGTTGAACAGCGAGGTGCCGAGGTCGCCCCGAACTGCGCTGCCGGCACTGTAATCGTAGGTGACGTCGAGCGTCAGCCCGCCGGCCGGGGCGTTTTCGCCCAGCGTTACGGTCAACGCCGCGCCCAGGCTCTCGATGGCGGTGGCCGACGACGAGATCGCGTAGGTCTTCGTGGACACGTTCGTGCCGTTGACGCGGATCCTCTTGGATTGAGCAAACGATGTCCAGGCTCCCAGCGGACTAATGGTACGGTAGTAGCTGTTATCGGCAATGCTCCACCCGGCTGCTTTCTGCTCGTTGTTGGAGTTGGTGTTGCCGATCACTCCGTATTCGCCAAGTGTCGTATAGATTACGACGAAATACGACTTGTTCGCCTCGAGCGTGGTGCCATCCGGCGCTGTAAACGCTACGTTTCCCTGTGGGACTCTCGAGGGGATATTCAAGCTCACGCTGCGTGAACCCGGCGTACCGTTGCCTGCGACGGACCACAGCTCTACGCGAAGTCTACTCGGGTCTAATACTACCTGAGAAAAATCAAACTCGATGCTGGTCAGGGTGTACCCCAGGGCATTGCTCCCCGTGGTGAACTGCTGGGCATGATAGAGGTCATGCAAAGTACCCGTTGAGGAGTGACTCTCTCCGATATTGCTCACCAGCACGTCGGCGGCGGCCGGCGCGGCGGCGAACGGGGAGAGCGCGCCGAGCAGCAGCGCGAGCGCGGGAAGGAGACGGAAGAAGCGGGCGCGGCGACGCCCGGAACGCGGGTCAGGCTGGAACGGGGGGCTCAGCCAGCGCGGGAAGGGCCCGCTATGGTGAGAGTTCTCTCTCTCTCTCTCTCTCTCTCTCTCTCTCTCTCTCTCTCTCTCTCTCTCTCTCTCTCTCTCTCTCTCTCTCTCTCTCTTCACAATGCGTGCCAGAGATAATCCCATACGGCACCTCCCCGGCTGCCTGTGAGTGAGTCTTGCGTGCGGATACCGCCACGCGCGTACGTCTTGCCGGATTCACGCCCTGTCCCTCTCTTTCGTCTTGCCGGGGTCCCGGTGAGTCTCTGGTTCACTTGACGACACCAGCAGCTTGCCGGCCAACCCCCACGAGAGACAATTGACTGCCTCCGGTAAGCCTGCCCCGCCCACGGCTTTTGGCAGGCAGGATGACAGATGGAATGCTTGTTTCAATTTCAGATAATGATAGCGGAAACTCTGTGAATTAGATAAGAAGAATCTGCTCATTTTTGTGCATATTTCGTGCATAAACCGAAATGAACTGAGGGTGGAGGGCACGATTGGGCTGTTTCCCCCCCACGGGCGGACGCTGCCCCTACGCAAAGGCAGGGACAGGCGGAGGGGGACGCGACACGGTCCCGTTCCCGGGAATATATCGACGCCGCACTCTTGAATCTCACGACCTTCGACGATTCCACGGCCAAGCGCGCGCTTCTCGTCGTGGCCGATTACATGGTCAACCGGGATAGCTGACGCGGCGCAACGGATCTGTCATTCCTGTATGTGTTCAGTAATTCCCTTCGACTGCGCTCAGGACAGGCATTGACAATTTCTGCTTTTCCTTCCCCGCCTTTGCCAGACAACCCCCCCTTCGACAGGCTCAGGGCAGGCTCAATCCCCAACCCCCTCGATCCCCCTTATCAGGGGGACAAGACAGAATTCTCTTTCCCCCCTGACAAGGGGGGCCAGGGGGGTTCAACTCTGCCGACCACCAACCGCAGCTTTGTCCCGTAGCGCGGCCAGACAGAGAAGGCCGATCAGAATCCAGAGGATTTCACGAATCCGACGGATCACGGCAAAGGTGATGCCCGTCACCTCTCCGTACCCCAAGGCCATCAGGAAGACCAAGTACCCGCCTTCCTGCACTCCAATCCCGCCGGGGACGAAGGACGCGCTTCCCTTGATCAGCGCCGTCATCGCCGCGATCGACAAAGACGATAGCCAACCGACATCCGCTCCCAGGACGTAGAGAATCGCATACACTTCAACCAACTCCGTCAACCACGCGGTCAAGTGGACCCCCATCGACGCAACAAACGCGCGGCGGCGCTGTCCGTAAAAGGTGCGGATCGTCCGGTCCAACTCCAACAACCGCGGTCGATACGCCTCCAGGCGTTGCGACCTGATCCGGCACGCGTCGGCCGCCGTCAACACCCCTTTCCCGATCCCGTAGCGTTGAACCACGAGAAACAGGAAGACGCCGAACCCCAGCAGGCCCACACCGACGAACGCCGCCAGGACGTCGTACCCGGTTCCGCCGACGAGCCGGAGCGTCGCACTCACCCCCAACACCATATAGAGGATCTGGGCAAGGGTCATGATCGTCTTGGCCGTCACCACGGAGGCCACCCCTTCGACCATGGGGACTTCATAGCGCGTCAGCAGGTACGCCTTCATGGGCTCGCCGCCCAGCATGGCCGTCGGGGTCGTCGCGTTAATGGTTTCACCCGCCGTCCGCACCATGAACAACCGGACAAACCCCACCCGCTTCGCCCACGGCCCCAAGGTCAGGGACCATCCATACGTATCGAGCAAATACACCACCAGGAACGGCGCGAGAATCATGCAGAACGCGACGGGGCCGACACGTTCGACCGTCTCCCAGATCCGGAACGGGCCGATATGCCAAAGCAGCCCGCCCAGGACGACAGCACCCGCTGCAAGAAGCAACCATCGAATCATGGGATGCACTCGCTTTCCTTTTCTGTCATTCCCGTACACGCGGGAAACCAGCGTCTTTGCAGTTGGACACGGAAAAGAATAAAGACACTGGATTCCCGATTACAAACGTCGGGGATGACAGAAGGAGACAAAGAAAAAATAAAGACACTGGATCCCCGATCGGGGTCGGGAATTGTAGATGTTCAGTCATTCGTTGACAGAAGGGTTAGTCTGAGTGGGGGAGATTATGTTATTTCCCTCCCCTTTGTAAGGGGAGGATAGGTGGGGTAGAGTCACATACCAAAGAGCAGCGACAGCGAATACAACGCGCGGCTTATTCGCTCTGGCCCAAGCTCTACCTCCCCTCGCCCCTCCTTACAAAGGAGGGGAATGAGAGCACAGAAGAAACGGGCAAAAATTGTCTACGAATTAGTGAACACATACAGGAATGACAGGCGAGATAGTCGGGGATGACGGAAAACACTGGCACGTCTTTCCTGCCAACCGGTCAGGCGCGCTGAAAGGCGAATGCCCGAAACAGGCTCCATACCATCATGACCGCAAACGCACTGGTCCCGGCGGCCACGAGCCACAAGAACCAGGGCAGCACGCCCAAACAGGCGCACGCCAGCACGACGATGGAAAAATCCCGATTGGCCACGCGGCCCAGGATAAAATCGAAACGGGTTCGGTCGGCTTGACGCATGCGTCGCCAACGCACCGGGTTGCCTTTCAGGGACTTGACGCGGTTTACCCCCCACAAAGACACCCCGGTGGAGAGAACGGCAATGCCTCCCAAGAGCAACGGCAGGTAGCCGGAAGACGCGAGATTTTCCCGGTACGCCCCCCAGGCAATCCCCGCAAACACGGCCACGTGAACGATATTGTCCGAGACAAGATCCAAGGCCTGTCCCAACCGGGATTCCGCGAAAGTGAGCCGCGCCACCTCTCCGTCGCAACAATCGAGAATCACCGCGAGTTGAAACAGGAGCGCCCCCGCGATCCCCGCCCAATACGAGCCGGTCGCAAAACACGCCGCCCCGCCGAGGCCGATGATCATCGACAACAGGGTAATGACGTTGGGCGAACATCTGAGTTGCATGAACAGCCGGCTCAACGGCCTGGAGACTTTCCGGTTCACGTAGCGATCAACGACTCCATCCATGGCGCCTTCCACTCTTTGCAACGATTGGAACAAGGTGTGTTCCGCCTTTTGAAGTCCATCCGCCCCCCGGGTGTCCTGATAGCCATGGGACGACGCAGACAGGGTCCGGACGACGCCCTCCGCAGCCGCCTGCTCCAGCGCCAACCTGACCGGGCTCGTTTCCGGAGTGTTCCAGGAACCGGATATCCCCAACAGGCGAGCCGGCAGGACGACCAGGTCGGCGACCCGGGCCAGCCCCTGACCTTCGTCGAACTCCTCGGGCCTGTCGCTTTGCCGGTCCCAAAACACGACTCGAGGGACGTGGCCGCCCGTATGCGGATCGGCCCGCATGACCACACCGGGATTCCCGGTCCAGCCGGATTCACCCGGCCGGCCGGCCGCCACGACGGCCCGGCCTTCTTTCCCTTCTTCCCTCAGCGATTGGATCAATGACGGCGCAAACACCATGCGGCAACCGAGGATGAGACACGATCCCTTCACCTCGTTCGCCAGGGTTTGCCACGTCTGCGGATCCGACGGCGGAAACTCCCGAGTCGGCAGCCAGCGAATCACGGCATGCAGACGGACATCGCCGTCTATCAGTGAACGAAGCGGTTGTTCTTCCTGCCCCACCAAGGTCAGGATCTGTGAAATCCCGGCGTGTTGCAGCGTGAAAACGGTTCGTTGAAAGAGCGTCATCCCGCCAACGCGGGTCAACGCACCGGCAGCGGGGGTATCGGCACTTCCCCCCAAATCAAACACGCCTGACGAGGCCAGGACGATGGCCGTGTCGATGATGCCGGTTTCGGATTTGTGGAGCGTTTGATCCATGGCTGTGAAATCCCGGCGACCTCTTGTCATCCGTCATGCCCGACGCTAGTAATCGGGAATCCAGTGTCGTTCTCTTTACGAGGAACAAGAAAAGCAGGGCGGGCACACAGGCCCGCCCCTACGCGCAGGCACCACGAGCCTGTAGGGGACGACCTGCGTGTCGTCCCAAGTCTTTGCAAACAACGGAAAAAGCAAAGACACCGGATCCCCGATCAGAGCCTGTCCTTGACGTTTGTAATCGAGGATCGAGGATGACAGAAAAAATCCCCCTCACCCCGGCCCTCTCCCGCCAGGGGAGAGGGAGTTTTCCAACCGCGGCAGGACGTCCCGTTCCGCGCGTTCCAGGTCCTCGGGAAAGTCGATTTCGATCCACGGCAGGCCGCCGATTTTTTCGACCCCGACCGGAACTTCGCGGAAAAAGTCCGTCAGCGCGTCTTCGTATTCCATGTCCGGCAGGCCCTGTGCCACACACGTTTCCACCGAGCGCAACAATTGCGGCACGGCAGTTTGTCCCACGCGCAAAAATCCGACGCCCTCGCCAACCAGGTCGTACTCGTCCGGCACCTGTTTGGACAAAGCCGTCACCCGTCCCTGCCGCACCGCGACCATACATTCTTCCGTGTGTTGTTGTACGGTTTCATCCATCAACAGGGCGTTCGCATGCGACGAGGTCAGCAAGCGCTCGAGCACGGCGGGATGGAACAGCACGTCGGCATCCATGATCACCACGTCGTCATCCATGGCTCCTCGGGCCGCCCACAACGAGCCGATGCTGCCGCGTTCAAAGTCGGGATTGACGAGGAACGTCACCTCCACGCGGGAGGGATAGGACGCCACCGCCTCGCGAATGTATTCCTGTTTGTACCCGACCACCATACAGATGCGAGTCACGCCCAAATGCGCCAAGGCATCGAAATAGCGGTACAGGAGCGACTTGCCCCCGACGTCGATCAAACACTTGGGCCGATGTCCGGTGAGGTCTTGCAGCCGCCGCCCGCGGCCGGCCGCCAGGATGACCGCTTTCATGTCCCCCGGTTCGCGTGCGTCAACACCTCTTCAAACGCACCCAGGAACCCTTCAACGTCGGTGTCCTGCAAGGCCCCCATGTTGGCGACGCGGAAGATCTCCGATTCCAGGTGTCCCTGGCCGGCGTAGATCACGAAGCCGCGCTCCTTCAGGCCGTCATGCAGCACGTCATAGGCCCGTCCTGAGCCATGTCGAAGGATCAGTCCCTCCGGCAAATGAAAGGACGTCAACGAATTCGACTGATGCTCGGGGGGCAGCACGGCTCGTACCCCGAGGGCCGCCATGCGTTCCCGGATCAGGGCGGCCATCCGCGCGTATCGTTGAATGCGATTGGCTACTCCTTCTTCCAGGAGTTCCGACAAGGCTTCGTTGAACGCGGCATACACCTGGACGGCCGGCGTAAAGGGGACCGTGCCGTTTTCCTGCGCCGTGTAATAATTGGCCAGGTTCAAATACCACGTGCGTTTGGGGTACTTCAGCACGTTTTCCATGAAGCCCTTGCGGACCAGGACAAACGAGACCCCCGGAAAGCCCTGGATACATTTACCCGCGGCCCCGGCGACCATGTACATGTGACGACCGGCAATATCCAGAGACTCCCCGCCCAACCCGCTGACGGCATCCACGATAAAGACGCCCCCGCGGCTATCCACGTGATCTGCAATTTCGTGAACCGGGTTGAGGAGCCCCAGCGTGGTTTCATGATGCACCATGACCACCCCATGAGCCGACGGCTGTTGCTTCAGGGCTCTCAGAATCGCTTCCGGGTCCGGCACGGTATCCCACTTGTACTTGATTTCGGTGATCCCGAGGCGTTGCGTCGCGATGATGGAGGAAATCCGCTCCCCGTAGACCCCGTTATTGACGTGAATCAGCCGCTTGCCCGGCGGCAGACAGGACATGATGGAAGCCTCGACCGCGGCGGTACCCGAACCGGTCAACAGAATCGCGGTATAATCCGATTCCGCGCCCGGGACAAAGGCTTCCAGCAACTTGCGCCGAATAGTGCCGATCAATTCCGCGCATTCGGATTCCCGATGACAAATGTCCGGTCCCAGCAAGGCGTTTCTGACGCGGTCCGATACGTTTACCGGACCCGGGTTGAGTAGTATCATAAGCGTGTCACCATCCTTTGTTCCCTCACCCTTCTTTCCCTCACCCTGCCCTCTCCCAGGGGGAGAGGGTTTTATTGGTTTAGGTTTGCTCCACGGCCGCGCGAAACCGTTTGGTGAGATCCGCCAGGTCCAGCGCAACCCGGTCCGCGTCTTCTATCTGCTCATTGACTTTGATCAGCAGGAAATGCGGGCCGTCGTTGGCGAGCATGTCTTTGAATTCATAGATGATGTCTTCCCGTTCCCAGACCCGTTCGACCGTAGCATACCCGGCCGCCTTGGCGACCTGGTCCAGCCGCACGACGCGCGAATAGGACGGCTGGTTGCCGGTCGTCCCATACACTTCATTGTCGAACACGACGTGCGTCAGGTTCTTGGGACGTACCGCGCCAATCGTGGCCAACGTGCCCATCCCCATGAGTACGTTCCCGTCGCCGTCGAACACCACGACCTGCTTGTCCGGTTGAGCCAGGGCCAGTCCCAACCCGATGGACGCGGCCACGCCCATCGACCCGATCATGTAAAAGTTGCCCGCCCGGTCCTTGATCTTCTGAGCTTCCCGCGAAGGAAAGCCGTTACAGATGATCACCGGTTGCTCACCCAGGATGTCAAACAGCGCCTGCATCGCCTGGGCCCTGCTCTGCATCACTCCTTCTTCAGGTCGCATGGTTCCGGATTTTCCTCATTGCGTAGTTATTCCTGTATGGTTTCAGTCATTCGTTGACTATTTCCCCTCACCCCGGCCCTCTCCCTCAAGGGGAGAGGGAGTTCCCCTCCTTTGATGTAGGGACAGGCCTGTGTGCCTGTCCGAGGGGAGGTAGAACGTCTTTGCATCACGGTTGAATCGCTTTCACCACGCCCTTTTTCAAGAACAGCGCCACGGGCACGCGTTGATCCATGAAGGTCTGCGCGGTCCATTGCAGATCCTCGACCAGCGTCTCCGCGGCCAACGTTCGATGCGGGATCCGGATCATGTCCATCAATTGCGGCATGGTTTGCCCCATCACCAGGTGTTCCGGCGCGTCTTTTCCTTCAAAGCCTCTCCAGGAAACGATGAGTAGGCACGGGATCCGGTAGATCAGATGGAGCGACATCAGCACGTTCAAGGCGTTCCCCAACCCCGAATTCTGCATCAGGACCACGGGAATTTTCCCGCCCAGAAACGCCCCCGCGGCCATGGCCACCGCCTCGTCTTCACGCACCGACGGCGTATACAGCCGGCGATCGCTCAACACTTCGATGATCCCGCCCAGGATCGTGTCGGGCACGCCCGTAAAGAAATCGAACCCCATATCCTGGAGCGCCTTCACAAAATCATCGCTGTCGATCACGGCCATAACGTCGTTCCCGGATGCATTCACTCATTCGATCATTTCCATTTCCCTGTCCGTCATTCCCGACGTTCGTAATCGGGAATCCAGTGTCTTTCGGCTTCACGAACAAAGGGAAAAGCACAAACCATGGATCCTTATAAGACCCCTGGATCCCCGATCCAGTCGGGGATGACAGAAAAAAGGCACAAGACAGCTCAGCAGTCACCCAACACCAAATGGTCAGCCTGAGAAAGTACCAGACGCCTCCCCCGCTTCTCAACACGTCGGCGGTTTTTGACAACGCCTCCCACGATTGCAGAACGTCGGCAGGGCAAGGTACACTTTTCGGACGCGGTTGCCTTCCATGAACAACCCGGCACGAGGAACGCGGAGTCCATGAAACGGGGACAGGAAAAGCGATATACCAAACGGCACGCCGAAAGCGGGATTGCGGCAACACTCCCCCCTTTGGAAACGTGGCCCAACCAATATCCCGGCTATGAGATCACGATCGAAATCCCGGAATACACCGCCATCTGTCCCAAAACGGGGCTCCCGGATTTCGGTACGATCGCCATTCACTACATGCCGCACAAGGCCTGCGTCGAACTCAAGTCGCTGAAACTCTACATCCACGCGTATCGCAACGTCGGCATCTTCTACGAAAACGCCGTCAACCGGATCCTTCAGGATTTCGTGGAAGCCTGCAAACCGCAATGGGCCGTCGTCACCGGCACCTTTACCGCACGCGGCGGGCTCAGCAGCACCATTCGCGCGACGTACCCGCCAGCCAAACGCGAGGCATGACCGGTTGACTATTTCCGACATCCTGAGTACTTTGAACGTCACACTCAATTGAGCAGGCAATGGGGCTCACCTTCATCAAAGCCAGCATAATCAATCCCGCGAATCCGCGCAGAAAGACCCGTCTGGAATTTTTAGTGGATTCGGGGGCAGTCTACTCCGTCGTCCCTAAGAAACGGCTGAAACGAATCGGCATCGAACCACACGGAACACGGACCTTCACGCTCGCCGACGGCACCCATATGACCCGGGAAATCGGGGCCGCGATCTTTGCCATCAACGGAGAGCGAGCCGCGTCCCCCGTCATTTTCGGCGAGGACGGGGACAGCCTTTTGTTCGGCATGGTTTCCCTCGAAGCCTTGGGGCTGATCCTCGACCCGATCCGCCGCGAACTCCGGCCCCTCCCCATGGTCCTCGGGTAAGCCGGTTCAGCGGCCGCGATAGAACTCGCTGATCCGCGTCACCACCGTTTCCATCTGGACATCGGTGAGTTCGGGATACACCGGCAGGGACACCACTTCCTGCGCCAGTTGCTCGGACACCGGAAGATCGCCCTTGGCATAGCCCAGCGGCTGGTAACATTCCTGCAGGTGCAGAGGGACGGGGTAATAGACTTTATGACCGATCTCGTGATCCTTTAAATGGGCCATCAATTCATCGCGGTTTCGCGCTCGCAGGGTATATTGGTTGAAGACGTGTACGTTGCGCGGATCCGTGGCCGGCAACGTCACGTGCTCCAGCAACCCGGCCCGTGTGAACAGGTCATTGTAGTTCGCCGCATTGCGGGCGCGCTTGGCGTTCCATTCGTCCAGGTGTTGCAGCTTGACGCGCAAGACCGCCGCCTCCAGGGCATCGAGCCGGCTGTTGAGTCCGACGTGGTCGTGATGGTAATCCGAGCGGCTTCCATGCACGCGCAACGCGAGAAGCAGTTCGCAGAGGTCCCCGTCATTCGTCACGATCAACCCGCCGTCACCCACGCCTCCGAGGTTCTTGGACGGGAAAAAGCTGAAGCACCCGGTATATCCGAAAGTCCCGGCTTTGCGACCGTGCCGGCTGGCGCCGATGGACTGACAGGCGTCTTCAATGACCTTGAGACCGCGTCGATCGGCCACCTCCATGATGGACTCCATATCGGCGCATTGCCCGAAAAGATGGACGGGAATGATGGCCTTTGTGCGAGGCGTGATCTTCCGCTCAAGCTGTTCGGGGTCCATCGTAAAGGTATCGGGAAGGACGTCCACGAACACCGGCACCGCGTGCAAACGCGAGATGCCGCCGGCCGTGGAAAAGAAGGTGAACGGCACGGTAATGACTTCATCACCGGGGTTCACGCCCGCCGCCATCAGGGACAGCAGCAAGGCGTCGCTGCCCGAGGCCACCCCGACGGCGTGACGGCACTCGAGATACCCGGCGATGGCCGTCTCGAAAGCCTCGACCCGTGGACCGAGCACGAAGCTCTGCGCCTCGCAGACCTCTTCGATCGCCGACAGGACGTCGGCACGGATCTGCCGGAATTGGGCCTGTAAATCCAACAAAGGAACCTTCACGAACGGCATCGCTCCTGTTATCATGGGTCGATTGCGGACTGCGTATTCAAACATACCCAATGGGAACGAGCAAGTCGGCGACGACCGATCCTCTTTGTGTTCACTCATTTATTTATGATGCCCCCCTCACCCCAACCCTCTCCCGCCTGGGGAGAGGGAGCCTCATGCCTTCCCCTCTTTTGTAAGGAGGGGCGAAGGGGAGGTAGAGCGAAGGAAACATCATGAACTATTGCAGCGCCTGCGGCGCCTCCCTGACCATGAAGATCCCCGATGGGGACACACTGCTCAGGTTCGTCTGCGAGCGCTGCCACGCCGTGCATTACGAAAATCCCAAAATCGTGGTGGGCTGCCTTCCCGAATGGGAGGATCGCATCCTGCTCTGCAAACGCGCCATCGAGCCGCGCGCCGGGCTCTGGACGTTTCCCGCGGGATTCATGGAAAAGGACGAAACCCTGGAACAAGCCGCTGCCCGTGAGACCCTGGAAGAAGCCGAGGCCGAGGTGGAGATCTCTCAACTCTACGCCGTCTTCAGCATCCCGCACGTCAGCCAGGTGTACGTCGTGTTTCGCGGGACCATGAAGCGGGCCGCGTTCGGCGCGGGCACGGAAAGCCTGGAAGTCGACCTGTTCAAACGGGAAGACATTCCATGGTCGAAGCTGGCGTTCCGGGTGATTCACGAAATCCTCGAGCGCTATTGCAAAGACGGCACGCACGCACCGGTTCACGTGGGCACCATCATGCCTTCTCCTCAACCCTGACCCGTTGCACGTTGCCGACGCACCACGTGCCGGACCTGGAATTGTCTAAAGACACAGCAGGCGCGCTGGATTCCCTAAATGGTCATGCCTGCGCACGCAGGAAGGTGGATTCACATTTGAAGTGCAACAGATGGTTTCTAAAAACCTCGGCGGGCGTTTGGTAGCCGAGGCATTTCCGAGGGGTATTATTGTATACCTGCACCAGGCGCGTAAAGTGGTCATCCGAGAGGGTGGCCAAGTTGGTCTTGCGGGGTAAGGTGCGGCGCAGGCGGCCGATGGCGTTTTCGATGCCGCCCTTTTGCCAAGGCGAGTGAGTCTCGCAGAAGAAGGTCTCGAGGCCGAGGGCATGGAGATGGTAGTGCCGGGCGAACTCCGTGCCGTTATCGAAGGTGACGGTTTGCCGCCACGTGGGGGGCAAGGGAGCGAGCCGGGCGGTCATGGCTTGCGCGATGGGCGCGGCGGCCTTGCCGGGGGGGCGGGCGGCCAGGAGCAAGCGGGAGTGCCGCTCATGCAGGGTGAGAATGGCTTGGCCATAGAGCCGGAACAACATCAGATCGGCCTCCCAGTGGCCCGGGGTCTGGCGAGCCGCGACGGCCGCCGGGCGCTCAGCCAGCGGGCGGCGCAGAGCGATGAAGGAGGCCGGGCTGCGGCCTTTGCGGCGGCGACGCCCCCGTTTCGCTTTGGCCCGGGGGAGAGAGTGCCGCCACGCATACTCTTTGGTGCGGGCCAGCTGCGCATAGATGAACCGATAGATGGTTTCGTGGGAGATGACTGTCCGGTGTTGCTCCACGGCCAGGCGGCCCGCCACTTGTTGGGGCGACCAGCCGGCTTGGAGCCGCGCGAGGACGGCGGCGCGAAGCGCGGGGTCGCGGTCCAGCTTGGCGCCCTGCCAACGCCGGGCGCGGGCCTGTTGGTCAGCATAGCCGGGTTGGTAGCCCTGGGTGCGAGCCGCATTGCGTTTCAGTTCCCGAGCCACGGTCGATGGCGCGCGATCCAGAGTTGCCGCAATTTGGCGGATCGAGTGTCCCGTGGTGTGTAAGTAGGCCATTTGACAGCGGGCTTCAAGGGTGAGATGTGTGTATGAGTGTCCCATGGCAACACCTTAACAAGGTGTTGCACTTCGTTTGTGAATTTAGGGAATCCAGCGTCTTTGCCGTTGGACACGAAAGAAAAACAAAGACACTGGATTCCCGATCAGGTCGGGAATGACAGAAGGAGAATGGAATTGCCGGGCGGCCATACAGGGCCGCCCCTACAGCACATACACGATGACGCCGTATCGCGCGGCTTTGCCGAGGGCGATCCACACCAACGCCGCGAACCACGGCACGCGGAGCCACCCGCCGACCAGACACAACGCATCGCCCACAACGGGCATCCAGGAGAGCAACAGGGCCGGGCTCCCCCATTGCCGCAGCCACCGGATCGGCCGGTCATATTTGGGTTGAGTGAATCGCGAAGCCGGATACCGCCATCCGAAAAACCGTCCGACGGCCCACGTGCTCATCCCGCCCAACGTATTTCCCGCCGAGGCCACGGCCAACAGGAGCCGCGGATCATAGTCATCCCGCACGGCCAATATGGCCAACACGGCCTCTGACCCGCCGGGAAGCAGCGTGGCGGCAAGGAACGCGGTCACGAACAAGGCCCAGAGGCCCGGCGCTTCAACGATCATGATGCCGGCTCATTCACTCTTCCTCCCAGCGCACGGGATCCCCGACCAGAATCTCGCTATCGTCCAGGACCTCACCAAACGCCCCACCGGTCCAGGCACGGGACATGGCTGCCTGCAGGCCGGGCTAGGCTTCTTCCATGCGTTCACACGGCCTGGTTTCGCCCAGTATGCGGATGCGACACGAACCGATACGCAGGATACGTTTCGTCGACCGGCTCAGGCTGAGCCCGCGGATCAACAGGTTCGCCCGGCGCGCGGACGGCGGCAACGTACCGCCGACTTCGGTCATCAACTCCGCCCAATTTTCCCGTTCGAGAATGGTGACCTGTCGCCTGCCGCCCTGATTCGCATTACCGACGAGCCCCTCTCCCATTTGCATAACCACCTGCTCCACGGAATCCATGGGTCCGCGCTTCATGCGCTTGATCCATATGGCTTCAAGCCGACCTGCGGTCGCCTTCTGCTTCTCAGATACCATCCTGCTTCCGACTTCGCCGGGATTCGTTTTGACTCTCCGGCACAGACGTTTTATAGTAAATCATGGTGAGACAGAATAGCGGACGCCAACCTGAAATCCAAACCGCCAAAATGCGGGGCGTGCGGTTTCACGTCCTTCTGTGCGTACTGGGAGGAGGCCTGTGCGGGCTTTGGTCCGGACAGGCCTTGGCCGAACATCCCTCCCCGCTTCCCATGCCGTTTGAACTGGTCAAGGAACTGGTAGGGACCTGGCAGGGCAGCAGACAGGTACTCGACGGGCAGGAAACCATCACCGTGGAATATGCCTTGACATCGAGAGGCACGGCAGTGATCGAACGGATGTTCCCCGGCACGCCCAAGGAAATGGTTTCGATCTATACGCAGGACGGGCACGAGATGGTCATGACCCATTACTGCGCGTTGGGCAACCAGCCACGCATGAAAACGAGCAGCCCGGTGACGGGAAATTCCATTACCATGTCCTATATCGACGGCACGGGCATGCGTTCCCTGCAGAACAAGCACATGCACCAACTCACCCTCACCATTATCGACAACCGCCACATCAACCATGAATGGACGGTCTTCGAAAACGGCCACGCACAAGTGACCCACACGTTCGCCTTCGCCCGCCGATAAGCACTCCTCGCTGCCCATACCTGTCACCTAAGACATCAGATGCACAAACCTTTTGTGGAGGTTCATCAAATGAATAACCATACTGTGACGCAAAACCGGACCCAATTCCCCGATCCCCCTCAAGGGAGTATCATCACGGATCTGAAACTCTTAAAGGCGTTACAAAGGGACCGAACCGTCCAGTTCTACAAACTGGATCAATGGGTCGATGAAGCGTTTGACAGGTACTCTAAGGAGTAACGTTTGGAGAGTAGATCGGAGGAGAAATCCAATGCTGAAGAGAATCACGATTGTCCTGATCGTACTTGGCTTGGTTGGCTGTGCCACCAATGAAACGGTCTATTTACGAAATACCGATGGTCAAACGGTCAAGTGTGGGCCATTCACATCTAGAGGCAATATCAACGCCGCCACTGCTGCGTCGCACATGAAGCTCCGTGACTGTATCACGGACTACCAACGCCAAGGGTACGAACGGGTTCCCTCGCCCTAACAGATTGTCGCTACGGCCAGAGGAGCATTAGAAGGAGAAAACGGATGGAAGTCATTTCCTGGTCGTCTGTGCTGTTCTACATGTTCTTCGGAATCTTTGTGTATTATCAGCAGTTGCATGTGCGGGACTTTCAGGGAGCGAGTCAACTCTTGTATCTACTTCTCACAATTTCAGCCTTTGCAGGAATGCTGACAGGACTTGCCTACTTGCTGGTGTATGGGTGGACTGTCGTCTGGTGGGCACCTGTACTCATTTTTCTGATCAGTATTGTGGTCGGAACGACGGTGGGCGTCGTCATTGAGTCGACGGTAGGGAAACACACCTTAAGTCTCCTAGGATTTGTCGGATGGCCTCTCTGTGCCTACTGGATGTTTCAGTCTATTCCCTTCTAAGAGAAGACATACCCCCAGCCGTTAAGTATATAATTCCCCTTACAATGGGACTTATGGGGCAAAATCAGCAAAGGAACCGATACCCTACGGGTGGCTGTGCCTCGGTTGAGGAGACCCCGCCGATGACCGCTACTCATATCCACCTTGAGCAAAGGATCCTCTATGAGCAACGATCAATCTATTCCGAGTGAGATCCCTAAGAACGCAAACGGTCTCGAAGATCTGGTTTGGCGTCTTGCAGGAGATATCCTTGTCATGAGAGCCACTATCCTGAATCTTTTCGACACCCACCAACCTTGCCAGCAGACCATCATGCTAGAAAGGTTGCAACACGAAATACAACAACAACTAACGCTTCTTAATAATCAAGCTGAAAAACGACTCTCTGAGGGCTTTCATGACTCAGCGACATCATTATTGGAGTCACTGCACGCCAGACTGAAACGAAATGCTTCCTCTTCCTCGCCAGAAGGATCAGCGTGACGAAACTCCGTTTCACTGGAAACGGCTTGAGCCGAACATCGTCCCATCCATACTTGATCGATGGCTGCTACGACTCGAATATACGTTGCAACTTTATTGCACTGTTGAGTCATAGTGTTCTCCCTTGCTGATTTTGCTACATAAGTCCCCTTACAAAGAAGGGAACCCAAGGGTCAGGCGGCCTGTTCATAGTTCCAGAGCCTCCACGACCTGCCAATCCCGGGGGGTCGGTGAATCGGCGCGAATGAGTTGGAGGCGTGAGATGGGCCTTGCCCCCGGCAGGTCCGGGGGCAAGGCCGTGATGATCTCCTGCTTCACGCGTTCGGGAAACAGCCCGTATAACAGACTGACGTGCGGTCTAAAGGCCTCCGTCGATTGCGGAGCGAAGATTTGTTTAGCTCGTTGATGCGCCTGAAGGAGAGGAGGAGAAGGTTCTGCCGGCAAGTAGAGGCACCGGAAATAGAGGGGTTCATAGCTTGGCGCCTCAAGGCGAACGTCGAAAGGCTGAAGCGCGCTCGCCAGTTGTTGGGTGAGACCGACAAGGGATTCCTGTTCGCCTTCGAGTCTGCCGAGCAGGGTAAGGTGAGGATCGAACTTCGGGCCTCGATACCGGGCGCTCAGGTCGGCGATCACGCCGGCGAGCCGGTCGTACGCCGGACTCGCCGGGGCCAGCCACAGATGAAACGTGCTCATACACGAGACTATGAATGTTTGGCGATTCGTTGACAAATAACGGGCTCAGGACAACAGGGATAGGCCTGTCAAGGCAAAAAGCAAAGACACTGGATCCCCTAAGCTGTCATTCCCGCAAGTCGTTAGCGGGAATCCAGCGTCTTTCTCCTCAGCAACGAAAAAACAAAGACACTGGATTCTCGATTACTAATGTCGAGAATGACAGAAGGAGGGAATGTCGGGGATGACAGGAGAGGAGAGGGGTAATGCCCTACTCCACGGTGACGCTTTTCGCGAGGTTGCGGGGGCGATCCACGTCGATGTTGCGCAGGGTGGCGACGTGGTACGCCAATAGTTGCAGCGCGGCGGTGAAGGGGATCGGCGAGAGCAGGGCATGGGAGTTGGGTATCCTGAAGACACAATCGGCCAGGGCTTCCAGTTCTTCATCGCCCTCGCTCACGAACGCGATGACCGGCGCGCTTCGCGCCTTGACTTCCATGAGGTTGCTCACGGTTTTATCGTATAACCGGTCGCGCGGGGCCAACACCACCACCGGCATGTCTTCGTCGATCAGGGCGATGGGGCCGTGCTTCATTTCTCCGGCCGCGTACCCTTCCGCGTGGATGTAGGAAATTTCCTTGAGCTTGAGCGCGCCTTCCAAGGCGATCGGATAATTGATCCCGCGGCCGAGATAGAGGAAGTTCCGTTTTTCGTAGAACCGTTTCGCCATCGCCGCGAATTCAGCTTCCCGCCGGATGACGCCCTCCACGTGTCCGGGCAGGGCCATGAACTGATCCAGCCACCACTGCCCGTCTTCCACGCTCAGGACCTCCCGCACCCGCCCGACGTGCAGGGCCAGGAGATACAAAGCCATGATCTGACCGGTGAAGGCTTTGGTCGAGGCCACGCTGATTTCCGGACCGCACCGGGTGTAAATCACGCCGTCGGATTCCCTCGCCAGCGTGCTGCCCACGACGTTCACGATCGAGAGGACGTGCGCGCCCAGGCGCCTGGCTTCCCTGGCCGCGGCCAGCGTGTCCGCGGTTTCCCCGGATTGCGACAGGGCGATAAACACGTCGCCTTCCTGCACCATCGGGTTGCGGTACCGGAATTCCGAGCCGATGTCCACCTGGACCGGTTTGTGCACGAGTTCCTCCAACAGGTATTTCCCCACCAGGCCGGCGTGCCACGAAGTTCCGCACGCGACGATCCAGATCGACCGGGCGTTCTTGAGTTGTTCCGGCGTGATGGCCAGATCAGGCAGGTCGGCTTCGCCCGAGTCGTAACTGTAGCGGCCCCGCAGCGTGTCCAGAATGGTCTGGGGTTGCTCGTGAATTTCCTTGAGCATGAAGTGCGGGTACCCGCCTTTTTCCGCGGCTTCCGCGTTCCAGTCGATGCGGACCTCGTCCCTTTGCACGGGTCGGCCGTCCGCGTCGGTCACCGTCATGCCCAGCGGGGTCAACGTCCCCACGTCGCCGTCTTCCAGATACGTCACGTTGCGGGTATGCGCGAGTAACGGCGTCACGTCGGAGGCCAGCAACGCGGCTTTGTCACTGTGGCCCAGGACCAGCGGACAGCCCGACTTGGTCACCACCAGGGTCTCGGGTTCGCTCACGCACATGCCGGCAATGGCATAGCTCCCGTGGAGTTGTCCCACGGTGGCGCGAAACGCCTGCTCCAGGGATTGGCCGCCCGTCATGTGAAACGCCAGTAAGTGCGCGATGACTTCCGTATCCGTTTCGGATTCGAACCGGTAGCCCGCTTGTTCCAGGCGCCGTTTGTGGGCCAGGTAGTTTTCGATGATGCCGTTGTGGACGATCACAATGTCGCCGGAGCGGTGCGGATGGGCGTTCTGTTCCGACGGCTTGCCGTGCGTGGCCCAGCGCGTGTGCCCGATGCCGACCGAGCCGACGAGGTGTTCTTCCTTCAGCGCGCCTTCCAGGTGGAGCAGTTTGCCGACGCTTCGCCGGATCTCGATCCGGCCATGCTGCAACACGGCGATCCCCGCGGAGTCGTAGCCCCGGTACTCCAGCCGCCGCAGCCCCTGCATGAGCACCCCCGCGGCATTGTCGTCTCCGATATATCCTATGATTCCACACATGCTCTATTTGTCACCTAAATGGAGCTTTTTGGACTACTTTTAGCATCCTTTCAGCATCTTTTTAGATCCTTTTTGCACCTTTTTGTCGCAACGAGTACCGCTGTCGGATTACGCTACGCTCATCGACCTACTCCGACTGCCTTCTCTTGTCATTCCTGCGAAAGCAGGAAGCCAGCGTCTTTCTCCTAATAAACGAAAAAAAGCCAAGACGCTGTATCCCCGATTAAAGATGTCGAGGATGACAGAAGGAGTTCGGAGTCGCACGGTCGCAAGGTTAACCCTACGCCCCCTTTCTCCTCCCGCGGGAAGCGGGTGTGGGTTTCGGTGCGAGGGATGACTTCCTCGACTGCAACGCTCGGCGTTTGGCGGCCCAGTCTTCTTTGGTGACTTGCGGGCTGCGCGAGAGCGCCAGCGCATCAGCGGGAACGTCTTCCGTGATCGTGGAACCTGAGCCCACGACGGCGCCCTTGCCTACGTTCACGGGTGCAATCAATTGTGTATCGCTGCCGATGAACGCCTCATCCTCGATCGTCGTCCGGTCTTTTTTGTAGCCGTCGTAATTGCACGTGATGGTGCCCGCGCCGATATTGACCCGTTTGCCCACGGTCGTGTCGCCCAGATAGGTCAGATGATTCGCCTTGGACCCAACGCCCAGTTCCGTGTTTTTCACTTCGACGAAATTGCCCACCTTGGCTTGTTTTCTCAACATAGAACCGGGACGAACGTGCGCGAACGGCCCGATTACGGCATGGTCTTCAATGACCGCACGGTCCACGACTGAACTGTCCTGAATGGTGACGGCCTTCCCGACCACGCTGTTCGCGATCCGGGAAGCGGAGCGAATGACGCAGCCGGTTCCGATTTGCGTTTGCCCTTCCAAGGTCACGCCCGGATGGAGCACGGTGTCCATACCGATCGTAACCGTATCGTCGATGAACGTGGTCCGGGGATCGAGCATGGTCACGCCCGCGTTCAACCATCGAGCCCGAATGCGGTCGCGCATCGCCTCTTCGACGCGGGCGAGATGCTCACGGGTATTGACCCCGAGACATTCGTGAGAGTCGGGGGTCTTGAGCCCCGCCACCTTGCGACCCTCGGCCACGGCCAAGCCCACGACGTCGGTCAGATAATACTCGCCTTGCGCATTCTGCGCGCGCACCCGGGCCAGGGCCTCAAATAGGAACGACGACTCGACCACGTAGGTGCCGGCGTTGATTTCATGAATGCCGCGCTCGTCCCTGGTGGCATCCCTTTCCTCCACCACCTTAACCACCTGCCCTTTGTCGCCTCGTACCACGCGGCCATAGCCACGGGGCTCGGACAACTCCGTACTCAAGAGGGTCAGAACGGCTTTTTCTTTTTCATGACGGGCCAACAAGCGCTGCAGGGTGGCTCGACTCAGCAACGGCGTATCCGCGTTCACGATGAGGCAATGCCTGCTCGCGGCTTTCCCGTCGGGCATCAGGGCGGCTTGGGCCTGTCGCACCGCGTGACCGGTGCCCAACTGATCGGGTTGCAGGGCCACGTCGAACGGCTCGAAATCCGCTTTGGATTGGTCCAGAAACGCGCGAACCCGGTCGGCCTGGTGTCCGATGACCGCCACCACGCGCGCGTCCGCAACCCGCCTGGCCAACGCCACCATGTACCAGAGCATGGGTCGCCCGGCCACGGGATGCAACGCCTTGGTCGTCCCGGACCGCATGCGTTTTCCCCGGCCCGCTGCGATGACAATCGCGGAAAACTTTTTCATGGATGATGCCTCATGGTGAGGCGTGGCGAAGGACGCGGAGGCTATCCCGTCCTGACTTCGACCTTTTGCTCAGGAAAGGCGGAGGACTCGCGTGCCGGATCGAAGGTCGGCACGTTCATGGGTTTTCCGGAAGAATAGAGCCCGCCCGAAACGATTAATTTCATGGCCTCTTCGACGCTCATGTCCACGGACACCACTTCCCGCTCCGGAACCAACAAAAAGTATCCGGACGTGGGGTTCGGCGACGTCGGGACGTACACGTGGACCAGGGGTTCCGGCGCCAGGGTTTGGACTTCTTCCCTGGTCTCCCCGGTCACGAAGGCCAAACAATAGTTCCCGTCCTTGGGAAATTGAATCATCACCACCTTGTTATACTTCTTCCTCTGTTTGAACGACAGGATATCCATCATCGACTTCAAGGTCGCGTAAATCCCCCGGACCACGGGCACCCGTTCCAGCGACTCCTCCCACCGTTTCACCAACCGGCCCCCGATGTAATTCGTCCCCATGAACCCCGCAAAGAGGATCAGAAACAGGAGCGTCAGGATCCCCAGTCCGGGCACGTAGTAATCCTCAGTCACCACCTCGGCCAGCATGTTTCCCAGAATACTGTCCACGGTGACGAACAGGGTCTTGAGGACGAGGACCGTCCCCCAAATCGGCGTGACCACCAACAGGCCCGTCAGAAAATATCGCTTGAAGACCGTACTGGACATAGTGACTCGCATGTTACAAAGCCGGGGGCCGTCCTGCAACCCCTTTTCTTGCGAATATCAACGGGTTAGATTACGATGCGCCGTGGCAAACAGGAGATCGCAAGGAACCCCGTCCGCGCCGAAACGTCCCCGTCAAACAGGGCTTTTCGTCACGTTCGAAGGGATTGAAGGGAGCGGCAAATCCACCCAGGCCCAAGCCCTCGCCCAACATCTCCGGGAACAAGGCTTCGAGGTGGTTGAAACGCGTGAACCCGGCGGCACCCCCGTGGCCGAACACATCCGGGAGGTGTTTCTCCGGCCCACGCGCGAACTGCGCACGGTGGATCCGCTGGTCCCGGAATGCGAAGTCGCCCTGATCCTGGCGGCACGCAGTCAACACGTCGCCGACCGGCTCCTGCCGGCCCTGGAGCATGGTGCCGTGGTCATCTGTGACCGCTTTTCCGACTCGACGCTGGCGTACCAGGGGTACGGCCGGGGACTCCCGTTACCCGAACTGCGCTCGCTCACGCGGTGGGCCGCCAAGGGCTTGACTCCCGACGCGACCTTTCTGTTTGATCTGCCCGTGTCCCGAGGATTGCGACGGCGACTGAACAGCACCGACGTGAATCGCCTGGACCATGAAACCGCGGCCTTTCATCAACGCGTGCGAAAAGGATTTCTGAGCCTGGCCCAACAAGCGCCACGACGGATTCACAAGATCAACGCCGATCGGTCAGCCCAGACGATCGCCAAGCAACTGATTACGTTGGTCGCCCCCCTGCTCGAACAGGGGCTGAAGACACAACGACTCACGGTCAAGCGTTCGTAACTCCCTATGCCCTTTGCCGACGTCATCGGTCAGGACGGACCGAAAAAGAAAATCCGGACGGCGCTGGCCCAACAGGCCATCGGCCACGCCTACCTCTTTTCAGGGGACGACGGCATCGGCAAACGCCTCATGGCCCTGCGGTTCGCGCAAGCCCTGTCCTGCGAAACCCCGCCTTCCTCTGCTCAACCGGACTCCTGCGGCCACTGTCGCGCGTGTGAGCAAATCGACTCCGGCATCTATCCCGATCTGTTGGTCATCGAACCGGAACAGGACAAAGCCAACCCGCAAATCAAAATCGACCGGGTCCGCGAGATCGAACGACACGTGATCTACCGGCCGCTGTTGAGCGCGCGAAAGATCTGCATCATCGACGACGCCGACCGCCTGAACGCCAATGCCGCGAACGCGTTCTTGAAAACGCTCGAAGACCCGCCCGAACACAGCCTGTTTATCCTGGTAACCAGCCGGCCCTTGCGCCTGTTGGCCACCGTGCGGTCCCGCTGTTTGACGCTCAGGTTCTCGCCCGCGACGCCCGCGCAATTCGAAGGGGCCCTGGCCCTGAAACAGGCCACGGCGACTGAGGATGCCCGGTTTCTTTCCCGCGTGTGCGGGAATCGTATCGGCGTCGCCCTGCGTACGGATCTGTCGGAACTGCGCAGCCGCCACGACCGGTTTTTTGATCTATGCCGGTCCGAGACCCTGGCCCATACCACGGCCGTGCTTCAGCAAGCCGAGGAACTCTCCAAAGCTCAACCCTTCCCTGACGTGATCGACTGGCTTTCGCACGGGCTGCGCGACGTGCTGCTGATGACCCTCGGAACCCGGCAGGACCTCCTGTTGCACCAAGCGCAGGTCCCGTTGCTTGAACACATCGCCGCATCCCTGACCCCGGCGGACGTCGTGGAACTCATGGACCTCCTGCAAACCCTGGAACAGGCCCCCACGCAAAATTTGAACCTTCAACTCTGCCTGGAAAATTTCCTGTTCCGCTTTCACCGAACCATCCACCGTGACGCCGCGTGACTAACGCAGCCGCCACGCCCGACCGACGCACCGGCAAGTTTCCGTTGGCGCAGACTTCTAGACAACCCTTCCCCATTGTCATACAATATCTGACACCCGCCGACTGACATATCGATGAGGATTCACAGCGTGACGACGGAACGACTGAGCTTGCGAATCGACGCGGATCTCAAGCGAAACCTTGAACAAGAGGCAAAGCGCGAGGAACGTTCGACGTCTTATCTTGCCGCCAAGGCAATCGAGGCGATGCTGCGCGGCCGGGCGGAAAAACGAGCGGCGATCCGCGCAGCCATAGGGGAAGCCGATGAGGGTGACTTCATCTCGCAGGATGCGATGGACACCTGGATTTCCTCTTGGGATACGGACCGTGAACTTCCACCGCCTCAACCCGACATTCAATCCGGTCCGACCTGACCAATGAAGCTCGTTTTTCTGCCATCCACACGTTCGGATTTGCTGTGGATACGCACCTACTACGCTCACGTCTTTCCGGATGGCGTGAAGCGTGCCGCCAAGCAATATGGCAAAGTTTGCGGTATCATCCGAAATAATCCGTTCGTGGGCCACACGGTTGAGGAGATAGAGAAGGTACGGGAATTCTCGATCCCACAAACGCCGTTCCCCTTCATCTACCGAGTGATTGATGACCGAATCGAAGTATTGCGCGTCTGGGACCAGCGCAATGATCGTTCAAGACTGAAGAGTGAATAATGCCTAACCCTTTCTATATCACCACGCCGATTTACTACGTGAACGACGTGCCGCATATCGGTCACGCGTATACCACCATCGCCGCGGACGTGCTGGCACGCTGGCATCGACTCCGCGGGGAAGAGGTCTTTTTTCTGACGGGCCTGGACGAACACGGGCAAAAGGTCCAGCAGGCCGCGGCCAAAGCCGGGATTTCCCCGCAGGAGCATTGCGACCGCTTGACCCCTCAATTTCAAACCCTGTGGCAGAAGCTCGACGTTTCCAACGACGGATTCATTCGCACGACGGATCCCCGGCATCAAGCCGTGGTGCAACGATTCCTCCAGCAACTGTATGACGCCGGCCTCATCTACCGTGCGGAATACACCGGCTGGTATTGCACGTTCGACGAACGGTTCTGGACGGAGAAGGACGTGGACAACGGCCGCTGTCCGGATTGTCAACGGCCGGTCGAGCAGCTCAGCGAGAGCAATTACTTCTTTCGCATGAGCCGGTTCCAGCAACGGCTCCTCGACCATCTCGACGCCAACCCGGCGTTCATCCGCCCGGAATCCCGGCGCAACGAAGTGCTGGGGTTCCTGCAAAAGCCGCTGGAAGACCTCTCGATCTCGCGCCCCAAATCCCGCTTGTCCTGGGGCATTGAACTACCCTTCGATGCCGACTACGTGACATACGTGTGGTTTGACGCGCTGGTGAATTACATCTCGGCGCTGGAATACCTGCCGCCCCAGCCTTCGGTTGACCGCCTGTGGCCGGCGACCGTGCACCTGGTCGGGAAAGACATCCTGACGACGCACGCGGTGTACTGGTCCACGATGCTCATGGCCCTGGAGATCCCCCTGCCCCGCACGATCTTTGCGCATGGCTGGTGGACGGTGGATGGCGAGAAAATGTCCAAGAGCCGGGGCAACGTGATCGACCCGTACGCCGTGGTCGACCAATTCGGCGCGGACGCGTTTCGCTACTTCCTGCTTCGCGAGATCCCGTTTGGACAAGATGGAGATTTTTCGTACGAGTCCTTTATCGGCCGCATCAACGCCGACCTGGCCAATGGACTCGGCAACCTGTTGAGTCGAACCGTCACGTTGATCCAACGGAATTGTCAGGGCATGGTGCCGGCTCCGGCTCCTTCCGCCGACACCGGACTCGAGACCGATCTCCAAACCGCGGCCGACGCTCTCATGCAAACAACCATACCCCATCATCTCCAACGAATGGAATTCAATCGCACGCTCGAAGCCATGTGGGGCCTGGTGCAGCTCGGCAATCAATACATCGACAAGACCGCGCCGTGGGTCCTCGCCAAAAACCCCGCCGAGGCGCCTCGGCTCCGAACCGTGCTCTTTCATGCCGCGGAAACCCTCCGGTTCCTCTGCCTGGCCGCGTATCCCTTCATGCCGCAGACCGCAGAGGAGATGGCCCGGCAACTCGGCCTCGGTCTTGACTTTTCACAAGCACCCCTGAAATCTCCCATAGTCTGGGGCGGCGGGGCCCCCGGCGCAGCCGTGGTCAAAGGGAAAGCCTTGTTCCCGAGAGTCGAAACAGTCGCCACGCCATCTCCTGCCAAGCCCCAACCCGAGGCAGCCGCTCCTCCGACGAAAGATGAAGACAGCCGGATCGGCATCCAGGATTTTCAAAAAGTCGAGTTGAAGGTCGCCAAAATCCTCACGGCCGAACACATCCCCAAGTCAAACAAGCTCCTCAAACTCCAGGTTGACCTCGGGAGCGAACAACGGCAGATCGTGGCGGGAATCGGGAAGAAATACGGGCCCGAAGACGTCGTCGGGAAAACGATTGTGGTGGTGGCGAACCTGAAACCGGCGAAACTGATGGGCGTGGAATCCCAGGGCATGGTCCTGGCCGCGGGGGATGAAGAAGTCCAGGGGCTGGTGACGTTCGAGGACCAGGAGCTTCAGCCGGGCACGAAGGTCAAATAATCTCTACCCCACCCTGCCCTCCCCTTACAAAGGGGAGGAAACAGATGAGCATGCCGCCTGCATTCCCCTCCTTTGTATCACTCCCCCCTTGAGGGGGAGTCGGTGAAACAAGGGCGCAGCACGCAGGCGAACCGGTGGGGGGACCGGTGGGAGGCGTGGATAAAATTTCCTCTCCCTGGATGGGAGAGGATTAAGGTGAGGGTGGATCCCTCTCCCTACAACCCGCGAGCCACGAGGTCGTGGAGATGGATCATCCCGACGACTTCTTTCCGGCGATTCAGTACCGGCAACACGGAAATGGGTTTCTCGCGTTTTTCCATTTTTTCCAGGGCCGCGTACGCGTTCTCGTCCTCGAACACGAATTCCGGGGTCGCGTTCATGATATCCTGAATCGTCAACGCGAACAGGTCCTTTTGCGCCTCCAGCACGCGACGAACGTCATAGTCGGTCACCAGGCCCGCCAATTGTTGCCGGTCATCGACGATCGAGACGGCTCCCGCCCGTTGTCGCGTCATTTCCGTCAACATGAACCGCACGTCTTTCGCCCCATGCACCACCGGGTTGTCTTCACCGGATCGCATGAGGTCGCCAACCGTCAGCAGCAACCGCTTCCCCAGTTGGCCGCCGGGATGATTGACGGCAAAGTCACCGGGTTGGAAATTACGCAACTTCATAAGCGCCACGGCCAGCGCGTCGCCGACCACCAATGCCGCGGTCGTGCTGCACGTCGGCGCCATGTTGAGCGGGCAGGCTTCTTCCTCTATCGACGTGAGCAGGATCAGATCCGAATGCCTGGCCATGGTCGAATGCGGTTTGGCGGTGATCGCAATGACCTTTGCGCCGATTTTTCCGGCCACGGGGAGCATCGCGGTCATTTCATCGCTTTCACCGGATTTTCCGACGGCCAGCACGATATCCTCTTTCTTGATGATCCCGACGCCGCCATGCAGCCCGTCGGCGCTGTGCAGGAACACCGCCGGCGTGCCCGTCGACACCATCGTCGCCGCGATTTTCTGCGCGATGATGCCGGATTTTCCCACCCCCGTGACCACGACCTGCCCCCGACAGTCGAAAATCCATCGCACGGCTTCTTCGTACTCCGGGCCCAGGGCCGGCTTGAGCGCATTGATCGCCCGCACCTCCAGATCAACCACTCGCTGCATTTCAGCCAGGATGTCCATGGGCACCGCTTACGGCGATCTCCTTCGGTCATCCTGCTTCGCTTTCTCTGTCATTCCTGCGAAAGCAGGAATCCAGTGTCTTTTGTCTGCACGGACGTCAGACAAAGAAAAGACGCTGGATTCCCGATTACTAATGTCGGGAATGACAGAAGGGGTCCAAGAGGCTATTTTCATATCATGACAGTTCGGAGGATTGTCGAATATTTACGCAGCAACATGGCGTGAGATTGCCTTTTTGCTGCACAACAAACAAAATACTTGATCATATTCCCTGAATGAGAGTCAACGTCACCTCGGATTTTTGACTTAAGTTTTTCTACGATATGGCCGATACGGCTGATCGTGACTCCGAAAGAAGCTGCATCCCATGCCGTCGAACCCGCGAAACGCCGACGAACCTTCCCTGCGACCCCGGACCAGGCAGGTGATACGGGAAGTCTTTGCCAAGCTGGACTACACCGTGCTCGGCGACGTGTATTGTGATGAAGGCGGCGAGGCCTTTTGGAAGGTGCACAGAACAAAATGCCAGACCATGGGTGTCAGGATCGGAGAGGCCTTGAAACAGCGCCTCCCGCAAAAGGGAAAAAGCCTCTACGTCGGAGCCGGGGTGGCTGAACTTCCCCTGCTGGTACTGGAAACCCTTGAATTGAACCGGACCATTCAGGCGTATAATCTTCGAGAACAGGAAGTGGACGTTTTGAACCGGGCGTGTGCCGGCCTGCCGTTTACCATTCATGCGACAGGGGCGCAAACGGCCCGTGGCACCGTTGATCATCTCTGGATAGCCAGCGTGCTCAATGACCCTGAATGTTTTCCGGAAACTTCGGCTTTGGCCTATGGCCGGGCCGACCCCGTACGATTCGATCCCGAGGCCTTTCAACTGGAGCGAACTCAGATCCAAAGGCTGTTGGATGCGTGCTTGCCCAAACTTTCACGCCCCGGCATTCTTTCCACCACAGTCGAGGAAGTCGCCTGGATGACGGAGTGGCTCACCCGCCATCGAGTCCCTTTTCACGTGGAAGAGCAACTCTACCCGACCGCGATCGTCGGCGATCCGCTGTGTTTTATCCGCCTTGAGGCGACTAGGAAACGGAAGAGATAAGATACACTTAGGGCGTGCCCTGTCTGGCACCAGGCATGGAGGCGCGTTGGACGGCGAATACGCTGTGCACCTGTTTCCCTTGTTCGAGAAGCTGTTCCCTCGCCCGCGCAAACACCTGTTCAACCAACGTCCAGTCGGCTGCGGTGACGTTATACTCGTGGAACAAGTTTTCCAAACGCGGTTCGTCGGCCGGCCGTCGTTGCGCGGGATAGTCCACCAGCGCCTCAAGCGTCTCTGAAGTCCAACCCGTCGAAGCAAACGCCTGCGTCAACGATTCAGCCTTCTTCTCGTTAAATTTCTCAGACAGGGCGGCTGCAAAGATTTTCTGCACGACGGGGTCTGGGCTTTTCAGAAACACCGACTGCGATTGGATCAACGCATGGATGAGTCGATCAGCTTCACGGCTGGATTCCGGCGGCAATGCTCCGGCCTCGTGAAACGTGGCCAGCAGCGCCATGATCGATCCGATATGAGCCGCCGGCGTCCGTCCGGATCGCATCGGCCGGGACGGAGAGGGTGGAATGAAAATCTCGTTGAGCCGACTATACGATCCTCCGGGTCGCGGACCGCCGCTCAAGACGTAGAGGTGTCCGGCAACCGCCGCGACGCCCAATCCGTGGCGTGCTGTGGGCATGGGCGCCATCGTCTGCCAGCGATCCAAGCGCGCGCTGTATCGTTCGTTCTGATGAAAGGTCCCCTCCCCGGATTCCCCTCCGAAGACGTAGGCCCATCCGTTCAACACGCCGGCGGCGATGCCGCTCCTGGGCGTCGGCATATCAGCCTTGGGAATCCATTGATTCGACTCGGCCTGATACGCTTCCACCGTGGACAGGTTTTCCCGGTAGTCCAGTCGCACCCGGCCTCCAATCGCATAGAGGGTTTCGCCGATCGCGACCGCCGCCAGGTGGTCGCGGGGCGTCGGCAACGGCGCGGCCGCGGTCCATTGGTCACGGGCCGGATCATAGACTTCCACGGCCGCGGGATTCCTCTGACCGTCGTAGCCGCTGACGGCATACAATTTCCCCTGTAAGGTCGTCACGGCCAAGCCCCCGCGCGCCGTGGGCAGCGGAGCCTGTTCGGTCCATGTGTCATCAGCCGGATTGAACCGGAACACCCGGCCGGAAGGATTCCACAGCGTGTCCTCCGATACGGTAAACCCGCCGACGACGTACAACGCCCCGTCGAGCACCGCAGCCCCGGCGTGATGCAGCCCCATGGGAAGATCCGGCCTTGGAGCCCAGCGGTTTGTCGACGGATCGTACACTTCGACTTTGGTGCTGACGGACGATTGCCAGATCTTCCACGAATTTGATTGTTCAAACCCTCCAACGACGTAAATCAATCCGTCCAATGCTGCTACGGCGACCTCGGTTCTTGCCGTCGGCGCCGGCGCCCCGGTCATCCAATGCCCTAATCCGGCTTCGCCGGCCGCATAAGCCCCATCCTGTGCTAACGATCGAGATGCAACCCCACACAGCAAACAGGACAGCACGAGCATGACGGCGTAAAACCACGCACCGCCGTCGAGCGTTCCGGGTCGAATATGTTTCCGGGACGTCATCGCGTATCCTTCAGGAACATTGTTTTAGACCGTTACGTTGAAAACTCACAAAGTCCACCACTATAATCGTCGCACGCTCCCCGTTTCGCTCACCCCTCACATGAGGCAGCCGTGCTTGCAAAAGTCTTCAGTGCCGGACTGCTCGGACTCGACGCCCATTTGATCGAGGTCGAAGTCGATATCGGCGGCGGCCTTCCTCAATTTTCCATCGTGGGGCTGCCCGACGCAACCGTCCGGGAAAGCCGGGACCGTATCCGCGCGGCCCTGAAGAACACCGGATTCGCCCTCCCTCCGAAAAAGATCACGGTCAACCTAGCGCCGGCCGGCTTGAAAAAAGAGGGCGCGGGCCTCGAATTGAGTATGGCCGTCGGCATGCTGGTGGCCGAAGGCATCATCGACCAGGCCACGGCGCAGCGCTACGTGCTGGTGGGCGAACTGTCTCTCGATGGCCGCATCAAGCCGATCAGAGGCTGCCTATCCATCGGTATGTTATGTCAGAACCGGCACCCTCTGATTCTCCCCGCCGAGAACGCTCGTGAGGCCGCGGTCATCGACAACGTCGAGGTATACGGCGTCCATACCCTTCCCGAAGTCGTGGAGTTTCTGACCGGCAAGCAACAGATCGCTCCTCTCGTCGTCGACCGGCAAGCGCTTTTTCAATCCGCCGATGTGCCGGAAGAAGATTTCGCCGACGTCCGCGGCCAATTCCACGCGAAACGCGCCTTGGAGATCGCCGCGGCCGGCGGGCACAACGTCCTGCTCATCGGACCACCGGGGTCGGGAAAAACCATGTTGGCCCAACGACTGCCCGGGATACTGCCTCGCCTCAGCATCCTGGAGGCCCTCGATACCACCAGGGTCCATAGCGTGGCCGGCACCTTGGTGACCAACCAAACGCTGATGACCACGAGACCTTTTCGCGCCCCGCATCACAACGTCTCGGACGCGGGCCTCATCGGAGGCGGCACCATTCCCAAGCCGGGAGAGGTCTCTTTGGCGCACAACGGCGTCCTCTTTCTGGATGAAGTACTGGAGTTCAAGCGGTCGGTCCTGGATGGCTTGCGGCAGCCACTCGAAGAGGGGACCGTGACCGTCACGCGGGTCAATGCGTCCCTCCGGTATCCGGCGCGGTTCATGTTGGTCGTGGCCATGAACCCCTGCCCGTGCGGGTACCACGGCGACCGGACGCGGGAATGTATTTGTAGCGCACACCAGATCCGGCGATATCGGGGCCGTCTGTCCGGGCCGCTCCGGGACCGGCTCGACATTCACGTGGAGGTGCCCGCGGTGCCCGTGTCCGATCTGACGCACGATCAACCGGCCGAACACTCGGACGCCATTCGGAAACGCGTGGCCGACGCCCGTCTTATCCAGGCGAACCGGTATGCCGCGGAGCATCTGTTTGCCAATGCCCAACTCAAACCCCGACACATGAAAACGCATTGCCGGCTCGACCAGACCGGCAAGCAACTCCTGGATCAGGCCGTGACCCGCCTGGGGCTCTCCGCCCGCGCCTATGGGCGGATATTGCGTGTTGCACGAACGATTGCGGATTTGGCAGACTCAGAGGCTATCGAACCGTCGCATCTGGCCGAGGCCATCCAGTATCGGAACCTGGACCGAACGACCACATCTTAAGCAAGGACTCGCATGGACATTCAGATCGGACCTCATTTGTACCGCAACAGCAACGGCACGATTGAAGTCGAAGGCGTGCCGCAGATCGATATCGAGCCGCGTCGCTCCGGCGGATTCCCGAAAGTTAATTTTGCCCTCTTCAACAACGGAAAAATGCCGGCCAAACTCACGGACAGCACGTTGGCGATCAATGAAGGCCAAGCCTACGCACTCGAACGCAGCCCCACGAGTCTGGTGATGCGGCATCAGGACAGCGGGAAGGAAATCCTCAATATGACCCTTGAGGAGAATGGACGCCTCGTGATCTCACAGGGCGAGTTCTATACCTTGCGAGGCCACACCCTCACGATTACGCCCCTGGAATGGACCCTGGAAAAAACCACGGTGACAGAAGGGGAAACCGACGTTCAGGGCAAAGCCGTTCCGTTGGAATAGCTGTTCGGTTGGCTGAGACTTGTACTGATTGCATCCACAAGGGTATTGGCAATCAATCGTGGACCCCGCTGTTTTCGTAATACCCCCTTTTGATCCTCTACAATCTACCGCCTCAAGAATAACCTAATTTGGGATAATCCTATTTTAGGTTTATAAAGGCCATTCCTACTTAACCAATCGTAGGGGCCTTCTCTTGAAAGCTATCTATTCAGATGAATATGAAAGATTCCTGGACTGCCTTATTGCAGCCAGAAAATCTGCAAAATTAACACAGCAAGCTCTCGCCAAAAAACTAAACAAACCGCAATCATTCGTCTCGAAATATGAACGTCGTGAACGGCGATTGGATGTTATTGAATTTCTTAAAATCGCAGAAGCTATTGGAGAAGATCCGGCCAGGCTTCTTAAAGGAATAAACGAAAGACGCCTCCACAGTATGGGGGCGAAATGAAAATTCTACGAATAGATAACCTCATACAACGCGGGCCGTTTTCTGAATCAAAGGAATGGAAATCAGCAAAAAGACAAATATTGAAAGCCGTAAAGTTAGTCGATTGGCCTCCTGGATCAGGTTCTTTTACTATTTACCCACAGAGCGGAAAAAAACGCGGTGAAGGTAATGGGGTTAAACCAATAAAGGCTGCTGCCATCAAATATCTGGCCGAAAAGGGATGGAAGCTAGAGCATCCCTGGCCTGTCGGAGAACGCATCAGACCGGGAAATATGGATGCAGCCTCTGAAACTTCAAAAGGTCTTGTGGCTTTTGAGTGGGAAACGGGAAATGTGTCTTCTAGTCATAGATCACTAAACAAAATGGCTCTTGGGCTTTTATCCGGAAGTTTGGTAGCGGGTATTCTTGTTGTTCCTTCCAGAAAACTTTACAAATTTCTGACAGACAGAATAGGAAACTACGAGGAGTTAGAGCCTTATTTTCCTCTTTGGAGCGCTATATCTTGCCAGGAAGGTGTCTTAGAAATTTTAGTCGTTGAACAAGATGCAGAAAGTTTAGAGGTTCCCAGGATTCCCAAGGGAACTGATGGGCTAGCCTTCGTTTAATTTCTTACCCTTCAATGAAATCATCATTTTTATGATGATGAACGTTCCAGTCCTGAAGGCGGGAAACTATTTCATCCGCAAAATCAAGTTCGATCCCTAGCCAACGCCTTTTCTTGTTTTCGCAGACTGAAAAAGTCGTACCACTTCCTCCAAAGGGATCTAGCACCACATCGCCTTCAACAGTGCTTATCTCTATCACCCGGTCAAGAATTTTGGTAGACAGCGCATTAGCTTTCCTGTTCTTGGATTTAAACTTCCAGTGCCTAACAGGAGGAATATCCGACCACACATCTTTTAAATTAACACCGTTAGGATTCATAGCCCTCCTGTGTCCTCCATAGTCACGAATTTCGCCATTGCAATGTCTGCAAGTTTCAATGGGCGTCCTGATTTTCCGAAAAGTTTTTGATTTCCCTTTAGTAAAATAAAGTAGGCTGTAATGGCTAGGATAAAGCCTTCCTGGAATGGGCAGTGTGCTCTTTATGTCAATAGCTATACTATGCCTAAAATCCAAACCAGCATTTATCATATAAGCTCCAAGCATGATATTCCATTTAGGAAGGTTATAAAGAAAGAACGATCCACCCGGCATAATTATCCGAATACATTCATCAATCCATTGATAGCACCAATTTAAATATTCGGATTCTGGTCGGTTATCATCAGATTCTTTGCCATACTTTTTGTTCAAGTTGAAAGGAGGGTCTGCAAAAACCGTGTTCACACATCCATCTTGTAAAGCCGGTAGAAATTTCAGACAGTCCCCATCAAACAGTGCCCCAAGATCGGTTTTAAAGCACGGCCGAGGAAGATCTGTGCCTTCCTTGATAAAAGGCTTAACCTCAAAACGCCCTCGATGGAATTGAAGGCCTTTCTGTACCATGGCTTTCACTGCTACCAGATTTTACCGTTTTCCGATTTTTTAACTTCCCAAATAATAACCTATTATGGGATATTTTTGAAGTCCCAATTCAACAACAATTTTTCTCGCATAGACTCTTCGTTTTCCTCTTTCCAAATACAAAGGGAAGCTCAGTCTGGCTGTAGTAATCTTCCAGAAATCTCAATGGTGTGACGAATATGTGAAATTTTAGTGGATCATTTTCGATTTATTTCCAATCGCACAAAAACTTTACTGAGCCCATCCTGCAGCACCGTTCTCAAATCCAATCACTCAAATTTCCGCAGCCGCGGCTTTCTTCGACCCGTCACAGTTCACACACGTTCGACTGTGAATCCCTTCGCTGGCCACAGCCGGCCCCAAAGCCATGTTCCGGTCCAAGGCGACCACGTCCGGGCCTTGATGCGTCCAGAGCCGCTCGCAACCGGGACAAAAGAACCATATCGTATACCCCGGCCAATCTCGATCACGTGTTGCCATAACGGAATACGGTCATCCTGAGCTTGTCTTATGCGTCTGCCAGCACTTTGCCGATTTTATTCGTCGCCTGTTCCACGTCCGCATTCGATACGTCCAAATGGGTGACCGCGCGAAACAGGTGATCGCCGATGGCATTCAACAAGACCCCGGCTTCCTTGAACGCTAGCAGAAGTTCCTGCGTCGAACGGTCGCTTCGCACGACCTCGAACACGACGATGTTCGTTTCGACGTGGTCGGGGTCCACGTACACCGTGGGAATCTGTTGCAGTTGCAGGGCAAAACTCTTGGCATTCTCATGGTCCTCCTGAAGCCGGGTTACGTGGTGTTCCAAGGCATAGAGGCCCGCGGCCGCGAGAATACCTGCTTGCCGCATGCCGCCGCCGAACATTTTTCGCAAACGCCGGAGCTTGGCGATCCGGTCCTTGGTGGAGACAATCAATGAGCCGACCGGAGCCCCCAACCCCTTGGACAGGCAAAACGACACGGTATCGAACGGCTGCGCAAACTCGGCAGCGGATACCCCCGTGGCCACCGCGGCATTGAATAACCGGGCGCCGTCCAAATGCAACGCAAGCCCCTGGTCTCCCGCCAAC
Organism: Nitrospirales bacterium; assembly: GCA_965204965.1. GTDB lineage: Bacteria > Nitrospirota > Nitrospiria > Nitrospirales > UBA8639 > Bin75. The sequence continues at coordinate 711,715 of OZ242026.1, read as the reverse complement.
TTCGTGATTTCCCGAATCGTGGATAGGGGATAGACCGATCCGCCCCCGAAATTGTGCGTTTGTTCCAGGCAGAGCAGCGTCGTCGGCGGATTGTGCACGTCTTTCGGCCGGATGGCCGTCAGCACGCTGTCCGCGGTCAACAGGCCCCGGTTGCCGTCGATGCAACATAATTGGACCTGCGACAAGGCCGAAGCCGATCCCCCTTCATACCGAATGATATGGGCCGCGCCTTCCACGAGTACTTCATCGCCGGGATGGGTGTGGAGACGCAAGCACAGTTGATTCGCCATCACTCCGGTAGGCACGAACAGGGCCGCGTCCTTGCCCAACACGCGGGCAGCCGTGGCCTCCAGGGCATTGACCGTCGGGTCTTCGCCATACACGTCGTCGCCCACCTCGGCCTGCGCCATGGCTTCTCGCATGCCCGGTGTCGGCTTGGTGACGGTATCGCTTCGCAGGTCGATCATCGTCTGGCTTCCTCTCAGAGCCGTCATAGAAATCAACGTCCTCTTCTTTAGGAACCTCTGATTTATGATGATAGCGGGATGCAGGGCAAGGCGTCCCGCAACGAAACCCGAGGCTTATCATGGAGATAGGCGAGGGTTGAGCGAGGATACAACGCCGCCATGCGCCCGATAGGGCCACAAATCAGAGGTTTCTTTATTCTACGGCAGTCTCCCTGACGGAAACAAGAAGGCCGACCTGCGACAGCACGCGCCGGATCTCCTTGGCGGACACGGGCCCGCCCCGGAGGACAGCAGGTTCATCCACCACGCTCAACAGGGTGGACGGCGGGTTCCCCGAAGCCGGGCCGGTATCCAGAATCAGATCGACGTCGTGACCCAGTGCGGCTTCCACTTCCTGGGCGGTCAAGCACGGGGCTTGCCCGGATCGATTGGCGCTCGTCCCGGTCAACGGCCCCGTGTGACGTAATAAGGCCCGCAGGAACGCCGGCGCGGGTTCTCGAATCCCGATGGTCCCGGTCCCTGCCGTCAACACGGGAGAGAGCCCGGGTTGCGCGGGAACGATGACGGTCAACGGCCCGGGCCAGAATTCGTTGATCATCGCGTGGAACCAGGATGGAACGGACCCGGCCAGCGCATCGAGTTGACTCCGTTCCCCGATCAGCACGAGCAGGGGTTTCCCGGAAGGCCGTTTTTTCGCATCGATCACGCGGTCCAGGGCCGTGGAAACCGACGCCGATGCGGCCAAGGCATACGAGCTTTCCGTCCCGACGGCCAGCAGGCCGCCGCGATGAACGAGATCCGCAATCGGAACAAAAAAGGAGGGAGAGGGATCTGCTGGAACCGGAAGGATTTTGGCCACGAGCGTCTTACCTGAGCGGGAGATGGCTTACGTCAAGACTCGTGCGGCAATGTCGGTGCGGAAATATTGCCCTTCAAACGAGATACGCCTCCCCGCTTCATAAGCCCGGTCATGCGCTGCTTTGAGGGAGGGACCTCGGGCCGTTACCCCCAACACCCGGCCTCCGGCCGTCACGACGTCCTGATCCTTCCAGGCTGTCCCGGCGTGAAAGACCGCGACTTGGTCATCGGCGGAAGGCTCCGGGAGCCCGGTGATCGGCAGGCCGCTCGCGTACTTGCCGGGATACCCGCCAGACGCCATGACGACGCACACCGACGATTCCTCTGACCAGTCGAGATGGATCTGATCCAACCGATGTTCCACGACCGCTTCGAGCACGTCGGCGAGGTCGGTTTCCAACAACGGCAACACCACTTGGGTCTCGGGGTCGCCGAACCGCGCATTGAATTCCAGCACGTAAGGCATCCCGTCCCTGACCATGAGTCCCGCGTACAGGACCCCGAAAAACGGACTGCCCATGCGCGACAGGCCTTCGATCGCGGGGTGCAACACGTCTCGCATGATCGCATAGCGCAATGCCGGTGTGGCCAGCGGCGCCGGCGCATAGGCCCCCATGCCTCCGGTATTGGGCCCCGTATCGCCCTCCCCGAGCCGCTTATGATCCTGCGCCGCCAGCATGGGGACGACGGTTTTCCCGTCGGCAAAGGCCATCAGGGTCAGTTCCTCCCCTTCAAGACATTCTTCGATGACCACCCGGTTGCCCGCGTCGCCGAAGGCTCGCTGCTCGAGCATGTTGACCACCGCGTCTTTGGCGTCCTGCAAGGTCCCGGCCACCACCACGCCTTTCCCCTGGGCCAAACCGTCCGCCTTGACGACGATGGGCAATGCGCATCGGTCCAGGTAGTCCAGCGCGGGCCGGACGCTTTCGAAGGTACTGGCCTCCGCGGTCGGTATCCGCTGGCGCAGCATCAGGTTCTTGGCAAACGATTTACTGGATTCGATCTTTGCGGCATTTTTGGTCGGGCCGAAGACCTTGAGTTTGCTTTCTCGAAACAGGTCCGCGATGCCCAAGGCCAGTGGCGCTTCGGGGCCGACCACGGTGAGATCGATGGCTTTCTCTTCGGCAAACGCTTTCAGGCCCGCCAAATCCGTGGCCGGAATCGGCACGCACGTGGCCAACTGGCTGATTCCCGCGTTCCCCGGCGCGCAATAGAGCTCACACACCCGAGGGCTTGAAGCAAGTTTCCAGATCAACGCATGCTCGCGACCGCCACTACCGATAACCAGGATCTTCATAGGTTCGCCGTACGGCCCAGAGTTTTTTCAATGTCTGAAGTGGCGCATGCCCGTCATGATCATCGCCACATTCTGTTCGTCCGCGGCCTTGACCACCTCTTCGTCCCGGATACTGCCTCCGGGTTGAATGACCGCGGTCACGCCCGCTTGCACGGCCGCATCCAATCCGTCCCGGAAGGGGAAAAAAGCGTCCGAGGCCATGACGCAGCCCTTGACCGGCAGGTTGGCCTTCATCCCGGCCAATTTGACTGAATCGACACGACTCATCTGGCCCGCTCCGACGCCCACGGTCTGCGTGGCATTGGCAAACACAATGGCGTTGGACTTCACGTGCTTGCACACTTTCCATGCGAAGGCACAGGCTGCGTATTCGTCATCCGTGGGTTTCCGTTGAGTCGGCACCGCCAGGGTTGTCACGTCCGCCAGGGCGCCCAGATCACGATCCTGGAGGATCAATCCTCCCACGAGTTTTTTCAAATCATAGCCGTCGCGTACTTGGCTTTCGAGGGACCCTACGGTCAACAACCTTAAGTCCTTTTTCCGTTGCAACTCGGCCAAGGCCTCGTCGGTGAACGCAGGCGCGACCAGGACTTCGACGAACATGGACGTCACTTCTTTGGCCATGTCCAAATCCACGGGCCGGTTGCAGGCAATCACCCCTCCGAACGCGGAGACCGGGTCGGTTTCCCTGGCCTTCCGGTAGGCCTCGACCGGAGTCGTCCCAAGGGCCACGCCACAGGGATTATTGTGTTTGATGATGACCACGGCCGTGTCGCTGAATTCTTTCGCCAGTTCCAACGCCGAGTTGGCGTCCAGGTAATTGTTGTAGGACATGGCTTTACCGTGCAGTTGCCGGCCCAGGGAAATCGAGGGTTCGGTGCTGCCGGTCTCCCGGTAAAACGCGCCTTCCTGATGCGGGTTTTCGCCGTATCGCAGGATTTCGGCCCGTTCATACGTGAACGACAGGGATGCCGGAAATTTATCGGCTGACTCGCCCTGCCGGCCCAGATAGTTGGCAATCAGGCCGTCGTACCGCGAGGTATGCTGAAACACTTTCCGGGCCAACTCCCCACGCAACGACGGAGGGACGGTCCCGGCCTGCAAAGCCTCCAGCACGCGACCGTAATCGCCCGGATCCACCACCACCACCACGTCCGTGTGATTCTTGGCAGCCGACCGGAGCATCGACGGGCCGCCGATATCGATATTCTCGATGGCATCCTCGAAGGTACAATCCGGTTTGGCAATGGTCGACTCGAACGGATAGAGATTGACCACCACCACGTCGATGGGCTCAATCCCCTGCTCCTGCATTTGCTTGACGTCTTCGGCCCGCCCACGCCGGCCCAACAAACCTCCGTGAATCTTGGGATGCAGGGTCTTGACCCTGCCGTCCAGAATCTCCGGAGACCCGGTATGTGAAGCGACTTCCGTCACCGGCACGCCGGCCGTGCGTATGGCGTTGGCCGTGCCGCCCGTAGAAAGAATAGTGGCCCCCAGTTCGACCAATCCCCCGGCAAACTCCACAACACCCGTCTTATCGGACACACTGATCAACGCATGGTTCAACTTGCCCATTGTTCGCCCCTCGATAGTCAATTCAACGGTGAATGAAAGGAAAAAACGTGGAAATTGAGCTTACCAAAAGCGTCTCATCAGCATCAACGAACCTTACGCGAACCTCCGGGCGGATCGTGGAAAACGGCCTCTGCCCACCTCAAAACCTGGGCTTTCGCCTCAGGGTGTACGTCAACGGCACGTTCGGTATATACTCAAGAGGAATGCTTCGATACGGCCGCGAGTATTGACCAATGCCCTTTCCACTAATCGCAACCCTCGCTATTGTCTTTTTCACCGTCGCTTTTTCCCTCCAGAACGACCAGACGGTTTCCATCCAATTTTTCGGCTGGACGTTCAAAGGGTCGCTCGTCCTGGTGTTGCTGTCCACCCTTTGCCTGGGCATCCTGATTCATATCCTGGCTTCCATGCCGGCCCGCATACGGAAATCAAAGGAAATCGCGGAACTCACTAAACGGGTGACGGAATTGGAAGGAACGCCACCAGCAGACGTTTCCCGGCCACAGCAACCCCAGACCCCCTATCTCGACTGAACCCGTCGAGCCCCCTCACCCCAGCCCTCTCCCACGGTGGGGAGAGGGTGGAGGATGGGGGCCTTGACACGGATCCGGGAGACTGACACCATATCAGCCAGCCGTTCAACGAGGACCACAGTTATCATGGAGCAAATATTATGACATCGTTCACTTCAGGATCGATGAATCAGGGCGACCATCAACCATCTGCAGAACGTCCCACCCTGGATGAAGCCTTGGGCTGGGAAGGACACGTCAATCTCCCTCCGTCCCCCATGATGACCAGCCTGCTGCGCAATTGGTCGGAAGTGCAAGCCGGTTTGGTTTTCGGTATGGTGTTTGTCGTCGGAGTCCTGGTGGGAGGCGTCGTGTTTTCCGCGCTGGGGTCCGGCAAGAAACACTCGGACACGTAAGCACCGCACGACGGCCCTCAATTTCCCGGCAACTCAATCAGCCGCGGTTTCTTCTTTGCGAAGAAGGAGGAATCTCACCCCATGACGGCGTCGTTTTCAAAAGAACCGATCTTTGAAAAACACCCGTTGCCACAGTCCGGCTTTGCGCAGACGTGGGTCACGAGGTGACAAGGTGTGCCGTTTCCCGCGACGGGTTTCGACTTCGATGGTGTCATCCTCAAAAACACGGAGCACCTTCCAGAATTTCTTGATCACATAGGAATAGGTATCGCCGTGGCGAGAGGGAAAGACGTGCTCGGCTCGCGGACTTGGGTGGGTTGAGGTCTTGATTTTCTCATATACGACAAAATTGCCGGCTCTCAATTTCATCGAAACGTCCTCTTCATCCCGCGATGCTCAACGCTTGACCACCGTTAACACGGCGTGTCTGATCACGCCATACTTTCGGATATTTTAATCGTTCTGCTTCGGTGAAGCAACGGGGGAGGATACGACACGTATGACGCGTATGGAGCCGGCGAGTGGGATTGAACCACCGACCTGCTGATTACTGATGATAAAATTCCCTGCACCAAAACTTGCGCGTTTTTTCACAATTGTCTATTATCAGAAAAAAGTGATAATTTAATGTGTGGATATTCAAAGAATATAAAAGTGGGACAGATAAGTGTCCCGTGTCAGAATGGTATGAGGGACTGTCACCAAGAAACCAAGCAAGCGTTGACAGATTTATGGAAATAGCTCGGAAAATAGCTCAGGCACAGGACAAACTCGGGCCGGACTTCCAGGACTTCCACGAATTGCTTGAAGCGCGGCTGTGGGGTGAAAATAGAGTCCCCCATCGGATATTCTGTTGCATCTCGTCTCATAGGTGCGTGATATTCCTGTGTGGCTGTACGCATAAGGGGAAACGCTACAAACCGACAAATGCCTACAAGACGGCAGTAAAACGTCGCAACGAAATACAACAAGGAAAGGCAAGCACACGTGAACTCTCTTTCTAAGTCCAAGCTTAAGGCTAAGCGATGGCAGAAGTTACAGACTAAAGCGTACCGAGACGCTTACGCGGAAGCGCAACTCTCGATTGAAATACCATTCCAAATCCGGGCACTGCGAAAGGCGCGGGGCTGGACACAAGCGAAACTTGCGAAACTTTGCGGCATTCCGCAAGCCCGGATTTCCCATATCGAGCAGCCCGGTCGTGATCCACTCTCATTGCGGACGCTGTACCGGCTGTCATCCGCCTTTGACGTCGGTTTGTTGGTACAGTTTGTCACGTTCAGCGAGTTGGTCCGCCATGAAGCGGAATTTCATCCTGAGACATTTAGCGTTTCCAGCTTCAAGGTTGACCAACTGGAGGAGGCTGCAGTTTCCGCTGCTACGCATGTCCCACTGGAACTGGGACGGGCTGCAGCAGTCTTAGTCTGCGCAGATGTCCAACTGACGGAAAATCCAGTCTCGATGAACTATCATCGGAATTGTTCACGGAACGTATTTGTGTATAAGGCGGGAACTAGGCCGACCAAAGAGGGGGCATGGATTAAGTTAACTGATCAAGGGACGAAAATGGAGGACTTGGAGAAAGCGACACTCAAACCTCAAAATCCGTTGAGTTCCCCGCTTCATTTACCAGATTATCAGACTACTACCTTTTAATCACTAAAGAGGGCATGACATGGCTACGAAACGTACCCAACAAAATAAAGCGGGAGAAATAAAGATAACTGAACTGCCACAGCGGCAGGCAGACGGATATCTTTCGACCTATTCAAATCACGTTGAAATAGGAAGCTCGCCTTTTGACTTTCGGCTTCTGTTTTTTGAGGTTGTAGAAGGCGATGCCGGCGATCACATCCGTGAAAAGAAGGTTCGCGTGGTCATGTCGCCTCAGCATGCAGTGGCCTTTACTCAAGTCCTGAACCATAGCATTCAAGCATGGCTGAAAGAGCACGCCCGTAGTGCGGATGGGAAAATAGATATCGAAGAGACGCGTGGGAAGAAATGAAATTATTCATGAGGCTTCCTTTCACTTCAACGATCTTCTTTTTCGCTATTTAACCGATGTCGTGTCCAGTCAAGCCTGCGCATTGTTTGGGGTCACTCCTGACCTTTTCTCCTAGGTGACTCTCTTTTTCTCCTTTCTCTTCGATTTTCATAACTCCTTGAAAAAATGGAGCCGTCGAGTGGGATCAGCTAAGGGAAACCCGTCCAGCCTCCAACTTCCCGCTCTCGGTGAGGGCGGGAAGTTCTGTGCTCATACCCCCTTATCGATCCGTTAAGGCAAGTCCAACAACAAGTTTCCGCTTTCCTGCATCTGATTCATCATCTCAAGAAGCATTTCGAGGCGTTTTCTTTCTACTTCCGTCTCCAGTTGCTCAATGCTTTTACGGTGCTTGGGGTCCTCGGATAACCCTTCAGGGCTCGACAAATTTTCTTCTGCTCCTACAGGAACAACCACGAACAGGGTTATCACTAGAAGAAAGATGGTGGGGAGTACTTTCATGCTACTGATGACACCTAGGTGACACGATCTTTTCTCCGTTTCCACCATATCAGCATGACTCCTTAAAAAAATATGGTGGGTCGTACAGGGATCGAACCTGTGGTCCGCTGATTATACTGTCTCGTCTTGATAAGCCCTTAGCTTTAGCCACTTAATGGCTTGAAGTTTCTCGAATTTATTTCTGGCCTCTTCTATTGGCATTTCCGTTGCAGGCCATTTTCCGTCAGGAAGCTCAACAAAAACCGCTTTTTCATCCTTCTCAATGGCTAGTAACGAGTCTGTGTGATACCAGTTCAAGGCATCAAATATGTCCTTCCTTTGGTTATGTGACAAATCCACCAACCACTTTTCCAAAGCAACGCTCAATTTCTTGATCATGTTGTTGTACAGTGCGGCACGCCAAGCACCTGCTGAAGACGTCGCACCCATACCTTGATGAGGGGTGTCCTTAGCCTCCATCACACGCTTTCTTCCCTCAATCAATATGTCACGAAGGTATCTCACGTCTTGAAACCACGCCCACCACTGATGAACGCCCTTCGCTATACCCAAGATGGCTGTAGCAGTCAAAGCTGCGACCAAACCAGGGACGGCACCTTGCAATATTAAATCCATTTCCATACAGGGCAATTTCCTATGAAAAATGGTGATATTTTTGTCGGTAATTAGGGCGAAACGTAACCAAAATAGATTTTCAGAAACTGTTTAAAGACATTCTCCTTGCGGTGATTAAAGCGATACTCAACTTCCTTCAGGTACATCGGAAAATGATACTTCGAGACGCCGCGATACTGATACAGGATATGTTTCGCATAACTCCAAAAGCCTTCAATGCCATTGATATGATTCTTCGTCCGCCGATCTACCAAGGTTTTCGCATGATTCACTGTCTGATGATGATAGCCATACCGCTTTAAGGATTGGTAGCCCCGAAACGCATCGGTGAAATAGACCGAGCCTTTCCGGGTGTGGGCTTGACTATGCTGCAACAATTCGTCCGCACTGACCGACTCGACGACTTTCGTGTACACGCGGCCGTCCCGCTCCAGGAGCCCGAACACGACGCGTTTGCCGGCCGTGGCGCGCCTGCGGAGGCCTTTGCGCTTGCCGCCGAAATAGGCCTCATCCAGTTCGATCTCGCCCTTCAGTTTCCCGGCTTCCAATTCGATGACATGACACACCGCTTCCCGGAGCCGGTGATAGATGCGGTTGACCACTTTGACAGCCAGGCCCAGATCCTGGCTCAACCGATAGGCGGGTTGCAATTGATAGAAGCCTTGGAGGATCCGGATCTCCCGACGCAGCCGTCGGAGGCTCTTGCTTTTTACACAGCGTCCACATTTCACATAGCCCCGGCGGGTGTGCAGGACCTGAAAGGAGCCGCAGAAAATGCACTTGCGGCCGCGTATAAAGTTGGCCGCACAACCAAAAACCGTCTGTCGTCCTGTAACCATGCTGGTGTTCTATCACACATTGGTTATGAAACGCCCTAATTACCTAATTTTAATTGGACGGATTTTCGCTAAACAAAAGCTGATTCACATATGGATCACCATAATGAGCAGACTCCGTATCGCGCAGGGCCATAGCCTCCTGCTCCTCCTGCCCTTCATACTTTTCGAGATTTTGCCGCGCCATTTCGCTTATCCGCTGGAACAGCCTGGGAATTTCCTTGTAGTCAGTATTGCTTAAAGGTCTTGTGTACAAATGACTTTTCCCGGAATCTCCTTCGTCCTGCTGCCCGCCGATGAACATTTTCTCGGCTTCTGGTCCATATCGCTCCTTAAAAACCATACCGGCACGATAGCCGAATCGAAAAACAAGCCACATTGCCATGTTTTCCGCTGTTTCCTGTCTTTTCTCTCCGGTGGTCATTGCTTCTCCTTTCGTGGACGTGATCCAAGACATTACGCATTTAGGAACGCGATGAACGCAACGGCGTACGCAGCCAAATAGATAAGAACACTAAGTAGATAATAGGCTTTGGTACTGGCTACCGACAAATTCGCGAGACTTCGCTCATCGGCATCCTCCACAATGCTTTCGAGAAGTTTCTGTGTTTGCCTAGACTGCTTTATCCATGTAAAAACAAACAGCAACGCACTTCCCCAAATTTGAGTAAACCAAAACTTATGAAACGGTTGGATGGAAGCCATTAGGCCTGCAAGCAGGATGGAATAACCAATGAGCAGCGATAGAGATTTAAGAAAATATCCATGGTAGGTGCTCAAGCGAAAAATTTGCAGACAAACCCAAAAAGTTCCGACCAAAAAGACAAGATAAAGGATCAAATCAAATCTCCCCATTCATGCAATCCCTTCTCTACTTTGGCCTTGGATTTGGTGCATATTGGTGACACGACCTCTTTCTCTGTTTCCTACATCGTCATAAACCCTTTAAAAATGGAGCCGGCGAGTGGGATTGAACCACCGACCTGCTGATTACGAATCAGCTGCTCTACCACTGAGCTACGCCGGCCTGAAGAAAACGCGTCAAGGATTTGGCGGGAGATGGCTGCTTCCAGCCCACAGGCCATCTTATTTTCCGGAAGGAATCGTGTCAACTCTTGTTCAGTTGAGTTGTCGGATGACAAGATGCTAATCCCATCTACCCCGACAAACAGTCGCTGCTCCTTCGGCATCCTCACGGCTTATCCTCGATATTCCTGATCGAGGCTCCAATTGAGAATCCAGATTTTTACCTTTTGCTTCCCTTCGCGAAAATAAAAGACACTGGATCCCCGATCAGGTCGGGGATGACAGAAGGCGGCTCTTTTCGCATCAAGGCCCCGGAGGCTTGCCGGGCATGATTGACACCAGTTTTTCTTCTCCGCTACCGTGACGTGATGTCCTCCACAGCCGGCAAATCTGCTTCGGTATCAAGTCCGGGGTTCTCGTTTGCGCACCTGTGTTCGCTGATCAGGCTTTCAAATCAGACGGGCACTCTCCTGCTCATGATTCCAACCTTGTGGGCGCTGGTCCTGGCGTCAAAAGGCCGTCCGTCCGGTCTGTTGATTGTCCTGTTCGTGGCGGGATCGTTCATCATGCGAAGCGCCGGAGTCATCATGAACGATTTGGCCGATCGTTCATTCGACCGGCGAGTCACCCGCACCCAAACCCGGCCTCTCGCCAGTGGGGCCCTTCGCCCCTGGCACGCCATCCTGTTCCTCGGCGTCCTCCTTGCCACAGCCGTGAGCCTCCTGTTGTTCCTGAATCCGCTGGCCATACGGCTCGGCCCGGTCGCCTTGGCATTGGCCGCGATCTATCCCTTCACGAAACGGTTCTTTCGTGTCCCTCAACTCTTTCTCGGGCTGGCGTTCGGGTGGGGAGCCGTGATGGCCTGGGCCGCCGTTCGCAATCAGCTCGATCCTGCGACGTGGCTCCTCTTTTCCGCCACGATTTGCTGGGCCTTGGCCTACGATACCATTTATGCGCTTCAGGACGTTGAAGACGACCTTCGTATCGGGGTGAATTCATCGGCGATTCTCTTCGGTTCTCACGTATGGGTCGCCGTGGGCCTCATCGAGACGGCCATGCTGGGACTCCTGGCAGCAGCAGGTTGGCTGGAAAATCTCAATCCGGTGTTTTATGGAGGACTGGCCGGCGTTGTGGGGTTCTTGAGCCAGCAAGTCCTTCGCCTGCGCGGGGAGGTTTCCCCTGCTGAGGCATTTGCCATGTTCAAACAACACATGGTCATCGGCCTCATTCTCCTGGTCGGGATCTGGGTAGGAACGCTGTAGGCGCGCCTGCGGGGTGTCGCTGCAACCCGGCGTGCGGTCTCAGTCAAGCCCCCTCACCCTGCCCTCTCCCACGATAGGGAGAGGGTAATGAGAGCGTTGATTCCGTTATTCAGGCGGGGGGATGGGTTTGTCCGGTTTTGGCGCACGTAGCGTTTCGAGATAGGCCGTGACGGCTCGAGCATCCTGGTCATCAAGCCCCAAGTTCGGCATGCGCGTGTGCTTCTTCATGCCTTGTGGGTAACGGACCCAGCGATAGACCCAAGTGTCGTTGAGACGGAAACCCGCGCGGTCCAAGGCCGGTCCGACCAAACCGCCAACGTCTCCGATACTGTGACACCCGTTGCAGCCGAATTTATCGTAATACAGGCTCTTGCCTTTTTCTTCCAGGGCGACTTTTTCCGTCTCCGTCACCGTGAGGTCGGGACGCCTGATTTGAGTCATCTTCGGGCGCTTCGTGAAATTTTCCAAGGCGGACTTGGCGGCTTCGAATTGTTCCGCCACTTTTTCATAGGCCTCTTCTTCGGGAAGCACGATTTCCTCTTCTTCCTCGTCGTAGTCCTCCATATCGTCCTCGTCGTCTTCCATGTCCATATCTTCGTCATCTTCTTCGGCTTCTTCCTCGGCAGCTTCCCGGGCGGCTTCTTCGGCTTCCTGTTTCTCCAAGGCGTCATCCATGGCCTGTTTGGCTTGATCATGTGCCGCCTCGACCGCCGTGAACTGAGACTCCAATTCGGCTTTCCGTCCTTCAACGTCAAACGTCAACGACCCGCCGTGAAGCGTTCGCACGTAGCCGACGACGGCCCAGAGTTCCTCTTCGGACAGGGTATATTTGAAGGTCGGCATGGTCGAGACCGCAAAGTAATTTTCATCGTCGATCACTTCCTGCAACGAGGTATCCCGCATGTCACGGGAAATCGTGTCGAAGATTTCCTTGTCGGAAAAGGTCGACATCGCCGCGTCTTCCGACAGGTCGCGGGGACGGGGGTCCGGCATGCGTCCCCAGTTAAACCCTTCTTGCTGTTGTCCGCTTTCGCCGTGACAGTGCATGCAGTAATGATTATAGAGTTTTCGGCCTTTTGCCGTCCGTTCATCTTCAAACAAGGCGCAGCCGCTCGTCACGGCAAACACCGCGGCGACCACGACGGCAACCTTGCCCAATACCTGCTGCATGGCTCGTGCTCCCATCATCATTCGTTACCCCTCCTGATTTTTCTCACCAGGAAAAACTGAAAGCCGGCAGCAAGTACGATGCCCAACACGACGTAGCCATAAATGGAATTGTCCGGTGGCGGCTCGGCCCGCAAGTACCACCATGATGAAACGGCTTTTTGTGACCCTTTTTCTTTCACGGCTCCATCCACGATTTCCCCGTCCCAAAATGCGAACGCCACGTTTCGCCATTCACCGGGCGTGACTTGTACGTCCAACTCGTCAGAGGTTTGTAAGGGCCGGGAAAATACGACGCGCCACGTTCCGTCCTGCCAAGCCCCCGTTGCCGAGACGTTCTGGTTTTCCTGCGGCCGAAGCGTCTTGAAGCCCTTGGCCGTCATATCAGTGGCTTTGCCGTGTTCTTTTTTCCAATACCAGATGTTGACGTCTCCCCCCTCGACCTGGAGCATTTCCTGCCCATGGGCGAAGTGGGCCATTTTATCGCCGACCATGAACTCGACTGCGGCGGCATCCGCGGCATCTTCAGATGGATCGGCATACTCCAGCAGGATCGCCATATCCTGGCCATTATGCATCCCGCGAACCTTCACGGACTTGACCGTGACTTCCTGAATGCGGTCCGGCCAATGCACTTGTGGAGCCAACTTGAATTCCGCAGGCGCGATCGTGTTCCACGCGGCGGCGTTCGGATCATCCGCAGGAATCGCGCCGTCCGTCAAATGCAACCGAACGGCCACACTGCCGGCACCGCCTTCCGGGGGCGGGTCGCTCGCGAACACGCAGGAAGCTCCGACTCCCGTCACCATGAGGGTAAGCCCGAGCGCGACGTTGACGATCTTGTTATATCCCATGTTCCTGCTCCCTATTCCTCTTCCTCCCAGGTCCGTGGAGACTGGCCGGCGCCGTCATATTCACCCATGATAATTTTCCAGATCCATTCGTCCGGCAATTCCACTTCCCACCGCGGCATGGCCGATTTCCAGGGCATGGCTTCAACCGGAAGCCCGACGCCACCTTTCTTGATCCGCCAGAACAGATAGGATTCCTGTAATTGGGCGATGGTTCCCGGATCGCTGAAATTCGCCGGAGGCGGATTGAAACCCACCGCCGCCGGGCCTTTCCCATCGAAATTGGCTCCGTGGCAAGGCGAACAAAACGCCGCATAGAGGCCTTTCCCCATCATGATATTTTCCGGCGTCGTCGGATACGGGTTGGCCAGCCCGACAAACTCGCCGGGAGGCGCGGGATGAATGGTTCGATTTTCCGCCGGCGGCATATCGCTGGGGGCCAGCCGGGTGTACGCCTGCCAACCCACCAACAAGGGAAACAACACGAACACCAGAATACGTGCGGTCCCGGCAATACCCGCCTGTCCCGAGCCGGTGAGGAATCGCCCGACCGGCCCCATGAATTCATCGAGGCCTCCTCCGCTCATGGTGTAGAAAATCATCGCGGAGGCAAAGGTCAGCGCCAGGTACAGGAATATCAAACTGGCCGGAAGCGGTGCCGTAAACAACGGGAGTATGAATTTGAGAAACACATACATTCCCACCAACAGGATAGCCGTTTTCGCAAGAGGACCTTTCATAGTTTACCCTTTTGGTTAAGGTGCTCCATTGACGGCGAGGGAAGCGACTTCCATCTCGGTTCCTTTGCCGATATTCATCACGTCTTCGATTTTGACGCTAATGGGTTCCCCGCTCATTTTCTGGAGAAAGGAAATGACCGAATAAATCTCTTGCTGCGACAAGGCAATCGGATTCTTGTGGATATAGGGCATCCGTGCCGGATACTCCTTGGGCAGGCCTTCATGCCTGAAATCCAGATAAATGTAAGCTTGGGGGTCCGTGAGACTTTCATAAATGAATTCCGGCGCGAGTTTCGCCCCGATGCCTTTCAAATCCGGACACCTGGCCGATTCACTGGGGCCAATGGAATGGCACAAGGCGCATTGGCCTTTGCTGAAGAAAATCTTCTGACCGATCGAAGCCAGGTCATCCGGCGTTTTGACTTCGGCAATGTCAAAGGTCTCGATCGCCGGAGGAAGGGAGGCCATCTGCGGCACCCCTAACGCAATCAGGGTAAACGTCCCCAATACGATCACCACGAAGCCGACCACTCTGAGAAATTTCGCCTTGATGAAGAGCAGGATGCAAATGCCGATTCCTACGACCGTGAGACCGATCAATTGGAGTAATGCGACTTCACTCATGGGTCTTCTCGCTCCGGTTTGGTAATACTAACGTCAAGAGGTTCTCAATCACGCCTCGTCTCCCTTTCAGTCCTGTTCCCGTGGGGAGCCGCCGGCCATGGCTGGTGTCGCACCCGCCGGGATCTTCGCCGGTTCGGGTTGTTGCTGGTCCGGGGTTTTCTTCCCCTTGTCACCCATCGTGGCGACCCAAAAGATGAACGCCACCAATAAGCAGAACACAAACGTGTTCAGGGACATGAAGGCTGCCGCATAGCCCAACGCGGGAGAATAGGCATAGTCCGAGGTATCTCTCATCACGCCGTAGATGTGCCAGTGAACCCTGGACGATGATCGGGCATAGCCCATCAGCGACATCAGCAGGATCACCATGACCGCATTGGATACCAACGCATACCCCGCCCGGATCGGCATTCGCCCCCAAACCATTTCCGTCGTGGTTTTGGCGCTTTTCATCAGGATGGCCGTCAGGGGCGTAAAGGTCACCATGATAAACAGGACGATCAACACCTGGGCGACCGAGAAATAGTTGATCCGGATAATGGCCGGAACGAAATACCCCCAGACCCCGAGCACGATCACCGCGATACCCGCGAGCACCAGTAAGGCGCCCATCACGGATTTGGCGATCTTCGCCCACCCGGCCGTTTCCTGCTTTCCGGCCCGCCAATACATGACGAAACTCATAAAGGTGACCAGAATCATGAGATTGGCCACCGTCATTTTTGCGGACATCACCCCGAACACCCCAAGCAGCGGGTGATGGGTCCCTCCCATTTTTCTGGCCTCTTCAAGACTGGCTACCAGGGAGTGAGGAGTCATCCAGACGCCGAGGCACACCATGAGCACGATCAGCATGGCCAGGATCGGTCGTCTGTACCCTCGCTCGGAGCCCGGGATCCGGTAGGTAATGCCCATCCAGAAATAGTAGTTGGCCCCAAGGAACAGCACCCCAATGAGCATCGCCTGGAGGATGAAGAGCCAGGCCAGAAATCCGCCCATGAGGGTGATCCCCATCTGCTGGTTGTATTGATAGATCTCCCGCATGAGCCAATACCCGGCGAAAGGAAGGGGCAGCATCCCGAACACGCCGATGAAGTTGCCGACGTAGCCCATCCAATCATAATGTTCCCGTTCTTCCTGGCTGGCCGCCAGGAGATACCGGATACCGGCATAGGCGCCGCAAATAAACCCGCCCAGGACGACGTTGGCAATGAGTCGATGAATGTTGACCGGCCACCACGTCGGATTCCACGTAGCCGCCCATGCCCGATCAATCGCCGTGCCCTCCGCCACCACGACGGGGCTCGCCTGAAACGTAGCCCAGGCGTTGGGAACGATCATGATACCCAGGGCAAAGACGTTCAGCAGAAATCCCAAAAACAGATGGAACGTCTTCTTGTTGCCCTGCATGGCGTCCCATCCGTACCAGTACAGGTACAAGGTCACGGTTTCCAACAGGAACAACAGGCAATAGACAATGAAAGACGGGAAAAAGATATCGGACAAATACGCCATGAGTTTCGGATACAGCCCGATCAGCAAAAAGAGCAGGATGCCGCCGAACAGGGCCGTCGTGGCGTACGCGGACGTCAGGAGTTTGGTAAATTCTTTCGCCAGCTTGTCGTACCGGGCTTCCTTGGTCTTCCACCCGACGATTTCGCATACCCAGGCAAAAATCGGCACGCCCAACACGAACCCGGCGAGCAGCAGATGCTGCTGGGCCACGACCCAGACGACGTTCCGGCTTCCGACTCCCGGAATGTCACGATATTCGACGGACATCGCTTGCGTGGCCGCGTCCTGCGCCCAGACGAACGCCGGGAGAAGCACAAGCGCCCAAAAGACACTCCATCCGAAGAGGGACGAGGGTTTCACCGTTGGCACCAGGGACTTCAGATTTTCGATTATGCCGTGGTTTTTCATGTATGAGCCCTCATTGAACCGTTTCATCGTTCCCTCAATAGTTGTGTGGTAACAGCGGCGCGATGCTCTGACAGGTCCCCCTTAAAATCATCATTTCCTTCGAGTACGTCCCATACTCATGTCGCTGCAACGGACGTTTGAACGACGGTTGATTGCAGGCCCCGTCCAACACGCTATGAAGCATAAGGTGCGCGTCATCAAATGTCGAATTACCCACACAACCGCTCAGCACCATCGCCAAGCCCATCGCCGCCAGTCGCATCATCCCTCTTCTAACCTAACACGGGGATTCTTAATGCGTATGATCCCCATGGTCGTGGTCAGGCCCGTCGGAAGCGGAAGTCGCCGCAGGCTTTTCTGCGGCCGCAGGCGCCGCTTGGGCCGCCGGCTTCTCCGCAGCCGCCTCTGCCTTCTCCCCTTTCACCGAATCCTCAACGGGCTTGTCTTTTTCCAGTTCTTTCAACGTGGCTTCGGCGCGTGCCAGGACCTGCTCCGCGCTTTTAATGACCTTTTTGGGTACGACTTTTTTTTCTACTTTTTGAACGTCCACAAATTCGTATTCGTCATGAGGATGAGGCGTACTCACGGGGATCAAGCCCCAAAACAACATGATCAGGACGACGCCGGTTCCCGTAAAGGCCGTCAGCAAAAGGGGTTGATCTCGAGGGATCCTGAGAAGGTCCCATTTCGAGACGATGTCCTGGAACGACCCCTCGACGGGAGCGGACGCACGAACAAAGCGTTGAGCCAACGCGCCCAAACCGAACAACCACCCATAGACCAGGACGATCAGGACGATGGTGGCCGGCAATCCCCACATGACCAATTCCAGGCTGATTTTTTCCGCAATGGGAATCACGATGACGTTGCTTTCAACAAAATGCAACGTGGCATGGACCGCGGATTGGGCCAGGGACTTGATGCCGCTCACGATCATGAACAACAGGGGAAGATAGACGACGGAAAAGAGGGCCCAGAGCCCCCACAAGCGCAAGCCCGTTCCCTTGGGCGGGTCCACGCTCAACCGTTCCAGAAAAACGGTCCGGGAGCACAAGCCGAGCGCCCAAATGTCGATGGGTATGGAAAGGACCAGCAAGGCCTCGAGGCCGACACCTTCCCAGGGATGAACGCCGGCCGCCAACATGAGAAATGCAGCCACCATCTTGAGGGGGAAGCCCGTCCAGAAGGCTGGCCACAAGACCAGAAGCCCGAGTTTGGCGTTCGACATGATGATTAATCCAAAAATTCTCTATTCAGAATCGCGGAAACCGTGAAAATCAGGATCATCGCCATAATGGCGATCCAGCTAATCAACGCAATCGGCCGTTTGAAAATATTCCGCTCCGAATTCCTGTCAAGAAAAGGCAGCGCCGCCAGTAACCCCATGAACGCTCCCGGAATCGCGACGGCTCCCAAAAACTGACCGAATTCTCCGCCAAAGATTTTTAATCGCAAGAGCTGGAAGAGAAACAGAAAATACCATTCCGGTTCCGGATGATAGTCTCCCGGATCCGGGGTCGCCTCTTCCAACAACACCACAGGCTCGATAAACGCCAACGAGCAAATGATCAGAAAGACCGTGGCCATGGCCACGATGTCTTTCCAGATTTGTCTGGGGAAGAAATAATCCGTCTTCGCCTTGATTTGTTCGGGAGTACCACGGAACGGACCGGCCGGGCCGGCCTTCCGGAACAGGAAGAGATGAAGACCTGCCAACCCCATCAACCCCGCGGGCAGAACCATCACGTGAATGACGAAAAACCGGCTCAAGGTCATTTGACCGGGGGTTGGCCCGCCTTTCAAGAATCGACTCAGGAAATCCCCGATGAGAGGGGTTTTATCCATAATCTCGACGCCCACGACCGTGGCCCAATACGCCCGTTGGTCCCAGGGAAGCAAGTAGCCGGTAAAACCGAAGGCCATGACCAGTCCGAAAAGGGCCAGCCCAACCAACCAAATCAATTCTCTGGGCTTCTTATAGGCTCCCCACAAAAACACTTGCGACATATGGGCGAACACCATCACCACCATGGCCGAGGACCCCCAGAAATGGTAACTCAGCAGAAACCATCCGTAGTCCACTTCATGAATGATGTACTGCGTGCTTGCATACGCATGATCGGTACTCGGGACGTAGTAAAACATCAAGAGAATCCCGGTCACCACCTGCATAACGAAGATGAACAACAAACACGAGCCGAAGGCATAAGCCCATCGAGACCCGCCGGGAACGGGCTCATTCAACATTTTGGCCTGAATGGTTTTCAGGCCGACCCGTTCATCGACGAAGTCGACAACTTTCTCAAAGGCGTTGGGGGTATGGTCGCTCATGAGGACGCTACAGCAGTCGAATTTGACCTTTCACTCCGGCCTTGTATTCGACGTCGATGATTTGCACTTCCCCGGCGGCATTGACTTGCATCGGCAGGACGTCGAGGGCCCGCGGGGCCGGACCATCCAGCACCTTGCCCGCTTCATCATAGATACTTAAATGGCAGGGGCACAGAAAGACGCCGTCAGGAAAATTCTTTGTCCTGCGCCACTTGTACCCGCATCCCAGGTGCGGGCATTTTCCGGAAAAACCGATGTAGGGCGTCTTGGCTTTATTCACCCACACCATGTCTCCCTTATGGTCATAAAACTTCTTGGCTTTCCCGCCGTAGACCGCCTTTTGCACTTCAGGCGTGGCCTTCACGACCCAGATGTTCTTTTCAATCTGCTGTTCGGGCATGAAGGCTTCCTTGAAGCCCCGGGTAAACTTGAACTGGTAGCCGATGTTTTCCTTTCTGATTTTGCGGACGTTCCCGACGGAAAACCAGGAATTGTCGAACGGCTTATACATGGGCTTCATGAGATATTTTAGAACGGGGAACGCCAACGGAAGGGCAATCAACGTCCCGATGGCATGCGTCATGTTCATGAAAAAGCTGCGGCGGGGCATCCCCTGTTCCAGCCGGGGATAGGGCACGAGAATTTCCCCGGGCTCCACGTGGAGACGGTCTTCCAAGTGGGCAATTTCCACGTCATGATGCGTGACGTAGGCATCCCGGTCCAACACGGGACAGGCATTGAATTCCTCCAGTGACCCACGCAGGATGATTTCTTCTTCATTCGGGATTTCCTGGACCTGCCCGATCGGAACCTGACGGTCCACGCCCCGCCCATTTCCCTCCCTGACCACCACGTGACTGATCTCAAGGGATAACGGATCGACGATAACCTTGGAAATACTTCCGACTTCTCCGTCGGCACAGCGCGCTTTCGCCTTAATTTTCGGTTGCATCAATCAACGGGTCCTGAAATAAGATTATTTCATTTTGATGGGCTTCGGGGTATTCACCGAGGCATCTTTCAACGTCGCCAAAAAGGCCACCAGCGCGTCTATTTCTTCGTCGAACATCAGGTCTTTATATTTGTCCGGCATTTTGCCTTTCTTGTACTGCTTGTCAAACCCTTCGGCCTTCCAGCTTTTGGGGTCGAGGATTTTTTGCCGCAGGGCTTCAGGCGTCATGAGATTGCCGATATTGTCCAACTCCGGCCCCCGCTTCTTTCCGCCTTTTCCGAAGAGTTTGTGACAGTTGTAACACTCTTGCAGTTCCCATTGCTCCTTGCCGAGCGCCACCAGGTCTCCGGCCGCTGCCGTTGAGGCGGGCGTCGCGGCCTCATCCACGACCTGCACGCCACCGCCCAGAATTTTCAATTGTTGCTCGATCGAGACGGCGCGCTCATTCAGGGCTTTGGCCCGTGCGATCAGTTCTTCAGCTTTGCCTTGTTGGGTTCTTGCCCGGCGTGCTTTCAGGAGCTTTTCGATTTTTCCTTTTTCGATTTCCGGGTCGTATTGAGGAAGACCGGACGCCCCGCCGATGTACACTCCCGACAGCACCAGATAAAACAATACCAAGCCGATGATGGCCTTTATACCCTCGAGACGGCGCAGGGAGGGGGCATCCAGCAAAATGAACACAGCGGCGCCGAGCATGGCATAAATGAAAAACATGACCTGGAAGACGAAGGGGAAATGCGTGGCTTTGGCCACCCCTGCCAGGATAATCCCAAGAAGGACGCCAATGGTGCCTTTTTTGATGATGTTTCGCGTCAAACTTTGCTCAGCCATACCCGCTTCCCACCTCCGTTACTCCGCACCGGCAGGCACCGGAGCCGCTTGCGGGGCCTCGGTTTTTTGCCCGGTGGTTCTTAACGTCACGACAATGGCAAAACTCACCACGATATAAAAGACCAGGGTCACACCCGTAATCCACCAGGCGGAATACGCCAAGGTAGGCGTAAAGGCTTCAGGCGTAAAGTCCGGTACGAGGTTATACACGTGGAAGTACTTTCTCGTGAGGGATCGAACCGTCCCCATCAAGCCCATGGTCCAAATGGCACTGAACGCCAGGAAGATCAGGACGAATTGGGACGCAAAGTCGATCTTCCCCCAGATAATGGTCCCGCTCCTGATGGCCCGGTTATAGAGCAGATAGTTCACGACGGTCAGAAAGACCAACGTAAACGCGGCGGCATTCTTCGCCGGCATCAGCGCCAACTCACTGGCCCACGAGGGAAGCTCCAATTCTTCAGTGGCCAAAGCCTGCGTCGCCACAAATCCGTGGGGCGTCATCCAGATGGCGTTGGCGACCACGATCATGAGAAAGCCGACCTTGATCATGGTGAAGGAGGATACCGTAAATCGCAGACCCGGCAGCTTACTCAGGACCGGCGGCAACCCGATCAGCAGCGCCAGGAAAATCAGCGACTGCCATTCCGGCGGCGGGAACAGTTTCCAGGCAACCCCCATGACCACCGGAATGAGAATAACCGCGACCATGACCATCCCGGACATTCGAACCTGCTCCACGCCCTGAATCCGCTTCATGCTCAGCCAGATATAATAATTGCTGGCCAGGAAGATCAGGCCGACCATGGCCCCCTGCATTTCAAAAAACATCGACAACTGGTCCGCCATCATGTACGGGCAGATGGACGCGTCATAATCACAGAGTTCATAGGCCAGCAGATATCCCATGAAGGGCAGGAACAGGAGGGCGCCCACGCCGATCATATTCCCCACGAACCCCATCCAGTCATAGTAAGACCGCTCTTCATCCGTCTTGGCGCCCATATACATATAGGCCGCCACCAGTCCTGCAATAAACCCGCCGAACGTCACATTGCCAACCAACCGGTGCAGGTTCAAGGGCATCCAACTGTAATTGGCAACCTTGTCCCACAGACCCGCGCTTTGGACGAACTGAATCAGAGAGACCCCTTCGGCGGATTTGGCGGGCGTATTCATGAACGCCGTAGGACCGTCAATGACGAACAACGTGACCGTACCCACGACGTTCAACAAAACCCCGAGGGCAATGTGCCGGGCTTTCTTTTCACCTTTCAGCGTATCCCAGGAATAAAAATACGTATACAGCACGATGGTCTCCAGAATAAACAGGAGCGGATAAATCACGGCGAAAATCAGGAAAAAATGTTGGATGAGCCAGGTGGTAAAACCGGGATACGTGGCGAGCAGAACAAAAATAAACAGCCCGCCCGTCAGGGCGGTCATACTATACAGGATCACCGTGACTTTGGTGACTTCCTTGGCTAATCGATCATATTTCGGATCCTGGTTTTTATAGCCCAACCATTCCGACACCACGGCGAATATGGGGGCTCCCAGAATAAAGGCGGCAAACAGAATGTGAAGTTGGGCCACGATCCACACCCCGGTCCGATTCCCGGCGTAGGGGAACTCCACAGGTGGAGGAGCCGGAGCCTGGGCATAAGCGACGGCAAGTCCCCCAAGCACAAGCCCGAGCAAAATCACAAGACTGCGGGTTAAGGTCTTCAAGGGTGGTGACCTCCTTCCGGTTTATGCCGCAAAAGAACGTGGGAATCGTCCACGTTACTGGGCAGATTCTTCTCCGGCCGCTTCTCCATTCGGAGCCGCCGCTTCTTCAGCCGCAGGAGCCGCTCCCTCTTCGGCCGCAGGGGCCGCTCCCTCTTCAACCGCAGGAGCCGCCGCTTCTCCATTCGCCGGAGCCGCCTCTTCAGCCGCCGGAGCGCCCGCGGTCCCCTGAGGCACCCATTTCTTTGCCGCAACGTCGTATTCCATGCCTTTCAAGCCGAACGTGGCTTCAAAAGCAATCACCTTCCACCGATCATCCTCGGACAGCTTGGATTTCCAAGCTTTCATCTTGGTTCCCTTGACCCCTTCGGATACGCGCCAGAACCATTGGGAATCAGAGAACAGCTTCATGAAGTCACCCTTGCGAAAATCGCGAGCTCCGGCCTTGACGGGCTTTCCGTCTTTGCCGTGACAACTGGCACAATTCACGTCGATATTTTCCGCGCCGGTAAAGATCGCCTTCCCTTGCTCAATAATTTCCGGATTGTTCCAATAGCCGTCCGGCATATGCTTATCGGCATATTCCGGGGGCGCCGGGGGCGGTGGAGCCGGCGGTTTGGCTTCTCCGCAAGCCGATAACGTCAATCCCAGTGCCGCAACGGCAACAAGACCCTTCACAGTTTGGTATGTATCCTTTTCCATAACCCCCCCTATATTCGCTTTGGTCTGTCAAAAAACGATATGTACGTCAAACCCCCTGCTTTCTTCTTTCTCTGAGAAACCTTCTTACAGCATCACGCCGGAAATTCGTTTCTCCACATCATGCCCTTCGGACAAAATTTTCCTTGGCCTTCTTCCCTCTATCTGCCTACACAACCAGGAAACCGGCGGTCATATTCTTAAGCGCCATGGCCCTCTCGACGAGCCACAACATGGTCATATCGGGGTGGGATAGCATGTGACGGGCCGCGTAGAATCGAGTCCGGAACTTGCCATTTCGGAGAGCCTATCCAGATGATCAGTTTTTCCTTTGGAGAGACCACGCCTCCATCCTTACACAACCGTTTAACAGGGAGGAAAATTCCGGGCAAAAAAGGTCGGTGACTTCTAGCATAAGGGCTTTCATCTGTCAATAATCAGGGGCTGAAAAGGTCTCATTCCGGCCTTCGCCGTTCTTCTCCTCCCGGCGTTTCCGGACCCAATCTTCCCAGGATTCTCCGGAAGCCGTATCGTGCCCTGTAAAATGGAAGGCGAGAATCTCGTAGCAGGGAATTCTCCGTAGATCTGACTGACCGGCCTGGAACATCTCCACATAGGAATGCGGGCCATTGAACACGCGATTAAACAGATAGCCGTTGAGGCATTCCCGGGACTTCAATTCCAGAGTGATGTCACCCCGGTAGCCGAAAGCCAAGTCAATGACTTTCAACAACTCCTGCTCGGAGTTTGGACGAAAAACCGCTCCATGAAGGCTTTGCGCGGAAGGATCTTCCAGCCCATCCTGAGACATAGGCACCATTCCGTGGAAACCGGAAGCAGACCATCAGGTCGTATTGGGGAACAACATGGCCCTCACGGTTCCGGCCAACCCGGACCACGAACCGAACGTTTCCTCCACGGCCGAGGCTTCGAACCCGCAATGCACCATGCAGTCCCGGCATTGCTCATGGCGCCCCACGCCGTACCGGTCCCACTCCGTCGTCTCGATCAATTCCTTGAAACTCGACACGTATCCGTCCTGCAAGAGGTAACAGGGCTTCTGCCAACCGAAAATATTATAGGTGGGATTTCCCCACGGGGTACATTGATAATCACGCTTGCCCATGAGAAATTCCAGGAACAGGGGTGACTGGTTAAATCGCCAGCGACGTTTTCTCTTCCCAAGCAGGTCAGAAAAGAGTTGCCGCGTCCGCTGACGCCGCAAAAAGCCATGCTGGTCCGGAGCCTTTTCGTAACTGTAGCCCGGCGAAATCATCATCCCTTCCACCCCAAGGTCCATCATTTCGTCAAAAAAGGCCCGGACCCGAGGCGGATTCGCATCGTTGAACAGGGTCGTGTTGGTGGTGACCCGGAATCCTCTCTTCAAGGCACTCTTGATCGCTTTCGTCGCCACGTCATAGACCCCGTCTCGACAGACCGCGAGATCATGTTCCTCGCGCAACCCATCCATGTGAATACTGAAGATCAACCGGTCGGAGGGTTCATACTCGTCCATTTTGCGTTCCAACAGGATCGCATTCGTGCACAGATATACGAATTTCCTGCGGCGCACCAACCCTTGAACGATCTCCGCCATCTCGGGGTGAATAAGCGGCTCCCCGCCGGGAATGCTGACAATGGGAGCGCCGCATTCTTCAGCCGCCGCCCAACATTGTTCGGGCGTTAACCGCCGGTCCAGGACGTGTTCGGGATATTGGATCTTTCCGCAACCGGCACAGGCCAAATTGCACCGAAAGAGCGGTTCCAACATCAACACCAACGGATAGCGTTCGACGCCCTTGGACTTTTGCGACAGCACATAGCCGGCGACGGTCATCATCTGGGAGAGAGGAACGCCCATGGTTATCCAAGAAACCTTTCTATTCGACTCACGAGATGAAATGACAATGGAGGCGCCGAGCGGGATCGAACCGCTGAATCGCAGTTTTGCAGACTGCTCCCTTAGCCACTTGGGTACGGCGCCCGGGCGGTATTATAACGGTGCCCCCGAACCCTGACAAGGAGAGACCCGTCCCAGTGACAGCCTGCCACACAGCACCATGACTTGAGACTGTACGAGTTAGCGCGAGGACAAAACGGGGAGTTCACGACCGGATGCCGTGTGAGAATCCGTTGCATCCGGAGAAGGAGAAGGGGGAGAGGAGGAGGGTTCTTCACGCGCGTCATGCTGTTCCAACGCCATCAACTCGACTTCTTCGATGAGGACGTCCATCAGTTGTTCCGACGGCACTTTTTTGACGAGTTTTCCTTTTTTGAACAGAATTCCCATGCCCTGCCCGCCCGCAATCCCGATGTCCGCCTCTTTCCCTTCACCGATACCATTCACCACACAGCCCAGGACGGACACGTTTAAGGGCATTTTAATATGACTGAGCCGTTTTTCCAGTTCATTGGCCAGTCGCACCACGTCGATTTCGACGCGACCACAGGTGGGACAGGCAATGACGTTCACGCCGCGATGACGAAGTTCCAGGGACTTGAGAATTTCAAAACCGACCTTCACTTCTTCCACGGGATCGGCGGCCAGCGAAACTCGCAAGGTGTCGCCGATCCCCTGAGACAACAACCAGCCCAATCCGATGGCGGATTTGACGGCGCCTGTGCTGGCAGTCCCCGCCTCGGTGATCCCGATATGAAGGGGATAATCCGATTGATGGGCAAACAACCAATACGCGTCAACGGCCATGTGCACGTCCGAGGCTTTTAACGACACTTTCATGTTCGTAAAGCCCATATCCTCGATAGCATGGACGGCGTTCAACGCCGATTCCGCCAGGGCCTCGGCCGTGGGATACCCGTACTTATCCAGCAGGGGGCGTTCCAGCGACCCACCGTTGACGCCGACCCGGAGGGGAATACCCCGGTCCTGCACCGCTTTGATCACTTCGGCCAATCGCCACCACGGCCCGATGTTTCCGGGATTGATGCGCACACAGTCCACGACTTCGGCCGCTTTGAGCGCCAGACGATGATCAAAATGCACGTCCGCTATTAACGGGATCGAAATCCGGGCTTTGATTTTGGGAAGGGCCGCCGCAGCATCTTGATCGGGTACGGCAACCCGCACAAGCTCGCACCCGACCTCTTCCATCTGATGAATTTGCTCGACGGTTCCCCGGACGTCACTCGGATGCGGGACGGTCATGGACTGGACCGCAATGGGAGCTCCACCCCCAATTTTGACGGAACCGACCTGAATTTGTCTGGTTTTTTTTCGCGTGATCCGCATCGCAAGGCTTCTTCAGGTCAAAACCGATCCAACGGAGACGCGCGCAAACAGTTGTTTGGCTTGTTGATAAATGCCGTCAGCCGTCAAGCCGTATTTGTCGCGGAGTAAATCCTGAGGGCCTTGTTCAATAAACCAGTCAGGCAATCCGAGACATTTGGTCGGAACGTTGGCAATACCTTCTTCGGAGAGGACCTCAAGCACCGCGGAGCCGAACCCGCCCATGACAGAGCCTTCCTCTATGGTGAGCATGCACTTCACCCGCCTGGCCACGGCGCCGATCAAATCGGCATCAATCGGTTTGACAAAGCGGGCATTCACGACCGCAACGGAAAGCCCGTCCTGCTCCAACCGCTCGGCTACTTCCATCGCTTGATGCACGGTCACACCGATCGCGACCAGGGCGATATCCGTGCCCTCTCGCAACAACTCACCCTTGCCCAACGGCAGGGCTTCCGGGACCTGGTCCATTTTCACACCCAACCCCGAACCCCGGGGATACCGGACGGCGGCAGGCTGATCTGAACTGATGCATGACTTGACCATATGTTGTAATTCGTTTTCGTCCTTGGGAGCCATAATCACCATGTTGGGCATATGCCGGAGGTACGCAAAATCAAACACCCCGTGGTGCGTCGTCCCATCCTGAGCCACGAGTCCTCCTCGATCGATGCAAAACGTCACCGGCAAGTTCTGCGTGGCCACGTCATGAATCACCTGGTCGTAGGCGCGTTGCAAGAAAGTCGAATAGATCGGGATCACGGGCCTCATGCCCTTCGTCGCCATGCCCGCGGCAAACGTCACCGCATGTTGCTCGGCAATCCCCACGTCATACAGTCGGTCGGGAAAGGACTGCTCAAAGGCCGTCAAGCCCGTCCCTTCACACATCGCAGCCGTAATCGCCACGATACGCGAATCTTCTTTGGCCAATTGAACGAGCGTGTTGACGGCAACACTGCTATACGAAGGTCTTGCGGCTTTGCTCTTGGGTTTTCCCGTGTCGCGGTCGAAGGGTGAACTGGCGTGAAACCACACGGGATCGTTCATCGCCGGTTGATAGCCCAAGCCCTTCTTCGTGAGCACGTGCAAGAGGGTCGGGCCTTCCAGCTTGAGCACGTTCTCCAGGGTCGGCAGCAAATATTCAAACTCATGGCCGTCGAGGGGCCCGACGTACCGAAATCCCAGTTCCTCGAACAACATCCCCGGCGACACCAACCCCTTCGCCAACGATTGAGCTCGACCGGCCACTTTTTTTACCTGCCCGCCAATGCGGGGGATCGTCTCGAGGAGTCGATTCGCCTTTTCCTGTAGACGAACGCCTAATTCACCGGTGATGGTCCGGTTCAGGTAGGCGGAGATCGCCCCGACGTTTTTCGATATCGACATTTGATTATCGTTCAAAATCACCAACAGATCTTTCCGGCTATCGCCGGCTTGTTGAAGCCCTTCGAGGGTCAGTCCCGAAGTCAACGCGCCGTCTCCCACGACACAAACGACCTTGTGCGACTGCTTTTGTTGTTCCCGGGCTTCCACGAAGCCCACCGCGGCAGACACACCCGTACCCGCGTGACCGGCATTGAACGTGTCATAGGCACTTTCTTCCCGTTTACAAAAACCGCTGATCCCGCCGAATTGCCGAATGGTATGGAACTGCTCACGGCGCCCGGTCAGCAGCTTATGGGCATACGTTTGATTGCTGGTGTCCCAGACAATCAGATCATCGGGCGTGTTGAGCAGGTAATGAAGGGCGACGGTTAATTCAACGACGCCGAGATTGGAAGCGAGGTGCCCACCGACGTTCGAAATCACGGAAATAATTTGATCGCGAATTTCCTGGCACAAATCCGGAAATTGTTCGGGCGACAATTTTTTGAGATCGGACGGCCCTTCGATTCCTTTCAGGAGAGACATAACCCTATCTTATACCAGATTAATGCATTGGAATGCACTAATAATATTCATGGCCAATGAAAATCCCGTGTCGCGAAGAATCAGTTTCGCAAAGTCGGGGTATACTGTCAAGAAATCCCACTAGGAAATGCTACCATCCTGCTTCGGTCCGTCTCCCACCCGGGAACCCTTCGCTATGGAAAAAAACGACGCCGGCCTGCCGCAAGACAGCCTAGGATTTGGATCCGGCGGTCTTTGTTCGCAATTTCTCAAGAAGACCCTTGGCCGATTCGGCCTCGATAATACGTCCAAATTGGCTCCTGAAATTCTTGACCAGACTGACGCCGTCTATGACCACGTCATACACCTTCCAGGTATTCGAGCTTTTCAGCAAGCGATAGTAGATCGTGGTGGTGGACTTGTCCGAGGTGACTGCGGTTTGAACCTCTGCAAAATCTCCTTTTCTCCGTTCTTTGAGATATTGAACCTGTTCGCCGGAATACCCATCAACGTTTCCGGCGTACGTCTTGGAGAGAAAACGCTGAAAAAGCCGCACGAATTCTTCCCGATCGGCATCGCTGAATTGCTGCCAATGTTTCCCCAGGGTTCGTTTCCCCATTTCTCGATAATCGAAGCGCTTTCCGATGATGTCTTCCAGGATTTCCAACCGTTCCCGGGCTTTTTCCGGCGCCTTGAGAGACTCATCCTCCAGGACTTTCAAGGCCTGATCGATGGTCCCTTTCATAGCCTCCATGGCTGAACCTGCCTCCACGGCCGCTGAAAGTGACGAAGAAAATCCAAAGACCGTCAACCCAAGAATCAGTACACCGATCAAGGTGAGGACGCGGATTTCAACTGTTCTCGCTATTCCTGGAAGTCGCTCAGGCATAACCCTTTCCTTTCTTGGCAATTCATACGGCCAATATGGGATTTTTCAACATTGAGACAATCGCAACTCGGACCCGACTCACTTCGAAGCGTCAGGTGTTATTTTCCGTCATGGAAAAAAAGATTTCAAAGAATTGAGCCAAGCGGGCCGAGGCCGCGTTCTTTTGCCGACGCAGTCGTTTGAACCCCGACCATACTCCCGGGGTCGTGGCAACGGCCCATACCCCTTGCACGAACGTGCCCGCCCGGCGAAACAGATTGAGGTCGAAGGGCAAATCTTCCTCCATCCGGTCGGAAACCGACCGGATCACGCAGAACGGGATGCCATACCGGGCAGCCATCGACCCGATAGCCGCACTTTCCATGTCCAGACTGCTCGCTTCAAAAGTTCTGCCAATGGCCAGCTTGTCTCGAGCCGACCAGACGATATGTTCGACCGTGACCAAGCGTCCGGAGAGAATCGCGTTCCCGGACACCTGCGCCGTCTTGCAAGCTTGTTGTCGATACGAGGCATGACAGACGATCGAGGAACCGAAAGCGGAACCCATGAGACTCGAATCCGCACAGACGACATGCTCGGGAATCACCACGTCGCCGATTCGTGAAGGAACCAAGGCGCCCGCAAACCCCGATGAAATAAAGACGGTCCAGGGTCTTTTCGGGAACACCGCCTCGCACGCGGCGCGCGCGTTGACCAACCCCATCCCGGTTTGAATGACGGCAATGAAACGGGAAGCGTTCGCCCATCGACGCCACTTGACCCCGTTGACCCGCTCGACTTGGCCCGCAGGCAACGCCCGCCCAATGGCGTTAAATTCCCAAGGGGTCGCGGCAAAGACGGCAATATTTTCCAGGAAGGACTCCGGAAACCGTTGAAATGAAAACGTCGACGCCGATCAGGGTTGCCGTTGCCTGGCTGATTGCGCGATGTCTTGCAACGCTTGGGCTCTCGTCTGACCGTGCATCCGGACGTTACGATACATGGCCAGCGCCCACATGGGGAAGTATTTACTGTAGCCATGATATCGAAGATAGAACACTCTGGGAAATCCGGTGCCGACGTGGAACGGTTCGCACCACGTCCCATTATCCAGTTGATGGCGAAGCAAATAGTTGATGCCTCTGGCGACGCTCAAGGAATCGGACAAACCCGCGGTCAATAAGGTCAGAAGGGCCCACGCCGTTTGCGAGGGCGTGCTTTCGCCTTTTCCACCCCATGCCCGGTCGGCATACGACACGCAGGATTCTCCCCATCCGCCGTCCATATTCTGTTTGGACTCAACCCACGCAACGGCGCGGCGAATCCACGGCGCGGACATGTCCTCGCCGATAGCCTGAAGGCCGACGACGACGCACCACGTTCCGTAGAGGTAATTGACGCCCCATCGCCCATACCAACTGCCGTCGGCTTCCTGCTCCCGCCGAAGAAACTCAAGCGCCGGGGCCACGGCAGGGTGGGATCGATCATAGCCCAGGGCGCCCAGCATCTCCAGACACCGACCCGTGAGGTCCGCCGTGGGAGGATCAAGCAACGACTGATGATCCGCGAAGGGGATCTTGTTGAAAATCAATTGATCATTGTCCCGATCATAGGCACCCCATCCGCCGTTGGAGCTTTGCATGGCCAACGTCCACTTCAGCCCACGCTGAACAGCCTCATCCCGGTCGGCAGGCTGCAGAGGCGAAACTTTCGCCAGCGCCGTCAGGACGGCGGCCGAATCATCGACGTCGGGATATAATTCATTTTCGAACTGAAAGTACCATCCGCCGGGCGTAGCCTCGGGAGAAGACACAATCCAATCTCCCACCTTCTGCGTTTGCCGGGAACGCAGCCAGGAAGCGGCGTGCGACAGCGCTTCATGCTCAACGGGCAGACCTCTCTCAACGAGCGCATTGATGGTTAACGCGGTATCCCAAATTGGAGAATGACACGGCTGCAGGTGAAGCGTGGACGGTCCATCCGCTGCAGCCGGCGTGTCGATTTCCAACGCCTCGATTTCTCGAAGAGCCTTCTGGATTAACGGATGCGACGCCGGATAACCGAGGGCCATCAGGGCAAAGATCGAATTGGCCATGGCCGGGTAAATGGCCCCAAGTCCCCCGTCACCTTGCATATGATCCAGCAACCACGCCTCGGCTTGCTTCATCGCCTTTTTCCGTACAGACCGAGGCGGACGCTTCTCATAGACTTTGAGAATCCGATCGACCCAGACAAAAAAGTTTCGCCAACTGATGAGTTTGGGATCTTTTTGAAACGGCGGCGCATGGCGATAGTTGATTTGATCGCGGGGCGTACAGAACAGCTCTTCAATTCCTCGTTCCGCGGGAATCCGGCATTCCCGGCGTACGGCGAACATAATAAGCAGAGGAATCATGACGGCCCTGGACCAGTACGAGATGGCGTACACGTTGAACCCGAACGTCCTGGGCGCCAGCATGATTTCGGGAGGCAAGCTCGGCAGCCCTTTCCACTCGTATTGCCCGAACAGGGCGAGCGCGATCTTCGTGAACACATTGGCCGACACGACGCCACCCCTGGCCAGGATGGCTTCCCGGGCCCGACGCATCCCCGGATCGTCTTGGGGGACCCCGGCCAATTTCAAGGCGAAGTAGGCTTTGACTGAGGCGCTGATGTCCATGGGGGCTCCGGTATAAATCGGCCATCCCCCGTCTTCAAGTTGCGCGCCTTGAAGATAGCGAACCATTCCGGCTTCCCGCTCCGTATCGACCGCCCCGACGTACCGGCGCAACATGATATACTCCGAGGTCAACGTCGTATCCGCCTCCAATTCCTGCACCCAATAGCATGTTCGGGATGTTGTTGGTCGAGAAGCCACCTCGTGATCCGCGACAAGGCTTCTTCTACGGCTTCCGCATGGCCAACGGTTGATGAGGCGGATCGACTCTGCACACATTCCGCATCTCCCGCTACTCCCCGGTTGTTGGAGACAAGCTTCAGGGATGGGTTGTGCGGCTTCCGATGACGTGGTTGGGCCTGGTGGGGGGCAGAGGGGAAAAAACTCTGGGACAACCGCCCCAGAAAATTTATCAGAAGATCCATGTATAAACTAACTGATATCGACAGGGTGCGTCGAGAGACGTGTGCCGTTCCAACGACCGGGAACTTGACTCATTCTCCCACTTGATCAGGGGTTGGTAGCTTATAACAGACCCCCTAGAAGAGAGTCAAGGATATTACCGCCGGAAGAAGGAAAGAGAGGGGCTCAACACGCAATCATGGAACAACAGTTCCAGGTCAGGGCCTTCATTTCTCAAGCCGGGCCTTACAACGAAAGCGCGGCTACAAGGCCACGTCATTCTTGACGTTCAATAACGTTTTATTTTCGTCGATGGTCCACACGTCACAGGTCGCATCGCCATCGATATTGGCGGTTGCCACGGCCGTAAAGCCTGTCTCTGACACGTTGTCCAGGGCCGAAGCCGTACATCCTGGCGGAAGGGTTCCGGAACTGCTGCTTCCCAATTCGTAGTAATACAATTGCGAAGAGCCCGTCACGGCAAACCCGATCGCATTGAAATCATCGACGTAGGTATTCTTCTCCGCAAAATAAGCCATCTCGCTGGTATGAATCGCCACCAGGTTCGCTTTGGCTTCCGATTGTTTGGCCCGGGCTTGGTATTTCAGAAAATTCGGAATGGCGATCACGGCCAAAATGCCGATGATGGCCACGACAATCATCAACTCCGTCAAACTGAACCCGTGCCGATTGCGAATCGCCTGAACCGCACGGACCTTCTTCCATCCGTCCTGTCTCGATCCAACCATCACACCATACCTCATACCTCAGAGATTTGCTCACTGTCCGGCCGGCGGACTCATATGTCTGCCTGCCCGGGGAAACGGGAATCCGGATATGACGGGGTCCGCGTCTTGGCTCACTTGAGCCTCATCCTGCAACGGCTCCGCCTGCCTATGGGGCGGACTCCCAAAGCCCACTTCACGAAATCGCTCGATGAGTTTTTCGTTGTCAGGGTCTAATTCCAGCGCACGGATCCATGCGGCTTTCGCCGCATCCTGATGATCCTGAATCAAATAGATTTCTCCCAAATGTTCAAAAATGACCGGGTCGTCCTTGACGAGTTCGGCCGCTCGCTGAAGTTCTTGAAGGGCTTCAGACACCCGGCCGACTTTAAAGAGCGCCCACCCCAAGCTATCGACGTACGCGCCATTGTCCGGCTTGAGTGCGACGGCGCGGCGCGTCAATTCCACGGCCTCTTCCCCATTGATGCCCCGGTCGGCGTAACTGTAGCCGAGGTAATTGAGCGCGTCGGTATGGTCGGGGTTGAGAGCCAGTACCGCTTCCATTGCTCGGACGACGTCGGGAAACCGATCAAGCTTGTCATACGCCGCGCCAAGGTTGAAACGCAGATCTTCATCGTCGGGGTGATATTCCAATCCCTTTTCAAATGCAGACGTCGCCTGTTCAAATTCATTGGCTTGCAGATAGCTCAATCCCAGCAAAAGGTGTGTTTCCGGGTTACTGGGTTTCAGCCCGGCTGCCTGGGTCAAATGCTGCACCGCTTCATCATAGCGCGTGAGTCGGTACAGTAAAATTCCGAGATGAATGCGACTGTCGTAAAACGTCGCATCCAGATCGATATTGGTCCGATACGCGTCAAGCGCCCCGTCGACGTCGTCGATCTGTTCATACAGCCAGCCCAGGTAATCTCGAACTCGAAGCTCGGACGGATGGGCTTCAAGGATTCCTTCCAACTCCGTCACGGCCCGGAGAGGCTCTTGCATTTCGACGTAGACCAGGGCCCTTTGGATTTGCACCTTCACGTCCTGGGGTTCATCCACAATCATTTGATCCAGAATATCCAGAGCTCGCTCGTAGTCTTGTTGTTTTACCAAAAAACGGACAAAGTCCTTGCGAAACGTCTCGTCGCGAGGCGTGACCGATGAAACGAACACATCGTAGAGATCTATCGCTTCCTGAAGGTTCCCGTCAGCCTCATACAGTTTCAGCAGGGCCTGATAAGCGGGTTCAAACCGTTTGGCTCGGTTGATCGCCTGGAGGTAGGCTTCCTTGGCCTCTGTTCTTTTCCCTTGGGCTTCCAGGGCTTTCCCTTGATAGAAGTATCCGAAATGAGACTCCGGTGCATGGTCAAGACCCTGGGCAATGACCGTTTCGGCTTCCCTGGGTCGTTTGAGATTGAGCAGCAAGACGCCTTTGTCAAAATAGGTCTCCCCCCGGTCAGGATTCAAACGGACCGCTTCGTCATATAACGCTAACGCGCGGTTGAACTGACCTCCGCCTGCGTAGATCTTGGCCATTTCAACCAACACGGCCGCATCCCGCACCTGCGCTGACTGGATTTCATCCAACATCGCCATGGCTCGTTGCATATTCCCCGACAAAAATTGCAGGGCGGCCAACCGCACGCGCAGGAATGCCGATTTCGGGTCAAATTGCAGGGCGGCTCGATACTCGGCAACGGCCTTGGGCACGTCATTCGCGAGTTCCGCCAGATAGCCTTGCAAAAAATGATAGTACGCCGGTGAAGGAAGTGGGACGGAATCGGGTTGGATGGTGGTGTTGCGTCCGGATTCGGGGACTGCGGCACAAGACACCACCAACAGAGGAATGAGGAGGAACGTAACCAACACCCGTTCCCGCCATCCGCCGGACCGTACGCGAACTCCTCCAGCGCACCTTCTTTGGGGCCGTCTCACTGTCTCATTTCCCTTCATCCATCCGCGACATCAGGAATGCTGGGTCTCAAGATCGGCAAATTTGGCATATTGCTCCAGGAAAGTCAGTTGCCGGTCACCCGTCGGGCCATTGCGATGTTTCCTAATTAAAATATCCGCAATGTTTCTTTTTTCCTCCGTATCAGGATTATAAACCTCCTCGCGATAAATGAACATCACCACGTCCGCATCCTGCTCGATGGCCCCGGATTCCCGCAGATCAGAGAGGACGGGACGTTTGTCCGTTCTGTTTTCAACGGCCCGGCTCAACTGGGAAAGCGCCACAACCGGGATCTCCAATTCCTTGGCCAAGGCTTTGAGTGATCGGCTGATGTCGGAAATTTCCTGCTGTCGCGATTCGGAATCACTGCGTCCCTGCATGAGTTGGAGGTAGTCGATGACCAGCAGGTCAAGGCCGTGCTCGGCCTTGAGGCGCCGGGCCTTGCCGCGCATTTGTTGGACCGTCAGTCCTCCGGAATCATCGATAAAAATCTTGGCGCTTTCCAGACGATCGGCTGCCGCACATAATGCATGCCAATTGTCAGAAGTCAGTTGCCCCGTCCGCAGGGCGTGAGAATCCAGGAAGGCTTGGGAACTGAGCATCCGAAGAACCAGCTGGGCCTGAGACATTTCCAGGCTGAAAATCCCCACGGTCAGATTCGCGCGAATCGCGGCATATTCGGCCATACCCAAAGCCAGACTGGTTTTCCCCATGCTCGGACGTCCGGCAATGATAATGAGATCAGACGGTTGGAGCCCGGCCGTAATATCGTCAATCACGCGATACCCGCTGGGTACGCCCGTAATGCGTTCTTTCCGGCTGAAGAGTCGATCGACAATCTCGATGCTTTCCTTGACGATTTGATGCATCGGGACAAACGACCGGCCCAAGCGACCCTGAGCCAGCCTGAAGATCTCCCGTTCCGCGTATTCCAGGAGGTCTTCCGACTCCCCAAGTCCGTCATATCCTTTGGTCACGATTTCCGTGGCGGTACGGATCAACCCGCGCAACAGGGACTTTTCCCGGACGATTTTGCAGTGGTGCCGGATATTCGACGCACTGGGCACCGCCTGCACCAATTCAGCCACGTATGCCGCACCGCCGACCTGCTCCAATAGACCTTTGGTTTTCAGCAGGTCCGTCAACGTGATCTGATCCACCACTTCATTACGGTCGGCCAGTTCGATCATCCCCGCAAAAATGGTTCGATGCGCCCCCCGGTGAAAGTCTTCTTCGACGATCACCTCAAGCGCCTTGTTGAGCGCGCTGTTTTCCAGCAGAACGGCCCCGAGGATGGATTGTTCGGCATCCAGGTTCTGAGGCGGCAGCCGGAGATCGGAAACGTCAGACGTGAGCATGCGTCCCTTTGAGGATCAGGTTAGGAAGGTCCCGGATGGGAACGGTTCGTGAGGTTTTGGCCTGTTTCGCCAACACCTCGACTTCCCGGCTCGAGACGGCAGACAGACCCACCATCACGGCCCAGGACGCGCCGGACGCCCGGAGACGGGTTCGAATCTTGCGAAGTCGGGCGGAATCCCACCGGGTCACGGTTTCC
This sequence comes from Nitrospirales bacterium, assembly GCA_965204965.1. Classification (GTDB taxonomy): domain Bacteria; phylum Nitrospirota; class Nitrospiria; order Nitrospirales; family UBA8639; genus Bin75. Next base: position 675,202 of record OZ242026.1, on the reverse strand, counting down.
TGATACACCACCAACCCCTGCGAACGAAGGAACTGACTCGTATGATAAGCTTCTCCAAAATGAGAATCAGGAGCCGCCACCAACACGCTGGGCGTTTCCAGAGCCCATTGTTCTCCCTCCTTCCCCAACGCCAGGAACAGGCGATCAAGATCCAAGGCAAATCCCGTGGAAGGGAGATCTTGTCCGAATTGTCCGATTAAATGGTTATAGCGTCCGCCCCCACCCAGTTCACAGCCGACGTTGTCGGAAAACACGTCGAACACGACGCCGTCATAGTAGTCGAAGCCGCGAAATTCTCCCAGGTCCAGAAGCAGGTGCTCCTTGAGCCCGGCCGAGTCAAGCAGCGCATAGACGCGGGTCAACCGTTCAATGGGGGCCAGCAACCGCGTATGACGACCGGCGAGAGCGCGGCCCCACTGCAACACTTCCTCCCGCCCGTATCGCCCGGGGGCTTCGAGAATCGGCCGGGCCTGTTTGGGTGAAACGCGTTCGGCCTTCAGGATTCGTTCCAGCTTCGGCAAGTCTTTATGCGCCGCGGCGAGTTCCGCTTGCTTGCGCCCCTGTTCCGAGAGTCCCGACTGCGCCAGCAACGCCTGGTAGAACCCGACGTGTCCGAGTGAAACTTTGAAATGGGACAGTCCCGCGGCTTTCAGGGATTCGATGAGCAAGGTCAGAATTTCGGCATCCATCGACGCGTCGTCGACCCCGATCAGTTCGACCCCCAACTGAAAGACTTCCCGTTCGCGGCCGGCGTGTTCGGGCTCATAGCGAAACACCGTGGACCGATAACTCAATCGCAGAGGCAGTTGTCGCCCGGCCATTCCCATCGCCACGATTTTCGCGATCTGCGCGGTGACGTCGGGGCGGAGCACCAAAATGCGCCCGGTCGTCCAATCGGCGACCTTGTAGCATTTTTCCAGGATATCGGCCGGCAGCCCGGCGGAGAGGACGTCCAGGTATTCAAAGGTGGGCGGGATGATTTCGCGATAGCCCCATCGGGTAAACCCCTCAAACAAGGCCTGTTCCAACTGACGCACGCGTTCCGCCGCATCAGGCAACAGGGTCGTCATCCCGATCGGGATCAGGGAACGGGGCGTGGCTCCTGAAGTAACCGTGTGACGCTCCGAGCGTGGTTGGAGGCGGCGAGCCATCGAACAAGAGCGGACCGTTACGAGACGCCTGACAGATCCACCAAGCGAGCCGAAACAATGTCCGGTTCGCCTTTGATGTTGTCCAACACAGGAAGAGACGGCGGCTGGTCCAAACTCAGGATCAATAACGAATTGCCGCCTGTCCGCCCGCGAGAACATTGCATCTGGGCAATATTAATGTCGTGTTCCCCGAGAATCCGTCCAACCGTGCCGATGACACCGGGACGATCGACGTTTTGGATCAAAAGCATGTGGCCTTCGGGAATCACCTCGACCGCGTAGGCATTGGTTTCCACGACGCGGGGAGCCTTCTTGTTATACAAGGTTCCGGCCGATTGATGCGTATGCGCGCCGGCTTTCACGTGAAGACGAATCAAACTCGTATAGTCTCCGGCGTCGCCCCCCTTCACTTCCTTGACCTCGATGCCGCGTTGCTTTGCCAGAACGGGGGCATTCACGGCGTTCACCGTATCCTGTAAGATCGGCGTCAACAAACCCTTGAGGATCGCAACCGTCAGGGGCGCCAAAGAGAACTCCGCCACTTCTCCCCGATACTCCACCGTCACCTCTTCAATGCCTTCATCGATCAGTTGCGCCTGAAACAGGGCCATTCGTTCGGCCAAGCCGAGATAGGGTTGGAGTTGAAGCAAGGCGTCAGGAGGCACCGACGGAACATTGACCGCATCACGAGCCACGCCTTTATTGAAATAGTCGACAAATTGCTCGGCAATCGAGATGGCGACGTTTTCCTGGGCTTCCTCGGTCGAGGCTCCGATATGAGGCGAGCAGATAAAGTTGTCCAGGGTGAGCAAGGGATGATCCGGCTTCACGGGCTCTTCTTCGAACACGTCGAAGGCCGCGGCGGCGACCTTTTTGCTCTTGAGGGCTTCGTAAATATCCTGCTCATGAATGATGCCGCCACGGGCGCAATTGACGATCATAACGCCGTCTTTCATCTGTCGTATGGCCTGGGCGTTAATCAAAGACCGGGTCTCATTGGTCAACGGGGTATGCACCGAGATGAAATCGGCTCGCCTGAACAACTCGTCCAAGGCCACGGTCTGGATGCCCAACTCCCGCGCGCGCCCGGCAGACAGGTAGGGATCGTAGCCGATGACCTGCATGGCCAAGCCCTGCGCCAACTTGGTGACGTACGTCCCGATCTGCCCCAAACCCACGAGGCCGAGCGTCTTGTTGTACAACTCCGTCCCCATGAACTTGCCTTTTTCCCACTTGCCCGCCTTGGTCGACACGACGGCCTGGGGAATTTTCCGGCTCATGGACACCAGCATGGCGATCGTGTGCTCCGCCGTCGTAATCGTGTTCCCACCCGGCGTATTCATCACGACGATGCCCCGACGGGTCGCGGCCTCACAATCCACGTTATCCAGCCCCGTCCCGGCGCGCCCGATAATCTTGAGTCGGCTGCCGGCGTCGATCACCTCGGCCGTCACTTTCGTGCCGGACCGAACGACAATGCCGTCGTACGCCTTGATTTCTTCCAGAAGCTGCTCTTTGGGCAACTTGGTTTTGACGTCAACCTGAAATCCGCTCCGTTCGAGAACGGCTACTCCTCGCGGCGATAAACTGTCACTGACCAGAATGTTCATGACATATTCCCTACGCTTTCCGTTTTTCAAAATCCGTCATATAGTCGATTAAGGCATCCACGCCGGACTCGGGCATGGCATTATAGATACTGGCCCGCATCCCACCCACCGAACGGTGTCCCTGCAACGTGGTCAATCCGGCCTGGGACGCTCCCGCAAGAAACTCGCCGTCCAATTCCGGATCGGCCAGGACGAACGGCACGTTCATCCATGACCGGCAGGCCGGATCCACCGGGTTCCGATAGAAACCGGACCCATCGATCGCGGCATACAGTTTGTTAGCCTTGCGTTCGTTGCGTTCGGCCATGACCGAAAGCCCCCCTTGCTCCTTCACCCATTGGAAAACCAGGCCGGCAATATACAGGCTGTAGGTCGGAGGCGTATTCAGCATGGAATCGGCTTTGGCCTGTTGCGCGTAATCCCAAACGCCGGGGGTCACCGATAAGACGTTGCCGATCAAGTCCTCCCGCACAATCACCAGGGTGACGCCGGCCGGCCCGATGTTTTTTTGGGCGCCGGCGTAGATCAGCCCAAACCGGCTGACGTCGACGGGACGGGACAGGATGGTGGAAGACATGTCACCGACGAGCGGGACGTCACCGGTTTCGGGAGTCGAGTGAAATTCAACGCCTTCAATGGTTTCGTTAGGCGTGTAATGGACATATGCGGAATCGGCATTCAACGCCCAATGGTCAAACGGGGGAATGGTCGTAAATTTCTCGCTTTCGGAAGAAGCCGCAAGGTTGACCTCACAATATTTCTTGGCTTCACCGATGGCTTTCTTGCCCCAGGACCCGGTCAGGATATAATCCGCCTTGTGTTTCCCGCGCAACAGGTTCATGGGAATGGCGGCAAATTGCCCGGTGGCCCCGCCTTGCAAAAAAAGCACCTTGTACGAATCGGGGACGCCCAACAACTCACGGACGTCCTGTTCGGCCTCGGCATGGACCGAGACAAACTCTTTCCCACGGTGGCTCATCTCCATAATGGAGGCCCCGGCCCCGTGCCAATCCGTCAATTCGGCCTGGGCTCGTTGCAAGACGGCCTCAGGCAGCATGGCCGGGCCGGCACTGAAGTTATACACTCGCGACATGAAAAACTCCCGGATGAGAGAACGTGAATGAACTCATCAAACGATCATGGACATTAACGGCTCTTAGTGCAGTAAACCTGAAGACTGGCAGATCAGTCGTGCAGATGAAGATCGAGAACACGGTACGCTATCATATGGTCTAGGGGGGGTCAAGAATCACGAAGACCGGGTCATGACATCGGGAGCATCGTCCAGGCGGTGACGTGCGGAGCCAGGACGACCGGATGTTGCGAGGCCGCGACTTCTTGGCGTACCCGCGCGCCCAACGTGTCGACGTCAACCTCCTCAGCCGTCGCAATTCCGAACTCTTCCAGGAGCGGAAGGAGGCTCCGAAACGACTGGGCGATATAGGGGTACCCGGTCCACGTTTCCGAACCGCCCATGGGAGCCTCAAACTGCAAGACGGGCTCGGGCAAACCGGCTTTGATGAACGTAGGATACAGGTCCCCGCCCATGGTCACGTGCGCGCCCGAACGCTCGAACACGGCCAGCAACCACTCCGCCAAACTATTCATCAGGGGGGTATCCGGACGAGCAGACGACCGGTAGAACGTAAAATCGACCTCCTCAAATGCAACGATTCCTCCGGGACGCAGGCATCGGATCAGGCGTTTCAGCGCAGCCGCAGGGTCGGCCATATACATCAAGACCAGCCGGCCAACGACGGCATCCACCGTGACGTCCAGTTCCAACGCCCGGGCGTCCCCGGCCAGAAATTCAACATTGGTAAAGCCCGCTTCGTTTGCCCGGACCCGGGCCGTCTCAAGAATCTCCGCATTGCTATCCACACCGATGACCTTACCACCCGGACCAACCAATTCCGCCAATATAAGCGAAACGTCCCCGGCGCCACTCCCGATATCGACGACCGTCATCCCACGCCCGATGCCGGCTTCGTGAAACAAACGCCGGGTCAAGACGTCATACAGCCGAGACTGCTGAATCAAACGATCCGTTTCCTCCCGGTCGCGTCCCATCGTATACCTCGGATCATTGCTCTGCTCATTCATAATAAGAAGTTCCTCCCTTGTCATCCCATCAGCCGTTTGCATACAATGGGGCCCATCTTGCGAACCTGAGGAGCCGGAGACACGGACATGCACGGAGTACGATTCGAACGTCGCGGTGAAGGAGACTATTACAAAGTCATCCTGCACATCGGAAGTACGTACGTGCCGATCAGTGACGAGGACGTGGAAGCCTTAAAAAAGGAAAGCACGGTGTCAGGCGCGTTTCTGGAATTTTTCCTGGACCGCATAGGCTATTCCTCTTACCTCAAAGATCAACTCAAAGCGGAATTGGGAAAAATCGGGAATTCGTCCGAACAGCTTTCCCTGCTCCGGCAATCCATTCAGGAACTCTGACCCTGCCACCGAGCACGGACCCGTTTCTCTTGTGCCGGCTCGAGCGAAGCCCCCCTCACCCTAGCCCCCCGATTAAAAATGTCAGGGGCTTCGCCTAATTTCAGAACTGGGGCGAGGGCTCTTCTCTTCCTCAATCGTGATACCCGCCGACGATTTTGTCGATGAAATTCAGGATGGCGGTTTTCTTGGCGGGATCTTTTTCCAGTTGCAGGGCTTGCTGATAATGATCCCCCGCAATCTCGGGTTTGCGTTTGAGGTCATAAACTCGCCCCACGCCAAAGGTCGCCCTCGCGTCGTTGGGATCGGCCTTGATGGCCACGCTGAAACTATCGAGCGCCGAATCGACCTGGCCCTTGTCCATTAACATCCATCCGACTTCCGTTGCCGCCGGTCCGAAGTCCGGCTTGATGCGCAAGGCTTCCTGATATTCCCGTAAGGCGAGGTCACGCCGGCCTTTTTGTTCATAGACCCCGGCCAGTGCATAGTGCACCTCGAAGTCTTCAGGATTGAGCTGCACCGCGGTTTTATATTCACGAATGGCCGCGTCGATCTTTCCCTGTTCGGCCAACGCACAGGCCAGATTCACGTAACCCAAGGCATCCCCGGGCGCGAGTTTGATCAGTTCCCGATACTGGGGAATGGCCATTTCCAACTGGCCGTGTTCCTGATACGCCGCACCCAGGTTCAACCGGGCGGCCAAATAGGCCGGATCCAATTTGACGGCTTGGCGATAGGCCTTGATGGCCTTATCCGTTCGGGCCATCCGTTGATAAATCTGAGCCAGAAAAAAATGAGGGAATGGCGAGTCCGGGGCCAATTCGATTGCCTTGTGGTAACTGGCGACCGATTGCTCCGATTGACCGGATTGCGCCTGAAACATTCCATGTATCAGATGCACGAAGCCTTGTTCCGGGTACGTCCGGCTCAGGCGATCAACCCATTCGCGGACGTTCGCAATATCCGCCTCCTCCTGTAACGACTTCGCATACATCTTCCACGCGAGGGCAAACTCACCCTTCAATAAATACACGACGTTCAAGGCAAAAAACGCCCGGGGCCCGGCCGTCTCGCTCTCCATCCAGGCAGTCGCGGCCTCGCGCACCGCGTCCCAATCCCCTCCGAGGACGGCCTGTTCGATCGTCTGTTCTTCACTCATGCGTTGCCCTTTTCTGTCATCCCTGACCTAGCCCCCCTCATCCCAGCCCTCTCCCACAAGGGGCGAGGGAGCGGAATGGCAGGGGAGAAGGTCCCATAAGGCTATTGTTGCATCAATGATACCCTGCGCGAGCCATCGGCTCAGCGCACCAGCGTATCCTCGACGTCGGGCGGAGTGGCCGTAATCAATCCGCCCAGATGAGGATAGTGTTTCATGATTTGTTGCTTCATTTCCCAGGCCACCGTGCGGTAGGACCAATGGCCCTTGACCCCCGACCGAAGCTGGCATATGTAATCCGCCTCGGCATAGTCCATTTTAAAGACGCACCGGACCCGGAACCCGAAGGGAATCGCGTAAATCGAGGCTTCCTGATCCATGCCCCGCAACTGTTCGATATCCTGTTGAACCGCGTCCATGGCCATTTGATATTCCCGGTCCAGTTTGGCCTCATACAACGGGGGCGGGATCTCATAGCCGTGCGCGGTGGTAAAGTTCTGTTGAATCTGCTGGCACCGTCGATGCCGGTGGAGATCCCGCCACCCGCCGATGTCCATCAATACGTCGAAGATGAGAGGGTAGCCGCATCGAAACTCCTTGATCAATTCGTCATAGGGACCGCGACGACGTAAGGCCACGTCAAGGGTATCCTGCTTTTCCTTCTCCGGCCAGTTCCGCACCAATTCCAGAATCCGGCGATACGGCGCCTGGCTGACGCGGTACAACACACTCGTGACCAGTTCATCCATCAACGAATGCGGCTCGATGAGATCGACCGGCACCGTTTGATCGGCCCAGGCCGACGGCTGATCCAAGCCCGCCTTGCGAAAGATCTTCTTGGCGTGCCTGGACAGATCCCGATAGACCTCCGTTTGGTACTCGTTGGCCTTGGCGTGGCGAGCCAACGTCGGGGCCAGTGGTTCCGCGGGTTTGCCGGTCTCTCCGTCCAATTCTCCCCACACGTTGGACGGAGGTTTGGCACAGGCTTCCTGCAACTCCTCGCCCAGCGCCTGGAGTTCGGGCAGTTGCGTCGACAAGAACCGGGTGATTTGTTTTTCCAGCGTCCGGATACTCACCACTTCTCCGACGTTCGTCGTGGAGGCCAGGGGCAGCAGGTACCGCGTGATATCGTACACGCGCGCGGCCAAGGTCCGCCCGTAATTCGCCTCGCTCATGGCATCGGGCCTGGGATACCGGCGCTGCAGATGTTCCATGAGCGGATCATGGAACGTACGATAGAGATTGAACAGGCTGCCGAGAATCCCGCGATAGAACGCCTCGGGTTCGGAATCCAGGATGGTCGACGGCACGTAACAGCCGGACACGGCAAAGTTCTGATACCGGCTGGATTTGGCCTGTCCATCCCACAGCGGTTCATCTTCCAGGCGAATGGCCGCCAGTTCGGAAATGCCTTCCAGGCACACGGTCACGTGCCCCAGATCGGCGATCGACGCGTGACCGTAGGCAAAATAGAACTGCTCCCAAAACTTCTCGGACGAGTGCCCGTGGACCCACCGCAAACTGTCTTCAATGGAATCCGGGGAACGGCTGTACCTGGCCAAAGCATAGGCCGCTTTCTCGGGCGGCATCGGCGCAAGGACAATCACCCGGCGTCTGTTTTTTTTCTCGATGGTCACGTTCTTCTTCAGCTCGACGGCTTCATGCCACTTGCCGCGAGCGACTCACTATAGTCAGACCACCAAGCCAATCTCAAGGAACCTCTGATTTATTGCACTATCGGGCGTATGGCCGCGTTGTGTCCTCGCTCAACCCTCACCTATCTCTCTGATAAGCCTCGGATTTCGCTCCGGGACGCCTTGCCCTGCATCCCGCTATCACAAGAAATCAGAGGTTCCTCAAGTTGGCATGCCGTCATCACATCTTCACGACATTGTCACGAAAGTCCCTTGAAACACGAAGCGCGGCTGGCTACACTCGGCTCCCAACAAGGAAATTCCTCGGAAAAAGTCTGTCCAGCCAGAGGCAACCCCAACGCAGAAGGCATCGGAAAAATCGAAAGAGTACGGTTATGCTCACCCACGACCGACAATCCATCCACGGCCAGTGGTCCTCCCGTTTGACCTTTATCATGGCGGCGACCGGCGCCGCCGTCGGACTCGGCAACATTTGGAAATTTCCTTACCTGACCGGCGTCCACGGCGGAAGCGCCTTTGTGCTGGCATATATGCTCTGTGTGGCCGCCCTCGGCATTCCCATGATGATGGCCGAGATCATGCTGGGCCGTCGCGGCCGGCAGACGCCGATCAACACCATGCGGACGCTGGCGGAGGAAAGCAACGCCAGCCAAGGCTGGCAACTCATCGGGTGGTCCGGCACCCTGGCCGGCATCCTGATCCTGTCCTATTACAGCGTCATCGGCGGGTGGACCATCGGGTACATATTCCACGCGGCCAGCGGTGATTTCTCGGGCCTCAGTGGAGCGGGGGCCTCAAGCCTCTTCGGAGACTTTGTCGGCAGTCCCTTGATACAAGTGGGTTGGCACACCGCTTTCATGTTCATCACCATGTTCATCGTGGCTCGAGGGGTACAAAGCGGACTGGAAAAAGCCGTCACTTATCTGATGCCGACCCTCCTGATTCTCTTGTTGGTTCTCGTGGGCTACGCCATGACCACCGGCTACTTCATGAAAGGACTCGTCTTTCTGTTCACGCCCGACTTCAGCCATTTTTCGAGTACCAGCATGCTCACGGCCATGGGCCAGGCGTTTTTCAGCATGAGCTTGGGCATGGGCACCATCATGGTCTATGGCTCATATCTCCCCAAAGACGTCTCCATCACCGGCACCTCCGTCGCGGTGGCCCTCTCCGATACCATGGTGGCCCTCATCGCCGGCATGGCGATCTTTCCGATTGTCTTTGCAAATGCCCTCACGCCCGGAGCCGGCCCCAGTCTCATTTTTGAAACTATTCCCGTCGCCTTCGGCCACATGGGTGGCGGGACATTTTTCGCAACCCTCTTTTTTGTCTTGCTCCTCATAGCCGCATGGACGTCGTCTATTTCTTTGATCGAACCGGCGGTGACCATGATGATCGAAAAGTTCAACATGACGCGCCCCACGGCCGCTGCGTGGACCGGTCTGATCACGTGGGTCCTGGGACTCGGTACGGCCTTTTCATTCAACGTCTGGGCGGACGTCAAGGTGCTGGGCCTGACCTTTTTCGAACAGATCGACTTCCTCACCTCAAATCTCATGCTGCCGATAGGCGCGATCTGCATGGCCGTCTTTACGGGATGGATGATGTCCAGACACGTAAGCCGGGAAGAACTCAACCCGAAAAGCGAAGTCGGCTATGCTCTCTGGCACGCCTTGATCCGCTTCATCGCCCCGATCGCGGTGGCGATTGTCCTCCTGCACGCCATCGGCCTGTTTTGACAAGTAGGGTTGTCGGATGACGCTCCGCTCATCAGACCTACGCTGCTGTTTTGAGCGGACGGCCTGGGGACGATCAGTCTCGTGAACCTTGCTTGCAACGACTGGTAGCTTCCCCTACTGTATCGGCTTATGTCAAAAACGCGCATATGGTTCTATTGTTTGCTCACGGGTACGGCATATTCGCTTTCCGTTTCCAATCTAATTGACGGGATTCCCTGGGGCCTGTTCGCCTGGATTGCCCTCCTGCCTCTCCACCGGGTACTGATCGGCGCCACGACGGGGCAAGCCTTTTGGCGCGGCTGGCTGGCCGGCTTTCTGACGTTTACCGGCACGATGTATTGGGTCGTGATCGCCATGCACCACTATGGCAAAGTCCCCCTGCCCATCAGCATCGTGCTCATGCTTGTCCTGGCGGGGTACCTGGGTCTGTACGTCGGCCTGTATGCCTGGGGATTCGTTCGGCTGGAACAACGATGGCCTGCCTCGACCTGGCTCGCAGCCCCCTGTTTGTGGGTCTCCCTTGAGTACATGCGCACCCACGCGTTCAGCGGATTGCCCTGGGGCCTGTTCGGGTACTCACAATTCCAATGGCTGCCGCTCATCCAGATTGCCAACGTCACCGCCGTCTACGGCGTGTCATTTCTCATTGTGCTGGTAAACGTCTCCGTATGTTTGCTCATCAGGCGGGTGTTGACCGAAAATCCGCGGCACATGCTTCGACCCTGGCTCCCGCTTACCGTCACCGTTGCGGCCATCCTCGGGGTCTGGCTCTATGGGTTGAATCAACTGCACGTGTCTCCTGCGGACAGACTCACCGTCGGGATCGTTCAAGCCAATATCGACCAGGCACACAAGTGGGACCAAGCCTATCGAGAGGAAACACTGGAACGATACCGGCGGCTCACCGAAACCGTCAGTCCCAAATCCGACCTGATCCTGTGGCCTGAAGCGGCCACGCCTTTTATATTCGAACAGGAGCCGGACTATCGATTGCTCGTGACCGGGATGACGGCACACGCCAAGGTCCCGCTCGTGTTCGGCAGTCCGGCCCTCCGGCGTCAAGACGACGGGACTCCGTACCTGCTCAACAGCGCGTATCTGTTAAATCCCTCAGGGGAAATCTCCGGCCGGTACGACAAGCAACATCTCGTGCCCTTCGGCGAATACATCCCGCTGCAACGGATGCTCTTTTTCCTGGACAAATTGGTCGTCGGCATCGGTGATTTTCAGCCGGGACCGGGGCCAACCCTGCTGGACTTTGAACGTGGACCGGACAGGCGGCAGACCCGGTTTGGGGTCGCCATTTGTTTCGAGGTCATCTTTCCGGATCTTGTGCGGCGACTCGCATTCGAAGGTGCGAATTTCCTGGTGACGATCACCAATGACGCCTGGTTCGGGAAAACCGTGGCCCCGCATCAACATTTCGCCATGGTCGTCTTCCGCGCCGTGGAAAACCGCATGGCATTCGCCCGGGCCGCCAATACCGGCGTGTCCGGATTGATCGATCCGACCGGACGGATTCTTACGGCAACGCCCATTTTTGCCGAACACGCCGTGATCGGCTCGATCCCTCTGAGCGCACCCTCCACGGTCTATACCCGATTTGGCGACGTGTTTGCGTGGGCCTGTGTTATAATGGCCTTGTTTTTGTTATTCTTCGCTCGTTTTATCGACGGACCATCCGCGGCTGACACCCGCTTTTCAACGCGACACAAAGGAGCACAGCATGCTTGAGGACATTCGAACCCGTCTGCATACCACCGGAGACCATATCAAAGATTTACGGAGGCGTCTTTGACCTGCCTCGACTACAAAATGAACTCGAGGAACTCGCACAGGAAAGTGCACAACCCGATTTCTGGAACAATACGCATATCGCCACCAGGGTAGGACGACGTAAAGCCACCATTGAACGGGACCTCACCCGCCTCACCGATTTCGAGCAAAGGCAGGCTGATCTGGAAGCCACGCTCGAACTCATCGGGGCGGAGGATGACGCCGAACTCCACGCTGAATTGACCCAGGGCATTGAAACGCTGGAAACGCTCCTGGAACGCCTGCGCACGGAGCAGTTGCTGGCCGGCGAACATGATGGACGATCCGCCATTCTGGGGGTCAACCCCGGTGCCGGCGGAACGGAATCGCAGGATTGGGCCCAAATGTTGATGCGGATGTTCGTGCGATGGGCCGAGGACAAGAAGTTCAAAGTCAGCAGCATCGACATCCAGCCCGGTGACGAAGCAGGCATCAAAAGCGCCACGTTGAGTATCGAGGGCCCGTACGCCTACGGCTACCTGAAATCGGAAGCCGGGGTGCATCGGTTGGTGCGGATTTCTCCGTTCGACGCCAACAAACGTCGTCATACGTCGTTTGTCGCCGTGTCGGTCTATCCTGAACTGGATGACAACGTCGAAGTCGAGATCGACGACAAAGATCTGAAGATCGACACGTTTCGCGCGGGCGGGGCCGGCGGGCAAAACGTCAATAAAGTCGAAACCGCCATTCGCATGACGCACATCCCCAGCGGGATCGTCGTGCAATGTCAGAACGAACGCTCGCAATTGCAAAACCGCATGGGCGCCATGCGCGTCCTGAAAGCGAAGATATACGAGTTGGAGCAACGCAAGAAGGAGTCCGAGTTTCAAACCATCGTCGGCGAAAAAAAAAACATCGCCTGGGGCAGCCAGATCCGGTCGTACGTGTTCCAACCGTATCAAATGGTCAAGGATCACAGGACGAATCACGAGTCCGGGAACATTGCCTCGGTCATGGATGGAGACCTCGACGCCTTCATCGAAGCCTATCTGAAACAAACCGCCGCGAGTTCATGACGACATTGGCTGTTTGCTGCGGCGTATGGGAACGATCTGATGGATGAATCGAACGAACAGCGCGCACAGCGCATTCAAAAACTCGACGCGCTGAAAGCCATGGGGGTGCAACCCTACGGCACCCGCTTCGAGACGACGCACCGCGTCGTGCGCCTCCTGGAAGCGCACGGGACAACGGGCAAAGACGAACTCGGGCAACGGGCAATCGACTGCCGGATCGCGGGACGAATCGTGGCGCTGCGCCGGTTCGGCAAGGCCGCGTTCGCCTCGCTCCAGGACGGCGCGCACCGGCTCCAGGTCTATTTGAAGAAAGACGTGTTGGGCGACGACGCCTATCGCCTGTCGCAGGAATTGGACCTGGGCGATTGGATCGGAGTGGAAGGCCGGCTGTTCCGCACGAAAACCGACGAGTTGACCGTCGAAGTGCGCACGTTGACGTTTCTCTCGAAAGGGCTGCGTCCCCTCCCGGAAAAGTGGCACGGCTTGACGGACATTGAAACCCGGTACCGCCAACGCTACGTGGACTTGATCGCCAACCCGAACGTTCACGCCGTATTTGAAACGCGTAGCAGGATCATCGCGGGCATCCGCACCTATCTGACGGAACACGGATTCCTCGAAGTGGAAACGCCGATGATGCAGCCCATCCCCGGGGGCGCCGCGGCCCGCCCGTTCGTGACGCACCACAATGCCCTGAATGCGGATCTCTACCTGCGCATCGCGCCGGAACTCTATCTCAAACGATTGATTGTGGGCGGATTCCAGCGCGTGTTTGAAATCAATCGGAACTTTCGCAATGAAGGCATCTCCACCATCCACAATCCGGAATTCACCATGCTGGAGTTTTACCAGACCTATGCCGACTACCGGGACCTCATGGCGTTGACCGAAGACCTGTTCGGCGCGCTCGCACGGGATCTCCTCGGCACCACCACGCTGGAGTATCAGGAGCACGCAATCGACCTGACTCCCCCATGGCGTCGACTTCCCTATTTCGAAGCCATCGTCGAATACAATGCCCTTGACCGCGACGTGCTCGAAGATCAGGCCGCGGCAACGGCGGCAGCCCGGCGACTCGGGTTGGACGTTCCAAAAGACGCCTCTTTGGTCGGCATCCTGAATCTGATGTTTGAGGAAACCGTGGAACGCCGGCTCATTCAACCCACGTTCATTACGGACTACCCCACGGAGATCTCTCCGCTCTCGCGCAGGAAGGACGCTGACCCGCGCCTCACCGACCGGTTTGAATTGTTTATCGCCGGACGCGAACTGGCGAACGGGTTTTCCGAGTTGAACGACCCGCTCGACCAACGCCAACGCTTCGAAGCCCAGGTCGCCCAACGGGAAGCCGGCGACGATGAAGCGCATTACTTCGATGAAGATTTCCTGCGCGCCCTGGAATACGGGATGCCGCCGACCGCGGGAGAGGGCATCGGTATCGACCGGCTGGTGATGTTGTTCACAAACCAGGCCTCGATCCGCGACGTCATTCTCTTTCCGCAACTTCGACCGGAGAAACCGTTGTGACCTTACCGTATGAAATTTTCGTGGGGCTCCGGTATCTCCGGGCCAAACGTCGAACCCGGACCATTTCGCTCAACACCTTCATTTCGATCACCGGCATTACGTTGGGTGTCGCCGCGCTCATCGGCACCCTCGGGATCATGACGGGTTTCAAGGAGGACATGCAGGCAAAGATCTTGGGGACGACCTCGCACGTCGTGGTCCAGCCGCGGGGGAAGCAAACCCTGGCGGGCTATGCGGAGGTGATGCGGCAGGTGGAGGAAGTGCCTGGAGTGGTGGCCGCCACGCCCTACATTTACCAACAAGTGCTGCTCACTTCGAAAACCGGTGTGCGCGGGATTGTCCTGCGCGGCATTGATCCGGATAAAGAGCCCGAGGTCACGGAAATCGCCAAGAACGTGAAATCCGGCACTGTGCAGGATCTGGCCGTTCCCGACGCCTCCGCCCAAACCGGCCCGAAACCGGGCATCATCCTCGGCAAGGAACTGGCCAGGCGCCTTGGGGTCGTCGTCGGCTCCCGGATCAACGTCGTGTCCCCCGTGGGCCCCATCAGCGCATTGGGGATGACGCCGAAAATTCGCCCGTTTCGAGTCGTCGGCCTGTTCGAGTCGGGCATGTACGAATATGACGCCTCATTGGCCTACATCTCGTTGGAGAAGGCCCAGCGGTTTTTCAGCCTGGGCAGGGCCGTAACCGGAATCGAAGTGAAAGTGGAAGACGTGTTTACCGCGGACGCCGTGGCCAAACGGATCGACGCGCGACTCGGGACCGGGTACATGGCGAGAGATTGGATGCTCTTGAACCGCAACCTGTTTTCGGCCTTACGCCTCGAAAAAACCATGATGTTTCTGTTGCTGGTCCTGATTACGCTCGTCGCGTCATTCAACATCGTGGGCACGCTCACCATGATCGTCACCGAAAAGCAACGCGAGATCGCCATTCTGAAAGCCATGGGCGCCACGCCCGGGGCCATCATGCGCATCTTCATGTTGAACGGCGTGGTCATCGGCCTCACCGGCACGGCGATCGGCATCCCGCTGGGGTACACCTTTCTCTACCTTATCGAAAACTATTTCACCTTCGATCAGACCGTGTATTTCCTGTCGAGCATTCCGGTTCACGTGAAGGCCCTGGACGTGTTCCTGGTTGCGTTTTCCGCCATTCTGATCAGCTTCGCCGCCACGCTGTATCCGTCTTGGCAGGCCGCCAAGCTGGCGCCGGTCAGCGCCCTTCGATACGAGTAACGTCCATGAATCCTTCTTCCGGTTCAGCACCACCCCTTCTTCAAGTGAACGATTTGTCCAAATCGTTCCTTTTGGGCAATCAAACCGTCGACGTCCTGAAAGGCGTCAATCTCGAAGTCCGGCAAGGCGAGCTCCTGGCCATGCTTGGAGCGTCGGGAGCGGGGAAAAGCACCTTGCTCCATATTCTGGGAACCCTTGATCGACCGACGCGAGGCACGGTGCGCTATGAATCTCAGGATATCTTCCGTTTGTCGGAACAGGAGCTTGCCCGGTTTCGAAACCGGCGAGTCGGGTTCGTGTTTCAATTTCATCACCTCCTGCCTGAATTCACGGCACTCGAAAACACCTACTTGCCCAGCCTGATGCAAAAACGACCAATGGCACAGTGCGTCGAAGAAGCCGGCGCGCTGCTGTCGCAAGTCGGCCTGGAACACCGCTTGCATCACAAACCCGGTGAACTATCCGGGGGGGAACAACAACGGGTGGCCGTGGCGCGCGCGCTCATTCACAACCCGGACCTGGTCCTCGCGGACGAGCCGACGGGAAATCTGGATACGCATACCGGGGAAACCCTGTTCGCCCTGCTGAGAAAACTGAACCAGAAACGCAAGACCGCGTTCGTGATCGTCACCCATAACGAACGCCTTGCTCAACAAGCCGATCGCTCGATACACATGGTGGACGGACGGATCGTGAACGACCGCGGCAAGTAACGCCGGCCCGGAAAGAACGGCTTGTCACGCTGGAATCGTTTGACTATCCTAGAAACGGATTCACCCAGCCGCTGCGGAGAGCGACGCAAGCGGAAAAAAGGAGGTCATACTCATGCGAAATGATCGACACTGGATACCCAATCCGTTGACCGCGGCAGTGCTGGCCATGCTCCTGGCTCTACCGGTCACAGCAGCCCTGACAGCTACCGCGTTCGCCCACCAGGGACGCTTCTACGTCGGGGTGCAGGTCCCGGTGGAACGGGTCGATGCCTCCTACGACAAGACCGTCGACAATACCCACCCGGATAACATGACGCCACGGCGCGGCATGGTGTTTCACGATCGTGATTCCGACGATACCTTCGCGTATGGAATCGGGTTCCTGGCCGGCTACCGGATCCCTCTGCACACCGAGGACGGGTTTTACGTCAGCGGCGAGATCGACCTCGCGTTTCACGGCGGCCAGGCAAAGGGACAGCTTCGGGGGATTGGGAACTCCGCGGGGCGCAATCAGCCAGGCGAAAGCTGGCCGGACCGCTGGTCCTTTGAAAAAGACCGGAGCTACGGTTTTACGATCAAGCTGGGCGGCAGCCCCGGGGTGCTGCGGTCATGGGACACGAGCGTTTACGTCCTCGGAGGCATCCGCCTCATCCAGGCGCAGTTTACGAACCATTCCAACGGCTGCCTGGAGCCCAGGACGTGTTCACCCGACGAGTTTACCTCGGGAACGAACAGCCGCGACCTGGATTATACGGCCTGGACGTACGGCGCCGGCGTGGAAAAGATGCTCAGCGAACACCTGGGGCTGCGCGTCGAAACGCGCTACACGCAATACAACAGCAAACGTTGGGTCGAATGGTTCAGCGACGTGGGCGTCAACGTCCCGACGCGGATTGACGCGGATGACGTCGGCCTGTTGATGAGCCTGGCGTGGTATTTCTGAAGCACCGTTCCGGTCGACCGTGCTTACATGCAACGTTCCGCAGATAACTGAATTGCTCCGCTTCCGGGATGAGTCTTCTGAAAGCAACACCAACCGCGTGACAGGGAATGTCGATCCCAAACCGCTTTTAATAAGGAGATGAAAGATGGAGTCTGAACTCATTCAAGCGGATCCCGCAATCATGATGGGGAAGCCCGTCGTTGCAGGAACGCGCATTACCGTTGAATTGATTTTGGAGAAACTCTCTACGGGTGAGACAGTGGAGCAAATTCTTGAGGCTCATCCTCGTTTGACCAGAGAAGGCGTTTTGGCGGCCCTGAGTTTCGCGGCTCGCGCCCTGCGCGCTGACGTTGTTTATCCCACCATTGAGCAAAGTACATGAACCTACTGGCAGATGAAAGCGTGGACAAACCCATCGTTGACCGCTTGCGGCAGGATAATCACAGCGTACTTACATTGCGGACCTCAATCCAAGTATTGATGACAATGCCGTGCTGCATCAAGCCAATCAGAATAGTGCCTTGTTGATTACGGCGGATAAAGACTTCGGCGAACTCATTTTTCGCATGGGACAGATCCATGCGGGCGTCGTACTCCTTCGCCTGGCTGGGTTATCTGCAAAAACGAAAGCAAGGACCGTATCGACTGTATTTGCTGACCGAGGCCACGAATTGTTCTCGGCTTTCAGTGTCATCTCGCCGGGTAAAGTACGAATTCGGCGACAGGCAGTCGAACCTGAGCAAGACAAGTAACGGCTTGGCCCTCCTTCCAGGAAGACCGGATTCCCCAGTTTCCCGCAGTAAAACTTCTGTAGAACCACCGCTACGAGTGGCCGTGGCACGCGCACTGCTTCACAGCCCCGACCGGGGCTTGGCGGACGAACCAACGGGGAATTTGGACACCCACACCGACGACACCCTGTTTGCCCTGTTGAGAAAGTTAAATCAGGAACGCAGGACCGCGTTCGTGATAGTGCCCCATAACGAAATTTTTCCCTTGTATCCACATCGAAGCGGGCCGGGTAACCGGAATGCCGCCAGAGTGCCATGATCCCGCTATGGACGCGAGCATGAACAGCTTATCACGCATGAATCGTTCGACTATCCTAAAACTAAAAGGAGCAGATTTCCCCTCAGAGTCGACAAACAACCATG
The DNA here is from genome assembly GCA_965204965.1 of Nitrospirales bacterium. Classification (GTDB taxonomy): domain Bacteria; phylum Nitrospirota; class Nitrospiria; order Nitrospirales; family UBA8639; genus Bin75. The sequence goes on along the minus strand of OZ242026.1, from coordinate 657,028 downwards.
GAAAGGGATCAAGTCACTGTCGAGAAAAGAAGGGAAATTGCATGTCTTCTTGACCGGCTATCAGCTGTTGTAGCATCAAGCATTTTAAATTAATTAAAAAGGGGCTGTCCTAGCTAAGCGTTAGTGGTGTGCGTGTTTATACCAGATTCTAAGCTGCTTCAGCAGGGCGTGGTGATTGGCTCCATAAATGCTATTTCCCACAATATTCTGATCCAGAAAAATAACGAATATCTTATAGCTCATACTGATTTTGTCGCGACTCTAATTACTAATAGCAAATATAATAAGGAATATAAAATTCATTCTCCATTGCTGATTGAAAAGGAATTATGCCTTGAGCTTAATATTAACCATGGTTTGCATTTTATAGATTCAAGCCTGATTTTAGAAATTCTCAAAAAGATTAATCATGTAAATTGTATACTGACAAGAGAAATTTCGAGAATTCACCGGCACGATTCACGAATTCATGATATGCAACGTATTCGTTCCAAACGGCAATGAATTGTCATCTGAGGTGGTCATGGTTATCTGCCTGCGCACTTTTTCTGTTGGTGTATCATTCGGGTGGTTAATCTTTCGCCGTGCCTGCTGTCTAACCAATGCTTGATCCTATTATCATTCAACCTCGCCCTTCTTCATTTCGATCGTGTATGCCAAAATATTGCCCCTATATTCGAAGGGTGTTGGCGAGATGCTGGACTTCCTCGGGAATGAGCGGACGGCCGAGCATACCGTACTCGCGGTTCGTTCTTGCTCTTGATCTGTCACAATGATTCCAAGACGATATGACTCTATGGCTTTCTCCCGATCAACTTCTTTTTAGAAATCCTCTTTGAATTCGTCAAAGTATTCCACTTTCTCTAGTCGCTCCCCATCCTCTACATCCTGGTACCTGACATGGATGGAAAGCACGGACTGAAATCTGCCATCTTGTTGTCCTTGACACAAAGATAATCCAGATTCATGCAGGAACTGCCTGCTAACTTTGTCAAGACCGTCAAGGAAGTTTTTATCGAATCCAACCAGAGGCTTCCACACAGACACGATCATCTTGGTCTTCATTCGCATTACCGATGACATCGATTCAGAATTAATTGCAAGACCACATGTCTCTGAAATCTTTACAAGAGTATCCTGGATGATGGATTCAAGAGTTCGTTTAGATTTTTCTTTCTGTTTTGGCATATCAATGCCGATGATTTCAGAAAAGTCAGTTTCCGATAGGATCTGAATGTCCATGCCTTTATCAATCAGAGCCTCGGCCGTCCGGTGTTTACTACTCTTGTCATACCCGTTGAGCTTGCTCTTATCATGTGTGCCAACCACGAGCATCGTGACTTTTTTAGTGACATTAGGAACCACATTGCATCCAGAACTAGCCGCTAGATCGGCCGCTTCCCGTCTTGGGATTCCAAGTGCCCCCGTGAAGACAATAGTTTCCCCATATAATGGTCCTTCCATGTTTCCTTCTCTTCTCACCGAAGATACGGATTCAGAAAAAGGGAATATTGGCCGCTCGACCCGCTGCAGCCAGCCTTCGATATCCAATTCAGCGGCATCACATGCCCGAAGAACAATTTCTGCAACCGCTCTGGCATCCTCCAGCGCATCATGATGTCTAAAGGAAATACCAAGCTCCTTCGCAATGTTCTTGAGACCCCAGCCATGGACCCCATAGTTGTCCGGCCACGCGCAACGGGTGACTCTGGCGCTATCCAGCCACGTGACCTGAAGCTGTTCGAGACTGTACTTCGTCATGGCGCGTTCAAACGCAACACGGTCAAATGCCGTATGGCTCACCAGCACCGAGCCACGCAAACGACGACGTAACTCCTCGCGCACTGCGGGCAGCGTGGGACTACCATTAACAGATGCTTCGTCAATGCCGTGAATCCCAATGTTCCACGGATCAAACCAATCTTCAGGATCGATAAGAGTTTTCCACTGGTCTCGAATTTCACCATCATGGACATGAACTATACCAATTTGGCATATGCTGGCACGATCTGCGTTGGCGGTTTCCACATCGATACAATTGAATGTCAACATGCTTAACGCTCTCCTGCAATCGTCTCCATTTACGCTTTTTCGGTTTATTGAAGGGAATGGAAAGCAGATACGGACGCCTTCTGCAGCAGTTGGACTTGACACCGGGTGCCCCATGCCCGACCAGGCGCAATGCCGGATTATTGAGGGGCCGCCGTGATTCTGTCCTTGATCACGTCAAACGTGGCTTTGGGCACCACTCGTTTGGAGACCAGCTCTCCGCGAAGCCGATAGGGACGATTTAACACGACCTTGTCAGCCTCATCCTTGGTGAGCCCTAAAAACAACTCGAGATCATTCGCTGAAGCAGTATTGATATTGACGGGTGTTACCGTCTCATTTAACGGTACGGCAACCGGAGGCGGGGGTGGCTTGGACGGAGATGTCTTGGATGCTAGAGGTGGGGTTTCCGCACCGAACTTTTTCGAGGCCCTGGAAGCCTTTGCCGCGCTTTTCGTCATGGCTTCGCGGGCGTCTTTAAGGTCTTTCTCATAGCGGCGCACCGCATCCCGCAACGTACGGTTCTGACTTTTCAACTGCTGGTGCACATGCTGAATGTCTCGTAGTTTGCTCGCCAATGCGGCACGATCCCTTTGTAGCTGAGCCTCACGAGTGGCGAGCACGTCCCGCTCACTCCTTTGGTTTTTCTTGATCTCCCCAATTTCGGCGCTCAGCATTTCCAGATCAAACGCCGCCTTCTCATGATCGGCCTGTAATTTTTCATTTTCCTCTTCAAGGGCCTCATACTGCATCCGGCGTTTTTTCAGTTCCGTCTTGGTCACTTCCAAGGCCGCCACGGTTGTCTCATATTTGCCCTTGGGGACGACACAACCTCCCAAGAACAGACCGGCGCAGCAGAGAAGGCTCACTCCCCACAGACCGTATCGCCGGCCCCACCCGGGGGCTTCGTCAGTTGTGCTCAGTATCGAAAGCGATTTTTCGTCAGGTAGACAACGTGGTTGGCTTAGCCCTTTTGACATGGCTTTTACTATGAAACCCCTGATATGTTTTGTCAACAATTCGCACGACGAGGACTCGACCGTCATCAGCGCACTATTCGCACGGATTCACGCATAAGCCGCCGCCGTCACCCATGGAACAATTCGGAACAGGTTTAGCCGTTTTGCTCGGCATCGTGGAGGGACTCACGGAGTATCTCCCCGTCTCATCGACCGGCCATCTCATTCTGTTCGGACACTGGCTCGGGTTTACGGGTCACGTGGCGACCAGCGTCGAAATCTGCATCCAGTTGGGAGCCGTGTTGGCCGTCGTGGCTTACGAACGCACAAAAATCCGTTCCCTACTGAGTCATGCCAACCAAGAACGGCGAAACTTGCGGCACAACTTTGAAACCTCCACCTCTTCCTTGAAGGCATTGATCAGAACTTCTGTTGCCACTCACACGCATCTCTGGTTTCTCATTGGCTTGGGCGCGGCTTTTTTACCCGCGGCCATGGTGGGCTTGCTGGCTCATGAATGGATCGAGGAGCACCTCTTCTCTCCGCGAACCGTGGCCCTGAGTCTCATCATCGGCGGGGTCGTGATTCTCATCGTGGAAACCTGGCCCAAACCGGTTCATTGTACGGTATTGGAACACATCGGCCTGTCGAGGGCCGTAGGAGTCGGCTTCGCACAGTGCATGGCATTGATTCCGGGCATGTCGCGCTCGGGCTCGACTATTGTGGGAGGGCTGCTTCTGGGGTTAGACCGAAAAGTCGCCACGGAATTTTCTTTCTTCCTGGCGCTTCCAACCATGTTCGCCGCCACCGGCTACAAATTCGTACAATCGTACCACCTCTTCAATGCCCAGGATCTCCTGGCGCTGCTCACCGGTCTGGCGGTCTCCTTTCTGGTGGCTTGGGCCGTGATAGCGGCGTTTCTCTCCTACGTCAAACGACACACGCTCAAGGTGTTCGGCTATTACCGCGTGGCCCTCGGGACTATCATTCTCTTCGTGGTTTAGGAGTGGACAATAGAGATCAACCCTACCGTGCTTGGCGTCAAGCTATCTTGCTACCCGATCCTTGGCATGACGGCGAATCCGTGAGTGTATTTTCACGCCGTTCTCGACCAATTCCTTGGACAGTTCATACGCCTTCTGGGCGTTCATCCAAAAGTCCGGAGTTTGGCCGAAATATGCGCCCAGCGCGATTGCCGTCTCAGCCCTTACCCCTCGCCGCTCACGAACAATCTCATGAAGCCGCGTCGCCGGCAGGCCAATATCGCGAGCGACGCCATTGACGGTCAACCTCATATCCCGGATCTGCTCAAGCAACAACGCACCGGGATGCATGGCGATGCGATTCGTGGGTACATTGATCATCTTCCAGTTCCGTTCCTTAATTGTAGTGGTTGTTTAATTCCACCTCGAAGGCATCTCTGTCTCTCCAGACAAAACATATGCGCCAAGTATACGGGAAGGCGTTCAACGGAACAGGCATGAGCAACATGAACGTTTGACTCATGACGTCTGGACGTCTATTCTACGTCTCATGGAACGACAAGAGTCTCGAAATTACCCCGGGCAAATACGAGACGCCATCCTGCAAGTCTTGGCGTTGACTTCAAAACCCTTACCCATCAAGGAAATCGAAAACCGGGTGAGAAAAATTGCCGGGCCAACGCCGCCGTCGTCCATTCGATCATACTTACGACTCAATACCCCGGATATATTCGTTCGTGAGGAACGCGGCGTCTACAGACTTCGGACGAACAGTTCCGGAAGTATTCAGCGAGAACTCGATTATCCCCAGCGGTGGGAAAACCCGTTCGATTTTGGAAAATCCACCATGGTGAACGCCGATTGTTTTGATTGGCTGGAAACTCAGGAACCAAACAGTTTCCATGCGGTTGTCACCGATCCACCTTACGGTTTACATGAATACACGCCGGCGCAGCAGCAAAAACTGCGTAAGGGCAAGGGTGGCGTTTGGCGAATACCCCCGTCTTTCGATGGCAACAGGCGTTCACCTGTTCCCCGTTTTACGACCTTGACACAGCAACAATTGGAACAGTTGGGTTCGTTTTTCTTCGTATGGGGCAGATTGCTGCTTCCAAGACTTGTTCCCGGTGCACACGTCGTTGTTGCCTCCAATCCCCTTGTTTCCTACATCGTGTCGAACGCCTTGGTGGACGCCGGGTTGGAACGAAGGGGTGAAATCGTACGCCTGACCATGACCATGCGCGGCGGCGACCGACCCAAGGGCGCTCATGAAAGGTTTGGCGATATCAGCGTCATGCCGCGCTCGATGTGGGAACCATGGATCGTTTGTAGAAAGCCCGTCGACGGCCGCGTGCAGGACAATCTGAAGAAATGGAAAACGGGAGGATTTCGACGACCTATGCCGGATAAACCTTTCGGCGACGTGATCGCTTCGTCGCCTACGAGAAAGAATGAAAAACTACTTGCCTCTCATCCGAGCCTGAAGCCGCAAGCATTCATGAGACAGGTGGTTCATGCCGCATTACCCCTGGGGGAAGGTGTGATTCTCGACCCATTCGCCGGTGCCGGTTCCACGCTGGCTGCAGCGGAAGCCGTAGGCTATGCGAGCATCGGCGTGGAGAAGGACCCTGAATTTTTCGCCTTGGCCCGCAAGTCGATACCGAAACTTGCGGCACTCGAAACGAACGGGGGAACTAGAGCCTGTATATCCAGCTATCCCGAAGTTTCCTGATGCCGTCCTTGTGAAGCGTCGCGGTGCGTGTTCCCAATTCCCCTCTCGGATTCTTCCTGAAGTCATTCATTGTAACCTTTCCCAGGTAGACTTCCGTGAAAGTCATCGGTGCTCGATCCATGGCTGGTTCCGACCTGCTCTTCAGGACGCATAATACCCGGGGCGACGGTCTTTCAGTAACTCGTTGTACGGATTGATCGACTTGTTGCGGGCGTCGTTGACGTCGATCTCGACCACCGTGAACTCCGGAGCGTCGGCGGAGGCCCGGGAAAGAATTTGCCCTTTGGGTGAAACGATTTCGCTTTTCCCGATGAAGGTGAGGGGCGGTTTACCTCCCCTGGCCTCCCGGCCGATTCGATTGGCCGTAATGCTGAAGACCCGATTTTCCAGGGAACGCGTCACCATGGCATCGGGACAGTGAGGCAGGACCAGATTCGAGGGATGGCACACAATATCCGCCCCCTGTATAGCAAGGGTACGGGCGGCTTCAGGGTAATACCAATCGAAACAGATCATGACCCCGATGCGAGCCGGGCCGATGTCCCAGACCTGAAACCCAGAATCACCCGGGCTGAAAAACAAAGTCTCTTCGCAAAACAAATGCGTCTTGCGATAGCACCCCAGGAATCCCGAAGGCCCTACGACAATTGCCGAATTGTAGCAGTGCTGCCCCGCCTTTTCAGGCAGCCCCGCGACCACGTGCATCCGGTGCCGGCGGGCCAGTTCGATGCAGGCTTGGGTCGTCGGACCGTCCGGAACCCGTTCCGATAACTCGAAGACTTCCTCCCGGCTAACGAATTGATACCCGGAAAAGGCAAATTCCGGCAGAACGAGCAGGTCACAGTCCGCCGAACCCAGCCGGGAAGCCACCTGATCGATATTGCGTTGCACTTCCCCGAATTCAGGATCGGTTTGAAAATACCCGACTTTCATGAGTTGTCTCTTTGAACCCAACCGGTCTCCAAAACAAAAACGGGCAGGAACCCCCTGCCCGTTTTTTCAAACCGTCTTGACCTGATCGATTCGATCAGTGGACTTCCTTCAGATGCATGACGGCGCTCTTGGCGTGCTTGGTCGCGACTTCGGCATGCCCTTGGTTGCCATGAGCGATGGCTTCTTTCAATTCGCCGACGCCTTCATCAAGATGAGGATTTTTGACCTCTTTTTGAGCCATTTCGGCATGGCCCAACGCTTCTTGCGCATGGCCGACCACGGCATCGGCATGGCCCATGCCGCCATGTTTGGCCGCTTCTTCCGCGTGCGCAATCGCTTCAGCAACGTGCGGATTCCCATCGGCAAACGCCGGTGCGGCCGCCAATACGAACACCGCCGCCATCACTAATGCGGCAATAAAAAACTTCTTCGCCATTCTACACCTCCTTGTTAATCCTACTTCCCTTCGGTTGCCTCCGCTGGCGCCGCCTCCGCCGGTGCCGCCTCTTCAGGTGCCGCCTCCGCCGGTGCCGCCTCTTCAGGCGCTGCCTCCGCCGGTGCTGCCTCTTCAGGTGCCGCCTCCGCCGGCGCCGCTTCTTCAGGCGCGGCCTCTGCTGGCGCCGCTTCTTCAGGCGCGGCTTCCGCAGGCGCTGCCTTCTCAGGTGCTGCCTTCTCAGGCGCTTTATCCTCAGAGCACCCGGACGTGGCCACCAATGTGAACAATGCCAAAATCAGTAACCCGCCCAAAAGAATATTTTTTAACATTTGATACTCCTCTCTCTGAAAGGTTGGAGAAGCAAATATTTTCTCTAATCCTTGCATACCTTCGCGGTTACTTCAAGACGCCTCCTCTTCGGCTTTGCCCGTCACCTGGTAAAGCAATTTCATGTCTTTTTCGGCGGGGGCCGCAAAATCCCGGCTCCACTCCCACCAGGACCCCGGATAATTTCGTACGCGCTCATAGCCCGCCAACTTCAGCAAAAAATACATCCATGCCGACCGAAGACCGCCCAAACAATACGTAATCACTTCCTGTTGTTCGTTCATGCCGAACGCATGAAACATTTCCCGAAGAGCAGATTCGGGTTTGACCGTGGCGTCCTGCCGGAGAAACCCGTTCCAGGGAATATTGACCGCAGAAGGAATATGCCCGGGTCTCGGCAATCCATCGATTTCCTTCCCCGCGTATTCCTCCACGCTTCGGGCATCCACGATCACCGTGTCCCGATGGGGACCCTTGACCAATTTTTTCAATTCCTGTTTGTCGATCATCGCGTCCGGCTGAACCGACGCCGTAAAATTGCCCGGCTTGAGACGAATCGGGTCATGTTCATAGCGTCGATGTTCGGACGTCCATTTGGGCCAACCTCCGTCCAGGACCTTGACGCTTTTGTGTCCGAGATACTGCAACATCCAAAACATCCGGCCTTCGTCGCCCCAATTATCAAAGGGATTGGAGTACACCACGACGTCGCTCGAATTGTTGATACCCAAGGCCTGCAACCGCTTCTCCAAACGAGCGACGTCGGGATCCAGCAGGCCCTTGGCCGTCGCCTGAGGATCGCTGTATTCGTGCCAAGTACTATGCACGGCCCCGGGGATGTGCGAGGTATACGCACCCTGGCCGCGCACGTCAATGATCACCAAATCCTCCCGGCCAAGATTGAGGGCCAGGGTTTCCGTATCGATGAGGTACGTGCTCCACATAAATCAACCTATGGTTAAAAGATCGTGATGCCCGCGCGCGGGGGCGGATTCCCCGGGATGAACCCCGTTCTCCGGAGCGGCGCATCCCAACCGTGTCTCGACCGGCGTTTCCGCATGCAACGCCGTTTTCAATGTGTCATTCAGCGGAAATTGACGCGTATAGATCGTATACCGGTACGGGTCATCCGACCGCAACCCATAGGTTTCCCGCAACATGGCATGCTGGCCGTCGGTCAGAATATGATACCGGACCCGGGCTTCCACCACCAGGTCCGACCGGTCTTCGGGAACGTCATAGGAAAACTCATAGTCGCGGCTGGCCAACGGCAGCAGGCGGTTGTCATACACCTCCAGAATGACGGGTTGCCAGAGAATCCATCGCCCCATGGTGTCGGTCTGCTGATCGAGAATCCGGCCTTCCCGATCCTTGACGTAGAATTCCACGGTAAAATGACGATCGGGGTCGCCCGTGGGAATCTTGTGCCCGGCCCCGGCATTGATCAGGGTCAAGGTCATCATGACGGTCTCGCCCGGTTTGGGGTTGAGTGGATCGGCCCGGACTTGGATCGCAACGGCCCGTTTGATCATGTCAGGATCATGCCCGCCGCGCCAGAGATGCCGGCGGCCCTGTCGAATGGGCCCGCCCTCGGCCACCGGACGGGAAACTTCCGGCATATGGCAATGCTGGCACGTGAACCCCTGCTCCTTCATGAAAAACTCGCCTTCATATTCCGCGTAGGTCCCGCACGGCCCCACGTTATAAAATTGAAACGGCCCGGAGACCACGTTGTGGCATCGATAACAAATTGCCGTCGTGCGAAAGGCGGGATCATATGCCGTGGGGTGAGGAGCCGCCGAATCGTCAAACGGTCCCAGGATCTTGCCATCGCGTACGTGACACGCCGCGCAGGTCACGCCTTCCGCTTGATAGGCCATATCGTAGTTCGGGTTGTCGACCTCGACCGCCTTTTCGACCCGGTTGTTCGGGATCTCTTTGATCAGCGTGGGTTGCTGATTTTCCAAGGGCGTATGGCAGTTGAGGCAAACCCAGACGTACCCGTCTTTTTTCCAATAGGCCTGGAAAAACGGGTCCCGATAGGCATGGGCGTGAATACTGGTTTTCCATTCTTCATAAATCGCCTGATGGCATTGCCCGCAGGATTCCGCACTCAAAGAATCCAGGCCCGCCGGGACCTGCTGGAACGGAATGGCATGCGCATAATCATCGCGTAATCCGAAAATCACGGTTGGCCGGATCTCCGTATAAAAATAATAGATCAGGCCGGGAACGGCCACCAACAGACCCAACAGGACAAACCACCGGCCTCTTCCCCGTCGTCTTCGTCGCCTGCCTGCCATGAGTTACGCGTCCATCAATGCCAGAATATGCTGCTCAACCGAAGCGGCAAGCGCCCTCAGGTCGTAGCCGCCTTCCAGGCAAGCCACGATGCGACCCTGACAATGGGTTTGCGCAATGGACGCCACGATACGAGTCAGTTCGCCATACCCTTCATCCGTGATCGCCATGCTTGCCAGGGGATCATCCCGGTGGGCATCGAATCCGGCGGAAATCAGCACGAACTCGGGCTGAAACGCCGCCGCCGCCGGAACCAACACGTTGAGAAAAATTTCCCGGTACTCATCCGTCCCCTGCCCCCCATACAGGGGCACGTTGATGGTCGCCCCTTCTCCCTTGCCCCGGCCGCGCTCCGTTTCGGCGCCGGTCCCGGGATAATGGGGATACTGGTGCGTACTGAAAAACAGAACCGAGGGATCGTCTTCAAACGCGTGTTGCGTGCCGTTCCCGTGATGCACGTCCCAGTCCACGATCAGCACGCGCCGGAAACCATAACGTTCCTGGATATATCGCGCCGCAATCGCCACGTTATTATACAGGCAGAATCCCATGGCGCGATTGGTCTCCGCATGGTGCCCCGGCGGACGAACCGCGCAAAACACCTGATCGACCCGGTTCGCCATAATGGCATCGACGGCCGCCAGCGCTCCACCCGCGGCAAGATGCGCGGCAGGCAACGAGCCGGGTGAGAGCGACGTGTCCAAATCGAGCGACGCATAACCCGTGTTTGGTGCCCGATCTTCCAGGCGTTGCACGTAGGCCGGATCATGTATGCGGGAAATCCATTCCTCCTCGGCTTCGCGTGGAGGAACCCGGGTCAACTTCGCCATCGTCCCGGTGGATTCGAGTCTCGCCTGGATGGCCCGCAGCCGCTCCGGTGATTCCGGATGCGACCGGCCCATATCATGTTCCAGATACGCCGGATGCGTGACAATCCCTACGCGACCCATACAAAATCCTTAAAAAGTAGGGGCGGGCCTGCGTGCCCGCCCGATCATTTTTCGGGCAAGCCGGTTTAGTCCTTTTCACCCTCGCCCTTGAGGTCTTTCACCTTCTCCCCTTGCGGTCTTTCACCCTCTCCCCCTAGTCCGAAACTAGGCGAAGCCCCCGACATCTTTAATCGGGGGGAAGGGTGAGGGGTCAAGGATGAGAGGGGAAAACGGGAATCGGATGGTAGCACAGGGTCCGTGGTTAGACAACGCAAAGACCGCTCTGCTACAGTCCATGACCGACAAGCACACTCAGGACGTTTGCACACATTCAAGGAACATCTGATTAAATCAGAGGTTCCTCAACAGGAAACACTATGGCAGATCCCAAAATCGAGAAATTCAAAAAAGTCCTGCAAATGGATCCCAATGACGAAACCCTCTGGTTCGGGTTGGGCAAGGCGTACATGGGCGACGAAAATTGGGACGAGGCCATCGCCGCCTTCGACAGTTGCCTCAAGGTGAAACCCACCTATTCTGCGGCCATCCTGGCCCTGGCGCAATCCCTCAAACAGGCCAACCAACCGGATCGCTGCCGCACGGTCTGTGCGCAAGGCATCGAAGTCGCCACCGCCAACGGCGACCTGCTCGTGATCAAGAACCTGGAAGAACTCCGGGATTCGCTTCCCTGACATTTTCCCGAAAGAAGAGTTCAAGAACTCGACAGCCCATCGAAGTAGCGAGACAGATCCACGTTGCCGCCGGAGATGATCACGCCCACGCGTTTGTCTTGCAGCGCGGGTTCCTGCCGGAGCAGCGGCGCCACGGCCACGGCGCTGGCCGGTTCGATCACGAGTTTCATGCGCTCGTAGACGAACCGCATGGCCGCGACGATTTCCTCCTCCTCCACCACAAAGAATCCGGCCAGATGGTCACGCAGGATGGGCAACGTGAGAGTCCCCACGCTTGTCCGTAAGCCCTCCGCGATGGTCTGCGGGTGCTCTTGCGGCACGATGCGATTTTCCCGCACGGAATACAGGGCGTCCAACGCCCCGGCCGGTTCACACGCGTAGACCCGGATCTTGGGATTCAAGCCATGTGCCGCCAAACACGTGCCTGATAACAAGCCCCCGCCGCCGATGGGGCCCAGCAGCACGTCGAGATCCGGCACGTGACCCAGCAATTCCAAGGCAGCGGTTCCCTGCCCCGCAATCACGTCGGGATCGTTAAAGGCTTCGACCCATTCACCTTGAAGTTCCCGCACCAGATCCCGGGAAAACGATTCAGCCTCGCGGGGATCGGCAGGCACGTGGACGATGCCGCCATACTCCTGCACCGCCGCCCGTTTGATGGGATTCACCGGTTCCGGCATCACGAGATGAGCGGTTCTTCCCGACAACCGGCAGGCCAACGCAATACCTTGAGCATGATTCCCGGATGAAAGGGCTACCACAGGCTTCGAGGATGACCGTTGCGTCACGGCGTTATACGCCCCTCGAAACTTGAACGCCCCTACACGCTGAAAGTTTTCGCACTTCAGAAAGACAGTGGCGTGCGACTGGTCATCGAGCCGACGAGAAGTCCGGACAGGGGTTTCACGGACGATACCCTTCAGGCGGGCTGCCGCGCGTTCCACGTCATGAAAGGTAGGAAGAGCCATGCTTGGCCCGGATACGGATCATCACGCTTGAAGATCGTGTCCGATCAAGAACCCTGCCGGACCCAGTTTTCAACCTTCAATCGTGGGGCTTTATTGAAATGTTTGACGTTATTCGTGACGACGATGGCGTCCCGACTCAACGCGTGCCCGGCAATCATGGTATCGTTCAGCCCGATGGGTGAGCCTTTCTTAAACAAATACGCCTGCAACGTGGCGAAGGTCTCCACGGCCCGAGCATCCCAAGGCAAGATGTCATCCAGGCGTTCAACGAACTCGGATACCAATTTCCGGTGTTTCCGTTTGTGGTCTGACCGCTCCGCTCCAAGCAACAATTCGGCATACGTAATGGCCGAAATCGTCAGGCTGTGTCCCTGCCCTGCCGTCACCTGCATGGACGCAAGGAGTGACTCGGGGCGTCTTTTGATAATGTAACTGCACGTATCCGTATCCAACACGTACAAACTCAAAAATCTACTCTCTTCTCATCCAGCAGCGAAGGGCGCGCTACCATGAAATCAGCCTCGGCGGCGGGCAGCGTGGCATACGAAACCCAGTCTTTCCTGACGGGAAGCAACACGATGGCGTTGCCTTCCTTGCGGATGTTGACCTCGTTGATACCCTCAAACTCGAATTGTTTGGGCAACCTGACCGCCTGGTTTTTCCCATTCCTGAACAACTTGGCCGTTCGCATCACAGACACCTCCATCGGAACGATTGACCTTGGCCCAGCATAAGTCCGTAGCTAGCATATGTCAAGCATATGCTATTATAGAAGGGCTGATCCCGGACAGGACACGGGATCGGGGTTACCGTGGCGGGATCGAACGTTTCCGGTTAGGCGTCAGTTCCTCCAGGCGAAATTGCTTGGGGAGCAGGACGGGGACGACCAGGGCCACGGGGTCGCCGCGTTTCAGCGTCGTGGGTTTTTCCAATTGCAGGAGGACGTTGGCCACAAACGCGTCGTAGTCCGGAAGGAAGTCGTACAGATTGGGCGTGAGCTTGTATTCCTGTGACTTGATCCCTTCCCACACGGAAAACGTGCGTTCCGGGTAGTGGTAAAAATGGTTGGGAACGTCCTTCAGCATAATGCCGATTTGCTTGGGATAGTAAAACCGGATGCCGCAACAGAGTTTGGCATAACCGCTGTTCAAAATCGTGTCCACGTACATCCCGGAAAAAGATTTATAGCCAATCAGTCGCTCCTCGGGAAGGATTTCGGGGGCCTGCCATTTCAAACCATCCTTCGTCCTGCGGATCTTGCAATCCACCGGACACCGAACCAGCCATCCGTACTGACCCACCATGCGCACCGGCCCGCAATCATCCGGCAGCACCTTGTAGCCGCTGGCGGCCAATTTCCGCTGTTCGTGCAACGGCATGTTGGTCATCAACGGCCGGTGGGGATTGAAATCGAGTTTCAACCGTTCCGGCGCAATGGCGGTCGTGTACTCACGCTCCCAATACACCGTCCACTGAAAGTGATCAGGCAGTTCGGTCATCACGGCAGATCCAAATTGTTTGCCCCCCGCTTAACCACATCTCGCGCCTGCCGTTTGAACCCCAAGAGGGCAAGAGGAGGGAGACAATTCGATGACGGATGGTGATAAAAACGGACATGGACGGATACGAAGACACGGGGAAGGAACGGCAAGAACCCGTTCGCCACGAGGCGGCAGGCAGCCGTCTCGATCGTTACATGCGCTCGGTTTCTTCTTCCATGTGTTCTTCCACGGAAACATGGGTGAGGGTGCCGCGATAGTCACAGCGATGACAGCGCACGCGCCATTCTTCGACCCAGCGCTCCTGAACGAAAGTTTGATTGCACTGGGGACAGACAAAGACCCCTTTGACGTAATGGACTTGCCGCTTGAACTTCATGCTTTTCCTCCTTCAGCCATCAACGAACGCGACCGGCGATCAAGCCTGCCATAGGGGATTTCTCCTTTGCAAGCAAGAGATTCCTCGCCAAATCTTTCGCTTCGTTCAGGATTGTGAAGGGTCGGTCATTCGTTGCCGGCATGGCGAGCCTGGGGGGAGAGTACCGCATTCTTTTCCTCCGTCCGTGGAGAGAAAAACTCCGAATTCCTGTCGACCCGGGCATAACAGTGGAGCGCATCGGGTAATGCTACGCTCAACCTGGTCTGCTATGTTTTGCTATGCCTCGCTATATTTTTGCTATACCATTGCTATGAATTGCTATGTCTGTGCTATGCCTTGCTATGTTCGTGCTATGAACTGCTATGATTTGCTACGGTCTACCGGATTCCAGCCCAGTGAGAGCGGTACAAAAGGGCAGGCACAGGCCCTGCCAGCATAACCCCTGATCCCGTCGGGGGGCGTCTATTCCCGGGAAGCCGGTTTGCCGGGCGAGCCGCGCCGATGTTTTCTGGGGAACCGCTCGTCATGGACTTGCTTCAGCCGCTTGTGTTCCACGTGCGTGTAAATTTGGGTGGTGGCGATGTTGACGTGACCCAGCATCATCTGCACGGCGCGCAAATCGGCGCCGTGTTCCAGCAGATGCGTGGCGAACGAATGGCGCAACATGTGTGGGGAGATCGGCTTTTGAATGCCGGCTCGCACCGCCCGCCGCCGGAGAATGGTCCAAAAACTTTGCCGCGTCATGGCCGCTCCCCGCCTGGTCACGAACAAGGCCGTGGCCGCTCGGCCTTTCAACAAGACCGGTCGTACCTCGCGGCAATAGGCCACCAGCTTTTGGCGAGCGACTTCGCCGATGGGCACCAGGCGTTGTTTGTCGCGTTTGCCGGTGGCCTGCACGTACCCGACTTCCACGTTCACCGCCGAGAGGGGAAGCGAGATCAACTCCGAGACCCGAAGGCCGGCCGCATACATCAACTCCACCATGGCGGAATCCCGAATTTCCTCCAATCCTTGCCCGACCGGCAACTCCAATAAGGCCGTCACCTCGGATTCGGACAACGTCTTGGGCAATTTCGCCCATTGCTTGGGCGCCCCGGGCAGTTGGGACAGCACCTCCGGGGCTCCATGCTCCGTATGGAGAAGCCGGTAAAATCCGCGGATGGCCGCCAGACACCGGGACACCGAGGCCGGAGACAACTGTTGCGCACGCAGATGATTCAGAAACCCGGTCAAATGCGGTGGGACGTCCAGCGGATTGGTCATGCCTTCCAACGCCAGGTACGCGCGCAACTTTTCGAGATCGCGTCGATAGGCATGGACAGTATTGTTGGCGACGCCGCCCTCGACCCGCAGATTGGTCAGGTACTGATCGATCAGGTCTTCGATGCGCCACAGTTGCAGTGACGGCTCATCACTCATACGAGGTTCCGCTCTTGTCATATTGTTGGATTACGCCCGTCCTGCCTATCCTGAGCGAAGCGAAGGAAGTTCGTCGAAGGGCTACATGAATTCGACCTGTTCCAAGTTGCACCCAGAGAAGCCAATCCAAAATTCGCAATCCGCAATCCAAAATCCAAGTTGGGCCTTTCTTGACAGTCAGCAACCCTGGCTTTATATACCACAATGCGCAACAATGTCCCATGATCATCGCCGGTTTCTCTTTTTCCTCCACACTTCTTTCGTTGCTTCTCATTAGTTCCGGTTTATGGCCGGGAGCGACGCTTGGTAGGGACAACCCCCCGTGGTTGTCCTCACCCCTGACCGAGGAGCAGGGTCTCGCCCAAATCAAGGCCCAACTCGAACAGGAACACACCGGAGAGGCGATTCGAGTGATCGAACGGTTTCTCGATCAATCCGACGCGCCCGTTTTCATCGAACAATTCTCTTTCTTACACGCCATAGCCCTGGAAGCCGAAGGACAATTCGACCAAGCCATTACCACCCTCGAACAATTCCTTGAAGAATTTCCGGGCTCAACGCTGACCCACGATGCCCGGCTGAGGCTGGGCACCCTCTATACCGAAGTGCAACAGCCCAACCGGGCCGTTTCCGTCCTGTCCCGAATCCTGGACCTGAGTTCGGACGAATCCCTGCGCGCCGAGGCCCTCTATCGGTTATGCCTCGCATACGAGTCGGACGGTCAATACCTTCGGGCGATTGAAACCGCATGGCATCATGCCGAACAATCGGGGGCGGGCCAACGACGGGACCTCCTGGACTATGTCCGGCATCTCATCCTGGAAAAAATGAACGAACCGGCGCTCGGTGAGGTCATCGATGCCTTTCCGGGCACGCCTCCCGGTGATCTGGCTTTAATCCGGCTCATTGAATTCCGCAAAGCACGAGACGACGACACATTGGCCGACCGGGACATCCGCGCCTTTCTTCAACGTTTTCCCGATCATCCCTATGCCCGGACCGCGACCGCGCTTCTGCAGACCGTCACTGCCGGCATCAAAGCCCATCGCCACGTGATTGCGGCGACGCTGCCTTTTTCGGGAAAAATGAAACCGTTTGGAACCGAGACGTTCAACGGCATTCGATTGGCGCTGGAGGAGGATGAGGCCTTGGGGAGTTCCAACGCCGTCGGTCTGGTGGTCAAAGACAGCGCCCTTCCGACGGCCCGACTCCGTCGCGACGTGTCTCAACTGCTCGACGAATTTGCCCCCATCGCCCTGATTGGTCCATTGTTGGCCCGAGAGGTTCAACTCCTGGCCGACACCCCGGACTTCGCATCCGTTCCCTTTATTACACCCACGGCGACCCTGCCCAACGTCAAGCAATACGGACGGTATTGGTTCAGCAGCGCCATGACGCCTTCCCTCCAGATCAACCGGCTGGTGGACTATGCCATGCGGCATTTCGGGTATACGCGTTTTTGTATCCTGGCCCCGCAGACGTCCCACGGGAAAAAGTTGCTTCATATTTTTCAACAGGCCGCGGTTCAAAACGGGGGCGAGGTGATCGCCGCGGAGTGGTATCAGCCGGGAACGACCGATGCGTCGCGTCAAATCATTCGCATGAAAGAGAAAGACTTGAGCCTCGATGGAGAAATGCTGCCCCTGGTACCCGAGGAGTCGATCGATCCGGAAAACGGCGTGGTCACAAAGAATGAAGCACCTGAGGACGGAAACGAAGAAGACGCGCCGTTAGTGTATACTCCCGGATTCGATGCCCTGTTTCTGCCGGGCCATCCGACCGACGTGGCGTTTCTGGCCGCGCAACTCGCCTTCTTCGACGTGAACGTCCCTTTGTTGGGAACG
Organism: Nitrospirales bacterium; assembly: GCA_965204965.1. Taxonomy (GTDB): domain Bacteria; phylum Nitrospirota; class Nitrospiria; order Nitrospirales; family UBA8639; genus Bin75. Next base: position 639,578 of record OZ242026.1, on the reverse strand, counting down.
AACACCTGGAACCACCCCAATCTCCTGACATGGGGACGCAGTTCAATTGATGGGGGGCTGTTCGGCGACGCCCTGTTCCTTGAGACCACCGATCCGAAAACACGGGGGTTTATTACTGCCTATCGTGAACGGTTTCAGGCCGACCCTTCCATTTTTGCGCTACAGGCCTACGATGCCATGCACGTGGTCCTCGACACGATCCGCCGCGGAGCCACCACGGGGCCTGACGTCCGCATTCAGCTCTTTGTCCGGCATGACCTTCCCACCCTGAGCGGTTTGGAAAAATTCGATGAGGGTGGCATCCTCACTCGTAAAGTGTATATGATCCAAATTCGGAATGGCCGGTTCGTCCAATTGGATTGAGGAGAATCAAGGAACCTCTGATTTATTGTGATAGCGGGATGCAGGGCAAGGCGTCCCGGAGCGAAACCCGAGGCTTATCATGGAGATAGGCGAGGGTTGAGCGAGGACACAACGCCGCCATGCGCCCGATAGTGCACTAAATCAGAGGTTCCTCAAGTATTCATGGCCCAATTCTTTCATACCCTGTCCTATGTGATCCTTCCGCTCATGCTGGCCGTGGTCCTGCACGAGTATGCGCACGGGTGGGTCGCCAATTATTACGGAGACGCCACGGCGCGTGAGCACGGCCGGTTGACGCTCAATCCACTCGTCCACATCGACCGGTTCGGCACGATTATCGTTCCCCTGCTCTGCCTGCTGATGCCGGGAGGCTTCCTGTTCGGTTGGGCGAAACCCGTTCCAGTGACGCCGGGACGATTGCGCAACCCCCGGCGCGACATGGCCCTCGTGGCCGCGGCCGGTCCGGCCATGAACTTCGTGCTGGCCATTCTGAGCGGTATCCTGTTGAACGTCCTGCTCACGATCGATCCCACGCTGCAGGAGAATTGGCCTCCACAGCCGGGCGTCAACCCGAGAACCGACCTGTTGGGGATGCTCCTGTTGCCGTTGGTGGCCATGGCCCTGTTTTCGGTGATCATCAATACCTTGCTCTTTGCGTTTAATCTGCTTCCGATCCTCCCGCTCGACGGAGGCCGGATCCTCTTGAGCAGCCTGCCGCTCAAACCGGCCGCCCTGCTCAGCCGCCTGGAACCGTACGGGATGTTGGTGATCCTCGGCCTGATCTTTTTCGATTCACGGATTCACGTGGTGAGCGGCTTTATCGGGACGATCTTCCAACTCATGACCGGCAGTATTCTTTCGCGGTTGGTGTTGTCATAGCTTGTGAAGGAGTGAACGATGCGCGTGTTAAGCGGTATGCAGCCCAGCGGGCGCCTGCACCTGGGAAATTATTTGGGAGCCCTCACGAATTGGAAAACGCTTCAGGACAGCCATACGTGTTTCTTCTTCGTGGCGGATTGGCACGCGCTGTCCACCAATTACGAAGATACCGGTCACGTCAGGATCTACGTCCGTGAATTGCTGATCGACTGGTTCGCGGCGGGGATCGACCCCGAACGGTCCACGGTCTTTATCCAATCCCACGTGCCGGAACATGCCGTGTTGCATTTACTTCTCTCGATGCTGACCCCGGTCTCGTGGCTTGAACGGAATCCCACGTACAAGGAAAAGCAGGAACAACTCGAGGGGCGTGACCTCTCCACGCATGGGTTCTTGGGCTATCCCGTTCTGCAGGCCGCCGACATTCTGCTTTACAAAGCCGATGCCGTGCCGGTCGGCAAGGACCAACTCCCCCACCTGGAACTGACCCGCGAAATCGCGCGACGGTTCAACAGTCTCTATACCCCGGTGCTGGTGGAACCGCAGGAACTGCTCACGGAGTTTCCCAAAGTCGTCGGAACCGACGGTCGCAAAATGAGCAAAAGTTACCGGAATACGATCAACCTGTCGGACACCGAACCCACGGTCCGGCAAACCCTCAAAACCATGGTCACCGATCCGGCTCGAGTCAAACGAACCGACCCGGGGAACCCCGAGATCTGCCCGGTGTTCGAATTCCACAAGATCTATTCCGACTCCGCAGTCATTGAGCAGGTCAATCAGGAATGTCGCACGGCCAAAATCGGCTGCATCGACTGCAAGAAATTCGTGGCGGACCGCGTCGTGGCGCAACTCTCGCCCATTTGGGACGCTCGCGGCTCGCTCGAAGCCAACCCCGCGAGGCTCGACGAGGTAGCCAGGGCCGGGTGTGAGCGCGCGTCCGAGGTTTCCCGCCAAACGCTCGGAGAAGTCCAGGAAGCCATGAAGATTTGACTTCATTCACTCCCAAACGTATTATGTAGTTTTCCCCTCTCCTAGCGACTTTTTTTAGTTCATTTCACAAGCGGAAACGTGATGGCTATACGTGTCGGGATCAACGGGTTTGGACGAATCGGGAGAAACTTTTTTCGAGCCTCCCTGAATGACCCGTCTATTCACGTCACCGGAATCAACGACCTGACCAACTCGAAAACCCTGAGTCACCTGTTGGCCTTCGACTCGGTCCATGGACGATTTCAGGGAACGGTGAAAGCCGGAGACGATCACCTGCTGGTCAACGACCAACGTATCAGCGTCTTTGCCGAACGGGACCCCAAGGAATTACCCTGGAAAACGCTCGGGGTCGACGTGGTCATCGAGGCGACCGGTCGCTTTACCGACCGGGAAGCGGCAAGCCAACATTTATCGGCCGGCGCCCCCCGCGTGGTGATCTCGGCTCCAGGCAAAAATGCCGACCTCACGGTCGTGTTGGGAGTGAACGAACAATCGTATGATCCCCGGTCGCACCACGTCATCTCCAATGCCTCCTGTACGACCAATTGTCTGGCTTCGGTAGCCAAGGTCCTGCTTGAACAATTCGGTATCGACCACGGCTATATGACCACCATTCATTCCTATACCAATGACCAGCAACTGCTCGATTTGCCTCATAAGGATTTGCGGCGCGCCAGAAGCGCGGGACTCTCGATGATCCCGACCTCGACCGGCGCAGCCAAAGCCGTGCATTTGGTCATCCCGGAACTGAAGGGCAAACTCGACGGGGTCGCCATTCGCGTCCCCACCCCCAACGTGTCGCTGATCGACTTGGCCGTGGAGACCGAACGGGACTGTGACGCCGCCGAAGTCAACGCCGCCTTTGCCCAGGCCGCCGAAGGCCCGCTCAACGGCATTCTGGGGTATTCCGAAGATCCGATTGTCTCCATTGATTTGAACGGGAGTTCCTATTCGGCAATTGTCGATGCGCCCCTCACGACCGTGATGAATCGCCGGTTCGTCAAGGTCTTTGCCTGGTACGACAATGAGTGGGGCTACTCCTGCCGGTTGAGGGATCTGGTGAAGTTTTTGTCATCGAAAAACTAAGCCTTCAGGCTTCGTCCTCCTGCAACCCGCCGGGAGGAAAGGACGTATTGTGCATATCACCAAACAAACCATTGATCAGGTCGACCTGCAAGGGAAACGGGTCATTATCCGCGTGGACTTCAACGTTCCGCTCTATGAGGACCGGAAAATTACGGACGATTCCCGGATTCGCGCGGCGATTCCCACCATCAATCACGTGGTTGACGAAGGCGGGAGCGTGATTCTGTGTTCCCACCTGGGACGTCCCAACGGAAAGGTCTGCCCGGAACTCAGTCTCGCGCCGGTGGCCAAACGCCTGAAACGCCTGCTGGGGAAGGAAGTGACGTTCGCCCCGGACTGCGCCGGCCCGCTCGTGAAAAACCTCGCGAGCCAACTGCAACCCGGCGACGTCCTCTTGCTGGAAAATCTCCGGTTTCATCCCGGAGAGGAAGCCAATGACAAGGAGTTCGCCTCGGAACTGGCGTCGTTGGGTGACGTTTTCATCAATGACGCGTTCGGGACGGCACACCGGTCCCACGCTTCCACCGCGGGTATTCCCTTGTTCATCAAAGCCTCCGCAGCCGGCTATTTGATGAAACGGGAAGTGGAGTACCTTGAAGGGGCCGTTGAAAATCCCGTCCGCCCGTTTGTCGCCCTCTTGGGGGGCGCGAAGGTCTCGGGAAAAATCGGAGTCATCAAAAACCTCGAAAGCAAAGTCGACAAGGTCGTGATCGGCGGCGGCATGGCGTTTACGTTCCTGAAAGCCATGAACCTTGAAATCGGCCGATCCCTGGTTGAAGACCAGATGCTGGATTTCGCCAAAGGCGTGTACGAACGATCCGTCGAACAGGGCATCAAATTTTATCTGCCGGTGGACTGCGTGGTGGCGGCCAGCCTGGACCCCGGCGCCGAAACGAAAATCGTACCCATACAGGAAATTCCCGAAGGCTGGTATGGACTGGATATCGGACCGGCCTCCGTCAAACTCTTTGCCGAGGCGGTGGAAAATGCCAAAACCATCCTTTGGAACGGCCCGATGGGCCTGTTCGAACGGGACGCTTTTGCCCGGGGCACCCAAGCCATGGCCCATGCCGTCGCCAATGCCTACGCCCTGACCATCGTCGGAGGCGGCTCAACGGCCTTGGCCATCCACCGCGCCGGCGAAACCGACAGCATGTCGTTCATTTCAACGGGCGGAGGAGCGGCCCTCACCTTGTTGGAAGGGGGAAACATGCCGGGGCTGGCGGCGCTGCCGGCTCGCTGATGGGTCCGCCTCCTCCCTGTCACCCTGCTTTCTTACGGTCACCGCGTTCGTGAATCCCCGACTCATCGCAGGCAATTGGAAGATGCACAAGACGACGGCCGAGGCTGTCGAGTTTGTCCATCGATTCCGGCAAGCCTTGGAGCAGGACGTCTCCGTGGAAATCCTGCTCATGCCCCCGTTTACCGCGCTTGACGGCATCCGGCAAATCCTCCTCGCCGGCGATCCGTTCAAACTGGGCGCGCAAGACCTGTCCTGGGAAGAAGAAGGAGCCTATACGGGTGAAGTTTCCGGTCGTATGCTGAAAGACGTGGGCTGCCAATCGGTCATCGTCGGGCATTCGGAACGCCGGCGACTCTTGGGAGAAACCGATGCCCAAGTCAATAAAAAGCTAAAGGCCGCGTTGAGGCACGACCTCGCGCCCATTCTCTGCGTGGGAGAAACGCTGGAGGAACGACGGGCCGGTCATACTCAAGACGTGGTCAAAGAACAAATACTGAGAGCGTTTGTCGATATGCCGGCCGAAGGGATGACCGGACTCGCCATTGCCTATGAACCGGTTTGGGCCATCGGGACCGGGTACGCCGCCACCGTCCCACAAATTGAAGACGTGCATGCCTTTCTTCGCACCATCCTGAAGAAGGAACAACCGCAGATCGCAGACACCACGCGGATCCTCTACGGAGGAAGCGTTTCACCTGAAAACGCCCGTGAACTCTTCGGATCGGATGAGGTAAATGGGGCCCTTGTCGGAAAAGCTTGTCTTGATCCTGAAGGCTTTGCTAAGATCTGCCGGATAGCCTCTTGAATCCGTTACGAAAGAACAATCAGGAAACGTCCATGTATACTGCCACCGTCATTCTCCATCTCATCGTTTGTTTTTTGATGATCGCCGCGATCCTGCTTCAGGCCGGGAAGGGAGCCGAAATCGGTGCGGCGTTCGGCGGATCCAGTCAAACGGTATTCGGCAGTCGCGGTCCCGGAACGTTTCTCAGCAAAGTCACGGTGGCTGCGGCCGTTATTTTCATGCTGACTTCGCTCGGGCTGGCGTTACTGTCCAAACAGGAAAACGTCGCGTCGGTGATTGACGTTCCCGTTACCTCCGGCGAAGCAACTTCCACCGCTCCGGCTGGCACGGACGCGGCTCCTGACGCCACGTCTCCCGATGCCTCGGGTGCCCCCGCGGAATCGTCCGAAGAACCCTCTTCGGCGCATTGATTTTTCCCTGAAAACGCAGAAAAAATGGCGGGCACATAGGCCCGCCCCTACGCACATGAACCCTGATCCTGTAGGGGACGGCCTGCGTGCCGTCCCGCGTCTTCACGAACGAAAAAACAAAGACCCTGGAGCCTCGATTCGATCCCTGATTAAGAATGGACGGGACAAGCCAGAGCAAACAGGCGATTTACACCGGCGTCAGCCATTGGCCGTGGGACAAGTCTTCGCCTTTCACGATGTCGAAGAAGGCTTTTTGGAGCAGATCCGTGACGGGGCCGCGTTTTCCGGTTCCAACCTGACGGTCGTCGATTTCCCGAACCGGCGCCACTTCGGCGGCCGTTCCCGTAAGGAACACTTCCTCGGCCACGTACAAGGCATCCCGGGTAAACCGTTCCTCCACCACCGGGATGTTTTTCTCCCTGGCCAACTCCAGGATGGAATGACGAGTGATCCCTTCCAGGATGGAAGTCAAGGGTGTGGTCTTGAGCACGCCCTTTGACACGATGAACACGTTTTCTCCGGTGCCCTCGGCCACGTAGCCTTCCGTATCCAGAAGAATAGCCTCGTCGTACCCCGCAGTTTTCGCCTCACATTTGGCTAAAATGGAATTGACGTAATATCCGGAGACTTTTGCGCGGGTCATCGAGACGTTCACGTGGTGGCGGGTAAAGGACGACACCTTGGCCCGAATCCCATGCACCAGGGCGTCCTCTCCCAGATAGGTGCCCCAAGACCAGGCGGCAATGGCCAGCTTGATGGGATTGTTCCCGGGATACAGGCCCATTTCCCCATACCCCACGTACAGCAACGGACGGATATAACAGGATTCCAGTTTGTTGATCCTGACCGTTTCCAGGATGGCTTCCGCTACGTCCTTGCGACTGTAGGGAACGTTCATCGCCATAATGTGCGCCGACTCGAACAGCCGGTCCACGTGCTCGCGCAAGCGGAAAATTATCGACCCGGTTTTCCCCCGGTAGCAACGAATGCCTTCGAAAGCTCCCAGCCCGTAGTGCAAGGAATGCGTCAACACGTGGACGGAGGCCTCGTCCCAATTCACGAAGGTTCCATCCATCCAGATTTTTTCACTCGGCGTCACCATGACCGACCTTTCTGCTCTCGACTGTATTCCCGGAAATATAGGCTCAGACTCTTAGCTTATAACGAGGCCGTCTCAGCCTGTCAATCCGGCTGTTTCGACCTCCCTGCACGCCTTGACACCCCTTTCGGGTGCATGATACATGTGCAGCCAATGAAAGGATGACGATCTTATGTACGCGATCTTGGAAACCGGTGGAAAACAATATCGGGTCGAACGTGGTTCGATCCTTCAGGTCGAAACGCTTCACGCCGAAGTCGGCCAAACCTTGGAGTTGAAGCCCGTTCGGTTCATTTCAACGGGTGAGGAACTCCTTCAAGGACAACCGGTGATCGAAGGGGCGCACGTGCAAGCGACGGTCATTCGGAACGGCCGAACCCGGTCAATTTTGGTGTTCAAAAAGAAACGCCGGAAGAATTACCGGAAGACCCGCGGGCATCGTCAATCATTCACCCAACTCCGCGTCGATGACATCGTCACGGGCTAGGAAAAGGACCGGGCATGGCACATAAAAAAGGCGGCGGTTCATCTCGCAACGGACGCGACAGCAACCCTCAATATCTCGGAGTCAAACGGTACGCCGACGAACGGGTACAACCGGGCAACATTCTCATTCGCCAGCGAGGCACCAAGTTTTATCCCGGCTATAACGTCGGGATGGGCAGGGATCATACCCTCTTTGCCAAAGTGGCCGGAATCGTGAAATTCGAGGGAGGCGAAGCGCGGCGTAAGATCAGCGTGTATCCCTCCTCTACATAAACGACCCGTCTTCCTCCCCGGGCTCTTGCTCTCCCATCTTCTTTATGACAATCGTGGTGCCGCATGTTCATCGACCACGCAAAAATTCTTGTACGGTCCGGCAACGGCGGGAACGGCGGCTGTAGTTTCCGGCGGGAAAAATTCGTCCCGCACGGCGGCCCGGACGGCGGGGACGGCGGGAACGGCGGGAACGTCGTGGTCACGGCGTCGGCCCGCGTCACCACGTTACTCGACTTGAAGTACCAACGTCATTATGAAGCCGAATCCGGCACGCCCGGGCAAAAAGCCAATCGCCATGGCCGCACCGGCGCGGACGTCACGATCACGGTGCCGGTCGGGACCGTCGTCCGGCACGCGGAAACCCACGATCTCCTGGTAGATCTGGTGACACCCGAACAGCGCGCGGTCGTGGCCAAGGGAGGAAAAGGCGGCAAAGGGAACGCCCGGTTCGCCACCTCCACGAACCGGGCGCCCCGGACGTTTGAAGAGGGGACACCCGGTGAAGAGTTGCACCTCGACCTGGAGTTGAAACTCCTGGCCGACGTCGGACTCGTGGGGTTTCCCAATGCCGGCAAGTCCACGTTGATTTCCACGCTCTCGGCCGCTCGACCGGAAATTGCCGATTACCCCTTTACGACCCTGCAGCCGCATTTGGGAGTCGTTCCCCTGGGCGAATACGACAGTTTCGTTATGGCCGACATTCCGGGACTCATTGAAGGCGCACATCGGGGAAAGGGCCTGGGGCATCAATTTCTCAAGCACATTCAACGGACGCGTTTCCTGTTGTACCTTATTGATATTTCCGAATGGACCACGGATGATCCCGTGAACGCGTTACGCGTGTTGCAGGAAGAGTTGTCCGCTTTCGATCGCCCCCTGGGGCAGCGTGCCTTCGCCGTGGTCGGGACCAAAGTCGACAGCCGGGGCAACGGCCAACGCCTCCGGGAGATCGAGCACTATTGCGAGGAACGCCGGATGACCTTTTTCCCGATCTCCTCGGCCACGCGTGAAGGGCTCGACACCCTGCGCGCGTTCCTGGCACAACGCCTTCAGGAAATCGAAGCGGCATGAGAGATCTCATCCTGTCACAGGCCAAACGGCTCGTCATTAAAATCGGCAGCAGCATCCTGGCTGCCCCTGCAGGCTTGCGGCTCGACCACATTCAACGCCTTTCCGGTGAAACCGCCAAGCTCAAACGGGAAGGCCGGGAAATCGTCCTGGTGTCGTCAGGAGCCATCGTGGCCGGCATCGGAAAACTCGGCCTCACATCCTATCCGCAAACCCTCCCTTTGCAACAAGCCGCGGCTTCGGCCGGACAAAGCCGTCTCATTCACGCCTATGAAACCTGTTTCCAGGAAACCGGACAGCACATTGCCCAGGTCTTGCTCACCCATGAAGACCTGGCCGATCGTAAACGCTTTCTCAATGCACGGCACACGCTGACAACGTTGATCGAGTTGGAGAGCATTCCGATTGTCAATGAAAACGACGCCGTGTCGGTGGACGAAATCCGTTTCGGGGACAACGACACCCTCGCGGCGCAGGTGGCCCACTTGGTCGATGCGGATCTGTTCATTATCCTCTCGGACGTCGACGGACTGTTCACCCGGGACCCGCGACGTGATCCGGAAGCCACGTTGATTTCGAACGTCACGGACATTACGCCGGAGATCGAACAAGGAGCCGGAACCTCGCAGAGCCGGGAAAGCCGCGGGGGCATGGTCACGAAAATCCAGGCGGCCAAATTGGCCCGGCAATTCGGAGTCCCCACGTTGTTGCTCAATGGTGAAACCCCGGGCTTGCTGACCAGCGTCCTGGCCGGCTCAGACCACGGCACGCTGTTCTTTTCCCAAGGCCGGAAACTCCCCAGCCGGAAGCATTGGATCGCCTATACGCTCCGGTCAAAGGGACAACTCGTGCTGGATGCCGGCGCCGTCACGGCGCTCACCACCCGAGGGAAAAGCCTGTTGCCTTCCGGGATCGTCGAGGTGAACGGTACGTTCGCGGCGGGTGATCCCGTCTCTTGCGTGGACACGGATGGCAAAGAGTTTGCCAAAGGATTGGTGAATTTTTCATCGGACGTCGTCGCCGACATCAAGGGGCGTCGGACCAACGAGATTCCCTACGAGGCAGGCACGCACGAATATGAAGAAGTCATCCACCGGGACAACCTTACGCTCTTGGGCTGACCGCGTTCGCCCCGTCACGGCGCACTCATTCGTTGACAGAAGGATTAGTCTGAGTGGGTGCGATTGTGTTGCTTCCCTCCCCTTTGTAAGGGGAGGATAGGTGGGGTAGAGCCACCCGTGCATGGAGCAGGGTTCGCCATGATAGCCGCAAGCTCTACCTCCCCTCGCCCCTCCTTACAAAGGAGGGGAAAGAAGAGTCAGGAATTGTGGATGAGCGATTCCCCTTTCACGCGCATCGGTGTGCTGGGCGGCACGTTCAACCCCGTACACAATTGCCACCTTTCGATTGCCGGACAAGCGCAACGGGCCTTGGCGCTCGACCGGGTGATCTTCATCCCTTCGGGCGCCCCCCCGCACAAGTCAGGCGAATCATTGGCCCCGGCGCACCATCGCTTGAGCATGGTGCAACGCGCCGTCGCGGATCTGCCGGACTTTGCGGTTTCCGACGTGGAAGCCAACGCGCCGGATACCTCCTATACCATTGATACGACCCGAACGCTTCGGGAAACCGTGCAGGGAGAGCTTTGGTTTATCATCGGTCTCGATGCGTTTCTCGAGATTGCAGAATGGAAATCGGCCGAGGCCTTATTGACCTCGACGAACTTTCTGGTGTTATCTCGGTCACATATTCCCTTTTCCCGGGTGGCCTCGCTGCCGCTGCTGCCTCCCCTGCCGACCGGACAACTGGACCGTTTGGATGCCGGTGAACAACCTCGCCTGGATCTCCCCATCGGCTTGCAGGCCATGATCACGTTCCTGCGAACCGACCCGTGTGAAATATCCTCTTCCGCGGTTCGAGAACGCATCCGGAATGGCGAGGACGTCGCCGGCTGGTTGCCACCCCCCGTCCATTCTTATATAATCCAACATAACTTGTACGTCCCGCGTTAAGGAGCCGCCCTATTTCAGACATCAAACGCAAAGCCCTGCTCATCGGAGGAGTCGCCCTGGATAAACAAGCCTCCGACGTCATGGTCCTGCAAATAGGACACCTCACCTCGATTGCCGACTATTTTGTCATTTGCTCCGGAAATTCAGGACGCCAGGTCAAAGCCATTGCCGAAGCCATCCGGCACGAAATGGCGCATCGCTTCGGAGACCACGGGACAATAGAGGGTGAAACCGCGGCGAACTGGGTCCTGCTCGATTATCAAGACGTCATCGTGCATATTTTCCGTGAAGAGCATCGCACGTATTACGGTATCGAGAACATGTGGAGAGACGCCCCGCAAATCCCGTCAACGGAATATGATTCGCAAGCTCTCGGGCACCTGCTGTCTCAGCCTTCCGAATCTCCCAAAATGGTTCCTCAAGCAAGCTGACACCAGTGTTTTTCCAACCGAGGGAGTAAGCGCATGACTCGATTCGACGTTCTCGCGGAACAGGTGCTGGAAGGTCATTCCATCACGCGTGAAGAAGGTTTGGAACTCCTCCAAACCGACGACGCCCAACTCTTACCCCTCGTCAACGCCGCGTATGCGATTCGCCACGCCTGGTTCGGTCGAAAAGTCACGATTCAAATGTTGTTCAACGCCAAGAGCGGCGCCTGTCAGGAAGATTGCCATTATTGTTCGCAATCCAGCATTTCCACGGCTCCCATCGACCGCTATGCATTGGTGTCACCGGAGGACATGCTCAAAGCCGCCCGCCGGGCTCATGAAGCCAAAGCGGAACGGTACTGCGTGGTGATCAGCGGAAGGAGTCCGCTCGAAAAGGAAGTGGACGACATCGCCTCCGCGGTCCAGCGGATCAAGCAGGAACTTCCGATGCAGGTCTGCTGTTCCCTGGGCCTTCTCACCGAACCCCAGGCCAAGCGACTCAAGGCCGCGGGCGTCGATCGCATCAATCACAATCTGAACACCAGCGAGGCCTATCACTCCTCCATCTGCACGACCCATACCTACCAGGATCGAATGACCACCCTGCAAAACGCGCGAGCCGCGGGCCTGGAATTGTGTTCGGGCGGCATCGTCGGCATGGGAGAATCCGACGAAGATCTGGTGGACCTGGCCTTCGCCCTGAAAGACCTCAACCCCGACTCGATCCCGTTGAACATGCTGCATCCGATTCCGGGCACTCCCTTGGCCGACGCCAAGCACCTGACCCCGCAACGGTGCCTGAAAATCCTCTGCCTGTTCCGCTTTGTTCATCCGCAAAGAGAACTGCGCGCGGCGGGCGGGCGAGAATTCAATCTCCGGTCCCTGCAACCCATGGCCCTGTACGTGGCGGACTCGCTCTTCGTCAACGGCTACCTCACGACCCCCGGCGACCCCGCCCGCGAAGTCGAACGGATGCTGACAGACATGGGCTTTGAAGTGGCGGGGAATTTCCTATCCCATCAAACCTAATCCCATTTTAATACCTCCTGCTTACGCTTCACAGACTAGCAGGTCGTTCGCGCTGTCTTTTGAAAAGACAGCACTATCCTTTATCACCTAAGTTGGTGTTTTTCTTTCAAAAATAGACGTGTTATCCTTAAGATCGCCTATCACTACTGTCCGGTTAACTGAACTGCTGCTCCACATAACTGCATGAATTTTTTCTCTTTTTTAGCAAATAGCAGTGGTGTCGACTTGAACGCGTCATGGCTTTGGGGGGATCGTTCGGGAAATCTTTCTTGGAGGATTCCCCATGTACACCGGCAAGACCCTGTTTGCTCAGTTAATTGACTTTCTGCCTTGGACGACCTTCACCCGCCTCGTCGCCCGCTATGGTGGCAATCATCGCGTCCGGACCCTGCCTTGCAGCGACCAGTTCCGCATCCTGGCGTTTGCGCAGTTGACCTACCGGGAAAGTCTGCGAGACATCGAGGCCTGTCTCGCGGCGCAAGCGGCCAAACGGTATCATATGGGCATTCGGGCGCCGGTCAAACGCGCGACCCTGGCCGATGCCAACGAACGCCGGGACTGGCGCATCTATGCCGAATTCGCTCAACGCCTGATTGCTCAGGTCCGTCCGTTATACGCCGACGAGGAACTGGGGCTGGACCTGGCCAACACGATTTATGCGTTGGATTCGACGACGGTCGACCTGTGCCTGTCGTTGTTTCCCTGGGCTCCCTTTCGCTCCACCAAGGCGGCGGTCAAGCTGCATACGCTGTTGGATTTGCGGGGGCCGCTTCCGAGTTTTCTCCACGTTTCCGATGGACAGTGGCACGATGTCAACGTGCTCAACCTCTTGAGTCCCGAACCGGCCGCCATTTACGTCATGGACCGTGCCTATCTGGATTTCGAAAGACTCCTGGCCCTCCATCAGGCCGGAGCGTTCTTTGTCACCCGCGCCAAAGCGAATACCACCCTGCGCCGACTCTATTCGGCGCCGAGCGACCGCACGCAGGGCATTCTCTGCGACCAGACGGTCGTGTTGTTGGGGTATTACACCCACAAGAAGTATCCGCTCCATCTGCGACGCGTGCGCTTCAAAGATCTCGACTCCCAGAAGACTCTGATCTTCTTGACCAACCTGTTTGGCCCAGCGCCGACCACGATCTGTTCGCTGTACAAAGCCCGCTGGCAGATCGAGTTGTTTTTCAAATGGGTCAAGCAGCATCTCCGCATCAAACAGTTTTACGGCACCTCCGAGAATGCTGTGAAGACCCAAATCTGGGTTGCCGTCTCGGTTTATGGCCTCGTAGCTCTCATCAAGAAGCGACTCCATCTGGATATCTCGCTCTACACGTTGCTCCAGATTCTCTCCGTGACCCTTTTCGAGAACCCCCCCTTAAACAAAGGCTTTTTCGATAGCAAGTACAGATCGGAGGAGGATATGCTTTCTAACCAATTGAATTTATTCCATAATTAACCGGACAGTAGTGATCGCCTATGAAAGATGCAGAAAACTATACTTCTTCAAATTTTGATGATCCTGCCCGTGAACGCGCCCTACGCCTCATAAAGTACCTCCAAGCGCTAGCCTCTCTTCGCACGAAAATCGTACGAAACATTAAAGACTACGAAAACATTCTCTGGTTGCACGAAATTCCTGATGAAAAGGAATATGAAAAGGAATGTTTTACGCAAGCATGGGGTCGCGATGATGACATTGAGCCAGATATTTGGATTGAAATCAAAAAAAGAGACGAACCAGTTCAGCCGAAGGTTCCGGAACTCTGCGATAAATGGGTGCACAAAGAAACGTTAAGAGATACTGATGAGTTACCTGAACTTTTCCCTACCATCAAAGTTGAAGTAGAGGGGCAAGACATACAAGAAGATACGTCATTGCCCCTGTATGAAGAACAAAAGCTAGAAGACTTTCCGGCTGTTCAAGAAGCTTGGGATCAATACCTGGAAAATGAGTGGCTGCCTTGGATGGAATTACATCGCAAGTGGGTCACTGTGCAAAATGTCTACACCAAACTGTTCACCATATGGCAAGGACAAAAACGTCTAGGTGAGGAATATGAATTGCTCGTGGGCATAGGTCTTCTGACTTGGCAAACGCCTTCAGGACACACCGTCCATCGCCACCTTGTAACAGCAAGAGCTAGTTTAGACTTCGAAACCAAATTCGGTAAATTCAAAGTTGTGCCCGAACCTGATGGCGCAAAACTCACCGCCGAACTGGATATGTTGGATGCCACAGAACAACCTTTACATGCTCAACAGTCGGCAATGGATGGGTTACGTTCCGCTGAGGACAACCCTTGGGATCGCGCTTCTGTAGATGCTGTCCTCCATGCACTCGCAAAAGTGTTGGGGCCTCTCGGCGAGTACCACCCGGCATCTCTGGAACCACGTCAATCGAAGGCTGACAATAAACCCATAGTCGAATTCGCTCCGGCACTGATTTTCCGAAAACGATCCTTAAAGGGGCTTCAAGAAACCTTGGACAAAATGCATAGCAAAATAAACGAGGGCGGTGAGATGCCACCAGAATTTCTAGATCTCGCTGAAGGAGGACTGCTCGGTGAAAGAAGTGAACCAGACCCAGCCAATAAGCACGACACGGACATACCAGATAGTGAATCAACAATATTTTTCCCCAAACCATCCAATGAAGAACAAAGACGAATCATCAAGACTCTTCGAGCAACAAGTGGGGTTTTGGTACAAGGCCCTCCTGGAACAGGTAAGTCTCACACCATCGCCAACCTTATCTGTCATCTCCTCGCAAAAGGACACAGAGTACTGGTAACAGCCCAAACCCCAAGAGCCTTGGAAGTTCTGCACAACCATCTTCCGGAAAAGATTCGTCCTCTGTGTATTAGTCTCTTGGGTAGTGGGAATAAAGAACAGCGCGCACTCGAAGAGAGTGTGAGCGGCATTTTAAATCAGGAAACACAATGGGATGAATTAAATGCTACCTCAGAAGTTACAACTCTCAAGGAAAAACTTCACCAAGTACGGACGGAAAAGGCTGGGACCGACTTTAGACTCCAATCGATTCGCGAATGCGAAACACATGAACAGTCCATCCTAAATGGAGCTTACTGTGGAACTGCAGCGAAAATTTCACGGCAACTCAATAAGGAATTGGCTGAATATGGTTGGCTTACTGATCCGATAGGATACGACCAAGAAATGCCAGTCGCTCCCAGTGATCTAGAAGGGCTGAGACTCGAACTGACAAATTTCACCCCAGAATTAGAAGCAGAACTAAAATTGAGCATGCTTGATCCACAACAGGACCTCATCAACATTGAGAGATTTAAAAAACTTGTCCAACAAGAAATCGAATTGAGCGAAAGCCTGGAATCAAATCAAGCATTGTCGAATTCCCCAATAGATACGATCCAATTGGCAGATATTCAGCACGTTAGTCGAATAATCGAAGACGTGAGCTCACTTGTCGCTGAAGCTCAAAGCGTCAAATCACGCCCCATGGCGTGGATCGAGTCAGCCGTCCATGAGATGTTATCCGATAACGATCGCCCTTGGAAGGAACTTCACCGCGTCTCCGATGATAACTTGAGAGGGCTAAGAGAACGTGCAGATAAAGTTGATCGGCAAAAACTCGATGCTCCAAGCAGTCTTGACCGACGGAAGCTTTTAAACGATGCAAAAACTCTAAAACAACATTTTGACCATGGCGGGACAATCAGATGGCCGTGGTTTATCAACAAGAAAATCATCAAAAACAATAAGGATCTTATTAAACATGTACGCATTGATGGCCACCTCTGCAATGCATCCGAATCGCTGACGGAACTCATTGAACATCTCTCCGTAGAACAAGTCATTGAATACATGTGGCACATGTGGAAAGGAAAAGCCAGCAAGCGAGAAGGCTCTTTTCTGATTCAAGTAGCAGAACTCGAAGAACTCCTTAAGGCCTTAACTCGAGTTATCGGCCTTTATGATCTCTTGGAGAATGCAAAAACGAGCGTCCGCCAGGATCCCAAAATGCCCGAACCAGTGTGGCATGATATAGATGCTCTCAGGAAATTCATGGATATCTGCAAACTTGTCATTAAGAAAAACGACCTGGAAAGCGTTCAACAAGAATTGAGCGAGTCAATATCTAGAATTCGAGAATTCGCACGCCGCAAATCATCCCATCCTTTGGCGCAAAACGTTTTGAATGCTATGCAAAATAGGGATATTGCGTCCTATGAGAGAAATGTGAATCGGCTTTTCGAACTTCAGCAATTGTCAAAGCAGTTAATATGGACAGAATCAGTTCTCGATCACCTTAAGCCCATTGCGCCCATGTTTTCAAATGAACTAAAGGCAACTTGCCAAGACGAAAAATGGATCAACCGAATACGTGCAGTTGAAAAAGCTTGGAACTGGGCACGAGCACGTTCTTGGCTGCGTGATTTTCTCAATGCTGAGGACGCTCCAAGCCTAGAACGGCGAGTGCAACAACTAGAGAAAGAAGAGAAGGATACTCTGGCTAATCTTGCTGAAATTCAGGCATGGAAATTCTGCTTCATGCGCTTACAGAAGGAACATCGGAGACGGCTCATTGGATGGCAGCAGGCTATGAAGAGAATCGGGAGAGGTACTGGCAAAAGTGCCCCCAGACATCGCCGAAATGCTCAACAACATTTGAATAAATGTCGGGAGGCAGTTCCTGCTTGGGTTATGCCTCTTCATAGGCTGTGGGATACAGTCGATCCATCCCCTGGCATGTTCGACGTGATCATCGTAGACGAAGCATCCCAGTGCGGGACGGATTCACTTCCATTGATGTATCTGGGGAAAAAGCTACTGGTTGTAGGCGACGATCAGCAGATCAGCCCTGAGATCGTAGGTGTTGATGAAAGCACTCGGCAACGACTCATACAGGAACATTTGTATGACTTTGAACATGCTGATTCGTTTGATATGGAAAGCAGTTTGTTTGCCCATGGCCGCCGACGCTTTAATAATCGGATTGTATTACGAGAACACTTTCGGTGTATGCCTGAAATTATCAGATTCAGCAACGACCTGTGTTATCACGACACGCCGCTCATTCCTCTTCGCCGGTATCCACCAAAACGGCTGGAACCATTAAAAAGCATTCACGTGTCCAGCGGGTATAGAGAGGGAGATGGTGCAAGGGCCATTAACCGTCCAGAAGCCGAAACCCTTGTGCAGCAGATCGTCCAATGTTGCCAAGACGAACGTTACAACGAAAAGACCATGGGCGTGATTGTATTACAAGGTCAGACACAGGCTCAACTCATTGAAAATATGTTGGTCAAAGAATTGGGAGTGGATGAGATGGAAAAGAGAAAGCTGATTTGCGGCAACCCTTATGATTTTCAAGGAGATGAACGAGAGATTATATTTCTTTCTATGGTCGCTGCTCCCAACCAACGCATCGGAGCTTTTACGAAAGCAGCAGATCAAAGACGATTCAATGTGGCGGCCAGTCGAGCCAAAGATCAAATGTGGCTTTTCCATACGGCAACAATAAATGATTTGAGCGACACTTGCTTGCGAAAGCGGCTGCTTGAATTTTTCAACAATCCAGAAAGCCAAATTACTCAGGCACTGGGAGAAAAAGCCGAGCAATTGAGAGAAAAAGCGCGCTCTGCTAACCGTGGAATTGAGACACCACCAAGCCCATTTGATAGCTGGTTCGAAGTAGATGTGTGCCTAGCCATCGCTGCAAGAGGATATCGGGTTATTCCGCAATATCGGATTGCGGGCAAGTCAATTGATCTCGTCGTTGAAGGTAAAGATTCGCAACTTGCCGTTGAATGCGATGGCGATCATTGGCATGGAGCAGACAGATATCAAGAGGATATGGAACGACAAAGAAAGCTTGAGCGCGCAGGATGGCAATTTCACCGAATTCGTGAAAGCTCATTTTATGCCAATCAGGAAAAGGAATTGGAAGGCCTGCGGACGAAACTTCGAGAGCTAAATATCTTCCCGGTTAGCTCTTCCGGCAATACGCCAAATGAGGTACACAAGCATAAGAGAAACAAATCTGACAAAAATTTTATGGAGAGAGAAACATATACTGACGCCGTTACTGAGCCTACTGTCGAGGCAAAAACACACGAAAAACACCCAGTAGAAAGTCAATCGCGACTCGAAGAAGTTTTAGCCCTTGCATCTCTCCCACAGAAAAAGGAAATAGAAAAGCAGGAGTACGCGATGATAGACAGCAGCCCACTTAAACAGCAACAGCAGAACCGCCGAGACGAACGGAAACGAGTACACCTGAGCCAAGCGACAAGACAGTGGATGAGCCAGTTCGAAAAGACGACCCAAGAGGCCAACCGAGACCCCCTGAACCAGGCGGCAAAGTGGTGGCTGCTCAAGACCAACACGCCGATCAGCGAGGGGAGCCAGTATGTCGTCCAACTGATGACGTGGGGCATGGACGAGGAGTGCCTAGAGTTCGATAACCAGCAACAGACCGAGAAGTTCCGAACGGATCTCGCGGAGCTGGCCGGAAGGGATAACCAGTGGTTCCTGCTGCAGTACCTGAAGGGGCCACCGGAGGACCCTAGGCTCGACGAAACAGATCTGCAGAGCGCGAGCAGTCCCGAACAGGCAGCCTGGAGACTGATCGACGTTCTCTGCAGAGTATTCCAGGAGCGACGAGACAAAGAGAAACTCAACATAGAACGGCTCTACCGGCGAAGTCAGCAGATCGAGAAAGTCAACAAGCATCCCTTGAACCAAGTGGCCCTCCATTTGCTCCGAAAGACGAAGGAGCCGGTCAACGCGGACATGCAATACTGTCTCCAACTGATGCTGTGGGGCCTAAAGGAAGGGGACCTAGTGTTACCCGATCCATGGCAGACCGAGATGTTCAAGAACACCCTCATAAGGATGATCGGAGAGGAGAACCAAGAGGCGATTCTGCACTACCTGATTGGTGACCCGGAAGAACCGAACGTGGACGACGTGAGCTTGGAACGGGCGGAGGACTTGAGACACGCGGCATGGCACCTGATCGACGCCTTGGACAGCCTGATGTGTAGCGATCCAGACAACAACGGGATCTACCCGCCGCAAGACCCGCTGAGATTGGACGGGGATTAAAAGAAGAGCCGACCGAGCCCAAGCCGACAGAGGACCCCAATGGACAAGCGTCGCCGGTGGTCCAGCTAGCTGGAAGATAACCGGCAAGCAACCCCGTGCCCCCTGCCACGAGAACGACTTTCAGGATGATCTTGAAAGGAACGGTTAGGTGAATGTTCCAGCCAACTGGGAAATTTTATACGCACTCATAGACGGAAAGCCCGTTGAATGGCGTCAAGTTTCTCTTTGACTTCGGGATGGATTTCTTCGGGCGACATCGCGACAGCGATTTCATTGAAGCGGGTATAAGAAAAGCCTTGCAAAAAGTATTGGTTAGTTGAGAAGCACACAGAGTTCGCGAGGTTCCACGGAGTTGAGAAGCACCTCAGAATGCGTGGAGATAATGAGTTGTGAGTTTTGTTGAGCGGCGACGGAGCGTAATTCCCCATAGATCGCGTCTTGAAGAATCACGTGCAGGTGCGCGTCCGGTTCGTCCAGCAGCAGGACCGAATCAGGCCGGCTGTAAAGAAAAGTCAGGAGCATGAGCACTTGTTGAAAACCGCTGCCGGCACTCGCAATATCAAGACGTGGTCCATCAGGATACTCTTGATATTCGGCAATGATATCAGCCCAAGTCGAGTCCGGAGGTAAAATTTCATAATGAAAAAGCCGCGCAATTGAATCACGGAGGGGAGCCCAAGCTGAAATCTGATGGGCCTCGACCAGCAAATTCCTGATTACGTCTCCTGGTTTTCCCTGGCCCAACAGTTGATCGACTTTCGGTCGTTGATAAACAGGCTCACTAAGACTGACCCCCGTCATGGGTGGAACAAAAGCCGTATCCAGTTTAACTTGCTTGACAGTATCAGGATCAACGTCGGGTTTTGGACGCACGTACACCTGCTCCGTACTATCGGCCGTCAACTCCATGGTTAGGGTCCACCCTTGAGAGTGGCGAACCTCAATCTCTACGGAGCCGAAATATTTGCGATCGTTCCAGAGAAGATCAAAGGCACGAAGAGGAACCGCTGTGAAAGCCTGTCTGGTAATGGGCGCCTTTGTGTAAAACCTGCCGTGGCGTTGATAATCGCGCTGCTGCTTCCAGTGGGTCAACGCCAGATCCCAAGCCGCAATGGCCTGCAACATCGTCGTCTTTCCACAATTATTGGGGCCGGCAATAACGACATGTCCGGGAAGGGAGAAGGTCACATCGCCAAAACACTTGAAACGCCGAATTTTGATTTGTTCGATCACCCCCAGCCCCATTCAGTTTTTTCACGACCAGCAACTTATTCCCTCGGTCATCTATGACGCTCTTGGTGCAGCCATAGAACGTTGACATCCTTTGAATCTTGAAGGTCGAAGTCAAGCAGAATACTGCTCAAAGGAAGCTATGCTATCCAACCTCTATAAAAAAGTACAGCTAAAGCAACGTTTCCATTATTTTTCAGGCGTCGTTGTCATTATTTTGCCTCGCTTGTTGTGCTATGTTAGCAATGAACATGCGGGATTTTGCTCGATTTGATGGAAGGTTCAAGGAGTCGGAAGATGAAAATCAAATATTTTGAAGATACCGATACGGCATTGATCGAGTTTTCCGATCAGTCGGCTCATGAAACCAGGGAAATTAACGAAAACATCTATATCGACCTGGATAGCAATGGGAACCTGGTTGGCATGACCATAGAACATGCCAAGACCCAAGCAAATATCAGTGAACTGTTGTTTCAGCAAATGCCGGCGGGTTCAGTCTGACAACGCGCTTCAATAGCTGACGTTTCACTTCTCACTTGTACCGTAACCCGTCGGCGATGGCGCCGTGGGTAGCCCAGCGGGCCGGAAGATACCCGGCTAAGAGCCCCGTCAATCCTGCGACCAGAAAGGCTTCCAGGATGGTCTTGGAGGGGACGGTCATGTGAATGGTCCAGCCGAAGGACTGTTTATTGATCACGCCGATCAGCAAGGTGGCGAGCAGGAGCCCGGCGAACAACCCCAGAGCCAACCCCAGGAAACCCAGGCAGAGGGATTCGCGGACCACCAACCCCCGGACTTGCCTGCGACTGCCGCCGATCGCGCGAAACGTGGCAAACTCACGTTGTCGTTCGACCACGGTCGTCAGGAGCGTATTGATTATCCCCAACAGGCAGACGATCACCGTGACGAGTTCCAACCCGTAGGTCAACCGGAAGGTGCGGTCAAAGATTTCGAGGATATGCGTCCTGAGTTCCTTGTTGCTGATGATCGACACCGGCACGAACGGACCAAGCGCCTTTTTCAGGTCGTCCCGCACCCGTTGGACGTTGGCGTTCGGATCGAGATAGACGGCCAACACCGTCGAGGTGCGATCACCCCACCATTGTTCGTAGAGCGCCCTGTCCAGCACAATCTTCCCCCCGTCCGTCGCATAATCGTAAAAGACTCCGACCACGGGAAACTCTTTTTGCCCGTCACCGGTCGGCAACGACAGCACGTCACCCGCGTTGCTTCCCAGCCGCCGGGCCAACACCTCCGACACCACCACACCCCGTTCGGCAATGGCTTGGCGGAGCCGGCGTGAAGAATCGCCGTCCACGAACAGGTATCGACTCCGTGCCGCGTGAAGGGTCAGGTCCCGCGCCGCGAGGTAAGCCTGGGTGGACCCCACTTGAATGCGCACCTGACGGTAGGGGTCCACGGCTGCCACGCCCGGCACATCCCCGGCAAGCCGGACCATTTCCGGGGAAATGCGAAAGACGTTCTCACGCGGGTCGGCATCCAATCCTTCCTCATGCGGCGTCACCACCAGGTCCGCTATCAGGGTCTGATCAATCCATTGTTCAACGGTATCCCGGAAACTCTCGATCATCACCCCGACGCCCACGACAATCGCAATGCCGACCATAAACGCCGACAGCGTGACGCTGTTGCGACCGGAAGACCGGGCGATCTGATCCACGGCCAGGCGGGTCATGGACCCCGGATTGACGCCCGTCCCCGAACTCCGATTGAACATACCGAAGGCCGGCATTTTGGCAGCCGCCAGACCCAGTAAGTGAATACCCAGAGGAGAGAGCAGCGTGCAGCCCAGCAGAACGCAAAATGCCGCGGCATAGCCGAACACGGGAAGACCGTTCACCGGACCCGGTAAGGAAAGAAACCCGGCCAAGCCCAACACGCCCACGGCCAGGACGGTCCATCGGCCGTGATGATGCCGTGTGGTTTCATATTGACCGGGCGCAATCGCCAGGGCCAGCGCGGTCCGGCTCGCCTCCAGACACGGGCCCAACGCCCCGATCACGGACAGGACCATACCCAGGAGGCCTCCTCCCAACAGCACGGGCAAAGTAAACGGCAGTTCTCCAAGCGTCGCGATGCCGTAGAGTTCGGAAACCGTTTCACGTTCGAGCCCCACGAGCCAATGCGCCAGCCCGCTCCCGAACACGGAACCCAGGCATCCTCCAACAATGCCCGTCATGATCGCCTCCCCCAGAAACAACAGGGCGATGTGTCGCCGAAACATGCCTATCGCTCGCAGGATCCCGATCTCCCGTCGATATTGGACAACGGAAAATCCGACCGCGTTGTAGATCAAGAACGTTCCGACGAAGAGCCCGACCATACTGAGCGTGGTCAGGTTCAACTGAAAGGAGGTGAGCATCCGTTGCACCTGGGCGTCGCGTTGGGACGAACGATTGACCAGGACGGAAGGCCCCAGCTGCGCTTGCAGTTCCCGGATCATGCGATCCACGGAGACGCCGGGCGCAGTCACGATATCCACCCCATCAAGTTGGCCGAGCCGAGCCAATTGCGCCTGGGCAGCGGCAATATCCATGATGACCATGGAATCCCATCGTGTTTCATCGTCGGAAAACGTCAAGATCCGGCTCACGGTGGCCCTGAATCGACGTGGCCCGACGTGGACTGTCACGGGATCGCCTCGGGACACGCCCAGGCCGGTCGCCAACTCGCGATCCACAAAAATCGCGTCCGTGTTGAGCAAGGGATCCAGCGAGAATGCCTCGTCACCGGAAGCTTGCCGCATACCCGTCTCCCTACCGAGCACCTCCAACAAGTCCAATCCCCATACCATACTGGCCCTGGTGTCTCCGTCAGCCGTTTCGAGTGTGACGGATTGTGAAAGATACGGATGGACGGCCTGGACGTCAGGATGCAGGCGAATCCGTTCGACCAGTATTTCGTCGAGTCGACGTTCCGCGCCTGAGATATGAATCGTGGCCTCGCCGACAACCCGCGTAACGGCTCGCTGAAACGATTCGAAGATGGTTTGATTCGCTAAATAGATGGCCAGCGCGGCAGCCACGCCAACGGCAACCCCGACTACCGTGAGCGTGGTCCTGAACGGCCGGCTCGTCAAATGTTTGAAAGCCAACGTGCCAAATAGGAATATCCGTTCCAAAAAATGTTGTCTCCTAAAATCCAGTTGTGGTAACGTATAGGAAATTCTGCCACAACATGCGTGAGTCTCTTATGGCCAAAGTCAAATCGGCTTCTCGAGAGAACAAGAGCAATGCCAAGGAAAAGGCTGGCGAAGTGCTCTCGCTGACTGCCCGTCAAAAAGAAATCCTTCGTCTCGTGGCCCAAGGGCACACGAATCGGGAAATTGGTGAACATCTGAATATCAGCGTTCGGACGGTTGAAGTCCACCGGTTCAACCTGATGCGACGACTCCGCGTACGAAACGTGGCCCAACTGCTGCGGCAGGCCATGACCCTACGGCTTATCCCGAAGAATACCATCCCCACCGGCAAAGCCCACTAAAGTAACCTCTGATTTAGTGCACCATCGGGCGCATGGCCGCGTTGTGTCCTCGCTCAACCCTCACCTATCTCTCTGATAAGCCTCGGGTTTCGCTCCGGGACGCCTTGCCCTGCATCCCGCTATCACAATAAAGCAGAGGTTCCTAAACTCATTTTCCGTCCATTTGACCGCCTGACGGGCATGCATGAACCTCGATGGCGATATGGACAAGCCCGAGATTCTTGGGAATACGTTCCTTGTATTGCGCGGGAGTGGCGGGATCGTGGGCCACAACAGCCATCACCACGGAATAGATATTCGGACCGATCGACCACAGATGAAGGTCGGTGACTTTACTGTCTTCATCCTGTTCGATGCTGTGCCTGATTCTGTCCCGGATGCTTTCCGGCCCTTGCTTGTCGAGCAGAATTCCGCTGGTGGTTCGCAGCAAGCCGAACGACCAACTGGACACGAGGATGGCCCCGATGATGCCTACCACCGGATCCATCCACGTCAGGCTCAGATATTTCGCGGAGAGCAGGGCCACAATGGCCAAAAGGGACGTGAGCGCATCGGCCAACACGTGGAAATAGGCGGCCTTCAGGTTGTGGTCATGGTGGTGCGTGTCATGGGAGTCGCCGAGGTGGTGGTGATCCTGATGGTCGTCCACCCGGAGAATGAAGACGCTGGCTCCGTTGACCGCCAACCCGAGAACGGCCACGAGAATGGCTTGATCGACAATGATCGGCACCGGGTGAAGAAGCCGGCCAACGCTCTCCCAAGCCATCAGCAGGGCGAACAAGGCCAGCAGCACCGCACCGGTGAACCCGCCCAGGGCGTTGACCTTGCCCGCGCCGAAGCTGAAATCCTCGTCGTGCGCGTGGCGTCGCGCATAGACGTACGCGAAAGCGTTCAGGCTAAGTGCCCCGGCGTGCGACGCCATGTGCAGGCCGTCGGCCAATAACGCCATGGATCCCGTCAGGACGCCCGCGACGATTTCCACAACCATCATGGCGCCGGTGACGGCAATGACGATCAGCGTCCGCCGCTCTCCCGGACGCTTCAGGTCTTGTCCGAACGTATGGCTGTGTTGCCAGGCCTGAAGGTCGTCGGCTTGCATGCTCTCGTGTTCCACCAAATGAGGTTACTCTAACGGATGAGTGAGCCCTAACAGACTTTAAATTCTTTCAAGAAACAAGATTGGCGCCTGGCCACATTAACGTCGCGACGATGTTATCATCCACGGCTGCGAAACACCAAAGTGCAGACAAACGCATTGCCCCCACAGTTGAAGTTCGCCCCTTTCACATGATGCGGTAACTCCGTATGGATCCTTATCTGCCCCCCTGCCATTTCCCGGTGTTTCGACATGACTTTCCGGCAATCGGACATTGCCTTTACAAGACCAATGAATATTATTGATAATAGTTGTAAGAATCATAAATAGACAACTGCCGGAGAATAACTATGCATAGCCTGATTATTCGTGCTTTGGTCGCTATTGTCGTTTTCGTCGCCGGTCCCGAGTTCGCCTTCTCGGCACTGAGCGATACGGAACGACAGGGTTTCCTTAATCAGGCTGAAAGACAGGCATCCCCCTTGGTCAAACGGCTCTTTACCGCATTGGGCCAACACGGGTGTCAAGGCGTTACGAACGGCGAGTGGCAACGCGTGTTGCAAGAAACCGTTTCAGAAAAAATGCGCTTTTTCCTTCATCTCACGTATTCACGATGTCTCCTGAGTTCCAACACCCACTTCCGGGAAGCCATCACGATGGCACAAGAGGCTCTCAGCATCATACCCGGCAACTACACGGCGCTTTTCGTCCTGGGTCAGGCCCGCTTTCAACTGGGGGAAGACGAAGAAGCGATCAAGGCATTCCAACAGGTTGAGGCGTTGGACGGCCCACACTCTGCGGGACTGTACGACCAACTCGGTTTTTCCAAATTCCGAATGGCTTCGGGCCCGCTCATGCTGGCTCGAAAGTCGGAACGGGAGGCATTGCTCAGAGAGTCCGAAGAGTATTTTGAACAGGCCATTGTGCTGGCTCCGTGTGATCCAAGTTATCGGAATCACCTTGCTCATACCCTTTTTTCCCAGGACCGTTTTGAGGAGACAGTCGAAACAATGAGAGAAGCCATCGCGCTGGTGCCGGATTTTGATGAGTGGGATGAACGGTCGAAGACGTTTGCACTGGCGGACTTTTACGTCAATCTGGGGCAACTGTATGCCTCTCGAAAGCACTGGGATGAAGCTGAGGAATGGATCAATAAAGGAATAAACCTTTTCCCACCGGGAAGAATTCGCGATCATCTCGAACTTCTGGGAAAAGCATCGTTGCTGGAGAAAGAGAAATTTTTTCCTCAAAAAGATTTGGAACAGGCCGCGACCCTGGGGGCACAACATCCCAATTACCATTATCACCGCGCCACTACCTTCCTGACCCAGGGACGAGTGAATGACGCCATCGAAAAAATGAGAGAAGCGATCGCGCTCGTGCCGGCCTTTGACGAATGGAATGAACAGCAGAAAACGTTAGCGTTAGCGGACTACTACGTCAATTTGGGGCAACTCTATTCCTATCAACAAAAATGGGATGAAGCCGAAGCCATGATCAATAAGGGAATCAGTCTTGCGCCACCGGGAAAATTTCGAGATCGTCTCGAGATTCTTGGAAAAGTATCGTTGGAAGGAAAAGCCGGATTCTTTAGTCCATGGCCTCAAGACAGCAAGGAGCAACAAGCGACGAGAACAAAATAAAGGAACCTCTGATTTAGTGCACTATCGGGCGCATGGCTGCGTTGTGTCCTCGCTCAACCCTCACCTCTCTCTCTGATAAGCCTCGGGTTTCGCTCCGGGACGCCTTGCCCTGCATCCCGCTATCACAATAAATCAGAGGTTCCTAAAGTATTTGGCATTTCTTGGTGCTTTTCTGCATGCTCTTTAAGAGTAGACGGGATTCTCAAAGTAATAGGGGAACCCAGACAGGAGAAGAAAGCGATGATAAAAGGCGTAAAAGACGTCTATTTCAACGTGTCCGATATGGACAAGGCCGTCAAATTTTATCGTGACATCCTGGGGATGAAACTTATCGTCAGTTCTCCATACTGGTCAGCGCTGGAAACTGGCGGGGTTCAAATCGGTTTACATTGGAGCGGCGGTGATCGGATACCGGAAATCCGCTTTGATGAACACGGCGCTCACAGCGGCGCAACGTTGACTCTATTTTCGGATGATATAGGAGCAGACACTCAAGGTCTCGTGACTCATGGGGTTGACATCGTGGGACAACTGGACGAGGAGTGGGGAAAGCTGACCGTCTTTAAAGACCCTGACGGTAATATACTTAAACTCATGCAACCAGTAGAAGAGATGACCTCGAATAAAGAGATGGGTGTGGCGCAGGGATAACACCAGAAAACATTGCTGCAAAGGAAAAATCCAGCATTACCCCTTTAGTTCAGAGTTCCCGTAACCTGCCTTGACAGTCCGAGAGCGAGGCGTAGCCTTTCCGTTGCAAGAGTTCGCCGAGTTCCGTTTCCAGCCGTTGGAACACGCCGACCCCCTCGTCAACGAGGACCGTTCCGATTTGCACGGCGGACGCCCCGCATAACATATGTTCGAACACGTCCGTGCCCGAGACGATCCCCCCAGTCCCGATAATGGGCATCCGGCCGTCAAACAACTTCCAGAACGCCCGCACGTTAGCCAAGGCCACGGGTTTGATCATGGCGCCGCCGATCCCCCCGAACCCGCCTTTGGGCTTGATCACCACGCGTTCCTGGTCCGCGTCGACCACCAACCCGTTTCCCACGGAATTGATGAGCGACAGAAAATCGACCTCGACGTCCTGTAACATCCGGGCCGTGGCCTCATGGTGCACAGGATCGAAATACGGAGGGAGCTTGACGCCCATCGGCAGGGTGATGATGTCCTTCAATTCCAGGAGTAACGCACGGGAGGCCTCCACGTCATAACCGATCTGGGGCTTCCCCGGAATATTCGGGCAGGAGAGATTGACCTCGATGAGATCGGGGGAAACGGCCGTGATCACCCGGGCCGCTTCGAGAAAATCAGGTGGGCTAAGTCCGGCAACGCTCGCAATAATGGGTTTCCCGAACTGCCGAAGGGTCGGAATGATGTCCGCGTAGGCCGGGTAGCCGAGATTGGGCAGCCCCATGGAATTGATGGAGCCACCGGGAAAGCTGTAATACCGGGGCTCAGGGTTGCCCTGCCGGAACGCTGGCGTCATGGACTTGGTCACGATCGCCCCGCTCCGGCTCCGGCCCAAGGCTTCCAGTTCTTCCCGGGTGACGCACAGGGCCCCTGAGGCATTCATTAGGCAGGTTGAAAAACGGACGCCGGCAATCGTGGTCGAAAGATCCATCTCACGTCGTTCCGGAGACATGGGACATCGGATACAATTGCCCGCCTTCCAGTTCGTACACGTGATCCCCGACCCGCGCGGCCGATTCCGAGTGGGTGACGAAAACCACGGTCTGGGAGGCTTCTTGGGACACGCGCCTAATCAGCGCCACGATCTCTTTGGCAGTCCGGGAGTCGAGATTGCCCGTGGGTTCGTCCGCCAAGAGGATGCGCGGTCGATGGACGAGGGCGCGGGCTAAGGCCACGCGTTGTTGTTCTCCACCGGATAATTCCCAAGGCCGATGTCCGGCCCGATGGGAAATCCCCACCCGCTCGAGCGTCTCTGCAACGCGTTCTCGAATGACCGCTGACGACGTCTTCTGAAGCCGCAAGGGCAACCCGACGTTTTCCGCGGCCGTCAACCCGGGCACGAGATGGAACGCCTGAAAGACCATGCCGATCACCTCCCGTCGATACCGGGTCCACTCCGCGTCGGAAAACCCGTGCGTGGGTTGGTCATCGAGACGAATGGCCCCGGAAGTCACGGTATCGAGACCCGCAACCAGATTCAGAAGCGTACTTTTCCCGCTTCCACTCGGGCCCATGATCACACAAAATTCTCCGGAGGCCACGTGAAGGTCCGCGTCCCGAAGTACGGAGACCGTGACGCTGCCCCGTTCATAGACTTTGCAGACGCGATCCAAGGTGATCGTAGACACCCATACCTCTTTCGACCCTGCGAGCGTGCGACGGCGGCCTTGTCATCACGATTCCGTATAGCACATGGTGGACTATCCAACAACGTACAAAGTAGAGTGCCTGCATACACGCGACGCTCGTTTCCCGGCTCCTTCTCCCCCCACCGGTTCGCCGGCGGGCTATGCCCTTGGCTCCCCGACTCCCCCTCAAGGGGGGAGTGATAGCCGGAGGAACTTGACAGGGCGTGGGACGTTTCCTAGGGTTTCTAAAGGTTTATGCTCACTCCCCGACCGGGAACAACATGACCGCCGGATTGGTTCGCCGACTCCTCCATACTGTGTTTCCCATGAATTGTCGGACGTGCGACAATGCCTTGGAGGACGATCCTGTTCCCTTTTTTTGCCGATATTGCTGGAACCGTATTGAACCCATCCGTTCGCCAAGGTGTCCTCTCTGTGCGCATCCCTTTCCTTCTCCGCACGCCCTGGCTCATAGTCCCGAACACCTGTGCGGACCGTGTCGAAAACACCCTCCGGCCTATTACCGGGCTTGGACGCCGTATGCCTACCAATCCCCATTGAAGGAAGCCATCGGGCTCTTGAAGTACCGGGGCAAGACTCAGTTGGCCCCGGCCCTGGCTCGTCTGATCACCCAAACCCACCCTGCCCCCACGAACGTCGATTTCCTGATCGCCGTCCCGTTACACCCCGACCGCCTGCGGGAACGGGAATATAATCAGGCGCTCCTGTTGGCCCACCATTTGGGCCGACAATGGAATCTTCCCGTTCTCATCGACGTGCTCAGGCGGACGAAGCCCACCCTTCCCCAAACGTCCCTCACGCGAAGGGAGCGGCTGAAAAACCTTCGAAGATGCTTTGCCGTGGCGACTCCTTCCGCGGTTGAGGGAAAAACCGCGCTGCTCGTGGATGACGTGTTCACCACGGGCACCACGGTCAATGAATGCGCCAAGGCGCTCAGAAAAGCCGGTGCGGAGGCCGTCTACGTTCAGACCCTGGCCAGGATGAGCGCCCATGAATAGTGAGCCACGAGAAAAGAACCTCTTGACTTTGTAGATGGTTTTATCTAGTCTAAATACCTGAGAAGTCGTACGCCTATCTCTCCTACGACTGTTGGAAAGGAAACGCACCATGTTTGCCGGACAGTATCACTGCAAACTCGACGAAAAGGGTCGCTTCATTTTCCCGACCCCTTTGCGCGAGCAGGTCGAGGGAGACCGTGTGATTTTCGTCAAGGGGCAGGACCTTCCGTTGTCGGCCTATTCGGTGCAAGAGTGGGAAAAAGTCCTTGCGCGCGTCAAAGAGACGTTTGACGAGGATCAAAGCCGGCTCTTCATGCACTACGTCGTGGCTGAAGCCGCGTCGTCCGAAATCGACAAGACGGGCCGGGTCCTCATCCCCGGACGGCTGAGAAAAGTCATCCCGCTCGAAGACGACCTGGAAATCGTAGTCGTGGGCATGTTTCACCGGTTGGAAATCTGGAATCCTTCCGAATGGCGTCGCTATCTCATGCAGCATGATGAGCAATTGGAAGAAAATCTCGGCAAAATGCTCAACCTGCTTTAGACCATCGGCATCCGCATATTCCAGGCTCCCGTTGGCATTTCTTGACACATCCTGCGAACCGAACCCGTGCCTCCATCGGATCGACCGATTCACCTGCCTCAATACGTGTTAAAAGACAGCCGTGGGGGCCCAGCCGGCGTCTCCATCACCAATCTTCTACGGGACACGGCCATGAACGCTTCCTCACGACCCCGCAAGAAACCCGGACGGCCGCGTCTCTCCGCCGAAGCCGTCTTGCAGGCCACGCGTTTCTCCCTGACCGGCAACGCCCTTTCGCTCACCCTGCCCCTTCCCCCCAGCATCAACCGGCAATATGCCACGGTCAACGGGCGCCGCGTGTTGTCGGCAACGGGACGTCGCTACAAGGTCACGGTCGGCCAATTGCTCATGACGGCCCCCTCTTCATCCGAATGGACCGCTTTTTTGCGGAAGGCCCGGGAACACTTGCTGACACTGACCATTCACTTTTACTTTCCGACACTGTTAAGACGGGATATCGACGGTGGGCTGAAAATCGCTCAAGACGCGCTCTGTGAAGCCATGAGCCTCAATGACAATCGGATCATGGAAATCCACCTGTATAAAGCCCTGGATCGCGACAAGCCGCGACTCGAATGCACCCTGGCCCTGGCGAGTCCCTTGAGCAAGTCCTCTACCCCACCTAACCTCCCCTTACAAAGGGGAGGAACCAGAGGGCGGTCCCGGAGCAGCCGGCGTTAAATCCCCCTCCATTTCCCCTCCCTTGCTTTTCATCCGCTCTCCTTGGTATGCAGATGACCTAACTGTATGGACAGTCCGTCCTGAATTTCAAAACGGAGCATACCAAGCATGCGTATAAAGTTTTTCTGGCTTATCGGTCTCTTGCTGTTAGGAACGGGGTACGTTGCGCCGCACGTTTCAGCCGAACGTATACTCTTCAACCCCCAGCAGAAATCTCAACTTCAACAAGTCAAGACCATTTTCGTGAAGGCGGTCGCGCTCACGGAAAAGGGATTGGTTGATCCGACCCTTATCGGAACGGCAGTAGCCGAACGGTTGACCGCAACCGGGTTCACGGTCATCACGGCTGAGAGCAAGCCGCATGACGTCGTGCTGAAAGTGAAGTGCGATGAGCGAAAGCCGTGGGGGGGAGTCAGGAAAGCCGACGGAGAGATCCAGCAACCGGGAGCGCCTTCTCGAAATTGGAAAGGACCGGCCTGCCAGCTGAGTTACTTTTTCGACGGCCAAAAAGGACCTTGGCAATATGAGATCAGGACGACTTTCGACAATGCATGGGAGGCGGCCAAAGCAGCCGGACACGGTGATGCAGGCCAGTTCGCGTTGCAGCACCTCAGCCAAACGCTACGAGACAGTGACTTCCCGCTTGATCTGGCAGCGGAATGGAAACAAGCCAAGCGGCTGTCTTCCCTTTTGATCGATCCCCAAACCGACCGAGCCGCCAAGTTTAAAATACTTTCGCTCGCCGGCCACGTGCCGGGAGACACCATGCTGCAAGCTCTTCAACAAATCCGAACCGAGGCCGTCTTCGCCGTCCCCGCCACGATCGCCTTAGGGGCTATGGGCGAACCTGCCATTCCAACATTGTTGGACCTTTTATCCGATCCATCGGTGGACATTCAGGCCGCTACGGCGGAAGCGCTCGGGGAAATCGGCGCGCACAGCGGCAACATCGAAATCCTGCCGCCTCTCCTGGCCAAGATGGAGGCGCCCGACGTTCACCTTCGCGTGCAGACGGAAATCGTCAGGGCCATCGGGAAAACGCCGGACCTGCGGTCACTCGAACCGCTTGAACAGTTCGCCTTGAAAGTCTGGACCGCCCGCTCAAACGATCCGCTCATGCAGGAACTTCGAGAAGCCGTGGATTGGAGCATGTGGCAGATCAACCCCACCGCTCACACCGACGAGTAGCCCCGGGCTTCGTTGTACTCCTTTTCATGATGCTTCCTCCTTCTCTTAATCTATGCCGCCACCCGCCATTGATTTTTGATGAGTTGAAAGGTGGGCTTCCTCTTCCCCTTGGGCTGTTTCGCCATCATGAGTCGCTTCGCAAAGTCGAGCAGGGCTTCCTTGTCAAGCTCGCCTGCATTTGCTTCTCGAATGAGCACACGCGCTAAGGTATCGCCGGTTTCACCAAGATTTTTATATTTCCCATTTTCGAACCGTGAGAGATGGGCGGGGTTAATCCGCAAAAGTGCCGCTAATTCTTGCGCCTGGAAGCCGGCATGCTTGCGGAGATAGCGCAATTCTTGACCAGTTAAAAGCCCTGGTTTGCGCAACAAGTTCCCGGCAATGACATCCATCAAAAGCCCAAGCTTGGGAATCTCCACGTCATATTCACGGCAAGACGCACAATGATGTAACGTGACACCGGCTAGATAGATATTGCTCAACCCACTTTCCACGAAACGATAAGGCTTCTCAATCGTTGTGCGTTCCGACAGCAAGGCGCCTCCGCATTTTGGACATTTCATGAGATCCTCCTTTCACCCAATGACCGTAACGATAATGAGTGCGTCTTCGATTTCAACCACACAGGACCCTTGTTTGTTATTCAGGGTGTGCCCCTCGATTTTATAACGCCAAGTCCCCTCCGGCATGGAGCGATCAACTAACTGGCCATACCATAAAATGTTTTTCATATCTTGGGCTGTGACGTTCCGTTCAGCCATACGCTTGCGGGCATGGTGCCGAATAATGACGGCGTCGTTATTCCAGCGTTCCTTGATCGCCGCCTTAAGCCGTCGTTCTCCTAGTGGCCTAGCTTGATAAATCATCAATTTTTGAATTATGGAACAATATTGATAATTTATCAAATAATATCTATTTTTTCTTGACCATACAGACATTTACTTATACCCCGTAAGAGGCTATGGAATACAAAGGACATAAGCCTGTTATTTGTCATGAAGCAGAACCCCCAAATCGAGCTTGAACGCCTCAATTCATCTCAAAAGAAGAAACTTGTAATTCGTACGGCTCAACAGTACAATTCAGAAAGATGATTATTCGTTCCGTGCGTCATCGAGGGTTGAGACGCCTCATTGAAAACAATCAAACCAGAGGCCTCCGGCCCGATCTGGTGAACCGGATACGAAACATTCTTACGATGCTTATTTTGGCCGACAACTTGGGGATGTTTCGAGATTCAGCCCCTCCGGGATGGCGCGTGCACCGGCTTTCCGGGGACCGGAAGAAGTCTTGGGCCGTGTCCACTTCGGGAAACTGGCGGATCACTTTTGAAGAAGATGACGGATATTTGGACGTGTTGGATTTGGAGGATTACCACTGATGAAAAAGAAAGGAATGATAATGGGGATGAGGCCGTCCCATCCCGGACCATTTATCAAGACCGAAGTGCTCGACGAACTAGGTCTCAGTGTCACGAAAGCGGCAGAGATTTTAGGCGTGCGCCGGGCCACCCTGTCAGATTTGCTGAACGAAAAGGCGGCATTGTCGCCAGAGATGGCCTTACGACTGGAAAAAGCTTTTCAGCTCAACATGGACATGCTGTTGAAAATGCAAGCATGGTTTAACGCAACGGAGATGCGAGAGCAGGAAGGAAAAGTCAAGATTGCGCCCTATGTGCCTGCATAGCCGACCAATTTTTCGGAAGACAAATGTGAGGTGGCACGTATGAAATGGCGCGCCCGAGAGGAGTCGAACCTCTAACCTTTTGATCCGTAGTCAAATGCTCTATCCATTGAGCTACGGGCGCGAACCGGTTGTTTGACGGAAGTGGGCCTTGGAAAGGCGCATTTCAAGGGAGCCCATTATATACAAGGCCCGGCGAAGCCGGGTCAACTCGGCCGTTCACGCAAGAACCTTGTGTCTCTTGGGTCTGCCCCTAGGCTTTCAGCCGACGGAGGCAAGTGAGGCGACAGGGGTCCCGAAAAGCGTGGAGGCCGAGGCGTCCTCCACCTTGATCGTGATCCGGTCTCCGAGGGAGAGGGGAAGCGCGTCTTTGCCCCAGACCACGGTCACGTTACTCTCCGTGTGCCCCATCCATTGCCGGGAGGATTTTTTCGCGTTGCCCTCCACCAGCACTTCCACGTCCGTTCCGATCACCTGCCGGTTCTTCCCTGCGGAAATCGTTTTCTGGAGGTCGACCAATTGCGTGACCCGTTCCGATTTGACGGATTCGGGGACATCATCGGGGAATTTCCGATAAGCAATGGTGTTCTTTCGTTCCGAGTACTTGAAAATATAAGCGGATTGGAACTCGATCTCCCGCACCAACTCATGGGTCTCGAGAAATTCCTCGTTGCTCTCGGTGCAAAAACCCGCGATGATGTCCGTGCTGAGGGTAATGGCACCTTGCTTCCGGATTTCGGCCACCAAGGCCCGATACTCCGCCCGCGTATACGACCGTCCCATCAGGTCCAGGATGCGGTCGCTCCCCGCTTGAAGCGGAAGATGAATTTGCCGGCACACGTTCGGGTGATGCGCTACTACCTCGATCAGGGCAGGCGGAAAGTCCTTGGGGTGCGGGGACGTGAAGCGGACGCGTTCGATGCCGGGCACGTCGGCCACGTCAGAGAGAAGCTTGGCAAACGTGAACTCGTCGCTCCGATATGAATTGACGTTCTGTCCCAGAAGCGTGACCTGTTTATACCCTTGGGCCGCGAGGGCATGCGCTTCTTCCAGAATCCCCTGCGCGGGACGGGATCGTTCTCTCCCACGAGTGTAGGGCACTACGCAGAAACTACAGAAATTATCGCAGCCCCGCATGATCGCGATCCAGGCGTTGACGCCGGGCTTGCGCTCCGGAAGAATCGCTTCGTAGGTTTCGTATTCCGACAGATCCACGGCCATGGACGGTTCACGATGTTCCAGAGCCTTCGTCAACAGGTCCGGCAATTGTCGATAGGAATCCGGTCCCGCGAGCACGTCGATGACGGGTTGCGACTCCATCAATTCCTTTTTCAGATTCTGGGCCATGCACCCCAGGACGCCGACCACGACGTCCCGCGATTGCTTCATCGCCTTCCACTCGGCCAGATGGCCGTAGACCCGGTTATGCGCGTTTTCCCGGATCGCGCAGGTATTCATCAGCACGACGTCGGCCTGTTCCGGATGCTCCGTAAACGCGAACCCTTTATCTTTCAACAACGACCGCACCAATTCGGTGTCATATTCATTCATCTGACAACCGAACGTTTGAACGTAGACGCGATAAGACACTTGGGAACCTCTTGAACCGTTGTTCGGGACTTTGCTACGCCGGGAACGCAGCTTCCTTTTCAAAGGACTGAAACACCGGAATCGGGAATCGCTTGGGCTGCGGCGGCTCCTCGTCCGCCAATTTCCCCAAGGCCGCATGTTCCATCACCCCTGTCAACCTGACCCGCCGTATCTGATTGGCCAACGAGCCGGAACCGGCCACGCTCACCCGGATAAAATTATCCGTCAGGCCGGTCCATAATCCGTCTTTGCCGACGGACTCAAACAACACCAGGCAATCCCTGTCGAGAAATTGCTGGTAGAACTGCGCCCGTTTCGTCGCAGACAGCCGCGAAAGCAACCGGCTTCGGGTCTTGATCACTGCCGAAGGCACGGGATTGCCCGAACGAGCGGCCGGGGTCCCAGGTCGAACGGAATAGCTGAACACGTGAGCATAGGCCAATGGCAGATCACGGACCATATCATAGGTCGCCGAAAATTCGCGATCGGATTCTCCGGGAAACCCGACGAGCACGTCGGTGCCGACGCAGACGCCAGGGATCTTTTGCACGACGTCTTCCACCCAAGCCCGGTACTCGCTCACGGTGTAACGACGGTTCATCGCCGTCAGGATCCCGTCATGCCCGCTCTGCAAGGGCACGTGTAAAAACCGGCACAGCTTCCTCGATGTGCTCATGTATTCGAGAAGCGCGTCCGGAATGGTCGTGGGCTCGATGGAAGAAATGCGGATGCGGGCCAATCCGGGGATGCGTTCCAACCGTTGGATCAGGTCGAGCAGCCCTCCGGAGCCGTTCGTGAATCGGCCGATATTCACCCCGGTCAGAACCAGTTCCCGGTGGCCCCGTTCCACCAGTTGTTCAGCCTCCCGCACCGCGTCATCGGACAACCGGCTGCGTTCCCGGCCCCTGGCGAACGGGATCAGACAAAAGGAACACATGAAATTGCAGCCGTCCTGGATTTTCAAGTTGGCTCGCGTCGTCGCGTATTCTCCTACCCCCTCCTGAACAAAATCCTCCCGGCTTATCGATCCCGAATGCCGGACAAACGTCGACGCGCGTTTTTGCACGTGAGGCATTTCTTGCAGATAGTCCGGCAGCAACATTTTGTATTGGTTGCCCAAGACCAGGTCCACTCCGGGAAGGTGCTGTAAGGTATTGAGGCCGGTCTGCGCATAGCATCCGGTCACGGCGACGAACGCCCGCGGCGAATGGCGCAACGTCCGGCGAATGACCCGGCGGCAATCGGCCTCCGCGTTTTCCGTCACGCTGCACGTATTCAACACGAGCACGTCGGTCGGCTCGCCATAGGCCACCTGTTCGTACCCCATCTTCGTAAACCGGTCGGTCAGGACCGCGGTCTCCGATTGATTGAGGCGACACCCCGCCGTGTAAAAAGCGACTTTTTTCTTCATGCGTCCAGTCTCTCGTGTGAAGAGAAACATTATAGAGAACCCGCCCGCACGCCCACAACCATTGACGGTTAATGGTAGTGTTTCAGTTTGAATTTCTTTTCTTATAGGGTCCCCACTTTTTCGGTGCTGGTTTCCGTGCGTCAATCAAAGCCAGAATATCATCCATTTCCCATGCCCGATCTTCTACCTCTGCCTTCATCGCCGGAGTCACGCGAAGGCTTTTGTGAATCTTCACAAAATTGTAGAAGACGAAGTACAGAGCCAGCGCATGGCAATGGTTGTCGATTTTCTTAGAGAAGACATTCGTCAATCGGGTTAATCGTCGCAGGCTCATTCTCATGGTGAGGTTATGCCTTGGCCAACCCAAATATCTCAAAGGATTTTTTCACGTACGGGCCACATGGAATCCTTCAAAAGTCCTTTGCTCTCCTCAAATTAATGGTCATGCCTGTGACATTTGGAAGATTAGTGAAGAGGCCCTAGTCCGTCTGCTTTTTCCTCAAACACCCGACGAGGCAGCAGACTTCTTGCGGACGCTTTGATGTAGACTTCAGGTTCGCCCCAGGCACCCAAAAGTCACACCATATTTACTCCATCCGATGGGGTACGGTATAGTCCGTCAACGTGAAGAGACAGCGCACGCTTTGTATGCTTCTTTTGTGTTTAGGCCTTGCTGGAGCAGGTCAGACAGGAACTTCGTCTGTGCCAGCAGATCTTCCAGTTGAAGACCCTCCTGCTCCGACCTTCCGCGATAGTCAGCCGTATTTTCCTCTAGAGTCGAAAGAAGTCCGTCCCTCATCACCATCGACAGTTCAACAGTCCCCCCCACCCCTTGAGAAAACCAATACCCCGTCTCCACCGAGCACTGATTCTCCTAAGCAGAACGGCGGAGGCGGCGTTGTGTTCCTTGTCCTCTTCATCGCCATCACTTACTACGTGTATCGTCGGATGTTCCGTCAGACTCACGATAAAAAGTGCTACGTCTGTCGATCGAAGTTCAAAAGAGGACACAAAAAGTATGTATGGGAGTTACGGGACGGCAATGCCGTCTTTGTGTGCTCGATGTGCAATCGATGCCAAATCTGCGAAGTGCATTTTGGAGACAGAGGCAAGCTACAGGAATGGCAATTTGAGGACGGAAGAAAGGTGATTTGCTTGTCCTGCCATAACAAATTAGTGGGAAAAGTTCGTCAGGAGAAGTTTGACGAATGGTATGAGAAGACGTTTGAGCAGAAGACAAAAAAGTCAGCGTCTCCAAAACCAACAAGAGAGTCTATCCCGCCTGCCGTAAAACGGGAAGTGTGGCAACGAGACCAAGGGAAATGCGTTGAATGCGGAAGAAACGAGAACTTGGAATTTGACCATATCATTCCCGTTTCAAAAGGCGGGGGCAATACTGTGAGAAATCTTCAATTGTTGTGCGAAAGGTGCAATCGCTCAAAATCAGCAAACATTCAGTAGCCGGGCAACGATCCTGCCGCCACCGAACCCGTGCCGCCCGTTGTGCGATTTCTCGGCGTTGCTTTGGCGTCAGTTGTTGCGCTCGTATCGTCCCGCCTTTTAACCCACCTTTCTGAGCGCACTCTTTTCTAGCTATGGTTTCGTCTTCAAGTTCCCCAATGGCAACCTTCGCCACTTGATCGCGGTCCCGATCACGTCCCCAGGACGTTTCTGTCCTACTGGTCTTGTTGGTCCTTTTGGCATACAGACACTTTTCCTGAAGTCCCAGCATATTTCTTTCGCAAAAAATGAAAGAAATTTTGTGTGGAAATTTGGCTTATCCCGTCATACGATGGGGCAGTTGGAGGCTCATTAGGATGAGTGAATACTCCATTAAAGAACTCGAAGCAAAGCTATATGAGGAACAGATGGAAGCGTATGGCCGCTTCACACGACTGCTCATTGGTCTGTCTGCTGGTGCGCTAACGATCGTGAGTGCGGTACTGACTGATCCGGAGAAGACTTCTTGTTTTCTGATCTGGTCTCTTGTTCTTCATTTCGTTTCGTTGTGTTGCGGGCTATTTGTTCAAGGGATTCGAGTACACGCACCTGCCAAACATTTTCATAATGTTGTTCTGGAATTACAGAGATATGCTTCCAAAGAGTTGGACCCCACCCGTAGCATACCGCCGCATATACAAACATTCCTACACATATCAACGACAGAAACCGGATTCTATATAGGCCAGATAGCGTCATTCGCTAGTGCATCTCTTCTCCTTCTTATGCATTTCCTCTAGTTACGTCAAGACGGGGGAAATTCAAACTGAGATACTACCAGGTTTCTGCATCAATGGTCCGTAATGTGGC
Source organism: Nitrospirales bacterium (assembly GCA_965204965.1). Lineage (GTDB taxonomy): Bacteria > Nitrospirota > Nitrospiria > Nitrospirales > UBA8639 > Bin75. Next base: position 600,053 of record OZ242026.1, on the reverse strand, counting down.
CGATGTATGGGGTCACTCATCAATTAGGCTAACCCTTGGGCCTCCCTTCCAGGAAGCCTTTTCCCTTCTTTTGTAGCGACGCCATCTCATGGCGCCTTCTCTTTACCATTGACCACGATGCGAGCCCTCAGCGGTTGACACCAAGGGCGACGTGTGCGCTAATAGCCGCCCAAGAAAGGCTCAATGTGCAAGTGCAACCATGCCCGACCACGGCTACTGAGCCAAACAAATCGTTGACCTGCTACGTGGCCCCGACCGCCCGCCGTAACGCTTGCCTGAGTAGCCTCGGCCGCGTACGATTCGATCCAGATAAGGAATCTCCATGCTGATTCATCGACTGAAGTTATCAGGGTTTTTGTCCTTCGGGCCGAAAGGCATTGATCTGCCGATGGAATCCCTGAATGTCCTGATTGGCCCGAATGGTTCGGGAAAGTCCAACTTTCTCGAAGCGATGGCATTGCTGAAATCCGCTCCGCGCGATATTTCGGAACCGTTCAGACGGGATGGTATTCGTGAGTGGCTGTGGAAAGGGCCAGAAGCGCCGGATACGATCAAGGTCGAAACCTTGGTCGATTATCCGCAGGCTGGCGGGCTGAGGCATTTGCTGATATTGGCCGATCGAGGCGGCCGACCCATCGTCATCGACGAACAAATTGAACCTTCGGAAAAGCGTTCAGACGAGAAAGAAGCGCTGTCCTACTACCGCCCACCTCAAAATAAACAAACCACGTTGCTAATAGAGCAATCGAGGGCAAAGGCCAAACAGAGTTCGAAAAATTTGCGTTCAGAAACTTCGACGACCTCGGAAGTGATAGGCCGCCAAAGCGAAGGTGCTGTCGTCGAGTTCGCAGATGATTTCCAACCGGAAGAATCTTTGCTTTCTTGCGCTGCCGTTATGAATTATCCGGCCCTCTGGCACCTAAAGAAAGAATTCCAACGAATTCGTCTCTATCGGGAGTGGTCATTCGGTCCTTCGGCGGAGTTGCGCCAGAGCCAGAGCGCACATGACCGCACCGACTTCCTGACCGACGGAGGAGCCAATCTGGCGCTCGTACTATCGCAATTCCAAGGAGAGAACAAGAGAAAACTCGTCACGGCGTTACAGGAGCTTTTCCATGGCATTGTCGACGTCACCTGTCCGGTGACGAGCGGTTCCGTGTCGCTCTTTCTCGAAGAAGAGAACGGGAGGCAGATCCCGGCAAGCCGCCTTTCCGACGGAACACTACGCTATCTGTGCCTGCTGGCGATTCTGTTACACCCTGAACCACCACCGCTCATTGCGATCGAGGAACCGGAGTTGGGCCTTCATCCCGACGTCGTCGCTAAGGTTGCGGAGTTGCTCGTTGACGCTTCCCAACGCACCCAGGTCATAGTCACAACCCACTCACGCATGTTAGTAGACGCTCTATCGGACCATCCATCGAGCGTGATCGTCTGTGAGAAGGAAAATGAGGAGTCGCGATTTACGCGGTTGGATGCCACAAGATTGAAAGCTTGGCTGGATAAATACAGTCTGGGCGAGCTTTGGAGTTCGGGGGAACTCGGCGGTAATCGCTGGTGAGCGCCGTAATCTATATTGAAGGCGGTGGAGACAGCAACCAGAGTCTCGGACCTCTTTTCAGTCGTTCCTGGACGAAATTCTTTGAATCCGCAGGTTTCGGAGGACGTATGCCACGAGTCGTACGCGGTGGTCCAAGAAACCGAACCTTCGATCTCTTTGCGAGGGCAATAGCTAATCCTCTTCCGGCACAAGTACCACTCCTTCTCGTAGACAGCGAGGGACCCGTTCAAGCGGGGCACTCCGTCTGGGAACATTTGCAAGCACGCGACCAATGGAATCAGCCTGGCGGCGCAGACGAGGATCAGGCTTTTCTGATGGTCCAACTCATGGAAACCTGGTTTTTGGCCGACCGGGATGTGCTAAAGAAGCATTTCAGCACGCAATTTAGAGAAAACGCTCTCAAACAGTGGCCCCAATTGGAAGAGGTACCCAAAGATACAGTCCTTGATGCCCTGAAAAAGGCCACGACCAACTGTTCCAGCCCCTACGCCAAGGGCAAAGTTTCGTTTAAGTTGCTGGAGAAAATCGATCCCGCCCGTGTCGAGGCCGCGTGTCCACACGCTAAAGCACTGTTGGATCGGTTGAGGAATCTGTGATGGTTTACTCTACGAAGTCTGGCGAGGAAGGCTACCGTGTCTGGCATAAACTCCAGCGCATCAAGAACATGATGAGAGGGCAAAGCCTATGAACTGGCAAGACCACATTACCATTGATCCTGAAATCTGCCATGGAAGGGCCTGCATCACAGGCACACGAGTCATGGTGACGACGGTCCTCGACAATTTAGCGGCCGATCTGGATTCGGAGGCAATCATGAGAAGCTACCCGTCGATCAGTCGAGAGTCCATCCAAGCGGCCGTGTGCTATGCCGCGGAGTTGGCGAGCGAACGGGACCGGGCGCTATCAAATTAAACTCATTCCACTAGAATGAGAGGAAGCACACCAGCGAAGCGAAATTCGAGACCGTCATCGAAGCGCACCTCCCAATTAATCGTCAATCACGAAAATCGAATGTTAATAGCAAATAGAAATGTCCGGTTCTGTAGCAAATTAACTGTCCGCTTTTGATCCTTGCGCCTGGAAGTTCCCGAAGGGCGCTGGCCGTGGCGGCGGACCCTACGCCGCAGCCTTGCGGTCCTCCTTCAACGGCGTGCCGCTGACATCATACCGGGCCAGTTCGCGTGGCCCGTGGCGGATCGAAATCCAACCATCTGGATGATGCAGCACCGTCACTTTCGCCTTCACGTAGTGGCACCGGTACCGATTTGGAGGAATCTGCAGCACCCGGCGTTGAAAGCGCACGCAGTTGTCATGCCCCACTCTCCGCTCATGATGCTCACACAGAATCTCGTCCAGACGCCCCGAATCCTGGCAGGCCACAAAGGCCGAGCCCGCCTCCCGTGAGGGCCGGGCAAACTCCGCGTTGAAAGCCGGCAGATAGTGGTGCCGGCTATAGTCATTGGCGCGCGCCATGTCCGTGATCCCGGCTGCCGCCAGTTCCTTCCCTAGACGGTCCTGGTGCGTCCGGAACGCCCGCTCCGAACGACCCCGTGCCTCCGGCGAATACGCCGGAATCATCTCGATCCCCAGTTGGGCCATCGCCCGCCCGAATTGGGTCGGGTTGCGCTTGTCCACCTTGCCCCCCGCCACCGGCGTGTGCCAGTAGTGACTGCCGCGATCCGTGTACAGTGAACAGAACAACCCCTTCCCTTCGATCACCTCACGGACCCCCCGAAAACTGCTCCAGGTCCCTTCTTCTTCACAAAAGAACATCGAGTAATGTTCATTGGTCGCATCGTCCATCGTGACAATCAGATCCCACAGCTGACCCGGCGCCCACTCGTGCCGGCTCCCGTCCTGGTGCAGCAGCATCCCCGGCCACGGCGACGCCTCGCGACTCTTGCGGTGCGCCCCCCGACGCGGTGCGCGCGTCACCACCCCAGCCGCCTGCAAACGGTTCTTCACCCAGGTATAGCTGCGCACGCCACCGTCTCGACGGGACCAGGTATAAAAATGCTTCACATTCCAGCCCCGATGCCCGGTCCGATAACGGTCTACCAGCGCCAGCACCTCGTCCACCGGCGCACACCGCCCGGAACCCTGCGACAGCCGCTTGTCAAGCAGGCCCTCCCTCCCCTCATCCTGATAACGATCAATCCAACGCCGAAACGTGCGGTCGCATACCCCTAGCAAGCGCGCCGCTTCTTCTTGCGTCAGCCGATTCTCCGTCCAGCCACAATACGCCTCCTCAAATCGTGCCATTCGTGTCTCCTGTAACCATTCTGTCCGTCTCATCAGATACATCCTCCTGCATCCAATGAAAACCGGACAGATCATGTGCTACAAGACCGGACAGATTATGTGCTCTCTACACAATCACGAAAATCGAATTGCCCAAGGGCATGGTTAGGAGTAGAATGAACGGGAGTTGCTGGAGGAATGGTTGTTCAACGTCTCTTCTTGCCGGAAGGTGCCGTATGACCCACCCGTTTCCGATTGCACCGATTGTCCTCGCATTGCTGCTTGCCCTGCCGGGCTTGAGCGTAGCGCAGCCTACCCTGCCCGTGGAGCCGGACGAAGATACCCGGCTTGAGGAAATTTACGATCATGAATCGCGCATGGTCATCTTTTTGTATTCATTGAAAGGGACGGAAGAAGTCGATTACGTGGTCGGGCGCAAAGTCTGGAAGCACCAGAGAAGCGTGTATGGCAATCCCGTGTACTATTTTGAATCCTATCCCCTGTTTTACTGGTGGAATCACACAATGTGGAATGATCCCGAACAGGATGGAGTCAATGGGAACGAACTCGTCTATAAAGAAGACGTTGATTTTGACGCAACCCGCTACAAACCCTGCCTTTTTAACGGGCAACGCTGCTGAACGCTTCCGGCCCCCCATGCCCTTCAGGGAATAGCGGCACTCTCCCGGATGCGAACAGCCGCCCTCAGACTCACGCGATACCGGCCCCATGTCACTTCTTGAACAGTCCCAGACAGCCCCATCTTCTTTTCGCAGCCGGCTGGCGTCCATTCGCCTCTTGCCCGGTCAGGTCGTCGCGTTAGCCGCCGCGGCTCTGATTTTCATCGGCGCGGCCCTCCTCATGCTCCCGTTCGCCACCCCGGACGGGATAGAATTGCGGTTCATCGACGCCCTGTTTACCGCGACCTCAGCGGTGTGCGTCACGGGGCTGATCGTGATGGACACCCCGCATGAATTCACCACCTTCGGACAACTCATCATCTTGTTGCTCATTCAGATCGGCGGGCTGGGGTACGCCTTGCTGGCGACGATCATCCTCTTGGCCCTGGGACATCGCATCGGGCTCCGGGACCGGATGATGCTGGCCGAAACGCTGAGCACGTTCGACATGGCCGGATCGATTCGCTACGTCAAAATCGTGGCCATCGCCACCGTGGCATTGGAAGGATTGGGGTTTCTCTTTCTGGCCTTACGCTTTTCACAAGACATGCCTTGGGGAGAAGCCCTCTACTCCGGGCTCTTTCATTCCATCTCGGCCTTCAACAACGCGGGGTTCTCCCTGTTCTCCGACAGCCTGATCTCCTATCGCACCGACCTGTCCATCAATCTGATCGTGACTATCCTGGTCATTCTGGGAAGCATCGGATTTCTTGTTTTTCAGGACGGGTGGGACAATTTCAAGGGCCGACGCTTTCGGCTCCAAACGCATACCAAACTCGTGGTCGTCGTCACCCTGATCATCCTCGTGTCGGGCACGCTCGGCATCACGATTCTGGAATGGAACAATCCACAGACGTTTCAACCTTTGAGCGTCGGCGAACGCCTGGCTACGGCGCATTTCCACGCGATGTCCCGGACCGCGGGTTTTACCACCATGGATATCAGCGCGATGAACGACGCCACCCTGTATTTTCTACTGCTGTTGATGACCATCGGCGGCTCGCCCGGCAGTATGTCGGGGGGAATCAAGACCACGACGTTCGCCATCATCTGGGTGACCATCTGGGCGGTCCTTCGACGACGGCAGGACATTGAAATCTTTCACCGGCGAATACCCAGGGAATTGGTGGTCCGCGCGTTTTGCCTTGCGATCCTGGCCTTCACGGCCATCACCGTGTTCACCCTGGCCCTCGCCTTTACGGAAGAACGCCCGTTTTTGAGCATTATGTTCGAAGTCACCTCGGCCATGGGCATCGTAGGTATGTCCCTGGGCGACGGGGATGGACGAAGCTTCTCCGCCCTGTTCACCGACTTCGGCAAGCTGGTGATCATCGCCTCGATGCTGATCGGCCGTTTCGGGCCTCTCCTCATCGGCCTTTTTGCCGTGTACACCACCACCACTCCCCGGTATCGTTTCCCGGAATCCAGGGTCATGATCGGATAAGAGCAATCTCCGCTATTTCAGACGTCGCTGCAGGATCAGGACGAACGCCATGAGGGTGGGCAGCGGGGCAACCAGCAGGGGAAGCAGCCAGACCCACGCGTTCTTCCCACGGACCCGAGCCTGGTCGAATATCCAGACGAACACCCACACGACCAGCAAGAAATAGTTGATTCCCAGCCAGTGCGTAGCGCGTGTCGTGAGGGCACTGGTGCTGTCACCCGTAGCAGTGCTCCAAAAGACCATTTGCAGGACGCCGAACGTCACCAACAGGGTGATCACAATCCGTTTGCTCCATACGTACATGAGGCACGCCTCCTTTTGTATAGGAACCTCTGATTTATTGCACTATCAGGCGTATGGCTGCGTTGTGTCCTCGCTCAACCCTCACCTATCTCTCTGATAAGCCTCGGGTTTCGCTCCGGGACGCCTTGCCTTACATCCCGCTATCACAACAAATCAGAGGTTCCTATAATGAATCAAGGTTCAATTGTGATTCTTGGTCGAAGCACTGTCACCTTATGCAACAGGTAGAATAGTATGGATGCCGACAAAAATCGAGATTCAATGACGAGCAAGGCCCACTTCTTCATCGACCTGGAAGACGGCAGAACCCTGTGGATGGCTGAAAAACACCTTCCTCGTCCTGTGTATAACATAAAATATTTTCTCATAAATTTATGAATATCAAGCGTTTTGGTTATTCCCAGGCTATTCACTGTATTCCAGTCTTGACAACAAGAAGCACAATATTTAGTATTGGCGACTCAGATCAGACTCTAAGGGTAGTATAATCCTACGTAAGTAGATCCCAACTAAAAGGTACAAATAAAACTCTGGAGGTTATTGGACGGTGAAAATCGAACGCCGTTTCACCCGAGTCGAAGAATCTCCATACGAAGGGATTCCTTTTTCCACGCGGTCTTCGGAAATCAGGAATCCGGACGGCTCCGTTGTATTCCATCTCGATGACATACAGGTCCCGGATCAGTGGTCACAACTGGCCGTGGACATTCTGGCCCAAAAGTATTTCCGGAAAGCCGGAGTGCCGCAGGTCGATGCCGATGGCCAACCCATCAAGGATGAACAAGGGAACCCCGTCACGGGCGGCGAACGTGATGCCCGGCAGGTGTTTCATCGCTTGGCGGGCTGCTGGACGCAATGGGGCGAGACCCACGGGTATTTCGACACGGACCAGGACGCCCGGACCTTTTATGCCGAACTGTGTTACATGCTGGCCAGACAAATGGCCGCCCCCAATTCACCGCAATGGTTCAATACGGGCCTGCATTATGCCTACGGCATCAGCGGCCCCTCGCAAGGTCACTTTTTCGTCGATCCCCGCACCCGGAAACTAAAACAGTCCAAAAACGCCTACGAACGGCCTCAAGTTCACGCCTGCTTCATCCAATCCGTAGGTGACGACCTCGTCAACGACGGAGGAATTATGGACCTGTGGGTCCGCGAGGCCCGCTTGTTCAAATACGGGTCTGGCACGGGCACCAACTTTTCCCGGCTCAGAGGAGAAAACGAGCCGTTGTCGGGTGGAGGAAAATCCTCCGGACTGATGTCCTTCCTACGGATCGGAGACCGGGCGGCGGGTGCGATCAAATCGGGCGGCACCACCCGGCGGGCCGCCAAAATGGTGTGCCTGGATTTGGACCATCCCGATATCGAAGAGTTCATCGACTGGAAGGTGATCGAAGAACAGAAGGTGGCCGCCATGGTGACCGGATCCAAGATCTGCGCCGGTCAGTTGAACGCCGTCCTGAAAGCCTGCCATCAAAAAAATGTCGACGGTCCCGATACGGTCGAAAGCGACCCCGAACGCAACCGTCCGCTCAAGGAGGCCGTCCGCGCGGCTCGTCAAGCCAGTGTGCCCGAGGCCTATATCCAACGGGTCTTTGCCTATGCCCAGGAAGGCTATACCCATTTCGTGTTTCATGAATATGATACGAACTGGGACAGCAAAGCCTACCAAACGGTATCCGGACAAAACTCCAACAACAGCATTCGCGTGCCCAACGGATTTTTTGATGCGCTCCGGCAGGACGGCGAATGGCAACTCACCCGCCGGACGGACGGAGCCGTGGCCAAAACGCTCAAGGCCAAGGATCTGTGGAATCGCATCTGTTGGGCGGCCTGGATGTGTGCCGACCCGGGCATTCAATACGATACCACGATCAATGAATGGCACACGTGCCCGGAGGACGGGCGCATCAACGCCTCCAATCCGTGCAGCGAATACATGTTCCTGGATGATACCGCGTGCAACCTCGCGTCTCTGAACCTGGGCGCCTTCATGACGCCGGACGGTGAATTCGACGTTCCGGCGTATCGACATGCCATCCGGCTCTGGACGATCGTCCTGGAAATCAGCGTACTCATGGCGGGGTTCCCGAGCAGACCCATCGCCGAAAAGAGTTATCACTTCAGAACGCTGGGGCTGGGATATGCCAACCTCGGATCCCTGCTCATGCGCAAGGGTATTGCCTACGATTCTCCCAAGGCATTGGCGATCTGCGGGGCCCTGACCGCGATCCTGACCGGCGAAGCCTATACGGCTTCCGCGGAAATGGCCGCGGAACTCGGCCCGTTCCCCGGGTTTAAGAAAAACCGCGAGCCGATGCTACGGGTCATGCGAAACCATCGAAGGGCGGCGTATCAGGCCAAACCTGACGATTATGAAGGCCTGACGATTGCGCCGAACGGTATTGACTCGGATTCCGCTCCCGCCGCACTGGTCCTGGCCGCGCAGGAGACCTGGGACCGCGCCATCGAATTGGGCGAGGCCCACGGATTCAGAAACGCGCAGGCCACGGTGATCGCCCCCACGGGCACCATCGGGTTAGTCATGGACTGTGATACGACGGGGATCGAACCCGACTTCGCGCTCGTCAAATTCAAGAAGCTGGCCGGCGGCGGTTACTTCAAAATCATTAATCAAAGCCTGCCCCCGGCGTTAAAGGGACTCGGCTATTCCCAGGAGCAGATCCACGACATCATCACCTATGCCACGGGCACCCGAACCCTGAAACAGGCTCCGTTCCTGAATCACGAATCTCTCCGCGCCAAAGGGTTTACGCCGGAAGTGCTGGATCGCCTGGAAGCGACGTTGGACGAGGTTTTTGAAATTCAATTCGCTTTCAATAAATGGACGTTGGGTGAGGAGTTCTGCAGGGACGTCCTCGGCTTCTCCGACGACCAACTCAACGATCCCCAGTTCACGATTCTCAACGCGTTGGGCTTTAGCCAGGAAGAAATTCTCGCGGCCAATGACTTTTGCTGCGGGACCATGACGATAGAAAAGGCACCGCACCTCAAAGACGAACACCTACCGATTTTCGACTGCGCCAACCGGTGCGGTCGCATCGGAAAACGGTTCATCTCCACGCAGGCGCATATCCGGATGATGGCCGCGGCCCAGCCGTTCATCAGCGGTGCCATCAGTAAGACCATCAACATGCCTTCGGATTCCACGGTCAGGGACGCGGAAGACGCGTACCTCATGGGATGGCAGCAGATGCTCAAGGCCGTGGCCTTGTATCGGGACGGGTCCAAACTGAGCCAGCCCCTGAACGCCTCGACGGACCAGACAGAAAAATCCGAACGTCACGACGACGTCATGAAGGCGGCCCAGCAGGTGACGGAACGGGTGCTGGTCCGGTATCTCGCCAAACGTCGCCCGCTTCCCTCACGACGCGGGGGATATACGCAAAAGGCCATGATCGGCGGCCACAAGATCTATCTCCGCACCGGGGAATACGAAGATGGGACGCTCGGGGAAATCTTTCTGGACATGCATAAGGAAGGCGCGGCGTTTCGCAGCCTGATGAACTGTTTTGCCATTGCCATATCCTTGGGTCTCCAACACGGCGTGCCCCTCGAAGAATTCGTCGAGGCCTTCCTGTTCACTCGCTTTGAACCCAACGGCCCGGTCAACCTCAACGACCACATCAAAATGTCGACCTCGATCATCGACTACATCTTCCGTGAATTGGCGATTACCTATCTGGACAAGAAGGAACTCGCCCAGGTCAACCAGGACGACCTGCGCGGGGATTCGGTCAAACAGGACCCCGAATGCACCGACGACGAACCGGCCGATCCCCGGACCATCACGACAACGGCCATCAACCCGGAACTGTTTCCCGCAAGGCAACGCATTCAAGGAGACGTCAGGAACGGTAACGGCCAAGGCAACGGAAAAGTCGCACACAAAATCGAGTTGAAACGGGAAACACTCACCTATGCGACTGAGATAGAGACGGCCTTTCAGAAAGGGTTTGAAGGCGACCCGTGCCCCAATTGCAAACAGTTCAAATTAGTCCGCAACGGGATGTGCCTGGTGTGCAGAAACTGCGGTGAAACCACGGGGTGTTCGTAAACCAAGGAGGTTCCAACAGTGTTCCAATTTGGTATGCAATCGATGCATGACCGCGTTGTTGCTATTGCGGCACAGCAATGGAGTGATCCGGCGCGACACGCAATTACGACGAACCCGGGAGGACAAAAAACCCTTTCAGTGGGTTCAGAAAAACTCTATCCCGACATTATCGGTTGGAAGCGAGATTTAGGTCGTGAAGTTGCTCTATGGATTGCTGAAGTCGAAACGACAGATTCCATTGCTTCGGAAGACGCATGGAACCAATGGAAGAAATATTCGAACCTCAAGATTCCCTTTTATCTCATTGTCCCCAAAGGATACCTGAGATACGCCAAAACTCTTACCACGATGGCGAACATCTATGTTTCGGGAATCTACGAATATCAATTATAATTGGAATCTCTTATGATTGACGGACCTTATTTCACGTCCATCGCACAACGAAATCCGATCGTCAGGTCATTCGCGTCAATGGGGAAATTGGGTTCGGCGCTCCGCCTCGCCGTCACTTTCAGCCACTTCGGCGGATCTTCCCACGACCCGCCTCGATAGACTTTCCGCTCACCCTCAGCGGGTCCGGGCGGGTTTTTCTCCGGACTCTCTTCATAATACGTTCGGTCATACCAATCCGCCACCCATTCCGACGCATTCCCCGCCATGTGGTATAGCCCATAGGGGCTCTTCGTCCCCTCCTTCAATCCATGGCGGATACTCATACCGGTTACCCCGCTTTTCACGGGCGCCAAGGTCGTTTCATAGCTCACCCATCCGGTCGTGCCGAAGTTGTACCGGGCAATATCCACAAACGGCTGCATGTGCCCCCACGGGTAACGGCGGCCGTCGGTTCCACGGGCAGCCTTCTCCCATTCGGCTTCGGTCGGCAGCCTCTTACCCACCCATTCGCAATAGGCTTTCGCGCTGTCCCACGCCATGCCCACGGCCGGACGATCTTTCGCCTCTTCAAGAGCCGCATAGTCATCCCACAAGGGAGGCAAATCGTGGTTGGTCTCATCAAGAAACTTCTGATAGCGCTCCATCGTCAGTTCAAATTGATCAATATAATAACTGTCCAACAGGACCGTATGTTCCGGACGTTCATTCCTCGACCCGTCATTGGCTCCCATCAGAAACTCCCCTTCGGGAATCTTGATCATCGGAGCCCCATCCTTCCCCTCGATTATCTCGAAGTTGGATTCGATCGGAGGTTCACCTGACTCATATTTCCATTCAGCTCCTGCCGGATGCCACCCCAGAACCATCCCCGTCAGTCCGATGACCACGGTCAACCATGCTCCACGCTGTTTGTGCCGATTCATGATGTTCCTCCGTCCCCGACTGCACGTCGTTATGGAACTTATGATGTTGAATGCCGTTGGCCTGCCTGCGCGCCCCGAGGGCTGTTCCCCATTGTACAAAGTGCCATGCGGGATCACAACCGATAAACCCCCTCTTCGAGAGGCTCACGCGACCGAGCCACGCTGACCCCAACGGAAACCAGTAACCTTGTCACTACCCTATAAACAGGGTTGATAAAGAGACGCCTTTTTTCTCATACAACATTCTATGACACGTTTGACAAATCCACCCCTGTTGCCTCGTTTCGCGGCCTGACTTCCTCGCGTTCTCTCTGTTCTATGCGTTCTGCCCGCGTGTCTTGCGGGAGTTTTCTCCCTTTGGCAAGTCTGGTTGGCAAGCCGTTCCTTGCTCCTCCCGATATTTCTACGCTAGATCTTGCGCGTTGAGCATTTTGCCTATCCTTTTAAGCATTTCAAAATCCTTGTGCTGGGGATCAGCGACAATTAACCACGTTGAAATAACATCGCGACGTTGATATCTCTTTCCACTTGGCGCAAGGATTTTGCCAGTATAGGTCATTGCAGGAATCCCTACGAACAATATGAATCCAAAAACATCTGGCGATAGACTTGAGGTGATCTTTGGCGCGACATAAGTTTGTAGCCATGCAAACAGTCGTTCCCCAGCATCGTCGGGGTCTGAATTATCAAGTAGGGTTCCAGTAGGCCGGCGTATGGCAGAACAATCCATCACAATAATCCCGCGCCGACCAGATTGAGTGATTTGCTTCCCCGCTTCTTTTGCACGCTCCAGCAATCGGGCCTCTGATTGAAGTCGTTTGCACTCGACATTGAAATAGATGTCTCCCCATCGAAACGTGAGATCTGCGTTCGATTCAGAGGCGACTTCCCCCGAAGCTATTCCGTCAACACTCACGACGGGAATGCCAGCGGCCAAAAATTTGCCCGCCACAAGGTAACCAAACGCATCGTTTCGTGGTCTATTTTTTGTTGAACCATTTCTTTCATCGTCACTGAGAACTGGACCTTTTTCGCAGACTCTTCGCAACTTGTCTTTGAGCCCGGGGAATGCGTCAACTCGGTCTCTCCACAATTCAAACAGTGCGACTATGTCGCGACTTTCGTAGTACGCCATAATTTGTTCCTCAGATCGACGCTCCTGACCAGTATCATCAAGAAGGGGCACATACTCGGCCGCTCGGCCCTGTCTTATTCCTAACCATTCGCAGGCGTCCTTTAGCTTCTCTTGGAATTCTGGCATAAGCTGCTTTTCTAGAGACATAGAATTTCCCTTCTTGTCTACTGTGATTTGGACCGTCAGAGTTACATCGTCCTCTTTGCCACTCTGTATCTCCTGTTCCCCCGTCCCTGTTCCCTTGTGTTCCGTTCCATCCTCGGGGGCGATGTATGGTTCTATGTTTTCAGTTACCCGTCCGATCAATTCGGTAAACAACATCAAGTCAGTCATATAGTACCGCCACTCGTGTTGCTCGACGAGTTCGTAGGCGTACCGCATCAACCACAGCCGCGCATCCTCATCGAAGTACTCCAAGAAGTCTCGAAGGGTGTCCAGCTTTCGGTTCAGGGAGGGCGGTGGTTCTGTAACTGTTTCTGTTGGTGGCACGGTGATAAACGCGAGGAGTTCAAAGCCACCTGAAAGCCCTTGCCTGATCTTCTGAAAGTTCGCCTCAAGCTCCTGTTGGACGGCACGGGGCAAGTCGTCGTGAAGTGTGATCAGTTCATGAACCTGCGAGACCGCCTTGCCGTTAAGCCCCAGGAGGAACTTTAGCAGCAGTTCCAAGGCGATGACGAGATTGAAATGGGAAACCGCCTTGAGGGAGCCCCACATCTCATGATGGGTGCGACCGTCTGTCCGCGGCACCTTGTCGTTACTATCGGGATTAAGCCTGTATCTGGAAATAACGCCCTCCATCAATATGGCGGCATTAGCGAAGTCTTGGATGTTGCCGTACAACAGACCGAAGGCTTCCATTTCTGTGATGTTCATGTATTTCTTTGTCATGCTCTTTCTTCTCTTGCTCCTCCTTTGAAGCCACGAATTCGGCCTTAGTCATTCCTCCCAGGCATCCTACCACAAACCGTTTCAAAAATTTTAAAATTACGTTTTATCAAGTAGCTGTATATTCGTATAATCGAATTATGATTAATTTTATTCAACCTTCGCTTACAGAGGAGGACGCCATGTCCAACACAAAAACATCCAAAGCCACCATGAAGAACACGGCCACCAAGAAGGTCCCAGCCAAAAAGGTGGCCGTCAAGAAAGCCTCCGTCGCGGATACGAAGATGGGGAACTGAAAGAACGGAAACGGGAAGGAAAAAACCAGCGCCGTCGTTCAAGCCTTGCGGAAGACGATCGTGAAAAACTATCCCGACGTCCCGACGGTGGATGAACTGGTCCGGCCAACAGGATTACCCAAGACGCGGGTGATCATGTACCGGCAAGCGATCATGAGGATTCTCAAGACGGCGAAGGAACTCGGCCGGTTCAGCATTCCACGGCACCCGTCCCTGCTCGAAAAAGGCCTTGGGCTTCACGGTCCAGGGCCTTTTCTTTCGCGCGCGTCTTTCTTCCCTCTCGCCTTGATTTTTGTTCGTTCCGACTTATCTAGAAAAGATTGCGAAGAGGCCCGCATCGTGACCGTGCGGGATCAGCTATCGACACCATAGGCGGAAAGGATCAAGGGATGATAAACCACGAGCAGCCCTGCCTCATTTGGGAAACACCAGCGACGCGTATCATACTTCTTGACGGCAAAGAAAAAGATCCTATCATGCGTTCTCCACGGACTGGCGGCGATTATAAAATCAAGCTTGAAGCCTATGATGCAGTCTTTTCTTTGGATGAGAAGGACAAGGCCAAGCTAACCACCCTCCTCATCGATTTACGGAGAGCAGGTGACCATGCGCCATGGATCACGGCCGACCTCATCAAGAAAGCCAAACGGGCAGATCCTCTTTCCCCTCAGAAGCGAGCCGAGCGACTCCTGCAATACTTGGCCAACAAATGGCCACACGTTGGACAAGAGTTTGTGATTCCAATGATCGCCCACGATATGGAGGCCTTGGCCTGGTGTGAGTCGATAGAGGGCAGTGAACGTGAATTCAAGTTCTTGATTGACCACCTGATAGCCAAGGGGTGGCTCGACGGCCTCCATGGAGAATACAAAATGACGGTCGATGGATATGAGTATCTTGAACAGCAAGGAAAGAAGAAAGATTTTGCCCAATGCTTTGTCGCCATGTGGTTTAATGACTCGATGAATCCGGCATACGACGAGGGCATCGAAAAGGCCGTTATCGAATGCGGGTACACGTCTAAGCGGATCGATCAGCAACATCACCTCAACAAGATTTGTGATGAGGCTATTGCCCAAATTCGTCGGTCCCGCTTCGTCGTGGCTGACTTCACGCACGGAACTGACGGGGCTCGTGGGAGTGTGTTCTATGAAGCTGGGTTTGCCCATGCTCTTGGCCTACCGGTCATCTTCTCCTGCCGAAAAGATCAGGCGGAATCACTTCATTTTGATACGCGACAATATCCCCACATCCTTTGGACCACCCCAGAGGATTTGTATGCCCAACTCAGAGATAAGATCAGAGCTATTCTCGACGACTATAAGGCCGAACCTGCCCTTGCAGTTTGATGTTCATGAAGACTAGCCTTCTCTCTATGAATGCTCAGCCTAACGATCGATGACGGTTTCACATTTTAGATAACCACACCCTTTCCAGGAGAAGATGGCATGATAGACGGCGGGCTTATCCCAGCAGCAACTGCGGTGTATATGGTTCACAAGATCTTAGGTCCTGTCTCTGAGGAAATAGGCGAAGACTTACGGCGTGCATACAAAACAGGACGTGAGAAGATAGTCGTTTCTGCCTATCGTAAGCTGGAGAATCCAGAGGACGGCAAACGGGTCAATTTGCGAGTGGCCAACGATGTCCTCTGGAATGGCGGACCCACGGATGACGAAGTGTGTGCAGAATACTTTGGAGGAATCCTCGCCTCATGCCGCAGTGAAGACGGCAAAGACGATTCTGCCATTCAATTCTCTTCTGTCATCAAGTCGCTTTCATCCTCGCAACTTTGCCTTCACTACGTGATCTATAACGTCTTCAACAAAATGCTAGTCGCAAAACAAGTTACGATGAACGTTGCAAGTAGCCCGGAGCTTGATGGACGTGCAATTTGGCTCTCAGCTTTGGAATTGTTTGAAAAATACAAGATCCAAAGTGACACCGATTTCAATGCTCTGTATCAGCAGGGTTTGGTGTCGAAATACGAATTCGACACCAGATTAGGTGGGGACCCTCTTGCAGTGTCGTACGGCAAGGCAGTGCCTACCTCTTTCGGGGTGTTGCTATATGCTGCGGCGCATAACCGTGTGTCCGAATGGATTAATTTCCCTAAAATTGACTTTGGGGATTTCGAGTCCATCCCGACCCCACGTTACTTCGGGGCCACGCTTAATGAATTGAAGAAAACTCACAGATAATAAAAGCCCCCATCCCTACTCTACAAAGCCCTGGATGCTGTTCATACCCACAAGAGAAAACCTGCTCCCGTCCGTCACAAACCTTCTGCCAGGAGTCACATGCCGATGAAGTCGGCCAATGAGCCAGAGAAATTGTTAGAGAATTATGTTTCAAAAAGTGATGAGTTAGGTGAATGGCTGCAGGGGAAAGCATATGACTTTTTTCTTCGTAACTGGCCTGAAGACCCATTTAGAACCCGATTTGCAGTCACTCATTTCTATATAGCCTTGCAAATCATAAATCTATCGTCCTCCTGACCACGCATGGCTGCTATGGCTCTGCCTTCGCACTGGTTCGCATTCTGGCAGAAGCCTATGTCAGAGGATTATGGGTATCTAATCATGCTTCCCCGACCGATATAGAAAACATTGTCAAGCAAGGTAAGTTAAAGAAGAAGTTCAGAATTATGTTTAACGATATTGCAAGCAATAACGAGAATGATAAAGAATTGCTCTCGGTGCTAAAGAGCCAGATATGGTCAGCAATAAGTAACGACGTTCATACTGGAACTGCGCAAGTTCTAAGGCATAACACGGACAAAGCAATTAAGCCTAATTTTAGAGACAAAGAAATTATAGAAATGCTTCATTTTGTGAATACCTTTGGCTTATTTACGGGATTCCAGATGAATTCAGCTGCAGGCATCACGAACCACGCGAGTCAAATTCTTGAAAAAATGTATGAACACCTTGAATATCACGACGCCATTTGTCGTTCACTGACTTCAGAATCGTAGTTCGAGAATTGAGCGGTTTCCCGAGACTAACTGAATGTCCAAAGGAGCAACACGATGATGGAAATTGCAGCGATCGCGACGACATTTCAGGGACTCACGAAAGCGTATGAATCCGTGAAAGAGATCTTACAACAACGAGATGAACGTGAAGCGCAACTGGTCCTGGAACCTCTGCGCTCAAAAATTTTCGAGGCGCAAGAGAAAACGCTGTCTCTCCATGCGGCTTATATGACGATGTATAACAAAAAGGTGGAACTAGAAGATCGCCTAAAAGAGGTCGAACAGTTTGAACTGGACAGACAGGATTATAGGCTGACCCAAGTCCACAATGGAGGTGTTGTCTACGCCTTCCAACCAACGAGCCATGCAGATAAAGATGCACATTGGTTATGTCCTAGATGCTTTGAAGCCCACAAAACATCGATTCTTCAACCAATGGATGGCCGTCGCGGTGGGGGAATACCTTGGGAATGTTCATCATGCAACCATCAACTTCATACTTCGTCTTTCCCGCAACTTCCACCTCCAACTGAACAATAGGGGCGTAACAGAACAGTCGGCGAAGACATGAGACAAACTGGTATCAAATCACCCGTCCCTGCGCGTAAAAAAAACGGCCTGAACAGGAAGACGTCGCGGCCTAATTTGACGCCCCGTCTCTGATCCTCCCGCATCTACGAGACCCCCACGACCGAATCACGCCGAACCAAAAAGAGCCGCTGAAACAGGGTCCAGCGGCTGCTCTATAGTGGCGTCCCTAACGGGAGCCAGCAAACTCTTAATGGCCTGTATTCATACTGCGCATTGAACGCACTTTTCTTTTTTTTACGATTTTCCTCACGGTCTACTAAAGTGTCCTAAATTGAATCTTCGCTCCCTCGATCGCTGCTCGTGTTCATTCTGCTCCATTGTCCTGCTTTGCAAGCCAAACCGTTACTAGTTGGACTATAGCGGCAATTACTCCACTCAGACCTAGCGCTATGGCAGTATTTGTGTGGCCTAGCCATGCTGAAAGACCAGAAACAGACGCAAGAGCTAAACTCGTGATTATTGATCCGCTTATCTTGAGTTTGTCGTTGGCTTGAGCTCCCTTTTATTTCATCTGACCGAATTTGCTGTTCCTTCTCGGCCATAGATAAGATTCGGTCTGCTGCGTCAGGCTGGATCCGATTATATTTTTCAAAAGCTTCTGGCGATGGGAGGGGTCCAGAGAAACTATGAACTACCGCTACTCCCACCTGTTCAATGACTTTAAGTCGTTCTGTCTGGGGAAGCTTACGAAGCGCTTGAACGGCCTGAATCCCAGGATGTGGTTCTTGTCCTGGGTCAGCCAATTCTTCTTGATCCGGATCCTTATTTTCTTGTGATTCTTGTGACATGAGAATCGGCAGGCACGACCTTCAGTCTGTCTTCATCTTCAAATTCGTAGATCTCCCAGCGACGTAGTGCTGTATCGAAATATGCTCGGATGTTCATACCGTCTTGAACATAACCTGGATTGTCTGACTTGCAATATGTCAAGAAAACATTCCCCGGCGGAACCCAGATTGAAGCTAACGCTCCACTAAGTGTGGTGTTCCGTAGGCTACATTTATTTCCAAGTGGCTTCATTCGTTGGACAAAGCTACTTCCTTCTGGATTCTTCCGTTGGATAAAGCTACTTCCCTCTGTTTTGTACTTCATAATGGCCCCATATATTGTCAATTTAAAACCCTTACTACAATGTAAATGAAATTACTAGGCTTAGCAACAAGTAGTCCAACATTTGGACAATTACGTTATGTCAAATGCAAGAGCTACCCAACCGTCATTTTTCTCATTTATATGGGCATTTTCTCAAAGAGACAGGTCCGTCGTTCACAGAACAGGAGCCGGAGAGGGCATTTTAGAGTTGACGTAATAATTATTCGGTTTCCCGGGCCGCGACTCCAGAGATTTTAATTCACCCAATGTTGGATCAATTAAGTCCGCCGCCCGCAAGCACGCCGCCCCAAAAAAAGAGCCGCTGAAACAGGGTCCAGCGGCTGCTCTATAGTGGCGTCCCCAACGGGATTTGAACCCGTGTTGCCGGCTTGAAAGGCCGGCGTCCTAGGCCAGACTAGACGATGGGGACACAAAACGAATGCTCGGAAAGGACGCATGGTAACAGGGGGGATCAGACCGAGTCAAACGACACCTTCGTTGACCGTGTTTCGGTTTCAAAGGCGTTTCCAGCCCACACGATCACTCCCCCCTTGAGGGGAAGTCGCAGAAGCAGTAGGGGACGGCCTGCGTGCCGTCCCAAAAGGCTGATGCGGTGGGGGATGCATTCAGGCTGATGTTAAATGGGTACGGGGGTGGGTCGATAAGCCGGATTCTGTTCCGTATCGATTGTGCATACGGCGGTGACCATGTCTCTACGGCTCATGTTGCCATAAGCCTCCAGCGACCTACCCGAGAACTTCGGCCGGGCCGGCCTCTCCCGAACGTCCCGACTCATCCTTGCTCACGACGTTTGCCGTGCGAAGGCAAACAGGTCGTTCGGCGCGTCCTCCTATTTGGTCTTGCTCCGGGTGATGCTTGCCCTGCCATCCACGTCGCCGCGGACGCGGTGGGCTCTTACCCCACCATTTCACCCTTACCCCGGGACCGATCCGAGGATGGTCCGGGGCGGTATATTTTCTGTGGCGCTCATGTCGGATTGCTCCGCCTGGGCGTTACCCAGCACCCTGCCCTGTGGAGTCCGGACTTTCCTCTCGCCCGGGACGGGCGAGCGGCCACCTGACCCACCCCCATACCGGGAACCATGATACGCAATGCCTGTGTCGGAAACAAGAGACCGGCGGGAGAGAACGTTCAGGAAACGCTCATCCATCCATCTGTTCTTGAGCCACGGGTTCTTCGGTGCCCATGCCTTCAGACGGCTCATGAAGCGCGGCTTCATAATACAAGATGCGATAGCAGTAGGGGCAGGTCAACAGGTCGTCGGCCCGCTTTACACTGGCGACCAACTGGGGAGGAATTTGTAATTGACACCCCTGGCAGGTTTCACCCTGGACGGTGGCCACCACCACGAGCTTCATGGAAGACTTGAGCATGGAGTATCGATGATGGACCCGTTTTTCCAGCGAGGCGATCAGGCCTTGCTTTTCTCGCTCGATCTGCGCGACCTCATCTGCCAGTTTCGCCGATAAAACCTCCAGTTCACCCTTTTCCCGTTCCAGGGACTGGGTCAGTTCCTGAAGCAGTTTCTCGACTTCGTCCAATTCCTTCCGCTTCTCTTCCCCCCGCTCCATGGCCATGAGGACCCGTTCTTCCAGGCCATCCTTTTTCTTGTTGGCCAGTTCAAGTTCAAACAAATGGGCCTGATATTCTTTGTTCGTTTTCAACTCGTTCAACCGCCCACGCATTTTCTGGACGTGACTCTCGTGCGCGCTCAAGTCATCTTCTCTGCTGCGCCGCTCCGCCGCAATGGTCTCCAGCATGGCCTTCAGGGCTTCCGCGCGTTTCCGCGCCTGGTCAACCGGCAACTGCGCCGCGTGAAGCCGTTCGGGAATCTGTTGTTGTTGTTTTTCGAGACCATGCAGCTTCAGGTCAAGCTGCTGGAGTTGAACCAGGAGGGAAAGTTGTAAATTCAAAAACGCCTCTGCGCGCGAGAAAGGAATGAACGATTCATGAGGAAATACTTTACCGTATCTATCCTGAAAATAGCAAAGTTGGTGGGCCCACCAGGACTTGAACCTGGGACCAACTGATTATGAGTCAGCCGCTCTGACCAACTGAGCTATGGGCCCACGTTCGGTCACGCGTTAAAAGCCTTCGGCGAAACTGCGCAGTTTCTTGCTCCGGGTCGGGTGGCGGAGTTTGCGCAAGGCCTTCGCTTCGATCTGCCGGATCCGCTCCCGCGTCACCTCGAAGTCCTGCCCCACTTCCTCCAACGTGTGGTCCGTCGCCTCCCCGATCCCGAACCGTTTCCGCAACACCTTCTCCTCCCGCGCCGTCAAGGATTCCAAGGATTTCCCAATGTGCCGCTGCAGGTCGTACCGCACCGCCGCCTCCAACGGCGACACCGCTTTCTTGTCCTCAATAAAGTCCCCCAAATGGCTGTCTTCTTCTTCCCCGATCGGCGTCTCCAACGAGATCGGTTCCTTGGCGATCTTCAGGATCTTCCGCACTTTCTCCAACGGCATCTCCATCCGCACCCCGATCTCTTCCGGCGTCGGTTCCCGCCCCAATTGCTGCACCAGGTGCCGCGACGTCCGCACCAGTTTGTTGATGGTTTCGATCATGTGCACCGGGATCCGGATGGTCCGGGCCTGGTCCGCGATCGCCCGCGTGATCGCTTGCCGGATCCACCACGTGGCATACGTGCTGAATTTGTACCCTCGCTGGTATTCAAACTTGTCCACCGCCTTCATCAGCCCGATGTTCCCTTCCTGGATCAGGTCCAGAAACTGGAGCCCCCGGTTGGTGTATTTCTTGGCGATACTCACCACCAACCGCAAATTGGCTTCAATCAGCTCCGCTTTCCCCCGTTTCATCTTTTCTTCCGCCCATTCCAACCCCACCAAGGCGCTTTTGAATTCCGCGGTCGGCAACAAGGTGGCAGTCCGCTCCACCTCTTTGAGGGTGGCCCGGGCTTCCTGGCTCCGGGCGAGGACTTGCCGTAGCGCGGCCTCACTGAGGCCCGCCTGCCGCCGGAGGGGGGCGGTCTCGGCCCCGGCCCGGCTCAACCGCCGCAGGAGTTTGAGGCCGTCCTCGGGCGGCTGCCCCAGCCGCTGGCAGCACTCCCGGAGAATCCGTTCGGCCTGCCGCACGGTGCGACCCGCCTCTTTGATCTGGCTCACGAACGCGTCCCGTACGGCCGGTTGCAGGTGCAGCCCGTCCACCCGGCCCCCCAATTGTTCCTGCACGCCCCTTACTTTCGTGCTCCACCGGGCCTGCTGGACGGCCGGGGCGGTCCGCCGCCGCTCATACAGCCGCAGCAGGGTCTTGCCCAACCGCCGCACCTGGTCCAAGTCCGCCAGGGCCTGCTGCCGTAATTCTTCTTCTTCCTGGGCCTCGGCCACGTCGGCTTCCTCCAGGTCTTCGTCGCCGGGGTCATGCACCAGCACGATGTCCCCCACGCTCACGTCCCGTTTCTTGAGCCGGCCCCGCCACGTCTCCAGGGTCTGCAGGGTCATGGGCATCCCCGCAATCGCCCGCGTCATTTCCTCTTTCCCCTCTTCGATCTTCTTCGCTAACTCGATCTCCCCTTCCCTTGAGAGAAGAGAGACACCGGCCATCTCGTTGAGATATAAATGCACGGGATCATCTATCCTGCTGACCGTACCGGGAGTCAGGTCGATTTCCTTCTCGGCTTCCGGCAACGCTTCTCCTTGTTCATCGGCCGGGGTCACGGGCTCCGTCTTCATTTGGGAGTCGAGGCTTTCATTCTGAAAGACGGCTGTCTGCTCAACGGTCTCCTCATCCAACGTGGCGAACAACGTGGAAAACTCTTGCGAAGAACCTTTCTCCGCGAGCAAGGGTTCTCTCATCCCTTCAAAGTTGGTTGGTTCTTTTCTCCCACCCACAATCGGTTTCATATTCCGGAGGCCACTCTTTTTGGGCATCTCGTATTCCTCTTTCACGTCTTCGGGAATGAATAATGACTTCGTTCTCGCGCAGGATGAGAGAACGCAAAAAACCGTAACCCTGTATCCTATTGAAAAGGAAACGACTATTGCAAGAAACAGGAATGAACCTGCAGCACGGACCTTGACTTCATTCAGTCACTTGGCGGTTCAAAATGGCCGGAGGGCCGATTCTGCCAGGGGACCGTCGCCGTCTTGGCCTGCTTGAGCAGACTGCGAAGATTGACTTCGGCGGCACGGAGGAGTTTGGGTTCGCCATGACGCAGCAGGGCCGTGAGGAGCACGTATAAATCCCGTTCGGCTTGACTCCCGTGGAGAATCCGTTCGGTCACGGGATCAGGAGAATCAAGGTTGGGATTGAGGGAGTCTTTTTCGTCGGGATCTCCCCACAACAAATCAAGAGCCTGAGGGGAACTGTACAACCAGGAGGGAGGAATCGCGAGAGCCTTCGCCAATGCTTCCACCGTCGAGACGGCGGGATCTGTTTCTCCGCCTTCGATCGCTTCGATGATGGAACCTTCGACACCGGACTCGGCAGCCAACTTGACGATGGAGTATTGTCGCGCTTTCCGCCACGCTTGTAATGAAAAGGACATGTTTCTGATCATAGCGAAGAAGCCCGGCGCTGTCTATCGCAGGATCGGATGACGGCAGGCCCTGAAGCCTGTACGTGCCTCACCCTCTCAAAATGCGCTATCGCTCCTCTTGAGTCACGGGCAGCCGAAACTGATAAACCACCCCGGCGTCGGGCATCGCCTCAAGATCTCCATAGGGCGAGCCCACAACCAAATCACGTCCTGCACCGCTCAAAGAGAGCCCGAAGAGATCGGCGACGCCGGTGGTGTCCGACGGGTTGGCAATCATGGATTGCAGCGCTCCGGTTCTGCGGTCGAAGACGAAAATGGCCCCGGCATCGGTGCCGGCGGCATCATGTCCGGGCGCGCCGACAATGACGGACTCGGGGAGCAGGGCCACGGCTTCTCCGAAGTGATCGTCTTTTCTCGGTTCCGGAGCTTCCAACCTTCGCAGGAATTCGCCGGTTTTCGTATAGAGATACACCGCTCCGGCCCCCGGTTGCGCGGTCCCTCGTCCCAACGCACCAACCACCAACAACTCGGCGTCACTCGCCAACGCCCATCCGAAATACTCATTCGTCTGCGGTTCAGGCGAGACCAGGATACGTTGCAACCGCCCGGTTTCCCAATCGAACAAAAACACCTGCCCATGATCAACCGGATCCGTGCCGCCGAGCGGGGCGCTCACCGCCAGCGCGGAGCCCAGGAACGTCACCGCATGGCCGAACCCGTCAGCGTTCCGGTTTTCCACCTGCGGAGAGACAAAGGTCGCTTGAACTTCTCCGCTGGTCGCGTCCACCAGATAGACTTCCCCCACCTCGAACTCCGTGGCGGTGCTGGCTCCCGGGTCGCCAACGGCCACCAGACCCTCCTGGGTCGCCACGGCATGCCCAAACGCCGCTGCCGATGGATTGGGGCTGACAATGATCTGCCGTACTTCTCCCGTGTTACGGCCGAAGACCGTCACCGATCCCACAGACCGGCGTAACGTCCCTTTTCCCCTGGGGGCGCCCACGATCACGTAGTCCGGCGTGAGGCTCACGGACAGACCGAACAAATCATCACCCATCGGCGAAAGAGGAGCGAACTGTCGCAGTAACGTCCCGGACTCACGCTCGAACAGGAACGCAGTTCCCGTTTGCCCTCGGGCCCCTTTCGCATGAGGTGCCCCGACGAGGACCCGGTCCCCTGCAGCGGATACGGAGAAGCCGAAACCGTCCAACAACGTCGGTTTGGAAGATTGGAGACGGGGGCCCTGTTCCAGGGCCCGCAGGCTTGAGATGTTCCCGCTGGAAAGCAACAGAAACAGAACCAGAGGAACAAGATGGACCATGACTCGACGAACTTTCACGGGCGTTCCGTTGCCGGCATTCAGGAATCTTCTGTTTGTTCGGCTGGAAGTGAAGGCAAATCAATGACGTGACGCGTGGGCCCGTCGGAATCCGAATCGCGCCGGTACAGGTCAAACGGCGGGATATCGACTTGTAAGCGTTTAAGCAACCGTCGCATGAACTTCTCTCCCGGCGCTTCGCAGATCCACACGTACATGCCGGTTTCCAATTCGTGGAGATGCCGCTTCAGCCGAAAGCCGGGATCTTCCATGAAATAGGCCGACAAGAAACCCGTAATCGCCTGCATCACCCATTCGTGCTCTTGCGCGTAGCGAAAACTCACGCCGATTTCGAAGAGCCGTCCGTGCCCGTCCATGGCCTCATCCTGCATTGATGCTTGAGACATTCACTTCTGCGCCTTGACGTCCAACTCGTGCGCTTTCCGGCCCCCACGCGGAAGCCGTCGTTCGGGAACGTGCCCGGCGACCAACAACGTAGCCATGTCAACTGCCCGGCCGACCAAAGCCTCGGCGCCCTCGCGCAACGCCTTGCTCCGTTGCACGTACCGCACGTTGTTTTCCATATCCTCCGCACTCCACCCGCGAGAATGGGCAATAAAAGGAAATTGTGGAAACTGACACCCGACTTCCGCGAAGAACCCCAACAATTGACCGGCCACACCCTGCACGTTGTCCTGGCCGCCGGTGATGAGGAAGGCGGCGACTTTGTTCTTGAGTAAGTGTCTGTTGGCAATAGTCTCCTGGTTCTGGATGCAATTCATCCGTTCGACCATCTTGTAATAGAGGCTGCTCGCGGCGCCCCACCGAATCGGCGTGGCCACGAGAATGACGTCGGCCCAATGCACAAAGGCTTCATAGACTCGATCGAGTTGATCGGAAGGATCCATTTGCGTGATCGAACACGGCCACGTGCACGCACGAGCGGACTTCGAATAGAACCCCTCACACGGCCGAAACTGCAGATCTCGCAATGCAATGCATTGAGTCTCGACCTGAAGGGCGTCTTGCACATGCGCTAACGCGTGTTTCAACAAGGCTTCGGAGGTGCTGTAGCGGGGATGAGCGGCGTCCATCACGGTCGTGGAAATGCCCACGACGCGAATCGGTCCTTCCTGTCTTTCCGGGAGACGAGCCAATGGATGAGGGGCATGAGGCTGTTGCCGCCGCCTGGTCGCCGAGGACATATCAATCCAGACTCGATTCTGTTCCACCTTGACCTGAAAAGAAGGCACTTGGTCTTGCTCGTACCCAGGCTCTCCCTGTCCCGTCTTCCGGTGAAATTTCCAGTAGTGCCAAGGGCATACCACAAATTCGCCGTCCAACGCGCCCTCTCCCAACGGTCCGCCGACGTGATTGCACGCGTTGGAAATGGCGCAGAACTCGTCATCCTGATACGAAAGAGCAATTTTGGTTTTTCGCACGGTGACCTGCCGGAGAGACGACGTGCGCAGTTCATCGACGCTTCCCACGTCGACCCAATCCGGTTCAGCCATAAAGCCCCCTGGTCTTCACGGTGACAGGAACGCTTGTTGTGGGACAGACATGCCCACGGGTGTCATTACGAAACTACCCCTTTTTAAAAGATTGGCAGCATGCGTTTCAAACCGGCCGGCCAAGCGTGTTCCCCGGCTCGTTGCCGCTGGTGACGCGTTGTGGCAGAATACCGGGCATCATGATGGGAGACCAAATGTGTCGTTCCTGACCCAACCTCATATTATCATTGCACGCGCCATCGGCATCATTGCGATCGCGGCTGGTTTCCTGCTCGGGATCGAAGGTCTGAATCAGCCGGATTCGGTATGGTTGCCCATCGCGCTGACCCTCATCGTCACGGGCTTGTGCGCCCAAGTGTATGCGTTCTACCGAACTATTATGCACAAAATGCCCTCACGACATTCTCAAGAATAATGACTGTGTTTTCGCGCAACGTCCCTCTCTTATCGGCACGGGTGCTGTTGTGGCCTCTTTCAGTCCTGCTGGTCATGTCCCTTGCAGCCTGTAGCTCAGGGCGAGAGTCCTATCTCAAAGATGCACTAAGGAAAGCGACACAGCAAGAGGTTGTTGAACAATTCGGAGAACCGTGGAAAAAAAAGACCTCGATATTAAGAGGCCAATCGACGTGGGTCTACCGTTATGCGCTCACCCAGGATGACCTGGACCCGATGGGCGTCGACAAGCTGGGGCGGAGCGTGTTCAAGGCCACCGAAGGCGTCACCGCCATGATGGGACTTGGCGGCGGCTCCAACAACGCGTTGAATCCCGGCCTCAGACCTCGCTGTTATCACTACATCCTCACGTTTGATGACGCCACCAAGATCCTCCAACGGTGGTTGCGAGAAGCCTGCGCCGACACGGATCTCTGACTGCGTCGCGACAGGAGCGAGATCGCATCCGGGCAACCGGTTTTTTTCCGGGCTGACCCGATCCCGTTCCCGACGCCCGGCTCCCGAACGAGGGAACGTCATCAAAAGGTAACACCCTATGGGTAACGTTTTTCAATCCGGCGCATTCTTGCAGCAGTGCTTTTCCGTTCACCCTCTTTCGCTGAATTTCAAACTCTTCACCCTGCCCGACACCATCGGCATCTTTTGTATGAACTGCAAATCCCGGCATCGCCTGACCGTCGAAACCATTACGCGCATCATCGGGGACGCGGAGTGCAGTGAAGAAGGCGCGAGCACCAAGTTGGAGACCTGTGCCAGCCACCATCAGGAGGCCGTCCACGTCACGGAAGTCAGCGTGGACCGCGATATCGTTCAATTTCGTTGCCGCGAATGCCGCGTCGGATTTCAGACCACGGTCTCCCGGTTCGAAACCTATCAGCCGTAACGGAGGGACCTCGCCTCTCAGGAACCCTTCGCAAAAAAAAGAGCCGCCCCTTTACAGAGGCGGCTCTTTCCCGGAATGAACGAGGCCTGCGCAAAGGCCTTATCTGTTAGGCTGTGGCGTGTACCGAAGATACGGCTTAACCGCCCGGTGGCCCTTGGGAAACTTGGCGGGAATTTCCTCATCCTTCACCGCAGGGACAATGATACAATCTTCCCCGTCCTTCCAATTGGCAGGGGTAGCCACCTGATGCTTGGCCGTCAGTTGCAACGAGTCCACTACACGAAGAATCTCATCAAAATTCCTTCCGGTCGATGCCGGATAGGTGAGGGTCAATTTGACTTTCTTATCGGGCCCGATCACAAAAACCGAGCGTACGGTCATATTGTCCAACGCGTTGGGATGAATCATGTCGTACAGGTTCGCGACTTGCCGGTCGGGGTCCGCAATGATCGGATACTGAACCGTACACTGCTGCGTTTCATTGATGTCGTTGATCCAGCCTTTGTGGGAGTCTAATGGATCCACACTCACCGCAAGGACTTTGACGTTCCGCTTGGCAAACTCCTCGGTGATTTTCGCCACGGTCCCCAGTTCCGTGGTACAAACCGGGGTAAAATCTTTCGGATGGGAAAACAAAATCCCCCATCCATCACCGAGCCATTCATGAAAATTTATCGTACCTGCCGTTGTTTCAGCGGTAAAATTGGGGGCTTCATCCCCTAAACGAATTGCCATGGCGTTGTTCCTCCTCTTAAAACTTACGAATAAGCATTGCCGGCAAAAACGACTCCGCGCTTCTACCATTGTTTCAAGCTCGAACTATACACCTCACGGAAAAAGGCAGTCAACAAGCTAACAATACCTAGGGAAAAACATCAAAAAACCCAAAAGGGCAGGATCAACCGCCCTTTTGGGTTCCATTTCGTTGTCTGAAAACTGACTCTTTAAACTTTAAAAGATGGGATCAGGCCGATTGCTGCGCTGCGGCTGTTTTCACCACGTTGGCCGCTTGGGGACCTTTAGCTCCCTCCACCAGATCAAATTCAACGGGTTCGCCCTCTTTCAGGGTTTTAAAGCCCTCGCCCTGCAGAGCCGAGTAATGCACAAAGACGTCCTGCTCTCCTTCGACTCGAATGAATCCGAAACCCTTTCGATCGTTAAACCATTTGACGGTTCCCGACTTACGATCACTCATTGGTGCCTCCCTCAATTCGGACCAAGAAAAACCACGGGGTTCCCTTAACAGGCCCTAAAAAAAACCGCAGACAGCTTTATCGCTACTGCGGCAGAGATAATAATATAAATGCCATGTATGAAATCCTATTTGGAATAAAAATTCTGTTATCCTGTATCATAAGAGTACGTAGTCTGTCAATAACATTATGGACACCGTGATATGCGATGCATGGTGCGCTGAAAAAAAAGAGGCGGGAAAATTGCCTAGGTAGACGGATCAAATCTGAAACTGCGCTTCATACAAATTGGCGTAGAGCCCTTTGTCGTCCAACAATTCAGCGTGGGTTCCCTCTTCGACCACCCGGCCCCGCTCGAGCACGAGAATCCGGTCAACCTGTTGAAGGGTGGTCAGACGATGCGCGATGAAAATGGTGGTGCGACCCCGGGTGAGCACGGCCAACGCCTCGCGAATTTTGACTTCGGTCTCCGTATCGATGTTCGACGTGGCTTCGTCGAAGATCACGACAGGGGGATTTTTCAAGAGTACCCGGGCGATCGCCACGCGCTGCTTTTGGCCGACGGACAATTTCACGCCCCGTTCTCCGATCCGGGTGTCATACCGGTCCGGGAGGTCCATGATGAACTCATGGGCCCGAGCCGCGATGGCAACCTGTTCAATGGCCTCGTCGGTCGCCGAAAGATCGCCGTAGACGATGTTTTCCCGAATGGTCCCGTTGAAGAGAAACGGCTCCTGTTGCACCAGGCCGACTTGCGAGCGCAGGAACGCCAGCGGCATGTTTCGCACGTCAACGCCGTCCAACGCCACCATGCCGCCCGTCACGTCATAGAACCGCATCAGGAGTTTGACGATCGTGCTCTTGCCCGCGCCGCTCGGACCTACCAGGGCGAGACGCTCCCCTGCCTCCACGTCGAAAGACACGTCGTGCAACACCTGCACTTCCGGTTTATAGGAAAAGTCCACGCCTTCGAACTGTACGCTCCCGCGAAACCTGGCGGTGGGTGCCACCACCCCGGGCCGGTCCCGGACGTCGGGCTCGGCATCCAGCACGTCGAAGATGCGTTCGCTCGAGGCCAGGGCATGCTGAAGCATGTGGTTGACGGAATGAATTTGGTTGACCGGCACGTAGAACAGGGCCAGATACGAGACGAACATCACGAGCTCGCCCACTTTCAAGTCTCCCCGTGCGACTTCCACCGACCCCACCCACAGGATCAGCACCGTGCCCATGGCCCCGAGAAAAATCATCGCCGGGGAATACACGGACCACAGGAACATGGCCTTGAGATTGCTTTGGCTGACCTCGCGATTTCTGGCGTCGAAGCGTTCCCGTTCGAACGCGTGACGATTGAACGCCATGGTCTCCCGAATGCCCGACAGGGAATCCTGGAGATAGCCGCTCAATTCGGCCGTGTTCCGTCGAATTTCGTGGTAATACCCATGAACCCGGCGGGAAAATTTCACGGCGGACACCATCAAGATCGGAATGGGCACCAGCGCCAGGAGCGCCAATTGCCAATTGACCACGAAGAGGATCACGGTGATCCCGATCAGCGTCAACAACGCGGTCAACATACCCTCCAACCCATCGATGAAAATACGCTCCACGTGTTCGGTATCGTTCATGATGCGGGACATGATTTCTCCGGTCGACCGATCCTCGTAAAACCCGACCGAAAGCCGCTGAAGCGCGTGAAACACCTGTTGCCGGAGTTGGACCACGACCCGTTGCTCCAGGACGTTGTTGAACCGGATACGCAGGGAGTTCGCGACGTTCTTGAACGCGTAAGCCGACACCAATCCGCCCAACACCCACGGTAACAAGGAGAATTGGTCCGCCTGGATCACGTCGTCGATAATCACCTTCACCAGCCATGGCGGCAACAGGTCGAATGCCGTGGTCAGGGCGGCGAAGGACAGGGTTGTCAGGGCCAGGGAGCGGTGCGGCCGCAAATACCCGAGAATACGAAGGAGAACGTTCACTGTGTTTTACACCATGTGCCGTCGGGAACCACGATCGTAGTTCCCGACGGTTGAGGAGATCAGGTGAGCGTAGGGACAGGTCCCTGTGCCTGTCCTCCCAGGAATCCCCTCACCCCAGCCCTCTCCCACAAGGGGCGAGGGAGATGAGGGAGCAGAGGGGGAACAAGGCAGGGAGGACGACACCTCACGAACCTCTGATTTATTGTGATAGCGGGATGCAGGGCAAGGCGTCCCGCAACGAAACCCGAGGCTTATCAACAGAGATAGGCGAGAGTTGAGCGAGGACACAACGCCGCCATGCGCCCGATAGCGCAATAAATCGTCAAATGACGGTTGCGGGTTCTTGCTTCCAATACGCGTCGAATTCCTTCAACTGCGTCAGCGTGGAGAGATCCGTCATCCGGTCCACAAAGAGTTTACCGATCAGATGATCCATTTCATGCTGGATACACACGCCAAACAACCCCGTCGCCTCGAAATCCACGGCACGGCCTTCCCGATCCAACGCCTCAACCCGAATCGAGGACGGCCGCGTCACCTTCCCGCGCAGCCCGTCCACGCTGAGACAGCCTTCCCACATTTCGACTTGAACCGGACCGTAGAACACGATCCGGGGATTGATCAGGACCGTCTCGGGAAACGCATCCTGGCCCTCACAGCGCATCACGACGAGTTGTTCGGACCGTGAGACCTGAGGAGCCGCCAACCCGATCCCTTCGTGGGCATCCATCGTTTCAAACATATCGTCGATAAATTGCTGGTAGGCGCGCGTGGGGATGATCGCCGGGTCAACCGGCTCAGCCATTTTCCGTAAAACGGGATTCCCTATTTTGGCAATCGGTAACGTGGCCATGACGTACTCCCTTGATGATCCCCCCTCTCCGGCAGAGTCTGAACGACGCGTCGTCAGGAAACGGGCCCGGATGGCGGTTTCGCCGGCGCGGCTCCGCGGTTCTTGAGGGCTTCCTCCCACCACGCCTTCCATTCCTTGGACCACTCGATCCGTTGTTCATGGGTGGACCCCTGCCAATCATGCGGCGGCCCCCCTCGCCGGGTCAACCGCCAAAGCGAATCGCGGGCGGTAATGGAAACGTATTTTTCCGGATCACCCAGCAAGTCGATGAGGAGCGACACGGCTTCCGGACGTCTCACGTGCTGGGACTCAAACGCCACGGCACGCCGAACGGTGTCCGCGGGATCCTTCGCCAACGTTTGCAGCGCCGGGAGCGCCTCCAAAGGCGCCAACCGGACGGCGACGCGCAAGGCATGAGCCCGCACCCGTGTGGCTTCCTCGCTATCCTTGGCCACATTGAGTAAATCCGGTACGGCCTGAGGGTCCTTGATAATCGACAGCGTTTCAATCGCGTTATACCGAAGCCGGCTCCCGGGCATCTTGAGGGCTTTCACCAGGACGGGCACGACCGGTTTCCCCAAATGGACGAACTCACCGATCACGTACAGTTCCTGGCGTCCTTCCAAGAGCGGCAACAAGGCTTCCGCCCGTTGCAGTTCCTTCTCGGACAGGACCTCCGGCGCAGGGGTGGCCTGCTGGACTTCCGGGAATTCCGGCTCGGGCGGAGCGTTATAGGGAATTTGAACCGGAATGACATACGCCGGTTGAGCCGCAGGCTGAGCGACTTCCGCCAGGGAAACCGGTGCACACCACAGGACTCCCAACCCCGCCACAACCCATACGAGATTCACTTTCATCCACATTTTCTTGCTCCGCGGAACCATTGTTTTAGGGATCTCTGATTCGGATAGTGCAATCAATCAGACATCCTTTAGTCTAGTGGGTTTCCCTCATGCCGGTCAAGGCACGCCGTGGAGGCGTGGCGTCGCCGATTCCCGTTCTCATCACTCCCGGTTCTTTCATCTTGATTTCATGAATGGTAAAATAGGCGATTATTCCGAACGGAATCATGACGACTCAGAAGGAGGGCTTTTTATGAAACCGGTGCGATTGCTCCTTGGCTTGGGGTTGGCGGTGGGACTCTGCGCCGGCCCGAGTTGGGGCTATGAAGAAGTCCCCGTCTCCGATGGCGGAACCTTAAAGGGGATGGTCAAGTTGATCGGGAAAGTCCCCAAACCCAAGGGCTATAACCTCGTCACCTTGCCGGACGCCGTGTATTGCGGCCGCATCTCGACCGGAACGGGCTGGCGTCTCCTGCAGCCCTTTGTGATCGACCCCGACGGCGGATTCAAGAACGTCGTCATCTATATCGAAGAACTTCGCAAGGGAAAATCCTTCGACTATGTCCCGCCACGCATTGAGGCGATCGACTGCAAATTCGAGCCGTATATCACCATCGTCCGGGACAAGCACGACGTAGAAGTCGTGAACTTGGACCCGGTGTTTCATGACATTCAAGGTTATGAAACGTCGAAGTTCGGCGCCCGGGTCCTCTTCAACGTGCCCCTGCCCATGAGCAAAAAACTGCGCAAGGCGGAGTTGCTGGCCGGCAAGACGGTCAAGAATCGAGCCGGCAAGGTCCTGACCCAACCCATCAAAATGGGGAAACAGCGCAACCTGTTCGTGATGCAATGCGGATTCCACGCGTACATGGAAAGCTGGGGGTTCGCGGTCAAAAACCCCTACTACGCGCTCAGTGCCAAAGACGGCTCGTATGCCATTACCGGCATTCCCCCTGGAACCTATAAGGTCCAGGTCTGGCATCCCATGGTGAACAAAGAATACACCGTGACCATCGAACCCAACGGCACCACGGACTTGCAGATCGACATCGACGCGCCCAAAGGCCGGCTCTACGCCAATGAAGTGAGCGAAGGCACGCGCTTCGGCGTGGAATTGCTCGGCGACGTGGCCATCAAACCCATCGTGGAACTCCAAACCTACGAGCCGTAAACTCAGAGCCCCGGTTTGTGCGAGTTTTCTCCCTCTCCCCCCGGGAGAGGGTTAAGAGGGCCGCCCCGTCAACACGAAGGCCTTACAACCAATTCTCCACGGAGAGGCCGGGCACCCGCTTGAAGTACTGGGGATTTCCGGAAACCAGCGTGAGGTCCCGGACCAGCGCGACCGCGGCGATCCGTAACGCCGTCTCACTCACCGGCGATCCCTTCCGCGCCAACGACGCGCGCAATTCCCCGTACCGCCTCGCCGCCGCGGCATCGAACGGCAGGATCTGCAAATTGGGGATGAACCGCACGTCGATCTGGCTCAACAACGCCGCCGACCGCCGGCCGAACCGGCCCGCGCCGACGATCAACTCCTCGAGCGTGATGCTGGAAGTACACTGCTGCTCAGGCGGCACCGACGCCAGTTTCGCGATCAACGCCGTGGAAGGACAGCGCCCCATCAGGTTAGCCAGGATATCCGTATCCAGCAGGTACATCAGCCCTTCCCCTCCCGGCACGCGGCTCCACCCCGTTTGGCGTTGACGTCAGCAAGCACGGCGTCCATTTCCCGCTCTTTCAATTCGCCCCAAGCGCCTGCCAAAGCCAAAGCACCCTGAGGATCAGCAGAAGTCGTCTGCTGCTGTTTCAGCAATTCCAGCGCATCGACGCTAACCAACGCAGCCAGGGGCTTTCCCCGCTTCTCGATGATCACCTGCCGGCCCTGATCAACCACCTCGCCCAGCAGCGCTGTCAGATCTTTCCTCAACTGGATCGTGCTGACTTTCTTAGCCATGTTGCCTCTCGTTTCAATAGTACAACATTCTTATAAACTTTAATATATTGAACAAATAATAATTATTTCAAAGTATTTAAAATATTTTAAATATTTTAAAGTTTTTAAAAATTATACATTTGTCGTCATCAATATACAATATTTCATATTCATCGCAATGCATCACAAATGGACCATAACCAGTGGACAATGGCGAATCATCTTCATGCATCGTCTCGCTCCACATCCACGAACCACTTCTGAACCCATGCAACAAATTCACGTAATTGCAGTAAAAATTCGTGAATTTATAGTAAAAATGGCACTCATTCACGGTATTGATATGGAAGAACTAAAGAGCCGCCACTGAACGAGGGGGACGTGCACACGTTCTGCGAGAAACTGCTTGAAGGCTGCCTGGCCGACGTCCCACGGCTTCCATGGGCTTCCTGGGCTCGCCCGAGCATACCACAATCCCTTGCCGTTCCAAGTCATCGAGTCGCGCTTCGATCGTCGCAGACGAATCCCGGATCGCGCGAATCTCGGCCACGAGCTTGCCCCGATAGGAAACCGTGACCGTCTTCCCCTCACGTACCTGCCGGAGAACCTCAGAAAACCGCGCCTTGGCGTCGTATGCCGAATAGGTAATGCCCATACGCATCTTTGAGGGTCTTAAGTGAGTGGGAAGTTCTCAAGCGTGCGGGGAAATGCTTTCCACTGTACCCGGCAATTGATTAAGGATGAGTTTGTTCAGTTCAACCTTGTTGCTCGCGTTGTCGATATCAATCCCGACCAACCGGCCATCCAGATCGCAGTCAAGAACGATCCCTTCGGAAATTTCCTTACTTTCCGAACTGGGGCGCCCTGATAAATCGATATACAGTGAATCCGTCTCCGGATGATAATTCAGCTTCATGGCTTACCCCCCCCTGTAGGGAAAAGCATTATGTCACTTGTCCTCGGGCAGCCGCTGCTGAATTTCGATGTTTGAAGCCGTCTCGAAAAACAACTCCAATGCCTCCTTCAAATTTTCCCGAGATTCAGCCAAGGTTGTCCCCTGACTCGCAATGTCCAACTCAGGACAGAGGGCGACATAACCATCGCCTTCGCGTTCAATGATTGCCGTCAACTGTTTGGTCATCATGACTTCTTATCTTTCAACAAGGAATTCCGCAGGGCTACTTTCTCGATATTATTTTGCAGAGAACGCAAACGTTCCGTACGCTTGCGCCAAAACTCCAACTCTTCTTGTTCCGACTTCCCTGATAACCATTGCCCAACGTATTCCGCACCACGTCGTTTCAAGGCGCCACATTCAGGTTCACGGGTTGTCATATCCAGCTATCCCCTTCCTTCTTGTCGGAACTCAAGCCAGTCATGTTTGTTGAATCTGAGGAGTAGACGACCTCGCTTTCAGAAACCGAGACGGATGCCCGGACGTAAATCTCTTCGACCTTTTCGTAAAATTCCATCAAATCGGCTACTCCGGCTTCCTGCTTTTCGAACTCGGTCCCCAGCGATTCCACCTCCTGCTCCCCTTTATACGAAATGTATTTATTGTCAGCGGATTCTCGATGCTGGGCAGTGAATTTTCTATCGGTTGCTCTTCACTGAAGATCGGCAGATCATTGATCTTGCTGACTTCCACATACTCCCGATACTGTTCTTTGACCTTTTCCAACGTTGCCAGATAGTCATCTGAAACTTTCTGTTTACTCATCGCTCCCACTCCTCTTTCTTACTTCATCTCCTTTTCTAATCTTACATGCTTGTTCACTACTGTCCGGTTAATTATGGAATAAATTCAATTGGTTAGAAAGCATATCCTCCTCCGATCTGTACTTGCTATCGAAAAAGCCTTTGTTTAAGGGGGGGTTCTCGAAAAGGGTCACGGAGAGAATCTGGAGCAACGTGTAGAGCGAGATATCCAGATGGAGTCGCTTCTTGATGAGAGCTACGAGGCCATAAACCGAGACGGCAACCCAGATTTGGGTCTTCACAGCATTCTCGGAGGTGCCGTAAAACTGTTTGATGCGGAGATGCTGCTTGACCCATTTGAAAAACAACTCGATCTGCCAGCGGGCTTTGTACAGCGAACAGATCGTGGTCGGCGCTGGGCCAAACAGGTTGGTCAAGAAGATCAGAGTCTTCTGGGAGTCGAGATCTTTGAAGCGCACGCGTCGCAGATGGAGCGGATACTTCTTGTGGGTGTAATACCCCAACAACACGACCGTCTGGTCGCAGAGAATGCCCTGCGTGCGGTCGCTCGGCGCCGAATAGAGTCGGCGCAGGGTGGTATTCGCTTTGGCGCGGGTGACAAAGAACGCTCCGGCCTGATGGAGGGCCAGGAGTCTTTCGAAATCCAGATAGGCACGGTCCATGACGTAAATGGCGGCCGGTTCGGGACTCAAGAGGTTGAGCACGTTGACATCGTGCCACTGTCCATCGGAAACGTGGAGAAAACTCGGAAGCGGCCCCCGCAAATCCAACAGCGTATGCAGCTTGACCGCCGCCTTGGTGGAGCGAAAGGGAGCCCAGGGAAACAACGACAGGCACAGGTCGACCGTCGTCGAATCCAACGCATAAATCGTGTTGGCCAGGTCCAGCCCCAGTTCCTCGTCGGCGTATAACGGACGGACCTGAGCAATCAGGCGTTGAGCGAATTCGGCATAGATGCGCCAGTCCCGGCGTTCGTTGGCATCGGCCAGGGTCGCGCGTTTGACCGGCGCCCGAATGCCCATATGATACCGTTTGACCGCTTGCGCCGCGAGACAGGCCTCGATGTCTCGCAGACTTTCCCGGTAGGTCAACTGCGCAAACGCCAGGATGCGGAACTGGTCGCTGCAAGGCAGGGTCCGGACGCGATGATTGCCACCATAGCGGGCGACGAGGCGGGTGAAGGTCGTCCAAGGCAGAAAGTCAATTAACTGAGCAAACAGGGTCTTGCCGGTGTACATGGGGAATCCTCCAAGAAAGATTTCCCGAACGATCCCCCCAAAGCCATGACGCGTTCAAGTCGACACCACTGCTATTTGCTAAAAAAGAGAAAAAATTCATGCAGTTATGTGGAGCAGCAGTTCAGTTAACCGGACAGTAGTGATGCTTGTTAATAAAACACGGGTTTACGCCATCAAGCCGATAATAGAGTTTGGCAAAACCGTGCAATCTACAGTTAAAATAAACATCCATAGAGATTGATGAACGATTTCTATCGTTGCATTGGGCAATTTGGTCTGCTTTGTTGTCAGGTTTGCGATTGGGGAGCGCGGCGGCTACCCCGGCACATGGAAGGCTCTCCCCAACGGTTCAAACTCTTCCACGTCCTGAGCCTTGAGCTTCTGACGAATCTGCTCGAACAGGCGAATCGTATCGGGAGCGTACAGGCGCTCTCCACAACGCAGACAGACTTCTGCGGAGACGGTCTTCGTAGCGAGACTGACGCCCCCACGCAGCAGCTTCTCGGTCTGCTTCGCAACGATTTCCCCACCGCACACGTATTCGTGTTGAGAACATCTTCAATATCCATCCGGGATCAAACCTTTCTTTCAATCCCTCAATTCGTAATTCCTCACTTACTCCGGCGGCAATGAGACGACAGGGGCAATGGATTGAATCTCATCTTTCTCAATCATGACATACCTGCTTAACGCGCACTGACCAACACATCACCACCCAACGAACGGATAAAGCGCTCCAGGGTATCGGCCTTGGTACCGCACCGCGGATCGAGGATGCGGCGCACTTCACTTTCCTTGATGCCCATAGTTTTGGCAATCGCCACTTTGGTTTGGCCGGATTTTCGGAATCTGGTATAAGCAATGGCTTTCAGCGCGGTCGTCACCGGCACCGATACCAGCCGTTCTCCGGCTTGTTTAGCCGAAGGTTCAGGAACGTCTCTGCCATGACTAATACAGCCGCAAATGGCTTCATCCAATGCATCGACAGCCTCTGCAAGTGCGCTATCGATCGTATCGCCTTGGGTGATCGCTTCCGGCACGTCACGGCACGTCACGACGTATCCGCCATCATCCGGGTCTTCGGTGAGAATAACAGGGTACGTAAATTTCATGCCTCAGATCTCCGATTTGTCAATGCCAAGTTGTTTCAGCATGGCGTGGTACGTGCCTGTTTTCAATTCATCCTTTGGGTTTCTCA
Source organism: Nitrospirales bacterium (assembly GCA_965204965.1). Taxonomy (GTDB): domain Bacteria; phylum Nitrospirota; class Nitrospiria; order Nitrospirales; family UBA8639; genus Bin75. The sequence continues at coordinate 561,803 of OZ242026.1, read as the reverse complement.
GGATCGTGTATCGATCGGCATAATAAACGGTCAGGTGACTGCCTTTTCCACGTTCCTTCTTTACCCCAAACGGCAAGCCTTTAGTCTTTGCCAATTTCATGACTCGTTTAAGAAATTCGCTACCCTTCACTGCTCTGACTATCGAGCAAAATTGTTCGATAGTCAAGATTTGGGGCCACCATATTCGGGATTCGGATGGGTGGCTCAGGCGGCACGGGGGGCTTGACTTGAAAAACAGATATTCCCACCGATTTGAAGCGGGCATTCAGAAGGTGAAGTACCGCTACCTCGATGCCACGCGCAGGCCGCTTGAGGCACGTTCCGGGCCGAGGATGAGGTCGCGGGTGCGGTAGCAGTCCGCAGGTCCGCGAGGGGCCGTGCGTTCGACGGTCTTGAGTGAACGGGAAGAAGGCCGGTGAAATTCCTGTTCTTCCCGTTGAGATCAAAACAGGTTAATTCTTCGTCTCCGCAAGCGACCAGCGTTTGGCCAGTCTTTGAAGTTCAGGGAGATGTTCGGGCCAGTCGTGCAAGGTCGCCGGATCGAAATCAGCCCCGTTTGGCCAGACCAACGTGTGGACTTCGGGGTCAATCCGAACTTGGCTGAATAAGGATTCATCCCGGAGCGGACCGAACACCTCGCCCTCCAAGATGGTTTGGAAATCAATCACCTGTTCCGTCTCATCGTCGAAGCACACGCGAAGGGTGTAGGGTGCCCGTCTTTCAAAAAACGCCACGCGATAGATGGGATGACTCACCTCGCCCCCGCACTTTTCCGTCGGTTGAACTTACACGAATACCGAGGGGAAGACACCGAAGCGTTTTGACAAAGCACGAATCTGCCTGACGTTCAGTTCCCGCTTGCCGTTCAGAATTTCCGAAACGACCCCTTGGGACCCGACCTCCGGCAAGTCCGACTGGCTCAGATTGTGCTCCTCCATGAGGAATCGCAGCACATCCGCTCCCCCGCCTTCAGGCATAGCATGGCGTTGTTCTTCCCAAGCGTGAAGCACGGTGCCAAGTGTATCAAGCAGAGAATAAAGCGGATGCCGCTCATCGGTGCCCACCTCGTCAAGGAGTGTATTGAGACGTTCCACCGCCCGATCATAGTCCTGTTCGTTTTGAATCCTGAACAATTCGCTCACCTGGGTCCAGGAACGCTGAATCTCTGGGCTTATCGCACTCATGTCATCCATCCTCCACGATCATACGCTTGGTGAGTCAGTACGTGACGAATGTACACCTTTCCTCGATTGAAATGAAGGGACGCAATCAGGCGGTACTTGTTCCCGGCAATGTTGAACACAACAAACTCTCCGACTTTATCAGCCGAAAGAAACATGCGACGGAGTGCCGTAAAGTTGCGAAGCCTATTTGTGGCCATTTGCTTGACAGACAGTTAGTGACTACAATGGTCTGAAAGTATTGTCTAGAGAGGTCATTCCATGAAGACCACCACCGTCTCACAACTCAAGATGTCGTTAAGTGCTTACCTGCGCCAAGTCAAGACGGGCGAAGAAGTCTTGATAACCGAGCATGGCCGACCCATTGCGCGCTTGCTGCCCATGGCGAATCCCGTTTTCCTGTCTGAGCACTTGCAGGACATGGAAAAAAGGGGCCTGCTCAAGCGTGGGGAGAAGCCCCTGCCGGCGGATTTTTGGGACCTGCCTCGTCCGGCAGACCCGCGAGGAACCGTGCGTTCGGCGGTCTTAAGTGAGCGGGAAGAAGGCCGGTGAAATTCTGGAATACGTCAGCCATTGTGCCGCTCTGTGTGCAGGAGCCCAACTCGGGCACCGTGCGAGAGATCCTCGTCGGGGACCCGTCTGTGGTCGTGTGGTGGGGCACGCGCACCGAGTGCATCTCAGCCCTGATGCGACAAGTGCGGGAAGGTAGTTTGACACCCACGGATGAACGGGCCGCCCGCCACGTGTTGCAGACCCTGATGCAAACCTGGACGGAAATGCAACCGAGCGAGGCGTTACGCAGCACAGCCGAACGATTACTCACCGTGCATACCTTACGGACAGCGGACGCCTTGCAACTTGCCGCAGCCATCCAGTGGTGTCAGAGACTCACAACGGGACAGAGGTTGGTTGCATTCGATCGACAACTGCGCGACGCGAGCTATCGCGAAGGCTTTATGGTGCTGCCTGAGGCGTTCTGACTGCTCGTAGTGGTTGAGCACGTTCTTGACCTGTTACTGGCCGATTTTCGTATAGACTCCACTTTGTGGTTACCGTAATTCATGAGCAGGTGGGGTCAGTTTGCTTCGTCCAAAAAATCAAAACGCCCGCATCGAAGAAGGTTCTCACGAACTCGCTCTGCATTTGCTTGCACAGTCGCATCATCACTCTGTAATCCGGCTCGGAGGATCGGTTTTGCTTTATCCGGCTGAATGTAAAAGGTACTTCTATTCTTCACAACGGCATCCGTCAGCTTGGCAAAACATTCGACGACCAGCGGCGTATGCTCCTCAAGCATCCCTCGGAGCGTATTCATTTGAGAGAATATTGCGATATTCTCCGGTCCACTTATATCAAGAACTTGCGAATACGCCGTCAGGCGCCATTCGGCATCCAGACACTTCGCTTCCAGCCAATACGTAAAATTCTTAAGTTCGGATGGTTCGTCTTTCTCAAAACGCCAGTTGAAAAACTCAACGCTTCTCTGTTTAAGCCCTTCTTTCAGTTGTCCGCCGCTTTCTGCCAAGACACGTCCCACAAAATCAAACAAGCGAGACCAGCGCTTTTTATCTTTCTTGGTCTTTTCGTAAAACCGCTCCAACAAACTGCCGTTTCCTGTAAGCGGATAAACTCCCCAGAGATAATAAGTAAATAAGTGTTCGCCGAGCGTATCGGTAAGGTTAATTGGCCCATGTCTGTCTATCTTGAAGTCATCAATATTTTCAAGCGCAAACTCGATGTCGTCCTGGAGAAGGTCAAAAGTTGGCTTATAAGGCTGGGTATATTTGAGGAAATTTCCAAAAGCTTCCACCCATGCCCGTAGGTTCTCTTGCGGAAAAAAGTCTCTTTTACGTTCGGCCGCCCACTCGTTATTCAGGCCCCAGATACGGATGTAGTGAAGCCCGAGCAGAGCATACTCCGGCAGAGTCAATTGGCGCTTACGTCCCAAACCTATTCGCTTTTCAAGAATAGCAAAAACTTCAGGCGTATCTACTCCTTCGTCCTTCAATTGGCGGCGTACCCAATAACCGAAATCGATCAGAGCCTTCAGCGCCCGACTTCGTGTCTTGTTGATCGCTTCGGTGAGTTGGTCGTTCTGGCCAAGAAGAACAGGCTCATCATGATCCAATCGCCTGTCATCTTGAGTGCAAAGCTTATCTAACAAGGACGCAAGAGGGCTGCGGGCCGAGATAGGAACGTTGATGTCTTTTTCCAGACACATCTCAATGAAATCGCCAACCGCTCGACGGGAACTCTCCCAGTCTGGATGGTCTTTAGATTCGTCGGTACGGTTGATGCCTTCTTCTATTGGCTGGTCAGGATGCGACAAAACCCATTCGCAGAGTTCGAACCATTGGCCGAGCCTGTCGAATTGCTTGGATTTTACCCGCTCATGAATAGCAGACACCATCGCCTGCACATAGATGGGGCGCTCAATCCGCGCCCGATTGTCGATCCAGAAGCGTAACCTTGATTCGTCTTGCACGATAGCCTCCATGAAAAGCGACTGAAACGCTTGAGCAAGACCTCTGAAATTGATGTCCACCCACCACTCCTCAGATTTGAAATGGACGTCTTTCCACTCGTTCAAGAACGAAAGGAGTGCCTCATCAGACATTTTTACCAATTCGTGTTCCGGCTTCGGACTACGTTCTTCGCCAGACCGTACTCCTTCCATCCTATATGGCGGATAGTCATCATCCGTAACCGGCTTTTCTTCCTCTGCTAGCAACTCTTGGAAATAGTCGGCGTATTGGTCGAAGAGCACCGGACCAAACGGGCTCAGTTGTGACCGGTGGAAATAGTGTTTCCGCTTTTCAAATGATTCTTCGGTAAACTGATCACCTACAAATTCTCGAAAATCCTGTTCCGATGGCCCACTAAGAATAGCCTCAAAAATGCGCTCCCTTTCGACTCTGGTCAGCAAAACAGCGCCAAATTTTTCACATGCCAGGCGAATCATGCGCTGAAATTCAAAGTGGTGCTGCCATTTAGCGTAGTCTCTATGAGTGAGGATCAGTTCGCGAATCCAAGGCTTGGTTTGCTCGGTCAAATGCAGCGCGTAAAGATGCTGACGGATGCGCGTAAAAATATCCCAACGCGGGTTGCGCAACGCCTGATCCAGCACCGACACGGACTCCGGTGCTTTCTCATAGACTTTTTTGCACGCGAACGTGAGTGCAAGAACAAGAGCCTCCCTTGAGTCCTGATAATGTCTGTTGGATTCGTTAACGCGCTTGCACCAACTGGTTGAATAGTCTTTGCTTCCTACCTCTTCAAGCTCATCCTGATGGAATGAGAGACGTATCATGGTCTCGGTGGCATCGATCAATGTGCGTGCGACTCGGTAAGGCTCCCTCTGCGATAAAGGTCGGACTCCTTTTTCCAAAATCTCTTGATACTCCCACTCGTTAAAGTGAGACTGCGGCTCCAGCACCTCCTGATCTAATTTCTTCCGCGCCTTCTCATATTCTTGAAAGTCAGTAATTTTCGTTAAAATCGTCCAGTCTTGTGGTTCGGCTTTGCGGCGGGTCTGTTTCTCTTCGGCTTGTGGATCAGCCTGAAACGCGACCACGTTGAATAAAAATGCCTCCGAAAATCTGCCGAGACGACTATCCGCAAAAGAGAGCCTGTTAACCAATTGTATTATTTTCTCATGACCCCATTGATAATGGGCTACAAAAGCCAGGAGCTTCTCGGAAAAACGCACTAGGTTATTCGAGTCATCTGACTTCAAGACGATGTTCACAATGCCTTCAAGCACACGAGGGTTGGTGGTTTCAGGCAATTCGTCCAATACGCCAAGAACTTCATCACGACCCGTGGGTGCTTCAAATACTCTTTCAAGATAATAAATCGGCGGCCAATCGGGGATCTTGAAACCTCCATCTTCCGTTCGTTCAACTTCTGGTGGATTGCCGAAAAAGCCGTTAGAGTGCAGATGCGGAATCCACATTGGTTCCTTTGCATTCAAGAAGAAATAGCGATAGTTCTCCCCACGGCTCTGCAAAAGTCGTATCACCCGTTCAATTTCAATCTGGGTAACCATCGCTTTCCCTTCTTAAAATGGCTTTGAGTTCTGTCAAATCCTCGGTGACAATCGGTTGGGTTGGATCGACAGGTTCTTCGATTACATATTTCTCCTTTGTAAGTTCAGGCTCGAAAGCCTTGATATACTTTTCGAGACTTTCAAAATGTTGGATGTGCCGCCGAATCTTACACGCGGTACCGAAGTCTCCATCCCTACTCACCACAGCGATGTTTGCCTTGTGATCATTGTGATACAAATCCAAGGCACTCAGAATAAAAGCGTCGGGAAATTCCTTGAGCTTTTTGGAAGAGAATGGTGGTTTAACCGAAAAATACCAATCCACTACATGATCGAGATTCCCAACAAGTGGCAGATTCTCAACTGTGAAGTGTGATTTGAACTCCTCCCAGTCTGATTTAAGTCGATTGAAACATGCCTCAATGACTTCGTTCTTTGGCCGTGGCGGCCACATGCCCAAGCGTGAAAGAGGGTGCATATTTTCGGTCTTCTCAACCGCGTTCGCACATTCTTGCGCCTGCTCCTGATATTTCCGAAGAAGCTCGCGTTCCATCACAGCCGGTACCAGCAAACGCAGACCGCCCTTAACAAATGTGTCTTTCAACAGCCTAAAGTCCCTTGTGTCCAGACGCAGACTCTGACTCACGAATACCTCCGTATCAATGTACAAGGATATAGGAATATGTCTCATGCTATAGCAAACACCGCATAGAGTAGGACCTCAAGAGCCACCGGAATCTGTCATCCTAGAATTCGAAAAATATTCCTGTTCATCTTAGGTTACAAACTTCCCACACGCGATCAATGGTGGCCTGGATCTCGTTCTTGAAGTACTAGCTTATTTCACAGTTAAAGACGACTAGGAGTTATCCGGCTTGAAGCTTGACCATCATGGATTTATTAGCAGTGCGGAAAAAGGGTCGATCTCATTTCTCAGCAAATTTCTGGACGGCCTTTGGCGCGAAGGCTGCCACCAAGAAATATAAGACGAGTTCAGTCTTGCTCCCGTTTGAGCCCCATCCCATTACTTCCACGAACGCTAAAACAGCAGCAACAATTAACGCCAACATGGACATGAGTCGCATAGATGACGGGTTTCCTTTGTCATCCGACAGGAAACGTTTGTCTTTGTCTTGTGTGGTATTGCCTGTCTGAGATTCGGCCATATCAAAGCCTCCATGTTAACAACATCTTGAAAACGGGCACTTACATCTTACCCCAGAGAAACTTCCGCGTCATCTTCCCTCTAACACCGGTCGATGACAGTCTAAATCGCTACCCATGTTTCCGTGTCGCCGGCGGAGAGGGCGTTCATGTAGGCTAGGATGAGGTCGCGGGTGCGGTAGCGGCCGAAGGCGGCTTCGTCTTCCCGGCGGACGATGGGGAAGGTGTCCAGCACGTACTCCGCGTCTTCCTTGGTGAGGCCGTAGAGGTGGAAGTAGAGCGCGTCGAGGCGGGCGCGCAGGTGGCGGCGTTCCTCTTCGTCCCAGACGAAGGGCGGGCCGTCGTAACCCAAGTCCCGGGCGAAGGGAGCCATATCGTGGGCTGTGTAAGTGAGGCGGAGAACATGGTCGCGGATGAGGTCGCGGGCAGTCGTCGAACCGAATTTGCGGTCGTAGTCGGCGGGTGCGATGACAGCGAGTTGCTCAACGATGAACAGGTTCAGAGTCTGGCCTTGTACTTTCTGCCTCGTCACGAAGTCGAAAGACATCGCGTTGAGATTCGCGACCAGCAACCACTCGTTACGGTCTGCTGTTTCCGGCTTGAGAATCGGCACCTTGTTCCCGAATCCGACAGCAGGGAAAAGGGCAGCGATAAATGTTCTCGCATTTGTGGGCGCTGTGATTTCCTTGAATCCCAAGATCCAATTCGACCCCGAAGTCCAGCCACATTCAGATGCCGGCACCCAATATTGATGTTCCGGCAGCCAATTCGGGGCGGCATGTTCTTCGTCAGTAGTTTCTCGCGGCTGTGCGGGCCTATTCAGGTTCTCCGGATTGACTACCACACTGGCGGCTCGATGATCGAACGCCTGTACCATCTTGCCTTCGTACAGCGGCAAGTACAGTTCCTTGCCCTTCTTCCACCGATTGCCTTCGACGGGGTAGAAACCTTCCGCATTGAGTTGCGCCGCAGTTCGGAATAAGTGAGAGTCGTTGGTCATATGAAACATCGTCGTGTACTTCACCGGCCAGATCTTACGTTCCTCACTCCCTGAGCGATCTACCAACACCGGATGCCGTTTATAGATACGGCGGGTGATCTCGGCGTCCCGTCGGGTGCGGAAAAGGGGCGCGGTGCCAGTATTGGGGTTGACGCGGGCGAAGTCACTCGGCAACAAGGGAAAATAGCGATCCTCGTCATGAATCTCTTGTGTGTCGTGCAGAAAGAAGGCGCACTTGGTCTCATCGAACCGTCGTTCTGCCCCGCCAAAGATGAGGGCGCAGAATTTGAAACGGGAATCCACATCAGGGAAGAACGGCGGCAGATCTGTTCCAAGGCGACGGTTCTCAAAGTCGAACAGGCCACCTACCCGTCCATTCGTGGAAACGGACTGGAAGAAGCGGGCGGCAGTCTTGTCGGAGTAGATGCCCGACGGAGTCAGCAAGCCCACAAAGCCGTCGGGCTTGATCAGATTCATGGCCCGCTCGACAAATAGCGAGTAGAGGTTGATGTCGCCGCCACTGAGCAAAGGGTAGTGGCCGGAAGCGCGAATGACCTCACCGAGTCTGTCTGCGCGCTTCTTGGCGTCGTCGAACTCGGTTGCAAGAGACGATCCCTGTTTGCGTAGCTGTTGAATGCCTTTTCCTCGCGCTGCCGCCGTCGGAGCGAGAGCAAGTTCGGGGTCGCGGGTTGCAAACCATTCCACCTCTTGCAGTTTGATGCGGTCCCATGGCGGGTTGCCGATCACGGCGTCAAACCCGCCTTCAGGACTGGTGCTTTGCCAATCCTGCCACACCCCCGGGAAGGCCACTTCCCAGTGCAGAAAACCCTCCCGGTCAGCTACGGACACAGTTTTCCGCCACAATTCGACAAACTCCGACCAGGCGATGGCATCGCAATCGGGGGAAACGTCGCCTTCGTGCTCCGGGCCTCGGGCCAGTAGCTTGTAGGCGTCCGCAGGTTGCAGGGCGAGCATCCGGACCAGCGGTCTCTCAAATTCAGCGCGATCTTTCTGCTTCATGCCCGCGGTGAACCAGCGCAAGCCGCAGAGGGCATCCAACAGCCCGCGGAGTTCCGAGGTCTTCTTCTCCACTCCGTGAAACAGCGCAGCCGACTCCCGCACTTCGGCCACGTCGGCGTCCGACATTTCCTCGATGCGCTGCATGCCTTCCGTGGCGGCTTCCGCTCCGGCTATGGCGCTGCTGAGAAACAGGTGAGCCATTCTGCGTAAGTCTTCGGTGGCCTCGGACACGCGCAACCCGACGAGCGAGTCGCCGTAGCGCAGGTGGTGGTCGAGGAAAGACAACGGCGCACCCACGGTAAAGCTATGGAGCCACAGTGAAACCTTCGCCAGTTCGACGGTCAAGGTGTTCTTGTCGACTCCGTAGATGCAGCGCTTGAGCACCATGCGACGGATGATGGCCTGGTCCGTAAGCTGGGCTTCGTCCATGACCCATTTGGCTTCTTGGGCTCGCTCAAGGATCTCTTTGCGAATCGTGGCCACACGCTCCACCAGTGGCGAAACATACTCGGCGTCGCGCCACTGCGGTACGGCCGGAACGTACTCGATGAGTTCGGCGACGTAGTCGGACAAGAAATCCACGGCCGTGACCAGGAAATGGCCGCTTCCCATGGCCGGGTCCAGGACCTTCAGGTTCAGGACCGCTTCGGCCGGGTCCAGCTTGAGCAATTCGGCTTTCCGCTCGGCCTTTGGCCGGCGTTGGCTCTTGAGTTCGGCGGCTTTGTCTTCAAACGCCTTGAGACGCTCTTCGGCCAGCGGCTTCAACGTCCGTTCGACGATCAGATCAACAAGTTCCTGTGGCGTGAAGAAGCTGCCGCTGTCCTTGCGGGCGTACAGGGTTGGGCCGGATTGTAATTTTGCCGTGATCGTCGAGGACCGGCTCGCGTTCGAGGAGTCGCTCGTAGATCGAGCCGAGTTGTTGCACGGACATATCGCGGTAATTGACGAAGTTTCGATTGTCTTGCGAGTCCCCGGTGTGGCTCAGGTCATAGATGATGCGTGCGATCGGTTTGTCAGGTAGCCGGGCTTCTTCCAGCAACGCCGCGGCTTCCGGCGCGAACAGCCCTCCGTTGTATGGCGGCAGGCCGATGGATGGATCGCTCTTGTCGATGAGCTTGAAGAGCGACATCAAGTGGTCGTAGTAGCTGGTGGCGTGGGACGAGAAGGTGTCGTTGTCGGCCATTCGGCGCGCAACGTCGTCCCGCACGCGCTTTCGCAGGCCGTAGTCGTCGTACCGTGTATCGTTGACCGGCAGGAGTCCCCTGTCTTCGGCGTACAGCACGAAGAGCAGTCGATACAGGAAAATCAGGGCGGCCTCACGGATTTTTGCGAGACTCTTGTTCGTGGTATCAGCAATCACCTGCACCAAGCTGGGAAAGACGCGCTCAAACACCACGCCGGAAAGATCCTGTGCGACCCGCTCCTCATACCGACGGCCCTCTGCCAAGGCGGCTTCCAGGAACGTGGTCGTGGCACCTTCTTGAAGGATGAAAGAGTCACGGCGAAACAACAGATGGAAAACCCGGAGGCCGTCTTCGTTGCCGGGTTCGAGCAGTTCAGCCAAATCGGCTTCAAAGTAGCCGCTGGCACGAGGCCGGGCACGGTGGTCATAGAGACGCCACACGTCGCCATTGGTCAGGATGCCCCAGCGAATGCGGCTCTCCGAAGCGATTTCGGCCGTCGAGAGATACCTGAGTATCTGCCCGTGCGGCGTGCCGAACACGGTCTTGTCGTTCTCGTCACGGGCATCCAACGCAAGGCCGAAGCGCTTGCTCTCTTCCACCACTAAAGCGTCCCGGTAACGGTCGCCGGGCTTCCTCTTTGCAACAGCCCGATGTTTGGCCTTTGCATCTGAGAAGAGCAGGTGATCGGGAACGTCTTCGTTACGAGCTGCGCCTTGCTGAGGCAGATAATCGGTCCATCCGAGCAAATGCAGGACGGGACGGATCAAATCCTGCTCGGTGACGGCTTCGTTTGGGGCCGCGGCACGGCTCAGAGCCTCGTACTTCTGACGGACGCCGTCCCTGAACGCGGCAAACGCCTCCGGTTGGGCGAGAGAAGCCTTCCATTCGGCCGTGGCCTTGATGCCGTCGGTGAGGAAATAGTGGGTGAATAATTGGCCGGGCACGTCAGTTTCTCAGGGGCTTACTTTAGACTTGTTCCTCGCTGGCCGGTGGGGTCTTCGTGCGGGTGATTTTTCGTCATTTCCAATTCGTGATTCATGTCTCGAACGGGTTCAGCGTCTCCACGCCGAGTTGGGCAAAATCACCGGTGTTGCGGGTCACGACCGTGAGTCTGTGCACCAAGGCTGTGGCCGCGATCAAAGCATCTTCCATCAAGGTGTGTGACTGCCGATGCTTGAGCCGGGCCCAAACCCGAAAAACAGCCGTATCCGCCGACAAGACGTTGTAGGAAGTGAGGATCTTGCCGAGCCAAACTTCCAGTTCTGCCGCCTTGGCGGAGTCCTGCTCACGGGTGATCTCGATACCTGCCTGGAGTTCCCCAATCGTGACCGCGGAGACGTGCAGTTCTTCGTCGGGTACACCGGTGAGCCAGTTCAGGACACCACGATCGGGACGAGGGCGACGCGTTTCCGAGATGACATTGGTGTCGAGGAGATACATCTGTTCAATCGAAACCCGTCACCGGCCGATGGGGTTGTCTGGTGCGGGGTGGTACCGGGATGTCGGCTTGCGGTTCGGACGCGAGTAGCAGTTGTTTCAACGTGGGTTTTGCCATTTGCTCCAAACGTCGCCATTGGTTGATCGGAACCAATACCGCCGCCTCTACGCCCCGTTTCGTCACGATTTGAGGCCCCTCAGCAAGGCTGGTCTCAAGAAGTTCACTAAATCGTGCCTTCGCCTCCTGTACCTGCCACGTTTTGCTCATAAATCCTCCAAATATTTTACCGTGAATTCTGACTAGACATATAACCAGTTTTCAACATAAAGTCAATAATACGGCATGATCGTTCATCAGTTTTCATCCAACGACCATTGATCACGGGACGGGAGCGCACACTCCGGAACAGGTGAACCGGAACCAGCACGACAATCAGAGTAGCTGTGATCAGGAAGAGGATTCCTCTAGCATGACGGCGAGGGAAACAAGATGAGCGGTTACAGCGCCCGGATCGGCCCTGGGTAGCGCGTGACGACTTCGTCCGCCGTCAGAAGCGTGAGCCCTTCGATCTGGGCCTGTGCCACCAGGATGCGATCGAACGGGTCCTTGTGTATTGGTGGAAGCAGGTCCACCGCCACGGCATGAGTACCGGTCACGGGTAATTCCACATAACCGTTCTCCAGTAACCCTCGGCGTAGCAGTCGCGGGTCAGCACTGAACTCCTTTCGCCCCAGCCCATTCTTGATGGCAACCTCCCAAAGCGACGCGGCACTGAAGACCAACTCGTTCTCCGGGTTTTCGAGCAGCGCACGCGCATCGTCCGGCAACCGACGCGATGCACCAGCCGCCCAAAGCAAAACCTGCGTGTCGAGAAGGAGATTCAACCGTCACCCTCGAACAGGATTCCGATCTTTTCGGAACCCATGCGGTCGAAATCCTCGGGCACGGAAATTCTCCCGGCCATGAAGCCGACCCGCCGAGCGGAACCGGCACCCGGCGCTTCCACGGCAACGACTTTGACGACGGGCTTGCCGGCACGCGCAATAATAAACGGTTCGCCCTTGGCCGCGGCTTCGACGAGACGGGAAAGATGAGTCTTGGCTTCGTGCATGTTGACGGTACGCATGACACCACCTACTGAACTTAGTCTATACAACTTAGTTAATCGCGTCAAGCTGTATCCCGTCAGTCCATTTTTCAACGCGCAGACGATTCATATCTGCCGGTAGAAGAACTATACTGTAGACAGAAAGCGAGACGTACGTGTCCCTCATTTCCAGAAGAACGTTCGGGAAAAGTCTGTTGGCCTCGTTGGGGCTGGCCGTCTTGCATCCCGCTTCGCTCGTTCAGGCCCAGTTGTTCGGCTTGTTTCTCGGCAAGGGCCGCGAAACGCCGGCCATTACTTCCAATGACGATTTTTACGTGACCTCGTACGACCTAACGCCGGAGATCGACCTGGAACAATGGTCATTACGCATCGGCGGCATGGTCAAGCGTCCGGCCTCGTGGTCTTTCGCGGATCTGTTGAAACGCCCGCAGACGACAATGATCGCCACGCTGGAATGTATCGGCAATACGGTCGGCGGCTATTCCATCGGCACGGCGGAGTGGGAGGGCGTGAAGCTGAATCACCTGCTGGAGGAAGCCGGATTCGACCCCAAGGCGTTTGACCTGGTTCTTCGCGGCGCGGACGGCTATTCCGACAGCTTTCCCCTCGCCCGGGCCCTTGAGGAAGACGTCTTGCTCGCGGTGAAAATGAACGGCGTGCCCGTGCCGCCCGATCACGGGTATCCCGCCCGGGTGATCGTTCCCGGCATCTACGGCATGAAGAACGTGAAATGGCTGACTGGCTTGGAGCTTGTGCCTCACGACTATAAGGGACACTGGCAACAACAGAGTTGGTCGGACACCGCGTTGGTGAAACTGTCCTCACGCATTGACGTGCCTGGCGACCGGGAACTCATCACGACGCCGCGTTTCACGGTCAAGGGCATCGCCTTTAACGGACGGACCGCCATTCACCACATCGAAGTGAGTACGGACGCGGGCAAAACGTGGGCACCGGGCACGCTCATCCCCAAACTCTCTCCGCATACATGGACTCCATGGAAGTATGAATGGAACATTCCCAAATCCGGGGAATACACGCTCATGGTCCGGGCCACCAATGCCGGCAACGTGATGCAGACGCTCACCACGAAACCTTCCTCCACCGAGGTGATGGAGATTCACGCCATTACCGTCAAGGTTGAATTGTCGTAAGACGTTGGGATGCCCCCCTCAACCTGCCTCTCCCCGATTTTCTTCTGTCATCCCCGACCCGATCGGGGATCCAGGGTTTTGGCTTTGTTGTTTGTAAAGACTTGGGACGACACGCAGGTCATCCCCTACGGAACTTTGTCATGCCCGGCCCCGATCGGGCATCCAGGGTCTTGGTGGTTTCCTGCGTTCGCAAAGAATAAAGACACTGGATCCTCGATTAAAAATGTCGAGGATGACAGAAGTGGATGACAGGGATGACAGGAAAAACCAATCAGGGCAGCGCGGCGGTGGCGGTGAGGGAGACGAGGGGCCAGGGGTAGAGGCCGAAAAGGACGACGCCGGCGGCGGCGAGGGCCAGGACGACGAAGGCGGTGGGAGACAGAGCCAGGCGCGTTTCGCCTTCCTGGTCCGGCGACGGTTCGCGCATGTACATGACCATGACGACGCGCAGGTAGTAGAAAGCGGACACCGCGGCGAAAATCAACCCGACCACGGCCAGCCAGGTCAGGCCGGCATTGACCGCCGCCATGAACAAATAGAACTTGCCGATGAATCCGGCCGTGGGCGGGATGCCCGCGAGCGAGACCATAAAGAGCAACATCAAGAACGCCGCACCCTTATGGCGCTTGGCCAACCCGGTGAAGTCGTCCAAGTCTTCGCCTTCCTCCCCGCCACGGCGAAGGATCGCCACGATGGAGAAGGCGCCCAGGGTCATGAAGGAATAGACGGCCAAATACAGCATCATGCTGGACATGCCCTTGGCTGAGACCCCTGCTTCGGTTCCGACCCATCCCGCCACGACCAGTCCGATCAGGGCATAGCCCGCGTGCGCGATGCTCGAATACGCCAGCATGCGTTTCACGTTGGTTTGCACGATGGCGACGAGGTTCCCCAGGATCAGGGTCAGGATGCACACGCCCAGGATGAGTCCGCTCCAATTCGGTTTCATGCCCCCGAAGCCTTCCAGCATCACCCGGAGGAACGCCCCGAAGCTCGCGGCTTTCGACGCCACGGCCATGAACGCGGTCACTGAGGTCGGCGCGCCCTGATACACGTCCGGGGTCCACATGTGGAACGGCACGGCCGCCACCTTGAAGCCGAACCCCACGATCACCAGCATCAGGGCGATGAGGATCATCGAATCGTCCAGGCCCCGCGCGTCGACGACCGCGGCGATTTCCACGAGGCGCGTGTTGCCCGCGGCGCCGAAGATGAGCGAAATGCCGTAGAGCAGGAGCCCTGACGAGAACGCGCCCAAAATGAAATACTTGGCCGATGATTCGATGGACTTGGCTTCAAACCGCTTGAAACCCGCCAGGATATAGAGCGAGATGGACATCAACTCGATGCCCAGGTAGATGACCAGCAGGTCGGCCCCGGACACCATGATCATCATGCCGGTCAGGGAGAGCAGTACGAACCCGTAGAACTCGGCCAGGTCGATCCGTTCTTCCTTGAGGTACCCGATGGAGAGCAGGATCGTCATGCCGCTCACCACGTAGAGCAACAGTTTCCAGAACGAGGCATACCCGTCCACCACCACGAGGTCGCTGAACGCAAAGACCCGGTCGCCCATGCTCCCGGCCGTCACGACGAAACAGACTCCCAGCGTGGCGACGCTCATCCAGGCCAGCAGGTCTTTCTTGTTGGACGGGGTGATCGGGTCCAGGACCAGCAGGAGACAGGCCGCGGATACGACGATCAGTTCCGGCAGGATCGTGACCAGATCTGCGAGAGGAATCATCATCGCGTGTCAGCCTCCATGGATTTCACCCTCACCGCGGCCCCCTTC
Source organism: Nitrospirales bacterium (assembly GCA_965204965.1). GTDB lineage: Bacteria > Nitrospirota > Nitrospiria > Nitrospirales > UBA8639 > Bin75. Next base: position 546,714 of record OZ242026.1, on the reverse strand, counting down.
GACCCTTCGACAAGCTCAGGGCTCAGGGCAGGCTCTCTCCGTCGAGGGAGAGGGGATACCTCGTCTGAGATCACCGGCATTGGCGAGACGGATGGAGGCCCGACGTCCACCACCATGACTTTGGCCTGCTTTTGCACGAGGTGATCGACGCTGGCATGCATCACGTCCAGCAGGGGTTTGGGATAGAGCCCGATCCAGAACACGAAGAACGCCAGGGGCGCCAGGGTTCCGATTTCCCGCCAGTTCATGTCGTAGAGTTTCGAGGTCATGTGTTGCGCCGGGGTGCCGTAGATCACCCGCTGCAACATCCAGAGAATGTAGGCCGCCGCGAGAATGACCCCCAGGGCCGCGGCCGTGGCGACCGCCTTGCTCCACAGGAAAGTCCCGAGCAGCACGAAGAATTCGCCGACGAAGCTGTTCATGCCCGGCAGCCCCACGGAGGACAACGCGAAGATCACGAGGAACGAGGCGTAAACCGGCATGGACGCGGCCAGGCCGGAATTGTCCGCGATCTCCCGGCTATGCGTCCGCTCGTACACGATGCCCACGCACAGGAAGAGCGCGCCGGTGGTGATGCCGTGGTTGACCATTTGCAGAATCGCGCCCTCGATCCCCTGGGCGTTCAACACGAAAATTCCCAGCGTGACGAATCCCATGTGACTCACGCTGGAATAGGCGATGAGTTTCTTGAGATCGGCCTGGGCAAAGGCCATGTAGGCGCCGTAGATGATGGCCACCACCGACAGGAACACCACCACCGAAGTGAACTGCTGTGTGGCATTCGGCAGCATGGGCAAAGAGAAACGCAGGAACCCGTAAGCCCCAAGTTTCAGCAACACGCTCGCCAGCATCACGCTGCCCGCGGTCGGAGCTTCCACGTGCGCGTCCGGCAACCACGTATGGAACGGGAACATCGGCACTTTCACGGCAAACGCGGCAAAGAAGGCCCAGAACAACCAGGCTTGCAGCCAGGCCGGATACTCGGCATCGCTGAGCGTGAGAATATCGAACGATTCTTTCCCGGCGTAAAAATACAGCACGATAATCGCCACGAGCAGCAGGACGCTGCCGGCCAGGGTATACAGGAAAAACTTGATGGCCGCGTATACGCGGTTGGGGCCGCCCCAGATCCCGATCAAGAGGTACATGGGGATCAGCATGGTTTCCCAGAACACGTAGAACAGCACGAAGTCCAACGAGACGAACACGCCCAATGTGGCGGTTTCCATCACGAGCAGGCTGATCATGAATTCCCTGACGCGCGTCTCGATGGCGGTCCAGGAGATCAGGACGCAGAGCGGCGTCAGCAGGGTGGTCAGCAGGACCAGGGGCAGGCTGATCCCGTCCACGCCGACTGTGTAGTTGATCGAGGGGGACGCGATCCATTGGTGCGTTTCCACGAACTGCATGGCCGGCATGGATTCATCGAACAGGATCCAGAGCGGGAGCGAAACCAGGAACACCAGAGACGAGACGCCCAGGGCCACCCATTTGGCCAGAGCTTCTTCGACCAGGAGAATCGCCGCCACGCCCAACACGGGCAGGAACACGACCAGGGTCAGCCATGGAAATCCGCCGGAAGACACGTCGATCAAGATCCTTTCATTTCAGGACGGCACAGGGGCCGTCCCCTACGGGCAGGGGACATGCCTTATGGCGTCCTCTTCGATCATCCTTGTATGTGTTCACTGTTCGTTAACAATTTCTGCTTTTTCCTTCCCCTCCTTTGTAAGGAGGGGTCAGGGGAGGTAGAGCCCGAACCGGCATGGGCAGAACGCCAGTGGTCGTCAGTGCTGATGCCTTTGGGTCTCCGACTCTACCCCACCTAGCCTCCCCTTACAAAGGGGAGGAAAAGAACCCGGCAGCCTCCACTCAAGCTGACCATTCTGTCAACGAATAATTGAACATTTATACTTCCCTTAAAACATCAAATACGCGGTCAGGATAATGACCGCGCCCATGGCCATGCTGAGCGCGTAATTTTGCGTTTCGCCGGTTTGGATCAGGCGGGCCATCCATCCCCACCAGGCAAACCCGCGGGCCACGCCGTTCACCGCGTTGTCGATAATGGCCACGTCCACCTTTTTCCACATCCGGTCCGCCAGCGTGAACGTGGGATTCACGAACGCCTTGTCATAGGCTTCGTCCACGTACCACTTGTTGAGGGACCCGCGATACAACGCGTGCCATTGGTTCATCAGGCGTTCGGGCAAGTCCGGCGACTTCACGTACAGGACGTAGGCCGCGGCAATGCCGAGCACGCCGGCCAACGTGGCCACCAGCATGATGCCGGTGGCAGCCGCGCCATGGTGACCCGCACCCTCACTGCCGGGAAACGCCGGTTGCAGGAACTCCGGAATGCCCAGGTACCCCGTGACGATGCTGAGCACGGCCAGCACCAACAGGGGAACGGTTACGACCGATGATTGTTCGTGCACGTGATCGGCGTGGTGCGGGTCCACGCGGGACTCGCCCCAAAAGGTCACGAACACCAACCGGAAACTGTAGAACGCCGTCAGTCCCGCGGTGAGGATCCCCGCCACGGCCAGGACCTGTCCCAACATGCCCGCGTTCCACGCGGACAGCAGCAATTCGTCCTTGCTGAAAAATCCCGCTGTCAGCGGAAACCCGGCCAGCGCCAACGACCCGATGATGAAGGTCCAGTAGGTCACGGGCATTTTGTCTTTCAGCCCGCCCATGCGTTGCATGTCCTGTTCGTGATGCACGGCCAGGATCACGGACCCGCATCCCAGGAAGAGCAACGCCTTGAACGCGCCGTGCGTCAGCAAATGATAGATCCCGGCCACGTACCCTCCCAACCCGCACGCCATCATCATGTACCCGAGCTGACTCAAGGTCGAATAGGCTACCACGCGCTTGATGTCGTTTTGCGTCAGGGCGATCGTGGCGCCGACGATCATGGTCAGGCCGCCCACGATTGCCACGACGGCCATGGCCTCGGGCGATACGTTGTACAGGGGGGCCAACCGCGCCACCATGAACACGCCCGCGGTCACCATGGTCGCGGCGTGGATTAACGCGGAAATGGGCGTGGGACCTTCCATGGCATCCGGCAGCCACACGTGCAACGGCACCTGCGCGGACTTGCCCACCGCGCCCACGAACAGCAGGAGGCAGATCAGGGTCATCGCGGAGACTTCCCATCCGCCGCCGAACGCGCCCAGCAGGTCGACCGCGGCACCGGCTTGGTTCGCGGCTTCGGCGAACACCGGTTGGTACTGCAAGGTCCCGAAGACCACGAACACCAAGAGGATGCCGAGCAGGAATCCGAAGTCCCCGACCCGGTTGACGATGAACGCCTTAGTCGCCGCGGCCCGCGCCGAGTGGCGTTCATACCAGTGCCCGATCAGCAGATAGGAACACAGGCCCACCGCTTCCCAGAACACGAACAATTGGACGAAGTTGTCGGACATGACCAGCATCAGCATGGAGAACGTGAACAGCGCGATGTTCGCGAAAAACCGCGCGTAGCCCGGTTCGCCGTGCATGTACCCGATAGTGTAGACGTGCACCAATCCGCTCACGATGGTTACCAGCAACAGCATGGCCGCGGTCAACTGGTCCACGTAGAGCCCGAGCCTGATGGTGAGATCGCCGGAAGCCGCCCAGGTGTACAAGGGAATTTCCAGCACGCGCCCGCCCGCCACTTCTGAAAAGGCCAGGACGGACAACAGGAAGGACAACCAGACCGCTGGCACGGCGATCAAGTGCGCGCGCTCCTTCAGCACGTGCCCGGCGAAGCTGAGCACGACGAAGGCCAGAAGCGGCAGGAGCGGGATCAGGGCGTACAGCATGGCGCTACCATTTCAACAGACGGAAATCATCGACGTTGATGCTGGCGTGATGACGGTAGAGGGCGATGATGATAGCGAGGCCCACCGCCACTTCGGCGGCGGCCACGGTCAGGGCGAAAAATACGAAGACCTGCCCGGACAGGTTGCCGAAATGGGAGGAAAAGGCCACGAAATTGATGTTCGTGGCGTTGAGCATCAATTCGATGGACAGCAGGATGATAATGAGGTTCTTCCGGACCAGGACGCCGACGAGCCCGATGATGAACACCAGCCCGCTCAGCACCATGTAGAATTCCACGGGCACGCTCATTTCGATTCCATGATGCCTTTCTTGGATAAAATGACCGCGCCGATCATCGCCACCAGCAGGATGAGCGAGGCGATTTCAAACGGAAACAGGTAGGTGGAATACAGGACCTCTCCGATGGATTCCGTGTTTCCCACGGCCGCCCCTTCGCGTCCGGGCTCCGGCGTCCCGACGGTGAAGCCCCGGCTGACCGTGAGCAGCACGGCTTCGGTCAGCAGCACCACGCCGAGAAACAACGCCACGGGCCCCTGCCGGTTGAACTGCTCTTCCCGCTTCACGTTCAGGAGCATGACGACGAACAGGTAGAGCACCAGGATCGCCCCGGCGTACACGATGATCTGAATGGCGGCCAGAAACTCGGCGTGCAGGGTGACGTAAAGCCCGGCCACGTGAAAGAACATGACGAGCAGGGACAGCGCGCTGTAGATGGGATTGCGAACCAGCACGACGAGCGACGCGGCCATCACGATGACTGCGGCAAAATACAGGAAGACGAATGTGGCCACCGTTACGCGTAACTCCCGTCAACGACGCCTATGCGTCGCTTGGATAAGGGGATCGGCATCGGGACAGGTGAATCGAACGAAATCAAAATTCCTTTTCCGGAATATCCTTGAAGGAGACGTTGAAATAGGCCACGTTGGGATGCTGGAATTCCAACCGTTTTTCCCGTTCCGGAAACGCTCGATCTCCGATTGCCAATAGTTGTTCTTTGTTCAATTGCAAATTGCGTTTGTCGTACACGGCCCACTCGAATTCCTGCGACATGCCCAGGGCGTCCACCGGACAGGCCTTGACGCACAACCCGCAGAACAGGCAGCGGGTCATGTCCATGTAATATTCCTTGGCGAACCGCTTGGTGGGTTCACCGGGCACCTCGGCGCTCACCACGCGGATCACGCGAGAGGGACAGGCCGCCTCACACAGGTCGCACCCCACGCACTTCTCCGTATCGTCGTCGTATCGCAGCAACCCCAACATGCCCCGGTAATTCTCGGGCAGCGGTTTCTTCACGTGCGGATACTCCAGGGTGATGGGGCGATATTTCAGGAAATGCTTGAGCGTCTCCTTCATGCCCAGGAGGATTTCATAAAAGATCAGCGACTGAATCCACTTTTTGAGTTTCATCGACCCGGCTCCTCGGCCCTTGTCCCCGACCAGATCGGGGATCTATTCTAATTAATGGAAAATGTAGGCAAGCAACGACGTCACCACAATGTTCCCCAAGGCGATGGGCAACAACACCTTCCACCCGAACCGCATCAACTGGTCGTACCGCAACCGCGGCAGCGTGGCCCGTATCCAGAAAAACAGGAACAGGAAAAAGTAGACTTTCGCCGTAAACCAGAAAATCCCCGTCACCCAGACGAACGCCCCCGGGGCCTGCAAGAACGGCAGGGGGGCGTGCCAGCCGCCGAAGAACAGGACGGTGGACATGCATGACACCAGGATCATATTCGCATATTCCGCCATGAAGAAAAACGCGAACCGCATACCGCTGTATTCCGTGAAGAACCCCGCGACGAGTTCGCTTTCCGCTTCCGGCAGGTCGAAGGGCAGCCGGTTGGTTTCGGCCACGGAGGCGATCAGGAAGATGACGAAGGCGATGAACTGCGGAAAGGGCACGGGGTCGAAGGCAAACCAGTTCCAGAACCCGCCGGCCTGGGCTTCGGTGATTTCCACCAGGCTCAAACTCCCCGCCAACAACAATACCCCGACGATGGCCAGCCCCACGTTGAGTTCATAGCTGATCAACTGGGCCGCGGAACGGAGACCGCCCAGCAACGAGTACTTGCTGTTGGAGGCCCACCCGCCCAGGATGACGCCGTACGCCCCGATGGACGCGAACGCCAGGATGTACAGCACGCCGATGTTGATGTCGCTGATCACGAAGGGCTTGAATTCCACCCCCATGACGTCGATCGTCCAGTTCGGCCCGAACGGGATGACCGCAAACCCGATCAGGGCGGGTACCAACACGAGGATGGGGGCGAGGCTGAACATGATCTTGTTCGCGCCGGCCGGGATGATGTCTTCCTTGAAAAACAATTTCAGCCCGTCGGCCACCGGCTGCAGGACGCCATACGGGCCGACTTCCATCGGGCCCATCCGGTCCTGCATCCAACTGAGCACTTTTCGCTCCAGCAGGGTGAGTACCGCCACGGTCAACAGGACCACGCCCATCACGGCCCCGATTTGCGATAAGGTCAACGCCAATTTAATGCTGGTATCAAACACGGGAACGCTCCTTGATTCGATCCCGGGTTAAGTCCCGGAACAGGCTTGTATGTGGTCAGTCCCTTCGACCCTTCGACAGGCTCAGGGCTCAGGACAGGCATTCGTCGACAATTTCTGCCGTCTTCTTCCCCTCCTTTGTAAGGAGGGGTGAGGGGAGGTAGAGACCCTGCGCCTAGGATGGCGAAACCCCGTGCATTTATGGGCGTTCAACTCTACCCCACCTACCCTCCCCTTACAAAGGGGAGGAAATGAGGGATTCCTGCCTCTTCTGCGGCAGGATGTAAGTATAGGTCATCTGAGCAAGGCCCGGGCTTTTTTTCTGACCTCCTCTGCCGGAATTGGCTGCACAATACCTTCGTCGAGTTCTCTGGCTCGACGACGTGCTTCTAGTAACCATTCTTCTTTTATTTGATCCGGGCGGACACACAGGTCCGCCCCTACGGATTCATGTCTTGCTCCATTGCGTATGGGTTGGCGCATGACCTCATTTTGTAATGGTGACGTGAGTCGTCTTCCACACGGGCACGTGAGTCTGCGGATCAACTTTCAACGAGAACAACGCCCGCACGGAGTCGTCGAAATGCTCGGGGAACCATGCCACGGCATCGGGTACGCGGTCGTTCAGTTTCACGGAAACGGTGGCTTGCCCGCCGTCGTTCCCGAGCCGGACGGCCTGGCCTTCCTCGATCCCCAACCGCCCGGCCTCGCGGGCATTGACGTGAAGCAGGCCTTGGCCTTCGATTTCCATCAATCCCTTCGCTCGCGTACTGTACTTTCCGGAATGGTACAAGGACTGAACCAACCGTAACGTCATCATCCCTTCCGGCGCGGCGGGCGACGCATCCAGCACGTACCGTTGATCGACGTCCTCCTTGAACCCGCTCGACAGGTATTGCGCGACCGTCTTTTCGTCGACTTTCGGCGGTGTGGAGCCCGGGCCCAACAAGCCATACCCCGGAATCACTCCGCGGATTTCCTTGAAGATTTCCTTGACCTCATTGTATTCGATGGGCTGCTCCATCAACACCGACAGGGCCGAAAACATTTCCCAATCGGGACGGCTCTCTCCCATCGGCTCGGTCGCCTGGCGAACGGATTGGACGTGGCCTTCCGTATTGGTGAACGTGCCGTCCTTTTCCATGGCCGAACACGCCGGAAACACCACGTGCGCCCGCTTCGCGGTTTCCGTCAAAAACAGGTCCTGGCACACCAGAAATTCCAACGCATCCAGCGCCCCGGTTACGCCGGCATCGCCCGGCAACGATTCAACCGGGTTGTCTCCCACGATGAATAACGATTTGATGTCGCCGGTCCGGGCCCGGGTCAACACTTCCGGCAAAGTGGCCGGCGCGCCGGCCGGCACCGCCTGCCCCCAGGTCCGCGTCAAGGTCTTTTGACTCTCTTCGTCGTGAAGGTCAGCGGGGCCCGGGAAATATTCGGCTACGGCCCCCATTTCCACGGCACCCTGATCGTTGCTCCCTTCGGCCAGGCAACCAAGACCGGAGCCTGATCTCCGGAGATGCCCCGTGAGGATCTGAAGATCCATGAGGTTGGTCACCAGCCCTTCGCCGCCGAGTGAACGAAGCACCTCCCGCCCGACCAGCACCACGGCGCGTTCGGCCTGCGTGTACGTCCTGGCCGCCGCCTCCACGTCCGATTGCGAAAGACCGGACTGCGCCTGGATCGCGTCCCAGGAAACCTTGGCCACGTGGGTCCGGATCGTTTTCACGAATTCCGGCGCCTCACGCGCGACATCCTCATGCACGAGGTTCGACTCGACCACGGCCTTCAACAGCCCCAGGATGGCCGCGCCGAACTGCCCGCTCTTCACCTCGAGGTGATGCTTGGACAGCGTCGTAATGTTACTCACGGTCGAGCGGACGGGAAGCAGGGATTCGAGCGTGACAAGTTGCGCTCCCTTGCGCTTGACGGCCTGTTTCACGTGCAGGGCCGTAATGGGGTTGGACTCATTGACGTTGGTGCCCACCAGCATGATCGCGTCGGCCTGGGCCAGGTCTTCGTAGCGAATGGTCCAGCGATGCGCGCCCTGCACCCGCCGGAGCGCCCGTACGCCGTTGATATGCCCGTACCGTGCGCTGCTGTCGATCTGGTTCGTGCCGATCACCACGCGCATGAATTTCTGGAACAGGTACAGGTCCTCGTTGGTGCAGCGCGTCGTGATAAGACCGCCGATCGCATCGGCCCCGTGCGTGGCTTTGATCCTCGTGAACTGCCGGGCCACGCGCTCCAACGCTTCTTCCCACGTGACTTCGGTAAAGGAGCCGTCGGCCCGGCGCACGAGCGGATGCTGCACGCGGTCGGGATGTTCCGCGGCGTGATACCCGAAATATCCGCGGACGCAGAGGTCCCCGTTATTCCGACCGGCGCCCAGAGCCGAATTCACTTCGATCAGTTGATCGTCCTTTCGCTGGACGGTGATCTGACAGCCATCCCCGCAATAGGAACAAATGGTCTCCGCTCGTTTGAGCATCCACGGGCGGTAATCGTACATCGACAACCGGCTGGTGATGGCCCCGACCGGGCAAATCTGGATGCACCCGCCGCACATGTCGCATTCGAGTTCATTGCCGGCCCAATGCGTGATCTGCGTGATCGTGCCGCGTCCTTCTGCCGCCAGCGCCTGCGCGTCCATGACTTCGTCGCAATACCGCACGCACCGCATGCACGACACGCACCGGTTCATCTGCGTTTCGATAACCGGTCCGAGGTATTGCTTGGGGAAGACGCGCTTCAGTTCCTTGAACCGGCTGACCGTGGGCGTGTACTCGTGCGAAAAATCCTGCAAGTCACACCGGCCGCCCTGGTCGCACACGGGACAATCCAGCGGGTGGTTGCCCAACAACAACTCCAGCACCGATTTCCGCGCGGACTCGACGTGCGGCACCGACGACCGCACGACCATGCCTTCGGCCACCCGGGTGCTGCACGAGGTTTGGAGTTTGGGAATCTTTTCGATCTCCACCAGGCACATCCGGCAATTCGCGTCCGGCGCCAACTTCGGATGGTAGCAGAAATGAGGCACCATGATGCCCACCTGCCGGGCCGCCTCGATCACGAGCGTACCTTCCGGCACTTGCGTACGGATGCCGTCGATCGTGAGCGTCACCATGGTGGTAGTGTTCGACATAACCAATGATTACCGTATGCGTTCAGTCATTCGTTGATAATTCCCCCTCACCCCAACCCTCTCCCACCGGGGAAGAGGGTACTTTTTGGTTCCCCTCCTTTGTAAGGAGGGGTAAGGGGAGGTAGAGGGAGCATTTCACCTACGCCAAACTTCCTTCGACTTCTCGCGTCCGCGCTACGCTCAGGACGGGGATTTCCTTCCGGCTCCCCTTGAGCGCCTCGGCCTCCTCGATCAGGGCTTCATATTCGTTCCGCCAATATTTCAACGTGCTCTGCACCGGGGCGATTTCCGCGTCGCCGAACGCGCACACCGTTCTGCCGCCGATGTTCTCGCAAATTTCCGTGAGCGTGCGTAAATCATCCGGGCGTCCCTGCTTGTTCAGAATCCGTTGCAGGATCTGCACGATCCAGGAACTGCCTTCCCGGCAAGGCGTACACTTCCCGCATGACTCGTGATAGAAAAATTCCATCAGCCGAAGGGCCGCCCACACCATGCTCGTGCCTTCCTCCATCACGGTGATCCCGCCGGACCCGGACATCGAGCCCGCCATGGCCACCGATTCGAAATCCATTTGCACGTCCACGTGATCCGGGGTCAGAAACGGCGCTGAAGCCCCGCCCGGAATGAACGCCTTGAGCGGCTTGTCCGACCGCATGCCCCCGCCCAGTTCAAAAATCAGGTCGCGGAACGTCGCGTTCACGGGCAGTTCATAATTCCCCGGACGTTTCACGTGGCCGCTCAAACAAAAGACCCGCGTGCCGGTGCTCTTGGGCGGGACGCCGATGGAGGCGAACCAATCGGCTCCCCGGTTCACGATGTGCGGGACGTTCGCCAGCGTCTCCACGTTATTGACCACCGTGGGTTTCTGATACAGGCCGTGCGTGGCCGGAAACGGCGGCTTGGTCCGGGGTTTCCCCCGCTTGCCTTCCAGCGATTCGAGCAGCGCGGTTTCCTCGCCACAGATATAGGCCCCGGCCCCCGCGTGCACGGACACGTTCACGGTGACGCCGCTGCCGCAAACGTCGGCACCCAGATACCCGGCCTGATACGCATCGGCAATGGCCCGCTCCAGAATCTTCGCCGCCAGCCGGAATTCGCCTCGAATATAAATATAGGCGGTCTGCGCGCCGATGGCGTAACAGGAGATGGCAATGCCCTCCAGGACCTGGTGGGGGTCCCGCTCCATCAATTGACGGTCCTTGAACGTGCCGGGCTCGCTCTCGTCGGCGTTGCAGCACAGGTATTTGGGACCCGGATGATCCTTGGGAATGAAGCCCCATTTCACGCCGGTGGGGAACCCGGCGCCGCCCCGGCCGCGCAGGCCGGATTTTTTCACCGTCTCGATAAGGTCATTGGGAGGCGTTTTCCCCATGACGGCTTTCAAGGCCTTGTACCCGCCGGTTCCTTCATAGTCGGTCAGCGACCCGGTGTAGCCGGGCCGTTCCATATTGGTCAGGAGAATCTTTTCAAAAGTCTTCATTGTGATACGACACCCTCGCCACGTTCGGGCACCAGAAAGGGACCGCTTTTCAATGAACAATCACCGGTTTCCCGCAGGTCCTTGAGAATCCGCCCGACCTTGTCTTCCGTGAGCCGCTCGTAATAGTCGTCATTGATCTGCATCATCGGCCCGGTCCCGCATGACCCTAAACATTCCACCGTGCTGAGTGTAAACATCTTGTCCTCGGTGGTCCGGCCCAGGCCGATACCCAAGTGCTTGCGCAACCATTCGATCAGGGGATCGGCCCCGACCAGCGCGCACATCAACGACCGGCACACTTGAATATGGAATTTCCCGATGGGCTTGAGATTGAGCATGGTATAAAACGTCGCCGTTTCGAACACCTGGGGCGGGGTCAGGTCCAGAATCCCGGCGATCTCCCGGATGGCCACCTGGCTCACGTACCCCTCTTCCTTCTGCGCCAGGTTCAGCAACGGCAGCATCGCCGAGCGCTTCACCGGATACCGGCTCAGGATGTCGTTCACGGTCGCTTGGTGCTTATCGAAAATCATGCCTGCCTTGGTATCAAATAACCTGCCTCACTCAGGCCGCCTCTCCTGTTCCCCTCCTTTGTAAGGAGGGGTGAGGGGAGGTAGACCCGGCGGCTAGGATAGGAAACCCCGTACTCTATGAACGGTGGGCTCTACCCCACCCTGCCCTCCCCTTACAAAGGGGAGGAAACGAACCTGACAACCTGCCCCCTTTGAATCCCTTGGTGTGCAGGCGACAAGCCTACACGAGATCTTCTCGCCCATCTTCAATCCGCAATCCAAAATCAGCAATCCAAAATCAAAAATTCCCCAATGTCCTTCACCGATCACACTCGCCCATGACGATGTCATAGGTGCCGAAGATGGTGATAATATCAGAAATCAGGTAGCCGCGTGCCATAAAATCAAACGCGCCCATGTGGACGAACGACGGGGAGCGGATCTTCATTCGATACGGCCGCGGGCTGCCGTCGCTGATCAGGAAGAACCCCAGTTCGCCCTTGGGCACCTCGGTCGCGCAATACGTTTCCCCTTTCGGCGGCTTGAACCCCTGCGTAAAGATGATGAAATGATGGATCAGGCTTTCCATGTCGCGCATGACGTTGGGTTTGGCCGGGGGAATGACTTTCGGCATATCCGCCACGATGGGGCCTTCCGGCAACCGGTCCAGGCATTGCTCGATGATGCGCGCGCTTTGCTTCATTTCCTCGACGCGAATCCAATACCGGTCATAGGTGTCCCCGCCCTTGCCGACCGGCACGTCCCATTCCACCCGGTCGTACACGCCGTAGGGCTCGGTTTTTCGCACGTCATAGGCCACGCCCGACCCGCGCAGCGTCGGCCCGGTCAGCCCGAAGTTGATCGCGTCCTCCGCGGAAATGACGGCCACGTTCTTGGTCCGAGCCACCCAGATCCGGTTCCGTTGCAGTAGCGTGTCGTATTCCTGCACATGTTCGGGAAACGTCTTCAAGAATTCGCGCAGGCGGTCGACCAACGCCGGCGTGAGATCCGCGTCCACTCCACCGATCCGAAAATAATTCAGCGTCAGGCGCGCGCCGCAGAGTTGTTCAAAAAAGTCGAGCAGCACCTCCCGTTCGCGGAACGTCCAGAAGAACACCGTCATGGCCCCGATATCCAGGGCCTGCGTGCCCAACCAGAAGAGGTGGCCGACGATCCGCTGCACTTCGGCCACGATCGTCCGGATGTACTCGGCCCGCTCCGGGATCGTCACGCCCACCAATTTTTCCACGGCCCGCACGTAGGCGTAGTTGTTCGTCATGGCGCACACGTAATCCAGGCGATCCGTATGCGGAACGACCTGCATGTAATGAAGGCCTTCGGCGAGCTTCTCCACGCCGCGATGCAAATACCCCATGTCGGGAATGGCCTTGGCGACTCGCTCGCCGTCCAGTTCCAACACCACCCGTAACACGCCGTGCGTGCTGGGATGCTGCGGTCCCATGTTCAGCAAGAGTTCTGTGGTGCGCTTGGCGGCTTCAGGCTGATCCCCGGCCAGGAAGACGTGCCTCTGATCCTGCGGAATCTCGCTTTCGGTCCATTCACTCTCCGGCTCGTCCAAACGGGGAATAAAATCAAAGGTGCTTCTCCACCCCTTGCCTTCGGTGGGAAAATCCTTCCGGAGCGGATAACCCTCCTCGTAATCCTCAGGCAACAGGATTCTGCGCAGGTCCGGGTGCCCCTCGAACGTGATCCCCATCAGATCGTAGACCTCCCGCTCCAGGAAATTCGCGCCTTTCCAAATGGACGTTACGGACCCGATGGCGGGATTGTCTTCCGGCAACCGGGCCTTCAAACGAATCCGGGCGTTATGCGGAAGGGAGAGAAAGTGGTAGATGACCTCAAACCGTTCCAGGTCGTCTGGATAGTCGGCCGAGCAAATGTCGGTAATATGATCGAAGGCCATCCCGGGATCATCGTGGAGGAACCGCGCCACGTCCACGAGATCCTGCGCCCGCACCTGGGCCGACAAGTCTCCCCGTTGCGGGTCCTCGCCGAAGGACACCACGGCCTCGGGAAAACGTTCGTGCAGGGTTTCAAGAACTCGATGCATGCTGGAACTTTATCGGAAATCTTTCATGCAGCTTGCCGCCTGCACCCCAAGGGACCGTGCGGCTCCAGAGCTCTTTTCCTCCCCTTTGTAAGGGGAGGTCAGGTGGGGTAGAGCCACCCGCTCAAAGAGCAAAGGCGCCGTCCTAGGTCTAGCCTCTACCTCCCCTCGCCCCTCCTTACAAAGGAGGGGGAGAGAAGAGGCGGCCTGAGTGAATATTTTCATATCAAGGACTCTTAAAAGACGACTTCCACGTTATTTCACAAATACTTTTTCCTTCTGAATCTTTTCCTGCAACTTGATCAGGGCGTCCAACAACGCTTCCGGACGCGGAGGGCAGCCTGCCACGTACACGTCCACCGGCACGATCTGATCCACGCCCTGCACCACGCTGTAACTGTTGTAATGATTGCCCGAAGTCGCGCAGGACCCCATGGAGATCACGTATCGCGGTTCGGCCATTTGGTCATAAATCCGCCGGATCACGGGCGCCATCTTTCGACACACGGTTCCGGCTACGATCATGACGTCGGACTGCCGGGGAGAGGCCCGAAAGACCCCGGCCCCGAACCGGTCGATGTCGTACCTGGAGGAGACCGACGCAATCATCTCGATGGCGCAACAGGCCAGCCCGAACGTCATCGGCCACAAGGCCGACTTCCGGCACCAACTCACCAGAAAATCGAGGTTCGTGGTAATAATATTGGAGTCAAACTGTCGCTCAAGCATACTCATGGTGGTCACCCTGACGAAATTGACATATTTAGCATGCGTTTACCCAATTCCCACTTCCGCAGCCTCCTTTCCCTTCCCCTCCTTTGTAAGGAGGGGTGAAGGGGAGGTAGAGGGTTTGTCTAAAAGGGAGAACCGCGCGAAAACCGACTCTACCCCACCTAGCCTCCCCTTACAAAGGGGAGGGAAAGAAGACGGTCGCCCCTCCTTAGGCTAACCATTCTGTCAACAAATGAGTGAACATTTGCGGGAATGACAGAAAGAGACAACCGCCGGCGCCGAACTACCCGCCCCGCCACGGTCACAACAACCGGCGACACTCGTTCTCGGGGCGGAATTCCACACGTTCCCGAACGCAGTACGTCTCAGTCCCATTCCAGCGCCCCTTTTTTCCAGACGTACCAGAACCCCACGACCAGGATGGCGATGAAGACCCCCATTTCAATGAGGCCCAATAGTCCCAACTTGTGAAACACCACCGCCCACGGGAACATGAAGACGATTTCAATATCGAACACCACGAACAGCATCGCGATGATGTAATACCGCATCGGGAACTGAACGCGGGCGTCCATGAAGAGCGGGCTCCCGCTCTCATAGGGAAGCAGTTTCGCCCGGTAGGGCCGGCTGGGACGCACGATCCAGCCCGCCACCAGCGAGACCAAGCCAAAGCCCAGCGCGATCACCGCAAAAATGGCGATGGGAATGTAATTCAATGGAACCGATTCGCCGCCCATCCTGATCTCTTTATTTTGGATTGCTGATTGTGGATTGCTGATTTCTCAATCCACGATTCACAATCAAAAATCCACAATTCTTCATCATGCCGTCGTCAACGCCGACTCGAAAAACGCCCGGTGGCGCAAGCCGCGAAGCGTCGAAACATCAAAACCCTTGTGTTGCATCAGTACTTTAAACGTGGTGCCCATGCCGTGCGGTCGCAACAACTGTGCTGCGGCCCGGACCGCTTCCGATTCCTGCTCGCATCCCTCGACCAATTCCTCGATCCCGAGGCTCATCAGAAAATGTTGGAGGTTCGTAAATCCCGTCGTGGTTAGCCCCACCCGTTCGCCGGCGAGGGCCAGGCTCGAAAAATTCGCGTGCGCCGTCAAATCCTGCTCCCCGATTCTGGTGAACGGATCCGTCGTCACCGTATGCCGGTAGTACCCCATCAGGGTCCCGTTCTTTCGTTCGGGAGCGAAATAGTCCTGAGCGGTGTGGCCGTAATCAACCGTGATCACGACGCCACGATCCAGCACCCGCGCGACCTGTTTGATCCAGGACACGGCTTCCAGGTTGATTTCCGTGGTAAACCCGACGGGCAACTCCACGTCCAGGCCGGACAGGAACGATGCCAATTCAGGCGTAGACGGCTCAGCCCATCGTTCCTGCAACGCATGGTCGCGGCTGGTCACGTACAACTCCCGGAGACCGTCCTCCTCCATGCGAACCCTGTGTACCGGAAACGCATCCACCAATTCATTCGAGAGCAACGTGCCGGTCAGACTTCCGTCCGGAATCGACTGAAGATCGTCAACCCATCGAATCCCGACTCCTTGCTCCTGCCAGGCAGCCAGGACTTCCTGTTGTCGCCGGCGAAAGGCCGGACTGCGTTCGACCAGGATGCACGCCAACCGGGGTAGGAGCGAGACCTGCTGTTCTTGACATTCCTGCAACAGATCCCTGAACAACGTCCCGTCTCCCGCTCCCATTTCCACGAGATGAAACACGGGGGGATGCCCGAGTCGTTCGTCAATCTCCGCAAGCTGACGGACCAGACACTTGGCCAGGATCGGGGAAAGACTCGGAGCGGTGAAGAAATCGCCACCTTCCCGACCAATGAAAGAAGTCGCAGAGGGAGACCGGCCGCCACCCGTCGTATAATACCCATGCGCCTCATCATAAAGGGCGAGTTCCATAAAACGCGCAAACGTCAATGGACCCGTCTCCTGAATGAGTGCAGTCATGCGCTGCATCAAAAGAGAATCCGCCGACTCCATGCCTTGATTGACCGCGTGTTCACTCATTCGTTGGCAATTCCCCTTCCAAAACTCCCTCGCCCCTTGAGGGAGAGGGCTGGGGTGAGGGGGGACTTTTCCATACATTCCCCTTCTTTGCCTGCCCTGAGCACAGCGAAAGGTCAGGAGGGATCAGGGGAGGTAGAAGATTTTATCCGGAAGGGCGAACTGCGCAGGACTGTTCCTCCGCTCAGGCTTTCCGGCAACGAATGCCTGTTACAGGAAACCACCCCATTTGACCCAGCCCCCCCATGGGCCAAAAGATCTATAAATTAGCTATCCGTCAACTGTTAGTCAAGGGAAGGTCAATTGATTGTAGGCGCAATTTTGGCAGGTCCAAATTTGTTCGAACCGGAGGGTCTGAGATCGGCAAAGGAACGTGGGGAAAGCATGGAGGCGCTACCGCCCCTTACGGGAACGCCGTGTTTCCTTGACCGCCAGGGCCATGGCCTGACCTGGATCAAGACGGGACCGCGCACGCGCCTTGGCGACGATCTCCCGTGCGCTGTCGAGGGGCTGGATCCCTCGCAGCATCAGGCTTTCCTCGATGATCGAGGCCATTGAGCGATTCTGCCTCGTCGCGGCTTCTTTCAATGCGCGATGCGTGCGTTCAGCCAAGCTGATGGTCAGACGAACCATGGCACATGCTCCGATAGATCGTTCAGGCAATCAATGTTGACACCATAGCACCAACACACCACACCACACATGCAACGCATCTCCTCGACGAGCAAGCTTACAGAGACAAAACGATGAAACCTCTGTAAAAGCCGTTCCTTCGCTTCGCTCAGAAAACTGTCATGGAAACCGTCTGCGGGGTAATGGTGGGGTGGGATACCGTCCGAGCATGGCGTTCCAATACGCCCAGGAGCGGGCATCGAAAATTCCCGGAGGGGCTTGGTCCAGGACTTCTCGCAATTCCTCATCGGAGACGTGCTGCCGAACGACTTTCATATCTTCATGGGTCCCATAGGTCATGGCATACGTCAAAAACCGAATGGGATCGGATAAGGCCTTTGCCGGCGGTTCAAACCAGATGACCCGGGAAGCGACGTGTGTCAGTTCATCTGTAAGCGTCAACTGTTTCACAAACACTCCCAGGTCGTCCTGATTGTCTTCCTCCTCCCCCTCACCCTAACCATCTCCCTCAGGGAGAGGGAATAAAGATCCTTTCCGTTGTCACGCCCCATGACATTTCTTGTATTTTTTGCCGCTGCCGCAGGGACAGGGTTCGTTTCGGCCGACTTTGGCCTCGGACCGTTGGACCGGTCGTGACGGGGACCCGTCATCGCCGCGGTTGAAGATCATTGGGGGGGGCGGGGGCATATCGTCTTCGATGGACGGACGTTCGCCTTTGACCACCTGGACTTTGAACAATCGCTCCAAGGAATCGGACTTGATGCGGTCCATCATGGCGGCAAACATGTCGAAGCCTTCCCGTTTGTACTCCGCCAGCGGATCTTTCTGGCCGTAACCCCTCAGCCCGATGCCGTCCCGGAGTTGATCCATACCGAGGAGATGTTCCTTCCAATGATGGTCGATGACCTGTAACGCCAGGCTTCGTTCAAGCTGCGAGCGAAGCTCGGGACCGATTTGCTCTTCGCGTTCCTGTTGCCGTTGCCGGAAAAGCTCCTGGACGCGTTCCCGCAATTCGTCCCGCAGGCCGTCGCGTCCCATTTCCGACACGTCCTCCTTCCCCATGACGTCCGTGCCGAATTGCGCGAGCACGGCTTCATGCAACCCCGCCAGGTCCCAGGCCTCGGCATAGGCTTCTTCCGGGCAGTAGGTATTGATCAAGGCGTCCACCACGTCCACGAGCCATTCCTCCGCGTCATCCTGAATGGAACTGCCCCCGAGGACGCCCGCTCGATGGGCGTAGATGATTTCCCGCTGTTTGTTCATGACGTCGTCGTACTCAAGGATATGCTTGCGGATATCGAAGTTATGTCCTTCGACTTTCTTCTGGGCGTTTTCAATGGACTTGCTGACCATCCGGTGTTCGATGGGCACGCCTTCTTCCATCCCGAGTTTCAACATCAGGTTGGAGACGCGCTCGGACGCAAAAATGCGCATCAGATCGTCTTCCAGGGATAAAAAGAAGCGGGACGACCCCGGGTCGCCCTGGCGACCGGACCGGCCCCTCAACTGGTTGTCGATCCGGCGACTTTCATGGCGCTCGGTGCCGACGATGTGCAGCCCCCCCAATTGCAGGACCTCTTCTTTTTCCGTTTCGCATTGTCTTTGAATCCGTTCAAACGCCGCGCGCTTCTGTTCGTCGGTCAGGTCTTCGCCCCGGTAGACCACCTGCTGCTTGTAGAGGGCGTCCGAATTGCCGCCCAGGATAATATCCGTGCCGCGACCCGCCATGTTGGTGGCCAAGGTGACCGCGCCCTTGCCTCCGGCTTGAGAAATAATCTCCGCCTCCTTTTCATGGAACTTGGCATTCAGGACGTGATGTTTCACACCTCGCTGCTTCAAAATTTTGGCGAGCCGTTCGGACTTTTCAATGGAAATCGTACCCACCAGCACGGGCTGGCCCCGCTCGTGGTACTCCATGACTTCCTGGGCGATCGCCTCGAATTTTTCCTTCTCCGTGCGAAACACCACGTCCGAATGATCCTGGCGAATCATCGCGCGGTTGGTCGGGATCACGTTCACGTCTAGGTTGTAGATCTTGGCGAACTCCGCGGCTTCCGTATCCGCGGTTCCGGTCATCCCCGCGAGTTTCTCGTACATCCGAAAATAGTTCTGGAACGTGATGGACGCCAGGGTTTGATTTTCGTTGGCGATCTTTACGCCCTCCTTGGCTTCGACCGCCTGGTGCAACCCGTCGCTCCACCGCCGGCCCGGCATCAGCCGGCCCGTAAACTCGTCGACAATCTGCACTTCTCCTTCCTTGACCACGTAATCCACGTCGCGTTTATAAATGGCGTGGGCCTGCAAAGCCTTGATGACGTGGTGCACCACGTCGAGATTCTTGGGGTCATACAGGTTGTCGCCCACCAACAGGCCCTCCGCGGCCAGTAATTTTTCCACGCGGGCGTTCCCTTCTTCCGTCAGCGCCACTGTCCTCGATTTTTCCTCGATCGTATAGTCCCGTTCGGCGTTGAGCCTGGGAATGAGCCGGTCGATCCGATTGTAGAGTGCCGTACTTTGTTCAGCCGGACCGGAGATGATGAGCGGCGTGCGCGCTTCATCGATCAGAATACTGTCCACCTCGTCCACGATCGCGTAGGACAAATCCCGTTGGACCCGCTGGCTCAGATCGTTGATGACCAGATTATCCCGCAGGTAATCGAACCCGAACTCGTTGTTGGTGCCGTAGGTGATGTCGGCGCGATAGGCTTCGGGTCTGGTACAGGGACGAAGATAGTTCAACCGTTTATCCGCCGTCTCATATTCGGGATCGAACAGAAACGAGGATTCGTGCTGGATCACGCCGATTGAGCAACCCAACGCGTGGTACACGGGTCCCATCCATTGCGTGTCCCGTTTGGCCAGGTAATCATTGACCGTGACCAGGTGCACGCCTTTTCCCGCCAGGGCATTCAAGTACGTGGGCAGCGTGGCGACCAGCGTCTTCCCTTCACCGGTCTTCATTTCGGAAATTTTCCCCGCGTGCAACACCATGCCGCCTACGAGTTGGACGTCGAAATGGCGCAGACCGATTTTCCGGCGTGAGGCCTCACGGCACACGGCAAAGGCTTCGGGCAGCAGCACATCCAGCGTCTCTCCCGCATCCAGACGCTTTCTGAATAGCTGGGTCTTGTCCGCCAACGCTTCGTTGGAAAGCACTTGCAAGCCGGGCTCCAACTCATTAATCTGCGCGACGATAGGTTGCAACGCCTTCAATTCACGATCGTTTTTGCTTCCGAACAGCAGATTGAGCAGTCTCACAAACATGATGGGGTCAATACCTCTGAAGAAATGAAAATAATATCGAGTGTGCTTTGACCGGAAAGAATCACTTGGTCCAGAAGGCCTCTTTGGCTAGTATAATACCTGGATGGGTTCATCAAGCAACTACGGCGGCCCTGAGTGAAAGAAACAACCGTGAGGTAGCATTTAACACCCGGAAGGGATTCAAGCCTGCTTCTATATATGATATACTTGTGTCCTCATTTTGAGTATTTAGTAAAATTTTTTTCATTCTAAACAAAAACAGCAACAATGTCAGTCGTATTTGCAAACGCGATAAGGGTCATTCTTGTACCGCTATTGGGATGCGTCGTCTGTACTCCCGCAGGAGCACAGGACTTGTCGGACCAATCCGTCGAATTCCTGGATGCCATCGAAATTGCCGACACGCTGGCCGAGCAGGAAGAGCGGAAAATCAGGATAACCATAGCCAAACCCGATACCACGACGTTGGCGTCGTTGAGCAACCAGCCGTTAAGCGGCCTCATGGACGCCACGATCGCCAGAACGTCCATCGTCCCGCAAGACAGGTCGAAGTCTCCCCTCTTCCGGGATGCCATTGCAGACCGCATGGGACTGTGGCAAACCGTCGCCCCGGTGCCCCGGACGGCCGAGCGCCGCTTCACCCTTGCCGCCATCGAGACGACCGCGTCCACGCCGTTCGACAGCCAACCGGTCGCCGCGATTTCCAAGAATTCCGTTGTCCCGTGGGACAGACCTGAACCGCCCCCCCCTCGGGATTCCCTTGCAGACCGTAAAGCCCTTCGGAAAACCGTCAGACTCATCAAGTCCGAACGTCCGCCGTATCCCCAAGTGGCCCGCCAGAGGGGCTGGGAAGGCACGGTCGTGTTACGCATCAACATCGGTCCGGGCGGGAACGTGGAAGACGTCGCCACCCAAAAAAGCACGGGCTATGACGCCCTTGACGAAAGTGCCGCACAGTCCGTCAAAACGTGGCGATTCGATCCGGCGAAAGATGGCGAGTTTCCTGTTCCCAGCGTAGTCGACCTGCCCATCAGATTCAACCTTGACGAGTACGGCATTCGAGCCTCGCGACCCGAACCCGAGCCTGAACCCGTGCTGGAGAAGAAACCCGCCAGACTGGTCAAATCCGAACGTCCCGACTATCCCCAAGAGGCCCGAAAGGCGGGCTCGGAAGGTACGGTCGTGTTGCGCATCACCATTGGTGCGAGCGGGGACGTGGAAAACGTCAAAATTCAGGAAAGCTCGGGATTCCCCGAGCTTGACGAGAGCGCCGCGCAGTCCGTCAAAACGTGGCAATTCGATCCGGCAAAACTTGGAGACGATCCCATTTCCTCCGCAGTCGACCTGCCCGTCACGTTCGACCTCGAGGAATATCAAGAAGAGACAGGAAGTGCGCAATAGCGAAGCGCACAATAACACATGCATGCCTAAGGAGATCCCATCATGACCGATTATCGAATTATCCCATCCATCGTTCTGTTGTTTCTGTTGGCTATGCCGATTCAACAGTCTTTTGCCCAGGAAGCCCCGGATGAGGATGCAGGGGTCGTCAAACTCGAAGAGGTGGTAGTGGTCGGGTCTCGTGTGCCGACACGCTCGGCCCATGATTCTCCGGTGCCGGTGGACGTGATCGAAGGGAAAGACATGAGGAACTACGGGGTCAGGGACATGAACTCCCTCCTCAGGGCCACCGTGCCGTCCTACAACGTCAACCAGCAACCCATCGGCGACGCGGCCACGCTGGTGCGCCCGGCGAACCTGCGCGGTCTGCCTCCGGACTCCACTCTGATCCTGGTCAACGGCAAACGACGTCACCGGGGCTCGGTCCTGACGTTCTTGGGCGGCGGCATTTCGGACGGGGCGCACGCGCCTGATCTGGCCGTGATTCCGGCCATTGCCCTCAAGCGCGTGGAAGTCCTGCGCGACGGCGCAGCCGCGCAGTACGGGTCCGATGCCGTGGCCGGCGTCATGAATTTCCAGTTGAAAGACGCCCCCGACAGCGGCACGGTGGAAACCCGCTGGGGTCAGTATTATGCGGGAGACGGCGACACCGCCAGTATTGCGGGCAACTTTGGCGTGCCCCTGCCCCTCCCGTTCCTTCAGTCCGGGTTTGCCAACTTCAGCTTCGAATATGGAACGTCAGACTGGACCAGCCGCAGCATCCAACGCGACGATGCGCAGGCCCTGATTGACGCGGGCAACCAGCACGTGGTGAACAGCAGGTTCACGCGGAGTCCCACTGCCATGGTCTGGGGCGCACCCGAGGTTCTCTATGACTACAAACTCTTCGGAAACTTCGGCATGAAGCTGAACAGCAAGGCCGAACTCTACGGCTGGGGCAACTTTTCCCAACGCAAAGTGGAAGGCGGGTTCTACTACCGCAATCCCAATACGCGCGGGGGGGTATTCGACGGACCTGGAGACACAATTAAGGTCGCGAACCTCGACCCGGCCCAAGGGGACTGCCCGGTCGTGCCGACGAACGATGCGGCCGACTACAGCGATGTGACTCTTCCCGGGAACTGCTTCATGTTCAACGAGAAGTTTCCCGGCGGATTCACCCCATTCTTCGGGGGAACGGTACGCGACTGGAGCGTTGCCGGGGGTATCCGCGGGGACCTGTCCAGCGACAATCCCTGGCTGGACGACTGGCACTATGACTTCAGCGCCGTGCTCGGTCAACACAGCACGGACTTTTTCATGAGGAACACCATCAATCCGCAACTCGCCGCGATGCGAACCGATATTCCGACGGAATACAATCCGGGCAAATACACGGAGACGGATCACGTGTTCAACCTCGATCTCTCCAGGTCTTTGCAGACCGCCATGTTACCCTCTCCCCTGAACCTCGGCCTCGGCCTGGAGTATCGCGTGGAGCAATTCGAGGTCACGGCCGGCGGGAGGAATTCCTGGTTCATTGACGACAGCCCTGGAGGTCTGGCAGAACAGGGCTTCGGCATCGGGTCCAACGGATTTACCGGGTTCTCCCCCGATATCGCGGGAACAAACAACCGGGGCAGCTACGCCGCCTACGTGGATTTGGAAACCAACGTGAACAAGGACCTGCTGGTCGGCGTAGCCGGACGATATGAGGACTTCGAAACATTCGGAGACACCCTGAACGGCAAGTTCAACACCCGTTGGCAGGCCACGTCCATGATGGCGCTTCGCGGCTCGGTCAGCACGGGGTTCCGTGCCCCGACCGTGGGACAGGCTAACATTCAGAACGTGACCACGGCGTTCGTCGATGGGAGACTCGCTAACGTAGGAACCTATCCGACGAGCCATCCGATTGCGCAACGGAAAGGGGCTCGGGAACTGAAGCCGGAAAAATCCTTCAACGTGTCCGCGGGCACGGTAGTGGACGTCGGAAACCTGTCCGTGACCGTCGACTACTACCGGGTCGCAGTACGGGACCGTATTGCACGGGGCGCCCAAATTCCTTTGGATCAATCTGATATAGCTTTCGCCCAATCCTTGGGCTTCACAGATATCCTCCGGGTAGCCTACTATGCCAACGCGTTCGATACCACCACAAACGGGGTGGACATCGTGGCGACCTACCCGATGCAGTTCGCCGGAGGGACCACCCTCTGGACGTTCGCGGGCAACTATAACCGTAGCGAGGTCACCGATATCAACAATCCGGATGCCATCGATGCCAAGCGGGTCACTCAGTTGGAAAAAACTCTGCCGTGGTTCCGAATGACGTTGACAGGCGACCACAGGCAGGGACCATGGCGGTTCCTGGGCCGGCTCTACATGTACAACGGTTTTACGGAGTTTACGACGGACGGTGGAGAGAATACCCGTGTCGACGCCGGTCCGCAGTGGATCGTGGACTTTGAAACTTCGTACACCATGAAAACCGGGCTGACGATCTCGGCAGGAGCGCAAAACCTGTTCGAGTCGTTTCCGGACAGATCGCAGCCCGGGGTCTCGGGCACGAAGTATCCGGAGTATGCGCCCTTTGGATTCAACGGTGGATTCTATTACCTGAGGGCGTTGTATGCATTCTAACGACCTTGGCAGTGTATTCACCCCGGCCTTCTCCCGTGTCGGATTACGCTTCGCTAATCCGGTCTACTGTCATTCCCGACATCTTTTATCGGGAATCCAGTGTCTTTATTCTTACAAAAGAAGGAAAAGACAAAGACGCTGGATCCCCGATCGGGGTCGGGGATGACAGAAGAAAGAGTCAGGAATGACAGAAGGAGAACGAAGGAAAAAGACACTGGATTCCTGCTTTCGCAGGAATGACATTACCAACTCCTTACAAACCATATTGAGGCAGTTATGAACAGACAACTATTGCGAATCATGTCTATCGGTGTCTTGGGCCTCATGCTGGCGCTCACCCCTCTCGTGAGCCTGGCGGCGGATGAAGCTCAAGCCTTGTTTAACCAGGGCGCCCTCCAGTCCAACAATGGCGAGTTCCAGCAAGCAGCCGAATCGTTGAAGCAGGCGTTGGAAATCTTTCCTCGTTTTGCCGCGGCGCATCATCTCCTGGGAGTCGTCTCGTTTTCGGGCCTGCAACAACCCGATCAGGCCGTCACCCATTTGAAAAAAGCCGTTGAGTTGCACCCCAATTTTGCCAGGGCCTATTATGACCTCGGGTTGGTCTATCAACACCAGAAGAACCTGGAGGCCGCCAAAACGGTGCTCAAGAAAGCCATGGAGATCTATCCGCGTTTTGGCGATGCGCAACTGAACCTGGCCTTTGCCTATGACCAACTGGGTGAACGCGAACAGGCTATCAGCGCGTACCAGGCCGTGCTGAAAAATGATCCCAAACAACTCACCGCCCGCTTTAACCTGGCGACGCTCTATGATTTGCAGGGCGACTCAGACCAGGCGACGAAACAGCTCAAGGAGTTGACGAGCCAGGACCCGAAGGACGCCAATGCCTGGCTCCTGTTGGCCCAGTTGTCCGAAAAGGCCCAGAACGACAAGCAGGCGATCGACGCGTATCAAAAGGCCTTGGCAATCTCACCAGACTTGCTGGATGCCCATTACGCCCTGGGGTATCTCATGCAAGCCCAGGACCAGCCTGAACAAGCGGTGAGCCACTTCCAGGAGGTCGTCCGCCTGAATCCGAAGCACGCTGAAGCGCAACTCAACCTGGGGGTGCTCCTGGCAAACCTCGACAAGCTGGATCAGGCCGAACAAGCCTATCTCGCCGCGCTGAAGTCGAACCCGAAGCTGGTCGAGGGCTATTACAACCTGGGAGTGTTCTACGAGTTTCACCGCAAGGATACGGATAAAGCTCTTCAACAATACCGTAAGTACATTGACCTCGGCGGTCAGGACGACCGCGTGAAAAAGCTGTTGAAAAAAGTCGGGTCGTGAACCACGTCGCCTCCATGAACGCTTTCGAGCAGGACTCATTCTCCCTGCGATTCGGGACGTGGTCCGTGGTGCTGCACGCCGTCTTTTTCGTGCTCGTCAGTTTCTTGCATCTTTCTCTTGACGTGGAAAAACCCCCGCCGACGGTCCAGGTCAGGTTCGTTGAAATCCCGCCGGCGCCCGAGCCCGAGCCGGTACCCGAACCTGAGGCCCCGGCCTTGCTTCAGCCTCAACGGCGGATGCAACCGCAGCCGGTCCAACGGAAACAAATTCAGCCTACGCCGACACCGCCCGACATTTCTCAACCGGTCGAGATGCCTGACGTCGTCCCGCCACCGCCCCAACAACAACCACCGCCCCAGCCCGTGAAACGACGACTCCTTACGGATAGCCGTGCCACGGACACCTTGCAGGCACGAAACCTGACCAAAACCACGAGACGGACGACCCGGACCACGGCGAAAACCAAAACGAATGTTACTGATCACCCAGCGCTGTTCGTCCCCGGATTTTCGACCGTCGCCGCCCTGAAAGGTGCCGCGGACCGGCAGCACCTCGTCCGCACGTCTTTACCGTCAACGGCTCGCAGCCGTGGAAGGAGAACCCTACAGGCCTCTACCAGTGGCGAAGCTCAATCCATGACCAGCGTCGGCGTGTTGCGCAGCATTCGTCCGTTGTATCCGTTGATCGCCAAAAAATCCGGGTGGGAAGGGACGGTCCTCGTTCGCGTGACGGTTGAGAAGAACGGCAGGGCCAGTAAGGTCGACGTGTCACGGAGCAGCGGACATAGAGTTTTGGATGACGCCGCGCTGAAAGCCGTCAAACGATGGACGTTCCGCCCTGCACGGGACGGGAACATCCCCATTAAAAGCGTCGTTGTCATTCCCCTCAAGTTTTCTTTAAAGGATCGCGGCTAATCTCATTTTCAACCATAAGGATCTCACGCCATGACTGAAATGTTAGAATTTGGTTTCATCAAAGCCCTGATGGCCGGTGGGTTGCTCATGCTTCCCATCATCCTGTGTTCAGTGGTGGCCCTGGCCATTATTCTTGAACGCGCCTGGTTTTTTTACAAATTACCGTCCACGGAGAAAGCCGATGAGATGATTACGCTGGTCACCGAGGGGAAATACGACGATGCCCTTTCGCTCAGCGAGGAGACTGAACATCCCGTGTTCCGGGTGTTGGCATCGGGGATTCGCTCGCGCTCCGACGGTCCAGATAAGGCCATGGAAGCCACGGGCATGATCGAGGTCAGCCGCCTGAAAAAAGGGCTGCCCTCGTTGGACACCATCATTACGCTCTCTCCGTTGTTGGGATTATTGGGCACCATCATCGGGATGATCGATTCCTTCGGCATCATGGCCATTGAAGGGATGGGCAGCCCGCATGCCGTCACCGGCGGCGTCGCCGAGGCATTAATCTGTACGGCCGGCGGCATTACCGTTGCCGTGCTGGCCCTGATCCCCTACAACTACTTCCTGGTTCGCACGGAACGGATAACCGAACAGATCGAACATTATGCCACACGCAATGAATCAGCCCTGCAAGCCACGGCTGTCTAGGTGATGCTATGAAACTGTCTAAAAGTGACCCCAAAAAAGCCCGGATTGAGATTATTCCCATGATCGACACCATGTTTTTCCTGTTGGTGTTTTTCATGATCTCGACCCTGTCCATGACTCTGCAGAAAGGCATGGAAGTGAACCTGCCGAAGGCCAGTTCCGCGTCGGATGATCTTCCCGAACAGATCACGCTCACGATCTCCGATAAGGGCGACCTCTTCTTTAATAAAGACCGTTGTACGATCTCGGACCTTGAGTTGCGGCTTCACGACCTCCTGTATTATGGAGAAAAACCCGCGGTCGTCATCAACGCCGATGAAGCGGTTTCCCATGGTCAAGTGATCGAGGTCATGGATGCCGTGCGAGAAGCCGGCATTTTCGACTTTGCCATTGCGACCAAGCCGGACAAGGCTACATAGTCGATCGTGTATCCGCCGGGCTAGGCCCAAGGACTGTCTCTTTGTCTCTCCCAGCAAGATCGGGAAGCAGCATTTCCACTCAACCACATTCCGCCTGAATAAAAAAGCCCTGCCTTTCCTTCCGTTGGAAAAGCAGGGCCAATCACGAGAAGCTATACCGAAGCCTGCTATCGAGACTTGGTGCTTCTTTTCCTAGAATTCCATCGTGTACGCGAGCGACAGTCTACGGCCCGGACCCTGTACATTCGAGAATTGGTAATGATAAGCCTGATTGATCAATGGGAGATAGGCATTATTGAACAGATTCGTGACGTTGACGTTCAACTCTCCCGGACCCACGGCAATGTTGCTGAACAGATCAACCAGAAAATAGCTGTCAATGTCGAAGCAGTAATCCAGCCAACTGGGGCACCCTCCTCCGAATAAGCCTGAATTGTTCGATTGAGTGCCGGAATAAAAGACCTGCGTCCCGGCGCTCAACCAATCGAGAAACTCATAGGTGACGGAACCGGTCACCTTGACCGGGGGGATACGCAAAGACGGCAGGTCTTCATCGTACGTCCCGTCATCATCATTGTCGATCTCGCCGTGCATCCAGGTGAACGTGCCGCCGATCTGAAGTTTATCCACCGGGCGACCGCTGGCGGATGCTTCCAACCCATAGATCCGTTCCGGTTGAGTCACAATATTCAGATCTGCGTCAAAATTCGTCCCATTATCCGTCGTACTGTAAAAGCCGATGAGCGAGGCGTTCCAGTTCCCGGACTCTGCGCGCAAGCCGGCCTCGTAGTTGCTCGTATGCACAAACTCGAACTCGATCTCTTTGATATCCGCGAACGTATTGTCATTAACCTGCCGAAGCACGTCGCCCGGTGAAAAGGACTCGGAAAATCCGCCGAACAACGTCAAATCCTCCGTCAGAAACGCGCTCGCAGAGGCATTGAAGAGCGTTTCCGATGCGGAAAGTTCTCCGTTTACCGCCGCGCCGGTCATGTCGATTGAAATGCTTTCATGTCGTATCCCGCCGGTCAGGATTCCGAGTTCACCGACCGGAATTTCGACTTGTCCAAACCCCGCAATCGCATCCTGGTTTGCGTTCGGATCTACGTCACCCATGACATCATACTGGCTGGTGTCATCTTTCAGATAATCGAGGCCCCACGTGACCTCGAACGGCATATTGGGAAGTGAGACCGGCGTATTGACGGTTGTACGGACACCCAGTTTCTTAGACTCGACCACGTAATTGCGAAAACCCGGAAACAGGGTAAAGGTCGTATCGATAAACTGATAGTAACCCTGAATTTTCAGGAAGCTTCCCAGAAGATCCTCATTCGAATACACCAAGTTGAGATTGATGGTTTCATTGCCTGGATCGACGTCATCAACGTTTCCCGGCACTGCGATCTCCGGCCTAACAGGCGGTTGAAGATAGAGTTCCCCGGTCGCCTCCGAGGACCGGCCGCCGTAATCCGCATCCTGCCGTAGATTGAAGTAGTTGACTGATGCCTCTAACCTTTGGCTGTCGTTAAACTGGTAGCCCAGCTTGGCGAGCAGATTATATTCGCGGGATTCATCCAGGCCCCCCTGTCTTCCTACGGGGTCCACCAGACGACGTCTGCCATCGGCGTCGAACGTGTTGTTCCGGTCGACAAACGTTCCGTCAAGCAGGTAATCGATTTTATCGCGGCGACCGGACAACTGGAGATGCGTGTCCCCGACAATCGAATCATCGGCATGAACCGTTGAAAAACCGAGTCCCCCGCTGACCAGTACGTTGACGGCACCATCTTCCGGCCTCTTGGTAATGAAGTTGATCAGACCCCCTTCGGCACCGAAACCATAGACTGCCGTTCCCCCGCGGACAATCTCAATCTGTTCAACCGCATTAATGTCGATGGATTGGAGTGAACGTAAGCCATTGCGTAGCGAGGTATCCTGCGGCACGCCGTCGATCAGCGTCTGAAAATTACGTCCGCGAAGCGTCTGCCCGTAGTTCGTGAGCGAGACGGTTGACGGGCTGAACCCCGGCACTTTCTGCGCGAGAACCGAACCCGCAGACCGGTCCAGTCGGCTCTGCTTGAGCAGTTCGTCATTCGTGACGACGGTCACTGAACGGGTGACGTCCGATACGGGGGTGGCCACCCGGCTGACTGATTCGACGACAATTTCCTTGAGTTTGATTTTCTTGACTTGTGTCCCGTCTTCTTCTTCAACTTCCTGAGCCATCACGAAATGGACGGGTAGCAGGGTCAATATCAGCATGATGACTAGGCTTAAGGTCCGTAATGACATATCAAGCTCCTTTTCTCCTCAACCGGCTCGTACGACGCCCGATGAGCATGGCAGACCGGCACGGCCAAAATTGAATCAGGGTTGAAAATTGATATTGAATGTCGGTAATATAAATATTGAGAACTATTACTAATATTGATAATGGTAGCAGAATGAATATTCCGTATCAATAGTTCACAGGAAACTTTTTCTGGATGGAAACCCTTCCGGCCTTCTTTGGAACAATAGGGATTGCTCTGGGCATTGCAGCACTTCGTTTTGTCTGGCGAAGAAAAACCGCCATACACTCCCTCATCACTACTGGTGCCTGGATGATCATTGTAGGCGGTCTGGTACTATGGAGCTCGGCCGGTGCCGCAGACTGGGGCATTGCGCTCGGGATCATTCTATTCATATGTGTCGCCATGATTTTCCTTGGTTCCGATGCTTGGCCGGCTTTCATGAATCGCCCAAGCGAACCGAGGCTTGGCGCCAAGACTGATCAGACGCCGGCATTCGATGAAACGCCGCCCGGCGTTTATGCCGAACACCTTTTCACGTTTCTTCTGGCTGCTCCGCTCGGAGGCGGAGTTGCGATTATTCTGACGCTGTCCGTATTCAACCTGCTCCGATCCTTGGGGGTCGAAACGGCGAATGGCATTGTCACAACGTTCTTTCTCACTCCGTTACTCTGGTCGGCGATTGCCACATGGATGGTCATCGACACGAGGACGGTACGAAAAGCAACGCTGCTTTCCTGCTTCGCCGGCTTGAGCGCACTGCATCTGGCATGGGTGGCATAGGAAGTCAACATGCCTGAACAAATCGCGAAGAAGGCGTCTCCCAAATTTGTTTCGAGAGCGTTGGCCGGTCACTCCGCTCTGGGTCTCGCTTCAGCAGCTTTTCTCTATCTCTTGACCATCAGTGGAACAATTTCAGTTTTCAACCATGAACTGCAGCGCTGGGAACAACCCGGGGCACCTGAACCGGCATCGATTTCTCCACAGGCCGCAGAACGTGCCGCCATTTCCATGTTGGCGCTTGAAGAAACACCGACGTCTCATTTCTTCATTCAATTGCCGACGGACGACTTGCCGCGCGTCGTCCTGACCACCGATACCAGAGCGGTTATTACCGATGGTACCGGCACGATCGTGTCCAAAGAATCCCATCCATGGACCCAGTTCGTTCTTGATCTGCACTATTACCTGCATTTGCCCGAGAAGATCGGCCTTACCGTGGTCGGAATGCTGGGCGTAACGTTGCTCGGTTTGTCGATTTCCGGCTTCCTGGCCCATCCCAGTATCTTTCGAGATGCCTTCGCTTTCCGGTTTTCCGGCACGGCACGCCTGGCACAGGCCGACCTACACAATCGCCTGAGTGTCTGGACGTCTCCGTTTCACGTCAGCATTGCCTTGACCGGAGCGGTGTTGGGACTTGCCACCATGACGGCGTTTGCCATCGCCACTCTCAACCATGAGGGTAATACGGAGGCTGTTTTTGCCCCCGTGTTCGGAGAGGAACCCGAGAAAAACGATGAACCGGCTCCATTGGCCGGCATCGCCCGGGCACTGACTTATATGCGAGCCGAGCATCCGGACATTGTGGCCAATTACGTAATCATGCACGAACCGCAGACGAGAGGGCAGCACCTCCAAGTCCTTGGAATGCATCAACGCCGCCTGATTTTCGGCGAATACTATAATTTCGACCAAGAGGGAAATTTTCTTCAAGCCGTCGGCATGGCCGATGGAAACATTGGCCAACAGATTGTCGCTTCAATTTATCCGCTCCACTTTGGATCGTTCGGCGGTCTTCCGGTAAAAGTCGCTTACACTCTTTTCGGCGTCGCGCTCGCTTTTATTATTTCCTCAGGATTCAGAATTTATCTTCTCAAACGGCGTGAAAAAGCGGGGGCGGCGCCACGACTTGAAGCTGCGTGGGCCACCATAGTTTGGGGAACACCGTTAGCACTTTCCCTCGTCCTACTTGGCAGTGTGACAGGCACGTTATCCGCTCCGGCACTGCCAGCGACGTTCTGGCTTAGCCTGGGTCTCGCACTATTTATCGCCATCATGACGCCTGAATGGAAATCGTCTGATCTCTGGTTACGCGGGTGGACTGGTGTCGTCCTGCTCGTTGCCACGTTTATCCATGTCTATGCCCACAAAGAGAACTTTACGTCGCCTGCAGCAACGAATACGACAATTGCTTTTATCACAATTGCCTTGGCGTTCCTGCTTCCATTGGCCAAAGCACCCTTGGCATCAAGGCAGACAAGGCTTGCTGATTGATCATGTCGTCAAGACATACAACAGGCCTTGTCGAAACCGGGGCTTCGCGCGGGCTCATGTCGGCTGATTGTTTAAGCCCCGTTGAGTTGAAGATCGTTGTCGCCACTCGACAACAAGACGACCTCCGTTCTCTCAGGGCTTGAGAAAAGAAAACGGACGGAGTAGGGTAAATGGTATAGGTCAGGGACTCTGTTCCAGAGTGCGTTCTCATGCAGAGCAAATCATCCATGGCCCGCTTCGGATTACTCCCAGCAGCGTTCTTGTTGCTTCCTGCCTGTGCCGGGCAGTCGTTGATCCCGCTGGAGATCGAAAAGCAGGTTGATCAGACGGTTTCGTTTGCCCAGGTCAAGGAAGCACCGGCGACTTATCAGGGAAAGGTGCTCGTGCTGGGAGGTGAAGTCCTGGATGCCATGCGTCTCAAGAAGCACACCCGCCTGACCGTGCTTCAGCTTCCGACCGGCAGAAACCACGCACCGGCCATGGACCGCACAACGTCCCGTGGACGCTTCCTGGCGTTTCAGACCGAATTCTTGGATCCGGCCACGGTACCGAGTGGAACCCGAATCACGATTGTCGGAAAAGTGTCTGGTGCCACCACCGAGTTGCTCGATGAAATGGACTATACGTACCCAACGTTTACTATCCTATTCCTTAAAGTTTGGCCTGAAGCCATGCAAATCCCTCCCAGGTTTGGGCGTTACGGCTTTCCTCCCTATTCTTATGGGTATCCCTACTGGTACGCCGGACCCTACTGGGGCCCAGGACCGTATTGGGGGGGGTACCGGCCGTTCCGATTTGGCTTTTGGTAAATTCACGCTATCTGTGCATCATCTGTGCATCGAATGCGCGCTGAGTCGCAAAACCGATCATTGCCTGTTCTCCACCCATCGGTGGATGAACGTCGTGTCCATTCAATTCAAACTTCAAAAGGAGGTTTCGTAATGACTCGTTTTTTCAGATTGATTCTTTGTGCTTCTTTCATAGCATGTTTAGCCATGGTGGGCTTCAGCATCGGCACGGCCATGGCCGCCGCGCCGCCGGCGCTCATGACCGCCGCTGACTCAAAAGCCCACGCGGCGAACAGTGAGGGCATCGAGCACTATAACCAGGAGCATTTCGACGTCGCGCTCGGCCACTTCCAGAAAGCGGTCGAGGCAGACCCGAATTCAGCGGAAGCGCACTACAACCTTGCGCTCGCGTTGGACAAAACGGATAAGCACGAGGCAGCAGCCATGGAGTTCAAGAAAGCCCAGGACCTCGGCAAAGACAATCCCGACATTCAGAATTCAAAAATTCTGCTGGGTCACGTCAAAATGCTGGAGGGAGGCAAGTAACGAACGCCTTTTTTTCGTGGAAATACCGTACACGGCAAGCGGGCGGGAATTACCTGCCCGCTTGCTTGCTGAAGGCTTATCCCCCTACCCGGCAACCAAAGACTCGACGTTGAGTTCCGTCCTGCGCTGCTCGGCGTGCCACAAGTCATAACTCGATTGCATATTCATCCAGAGTTCCGCACTGGTCCTGAACGCAATCGAAAGCCTCACCGCCATCTCCGGACTCACCCCGGTGTGCCCGTGAACAAGCTCGGACAGCGCCTTGCGTGAAACACCGAGATGCTTGGCCGTCTGCGTAATGGAAACCCCTAACGGTTCGATCCACTGCCTGAGCAACACCCCGCCGGGATGAGGAGGATTATGCATTCTCATGATTGTCTCCTAATGATGATCTACGTAATCCACGTCTTCGGCGTGCCCGTCACGAAAACGAAAGTCCACGCTCCAGTTTTTGGCGACATAAACAGACCACCTCTTTGCATCGCGAGGCTCCAAAAGATGTAACCGGAAGTTAGGCGCCCCCATATCCTTCGGAGAGGTCGCCGCATCCAATGCGGCTAAAATATCCCTCAACTGATTCGCATGCTTCGGCTGAATACCTTTTTTGTTGCCGGTCTCGAAAAATCCTTGGAGTCCCTTATGCTTGAAGCCTTTTATCACGTTGCAGAATATAACATGTCACGTAACGGGTGACAACAAAAGTTCTACAACCATTTGAATCCTTGCCGAATGCCACGCAGCAAAATTCCGGCGCGCTCGTGCAATACTACAGCATCCAAGTTGAAGCAAACAGGGATCTCAATGAGTGGAGCCGGGTGGGTAGTTTCCACGGCCTGCGCTTGGTCGAGACTTCCCGTCAGGCCATGCTCGCCTTAGAGGATTCCTGACGGCAAGATCAGCGCGCCAAGTAGTCTCCGAGCAAGGCCTGCCTTTCACGGGGTGAGGGGCAGGCTTTGTTTTACTTTACACCCCTGAAAAATCCAACGAGCCCGCCTACGATGATGGACAACCCGGAAAGCCGTTCGGTCCACAACAACGCCATTTCCGGCGACCATTCCAACCAAGTTACCGATGGATAAAAAAGAAAAATCACAACAGGGGGGCTGTAATCATGAACGCCAATAGAGAAAAGAGAACACTCCATACGATTCCATAAAGTAGGCGGACGAGCAGATTAGCCATAGATTATGGTAACACTATGGTGACACGCCCTCTTCTCCGCTGTCACCATATCTTTGTAAGCTATTGAAAAATATGGTGGGTCGTACAGGGATCGAACCTGTGGCCCGCTGATTAAGAGTCAGCTGCTCTACCAGCTGAGCTAACGACCCACTCAAGAGGCAAGACGTTCTGGCGCGCCTGGCAGGATTTGAACCTGCGGCACCTGGCTCCGGAGGCCAGTGCTCTATCCACTGAGCTACAGGCGCCTTCTTTTCGGTGCAAGGCTGAACTGAAGTGTAACTGAAGGGACGCTACCATCTTTGAATGACCGTTGTCCAGAGTGGCATAGGACATGCGTGGCCGGCCCTTACAGTACTCCCTCACCCTGCCCTCTCCCAACGGGAGAGGGTTCTAGAAGACCATTTTCACATCAAGGACTCACTCACACGAAAGAGCTTCGGCGGTCGTGTCTTTGGTGGCCTTGATGACGAAGCCGCCTTCCTTGGCAACGGCATCAGGCTCATCTAACACGGTCGCCAGTAAGAGCTCGACGCCTTCCGGAGTCAGGCCGTTGGAGGGCGCAATAAAGCGTTTGCGCGCCACCCGGCGCTCCTCCGGGTCGTCCGGTTCGTAATAACCGAGCAATTCTCCACTCGTATTGGCCTCGGACAGCAACGTTGCCCACGCATCGATCAAGGGATCGGTCCACGGGCCGATGCCGTCGGCCTGCTGTTCCAGTTTTGTCCAGATTTGCCATCCGACAAAGACGGCCCAGGTTTCGTTCAAGACTTCCCAGGAATCCTCCTCGGAAAGAAACCGGATTTCCGTCATGTCTCTCCGCTGGCGAATCGGATTGATGCGCACGAAACGGTAATGGCATTGCATCTGTTCCCGGCCAAACGACAGGACGCGATTGGCCTGGGGACTCAACTTCCCAGGACCCGGCCCGTTGAAAATGTAATCCAGGTAGGCATGAAGGAGTTCATGATACAGGAGACTGACGTCATGGTGGGTCATACGTTCCAAGTCCATCAATGCCCCGCCGGCCTTGTTGAACGACAACCGCAGGTTCAAGATCATGCGATGATCTTCCGGATGGTATTCAGCGGCATAGGTCCGCAAGTCTTCGAACGTCACCGTGACGAAATCAGGGTCGATCTCCTTGAGAAACCCCGTCGGCAAATGCAGGGCTTCGGCTTGGTCAATCAGGTTGAGCCACGTATTCACGGTCCGGTCGGGACCCGGAGCACTATGGGCAAACCTGGTCAGGCCCAGTACGGCCCCCAACAAGAGCACCGCGAGAATCCATTTCATTGTTCCCGGCATCACGACTGTTTACCTCCAGGGTTCATCGTGTTCAACCACGTTCCAGGGTTCGACCAGAGACGCGGACACGTCATCGAGAAACCGTGACGGTTTCGAAAGCACCGACCCCGTGACTTTATCATAGACCTGGACGGGAAACGTCAAATAAAGACACTGCTTGGCCCGGGTCACCGCGACGTAGAGCAACCGCCGTTCCTCTTCGAGTTCTTCATCGGTCAGAAATGAATAGGAAGACGGGAACCGTCCATCCACGAGCCAGATGACGAATACGCATCGCCATTCCAGCCCCTTGGCGGAATGGATGGTGGATAACACGAGCCGTTCATCATCACGGTCCGGGGCTTCGATACCCGTCACGCTTTCGTTCGGCGGTTCGAGCGTCACGTCGGCAAGAAATCCTTCCAGGTCCCCGTAGCGCTCCGCCATCACCAGAAGATGCTCCAAATCCCGGATGCGTTTGGGATAGTCGTCGTACTGCTCCTTGAGGATCGGATAATAGTATTCCAGGAGACGATTGACCTGATCGGGAGGCGATCCATCCTCGACGCTGCCGACCGACTCCAGGGCCGCCGCCAAGTTGCTCAACCCCAAGGCCGCCCGTCCACCCCCTTGCCGTAACGTTTCATACGGCGCCTCACTGCTCGCCAGTTGGGTGATCAGGTCCCTTGCCCGCTTTTGTCCCACCCCGTCAACCAGCAGCAACGAACGGTTCCAACTGACGGTGTCCAGGGGGTTATGGACGACACGCAAATGTGCCAGCACGTCCTTGACGTGCGCGGTCTCGAGAAATTTGAATCCGCCTCGCTTGACGAAAGGCACGTCCCGTTTGGCCAACTCGATTTCCAAATCAAAAGCATGAAAACTGGAGCGAAACAGGACCGCGATGTCATCCAACGGCACGCCCTCTTCCCTCAACTCCAGGATCTTCTGCGCTACAAACCTGGACTGGGGACTCTCCCCGACCGTTTGGACCAGGGCCGGACGTTCACCCTGCCCTTTTTGGGTAAACAACGTTTTACTGTATTTTTCCGTTGCGCCTTGAAGGATCTCGTTGGCCAACGCCAGGATGGATTGCGTGCTCCGGTAATTCTCTTCCAGCTTGAAAATTCGGGTTCCCGGAAACAACTCGGGGAATTCCATGATGTTCCGGACCGTGGCGCCGCGGAACGAGTAAATCGACTGCGAATCATCCCCGACAGCCATCACGTTCTCATGGGTGGCGGCGAGTTGCCGCACCACGTCCGCCTGCAACCGGTTGGTGTCCTGATACTCATCGACCAAAATGTAGCGATAGATTTCCGAGATCATCAACCGGGCGCGTTCATCCACCGTCAATAACTCCAGGAGACGCGTCAGCAGATCGTCATAGTCGACCAACTGTCGCTGGCGCTTGGTGGATTCATAGGCTTGGTGCAGTTGGGTCAGCTCGCCGAGATATTCGCCAAAATGACTGTAGTCGGTGAAGAGAACGTCCTCGAGCGATTGCCTGGTATTGGCGCATTTGCTGAACAGGTCGGCAATCGTCTTTTTGCGGGGGAAGCGCTTGCCCGTCTCGGTAAGACCGGATTGGACGCGAACGAGGTTGACCAGGTCTTCGGAATCGCCCCGGTCCAGGATCGTAAAGCCCGGTTCCAAGCCGATGGTCCGGCCATAGCGCCGGAGCAGCACGTTCGCCACGGAGTGGAACGTCCCTCCCATGACCCTGTCGCTTTGCGGGCCGATCAGCAGGCCCACCCGTCCCAACATTTCCTGGGCCGCCTTGCGCGTGAACGTCAACAGGAGGATCGAGGCCGGATCGACACCCGTATCGATCAGCCTGGCCACGCGGTACACGAGAACCCGGGTTTTTCCGCTGCCGGCGCCGGCAATGACCAAGGCCGGCCCGTCCACGACTTCCACCGCGGCGAGCTGCTGGGGATTCAGTTCCTGTGCGTAATCCCGGGAAAGGGGTTTGAGCGGCGCCTCGGCACGCTTCAACACGTAGAGTTTGGAGTCGGCATTGACGGAGTCCATCACGGGCATGCGGGAAAATTGATCAACAGGAATGGACTCAAAACCCACTTCATCCACCGTGTATAACATAGGCCCTGCCCTCGCGCAATGCCGGGCCCGGACCCACCACTGATGGCAGCATTCCCTTGATTCCCCCCACCGGTTCGACTGCGGGCTAGGCCCTTGCCTCACCGACTCCCCCTCAAGGGGGGAGGTGATGACTTGCGAAGCCGTCCATTCATTTGTTAGATACCCTTCAGGCTTTTCCATTCATGAAACATTCCATCCAAGAACACGAACCCATTCTCAAAGACCTGTCGAACACCATCCTGGACGTGTGCCGGGAATCCGTGACGCTGGTTAAACGGAGCGATCAAGCCGTCACGAGCACGCTCACTCAAAAGCAGGAATGGGAAATTTACCTGGAATTCCTGAAGGTGTTATTCAACCTGGTGGACCGCATCTCCGCGTTCCACGTTTCCATCCAACAGCAACCCGAATTCATGAACGGTTTGGAAGATCACGTGAGCGAGCGGCTCAAGAACCTGTTGGCGCCCTCGCTGAGTTCCGCTCAGATCGATGAACAGGAAATCGTCGTGGCCATCGGCCGGGCCGTGGCTGAAAGCCGCGAGACTTACGAAGCGTACAAATTCGTGTATTCGGAAGACAGCAAAGAGCGCAAT
This sequence comes from Nitrospirales bacterium, assembly GCA_965204965.1. Classification (GTDB taxonomy): domain Bacteria; phylum Nitrospirota; class Nitrospiria; order Nitrospirales; family UBA8639; genus Bin75. The sequence continues at coordinate 508,096 of OZ242026.1, read as the reverse complement.
GCGTTTTTGCAACACGTAGGCGAACGCGTAGCCGGCCGGGCCGGTGCCGTCAAGAACGAGGCCATCATATCGACGACCACCCTCTGTATCGGCGCCGTAATTCCCGCGTTGACCGCGCTCTTTGAAGGGAAAACACCGGAACCCGAAACGGAATCGTCTCGGGACACGCAGGCTCGGGCGGAAGGTCAATCCTCAAGTCCTACTCCCGATCCTTCCGGCACCCGCGTGATCAAACTGATCAGCGTGGTGGCCTCGATTTCCGGTGAGGAATTTGAAACCCGGTGGGGGCTGCTCCCGCAATTTCGACGGGACCTGAAGCCGGATCAGGTCGAAGCTCTGACCGACTATATGAACCGCGTGGCCCGAATCGTGGGCGACCGTTTTGCCATCGAATCCTCCAAGGCCTTAGGCAAGGCCGACCCACCCGCCGGGAACGCCTGATTTATCGCGTTTTCACGCACTCACGCGATAGCAGGTGAAGCATGTACGGACGAGTTTCGACGTTTGAGGCACGTCTTTTCCATGATCACGCTTCTGGATGGCTGGCAAGTGGTTCTCACTTCTTCACTCCAATCAGCGTTATCGCCGCCAAATTGCTTAGATATTGACGAAAAATCTTCCGCATCCGGAGAATGCGCCGCCGGGCAGCCGGGGTTGTTGCCACCTTCAGCACAAAGCGAATCGAGCGGAGCCACCCTTCATCCTGAATGAATCGCCTGGGTTCCAACAAATGCATGGGTGCGGTTAGCTGAGTTTCCACCGTGAACCCATGGTCCTCCAGTAACGCTTTCCATTCCCCGGGCGTCAGCGGCCTCGCTCCCACGTGAATGGCGTCCGACAACACCCCGGCAATCTCGGCCTTTTTGGCATCTTCCAAGTCGTCCGGCTGTAGACACAGTTCGTGGACACCGTATCTTCCTCCGGGCCTGAGCAGACGCGCGGCTTCCTCAACAATCGCCGCCTTCAGGTTCGGCGTCTGCATGGTCAGCATGGCCTCGCCGAAAACCACGGTGGCCGACGCACCGGGCAGATCCGTATGTTCCACCCTGCCCACCAGGCATTGTCGGCCCGGCCCGACCAAGTATTTCCCGACTTGTCTGGCTGCCGTATCGTCTCTTTCAATACCCGTGTAAGACGCCGGGTTGCGCTCCAAAGCCGATCGAGCCGTCAGTCCAAGCCCCGGCGCGAATTCCACGACCTCGTCAGTGAAGCGAATGTCCAAGGCCTCCAGCATGCGGCTGGTCAATTCCACGCCTCCGGGTCGCAACACCCTCTTGCCCATTTGCGCCAGCAGCCAGTGGCCCGGCATTTTGCCGTAATCGAGTCCATGACCTGGGGCCTCCAAATCCGTACTTCTCCGTGTCATCGCGTTGCCATCTCCTGCCATATCAAAATTGCGCTTTCAGGCCGGCGTAAAATGCCCGACCGTCACCGGGCAGAAACGCCGCCTGATCGGGTCTGGCCTGATCGACGATCAGGGTGGATGAAGCATAGGTTTTATCGAAGACGTTGCGGGCCTCTCCGAACACACTCAAGTGGTCATTGAAATCATAATTTGCGCGGACATCAAGGATCATGAACGAATCGTTGTACAGCGTGTTCATATTGTCGACCGCCGTCCGGGCACGCCAGTTCATTTCCGTCTGAACAAACAATTCCGGCAGGAGGTCATACTGCACCATCCAGTTGACGACGTGCGGCGGCGCCCCCGCCAAACGGTTACTCCCTCGCACCGGATCTCCATCAAAGCGGAAATCCTGATAGGTATAGGCCAGCCGGCTGCTGAGGTCTTCGACCAGTTGTGCGCTGAGGCTCAACTCAATGCCAAAATGGGTCGTCTTGTCGGCATTCACGGCCCCCAGCGGCGCACCGGTCACGTCACGCAGGCTCAGCAACTCGTTCTTCACCCATGCATAATAGGTCACGGCGTTCCACGTGATGATTCCGGCCCTGCCGCGCCAGCCGCCTTCGATTGTCGTCGCCGTCTGGGCCTTGAGATCCGGCGTCCGGAACGCGGGTGCGGGGAAACGCGGATTGGGAGGCATCGGCCGGCCTGGACTGCTGAAGGGTGTCCCACCCACGGTGGCAATCAGATCGTCATGGGTCGGGGGTTCGAAGCTGCGGCTGACCGCTGCGAACACCGTATGGTTTTTCATGGGCTGAATGGTCAACCCGAGGCTTGGGCTCCAGCCATCGTACGATCGCGAATAGCTGGTGTTGCCTGCCGGCACCTGCCCACCCGGCAACGGCATGGTCGGATTCCCGGGATTGAAAGCGATGGTCGGCCGCGTTGCCGCACCGAAGGTATCGGCGTTGTCGCGTTCCGCCCGCGCAAAGGCCACGGCCGGCGAGAGCGTCAAGACGTCGCCGACGGCAACGTTCATCCCGGCATAGAGCGAGAGCGTGCTGGCGTCGAGTTCGCTCCGGCCGAATAGCTGGCCCTTGGTTCCGGCCCTGTTGACAAAGTTGCGCCGTTCGGCCGACCCCACGCTGTACTTGGCCGTGGCTTCGAACATCGGCAGCGTTCGGGTTTCGTCCGGGCTATACGCGTAGCGCAAGACGGCCGTGAAGTCGCAGCCTTCCGTCTCGCGAATCCCGCCCGGGATGGGGAACCGGAATGCATCATCGGTGTGCGTGTAACCCAGGACCAGGTCGGCAAGCTGTGCGCCGGACGTTGCGGTGGTCCTGCTGACGATCCGAAACTGGTCCACCTCGCGTTGAGGTTGGTCCCGACCGACGTTCGGCCCGGGATTGGATACCAGCAACCCTGGCGGCGGCATTGGGTTGGGGCGGACCGTGGGACCCGGGTGGATCTGCGTGGGATCCTGTTTGAGTTTGTCCTTGGGTAACGGCCCGGCAACGTCGAAACGCAGGTCCGCATACCCCACAAACAGGCGGCTGGAGATATTGTCCGTCAACTCGGTACCGATATTGGCATCGAGGTTCAACCGGTCCGACTTATTGTACACACGAAAGCCATCCCGTCGACTGAAATATACCTGCGCGAGGCCATCAAGCTTTCCCTGTTTCCCGCCGGCTTGGGCGGAGGCGGACACTTGGCCGAAACTGCCGCCTTCCACTCCTGCGGTCATACCGGGCGCCGACGAACCGGTCGGCGAGACGAAATTGAGCGCGCCGCCGAGAACGGTGGCGCCGAGCCGGTTGGCCGTGTATCCGCGATACACCTCCGTAAACTGTGCCTGCCTGGCATTGGCGAGGCCCACGGCGTATGAGCCGTCGGCCCGGTTGATCGGCAGCCCGTTTTGCAGCACCAGGATCCCGCGCTCAACGGGATTTTGCTGCAAGCCGGACCCGCGGATCTGGATGCGTGGTTGATCATTGCCGCCAAAGAAGTTCTGCACGATCACACCAGGGATCGAGACAAGCGCGTCAGAGATAGTCAGGTTTGTCTTGCTCCTAAGCATACTATCGACGATCAATCCAGTACCGCCCGGAATAGCCTCCAGCTTCTCTCTGGCCAGATCTTCCTCTCCCATGCGCCGACCTTCAACGACAATTTCCTCAAGCACGATGACCGACCCCGGAGTGGCGGACTGTGCAAAAACGGTGTTGGGCAATGAGGGCATAACCAACGCCAACATGACACAGACGAAAGACTCCTTCAGAGAAAAGTTTTGAGTCACCAGCTTCTGCCGCGTCAGATACATCAATTATCCTTGTCAAAAATTGAGGACGTCATGCCGAGCCTCTTGACTATAACGATTTCCATTATCATTTTCATTTCAGGCTACAGGACTGCACCTCTTATGTCAACGAGAAACTTCTGCTATGAGTTTGGCGTCCCTGCCTTCCTACCGACTTCCCGGCTATGCTTGACAGACCCCGAATTACCGAAACGTCTAAACTGCTTGAAGCGCTGAACAGTTTTTCGAGCTCATTTCCCCTCTTTTCTTTCTTCTTTACAAAGTCCATAATAGAGTTTCATCTGAAACCAACTCTCCCTGGTCTGATGGGTAAGAACCAAGCCATGAAAAAAATTTTGGCAATGATCCTGATCTTCGGATTAGGCTTTTGGGCAGGACATTACGTGGGACAACGGCCACTGGAGGAGGTCAAGAAACAGCTTCAGGAATTGTCACAGAAGGTGGTGAAGCAGACCATCGGCCTGGGAAATGAAGAATTGCTTGCTCAAAACAATGTGTTGCGAGCGCTGACAGGTTTTGTGAACGGCAAGGCGAAGATCCTGGACGGCAAGTCTGATGAAGCCTTAGCCGAAATGGAGAAAACTCTCGATTATTTGAAGGAAGCCGTCAAAATGAAGGGAGCGGAATCCTCGGATGCCCTGATCGAAACCATGTCGAACATTGATGACCTTCGACAATCCTTGGCCGACGGCCAAGCCGTCTCTCAGGAGGCATTGGAGGACGTGCAAGCCAAGCTGGAAGCCCTCCTGTTGTAAAATCGAACGTGTGCACGGGGAACCAGGACAGGCACAGGGGCCTGTCCCTACACCCTTCCCCCCGCGGGGAAGAGAGCCTGGGGTGAGGGGGTTCAGGCGTTGGCCGGCTGTTTTTTCCACGCAGCGAGGATCCGTTCGACCCGTAGCCGAACGACAAGGTCCGGATCCTTCATCAACGGTTTGATCGCGTCCCTGCCACGCAAATCTCCGACTTGTTCCAAGGCGGCGGCCGCGGTCAGACGCGTCAGCCAATCCTGATCCTGCAGCATGGCGATCAGCGGATCGACGGCTTCCGGATCCTTAATCTCACCGAGCGCCAGAATAGCCTGCTTGCGCACGAACTCTTCCCTGTCGGTCAAGGCCGCAATCAATTTGGGCACGGCCGGTTTTCCCAGATCGATCAGGGCTCTCGTGGCGTCATCCTTGAATTCGTCGTTGTGCAGCATCGACATGAGGGGATCCAGAACCCGCTCGTCATTGATTTTCCCCATGGCCTGGATCACGTACTTCCGGGCCTCCCAATCACGTATGTACCGGACCAACAACTCGACGGCGGGAGAACCCACTTCAGCGATAGCTTCAACGGCCGCTTCCCGGACCTGCCAATCCCCGTCGCGCAACGCTCTAACAAGGGGCTCCACGCACCGTTCGTCGCCCATTTCACCAAGGGTGACGACGGCTTCACGCCTGACGACCCAATCCGGATCATGGAGAAGATCGATTTGGATATCGATTTCATCTTTGACCTTCTCTTCTTCTATTTCAGGCTCTTCCTCCTCCGCCTCTTCCTCGCCTTCCCCCTCCGCGGTCGCCTCCGTCGCAACGGCGTCGTTTTCCATCAGGGATTCCGAGACTGCGTCCACGTATTCATCCGTTACTTCATCCTGTGAGACAGCCTCGATTTCCTCATCCGGCGTTTGAGAATCTTCGGCGGCAGATTGCACATCATCAGTCATGAACGTTCCCCTTTCACTGAATTCAGCAGGTCGGTCGTCACCAGGGTTGCGGAGTTAGGCCGCCTTGGCTTTGTTCCCGGCAGCCTTGGCGATCCGTGACGCCCTGAGAGAAATTTTTCGCTGGACCCGTTTCAGGCGCTTTCGCAATTTCCGCGCGTCAGGATCGCCTTCGGGATTCTCGCTGCCAGCGCGCCTTTCCCGGACCTTCTTTTCAAGGATTGCTTTATCTTCCTCTTGTGTTCGTTTTTTTGCCATTCTTACTCTCTCCTCAACACCCTTCGACTTCGCTCAGGGCAGGCGTTGGACAATCTGCTGTGAACAGCCGAGTCTAGTCAACGGTTCTCACGGGTGTCAACCGGAGGTCGTCACCGCGCGTAGTGGTGCCAGTCTTCGCAGAAACTTCGTTCATAGGCCAAAATTTTCCAGGCTTCTTCTTCGCTAATGGTCACCGGAATCATCGGCACCATGCCGGTCCCGGGACTGCCGTTCTTGATAATCCAGAACAATTCGCCGTCGTGTCTTCTCTTGTGGAACTTGCAATTGGTGAAATTACGAGGCCCGGGCTGCAAGCGTCTGCCGACCGGACCGTCACCCAAACCTCTTTTCCCATGACACGAAACACAGGCACCTTTTCCCTCATACAGAACTCTTCCCTGGTCAACGATCTCGGGGGAAGCCGTTTTCGTCGAACCGAAGGGCGGGACCAATTTTCTGGCCCATATTCTCTCACTCACGGGGACCCGGGGCCGTAAGGGTTGAACTTCTTCCGCTTGGCCCGCAGCCGGACCGGCGAACCAACTCAGCAGGCCCAGGACCAGCAGAACTCTGCTCAAGGATGAGAATGCGTGTGGGGGGGGTACGGGGTGCACGTTCGGTTAAGAGAAAAAACCCCGTCCAGGGTTGAACCTGAACGGGGCTTTGGGACATGCATTCAAGTCACAAAACGACTACTTCTTCTTGCGCCATTTCTTACAGAAGCTTCGCTCGTAAGCCAACACCTTCCACGCGTCTTCTTCCGTGATGGTTGCCGGGATCATGGATACCATACCGGTCCCCGGGCTGCCGTTCTTGATAATCCAGAACAATTCACCATCTTTGCGTTTCTTGTGGAACTTGCAATTGGTAAAGTTCCGCGGCCCCGGATTCAACACTTTTCCGGCCGGCCCCTGGCCGTCTCCTTTTTTCCCGTGACAATTGACACACGTGCCTTTACCTTCAAAGATCTTCTTGCCTTCCGCCACGATTTCGTCGGAGGCTTTTTTCGATTTCTTGTACAACTCGGCAGGCGGCTTAATCTTCTTGGCCTTCCCGCGATCAGACTTCGGAACCCGTGGTTTCAGCGGGTCTTTCTCGGCACCGGCAAAAACCAAGTCGCCGCCAACGAAGGCAAATGCCGTCAACAAGCTACAAATGGCTAAAAACCGCTTCATGAATCCCTCCTTTGATAATAAGTCCGTGTTCCATCGCCCTGTCCGGAGGCCGTTTGCATTGAGGGTACAGGCCCTCAGAACGTCGACGTCTTTATACTACACCCTCATCAAAATCAATCTCGAAGGCTGCAAACCTGCCGACAATATCAATGTGGATTCTCCCTGTCAAGAATCCACATCTGGCGTTAAGGCCTTAATTCCACGTCCCGAACGACGACTCCGGCCTCACCAAAAGGACCCTGCAACTCGCCATTGAGGCGGACTTCGACCCCTCCGGCGTTCCCAAGCGTCAACAGAAAGCGGTCACGGGCCTGCCGTCGTATCACCTCACCAACCTGCAATAAGACTTCTTGGGGTTTGTCTTCATCTGAACGAATCACGGCCCATGTCAGGTCCAATGTCCGTATTTCAAGAACCAACGGACCATTTTCCGAATCTGTGGTGGAGGCAGGCGCAGGTGCAGGGTCCGGAGATGACGCGGCAGGTTCGACCGAAGAAGACCGATGATTCTCGACGACTTCGTTCGCGCGCCCCGGTTTCGAGACAACCTCCTCTCGCGGGTCAACGGGCTGTTGCGAAAACAGGGAAAAGGTGGATCTTGAAGGTGATTGTTGTTGAAGTAACACCATTCCTCCCAGCAGGAGAAGCCCGCCAACGAGAAGAACGATCATGGTGCGGCCGGTTCGCTCTTTTCGCTCGTCTTCCTTGCGCAGAAACAATGTCCGCACTCCCTCGCTCTCTTTTTCATCCTGATAAAAAGACGTGGAACATTCTGCAAACAACCGCAGGCAATCTTCTTCATCGAGTTCGAGCGATTGGGCATAGGCTCGGACAAAGCCTTTGGTGAAAACCCGTTCAGGCAGTTGATCGAAAGATCCTTCTTCCAAGGCTCTCAAATACGCTTCTTGGATTCGGGTCCTTGAGGCCATCTGCTCCAGGGTCGCCCCTTGAGCCTCACGAGCGGTTCGGAATTTGTCGCCTAACGAAGCCATCGGTTGCAATAAGGGTCAGTTCATGAAAGATCCTCGAAATGGGTCAGACGCCTGAACTCCCGGAAACGGGATTCGATGTCCTGGTATTCCAGAGGCCGCAAGCGGTCGAGACTGAAGCCCTCAACGGTAAATGAAGCCATCACGCTTCCGAAAATAATGGCTCGCCTCAAACCGGCATCGGAGAAATCCCCCGTCGACGACAGGTGGCCCATAAAGCCGCCTGCAAACGTATCGCCGGCACCGGTCGGATCTTTCACCATTTCCAACGGGAACGCCGGTGCGCCAAAAACGCCTTTTTCATGAAACATCAAGACACCATACTCCCCGCGTTTGATAATAAAATATTTAGGCCCGCGCGCCAGAACGTCTTTCGCAACTTTGACGAGGCTGAAATCCTGACCGAGTTCACGAGCTTCCCCGTCATTGATGACAAGCACGTCGATCTTTTCCAACACTTTCCATAGGGCGTCGCGCTTCCCATGAATCCAGAAGTTCATGGTGTCACAGGCGACGATTCGAGGGCGTTCGACTTGATTCAGAACGTCCATTTGAAGCTCGGGGTCGATATTTCCCAGGAACAACATGTCAGGAGTGCGATAGTGATCGGGAATTTTAGGGCGGAAGGACTCCAGCACGTTGAGTTGGGTGTCGAGCGTATGAGCCTCATTCAGTTGATACGTATATTCCCCTTGCCAGCGAAAGGTCTTGCCGCTCCGGTGTTCGAGTCCGGACACGTCGATCCCTCGACTCTTCAAAAAGGTGACGTACTCATCAGGAAAATCTTCTCCTACGACCGCAATCAAATCGACGTCCGTGAAAAAACTGGCGGCCGTGGAAAAATACGTGGCCGATCCTCCCAACACTTCCGTGGCCTCCCCGAAAGGCGTGCGCACCGTATCAAACGCCACGGAACCGACTACCAACAATCTACCCATGTCATGTTCTCCCATTCGATGTTTTCACCGGTTTCAACAAGAGGCCGTAGCGCCGCTTCACGGAAGCCGTTATGGCTTTCGGTGCCGTCACGATGGTCTGCCGAAGCGCCGTCGAACATGGACAGGCTCTTGTCCCCCCGGTCCGTTGAATGGCGTCCCGGAGCAGCGTTTTGGCCTGGGCCACGTTCGCGTGCATCACGCTCAAAATCGCTTCGACGGAGACGGGCTCCTCACTCTGATGCCAGCAGTCGTAATCCGTGACCAGGGCCAAGGTTGCATAACAGATTTCCGCCTCCCTCGCGAGCTTGGCTTCCGTCGCATTGGTCATCCCGATGATATCCACGCCCCATTGCCGATACAACAAGGATTCCGCTTTCGTGGAAAACTGCGGTCCCTCGATACAGAGATACGTTCCGCCCACGTGGAACGTGGCACCCGTCGACCGGGCCGCCGCGCCCAAGTCATCCGCCAAGGCACGACAAATGGGGTCGGCAAACGTCACGTGAGCCACAAGCCCTTGATCGAAGAACGTGCATGCTCGCTTGGTCGTCCGATCGATAAATTGATCGGGAAGAACCATGTGACCGGGGTGGATGCCTTCTTTCATGCTACCCACGGCACTGACGGATAAAATCCTCGTCACACCGAGTGATTTGAGCGCGTACACGTTTGCCCGATAGTTGATCATCGAAGGAATGATGCGATGCCCTCGTCCATGACGAGAGAGAAACGCCACGCGCTTGCCGGACAATGTTCCCAGCATCACGGCATCCGAAGGGCGGCCGAAGGGAGTGGACACGCGCGTTTCTCGCACGTTTTCCAATCTTTCCATTTCGTACAAGCCGCTGCCTCCGATGACGGCAATCTCGGCACGTGATTTTACTGGCACAGGCTGTATCCTTGTCGATTACGCTCGAAGCTCGTGCACAAATCCTTCAATCAGCGAGAGGATGCGCTGAGAGACCGATGGAACGGGCTCATCCGGATGTACCTCAACCCACGCCAGACCGGGTTCCTTTCTGAACCACGTCATTTGCCGTTTGGCAAAATGGCGGGTGTCCCGCTTCAATCGCCTCGCCGCTTCGGCGAATGAATAGTCCCCCTCAAGATACCCCGCCATCTGACGATAGCCCAAACTTTTCATCGAGACAAGACCTCTGGAGTATCCCTTGGCCAGCAGAGTCCGGGTTTCGTCCACCAAACCCTTTGCCAACTCCAACTCGACTCGCTGGTCAATACGTTGATAGAGAGCGGCCCTCTCCATCGTCAACCCCAACACAAGAGCCCGAAAAGGGGTGGCCTCATTGGAGTGTTTTTCATGGGCCTTCGAAAGAGGCGAGCCGGTTTGCCGGTACACTTCCAGCGCCCGCAACACTTTCACCGTATCGCGCGGGTGCAGGCGACGCGCCGTGACCGGGTCCACGCGCCCCAGTTCCTGATACATCGATTCCCCTCCCCGAACCCGTGCTTCTTCTTCGAGTTGCCCGCGAAGAGCGTGGTCGCTGGGAGGACCGGACCATAATCCGTGCAATAGCGCGCGGACATAGAGCCCCGTTCCACCAACAACCAAAGGTAAAAGGCCTTTTTCGTACAGACGGGAGATTTCTCGAAGCGCCCGTCGCCGGAATTCGCCCGCGTTAAACGGCTCATCCGGCTCCACCAGGTCAATCAGCCGATGCGGGACGCCCTGCTGATCCTCTTCCGAGGGGGTATCCGTCCCGATATTCATTTCCCGGTAGACTTGCGTCGAATCCGCGGTCAAGATCTCCGTTCCCAGGGCCTGTGCCACTTCGATGGCAATGCGACTCTTGCCAATGGCCGTCGGACCCACCAACACGACGAGGGGCCGCGACATGATTGCAGCCTCGATGAGATTCCGGAGCTTGTGATGCGGAGAAAGGCACTGTTCGAACGGTGGATTCATAGACGCCGAAAAATCCGATGCAGTTCTTCACCGCCAAACCGTAAAGAGATTCTTCGGCCATGTGGGCAGGTCATGGGGCTCCCTTCGCGAAGCCATTCATCCACCACGCGTTTCATTTCCGGCTGCTCCATCCGGCGGCCGGCCTGGACCGCACCTTGACAGGCCATCGACGCCAGGACGGAGCGGAGCGGTTTTTCAAGTGAACCCACGGAGTTCCACTCCGACAGGTCCTCGATGATATCTTCGAGTAAGGCGACATAGTCCATCTGCCCGACGAGCGCCGGCACCGATCGGATGACAAAAGCGGCCGGGCCGAAGCTCTCAAGTTCGAGACCCACGTTGACCAACTCCGGCAGGATTTCCGTCAACCGCGTTGCCGTCGCGACCGGGACGTCCACCGGTTCGGGAATCAAGAGCGACTGCATCTGGATGTCGCGACGCTCCCAACCTCTCCACAAACTTTCAAACAGCACGCGTTCATGAATCGTATGCTGATCCAGCACGTGCAATTCATCGCCAATTTGCGCGACGATATAAGTGGCATGGATTTGTCCGAGAATGTGAACCTCAGGCTCAAGCGGATAGAGGGCCGGCGATTCCTTGACCTGGTCCGCTTCGTTGTTTTGTCCATTCCCGGAACTCCATTGCACGTCGCGCGCCATGTAAGAGGCCGGCCGTGTGACAAACGGTTCACCTCTCTCCCCGGGCGTCTCCTTGTCGACGGCCCCAGCCGTTCGCTCATCGTGGCCGGATGCAAGAATTGACGACCCCGCCACGTCTTTTTGCAACGGACCGCGAACCGCAGCCTTGACCGCTCGATGGATCAAGTCCGGGCTGCAGAATTTCACTTCTCGTTTTGAGGGATGCACGTTGACGTCCACCTCGTTGGGGGCAATTTCAACCATGAGTGCGAACGTCGGATGTCGGCCTTTCGGTAAAAAAGAGCCATATGATTCATACACGGCATGCGCAATCGTCGTATTCTTGACGGGGCGTCGATTCACAAACATTTCCTGCGGCGTACGCCCCGTTTTCGCGTGATGCGGATTGACGACCATCCCACGCACGCGGACGTCGGCTTGCTCGTAGTGAACGGGCAGCATCATACCCATAAGTTTCGTGCCATACACTTGGAGCAATCGATCTTCCAACGTGGCAACCTTGGGATAGTCGAACACCACGTGGTCATTGTGCGTCAATCGAAATTGCGTGTGCAGGTTGACCAAGGCAACTTGCTGAACCACGTGCGCAATGTGCGAGAACTCCGTGGCCGTCGTCTTCAAGAATTTCCGCCGGCCCGGTGTATTGAAAAACAATTCTTCGACCTCGATTCGTGTCCCCGGCGCGGCACCTCGCTCCTCGACCGATCGGACGTCTGCGCCGTCAATGACCACGGCGGTCCCAGTCAGTGCATGACGTCTGGCCGTCAGCATCCGAAACCGTGAAACCGCGGCGATACTGGGCAAGGCCTCCCCGCGAAATCCGTAGGTGGCAATGCCCGTCAGATCTCGTGGATGACTGATTTTGCTGGTGGCAAATCGTTGGCAAGCCAACGGAGCATCGGTTCGACTCATCCCCTCGCCGTCATCGATCACGCGAATGAGAGTTCTCCCGCCGTCCACAACGTCGACGGAAACCACCGTGCTGCCGGCATCCACGCTGTTATCGAGTAATTCCTTGACGACGGACGCCGGACGTTCGACGATCTCGCCGGCGGCGATTTGAGAAGCCACGGATTCCGGGAGGACTTTGATTCTGGATTCAACGGACTGCATAGATAACGCTTCGTGAAGAAATCCCGGTGCGTCTGTTACTTCTTAGGCTTGGAAGGGGTGGGGTCAGCCGATGCCTTGAACTCCTTGAGAGCCTGCTCCACCTCCATAAGCTGGGATTCGTGCGCATCCACCTTGGAGCCCAGCTTTTCGCCCATGGCTCCGACCACCTCTTTCAACTGCGCGACCGACTCGGTCAATTCATTCAGTTGCGTGACGTTGGTGTTTAAGCCCTTCTGAAGATTCGAGACGGCGGCGGACGATCCCGTCGCTTTCGACAGTTGCCGGGCCTGGGACTCAATGCGGCTGGCCTGTTCATTCAGCTTGGTTGACATCAGGTTCTTGAATTGTTCGAACGATTGTCCGACCGACCGCACGCTCGCCGTCACCTCGTTGAGATGGGTTGAAACAGCCTGGGTATTTGTTGCCTGCTTGGCGGCTTCGGCGGCCTGGTCTTTCTCCATTTGCGCCAATCGTGCCGTCAACTGGCCTAGCTGATTCATGTGCTGGTCGGTGCGGTTGCCCAACATGCCGGCCATGGAATCCAACACCTCTCGCATCCCTGCCACCGCTTGACTCAGTTCCTGAACGTGTTTGGCTTGAACTTCCAATTGCTTTTGAGCTTGGGTCACGTTCGAGACGTTTGTTTGTTCGACGCGCTGGAGACCGGACGAGATTTTTATGAACTCCTGAGAGACTCGATTCTTTTCCTGATCGAACGCTTTGGCGATCGATTCCAGGCTTGGCCGAACGTCCGTGTCCAAATACCCGTGTAGGCCCTTCAGGTCGACGTCCATTTTTTTGGCCAACGCCGCATACTGACCCTGTAACCGCTCAATCCGTCTTGCCGTTTGTTCCAACCCCTTGCCCTGGCTGTCCAGCTTCGTACCGAGTTGGATTCCGGTCGTCCCCAATACGTCACGAAGTTGGGCCAGGGACCGCGTCACCTCTTCCAGATTCTTGCCGTACAAAGCATCGGTCTGTCGCAGCCCCGTAAGTTCCGTGCCCAACTTGACGTTAAACTCGGACAAGCGTGTGGTTTGGGCGTCAATGTCGGCTTTCAAGTTCCGGTTGCCCTCATTCAATGCGATATTGATGGATTCGATTGCCGTTTTGACTTCGGTTTCCAGATACTTCTTCAACGCCTTCGTATCGGCGTCGAGTTTGGCGCGAAAGACTTGCAAGTGCCTATCGAAATCCTGTCTGACTTGCGTCTCGGAATTCTTTGCCCGTTTCGCCTCCTGAGCAAACTGTTTTTTGACGTCGTTCAAGGCGTTCTTAAACTGGCCCAATGACTTTTGAAACGCGGCGAACTGGTCTTTGACCGTTTGACCTTGCTGCTTCACGGCTTGCTGAAAGCGCAGCATTGAGGCGTCAATCTTCTTGGACAATTCCGTTTCACGTTGTTCCCGCTGTTTCTGCAAAGCACTGATCCGTTGACCTTGCTGCTTCACGACGTTCTCAAAATTTCTGCGGACCTGGTGTATTTGCGTTTCCAAATCACCGATTTTTTTGGGTAAGGTCTCGTCTCGCAGGTTCCGCAAATCACTGTTCAATTGAGCCCGGGCCTTCATGATTGTCTCGTTCAATTGCCCTTGGGCCGTCACCAGTTCCTGGTTTAACTCGGACTTTTGCAGATCCAAGGCATCGGCGATTTCCTGCTTGGCTTGCTTCAGGACTTGGGCCAAGGCTTTTTTCTCCTGATCCAATTTGGTGATTTTTCCCCCAAGATCCTTCTCCACTTTCACAAGGTCTGACTGCTGGGCACAGGCGGTCAGGCTGAAGACCAGACAGGTCAGGCACAACCCCACTTTCAGGTCACGACCGGTTATTCGTGTCGAGCTCGTCGAGGTCAAGAAAGAAACACGATCAATCCACATGGTTTTTCACTCCCTTACGATTTCTTCTTGCATGGCCTCTCATCCTTCCGCGTCCGGACAGCGACCAACCGAATCCTTCCGAACTTCATTCAGTTAGCCCGCGTTCATGGGCTGCGGATGAGCCGGTCCGGGCAATCCTTACTCCGACAATGGAGACCAGTCAGGATAACTATGCTGTATCCCGCCCTTCGTCAACTGTTCCAACCCTGTGCCGTCATACTGAATCATATAAATGTGACTCTTCCTGTTACTCCCCTTGCCTCGCGTCGAACTGAAAACCAGGTGACGGCCATCCGGAGCCCACGAAGGAAAATCATCGATTTCACTGGGCGGACCGCTCGTTATTTGTACGCGACGCTTCCCGTCCACGGAAATCCGGCACAACTTCAGCCCATAGCCGGGCAGGCGGCAGACGTAGGCAATCCACCCCCCCCGTGGAGACCACGCCGGGGCAACATTCTGGCGCCCTTCATACGTCAACCGGCGGATCTTCGTGCCGTCGGCCCTCATAATGTAGATTTGCGCTCGACCGGTCCGGTCTGACGTAAACGCCAGTTCTCGTCCATCCGGCGACCACGTAGGCGACAATTCCGCACTGGTCTTTTTGGTTAATTGCGTTTTCTTTTCCGTGCTCAGGTTCATTATAAAAATGTCGGTGTCCCTCTTCTTGGTGGAATCCTTGCCGGAAGCATATGCTAACCATCGACCGTTCGGGGAAACCGCCGGAGCGTAATTCAACGTTTGAGAGGGCGGCACCAGAGTTCGTTTGTTCCCTTGACCCAATTTCTTGCCCAACTCGAGTTGCACGATTTTCTGATTGCTGCCGTGAAAGGTCGTATACACAACGGCGCGGCGGTCCGGCAACCAAGTCGGCATGAGGCTTAATCTGGGGTATATGGGGTTCGACGTGACGCGCCTGGGACCGAACCCATCGTAATCCATTTCGTATAAATCCTTTCCGCCACCCTTATCCTCGGATACATACATGATCCTGGTCTGGGCAATACCCGGATCACCGGTGTAATGCGAAACCAATTCATCAGCCCACCGGTGTACCAGCCACCGCAGGAGTCTCACGGTAATCGGACCACCGGTATACCGTTTACCAATCGCGATCAAATCCGTTTCCCCGCCATCGTAGGCACACGCCTCCAAGAACAATTTTCCATCTTTTCGGCCGATTCGTCCCCAGGTGACCACCGGAGCGGCACTGGCCTTGGCTTTCACGATGGGAGCCTTTGCCTGACACCCTGCTTTCGAAAGCGGGGGCGTGTCCGTTGCTCGTTTCATAACCTTGAACACGTGGGTGCGCCGCAAATCAGCCTGAAGAATCGCGTTGACTTGTTTGCCGATTCCGGCGTCATCCTCCTTCGGGCTCTCGCTGCCGGCGAACCCCATGATCCAGATGGGAATTTTTTGAAATTCCGACCGGGTCGTTTCCAAAAACACCTCTGCCTCTTCTGCACCCGCATACGCAAAGGACGACAGAGCAACAAAGAAGATCAGCAAGGCAGTGGCATTTTTCATTGTGGATTCCGCTGGTCCCTAAACGTGTGTTGGACCTGACAAAAGGATTTGGTCATGTTCGCGGGAAAAGGCGGTAACGGGACGGACTCCAAGACCGCATGTTTCGCCGTCAAGTCAAATCTTTCGTCTCCCGAGGATCGGGCGACAGTCAGCCCTGTCACCTGACCGTTCCGCTTGACGCGAAAAGCCAGGATGGCCGGGGATTTAACGCGATGAAGATACCGATAGATTTTTTTATGAATTCTATCAATTTTTTTCTCTACTGTCTCCTTCCAATCGGCATTGGAACACGATCGTGCCAGCAACAGGTCTGCCATTTCCTGCGTGCCGCCCTCTGTTTGTTCGGAAACTGGCTGGGGGTCGAAAGTCAATAAATCGGGAATCGAAGGATCGATCTCCTGACTACGAGGAGTATCCGGCTCGGACGCGGCCTTGGGAACCGTGGGTTCAGAAGGGGCCGGAGCCCGGACTTCAGCCAACTGCGGAGCCTGAGGGGGCACGATCTTGGGGAACGATTGGTTTTGAGCCTCGGCTGCCTTCGCAGAGGACACCGTTTCGGAAACGAGCGGCACCGCTTTCTTTGTGGGTACCGTCTTGCTCTTGGGATTGCTCTGAGGGATCCGCACGGATCGAATCGCCTCTTTCAACAACTCCACAGTGCTGCTCTTCCCCGTTTGCAGTGGCGTCTCCTTTTTCCGCGCCTCAGGCGGGACAACGGCTGTCAAGCGCGGGACCCGCCGGGAAGGTAATGTAATCGGTGATTCAGGAGCCTTGGGCGCGTCCGGTTTCTGCTTACGTTCCGGTGCGGCGGCCGGGCTCACGCGTTTGGAAACCTGCTCCGGCTTTTTGGGAACGGAGGTGGCGTCAACAGCCTGCTTCAGTTTTGGGGCCAGCAGATCAACGCTCGGAACTGTAGTGGGCGTGGGCCTGGACGTTTTAGACTTCCTGACAATCAATTTCGGAGGTTCCGGCGGCGCCTTGAATGCCTGCACGTCCTTCTCCACAACAGGCGTCTGTTCGACAGGAGCAGGGGCCGAAGGCCGGACTGGCGCAGACTCTTGGGGCAACGGCAGAGTTTGCGGCTTTGGCACGACCACGGCATCAAGGGCACTGACGAGCGACTCCGTCACCCGTTCAGGTTTGGGAACCTCTCTGACATCCTCTAGGGGCGGAGGGGGAAGCCTGTCTACGTTCTGTTTCAGAATCGGCCTGGGGTCCGTTGAAACCGGCGGCGTGACAACCTTGGGTATGGCCGTGGGCTGCGGCTTCGGCACGCTCACGAGAGCATCCATCGCCCGTTCGGGGACCCTCGCCTGCACCGGAGACCGGGAACCGGTCGTTCTGACTGGTTTGCTTGGAGGAATCATGGCCTTTCTCTGCGGTGCGGCCGTCGGGGACGCCGCGATTTCCGGCAACGTGACAAGCGTGACCTCGTAAGATCCAGAGGACTGTTCAAGCGATGAGCCGAAACGCAGACTCAGTAACGCGACGAACACGACCGCATGAAGGAGCGCCGAACCGGCCAGAGGCCACCTAAGCCGTTCTGCCACCGATTCGTCATGGTCCGGCACATGCCATGACAAGAGACTGAAAGGCGCTGCATACGACATGGCGTCATTCCAACTTACAGAGGCTCGAAGACCTCTTCTTCCACCACCCTCCCCTGGGGATTCGTGACCATCCCTAACCGTTCGATTCCCGCCCCCTTGACTTCATCCATAACCTGGACGATCCGTCCGTAGGGAACGTGCCGGTCGGCTCGAAGGTAGACCGACACGAGGGGATTCGAATCTTTGGCTTCATGCAGACGCTTCCGTAAATCAAGCAAGGTGACAAGATCTTCATCCAGGTAAACCCGTTTGTCGGGTTCAATGGTGATCACGAGACGCTCCATGGGAACGACGGTATTCGATTGCGAACGCGGGAGTGTAATATCAATGCCCCGGTGCAACATCGGCGTCGTCACCATAAAGATGACCAGCAACACCAGAATTACGTCGACGAGAGGAATGATATTGATTTCAGAAAGAAACCGACGATTCCGGGGTTCAACAATCACTGGCGACTTCGACCCTTTTTGCCGGCAAGGACCGGCGCGTCGAGAGCATTCAGAAATTCGATGCTGAAGGCTTCTACGCCGAATATGGTTTCCCGGATTTGGGCAAGATAGTAATTATACCCAATGACGGCGGGAATCGCAGCAAACAGGCCCGCAGCGGTTGCCAGGAGGGCCTCGGAGAGACCGGGAGCGACCGAAGCGATACTGGCCGTACCCTCGATGCCGATTTGCTGAAAGGCGTTAATGACGCCGACAACCGTTCCCAATAACCCGATGAAGGGACTAATGTTTCCCGTCGTGGCCAGGAAGGGCAGGTAGGCTTCCTGCCGGGCGATGTGTTGTTGAATGAGATACTGTACGACCTTCTCCAAATACTGGCGGTCCGGCCAAGGTCCCGTCTTCCGGGCTGCCACCGCGACGTCGCCCGTGTTGTGCTCGGCAAGATGCCCCACGCGATTCAACACGTCAAGCAACACTGAACCGCTGGGACTGTGCGGCAATTCCGCGGCCACGTGTTGAAGGAGATGCAGCTCCTTTTCGCTGAGTGCGCCTTCCTCCTGATAGGCCTGGAGAAACTGTCGTTCCTCTGCTTTGATCAGCCGGAACATGCGCCATTTGTGCAGGATGATACCCCACGAAAAGACGGAAAACACCAGCAGGATAAACAGGACGGTGATTGAGATGGTTCCCAGGGAACCAAACAGTTCAAGAGGGTCGGTTGAAAACATAGGATGTGATTCTCAGCCCGAAACGTGATGTAACGTGATAAGGACCCTCTGATTTATTGCACTATCGGGCGCATTGCGGTGTTGTATCCTCGCTCAACCCTCGCCTATCTCCGTGATACGCCTCGGGTTTCGCTGCGGGACGCCTTGCCCTGCATCCCGCTATCACAATAAATCAGGGGTTCCATAAATTGAAAACTCACCGTGCAAGTGAGAACAGCCACAACGACGTGAATGGCGGGGCCGACGGGATTTGAACCCGCGACTTCCAGATTGACAATCTGGCGTCCTAACCTGGCTGAACGACGGCCCCATTCACGTAAGAGGGTAGCCTTTTGGCTGTGCTGTCGAAACGAAACCCTGCCCGGGCCAATCGACCCGCCAAGTTATACGTTCGACGTTCTATTTGGATCGGAACCTCTGCTTTAGTGCACTATCGGGCGCATGACGGCGTTGTGTCCTCGCTCAACCCTCACCTATCTCTCTGATAAGCCTCGGGTTTCGCTCCGGGACGCCTTGCCCTACATCCCGCTATCACAAGAAATCAGAGGTTCCGATAGTCTGAGATAGATGGTAGGCGGAACAGGGCTCGAACCTGCGACCTCTGCCTTGTAAGGGCAATGCTCTCCCAACTGAGCTATCCGCCCCATACCCCATGCATTCAAAAATCCAACGTTTGGAACCTCTGATTTAGTACACTATCGGGCGCATGGCGGCGTTGTGTCCTCGCTCAACCCTCACCTATCTCTCTGATAAGCCTCGGGTTTCGCTCCGGGACGCCTTGCCCTACATCCCGCTATCACAAGAAATCAGAGGTTGCGTTTTTTCATTATATCAGCCAAGTAAGCTCTGTCAACCGTCACGGAAGAACCGGCCGTGATGACGACCCGGACGGCACAAAAATTGACGGCACCCTTGAGAAATACGGGTGCGACCCTTTAGAGTGCAACCTTCGTCATAGGACGAATGCCGAAACCGAACCATGACCTACAAAATCAGACACGTCAGCAAACAGGTCGGCGCGGAGATCCCGCAATTCTTGTCCCGAAGCGAACGGATGTGGCTTTTTGCCGAACTCCATCGCCGGGCGCTCATTACCGGCATCGTCGTGGCAATCACAGTGGTGATCCTTCTCGGGGCTCTGTACGTGGTGCAACACCAACAGGAACAGGAAGCACTGGCCCTTGAACATCAAGCCGCCCAAGCCTACCTCGACCGTTCCCTGGTTGACGTCGACACGGCCACGGAGAAGCTGCAAGAAGCCATCACGTTGTATCGGCGGATCATTGAGGAGTTCCCTCGTTCTGCCAGCGCCCGCTCCGCATGGTATATGATCGGAAACGCCCTAGCCGAACAAGATGACCACGCCGGTGCCATCGAGGCGTATCAACATTTCATTGACCAGGCGGGAAACTCTCCCGCTCTGCTCGGATTGGTCTACCAACGACTGGGAGCCAGCTACCTGGCAAGCGGGGACCGCGCAAAGGGAATCACCGCCTATACGCAAGTACTTCAAATGCCCCAAACCCTCAATAAGGACCAGGTGCTGTTCGAACTCGCCAAACTCGAGGAGCATGAAAAACGCGATGACGCGGCGCTCGCCCGCTACAAACAGTTGTTGGATGAACATCCGAACTCCCCATATGCGAGTGAAGCCACCTTGCGAGTCAAAATCCTTGAACCGGCTGCGGAACAACCTGAAGCCGCAAACGAGGAAACCGAGCAAGAAGAAATGCAAGAAATGCAGGAGGGGAAGGAAACCGGGGAATAGGCGATGGGGCCGCGTTCTCAGGAAGTGATCATCAACATCCGCCCGACCCGAATCAAACTGCTTCGCAAATTATTCAAAATCTTCAAGTCCTGAACCGATACCCGAAACCGTTTCGCGATACTCCAGAGGCTGTCGCCCATCCGCACGCGATACCACGTCACTTCCCCGGCCTTCGCCACGGGCTGGTTGACGCGCAGCCGCTGCCCAACCCTGATCAAATTCCCCGAGAGACCGTTGAGGCGCTTCAATTGCCGAATGCTGGTCCCGAAACGATGCGCAATCACCGATAGATTGTCTCCCCAACGCACGCGATACCACGTCTGCTGAGACGGACGTTGCGTCCACGTCTTCATTCGGGATTTGGCCTGTTCCACGCGATCGGACGTTCCCACCGGGACCTTTAAATGATAGCCTTCCCGACCAGGCGGGGTGACGCTGCGACGGAGTTCGGGATTCAACCGGCGAAGCTCCTCAAAGGAAATCCCCGTTGCCTTGGCAACGGACCGCAAATGAATGGACTCGTCCATGCGAATCTCATCGTATTGGTGAACGGTTTGCGA
Source organism: Nitrospirales bacterium (assembly GCA_965204965.1). GTDB lineage: Bacteria > Nitrospirota > Nitrospiria > Nitrospirales > UBA8639 > Bin75. The sequence continues at coordinate 487,145 of OZ242026.1, read as the reverse complement.
ATGAACGTGAAAACCGAACAACCAGGGACGCGTCGCGATAATCATGGCTGCCATGAATTTGGGGACATATTGCCTGGTTTCCCGGCGGATATGGCGAGTTCTCGCGATTTTCCAGAAATCACGCGTGCCGGTTTTTTTAATCGCACGACTGATTTTCCCGGCCCCGGCATTGTACGCCGCCAGCGCCAAGGGCCACGAACCGAACGTGTCGTAGAGATCTCGCAAGTGGACGGCTGCCGCAACCGTGGACTTGATGGGGTCCCGGCGTTCATCCACGTACCAATTGACCGACAGACCGTAAATTCGGCCCGTGCTCTTGATAAACTGCCAAGGCCCGGACGCTCGCGCCCGCGAATAGGCCCTGGGATTAAATCCGCTTTCGACCAACGACAGGTAAATCAATTCCTTCGGCAGGCCGACCTCAACGAAAATCTGTTCGACTAACGGTCGGTAGGCATAGAATCTGGTCAACCATTCCTGAAAACGGTCATGAATCACGCTTTGAAAGTAGTGAATATTGCGCTCGACCGCAGGATTGACGATGACGGGAATATCTTCATACGTATAACCCCCTCTTCCCTGGCGGGAGAGAGCCTGCCCTGAGCCCTGAGCTTGTCGAAGGGTCGAAGGGGCTGGGGTGAGGGGGACGGGAGTATGAGAGTCAGGTCTGGAACCCGGGGGGAAATACATGACACCCCTGGGGCTGGCCGGTAAGGGCAGAGATGACGAAACCATTGCATCCGGCGACTGGGGTAAAGCAGCAGCACGAACGTCGCCGGGACTAAAGAAAAACCCTGAGAGGCAGAGCATGAAGACCGACGCAATGCTCAAATGAGATCCTTTTTCTTCCAACCAGTTGATTTTTCGCATATTTTATTCAGACTTTCAGGTGCGACGTGAAAATGTAACCGGAATGCTCGCCTCTGTCAAGAACTTAGCGTGTTTAACAATAAGTATTCAATATATTGTGGACTGATTTCAACACAACGATCTGTGAACAGCTACAGGTTGTGGTCGCAAGAAAGTCGCCGTGAGCAAGGGAGTCCCATTCATCAAAATGAAATATATTGGGTATTATAATTACAGGCATTTACTGCTATCCACGCGCGGAGGATAACGCTACGGCGTCGGAAGACCGGCGGCACAACGAAATCCGGTCGAATGATTCCGGTCGAGCGGATTACTGGCGACCCTGGTAAAAATTCTCACCTGCGGGGTCTCGACCTGCCACCCGGAACTGCGAATCACGCGACGGGTCCCCGTCGAGGGCCCTTGAGGGTTTCGGCGCGGACTCCTGGAGTAATACGTCGCGTCATACCAATCGGCGACCCACTCCCAAACGTTACCCGCCATATCATAGACCCCATAGGGGCTCTTGCCTTTTTCATAAATCCCGACCGGCACCAGGGTCTTTTCACCCTGCCATGTCTGGTTGAAATTCAGGTGCTTGTGCGTGGGCTCGACGTCTCCCCATGGAAACCGCCGATCATCGGTCCCTCTCCCAGCCTTTTCCCATTCGGCTTCGCTCGGCAACCGCTTACCCGCCCATCGACAATAGGCCTCGGCGTCAAACCAATCCACGTTGATCACCGGTTGGGACGCAATAGACTCCGGCATGAGTCCGCCCTGCCAGAGATTTTTCGATGGGTCGGTCTGATGCGACGGCGTGCGATGACCGGTGGCGCGAATAAATTCCAAATAGAGGCCATTGGTCACTTCATAGGTGTCGATGGCATAGGCATCCAGCTCGACTTCGTGATTGGGATATTCATCCAGCCCGCCGTCCCGTGCCCATTTGGGCACGCCCATAAAAAACGGACCGGCGGGAATCACCACCATGGGCGCACCATCCTTGCTTGACACGGCCACGCCCGCGTGAACCCGATCGATAGCGGCACCGTTCACGCCCGTTCCTATCAACACAGACGCGGCAATAGCCAATATCCTCTTCGTCATCGTCTCTCCTCGTCAGCCCGTGCTTTCCTGCTCGGCCCGTCTCAACGCGCGCATCAGCACGGGGTCGTTCAACGCCATTTCGCTCAGCGCGTCCATGACGTGAAGGTCCTTGGTTTCCATCAACTCCTTGGCCTTGGCGTACTGTTTGGCGTTGAAGCGGGCCACCGTCGGTTGGTTATTGATCACCTGACACGCCAGCACCCCGTCTTCGAGGTCCAAGGTGCCCCCCTGCTCCATCAAGGTCTGCGCCTGTGCCACCGTAATGCCGTGAAGCTCGGCAAATTCCCCAATCCCGCCGGTTTCGACCATCGACCCGTCCGGCATCGAACACTTGCGTTTGAAATAGGGTGACCAATCCTTTCGAAAATCAATATACCGGATATCTCCCCCGCGAGCCACCGACCGCTCCAGCTTGCCGTAATCGAGCCCGAGATTCTTCTGTGTGAGGCGTTCCTGCAATTCCTCGGAGAGCCCCCGGTAAAACACGCGCTCCGCGGCCTCGGCCAAGGGAACATCCGAAAACCTCGCGAGTTGCTCGGCCTGGGCGGTCTGCTCCAAATCCAGCACCCAGGTCTGCTTGGGCTCCTGGCCGGTCGGATCGATCCGGCACACGAACATGCCGCGCGTGACCACGCCTCTGGCTTCCGGATACGTATACAGCCCCCCGTCCGTCAACAGCCTGCGCATGTCGTCCATCGGGATCTCGTAACTCTCCCCCAGAACCTTGGCGTGATGTTCGATATTCTCCTCGCCTGCCATGGCGCAAACCATGACGTTCCCCGGAGGATCGAAATCCGTATAGTTCTCCAACACGTTGTAGATCTGCGGCTCTTTGGCCGGTTTAAGCGGCCGCTTTTTTATCTTGAACATGATCGTGGTTCACGAATGCGTTGACGCTTTCATCGTTAATGTCCGTCATCCCCGATCCTCGATGACAAACGTCAAGGACAGGCTCTGATCGGGGATCCAGTGTCTTTAGTTTTTGTCTTTGCTCTTTAGTCTTTGTCTTTGATCTGTCATTCCCGACATTTTTAATCGGGAATCCAGTGTCTTGTCTTTCTCCTCCATTCAAAAAAACCAAGACCCTGGATTCCTGCTTCCGCAGGAATGACAGCCTGAGGTGATCCAACGTCTTTTGTTGTTCGTCCGTTCTCTTTCCGTCATCCGCAACGCTGATCCCCGACTCGATCGGGGATCGGAAATACCCGAAGAAGATAATTTTCATATCATGACAATTTTAGTCAATCCAGTGCTGAGCCGCCCATTGGGCGGAACGGCACACACGCCGCGGGGACAACTCAAAGTTTCCATTGACAGCGTGTGACGGCTTCAATGGTCCGTTGAATATCATGACCCGTGTTTGACGGGGCAGTACGGGGGGCCAGAAAAAACTGAGCGGAAACACGGGTCTTCGATGCTTGAAGCTGGATACCCACTCCGGAGGCCACACATTGACTTGATCTCCCACGACGTGGGCCACCCACCGCTGCTCTAGTTTAAAATCCTTCACGGTATCTGGCGCCTCGCTCATTCTATCGATAACGAATTGCATCGAGTTGGCTTCAAATCTGAAAATCGACGTATTCACGCCTATTGCATGATTAAACAATTTGTTGAACAAACGCCTATTGGGTGGGAGCCACTCACGGCAAACGCAAAACTGGCCCGGCATATATTCGAAAAAACAGTCAATTGATCGGACGATAATGACGTCCAAATCGAAGTAGAGACATGGCCCCTCAAGCTCACCGATCCCACTCTGAAACAGTCCCAATTTTCGACCGTTTGTGAAATGCGGTGCGGCGTCAAGATTGATTTCCGGTAACGGATAAACTTCGACCTCGGGTCGAATCCCCTGCGAATTGTCAGTAAAACACACGAATCTAAATGGGGCACTTAAGTTTCGGCGAACCCCCGCATACAAGCGATTGACATAGTGGGCTTCATAACGATCGCCCCATTTGATTGTGATGACATTAACCGGCACGATTTTCAACACAAATTGAAGGTGATATTTTTTGTAATCTAGAGAACGTTACTCAGCTTGGCAATAGGACTCCGGATTTCGCCGTATGACATCTTGATAAAGGGTGAGAATCTTTGGCACGACGGCATCAGCGGCATAGCAGTTTTTGTATAAAGTCAACGCGTTTTGCGCCCGAATCCGACAACTTTCCGGGTCTTGTATTGCTTTGCGCAGTCCATGCAAGAGTGCGGATTTGTTACCTTTGTCAACGAGTATGGCCGAATTATCATCAAGTGCTTCGAGCGGACCCTCACAACGGGTCGCAATAATCGGAGTTCCCATTGCCATCGTTTCCAGTACAACGATTGGGAAATGCTCTCTCAAGGAAGATAGGACGAACAGGTCGGCATTCTTAATCAAATTCGGAATATCGTTTCTGCGACCCAGAAACTGCACATTATCGTTTAATCCCAATTTATTTGACAGCGCTCTGAGAGGGGAAAATTCCGGACCATCCCCGGCTAGCTGCAGCGAGACATTTATGTCCATCGATTTCAACTCGGCTAGTGCTTCCAGCAAAAGGTTAAACCCCTTATCCTTTATAAATCGACCTGCTGCAAATATGTTCCTAATTCGAGCAGGTCTGACAACTTTCGACACAGGTTGAAGTCGTGAAAAATTGGGAATGACCGTAGAAAATTTACAATGGGGAATATTGAGATGGCCTTCCGATTGCGCGACTTGAGTTGTCGTTGGAACAATGACATCCATCTTCCGGTAATACTTGCCGTTGATGTTGTTGTGCGTTTTGGCAATCAAGGGCCACTTGCCGGCAGGTTTGGTTTTCCCGACGAGAAACGCCGCTCGAGCCAAATGCGCTTCGACAATATTCGGCTGAAACAGGTTGAGTGCGATTTGAATTTGCTTTGCGGCAAATGGATCATACCACCCAAACCGGTTATTGACGATGGCCACCTCTATGTTGTCAACCGAGATCAATTCAGACTCTACGAGGCTGTTCTTACGGATGATCGCTAGCACCAAATGTCCCCTGCCGGCGAGTTCCAAACAAAGATCTGTAAAATATCTCTGCACACCCCCATAATTCGGGTCGAGCATAACCTGTGCAATTTTCACCGGAAAATCCTTTCGAAGCGATGAACAACGAAACTTTTCGACATGAAATGGAGAAAAATCGACATGATCCGTGGATTGAATGCCCCTAGTTTAACACGGCGCGGCCGGCAGCAATCTCAGAAGTGCAAAAATGGCTTAACTCTTACCCGACTATGTTCCTCATTGCCATCATTCATCCTCGAATGCTAGAACTGCCTATCGACGATCGTATAGATCGGTCTTCCTCTCATGTATACCGCACAACTGGCAACGTTGTTCTGGCAATACCAGGCGTTTAAATGGGACCCGGAGAAAGGCTTTGTGCTGGCCTCCGGGGAAACCAGTCCCTATTACGTGGACTGCCGGGCCCTGTTGGCCCATCCCGATGCCCGGTGGCTCGTGGCGCAACTCGCGTGCGCGGCCATCTGCGACCTCTCCTTCGAAGCGGTGGGCGGCCTGGAAATCGGAGCCATTCCCCTGGCCACAGCTATATCCGATTACGCCTTTGCGACTCAACCTCGGAACACCTACCGTACCTTTGTCGTGAGAAAACAAGCCAAAGATCATGGGCTGGGGAAACGAATCGAGGGCGCGGTCAAACCCAATGATCGCGTGCTGATCGTCGATGACGTGCTGACGAGCGGCGGGTCGCTCCTGCACGCACTCCAAGCTGCCGGCGAGGCAAACCTTCATGCCTCGCATGCACTCGTGATCGTGGACCGGCAGGAACAAAACGGCAAACAGACAATCGAAGCACAGGGAGTGTCAGTGATTAGCCTCATAACCCTGGATGATTTAAAGGCCGCCCAACCCGCCCCGTGATTGACACCCGACCAATAGCTGATGTCGAGAGGCGCCAGAAATGTCTGGGAAAATCGACAACAAAATCGAAGTGATCGCGCCGAATCTCAAGCGACGGCTGTCGGGCGTCACGGCAACGATCGTGCGGCTGTTGCCGTTGCAGGCTCAATCGATCGGGATCGTGGCAACCGGAGCGGGACTGCCGGCGCATGTACCCTGCGTCCCTCTGCGGTCCGTGATTCTGATGTCCGGCCGGGCGTATCGGGTCTGGCATGCCCGGCGCAACACCGAGATGCTCATGGGTCTCATCCTGCGTCACGTGCTCAGAAAACCCCTGAAGCTGGTGTTCACCTCCGCTTCGCAGAGGCATCATACGCGCTACACCCGCCTGCTGATCTCGGGCATGGACGTCGTCGTCGCCACATCGCGCAAATCCGCGTCTTATCTGCGCCAATCGTCGCGCGTGATCATGCACGGGATCGACACCGGAATGTTTTGCCCACCCACGGACCGGCACGCTCACCGGCGTTCGCTCGGTCTGTCCAAAAACGTGACAGTCGGATGCTTCGGGCGCATCCGGCGGCAGAAGGGCACGGACGTGTTCGTCGACGCGATGATCGAAGTGCTGCATCAACACACCGGGGTGACCGCCCTGGTGATGGGCCGCGCCGCGCACAAGCACGGGCCGTTTCTGGAGAACCTGCGAGAGAAGGCAGCGCGGGCTGGCCTCCAGGACAGGATTCTGTTCCTGCCGGAAGTGCCGGTGGAGGAGATGCCGCGCTGGTATCAGGCGCTCGACCTGCTCGTGGCCCCGCAACGCTGGGAGGGCTTCGGCCTTACCCCGCTTGAGGCAATGGCATGCGGAGTGCCGGTGATCGCGACGACTGTCGGCGCGTTCGACGAGATGGTAGTGGAGGGCAAGACGGGACTCCTGATCCCCCCCGGTGACACAGCGCGGATGCGCGAGGCTGTCGCTAAGGCGCTCTCCTCACCCGCCACGCTGCAGCAATGGTCGATTGCGGCCCGGCGGCACGTTGAGGAAAAATTTCGGATCGAGGCCGAGGCCTCGGCGCTCAACGCGCTCTACCGGGAACTACTGAAGGGCGGTGAAGACGGGCCATGACGCTTTCACGAAGGACACGCATCCATATCGCCTTTGTTATCACCAATATTATCGACCTGCCACGAAAAGACCTTTCCAACTTTTTTCAGCCCCCAGTACCCATAAGAGAAGAACAATGAATTCTGGCGCAATTTTTGCGGCTGTTCTTATTGCCATTAATGTGGTCACGCTATCGTTGATGGTACCGTTGAACAGTCACATCTTAGCTCACCCCTATGAACCGGTCTGTATTTCCTGCCTTGGTACAGTCTACGGGGGTGGGATACTCCTGGTGGGCTTTTCGCTATTTTTGGCGAATCGGTGGGGAGGTGAAAAGATTGCCTTACGTGTTCAGAAATTTCTCACGGCAATCGGCATCGTGTCCTTTTTGCATCTTATTCAAGTGACGATGGTTCCCTCCGGATGGAGAACCCTGTATGTCATTCTTTGCGTCGTGGTGCTTGCTCCGGCCGTGATAGGGTTTTTGCGAGGACAGAAAAAGACGGTCATTCTTGTCCATCAATTTTTGTTCCTCCTTTTTTTGTATGAAGTATTTAATTTTGGCCGGGTCATTCTTCAGGCGCACGAAGTGGAAGCCAACCTCGAATCCACCCATGACAGGGTAGAACCGGTTGCTTTAGACGAGAAGGGGCATCACGTCTTTTGGATCATTTTCGATGAATTTTCGCTTGTCCAGAGTTTGGAGAGAGATACATTTGACGTGAACGTTGTTCCAAATCTGGCAACATTCTCCCGGACGAGTACGTGGTATCCTTACGCGCGAACCCTCTTTACATCGACCGAACGAGCCATTCCAGCCTTGCTTTTGGGGAAGAAAGATGTCACCGACTTTAAAAGAGAATTCTTATACGACTTCAATTCCCAAAATTATCTTTCGTCCATCGCTCAAAACATGGAAGTCTTCATCCTTGGAAATTATGTCCCCTATTGCCATGCTTTTCGGAAAGTGGCTGAACGGTGTCGGGTATATCTTGACGGGGGGTTTGCCGACTACGTCCACTTGGCCAACAGTGTTTGGCGTAGATCTGTCCCGGGTGTATTACGCGATACCAAAACAGGAAGAAAATTACAAAGACTGATTCTCCTGCAATCTGACCAACTCGCTCTTCAGGGACGCCCAATCACTCGTGTGCTCAGTATGGGGCAATCATTCGATCGTCCCACGTTTACCTATATTCACGAGGGCTTGCCTCATTTCCCTTATCGATTTACAAGTAATGGCGACATTAGGAAAATGGCATATGATGGTGGGCCCCTCAAGGAAATGAGTGACGACGAACTTGAAGAAATGCAAAACTTTTACAGAGAACAGATGACATATGTCGATTCCCTATTTGGAGACTTTGTCGCCCAACTCAAGGCCAAAGAACTGTATGACCAATCATTTATCGTGATCATGAGCGACCATGGCACAAGTTTTGACCCTCTCAAGCCCGGCCGGCATCTTGAGCATGAACAAGTGGCCCGTGTGCCGTTTTTGATCAAATCGCCCGGACAAACCCAAAGTGTGGTGAATCCGCGACCTGTTCATACAGCCGAATTTTTTCAGATTTTGCTGGACCAGATGGAAAGTGTGAAACTCCAGAGATCGTTGCCTCCCAAGTGACCGTGACTCATACAAGGATACAGACCATGCGAAAAACGATCGGAGCCCTCTTATTAGGAATTGTAATAGTCGAGCCTGACTATGCTCTAGCTTACATTGACCCGTCGGCCGGAGGCTTGCTGGTTCAAATATTACTGGGCGGCATTGCCGGCATCGGGGTCTTGGTCAAACTGTATTGGGGCAAACTCACCAAGTTCTTTCGCAAGGAGAAGGATGACCGGCCCTGAGCCCATCCCGGATCTCGTGCGGGCTTCAGGATCCTACCGTGATCCAGACGGTTTTGTTTTTTTTCAGGGCGACCGGGTGTTTCGGGCACTCACGAAGGATGGGTTGGCCTCATACCATGACTTTCGCCAAAGTCCTTTGAGTCAATGGTTGGAGGAGGAAGATTGGATAACCCGGACGTGGGAAACTGATTCAGCGTCTGCGGGTGCCATTGCCGCGAAGTTCCCTGAGATCACGGGAGTCATCGAACAGCACCGGATTCCCTTCATCAGCTATCCCTATGAATGGTCCTTCGATATGTTGAAGGATGCGGCATTACACACCCTGGATCTTCTGCTTCACAGTAGCCGCCACGGATTTACCTTAAAGGACGCGACTGCCTATAACATCCAATTTCCGGGATGTCGCCCAATATTTATTGACCTTCTCTCGATAGCAAAATATGTTCCCGGCAACCCATGGCTGGGCTATACCCAGTTTTGCCAACAGTTCCTATTTCCCTTGGCTTTGACGGCCCATAGAGGCATCCATTTTCAACCATTTTTGAGAAGCTATTTTGAGGGGATTCCGCTTGACGTGATGAAATCTCTTCTCGGATGGTGGGGTTGGAGAAAGCCCGGCATGCTCAAACACGTGTTTCTCCAATCGTTTTTCCAAACGGGGTTTCAGGCTGACAACCCGGAGCTGAAATCGAGTTTTCAATCACTGAAGTTTTCCTTGGATCATGTCAATACGCTTGTTGGTGCCGTAAAAAAAGTGGTTGCTCATCTTCATCAATCGTCGTCCCAACGTCACTGGGTCGAGTATTCCGAAAACCGTTCCTATACAGCCCCGGAAATTGAGGCGAAGCAACAGTTCGTGGACAAACATTTGGAGACCCTACGACCTCATTCCGTTTGGGACCTGGGTTGCAATACAGGAGAATTTTCCTTCATTGCCCGCAAATATTCTGATCTGGTCATCGCGGCGGACGCTGATCCGGAATCAGTCAATCACCTCTATCGGCACTGTCGGCAAAACGACATTTCGGGGATTTTGCCGTTAGTCCTGGATGTGACGAACCCCTCCCCCGGCTTAGGCTGGAACAACCTCGCGCGGCAAGGGTTCCTGGACCGGGGCAAGCCGACGATGGTGCTGATGTTGGCCCTTCTGCATCACCTCTGCTTTACACACAATGTGCCCTTTGCATATGTCTTTGATTTGCTGCTGGCCGTTGAAGCCAAGTATGTCGTGATCGAGTTTGTGCCGAAGTCGGACCCTATGGTGAAGAAGCTCCTTGCCAACCGGGAGGACGTCTATCCTTGGTACAACCTGCCGGCCTTTGAAACCGAGGCCTTCAAACATTTTTCACTGGTGGACCGACTAGAACTTCCCACCGGAAAACGCGTTTTGTACTGTCTGAAACGCCACGACTCTTGATCCACTAAAATTTCTTCGCTACGTTGATGATATCGCCGGGAGGCTGCACTGATTGGGAGAGGTGGAGAGCGGTAGACTTTACAATTCTAAGCCCGTGCACGTATACTACATCAGTATGGTGACGCAGCAGACAAGAGCGCATATCTGGTATCGGCTGGCTTCGATGGAAAGATATGTCCGATACTATGAATTGTTGTACAAACGGTATCGAATCCATCGTTTCGTTAGTAAAGGAATGATTGGTGTTGGCAGCACCGGCCTCCTGAGCGTCTTTCTGTCTGGGGTTGACTCTGTCTTAATTACTCACGGTCTGGCTATCGGTTTGGCTGGTGTTGCGGTATGGGACCTCATCGAAGATCCGAGCGACAAGGCTGCAACGCTTGCCAGGATCGGGAAGGACATGGGGCGTCTCCATCTTGAATATGAAACGCTTTGGGATCAACTTGAATCAGGCTCTCTAACTGACGACCAGGCAATCAGACGATCGAATGAATTGTTCAATCAGATTTATGTCATCTTGGAGAGGTTTGACGTTGGAACGAGCGAACGGCTTAATAGTCGGGCTGCAAAGGCAGCCTACACCTACCTCACCAGTCGCTATCGTCATGCAGCATAATGATCATCCCGACCGGGAACCAGAGGAACGCAGGGAATCTGGTCCGCCAAGTCCTCCTGCGGACCCTCCTCCGCCGCCGCCTCCCCCTCCACCTTCACCACAAAGATAGTTCCTTCATCACTATCCGTCCACTCTTACGACTGACTGATCAGCCTTGTCCTGTTCTGCTGAAGACGGGGATCTACTCGGTAGTTTCGTTAGACTTTTCCGGGGAGACATCCTGGGATTAACCGGCGGCGCGGATTTTTACGGAAAAACAGTGTCCGAGTTGAAACGTGAGTTCAAAAAGTCTTTGGACGTCTATCTGGATGAATGTGCACGAAGAGGAATCGCTCCCTATAAATCATACTCCGGCAAATTTGTTGCCAGGGTTGGTCCGGACGTTCACGAATTGATCAGCATTGCGGCGGCGGACGAAGATAAAACCTTAGGGAATTATATACTTAAGTCATAAGCCGGTCTCTCCCGGCAGGCACGCCCCTATTTAGACAATGGTCTCCACGTGGACGTTTAGGCGACGCATCTCTTTCAAAAATTGCCTCATTCGCGGCATTGGGATTTCAGTATAGAATTTCCTTTTTATTCGCCTGAGATTTCATCACCTTCCTCTCCTTCCCTGACGTTAAGAGATAGAAAGCGCCGCACTCAGATCGGCATGCTCAAAGGCTGATGCCATGCGATCAATCTCGGCTCGCGTAAGACTGAGTTGCGCAGCCTCTTCACGCCACGTTGCCACTGACTGCCCGACTGCGGCTGCAATCACGTGCGCCTTTTCTTCATCCAGTTCAAAGTAGCCCACCACACTCATCGCCAGCTCCAACGAAGCCGAGTTGTCATCAAGATCAATGGCTGTTGTCAGCACACGTGGCTTGATATCCGTGGGGACCGGATTGAGATCATAGGCCGGCGACAACCGCCAGCCGTCCGGGCCGGCATAGAGGAAAGCGTGATTACGCAGGTGGTCATCCGTGTTGGAGATCAGAATATTGAAGACAATACGTCGCCACAACTCATGCATATCGTGTTTCGGGCTGTCGCCATATCGGCGAAGAGCGTCGACAAATTCCAGATAACTGCGCGACTCGTTATCACTGGCGCCGAGCATGCTCATGGCCGAAAGAAACGGAATACGCTGACCTTGTACGCGATCGAACCGGCGCAGCAACAGCACCGGCTTGTTCACGACCTGTTCAATTCGCCAGTCAGGCACGAGGATACCGGCCTTCGCTGCCAGGCGAAGCGCAACCGCCTCCCACAAAACCGCATTGATCTCATCATCCTTATGTGAAAACTTGGCAATGGCTAGATGCCCATCCCGGTCCCGAACAGACGCCTTGGGGCGTGCACCACCCAATGATGAGCCAGGCACCAGCAGCAGTCGCAGATCCTCGTCGCTATCCGTGCCGCCAACGACGTGCTCGGCCGCCGACAGCAATTGTGGCAGAGCAATCAGGGGTGGGATGCGAGCAGCTTCATGTTCGGCCAGAAACGGCCCGCCCTCCTGTCTGGCAAAGCGCAGGGCGCCTTGTCGTGCTTCATCATCAACCATGAGCAGATAGTCCATTTCCCTCAAGGTGCGCGGCGTCTCGCTCGTACGCTCTGCCCGGCGCCGTTCTGCCCGGCGCATCAGAACCCGCCCCCAGCGGTCGGGAGCAGAGTCACCGATGGCACCGAAAAGGGGGTGCCCTGAAAGAGTGTGAAAGGGGCCAGGACCAAGCGCCAGCGCCGGTTCCAGAGAGAAACGATCTACATACTCAAGCCAGTCCGGATGATATTCGAACGTGGCACTTTCCCTGCCCTTGCGCACACGCACCCATAGTCGCCCGGCCAGATGCGGCGTACCGGCAATATCCACAGAGACCAGCACTTCTGTTTCCATCACGCGGGACTCTTCTGCCCGGACTGGGACGACTGACGCCCGGATTTATTCTGGCGCCGCTTGCGAATCCGTTGCGGCAAGCGCTCGTCCTCAAGTTCCAGACCCACCGTATCCGTTTTGACCTCGACCAGATGACCCAACCGCTCAGCCATGCCCAAAACAAAGAGCACATTGGCATAGTTACTCAGCGAAACACCGAGGTCGCCCTTTTCTATTTTATTCAGGGTTGTCCGACTTATAGAGGCCCGTTCGGCCATGACAGCCGTTGAAATGCGTCGCCTGAGCCGAGCATCACGGATATCCTGTCCAAGCTTACGCACCGCCCGACCGACCGGAATCGGCACCAGCAAGCCAAATTTTGTCATTCTCATATTACGTCCATTTTTATGGTCACTATAAATAATAATGTCTATAATAATAGACATTAATTCAATATTTTTCAATCGTCACCGATGCGTGGAACAATAATGCTTGCGTTCACTCTTTTGTATATTAATCGATCAACGCCAAAAAAGAAGGGGCATTATATACTTAAGTCCTAAGCCGGTCTCTCCCGGCAGGCACGCCCCTATTTAATTTAGACAATGGTTTCCACGTGGACGTTTAGGCGACGCATCTCTTCCCAAAATTGCCTCATTCGCGGCATTGGGATTTCAGTATAGAATTTCCTTAGTCTGTCAGGGCTTTTACGACGCTTGGCAATCTACAAGGTCTGGATTGCCGGATTTGGCGGGGCTATGGGGTATATTTATCCGAGGTTTTCGAGTCGTTTGAGCCATTTCGCGAAATGAGGGCATTGACGACGAATTTTTGATAAGCCGATACGTTCTGCAGTTTGAGTGCCAACGATGACTTTTTCGCTCGCATATTTGGGTAGCCATTTCGTGATTTGCTTTGATGGGGCGGTGTGTTGTCCGTCATCGATCAGTTCAGGTGATTCTGCTGCATCGACAATCCGTTGCAGTTTTCGGATTGCTGCATCATTTTGGTAAAAGAACGAAAGCTCTGAAATATCCGCAAACAGGTAAGCCTCGTATTCATGTAGCTGGATGTGGGGTATGAATCGCTTATCATTCGTGTTCTCCGCCACGACTCTTCGAGAACTCCGACGCGTCTGTAAGGATCGTTATCGTATTGCGCTGCTTTTTCAGTGCCGGGAAAGTTCTTGGATAAGGCGTAAAAATCAATCATTGACGTGAAGAATACGTCACTCGCGGAATCCCGCTTGAGGAAACGAACGATGTCCTTTTGCATCGCGTCAAAGTTTCTGCCGCCTCCCCGATGAACTCGATGTTTCTTGTGTGCATGAGCTATTAGGATCGGTCCGTGCATGTAAACCCCGTAAGAGGCCAAATGCGGTTTCAGCACGGTGTCTGCGAACGTTTGTTCCGTCTGGCCTTCGGCAAAAAGGTAGAGTCTTGCCGTCAGTGAGGGCCGGCGCCAATGACGTTTTTTGTCCAGATTTCTCCGAGGGAGTAATCTTGCAGCCAGTCTTTCAACTCTTCCGCATTGGGTCGAACGAATTTGGATGATTCGCCGTCACGTTCGACGATGACGACGTCTGCAACGTCGAAATGATCGAGAAATGCACTGGATTGAGTACTTAGCAGGACTTGAGCGTGGTGGCTTGCGGACTTCAATAATGAAGCAATGACGTTGAGCGCGTAAGGATGCAGACCAAGTTCCGGTTCGTCAACGATAATCAAGCTAGGAAGTTCTTCCGCAGGCTGCATCAACAGACCAATGAGGCAAATAGCCCGAAGCGTTCCATCAGAAAGCTGATGTGGACCGAAAACCATATCCGATTCACGATGCCTCCAGTTCAGTATGATCTCTTTTTTGCCTGGGCCCGTGGGCTCAAGAACGAAATCGTCGAAGAATGGAGCGACCTGCTTGACGGTCGTCACGATTCGGCGATAGACGGTTTCGTTTTGTGACTGCAGCCGGAAGAGAACTGCGGCCAGGTTGCCGGCATCATGCATGAGCCAACGACTGTCGTCTACGTAACAATATCGCATGATCCGTGCTGTCGGTCCGGTGTCATGAAAATGATAGACGCGGCAGTGGTTGAGCAGATACAAGAGCGTTTTCGCCGTCGGCTCACCCTTGGAGGCCGTTTCTCCAATCAAGGTTTCCGCGTGTCCTCCTCGTCCGAGATTCACTTCCTTGGGATTGGGGTAACCTTTAGTAAGAAATGACAGGTGCTCCTCCGCAAAAATCAACGAGTCGTTGGCAGCGTAAAAGAGTCGCATTTGATAGGTGTCGACTGCGTTTTTCACCGTGAAGTTCAATGTCGCTTCCAGTTGGGGCGTAACTTTGGGACCAAAATACAGATTGGCCGCGGCTCGTCCCGTCGCGGCGATATATTGTTGAAGACGTCCGGCCGTGAGTTCGTTCATCATCTTGAAAAACGAAATCAGATTACTCTTGCCGGCGCCGTTGGCACCAATCAACACGTTAAGAGGGCGAAATTCCAGCGTCATCTCTTTGATCGACCGAAAACCGCGAATCGTTATCGACGTTATCGAGTTGAGATTTGTCATGTTTCTTTTAAATTCCGGCAACGACTTGCGATTGACGGCCGTTCTCTACTGCGACGAATGGCATTTGGCGAAAATGATGGAGTGATTTCAGAGTCTGATGATTTACTGGCTACGTGCAGTTTTCGAGAAAGGCACAATAGACGAACGACAATGAAATCAAGTATGCGTGTCCATTCCCGTATTGTGCAAATCCCATCGTAAGCTTCCCCAGAGCGATGACATGAGATTTCAGAGCAACCGTGGATGACCGTCGGTTTCCCGTCTGAGCGCGTCAATGGTAGTCGTTCACTCATTCCCTGACAGGGCTCGTCGCGGGACTGAGTAAAGAATTAGGCTCACAGTATTCCAGGGAGGAAAGTTCCGGCAGGCTGCGGCAAACTTTGCATTTCGTCAACATCCCATGACCCGGACGTGGCCGTGGCCGCCGTACGCCAGCAAATGCCGGTTTCGCGTCACCAGCGTGTATCCAAACTCCCGCGCCGTCGCGACCAGAATGCGATCGACCGGATCGGCAGGCGGCACGCCGGGAAGGTTGGCTGACGCAACCAGCACTGAAGGCGACAGTGTCGCCAGGGTCACTCCCGGCAACTTACAGAAATGGTCGAACCAGACATCGGGACTGCTTGCGAGCGCCATTTTCCCCTTCGCCGCCAGCATGGCGATTTCCCATGCGCTCATGGGGGACACAAACAGCCATTCGCCGGGGCCGTGCGCCTTCTGCAATTCACTCATGGCTGGTTCTCGCAAGCGTTCGCCGTTCGCGATCCAAAGTACCGCGCAGGTGTCGAGCAGAAAGGCGGGCATTGTCGATTATCGCGCGGCGTCCCAGTCTTCACCGACGGGCGAGGTCAAATCCGTACCCGGTGTGACCGTGACCGTGCCCTTGAGCGCGCCGAAAACACGTGAGAAAAACCCGGTGGCGACGGCTTCGGAGGCACCGTCTTGAACGTGTCGCCTATCGCCGATTTCAGTCGATGGTTCGTCCGGCAAGAATTTTCGGAATACCAGTTTGCGGCCCGGCATATCCACGTTCGCTGTCTTGTACCCCGCATCGAGCCATGCATGGGTGATCACGCTGTTTGACGGATTGTTGGACCACCACGCCCGATATTTGTAGGCCGACGGCGGCAGTTTCACTCCGACAATGCGCTCGATTGCAGCGAACGTCATGGACACGCTGGCTTGATCCGATCCACGCAGGTGAACTGCCAAAGGCTCGTATTTAGACATGAGGAATGTCCCAAGAAAGGTAGTGTTGATTTATTTAATAACAAATCAATACAAATGTCAATATTTGGGCGGCACTCTTGGTTTTTACCTGACAGAGCCCGTCGCGGGGCCGAGTAAAGAGTCGGGCTCACAGTACTCGAGGGAGGAGAGTTCCGGCAGGCTGCGGCAGAACTCCTCGGCCGTTTCTCCCTTCTGCCATTCGCCCCATTTAAAAAGCCACATTTTGAAACGAGCGATCTCGTCGGTCTTCGTCAAGCCCGCTTCCGCGGCCTTTTCAAGAATGATTCTCTGTTCGTCCTCATCAGGCCAACGGTAAAAGACAAGAATGAGCCCTATGGCCTGAGGATTGTCCGGATCGAACTCTGGCAGGGGTTCCGGTAATTCGACAACTAAAGGTCGTGGCAAAGGCGAAGAATGAGCCAAACCAAGTCCTGTTTGACCGGTAGCGTCTTCCGGGGGAAAGACCGCTCCACCGGCAAGCTGGGCCAGCAACAAACAGAGAACCGCCTGACGCCAAAAAGATGCTAAATTGCGCCAAAAATAAGCTGAAAGGTACCTAAAAGTATGCATAATGGATCCAAAAGTTGTCTAAATGGATTCTTTTTATTGCCATCAGTAGCGCAATCTCTGCCCAAGAGACAAACCCACTCTTTTCAAAACTTTTTTCCGGGAATGACAATGATGGTATGGGCGGATGGGCACCGAAGGCATTACTGAATCCGGCGGATTCCTTCATGGGGCTGCTGAGACCGGGAGGATGGGGAACCGATACACTGTTCCTGAACCATATCCAGGATACGGTCGGCCAGGACCCGTTTCGGCAGGCGTTCAACTTCGATGGGCGTTCCATGACGAGGCAGGAGGATGACTTCATTGGTCTCGTTGCCGAAGGCCGATTGCGGCCCCGTAATCCCGTTCACGACCAGCAAATCGAGGTCTTTTTGATGCAGTTTCTTGCGGCCGTTGGCGAGCAGGTCCTCGGATTCCGCGGCAAAGCCGACCAGCACCTGATGCGTCCGTTTCCGTGACAACGCTTGCAGGATGTCCGGGGTCCGATCAAGTTCCAGAGGCTCGCCGGTCCACTGGTGTTTTTTGACCTTTTCAGACGAAGGGCTCCGGGGTCGAAAGTCTCCGACCGCCGCGGTCATCACAAGGACGGTGGCCCACGCGAACCGGGTATCCAGCTCCTGAGACATCTCCTCGGCCGTCACCACCGAAACACGTGTCACGTTGGGAGGACACGGTAAGCTCGTCGGTCCGCTGACGAGCAGCACCTCGGCTCCCCGTTGGGCCGCGGCTTCCGCCATCGCGTATCCCATCTTTCCGGATGAGGCATTCGTGATGAACCGAACCGCATCGATCGGTTCCCGCGTGGGGCCGGCCGAGACGAGCACCCGCTGCCCGGCCCAATCCCGCTGATGAGCCAGACGGACACGCACCGCATCCAGAATCACTTGTTCGGCAGGCAACCGGCCTTTTCCGAGCAGCCCGGAAGCCAGCGGGCCTTCCTCCGGCTCCAGCACCGCGATCCCGCGCTCGCGCAACGTCTGCGTATGCGCCGCCACCGCGGGATGGTCCCACATTTCGACATCCATGGCCGGGGCCATGACAATCGGACATCGCGCGGCCACGAACACCGTACCCAGCAGATCATCCGCCAAGCCCAGCGCGCATTTGGCCAGGCAGTTCGCCGTAGCCGGCGCCACCAGGATCAGGTCCGCGTCTTCCGTTACCTTGAGGTGCGGCATGGGGTGGGTATCGGCAAAGAGCCGTTGCAGCACCGGCCGGCCGGACAACACTTCGAAAGTCAACGGCGCCACGAACTGCGTGGCGGACGGCGTCATGACCACGGACACCTCCGCCCC
This sequence comes from Nitrospirales bacterium, assembly GCA_965204965.1. Taxonomy (GTDB): domain Bacteria; phylum Nitrospirota; class Nitrospiria; order Nitrospirales; family UBA8639; genus Bin75. The sequence goes on along the minus strand of OZ242026.1, from coordinate 468,800 downwards.
ATCCTCTATAAGCGTCCGAAGCAGAGACACGGCTTTATAGGCCGCAATGCTGCCCGTGACGCAGAGGACGATTCGTTTGCCTTGTAACGCCTTCTCGCTCATCATGGGTTCCCGGGATGCTGTTATCCTTCGGCTTCTGCCTCCGCAGCGGGTTCCTTGGGCGAATCGTCGACGTAGACGCTGAGTTGCTGCTTGATTTCCTTGGTATCTTCATCAGCCTCCGCCAACAACGCCGGTTCGAATTCACCGTCCAGGCTTCTCCTGGCTTCACGAAGCGCCTCACGCGCTTCTTGGCCCATCAAATACGCCACGTTGTCTCCCAACACTTCTTCGAGCGCGATGGAGGTTTCTTTGGTGAACTTGCTCGTTTGTTCGTGCGTGGCCCCGCGCATGATCTGTTTCGCCCGTTGGGCGGCGACCAGCACGACTCGATAGCGGGAATCGAACTTGCCGGCTCTATCATCCGGAAGCAAGGGAAGCGTATCAATCATAATCGAAACTCCTTTGGTAAATACGGTTACGTGGCAATCTTCTTCATCGTCATGGATTCGACCAACCCGTTTTCCACGAGTACGTCGGGGTCCAACCGGTTGGTCTTCACCCGTTCGGCCAGAATAATGGATTCCAATTCTTTCGTCGCCTGCAAGAGTTCATCATTCCGCACAAAGTAATGATAGGCTCTAAAATTGGCAATCTCATCACTCGCTTTATGCAGACGACGCTCGATTTCCTCAGGGGGATCCTTGGCTCGCCGGCAGAGCCGGTTGCGAAGGACGTCAAGCGACGGCGGGGCCACGAACACGTACACGGCCCCGGCAAAGCGTTCCATAATCTGCCTGGCACCCTGCGCATCGATATCCAACAACACGTCGGTCCCTTTTTGCAAGGCCTCCAACAACGGTTGTTTCGGAGTGCCGTACTTGTGGCCATACACTTCGGCCCACTCGACGAATGCCTCCGCCCGAACCAGATCCTGAAACGTCGCCTCATCGACAAAACGGTATTCAACCCCGTCATGCTCGCCCGGTCTCGGCTTCCTGGTCGTATACGACACCGACAACGTGGTACTCGGCACCCGGGTCACGATGTTCTTGCACAACGTGCTTTTCCCGACCCCGGAAGGGCCCGACACCACAACCAAGACGCCATCAGCCGACATCAGCCACGCTCGCTCCCTGCTTATTCGACATTTTGCACCTGCTCGCGAATCTTTTCCAGTTCACTTTTGAGTTGGATGACGTGCTTGGCGATTTCCGCGTCATTCGCCTTGGACCCGATCGTATTCACCTCACGCCCCATTTCCTGCAACAAGAAATCCAACTGCCGCCCGACCGGCTCCCGTTTTTTCAGCATCTCCTCGAATTGTACGCCGTGGCTGCGGAACCGGGTGAGTTCTTCCGTCACGTCGCACCGGTCGGACACGAGCGCCAATTCTTTGTTCAGCCACGTTTCCTGCTCGCTCCCGGCCAAGGCAGGCACGCGCATCCGCAGGCGCTCCTGGAGGCCCTTGACCGCACGGGGCAGACGGCGTTCGATTAATCGATGAATCCCGCGAATCAGCCTCAGCCGTTTCGCGATATCGACATGGAGGGCTTTCCCCTCTTTCGACCGCATGCGATCAAGATCCGCCAGCGCGCCCGACGCAAGCCGCTTCACCACCCGATTCAGGTGCTTGTCGTCGATCGGGGTCTCGGCAACGCGAAAAATATCACGGAATGAGGCCAACAGTTCAACGTCGATTTGTCCCCCCAGTCTGAACTCCCGCTGCAAATCCTTGAGTGCCCGATAATAATGCCGCGCCAAGGGACGATCAAGCGTGACGTGTTTGCCGCGTTCATGGCTTTTCCCGTAGACAACGACGAGTTCGATGCGTCCCCGGCGACACGTTCGGGCCGCCAACTCCTTCAATTCTTCTTCCCACTCGACCCCTCCCTTGGGTACCCGAAGGACGATTTCCCGGAATCGATGGTTCACCGACCGGACTTCCACGGCCACGGCAAGCCCGTGACTGGTTCCCTCCCGTTTGCCGAAACCCGTCATGCTTTTCAACATGGCTGCAACACTTTTCCTTCCCACGAACAGTCTGCAGACAACACGCAGCCGGCGCATTGAGGTTTCCGCGCCAGGCACACGTAGCGGCCATGAAGCAAAATGCGTTGCGAGCCATCGGTCCAATCCTTGGCGGGCCAGACCGCCTGCAAGTCAAATTCGATTTTGGTGGGATCGGTATTCCGGGTGAGGTGCAATCGCTGCGCCACGCGTTTGACGTGCGTATCCACGACAATCGCCGGCACGCGGAAACAGGCGCCCAACACCACGTTGGCGGTCTTTCTGCCGATCCCGGGCAATGAGGTCAATTCTTCCATGGTCTTGGGCACGTTCCCCCCGAACTCCGACACCAAAGCTTGACTGCACTTTACCAGATGTTGCGCCTTGTTCCGGTAAAACCCCGTTGGTTTGATCAACGCTTCCAGTTTCGCTTGGGACGCACCGGCCAATTCCCTGGCCCCGGGATAGACCGCGAAGAGCGCCGGCGTCACCCGGTTCACCCGTTCATCCGTACATTGAGCCGACAGGATCGTCGCCACCAGCAACTCAAAGGGATTCGTGTGGCTGAGTTCCACCGGCGCATTCGCCCCCTGCGTGCGCAGGCGTTTCAAAATCCGGCGGGCACGAATCACCGTGGATTTTTGATTGTGGATTGCTGATTTTTGATTACTGATTTTCAATCCAAAATCCTCAATTCACAATCCACAATGCTCTTGATTGTTGATTGGTCATCCTGTCTCCGCCACCGGCACGCCGGATTCCAGAGCGTCGGCGATCGCGTCCTGCAACGGGACCAAGGTCTCTTTCCGAATCGCGGAGACGCACAAGGCCCTTCGACTTCGCTCAGGGCAGGCCTGAAAGCGCCGTTCGAGCACGTCCACGTCTTCCGGCGGCAATTGATCGCATTTGTTCATGACGAGGATCCGGGTCACGTGTTGCAGGTCAAGTTCATGCAGGAGTCCATCGACCACCTGAATTTGCTGGTCACGATCCGGCGCGGTCGCATCCACGACGTGCACCAGTACGTCAGCCTGATGAAGCTCGTCAAGCGTCGTCCGAAAGGCTTCCAGGAGATCCTGGGGCAGGTCTCGAATGAAACCCACGGTATCGGTCAGAATCACGTGCCGGCCGGATTGAAGCCTGAGTCGTCGCTTGATGGTATCCAGGGTTTCAAACGGCTGATCTTTGGCCGAAACGCGGCTACGAGTCAGGGTGTTCAGCAAGGTGGATTTCCCGGCGTTGGTATACCCCACGATCGACACCATCGGAGTCCCTTGGCGCAGGCGCCTGGGGCGTTGCTGCTCCCGTTGACGACTCAAGTCCTTCAACTCGCGTTCGAGGTGATGAATGCGATCCCGCACCCGTCTCAGGTCGGTCTCCAGTTTGGTCTCGCCGGGACCCCGGGCCCCGATGCCGCCTCCCAAACGGGAGAACGCCGTGCTGGATTGAGACAACCTGGGCAATCGATATTTGAGTTGCGCGAGTTCCACTTGAATTTTCCCGTCGCGTGAATGCGCCCGGCTGGCAAAAATATCCAGGATCAACTGCGTCCGGTCGATGACCTTCAACTCGATCATCTCGGATAATGACTTGATCTGCGTCGGGGTCAAATCCCGATCGAAAATCAACAGATCGGCCCCGCTCTGCAGCGCGTGGATGATCACCTCGGTAATCTTTCCCACCCCCAACACGTACTTGGGATTGATCCGCGGCAAGCGTTGCATCACTGTCCCGACCACCTGAATGCCCTGCGACGTCGCCAAGTCCTGACATTCCCGCAGGCGTTCCTCCTGATCGGACCGCCTTTCCGCCGTCACACTGACCAGCAACGCGCTGGGGCCGTCGTCCGTTCGGCGAAGCGCCGGGGTCCCCTTGGAAATTTCGGCTTCCAGCGATTGCACGAACTGATCACATCGGCACTGAAACGCCTGCAAGCTCTGCGGGGCCCAAGCCTCATACGCTTTGCCTTGCGGGTTGGGCGGCACCAAGTGGGCCAGCGAGATCGAAACCGGTTCACCTCCGTGTCCTACGCCCAGTACCGCCATCAAATCCAAACGAAGCAGCGCAAGGTCGGTCAGGTCGTCCTTGTTTAACGGTTGATTGTTGAGATGGGTATGCACGAACCGGACGCCGCGCAATAACCGGGGACCCGACCGGCTCCGCGCCAGTTCCGGGATCACCAACTGTCGGTCCGTGCCGATGATGACGGATTCGATGATGCCCCGTCGATTGATCAGCAACCCGATTTGCCGACGAATCTCATGCGACAATTCCGTGCAGGAGCGGGCCAGTTCAGGAGAAATGACTTTTTCAACGGGCACGCGCCGGCGATAGAGCCGTTCGAGTCGTGTAACCTGACCGGGCTTCAACCCGGTCAGATGTCCAATGGCATGTGGAATGAATGCCCCCTGTTCTTTTCCTCCCCTTTGTAAGGAGAGGTTAGGTGGGGTAGAAGCCCAACGGCGTCCATCGGGGCCACTACCCGGCTAAGCCAACGCGCCCGACTCTACCTCCCCTGACCCCTCCTTACAAAGGAGGGGAATAATAGGGCATGGTTCTTATTTCCATCAGAGATCCTGTCCATACGCTGTGTATGCATACGCAAAACGATAGCCCCTTTTAGAATGCTCTAGGTTTGTGAGATCGAACCGTTTCCCAACGTCGTGGCTTCGATCGCCAAACCGGACTGGGCATCGAGGTCCCACGGAGCCCACCGCTGTTCCTGGTAGGCCCACCACCCGGCGGCCGCCACCATCGCGGCATTGTCCGTACAAAAATGCATCCGCGGCAACGCCAGACGAATGCCTTCCTTTTCCGCGCGAGCCTGTAAAACCGTGCGCAAACGGGAATTCGCGCTGACCCCTCCGACCACCGCCAAGCCGGTGACGCCGTGCCGGCGCACGGCCCGAAACGATTTTTCCACCAACACGTCCACGATGGCTTCCTGGTAGCCCGCGGCGACGTGCGCCGGCGAGGACGACTCCCGGCGCAACTGCCGGTCCCTCAAGTAATACAACAACGAGGTTTTCAGGCCGCTGAAACTGAAATTGAACCCGCCCTTGTTCAAGTACGGACGCGGGAACCGGACGATTGACGCATCCCCCGTTTGGGCCAGCCGATCGAGCGCGGGACCGCCCGGGTAGGAGAGTCCCAGCATCTTGGCGCCCTTATCAAACGCCTCGCCCGCGGCGTCATCAAGGGTTTTGCCGAGGAGTCGATATTCACCGCGTTGGGGAACGAGATACAAATGGGTGTGCCCGCCGGATACCACGAGTACGATGCAGGGTGTCGAAAAATCGGGATATTCCAACCACGCGGAGGCAATGTGCCCTTCCAGATGATGCACGCCGATGCAGGGCACGCCCAAGGCATAGGCCAGGGCCTTGCCGAAACTCACCCCCACAACCAGCGCACCGGCAAGCCCCGGCCCCTGCGTGACCGCAATCGCCCGGAGATCAGACCAACCCGCACCCGCCTGGTTCAACGCGGCCTGCGTGATCTCTTCGATCCTTTCCACGTGCTTTCGCGATGCCAACTCCGGCACCACTCCGCCGAAACGGCCGTGCACCTCGTGTTGGGACGCCACGAGATTCGACAACAGACGCCCTTGCAACGAGAACACCGCGGCGGCGGTTTCATCGCACGACGTTTCGATGCCCAGGAGACTGGGGGTCGGGACGCAGGAAGGAGCGCTCGTGGGAGTTTGGCCGTTTCGAGGCATCACGGGAGAACAGTCGTCATAAAAAACAACGACTCTCGCCACGCAGGGTAACGAGAGTCGTCTCTCAAGGGAAGGGAATCAATCCGTGGATGATGTGTCGTCTTACGGCAACCGATGCAGCGCCCAAGGTTCAGACGCCCGCCATCGCCTCCTCTTCAACAAACACGGGAGCGTCGTCACGAAGCACCACTTTGATTTTCTTGACGTCCTTGAAGCGCCCTCGAATGAGTTCATCCGACAAGGGATCACCCAATAGCTTCTGGATGGTGCGCCGCATGGGCCTCGCTCCATACTGCGGTTGATAGCCCTGCGCAATCAGCCACTGCTTCACGTCGTCGCCCATCTCCAATTGGACCTCGCGCTCCGCCAACCGTTCGTTCAATTCGCGGATCAGGATATCGACGATGTTCAGCAGGTGTTCTTTTTCCAACGGATGGAAGACCACGAACTCGTCAATCCGATTCAGAAATTCCGGACTGAAATTCCGTTTCAATTCATCCAGAATATCGTTCTTCATGCGCTTTCGGGTTTCCGACTCTTCGACTTTTTGGAAGCCGAGGGACACGCCCTTCTGAATGAGCTTCGTGCCCAGGTTGGACGTCATCACCAGGATCGCGTTCTTGAAATCGACCTTCCGCCCCAGGCTGTCCGTAAGCAGCCCGTCGTCCAGGACCTGCAAGAGCACGTTGAAGATATCCGGATGGGCTTTTTCGATCTCATCGAACAACACCACCGAATACGGGCGCCGCCGCACTTTTTCGGTCAACTGCCCGCCCTCTTCATAGCCCACGTAGCCCGGAGGGGCGCCGAACAACCGGGAACTCGTAAATTTCTCCTGGTATTCCGACATGTCGATGCGAATCAGGGCATCCTCGGTATTGAACAAGAACTCCGCCAAGGCCCTGGCCAGTTCGGTTTTGCCCACGCCCGTCGGTCCCAGGAAAATGAAGGACCCGATCGGTTTGCGCGCCTCCTTGAGACCGGCCCGTGAGCGACGAATGGCGCGACAGACCGCGGAAATGGCTTCTTCCTGCCCCACGATGCGCTTGTGGAGAAAATCCTCCATGTGCAGCAGCTTTTCCGACTCTTCTTCTTCGAGTTTGAAGAGCGGAATGCCCGTGATTTTGGAGACCACAAAACTGACTTCTTCGGCCCCGATCACCGGCTTCTGCTGCTCCTGGTTCTTCTTCCAATCGCGTTTGGCATCCTCCAGCAGTTTCCGCAGGCGTTCTTCTTCTTCCCGATACTTTACGGCCTCTTCAAAACTTTGCAGCCCGATGGCGACTTCCTTTTCATGCGCCACGCGTTTGAGTTCCTGTTCCAGCGATTTCAACTCGGGGGGCAGTGAATAGGATTGCAACTTGGCTCGAGACCCCGTCTCGTCGATCAAATCGATCGCCTTGTCGGGCAAAAATCGATCCGTGATATAGCGATCGGTCAGTTTCACGGCTTCCACCACCGCGTCATCCGAAATTTCCACGCCGTGGTGCTCTTCATAGCGATCTCGCAAGCCCTGAATGATCTTGATCGTTTCTTCCACGGACGGCGGATTCACGTATATGGGCTGGAACCGTCGTTTGAGGGCGCCGTCTTTCTCAATATGTTTGCGGTATTCATCCATGGTGGTGGCCCCGATGCAGTGAATCTCGCCTCGGGACAACGCCGGCTTGAGCATATTGGCGGCATCGATCGACCCTTCGGCCGCGCCCGCCCCAACCAAAGTATGCAATTCATCGATGAACAGGATCACGTTGCCGGCCTGTACGATTTCCTTCATGACCACCTTCAGGCGTTCTTCAAACTGTCCCCGATACTTGGTCCCGGCGACCAGGGACCCCAAGTCCAGGGCGATCACGCGCCGGTTCAGGAGATTGTCGGGCACGTCCATGGAAACGATGCGCTGGGCCAACCCTTCGACGATCGCGGTTTTTCCAACGCCGGATTCGCCGATGAGAGCCGGGTTGTTTTTGGAACGGCGGCTCAGGATCTGCAACACCCGTTCGATTTCATCGCCGCGGCCGATGACGGGGTCCAACATGGAGTCCTGTGCCAGTTGCGTGAGGTCCCTGCCGAATTCATCGAGCGCGGGCGTACTGCTTTTCTTGTCCCGTTCCCGGGTTCCCGATTTCCGCAGGAAGGTCACGGTCAATTGACGCGCCGTCAGCAGGTTGCCGCCCAGGCTGCGAAGCACCTTCCCGCCGATCCCTTCTTCTTCCCGCAACAGGCCCAACAGGAGGTGTTCGCTCCCGATGTGGTTGTGTCCCAGCAGTCTGGCTTCTTCAACGCCGTATTCGATGACTTTTTTGACGCGTGGACTGAAGGGAATTTCCCCGAAGGTGACGGTCGTCCCGCCACTGGGCAAACTGCGTTCCACCTCCAGACGAATCTGTTCCGGAGACAGCCCCATCTTCTTGATGATCATGAGGGCTATGCCATCGGATTCACGGAGAATGGCCAACACCAAATGCTCCGTGCCGAGATAATCATTCTGATGGCGTTCAGCCTCTTCGCGGGCCAGAATAATAATCTTGCGACCTCTGTCCGTGAATCGCTCGAACATTTATCCCTCCTTTGGGGTAAACGTTTACCCTCTTCGGGTCAGCTCAATCCCACCGTCACACGTTCGTCAGTCTATCCATCCGTTCTGAAAACTGTCAAGGCAAGCCCGCGGCTGGTAACGATGAGTAAGGTTTCACATTCCAACGTTGCCGTCAAGAGGAAGGAACGGTCACGGCATTTCTTCATTGACTCCGGAGCGTGGCGAACGATACAATTTTAGGTCCGGCACTTTATAGCGGTGCAGGCACGCCTCGACGTTACCGTTCCCCTTCACTGCCCCATTTTTTCATCAACACATGAGTCGCTTGTGACTGTCATCGGCATCCTGACCAAGCCTCAACTCCCCGAGATTCGCTCCATCCTCGAGGAACTGGTCGACTGGCTCGGACGGAAACAAAGAACCGTCCTGGTCGGCTCGTCTTCCGGGGATCATTACCACGAAGGCCCGCAACCGATCGATCAGCAGATCGCCGCCGAAGCCGATCTCGTACTCGTCCTCGGCGGAGACGGCACGATGTTGCGGGCGGCCCGGCTCGTTGAAGAACGATCCGTCCCCATCCTGGGGGTCAATTTGGGCGGCTTGGGGTTTCTGACGGAAAGCACGATAGACACGATGTACGATTCCCTGGAAAAAATCTTCGCGCAGGAATTTTACCTGGATCACCGACTGCGCCTCCAGGTCCACATCCGTCATACAACCGGAGAACAGCAAGAACGAACGGCGCTGAACGACGCGGTTGTCAGCAAAGGGACTTCAGGACGCATGATCACCACGAGCATTCAGGTCGACAAACAGTTCGTGACGAAGCTGCGGGGGGACGGTGTGATCATCGCCTCGCCAACCGGATCCACCGCCTACTCCATGTCCGCCGGCGGCCCGATCCTCGAACCCAGTCTCGAAACCCTGGTACTGACGCCCATCAGCCCCCATACCTTGACCCACCGTCCCCTCCTTGTCCCAAGCCAACTTTTACTGGAGATTCAATTGACCAGCCACGAGGGGGGCACCGTGACGATCGACGGACAAATCGGAATTCACATGGAGCATGACGACACGCTCACGATCAGCGCCTCACCCCACCGGACGCGCCTCATCCGCTTTCCCGACCGGACGTACTATGATGTCTTAAGGAACAAGCTTAAATGGGGGGACGCCTAACCCGGGGTTCTCACCAAGCTCCGGCTACGGACGCCGGGGTAAATCACGGCTGGCATTCGGGGCATTCGGTCCGTTCCTGTTCGGCCCTGAACTCATCGGACGTCAACGGATAAATCTGGTTGCACGTCGCACAGATGCGAATTTCAAAAAACGCTTCTCCATCCTCGTGAATCTCGCACGGCAGCAACAGGTCCAGCGGGTCGTAGCCCAGGGTCTTGCCGTCCGGGAACTTCACGACGGCCAGGCGCACATTGAAATGTTGAAAGACGGCTTCTTTCCCTTTCCGGTCGTCACCGGACCCCACGACGCAAACCGGCTGCCCGGGTTGCCGTGCACGAAGATCCTTTAAGGTGCGATGGGAATCCATCGCTACCTCAAATTGGGTCGCGTCCGGAGCCTCTGGAGTTGCCATAATCGCGGGAGTTTCGTACAAAAAGGTTGAGATTCCTTAAGGGAAAAACCGTCCCGACTTGTAACACGCGCAAAAAAAATCCGTCAAGATTACGCGAGGGCTGTCATGGGCCTCAGAGCCTCAAAACACTGAGGCCGATCCCCACCACTGAAGGATCGGCCTCGCACCCTACCTCGAAAGATAGGGGGGATAAGAACTGAGTTGGATTATACAATCCTTAGCGTCACCTTTGTCAATCATTCGTCAATATTTTTCCAAAACGAGAAATCTCTTGAGAACCAACGTTTACATAGATGGATTTAATTTATATTACGGTGCCATCAAGAATACCTCCTTTAAATGGCTGGATCTTTCCAAACTGTGCGGTTTGGTGTTGCCAAATGACCAAATTCAGCAAATTAAATACTTTACTGCCCCCGTTAAAAGTCGGCCACATGATCCAACCCAGTCAGTCCGTCAACGAGTCTATCTGAGAGCGTTGGAAACGATACCAAATTTATCGATTATCTATGGTCATTTCCTTACAAAAGGTCGTAAATCTTCCTGTCGGAATTATTAATCCACACCAGCGACATAGCGTAACACTTAAACTATATGCCACGTTTATGAAACGTATTCGAGCTGCCCATCTAAGGCAATCCCAGTTTCCTCATGCCATGAATGATGCGACAGGAAGCTTTCATAAACCGTCTACATGGTGAACCAAATGAGAATCCTATCGGAAACCTTCATGAAAGGGGGAAACGATGGAACCCATCACGATCTACCAGAAGCCGACGTGTTCGACGTGCCGGCAAGTCCTGAAGCTCGTTCAGGAAAGCGGGCACGCATTTACGGCCGTCAATTACTACGAAACGCCATTGTCGAAAACCAGACTCAAGGAACTCCTGAAGAAGGGCAAGCTCAAGGCCCGTGACGTGCTGCGCACGAAAGAAGAGAAATATAAAGCATTGGGCCTTGCCAAAACCGACAAGTCCGATGAGGAATTAATCGAATTGATGGTCACATATCCGGATCTGCTCCAACGCCCCCTGGTGGAACAAGACCAAACGGTCATCCTCGCCCGCCCCCCGGAAACGGTTAAGCAACTCTGGGAACGTTCGTGAGCGTGATATCATTCCCAGCCAGCGTCGGTCTCTTGCTCCCCTCCTTTGTAAGCCTGTCCTGAGCTTGTCGAAGGGGAGGGGCAGGGGGAGGTAGAGATCTTTGTGAATCTGTACAGCCCTGACGGCGTCGAGCCTCACCGCGCCTGGTTTTCCGTACCGTGGGCTTCGGTGCGCGGGATGGTGGAATCCGCCCTCAGCAACTGGTAGGCCTCGATGATGCGTCGCAGTTCGGGTTCGGCGCTACGGTCGCCCTTATTGATATCAGGGTGGAGTTTTTTGGCTTTTTGACGAAAGGCCCGGGTCACCGCGGCCATCGAACTTCCGAATTCCAAGCCCAGGGCCTCATACGCTTCCTGGTGGGAATTGATTTCCCCTTGAGAAGCCGTGACATCGCCGCTTCCCGTAGCTTTCTTGAAGAAATCAAACAGGTTGATCTTTCGCCGGCGTCGCTTGGGGCGTTGATAGATTTCGCTGTCGAAATCTTCAAATCGATCCTCGATGAATTCGAGGCGGGCCTCCAAGCGCTGGGCATGCGTCAGTTCCCGGACCTCGTCCAATTCCTCTTCGATGAGCGTCACCATCCGTTCGATTTCCGTCAGACCGGTCTCGACCTGAATGTAACTTTCGGCCCGTTCCAACATCATCGTGTCGATGGCAAAATCCAGACTGCGTTCCGATTGAGCTCGGAGTTCGCCGATCCGGCGACGCATGCCCGAGAAATAGCGAGCCTTGGCCCGCTCGTCAAAGGGCATTGCAGTTTCTCCGGGATGTTCGTATCAAAGTCATGTTCTCGGTCGTGGGGTCAGCAAGGGTACCGTCCCGAATGAATGTCGCCGCATTCTAGCATATAACCTTGTCAATCGAGAATCTCCTGTATTGACGGGGCTATTGAGAAATCCTCATCTGATTTTGTACTAGTTTTTATACCCTTGCCTGAGGCCTGAATTGAGGCTTCTTGTCGGGATGTCTTAGCCTTTCCCGGGACGACCCGGGAAGTCCTGTTCCCCGTGTTCCCTGTTTAAAACGGGCTTCGTCGACGATCCGCTTCTCCCGCATTCCTTCCAAGGCACTCTTCGACTCGTCGATTGTGGACGCCCCAATTCAGCAAATAGTGGTGGAAGTCACCTCCATGCGGTAGGCGTGCCCAGATGTGTAGTGCAACTGCCAACCGCGTCTCTCCTTTCCGATCAAATCATGCATTGTCTCGATTGCATCGCTGGGCGTCTTGGGTCCGACGTAGATTTGTTCGATAGCCTCTGTAGGAATGTCCAAGACTCTGATCGGCCAATCATCCTTCTCTTCAACGATGCGTGTCGTCTGCTGATCTACCAAGAGCCTGACCTCCTTTTCGTACTCCCACGGCTTCCCTTTGACAAACAACAATCTGGCCAGCGTTCTCCAATCCGTCTCCAACGGCACGAAGTCCACCTCGAATACAGGGATTCCGGGTGACGGGTTGTCTTCCTGAGCTTCCCGCTTTCTCCGGTCTTCGTCGACAAAGCCGAGACGAATCACATTATCCTTGCGCGGGTCGTATGCAGGCGGGAGTTCCATGTAAAGAACCTTTCTTAATTCCACACCAAGCTTCCTCATTGCTTGCGTGTTGTACCCCGCGACAAATCCGGTGTTCTGCGCATAGTGTGACCACATGGTCGGTATCAGCGGGTCGGTGGAGAACGATACCACACCGACGAATTGGGCCAGATAGGCCTGGATCATCCTTGAAGTCCTGGGACCATCATAGAGAGCAAACTGACTCTTTAGTTCTTGTGGTGACAAGAGAAATTCATCTTTTATCAAAGCTTCTGACACCTCCCATGGACACTCGTCTACACCCGACTCGATGCAGCCCATGTAGGTGCTAATGTTGCCTTCACTAAAGTCATTCAAAACAGGCGGTTGAGTCGCGCGCAGACTGCGAGGACACCCGAATTCAAGGTGGCCACACGGGATATACTTGTAGATGACGGCGGGGACATCCAAGGTGTCTTGCATCTGCCGGTCAACCCACTGCTGTGCCTCGATCCTTTCTTGCTGTCTCACCTTGTTTCCTCCTGACCAGGGTCCAATGTGGCCCGACTTTTTTGCCCTGTTCGTTGCTCTTTGCTCACACGCTTTCCTACCTATCAGTCCACCCTTCCGCCCTCTGGTTTCCCGACATCCTATCACACCGCCGGGAAAAGAAAGGCAAAACACAGCAGGCCCTAGGCGTGAAACCGTCCAGGGCCTTTTTCTCTGCCCGTGTTTCTTCCAAGCCGGACGAAGCCACCCCTTCCCCCTACCGTTTGACATAGGGGAATACCCTCGTTACTGTTTTGCCCGAGAGAGAAGGCCGTGACGAACCAGGAAAGGAGACACGCGATGATACCCCGGCTGTTCTTGATTGGAGCCGTCGTCTTGATGGGAAGCGGGAGTGCTTGGGCCAGTCCCGACAATCCGTTTGGCTTCGAGACGAACAAACATCCGCTTGAGTATGGGTGCAGCTACGTGGCGGATGATCTGTTCCGTGGTTATGGCTATACCTGCGCTACGGCGCCCCGCGATCATCCCGACATGACGTATTATACGGTGCAATTTGTCCCCAACGTGGGGGGGTGTGTGATTGAGACGACTGCGGCCAACATCGAACCGGACGTCTTTGCGGGACTCGCGGTGAAACTCCGCGACCAGATCACGGAGAAATATGGCCCTGAGCTGGAAGCGCTACGCGACGACCACCGAGTGAGGGGAAAGTTTCAAGGGGTGACTTCCTTTTACTGGATTCCCAAGGAGGGCACCGCCGGGATTGGGGACGTGGCTGCGATCCGGCTGAGGACGAATGAGGCTCTGCCTGGAAAGGACTCGTTGATGTGGATTCAGTTCCAAGCCCTGCTCCACACGAAACCGGCTTGCCAAACGGCGATGGATCAGTTCGATCAAGAAGAAGCCGAACAGAACGCCCAACAAGGTCGGAAAGCCTTTTGACCCGGAGCCGTCACTCCACGCACCCATCCCTCCTCTACAATACCAACCAGTTTCTCTAGAGAAACTGGTTGGTCCATCTCGTCACACCGTCGTCGCCGTGCGGGACGCCATGCCGGTGCCGGTTCACCTGAAATGTTCTCTGACCCGTCCTTCTTCTCGCCCCGTATCAGGGGCCGTGGGCCGCCCATTCTACCCCTGTATCACCCCCTGTTGCCTGTACAGGGTAGATTCAGTGTTGAATTCACCGGCTACGTTGGCGGTCTGTCCGACAGACCGGGTGGTGAGATGCCGGCGGCCGGTTCGCTGGGGCTCACCGGGCCGCCTGACTCGATTTGGGAATCGAGTCTGCGCCGCGGAACAGGGCGGCGAGGACACCCCCAATCCTGAATTTCATCGCCTCCTTCCCCTCATCCGGGCGGCTTCGCCGACCCTCGACCTGCTCGCCGATCTTCATCACGGGCGGCAACTGCCACCGCTTCACCCGGCTACCAACATGGGGCATCCGCGTCAATGCCCCCTGCCAACAGCCCTGCCTCCGGCATGATCCAAGCCGACTGAAGTTGACAGCATACGCCAATGGCGTATAATTGGCCGTGATGGTCATTATTGAAACCCGCATGTTTACCCGGCGTATCAAAGAACTGTTGAGCGATGATGACTACAGAGCACTGCAAGAGACCCTGGTGAATCGCCCAAGTATGGGCGACATCGTTCCAGGCACTGGAGGGCTGAGAAAAGTGCGCTGGAAGCAGGACGGCCGTGGTAAAAGCGGGGGCGTCAGGGTGATTTACTACTGGATGACGGCAAACGAACAGCTGTTCATGCTGTACGTGTACCCGAAAAGTCAGCAGGAAGACCTGACGGCAGAGCAAAAGAAAGCGCTGAAAGCGATCGTCGAGAGGTGGTCAGATGAAAAATGAACTGTTCAACGAACTGCTGGCCAGTGTGCAGGAAATGGACGACATTGTCCACGGGAAGAAAGCCGCTGCCAGAGTCACGAAGTTTCCGGAGCCGGCAGTCAAGGTGATCCGTGAAAAGGTGGGCCTGAGCCAGAACCGCTTTGCCAGGTTGATCGGTGTCAGCAAGCGGACGCTGGAAAACTGGGAGCAGGGACGCCGGCACCCGACCGGTCCCGCCAAAGCCTTGTTGAGAATCCTGGATGCTGATCCGAAGCACGCCGTTCGCGCATTGCACGGGTAAGCAGGAGAATTCGAGGCAGGACGTGGGGCGAGCGGCCAAAGACCGGTACGCCGGAGTCATTGGAAAATGCAAAGTAGAAGAACAACCCACCGCCTAGAAGTATGAATCTATATGGTCGTGTTTCAAGGGCTATCTTGACATGATTGATGAACCGCTGGAGCCGAACCGACGGAAATCTCAGCGGCACGGAACCGGCTCAGCAAGGCATCGTTCAGGTCTGCACCGCAGCAACATCTCTCTGCTCACGTCAAAGGCTTTCTCAATGTGTAGTGACAGGGCGACGTTGCCGTTCAGCAGTTCGGAAAGCGACAAAGCCGAGAGTAAAGTCCCGTCTAGGCTTGGACGCCCTATGAAGGTGGGATGTCTACGTTTATCTCTGAACTAGGTTTGACGTGGAACTCCATATCAAAAACTTTCTGTCCCGTTCCCGCGACGGTACATGTCACTGATCTCAAATCAGCAACAGGTGCTATATCTTTAAATCGATTCAGAAAATTTTCCGCCACGTTAACGGCCATCTTTGGCGTCACTTTTGTTCCAGGAGTATCCATGTTTATCTTTCCGGATTTATTGGAATTTTCGGTTGGATCATAGAACAGAAAGTTTATGTTCATCGTCATAATGGCTCCTACGCGTTTTGCGTTATCGAAATGACGTTGTGAAAGCGAGTCCTCAAACATAGGCGCGGCCGCTACATGAGAAATGAACATCGCTATGTTCAATGAGAGCAAACAGAGTGCTTCAGCCGTTTCCTGTTCATGAGGCTGCCACGCATTTTTGCGCCTGACGTTACCGTGAAAATAGAACCCTCTTTTATCGACGAGATGATCGATTACAGCTTCGGCCGTTGGAAATGTAGAAAGCAATCTCTCGGTATCAGAATTTCGAGGGTGCTTTGATGACATGTTCTCTTTGAGAGCATTTGTAACGATCGACATAAATTCTTGGTTTGCCTTCAAGGTAGCTTTCAATTTCGCGGTTTTATGTTGTCCATCACCATAGATAAAGTCGATCAATAAGAAGGAGTAGCGAAACGAGTCAATATACCTCTCTTGCAACATCTCAGTTCGTGCCATTCTCAAAAGATTTGCCTCTAACTCCGGGGCCTTTCCAGTTTCTGCAGTCATGACCGCACGCGTGAAAACATCGTACGGCACCATCAGTGTGTTTTTCTTTCTTTTGGACTTCCGACTTTTTATTTTGATCTGCGTTTCTTCCTCTGCCGTCTCTCCCACATATTTGGCCTCTATCTCGCCAATGAGAATTTCCACATCGAAGTAGCACTGAAGATAAGCGAACGCCTTTCCCAATTGCATTTTGACGAACGGCAGCAGCGTATCGCGTTCTGTAATGGTGAATTTGGCATCCCCTTGTTCGTGTACCTCCATCGCTGGGGCGAGATGCACCGGCTGACCTCTGAAAGTGATTTCGAAGGCAGTAACCTTCTCATCTATTGATATGACACGGAGATCACCGCTCATGATCGAAATGGGCCAATGATCTTCGAGATTGATCGGCTCTCTGAGTTCCACGAGATAGCGAATGAGCATGATCTAAATTGATATCCCTAGATAACCGTCGGCTCTTGACCGCCAACGTCGCGAACTAGGTCCATAACTCCGACACCAAGCCTGATGTATGATGTGCATAGCAAAACGCAGCCATTACACTACAATTAGTCAACTGGTTTCACCTCTATTAGGGAACCTGCTATGCCAAGCATACGAATGGCCCCCTACGGTCCGTGAAGGCTTCCCCAAGAATACCTTCATTTACAAAGGATGGCGAGACGATTGACGTGCTGATCGGCAAGATCGTGTCGAAACAGATTTTCGATAGCGCGGGGGGCACGATCCCCAAAAGTGTATGTGATGAATCGACGACGGATCGTTCGCTAATGGTGAGCCGAGTCTTGGACCAGCGATTACTCTATTGTCAGAGAAAGTAATTTCCAGTCGTATTCACCTGTTTGTTGGACGACGGCTTCCCAGTGGGTCCGAATCTGCGCCCCAAACGCATTCTGGGAATCAACCCACGAGCGAATGCGGTATTTCTTGCCGTCCAGTCGTTGAATATGGTCGGCTTTCCCATCAAAAATCCCAGGAAATTCAGCGGTACTTGGAGCTTTCAGGCGTTGTTTTACCCAGTCCTCGGTGATGTTGTAAGCCAGCAGAGAATTGTCTTTAGAAGCCCCTTTGCCCATCCGTGGCAATTCCCTTTCCTGACACAGCGCGACTCCGTGGCCCAAAATTGCGCCAATGGAGAGTTTTGGTTTTGGCAGATCAGGGCGATCTTTGAACAATAGTGAAAATTCAGGGTCATCTTTCCAAATTTCAATAAGATCATGATATTGTTGAGATCCTTTGGCCGCCCCGTTGACGGCATATGTCTTGTCGTTTACAACAAACACGACTTCGTCATCTTCTCGGCATTCAAGCTTTCCCGATGAAACCGTAAAGAGGGCCACTTGTCTCCAAACTCTTTTTGGTGAATCTCTTTTCCCGGCAATTCCATTTCTTCCTCTTCCAGGTCTTCGTCTTCTTCCACGTCTTTTTCTTTTTGAAGTTGCTGAATCCCTTTTTGCTGTTCCTCACGGAATGAGCTTGGTGCGTTCCAACCGTAATAGATCGTTGGAGTACCTACCACGGCCAGAAGCAGAAAAAGGGGAAAGAATCGTTTCATGATGAATCGCTTTTCTTTTGTGGGCAATCAGAAAAGGCTGAAGGGTTTTGATATGGACTTGATAAAAGAATGCCCATATAAGATCAACGCTCTGCTCCTAACTGGATATTCGATGAACATTCATTTCTAGCAAATAGAGCTTATATGAATATAGCTCTATGGATGCACTCAACAGGACCGGGCGAGGTGCACCAGAACACCCTCCCGCAACCCGTACTCGCTAACCACGCACCGTGCGGCGTTCAATGCGCATGGAACAACCTCCTTTTCCGGGGTCGGCGAGACCGGCGGCCTGCCTACAGGCCGCCATGAACCGGCCACCGCGTCGGGCCTCTTCTTTTGGTCATGCGGCCGTCTCGCCATACGAACGCGGGCGCGAATCGACGTAGGCGCAAATGTCACGTTCGCGCCATCGCACGGCCCGCTCCGAGATTTTCAACGGCACCGGAAAGGTGCCGTCGCGCATTTTTCGGTACAGGGTACTGCGGCTGAGCCCCGTGCGTCGCTCAACCTCACGGCGGGTTAGCAGCACGTCTTGATCTGTCAACATTGGCGTCACCTCCTTTGTGATGCGCGGAGGATGCCAACATATGCGGGGGATGTCGTCCTGATTATTTCGCGGTTTTACTCAGGACAAATCCATGGTGTTCCAGGAGCGTGCCAGAGTAGCCGGGGCGTGCCGTCCTGTCTATTTATTTTTGTTTCGGTACGGTACAAACTATGAGCAGTTTTTTTCTGCGTGGTTCGGTGACACAGTGTGGGAAAAACGGTAGAAAAACCTCTAAAATCCTTATGAATACAGGGCGTCGCAAGAACCTCACCGGCGACTCACGCCGGCTTCACGACCTTCTCTCTTCCCGCCTCCAGAGGAATCCGGCGCCTTTTAAGCCTATCACCCTACTTGAATAAGCGTTCTGTTTTTTGCTTAGGTGGTCAGAACGATCGTTCAGGTTTGGTCTGGAATAAGCGTTCTATTTCTATCTCAGACATATTGACAATTAGCGAAATAAGATTTAAACTATTTACACTACTGTCCGGTTAACTGAACTGCTGCTCCACATAACTGCATGAATCTTTTCTCTTTTTTAGCAAATAGCAGTGGTGTCGACTTGAACGCGTCATGGCTTTGGGGGGATCGTTCGGGAAATCTTTCTTGGAGGATTCCCCATGTACACCGGCAAGACCCTGTTTGCTCAGTTAATGGACTTTCTGCCTTGGACGACCTTCACCCGCCTCGTCGCCCGCTATGGTGGCAATCATCGCGTCCGGACCCTGCCTTGCAGCGACCAGTTCCGCATCCTGGCGTTTGCGCAGTTGACCTACCGGGAAAGTCTGCGAGACATCGAGGCCTGTCTCGCGGCGCAAGCGGCCAAACGGTATCATATGGGCATTCGGGCGCCGGTCAAACGCGCGACCCTGGCCGATGCCAACGAACGCCGGGACTGGCGCATCTATGCCGAATTCGCTCAACGCCTGATTGCTCAGGTCCGTCCGTTATACGCCGACGAGGAACTGGGGCTGGACCTGGCCAACACGATTTATGCGTTGGATTCGACGACGGTCGACCTGTGCCTGTCGTTGTTTCCCTGGGCTCCCTTTCGCTCCACCAAGGCGGCGGTCAAGCTGCATACGCTGTTGGATTTGCGGGGGCCGCTTCCGAGTTTTCTCCACGTTTCCGATGGACAGTGGCACGATGTCAACGTGCTCAACCTCTTGAGTCCCGAACCGGCCGCCATTTACGTCATGGACCGTGCCTATCTGGATTTCGAAAGACTCCTGGCCCTCCATCAGGCCGGAGCGTTCTTTGTCACCCGCGCCAAAGCGAATACCACCCTGCGCCGACTCTATTCGGCGCCGAGCGACCGCACGCAGGGCATTCTCTGCGACCAGACGGTCGTGTTGTTGGGGTATTACACCCACAAGAAGTATCCGCTCCATCTGCGACGCGTGCGCTTCAAAGATCTCGACTCCCAGAAGACTCTGATCTTCTTGACCAACCTGTTTGGCCCAGCGCCGACCACGATCTGTTCGCTGTACAAAGCCCGCTGGCAGATCGAGTTGTTTTTCAAATGGGTCAAGCAGCATCTCCGCATCAAACAGTTTTACGGCACCTCCGAGAATGCTGTGAAGACCCAAATCTGGGTTGCCGTCTCGGTTTATGGCCTCGTAGCTCTCATCAAGAAGCGACTCCATCTGGATATCTCGCTCTACACGTTGCTCCAGATTCTCTCCGTGACCCTTTTCGAGAACCCCCCCTTAAACAAAGGCTTTTTCGATAGCAAGTACAGATCGGAGGAGGATATGCTTTCTAACCAATTGAATTTATTCCATAATTAACCGGACAGTAGTGAACTATTTAGACTAATACACAAAATGGTAATTAGGGCGAAACGTAACCAAAATAGATTTTCAGAAACTGTTTTAAAGACATTCTCCTGACGGTGATTAAAGCGATACTCAATTTCTTTCAGATACATCGGGAAATGATACTTCGAAACCCCGCGATACTGATACAAAATATGTTTGGCGTAACTCCAAAAGCCTTCAATGCCATTGAGGAGCCACAGAAAATGCACTTGCAGCCGCGCAAAAAGTTGGCCGCACAACTAAACTAAACTAAAAACCGTCTGGCGTCCTGTATCATGCTGGTTTTCTACCATACATTGGTGACGAAACACAGAATAGGAAAGTCCATGAAGGCCATACAGCCTAAAGGAGAAGGAGAAAAGGATGTTCACGATGGCACGATTTGTGGAGAGAGAGAGAGAGAGAGAGAGAGAGAGAGAGAGAGAGAGAGAGAGAGAGAGAGAGAGAGAGAGACCACCTCTAGCGGGAATGCCCGGCGTCGGTCCAGATTCCCCGCACAAGCCTGAGCCGTCCGCCGCCCCTCGCGGCCGCGGCGCCGCTCCGGCGGGCCCGCCCCGGGCCGCGTCCGCGTGGCGCCGCCCCGCCCGCCTCCCCGTCCTCGCGCTGCTGCTCGGCGCGCTCGGCCTGTTCGCGGCCGCGCCCGCCCAGGCGCAGTCCCAGATCTGGTCGGCGACGCTGACGGTCGATGACATCGATGACGACGGGGCGTATCTCGGTTGCTCTACCTCGACCTGCCCCTCGCTGCTCACGGAAGATGAACTCGAGCACAACGGTGAGAGATATACCGTCCAAAACCTATATTACAACAATGGTAGGGTATCGTTGAAGTTGGGCGGGATACAACCGGACGCGGTTACACCGGCCCCGGACCCAGGGTCGAAGTTTGACGGGATGGTGTTGCATCTCGGCACTGTGCGGCTACCCGTTGGTGGAGTTGTTAGATTTAGCGATACCGGTTGGCACAACTGGTATGTCGACGACCCGCAATGGACCAGCGGCCAGCAGGTCGCGGTGAAGCTGGAGATTCCGGTGAAGTCGCCGTGGAATTGGCCGGACGGGACCCGGCATCACGACAAGAACCAGATCTGGTCCACCACGATGGCGGCGAAGGCCCTCGAGCCGACGCGATGGGGCACGGACTCGTCCGGCTGCAGGACCGGTGTGTCGGGGGGCACTTGCCCCCTCGCGATGGGCGCCAACAGGTTCACTTACGCGGGCAATACCTACACCATCAGCGATTTCTATCACCGCAACGGCACTCTGTTCGCGGGCTTGAGCTCGGGCAGCGCCGCCGCGATCACCGCTGCAAGGTCGCTGATGCTGATCGTCAAGTATCCCGCTGGCGCCGAAAGGCGGTTCCCCCTGAGGACTCTGACCGCCAGTGGCACTTCGGCCACCGCCTCCTGGCCCGTCGACGACATGCGCTGGGGCTCCTACGGTCATCCACACCCCACCGACCCACAAAGAAACCCCGCCGTGTGGGCGAGCAACTTCGCGGTGACTCTGGCCGTGGTCGAGGTGCCGGAGCCTGTGACCGTGACCGTGACGAATCCGGCGCCGCGCACCCACACGGTGACCGTGTCGGTGCCCACGGCGGTCGCCGCGGAGACCATCATATCCCTGGGCACGTACGGCAGGGTCGGCAGCCGTGTGTGGACGGACGTGAGGGATCCCGACCTGGTAAGCCATTGCGATCCGATGGATGCGTGGGACCCGGTCTTCCTGAATTCCGATCGCAAGTATCCGATGGCCTACATCCAGGCGGGGCAGCGGAGCACCACGTTCAACCTGTGCCTTCTCGGAGTCCCGAAGGACGTGGAGAACCAGATAATGACAAACCAGGTCACCGTGTACCTGCCGCGGGGGAGGTCGTCGGTGACGTACGACATCAACGTCGGCAGCGCCTACGGCGGCGGGTCCGGGACCGCGGAATTCGAGGGCGGCGAGGGGCCGGGCTCCGGCGGGGAGCAGCAGGGCGACCCGCTGACGGCGGTCTTCGAGGAGGTGCCGGAGGAGCATGACGGCACGGAGTTCGCGTTCCGGGTGCGTCTGAGCGAGACGGTGGGGAGTTTCAGCCGGTCGCCGCGCTTGTGGTCGTTCGCGGTGACGCAGGGCCGGGTGACGGGCGTTGAGCAGATCGGCGCCGGGCTGTGGCGGGTCACGGTGCGGCCGACGTCGCCGAGCGACGTGACGGTGACGCTCGCGGGCGGACGGGACTGCGACGACGAGCCGTCGGGCGCGGTGTGCACGCCGGACGGGCGGGCGCTGTCGAACACGTCGAGTGCGAGGGTCGCGGCGGGTCCGCAGCAGCAGCAGGAGGTGTTGGTCACGCCGGAGCCGGCCGACGTGCGGGTGGTGGCGGGCGACGGCAGCCTGACGGTGAGCTGGACGGCGGTGGCGCACCCGCGCGTCGCTGCGGAGCGGGTGCAGCACGCGCTGCGCTGGAGCCAGGAGGCGGGCGTGTGGGCCAACCCGTCGGGCAACAACGGCATCGCGGTGGAGGCCGGTGTGAACGGCTACACCATCACCGGGCTGAGGAACGGCGTGGCGACCGGGGTGTTCGTGCGCGCCTTCGTGGGCCGGCTCCGGTCGGAGCGCAGCGAGCACTCGAGCGGGTGGGTCCGGGTGAAGGGCGAGCAGACGACGCCGCAGGCGGCAACCCAGACCGTGGCGGTAGAGTTCGGCAAGGTCCCGGCGGAGCATGACGGGCGGACGGCGTTCGCGCTGGACGTGCAGTCGGGCTCGAAGCCCGCTCCCGACGCGTTCAAGGTGACGGCCGGGAAGGTCAAGGGCGTGGAGTCGCTGGACCCGGTGCTGTGGCGTGTGCGCGTCAAGCCGAATTCGTGGAAGGACGTGAAGATAGCGCTCGGCGGGGCGTCGGCGACGGTCCCGGGCCCGGCGCGCATCCGGGCCCAGGACGCGCGGGCGAAGGAGGGCAAGGACGCATCGCTCGACTTCGCGGTGACGCTGAGCCGCGCGGCGTCGGGGCCGGTCTCGGTGGACTATGCCACCGCCGACGGCACGGCGACGGCCGGGGCGGACTACACGGCCGCGTCGGGCACGTTGACCTTCGCGGCAGGCGAGACGGCCAAGACGGTCTCGGTGGCGCTGCTCGACGACGCCATCGACGAGGGCAAGGAGACGTTCACGCTCACGCTCTCGAACCCGCGGGGGGCGTTCCTGCGCGCGATGCACCGCGAGGCGACGGGGGTGATCAAGAACGACGACCCGCTGCAACAGGCGTGGCTGGCGCGCTTCGGGCGCACGGTGGCGACGCACGTGACGGACGCGGTCGGGGACCGCTTGCGGGGCGGGCCGGGGTCGGCTTCGCACCTGACCCTCGGGGGCTACCGGGTCCCGCTGGGCCGGGCCGCCGCGAGTCAGCCCGCGCCGCCGGGTGCCGCGACGCGGGACGCAGGGACCGGGGCGGCCCCCAACGAGGCGGTCACCACAACGGCGGTCCTGACCGAAGTCGCGCGGATGCTGGGGATAGGTCCGGGGGCGGGTCCCCAGCCCACCCCATGGGCCGACCGGCCGGACCCGCGGCTGAACCCCGGCCGGACCCTGGAGATTGGCCAGACCCTGACGCTCCGCCGGCTGCTCATGGGCAGTGCCTTCCGGCTCAACCTGGGCGCGACGGACGCGGATGCGGCGACGCCGCGCCTGACGGCCTGGGGCCGGGTCGCGGGCACCACGTTTGACGGGCAAGCCGGCGACCTCTCCCTGAACGGGGACGTGTTCACGGGCACCGTGGGCGTGGACGGCACGTGGGACCGGCTGGTGCTGGGGCTGGCCGTGGCCCATAGCCGGGGGGACGGCGGGTTCACCCAGCCCAACCTGGCCGAGCGCGGCACGGGCGACCTGGAGCAGACCCTGACGAGCCTCCATCCCTACCTGCGGTATGCGGTGACCGACCGGCTGGATGTCTGGGGCTTGGTGGGCTACGGCTGGGGCGAATGGGACCTGGAAATGGCGAACGGCGTGACGGTGGAGACGGACACCACGCTCGTCATGGGAGCCTTTGGGGGCCGGGGGATTCTGTTGGCCCCGGCGGACACCGGGGGGTTCCAACTGGCCACGCGCACGGACGCCATGCTCACGCGGACCTCCTCCGACGCGGTGGCGAATTCGGTGGCCACGGACGCGGACGCGCACCGGCTGCGGGTGCTCCTGGAAGGCAGCCGGGGAGTGACGTGGGCCGATGGCCGGCACCTGACCCCGACGGTGGAACTGGGGGTGCGGCATGACTGGGGGGACGCGGAGACGGGCTTCGGCCTGGAAGTGGGGGGCCGGGTGTCCTACGCGGACCCGACCCTGGGCCTGACGGTCGAGGGGACGGTGCGGGGCCTCGTGGCGCATGAAGCCGATGCTTACCAGGAATGGGGCGCGAGCGGGAGCGTGCGGCTGGATCCGGGCGCGGCGGGCCGGGGCCTGTCGGTGACGCTGGCCCCGACCTGGGGCGCGGCGGCGAGCGGCGTGGACGGGTTGTGGGCCCGGCAGACCACCCAGGGCCTGGCCCCCGCCACCCAATCCGCGCCACGCGGTCGCCTGGCGGCGGACGTGGGCTACGGGTTCGCGGCCTTCGGCGCCGGGCTGCTGACGCCCTACGCGGGTACGGTGCTTTCGGATGGCGCGGACCGGACGTACCGGGTGGGCACGCGGGTGCGGCTCCCGGGCCTGACCCTGAATCTGGAAGGCATCCGGCAGGCGCCAACCCGGCAGCCGGTGAACCAAGGCGTCCGACTCCAGGTCGAGTGGGGCTTCTAAGCGGCGACGCCACGCTTGGCGGGGCCCCGTCCCGGCGCGTTCCCCTTCCTCCTGGGGGAACGCGCCCTGCCTGTCCCCCATTGACTTCCTCCGGGCACACGTCCTACCCTTTCCGCTTAGGCAGGCGTTTGGGATACTGCCTATCCCCTGATCAAGGGGAGTCCAGTGTGTCACCACTGGACCGCGTACTCGGTCGGCCCTCTTGGCTGACCATCCAAGTCGAGGGGGGGAGGATCACGTTCTCCCCCTCGCCATTGCCTTACGGCGGAGGACGCGGCGCTTGCCTGACTAGCCAGTTGCCCCGCTGACCAGCACCGGGATGGAAGGGTTACAGGCTTGCAAGGTCCTGCAGGTTAGGTTCGGACCAGAGCCCGGAATTGCGCCGCGGCCCGCGACGACCTTGGCTGCTCGGCATTTGGTCTATCGCCCCGAACGATGGGCGCGTCACGTTTCGGCGCATCTCCGAAACCTGCCTCCAACAACAGCCCGCGCACACGGCGGGCGTCTTCTTCTGGTCAGGCTGCCGGATCCCCATTGAGCGCGGGCGCGACTCGACGTAGGCGCGAATGTCACTTTCGCGCCAGCGTACGGCCCGCTAGCAGGCATTTGCCTTGGCAACGACAGGGGAAGACGTGGAATTCAAAGCCTCGCGCGGCGGCAGTGACAGTACCATACAAGTGCTCAAAATTCTCAGGGCCGTCAGAGTCTTTCGCCAATACACCGAAGAGCAGGAAGAATATCTCAAACGGGTGATGAATCGGCTTGAAGAAGGCGCATTGCCGAAGCAAACGACCAAGACCGTGCTCAAGGCCCTGGGGAAAGAGATCAAAACAGGACAGCCGAACCCGCTCAAGGTGCTCGCGCTTCTGCAAAACAACGTCCCCGACGAATTGCTGGAAAGTCACGTCGCGGAAAGCGCCGCCCACGTCGCCGGCCCGAGGGAAATCATCTTATCCGAATATCTGATTGGCGAAACAGAACAATGAATTCGTTCCGCAAGAATAAGGGTGGTAATGCCTGAATAAGGGTAGAAATAAGGGTATTATCCGCGCGCACGTTCGGACCCGGGGAAATCATTTTATCCGAATATCTCATTGGCAAGTAACGATGAGCGAGCCCCTGTCATTTTGCCTCCCAACTTGTAAAATCCCATTTGAATGCCATACTATTCCATTTTGGACGTCATGATATTCCTATATAGATGCACATATATTCCTATATAGACGCACAAGGAAGTGATATGCCCTATATTGAACGCTTCGTAGAAAAACAGCTTAGGGAGGCCCTCGAAGACACCCCCGTTGTGGTGATCGCTGGTCCCAGGCAATCAGGAAAGTCGACGTTGGCGCAGCATATTGCCGATAAGCACTGGAGCTATCTGACGCTGGATGATAGCAACGTACTGAACGCGGCTCTTGATGACCCTACAGGGCTGTTGAAGCAGACAAAAAAGCGCGTGATTATTGACGAGATACAACGAGCCCCGGATATTCTCAGATCCATAAAGCTGATAGTCGACCGGGATAGGCAACCAGGGCGGTTTCTCATAACGGGGTCAGCCGACGTTCTTGCCATGCCGAGAACCTCTGAATCACTGGCCGGACGTTCCGAGTTCATACCTCTACTGCCGTTGTCGCAAACTGAAATCCATAATCGCGCCCCCAGACTTATTGAGGCCGCGTTTGGAGGTGATATCCCTCAACCCGGCGAAACACTGGACGATGCTGAATTGGTTACACGTATACTGAAAGGAGGTTTTCCGGAAGTGATCAAGCGGAACCGTCTACGAAGACAACAGCAGTGGTGCCGCGCCTACCTGGAAGCCATTGTGCAACGCGACATTCGGGAAATCGCTGATATCAGAAAAGCGTGGGAACTTCCGCACCTGTTTTCTGCACTAGCCTCCTATTCGGGGAAGTTGGTGAACCTGCAGGGACTCAGCCAGAAGATCAAACTTGATGGAAAAACCGTCAACAACTATATAGCCGGATTTGAACAGTTATTCCTGATACACCGCCTCTCTGCGTGGCACAACAACACGTTAAAACGCCTCGTAAAAACTCCCAAGCTGTATTTTACGGACACCGCTTTACTGGCAAGCATTATCGAAGCGAATCCTGCTTTGATAAAACAGGACCGTCGTGTCCTTGGACCTCTGCTGAAAACTTTCGTGTTTACCGAACTACAAAAACAGATATCCTGGCAAGATCGTCGAATTCTATTGACGCATTATCGAGATAAAGACAAAGTGGAAGTTGATTTTGTCCTGGAAAATAGTCGGTCACAGGTCGTGGGCATTGAAGTAAAAGCTGCAAGCACAGTTCACGCCAGGGATTTCAGAGGGCTAAGAAAACTGGCACATATAACCGGCAAACATTTTTGTCTGGGTATTGTCTTTTACACCGGAGAACGTCTTCTTCCGTTTGGAGAACGGCAGTTTGCAGCACCTGTCAACTGCTTATGGAGTTAGCCACTTTTTGATCATTAAGCATCAACGGCTCATAGAACTGAAATCAGTTGACCAACGTGCCCCTGTCCACCCTAAGCAAGTGCTGGCTTATCGGCGACTGCTTGACCTTCCCTTGGGACTCCTTCTCAGCTTCAGGGCGCCTCCACGTTCAAAGAAGGGGGCAAGCGCATCGTTAATAATCATAAAAACTTCGCCCTTCGCGTGAACCAAAATCAAATCGACGATCATAAATAATGGATAAATCAGCGGCCCAAAAACTTGTGCAAGAGACGTTGCAAGGCTCTTTCGACAAAGGACGATTCGTCTATCTGCTTAAGAATGTTTTGAACAGATTCGACGAATCGAAGGCCTTCCACGCAAGAGGGCATGTTAAAAAAAATTCAAGCATAAACCTTCCCCATTCCTCCCAACGGGACGATCTCTCCGGCCTTTCTTCTGTCGTTGGGGCATCTTCACGTATCCACTCCCCCTCATCCCAACCCTCTCCCACCATGGGGAGAGGGAGTTATTAGGGAATGTTGCCCATACAACGTTGGTTAGGGTACAAACGTTCAGAGCCGCCGCGTCCATTGCGCCCCGGGGCCGTTATCATTCAATCAACTCATCGAGGAGGAGAGTGCCGTGAGAAGAAGTGTGTTATGCGTCACATTGGTTGCGGGATTGTGTGTGGGTTTTTCAGGAGTGGCTTGGAGCGTGAATCCGACCGGATACGGCCAAGCCGGCGGAGAATACGATATCAGGGTTCCACGGGTTCCCGCCGGTCATTTGGCCAAAGCCAAGAAAGTCAAACCACCGTTTGAAGCGACACCGGAAATCCTGGCCGAAGGCAAAGCCATCTTCCTGGGGGTCGGAGGGTGCGTCAGTTGCCATGGACCCGAAGGCAAGGGCGACGGGGCCGCTGCCAAGAACCTCCCGATCCAACCCCGCAACTTCACGAATCCCAAGTTTCATAAATTACGCAAGCCCGGCGAACTGATGTGGGTCCTGAAAAACGGCAGCATGGGCCAATCCGGCCGGGTCCCCGGAACCGGCATGCTCCCCGTGGTCCAACCCAAAGGGTTCATTACCGAAGAGCAAGGCTGGAAAGCGCTGTTATACGAACTGAGCTTGGGGCAATAGCCGTCACGTTCAATCCGGTCATGGTCCCGTCTCTGCCGACATCCCGGTTGAGACGGGCACCTTCATTGACAGCACCAGGACCCAGGGTTAGAATTTTTCCGGACTCCGACGCGTAGGGGCGGTGTTCGCCCGATTTAGCACGCCTGTCGTAAGCTAAGGGATGGTTTCCCCTTGTCTTCTCAATTCGTTCACCTGCACCTCCACACTCAATACAGCCTGCTGGACGGCGCGAATCAACTGAATCCGCTGCTCAAGCAGGTCCGGGACTTTCAACAGCCCGCGCTCGCCGTCACGGACCACGGCAACCTCTTCGGCGCCATCGACTTCTACGAAAAGGCCACCGCCCATGGGGTGAAACCCATCATCGGATGCGAAGCCTATCTCGCGCCCGGCAGCCGGCGACAACGCGAAGGCCTGTTGGCCCACAACGACTACTACCACCTGATTCTTCTGGCCACCAACCTCAAGGGCTACCATAACCTCGTCAAGCTGTCGAGCAAGGCCTATCTCGAAGGGTTTTATTACAAACCCCGGATGGATAAGGAACTCCTGCAGGAACACCACGAAGGCCTCATTGCCTTATCCGGGTGTTTGAGCGGGGAAGTGCCGTATCTCATCGGCCAACGGGACATGGAGAAAGCCGTGCAAACCGCCGGGGAATACCGCGAGATCTTCGGGAAGGACCATTATTATCTCGAAGTCCAGGCCAATGGGCTCGATCATCAACTGATCGCCAACCGGGGCCTCGTGGAGATCCACAAAAAACTCGGCATTCCGTTGGTGGGAACCAATGACTGCCATTATTTGAAAAAAGAAGACGCGCGACCGCATGAAATCATGCTGTGCCTGCAAACCGGCAAGACGTTGAGCGACACCAACCGCATGAAGTTCGATACCGACCAACTGTACGTCAAGTCCACGGCAGAGATGGTCGAAGAGTTTTCCGAACTCCCGGAAGCCGTTCTGAACACCTGTCGCATCGCGGAACAATGCGGGTTGGACCTGACCAACAACACCATATCGCTCCCGCACTACCAGGTACCCGAAGGGTTCACCCATGAAACCTACCTGGAAACCCTGGCCAGGGAAGGCTTGGCCGAGCGCCTGAAAGCCCGTCCGTCGAGCCTGCCGGCTGAGGCATACCAACTCCGCCTGCAGGAAGAATTGGCCGTGCTCACCCAGATGGGGTACGCCGGCTATTTCCTGGTGGTCTGGGACATCATCAAATTCGCCCGGTCGCGCGGCATTCCGGTAGGACCAGGCCGGGGATCGGCGGCCGGCAGTTTGATTGCCTATGCCCTTTCCATCACCGACCTGGATCCGCTCACGTACAACCTGCTCTTTGAACGGTTCCTCAATCCCGAACGCGTGAGCATGCCGGACATCGACATGGATTTCTGCATGGACCGCCGGGGAGAAGTCATCAATTACGTGATCGAGAAATACGGCGAAGACCACGTGTGTCAGATCATCACGTTCGGGACGCTGGGCGCCAAAGCCGCCATCCGGGACGTGGGCCGCGTGATGGATATTCCCTACGCCGAAGTGGACCGCGTCGCCAAACTCGTGCCGACACAGCTCAACATCACCTTGAAAGATGCCTTGACCCAGGAGCCGCGCCTTCAGGAACTGGTCGACGGCGATGGACGGATGAAGGAACTCATGGAGACGGCCCAGGCCCTCGAAGGCCTGGCGCGACACGCTTCCACGCACGCGGCGGGCGTGGTGATTTCCCAGAAACCCTTGATCGAACACGTGCCGTTGTACAAAACGGCCAACAACGAAGTCGTCACGCAATACTCGATGACGGACATCGAAAAAGTGGGGCTGGTGAAGTTCGATTTTCTCGGGCTGAAAACCCTCACCATGATCCACCACGCCGTGACCATGGTGAACCAGGCCCCGGGAGAACGCCTCGACATCGAACGGCTTCCGCTGAACGACGCCGAGACCTACGCGCTGCTGGCCTCCGGCAAGACCTCAGGGATCTTCCAATTGGAAAGTTCGGGCATGCGCAATTTATTGGTCCGCATCAAACCGGAGGGCTTCGAAGATCTCATCGCGATCCTCGCCCTCTACCGGCCGGGTCCCCTGGAAAGCGGCATGGTGGATGACTTTATCAAGCGCAAACGCGATCCCTTGAAAATCGCATACGACCCCCCGGCGGTGGAACCCATTCTCAAGGAAACCTATGGGGTCATGGTGTATCAGGAACAGGTCATGGCCATTGCCAATCTCATGGCCGGGTTCAGTCTGGGGCAGGCCGATTTGCTCCGCCGGGCCATGGGGAAGAAGAAACCCGAGGAAATGGCCAAGCAAAAGGAACTGTTTCTCGAAGGGGCCAAGGCCAAGGGGTTCACGGAAAAGAAAGCCGAAAAGATCTTCGACCAAATGGCGTACTTTGCCGGGTATGGATTCAACAAGTCGCATTCCGCGGCCTATGCCCTGGTGACGTTCCAAACGGCGTACCTGAAGGCGCATCATCCCACCGAATTCATGGCCGCGTTGCTCACGAGCGAAATGGGAAACACGGACAAAATGGTCGGCTATTTTACCGAATGTCGCGAACGCGGGATTACGATTCTCCCGCCGGACGTGAACGAGAGCCAGAAGAACTTTACCGTCGTAGAGGGAGGGATTCGGTTCGGACTGGCGGCCATCAAGAACGTCGGCGGCAGCGCCATTGAGTCCATCATTGCGAGCCGGGAAGCCGAAGAGCCCTTTGCGTCCTTTTTCGATTTCTGTTGCCGGATCGACCTGCACAAGGTCAACAAGCGCGTGATCGAGGGGTTGATCAAGGTTGGCGCATTTGACTCCATGGGAGCAAAACGGGCTCAATTAACGGCAATCATGGAACGCACACTGGATGAAGCCAGCGCGATTCAAAAAGAGCGCGCCTTGGGGCAGACCTCATTATTCGGGACCGGTGACGCTGATGACTCCAACCCGGACGGCCTGACTCGACCGCTACCCGCGATCGATGAATGGCAGCAGACCCAAATCCTCCAATTTGAACGGGAACTGACCGGATTCTACATCACCGCGCATCCGTTGACCCAACACGCCGAAGCCATTCGCCTGCTGTCGACGCATACCACGGCCACGCTTCACGAGACGCACGAAGGCCGGGAAATCAAAATTTGCGGGGTGATCGGCAGCATCAAGGTCACCACCACCAAAAAAGGGAACCGGATGGCGTACGTCCAATTGGAGGACTTGCAGGGGTTGGTCGAAGTCATCGTGTTTCCCGAACTGTTTCAAGCCTGTGCGGAGTTTCTGAACGCGGATACCGTCATCCAGGCGGCCGGCACGGTGGATCACATGGATTCAGGCGCCCGTCTGAAGGCGACCAAACTGGAGCCGCTGAACGACTTGCAAGCCAGGACGGTGAAACGGGTTGTGGTCCAACTCGCGGAAACCCCGGACACGTGGGGCAAACTCCCCAAACTGCACGAAGTGTTACACCGTCACCCGGGACCGGCCCCGGTCACTTTTCACTTCCGTCTGGACTCCCAGGTGCACGCGGAAAGTGCCCCGTTGCCGAATTTGGGCGTGTTGCCAAGTTCGAACCTGGTGTATGAAGTGGAGCAAATTCTCGGGAAAGAAACCGTCACGTTTCACTGACGCGAGTCTGCCATGCGTGATTTTCTGGAATTCGAAAAGCCGTTGAAAGAACTCGAGGAACGGCTGGAAAAGCTGAGGAAATCGGGGTCCGAGCGGAAAGCCCTCCCGCGGCTGATCCGTATTTTCCAGAGCCGGTTGACCAAGACGGAGCAGGAAATCTTCAGCAACCTGACCCCCTGGCAGCAAACGCAGATCGCCCGCCATCCACAACGCCCGTCGATCCTGGACTATATGAAGCACATGTGCGAAGACTTTGTCGAACTCCACGGCGATCGCACCTTCGGAGACGACAAGGCCGTGGTCGGCGGATTTGCCACGTTCCGGGGCCGGTCCATCTGCGTCATCGGTCATGAAAAAGGACAAAGCTTCAAGGAACGGGTGAAACGAAATTTCGGCATGGCGAATCCCGAAGGCTATCGGAAAGCCCTGCGGTTGATGCAGTTAGCCGAGAAATTCAAACGCCCGGTCGTCACGTTCATCGATACGCCGGGAGCCTACCCCGGCATCGGAGCCGAGGAACGCGGTCAAGCCAGGGCCATTGCCAGAAACCTGTTCGCGATGTCCAGACTCAAGGTGCCGATCGTGGCCGTCATCACGGGAGAAGGGGGAAGCGGCGGAGCGTTGGGCTTGGGCGTGGCCGACCGGATCGTGATGCTGGAACACTCGATCTATTCGGTCATCTCCCCGGAAGGGTGCGCAGCAATCCTGTGGGAAGATGCGACCAAGACGCAAGCCGCGGCCGAGGCCCTGAAAATGACGGGCGCGGAACTGCTCAAATTAGGTATTGCCGACGAAGTCGTGCCCGAACCACTCGGCGGCGCGCATCGCGACGTGGAAGGCACCAGTCAAGCCCTCGCTCAAACCCTCAACACTCAACTGAACCAACTTCTCACCACGTCCACGGACCAACTCCTCGCCAACCGCTACGAAAAATTCCGCCAAATGGCCGCGTTGGCCGACGCCTGACGGCCAAAGCCCGCGTAGGTCGGATTAGCTTAGCGTAATCCGACATCCTTTCTATTCGCGACCAATCTTTTCGTCCAACAACGGTGCCGTGTCGCCCCACTCTCTGGGATAGAGCCCCTCCTGGACATATTGCCGGAAACTCGAATGCGGCCAGTCCCAAGGGCGCGGTACATGCCCATGTTTCACCGGATTGTGATGGATGTACTCCACATGCTGGCGGTAATCTTCCTCATTGCGAATGAGGTGTTCCCAATACCGAGCTTGCCACACTGCCGACTTCAGCCGTCGGGAAGTTGTAGGTCGGATTAGCGTAGCGTAATCCGACTGCTTTTCTGATGACTCCAGACGACGCGAGGACATGGAGGCCTGGGGCCGGCCAAGCGGATAATGTTTGGTCACCCAAGTTTTGACCAATCGCCACCGGGTCGGATAGTCCTCATCAGCGGCCGGGAGAGTCCAGATACAGTGGAGGTGGTCGGGCAACACCACCATCGCGTTGACCGTAAACGGGCGCCGGATATTGACGTGGCGAAAAGCCTGCCGCACGAGATCAATGCTGCTCTCATCGCAGAACAGCCTCCGTCTCAGCGCAGTGACGACAGTGAAAAAGTAAGTGCCGCCAGGAACGAACGTTCGTCGATATTGCATGGTCCTAGACGGAATTGTCGGGTTACGCAGGGAATGTCGGATTACGCTTCGCTAATCCGACCTACCCGACCTACGGGGTTCTAATGGATTCCAGTTAGGTGCAGTCCGAGCCCGCAATGAAAGCCCACAAATCGTCTTTTTACTTCTGGATGTCCATCTGCCGCCGAACTTGCTTTCAATGTCTCTACCTACGACACCCCAAGGAATGCGATTTTTACGATCTAGCTTCGAGCACAGAGAGGCCGAATTCTCAAGACGATCTTGCTTCCATACGCCGACAATATTTTGGGTGATTGGAAAATAGTAACCGTTCTTCGTCTCCCACTCTTCGGCCAATGGCTTACAAGGATGCGATCCTATTTGAAAGCTCGCTCCTAGTGTCCAGCGAAAGCCATCTTCGTGGGGAGGAGTATTAGAGTTCTTTAGCCGGCAAATCCACGCGTGCAGGTCTGCGAATGGAAAAACAGCAAACGGTTTTCCGGAAGCCTTGAATAGGCTCTCAGCAACAATAAGAGAGGCATCGTCCTCTGCATCAATAACGAAATTGCCGCTTTTGTCGAAATATTCGACAATTTTGGCTGCTGGGGTGCACCGAGAAAGACGCTCGTTCAGATCAAAAACCCAACAATCCATTTTCGGGTGGTCGCGTTTCCCGATGTCTCCGATGTGGAATCCGAAACCCAAAAACCTTTTCATTAGCGGTCTAGCCAGAAATGGACTTCTGAAATGCCCCGATTTTGATAAGCGCCATAGCTCGGATTAGCGGCGCCTATCCGACATCCCACTTTCGATGACTCTTTGGGCCACACTCCTCTAGAGCCACGCGAGACCGGAATCAACGTACTCATCCAGTAATCTGCCTTGCAATGCTACTTTATTCTTTGAATCTTGCTATGGAGCGATCAAGAGCATGGATGATTCTGGGACCATACTCAAGGATAGAATCGGCCACAGAAGGCTCTACTTCGGCTCCATGTGCGGCTTGGTTCCCTGCCATTATGAGTTCTTGTAAGCCGCTGAAAACTACATCGTTGACCACTCCACCTTTCTGGAGATCTCGAAAAAGCCTCGGCATAGGACCCCTGCTGTTCAGGTTGGCCTTCCCTGCAAGTATCCTCAACCGCTTTTCTATCTCAATCCTCAGGTAGACCAAGGCAAGGTTTGAGTCAAGATTTGCTACTTCAAAGACGGAGGGGCTCGCACTGACTATAGTCTGTTCCGGTTCATCTGTTGTTTGAATAGCCTTTTTGGCAGCCTCTTGGACATCTCTAAAGGTGATCTCCCATCCGCCAGGAAGTTTGGCTTTCTGAATTAGAGATGCAAACCATGGAAGGATACCAACAATGAAAAGTCCTATCGTGATAAAGTCGATCTTCAGATCCGGCCAAATAAGGCGAACGCCCACAAGAATAGCAGCAGCCAGCGAAATCCCAACTTTCAATCCAGTTTGGTGCATTTTCCCTACCAGGAATTGAGCCTTATGTCAGCTTCGCATCATACTGACCTGAACCCACGTTTAATTCATGGTGAGCAATTATGAAGAGGGCTGCAAATAGAGAGCCAATTACTTTGGCAACACATCAATTAACCTTGAGAGCCTGAAAGGAGACCCCATCAGGGGCTTGCCGTATCTGGAGCTTTTTGGGGGTTACGTCCCTTCATGCGTGCCATCCGATTACTCTGGTTAGGGGCTCATGGAATTGTTGGATTACGCTATGCTAATCCAACCTACGGGGCTTCTCGCCAACCGCTACGAAAAATTCCGCCAAATGGCCACATTGGTCGACGTCTGACGGCGCCACGCTCTCCTCTCCCTTGCGGACCGGCACAGGGGCCTACACTCTATCACTCCCCCTTGAGGGGGGACTTATGTATTTAACTTGAGGACTCACCTTCCTTCTGCTACGCTCCCTTTATAAACCGAACCATTTTCATCCTGAGACTGCTTGTCGTGGTGCTGATCGGAAGTCTGCCAGTGAGTGTGCAGGCGGATCCATTTAGCAGCCTGATCGAGGCACAAGAATATAAAAAGAAGCTGGATCGAGCGAACGCGACGCTGTTGATGCAACGGCAACGCGAGATTCGCCAGCAACGAGCCGATGCCCAAGCCGAAGTCCTGTTCTGGTTTCGCACTCATCCAACCGAACGTGTTTTTCCCCAAAAGGAAGTCGATCGGATGTTGGACAGTGGGGGCTACTATCCGGCCGCAGTGGAGGGCCTGACAGGAAGCAGGAACCCGTTTTATGCAGACCCACCACGAGGCGAATAATGAAACCAATGAAACCCGCTGTCAAGTTAAGTGCTTAAATCCCCTTGAGGGGGAGTCGCAGAAGCCGAGCCGTGAGGCGACGGCTGAGGCGGTGGGGGGCAACATCCCTGAAAGACTCTCGCCTTTCGACCCTCTTTTATCCCCCCACCGGCTCGCAGGCGGGCGGGCGCCCTGGTCTCGCCGACTCCCCCTCAAGGGGGGAGTGATGGGGAGAGGGAAAGAAAAGAGAAAGACACTGGATTCCCGATGAAGGATGTCGGGAATGACAGACCAAGACAAAAAAGCCGCGCCATCGCATGGCGCCATATCTCCGCGCCTGCGGGCGTGGCTGCGCCCCGGTCCCGCCATGTCTATATGAGGGCGAGGACTGTCTGAGCGAAGCGAGTTCCGCAGCCCACACCACCGGGACCGGGGCAAAGGCACCAGAAAGGCCACGCCCGGGCGCGAATGGTTTTGGGTCCTTTTGCCGAAACAAAAGAGCCTGTCCTGAGCGTAGCGTAGCGGAGCGAAGGGCTACGCTAATCCGACCTACGATGTTTTGCTATGATTTTGCTATGCTTGTGCTATGCTTGTGCTATGTCTTGCTATGCACTGCTATGTTTCATGCTATGTTTGCTATGTTTTTGCTATGTTCCGCTACAACTTCACTTCCTACGGGTTATGCCACAGGGCCCCTTCGTGTTCAGGGTTGAACTGGTGCGTCAATTTGACCACATCGCCGTCTTTGACCATTGATTCCTGGGTGCTGATCTTTTGATTCACCGTGACCATCAATTCGCCTTTTCGCAGGAATTCCATCAACCCGCCCAGGGTTTCCGGGTTGCCTTCCAATAAGTCCCGCACGCTGACCGGCTCGGAAATCTCACATTGAATCTCGGACTCGTCTACGCAGGGGAGCAAAACCTGTCCGAATACGCGTATCGTCACCATGGTGAAAACCTCCTTGTGCAAGACCAGAACCGCGCCCGCAGGTGGATGAGCGTAGCGCAATCCGACAATCCCGTCTGACAATGACTCTACCTCCCCTTACCCCTCCTTACAAAGGAGGGGAAAAAGAGCCGGGCCGGTCGGATTCCCGCGCTTCTCGGGCCGATTCGTCCAGGATCTGGGCAATATGCTTGACGGCCGTGCCGGCGGGCAAGCCGTTTTTCAATTGAATCATGCAGGCAGGGCAACTCGTCGCCACGATCTCCGCGCCACTTTGTTCGATCGCCCGTCGCTTCCGTTCGAAAATCTGTTGTGCGGTGTCATAGTCCTTCACGACGTAGGTACCCGCCCCGCCCGCGCAACGGTCGGCATCCTGCATTTCGACGTAATCGAGACCCGGCGTCGTGGCCAGCAACTGCCGGGGTTGGGAGGTCACGCCAGCCGCGCGCAGGTGACAGGACGAATGGTACGTGACCTTGCGCGTCCCGTTCGATTCGGCCGGTTTCGCGCGGTCAGGGTCCAACTCCACGACGTATTCCGCGACGTGCTTCACGCGTTGCGACACCCGCTTGGCCTTTGCCTCCTCGGGTTCACCCTGGAAGAGCTTGGCATAATCCTTGAGCGCCAGCGTACAGGACGCACACCCCGTGACGATCACGTCATACCCGGCAAGATTGTCGACGTTATACCGCGCCCCTTCCTTGGCCAACGCACGATGCCCATACGTTTCTATGGGTGTCCCGGAACATCGTTGCGGCGGCAGGTCGGGCTGCACGCCGTATTGCGCCAGGACGTTGATCACGGCGTCACCCACGCCGTCGTCGAAGTAGTTGGCGGCGCAGCCGTGAAAATAGGCTACTTTGGGTGGGGAGCCGCCTTCCCGTGTTCCCTCACCGCTTGCATCGTTCGATGGCACGCGAGGAGACGATACGCAGAGCGCGTCATGCCGTTCACGTAACAACGCCGTGGCCAAGCGCGGCAGTTTCATGTCCCAGGGCAGCCGGGCCCGTTCGGAGAGTCGCGCCAGGAACGGGCGCAACACCACTTCGCCGATCTTCCGGATCAGCGGCCGGTCCCAAAGCGCCTGCGTTTTGGCAGCCACCTTGATCAACCTGCCGAACCGCTCTTGTTGCGCGTGCAGGGCAAAGATTTTCCCGGCCAAGGCGTTCGGATGTTCCGCGCGTCGTTCAAGGATCAGTTCGGATACGTCCACCCCCGCCGGGCAGATCGTCCGGCACGATTTGCAATTCAAGCACGCTTCCACCACGCGCTTGGACTCCAGATAGCTGTAGTCCGGCGCGGTGACGATTTCGTACCATCCACGGGAACTCATGTCTTCGGATTGAAATACGTCGTACACCGGGCAGACCGCATTGCATTTCGCGCACGTGGCGCAGGATTTCCCCAACCGTTCATAGTCGATGTGTTCGGTAAACACGGTCTCGCTGATTTTCACGCCGGGGTTCAGAATCCCGGCC
The DNA here is from genome assembly GCA_965204965.1 of Nitrospirales bacterium. Classification (GTDB taxonomy): domain Bacteria; phylum Nitrospirota; class Nitrospiria; order Nitrospirales; family UBA8639; genus Bin75. The sequence goes on along the minus strand of OZ242026.1, from coordinate 430,313 downwards.
GGGTCCATGGTCTGCTTGACCCGCACGAAGAGACCGTACAACTCGTCGCCGAACATCCGTCTGACCATTTCCGCGCGAACTCGGCCGTCCCCGTGTTCCCCGCAAATGGAACCCTTGAACCGGTCGAGAATCGTGTCGTGCACCTCGTAGTACGTCTCCACCATGCGCTGGAAATCGTGCTCGTCATTCACGTCCAGCAACGGTACGACGTGGGCATTGCCGTTCCCGATATGACCGAAAATCGCCACCCGGACCTTCGCGGGACCGAAGACCCGGTCCAGGTAGCGGATCAACCCGCCCATGTGTTCCGCGGCCACGACCACGTCATCCACGTAGTTGATGGGCTTTTTCCTGGCGTCGTACCGGTACAGCGTGGGATAGAGGGCTTTTCTGGCTTTCCAGAGATTCCGTTGGTGTGCCGGATCGGTCGCAACCACGGGATCGCCGGACAGACGATACGACCGGCAGGCCTCGTGCAGTTGCGCAATCCCGCCGTGGTCGCCCTCTCGATCGAATTCAATGAGCAGGGTTGCCGCGGCATCATCGGGAATCCCATGCTGCGACCGGCCGATGAGATCCAACGTGTTGGCATCCATGACTTCAAGAGCCAACGGATCGAGCCGCAACAGGGGATGCACGGCCTCGCCCATTTCTTCGAGGTCCCGGAAGTGAAGCATGCCGGTCACGGTCGAACGCGGGCGATCCACGAGCCGGATCGTGGCCTCGCTGAACACGCCCAGGGTGCCCTCGCTCCCCACGAACAACTTCGGAAGATCATAGACTCCTTGGGTGAGGCCTTCCGCCACGCCAAAGAGGTTGTACCCCGCGCTGTTCTTGCTGACGCGCGGGCGCTTGGCTTGAATGAGATCCAGGTTGTCCCGCACCAGGTCAAAGACTTTGTGCAGCCCCTCAAAGCCGGCCAGGGTTCGAGGGAACCTGTCCCCGTCCACGGGCTCACGACCTGCGGTGAGCCACCCGCCCGATTCAAGCCTGACCCGCATGGACATCACGTTATCTTTGACGGACCCGTATCGCAGGGTGTGCGGTCCCGACGAATTGTTGGCCAACATCCCGCCCAACTTGCACATGTCGCCACTGGACGGATCAGGACCGAACATGAGGCCGGTGGAAGCCAGTTGGGCATTCAACTCGTTGAGCACGATGCCGGGTTGCACGCGCGCCCATTTCTCTTCGGGGTTCACTTCGAGAATTCGGTTGAGACGCGACACGTCCAGAATAATGCCCGACCCGATGGCCGACCCCGTAAGGTTGGTGCCGGCCGCACGCGCGGTCAGTGGGATGCCCCGGGTTACGGCGTAGTCCAGGACCAGGTCGATATCCGTTTCACGTTCCGGGAGCACCACGACTTGGGGTGCCACACGATAGATGCTGGCATCCACCGCATATGCACGTAAGGTGGGCACGTCATCCTTGACCTTGGCCGGGTCAAGGAGGCGCCTGAGATCCGTTCCGATGATCGAGCGTTTATCAGGGAGTACAAGATCCATACGTCGTGCTGCTTCCGAATACTTGCGGGAAGAATGAGCCTTACTAACCTAGGGAGAAATATCCCACGGCTCCCGATGAACAAGGTCACGCAAATCTCGTGCACCATGCACGACACGAAGAATGATGATCTCCTCGTTCCGGAGCAGATAGACAATACGATATCCTCTGAAAATGACCTCTCGGAGGTTTTCGCGCTTGAACTCTGGAACGATACGACCAAGATTGGGTGTGCCGAGGACTCGTTCGGCAGTTTCGAGAATGCGATCGACAAATGTGACCGCGTGCAGTACAGAATCTCTCGCAATAAAATCTTCGATAGCCCGCAGATCGTTTCCGGCGGTCAGCGACCAACGGAGTTTCGCCATCGAGCGATTCTTTCTTTTAATTCTTCATGGCTGACCACATGCCCTTCGGCGACATCTTGAAGCCCCTTCTCCACCTGCTGCTTAAAAAACAGTTCCTCCATGATCACGCCAGTCGTTATATCGTCAGGAAGATTTTGAATCATCTCCAGTGCTTCGCTCTTAGCCGTTGCCATCTTTATCTCCTCCTCTAATAGTTCCGACGGTTAGGCTATGCTCAAGTGGAGGAAAAAGCAAGCTAACCGAGGATAGATGCTGGCATCGACCGCATACGCACGCAAGGTGGACACGTCATCCTTGACCTTGGCCGGGTCAAGGAGGCGCCTGAGATCCGTTCCGATGCTCGAGCGTTTTTCAGGGAGCACGAGGTCCATGCGTCGTGCTGCTTCCGAACTCTTGCGGGAAAAGCGTGGCCTTCCTGAATGACTCAGGCAATCGCCTGCAGGCCTTTCTCCTGAACCAGTGTCAGAAGCTTGAGAGAGGCACCGGCAGGATGCTTCTCTCCTCGCTCCCATTGGCTGATAAGCCCCGTCGAAACGTTCAGATAAAGGGCGAACACGGCCTGACTCACGCGTTCGCGTTTACGGAGCGCACGAATGGCACCCGGTTGCATCGGGCGTACCGGGGTGAGGCAAAGTTCGTCGAATTCGCGCAGTGTCCGCTTGTCCATGAGACCTGCGTCATGAAGGTCGGATACGGTCTCATGGGTCGCCCCGAGGGCGTCACTTCGATACGTCTTACTCATGACAGCTCACCTCTACGATTACGCCGCTCTTCACCGCCTTGGCAAGAACGGTCTTGTCATAGCTCAGCATCACATCAGCCAGTTTCTTAAAACCTTTCAACTCGTCCTTCCGAAGATTGCCGCGCGCATTCTTTGGAAAACCGTAGACGAAGAAAGCCTTGTCGCCACAACGGAACAGAACGATTGACCTGAATCCGCCAGATTTGCCTTCGCTCGGTCGCGCGATTCTCTGTTTGAGCACTCCGCCTCCAAGGTCGGCGTCAATGAGCCCTTTCTCGGCGTTGCCAATCGCGTCGCACAAAGCCGTGTCTTCGATACCGTGTTGCCGAGTGAAGCGCACAAACCATTTGTTCTTGAAAATTCTCAATTTTTTCGGCTTCCCGGCTTTGGATCATACTCCCATTGTATAGCACTTAGTTCTATAGTTTAAAGCAAAATCTATTATACGTGGGACTACAATTGTTGGGAGGGTGGGATTTGCGCGCTCGGACTGAGCGAACAGTGCTCAGGAAACAGAAGCAAGACGGACACCGCCTCTACGTGGCGACGGGTTCGGGATACTCCCGGGCGGGCTCTTCGACGACCGGTTCGGCACCGGCTTGCTGAGGATTGTCCGGGTCTTCCTCGAAGAGTTCGGGATTTTCTCCCTGCCCCAATGCCGCAAAGTCACGGAGGGGCGGCAAATCCCGGAGATCCCGGAGCCCGAATTTCTGAAGGAAGGTCTTTGAAGTGCCATACAGGATCGGACGGCCGGGGATGTCCTTTCGGCCCACGATGCGGATGAGCTTCTGGTCGAGCAACGTCCGTAACACGCTCGACGTTTCCACCCCGCGAATCTGTTCAATCTCCGCACGCATGGTCGGTTGCTTGTAGGCAATGATCGCCAGGGTTTCCAATGCCGACCTGGACACTTTGACGGACGCCTTGACCTTATTCAGCTTGGTGATCCACGGAGCGCAATCGGCCCGCGTGACCATGGCGTACCCGCCGGCCAACTCGACAATCTGGAGGCCGCGGCCGTCCTGGTCGTAATCCTGCTGAAGAGCCTTCATGGCGTTATGGATTGCCACCTTGGGCGGACCCGCCAAGACCGTGGTGACTTTGTCAAGAAGAAGAGGCTCGCGGGACACGAACAACAGGGCTTCGATAATCCCCTTGAGTTCCTGCTCACTCAATCCATCGGCGAGACCCGCGCCTTCATCCGGTTCACAAGAAGGACCGGCGACCGAGGACGACAGAGAAGGATCCGGCGTCGATTCCACGGCTTCGGTGCCTTCGGCCAGGCTTCCTTCGGCTTCGCTCAGGACAGGCAGGGCAGGCATATCTGATTTGTCAGAGGATTCCATTCCCATCGAAGCCTCTATTGTGTTCATCGTTATTCATGATCCGGGGCGAGGCCCCGTTCCCTTCCGGGTGTTCTTCGGATTGCCACGCGAGGAACGTGCGAGTGATCCGAATAGGCCCCCCGAAACTCACTTGCGTCAGGCGGACCAGTTTCATCCGCACGAGTTCCAACAACGCCAAAAAGGTGACGATCACGGTCAACCGGTCCGTCTCCCCTTCAAACAACGCGGCAAAGGTCAGGGCCGGTGTCTCCTCCAAGCGTTCGATCACGCTGTTGATACGGTCCTGGACCGTCAAAGTATCCGGCGTGAATTCCAGCCCCGCGGACGCGGCGGTCTGGTCCAGGACTTCCTGCAGGGCGCTCAGGAGATCGAAAACCTGCACGTCCTCGGACAACACTTCCCGGATCGGCGGGACCGGTTCAGGCTCCCGTTGGAACACCTGCCGCCACAATCGTTCCTGATCGGACAACCGGCCGGCGATTTCCTTGAACTGCTGGTACTCGACCAAGCGGCGCACCAACTCGCTCCGGGGATCTTCACCTTCCTCGTCACCCGGTTCGGGGCCCGGGTCCTGCGGAAGCAGTGTTCGAGATTTGATGTGAATCAGGGTCGAGGCCATCACCAAAAAATCGCCGGCAAACGAGAGATTGAGTTCCTTCATGATCTGAAGATACTCGAGATATTGCCGGGTGATCAGGGCGATCGGGATATCGTAGATATTGATTTCGTGCTTGCGGATGAGGTGGAGCAAGAGATCGAGAGGCCCATTAAAGGCGTCCAGCTTCACCTCGTATGCGGTTTCAACCTGTTCCATGATACCACCGACCGGACAGGCACGGGGGCCTGTCCCTACAACCCGGGTTCGACCGGCTCCATGATGACACTGGTAGGGACAACCCCCTGTGGTTGTCCATCGGGAACGACACGGAGGCCGTCCCTTCAACCAGTCGAGCCGTACCTGCATTAAAGTACCACTTTTAGTGGAGATAAACAACAGAAACTTCTATATATTGTGGATTTGGCATTGTGTAGGGACAGGCCCCCGTGCCTGTCCGCTCACCGGGATTTTTTCTTCCACATCGCGAGCAGCAACAACCACAGAACGGCCAGGATCGCAAGCAGGATGAAGAAATCGCGATCCCGGCCGGTGGGTCCTCCCTTACCGCCCGACTCGGGAAGATCAATGCCGGCAAGCAAGCCGGGCTGCTCGAAAACGGCCTCCCGAAAATCCACGTCGCCTTGAAGCCGGGCTTCCGTAAAATCCGCCGTGTTCCGAAACAGCGCCCGGTGGAAATCCGTATGACCCCGGAACTCGGTAAACCGGAAATACACTTCACGGTCAAACCGGGATCCGGACAAATCCAGCATCTTGTGAAACCGGCTTCCGGAGAAACCCGCCCCCTGAACAAACCGGGTGCGCGCAAACCCGGCGTCCTCCGCAAAGTTCACCTCCAGCAATTCCGTAAGGCCCTCAAACCGCGCTCCCATAAACACGGCTTTCCCCAGGAACCGGGCCTGATGAAACCGGGAATGGGTGCCGAACACCGTCCGGGTAAAATCGGCATCCTTGGCAAACATGGCTCGAATAAAGAATCCCTCATGGCCGATGTGCATCTCGGAAAAATCGGCTCGCTCCATGAAGACCATCCTGGACAAGTCCATGGACCGTTGGATGGTGCTGCCCCGCAGGCTTACCGGACCTCGGACGACGATGTACCCGGACTTGATGAGGTTCGTCGCCAAAATACCCTGTACCTCTACGTCTTCAAGCATGAATGGCCCGTGAATGATGCGAACCTCGGATACCCGCTCGGCTTGGATGCGTTCGACAATCGCCGGATGCTTGACCAACCCCGGTTCAAACGGCTGGAGACCCAACCGGTCCAGGGGAAGGTCGCCCGCCAGAACGACCCCTTTCAACACCACCCCGCTGCCCTGCTGCAACGCCGCCAACACGTCGTCCGCAGAGACGGCCAGCGCCTGCCGGTCTTCCTCGCTACAGGTGCCTCTCAACTCGCGCACCATCACCCGGGGGTCCGTCCCCTCCTCGACCCGGCAGACCCCCGGTGACATGCCCGACCCTACGACCCAGACGACGACGCAGAGAAGGCTCACGTACCATGTTGGCATGATTATAAGGCTACGGGAACATAACGCCATGGGGAAGAGACTTGTTCCATTCCCTCCCCCTCCTTTGTAAGGAGGGGAACTGAAAGACGCTGGATTCCCGATTAAAAATGTCGGGAATGACCGATTGCAGGAGGCGAGGGCGATCCGGCTTCAGGTTGACGGCTTCGGGTCTTTCAGGGTGAGGTAAAAATCCTTGACTTCCCGATCGGAATGGCTGAGCCGTTCATCGACTTCCTCAACCGTTCTGGGGGGCGGCACGACCACTTTTTCACCCTCCTGCCAATTGACCGGTGTGGCGCAGGAAAAGTTGGCAGCCGTTTGGAGGGCCGTAACCAACCGGAGAACTTCATCCACGTTCCGCCCGGCGTTCAACGGGTAGTAGATCAGGGCCCGGATCACGCGCTTGGGATCAATCACGAACACGGCACGGATCGTGGCGGTCGCACTGGCGCCGGGATGGATCATCCCGTAGAGACGGGCCACCTGCATATCGACGTCCGCCACTAGGGGATAGGGAATCGTGACGCCCAGTTTCTCCTTGATATTCGCCAGCCAAGCCAGATGCGCGTGGATGCTGTCCACACTCATCCCGAGCAACTTGACGCCTTTCTTCTTGAAGTCTTCATGCCGGCGGGCAAATTCCACCAGTTCCGTGGTGCTCACAGGCGTAAAATCCGCGGGATGGGAAAAGAAGACGACCCAATCCTGCTCTTGCCAGGCGCTGAATCCAAACTCCTGAGACAGGGTGGTCACTGCGGAAAAATCAGGGGCATTCTCACCTATCCGTGGCAGACATTCAGCTTCAGACATCAAATTCTCCTTTGTAGGGGCGAACCTGCGTGTTCGCCCTGAAGACCGTCGCAGTCCCGTTACCACCCACGGGGCAAATCGTCATCATCCAACCCCGCTTCCGCTTCCCTGAAATACTTCTCGGCTTCCAACTCCTCGGACAAATCTTCCGTCAGGTCATCATCGTGGTCTTCGGCAAGGGGACCGAATCCCGCGTCTTCATCAAAGTCGGCGGCAATGTCACCGGTGATGTCATCGTCGAGATCGGCGGAAAACTCATCGGCCGTTTCATCATCGAATCCGGACAAATCCGAATCTATTGACTCGAGCGCGACGTCTGCAGCCACCTCTTCCACTTCAGTGGGAGCCAGGCTCGCCACCGCCGTTGGGGCCTTGGGTTCAGGTATCGGCGCGGGCTTTGTCGCTTTCTTGGCGCTCGCAACCGGTTTCTTTGTGGCCGGACGTTTTTGCGCGGGCTTGGCTGCCGTCTTCTTCACGGCGGCTTTCTTGGCGACCGGTTTCTTGGCGACAACCTTTTTCGTCTTGACCGCCGCCGTCGTTTTCCCCTTGACCGGACGTTTTTGCACAGGCTTCGCCGCCGGTTTCTTCACGGCAATCTTCTTGACAGCCGCTTTCTTTGCGGCAACTTTCTTTACCGTCGCCTTCTTGGCGGTCCCCTTCTTTATCGCAGTCTTTGACTGCTTCTTCGGCGGAGCCGGCTTCGCCTTCCTGGACGTGAGCGCAACTTTTTTCGCGGACTTGGCCGGTTTCGCTTTGGCTGAGGAAGCCTTTGCCTTGGGCTTCGATGCCTGAGGCTTTGCCGTGGATGCGGACCGTCCCGACTTCTTCCCCTTGGCTTTGGGTTTTTCCCGGGCGCTGGTTGCCATTGTCCTTTACCTCCTGATTTTGTGTGGCGTAAGGATAGATGCCTCAAAACCTTATGCCGAAAGGTCCCTCTATCACGGACCACGATCAAGTTTCAACCGAAACTTCCGCTCAATGCGACGGATGTGGCATTCTCCGACAAACCCCGTTACAGTGCGCTTAACCGGGAAGAGAACGTTCATGTCCCAGCCCTCAACCGAACTCAAACCGTCACACACGCGCTGGACCATTCTGGCCCTCCTGCTTTTCATAAGCATTATCACCTATATTGACCGGGTCAACATTTCAGTCACGGCACGGCAGATGATCCCGGCTCTCGGGCTCACCAACGTCCAGATGGGACAGATTTTTTCGGCATTCGTCCTGGGATATGCCCTGTTTCAAATACCGGGGGGCCGGCTGGGGGACCGGTGGGGCCCCAGAAAGGTCCTGACTCTGGCCGTGGTCTGGTGGTCGCTCTTTACGGCGATGACCGCCCTGGCCCCGTCGTCGTTTCTCGCGGGCGTCCTGGGCATTTGGGGATCGCTGATGATCGTGCGATTCCTGATCGGCGTCGGAGAAGCCGCGGCTTTGCCGAATTTCAACCGGACCGTGGCCAATTGGTGCGGCCCGCAGGAACGCGGACTCGGCATCGCGATCACGATCAGCGGCATCGGGATCGGGGCCGCGCTCACGCCCCCGATCACGGCCTGGATCATGGTCAATTACGGCTGGCAGGCGGCCTTTTATTGGGCCGGCGGCCTCGGCGTGCTCATCGCCTTGCTGTGGTTCTGGTTGGCCACGGACCGGCCGGACGAGCATCCACGAGTCAATGCCGGGGAAGCCGCGCTGATCCGCGGTCACGCGCCTGTGCCGGGCGAGTCCGAAGCCGCGGCACCCGTTCCCTGGAAAGCCTTTGCGCGCACCTCAAGCGTGTGGTGGCTGGTCTTGAGTTATACGTGTTTCGGATACGTGGCCTACGTGTACCTGTCCTGGTTTTACCTCTACCTCGTGGAAGTCCGAAACTTCAGTGTGCTGCGGGGCGCCGTGTTCGCCGCCAGCCCATTTATCGCCATGACGGTCTTGTGTCCCGTCGGCGGCTGGGTCACGGACCGCCTGTCCGGACGATTCGGCGTGAATAAGGGTCGATCCTGGATTGGAGCCGGGGGAATGGCACTGGCTGCCGTTTCCATCGTCGCCGGGGCGGCGATTGAACATCCCTTCATTGCCCTGGCCTTCTTGTCCTTGGGCGCGGGTTGGCTGTACTTCACCATCGGCGCGTTTTGGAGTTCGACCGTGGATCTTTCCAAAGCCCACGCCGGCACCCTGTCCGGGATGATGAATACCGGCGCCAACCTGGGCGGCACCCTCTCCCCCACGCTCACGCCCTGGATCGCGAACGAATTCGGATGGACCATCGCCCTGGGGATCGCCGCAGTCCTGGCATTCATCGGCGCCGTTTGCTGGCTCGGCATCCGCCCGGCCGACGGCCTGACGCGACTTGAAAAACCATAAGACTCTCAGGCCGAAACAGGCGGAGGTGCCAAGCAACTCCCGTGGTTGCCGAACGTCCGCCTGCCTTGATACAGTCCGCCGATGACTGCTCCCCTGACCTTCAAGAAAAAAAATCCCAAAGTCGTCATCTCCACCAGGTTCGGCACCATCACGATCCAGTTTTACACGGACATGGCGCCTCGCCACGTGGACAACTTTCTGAATCTCGCCAAAATCGGATTCTACAACGGCACGGCGTTTCACCGTGTGATCCCCGGCTTCATCATCCAAGGCGGCGACCCGCTCAGTAAGGAACCGGACCGCACCCTGCACGGTACCGGCGGACCGGGTTTCGGCCTGACCCCGGAACCCAGCGACCAGCCACACCGCCGCGGCACGGTCTCCATGGCCAAAATGCCCCGGAACGAAGATCGCACCCGGGACATCAACGACAATGGGTCACAGTTTTTTATCTGCGTGGAAGACGCGAGCAGTCTGGACCGGACCTATACCGTGTTCGGCAAAGTCCGGAAAGGCATGGACGTGGTGGATCAAATCGTGGCCGTGGAACGGGACCCCGAGGACAATCCCCTGGACCCCGTCACCATGACCATCGACGTGGTGGAAGAGTAAGAAGGGAGAGGGGGCTTGCTTAAAAGCACTACCCCCCCTTATCAGGGAGGAAAAGGGCTCGGCCGTCCCCCTGAGAAGGGAGATTGAGGGGGTTGTTTAAGGAACCCTGATTTATGGTGATAGCGGGATGCAGGGCAAGGCGTCCCGCAGCGAGACCTGAGGCTTATCAATCAGATAGGCGAAGGTTGAGCGAGGACACAACGCCGCCATGCGCCCGATAGTGCCGTAAAGCAGAGGTTCCTTAAAAGAACGCGGCGCTGGCGTAGGTGACAGTCGAGTTGAACTGATCCACGATCTCCCGATCATAGCGCAGGACCTCTCCTTTTTCCGCCTCAATCAAGCGCAAGAGCAGGTAAACCGCCGAGAAACCCAATACGTGGCGGCGATCCTGTTCCTTGAGGAGAAATTCGACAAAGCCCTGAGCATCGACGTTTTCCACGTGTTTCAACATTTCCAGGTCGGTTTGCATGCAACGATGGAATGAAAAATCCGTGGGGGCCTTGTCATCGCCGAAGCGCAGGCCGATATGCGCGAGGTTCGCGCCGGCGATCAGGCAGACCTTCTGACCCGACGCGGCAATCGCGTCTTTCAACACCGACACGAATTGTTCGACCTGGTCGGCCACGTCCTTGAGGTCCGGATCGATCCAACACACTGGCGGAAACGAAGTCAGGATCGGGACCACGGAAATGGACTGCCGCGCACCCACGGTTTCCTGCAGAAAGGGTAACTGGAATTCGATGCTGTGTTCCGTTGCATGCCGCAATTCATCCGCGAACCACGCATCGCCTCCCTTGGACCGGAGATGCTCCATGATCGGTTGATTGACCGGCACGACTCCCAGCGGGCTCTCGAAATCCTTGTCCGTCACGGCCACCGGCTCCGCCAACCCGGCGTGGGCGGTCCCCAGGAGAATATACACGTCCGGCGCCTCCGCCTCTCGCAGTTCTTTATACGCCCACGCATAAATCGGCCCGGCCACGTTCACGTCGTAGTCCGGCGCCACCAGCCCTTTGATCGCCTTCCCCTGGTGCTCGGATGGATCGGGGCTCGGTCCTTCCTTGGACGAGAAAAATCCGGCAACCTGTTCGCGCAGTTTTTGCGGCTCGTCTTCGTAGCTCTTGCCGGCGAAGCGGGGTTTCCGCGTAGGCGCCTCACGATAGGCCTTCACCGCCGCGGCTTTCGCCTCCTCGAAGCGATCGCCTTCCAGAAACAGCTTCTCGTCCAGGTCGGCAATGAGCCGGTCAATCTTGTCCGGCAACAGGAACTCGCCGTATTTTTTCAGGTATTCAACGCCGATTTGTTCCGGGGAATGCTCTCCGTCAAGAAATTGGAACAGATAGAACAAGTTGAGCGGGATGATGAGTTTTTCCGCACTTAACCCGGAGGGGTCCCATAAGATGATATAGTGTTCCTCACCCTCCTTCATGGGCGAATACTGAATGTTGCGAATCGCGGGGTACGGTTTCGGATTGTTGCCCTGCTCTGTCATGTACACTCCCGTTGGTTCGGTATCATTGCAGCTACGCCCCCTCACCCCAACCCTCTCCCAGAGGGAGAGGGAGAACGCTAGGCTCATTGCGCACGAATTGGCGATTATACGGACCGGCCTTCCGCTCCCGCAAGGCAGGACTTCAGGACACAATGATCGTGGTCTTTTCCTCCCCTTTGTAAGGGGAGGCCAGGTGGGGTAGAGTCATCCTAGCACAGTTGCTCTCTGAAGCATCGACTCTCCGTCGTTCACCAACAACGGACTCTCTACCTCCCCTCGCCCCTCCCCTTCGACAGGCTCAGGACGGGCTTACAAAGGAGGGGGAGGAAAAGGCAGACGTTAGCAACGAATGAGTCAACACAGACGTGTATAACCCGATGCGCCAAACGAACAGACTCGACTGGTTTTCCGTTTTCAAATACCTGGTGTACGCGGCGCTGGTCGCCAACGTGGCACTGTTCTTCAAGGACGATTGGGAAGCGGTCTCCCACGTCTTTCAAGACGGCCTGCCGTTCGCACGAATCATCGAGGGATTTGCGGCCAGCATCGACACCGCCGCATGGGTGGTCCTGTTGCTGCTGTTCGAACTTGAAACCTGCCAGCTTTCCGAGGAAGTCATGGCGCGCCCTATCGGCCTCGTCATCAGGGGCCTGCGCGCCCTGTGCTACGGGGTCATCGTGTATGCCTTTACCGGCTATCTCGGCAAGGCGCTCGGCTTGGGCCTGTATGTGCCGGCCGGCGTCGCGGACGCCTGCGCCTTTGCGATGCAGCCGTTCTCTTTGCTCGTTGGACTCGACGAATACCGGGCCCTGACCGCGGGCAACTGCGCCGGGATCACCGGAGCCCTGTTCGTCAACGAGCAGACCAGGACGCTGGCCGAGGCCGGTGCGCTGGCGCAGGCGACCCGGCTCGCCTGGGTCGACGTGGTGAACTCCGGCACCTGGCTCCTGATCGTGGCCTCGTTGGAGCTTGACGTGCGGCCTGACGTCAAAGGGTTATTCCCGGGCTGGTTTGCCGCCGCAAGCCGGTACGCCAAGTATCCGCTCTATGCCGTTGTCGCAGGCGCCGCGGTGTATTGGGGACTCTTCGGCACCTTCCTCGATTTCTGGGACGCCTTTTTGTGGATCGCCGCCTTTGTCTTCATCGAACACAACGTCTTCGAGGAAGAACAGGAATGGACAACACGCAAGCCGGATGAACCCCACGTAATCGCAGAGGAGGAAACAGCCAAGACGCTGGATCCCGCTAGCCGTCATTCCCGACGTTAGTAATCGGGAATCCAGTGTCTTTATCCTCGCAAAGAAAGGAAAAACAAAGACGCTGGATCCTAATCAGATTGTCTGGATCCATGATCAAGTCAGGGACAAGCGTCGAGGATGACAGGAGGGGGAAGACGAAGATGACAGAAAAACATACGAAGATGACACTAAACACTTTACGGTTGACACTATTTCATTTACTGTCATCGCCGTAGCGTTGGATTGACATAAAAACAACCGTTCTCCTCTTTGGAGGTTGCCATGAATCCGTCAAGAAAGATTGTTCCGGCCCCCTGGGCCGTTGCGGCAATGCTCCCCGTTATTCTCCTGTTCTGTGCTCCGGCACACGCGGCATCGGAGGTCTTGACGGAGAATTTCTACGCCAGGGCGGGCGGCGGCGTGTATTTTCTGGACATGTCGGAGTCGAGCCCGTTCATCAGGACGAACGGCCGGGAAGAGGCTGTCGGTTTCCTCGACCACTACGACGCCTCTTTCCAGGCCGGCCCGATGGTCAACCTGGCGGTCGGCGGAGAATACGACGCCTTCGGGAAAAAGCTGTTCACCGAATTGAGCGGGTTTCTCACTTTTTACAATTCCAGTCACGTCAACGAATACAGCGAGGACCCGGCCCCATGGGCTGAGACGCGAGAGCAGTTCGTCAAAACGTATTGTCCACAAGGAACGGAATTGGGAGCGTGCCTTACGCGGGAAACGTCGCGGTATCTCTTGGATCTGATAAAAGACAACCCGGACGTCAGGGCGGTCGGTTGGGTTGGAAAGATCGACGGCGGTGCGATGCCCGGGCCCATGCCCGGCAGTCCCATTTTCGCGTGGGGCGATCCCATACGCATCAGCACACAAAGGGAGGTTGACTTTCATGGCGTGGATCTTGTGACCGGAATGTTTTTCGGTCAGTCGGGCCAATCCAGAACTTCCCTTTTCATCGGGCCGAGTTACAAGAGGCTGAATCAGGAGTCCGAGACGTTCGCCTACGAATCCAACCGTCCGCCGGAGATCAACAACCTGACCCTGAAAGAAACCCTGAAAGCCTCGTATTACGGCGGGGTCATCGGCACCCGCTTCGACCTTCCGTTCAAGGAGCGTTGGAATTTCACGTTCGACGGCAGGCTGGGGGTGTATTACCTGGATTCCGAATACGACGGGTCCCAGAGGACGCTCATACGATCAGTGCCCAACGTGATAGACGCCCCGACCGATTGGAAAACAAGCGATTCTGCAATCGCCACGACCCTCAATTTCCAAACGGCGCTGAGTGTCACGTGCCTGGAGAAAGTCACCTTTCAGCTTGGGACGGGCATCGAATACCTGTCTCATGCCCCGAAGATGCGCTACGCGAGTTTGGGAGAAAGCTTCATAGACGGAAGATCCCACTCTCCGGCACGCATCGAGTATTCACGCGCGTTCGGCTTGTTCAGCGCGTTCTCCATTGTTATTAGAATGTAGCGAAGCTGTCGGGTTACGCCTTCGGCTAACACAACCTACTTGACTGTGTTGGTGTCATGTGATTGTTAGGAGTTTCTTCTCAACAAGGTACTCTTCGACAGAGAAAAGAGGATTCCCTTTTTCAACGTAGCTTGCAAACAGATATTCATCGCCACCTTGACTTGACTCGAAACACTCAATCTGTTGCTTCAACTCTTCCACTAGGCTTGAAGCTTTATCGCGGGAGTTGCATTCAAATATCAATACTCGGACGTCTGCACGAATGATGAGCAGCTTTTGGAAGTCGTCCCATACCTCCCCCTCGCTTCCCCACTCGCATTCTGCAACCAAGGGAATAGTGCGTATCAATTCGTCTTCGTTGAGATCAGCCCAAACAACGTCGTTCATCCATTCACTCTTACCCCATGTGCATCCCTCCCCGTTCACGGCCACCTTGTAGCCTTTTTCATTCCCTAGTTTGGTGAGCATTTGTTTAACCTTCATAGTCCACTCTGGGGTAGAACTGGCTTCGATTTCGTTTAGGCGTTTCTCCAATGTTTCTGCAGTTAGTTTCATGTGGTTTCTCCTACCAGCGTTTCGACCGTGACGGTATTGGGGCCGGGAATTGCCTTGTAGTAGAGTCGCTCAAATCCAATGACTTCGCCACTCTGACGATCCTTGATCAGGATCACTCCTTCACCTGTCTCTTCGCACACCTGGTCGGGTCTGGGATCAGCAAAATACACGGTCAACGTCTCGCCGCCGGGGTCATGAATCACACGGACGTGGGCCATAGTTGCTCTCCTTCCTTGATCGTATCCGTTATATAAGCTGTAATAATAAAACCCTCTCCATTCAATCGCTTCGCTACAACGCACAAATAGTAGTCCCCTTCAGGCAAATAAAACAAATGCACCGTTGGATCATAACGACTTCGACGAACCTCATTGGGCGACCTGAGCGTCTCTTGCACCTCACGATCTTTTCCTGAAATTTCGGGATGTTTGAAAAGGAGAAGGTCCCAATAGTCCTCCGTCGTCCTGACCGTGAACCCCAATGGGGTCGACACCTCAAACTTCATCACGATCTGTTGAGACCCTCTTTAACCGTCTCGCAATCTTCCTTCATGGCACGCTGAACGATTAATTCCAAAATCGTTACCTTACCTAATACTAAAGTCGCTCAAATCCACTTACCTCGCCACTCTGACGATCCTTGATCAGGATCACGCCTTCACCACTCTCCTCGCAACCTGGTCGGGTCGAGGTTCAGTCATAGCTGCCACTGGATAGCAACCTTACGGTGCCGCTTCGCACAATCGCGCAGATAAAGATTGATTAGACTTTGATACGGCATACCTGACGCCTCAGCCATTTCCTTGAAATACTCGATAACGTCCTCGCTCAGACGGATCGTTACAGGTTTTTTCAACTTGGACGCGTAAGGGTTCTTACGAGATTTCATTTTGGAAAAATCATACTCTTTTTTCATGACGAATGACCTCGGTAGTGCTGATGTTCTTTTTTAGTGGCCTTCCGTGCTGAAACAATACGAAGTTCCTCCCCATCTTTCCCTCGCTCACAATGTACGACGACCAGAACACGGGATTGATTGCTCATGCCAAGCAGAATGAACCTGTCTTCGTCAAACCCACTATCATCGTAGAATTGTATTGCGAATTCGTCGTAAAAGACGGATCGGGCTTCCTCAAAGGAAATCCCGTGCTTCCTTAGGTTGGACCTCGCTTTGTTCTGATCCCAACTAAATCTAATCATGCATATATTGTATGTACATTGTATGGTCTGTCAAGAGACTTTGGCCTTCACTTGGACCGGTATACGTTCCGTCTTCTCCCCCTCACCCCGGCCCTCTCCCAGTGGGAGAGGGAGTCCCCATCCTTTGCAAGGAGGGGCAAGGGGAGGTAGAGAGCAAAGATGAGTTGCTGTCCGTCGGATTCGCGTCGCGTAATCCGATGTGTTTGTCGCACTGCGTTGATTGTATTTGATTGTCAGGAGTTTTTTCTGAAAACATACTCTTTGACAGAGAAAGGAGGATTCACTTTTTCAACATAGCTTGCAAACAGATACGTATCACCCTCTTGACTCGATTTGAAACACTTAATCTGTTTCTTCAAATCTTTCACTAGGCTTGAAGCATCATTGCGGGACTTGGCATCGAATATCATTACTCGGACATCGGCACGAATGATGAGCAACTTTTGGAAGTCATCCCATACATCTTGCTCTTTTTTTGCCCACTCACATTCCGCGGCTAAGGGAATCCTGCTCAGCAGTCCATTTTCGTCGGAATCCCACCAAACAACGTCGCACATCCATTCACCATCAGTGGCTTCCGGGACTCCGGATGCATAGGTCTCGTACTTGTTGTCTGCCCGTTGAACGAGCAGTTGCTTAACCCTTTTAGTCCATTTTTTGTCAGGCCACCAACCAGGGCGGCTACGGCTCGCTTCTTCCGCAAGACCATTTAAGCATCTCTCCAATGTTTCTGCAGTTAGTGTCATGTGGTCTCTCCTACAAGCGTTTCGACCGTGACAGTATTCGGGCCGGGAATTGCTTTGTAGTAGAGTCTCTCAAATCCAATGACTTCGCCACTCTGACGATCCTTGATCAGGATCACTCCTTCACCTGTCTCTTCGCACACCTGGTCGGGTCTGGGATCAGCAAAATACACGGTCAACGTCTCGCCACCAGGGTCATGAATCACACGGATATGGGGCATCGTTATCTTCCCTAATACAAATGGCACCAGACTTTGTGTCTGGCTTCGGGTTTGCCGATTTGGATCAGGGGCGGGTCGGTGGTCTTGCACTGTTCCATCACTTGCGGGCAGCGGGTATGGAACCGGCAGCCGGAGGGAGGGTTGAGCGGCGTGGGCACGTCGCCGGGCAGCAGGATGCGTTCGTGTTTGACCATGGGGTCGGGCAACGGGTTGGCGGACAGCAGGGCCTGGGTATAGGGATGTTTGGCATCGGAGAACAAGGTGGCGGCAGGCGCCACTTCCGCCAGCTTTCCCAAATACATCACGGCGATCCGGTCGGCCAGGTACTGCACCACGTTCAAATCGTGCGTGATAAATAAGTAGGACAGGCGGTACTCCGCTTGCAGGTCCTTGAGCAGGTTGATGATCTGCGCCTGGATGGACACGTCCAGGGCCGAAACCGCCTCGTCGCACACAATCAACTTCGGGTTCAGCGCCAGGGCGCGCGCAATGCCGATCCGCTGGCGTTGCCCGCCGGAAAATTCATGCGGGTAGCGCGGGTAATGGTCCGGCCTCAGACCCACACGGTTGAGGAATTGGCATACCCGTTCCGTCAGATCCCGGCCCTTGGCCAGGTGATGGACCTTGAGCGGCTCGCCCACAATGGAGCCCACCGTCATGCGAGGATTCAGCGAGCTGTAGGGATCCTGGAACACGATCTGCATCCGGCGTCGCGTGGCACGCAACGTCTTCGCGTCCATGGCGAACAGGTCTTGACCTTCAAACGACACGGCGCCGCCCGTGGGTTCCTGCAACCGCAGCACGGTGCGGCCCACGGTGGTCTTGCCGCAGCCGGACTCCCCGACCAACCCGAAAGTTTCCCCGGGCTTGATGTCGAACGTCACGTCGTCCACGGCCTTGACCCACGCGGACACGTTCGACAGAAGGCCGCTCCGGATCGGAAAATATTTCTTGAGGTTCACGACCTGTAGGAGCGGACCTGCGTGTCCGCTCGGCTGTCGGTCAGATGGCTTCACGTCCACGGCGTTACGACCTCCCGGGTTGATGCAACCAGCACACGGATTCATGGCCCGGCGCAATTTCCACGAGCGGCGGTTCTTCATCAGGGCAACGGTCCAGCACGTCCGGGCACCGGGTGGAAAAGTGGCAGCCCCGGCAATACATCAAGGGCGAGGGAACCGTGCCCGGTATGGATTCGAGCCGGGCTTCACGCGCGCCGGGCTTGGGTAACGAGCGCAACAGCGCCCGCGTATATGGATGGGACGGCGTTGCAAAGAGTTGCGGGACGCTCGCGCGTTCCACGATCCGGCTGGCGTACATCACGATGATCTCCTGCGCGAACTGCGCCACCACGCCCAGGTTGTGCGTGATCAGGAGGATCGCCATGCCCATTTCCCGTTGCAGGTCTTTCAGCAACTCCAGGATCTGGGCCTGGATCGTCACGTCCAACGCCGTGGTCGGCTCATCGGCAATGAGCAGGTCTGGCCGGCACGCCAGAGCCATGGCAATCATTACCCGTTGTTTCATGCCGCCAGACATTTCGTGCGGGTATTGATCGATGCGCCGGTCCGGCGCAGGGATCTGGACTTTCTCCAGCAGGCGAATGACTTCCTGCCGGATCTCATGTTTGGTCAGGGTCGTATGGATGTCCAACACCTCGCCGATCTGGTCGCCGATGGTGAAAACCGGATTCAGCGAGGTCATGGGTTCCTGAAACACCATCCCGATCTGGTTCCCGCGTATCCGGCGAATCTCCTTGTCGGGCAAGGTCAGCAGATCGGCGCCTTTGAACACCACCTGACCGCCCACCACCTTTCCCGGATAATCCACCAACTGCATGATGGACAGGGCCGTCACGGATTTCCCGCACCCGGATTCACCGACGAGCGCCACGGTTTGTCCCGGCTGCACCGAGAAGCTGACGTCCTCGACCGCGCGAATTTCTCCCTGGTCCGAAAAGAAGGACGTGGAGAGATGCGAAACTTCCAGGAGAGGGGATGCAGCGTTCACAAATCAGCGTCTCCGCAGTTTGGGATTGAGGGCTTCACGCAGCCCTTCCCCAACCAGGTTAAAGGCCAGCACCACGACCAGGATCGCCATGCCCGGAATGAAAAAGAGCCAGGGCGCGTCGAAGATGAATCCCTTGCCGTCGGCCAGAATATTGCCCCACGTGGCATATGGCGGTTGCACGCCGAAGCCGAGAAAACTCAAGCCCGACTCGGTCAGGATGGCCGTGGCCACGCCGATGGTGGCCGAGACCAACACGGGTGCGATGGCATTGGGCACCATGTGCGCGAAAATCACGCGCCGGTCCCGCGCCCCGACCGACGTGGCGGCCACCACGAAATCCTGTTTGCGCAATGCCAGAAATTCGGCGCGAACGAACCGGGCGGTCCCCATCCAACTGGTCAGCCCGATCACGATCATGATGTTATAGATACTGGGCGGCAGGAGGGCAACCACCGTGAGGATCAGGAAAAAGGTCGGGAAACACAACATCACGTCGGTAAACCGCATGATGAGCGTATCGACCGTCACCACGCCGAACCTGACGTTGCCGTAAAACCCGGACAGCCCGCCCAGAAGGATCCCGATCGCCAGGGAAATGCCGACCGCAATAAACCCGATGGACAACGACACGAACGACCCTTGAAGCATGCGCGCGAACACGTCGCGGCCCAACTCATCCGTGCCCAACAGGTAGATGCCGCCTAACGGCCGGTCATGGGCCGGGACCTCGTCCGGGGACGAGAACGTCAACGGCGGCAGAAATTTTTCCGGCAGACGCACGACTTCGGGATCGAACACCACCACCCATTCGGTCAGGACCTTTCCGAACACGGCCGCGAACAGGAGCAACACCAGGACGTAGGCCCCCGCCAGCGCCAGCCGATCCTTGCGAAACAACCGCAGGGATTCCTGCCACGGCGTTTCCGACGGCGGCAGTTCCTCAGCCCCCTGCGCCGGGGCTTTTGTCAGGTCTGTCACGTTGTCCATGATTCCTTTATCGTGGTCAAATCTCTTCCCCTCCTTTGTAAGGAGGGGCGAGGGGAGGTAGAGGTTGCGGTTAGAATTGCAAACAGATGTTCGAGAACTCCATCCAGATTGTTCAGGACCTCATGATTTGTATAGCGAATGACTTGAAGTCCCAAGGAACGCAAATGTCTTTCGCGCATCCGGTCTCTTGTTCGTTGCATCTTTTTGGCATAGACATCCCCATCAATCTCTAGGACGAGCAACTGTTCCGGACAAAAGAAATCGACAATGTACGGACCAATGGCATGCTGCCGACGAAATTTGAATGAGTGACATTGCTTTGAACGGAGCTTAGTCCAAAGCAACAGTTCGGCTGGTGTCATTGCATTCCGAAGCCGCCGTTTCTGAGCAAGCGTTCCCGAGAAGCCTTGTTGTATTCGTTGCCCGTGCCTCATGTACGTTTGGCTCTACCCCTCCTATCCTCCCCTTACAAAGGGGAGGAACCGATGTTGCCTCACGAGAACACCCATATATCAATCATCCATCCCCTTGCAGCCCGGTTCTGATTCGCGGGTCCACGACGGCGTACAGGATGTCCGAGAGCAGGGTTCCGGCCAACGTCAACACCGCGGCGATAAAGTTCAAGGTCAGGATGACCGGGAAATCTCGCGCGAGAATGGCTTCATAGCCCAACCGGCCCAACCCGGGCCACGCGAAAATCTGTTCGAAAATCACCGAGCCGCCGATGAGTCCCGGCAACAAGAACCCGAACATGGTCACGAACGGCAGCAAGGCGTTGCGCAGCGCGTGCCGGTAGATCACCACGTCCTCTTCCGCGCCCTTGGCCCGGGCCGTGCGCACGTAATCCTGCCCTACGACTTCCAGCATCTGGGAGCGCACGTACCGGGACAGGATCGCCATCCCGCCCAAGGCGGACATGAGGGACGGAATCACCAGGTGCCAGACCCGGTCCATCGTTTGAAAGAGCGGGGGCGCCATGTCCATCCCGAAGGTTTTCAAGCCGATCACGGGCACCCCGAACAAATCCACGACCCAGAGAATCACGATGTAGGACAAGAAAAAGCCCGGCACGGAAATGAGGGTATACGCCGCAAAGGTGGTGCTGCGGTCGTACACCGCTCCCCGATGGATTGCCGCCTGAATGCCGGTGGGAAACGCCAGGGTCCACACCAGCAACGTGGCGCAGATAAAGAGCGGCAGGGAATTCAGAAACCGGCGCCAGATTTTTCCCAGGACGGGTTGACTGTCCTTGAACGACTTCAATTCGCCGGATGCCAGGTCGCGGACCCAATAGGCATACTGCATATACAGGGGAGCGTCGAGGTGAAACGCCTCGCGGATCTTCGCAATGTCTTCGGGCTTCATCCGGGGATTGGCTGGATCCACCTCGCTGGGTTCCCCGGGAGCTAGGTGGATCACCGAATGCGCAAGGATGGAAACGATGAACACCAGCACGAGCCGCTGCAGCACGTTGCGAAGAATAAAGGCTTGCATTCGTGACTACCGCTTGAACCTATTTGTGTTGGTATGAAAATAACCACTTTTGTCATTCCCGACGTTAGTCATCGGGAATCCAGTGTCTTTTGTCTTCACGGACGAAGAACAAAGCAAAGACCCTGGATCCTCGCTTAGAAATGTCGAGGATGACAGATTGGAGAGAGAGGTCCTCATTTTCATCTCTTTGGGTACAGGCGGCACGCCTGCATGAGAGATTCCTGTCTGTGTTCAGTCATTCGTTGACCATTCCCCCCTCACCCCAGCCCTCTCCCACTAAAAGGGGAGAGGGAGCTTCCCTTCCTTCACAACGACGGCGTGAATTCGAGCTTTCGCCATTGATGAAAATGAAACGTGATTTCCCCGCTCGGGATCGGGTAAATTTTTTCATACCGTTCCGACCCATCTTCGTTCCTGTGGACCAACACGATCTTTTTATCCAACACCCGCGTGCCCAGCGGCGCGTAGAGAAACGTATACGGCTGTTCCTCCGCAATCAGTCGATGCAAGCGGTGGGTCAGTTCCCGCTGCACGTCCTGATCGTACTCCTGCCGGATGCGGACGATCAGGTCGTCCGCACGCGGGTTGTTGTATCCGATGAAATTCAATTGCTGGGGCCCGGCCTGACTCGAATGCCACAGTTGATACAAATCGGGATCGACACCCATGCTCCACCCGAGCACCACGGCATCGAAATCACCTGTATTGACGAAATCCTTGAGAAACACCGCCCATTCAAAATATTGCGTATTGCACTTCACTCCGATTTTCTTCCAGGCGTTCTGTGCAATCGTCATGATGTTTTTGCGAATGGGATTGCCACTGTTCGTGATCAGGTTGAACTCAAATACCTTGCCGTCCTTTTCAAGCCAGCCGTCGGCGTTGGGGCGCCAGCCTTTGGACTCCAGCACGGCCCGCGCGGTCTCGGGATCATAGGGTAAGGGCTCCACGGACTGATCGTACCACTTTGTATTCGGAGGATAGGGACCGGTGATTTGCTCTCCTTCGCCGTACAGCAGGTACCGGAGAAAGTCTTCCACGTTGATCGCCATCCCCAACGCCCGTCGTACCTCCGGGTCGGCAAACAAGGGACGGCGATTATTGTAGCCGATATAGCTATAGGCGAACGCCAGGCTGGAAAACGACTGGTACGTGTCGTCTTCCTTGTACCGCGCCACCTGGTGCGGTTGCGTCCCGTAGTAATCCACCGCGCCGGACCGGAATTCCATCTCCTGGGTCAACAGGTCGGGCACGATCCGCATGTAATAGTCCTGGTATTCCGCGGGCACTTCCCAATAGTCGTCATTGCGGCGGAGATGGATGTATTCATCGCTGTGCCACTCGACAAAACGGAATCGCCCGCTGCCGATGGGGTTGCGGTTGAATCGACTGTCGCGCATGCCGAACGCTTCCCGGGCGGCGTCGGAGAGGCCGCGCTCGTCCATCTCCCGTTGCATGGCCTCGGCGTTGAGCAGGTGTTCGGGGAGGATGCCCATGGTCCAGGCGTTGATCGCCGGGGAGAACAACCGCTTGTACACCACGCGCACCGTATGCGAGTCGATCATCTCGACCGCCTTGATCGGTTCGAAATCCGACGTGCGTGGGGACAGATTCCTGGGATTCATCAGGGCGTCATACGTAAACTGCACGTCACCCGAGTCGAACTCGTGGCCGTCGTGAAACCGAACGCCTGTGCGGAGATTAAAATCGATGATGGGATTGTGCTCGGCCACGGGAAACAGTTCCGGTAATTGCGCGAACACCTGGGCCTTGATCTCCGGAGAGATCTCCTTTCCAAAGGTAAGGGACTGCTCATACGGAAAATTTTCGAGATACCGCTCGCCGATGACCGGAAACAGCCGCTGGAAAAAGTCCTGGTCCACCCGGTGCAAGGAAAACGCCACCCGCTCGGGTACGCCGAACGTCACCTCCACTTCTCCGCGCGCCGGGTTGCCATCCGCGTCCTGCATTTGAACAGGCACTGCGGTTGTCCTGGTCACGCGAGGCAACACGTCGATGGAGCGGACGTTGTCAGCCAAGGCGGAAAACGCCTCGTCTTGCAGCGCGGCTCGAATGCGGTCGGCCAGCCCCGCTCCCGTGACCTCGGTTCCGTCGGGCAACCGGTTGGAAGGACTCGCAAACAGATAGGCCTTTTCGGAAATCGCCCAGTCAGTGGCCAACCGTCCCCGGAAGTTCAGGTTTTCGTCCAGATCCAGGAGCCCTTCAAACGTGAGGTCGACAATACCCGAACTGGCCGCATCCGCGTTCAAGATCGGATTGAGAATCTTGGCGTCGCCGATAGACGCTTCGATATACGTCACCAAGCGCGCCGGATTCCCCGTCGCCTGTTTTTCATACGTCGGCACCCAAAAGTAGGACTGCAACAACAGGATCGTCAGCAGCAGCGGAGCCAGGAGAAGCCAACGTTTCACGCACATGAAAAATCTTTAGCCTCCAACACCCTCTCCCCTGAAGGGAGAGGGCCGGGGTGAGGGGGCACGTCTTCACCCCTCCTTTGATGTAGGGACAGGCCTGCGTGCCTGTCCGTGGGGAGGTAGAGAGTACATCGCTTTGCCCGGCATAAAAGACTCCGGCTCAGAATCGCTGTTTAGGAACCTCTGCTTTATTGCACTATCGGGCGTATGGCTGCGTTGTGTCCTCGCTCACCCCTCACCTATCTCTATGATAAGCCTCGGGTTTCGCTCCGGGACGCCTTGCCCTGCATCCCGCTATCACAATAAATCAGAGGTTCCTTCATTTATTATAAGAGAACTCGGTGTGTTTGTTGTTCGGCATGATACGAACTGCGCACCAAAGGCCCCGATTCCACGTGCCGAAAGCCCAGGGTCGTTCCGTATTGCTTGAGATCTTCGAATTCCTGGGGCTCGACATACCGGTGCACGACAAGATGGGCTTTGGTCGGCTGCAAGTACTGGCCGATCGACACGATCTCGCAGCCGGCTGCACGCAGGTCGTGCAGGACCGACCGGAGTTCCTTATGTGTCTCGCCCATCCCGACCATGAATCCCGATTTCGTGTTCGCCCCCTGCTCCTTCGCCCGGCGAAGCACCTGCAAAGACCGGTCATAGTCGCCCTGCGGTCTGACGGACGGAAACAACCGTGAGACGGTTTCGATATTATGAGAGAAAATTTCCGGAGTCGCCGCCAGGACCGTATCAACCGCGTCCGGTTTGCCCTGAAAATCCGGAACCAGCACTTCCACGGTACAGGCAGGCTGAAGTCGCCGGATGGCATGGATGGTCGCCGCAAAAATGGAGGCGCCGCCATCGTCCAGTTCATCGCGATTCACGGAGGTCAGCACCGCGTGCCTTAATTCCAACGACCAAACGGCTTCGGCCACCCGTTCCGGTTCCTCCCAATCCACGCTATCCGGACGACCCGTGGTCACGGAACAATAGTGGCACCGTCGCGTACAGACGTCGCCCAACAGCAAGAACGTGGCCGTCCGGTTATTCCAGCATTCCCATTTGTTCGGACAACGCGCCTCCTCGCAAATCGTATGAAGCTGCTTGTCCCGGACCAGCGACTGAATGCGCCGGTAATGCGGCCCCGCCTCGATCCTGACCTTGAACCACCCCGGCAACCGGTAGGGGCGAACCTGTGTGTTCGCCATGGCCATTCCCGCCTTTCCTTTCCCCTCCTTTGTAAGGAGGGGCGAAGGGGAGGTAGAAGCATTCATTGCCCCGCCTTTCCCCTCTGTCATTTGGATGTGTTCACTCATTCCTTGATTATTTCCGCGCTACAACTCCCTCGCCCCTTGAGGGAGAGGGCTGAGGTGAGGGGGCTTTTCTTGTCATTCCTGACATTTTTAATCGGGAATCCAGTGTCTTTCTCTTTGCATTTGTAGCAACCGCATCTCATGCGGCTCGTTCCCCTCCTTTACCTGCCCTGAGCGGGACGAAGGGTCAGGAGGGGCAAGGGGAGGTAGAGATATTTGTAGCTTCGGCACCTTATGTTGTCATTATGAAGAATAGGCGACCGATCTTCAAGAAATGGACACAACCAAGACAAGACTTTCAGTCACCGGGCAGAGTATGTAAAACTGGTGTGCCGGATGAACAGCAGCAAGGAACACGGTTTCTCAAAACCATCATCCCAAGCAGGAAGGCGACAAAGGAGTACCTCACATGAAAAACTCTCTCAAATTAGATGAAGACGAGGTGAAAATTCTCCAGGATTTCGAACGCGGGGAATTCACAAGCCTCACCAATTTCAAACAGGAAAAACGCCATTTGGAAGAGGTCGCACACGAGTTCCTTCAGAAGGACAAGCGCATCAACATTCGGATTTCATCACGCGACTTGGAAGCCCTTCAAAAAAAAGCGACACAGGAAGGAATGCTCTATCAAACCCTCATCTCAAGCACCCTCCACAAATTCGTGACGGGCAAATTGAAAAGCGTGGAGCAAGAAATTGCCAAAGCCGACATCAAGGCAGCGCGCCGAATTTTGCGAAGGAAAGGTGGTCAGCCACCAGAACCCGAAGACCGTCTGCCGTAAACGAAACATTCTCATATCTCCAAATATTGAAGGCATCATATGTTTGACACTCTGAAGAGTCGTATCTGCCTATCCAGACGATCGTAATAATCTTGCACCCTGATACGAAGGAGGACATTTTGATCATCGTTTATTTTGATGCAAGTCAAACGTCACCTGACCGAGTAGGACAGGGGCCGGTGATTCGAGGGTTGACCGTCGTGACGGCATGCGTGGCGTCCTTGGATGCGTGGAGAGACTACGAGTTGAAATGGAGGTACTACCTCGACAAGGTGAACGGGGTGCGGCGGGGGCTTTCACCCATCACCAATGTGCATCGCAAGGAGTTAGAAGGAGAGCGGGAGCCCTGGGCACCGAGGTTAATTGAGGGGATGGCCGATCTTATGACCAGCCATGTGCCTTATGTCGTGTCGCTGGGCGTCGATCCTACCGTGTGGTCCGAGGCTTGCAAGCACAACGATCATCTCAATACCTATACCCCGTTTTCCTTCTGTGTTCTCCAGTGCCTCCATGAAGTTACCTTATGGTCGGATCGGGAAGGTCTGACCGACTCGCGGGTTTTTGTTCTGGAGGACGGGGATGGACAGGATGCCTTCCTTAATGGCATCCGCACCCACATCCTGCATGCGCCGAAGATCAAAGCACGATTTCGCTGGCATGGTATGTACCTGATGACGAAGACCGGGAAAAAGCGTCCAGTCGGCGATGAAGATGATTCACTCAACACCGCTCTTCCCGTCCGCCCCTTAGAATTGTCTGACGGAATCGCCTGGGAACATCGGCGCATGAGCGAACGTGGGGATTTGCGGGCTGCTAAGCCCACGAAAGACACCACCCCGCTGATTTGGACCCTCCAACAGCAAGATCGCTTCTCCGTGGGCAACTATGATCTCGACACTTTGGCGACACTCAAAGTCGATCCAGACGGAGTGGTGCTGACCCAATAGGACAATCGATGAGAGTGGATGAATGAGGAAACAGCGGAATGATAGGTTATCACACTTGCCATAGGTCAGGTTACGTTTTGCTAACCTGACCTGCCGGACTAGGGCTCGGAATCTTGGCCTTGTTGAGGCGTTTGGTCAGGTCTTCCAAGTACCGCTCCGCAAGAGGCCGCAATCTCAGGTAATGATCTTTGAGATCCCCTAATTCATCATCCTTCTTGCTCCTCCACCGTGGACGTTTAGCAAGCTTGCTATTTTGATTTCTTTTCTTTTTCTTCCATCGGCGAAATTCGGCGAGTTCACCATTAACCCGTCGTTCGTGCTTTATTGCATTGTTTAGGCAGCGCAACTCGTCCACAGACCTAGCACAGCGGATCTTTTTCTCTTCTATCTGCAAGTTCAACAGATCTTTTTGAAACTTTTTATGTATATATGCACGCTTAGCAGCTTGGTCGCCCAAAGCGGCTCGCATTGCGCTTTTCCTGTACAATTCTATACACCTCCACAGCCCGACAATTGCAAATTCTGAGTAAAGCCACGCAAACTCCTTAAGCTGTGCATCTTCTTCGTCCCATCTACCGTCGTCCGGTACATTTTTTCCACTGCTAGCGGCTATTTGTTCGAGAGCTTGGTGCCCCTTCCGCCAAGCTTCTTTAGATCGTTCAAAAAAGTCCTCAATGGTGTCCATCTCTGACTTCGCAATGTTGAGGCGCACGAAATAGAAAGATCTAGGTTTGTACTTGAATTTCCTCATGGTTTTCCCTTCTGGCACATCATCTCCCGTGTTCACCTGATTTTGGTTCTGTTGCTGACTACCGGACACCTTCTTCTCCTTATGAAAACGTATATTAACCTGGTTTATTTTACTTATATCTACCATGCTTTTCCCAAACACGCAAGCCCCTCAGGATCACTACACATAACTTTTGGGATAAAGGGTTGTGTCGCGAGGAGAAAGATAAAGACACTGGATTCCCGATTAAGAATGTCGGGAATGACGGATGGGAACTATTTTCGCATCAATGGGAGACATAGTTGGAACAACGCCCATCCCCCTTGGCCCACTGACCGACGCTAGCGTGCTTTTCGGCCGGAGGGTTGGTTCAGACCGAGGACTTTGCGGGCTCGTTGTTCGAAGCCGGGGTCGAGGCCGGACGGGGACAGGTCCACGCCGTCGGACAGTCGTTTGACGATGGCGCTGATCGCGGCGAGACGGGCGTGGTGCTTGCTGTTACCCGGAATCACGATCCAGGGCCGATGGATGGGATTGTTTTATACGTCGATTCGCCACAATCTGAGCAGGCTGTTTGGGCGTTTTCGATTGACAAATGATCTTGAAAAGTTGAAGATTTAAAGTTATATTTTAAATATTCAAGGTTTATTGAATGAAACGGACCACGTTTTTGCAGCGGATTGGAGAGTGTTTTCGAAGTCATCCCATGGTGGGAATCTTGGGACCGCGTCAGTGCGGAAAGACCACGTTGGCCCGGGACTTCATCAGGACCCTGGGCAACAAACGGATACATTACTTCGATCTGGAAGACCCCGAACACCTGAACCGCTTGTCCGACCCCAAGCTGGCCCTGAGTCCCCTGGAAGGACTGATCGTCATCGACGAAGTCCAACGGGTGCCGGAGTTGTTTCCGTTGTTGCGGGTGCTGATCGACCGCAAGCCGCGCAAGCAACGCTACCTTGTCCTCGGCAGCGCCTCCCGCGACTTGCTTCGGCAGACTTCCGAATCCCTGGCCGGCCGCATTGTTTATCTGGAATTGCCCCCCTTTACGGTTTTGGAAGCCGACAACGTCCGCCGGCTATGGTTGCGGGGCGGATTTCCTCCCGCATATCTGGCGAAGTCAGACGCCGACAGTATGACGTGGCGCAAGGCCTATGTCTCGACCTTCCTGGAACGGGATTTGCCGTCGCTGGGCATTGATTGTTCCGCCAATACCATGCGGCGATTCTGGATGATGCTGGCCCACTGGAACGGGCAGGTCTTCAACGCGTCAGAATTTGCGCGCTCCCTGGATGTTTCCTCTCCGACGATCAAACGCTACCTGGATATCCTGGCCGGCACGTTCATGATCCGTATCCTCAAACCCTGGCATGCCAATATCCACAAGCGTCAGGTCAAGTCACCCAAGGTCTATTTCCAGGACATGGGCATGATGCATGCGTTGCTGAACGTGCCGGACCACGCGAGTCTTGAGAGTCATCCCACGATAGGCTCGTCATGGGAAGGGCTTGCGTTGGAGCAGGTAATCAGGCTTTACCGGGCCGGTGCCGAGGAATGCTTTTTCTGGGGCACCCATACCAATGCGGAGTTGGATCTGTTGATCACACGAGGCAATAAAAACATCGCCTTTGAATTCAAGTATAGCTCGACCCCCAGGATAACCCGTTCCATGCATTCTGCCTTGCGGGAACTGGAACTCGACCGGATCACCATCGTTTGTCCGGGGAACACGACCTACCCTCTTGCCGAAAATGTCCGGGTGACCAATCTTGAGCAGTTGGCCCAAGAAAAGCTTTGGAACCTTTGATGGTTTGCAGGTCATGACAAGTCCTTGCGAACGTGGGTAACCGCTCGTCTGGTGCCAGGACGCCCCTAACGCGCTTTTCGGCCGGAGGGTTGGTTCAGACCGAGGACTTTGCGGGCCCGTTGTTCGAAGCCGGGGTCGAGGCCGGACGGGGACAGGTCCACGCCGTCGGACAGTCGTTTGACGATGGCGCTGATTGCGGCGAGACGGGTGTACGGTTTGCTGTTGCCCGGAATTACGATCCAGGGTTGGCGGACGGTCGAAGTCCGTTGAAACATCTCTTCAATCGCAACTTCATAGTCGGCCCAGCGAGCCCGGTTGCGGAGGTCTTCCGCGGAGAGTTTCCAGCGCTTGAGCGGGTCGTTGAAGCGCGCCCGGAACCGCGCGAGTTGTTCTTCCGGGGTGATGTGCAGGAAGATCTTGACGAGACGGACGCCGTCGTCGTCGAGCATGCGTTCGAATTCATTGATCTCGGCGTAGGCCCGCTGCCACTCGGTCTCCAAGGCGTAACCTTCGATGCGTTCCACCAGCACCCGGCCGTACCAGGAGCGGTCGAATATGACGAGTTGCCCGGACCGCGGCAGGCGCGTCCAGAAGCGGTACAGGTAATGGTGATCCAGTTCCTCCGGGGTCGGCGCGGAGATCGGCCAGACTTTCAGACCGCGCGGATCGAGCGGCCAGTGCATCCGCCGGATGATGCCTCCCTTGCCCGCGGCGTCCCACCCTTCCAGCACGATCACCGCACGCCGGCTCTGGGATTGGTAGGACAGCGAGAGTTCCTTCAAGCTGACCTGAAGCCGGGCCAGTTTGGTCTCGTACTCCTTGCGGCCCACGTGCTTCGTCATGTCCAGCTTGGCCAGGCTGGGAGGACGACGCTGTAACCGGATCGGCTCCCGCTGGCTGAGTCTGGTTGGCTTCTTAGTCATTTTGTTCTTCATGGGTTTGATCAAGCCACGCTGTCGAGTTACTACGATGCTCCCTCACCCTGCCCTCTCCCAGCGGGAGAGGGAGAAGGCAACTGATCCGACCGACGAGATTCCTCGCTTGCAACTCGCACCCCCAAGGAAGGAATGAAAAAATCAGCAAGACACTGGATTCCTGCTTCCGCAGGAATGACCGAAGGGGGCGTTGCGGTTCAAGCCGAAGAAGCCGGTTCGAGGTCGATCTTGATTTCGTTCCCTTCCACTGCCACGGGGAAACTGGCCACGCATGCGGACGGATTCGTGACACAGGCCCCGGTCGTGACGTTGTATTCCCAACCGTGCCAGGGACAGGTGACCACTTCGCCGATCAACTCCCCTTCGCCCAACGGCCCCGCACGATGCACACAAGTATTGTCGATGGCATAAAACGTACCGTCGACGTTAAAGAGGGCTATCTCTTTGCCCTCGACTTCGGCGACGACGCCTTCTCCGGGTTTCACCTCATCCGTGTTCGCCACTTTGACCATTTCTGCCATCGGAATCCTCCAGCGGTTAAACATATGGGGAACAGGCTCTTCTACTGCCCCCTCACCCTAGCCCTCTCCCGCCAGGGGAGAGGAGATTTTGAAAAGGAGAGGGTTAGCCCGTCCTCTTGTTACGCCATGGGTTCTTTCAATTTCTTGACCATATCACTCAGTGTCGCCCCTGTGGTTTCATTCGTGAGTTCCCTCACGCGCGTCTGCAACGCCTCGGCCGCACCTTGGAACGCCAAGGTGAGCGGAGACTTCGGATCCGACGCGACGATCGGCATGCCCGTGTCCCCTCCCTCGCGGATCGCCGGATCCAAGGGAATGCGACCCAGGAAGGGAATCTCGAACTTTTGCGCCGCGCGCTCGCCGCCCGCAAACGAAAAAATCTCCGTTCGTTCTCCGCAATGCCCGCAGACGAAGAAGCTCATGTTCTCGATCACGCCCAAGAGGGGGACGTTGACTTTCTTGAACATCATCAGGCCCTTGCGCACGTCGTAGAGCGCCACTTCCTGCGGCGTGGTCACCGTCACGACGCCGGTCAAGGGAACGATTTGCGAGAGACTGAGCTGGGCATCGCCCGTCCCGGGCGGCAAATCCACCAACAGGTAGTCCAACTCTCCCCACAACACGTCGCGAAAGAACTGCTGGATGGCGGTGTGCACCATGGGCCCGCGCCACACGATAGCGGTTTCTTCCGGCACAAAAAAGCCCATGGACATGACCTTCACGCCATGCGCTTCGGCCGGCTTGATCTTGTCGCCCTCTTTCTGCGGTGGCTCCGGTACGCCCATCATCATGGGAATATTCGGGCCATAAATATCCGCGTCCATCAGCCCGACTCTCGCGCCGCTCTGCGCCAACGCCACGGACAAATTGGCGGAGACCGTGGATTTGCCGACCCCGCCTTTTCCGCTCGCCACGGCAATAACATGCTTGACGCCGGGTAATAGGGCATCCCCGGCTGCCGGGCTTTCCGGGCTCGCGTGAGTTGCAGCCTCGTCGCTCATTGTTCGATCCTCCCCTTCGACTTCACTACCGCTCCGCTCAGGACAGGCCCTTCGACTCCGCTCAGGACAGGCGTTTCCATTCGCAGCGTGGGTGCTCCCGCAAACTCTACCCCGCCGTAAACCACGGAGGCAAATGCTCGCCGGGACGAAACCCTGGAAGAATGCGCCATAAGATGGCGCGGCTACAACAACTAAAAGCAAAGACACTGGATCCCCGATCAAGTCGGGGATGACAGAAGGAAACGAAGGGAATATGACAAAGGGGCATGCCTTGAAAAACCGGCGACGGCTCCCTAGGATGGTTTCGCATCCTGGTCTATACCAAACCGTGGTCAGTGCGGCCCTTACGACTGGATATCCGTTTTGAACTCGTACATCCCTCCCTTGTGGGTTTCCCTCTCCTTCCCTGAAATTGATCCGGTTTTTTTTCGGTTGGGTCCCCTGCAATTTCGCTGGTACGGGCTGATGTATCTGCTGGGGTTACTGGCGGCGTATTTCCTCATCAAGCATCGGGCGGCCAGCCGCAATATCCCCTTAGACAAGCCTCAGTTGTCCGACATGATTGTGTACGCCGCGTTCGGCGTGTTTCTGGGGGGACGGTTGGGCTATACCCTGTTTTACCAGACGGCGTACTACCTCCAGAACCCCCTGAAAATTCTATTCATATGGGAAGGCGGGATGTCCTTCCACGGCGGACTGCTCGGCGTGTGCCTCGCGCTTTGGCTGTTCTGTCATAAGAAAGGGTTCGCGGCCTACACGATTGCCGACCTGGCGGCGCAGGTCACGCCGATCGGGTTGGGCCTGGGGCGCTTGGGGAATTTTATCAACGGGGAGTTATACGGACGGCCCACGGACGTTTCCTGGTGCATGGTTTTTCCGAGGGGCGGGTCGGCCTGTCGCCACCCCTCACAACTCTACGAAGCGGCGCTGGAAGGGATGGTCCTGTTCGGCATTCTGTGGTTCCTGGGCAGGAAGGCCACCCCCCCCGGCACGGTCTTTTGGAGTTTTTTCGTCGGATACGGCCTCTTCCGTAGCTTCGCCGAATTGTTTCGAGAACCGGATGCCCATCTGGGATTTATCCTGGGGCCCATGACCATGGGACAATTGTTGAGTATCCCCATGATCCTCCTGGGATTGACGATGCTGGTGGTGGGCTATAGAGCGCAGGCGAACCGCGAGAATGCCCCCTCACCCCAGCCCTCTCCCACGGCGGGGAGAGGGTTTAAGAAAAAACGAGATGCGGTATAGGGCATGTCTCCGCCTCGGAGAGGGAATGACGCAGCTACGACTGCACAAAAGACCAAGGCAAAGACACTGGATCCCCGATCAAGCCGGGGATGACAGCCCCGCTGTCGGGTTATGCTACGCGAACCCGACCTGCCTCGACTTGATCGGCTAAAATCCGCCGGGTGGGGCCCCGCCGGGTCTTCCACCACCGCCGCCGATTCCGCCAAGCCCGCCTAGGCCCGGGACTCCCGGTAAGGCACCGCCGCCGCCTGCCGGCTTGACGTCACCATACCGGCGGTAAATCCGTGAATTCCAAATGACCTGATGTCCGGGAGCAAAGTTCGCTGCTTGGGTATAGTGCGCCTCGGCTTGCTTTCGCTGGCCCAATCGATCCAGGGTCAAAGCCAAATTGTAATGCGCCTCCGCCAAGGTTTCCTGGACGCTGATGGCTTTTTCGTACTGCTGCTTCGCCACGGACCATCGCCCGGCGGCAAAGGCCTCATTGCCGGCTTTCACGGCCGACGCCGCCGCGGGGTTGCTCCCCCCAGGGGCATTCAAGGCTGTGTACCTGACTTTCGCCGTACTGCTACAGGCTCCGAGGAAGACAAGACTGCATATGAGGCATCCTATTTTCACGGACAGGCACACAGGCCCGTCCCTACGACTCAGTGGCATGAACGTTCTCCTTTCCTCACGTGTTTGAACGGAGAGATTTTCTCCTTCGCTACTCTCTACCTCCCCTTCACCCCTCCTTACAAAGGAGGGGAAAAGAAGCGCCCCCTCACCCCAGCCCTCTCCCGCCAGGGGAGAGGGAGGCTTGCGTATCCTACTCAAACCTCGACGCTGAGTCCACTCCGTAAAAAGATGAGTTGCGCCCTGACAGGACCCTGGGCCAAGGCCGACTCGGCCGCTCGACGATAGATCTCCATTTGTACGCGGGACTCCTGCACGACTTGCTCCGCGGAGTGTTGGTCTACCCGGTGCGTCTTGTAGTCGGCAATCCAAACCTGCTGATCGCGGCGATACATGACGTCGATCACCCCTTCCATCACACTAGCCGGGACGTGCCCGGCTTCCTCTCCCGGACTCTCCCAAGGCACGGCAAAGGGAATCTCCCGGCCCAGAATGTCAGCCTGCCGAAGCACGGCATACGGTTCGGATTCGACGAAGTGCGCGAAGATCTCCTGCAAGTCCGCACACACGTCACCCGACTCCGAGACCGCTTCGTTTGGAAGGTATGCACGGAAACAGGCTTCGATCCACGTTGGCATGGTCGCCGGATCAGCGGAAAAATCCCAACCGTGCAATACGCGATGGGCCAACGTCCCGATGATTGCGCTTCGATCTGATGAGCCCGGTTGCGACGCCGCCTTCTTGCGTAGAGGGGCTTTGGAAGTTCGCGGAGATTTTTCCGTGGGCGCAAGGGGCTGCGTCACCGACAGATCACCCGTCTTCAGGGACCGTGTCGCGGAAAGGAACTGCGGGGTCCGGCGGGCCGTCTCCCCTTGCTTAAACCACGTATCCCACCGGCGCTGGTGCTCCGCGCCATCCGGCATGGTCGCGTTCCACATGGGGGGAGCGGGACGGGATTTCCCTTCGACGCCGCTCAGGACAGGCTTCACGGGTTGAGGGGCCGGCACGACGGTCGTGCTCACGGCCACGTCTCCCGCCGGATGGTCGCACTGGGACCGTTCTTGCGCCGCCTCGACCATAGCCGGCACATCCAGATCCAGGCCGCGTGCGATTAACGACAGCAACGCGCCCTTCCTGGTCGTTCCTTGCCCGTGCAGCGCCGCGGACAACACGAGACGCCGTTGCGCGCGCGTCATGGCGACGTAGAGCAACCGCACCTGTTCGGCTCGCTGTCGTTCGGCGACTTTGGTTTCGAGAAAAATGCCTCCAAGGTCGGCGGCCTGGCCGAGACGGAGGCCGATGGTGTCGGTGAGCCAGTCGTGCGACGTCCAGACCGGGTCTTTACGATGGTCCACGTCCCGGTGCAGGCCCGCGACGATCACCATGGGAAATTCCAGCCCTTTGGCCTTGTGGATGGTCAACAACCGGATCGCGCCGCCCGAACCCTGAGACGTGAGCCCTTCTTCCACAAGAGGGCGTTCTCCCTCAGCCGGCGGGTCGTCCACCCACTGCTCCACCCGGCGAACGATTTCCCGAAGCGTCAACCCGGACCGCACGGCCAGCGCCAACATCACGTCCCGGAGCTTGAGCACGTTGGCCAGGGCATGTTCGCCGTCGATGGAAGCCGCGGCCAATTCGGCGAGGGGCAGCGCTTGGAACACGTGCTGGATCGCTTCCGGAACCGGAAGCGCTTGGATCTCCGCATGCAGTGAATGGAGGATCGTAAAGATCGGCGGCAGACGCGCGAGAGACGACTCGTGTGCCCAATCATCCGGGAATCCCCGTTGCACGATGGACTCGATCTCCACGTCGGAGCAGCCGCCGTAGGGAGACCGCAACACCCCGACCGAGGCCAGTTCATCACGGGGATCCATCAGGACGCGCCACACCAGGCTGCAATCGATCACCTCCTGCCGTTCATAAAAATGTTTCTCTCCGTCGGCCAGGCAAGGCAGGTGGTGCCGCCGAAAGGCTTCCAGGCAGATTCGCAGGTGAGCGAACGTTCGGAAGAGGATCGCCACGTGGCGCGGCTGGATGGGCACCGCACGTCCGCCCACAAGCAGGGATTCTTTTTCCAGGACGTCATCCCGCAGCCAGCGCGCCAAGGCATCCGCCTCCGCCCGGCTGGCCGTCTCCGCGTCCGCGTCCTCTTGCGCCAGGGTGACGAGGCGGAGTTCCATCCGTTCGTGAGGCAAGGGCAGCGAGTCCGACGGCACGGGCAGGAGCGGTTCGTACGGAGGTTGCAACCCTTCGACGGCAGCAGCCGGGAACACATTCGCGCAACAGCGGTTCACGGGATCAAGCAATTGGGCGTGGGTCCGAAAGTTTCCCTGCAGCGCATACCGCTCACCTTTGGCCGCCGGCGCTAGGACGTGGTCGCGGACAACGGTATCGTAGGCTTCGATATCCGCCCGCCGAAACGCATAAATGGATTGCTTGGGATCGCCCACGATAAACAATTTCCCCGGCGCCGGTTGCACGCGATGCCATTCCCGGGCTTCGGCGCCCTTGGCCTCGGCCAAAAACAGGATGATCTCGTATTGGACCGGATCGGTATCCTGAAATTCATCGACGATAATCGCCTGGTACTGTTCTTTCAATTCGGCGCGCACGTGCGGGTGGTCCCGCAGCAAGTCCCGCGCCCGCGCCAGCAAACCGTTAAAGGACACCAGCCCCTTTTCCACAAACGAGGACCGGCAATGCGCCACAAAGGGGGACAGAAGTTGCACCGCGTCCCATAACGATTCCGAACCCGACTGTGCAATCGCCTGGGCGACCTTGATCACCCCCTTGGCTTCTTCATGGTCCTCCTCGGTCCAAGCCTTCGTTTTAGAAGGAATCGTCTGTTGAAGCACGACAACTTCATCGGCATGTTGCGGCCGCAACATGCCGTTCATTTCCACGCCCGCCAACAACGCGACCGCGGCATCGAGCAAACGATTGATCTTCAGGGTGCCTTGATGCTGTTCCTGCAACAGACGGCCGCGGTCGCGCAAGGTCGCCAGCCAGGATCGCAGATGCGGCGTGACCGCAGGTTGTGAGGTCCGGATTCCGGCCAAGGGGATCAATTCATCCGTCAGGGCCTGTGCAAGTTGTTTCACGTCGTCCAGGCCGAAGTGCGCCAGCACCCCCCGCCAGACGTCATGCCGGCGCCCGCTCGCACCCAATTCACGCTGCAACCACTGGTCCCACTCGTGATCAAAATGCTCGTGAAATCGCGTACCGTCGTCTTCCTGAAACGACGGATCCACGCCGGCTTCCACGGGATACAGCCGCAAGAGGTGGCCGGCAAAACTGTGAATGGTTTCAATGTGCGCCCGCTCCACCTCACGCATGGCCTCATCGCTCACCGCCGCCAATTCTTCGTCGGTCAATCCCGAGGTTTCTTGAAGCGTCCGGATCGACCGGATTTCGTAATCGTGGAGTTCATCCCCGGCAGACCGGCCCGTGGCGAGTTCCTTCATGAGCCGCAGACGATGCCGCACCCGCAGCTTCAGTTCACTGGCCGCCTTGTTGGTAAAGGTGACGGCGACGATCTGCGTCAATGACAGCCGATCACGGCCCCGGGTCAACAGGAGGAGGATGCGATCGATGAGCAGCGAGGTCTTGCCCGTGCCCGCCCCCGCGGTCACCACGACGTTCGTTCCCCAAGCCGTGACGGCGCCGTGACGCGCGTGGCTGTCGGGAAGAGAATGAGGCATTGTGGATTGCTGATTTCTGATTGCTGATTTTTGATTCATGATTTCCAATCCAAAATCCACAATCCAAAATCAAAAATGTTCTTCACTTTGGCTGCTGTCGGCGAACGTTTCGATGCGCCCGGATCTGCTTGTAATCCTCCCGCGCGCGCCGGGCGCTGGCCGGATGGGTCCGGTGACACACCGCCCGCACGTCGCACCAGTCGCAATGCCGCCCCGGCACGATGAAAAACTTTCCTTGTTGGATCCCCTCGACCAGCGTAGTCATCAGCGTCTCGGTTTGTGGCGCGACGCCTGCCCGCGTTTCCGCTGAAAAGGCCACGGGAGCAAACCCCTGGTCCTCCGGAAGTTCCCCAGGCGCCACGACGTAAAACCAGACGCCTTCACAGGCCGGGGCGGCACAGAGGCCGCCCTCTACAGTGGCCTGCCCGTCCTTGCCCAGCCCGAGCTTTTGTTTCAACGACGGCAGGATCCCTTGCCCGGCTAATTCCATATAGAGCAGCGGTTGCAGGCGAGTTCCCTGCACGACCGCCCTGACCAACTCCTTGTCCGACATCACGCCGCCCTCGGTAAATTTATAATCAATGATCCGATACCGGCGCCGGGAGGACGACCAATCCACCCGGTCGAGTTGGCCGGTCATGGGAAGCGACGTTGTCCCCTTCGCGACCTTGACCGGTATCTCCCCTTTCACGGGCTCCTCAAACAGGATCGGGTGCCATTCGTTTCCCAGTTCACGTTTGTCCTGCTCAAAAATCCGTTCGAGCAACGTCATAATTTGTTCCTGTCGCATCTCCCACAAGAGCGCGGGCCCGATCGGGTTCTGTTGTTCAAACTCCCGGAACGCCGTCTCCGCCACCTGCTTCAGGATGCCCAGCGGCTTGAAGTCAGGAGGGGCTTCCTGTGCAAACCACCCGTGTTGCACCAACCGGTCGTACCACTTGCCTAAAATCTCGTGGAGCAACGTGCCCACTTCCAACGCGCCCGGGCCCTGACTTCGAGGCGACGGCCTCGACACGTGAAGATCCAGCACGTTCCGGACGAAATATTGAAAGGGACAGGTGGCATAACGTTGAAGGCTGGTCGCCGACAGAGCC
This sequence comes from Nitrospirales bacterium, assembly GCA_965204965.1. Classification (GTDB taxonomy): domain Bacteria; phylum Nitrospirota; class Nitrospiria; order Nitrospirales; family UBA8639; genus Bin75. Next base: position 391,901 of record OZ242026.1, on the reverse strand, counting down.
AGACCCTTCCAATAGTCCGGCAGTGGCCCGGTCAGACCGTCGTAAGCATTCAGGTGCGGCCGGTCGCTCTCCTGATCGCGAAGTGCTGCCAGCCCGTTTTCCAGCATCCGCCACCACGCCGGGTCCTCGGCCGCAGCCCGGACCGGCTCATGGCGTTGCAACACGTGTCGAACGAGCCGCTCGCGGGGCGTCCATCGCGCCTCGTCGGCGTATGAAACGGCTTGAGGTTTGTGAAGCGAGGATCTCGGCACGTCCACGGCAGCAAGACTTGGCACGCAGCGTCCCGCTTCCTGCACGTACCAGGACGGGATCGTCGTTCGGCCCTCCTCGTCCGACCGTTGCGCCACCAGGGTGATACCCTCCCGCGCCGCGTGCATCAACAAGTAGAACAGCAATTTTTCCTCGTCGTACCCTCTGGTCTTTTCCTGGATCTTGAACCCCAGGTGTTCCTCCAGGAACCGGCGCGCCGAATCCCGGAAAAACCCGTCCTCTCGAATATGCCGGGGAAAGACGTGATCCGTCAGCCCGATCACGAACAGGTAGCGAAAGGACAGCCCCCTGGCCGCCATGGCATCGACCACCCGCACCCCGCTCCCCGCTTGCGAAGGATTCTTCACCAGCCGTTCTTCCATGAACCGCGTCAGCGTGGAGTGAAACTCGGCATACCGGACCGGCCCGCTGATGTCGGCAAGCGCCCGGATTTCTTCTAAACTCTCCCGGACCGCTTGATACACGTCGGATTGTGGATTTTTGATTGCTGATTGTGGATCGTGAATTTTTGATTGTGGATTGCTGATTTCTGATTTCAAATCCAAAATCTTCAATTCACGATCCGAAATGTCCTGTGACGGACTCAACAGGACTCGGTCCATAAGAGCCAAGGCCCCATCCGTGAAGACCTCCCATCCCGCTTCTTCCGGGAAGGCGTCAAGGAGCCGGGCTAACCGGTCCAGCACGTGCCAAAGACTACGGACCTCCTCACCGGCTATCGTATACTCACCTTGTCTTCGCTTGTGCGGCATGGGAACCCCGGTTTCAAAAAACCGGGCCAATCGCTCGCGCTCTTGCAAGCCCTGCTCGATCCCGATCTCCCGGCTCAACTGTTCCCACACGCCGGGCCGCGGGGTCGCGAGGTCGGGGCAGAAGGTCCGCCAATTCACGAATGGAGAATGCAACACGTCAAAGATCGCATTCCGGTCGGATTCGGGAAGACGAAGACCGAGGAGACGCAACAGGATTTGGGAAAACGGATACTGGGTCAAAGGCCGGCGCAATGTCGCCTGAAAGGGGATACCATGCGCCGAAAAGACGCGAGGCAACACGTCTTCATATCCGGCCAACGTCCGCCCGACCACGCCGACGTCGTGAAACGGAATCCCTCGCTCCTGCACCAAGGCCAGGATCTCTTTGGCTACCACGTCAATCTCGTCGTTCGCGCCCGAGACCGTGATAAGACGACAGAATTCAATTGTGGATTTTGGATTGTGGATTTTGGATTGCGGATCGAACAGATCTCGAAACGGAGACGTGGGCTCGACCTGGTGTTCGATCGAACCCGTGGCGAGTCCGCGGACGTGCTGATCGAAGAACTGCTGGGCGAAGCGAAAAGCCGGATGTTGATCGAGTAACGGAAAGTACAACGTGGCGGCGTATTGCCTGACGATCGTGTGAAAGAGATCCAGTTGTCCTTGGGTCAAATCATAAAATCCATAGTAAAAGATACGGGCCTGCTGCCGAAGCCACGAAGACTCGGAAACCAGGTCAAGCGCCAACACGGCGACGTCGTCATGGTCGTACAACGAATGATGGTCTTGGTCTTCGCACCAGGTCCGGTACAAACGGATCACCGCGTGCAGCCTGCGATCCGCTGAAAACGGGCTTTGGCCGAACGCTTCCAGCACCGCGCCGGCGTCTACTCTCGCGTCCTTGAGGTCCTTGAGCGTGGCCCAAAGGGCAGCCCATCCGCCGGGCATCGAGGCAAGTTCGTTGAGTCCGGCGAAATCCGCGTCTCGCTTGCGCAGCCGTTGGTGCACCCATTCACGGAAGAAGGACTCACCCCGCAGCCGGGCCGTCACCTGCCGGCCCTGTTCTTCCAACAACCGCGCAGCCAACTGGTGAAACGTCAGGAGGTGAACGTTGAAAAGAGGCAGGCCCTTCTCAATGCAGAAGGTCCACTTGAGGTGCGCGCGTAGACTTTCGGAGGGGACGAGGATCAGACACGGCGGCGAAGGCGGGGCGGTAAACGAACGAAGGTCGGAGGCTAAGGCTTGTTCCAGATCCGGCTGAAAGAAACCCGTAACGACGTGCAGCATGGCAGGAAGAGAAGCGACGCGTCCGCGTCACACGCGGGCCAGGGTCACGAATCCGCGGCCGTCTTATCCCGTCTCAGGACCGATCAGTTCCCCGTTACAATCCGCGCAGCCCCATTCCGCGTCGATAAAAGTCATGGGCTCGCCACAGAACGGACAGTCGGGCGGCTTGGCGGCTTGGCGGGGAGGCAGGATCGGGAGTTCAAGCTCCAGATCCTCTTCATCCATCCCAAACGGAAGGGAGGTGCTCATTGGGAGGCCCCCTGACGCCGGAACATCGTGGATTGTGAATTGCTGATTTTTGATTGGAAACCCGGAATCAAAAATCCACAATGACCCATGCAGCGGCTTAAAGGTTAGCCCCGACGTTGACTCAACGCTTTTTCCGCGCTCTGCCGCGAGGGCACGCCGACAAAGGTGAGTCGCCCATTGATGATCGTGGCAGGAACGGCTCGCACCGAGTGGCGGTCGGCCAGTTCCTGACCATCGGGGGTACTGATATCGATTTCCCGGTAACTGAAACTGTGCTTCACCCGCAACTGCTTCCACAGGCTCTTGGCGGAAGGACAGGCTGAACACGTCGAGGACACTAACAACGTCACATTGGCCATGCACGCTCTCCTTTAACTGCGAAGAATGGTAGCACCAACCGAAACGGCGTCGCAAGCGACCATGCCGTCTCCCGCCGTCGTTCCCGGCAGCTTTAATCGGGAATCCAGAGTCTTTGTAAATTCATTTCCTGTACACCGAGTCAATGGACAAATTTTATGACCAGTCGTATAAGATATGTATTTAGATGGAGGAGTGACATGAAAACGATTGAAGCTACGCAGTTCAAAGAGCAATGCTTGGCGTTGTTGGACCAACTTGACGAGGATGGGTTGATCGTCACCAAGCACGGCAAGCCGGTCGCACTCGTCGTTCCCTATGACCAATCGTGCGCCGACCTGATCGGCAGTCTAAAAAATAAGATTAAGGTTCGGGGCGAGATCCTGACGACCGGTCTCAGTTGAGATGCGGATGCTCGATCTTGATACGCATATTCTTGCCCTCAAGGTCGGTGGTACACGCCACCACCATCGTCTTGAACAACGTACCGATGCTCACGCGCGGCCGCGTCATCCAGCATTCGAAGATGGTCCCTCTGGCCTCATAGATTAAGATTAAAACGCGCAACCATTGAAACGTGAGGATAGTGGAGAAACCGACGTGCTGAAGCGTATACTTATCCCAGGATACCGGAAACTCAAAGATGTCTTTGATCAACCACATCAGCGGTTCGAGGAGACGACGACATGACGCGAGTTGACGACAAGCTCCTCCATCGGATGGTAAAAACCATCGTGGACGAGGTCGATCCCGAGCAAGTGATCCTGTTCGGATCCCGGGCTCGTGGCGATGCAACGGCAGACTCGGACGTGGATCTCGTAGTTGTGGAAACTGTGCCTTTTGGGAATGGCAGGGACAGGCGCGCCGAAGCGACGCGGCTGTGGCGCGCGTTGGCGGGTTTCGGCGTTTCCAAGGACATTCTGGTCTACAGCCGCGACGAGGTGGAGTACTGGCGCGACTCCCTCAACCATGTCCTGGCGCGTGCGCTACGCGAAGGCGAAGTGCTCTATGAGCGACCTTAAACAGGCCCGTGCCCTCTTGGAAGCAGCAAAACGGGATTATTCCGCCCTTCGCGGTATGGGAAACGCCGACGTCTTCGCCGATGAGATTTTCGACTTTCACGCAGAGCAGGCGGTGGAGAAGTTGCTCAAAGCCTTGCTTGCTCTGCTTGGTCAGCCATATCCGGCCACCCACGATCTGGCGCGGCTGGTGGACATGCTGAAAGAGCACGGCGAAGAGGCAGCACGTTTTGACGAGTTGGTGGAATACACCCCGTATGCCGTTCAATTTCGCTACGGGGCCAACGACCCGAGCGCGATGCCGCTCGACCGAGACACGGCTATCCAACGCGTGAAAGTGCTCCTAGAAGACGTTCATCGGCGTGTGGAAGATATGAAACGCTCATGAATGACTGTGACATCATTGAGAAATCAGGGTGAACAACATGTGCCGCTGCTCACGCGCGACCGCGTCATCCGGCGTTCGAAAGTTGTTCCGCTGGCATTTTAAATCATCCGCTACTTCGGGCTGGACATAGCACGTACCATGAATTTATCATGACGATCCGCTTGATCTCCAAGGCACTCAATGCGACAAGCAAGTGGTAATATTCCGGCAGATTATCCGGTTCGCGCGAGAACCCGACTCGAATCTGACTCAGGCACGGAAGCGGAGCATATCGGCGCATTGTCCGTGGAGACGTTCCACTGAAACAATCCAGGACAGCCAATCTGGGAAAGAACGATGATTACGTCGATTCGACTGGTCAATTTCAAGAACTTTGCCGATGAAACGCTTCGCGTTGGTCCGTTCACGATCATCGTAGGCGCCAATGCGAGCGGCAAGAGCAACGTCCGCGACGCGTTCCGCTTCCTGCATGGCATCGGCCGCGACTATACCCTGGCCGAAATCATCGGCGGCAAATACGGCCCAGGCGGTCAACGCGAATGGGAACCGATTCGCGGTGCCACGAATGAAATCGTCCGCCAATCACCCCCTTCCGGTAGCGAAGAATCATCGTTCTCCCTTGAGGTCGCACTGAACCTGAACGGAACCAATTTGCGCTACTCGATTACGGTGGGACGCTTCAATGAGGGTGATCCTGACAGAAACATACCTGACGGCCTCGGTCCATTCAGGGTACTGAATGAAGAACTCCGAACCGAATCAGGCACGGTTTACACTGCCAGTGGCCCGGGTTACTACATAGGAGGTCGTCCCCCTGACTCCCTATCGGTCACGGTTGAGGAGAGTTCCGAACCGGAAACCCGGGCTGCCACGGACCAACCGGTCCTGACTCAATACGTCATGCCCGGCAGAACGGGACGGATCCTGAACGATGAACACTCCATAGCCCTTCGCTCTGCCCTTGCCGATATGCGTTTTTTGGACCCGTTGCCAGAACGGATGCGAGAGCCCTCTTTCCCGGGTGCGACTGTTTTGGGAGACTTCGGCGACAATTTATCCACGGCGCTCCAGGAAATACGCGCCGACGCCGAACAGGCGGAAACCCTGGCGAGTTGGGTTCGGGAACTCACACCCATGGACATGGAGGATTTCGAGTTTCCGCTCGACCCCAGTGGCCGGGTCCATCTTACGATTCGGGAAAAGAACGACAAAGAAGTATCCGCGTACAGCGCGTCGGACGGGACGTTGCGTTTTCTCGCCGTGTTAACCGCGCTGCTGGGCAAAAATCCGGCGGGTGTGTATTTTTTCGAAGAAATCGATACCGGCATTCATCCGGCGCGACAGTGGCTTATACTTGAACTGATCGAAAAGCAAGCAGCGAAACGTGGCATCCAAGTCATCACGACCACCCATTCGCCGGACATGTTGACCTTTGTCAACGACGACACGTTCGAGCACCTGTCCGTCATCTGCCGTCTCGAGGACTCACCCGACTCCGTCATCCGCTCCGTTGCCCAACTGCCCAACGCTCAAGACCTACGAACGTCTCAAGGCGGGTTGGGACGACTGCTTGCCGAAAACTGGATGGAAACCGCACTCGCCTTCACCGAAGAAAACGACGAGACCGAGGATAACGAAGGGTGAGGGTGCTTATCATTCCGGAAGATTTCCGTAAGGACCAGTTTATCCTGAAACCACTTTTCTCCGGGCTTTTTCGAGCCATTGGCAAACCACGTGCGCGTGTCAGAATCTGTCAAGAACCCTTGCTCGGCGGCATTGGCAAGGCGCTGAAAACGGAACGCATTGCAGCCGTCGTCAAAAAGCATGAAGGAATGACGGACATTTTCATCCTGTGCGTGGACCGTGACGGTGATACAAACCGTCGCCAGCGCCTTGATAGCCTGGAAAGGGAATTCGGCAGAACTTTCTTTGCCGAGAATGCCTGGGAGGAACTTGAAACCTGGCTTCTGGCCGGCATGGACTTGCCTAAGGGTTGGCGTTGGCAAGACGTTCGTGCGGAGGTCTCCGTCAAAGAGAACTACTTCAATCCCTTGGCCAAGCAACGTGACGTTGCCAGCACTCCCGGCGAAGGCCGCGAAGTGCTGGGCGAAGAGGCCGCACGCAACATACCGACAATTCGCCAAAAATGCCCCGAAGACTTCGACGCCCTGGCACAACGGCTCGAAACGTTCATCAACAACTGAACTTGTTGATTTCGGCGTTGCGGTCCTACCGGCAATCCCCAATGCCCCGAAGGAGGACCTATGGCACACAACCTTTCCTGGCACGACGACGTTCGGTGAGTCCGTCGAAAGGAGAGACGAGTATGCGTTTTATTTATCCTGCGCGGTTTCAGCCGGATAGCACGGGCGAGATCATTGTTTCATTCCGCGACCTGCCGGAGTGTCTCACTTCCGGCTCTACTAGAACCGAGGCGCAGGCCGCGGCTGCTGATGCCTTGGAAGAAACGATCGCGGGGCGCATCGACGATGGCGAGGAAATTCCGACACCAAGTCCCCGATATGCCGGTGAACACTTAATTGCCGTCCCTGCAGATATGGCGGCTAAAGCTGCTCTTGTCATCGCGTTCCGCAAAAGCGGGTTGTCTCGCGTGGCCTTAGCCCAGCGCTTCGGTGTTGACGACAAAGTGATCCGCCGCATGCTGGATCCACGCCACGGCACCGCGAGCACCCGCATTCACAAGGCTCTACGGGTGCTCGGCCGGGAACTTGTCGTGGAATCACGCGCTACCTGACGGAGGCAGTTCCGCTGTCGGGTTACATGCCGCGAATGCGACCTACCCTGACTGACGCGCATACCGGCAGGAATCCTCCATGCAGGGGTGCACCCTGCGCGAAAGAATGAAAGCGAAGAGAAAGACACTGGATTCCCGATTAATGATGTCGGGAATGACGGAAGGGAAGAAGCAGATCCCTCGCTTCGCTTGGAATGACCATATTGATGGATGACCGCTTCAGGGTGTCGTTGACTGGTTTCGTATCAAGTACGGTCGGGGTGCGGGTCGAGTTCGATGATGCCTTTTCGGATGGCTAAAATTGCGGCTTGCGTGCGGTCGTAGACGTGGAGTTTGTGGAAGATGTTGCGGACGTGATTTTTCACGGTCTTCTCGCTGAGGTCCAGCACGTTGGCGATTTCCTTGTTGGTCTTGCCGTCCGCCACCAGTCGCAAAACCGTGATCTCGCGTTCGGTGAGGTCGTGTTCCAGTAAGGACTTCTTTTTGCCTTTGCCTTCGGCCAATAACGAAAATTCGGCGAGAATCTTGCTTGCCACCGACGGATGGATCAGTGACTCCCCGCGGGAAATGGCGCGAATGGCCGCGACGATTTCCGTGGAATCCGAATCCTTCAGCAGGTAGCCCGTGGCCCCGGCCCGGACCAGGTCGAAAATATATTGATGATCCTCGTACATCGTCAGGGCGATGATGCCGATATGCGGCAGTTCCCGCTTGATGATCCGCGTGGCTTCCACGCCGGTCATGCCCGGCATGCTCACGTCCATGACGATCACGTCGGGCAGCAATTGCCTGGCTTTTTCCACGGCTTCGCCGCCGTCACCGGCTTCGCCGACGATGTGGATTTCTTCCTTGGTCTCCAGGATGGCGCAAAGGCCCTCACGTACGACGCGATGGTCGTCCGCAATCAACACCTTAATTTTTTTTGCCATTGCGTGCGCTGTCCTTTCTGGTCAACGGAATCGACACCGTGACCGTAGTCCCTTCGTCTTTGCGGGACTCCCACGACACCTCGCCGTTAAGCAACTTGGCCCGCTCCTTCATCCCGCGCAAGCCGAAGTGATCCCACTTGTCGGGATTCTGAAACACGGCCTTCACGTCGAACCCGTTGCCATTATCCTGGATAACGGCGGACAGGTGATGCGGTTGAATGCTCAATTGCACGAGCACTTTCGACGCCCCGGCGTGCTTGGAGGAATTTTGCAGGGCTTCCTGGATCATCCGGAACACGAAGACTTTCGTCTTGGGTAGCAAACGGGCATCGCTGCCCGTATGCGTGAACGCGACCTGCACCCGATGCTGCTTTTTGTACGAATCGAGATAATTGGTCAGCGCCGAAAGCAGATCCAATTGCTCGTATTGACCGGGTCGCAAGTTGAACACGACTTGCCGGGCTTCCTGAATGCCGTGTTTCAGGTAGTGCTTGGCCTCACTCAACAAGGTAAGACATTTGTCGGGTTCCTCCTGGACCAAGTCCCCGCACCGTTCCATTTTGAAATTCACGCCGACCAGCGTTTGGACCAACCCATCGTGAATTTCACAGGCGATACGCGTCCGCTCCTCATCGACCGCGCTCTCGGCTTCTTCCTTGACGTACCGCCGGAACAGCGATTGGTACCGGCTCAGCGTGTTTTCGATTTCCGTTGTGGCTCGAATCCGCGCATCGATCAACTGCCACATGAACTTGGCGCTGGCGCCGCCGATGATTGCGACGCTCGGCTTACGAATTTTCTGCAACGCCCGCTCGACTTCGGGACTGCCGGTCACGTCAATAATCAGGTCCACCTCTTTCATGTTCAAAATTTCACGATAGTCCTGCGTCACCGGGACGCCCAACTGCCGGGCAAGTCTGGTGCCGAGCGTCCGCGGTTTGGACTCGCTTAATCCGACGATACGGGCCAAGGGGTCCTGCGCAAAAATCTCCAGCAGGGCGCGCCCACCACGCCCGCCTCCCAGGATCGCCACACGAGTGGCCGGAGCCGCGCGCCGGCGCACCGGTTTGGACGCCGCTTTGGGTTTGCGTTGCGGAACGGAAGCCGAGGCCCGGCGGGACCCGGCTTTTCGGACGGAACGGCTAGCGGAAGGCATAAGTGCCTCTACCCCACCTTGACTTCCCCTTACAAAAGGGAGAAACCCTCTGACGCCTGCCCTGAGCGAAGCGAAGGGTCATTGCACATCAGGTGGTTCCTCGATCCTGCGCAAGAGCCTTGATCGTTTCCATGAATTGATCAATGTCCTTGAACTCGCGGTACACGGAGGCGAACCGCACGTAGGCCACCTGGTCCAACCCATGAAGTTCCCGCATGACTTCCTCGCCGACCACCCTGGCCTGAACCTCCGATTCACCCGAATCCTGCAGGCGTTTTTCAATCCGGTCCACTGCGGCTTCCAGCATGTCGCTGCTGATCGGCCGCTTTTCACATGCCTTTTTCAGACCGGCCATGACTTTGGCGCGGTCGAAGGTTTCCCGCCGGTTGTCTTTTTTGACGATCGTGGGAAGGTTTTCTTCGATCCGTTCATACGTCGTAAAGCGACGACGACATCCGAAGCATTCCCGGCGACGGCGAATCACCTCGCCTTCCCGGGCCGTGCGGGAATCAATCACCTTGTCGTCGAGTCGATTACAGAACGGACATTTCATGACGGGAGCCAGATGTCATTTGTATGTGTTCAGTCATTCGTTGACAGAATGCGGCATACAGGAAGCAGGGGTGTCCTGTTCCTCCCCTTTGTAAGGGGAGGATAGGAGGGGTAGAGCCAACCGTGCACGGAGCAGCGTTCGCCATGAGAGCCTCCGACTCTACCTCCCCTCACCCCTCCTTACAAAGGAGGGGAAAGAAGAGGCAGAAATTGTCAACGAATGACTGAATATTTACAGGAATGACAGATTCGGGGTATTTTCATGCCAATCAAGAAACAGGTTATGAGTCAGAAAAGACCGGGAAGCGGGCGCACAGGGCCTTGACTTCCTTGCGAATCCGGCTCTGGATTCGTTTCTTCGCGGGATGTTGCAAGACCTCGTCCATCCACGCCACGATTTGCGACATCTCGGTCACCCCCATCCCTCGAGTCGACACGATGGGGGTACCGATTCGAATGCCGCTGGCCACGGCCGGCGGTCGTTCGTCATACGGCACGGCATTTTTATTGACGATGATCCCCGAGGCGTCGAGTGCCTCCTCGGCTTCTTTCCCCGTCACCTCTTTGGAATTGAGATTCAGCAGGAAGAGGTGAGTATCCGTCCCGCCGGACACCACGTGATAGCCCCGTGCAATCAACCCGTCCGCCACGGCCTTGGCATTGTCCAGGATGCGTTGCTGATAGGCGGTAAAACCCGGGGCCAGGGCTTCCTTGAACGCCACGGCCTTGGCTGCGATCACGTGCATGAGCGGCCCGCCTTGCAGGCCCGGGAAGACGATCTTGTCCACGGCTGTCGCATGTTCTTCTTTGCACATCACCATGCCGGCCCGAGGCCCGCGCAACGTCTTGTGGGTGGTGGTGGTCACGAAATCGGCATAGGGCACCGGGCTGGGGTGCAGCCCCGTCGCCACCAGGCCGGAGATATGCGCGATATCGACCAGCAGGTACGCGCCCACGGATTTCGCAATTGCCTGAAACCGCGGAAAGTCGATGATTTTCGAGTAAGCGCTCGCCCCGACGACGATCATGCGCGGACGGACTTCTTCGGCCTTTTGCTGCACCGCGTCGTAATCGATCAATTCAGTTTCGCGATCGACCCCGTAAGAAAAGGCCTGGAACAGCTTGCCTGAAAAATTGACTTTGCTGCCGTGGGTCAAATGGCCGCCCTGTGAGAGGGCCATGCCCAGGATGGTGTCACCGGGTTTCAGGACCGAAAGGTACGCCGCCATGTTGGCGGTGGAACCCGAATGGGGTTGGACGTTGACGTGCTCACACCCGAACAACTGCTTGGCCCGGGCTATGGCCAACTCTTCGACTTCATCCACGAACTGGCAGCCGCCGTAATAGCGCCGCCGCGGATAGCCTTCCGCGTATTTGTTGGTCATCAGCGACCCCTGCGCGGCCAGGACCGCGGGGCTCGCATAATTTTCCGAAGCGATCAACACCAGCTTGTCGCGCTGCCGTTTCTCTTCCGCGCGAAAAGCCGCATAGACCTCGGGATCTTCTTGTTGAACGGCTTTCAGGGTCCCGACAACGTAGGCCATTAGCCTGCCCCGAGCGAAGCCGAAGGGTCCTGTGACTCCGGCGCGTCCGCCGGAGCAACGGCGTCGTCAGTCGCGGCTTCACTTGCCTGAGTTTCGTCCTCAGCCTCGGCCTCTCCACCCTGTTTAACGAGACTCACGGACACGTTTGCGACAATGTCCCGATGCAACTTGACGCCCACGGAAAACGTACCCAACTCTTTCAGGGGATTTGCCAATTGAATCTTTCGGCGGTCCACGTCGAAGCCTTCGGCCGACAATCCGGCTTCCAGGTCCTTCATGGTTACGGACCCGAACAGCTTGTCCTCCTTGCCGGTCTGGACAGGAAAGGTGAGCGCGACCTTGGACAATTTCGTCGCCAGGTCCTGGAGTTCGTGTTCGACTTTCTTCGCCTTATGGGCCGTCACTCGCTTGGCATGTTCCAAGGCCTTCACGTTACGGGGGTTGGCCTCCATGGCTTTTTGGCGCGGGAGTAAGTAGTTCCGTGCATAGCCGTCCGCCACGTCGAGCACGTCTCCCATATACCCCAAACTGTCGATATTTTCTTGAAGAATTACCTTCATCGTTACCCTGCCTCCTCTTCTCCGTCAAAGGGTGACATCATAAGGTCCGTATGGAGGAAATGTCAATTTGAAGCCAATGGTCTTTGGTTTTTTCATGTGGGGTCTCGCCCCCGCACGCCGAGGTCCTTTTGTTTCGGCAAAAGGACCCAAAACCAGTGGCGCCCGGGCGTGGCCCTTCGGGTGCCTTTGCCCCAGTCCCGGTTACGTGGGCTGCGGAACTCGCTTCGCTCAGACGGTCCTCGCCCCAAATTAGAATTTGCGGGACCGGGGCGCAGCCACGCCCGCAGGCGCCGGAACACGGGCCTTGGCCTTTGCTGTCATACCCGGCTTGATCGGGCATCCAGTGTCTTGGTGGTTTCGTTGGCAAAAAAGAAGGAAAGAAAAGGCGAAAGGATAAAGACGCTGGATTCCCGATCGTGGTCGGGAATGACAGATAATAGGTCATCCGTCACGCTGGACACGTTCGGCAAGCGTCCTCTACAATGCCTTCATGTTGCGTCATTGCACCAGGCTTGCTCCCGCGAAAGCGGCGATTTTGTGGGTCCTGAGCGTGGGGTGCCTGGCCTTGACCATGCTCCTGTCCCATGCGTTTGTCATGGAACGGGCCGAAAACGTCGCCCTGGCGCAGGCCACTGATCGGGACGTCCTCGACCTGACGTCGTTAAACGTGCGGCTGAGTCAACGGGCGATTCATCCGCCGAAGCATCTGGTCAAAGCCGTCGTGGAGTTGCCGCACGTTCACGCGGCGCGCGCCAAGATCGCGCCGTCGCCGAAATCCGCTGTGGTGGAAGACGACCATCATAACCGTGCGCTCATTCTCTCGGTGCTGGACGATGACCGCCTGCAAGTCTACGTGCTCGACGACCTCGATTTCGCCACACACGTTCCGTTTGTCACGGCTTGTGCCGGCAACCGAGGATGCGCCTTTGATCGGCGTCCCATCACGGGCGGACTGGGCTGTGTGGCCCTTTGCATTCAGCGGTCTCTCGACCCCAGCCGCGAGCCATGAAACTGCCTGACCTTCTCGACGCATTTGCCACTCGATTGGCGAACCACAAGGACGCCGCCGGGGCGTCCGACGCGTTGATCGAATCCCGCGCGACCCGGGCTCTCGGGACAGCCGGCACCCTGCACCTGTATGCCATGGAGGTCCCCGCAAGCACGACGTTTCTGGAAGACGTACCCGTCACCATCGTGCCGCCAGGAGACCTGGAACCCACCGGCGGCTTCCTGCTGCGGCGCCGGGGCGATGTCGCCCTGGTCCAGACCCAGGATACGCTGGGACAATCCACCCTCGATAACACTCTCGTACCGGACACCACGGAATTCTTTCACCGGGCGTCCGAGCGACTGGCCGATATGGCGGCGCACCCCGAATCCTACGCCCTGGGACCGGCCGAACGGCTGGCGCCCTGGCTGGACCCGAAGCATGACGAAGCCGATGCTTCGGCCAGGACGGGGGCATCGGCGGCCATTCTGACGACCATGTGGCATGACGAGGAGGCTGCGCGTTGGACCAAACTCGGCACGCTGGCGGTGAACCTGATGCGACACAATAAACGCGTGCTGGTGGTGGCGCCCACGCACGACGCCGTGGATCGCTTACTCGGGTTCCTGGCGAAAACCCTGCGGAACGCGGCCCTGCCGTTCACCAGCCTCTTGAGCCGCTACGAAATTGCGGCGCTCCAGCAAGCCGAGGAGATTCCACTCGGGCAATTCGGATTCGAAGTACAAATGCACAAGTTCTTCGCCAAGTCCCGGTCGCACAAGGATACCCTGCGCCAAAAGTATGAACGCTTTCGAGAACTCGTCCCTATCCTGGCCTACAAGGGGCAGAAACAACGCGACATGGATGAAGTCAAATTACTGGAATGGCGGCTCATGGCCCAGGTCAGCGAGTTCCAGCGGAAAATCAAGGAGATCGACCACCTGGTCGCCAAATACGAAAACCTGCCCATCTGGAAACGGCTCGGCATGCAGACCATGGGCAAGAACGTGGAGACCCTGAGCGAATATCGGAAACTCTATACCGGGAACATCGCGGCCCTGATGAAAGAGGTGGAAATCGCGCAGGCCCGGATCCGTGAATTGTCTCCCGAGGCCGCGATGCCGAAAGAGATGCGGCCGGAATACGAAGCGTTGAAAGACGACATTTCCAAGTTGGGGGGTACCCAGAAAGTTCGTGAAATGCTGGCCGCCAGCGAGGCCACCAACCGGCAGGCCTTCATGCAGAACAAACGGTTGGTCGTGGCGACCCCGGGAAGAATCGTGACCGATCCCCTATTCAAACGCATCCGTTTCGACGTGTTGATCGCAGACAATGCCCCGCAGATTCCGGCCCCGTTCTTACTCGGCGTCGCCGGGCTCATTCGTGAACAGATCATCATCGCCGGCGACACCCAAGACCTCCAAGGCCCAAACCGCCTCTGGCGCCAGGAATACCCGGAACACCTTGCCGAACCCTCTCATACCACTTCGGCGCCATGAGCTTGACGCCCATCCGGACAAAAGCCGATAATTACAGGTCCTTCACTTCGCCTGCCCTGAGCATAGCGAAGGGTTCAGAACACACTACATGCCGAAGTGGCGAAACTGGCAGACGCACTAGATTCAGGGTCTAGCGCCCCTTGGGGTGTGCGGGTTCAAATCCCGCCTTCGGCACCATCCTCCCTGTTCCTGTTTCGTTCATACCGAAGCCTGTCTCGCCCGCGTCGTCAAGGGAGTTGAGGGAGGCCTATCAACGCTCCGATCTGTAATACTTTTGCTTCCCGCTCCCTTGGACTCTCGCCAAACCACTCACGGCTTAGCCCCTCCTTTCACAAATCAGCAACCGTTCATCGGTTTTCTTCGGCCCAAAAGCCACCCATCTCCCCTCTTTGACCGAATAACAGAACGAACAGGTTCGATCCTCAAAGGGAGAGAGCCCCATCAACCAATCAGAGGAAAATCCGGATTGATATTCCGGAGGCAAAAACTTGGCAAAGGCTGAAACCACTCCCGCTTGGCGTGCCGGGGGGTTGCCTTCCGGGAGTTGTTCGGTCATCCGACCCCACCTCCCGTATCTGCGACCCCCGCTCGATGCAGGCCCTGCACCGTCTCGGCCAGCCGGTAAATGGTGTGCGCCGTAATATCCCGGAACGACAACATGGCATCCTCATGGCCGGCCTGAGCACAGAGAGCCATCGTATAGCAAGAGGTCCCCCCTCGGACGATTTTCAGTGTGAGATTGGCTTGATGACAATGAACTCCGACAAATAACCCGACATCGATCCGATTATGCCAGATGGTTAAGTTGGGATGATTGGGGTTAATTTCCATCTCCGGATTAATCTTGGGGTATTTGGGCCGGTAATCAGGCATAGGGATCAACATCGCCCGTTGGTGGGGCATCACGCAGGACTTAATCGTCTCATAGAGATGGCGTACCGCCCTGGCTTTTTGAGCGGCAGCCTCATTCCATGCCCAGAGCACCAAGGGGCCAGGAAAGATCGTCGGCACCTGGGCCAGCAGGAATTGTCGCGCCGCCTCTTCAAAGGCCGTGTCCCGGGATACCAGACGCCCATAAAGAATGGCCTGCCCGGGGTCCGGAAGCCGTACTCCCATGTTCGCCGCAGCCGGAGGAAGGAAATGCTCGGGGCCTGGACGTACTTCATAGGATGCTTTCATTACTCCACTCCTCTCCTGGTCATTCATACGATTGACATGGCCCGGAGATGACAGCAATCACATCTCGCACCTGGGCCATACCGCCACATTCCAGCACGACACCTTCAACCTGGCAGTCGATGGCGGATTATTCTTTCCAGCCCCGCAGGTCGCAAGACTTCTTCAATCAAATGTCGATTCCTCCATTGGAACAGTCGGATTTTACAATGCACGGTCATCCTTCATCAGTGCTCTGGGCCCGTACCCAACTCGTCTTCCGTGACCAGTGCGCACCCAGGTCTGTTTCAATCCGCGCACGGTTGGTTAGAGTCGGGTGGGATTGGGGGCGTCACCATAGACCTTTCGGGGGTCGAAAGCCTTCTCCATCTCCGTGAATTCCAGCGGCTGGCCGGCCTGGTCGCCAAAGGGCACGGCTCGGTAGAAACAGGAGCGATACCCTACATGGCAACTGGCCCCGCCCTGGAGGTCCACGCGCAGCCAGATGCAATCCTGGTCGTCATCGATTCGCATCTCGCGGACGCGCTGCACCAGGCCGCTCGTTGCGCCCTTGTGCCAGAGACGCTGTCGGCTCCGGCTCCAGTACACGGCTTCGCCCAAGGTAATCGTTTGCGTGAGCGCCTCGGCGTTCATGTAAGCATGCATGAGCACTTCACCGGACGAGAAGTCCGTGGTGATGGCGGGGATAAGCCCGTGCTCATTGAACTTGGGAGTCAAATCGACGCCTTCCTCGACCTGCTCGATGCTCTGTCTTTTCGAATAGGGTGAAACACTCATTTGTTTGTTCTCCCGGTTGCATCAGTTCGCAAACCTCGCGACGCGACACCTCTGCCTTGGCTAGAGGGTGACAACTTGGCCGGTTCGAAAAACGGCAACGCACCCCCCCGGAGCGTCCTTCATGACACCATCACTCTTGAGGCTCGACGACAGGTGGAACAGAAGCCAGCAGCCTCGCAGCATCGAGTGCACCGGTCAGTCGGCGTGCTCAACTTCGGAAGCATGGCCGGAACGACGTAGGCCGGCAGCAGTCCGTAGACGATCCGGCCAGTCAATCCCCACACGCGCATCATGCCCTTACCGCTTTTCCTTGTGGACGGCATGCTTCCGGCAGTACGAACAATATTTTTTCAGTTCGATCCGGTCGGGATCGTTTTTCTTGTTTTTGGAGGTCCAATAGACCGATTTGCCCGGCGTCTCGCATCCGGTGCAGGCAATGGCAATCGTGATACGCATATCCTAAACTCCTGAGGCCCGCTAGATGCGTTCACCGGCCGCGCGCATGTCGGCGACGACGCGGGCCAGCCCCTTTTTATCAATGATTTTCATGCCGTGGGTCGAAACCGACAGGGTAATCCAACGATTCTCTTCCGGCAAAAAATAGCGTTTCCGATGCAGATTCGGGAAAAACCGCCGCTTTGTTTTGTTATTGGCATGACTCACACGATGGCCGGACATCGGCCGCTTTCCGGTGACCTGACAATATCGTCCCATCAACACACCTCCTTATCATCGCGTCAACCATGTAAATGCGAACATTCCCCCTTCAATGAATCCGGCCGGGAGGCTCCTGCCGTGGCCATTTAGCCTGCCCCCGGACTCCCCCAGATCATTGAACGCAACCGCGACCCTCCAGCCATCTCGATTGCGCAACACATGATTCAGGACGGAGGTTTTTCCGGCCCCCAGGAAACCGGACAGCACGGTCACCGGCAATCGCGCATCCCGGACCACGGCCCCATTCATTTCCCTCCCAGCCATATCCATCCTCCCGCCCCTATTCGGACTCACGTTCATCTTCCTGCAGATCAATTTCCAAGGCCGCCTGCGCAAAAGGATCCTCAAACCGGCGCCAACCCTCCAGACCAAGCTTCGACTCCGCCGTCGTCAAGAGACATGATGCCAGCCGTTGAAACAACCGCTCCTGATCCAACCGGTAGCCGATACAAGCCAAGGCCTGCCGACGATCACCAAACTCCAACGACCAATCCTGGCTCAACTCTTTGCGAAAGGCTTTATCGTCAGGCCAATCCGCACAGGGAATCGACGCCCACCAATCCCCGATACATTCATAAAATCGGCCGCCGGCCGTCTGAGACCAGAGAAAACACCGATCGGGTTGCGACGCAATCCAGAAATGACCCCGGCACCGCAGAATTCCCGGCCACTCGGACTCGAGCAGCTCCCATAGCCGTTGCGGGTGGAAGGGACGCGTGGCTCGAAAGACCCCCATCGCCCAATAGGACGATCGAATCGCCGGCATCGGCGCTCCCTGGATCAGCTTCGCCCAGCCCGGTTGAAAACTGATCGGCATCAAGGCAGGAGTACGCTCGCCGACAATCCGTCGCGCCACATCCACCCCCTCCGCTATCGAGAGGATCGTGGCTTCCGGGTTCAACGTTTCGAGCAAGTACCGGAGACGAGTCTGCTTACCCAATGACAGCCCTTCGGTGTTGGATATCACCAGCACCGTGGCATACTCCACCTGCTCCACCACCAGTTCCGACACCGCCCGTCCATCGTCCGTCCCACAACTCGCGCCTCGGGTCTGTAAATCGTCTTCAGAATGCAGATCGTCCCATAACGTCCGGCCGTCGACGACCGTGACCAGGTGATCAAGCCACGCCTTCGATCCCAAGGGTTCGCGGTTCTCCCAGGCGTCGTTGAACACTTCAGCGACCAAGACCGGCTCCACCAGGCCCGAGCACTCGACCAGCACCCGATCAAACCGCTGCATGTCGGCAATCGCCGTGATGGCGCTCGCCAAACTGTCGCGCAAGGAACACCCGGCACACCGTTGAATCAACTCGGCCAAGACTTCACCGAGACGGAAGACTTCGACCCCCAGCGATCGACAGAGGTCCGCATCCAATCCTGCGTCGCTGCGGTCATGGACCAGCACGGCCAACCGACCGGACGTCCAGCCGTCGACAACTTTCCGCACCAACGTGCTCTTCCCGGCTCCGACAAAACCACAGACCGCGGTGACCGGAAGCCGTGTGATCCCGGAACCATCGCGCGCGCAGAGGTCAGGTACCGGCAGCAGCACGACGGCCTCCCGATGCGCCAAGGACACGATGTTTCTTATTCTCCTCTTCACTGCTTGCTCGACTCTTGATCACCACCTTCAACGACGCACGCCGTTCGGCATATTCCGCGACCAAGCGCTTGCGCTTTTCATTTCTCAATCGACTGCCGAGTCTTGCCATACACTCACCCCCCTGCTTCGAGGTTGAGGGCCCCAGGCCCTGACTCCGTCACTATTCGGATTGCCGACCGAACGGTAACAGCGCCACGTGTCGCGCTCGCTTGATCGCTCGCGCGATCTCCCGCTGCCGATGTTGACTATTGCCCGTCATTCGTCGAGGCAGGATGCGCCCGTTTTCCGTCATGAACCCCCGCAGCCACTCCGCATTTTTCCAATCCACCGGTGTCGTATTGTCGATCACGCGACGGCGTCGCCCTTCAATCATGCTCGTTTCTCCCCATACAATGAATTGCGCCTGTTTCATGTGGCCCGGACTGAAGCCCTCCCCGATGGCGCTTACGGATACACGTGAGGTTGCCACACACGGACACGTGTTCAGCCGGACGACCGGAATAATGTGACGAGATCAAACTGCGACGGGAGGACCCCGCGAATAAGGGACGGATACGAGCAGGCTCGAAAACCCTTGCACCGAGGGAATCGGCAGGATAGCCGACGGCATAGTCGCCATTCATGGCCAGCCCTCTACCAACTCGACTTTTGCACCCCGGGAATATCCCCCCGTAAGGCCAACAAACGAAAATCGATCCGGGACATGCCGAATCGTCTCAGGAATCCGCGGGTCCGGCCTGAAATAAGACATCGGTTTCTCACTCGGCTTGGGCTGGCATTGCGGGGCAGTGCCTGCAGCCTCCGTTGCGCCTCCATCCGGTCCTCCAAAGAAGACCCAGGATTTCGGATCACTTCCTTTAAATTGGCTCGTTGGTCGGCGTACCGCTTCACCACCTCTTTTCGTTTTTCATTTTTAAGGATGCAACTTTTTTTGGCCATAGGACCTTCCTTTCCTCAAGGCGTGAAGCGTTCCCCATATCCTCTCTCAGTCATTTCGTCGGCCGCACGACGGAACCAGGCGATCGTTCGCTCCAGATGATCGACTCCATAGAGCCTTGCAAAGTCTCTGGTCTTCGCATGCTTGTCATCTTGCAATTGAGCCAAGCGTTCGTGGATAAACGCCGGCGTCAACCGGATTTTGCAACGGACCTCGATGCAGTCTCGCCATTGCTCGTACGAATGAGGAATCACGTCATCGCTCATGTTTGACCCGGCCCCAGGAACGCATTGAAATTGGATGCCACTCGAAACGACAACTCGCGCCAGGCCAACGCAAAATTCTCGGCCGGCACGACCGGTCGCGTGCCGTTGTCCCACTCAAGCAGGGTTGATCGTCGGTACTCGATCCCCAATTGCTCGACGACGTTGACCTCGTAACGTCGCATCCAATCGATCAAATCCAAGGTCAACGTTGCGCACGCATGTCGCTGGGATTCAGCCGGCGTGCTCAACTTCGGAAGATCTGCAGCGGACCAGGGTGGACAATCCAGCGTCGCATGTGTTGTATATCGGGGGTGAAACTCGTAGCGAGGCAGGAAGACGCCACCCCACCGACCATCTCCATAGAACACACCAAACCCCCGCAGCACGACACATCGGCCCCGCGGCATCGCCAAGGCATACACGCTGGCGCAGTCTTTGCGATCGGCGGGCGGCGCGACGCGGTCAAAGCCGATCTCGAGCAGCCAATTGCCTTCGGGCCGCAGAATATCGCAACCCCAGCACCACACCTGTTGACTTAGCAGGGCCACCGCTTGTGCAAGGAGTTCACCTTCAGCGCGTTCGCGATCATTCACTTGAAGTGTTGTTGACATCTCAGTCAGCTTCGGCAGTCGCAATCGATGCGATGTTGGCCAACAGCCATGCGGAGGCAGCAAACAACTGCAACCAATCCCCGCCGGAACTGATCCCGTAAGTCAGCATGCTGGCAATCCAGCAAACGCTGGCAGCCGTTTGTCCGAGCCATCCGACGCGCAACGTCCGTGCCAGCCGGCTTCGCCACGCGCCGGACGCGATCCCCCTCCTCGCGGCCTCGCTCGTCGCGTCCGGTCCGCTCGAAGGCGCGGCGAGTGCCCACCCGGCGGCCCCTTCGTCGTTCCCCGTCAACATACGCACTCCTGCCCACAGCAGGAGAGGTCATCGAGATACATGCCCCACTTGCGGTAATTCTCCAACTCTTCGGCCGGCAACCCCAGGGAACCGGCAATCGCCTTGGCGACGACGGCGAACCGCTGTCGATACTTGTAGATAAAGCAAAAGGTATGGTTATCGTGACGCACGGCGGGCCCGCACAGAAACAGACCCGGCACAATGGTTGATTCATCGTGCTCGCTCATGAACGGAAAGCCGTCGTCGCGTCGCTCGAACAAATCTGCGACCAGCTTGTGACTTCCTTCAAATCCACCCGCCCAGAGCGGCGGAACACTCGTTTGAAACCGGCGCCCGTCCCGTGCCGTGACTTCATACGCGGCGTCCACGCGGGTGACAGTGGCGATTGGCGTTTGCGGAAACAACTCCACGTGCTCCTCAAACCAATCTTCCCGCATCCGTTCGAGCGAATACGTAGACAGGGCGACACTGGGATCGGAACTTTCGTCTTTCCATGGACAACGTTCGTCGAACAACCGTACCCGTTTGTCGCGATACGCCAGGTGGTAGGCCGCATCGACGCCACTCTCGTAGCCACCGACAATGATGAAGTCGTCTCCGTCAAGTTCTTCATAGCTGGCAATGGTCGCCGTGTGTCGACAGAGTTCGCTGCCGACAAACCCATTCAGGCGCGGGTATTGGAACTCGCCGGCCGCCCAAATGACATGCTTGGCTCGCAAGGTCTCGTCAGCCGTATCGATGCGAAAATCGTCGTCAACTTTTGTGATCCTCGTCACGCCGGTCTTCTCGTGTATCGGTAACTCGAAAAACTTCGCGACTCCCTGCAAGTGCCACGCGTATTCACCGCCCGTCGGATGTTCAACCTCTAAGCTGAACGCGGGCGAAATACCAATCGCGATCGAGTTCAAATCGAGCATACCAATCGAATTGGTCGGAAATGAGGGGGTGATGAATCGAGTCTCGGCCGGCCATGAGGCAAACGACGATCCGACCGTGTCTCGCTCGAGCACGATAAAGTTCTCGATACCCGCGTGCCTTAGGGCAATCGCCACCCCCACGCCCGCGGCACCACCACCGACGACGACATCGTAAGTCTTAACGTTCGTTGCAGTCGTCATCGAGCGGTCCTCCCGGTACCTCGCCATCGTGTCCGGCTCGGCCGGTTGCGACTGGGAATAGAAAATTTCAACGGGTTTTTTGCCAATTCACCAATCCCGACCAACCAATCGTTCCATGAATACGCCGACTGATTGGCAATCAAAGACAACTGGGCAGTGAGAGGAACGAGCTTATGAGTTGAAACGCCAACTGATGGCCAGCATGCCAGCGTTTGTTTCTGCTGCCTATGCTTATACCAAGACACTTCGCGTTCATGAATAACTTTTCAATGAACGTCAAAAACCATTCAATGAAACGTATGTTTTCTGGAGACGAGTGTATGACGAAGAGGAAAGGTCGAGGTTAAGGTAACAAGATACCAACCGCCAGGCATTGGGGCGAGCTGACTGACACCATCCACATTTCGATAGCGTCGTCGATGCGATGCGAAAGGCTCTCGTGACCGGGTGAAGGGTGCGCTCAGCAGCAGGCGCAACCCGATGTGCAGCTTCTCGTCCCGGTGAGCATCACACTGCCGCTTCCGAAAAGACGACGGACTGGCGTTTCCGGTGGTGTGTCACCAGGATTTTGGTTTGCCAGCGCACACAATTCTCCCCAAGTAGCCAGCGTTTCTTTGATGCTGTGACGAACGGTAAGCGTCGTTTCATTGGCGTCGCAATGATAGTCGTATGTAATCATGTGTGAACCTCCATAGTCTGAATGTGTGATTACAGCAAAAAAACGGGGCCGGTCAACCCTTCTTCGCAGGAGGCATTTCCCTCTTCCCGCGCTCGCGGCCGGCGGTAGCGGGTAAAAAAAACTTGACTCTGTACTGAGGTACGGAGTGTATACTCCGGATATGAAAAAGACCGATAAAGAACTGATGACGATTGGAACCTTAGCCAAGGCAGCCGGGGTTGGGGTAGAGACCGTCCGCTTTTATCACAGGAGGGGTCTTCTGGAAAAGCCATCTCGAACGTCAGGTTTTCGAAAGTACTCGGAATCTGATGTGCGAACAATCAAGTTTGTCAAGAGAGTTCAGGAGCTTGGATTCTCTCTCAAAGACGTTCAGGATCTCCTGGACCTCGCTCTTTGTTCCCGAGAAACACGACCCTTTATTGCGAAGACTTGTCACGAGAAGATCGATCAAATTGAACACAAGATAGCCGACTTGAACAGGATGGTGGGGATGCTTCACGAGTTTTCCCTGACCTGTGGAAGTGAAGCGTCGAATGATTCTGAATGCAGGCTCCTGGATTGCTTTGAAAACAATTGGGAGTGCTGCGAAAAATGAGGAGGAGAAAGCCATGAAAGATTCCTGTGGATGCTGCAAGAACGGCAAGTGTGCATGCAAAACAACGACGTGTGGCTGCTGTTGTGGAACTGACGTTTGTCGCTGTGATGCGTCATGCGTCTGTGGTGATTGCTGTAGCGGGTGCTGCAAGACCTCGAGCCGTACTTAACGGCAATTGAGTCTCAATCCGACGTCCGACGTGGAGGCCATTACTTTGCGGGCATGGGACTCACTAAGAGCCGGGTAAGGTTGCTTTTTCTTCTTCCAGGCGATTGGGCTTCGAGTCAATATTTAAGTGGATTGCAGGGGTAGATGTGCTCAGTGCTTGCCATGTGAATGCCCTCCATGCGAACGGCAATCATGTCCACAGCCCTGTATGCCCAACCCGCCACCGTATATGTTTTTGAGCGTGGGAGGAGGAGCGGTCGAGCCCGGTGGAGGATCCGATGACGCCCGGCTTTGAGCCATAACGTCAGCCCCTGCCGAAAACACCGACGGGACCTTCTCCAACGGCGCCCCGCATTCGCGACAGGCAGTCACCGCGGCATCATGCATGTTCTGCCAAAAGGCAAACCGCTTGGGACAAAACAGCGATTTCAAACAATATTCGGCTTGATATTCATAGATGGGCATACACTTCCCTTTCTTCTTGCCCGATCAGCACCAAGGCATGATCCGGTTCTTCCCTGTGGCGCCGACCCGCATACAGCATTGCTCACCTTATTCGTCTTTCGCTCCTTGAAACACCGTCACCCCGCCGACCAAGGTCCGGACAACCGCACCGCGAAGTCGCCACCCGGCGAACGGGCTGTTCCGCCCCTTCGACCGAAACCGTTCCGGATCAACCGTCCATTCCATCCTGGGATCGATCAACACCACGTCCGCCTGCGCACCGGCGGCCAACGTCCCGCACGATAGGCCAAGCAAACGGGCCGGGGCCGACGTCAGTTTTTCGATCATGGATTCCAGGGACAACAGGCCCTCTTCGACCAGCCGAAGAGAAAGCCCCAAGGCCGTTTCAAGCCCGACGATTCCAAATGGAGCCCTGGACAATCCCCACTGCTTCTCATAGGCGGCATGCGGAGCATGATCGGTGGCTATGGCATCAATGGTGCCGTCCTGTAACCCGTCGCGGACCGCCCGGACATCCGCGTTTCGACGGAGGGGAGGATTCATTTTCGCCAAGGCGCCCTGCTCCCGCACCGCCTCTTCGGTCAACATGAAATGATGGGGGCACGCTTCCGCAGTCACCCGAATTCCGGCGGCCTTGGCCGTCCGGACGGCCTCCACCGCACTCGCCGTACTGATATGCGCGACATGCAGATGGCATTCCGTTGCCTTGGACAACGCGATATCCCGTTCCACCATCTTGGATTCCGCTTCGGAAGGGATGCCTCGGACTCCCAGGAGACGGGAAAGGGGCCCCTCGGCCATACATCCGCACCCGGCCAATGACAGATCTTCGCAATGATCGATCACCGGCAGATCCAAGGCCCGAGCCTCTGACATCGCCTGGCGCATGACGGCGTGCTCCATCACGGGACGGCCGTCATCCGAGACAGCCACACATCCGGCCCCACGTAAGCCCCGAAGGTCTGCCGGCTCTTTCCCTTGTAATCCCTTGGTGATGGCCCCGATTGGACGTACGCGAACCAGCCCGGTAGCATGCACACGGTCGTGGATGGTCTCGGTCACGGCAGGGGAGTCATTAACGGGATTGGTATTGGGCATGCAACAGACGGTCGTAAACCCGCCGGCAGCGGCTGCAGCAGTTCCGGTTTCGATGGTTTCTTTGTACTCATAACCCGGTTCCCGGAGATGGACGTGCAGATCCACCAAACCCGGCGCCACAATCAACCCGTCGGCCTTGAAGTGGCCGGCATGTGAGGGAAGAGCCGTCCGTGGAGGCGTCACCTCGGCGATACGCCCTTGGCTGATCCAGACATCCCCCACACTATTCCACCGTCCGGGGTCGATGACCCAACCGCCCGAGATGATGAATAAGTCGGCAGGATGGTTCAGGGATCCCCCTAGTGCGGGAGCATGGTCAGCATGCCGATGGTCACCATGCCGGTCAGCATCATGGCAAACGGCCAAGCCCCACTGGCCGCCCCGTGTCGACCATGTAAGTTGGGAACCAGATCGGCAAGACCGATATACAAAAAACTGGCGGCGGCCAACATCAGGGCATAGGGCACGATCGGCTCCGCATAGGCCAAGCCCCCAAACGCCAACACCACCCCTACGAGGGTCGCCATACCGGACAGGGTATTGGCCCAAAACGCCTGCCACTGGGAAAATCCGCTCGACAGCAGAATGGTGAAATCACTCAACTCCTGCGGAATTTCATGACCCAGAACCGCCAACGTCGTGACCAGACCCAGGGCAGGGGATACGATACAGGCCACGCCGATGGCAATACCGTCGGCAAAGTTATGAACGGCATCGCCGACCAGGATCAATGTTCCGGCTTCCCGGCGAACCGTCGAGTCCTTCGCATGCCCGTGAGGCTTGAGATCGGCAGCCTCCCCGTGCGCATGACGCCAGATCACCATCCATTCCAGAATAAAGAACAGGACCAGCCCCGCCAACAAAGCGATGCCCGCCTCATTAATCGAAATGTCTTGGAGTGCCTCGGGAAGCAGCCCGATGGTCGCGGTCGCCAGCATCGTGCCGGTCGCAAACCCCAGCAGATTCGGCATCATCCATTGCCGCCATCCATCCGGAATAAACAGCACCAGACCGGCAGGTAATAAGGCGCCCAGGCTGCCCAGCAACCCCATCATGATGACAAACATCCATGTGGATTCTTGGGGCAGGCTCACGCGTTCGGCCCGGTCCGGTCAGGGTCACAGATCTGACCATGCTGCATCGAATCCCCCTCGGTGTCAGCCATGTCCATGGACCGGCGGCCGTTCATGTTTGACACGCGGCAATAATTCGGTGAGGTTGCAAGGGCGATGATCGATGTCGAGTTGGGGAAGGATGATCTGTTCCATGCCCAAGCGGCAGGCTCCGGTCGACCCCGGCAGCAGAAACACAATGGTGTCGCCGCACACCCCGGCATCCGCCCGGGATTGAATGGTAGAGGTCCGGATTTCACGGTAACTCAGCCAGCGAAATAATTCACCGAAGCCCGGAATCGGCTTGGAAAACAGCGAACGGACGGCCTCCGGCGTCACATCCCGCTGGGTCACACCGGTCCCGCCCGTCACGATCACGAATTCCACCGCCGGGTCCGCCACCCAGGCGGCGATCGTTTACCGAATGGTCTCATATTCATCCGGACACAGTTTGCGGTCGGCCACGCGATGCCCCGCCCGCGTCAATCGATCAACAATGGTGGATCCACTCGTATCCGTTTCGATCGTTCTGGAATCCGAGACCGTCAAGACCGCCACCGCCACGCTGAGGCCGGCTCTTTTAAGGTCTGTTGTTTCCGTAGTTGCACCGTCTGCCTGACTCATGCCATCACCTCATGGTTCGATAAGATAATCATCCGTGTGCTGACTCCGCCGCTCTCTCCGAATGACACGCGCCGGACGGCCGGAATCCAGATGCCGGCCACCTCCACAAATTCGTTGACATAACTTTCCATCCCGATCACCGCCTGACCATCCAGCGAAAAGTAGGTCATCACGTAATGACTGGACGCCTGCCGGCCATCCGGGGCGGTGTCGTACCGTTCTATGGTATTCACCCGACGTTCGGTCATGGGGGTGATGCGCCCGATTTGCGTATATTGCCGGTTCTTGATGCGGTACCAGGACTCGAGTCGTCCTCCGGTCAACAGCACACGGCGTCCCCGGGGATGAGCACAACCGGCATCCTCTTCGGAATCGAAGGATAAGACGTAGCGGCCGTCACCATCCTCAAACGGCGAATAGGCCAAATGCATTCCCTGCGTCCACAACCGTTCGCGCACCCATTCCTGTAACGCCGGATCGGCACCCGGCAGGTCCACGGTGGTTTCTTTTCGAGGCACCAACTGAACCGTTCCCCGGACAATCGTGCCGTTGTGGTTGAGGGTGACGTCGGCTCGATATCCGCCAAACTCTTTGGGCCACTTGTACATCCGGGCATGGGCTTCCCGAACCAGACGTCGCGCCTCGGGGTCGTCGGTCAGCTTCAGGTCGCTTCCTGGTGTTGCGTCAGTCACGCCGTTTCCCGCTTCTCCGATACATCGTGTTTTCTATCATGATGATGGTCCCCATCCAGCGCCAGGGCTTGCACATCCTGTTGCGTCACCTCATCCGCCGTTTTATGAATCTTGAACTGGGTCGTCTTTCCCGGCCCTGTCAGTAGCGCAATGACCGTTTCAATGGGCGGACAGCCGGGCTCCCGGCACTCCAATTCGGTCACCATGACCGTGGTCTCTTCCGGCAAGGACCAGGTCGAACGAGCCCAGGATTTGATGCGACCCGCCTGATCCGGATCGATGCGGGGGCGCCCTCCGAATAAATTCATCATTGCTCCCTCACGCCTTCCACGGCAAAGAGCGCCACCGTGCCGTCATCGGCGCCCGCCGCCAGACAGACGTCGGTCGGACTCCAGGCCACACAGGACAATCCTCCCGACACACGCACCTCCTGACTCACCCTCGGCTTCGCCTTCCCCGGCTCCCACAAGCAGAGCAACCCGTCTTCTCCGACCGTAGCCACCACCCTCTGACGAGGGTGACAGGCAATGGCTTGAATCCACCCCAGGTGGCTGCTCAAAAGCCGGC
Organism: Nitrospirales bacterium; assembly: GCA_965204965.1. Classification (GTDB taxonomy): domain Bacteria; phylum Nitrospirota; class Nitrospiria; order Nitrospirales; family UBA8639; genus Bin75. Next base: position 364,093 of record OZ242026.1, on the reverse strand, counting down.
CACTGGATCCTTCGAATTTTTGGGCCGACCACGCCACCAAATCAGGACCGGCTGCCGTCCATAAAGATTCTCCATAGGGGTCGAAGACCACGTGCCCGACCTTGCAGGGATAACCGGCCATATGCCAGTTCTGCCCGGTTGAGAGACTCCATAAATGGACCGACCCATCCAAATTTCCCGAGGCCAGATACTGCCCGTTCGAACTGATTGATAACGACAGGAGTGCCCCCTCATAGGGAAACGTAGTCACGGGAGAATCCATCCCAACCTGCCACAGCGTCGCTCCTCCGAAACAGGAGGAAAAAATTTGGCCCGGATACCCCGTTCGCCAACGAAGATCGGACACGGAACTCTTATGATCAGAGGTCTCCCATTCCACGGAACACCCGCCCGACTCCGACCACTTCAGGACCTGCAGAGTTTTTCCCGCGGTCATCGCCAACCGTTCACCGCCGGACTCCCACGCCAGATGTTCCACCCAGCCCTTTCCATCTCCAACCGGAACCACGGCACGCTCTTCTCCGGAAACGACGTCCCACACACGCCCCACTCCGTCTTCCCCGGTGGTGGCGAGAATGTTTCCTCCGGGATGCCATCCCTCCGCCAGGACCGCGCCTTGATGTTTCGGGTTACGGAAGACACACCGATGGGATTCCACGTGCCACACCGCGACCTGGCCGCTCGCATCCGCAACCGCCAATCGGCTGCCGTCCGGCGAAAACACGACGGCATGGATATATTCATCCAATGAAAACGTCCCGACCGGACGCAATCGAACTCCTGCCCGAGGCCGCACTAAACGAGGCACGATCGAAACCCTTCGACCAGCCGGTCGCGATCGAGGTTGCGGCCGATGAACACCAATTGGTTCCCCCGCGGCTCCGCGGCCCGCCATGGCCTGTCAGGGCGACCGTCGAACAACATATGCACGCCTTGAAAGACAAAACGCTCATCCCGTCCCTTCACGTCCAAGATACCCTTCATGCGAAAAATGTCGGTGCCCATGCCCGACAGCACGTCCCGAAGCCAATCGTTCGTCCGGGCCTCATCCACCTGCCCCGGTTCGGCAATCGACACGGAGTAGACCGACGGATCATGCTCGTGGGCGTCCTCGCCTAAAAAGTTCGGGTCGATTTCCAGTTTCCGACCCAGATCAAACGCCCCCACGTTCAACAGGCGTTCGATTTCCAACCGGGCATCCCGGGTCCGGTAGATTTTGGTCATGGGATTGATGGCCCGCACGCGGGCCTCCAGCCGTTCCACCTCCCCTTCGTCCACCAGATCGATTTTATTCAGGAGAATCACGTCCGCAAATGCGATCTGCTCCTTGGCTTCGGGACTGGTGTCCAGATGCTCCCAGATATGCTTGGCATCCACCACCGTCACAATGGCATCCAGCATCAACCGGCGCTTCATGTCATCGTCCACAAAAAAGGTTTGGGCGACGGGTGCCGGATCGGCCAGCCCCGTGGTCTCGATGACCATATAGTCGAACCGCTCTTTCCGCTTGAGCAAATTGGAAATGATCCGGATCAGGTCCCCGCGAACGGTACAACAGATGCACCCATTGTTCATTTCAAAGATTTCTTCGTCCGCCCCTACCACCAGCTGATTATCAATTCCGACTTCACCGAATTCATTCACGATCACCGCCACCCGTTTCCCATGCTCGGTGGTCAGAATACGATTCAACAAGGTTGTTTTGCCCGCACCAAGAAATCCCGTCAACACAGTGACCGGGACTTGAGCTTGCTCTTCGACTTTCATACTTGCCCCCTTTCTGTTCGAACATTGTCCCGGCGCGACCGAACCCGCTTCTCCCCGCCTCCGGAATGGTCGGTCCGAGCGATTCCTGAAACTGTTACCCCCACGGGTAATGATGAGTCTTACCCGGACGGCGAAGCGAACATGAATCGCTTCGGAACCGAGGCAAACTGGTGGGTTGAACTTAGCCGAATACACGAAAACGGCAACAAGATTTTCATGAATGGTCGAATTGTTCCCTCGATCACCCCCAATACGGTTATGAAGCAGTCCAGCGGGAGCCACGTGAACCCAAACCACCCATACGTGTGAACGCCTGCGGCTGAAGGGGGGGGCCCTCCCCCATGGAACGGGGGAAGGGCCTTCTGACGACAGGAGGAGCCGTCCGGCTCTCGTCAGGTTAAAAGAACCACTGGGTGCGGAAAAAAATGGAGCGAGGCATGTTGGCGTGGGACACGCCAAGCCCGACACTCTGTTCGCCGGTGTTCAAGAACTCCTGCTGGTCGAAGAGATTGATCACGTCCACGGCCAGCAACAGCTTTTGTTTGTTGGCCAGGGGGAATACCTGAGTCAGAGAGAGATTATACGTGGTATTCGAATCCTCATGATTTGAATTCGTCTTTTCCCCGGGGCCCGCGCGTCGCAGACCTGACCCAAAGAGCATCTGAGCGCTGATCGTGGTGTTGGTGAAGGGACGATACGTGACCACCGCCGAACTGGTCCAGTCTTGTGAATGGTCGGAAAATATGCCGTCCTTCGTCTCGATATCCTCCAGTTCATGTATATGCAACACGGAATGTCCGGATTGTAGCCGATAGTACTTGGATTGCCCCCAAGCCACGTTGCCGCGGGCCGTGAGCTTCTTCGTCAGTTTGGTGTTCACGGAAAAGTCAATACCCCGTTGAACGCCCCGTTCAAGCGCAAAATAATTCAACATCGGCACCGAACCGAACTGGTGGGCGTCAGTCATGTTGGTGCTGATCTTGTAATAACCCGTTAATTGGATCACGGTGCTTTTCCCAATCGCATGGGTCGACCCGATCTCCATGTAATGCGCACGCTCCGGCTTGGTTTTGACATTGCTCGTGACCTCGGGTGCCGCCGCGGTACCTTCGAGATTGAGGTCTTGAAAAGGCAGGGCCTCAAGAAAAGGCGGCGTAAAGAGGCGACCGTAATAGGCGCGGAACGCATGCCGCTTATGGGGTGTATAGGTGACCCCGATGCGAGGACTGACCTGGAAAGCCTCGACGTATCCGTGAATGTTGTCCACTCGCAAGCCGAGGTTGAAGGTCCACTGGTCATTGGGCGTGTACTGATCCTGGATCCAGAATTCTTCCCGATATCCCGTGAGCGCCTGAGCGCCGTAGCGGGTTAAGACTTCACCCGCGGGCTCACCGTGATCGTGATGGTGCCCGTCCTCGTCCTCATGCATGCCGTGGTCATCATCGTGATCCATGTCGTGGTCATCGTCATGATCCATGTCGTGGTCATCGTCATGATCCATGTCGTGGTCATCATCATGCTCGTCATCGTGCATATCGAATATGCCACCCTCACGAGCAAAGGTATACAGGAGAGTCTTATTTTTCGTCGTCGTCCGGTCGAACTGGAACCCGGCCTTGATCAAGTGCTTGGAATTGATCGCGTGAGTGTAATCGAGCCGGATGCCCCCGGCATAGGCCCACCGGTCCTGATCCCCGGCTGAAAACGGCTCACCTGGGTCGCTGGTATAGGACAGAGCGTTATAGGGATCGGTGGTAAACGTCGCGCGGCTGTGCCGGAAATAGCCGGCCACGCTCACGAACTGTTTGTCGTCGATATCGCGTCGCCACACCAGGTGGGAGTACTGGTTGTGCTCCTCCTGGTTTTCATCGATCTGTTCCGACGGCGCCGGCGTAAAATTGGGAATGCTGTGATCCCGGATCAAGTCGACGATTTCTTCATTCGGAGTCAGGCCCGGTGCCGTGGGAATTTGCGAGTCGGCCACGCTGTTCAGGAGCAATAAGGTGAGGTTGTTGCGGTTGTCGATCTGATAGTCGCCACGCAGGAAGGTCTGGTTGGATTCGCCGTGACCGTGATAGATCTTCTGGCCCAACGTGGGCGGATCGATGGCTCGATTTGTCGTCCGGTAATTGTTCATCACGTAGTACCGGAACCGGTCGCCTGCCGTCCCCCCGTATTCAAACGATGGGAGTACGGTTTCATTCGAGCCCCCGAACACGCCGAGTGACCCGAATCCCGGTTTGGTTCCGCTCTTGCTGGTGATGTCGATGACCGCGGTCGTCCTGTTCCCGTATTGGGCCTCCATGGCTCCCAGCGTAATATCCGCCCGCTCCCAGGCACGGGGAGAGAGCAGATCCGAAAACTGACTCGTCACGGTGTCCGGAATGGGCACTCCGTCGATACGGAATTGAAGGTTCGCATGATCCTGCCGAACGTGCACTTGTTTGAGGCTGCCGTAGATTGCGCTGGGTATGGTCAGCAGGACGTCGTGCAGATCCAGATTGTTGCCCCGCGGCAGGGATTCGATGTCTTTCCGGCTGACGGAATAGGTTTCACTGGACGAGTTGGGCTTGATGGGAGTGAGCGGTGCCACGATTTCCAAGGCAATCTCCTTGGTCTCCGTCAGGGTCAACACGACCGGCTCGGGCGCTTCTTGGCCGACCGTAATCACCACGTGTTCGCTCCGATAGGTATCCTGGACGGCTTGGACGGAAAACACGCCGTCGCCCTGGGGAATCAGCAAGAATCCCCCAGCATCGTTCGTCGTTGCCGAAGTCACCAAGGTCCCTTCCGGGTCCCGCAGTTCCACGGTGGCTTGTGCCACGCGCCGCAAATCTGCGTTCTGCACGTATCCGGTTATCGTCTGGCTGGCCGAAGCGGCGTAGCCGTTCTGCGGCACTCCCCAAAGCAGCGCCAGGGCGATCCCAAGTATGAGCCATACCCGCTGGATATACTGAGTCTCTAGCTGATTTATCATCGAACCTCTCCTCCCCTTCATTAACGTAGTCACCCCTTTTTTTCTCCTGGGGGGACCTTATACAGGACCGGTTTGTGTTTCATGAGTTGTTTTCAACGAATAGGGCGAATATCGTTCATGAACCGCCTACATGAGGGGAACGAACGGGATGGGAGAAAAAAGAGCGTCGGACAACCATAGGGGGTTGTCCCTCCATGATGGAGAGGAACCTCCGCTTTATTGCACTATCGGGCGTATGGCTGCGTTGTGTCCTCGCTCAACCCTCACCTATCTCTAAGATAAGCCTCGGGTTTCGCTCCGGGACGCCTTGCCCTGCATCCCGCTATCGCAACAAATCAGAGGTTCCTCTATTCCGTTTTATCTTATCCGGGCTGCAAACAGGGGACCCTGTGAGCCCGAGAGAATGTATGAGAGAAATGTCACTTATACCCTTTGTTCAGGTTTCCCGAGCCACCTCTGACACTGGATGCCCGATTAACGATGTCGGGCATGACAGAAGGGAGGGTCGGAGACGACAGGCAGAGATATAAGAAAAACCAAAAACAACGGCCCCCGATCGGGGCCGGGGGTCTACCCGCAACCTTGACCGATCCTGACCTGCGTGTTAGATTCGGTCGTTCTTGTACGTTTCTGCGAAAGCACTTCTGAGTGGGGCTGTGGCGCAGTTGGGAGCGCGCGTGAATGGCATTCACGAGGTCGCCGGTTCAATCCCGGCCAGCTCCACCAACTACTCGTAGTGGTCGGATCCCGCCTCGCTATTTCTTCTTCTCCCGGTTTTGAAGCTCAAGCCGATGTTCGGATTGCCGGATTGAACGATGATCCACATTGAATCCTTGACCAAACAGTACCCGACGAAAACGCTCTTTTCCGAGGCGTCGGCCCACCTCCGTCCGGAAGCCCGGGTCGGCCTCGTGGGTCGCAACGGAACGGGGAAAACCACCCTCCTCCGCATGATCATCGGTCAGGATTCGCCCGACGACGGGACCATTCGAAAACGGCCCTGGCTCCGGATCGGGTATCTCCCCCAGGAACTCGACGCCCCCATGGACCTGACCGTGCTCCAGGCGGCTCATCGGGAGCAGTATCCCGAACATGAAGCCAAACGGATTTTGTCGGGCCTCGGGTTCGGCGAGGCGGACTGGCATCGCCCCCTGCAAACCTATTCGGGCGGCTATCGCATGCGCGTGGCCCTCGGGCATCTTCTGCTGACCAACCCCGACGTGCTCCTGCTGGACGAGCCCACGAACCACCTGGACAAACCCACGCAAGCCTGGTTCGAATCCTTTCTGCTCGCCTCGAAAATGACCATGCTCGTCATCAGCCACGACACGAAATTTCTTGACCGCCTGATCACGCACATCTGGGAAATCCGCCATCGTCAAATCGTGGAATATCGCGGCAATTACCGGACCTTTCAGGCACAGCGGGCGCAGCTCGATACGCAACAGGCCGCGGCCGCACAGCGTCAGGCCAAGGAGGTCGCGCGCGTTCAAAAATTCGTGGATCGATTCCGGTACAAGGCGACCAAGGCCAAACAGGTGCAGTCCCGCATCAAGCAGTTGGAAAAGATCAAACTCCTCGAAACCCAGCGTGACCCCAAACGGCTCCGGTTCAAGTTTCCGCAGCCCGCAAAGAGCGGGATTCGCGTGTTGGAACTGAACGACGTCCGCAAACAATACGGCGACCACGTCGTGTATGAGGGGCTGCACTTTTCCATCGACTGTGGACAACGCGTCGCGCTGGTCGGAGAAAACGGCGCGGGGAAAAGTACGTTATTGAAAATGCTCGCCGGCGTGTTGCCGTTCGAGGCCGGCACGCGACAGGAAGGCCACGGCGTCACGCTGCATTATTTTGCCCAACACCAAGCCGAGATCCTGAACCCCGAGCATTCGATCCTGGAATCCTTGACCGAAGCCGCGCCGCAAGCCGAGACGAATTATTTGCGGAGCACGGCCGGGGTCTTTTTGTTTTCCGGACAGGATCAGAAAAAACCGGTCAAGGCCCTGAGCGGCGGGGAACGCAACCGGGTGGCCCTGGCTCGCATGCTCGTGGAACCGGCAAACACGCTCCTGTTGGACGAACCCACCAATCACCTGGATCCTGCCTCCGTGGACGTGCTCACCGATGCGCTCATCGACTTCCAAGGAACGATCGTGTTCATCTCCCATGATCCGGTGTTCCTGAGTCGCGTCGCAACCCGGACCGTGGAGATCGAAGACGGCCGCGTCAAGGATTACCTGGGAGATTATGAATACTATCTGTGGAAACGGTCACGGGAACTCGAGGCATTGAAAGCGCAGGAGGAAACCCGGAAGCGCGCCGGACAAAAACCCCCCAAAGCCGGAAAACCCCCACCCACGGCTGAGGCAAGCCCCCCGTCGAAGAAACCCACTCGCCGCGACATGACCAAGACAATCAACCGGCTGGAAAAACAGGTGGCCCGGTCGGAAGAGGAAATCACGGCCCTGGAAGACCAAATCAAAGCCCGGACGGAGGAACTGGCGACACCAGCACTCTACCAAAATTTTCCCCGTTGGAACGAGTTGCATCAGGAACATGAACGCTGGAAAGAGGAACTGGACGTCCTGACCAACCGGTGGTCGGCCCTTTCCACCGAACTCACGAACCTCAAAGACCAACTGGCGCGGGTCGGCTAGTAGATGTTCTGTTATTAGCCGATACCTCTACCCCACCTGACCTCCCCTTACAAAGGGGAGGAAAAAGACTGGCATTCCTTCCTTGCACCCCTCCTTTGTATGAGGAAAGGGAGCCTTTTTTCATTCCCCTCCTTTGTAAGGAGGGGCAAGGGGAGGTAGAGAATTCAGGGCCGGTAATATTTTTTCTTGTCCAGTTCTTTCGGTAAATGGCTCTTTTCGGTTCGGGCCTTCGGGTCATGATGGACGTAGCGATACCCTTTCCCATAGCCCAGATCTTTCATCAGCGACGTCACGGCGTTCCGTAAATGCAAGGGAACGGGCAGGTTGCCGAATGCCTTGGCGTCCTTTCGCGCTTCGATCAGCCCGGCGTAGGATGCGTTGCTCTTGGGACAGGACGCCAAATACGTGGCGCCCTGCGCCAGATTGATTTGGGCTTCGGGGAGCCCGATCACTTCCACGGCGTGGAAAATCGACGTGGCCACGACCACCGCCATCGGCTCGGCGTTGCCTACGTCTTCCGACGCAAAGATGACCATGCGTCTGGCAATGAATTTGGGATCTTCACCGCCCTCCAGCATCCGGGCCAGCCAATACAACGCGGCATCGGCGTCCGAATCCCGCATGCTCTTGATGTAGGCGGAGATCAGGTTGTAATGCTCTTCGCCGTCCTTGTCGTATCTCACACGGTGTTGAAGGATTTCCTCCAATTGTGGAGCGTCAAGGGTGACCGGCTTCCCGGAAGAGGACGCGGCCTGCCGGACCACGTATTCAAGGGCCGTGAGCATTGACCGCGCATCCCCGTTCCCGTACCGGATTACATACTGCCTGGCTTCATCCGTGAACGTTGCCCCGGATTTTCCCAACCCGCGCTCGACGTCGTTCAGGGCCCGGTCCAGGATCATGCCCATTGCCTCATCATCCAGGGCATTGAGCGTCACGACCATGGACCGGGACAGGAGCGGGGCAATGACCTCAAAAGAAGGGTTTTGCGTGGTCGCGCCGATGAGGATGATCTCCCCCTTCTCGACGTGAGGCAGGAAGGCGTCCTGCTGCGCTTTGTTGAACCGGTGAATTTCATCCACGAAGAGAATCGTGGCCTGGTCATGGATTCGCCGCCGGTGCACGGCTTCCTTGATGATCCCTCGCAGCTCGGGCACGCCGCTGACCACCGCGGAAAACGCCACGAATGCCGCTTTCGTCTTTTGAGCGATGATGTGGGCCAGGGTCGTTTTTCCCGACCCGGGCGGCCCCCACAGGATCAGCGACGGAACCCGGTCGTGTTCAATGGCCTGTCGCAGTGATTGATGCCCGGCGAGCACGTGGTCCTGGCCGACGAAGTCGTCAAATGTTTGGGGACGAAGCCGTTCGGCCAAAGGCGCGGACGGCATTTGCGCCGGGGTGCGTTTTGACTTAGGATTCGACCGTGGAGCGGTAGAGAACAGGTCAAGTGAAGTCTCGTCAGACATTACGTTTTTCCGGAAGCCCGCATTATTGGCATGCTATAACGTCCTTTGAAACCGGTGCAAATGAAATGACGGGCATGCTGCCCGCTCATGGATTTGCACGATGATAATCTCCCTATCCCAATCGAGTTATCGCTGATGAAAGTGAAAGATTCCATTGCCGCGGAATTCGATCAGTTTTCGGGCAACTATACGGAGGATATGACCAAGTGCGTCCCGCACTACCCCAAATTGCTGTCATGCTTTTCCGACTGTCTTCCCGATGACTTCTCGCCGGATGCCGTCCTGGACCTGGGATGCGGCAACGGCAACGTGACGGCGCTCCTGCTGAAGAAATTTCCCCATGCCCACTATACGCTGCTCGATGCTTCACCGGAAATGCTGGCCCTCTGCAAGCAACGATTTGCAGGGAAAAACGTGACCTGCATCGAACGGTATTTCCGCGACTATCATTTTCCCCAATGCCGTTTCGATCTCATTACCGCCAGTTTCAGCCTGCACCATCTGGACAGCGGGGAAAAACAGTGGATCTTCCCGGTCCTGTTCGACGCCTTGAAGCCGGGGGGCCTCTTCACTTGCTCGGACCTCATGATCAGCAAGCAACATGATCAATATGCAACGCTCTGTGAAGAGTGGAGGCTCTTTGTCGATTCCCATTATCCCGATGGAGAAAAGTGGAAGTGGCTCGCGGAGCACCATCGCATTTATGATCACCCTGACGATTATGAAACACAAAAACGCTGGCTGCTTCGTGCCGGATTTCGTGATGTCACCGTCGGCTGGAATGACGGGTACTGGATGTATTTCATGGCGAGGAAATAAGTTCTTCTTAACTGGACACTCTATTCACCCTGTTTCGGGAGGAGACCTATGAACTTCGCTGATCTATGCGACGAGATTCCTGATGATATAAGAGAACTAACGTGGGAAAAACAAGGTTTGGTGGGTCAGTTCAAATTGGATCTCAAAAAGGAAGGTGTGGAAATTACCCAAGGAACAGGAAATAGCTGCATTTTGAAGAAGGGGGAGGTGAGCGTTGCTGTCCTGATATACCAATATACTCCCCAAAATCGTCATACCGAACATGAAGGATTTTGGGGTGTGAGACAACAAATGGTCGAGAGAATGCAGAGTGAAAAGAGGAAAACCGGCAGAGATTGGGGTGTGGTCTTCCTTCTTGGAACGTTTGAGGAAACAACCCTGAATGTCGGCTTTTGGGTTACGAATGAAGATTTTAACAGAGACCGAGCCAAACTCTCCTTAGATTCAAAGGAAGAATATAAAGTCAATCTTCAAGATTTAGAAGACAATTGTCTCTCAAACAAAAAGTTTTCTGCGATTCAGGACTTCCTTCGATTAAGCGGACTAAATCCAACTTGATCTTTTATTCAGACGCGTAGTGAACCGTATAGGCTCTAAAAAAGAGGGATGATTTGGTGAGACAATGATAACAGCATTAAAAAAATACGCTTCGTTCTCAGGGCGAGCATCTAGGTCAGAGTATTGGCAAATTAAAATGCTGCTGGGGGTGATTTTCATCATCCTTCTTGTTGTTAACCTTGGCGGCTTGAACGCCAGGGCTCTTGGAAACCATATCGGTACTGCTTTGACACCTTTTGGCTCTATAGCATCGGCAACACATGTATCGATAAGCTATTCTCAACTTCTTGAAGCAGGCGGACAGGTTTCTCCGTTCTTCAGTATAATCTTATTCGTATTCATGATCGCCCGCATCATACTAGACCTAGCAGTTACCGTCAGAAGAATTCATGATTTGAACAAGAGTGGTTGGTGGCTGCTGTTAATATTCCCTCCTGGCATTATCGGTATAATCTTGTTTGCAATTTCTGACTGGTTGGAGTTGCTATCGGTCGTCTTAATAGGCATATCCTCGGTCTTGGCCATAATCTTTACATTCTGGCTTGGTTTTTTCTCAGGAACTAGAGGAGAAAATCGCTTTGGAGCAGATCCCTTACAGTCAATTGATGCACAATCAATTAATCCTGGTCACTCCCAATAATGTACTGGTAGGAAAATAGCCTGAACTTCTGTTGTAGAACAGCCCCAGGTGAAGGAAAAGACTCTGGATTCCCGATTAAAAATGTCGGGAATGACACCAGGAGAAAAGGGAAAAGCAAAAACCCCGGATCCACCCTCATCCCAACCCTCTTCTCCCACAGGGAGAGGGAGAAAAACGCCGGGGATGACAGAAGATGAAAGCACGTATCAACGACATCAACCTGGCCTATTCGGATGAGGGGCAGGGGCCGCCGGTTGTTTTTCTCCACGCGTTTCCGCTCAACCGGACGATGTGGGCGCCGCAGGTCGCCGGGCTGGCGGACCGGTATCGCGTCGTCACGATCGACCTGCGCGGGCACGGCGAATCCGATGCGCCGATGTGGCGCTATACCCTGGACCGGTTTGCGGATGACGTCAACGGCCTGCTGGAACACCTGGGCATTGCCAAAGCGACGTTCGTGGGCCTGTCCATGGGCGGGTATATTCTCTTTGCGCTGTATCGAACGCACCCCGAACGTTTTCACGCTCTCGTGTTGGCCGATACCCGGGCGACGGCCGACACGCCAGACGCCAGGGACGCTCGATTTTCCATGGCCCAGATCGCGTATCGCCGGGGCGCGTCGGCCATCGCCGAACTCATGTTGCCCAAGTTGTTGAGCCCGGCTGCATGTGAACACCGCGCGGACCTGCGGGAGCACGTGCGCACGATCATCACCGGCAACCAGGTGTCCGGGATCGCGGGCGATCTCATGGCCATGGAAGAGCGGCCGGATTCCACTCCCCTGTTGCGCACCATTTCCGTTCCGACGTTGGTGCTGGCCGGCGACGAGGACCTCGCCTCACCGCCCGAGGAAGTGGAAAGCATGGCCGACCAAATTCCAGGCTCAACCTTCGTGCGTATCCCCCAGGCCGGGCATCTTTCGAACATGGAAAACCCCGTCGTCTTCAACGAGGCGCTCCTGAGTTTCTTGACGTCGGTGGGAAATTCGGATTCGTAGGGGCGGCTCTACCCCACCCTGCCCTCCCCTTACAAAGGGGAGGAAAAAACGCGCCCGCTTTGCTGGTTCCCCTCCTTTGTAAGGAGGGGTAAGGGGAGGTAGAGCCAAGCCCAGGTAGGCCAACTACGCTCAGACGGAGCGGCCGATGAGCTTCAGAAATTCTTCGCGCGTTTGTTGTTGCTTGCGGAATCCGCCCAGCATATGACTCGTCACGGCGATGGTATTTTGTTTTTCGACGCCGCGCATCATCATGCACAGGTGCTGCGCTTCGATGACGACCCCCACCCCCAAGGGTTTCAGCGCCGTCTTGAGCGTCTCGGCGATCTCCACCGTCAGTCGTTCCTGCACTTGAAGCCGCCGGCTCAGCACTTCGACAATCCTCGGCAGTTTGCTCAGACCGACGACCTGCTTGTTCGGGATGTACCCGATGTGACACTTGCCGAAAAACGGGAGCAGGTGATGTTCACATAAGCTGTAAAAATCTATATCGCGGACAATGACCATCTCGTCGTATTCGAGCGGGAACAGGGCCCCGTTGATGATCTCATTGATGTCCTGATCGTACCCTTTTGTCAAAAACGCGAGGGCCTTGGCGATACGCTCGGGTGTTTTTTCCAAGCCATTGCGATTGGGATCTTCTCCGAGCGCTTTGAGGAGTTGCGTGATCAGCGGCTGTATCGCTTCGCCGTCGCCGGCTTTTCGGGCGGAGCCCGAAAACATCTTCGTCGCCCGCGCGCGCGGCTTTGGCGGAGCCTTGGGAGATTGACGCTTATTCATCGGGTATCGAACGACCTCTTCTCAGGTCGCTTGAGGTTCAGGTCACACGGGCTCCTGATATTCGAAATAATTGTCACGCGTTTCAATCAGCCCGACTTTTTTCAACCGTCCCATTGGGATGTGGTGCACCAACTCATCCCAAATGAATTTGACGAGATTTTCACCGGTGGTCACGAATTGTTGAAACGCCGGATCGTCGTTCAAATGACGGTGATCGAAGCGTTCCACGATTTTCCGGTTCACCAATCGGTCCAGGGCCTCGACGTCCGTCACCTCGCCGGTCTTGGGATCCAATTCGCCGGTGACGGTGATGAACACGGTGTAGTTGTGGCCATGTCCATTGGGATTGTTGCACTTGTCGTAGATTTTTCGATTGACGTCATCGGGCAAGGCATTGGTATGCAACCGATGCGCCGCGCAGAACCGGTATGGACGGGTCACGCTGATAGTTTCGTTCATCGCCGTTCCGCTCCGTCTCACGGGTCAACTTTCTGTGGCATTCGCGGCGTCCGGCTGATCGGCAGATGCAGACGCCCATTTCTCTTCAGGCACCTGGACCACCACGTCTCCCAGGATCAGGGCCTGGCAACTCAGACGGTGATAGGGTTCGGTCAACGCTTCACGATCGAGCAGGTCCTGTTCTTCAAAATCTATTTCGGATAAATGCTCCCCGCCCATGATCACTTCGACGCGGCAGGTCGAGCACGAGGCGCTCCCCCCGCAATCGTGATTGAGCGGAAACCCCAACTGCTCAGCGGCGTCGAGCAAGGAGACGTTCTCCGGAACCTCTCCGCTCGTGCCTTCAGGATGGATAAAGGTGACACGCGGCATCGGACGTTATCCCGCGGCCATCGCCGGTTCCGTGGCGGCAAGTTTGAACGGACACGCCCGTTTGGCCACGTGTTCCTCATATTCGTGCCGGAACAGGCGAAGACTGTTTTGGACCAGGACGGCGGCGCCCGTCACCAACGTGCAATAACCCGTGCCTTTGACGAAGCCGCAAATCTGCAAGAGTTTGTCCAGATCTTCCCGCGTCCCGTTCCCCTCCTCGATTTTCGCCACCAGTTCTTCCAGATGCTCGGTCCCGATCCGGCAGGGCGGACATTGCCCGCAACTCTCTTCCCGGAAAAACGTCGAGAGCTTGAGCGTCTGTGCCACCATGCAGGTGGCATCATCGACGACAATCACCCCGGCCGACCCCAACCCGGTCCCGGCCTGTTTCAAGGCATCGAAATCCATGGGCAGATCCAAGGCTTCAGGCCCCATCATGGCAAAGGACGGCCCGCCCGGAAAGATCGCTTTGATCGCCCGGCCATGGGGAACGCCGCCGCCGCATTCTTCGATCAGATGGCGTAACGGCGTCCCCAACGGCAATTCATACACGCCGGGACGATTCACGGCCCCGCTCAACGAAAACAACATCGTTCCCGGACTCTTTTCCGCACCTACTGCCGTAAACCATTCCGCCCCGTGACGCAGCACATGCGGGATGTGGGACAAGGTTTCGACGTTGTTCACCAGGGTCGGTTTTCCGTGCAGCCCGAACTCGGTGGGGTAAAAGGGCGGCTTTTCCTTGGGTTGGGCCGGCCGGCCCTGCATGGACTCCAACATCGCGGTTTCCTCACCGGCGACGTAACTGCCATGCCCATCGAAAATCTCCAATTCCAGGTCAACCCCGGACCCCAGGACGTTTCGACCGAGGAATCCGCGCGAACGGGCTTGCTCCAGGGCCTTTTCCAGACTCGCCCGGGCTGCCAGAAATTCGGCGTTCAAATAAATGTAGGCCTCTCGCGCGCCGATGGTAAAGGCCCCGATCAGACATCCTTCAATCAACTGATGCGGGTGATGCTCGACCAGGTACCGGTCCTTGAAGGTGCCCGGCTCGTGCTCGCCGGCGTTGCAGACGAAATAGCGTTCCGTCTCCCGATGGTGTACGACCTTATCCCATTTCAAGCCCGTCGGGAATCCGGCTCCGCCCCGGCCCCGCAGACTCGCTCGCTTCAACTCGCCGATCACCCGCTCGGGATCGGCGTCTCGAACCACCCGTTGCCACGCCTCATACCCTCCGGCCTTGACGTAGCCGTCAATATCCCACGGCTCGCCATCGAGCGGCGCCAGTAATCGAAGTGGAAATTTGTCAGTCATACAAAATGCCTCAATCCGTGAAACACACCTAGGCTGTCATTGTATGCGTTCACGCATTCGTCGGCCGTTCCCCGCCTAACCCCCCTCTCCCCATCTGTCATTTCCGACCAGATCGGGAATCCAGTGTCTTTCAGTTCCCCTCCCGAACACCCTCTCCCCTTGAGGGAGAGGGCTGGGGTGAGGGGAGAGTGAGGAACGAAGTAGCAAACATTTACAGGCTCTAATCGATTCCGTCAAGCCGTTCTCCTAGGCACGGGAACCAAAACCCTTTGCACGTCAATGAGTTAGACTCCGGCGCATAACGCCGATCGGCTTATGTGTTTCCCGTCGAGGAGATCGTTCGTTCTCAACAAACTGCATCCTCAAGTCAGCGCGATTGATGACACTTCACGCTCGATCACGCTATTTTCCTCTCTATCGTGATATATGTATTTATATTTATCTATATCCTGCCATTCCTTGCTATGCTTATGTTATGTTTTGCTATATCCATGCTATGTTCATGCTATGCCTATGTTATGTTTTGTTATGTTTTTGCTATACATTGCTATACCTTGCTATGTTTTTGCTATACTTTTGCTATGTCCTGCTATGTTTTGCTATCTGCCGCTACGGCCCGCTTTTCACGTTTTGCGTGACCACAGAATGAGATTGTAAATGAAATGACGAGTGAGTACACTTTTGTCCCGTCAAGAAGGAATTCTCGAGAACGCTTCAATTTCAGGATCCCATTTCGGTTAAGGAGGAACGCTTGTGGCTTCAGCAAACGAGACGCCGTTAGTCGGCATTATCATGGGTAGTAAAAGCGATTGGGACGTCATGCGGCTAGGCAGTGAGACGCTGACGCAACTCGGTATTGCCAATGAATGTCGCGTGATTTCCGCGCATCGGGCCCCCGATGCCTTATTCGACTACGTGAGCCAGGCCGAGTCGCGCGGGCTCCGCGTCATCATCGCAGGCGCCGGCGGCGCGGCGCACCTGCCCGGAGTGATCGCGGCGAAGACGACCCTGCCGGTGCTCGGCGTACCCATGCAATCCAAAGCCCTGCAAGGCCTGGATTCCCTGCTCTCCATCGTCCAAATGCCCAAAGGCATCCCCGTCGCCACCCTGGCCATCGGCGAAGCCGGTTCAGCCAACGCCGCCTTATTCGCTGCCGCGATCCTGGCCCTCGAAGATTCGGCCGTCAAGAAAAACCTGGTAGAGTACCGCAGGAAACAGACGGAGAAGGTGTTGGCTGAAAAGCTGCTGTAATGGCGGGACGGTTCGAGGTTTACTGATTTTCCATACGCGGCGTTCAAAATAAGTCTCGTGCCCCTAGAGACCTTACTTTTCCTCTGTTCCGTCCCCTCGTTAGGACACCTCGTTTCTCCGTTCACACGTCTCTGTTCCCCTATGTGCCCGTCTGGAGGCACTCGTCTTCCCCTTCTACTTTCCCTCTCCTGTTTCCTCGATTTTCCAATCCGGTGATCCCTAGAATCGCCCCCGCTTGATTGCCGTTGTGGTTACTGGCAAACTGAGCGGCGTGCGGCGACGGACAACCTGCCAGATGACTCCAACGAGTTCGACCAGGTAATGGTCTAATATTCTGATGCGTTTCCTAGATAAAGAGCATACTCCATGAGCAGCCGAAGCTTGAAGATAACGTTGCAGCCTGACGTGTTGCGATGGGCGCGAGAGCGACTGCGCATCAGCCAGGATGAACTTGCCCAAAAGATGCAGGTGAGACCAGAACTCGTGTTGGAGTGGGAACAGTCCGGTAGGATCAGTGTTGCCCAGGCAGATAGGCTTGCCCAACGTACCCATACCCCTCTGGGCTTTCTGTACCTAACAGAACCGCCTGAAGACCACTTACCAATACCTGATTTCCGGACCCGAAGCGATGACACACCGCCGCGGCCGAGTCCAGACCTTCTCGAAACCGTGGAGACCATGCTGCGACGTCAGGCATGGATGCGCGATGAACTTATTGAAGATGACACCGCACCTCTGGGCTTCGTTGGAGCCTACAGAATTGATGCACCTCCACGACAAATAGCTGCTGCCATGCGTGATGCGTTGCAACTGTCCTACGACTGGGCATCGCAAGTGTCTACATGGACGGATGCGCTTAAGGTTCTACGGGATCAAGCAGAAGATGCCGGTGTCCTGGTGGTTTTCAATGGAATCGTGGGAAACAACACGCGACGCAAGCTAGCCCCTGATGAGTTTCAAGGTTTTGCTCTCGTTGACGAGTATGCTCCACTTATCTTTGTAAACAGCGCTGACTTCAAGGCAGCGCAGATGTTCACTTTCGCCCACGAACTGGCACATCTCTTTGTGGGTGAGACAGGCGTATCCATTTTCCAAAACTTGCAGCCAGCGCCCCACGCCACAGAGCGTTTCTGCAATCAGACAGCTGCTGAATTTCTAGTACCGAAGGACGATTTAAACAATTTCTGGCATACCGCCAAACAAGCGAACGATCGTTACCAGGCGATTGCTCGTCACTTCAAAGTCAGTTCTCTTGTAGCAGCGCGTCGCACCCTTGATCTCGACCTAATCGACCAAGATGAATTCTTCAGGTTCTATCAGGAATATCAGGACACTGAATGGCACAGCCGACAACAGGACCAGGCAAGCGGCGGCGATTTTTGGAACACCCAGAAATGGCGCATAGGCCCACGCTTTGGAACCGCAATCATCCGCGCGGTCAAGGAAGGTCGACTGCTCTATCGTGAAGCGTATAGCCTCACCGGCCTGAAAGGAGATACCTTTGAAAGAATGCCGAAAAAGATGGGAATGCTACTTTGATGAACCAAGCGCGAACATTGTTTGCGTTAGATACGAACATCTTCATCGAGGCACACCGTCGCTACTACGCGCAAGACCTGTGCCCCGGTTTCTGGGAATGCCTGACACACTATTGCCAAGAGAGACGCATGTTGAGTATAGATCGGGTTCGTGCTGAATTAATGGAAGGGCCAAATAACCAGGATACTCCAGACAAGTTGGCTGAGTGGGTGAAAAATGCACCAAGCGATCTCTTCATATCATCAGCAGAGCAGTCGGTCGTAGATGCTTTTGCGGAAATGATGGGCTGGATCCGAAGAAATGACCAATTTCGACCTGACGCGAAAGCGGAGTTCGCAAGAGTAGCCGATGGGTGGGTTGCCGCTTATGCCAAGGTACATAACGCAATCGTGGTTACCCAAGAGAAATTCAACCCGGATGTAAAGAAACGAGTGCCTCTGCCCAACGTTTGCCGACAGTTCGGCGTCACTTATCAGGATACTTTTGACATGCTGCGGGAGATTGAAGTTCGTTTTGATTGGAGGCATCACCCATGATTACTGACAGCGCGGCAGCCATAATGTCGCTACGTCGTCACGCTTGACGCGGCCTTCACTTGGGGGAAGCTCTCGAGCTTTAGGCTCAATCGTCCCGCTGTTTGTCGTGGACGTCGATGATCACCATTAGTCGGCATTATCATGGGCAGTAAAAGCGATTGGGAGGTCATGCGACTGGCCAGTGAGACGCTGACGCAACTCGACATCGCCAATGAATGTCGCGTGATTTCCGCGCATCGGGCCCCCGATGCCTTATTCGATTACGTGAGCCAGGCCGAGTCACGAGGACTCCGCGTCATCATCGCGGGCGCCGGCGGGGCGGCGCACCTGCCCGGCGTGATTGCGGCGAAAACGACCCTGCCGGTTCTCGGCGTACCCATGCAATCGAAAGCGCTCCAAGGCCTCGATTCCCTGCTGTCCATTGTCCAAATGCCCAAAGGCATTCCGGTCGCCACCCTGGCCATCGGTGAAGCCGGCTCGGCCAACGCCGCCTTGTTCGCCGCCGCGATCCTGGCCCTCGAAGATTCGGCCGTCAAGAAAAACCTGGTAGAGTACCGCAGGAAACAGACTGAGAAGGTGTTGGCTGAAAAGCTGCTGTAATGACGGGGAACTTTGTGAGTTCCCAAACTGGAAATGTTTATGACTATAACATATTGATTTATATCAATAATTTCAATATCGACACGCTCTGATACAACATTGAGTCACAAGCTTTCTTCAATGAAAAAATACCTTAAAGTTTTCTATTCTTGTTCACAGGCTTTTTCATTTTCCCGCAAATATTCAACAATAAATTCATCCATGATCATAGCGACCGTAGACAAAATAAACCCGCTATCTCGACCAGATATACCCGTTGTGCCTCTGCTCCACGTAGTGGCAAAACCATCTGATTGTGAAATAGAGTCATGGACGTACTTAGCCAATTCAATTTCAACATGAAACGCCCGTCCAACAATATTTACTGAAACACCCAACAGCGGGCTCATTCGTTCAAAACCATAGATGCGAGCAGACCTTAAACGGGATTCTACTGCCATGCGAATGTCTTTTTTTGTTATTCGGATCTTCTGTGCAGCTTTAGACAGATCTTCAACGATCAAAACCACAGGCTTGCAATTCACAAATAAGTCAAAATGTTGCTGCTCTTGTTCCATCTCTGCTTCAAGCTTGCTGTCAACTTCAGCGAATGCAGGTTCAATCCTGAATAGTGCTGGAACAAGCAGCATTATGACTACAATTACTTTCTTCGACCTGCTCATAGCCAGTACTCTACTCAACGCCATATTCCCTAGACCAACCCTAGGGCCTTTCCATGAGGCAAACCTGATCGTAACCGTGCCATCAGAAAAGCCTCATGCGCCACGTCACGTAAAAAGGTCGTAGAATTCAGGATCGCTTCGGCTTCTTGAACAACAATCTCCGACAAATCATACGGCGGTATGTTTCGTTTCACGGCGACGGCAAAAAATTCATCGTTGCCAACGGTGAGGAGTTGACCACTGACCTCAAACTCATACACAGACTTCAGCCGACCTCGGTCAACAGGCGTTCCCTCCGGCAAGCGTTTTTCCAGTTCCGTAGCGAGCAACTCAGGACCATTCTTCTCCACCCATAGCACATGACGCTTCGAGCCACCTGGTATTTTCTTGTCAAACTCCCGAATGACTTCCTCAGTTTTCATATATCACCCCTTCTTATGTTTGTTTGGACAGAGCAGTACAGAATACCTGTTCAGATACTTTCTAACATTTATGCTGATCTATGTCGAGCGCGACAGCCTTTCCATCTTTGTCTAAGACAGCGGTTCAAGTTGACATTTGTTCGTTAAGCCCTATCTGGTAGAGGAAGGGAAGAGGCCCGTACAGTGAACGTGCGGAATCAGGTATTGACACCAATAGGAAGGAAGGCTCAAGAGATGGAATCCCGAGATATTGACTGTCCCATATGGGGAACACCAGCGACGCGCATCTTACCTCTTAGCGACAAAGACAAATTCCCTGTCATGCGTTCTCCACGGACTGGCGGCGATTACAAAATCACTCCCGAAGGCTATAATGAAGTCCTTTGTTTAGATGCGACAGACAAGGCCAAGCTAACCACCATTCTCATTGACCTGCGGAGAGCAGGTGATCATGCGCCGTGGGTCACGCCTGACCTCGTTAAGAGAGCCAAAAATGAAGAGCCTCTTCCCGTGTATGTACGAGCCGAGAGACTCCTTCGATATTTGGTCGACAGACCCCATCAGGTTGGAGATTTTCTTGATTTTTACGGCATTGAAAACGATCTGGAAGCATTCGCGCAGACAGAATCAGTTATTTCATCTGAACTCACATTTTTTGTCAATTACTTAAGAAACAGAGGTTGGCTGGAGGACAGTCACAGCCCTGGTGATTTTGTAATCGCAGTCGAAGGATATGCCCATATCGCGAAACAAGCTGCACAACGTGACTCGTCCCAATGCTTTGTCGCCATGTGGTTTGATGACTCAATGAATTCGGCGTATGAAGAAGGCATCAAAAAAGCAGTCGAAGAGTGCGGATACACGCCCTTGCGGATCGACAAGAAGCCGGACGTGAACAAGATTGACGATGAGATTATTGCCGAAATTCGCCGCTCCCGCTTCGTGGTGGCTGATTTCACGCATGATAAGAAGACAGGTGTTCGTGGGGGCGTGTATTACGAAGCCGGATTTGCTTATGGTCTTGGACTTGAGGTCATATATTCATGCCGGAAAGGTCTGGAGAAAGAACTCAACTTTGATACCCGTCAATATCACCACATCCTTTGGGAAACTCAAGAAGACTTGCGCAAACAACTCAAGGATAGGATCCGGGCTCGTGTCGGGGATGGCCCAAAGCACGGGGCTACCAATTCAGCGGACAGTTAATCTTCAATCTTAAAATGCGCGATCCGCTTGGTCATCAATTGCTTTTTTGCACTGGCTTGTTCGTAGCCCGAAAGTCATAA
This sequence comes from Nitrospirales bacterium, assembly GCA_965204965.1. Taxonomy (GTDB): domain Bacteria; phylum Nitrospirota; class Nitrospiria; order Nitrospirales; family UBA8639; genus Bin75. Next base: position 342,994 of record OZ242026.1, on the reverse strand, counting down.
TGAATGCTAATGCCTTGCTTTCGTAGTAAGCCGAGAGTCTAAGGGCTGTTACATCACCAACGCCTTCAAAACTTTCATCCGCAGACCAATGATAAACACGTTGATAATCCGTCCCCGATTTAGAAGTGTATGGGCCATACTTTTTAGTGACCTGATCTTTGACAATCTCAAACTTCAAGAACTCCTCGTCCCAGGGAAAATAATTACTGTTTGCAAAAATACGACAGAGACCAACATCTTCAACAAATTCTAATACGTAGTCATGAAAGTCAGGGTGCGGTCTTGGAGCAGAACTGCACACATATCCATGACCTCTTAGACCAGAACTTTTACGATCTCTGACTCTTTTACAATATTCATATTCCAAGGGATGGGTATCCGTCTCAAACCCGAACGGGTTTCCGCTGGCCGCCCAAGCACCGAGACTTCCCGTCATCAAGATTCCGAACAGGACCAACACGACCGTTGCTTGTTTCATAATTCTGCTCTCATTGAAATCATATAGATTTTTGGGGATGGTCTGCTCCCCACGAAAACAAACGGAAAAGGTACTAGCTGAAAAATTTTCGTAGGTCTATAGCACACACGTAGTCCTGACACCCAACAATAGCGGCTGGAGATCAAGAATATTGCCTTAATCTAACAGGGGTTGGAAAACGGTGCAATCAGGACGCTAAGCCTTTATAATGGAGAATACGGTAAGGCTGAAAAAACCAAGGAATTATTTGATGCCGTTAAAGAATGAAGCCGACATTTCCGAACTGAACGACGCTTTGCGCGATCTTCATGAAGCGAGCGACGAGGCGCGTGACGAAGGATTTCCGGAGCCTTCCGAGATTGCATTGAAAAACGCAGAGCGGCTGCTGAAAGCGGTGTATGGAATTTCCCCTCGTCGTTTCGAGGTCTATCCCACGCCGGATGGCGAGATTGCCATCGATGCGCCTGATGGGCAAGGGCGGTCAGTTATTCTGCTGTGCGATTCGGAAGGGGGGGCGCTGTGCCTGGTCAATCTGAACGGCCACCATCGCCGTGCCCGATATTCCACCACCGAGACGCTTCCTGACGGTTTCGTGCATGAAGCCTTGGGCGATCTGAAACGCTAAAGCAGTCTCTCTCCGTGACAATCCCTGCTACCATTGCACCGGAGGAAGAACTCGGGCGAGGCATTTTTTCAAGAAAACAAGCGCAACGGGCACAACGCACAAGGGTTCCTCTCCATGTCTTTCTGGTGCAGGAAGGCAAGACGGAGATTTCCGTCGATCGGCTCACTTTTGCCGTATTGGATAACAAAGCGACGGTCATCGCTGATGAGACGGCGGCTGCTCGTGGGGCTACGTTCTACGGATGGACCGTCGTTGCCGCTGAAAAGGCTGGCCACAATGGGCGACGCGTCATTGCCAGCCCACTGCTAGAACCTAACAATCCCTATCACGCGGACATTATCCTGCCTGAACTCGCGGGCGAAGATCGGGAAGAACAGAAACGTCATGCGCAGGAACTGGCTGATGCCTCGCGCTGGCGTGAGCGCCCGGATACATGATTCAGAAATATTGACAAGGGACAGCGCTTCGCATGGCAGTCACTCGATGCTGCCATTGCGGTAGGTAGGTGCAGGTAATTACAAGCCGAGGATTTTATCGACTTCTTCGCAGAGTTCCCTGACGCCTTGGGCCGAGACTTCGAACGCGGCTTTTTCGTCGGGGGTCAGGTCAAATTCCAGAATTTCTTCGACGCCGGTTTTCCCTAACCGGATCGGCACGCCCATGAACGTCCCTTTCAGGCCGTACTCGCCGTCGCACAGCGCGGCACAGGGCAGCACCTTGTGTTCGTCACGGATAATGGCCTCGACCATTTCGACCACGGACGCCGCGGGTGCGTAGTACGCGCTCCCCGTCTTGAGGAGACCGACGATTTCCCCGCCGCCGCCGCGCGTTCGTTTCACCAGGGCATCAAGCCGCTCTTTCGACATCCATTGATCCACGGGGCGACCGGCCACCGTCGTGTACCGAATCAGCGGCACCATTGCGTCTCCGTGCCCTCCCAGCACCATGGCATGAACGTTGTGGACCGAGACGTTCAACTCCTGGGCGATGAACGTGCAGAATCGGGCGGAATCCAGGATCCCGGCCATACCCACGACGCGCTCTTTTGGAAATCCGCTCACCCGAAAGGCCACGTAGGTCATGGCGTCCAACGGATTGGCCACGATCACCAATACGGCCTCGGGCGAGCGGGTGGCCACTTCCTGCACCACGGATCGCACGATGTTGGTGTTGGTTTCCAGTAATTCGGACCGGCTCATGCCGGGTTTCCGGGCAATCCCGGACGTCACCACCACCACGTCGGATTCCGTGGTATCGTCATACCGGTTGCTCCCACGAATCGGCGAGTCATAGCCGCACACCGCGCCGGCTTGCGCCAAATCCAGGGCCTTGCCCTGGGGCAGGCCTTCAACGATGTCCACGAGGACGATATCGTACCCGCTCTTTTCGGCCAGCCTCTGCGCAACGGATCCTCCGACGTTGCCCGCCCCGACGATCGTGATTTTCTGTCGACTCATGACGCACCTGACGTTAGATGATTGTTTCCATTCATAGACAAACCATGAACGTCCCGATCCCGTGAGGACGCTGCCTGCGGGTGTTCCGGTCCCTAGTCGTCATCATCGTGACTGGCCCACCCTCCGACTTTGAAATTGATGGTGCAGACGAAATTGTCTCCGTCGTAAAAATTCACCTTGATCTTTTTTCTGCCGTATTCCCGCGCCAGGAAGTCTTCCGGCGTGTCCACCAATTCCTGGTAGCCGCCGGGTGGATAGGCCCCCAATTCCGTGAAGCTCACGATCATCCCCTGCTTCACTTCCTGCAATATTTTGGCGGATGATCGAGGATACACTTCCCAGAATTTTGCATCAATCTCTTCGCGTGACGGCTCGGAACTCATCTCGCCGCGCTTCCGGTCCTTTTTCTCGAACTTGGCCAAGCGCCGGACGTACGGATACTGATGCCCGGTAAACAGCTTGTACAACCACGGCGGAACCGTTCGTTCTTGGGATTCGTCGCTCATTGCGTGGTGTTATCCGCAATCAAATCAATATCAATTCGTTCGTTGAACATTGCCCCCCTCACCCCAACCCTCTCCCTCCAGGGGAGAGGGAGAAAAAATGCAAAGACACTGGATCCCCGATCAAGTCGGGGATGACAGAAAGAGAAAGGCAAGAGCACGGCAGGCCCCCTCACCCCGGCCCTCTCCCATAGGGAGAGGGAGAAAGACACACGTCACGACCTTCCCGTCAACCGTTGATACACGCGCGGCAACCGTTCAGGCAAGGTCAGGATGTCATCCAGGACCAGGTATTGAACGTCGCCGTACATGCGTTTGAGATAGCCGCTTGCCTGTTGGTCGATGGTCAGGCAAAAGGGACTGATCCCCTGCTGCCGCGCCTCCCGAAGGGCCATGCGGGTATCCTCCAAGGCATATTCTTCTCCGTACTCTCCGTCAAGGGGACGCCCGTCGCTCAACAGAATGAGCAACCGGTGCCGGGCCGGACAGCGCAGCAGCTTTTGGACGGCATGCCGTATCGCAGTCCCGTCACGGTTTTGCTGCAACGGCATCATGGCCGCAATGCGCCGGCCGATCTGATAGCGCCGGGTGTCGTTGAAATCCTTCAAGACCATGAAATCCACCTGATGCCGGCCCTGGCCGGAAAATCCGTATAACGCGTATTGGTCCCCGATGGCCTCAAGGGCCTCGGTGAGCAGCACCAGGCCTTCCTTCTCCACGTCGATCACCCGACGCTGTCCCGTTTCCAATTGCCGGCCCGTGGAGCCGCTCATGTCCACCAAGAACGCCACGGCGACCTGACGTTCCCGTTTGTCCCGCCGGTCATAGATCCGGTCTGAGGGATCGATGCCCGCCCGCCGTTCCGCCACGTGGCGAATCGCGGCATCCAGGTCCAGGTGTTCGCCGTGGTCATAGCCGTGGACTCGCTGCAAACCCGTGGGCCGCATGGTTTCAAAATAACGTCGCAGGACGCGGATAGCCGGGGCATGTTGTTCCAGAATCCGTTGTGCAAAATCCTGAGTACCTTCCTCGCCGGGACGCTCCACCACCCGGCACCATTTGAGCCTGTAATCCTGAATCCCGCCGTCCCATTCCGGATACACGTACGCCTGTTCCTGACCGGACCGCACGGGCAACAGTCCATCGCCCGCCCCTTTCACGTGGAAATAGTCGTCCAGGACGGAGCGCTGCGACACCGATTCGCCGGCGTCGTCCTGCCGGGCTTCCCGTGTGTCCGGCTCTTCGGTTCGACGTTCTTGAGAGAGAGAAGGCGCGCCCGCATTTTCCAACTCCGGTGCCGGCTGTTCCTCGTCGTCCTCGCCTTCGTCCGATTCCGTGGATTCTCCACGAACAAAATCAGGATTCATTTCTCCCCGATAAACCCAATTCGTAATGCCTCGATAACCGCCCGCTGTTTCTTCCGCGGCACGAGGTCCCGCGCCCAACTCCTCCTCCTCGGCAGTCGAATCCGCGTCATGCGGAACCACGGCCTCCAGATGACCGATCATCTCGTCCAACACCTGATAGATCCCGTCGGCCAACTCGATGGACTGCTCGTTCGTCGCGTCAGGATCCCGAATCGTCCGCGCCACATCCCAGCATCGATCCACGACTTGCTGAAGGTTGTCCTGAACCCGCGGGTTGTCCGCTCCCTGGGTAAACCGGAGCAACAACTGGTCCAAGACCATCTCCCTGGCCGTCATGCCATGGAGTAGGGACCGGGTCTGCACGGCGGCCCGGGACACGGCGGCCAAATCATTGCGCAATCCCGGATATTCCTGCTGCAACAAGAATTCCACGCGGGCGTCTTCCAGAATGGTCCACAGGTCACGGATCACCCCTTTTTGCGGATAGAGGTCAAAGAAGTCCGTCAAGCTGTCAATAGCCGAAACGTCCGCATCGAGTCCATAGCGACCCGCCACCCGTTGCGCCAAGATCCAAAGAAACGGCAGATCGATTCGATACGTTCCGAACTCCACGTGTCCGACTTCATGCGCCAACGTGACCGTATAGCCGCGGACATTCTGATCCTTTGACGAAAACCGGTTCATGAGCGACGGCAGATACACCGTGGGGCCTTGGGCATTCATCTCCAGACGCGGCCGCTGGGTCGAGTCGGCCAGGGATTCAATCTGCACGGGTTGGCCGCAGATCATGTGGCCGAGCAGTTTCAGCGAGCGCGCCACCTGTCGAAGGGGGACATTATTGGTCGCCTGTTCGATCGCGCTCAGCGCCTTCGAGGTTTCCAGGGCAAAATACGCACGCGCGCCCTCCGCGCTGTAGTCCAACACTTCCATGCCGCCACGGAACCACGTTTCGAAAGCCTCCTCGCGGCCTTGCGCACCCTCACACAGACGAATCACCTCCGGCGTCCGGCGAAAATACTCCATGGTCACGCCGGCATCCCGTTCGGCCAGCAGCCCTCCGTATTGGAGGACTTTCATGCGCCGGTCCATCGACGGCAGGGACGCCGTCAGACCCGGCGCTTCAGCCAAAAAGGTCAGAGCCGTTTCAGGCGACTGATCCGCCAGGGTCGAGCCCACGCTCACGATGTGCGGATGCAGGTCCGCATCGGGGATCTCTCCGAGCAGGCCCGGACTCGTCCGAAAGAATTCAAGAATCCCCACGTAATCGGGTTTTCCCAAACTGTTCTGCGTAATCAGTTTCATACCGAAGGCCACCCAGGGCCGCACGTCTTCCAGCGCCAGCACTTCCGCCACCCTCGGACATTCCCGGATGAATTCAATGCCCAACACGTCATTCCAATCCGTGAGTTCCCGGCCGATCCCGGCCCATTGGGTCAGGTCGGTTTGCGAATCCCCGAGCAACAATTCCGGCGCCTTGCGAAAGAATTCAAACGCGCAGTTGGCGGCGAACTCCGAGTCGTTGTCGGCGAGTTCCAGCGTCGTCTCGAGCACGGCCTGACGCAGCGCAAGGGAATCCAGGACCCCCAAAAGACGCGGGCTCTCTTTCAGGTATTTCAAAGTGATCGCCCCCGACAACCCGGCCAAGGTCACGGCCACGTCCAGCCACGAGACGACCGGCTCGGGACCGCACCGTTCCACCATCTCGGGAAACGCCTCCACGGCCTGTCCCGCGAGTTTGGCAGAACGCTCGTGGAGTTCGTTCAATAATTCGGAAACGTGGCCGGCCCCGCCCGACTCAAAAAGCGCCATGGCGACTTTGTGCGCCCTGTCGGGACCCAGCCGGACGGCCAGTTGCTCTTGAAGAGCTTGTGGAAAGGAAGATTGGTCCATCGGTTGCAGGATTATCCCGCGATCTGTCCTTCGGGTTGCCAGCGATGTATTCTGCGAATTGTTGTTCCGAGTGCTGCTTTGGCCTTGTCCAGATCGTAAGCCTTTTGAAGGTTTAACCACAGCTCCGGCCCCGTCCCGAAAAACTGACCAAGGCGCAAAGCGGTGTCGGCTGTGATATCACGCTTGCAACGAACGATCTGCGATATACGATTAGGCGGCACGCCGATCTGGCGTGATAACTCAGTCGCCGTCACTTCAATTTCCTGCAACTCATCTGCCAGAAACTCGCCCGGATGGATTGGCTCTCTAGCCATGATCGTCACCTCCGTCCTGCACTTCAGTCATCTAGTGGTAATCTGTGATTTCCACATTATGGGTACCTTCGTCCCACGTAAAACATATGCGCCATTGTCGATTCACGCGTATGCTGTATTGTCCCGCTCTATCACCGGATAACGCCTCAAAGTGATTACTCGGCAGGGCTTGTAAGGCTTTCAGTGTTTCAGAGGCATCCAGTATCCTTAGCCGCTTATCGGCTTGCCTGGAAAAACCGGAGAAAGCAGGAACCCGTTCACCCTTGAACAAGCGCTCTGTTTTCTTACATTTAAAACCCTTTATCATCTTCTATTCTGACATATATTGACGTATGACGTCACGAATCAATATCATATCGACGTCCTACGTTGTCAATTAAAACAAGCCACCAACAAAAAAGCTTGACAACCTGCCGGCGACTCGCTTAGAATGCGAGAAGATGATAACGGAAATCAATATCGCATTCGGTGACTGTCATGTACATTTGTGTTTGTAAAGGCATTAAAGAATCGGACGTCGAGGACCTCGGTCGCGCCGGCGTGACCTGCCCGAAGCAACTGGCCGCCACCCTGGGAATCGACGACGAAGATGATTGTTGCGGGCGTTGCCTGGACAATATCAGTGACTTGGTCACCATTGCCTCAATCGAACACGCGCAACACTGCACCCCCGTTCAAGTCTAGCCCTACGCGGCAAGTTTCCCCCTTCCACTTCCTTTTTTCTTCCCGGTTATGCTGTGTGAATCCATGCGTTCGCATACGATCGGGCAAATATTCGTTGACAATGTCTACCACTTCCTTTTGGGCCTCGTTCCCCTCCTTTGTAAGGAGGGGCAAGGGGAGGTAGAGGCTCTGCCCTGGATGGCGAATCGCTTGGGGCGCCATGGATGGTTTCCTCTACCCCTCCTATCCTCCCCTTACAAAGGGGAGGAAAAAGCTGACCTCTCTTTCCTGGTTTTTCTCTTGTGGTCAGCCCTTGATTCTGGCAGCGAATTGGTTAACATTTGTCCATTATGCCGAATCCGCTCATCGCGCCGTACGGGTCATGGAAATCTCCCCTGACTTCGGACCGGATTGTTTCAGAATCCATCAGGCTCGGACAAATCGCTCTCGATGGAGACCGGGTGTTCTGGGTCGAAAGCCGTCCCAAGGAAGGCGGGAGAAACACGATTGTCCAAAGGGACGCTGATGGTACCCTGCACGCCCTGACTCCTGCTCCGTTGAACGTTCGCACTCGCGTCCATGAATACGGAGGCGGGGCGTATTGCGTCGCGGACGGCGTTGTGTATTTTTCCAATTTTTCCGATCAGCGGCTGTATCGACAACGCTCCGGCGAAGCGCCCGAACCCGTCACCGCGGACGCGCCCATGTGCTATGCCGATGGCATCATGGATCACCAACGCCGGCGGCTCCTGTCTATTCGCGAAGATCACACCCTCTCAGACCAGGAGCCGCAGAACTCTATCGTCGGTATTTCTCTCGACAACGGCTCCGGTGATACGTCCGGCGACATCCTGGTTGCGGGCAATGATTTTTATGCCTCGCCGCGCCTGAGCCCGGATGGACAGCAGTTGGCCTGGCTGACCTGGAACCATCCCAATATGCCATGGGACGGCACGGAACTCTGGGTCGCCGATCTCGGGCAGGACGGCGCAATCCGGATGCCGCGATGCGTGGCCGGAGGAACCGGCGTTTCCATCTTTCAACCGGAATGGTCGCCGGACGGTCGCTTGCACTTCGTCTCGGACCAATCCGGGTGGTGGAACCTGTATCGCCTGGACAACGAACACGTGACCGCGCTCTATCCCATGGAAGCCGAGTTCGGCGAACCGCAATGGGTGTTCGGCCAACGCCTCTATGCATTCGAATCCCCTGACCGCGTGATCTGCGCCTACACGCAAAACGGTTTCTGGCATCTGGGTCGTTTGAACACGGCACAACGTTCGCTGGAACGATTCGATCTTCCGTACACGACCTTCGACGACGTCCACGTGCATCGATCCCGAATCATCTGTACGGCCAGTTCCCCTACCGACCCCACGTCCGTCATTCAGATCGATGCGGGTTCGCAGGCCGTGACCGTCCTTCGCCGCTCGGTGGATTTTTCCCCGGACCCTCGTTATCTGTCCATACCCTCCGCCGTCACCTATCCGACGGAGGACGGCTCGACCGGACACGCGTTTTATTACCCCCCACACAATGAGGATTTCCAAGCTCCGCCTGAAGAGCGTCCTCCACTCCTGGTAAAAAGCCATGGCGGGCCAACCGGCGCCTCTTCACCGACGTTCAATTTGATGATTCAATATTGGACGAGCCGCGGCATTGCCGTACTCGACGTGAACTACGGCGGCAGCACGGGATACGGCCGGGCCTATCGGGAACGACTCAACGGCCAATGGGGCATTGTCGACGTGGATGATTGCGTGAGCGCGGTGATGGCGCTCATCGACCGGGATGTTGTGGATCCGTCACACGTGACCATCACGGGGGGAAGCGCAGGGGGCTTTACCACGCTCTGCGCCTTGACGTTTCGAGACTGCTTTACGGCGGGGTCCAGTTACTACGGCGTCTCGGACCTCGATGCGCTCGTTCGGGATACTCATAAGTTCGAATCGCGCTACCTGGACCGGCTCGTCGGCCCCCTGCCCGAACGGAAAGACCTCTACGACCAGCGATCGCCCATTCATTTCACCGACAGGCTGTCCGCGCCCCTCATTCTCTTTCAGGGATTGGAGGACAAAGTGGTCCCGCCGAACCAGGCGGAGAACATGTTCAACGCGGTGAAAGCGAAAGGACTTCCCGTGGCCTACATTGCCTTTGAGGGCGAACAGCACGGGTTTCGACAGGCCAAGCACATCAAGCAAGTCCTGGACAACGAACTGTATTTCTATTCCAAGATTTTCGGGTTCGTCCCCGCCGACCACGTGGAAGCATTCTCGATTGCCAATCTGGACGAGTAAAGAAACGGCACTTCCAACGCCGCTTCGTAGCAACTCGGTCTCTGGAATGCCTCGTTATGCGCTTACTTTCCAGCATTTCCTTCATAATTCCCGGCATTCTCTTCATAAGCTTCTTTGATTATCTGAACTAGAATTTCCTTGTTTCTTTCAATTTCCCCCGGTTTCAGCCGAATGCGATACCGCCCCGTTCTGCGATGATAGTCCATTACGTCTAGACCGGCGTTTTCCATCTGTTCGGTTGTTTCCTGAGAGTTTTTTAATCTCAGGCTTAAGCGGATAAAATTTTTCTTGGGAATAATCACGATAAAACGGCTGGGCCTGCCATTTTTCGCCGCAATGATATAGCCCTTGTTGTATTTCAATGCCAACGAATGATCGCACTGCTTCGCCAATTCAAGACATTCATCTGCCATTGCGACAGTCTCTTTGCTCGCCCGACTTTCCCAATATGCTCTATCTGCAGGTTCTTGAATTTCTTCATCTTCATCCCCAAGTACCAATTGATCGATAACCGTTGTGAACTCCAAGCCAACTTGATTTCCGATCCTGAGAGCGTTCATTTGGATTGCCATAAGCGGGATCATGCCGTTGAACAGGCTGACCACGTTAAGAAACCGGCTCGTAACTTCTTCGGCAACAATGACGGCTATATGGTCGTACCGAGGATATCGTTTTCGTTCTATATCCCAATACTCGATCGTTCTTATGATATGACTTTCATCAGTGGCACCAAGCTGAATTTCTACTTCATAACGCCGGTCTGCTTCTGCATTTGATTCTGCATTTTGCAGCAATAAATCAAGGCGACCGGCGCGAGGCTGGCGCCGTTCTTTATCTTTGAGATAGACATCCTCACCAAGCTTCAGAATACTTGGGTCTTCCGCTATTCGATCCTGCACCCACTTCTCGTTCAGTTCCGGATGTTTTTCGAGTGAGAGTTTTTCGAACTTAACGTATTCCATAGTTTCTCCTGTTCACTTCATGAAGCAGGCACATGGCATTTGGTTCCAACCGCTTGATGATCACAGCCCAGTCAGTGGGATAACTCTTGCAGGATTTCAGGGTAGGACGTGACGACTCGGAGCACGGTCTTGGCTGCACCACGGGGAGATCGCCGGCCTTGCTCCCAATCCTGGACCGAATCGACAGACACATTGAGGAGTCTAGCAAACTGCCGCTGAGTCAATTTGACTGACCGTCTGGCGGAAATGGCCAATAACTGCTCCGGGGTATAGACACGGCCTTTTTTCCCGGCCTTCATTTGTTTGACGGCTTGAAGCAGTTCAGCGCCTTCAGTCGTCATTTTCGTTTTACCGGTCATAGTCAATCACCTCTTTAAGCAGCCGCAACTCTCCAGGCGGTATGGATGAGCGGTCGCTTTTGGCATATAAGGTTAGTAACCAAATTTCACCTTTTCCCAAGCGATTAAAATACATCACGCGGACCCCACTACTCTTTCCGCCGCCTTCAAGTGCCCACCGCACTTTGCGGACACCGCCCGAACCGCGTACGACCACTCCGGCTTTCGGGTTTCTTGATATGTATACGGCAAAAGCGTCACGCTCTTCCTCAGATAGAATCTGTTCCGCCTTCTTTGAATAAACCGGCGTTTCGATGACTGTGTACACATAAAGAACATACGGCATTGCCGTACTAACGTCAACCTGAATGCGCCCTCCTTATTCCAGAGATGCGCCAGTGGCAGGTCATCGATGGCCTTAAACCGTTCAATCAACCATAAATTCCTTGAAAATCTAAACATCAAGTAACGATTTTCAAGGAATATTGAGGGGAATTGAAGGAATAGCGGTGGTCCGATAGCCATACCTCCTGATCGTGTTGATCAGGCTATCGGTGCGTTGGCAGGTCATTGAGACACCCGACTCCACCCCGTCGAAGATGCCTCCACGACAGCATTCAGGAGCTTCATCATTCCGTGTGGACTCCCGGCTCGTCATCCGGCCCGGCGCGTTCGATCTTCAACGCCTTGTTGTTCATGAGAACTTTCGCTTTGATCCGGTCCCCGTAGCCGAATTCTTCCGTGATCTCGGTCTTGTGCGTGGCTTCGATTTGAATCTCGCCCCGTTCGCCTCGCACGATGTAGAAGTCCCGGTCCACGTCCAGCAAATCACCCACAATGGTTTTGGATTCCGGTTGCTTGGGCTGCGCGGCCGGTGCAGGGGCTTCCCCCTTGGCGGCTTGTTGAGGTTCGGGCGCTTGCGCCGTGGCTGCCACATTTTCCGTCACCCCCGTCACGTCATCGGGCCCGGCGCGCTCGATTTTCAACGCCTTGTTGTTCATGAGCACCAGGGCCTTGATGCGATCCCCGTATCCGAATTCTTCCGTGATCTCGGTCTTGTGTGTGGCTTCGATTTGAATCTCGCCCCGTTCGCCTCGCACGATGTAGAAGTCCCGGTCCACGTCCAGCAGGTCGGCCACGATGGTCTTGGATTCCGGTTGCTTGGGTTTCGGCGGCGTCGCAGGGGCTTCCTCCTTGCCGCCTTGTTGGGCTTCGGGGGTTTGCGCGGCGACCGACGCATTTTCCGTCACCCCCGCCACGTCATCGGGCCCGGCGCGCTCGATTTTCAACGCCTTATTGTTCATGAGCACCAGGGCCTTGATGCGATCCCCGTATCCGAATTCTTCCGTGATCTCGGTCTTGTGCGTGGCTTCGATTTGAATCTCGCCCCGTTCGCCTCGCACGATGTAGAAGTCCCGGTCCACGTCCAGCAGGTCGGCCACGATGGTCTTGGTGGGTTGTGTTGAAGCTCCCTCCTGCGCGAGGAGTAATTGCCCCTGGACCACCAGGAGGACACAAACGACAACCAAAAATTTCCCAACAGCCACAGACCCTTTCATCCCGCCACCACCTTTCCTGCTAAACGCCGCAAGTTGGACGTGCGAGCCTACTGCACGTCACCGTTTCCGTTCAAATAGTACCATACCCGTTGAACCTCATCCAGACACTTCCCAACACCAGGAGGGCAATCACCGCGAGCGCCGCGAAATCGGCCCCGTGCATTCTCGAAACAAACAAGGGACGTTGAACCTGTCCGGCCCCGAAGCCCTTGGACTCCAGGGCCATGGCCAGCAGATTGGTCTGGCGCAGGGTATGCCCGATTAACGGCACGATCAACGGAGGGTACCGGCGGATCTTTCCGAGCACGCCCTTCGAGTGCACGTCCAACCCTCTCGACCGCTGGGCCTGAATCACGGCCCCGATCGAGCCGAGCAGCGTGGGCACCCATCGGAAAGCGAGCGACAACGAAAAGCCCAGGGGGCGAGGCACGCCCAATCGATTCGAGGACTCGCCAAGCTCTTCAATGGCCGTGGTCGACAAGAGCACGATTCCGCTGATGAGCATGGCATTCAGCCGCAAGCCCATGCCCATCCCATGCAGCACGCCTTCCTGCATGACGGTCAGCCCGCCAATCGTGAACAACGGGGTGGTCCCCTCCACGAAGAAGGGCCAGAGTGCCATGCTGTACACGAATAACAACGCCAACAAAATCCAGATCTTCTTGAGATTGTGGAGACTTTGCGCCCAGAGGACCAAGGCCAGGACGCCGGCGCAGAGTCCCAACAAGTACGCCGGATCCGAAAAAATCAGGGTCAAGGAAAAAAGCCCGAGCAGGCAGAGAATTTTCGTCCGGCCGTCGAGCCGGTGCAGCCACGTCCGGGCGTCCACGTACAATGACAGGTTCATGACGCGCGCCAAGCCTTCCGCACTTCCTCGATCGCCAGCAGCGTCACGCCCCACCGCTGAGCGAACCGGGTCAGGGCCGGCAAGTCCAACGCCGCCGACCGGATGAGTTCGGGGTCCGAGAAAATCTCCCGCGTCGGCCCATCCGCCAATATGGCGCCGTCCCGCATCAGCACGCATCGCGTCGCATAGTTGGCGACGATCCCCATGTCGTGCGTAATCACGATGACGGTATGGCCTTGTTGGTTCAACGTGCGCATCATGTTCATCATGCGCGCCGATTCCTCCGCGTCGAGCCCGGTGGTGGGCTCATCCACAATCAGGACTTGAGGCTTGGCGGCAAGAATGGATGCGACCGCCACGCGCTGGCGCTCGCCTTTCGTCAGAGAAAACGGATCGCACTCTTCAGCCCCGGTCAACCCGACCGCCTGCAGCGCTTCGGTGACCCGGGCATCGCATTCATCGGGTGAACATCCCGCATTCTCCGCGCCGAAGGCGACTTCCTTGCGTACGGTTTCCGCAAAAATCTGATGGTCGGGATTTTGAAAGACGTATCCGACGAGGGACGACAAAACCCCGGTTTGTTGCGTATCCTTTCCGAGTACCAGGACGCGGCCTTCCGACGGCAACAGGAGACCGTTGCATAATTTCGCAAGCGTACTTTTGCCCGACCCATTCTGCCCCAGTATCGCCACGAATTCCCCGGCCTGAAACGACACGGACACCCGGGAGAGTGCTGGAACGTCCGGCTGATAGTGCGCCGACACGTTACTGAGTTCCAACACGGTTGCCGGAGGCTCGGAACGGGCAAAGCCTGAATCCTGCTCGTGCAACTGCGGCGCGACGATGTTCAGGTTGAGGGTATCGGCCAATTGCCAGGCTTCTTCAACCGTTGTCGGTAAGTCGGCAACCCCTTGTTCCTGAAAACATGTTGCCAACGGATATGGGGCCACACCGTATCGTTCGGCCAGCTCGGGCTGACCGAGCAGTTCGCGAGGGGTGCCCTGCCACACCATTTCTCCTGCGTCCAGCACGCACACTCGATCCGCTTCCATCAGGTCTTCGATCCCATGCCCGGCGATCATGATGGTGATCCCTTTGGCTTTCAATTCTTCCAGGAGCCGGAGAAACTGCCGTCTGCCCGCAGGATCGAGATCGGTCAGAGGTTGGTCCATGACGATCACCTGCGGTTCCCGGACCAGGACCGATGCCATGACCAGGCGCTGTCGTTGCCCGCCCGACAAGGAAAAGGGATCACGCCGTTCCAGACCCGATAATCCAGCCATATCGAGAAGGCGTCGCACGTGTTCCCGGAATGACTCTTCATCGGCGAAGTCGTGCGTCCCCCCCTGCGCTTCCAGGGCGCATCGAAGCTCCGCCTCCACGTTGGTCGAAACCAGTTGGGTTTCGAAATCCTGAAATACCATACCGACGCGGTTCGCCTGTTGCCATACCGGGGATTGAGTCGTGGGTTGTCCGTGTACCGTCACCGTACCGGCCCAGTCGCCCCGGATAAATTGCGGCACCAGCCCGTTCAAGGCATAACACAATGAGGACTTCCCGGATCCGCTCCGCCCCATCAGCACGACCAATTCTCCACGCGGGACGACGAGGGACACGTGTTTGAGCACGGGCTGCTCCGCATGAATCGGGCGAAACGTCACGTCCTGAATGGAGACGGCCACGGACTCGGCGATAGTCGACTGTGATGAAGGCACGGAGACGAGATCATCGCCGGAGCGGTCTTGCCTCTTTCCGGGTACTCCCACGAGAGCCAAGTCACGGTAATACAAGTTCCATTGCTTGACCCGCGGATAGAGAAACAACAACAGCGGCGGACCGAGCAACGTCGCCATCACGAGGTTGTTCAAAAAGATAGCCGGAAACAACAGCCAAAACGGGAGCAGGCCCAACAGTTCCACGCCCCACCCGATCGTGGCGGCACACACCATGGACGCACAGGCGCAAACGAACACAAATTCTGCGCCTTGCCACCAGGAACGCACCGTGGGTTCCCGCCCCGACGACAACCACCCCAGATTTCCCCACAACAGATAGGGCACGTACCCATAGAGAAAATTTCCCAGGAACCCGAAGAGACTGGCCGGCCCCAGCGTGCCGAAGCAATCCCCGATCACGTTGCCGATCCCCGCCCCCCACGCCGCGGCCGGACCAAAGAGCAGCGAACTGACGATGGGAATCACATTGGCCGGTCTTAACTCCACAAAGCCCGGGATGATCGGAATCCCCACCTTGAACGGAATGAGCACGGCCGCATAAATGGCCGCAATCTGCGCGGATAAAACCAACAGACGAGTATCCTGCCAGACGTGCCGGAGTTCCCCGTACCATCGACGCGGACTCCAGCGTGAAAGAAAGTTGTCCATTGGGGCTTTAAAAGATGGCCGCAGATTCAAGCTGGCTCGACATGGGGCATGTCACACAACAAGTGAACTAAACTACCGTAAATTCCAATGTTCGAGGATTTTCTATCCGCTTAGAGGCACTTAGGATTTCAAGTCCGACGATGTTGCCATCCCTGTCATAATCGAAAATAACCCCGGATTTGTCTTGGTCGCTTTCCTCAACAGGAGCATTGCTCAGTTGAATGGTCAGGACGTCGACTTCCTGGTCGTATTTCACTTTCATGGTTCCCTCAAATATTTATTGATCTCTCTGGTTTTTCCATACGGTTGCACCATTGGTGAAGCGTATTGCTTTCCGGTTTATACTGTGAGTTACTCCATTGCCGAAGGCTACTGCCTGGTGACATCGTGCTTTTTCCAACCGGGCACGTGGGCCGTCATCAATGCCTTGAAGAGTTTGCCGTGGTTGGGCACGCGCAGGTGGAGCAATTCGTGTGCAATGACGAAATTCTGGAAGCTCAATTCCCTGTCGGCTAGGTCGTATGCCAGAGTCACGGTGCCCGACGTGGAACACGAGCCCCATTTCTGCGTCATGTGCTGAACCCGGACCAGTCGAGGTCGGACGTTCAGTCGCCGTGCCCAGTACTCGACGCGGGTGCGAATGGCCTCGCGCCGTTTGTCACGCGCCTGCATCGGTGTCTTCGTCCAGAAGAATCGAGAGGATGAGCTTCACAACGCGGCTCCGTTCATCCTTATCCAGTCGCAGGAGCAGTCGATAGAGAACCATGCGCAGCCGCCGTTGCTCGTCGGAATTGACCGCGGCATTGGGAAAACGCGAAAGAAGATCTTCGGTTTCCTTTGCTAGGTCCATGTCTGCAAGGCCGGTTGCTCCGAAGTCCGGATCGTTCCTGAGTGTCCAATACACGCCGAAGGCCCGTGGCGAGAGTCCGCTTTCCTTCGCCGCTTTGGCGGCCGCGTCCTTTTCCCTGGCAATATCGGCAAGCAGATCCATTGCCGCGAGACCGGTCGTCTTGCGGTCCTCCAAATCCTTCAGGACTTGCTCGGCGCGATCCTTGAGTGGTCGGAGCACGGAAGTCGAATCCCGATCCTCTTCGATCTCCCGGCGCAGGCCGCGCACGAGGTTGAACACCTTAGCCTCGTCGGAACCGGATTCTCCCCGAAGCGTTTCGAGGGTGTTCACGTCGAACGTCACGGTTTTCATCGGGTAGCCGAGGCCTTGCTGAACAGCACCATCCTGTATCAGCGAACGCGTCTTGTTGGCGAGGTCGATGACGTAATTGACCCTGCTGGTGTAGGCGTTCCGAACGGCCGCGTAGAGTTCCGCAAGCTGCTTGTACGTCACGATATGATCTCGAAGCTCGGGCGAGGGCGAAAGGATTTCCCAAAGCGCCTCGATCTCCTTGTAAGCCTCGAAGAACACCTTGCGCGGTTCCGGGTCCAGGAAACGCCCATAGATCACTTTCTCAAGACGTTCGTCCGGCTGTCCTTCGCCGCCCTCGTCGAGATATTCATCCTTTGCCTTTGCGATCTTTTCGTGGAGGTCAACCAACAGCAGATCCAGGTCTTCGATCACACCGCTCACGTCCGTGGAATCGAACCGGAGCGCCTTCCTCAACTCGCGTAACACGCCGACGAAATCGACCACCAGACCGATGCGCTTGCGGGTGCCGGTCGCATCCACGTAAGGGCGGTTCACGCGCGCAATCGCCTGCAAGAGCACGTGGTCGCGCATCGGTTTATCGAGATACATGCAATAAAGAAGCGGTGCATCATAGCCCGTCAGCAGCTTGTCCGTGACAATGAGGATCTTCGGATTCTCATCAGACCGCTTGAACATGAGACGCACATCGGCCTCGCGTTCCGGGGAAAGTTGGAGTTCGGCGACCAGCAGGCGCTCCACCACGTCGTTGACGTTTTCCGTGTAGACCGGCGCGGTCCAGTCGGAAGGCAACAGCCTGTCGAGCACGCGCTTGTACTTGGCGCAGGCTTCCCGGTTCACGCCGACGAGGAAGGCCTTATAGCCAAGCCGGTCCACGTTCTCCTTGAAGTGCTCGGCCACAAACGCCGCGACCTTCTCGATCCGATCATCCGCAGTGAGAAACGTACGCAGGCCGACGGCTCGATCAAGAACCTTGTTGAGTTCATCGACGTCGGTGACGCCTTCAAATGCAGCCAAGGCGAAGAACTCCTTGTCGAGTCGTTCCGCCGGTATCGTCATTTCACTCGGAGCCATCGTGTGGCGGATCGGCAGCGTCGTCTCGTCTTCGATCGACTCGGCGATGGTGTACTTATCGAGATAACCCAGTTCGTCGTCCGCACCAAAGATCTTGAAGGTGCCCTCGCCTTGGGCCGTCTTGTCGATGGGCGTGCCGGTGAACCCGATGATCGTCGCGTTGGGCAAGGCCGCCATCAAATACGTGCCCAGATCCTTGGCCACCGACCGGTGCGCTTCGTCGATGAACACGTAGATATTGTCGCGGGCATTGGCGTTCTTCTCGATCCCCTCGAACTTGTGTATCATCGAAAGGATCAGGCCGCGCTTGTCGGTTTGGAACAGTTCACGAAGTTCGGCCTTGGAGCCGGCGCGCCAGACCGCAATATCCTGCTGCTGCATCTCGCCCAACAGCCGCTCGACCCAACCCTTGAGTTGGCCTTCAAGCTCCGTCCGGTCCACGACCACGACGACCGTCGGTGTGCGGAAACGGTCCCCGCGCTCCAGGATCAGGCGCGCGGCAGTGAGTAGCGTAAAGGTCTTGCCGGAACCCTGCGTGTGCCAGATCAGCCCGCGCCGCTTCTTTTGCTCGGAGCAGCGTTCGACAATGCAATCCACCGCTCGGCGCTGATGCTGGCGAAGCACGGATTTCCGCGTTTCACCGTCCTCGACGTAGAAGAGAATCCAGTCACGTAGCGTGCGCAGAAAGCCGTCCGGCTCGAAGAACGATTGGACGGCAAACCGGTAGCTTTCCTCCGGACGTTCCTTCCACCGCGCCATGTGCCGGCGCGACGCGTTCCAGGTGACGCCGTACCAATATTCGATCAAATGCGTGACGTTGAAGAGTTGCGGTGAGGCGATCAATTCAGGCGTTTCGATCTCGTAGCGTCGCAGTTGCTTGACGGCCCGCTCGATGGCATCGGCATCCTTGGGGTTCTTGTGCTCGACGATAGCAACCGGCACACCGTTGATCACGAACATCACGTCCGCCCGATTGCCCTTGCGGGCCGGAGGCTTGAGCTTCCATTCCCAGGTGACGTGATAGACGTTGTCGCCCGTCGTCTCAAAATCTAGAAGACGGATGCGCCGATGACGCTCTTCATCTTCGTCGTACCATTGCCGCTCGCCGTGCAGCCAAGCGAGCATCTCGCGGTTGCCCTCGATGGTCGGCGGAATCGCCTCGATCTTCTCGACCACGGAGCGGATGACGTCGTCAGTCATCCAGGAATTAAACCGCCTGAGCGCGCCTTCGAGTTCATCCCGAAACAACATCCCGGCCTCGCCGCCGCGCTTGTCCACGGCCACTTCGGGCGGAAGCGGCGTCCACCCGATCTCCGCCGCATGGCGAACCATGGGGAACTGAACGGAGCCAGCTTCGGTGATCTTGAAGTCACTCATAGCACATCTTCTTTGATCATTCGGCACATCTTGATACACCACTGGGCCGATGATACGATGACGCAATAATGATGGTACGAACTCAAATTTCTCTCGATTCAGAGATACACGCACAAACTCGTAAACGTGCGGCCAAACTTGGCATCTCACTCGCCGAATACATACGCCGACTGGTCAGCCGGGATTTAGCTGAGTCCCCACGAAGTATTGACCGTTCCATCATCTTCGATCTGGGCACGTCGGGAAAATCTGATATTGCTTCCGACAAAGACCGAATGATCGGGGAAGCCGTTGTTGCCGGGAAGCGCCACCAGTCCAATGCGGCCGCAGTCGCCGGATCGCCTTCCAAGTGCTGACGCGATCAAGCGAGTCTCCATACCTGAGGAAACATCGGCTGTTGAATCCTGTGGCAGGACATGTTATTTTGGTGTTTAAAGGTTCCCCCCTGATGACAAGAGTGCCAAGGGTGCTCTCTCCACAATGTGGAGTAGTCAGGGGGGTCGCTGTTTGTCCGGCCCGCCTTCTTGTCTGCCTCTAGGTTTCGCTCATACGCTGGTGATCCTGAATTCAGTACGCACCGCCGGTTTGATACGGTCGTACCAAGCGCCGTCCCCCCATTCCAACTTGCGAAAGACCGCCCAGCAACAGTAGTCCGCTATCTGTAGGCCGTAGTGCGAACGAGAATCGTGGCAGAACCTTCGGAGCCTTGTGCCGCGCAGGAGCATTCGCGCCAACGTACGCCACACTACGCTCACGCGCGTCGCTTAGACAGCCGCCGTAACCGTTCGGGCATGCGTGAGGTCAGCGCCCGTCACGGGACGCACCTGTGGGGGTAATACCGTCGCGATAGCCACCGTGCCGCCATCCAGAGACATGAACTCCACCACAAAGGCTTCGTTATCGGCATGGATGTGGACGATGGTACCCACGTCGCCAAGTTTCAGTTGCTCCCCCTCATCACCAAGAACATCAGAGGCAAGCACGATCTGCTCATGTTCCTTGACCATTTCTCACCTCCTGCGCAGGTGCGCTAATTCGTCAATCAACAATCTATTTCGATTTCCCGGCAAGCACTGCTATTGCTCGTTTGAGCACTTCGATCGCTTGGTTACGCGACACCGTGGGGTAACTTTCCAGAAAATCGTCAAGCCGATCGCCTGCTTCCAAATACTCGATCAGGATACGTATGGGGACCCGGGTTCCGGAAAACACCGGAGTTCCGCCAAGGATTTCAGGGTCTTTGTTGATTAGATTGTCGGTCATGCTACATCGAAGCACCATTCCATCTACAATTTGACGGTCATGGCTTCTCAAACATGACCACGCTCTCTCGGGCCGCCATGCGCCCGTACTTTCCCATCTGCTGCGCACTATTTCCACGCCAGCGTACTGCCCGTATTTCCTTGCAGGTAAGACCCACCCGCTCCCCGATTTCCGCCGTGAACTCATCAACAAGGATTGCCGTGCCGTCGTATTGTGTATTTCCCACCACGAATGCCGCCTTCGCACCCCTGCGACAAACACGTGCAACTTCGCAAAGACATAGATACATGTCCAGAAAATATCCCTCCAACATGCACTGCATGCGCTTGTCCGTCAGATCGCGAATGCTGCCGGTCAAAGCCTTCGGAGGCTTGTATCTTCTAGCCAGCGGTCGATTCGGACGCGCTTCAGGATGGGAATGGAACGTCTGATATCTAAGGGCTCGATTTGCTTCCCAGTTATGGAAGGCAAACATCAATTCGACGCCAAAGATCCGCGTATAATCGTGACGATTCGGATATGGTGGTGAAGTAATCACGGCCGAATACATCGAATCGGACGCGGGCATCACTCTCGCATCTGCGACACGGGCTTTCCAATATCTATTACCTCGAAAGGCAGTGTCACAAACGTCAGACAACATCATCTCAACTTGCTCCTTAAATGAAATCGTAACGTTCTCAGCCTCAGCGCCTTGGTTCAACCATCTTAACCACCCTCCATTTGCGACCGCATGACTGAAGCGCGGTACGATAGAAATCAACGCCAATCGGAAGAAGTCCCGTTCCGAAGAGGAACACCCAAGCTTTTCAATGCTAGCGGCGATTGCATCGAGTGCTTCAAGTCGCCCATCTGGGAGCGCCTTGTGAACTAGTTCTGGGTAGGCTCGGCGCATAGGTGTTCTACTTCTCGGCCTCAAGACACGTTGGAGAGTCTGCCACAGCTTTTTCAACCGCTGTTTGGAAAACGTAACAGTCTTGGTATTGGATGCAAGAACAGCGAGCGGGGAAAGATCATAACCGTCACTCGAAACTTTCATTTCCTTCGCCGCCAATAGCGTTGTCCCCGAACCCGCGAACGGGTCGAGGATTTTGTCCCTGCCGTCAAGGTTCCACTCATCAATCAACGCATGGACGAGATCGTCGGTAAAGCTGTGGGGAAATAGATACCAACGGTGGACAGCCTTTTCTTTGGCACCCCTTGGAGTGACCCAATGCCTCCACTCTGTCTGCTCAGTGGCTTGATATTTCATCATGAGTCATCGGTTCTAGAGATAGGCAAATTTGGCTTCAGCGTACCGTCAGCCGTGATCGTATGGGCACTTGGCAATTCAACGCTATCGGCGTTACCAAGTATAATTTGGCTAACAAGCTGTTGAAGTTTCTGCCGAATCTCTTCATAGCGAGATTCGCCATTCGGACTGTGAATACAGTTTATGGTCTTCTTTAGATATTCGTCTGCAGTAAACAGATAATCCGCTCGGACAACTAACGCATTCGCGTAAATAATACTGTCCATGGCTTCCATATAAACCAGCCCGTTGATGCCCTTTGCCAGTTCCAGCACCTCGTTCACCTGGTTGCCACGGCTCGTCTTGACGGCAACCCCTGATTCTTCCAGCATGGATGTTAGCCCATCGACCTTATCCTTAATATCCGCCAAGTCGGTGTGAGCTATTCGATCGCGAATTTCATCTTCCCGAAAGCGCGACCACATTCGATCCGGCACGCCTTCTTTTGCCGCGCTCACGATTGCTTTCCCTTTGGTTCTCCCTGTGAGCAATTCAAGCTCTGAAATAGGTGCATATTGAACTTGCACATCATTCGTCGAAAGAAAATAGACAGTTTCCAAACCCCGTTTAAGGCTTTTCTTAAGATCAGCTTCCGCTAAGTTGTTGACATGCTCTGCGGCCGCATCTTTCTCTTTCACTGCATCTTTGGTGCCCATCGGAAATAAGTCATTTTCCTTCGCGTATTCCAGATAGATTCCGATGTAATGTAGTGTATTCGTGTCCAAGAACGCTAACTTCTGAATTACACTCTGCTCATTCATGGCTTGGCGTTCCCGGTTGCAGTCGAACTCGGATAAAGTTCGTCTTCGATTTTGTGAAGATATTGCTCGGCAAATGGTAGCTGCACTCCAGCATCTGCCTGTGCAATCGCCCGAAAACATGCCTTTACGAGACGCCTGGGGTTGGAGTATGTACTGGGATGAAAGAGAACATCATCAGGAAATGGGAAAAGAGCTCCAATTGATTTGTCCGTTCCTTCTGGCCGAGCAGCAGCAATCCGTGAACTCATTAAGGTTGACGCATGGGTAATCGTCAGGGGTTCTATATCTAATATTCGGTCAGAAACACGCTCCATGAGTGAAGGCTCAAGTTCCTTAGTAATCTGGTAGGCATCGGGCGTCATTGACAGGACAATCCAGAAATCGACTTGCTCGCTTTGAGCGAGGTTGATCAAACGTTTCAGCGTGGCCAGGTAATCGTGTGCAGCCCGTTTAGTAAGCCGTTTCTGAAGACCTATTTCCTCGAATTCATCGACCAGAAACGCAATGGCCTTTGCACCCGTCCCCTGCGAAATCGTTTTCAAGATTGCACGGAAATATGGGGCCTCTTCACCTTCGGGGACCATGCTGCCGCTTTGTCGAGGTATGAAGTCTCGATATTCAAAGTATGGTTTTTTGACGACATCAGTAACAATTCGTGCCAGGCAGTGTGCAATCTGTTCATCGGTCGTAACACCCGCATTTTGAATGGCCTCCTGGAGAGGGCTTGTCATGTCCTGT
The DNA here is from genome assembly GCA_965204965.1 of Nitrospirales bacterium. Taxonomy (GTDB): domain Bacteria; phylum Nitrospirota; class Nitrospiria; order Nitrospirales; family UBA8639; genus Bin75. Next base: position 319,647 of record OZ242026.1, on the reverse strand, counting down.
TGGTGACTCCGACGAAACGCATTGGACAAATATTCTTCAAAACCCTTTTGATTTTGAAAAAGAATTCTCTGGTATGGAACGTTCACGTACGAGCCGGCAAGCTCCCAGATAAATTTGGCGAAATCCTTGCGTCCGATTGTGCGCAACAACATATTGGCAAGGTCATAGAATTGCACTCCCGGGTTGTCGAAGTAGAATGACTTGATTTGACGGCTTGGAAAAACTTCGCGATGGAGCCATTGCAGGAAACAAGTCTTTCCGGTCCCATATTCGCCAACGATGACAATAGCCTTCACTCCCTGTCCGGTCTCTTGGACATCGAGGAGATCGATCGTTCTCTGGGCCAATTCATTCGGAGGTGCCAGCGCACCCAAGAGAGGTGGACCTGCCGTAGCGGGCTCGAAAGGATTGAAATCAAGCCTGAGTTTTTGAAGGATGTCTGGCCTCATGGTCTGCAAGCTCCATAGGTTTGACCCTTACGTCTTTGTGTATGCGAATGTGAGAAATGTAAGGGCTGTTTGCAGTCTTATAATACTTTCTCAACTCCAGAATTTCCCGTTGCGGAGACATTGCCGTCAGCGTCGCGAGGGCACGAGACGTGGGGATCAGGACAGTGTGCTTCGGCCATACGTGAAGCAACCAGTCGATCGCACCGAAGAGCACACTGATCGGTTGTCTACGTGCTTCGCAGCAATGAGCGATGAGATCGAAAACGGAAAATAGCGTCCACTCACTTGATCTGCGTAGAGAGAGAAGGAAGCGCACCGTCTGTAGTACAGCAGCGTCGATTTCAGTAGCAGAAGGCCGGGACACAGGAAACATGATCGTACTGCCTTCAGACCCTTGGCTATATTCGTCAATAAGTTCTAATTCTTTGAGAGCCCAATAGCGCACTCCGTATAAGATCGAGGTCACGCTTATGGCTGACGAACACCGCGTGATACGTCCTGTTGTGGCGTTTTGAAAAACGATCTCCGTGGCGCAAGAGGAATGCTCACGGGACCATCTCACAGGGAGCCCTTTTTGCCGGAAATTGGCAACAGAATCGAAACTTCCGTCTGACGGCATGAAAAGATCAAAGAAAAGGGACCTGCATTGTTCGTTGTTCAGCACCAGTGCTGCAAAAGAGTCTCTCGCAGCATCACTTAGCGACTGATCTCCGTTGGCCGGGGCTGGTTGATGTAGCAACTCGCACACGTCAGGATCATCGTCGTTAACACGCAACATACGTCCATCTCGCTTGAGCACCTGTAGGTGAAGCAAAGTATTTCGATAGTGGTAAAGCGTCGTAAGGGCTGGAGACGAATGACGCCGCGTAAGCAGGATGTTCTTATCTTGCACTAATTCGTTGAGTTCGCCAGCCCTTAGACCATTCGGAAAGACGGCCACGGCTTTCAAAATGCGATGTAGCCCGGCAAATGAGATAGACCGCATCCAGTATTCATTCTGCTGCAGGCGATTCTTGCTAGAACGTTGTAGCTGCTTCATATCGTTATTCCTTTGTGTCCGAGCGTCGGAAGAGTATATTAGCACGGACAGCAAAGGGCAGGCGAACAGCCGTTTCCTGAGGGCCAATGACTTACTGTTTGGAGCGAGATTCATTCGTGCAATCCCCTCGTTACCAACCAACAATGAGCTGTGCTATCAGCCTTGCTTGTTGTACTTTGGTTGCGAACGAGCAATGACGAGCTTTTCTGTTTTTCTCGCATCCTGAATGCTCGGCTTCTGTTCAATCTCAACTTTTGCGCCTGGTATATCGCCAGCAGCGAGGTGTTCCTGAATTCTTTCTTGAATTCTGCCTCGTTTCGCTATCCCGACATAATTCGTTTGCCCGGCATTGGTCTTGATCCGGTAAACAACCGGCTTATCCCGGGGAAGCTTGGATGTACCGGATTGGTTATAGCTAACGGTTTTCCTTGCCATGCATTACCTCCATAAACGTGAGTTTAAAATTGGAGCCAGCGGTTCGTCCTTTGAACTCCATCGAATGGCGGTGGTTGGCGATTCGAGATGAGCAACGAATTTCACCTTCATAAGCTTATACAGCAGCACTTTGAGTTCGCCATACACGGTAGAGTTGGCATATGTGCTTTTCATCCTCATCATGAATCCGCCTGCTAGCCAAAGATATCGTGCTTCAGTTCTTCGTATACGCTCATCCCTGGTTTGATGAGCGGGGCAAGTGTTTCTCGTATAAACTCTTCTGTCGTATTTCCACATTGGGTAAGACCCAGGATTTTCTTGCAGGCTACGTATATCTCCCGACTTGCCGGTTTCAGGTCGTCTTTGGGGGACGCGGTTTGATCCAGTTCTGCTAACAAATCCATTATCTCCGAGCGAAGCAAGTCAGGTAGATTCCAAATCAGGGCTCCGATCTTCAATGAAGTGGTAGATGAGCTGATTCTGATAGAGCGGATCCTGTCTCCCAATCAGTTCCGGACAATACGAGCCAACTATTTGGATCTCGTCATTGGCTGTGACTGACACCTCCAAGAATTCACCATGCTTGAGTTCTCGGTCGACAATGCGTTGTTGGCCGTTGATGAACATGAAGTCGATGTATGTTATCTCGCGCTCGAGTTCTGCGAGAATCACACCTTCGACACTTTCAGGTACTGTCAGTTGATAACAGTGTTGCACTGCAGGTCCTTCCGAAAAAATCTCTTGAGCGTACCCGATCCTGCCATCGCGATACCGAAAGAAGAGATGTGGGCAACTTCCCATCGCCCAGTGTCGATCAATGGTGTAGAGATTCGAGAGATCGAATCCGTGAAGCTCTTGCGTAAGGGTTGTTTCATGAGATTCAGCCAGTACCAAAGATGGCCACATCACCGGCCCGATGACTCCTACGTCTGTAATTAGGCTTGAGTAGTCCACTCAGTCGATCTCTTGATATTGGCCGACATCCAAAGCAGATACGTCGCTTGAATGCGGTGAGGGCAAGTTCCGTTCCAAGGGTCCAAGGAGAGTGGCGAGCGGCACAAGTACTGACTGGCTAGGCAATATGGGTGCTGACGGAAGTGGCATTGACCAAGTCTCACCACTGCTGGCGGCAAGTCTCCGGTACCGCGGTTCGACAACACTGAGTTCGCCTTGTAGCGCACGAAATGTTACGGCTGCTTCATTTATATTTCTGACCTCAAGGAAGGCCGCCCACAGAGGTCTTGTCTTGTATAACTCCTGGAAACCACCTCCCCCACACAATTCGTCATAACCAACTGCGAGACAAACATGCTCAGGGGGAGCTCCCGCGTCTAGCAAATATCCACTCACAGGATCAGATGGTACCACACGTTTTCGGATCTCGTTCTCGTCCGGTGTCCTGAAGGTCTGGAAGTAGGGATAGTAAGGATAGTCTGATTCTTCAAAGACGTGGACTTCCGGGTACTTGGCACGGTACGCAGCGACATCTTCGAACATATCGCCGTCGACGCTACTCCCGCGCGTGTCCGTCTCATGCATCTGAACCAGTAGCCGCATCTCCTCAAATGCGATGTTCTCAACGAGCAGGGGCACAGGCGCGGGAATGCGGCTGAAGTCACCACGCACGATTTCAGAGAGCACAGAGAAGTTCTTGCATACGATATAACGACAGTATGCCCAGTCCGATGATATAGGAGGAGAATCGGCAACTCCGAACCGTACCAAATCGTGCCAGACTTCCCTAGCTTTTCTAAGTTCGCTAGGTGAATAGGCCGTTCCTCTGGGGTGTTTCCTATTGTAGTGACCAGCATTCGCATGACAGTCGAAGCAGAGCGCTATCGCGTTGTCGAGGTGATCATTCCCGCCGTCGCTATATGGGACGATGTGGTGGACCTCAACATTGACGCCCTTGTAGCGGTGACAAACACAGCAATGTCTTGCCGCTCGTACCAAGGATTCTTGCTTGACTTCTTTGCTAAATGCCATGTCTATGCCCAAGTAACTTGATATTGAAGAATTCAACAGGTCACGCGATCTCCTCTGCTGGAGTCTGGACATCACGGTGCAGGACCGAAAGATCGAGAGCGGCAACGCGAATTTCCCCCGTCATCAGCTTGTGCAGCAGGACTTTGAACAGGTCGTCCAGCACTGCGCGTTTCCTTCGGTGCAGGTCGATCTTGCGGTCAATGGCTTCAAGGACGGCGACGATTTCGCGCTGGTCCGAAACTCTAGGATAAAATACCGGAAGGCGCCCAAGAACCACGTTATTCAAGTTCGGCATGATCGCACCAGCTGCATGGGTGCGAAGCCAACTTACCGAACCCTCGGTGGAAAGCTGATACGATAGGAATCGGTTGTCTATGGAGATACTTCTGACGCGGGCCAGAAAGCACCCAGTTCCACAAAGCCATCCTTCTTCGAGTTTCGTTACTAGCGCTTGCCGACCGATCTCTCCTCGTCGGGCAAATAAGATGTCAGAATCTTCAAGACGATGCCGTTGGAGACGGTGTGCATCCTCCTCACTAATGCGTGGAACATTGTCATGAACAATTCGACCAGCTTCCATATGAGTCGGGTTTACCACGGCGACACCGGTTTCGCGATAGTCGTCTTTGTGAAGTTGGCTGCCAAAAGGTCCTGTTTGAAGTGCTCCGCCAAATTCCTGGCACAAATCTCCAAGCGTGGTCTGTTCCCAACTCGCTGGCACTGGCCCAATCTCGGTTTCCTTCTGTGCCTCCCCTCGCAGACCGCGCGTGAATAGCGTTTGCATCGCGGCGCGCTTGAGGTCTTGGCCTTCTTCAAGCAATGCCTCTGATTGACTGATTGCCTCATGTACAAGCCAAAGCAAGTCGGCCGTCTGCTGTTGTTTATCGAACGCCAATGCAGGCACTTCAAATTCACGTATGTGCACCCATGAGGTTCTCGGATGTTGGACGCCCGTGGTTCCCGAGACGGCATGCTCAAGGAAGGCCGGGGAATGGAGAACCGTAACGAGGAATCTTGGGGCCACGTCCGCTTTCGCACGCAACACCAGCAGTTCAGTCGTACAGACTCCCGCCTCGTCAGTGAGCACGGCTTTGTCGAGATACGGACGGAGTTTCCCGTACAGCACATCACCGGGTTGGAACGCCGATGTAGTGCTTCGCATGTCCGATGCTTGCCCGCCGCCGATGCGACCAAGCCGCCCGGAGACAAGATGTTCAAGGCCAAGATAGAGAGCACCTGGACGCGCACCGGGCTTGACAGGCTCCGCGATCAAATCGCACAGGTCCGCAAGGCGGACGGTCGCGCTCTTCATCCCACCAGCCCCTTGAGCCGTACGGCTGGCAACCGCTTCAACCGCTGATTCAGCGGGTCCACTTCTATGCCGACGGATTCCAGCGCCGTCACGCCCAGCAACGGCTCTGCGTCAGCTTCCCCAAAGATGACCGTCCCACCGACGAATTCACCCATGAACTCAATCTTGGCAACGGCGACATCCACCGTGATCTCGCTCCCATCGGCCAGTTCATACAGGCGCTTCCCTTCGGGCTTGAGGCCGATGGCCTCCAGGTGCGGCCGGGGCACCAGGGAATCGACAGCCCCTGTATCAACCAAAAATAGACCTTCCCAAAACCTGTCCGGCTCTGCGGGGTTGGTAATCCTGACCGTTACGTGCGTTGCTCCCATTTTTCTACCTCCTTCGCTCCTGAGTATCCCTATCTATTGCAATCGTGCCAACATTTTCGCCAAGCGCGCGTCAATCTCACGCGCCTCCTCGTCGAGGTGCCGCATCTCGGCAATGATCTCCGAGATTGGGCGCTGGACCACGCCGTCCGCCTGCCCCACCCACCGGCTCGGACTCAAATTATAATCGGCCTCCTCCGCTTCCTCTCTTGTGATGACGGCGATCTCGCCTTCGACTGGCTCGCCTTTGAGGAAGGCCGCTGCAAGCGGACGAATATCTTCCTCCGGGATGAAGTTCTTGGGTCGTCCCTTGCCTACGCGGCGGCTGGCATTGAGGAGTACGATCTTGTTTTTTCGCGTCGCCGGTTTGCGCTTTGATAGCACCACGATGACACCGGCGGCGGTGGTGTTGTAGAAGAGGTTGTCCTGCAGGAGGATCACGCCGTCGATCAGGTCGCGGTCCACGAACCATTTGCGGATATTACGTTCCTTGTCCTCGTGCTTGGAACCCGAGCCGCGTGTCACGGCGCCGGTGTCGAGCACGACCGCGGCACGGCCGCGTTCGTTCAGGCAGGCGAGCGTATGCTGGAGCCACGCCCAATCGCCCTTGCCAGTGGTGATACCGCCCCGTGTGCGGAAACGGTCGAATGGGTCGTTGGCGAAGAGGTCCGTGTTGAACGGCTGGTTCCACATCGGGTTGGCGACCACGACGTCGTGGGTGTCGATCTGGCCTGATGGAGTCTTGAACTTGGGGTTGATCATGGTGTCCCCGCGGGCGATTTGAATGTCCATGTCGTGGATGATCGCGTTCATGTGGGCCACGGCGTAGCTCTCCGCTTGCAGTTCCTGGCCGCAGAGTTTGAGCGGCACGCGGCTGGTGGGATCGAGTTCGCGGGCGACGAGTTGGAGCTTGACGAGCAGGCCGGCCGAGCCGCAGGCGTAATCATGGCAGTCCTCGCCGGGTTTCGGGCGCATGATGTGCGCCATCAGGAACCCGACTTCGGTCGGGGTGAAAAACTCACCCGCGCTCTGGCCTGACCCTTCGGCGAATTTTCGCAGCAGGTATTCGTAGGCGCGACCGAGGAAGTCGGGTTGCACGTCGGCGAGCCCGAGCCGATACCGGGGATCGGAGAAGGTCTCGACCACCGCGGCGAGCTTGGCCGGGTTGACGTCGCGCTCGCCGTTGCGCTCGGACGCGAAGTCGACGAGGTCGATGACGCCCGAGAGCGAGGGGTTCTGCCGGACGACCGCCCGCACGGCCCTGGTCAGGTGTTCGCCAACGTCCTTGGGTCGTGTGCTTCGCTTCCGGTCGTCGAGCGGCCACTCGTAGCTTTCGCGGCCGTTGATGACGCTCCAGCGCGCTTCGGGTGGCAGGTAGAAGCGCAGCAGTTTGTGATCGCTTTCGGCAATCTCCAGCGCGGTGACGCGGTCGCCATATTCTTCAGCCAGGCGTCCGATCTCGTCGTCGAACACGTCGGAGAGCCGTTTGAGAAACAGGAGCGGCAACAGGTAATCTTTGAACTTGGCTGCATCCTTCTCGCCACGGATGGAGCAGGCCGCGTCCCACAGCATTTGCTCCATGGGCTTGGTGGATGGTGGAGCGGCACGCCGGGTCGCTTTTGCCCTGCGTCGCGTGACACGTGCCGCCGCTTCGGTGGGCTCCACGGCTGCCTCCGCTTCGTCAACGTTCGCTTCGGCGGCAAGCGCGGCGATGGCTTCTTGGGCCGCCTTTTGTGGCTTGGTCGTGCCGCCTTCCCAGCGGTTTATCGTGGCGAAGGACACCCCGAGCCGGTCGGCAAGTTGCTCCTGGGTGAGGTCCAGTTTAGCGCGAATAGCACGTAGAGTTGTTTTAATTTCCATAAAATTACGTTATATTTGAGTGTAAATATGACATATATAACAAAAAATACCATGAAATGCAATTATTTAGAGACGGCATGAATTTCTCGTGAAGTCTTCCCCCCACCGGCTCGCCTACGGGCTAACGCCCTTGTCTTGCCGACTCCCCCTCAAGGGTGGAGTGATGAAGAAGGATTGTCGGGTTACTATGGCTATGCCACCCTCACCCCTGCCCTCTCCCAGTGGGAGAGGGAGAATGGCGGTGCTGACCAAACCTGCTATGCATGATGCTATGTTTTTCATAACATTTATAGCAAAAACATAGCATGGTATAGCAGATTCATAGCATAAACATAGCAAATCATAGCAAAATATAGCATGTCCATAGCAAACATCGCAGGAACATAGCATTATCATAGCAATCCATAGCAAATCATAGCAGGAACATAGCATGGATTGTGCGTTGCTATGTTTCCGAGCTACACCAGTTTTTTGGACAGGCACCCATTCGCTTCGCTCAGGGCAGGCTCCGGTCTGTCCCTACAACAGAGGGGAAGGAAAATGCTCCCCTCACCCCAGCCCTCTCCCTCAAGGGGCGAGGGAGTACTGAACGCATACAAATGACCAATACGGACTGTCGTCGGCTATTTTCGTTCCAATGACCCATGTGAAATTGTTGATTAACCTGGCATTATACGGCAGATTGAATCGCTGTTCCATGTACGGCAAAAGAGGCAAGGATTGATTTTATCAGCTATCACACAACCGGAAACCGGGACACCGTGAGCGCTCGTTCCAGCGACTATTGGAAGGCTAACCTGCGGCTGATTGCCTGGTGCCTTGCGGTTTGGGGGGCGGTGTCTTATGGCTGCGGCATCCTGTTTGTCGAACAACTGAATCGCTTTTCTCTGGGTGGGTACAAACTGGGCTTTTGGTTCGCGCAACAGGGGGCCATGTATGTCTTTGTCGCCCTGATCTTTTTCTACAATTGGCGAGTCACCAAGCTGGATGAACGCTACCGGGCCGAGCCGGACACACGGGACGACGTATGAGTTTGCAGGTTTTGACGACGGTCGTCGTGGGGTTCACGTTCGTGGTGTACATCGGGATTGCGTTTTGGGCCCGCGCCAACAGCACCAGTGAGTTTTACATCGCCGGCAAGCACGTCCCGCCCGTGGCCAACGGCATGGCCACCGCGGCCGACTGGATGTCCGCCGCCTCCTTCATCAGCATGGTGGGCCTGATCGCCTTTCTCGGGTATGAAGGCAGCATGTACCTCATGGGCTGGACCGGCGGGTACGTGTTGCTGGCCATGCTGCTCGCGCCGTATTTGCGCAAGTTCGGCAAGTTCACCGTGCCGGAATTTATCGGCGAACGGTATGACTCGGACTTGGCCCGCTTCGTGGCCGCGCTGTGTCTCATCTTCATCTCGTTTACCTACGTGGCCGGACAAATGCGCGGGGTCGGCATCGTGTTTTCCCGCTTCCTCGAGGTGGACATCGACGTGGGCCTGGCCGTGGGAATGGGTATCGTGTTCGTCTACGCCGTACTCGGCGGGATGAAAGGCATTACCTACACCCAGGTGGCCCAGTACTGCGTGTTGATCTTCGCCTATACGGTTCCGGCCGTGTTCATTTCCATGCAATTGACCGGCAACCCGGTTCCGCAGTTGGCCCTGGGGGCCGACATGGCGGACAGGTCCGGGGCTCTGCTGCTGAAGCTCGACCGGGTGCTCATAGATTTGGGGTTCAACGCCTATACACATCCCTTCAACGATAGTTCCATGATCAACGTGCTGGCCATCACGTTCGCCCTGATGGCGGGGACCGCGGGCCTGCCTCACGTAATCGTGCGGTTTTTTACCGTGCCCCACGTGGCGGATGCGCGACGGTCCGCGGCCTGGGCTTTGGTTTTTATCGCGCTGCTCTATACCGTGGCCCCGGCCGTGGGCGGACTGGCGCGGTTGAATCTCATTACGACCGTCAACGGCCCCAATGGTACGGGTACTGCCTATGAGACCATGCCGGGCTGGTTTCGTACGTGGGAAAACTCGGGCCTGATCGCCTGGTACGATCACAATCACGACGGCCACGTCCAGTACGCGGCCGGGCAGGCCTTTGCCCGCGGGAAACCCGTCTTCGCCGGCGATGCCCGCGGCGAATCGGGGCAACGCCTGGTCACGAATCCCGGTCCCGGCGACGTGGCCGAAGGCGCGCCGTTTGCCAATGAAGTCTACGTGGACCGGGACATCATGGTGTTGGCCAACCCGGAAATTGCCGGCCTGCCCGATTGGGTCATTGCCTTGATTGCAGCGGGCGGCATTGCCGCAGCCCTGTCTACCGCCGCGGGACTGCTATTGGTCATTTCCGTGGCCGTGTCCCACGATATCCTGAAAAGTACCTTCGCAAAAAATCTGTCCGAGAAACAGGAATTGACCGCGGGTCGCATCGCCGCGGCCGTGTCCATTGGGATCGCAGGCTATCTCGGATCCAATCCCCCGGCGTTCGTGGCCCAGGTGGTGGCGTTCGCGTTCGGATTGGCCGCCTCGTCCCTGTTCCCGGTCATCCTGCTGGGCATCTTCAGTACGCGCATGAACAAATGGGGCGCCATTGCCGGCATGCTGACGGGACTCATTTTTACCATGGGCTACATCCTGTATTTCAAAGGCGTGTTCATCGCCCCCATGGCGGAGAACGTCCCGGCCAACTGGTTCCTGGGCATTTCGCCCGAAGGCATCGGCACGGTCGGCATGGTCTTGAACCTGTGCGTCGCGCTGACGGTCTCACAATTCACCGCGCCCCCGCCTGCCAAGATCAGGGAATTGGTCGAACGTATCCGTCTGCCGGAGTAAAGATGATGGCCCCCTACATCAGCTTGACAAGCCATCTGCTTAGCCATAGAGTTAGCTAATAACTATCAAGGAGGCAGCGATGGTCACCGTGAACGTTCATGAAGCGAAAACCAACCTGTCACGCCTGCTTGCGCAAGTCGAGGGTGGCGAGGAAGTGGTCATTGCGCGCAACGGAAAGCCGGTTGCCCAACTCGTGCAGATCAAAAAACGAGGCAAGCGACAATTCGGCTCTATGAAAGGCCGGATAAAAATCGACGACAGCTTCTTCGACCCGCTACCGGAAGAGGAATTGGCCGCTTGGGAAGGTCGTTGAGCATTGCAACTACTCCTCGACACCCATGCGTTCCTTTGGTGGTTTTCCGGGAGCAACCGCTTATCGTTTCCTGCCCGGGAGCAAATCGAGGACGACAGCAATGACGTTATGATCAGTGCGGCATCGGCCTGGGAGATCGCCACCAAACATCGGCTCGGCAAACTCCCTGAGGCGGAGACGCTCGCCCTCGACATTTCAGGAGCAATAGCCAGACAGGACTTCGAAGAACTGCCAATCACTGTCAAAGACGCGGCCCACGCCGGCGCGTTGCCGGGTCCCCTTCGCGATCCATTCGACCGATTGCTGACAGCCCAGGCCCTGAGGCACAACCTCGTTCTCGTCTCGATTGAGACACTCTTCGAGCAATACGGCGTTCGCCGGCTCTGGTGAACTCGTCGAACAGATGTTCTCTTTGAGTTGCCTCTACGGCAAAAAGCGGTCAGGTGTTCTTGACGCACCGGAAGCCGGCGTGGGCGTAGGGATAGTCCTGGCGGAACCAATTCCGGAATGAGCGACGTAACAGGCACGAGGCCGTGGCGGGGGCTCCGCCCTTGACGATGAAATGGTCGTCGTCGAAGAAGCGCGCGGAGTATCCGGGATAGGTGGGATAGGGCTCGAAGCCTTCGAATGGATGAAACCGCGTCGAGGTCCATTCCCATCCGTTCCCGACTAATTGGGACACCCCGAAGGCGCTGTCACCTTGCGGATTGGCCGTGACGGGAACCGGATTCCAAAACCGAAAATGAAAATTACCGTGCACGCCGTTGGTGATCTCGTCACCCCAGGGATAGGCGCGCTCTTCGCCGCCCGGCGTCCCGTACGCCGCGCGATGATATTGCGCTTCGGTCGGCAGTGAGAGCCCCGCCCATTGCGCATAGGCTCGCGCGTCTCGCTGGGATACATAGACGGGCCAATGCGGGGGAAACGGAACGTCTTCGAACATCGTCGACAGAAACCAGCGCTCGCCCCGCTTGACCCAAAACGGGGGGATGGGACCGCCCTGTTCGACGAACGCTTGATATTGTTGATTGGTGATTTTGTATTTGCTGATCGCAAAGGCCGGTACGTCTTCCCGGTGTTCGCCGAATTCATTATCCCAACCGAACCCGTCGGACCGGCCGAGCGTCGCCGCGCCCTGCGGAACGTCGATCATGGCGTGATCGGGCGGCGGACTTGCAGGCGGCGGCGACAATGACGGAGCCGTTTTGCCGTCGTGCGTCACGTGATGCAACAGGTAGGCCGTGGTTTCCGCGTGCATCCACCGATGCTCGATCGCCATGCGCAGGACTGTTTCCGGAGCGTCTTCCAGCGCTCGATCGACCGATTCCCGCGCTTTGACGTTGTAACGCCGGATTTCTTCGAGCGAAGGCCAATCCGAAGGCACGTCTGCCTGCGCCGAGCCGACCTCGGGATCAATCCCCGCCTCGAACAGTGAATCGAACGTGTCATGAAAGGAAGACTGCCCCAACGTCCAGCGACAGATCTGGTTCCAATCGAACGCCTCCAAATGGCCGAGGTAAAACACAAGGCGATGGCGTTCCGGAATCGGGCGCTGATAGAGCGTCTCCGGTCGGAACAGGGAAAAGATGTGATCGGTGCAGGCCCGCGCCGCGGATAATTCCTTCCGTATTTCAACCAAACGGGGCATAATTCCCGAGGGATCAGACATTGTGCATCTGCGAGGCTACGCTGACTGTGTCGCGCGGGAGCCGATAAGCTCTCTCGCTTTGTAATATATCCGTCACCGGTCTTGTCAAGAAAAAATACAAACCTTCTACCTCCCCTATCCCCTCCTTACAAAGGAGGGGAATCAAGAAGCCCCCTCTTCCTCCAAGGGAGAGGGAGTTGGAGGGAACGATGAACCCACCCGTCCTGAGTGTCCGCGACGTGAGCAAGGAGTTCGGCCTTGACGTTCGCGTCCTCGAACACGTTGATCTCGAAGTGGCTGAAGGGGAAACTCTCGTCCTGATCGGAGAAAGCGGGTCCGGCAAAACCACCCTGCTCCGGTTGTTCAACGGGTTGACGCATCCCAGTTCGGGAGAGGTGTGTATCCATGATGAACCGGTACGAATCAAAGACCCCATCGATCTCCGTCGCCGCGTCGGGTACGTCCAGCAGGACGCCGGATTGTTGCCGCATTGGACCGTCGAAGAGAACGTCGGCCTGGTGCCGCGTTTACTCGGATGGGAACCTGAACGACGAACAAGCCGGGTGCATGAACTCCTGAACCTTGTTCAGCTTGAGCCGCACCAGTTTCGAACGCGTTATCCCATTGAATTGTCCGGCGGGCAACGACAACGCGTGGCCTTTGCGCGCGCCTTGGCGGCCGACCCCGGGATCGTCCTCCTCGACGAACCCTTCGGCGCCCTCGACGCGATTACCCGTCACGAACTCCAGCGTCAATTTCTGAGTCTGAAACAACGCCTCAACAAAACCATGGTCATGGTCACCCATGACGTAGACGAAGCCTTGCAACTCGGCGACCGCATCGCGGTGCTGAAGGAAGGTCGTCTCTTGCAGACCGGAACCCCGGTCGACCTGCTCAACGCTCCGGCCCACGACTACGTGGTGCAATTGCTCCGCCATCGATCCCACGGAGCGCACGCATGACCGGACTGCTTCGTTCTCTGTGTTGCGCGGCGCTGGTCTTCTTCGTCTTGCCGCCCATGCCGGCCTTTCCCCAGGGTGACCGCATTGTCGTCGGCTCGAAAAATTTTATGGAGAACAAACTCCTGGCCGAGATCTTCGCTCAACTCATCGAAGCCCGCACGGACCTTTCCGTGGAACGGCGATTGGGACTGGCGGGCACCCAGGTATGCTTTGAAGCGCTTCGGACCGGCGCCATCGACCTCTATCCCGAATACACGGGCACCGGGCTGGTCAGCATTCTCCGGCAACCGCCGACCGGAGATCCACGCACGGCGCTCACCGCCGTGCGCGCGGAATTTCTCAAACGTTGGGACGTATGGTGGCTGAATCCGCTGGGGTTCGACAATTCCTATGCGCTTGCCGTCCCTCGCTCTCTCACGGCCCGCGCTCCCTTGCGAACCATTTCGGATCTTGCCGAAATCGCGCCCTCCCTGACCGCCGGACTCGGGTATGAATTCATCAACCGGCCCGATGGATTGCCCGGCCTGCAAACCCGGTATGGCCTTTCCTTTCAACGTGTCCAGGCCATGCAACAATCGCTCAAGTACCAGGCGGCCGCTGCCGGCGAGATCGACGTGCTGGACGTGTATACGACCGACGGACGGCTTGCCGAGTATGACTTCGTGGTGCTCGAAGACGATCTCCGCTTTTTCCCGCCCTATGAAGCGTCGGGATTGATTCGAGGCTCCACCCTTGCGCAACACCCCGAGTTGGGAGGGGTCCTGGGTTTGCTGACCAACGCGTTCGACGACAAGACCATGAGGCAACTGAATTATCGATTGCAGGAAGGAGGAGAACCGCTGGAGGTAGTGGCCCGCGATGCCCTGTCGGCCCTTCACCTGTTTGTCACCGAAGACGCGAAAACACAGCCGGTTTCTCACCAGGAAGGACTCTTTGCTTATCTGTGGTCGAAGCGAACGGATCTTGGGGGGCGAACAATCGAACACCTGACCTTGGCCGGGCTGGCTTTGGGATTGGGGATCCTGTTGGCCGTGCCTTTGGGCTTGCTGCTCGAACGTCATCAAGCCATTGCCGAACCCGTCATTCGAGGCATCGGACTGACGCAAACGATCCCGTCCATCGCGTTGCTCGCCTTCATGATCCCGGTGTTCGGCATCGGTATGCTGCCGGCCGTGATCGCCTTATGGATTTATTCCCTGTTCCCGATCGTCAGGAATACCTATTCGGGCCTTCGCGATGCCGCACCCCAAGCCGTGGACGCGGCTCGGGCCCTCGGCATGACGGAATGGCAAATCCTCCATTGGGTACGGCTCCCGTTGGCCGCGCCCGTGATCATGGCCGGCGTCCGCACGGCAGGGGTCATCACCGTGGGCACGACCACGCTGTCCGCGTTCATCGGCGCGGGCGGTCTGGGCGTGCCGATTGTCGCGGGCCTGCAAATGGCCGACACGACCGTGATCCTTTCAGGAGCCTTACCCGCGGCCGCCCTGGCATTGGTGATCGACGGGTTTCTCAGCCGGGTGGAAACGTGGGTCAGACCGCGCGGCGTCCAACCCTGAACCTTGCACAAAAAGCGAGCGACCCGCTACAGTACGGCTCCACGATTTCACTCCTCTCAACGACGCTATCCCTCACCCTTTCATCATGATGCGCGTTCATGCTTAAGCAATCCAACATCACGATCGACGTGCACCTGGCCAACCAGGATCCCGATGCCGTCAAGGACGAGCTTCGCTCGGGGCTGCTGTCGAAACCGAAGCGATTGCCGACGAAGTATTTTTATGATGATCACGGCTCCGCGCTCTTTGAACGGATCTGCGACGTGCCCGAATATTACCCGACCCGCACGGAACACCAATTGCTCAAAACCGTGGCCGATGACGTGATCGCGCGCACCCGTGCCGAGGAATTGGTCGAATTGGGCTCCGGGGCCGCCACCAAAACCCGGGTCCTGTTGGATGCCATGGCCCGGACAAACCGGCTCCGGTTCTACGTGCCCTTTGATTTCAGCGAGGGCATCGTGCGACGAGTGGCGCAAGAACTGGTTGAGGAATACGAAGGGTTGCACGTTCACGGGGTGATTGGGGATTTCCTGGCCCATTTGGAACACATTCCGCAGGGCGGACGACGCCTGGTCGTGTTCTTGGGCGGGACCATCGGCAACTTGGGACCTGAAGCCGCTCCGGCCTTTCTGGCATCGGTCGCTCAGGAAATGGATCCCGGTGATTGTTTTCTTCTTGGCGTTCAACTCATCACTGACGTGACTCGCCTGGAAGCCGCGTATAATGATTCGTCCGGACTCTCGGCCGCGTTCAACAAAAACATTCTATCCGTGTTGAAGGTCGTGATTGGAGCAGAATTTGATCCTGATAACTTCGACCACGTGGCCCGGTACAATCAGGACGAACAGCAAATTGAAATGCGCCTTCGGTCGGTTTGCCGGCAAGTGATTCCCGTTCCTGAATTGGAGTTGACCCTTCGGCTCGAAGAGGGAGAAGAAATCCTCACGGAAATCAGCAGGAAATATACGCATCGCCACGTGGAATCCCTGTTGACGAGCGCGGGCTTCACCCCCATGGCCTGGTATACCGATCCGGCCGACCTGCACGGTCTGGCCCTGGTCCAAAAGCCGTCCGGCTGACACCCATGATCTACCTGAACTACGCGGCCCTGTGTCCGACTCTTGCAGAAGCTGAAGAGGAGGTCGAACGGACGCTGGCCGAGTTCAAACGCTATTTGTATTCGGAAGCGGGCATCGAGTGGTACCTCAAGAAGGTCAGTGATTGCCGGCAAAAAGTCGGCGCATTGTTACACGTCAACGATTCTTCGAGCATCGCGTTTGTCACCAACGCATCCACGGCACATTATCTCTTGCTTTCTTCTTTGAAGTGGGAACCGGGCGATACCGTTCTCACCACGACGCACGAAAACCCCTCCATCACGAAACAGCTTCGTGCGCTTGAACATGAAGGCGTCCGCGTTCGCGCCGTCAGGCCAACGTCCCTTCACACGTTCCTGGAGACGCTGGAAGAACGATTCGGTGAACCCGGCGTCAAAGCCGTCGTGATGAGCCACGTGTCGCACATTGACGGGCGTGTCTTTCCCGTCCATGAAGTGGCTTCATTGGCCAAGACGCGGCGCTGTCTGGTCATCATCGACGGCGCGCAAGCCGTTGGGCACATTCCTGTCGATCTGAATACGCTGGATTTCGACGCCTACTTTTTTTCCGGACACAAGTGGTGCGAAGGGCCTCTCGGCACGGGAGCGATGGTAATGCGTGAGAGCTTTTTTATGCATCCCCGTTACCGAGGGATCGAAGCAGAACAACCCGGTGGGTCGCCGGCCGGCTCATTTGAAATCGGCACGCACAACATCGGGCTCATTGCCGGACTCGCCAAGGCCTGTGAACAACGGGACCAACAAGGTATTGACACGGAACCACAACGGGCCTTCCGGGAAACGGCCAAGGAACTGCTGGGCGGGCGCCGGAATTGTCGTTTCCTGGAATGGCAGGGACCCCATGCTCCCGGCATCCTCACGTTCAAAGGTCCGGACTCGCTGGATCATGGCGCATTCGTCAAGCGGCTGGCCTCCGAATCAGGGGTTGTCGTGAAACCTTTTGTGGACTATCCCGAAGGAGACGTGCCTGCGATCCGGCTGTCATGGTCTTCGACCATGAATCAACCTGATTTTCTGAAGGGCGTTGCGGAGATTGCGCAACGGCTCGGGTCATAATCGTTCTCTATTTGTAGAGGCCGCATCTCATGAGGCCCAGAAGAAGCGCCATGAGATGGCGCAGCTACCAAAAAGGGGAAACGTTGCCATAAGCCGTGTCCCTGTAGCTGCCGCATCTTATGCGGCCCTGTACGGGCAGGCGTACGCGAACGTTGTCAGGTTTCGCCCTGGCGATCCAGTCGTTCCTCCAAACGGCGCAAGGCCTTCTGGGTGGAACGAAGGTCGCGCAAGATTTCTTCCCGCGAGACGGGTTGTTCCAGTTCCCGCAGGCGCTCGGCCTTGGCTTCTTCCAGATTGTTGAGCACCACCGCGATGAAGAGATTGATCACCACGAACGTGCCGACCACCACGAAACTGACGAAATAGATCCAGGCCATCGGGTGCAATTCCATGGCGGTATACATAATGTCCGTCCAATCCTCCAGCGTCACGACCCGGAACAACGACAACAGGGAGATACCCAGGTTTCGCCAATGGACGGGGTCGTGTTCGTGAAACAATTGGTAGCCCGTAATCGCATAAATGTAAAAGATGATGCTCATCAGGAGCATGACGTGGCCCATACTCGGGATCGAGCGCACGAGCGTCGAGACGATCAGACGCAGTTCCTGGATCGTGGATATCAACCGCAGGACCCGCAGTAACCGGGCGAGCCGGACGATCATGGCATACTCGCCGGTCGCGGGAATCAGCGAGAACACGATCACTGAAAAATCGAAGACGTTCCAGCCGTCACGAAAATACCGGTCGACCTGCGGGGCCACGGCGATCATCTTCACCAGGGCTTCGAGAATGAACACCCCCAGCACGAGTTGGTTGCCCAGGTGCATCCATTCTCCGTATTGGCTGACCAAGTCGGGAGACGTCTCCATACCCAGCAACGCCCCGTTCCCGAGAATGAGCCCGATAATCACGTATTCAAACGCGGGAGCACTGACCAGTCGTTGCGCGAATTGTTTCATCGTCTGTGACCTTTACTTACCTTTGTGTAATTGGAAAGCCGTAGGGACCAGCGATCGCTGGTCCCTACAAACCAGCCCCTACTCCAACCCACATTGTCGGAGTCGATGCTCCAGGGTTTGCGTTTGTGTCAAGGCATCGAGTTGAAGATCGTGTCCCTCGGTTTGTGCAAGGGCCTCCTGAGGGATCAGCCCTACCAACTCGCTCTTGACCACCGCGACGCCTTTGAGGGCCGCGGCTCTTTTCACAGCTTCAAACGCCGCGTGGACGGGCATTTGGCGATAGTCGGTGAGATTCATCGACACCTGTACGCAGCCATGGCTTTTCAGTTCCAGCCCGATGGCCTTGACCGCGGGCAGCCCGCCGTTCGATGCGCGAATGGTCCGGGCGATCTCCCTCGCCAGGGACACATCATGACTCTCCAACCACACGTTGAAGGCGACGAGCGGATTCCTGGCTCCAACCACGATCACGCCGGCCGCCGGGTGCGGATCGACCGGACCGAAGTCCGGAGCCCAGTCCCGGTCAATGGCCATCCGCTGCCTCAAGGCTTCCAGTCCCCCTTTCCGGATTTGTTCCAAGCGTTTCCGAAAGGGTCGTTCGCAGGCTTCCTCGTACAGAAATACCGGCATGCGTAACTCCCGCCCGATTCGCTCCCCGATCCGATGCGCGAGCCGGACGCATTCCTCCATCGTGGAGCCTGACAACGGAACGAACGGCAATACGTCGCACGCGCCGAGACGGGGGTGCTGGCCCATGTGATGCTTCAGGTCGATCAATTCCGAAGCCCTGGCCACCACCGAAAAAGCGCCCTCCTCTATCGACTCGACGGACCCGGCCACGGTCAGGACGCATCGATGGTGGTCCCCGTCCCGGTGCTCGTCCAGCAGGGCAACGCCTGGGACCAAAACGAGGGCGTCCTTGAGCTTCTCGATGACGCCAGGATCGCGGCCTTCACTGAGATTGGGAATGCTCTCGACCATGCCGGCCATATCCCTGTTTAGGAACCTCTGATTTAGTGCACTATCGGACGCATGGCGGCGTTGTGTCCTCGCTCAACCCTCACCTATCTCTCTGATAAGCCTCGGGTTTCGCTCCGGGACGCCTTGCCCTCCATCCCGCTATCACAATAAATCAGAGGTTCCTTTACTGCAATCGTGCTTTGTTGACAACCTCAAAAAGGTGAGATACAACTTCTGATAGATGTTCTCGCTTGCAGGCATCGAGCCTTTAACCCTCTAGCCACGCGGAACAGGTGATCCCATGACCATGACCCAAGTCCAACCAGCCGCAACCCTGGCCGAGCTTCAAGAATCGAAACCGGAGCGGGTGACCATTGTGCTCCTGAGCGGAGATATGGATAAAGCCATGGCCGCCTTCATCATCGCCACCGGCGCCGCCGCCATGGGCATGCAGGTGACCATGTTCTTCACCTTCTGGGGGTTGAACGTCATTCGGAAACCCGGCGCGACCAGTGCCGCCAAAGACCTGCTGCGCAAGGCCTTCGGCTGGCTCAACAAAGGAGGCGCCGCAAGCCTGCCCCTTTCAAAGTTCAACTACGGCGGGTTGGGCACCACGATGATGAAGAAGGTCATGCGTGAGAATCACATGCCCGGTGTTCCCGAACTGATCGAAACCGCGCAAGACCTGGACGTCAAAATGATCGCGTGCACCACCACGTTGGGCTTGCTGGGCATTTCAAAGGAAACCCTGATCGATGGCGTGGATCAACTCGCCGGAGTCTCAACCTACCTCGCGGAAGCCAAAGACGGCTCGGTGAATTTGTTTATTTGAGTCGCACACAGGAGTTTTTCCCGATGATCGAATCCGATATCACACTCGATACGCTGGGGTACTTCTGCCCCATGCCCATTATTCTCACCTCCAAGAAAATCAAGGAACTCACCATGGGCCAAGTCCTCGAAGTCCTCTCCGACGACGAAGGGATCAAAAAAGACATGCCCGCCTGGTGCCAAACCACCGGCCACGAATGGGTCGGCCTCGAAGAAGAAGAGACGAACCCCAAAACCGTGTACAAGGTCTACGTCAAAAAGACCAAGTAGGGTTTCCCGAATCACTCCCCCCTTGAGGGGGAGTCGGTGAGCCAAGAGCCTGCCCTGAGCTTGACGAAGGGGCGAAGCCCGCAGGCGAACCGGTGGGGGGAAGGGCCGTCAGACCGAACCCACAGATACAGTTGATCAGGCCTTGAAAGTCGTGCTAATATTGACCGGTTAAAATAACCAGTTTAAATAAAATGCGTGAAATTCAAGCAACAGAAGCCAAGACCCATCTTGCACAACTCCTGAGCGCAGTGGAGCGCGGTGAAACAATCGCGATCACCCGCCACGGCAAACCGGTTGCCCATCTCGTGCCGGCTGAGAGACAGGACCGCGCCGCCCGTAAGGCGGCAGTCGAGCGTTTCAAAGTGTGGCGTGCATCATGGAAAGGCATTGGCATGTCTCTCGAGGAAATTCTCGCCGCCCGTCACGAAGGGCATCGCTATTGAGTGCCCTGGTTCTGGATGCGTCGGTTACCATGTCTTGGTTTCTCGATGATGAAAAAGATCCGCGAGCCGAAACCGCACAATCCCGTCTTACACAGGACACGGCTCTTGTACCGCAATTGTGGCACCTGGAAGTCCGCAACTGCTTGATCGTGGCCAAACGCCGAAGGCACATCTCCGCCGGCCGTGTGACGGAATGTTTGGAGGCCCTGAAATGGCTTCCCATACAAACCGATGCGGATCTCAACCTGTCAACGGCTTTCTCTCTCGCCCAAACGCACGGCCTGTCTTTCTATGATGCCGTTTATCTGGAATTGGCCAAACGGCAGGATGCGGCCCTCGCCAGCCTCGACGCCGCACTCGTTCGAGCCGCCAAGGCCGAAGGTCTCTCGCCCATCGAGGCCGCCTAACTATATTTCTAGCACGCTGAGAGGCGGCTGAAGTTTGGCGGTCAGGATTCTTTCCTTAATCGGCTGACGTTGTCATCAATGGCTTGAGCCCATTCGTCGCCGGTGACTTCCACGTACGATACCTCACCGACGAACGCACTGCACATGACCACGTCGGGCTTCAGGTCTCGCAACCGCATCAGGCTTTCGGCAAGTGACGCCTTGCTGCCACCGGCTCGCGCGAATACCAGCGTCGCCCACTTCGCCCTCAACTGAAAGATCGTATCGCCGGTAAAGAGGTAGGACTTTCCGTACGGCGATTTGTAGAAAAAGCAAATGCTGCCTTCGGTATGACCGGGGGTATGGATGACGTCAATATCGCCCAGGTGATGGTCACTTGACTGAAAGGTTATATCAACCGTCGCGTCTTTGCTCACAATCGGGGCTTCCAGGGCACTGCAACACAACTTGGAACCGAACCGGTCTTTGATACGGTTCAACGGCGGACCTGATTCATCGCGGTGGCTGAGAAGTTGGAACTGGATACCTCCCAACTCGGCTATTTCTTCGAGATCACCATCGTTGCCAGTATTGTAAAAAAGCACGTTTCCCTCCGGTCGGCGGAGGAAATACGCATGGGTATTCAACGAGCCCATACTATGGATCGTACTTTGCCACAAATCCTCTTGTAACTGTTTCATCGCCGTTGTTCTCGTTGCTGGGACACATTCACGAATGCTCAACTTGTCTTTCCACACGACACTCGATTCATCGTTCACCGAGTTGGAGTACCACGAAAGATGGATTTGCGGTGGTATGCAAGGTAACTCGCAGTGCGGTTATCGGGTTGTCGAATCAGGTGACGTCTGTCAAGGCCGAGCAATTCCTTCTCGTTGGCATTCAATCGACTTGAGACTAACAGTTCGCCATCAGGGGAAAATGCAACCAAGCCTTTATCAAACAAAGCGTCAAGGGTTGCAATGAGTGGGAGTCCATTATATGGATCAAGGCGTTCGCGATCATCCGAGTTGCGCCATGGCTTTATATGCGAGGCACGAATGGCATCAAGCGTCCTCGAACCCGTGACACAACACCGTGAGCCCCAGATTTGGAGCACTTGATCCCTGAATGCACCTTGGCCGACCCGTGCGTCGGCCAACGCTTTTTGGGTTGTGGCGCCGACAGGTCTTGCCAAAATCGCTTTCAGATCATGCACAACGGGACTGTAAAGATTTTCAACCGGGATACGACCAACAACTGGCGCAAACACATGATTGTCCTCGTCGATGATCTTACCGAACCTGAGCAACGTTTCGCGGTCAAATTTCTCGATTCTGCGGGAGCCGGAAATATCCTTCGCAATGCAGAGGACGCCGTAACCTTCCACACCCTTTCGTAGTTCTTCGACGTGCCGTTTACGTTCAGGAAAACCTCGAGATTGCCCAACCCAATCCGCATCCAGGATCTTAATGTGTTCAACACCCTGGATGGTTCTGAGGTCATGCTCCCACACGCGCAAAAAAACTTGTTTCGTGTCGGGGTTCGATGCGCCCCACGAATTCCGGAAGTTTTTGAGCTTGACACCAAGCCTGTTTTCAAAGAAATCGCTGATACGCATTCGCTTAGATCGTCCCTCTAATAAATCGGATGGAGCCTACGCACTTCTATGCAGAGGGCGCGTGTTTCATCTTCATGTAGACGCCGCCTCTTTCGAGTTCTTCTAGCATCTGGCGCAGCCGTTTTTCTTTTGTCTCCTGCCGTTTGGCGCGGTTGATCCAACCGAGATAATCGTTCTGCTGGTACGCCGGACGCTTGCGATAGGCTTCCATCAAGCCCTTCTCATCCAGCGCCTGCCTGACGAAATCCGGCATGGGGTATCGCGGTCGCTTCAGTTTTGAAAAGTCCCGGCCCATCTTTTTGTCTCCTTCGTTGACATCTCAGCCTCTACCTCACCTCGCCACTCCTCACCCTTCGACAGGCTCAGGTCAGGCAAAGGAGGAACAAAAGGCGGGCTGGAAATTGTCAGCGAATAACTGAACACATACAGGAATGACAGAAAGGGGCTATTTTCGTATCAATGACAGCCGTGATGAACGGCATGGCTTATTTTTGAAGCAGGGCTTCGATGCCTTTCTGCCAGGGTAAAACCTGTATCGGACCAAGAGTATATTTGCGTGGTGTTTGACAGAGGCAAAACAAATTCGCCTTGCGATTTTCTGACGCAAAGGCCAGAAGTCCCTTCAGGTCTGATTCTTTAGGCGAGGCTTGTGATTTAATTTCAACGGCCCTGGGCACGTCGTTCGGACCACGCGTCAACACCAGATCGACTTCCATGCCGGCGTTCGTACGCCAGTAATGGAAACGATAGCCTGCCTCGTTGTAATCATTGGCCCTGATCAATTCGTTCACGATGAAGGTTTCAAACAGCTTGCCATAGCGATAGCTGCTCGACTTCAATTCCGTCTGGAGTTCACCTCTCACCGCGTTCAAGACGCCACAATCAAAGAAATAATACTTGGGGCTCTGGCGTAATTGCTTGCGTACCGAGTAACTCCAACCGTCTATACGAAAAGCAATCAACGTGTCCGCTAATATGTCGAAATACTCCTGAACCGTTTTCACGCTGACGCCGGTGTCCCTGGCAATGGCCGTAAAGTTGACGGGCTCGCCATTCACCTGCCCGGCAACGTCAAGTAAACGAATAAAATGATCGATCTTCCTGACCAACGATTCCTGCATCACCTCTTCCCTGAGATAGGTTTCCACGTAGGCCTTCAATGATCGCTTTGCCGAGGATTGGGTTTCCTGATAGATGCCGGGTAACGTGCCGGTGCTCAGCTCCTTGCGCAGGTCAGGCACGATCTCCTGTGAGCTTAGCGGATGTAACCTGAGCGTCCATGCCCGTCCGGCCAGGAGATTGGCGCCTGAACGTTTGAGTTTTCTGGCACTGGAGCCGGTCAACAGAAATTGAACCTGCCCCTTGTACCGCTCGATCAGGTAATGCACCTCATCAAGCAGCCCGGGTAATTTTTGCACCTCATCGATGAGAACGGTGAGTGTCTCTCTTGCAGGGACGTCCCGCAGGCGTTCCTCGATTTCCAGACGAAACAGACCGGGTTCGGCGACGTAACGCCGATAGCTATCCAAACTCAACAGGTCGATGCTTTCCGCGTGTTGCACGCGACTCAGATAATCCTGCGCCAACACGGTCTTACCCACACCCCGGGGACCAAACAGAAAAGCGGATTTCTTCCGCTTCAACAGGCTGAACAGCTTGAGCTTTCTCTCATACATACTTCATATATATATTATAAATATGGAGTATAGTCAATATATGGTTTTCTTCGTGTGATTGGCCGTTCAGATAAACCAACGGCTGATAGAGGTTCCGCTTTCGAAAATGCGGCCTTTTTTAACCTTGGAGAATCTAAAACCCTCTATTTCCAAAGAGTTAAAGTCTTCGACATACCCTATTGCATGTGGTGCGCCATGGACACCTCGATGTTTGGCCACCCAAAACTCAAAGAGCATTTAGCCAGCATCGTCGCACTAATGAGAGCTTCTGTAAACTGGGCTAAGTTCTTCCGCAATCTTGAGCGAGCCATCCCGAAGCTTAATGAACAAATTTCCCTGCCTTTTGATGAAAATTAATGGGGCGAGGATAGAGAGTCTCACCCCATATCAAGCCTATTCAAATTGTTCGGTGGCGCCATAGAACGCACCAATAATTGCCACTTCACTTCCTCCGAAGGTTGTCGCGTAGACAGAATTTGTCCCGGCCACAGATCGCGGATTGTCGTTGCTGTCCTCAACGCTTGAAAACGTTCCGGCCCAAGCACCAGTTGAAGAGCGAATGGGGATCTGGGGATGGGTAACTATTGGGGACCCTCCTGCAAATCTTCCGGCTTCTTGGATTTGAGCAAACGGCAAAATCAATTCGTAGGCTGTATTGGTCAAAGATGGGTCGTATGACACATCTCCATTCGGCGTGACTGCTAGGATATTGTAGACGCCAATATTGTCAACTTTCCCGCCAATACGATTTGTTTCAAAATTCGCCACTAATCGAAGGCGACCATCATATTCTCCTTGCTCGATGGTGCCAGCCGGCACTGTCGGAAAGTCTCCGCCATTGACTCCCACATACAGTCCACTGGCCCTGCCATCGTAGCTTGCCGTTCCGGTTAATGGCAGATCAACGGTCCTGTCAAATTCAGGCCCATCAATAAACGCTCCAATCTCAAAGCCATATTGCTTGGTAAAATCAGTGTGCATCCAATATCCACCAGAGGCGTAATCCGTAAAGTCCGTGCTCGACCATTCCACGGCAACGCCAGCGGCGGTCAATTCTGATTCGCTTGCCTTGTAAATGTATCCATCAACCCAATTCCTATCGGTCACTGGATTTTCAGACGGCGAACGTTCAACCACATCAGCAACAATGTCTCGTGAGGTATTTAATGTAGTTGAACTCCCATCTCGACGATTGATGGAGAGTGTGTACCGCTGCCCATTAAATGTCGTCTCAATCCCTGTTGGACCAGCTAGGCCAAGGCCTGTTCTCGTCTGTGCAACGCTGCCAAATATTGCGTCTTTTTGTTCCTGTCTTATGGCATCGGCAATACGTGACGCTGCCCGAGATAATGGCGATGTGTCTCTGTTTGACGATCCAGCAAACGCTGTTTGCATCGATGTGTCTGGCGACGGCTCAGGCATTATCTCGGATGGCGGCATGTCCGCCATTATCATTCCGCCACCACCGCCACATCCAGAGACCATCATCACTGCACAAAGAATCGCAACACCGAGATACACTAACCGAAACATAACGAAACCTCCTGGAGATAGGGTTTAACTAAACGGCACAGACCAATAAGGTCGGGCCGACCCGTCCCTCCAGGTGATACAGGTATCCCTGCGTATTTACCGTTTGATACTCATCGGCCACAGCTGGCGATCAACCCAGTTTGACCGAGACAGTTCTTGTATTCCACAGGCGACCCGACAAGGGGCAACCTGGAGGGACAGATAGGAGGAAGGTAACAGAGAAGAAAAGGGTGAGTCAATGCGTCACTGTATCAACGCCTTATAAGTCAATCGCTTCCCACACAACTTCCGACAAAATCCTGCAGAATAAGATGTCCTTCAATTTCTCCTACTGGTCACCCGCAAGGAAGTGTTAAGCTAACGGGTCGGCGATTAACCATTTCATAATTATGATCCCTCTAATGAGAACAAAAATGAGGGAATGAATAATATGCGCATTATTGATCCGCCAAAATCAAAATTTGAAAAATTTCCAACCCCTCTTACGTTCGGCGAACGGCAGTTGATCGAACTTTTTGATGAAAATCTGCCATCTGGGTGGGAGATGTATGTGCAACCACATCTGAACGGATTGCGACCAGACCTTGTTTTGCTAAATCCGTTGGTCGGAATTGCAGTCTTCGAGGTCAAAGATTTAGATCTGGGTGCCATGCAGTACTGGGTGTCGAATAAAAATCCGATCAGGCAAATCCTGTCATACAAAGACGAGATATTCGATTTGTATTGTCCCCGTCTCAACGGCAAGGCAGGGCGGGCGTTAATTACCGCTGGTCTCGTTTTTACAAAGGCGGATCGACATACGGTCGAGCAAGTCTTTGGTTCACTCCTTGCTGCGAACCCGGAAATACGCAAGTATCCAGATTACTACCCAATTGCCGGAGCGGAGGATATGGCTTCCAAGAATCTGGGCCGCATCTTCCCCGAATACCAGCGTACATCGTCCCGATATATGACGAAAGAAACTGCAGACGATCTTCGAGCGTGGCTTAAAGAACCGGCCTTCAGTCAAGAACAACGGCGTCCCTTGGAACTTGATGAACGACAGAGAGAACTGGTCTCAACACGAACCGAAACAGGCTACCGGCGCGTGAAGGGGCCTGCAGGGTCAGGGAAAAGTATGGTGCTGGTCGCCCGTGCCGCTGAACTCGCTGATACCGGCAAGCGTGTCCTGGTCGTATGTTACAACATCACGCTACTGAACTATCTCCGAGATTTTGCCGTGCGGCATGTAACCGAACGGTCTGTAATCAAACGAAAAATAGATTTCCTGAACTTCCACCATTTTTGCAAACGTGTCTGCATTGATAGCGACCACGAGGAAGAATATCGCAGCCTTTGGAATAAACAAAAATCGGAATTAATTCTTAATGAACAACTGCCTGATTTGGTCAAAGATCTATATAACAAAGATCTATATAAGAGAGATTGTGAGTTGCCCAAATATGACGCGATTCTGGTAGACGAGGGTCAAGATTTTAGCCTTAAATGGTGGCAGACGTTGCAGTACGCGCTTCAAGACGGCGGTGAGATGATGCTAGTCGCCGACAAGACTCAAAATATCTACGGGACAGCTACAGAGTGGACGGAAAACCCAATGGTTGAATCGGGATTCCGTGGACCATGGTCTGAACTTAAAGTCAGTTATCGTCTCCCTCCTTCGATGATAAAAATTATCTCCGTATTCGCGGAGAAATTTCTCGTAGATCATGAGACTGACATACCCCTGTTGAAAAACTTGCCAAATCAACAAGAGTTGGAGTTAGACAGAGTAGAGCTTCGTTGGTCCCAAGTTCGGGACCCCAAACAAGCTTCAGATGTGTGCGAGGACGAATTAATTCAAATGATGCAACGGCTCTACCCTGATACAGCCATCACGGACATCACACTTCTTTGCCACAAAGAAATAGGTCTTGAGCTTGTTGAATCTTTGAGGAAAAGAAAGAATATCCATGCCTTGCACACGTTTGGCACAAACAAAATTGGCATGAACAAAAAAGAGCAGAACATCTGCAACAAGATAAAATTGGCCGAGCATGCCAGGCGACAAAAGCGGGCGTTCTTTCAGGGTGCAGCCAACATCAAGGCTACGACTCTACACAGCTTCAAAGGATGGGAAGCAAGGCATCTGGTCGTATTTGTCGACAAGATCGACAATCCCAATGACAAGGCACTACTCTACACTGCGCTCACCAGGGTTCGCCGGCATCAATCAGGTAGTAGCCTTACCGTTGTGTCGAGTTGCGACGATCTCAGATCTTTTGGAAAGGATTTGTCAAAACTTGGATTGATGCACTATGAGGAGAAATGAGGTGACGAAATGACAGAACTTATTCAAATATTAGAGACTTCAACTCTTACAGGATTGATGACAGGCGTAATAGGGCTGGCGGGTGTACTATTAGGAACCTACTTGCAAAATATATTTAACAAGAAGCAGAACCAGATGGAATTGAAACGTGATATCCTTCGTAGATTCTTGGGGTTTCGCTGGCAATTAACGCTAGGTCATTCATACCCTGATGGTCAGTTCTTTACTGCACTGAATGAGATACTTGTTGTATTTGCAAAAGACACTGAGGTTAATGATGAACTTACGATATTTCACCAAGCAGTGATGAATAATAATTTTCAACCTAAGCTGTTACAGCCACTTGCAGAAGCAATGGCAAAATCTGCCGATGTTCCTTATGACGGGTGGAACAAGAATTTGTTTGAGATTCCTTTTACTCCTCCTAATGATAACAATCCAAAGAGCAGAAAATCATAATCAATTAAAAGCAGAATCTCTGCGGATTTTGCAACATAATTCTGAAGAGCAAGGACGCTGGGTCCCCAATCAGGCCGGAGATGACAATAGGGAGACAGGCTATGGACTTCTCTACCCTGTGGCAGCCTATGCTTCCTCCATCCCTCCTAGCACAGGACAGGAACTGTAGCATAGAAAAAAGCGGTGGCAGTTGTCAACGATTTACAGAACACATACAGAAATTACAACTCAGGGTACATTGACTATTTTCATGCTAAAGATTATCTCAACAGGAGGCATTCAAAATGAGTGATCTAAAATCCTATATCCGTAAAAGAAAGAAATCTGACTCTGAGTTCAGGGCTGGCTTTGACGAAGGCTACAAGGCGTTCAAAATAGGGGTGCTGCTCAGGCAGGCTCGTGAGGCTTCGGGCTTAACGCAAGAAAAAATGGCCGAGAAACTGCATACCCGGAAGTCGGCCATTTCCAGAATTGAAAATCATGCCGAAGATATTCGCTTGTCCACCTTGGAAAAATTTGCATCCGCACTCGGACGCAGTCTTGAAATCTCAATACGATGAGGTCTGTGAGGGGTCAGTTTGAGCCGCCTCATCCCTGCTCGAGGGCAGGGCCATGCCTCATGACGCCTCCCATCCCCCTCACCCCTACCCTCTCCCGCCAGGGGCGAGGGTTTTCAATTGTCAACGAATGATTGAGTCGTTATCCGCCCATCAGGGAGGTCAATACTGCGGGATCTGCAGCGGTGGGGGCATTTAGATTGGAGAACATCAGGGTGGCGGCGACGGCCCAGTCGATGAAGGGTTTGGGGTAAATCCCCAGAAGCAGGGTGCCGGCGATGCCGACGAAGATGACGGCTTTCAGCGGGGGCGACACCGAAAGCGGTGTGGGGTCGTGGGGTTCGTTGATGTACATCTTCTTGACCACGACCAGGTAGTAGTACATGGAGATGACGATGTTGATCAGGCCGACGATCAACAGCGTGTAGAGTTCCTGTTCGATGGCCGCAACAAAGATATAGAGTTTGCCGATGAAGCCCGCGAGCGGCGGCACACCGGCGAGCGACAACAAGAAGAGGAGCATGGCGGCCGCGAGAAACGGCGACCGGCGATTCAACCCGTTGTAATCTTCAATCTCATCGCTCTTGATCAGGTTGCTGACGCCGATGACCACGGCAAACGCGCCCAGGTTGGCGAACAGGTAGGTGAGCAAATAAAAGAGGATCGCGTCACTCCCCCGTTTGGTGCCGGCCGCCAGGCCGATCATGACGTTACCGATTTGCGCGATGCCGGAATACGCGAGTAGCCGTTTGATGTTTTTCTGGGCGATGGCCACGATGTTGCCGTAGGTCATGGACACGATGGAGGCCACGACGAACAGGAGAGCCCACATGGGTTTGAAGGTCGCCAGCGCGACATAGAACATTCTGATGAGAATGGCTAACGCCGCAACTTTCGGCGCAATCGACAGAAAGGCGGTGACGGGCGTGGGGGCTCCCTGATACGTATCGGGAATCCAGGAATGAAATGGCACGGCCCCGATTTTGAAGCCCAGGGCGGCGAAGATCATGACGAAACCGATGGCCAGCCCGATGCTGCCGGGCGTCGACGCCATTTCGGAAAACACCAGCGTTCCCGTTTCGCCATAGACGAGACTGATCCCATACGCGAGCAAGCCCGCGGCGAACACGCCCAGGATGAAGAACTTCAGCCCGGCTTCGCTGGATTTCTGGTCTTCCCGCAAATATGCCACCAACACGTAAAAGCCGAAGGTGGAAAATTCCAACGTGACGAAGACGGAAAGGAGATCCTGCGCCGAGGCCATGAACATCATTCCCAGGGCCGACATCATGACCAGGAAATAATACTCGCCCCTGAAAAACTTGAACGACTTCACGTAGTCGATCGAAGCCAACAGGACCAGCGCCGTGGAGATCAACACCAGAATCTTGATGAAGATCGCCATTCCATCCAGGACAAACATGTCTTTGAACAAGGCACCCTGGACTCCGGTGTAATCGAACCAGATCAGGTTGATGAGCGTGGCGATGACGCCACCCACACTCAGGTAGGCCAGATTTTCGTGGTCGATCTGTTTAAAGGTAAAGTCGACGGCCAACACCACGCACAACCAGATGGTGAGGAAAATCTCCGGCGCCAGGAGCAGGAGGTCTGAGCCCGATAGGGTAAGGTCAAATGTCATCTTCGTTGGGCATCATTATTCCTTCCCTTTGTAAGGGGAGGATAGGTGGGGTAGAGTCCAAGCAGTTTGCGTCCCCTTCGACGGCTGGAATCTACCTCCCCTCCGCCCCTCCTTACAAAGGAGGGGGATTTTGGAATGATCGGCATGGGAGGTAAGCTGACGAATCACAATAATATCACCCATCATTCCTTCAAGCATTCGTCGGTTACGGTAACAATCCCGTCGTATTCTGGGTCACCAGCGGAGCCACTTGATTGATTCGATCCAACATCGGCACGACCGTTGAGCGCACGACGTTATAGAAGTGCATGGGGAAGATCCCGAAAAAGATGCTGCAGCCGATCATCAGGAGCAGCGGGAGCCGGTCCACCCAGTGCGACGTGTCACGGGCATGCGCGTATTCAGGCGACATTTGTCCGTAGAACAGGCCGCGCATCATTTTGAACAGATAGGCCATTGTCAAGACGATCCCCAGCACGGCCACCACCACCTGGAACGGATATTTCTCCCATGAGCCGACGATAATCATAATCTCTGCGATAAAGTTCACGGTGCCCGGCATCCCGACCGATGCCATGCAGGCGATAATAAAGGCCCCGGCCAGGAACGGCATGTTCTTGACCAGCCCGCCCAGGGATGGAATATCCCGGGTATGGGTTTGGTCGTACACCCAGCCTGCCATGGCGAAGAGCATGCCCGTGGCCAACGCGTGCGCGAACATGTAAATCACCGCGCCGGTCAGGCTGATATAATCCAAGGCGGCCATGCCCAGGAACACGTAGCCCATGTGACTGGAACTCGAATAGCCGATGACGTACTTCGTGTCCTTGGCGAAATACGCCACGAACCCGCCGTAAATGATGCTGAACACGCACAACACCGCGGCGATCGGCATGAGTTCCCGCGTGGCGTCGGGCAGGATTTCATAGGCCACGCGAATAATGGAGAAATGCCCGAGCTTCATCAGCACGCCGGCGTGCAGCATACTGGTCGCGGCCGGCGCCGCGGCGTGGCCGACGGGCGACCAGGAATGCAACGGCCAGATTGGCGCGATGGAGGCAAAGCCGAAAAAGACCAGCACCCAGATGATCGTCGCCAGCGTGCCGTCGAAATCGGCCACTTCCCGCAACACCAGAATATCGAACGTCTGGACGGGCGAGAAATGGTAAATCAACAGGATGCCCATCAATGCGAACACCGCTCCCGCCGAGAGAAACAGCGTAAGTTTCATCGCGGCGTATTCCTTGCTGTTCGACCCGAAGTTCAGGATGAACCCGACCGAGTCCCTGAGCTTGCGGCCTTCTTCATCGGTCATGCTCAAATAGCCCTTGGTATGACTCCCCCACACGCCCAACAGCACGTACATGGGTAACACCGACATTTCGTAGAAGAAGTAGAGGAAGAACAGGTCCAGCGACATGAACACCCCGATGGTCGCCGCGGCCAGGATCAACAGGAAGATATAAAATTCCTTGGTGCGATCCTTGATGTGCCACGAAATGAAGATGCCCGCGAACAGCAGAATGGCCGAGGCAAAGACCAGGGGTGCTCCGATTCCATCCACTCCGATGTGGAACCCGATGCCCAGTTCCTCGGACCACGCCCACTTGGTGATGAATTGGAAGCCGCCTTGGTCGGGGTCATAAGCCATGAAGACGTACAGCGAGGCAAGCAGGGCCACCCCGGCGGAAGTCGCGGCCACGGCACGCACCATGAGCGGCTGACGATTGGGAATGAACAGCAATACGATCGACCCCAGGAACGGGGCAAACAGGGTTGCCAGTAAGGCCAACTGTCCCATCGCTTAGTCCTTCCCTCCGGGGACGGGATTGCGGATTGCGGCTTGTGGATTGCGGATTGCCATCGCAATGCTTGCAATCGACCCGCGGTCCAACCGGTCCATCACGGCCTGCACCGAGCCGTTGACCATTCGTAAAAACGGTGAGGGGTAGAGCCCGATCCAGAAAATCATGACACACAGGGACACGGCGATGATCGTTTCGCGTTGGGTCAGGTCCTTGAGCACTTGCGGGACGTGCTCGCCGATGGGGCCGAAAATCGCCCGCTCGTAGTACCACAGGAAATAGGCCGCGGCGAAGATCACTCCCGAGACGGCCACGGCCCCGTACACCCAATGCGCTTGAAAGGCGCCGAGCAGGATCAGAAATTCCCCGATGAATCCGTTCGTACCGGGCAACCCGATCGAGGCCATTCCGATAATCAGGAAAAAGGTGGCCAAGAGGGGCATCTTCGATGCGATACCTCCGCAATTGTCGAGGAGCGTATTGCCGAGCCGGTCATAGAGGAATCCCGCCAGGAAAAAGAGCCCGGCGGTGGTAAATCCCAAATTGATCATTTGCAGCAAGCTGCCTTGCAGACCCTGGAAATTCAAGGCGAACAGGCCCAACACGACGAACCCCAAATGGCTGATGCTGCTGAAGACGAGCAGGCGTCTGAAGTCCGCTTGCATGATGGCGATGATTGCGCCCCAGACAATGGCGGCCAGCGCCAGACTCATGACGACCACCACCACCGTGGCATTGGTCGAAGCTTCCGGCAGCAACGGGAAGCTGAATCGCAGGAACCCGTACGTGCCCAATTTGACGCCCGCCAATACCACGGACATCCCGATCGGCCCTTGTACGAGCGCGTCCGGCAACCACGTGTGGAACGGAAAGACCGGAGCTTTGAAGGCCAAGCCCATGAAGATGAACCAGAAGATCAAAAGCTGATCCGAGACCGGAACCGGCACTTTCAACAGGTCCAACAAATCGAAACTGTAGGTGTTCGTGACGTCGTGGTAATTCAAACTCAGCAGGGCGAAACCGACCAGCATGAACACGCTGCCCAACAGGGTATACAACACGTACTTGAGCGCGGCGTAGTGCTTGTGCTCACCCACGCCCCACAGCTTGATCAGGAAATAGCTGGGCACGAGCATGAGTTCCCAGAACACGAAGAAGAGGATCAGGTCGATGGACACAAAAATCCCCATGATCGTCGTTTCCAAAGCCAGGATGCTCATGAAGTACGCTTTGGCCCTGTCCTGCACGGTATCCCAGGAATAGAGAATGATCAGGACCGTGATGAAGGCCGAGAGGCCGACGAACAGGATGCTGATACCGTCCACGGCCAAGTGATAGGAAATACCCAGGGCCGGAATCCAGCTCAGCCGTTCGCTGAATTGCATAGCCGCTGATTCCGGTATGAACCGGAGCAACACCAGCACGGCCAGGGCCAATTCGAAGAGGGCGACGCCCAACGCCGTCTTCCTGATCAGGTCGGCATCCCGTAATGTCCACAACCCGATCGCCCCGAGAAGCGGAAGAAAGAGCAGCATCGACAAAATCGGGAACCCGAATTCCAGTTCTTCAAGCATCGCCAAGCACTCAACCCTTCAAGAGAGAGGTTCCGGTCAACCACACGAGGATAAAATGCGTGAGCAGAAATAAACCGATCACGATCACGGCGGCATAATGGTTGACCAAGCCGGTTTGCAATTTCCGCCAGGACCAGGCCGCCAGATGATTGGCGTACCCGATCACGTTGAGTCCCGCGTAAATCACGTGTTTTTCGGTCCAGGTCACTCCGGCCGCGCTCACGTCGGCCCCGCGATCGATCCCTCTGATGAAACGGTCGATCACGTGTTGATCGATCCAATCCCATAGCCGGCCAAGTCGTTTGCAAGGCTCGACGATCACGGCGTCGTACAGTTCATCCACGTAGTACTTGTTCAACAGCGTTCGATACGCCCCGGCATACCGTTCAGACCAGGCATCCGCGGTCCCTGGGTTGATCGCGTACAAATAGTGCGCCAATCCCCAACCACCCAACGCGATCCCGATGGCCACCGCCATCAAGCTGATGAGAGTCCCCATGCCGACCTCGTGCGTCACCGCGCCCACGGGAGTGGCCACGGATTCCAAAAATCCATGGAACCAGCCATGTTCCGGCGGCACGCCCAGAAACCCGCCCAGCACGGAGAGCCCGGCCAGGATCATGAGCGGCACGGTCATGACCCGAGGCGACTCATGAATATGGTGTTCCACCTTGGGGTCCACCCGGGACTGTCCGTAAAACGTCACGTAGGTGAGACGGAACATGTAAAAGGACGTCAGGAACGCGCCGACCGCCGCAAACAGATACAGCACGTAATGGTGATGCACAAAGGCATGAGCCATGATTTCATCTTTGCTCCAAAACCCCGCCAAGGGAGGAATGCCGGCAATGGCGAGGGTGCCGATGAGAAACACCGCATGCGTGATGGGAATTTTCTTGGAAAGCCCGCCCATCTTTCGGATGTCCTGCTCCCCTTCGAGCGAATGGATCACCGCACCGGCGGACAGGAACAGGAGCGCCTTGAAAAAGGCATGGGTGACGAGATGGAAAATCGCGGCAATGTACGCCCCGACCCCGCAGGCCAGAAACATGTAGCCCAACTGGCTCACGGTCGAATAAGCCAGCACGCGCTTGATGTCGTTTTGCACGAGCCCGATCGTGGCGGCAAACAACGCGGTCAGGCCGCCGATGATCCCCACCGTCGCCATGGACACGGGAGCCATGTCGAACAACACGTGATTGCGCACCACCATGTATACCCCGGCCGTGACCATCGTTGCGGCGTGGATCAACGCGCTCACCGGCGTCGGGCCTTCCATGGCGTCGGGCAACCACGTATACAGGGGGATTTGGGCGGACTTCCCGATCGCGCCCACCAACAGACACAGCGTAATGACCGTGGCCATTTCAACGGAGAGCTGGTTCGCGTTTTCGAAGACCTTCAAGTAATCCAGGGTCTTGAAATTGACGAAAACCAGAAAGATCGCCAGCAGGAATCCGGCGTCGCCGATCCGGTTGACCACGAACGCCTTTGTGGCAGCCTTGGCCGCGGAAACCTTATTGAAGTAGTACCCGATCAGGAGATAGGAGCAGAGGCCGACCCCTTCCCACCCGATGAAGAGCACCAAAAAATTGTTCCCCATGACCAGCAACAGCATGGAGACCATGAACAGGTTCATGTACACGAAAAAGCGGGTAAACCCGTCTTCTCCATGCATGTATCCGACGGAATAGACGTGAATCAGAAATCCGACGCCCGTCACCACCATCAACATCACGGCGGTCAGCGGATCGATCAGAAATCCGAAATTGACGTGCAGGTCGCCGCCGAAAATCCACGAATAGGCAATGACTTCATGGGGCGCGGGGTCGGAGAGTACGCCGGCGACCACCGCAACGGCACATAGAAAAGAGAAACCGATGGAGCCCACTGCAATCCGGCCGGCCAGGTCGGCGGAATACCGATGGCCGAGCAAGCCGTTCACCAGGACCGCGATCAGCGGGAAGACGGGTATGAGAATGACGAGAAGATCGGACACGCTACCACTTCAACAGGTTAATCTGATCGACGTTCGTCGCAATTTTTCCACGGAACACCACGATGATGATCGCCAGACCCACGGCGGCCTCCCCCGCGGCGATCGCGATCACGAACAGTGCCGCCATCTGGCCGGCCATCGACGACAGGTAATGGGAGAACGCGACGAGATTGATGTTCGCCGCGTTCAACATGATCTCGACCGACATCAGCACGATAATGAAATTCCGCCGGATCAGGACGCCCAATAACCCCGTCATGAACAGGATGAAACTCAACGCCACGTATGCCGAAAGGGGAATCATGACGGGTTACTCGCGTTGGCCTGTCGGCTCCGGAACCGGACCGGTCGGGGTTTTGGCCAGGACGATCGCCCCGATAATGGCGCCCAAAAGAAAGACTCCCACAATCTCGAACAACAACAAGTAGTCGCTGAACATGGTGATGCCCACGGCGTGGCTCGGCCCGGTCTGTAACACGACGTCCGGGGTCGCGGTCCCTTTGACCCCGCCATAGGGGGTTTGAAACACGAGAATGAGCAATTCCGCGAGGATCGCGACGCCGGCGAACAGGAAAAAAGGATATTTCTTATGCAGATACTGTTCTTCGGTTTTCAGGCTCAGCAACATCAGGACGAAGAGATAGAGCACGAGGATCGCCCCGGCGTAGACGATGATCTGCACGGCAAAGAGAAACTCGGCGTTGAGCAAGACGAAAAGCCCGGCTACGTGCAGGAGCAACGACAGCAGACTCAGGCCGCAATGGACAGGATTTTTCAGCGCGATCGTAAAGATACCCGACAGGATACTCACGGTCGCAAAGTACCCGAACAATAGATACATCATCATGTAAGACTACGAGTCGGAGGCCTCGGTTTTCCCTATGGGCTGCGGGAAATGATAGCGGTAGGCGCGACTCTCCTCGTCATCGTGTTCCTGATTATGGGCATAGAGATATTTTTTTGCGTCCTCCAAATGTTGCTCACCGATTTCGTAGAGTCGCTCTTTGTCGAACAGGAGAGTCCGTTTGTCATGAGTCGAATACTCGTACATCTTCGTCATGGCCAACGCATTGACCGGACAGGCTTCCACGCAATACCCGCAAAACACGCATTTGGTAATATCGATGTAAAACTCGGTCGCGTACCGTTGCAGCGGCAGGGACTTGTCCTCCTCACTGATGACTTTGATGCACCGTGACGGACAGGCGGCCTCGCAGAGGTCGCATCCGACGCACCGTTCCTGCCCGTTGTCGTACCGCAACAAGCCCAAGGCCCCGCGATGCGCGTCGGGAATCGTCCGCTTTTCACGCGGATACTGGAAGGTCATCGGGCGATGGAACATGTGCTTGAACGTGACCTTCATCGCTTTCCAGATTTCGCGGAACAAGACCGCGTCCAACAATCGTGTCGTTTGTTTTTGCGTATCCAAGAGACGCTCCTAAATTTTTTCGATTGTGACCCGAGCGGATTTGAAATAGGGCACGTGCGTGACGGGATCCACGACGACCCGGACCAGATCCTTGACCGGAGGTTCATTGAAATGTTCAGGGAACGCACAGGTGCCCGGCAGCACGTTGACGTCAACTTGCACGCCCAATTCCAGGCTGCCGTGATCCGAGGTCACGCGAACGCGGCCGCCTTCGACGAGGCCCAACCGTTCACATTCCTCCAGGGACATCCGTAACGCTCCGGTATTCGGCGAAATGTCCATCAACCCGGACGCCTTCGTGGACAATTTTCCCGAATGATAAATGAGCTGGATCAATTTCAATCCGTACGGCCGGCTGGATTCTTGCCCGCGGCCATCGGCATACCGAACGCGGACCGAATCCGCATACCCGTTCCCAAGATACGCGGCGGCATCGGCGACAACGGGCCGGGGTTCGCCGAGATTGTAATAGCCGGGTAGCATCTTCCGAATTTCCGTTTGAATGTCCTGCGTGGTTTCATACGGAAGCGCATGCCCCATGCCGTTTGAGAGCCCCACCATGATATGCCAATCCAACGCGCTCTCACCCAGCGGGTCCAGCGCCGGCCTCAGGAATTGCACCATCCCCTCCTGATTCGTGACGGTGCCGTCCTTCTCCGCAAACGTACACGCGGGGAAGGCCACGTGCGCATACTGCGCCGTCTCCGTCAGGAAGGGATCCTGACAGATCAACAGTTCCAATTGGCTCAAAGCTTCCTCCACGCCGAATGATTTCGGAAGCGTGCCCAACGGATTTTCTCCCACGAGGTAGAGGGCTTTGATCTTGCCGGCGCGACAATCCTCCAAAATTTCGACGAGGGATTTGCCGGATTGCGCATCCGGCAACGTCGTATCCCAGGCTTCGGAAAATTTTTGCCGCGCCCCGGCTTGCGCATAGGGCACCGGGCCGGGAAGAAATTCCGGTGCGACGCCCATATCCACGGCCCCCTGCTCGTTCCCCTCTTCGGTGAACGTATTGATCCCACACCCGGGTTTATTCAATTTCCCCGTGACCCACGCCAAATCGACCAGGGACAACGTATGGTTATACCCGTCGGGCTGGCGCACGATCCCTTCCCCGCACAGGATGACGGAACGCGGGGCTTCCGCAAATATCCTGGCAGCCTCCTGTATGGTCTCGCCCGGGATTCCCGTTTCAGCGGCGACGGCGTCGAGCGAAACCGCCCGGGCCGCGGCTTTCAAGGCGGACAGGGCCTCGGGAGCCTGAGCGGTCGCGTCAGGATCGATGAGATCCTGCTCCAGGACCGATTTGACCAATCCCTTGACGAACACGCCCTCCGACCCGGGTTTGACCATCACCGGATGCGACGCCAATTTGGCCAGATTGGTTTGCATGGAATCCACCACGATGACCGACGCCTTGTACGTACCGATCGCGGCTTTCACCCGCAGGCTGGCCACGGGATTCGTTTCCGTCACGTTGGCTCCCACCACGAGGATCGCCTTGGCTTTCGTGAGGTCCGCCGAAGTGTTCATTGTCCGGTTGATCCCGAGGGCATGATGCACCGCCCGCACGAAGTTCATATGACCGTACCGCGCGCTGCTGTCGAGGTTGTTCGTCCCGAGCACGGTCCGCATGAATCGTTGGAACACGTACAGTTCTTCATTCGTGCACCGTGCCGTGATCAAACCGGCAATGGCTTCGGACCCGTATCGGGTTTTGATATCCGTCAGCCGCTTGGCGGTCGTGTCCAGAGCTTCAATCCACGGCGTCGGGGACAGACCCGTCTCGTTCCTGATGAGCGGCTCCTTGAGTCGCTCTTTACTGTCAATAAACTGGAAGCCGAACCGCCCCCGCACACAGAGACCTCCGTGCCCGTTGATCGTATCCCCCCGGTCGCCCCATTTGTTTTTCCAGGACAAGGGAGAGGTCACACGCACGACTTCCGTGTCCTTCGTCTCCACGTACAACTGACAACCGTCCCCGCAGTAATTGCAAGTGGTCGTGGTTTTTCGGAGTTGCCAGGGCTTGTACACGTATTTTGAAAATTTATTGGTAATCGCTCCCACCGGACACACCGCAAGACAATCACCGCAAAACTCGCAGTCCAGGGCATGATCTCCCTTGGCCACGACCTGCGTAAACCCGCCCTTCTTCATGAACTGCAGGGCATCGATGCGCTGGACGTCCTTGCAGATGTTGATGCATTCCCCGCAGGCGATGCAGCGGTTCATGTTGAAATCGAGCACCAGGCTGCGCGTGTCTTCCGGAATATTTTTCTGTTTGGCGTTGGCGAGGTCAGTAACCTGATGCTCGAAGGCCATGTCTTGCAATTCACAATGCCCGTCCGCGTCGCAGACCGGACAATCCAGGGGATGCACGGACAGATGTTTTTCCACGGCTTTCTTTCGCGCCGCAAACAGGTCCTCCCCATCCGTCCGGATCACCATCCCTTCGGTCGCCTTGGCGGTGCAGGACCGCACGGGCGACTTCTTCCCCTCCTGCAGGACCAGACACATGCCGCAGGACCCGAAAGGATCGAACGTATAGTGATAACACATGGCCGGAACGATTTTTCCCATGCTGGAAATCACGTCATACAACGAAACCCCTTCTTTCGCGGTGACGGTTTCGCCGTCGATATTCAGGGCAATCGTCGCGGCTTCAGTATCGGGCGTCGTAACCGGTTTGAGTCCCATTTAATGCTCCTGCATTGTGGATTTCATCGTCATAGCGACCTGTTATCTATCACACTCCCCCATCACAATGTCATACGACCCGAAAATCGTGACCGCATCGGCGATCATGTACCCCTTGGCCATATAATCAAACGCCCCCATATGGATAAAGGACGGGGAGCGGATCTTCAGACGATAGGGTTTCCCGCCGCCCGTACTCACGATATAGAATCCCAGTTCGCCCTTGTGCGCTTCGGTTCCGCAATAAATCTCCCCGGGCGGGGCATCGAACCCCTGGGAAAACAGTTTGAACTGCTGGATCATGGATTCGAGATTGGTGAACACCCGGTTCTTGGGAGGCAGGGTGACGCTGGGCACGTCGGCCATTACCGGACCCTCCTCCGGCATCTGGTCCATGCACTGTTGAATGATCTTGATGCTCTCGCGCATTTCCTCGATGCGGATCCAATACCGGTCATACGTGTCGCCGTTCTTGCCCACCGGGACGCTGAACTCGCACTTGGGATAGGCACCGTACGACTCGTATTTGCGCAAGTCGTAATCCACGCCCGACCCTCGCAACGTCGGCCCGCTCAACCCGTAGCCCAACGCATCCTCCGCGGAGATCACCGCCACGCCGACGGTCCGGGCCAGCCAAATCCGGTTTTTTTCCAGGAACACCACGTATTCATCGATCTTGGGAGGAAAGTACGCGAGAAAGTCCCGAATCTTGGTTTCCAGGGAATCGGTAAAGTCGCGTTCCACGCCGCCGATCCGATACCAACTGGTCGTGAGCCGCGCCCCGCAGAGTTCATCGAACCAATCGAGCAGGATCTCGCGATCACGGAACGTGTAGAAAAACACGGTCATCGCCCCGATATCGAGCGCCTGCGTCCCCAACCAGAACAAATGCCCGATAATCCGTTGGACCTCCGCCACGATGGTGCGCAGATACTCCGCGCGCTCGGGCACGGTCACGTTCATCAGTTTCTCCACGGCCCGGCAATACGCGAAGTTGTTGTACATCGCGCAGACGTAGTCGAGACGGTCCGTATGGGGAATGAACTGATGGTAGGTTCCGTATTCGGCGAGTTTTTCCACGCCCCGATGGAGAAAGCCCATGACGACCGTGGATTTCGTAATCCGCTCGCCCTCGAGGTCGAGGATCACTTTCAGCACGCCATGCGTCGCGGGATGCTGAGGCCCCATGTTCAACAACAGTTCCTCGGTCCGCAGGATCGGCAGATCCTTGGTTTCCGGATGGGCCGGATCGACCTTATAGATGGTTTCGCGTTGGTCTTCCAAATGCGCCATGGTTGTTTCTCGGAGAGTGCCGGTTCGTCAGGAGGTCACACCCTCATTGAGGAAATCAAACGTATCGCGCCAGCCTTTTCCTTGCAGCGGGAAATCTTTGCGAAGCGGGTAGCCTTCGGGAAAATCGTCGGGCATCAAGATCCGCCGCATGTCCGGGTGGTTGTTGAACCGGATGCCCATCATGTCGAACACTTCCCGTTCCATGAAATCCGCGCCCGGCCAAATATCCGTCAACGAATCCACGTAGCAATCGTGTTCCGGAACGCGCGTCTTTACGCGAATGCGATGGCGATGACGGATGGAATAAACTTCATACACGACCTCGAAGCGCTCCTCTTCATCAGGCCAATCCACCGAACTCACGAGCACCATGTAATCGCAAGCCATGGCCGGATCATCTTTCAGGAAACGGCCGATCGCGTGCAGGGCTTCGCGTTTCACCGTGACAGCCAGGTCACCCCGCCATTCCTGGGCGCTGACGAACCCGTCGGGGAACCGGGCTTGGATGGTTTCGGCAAGTGGATGCATTACCCGATAGCCTTGTCCCGGGGCCTGACCTCTTCGGGCTGTTTGGTAAAAACCCGCTTCTGCATGATCTGATCCTGCAGCTTCAAAATCCCGTCGAACAAGGCTTCGGGAGTCGGCGGGCAGCCGGGCACGTAGATATCGACCGGCACGAAGCGGTCCACGCCCTGGACCACGCTGTAACTATCGTAAATGTTCCCGGAGGTGGCGCAGGACCCCATGGAAATGACGTACTTGGGTTCGGGCATCTGGTCGTAAATTTTGCGAATGACCGGAGCCATCCGCCGGCACACCGTACCCGCCACGATCATCAGGTCGGATTGGCGCGGAGAACCACGAAACACGCCGGCCCCGTACCGGTCGACGTCATACCGTGAAGAAACCGCGGCAATCATCTCGATCGCGCAACACGCCAGCCCGAACGTCATCGGCCACAGCGACCCTTTGCGCGCCCAATTCGCGGCCTTCTCCAAAGACAGCGTGATGACGCCGATATCGCCGTCTTTCTCGTGCTTCTTCCCTATTTGGATCAACCCCATGATTTTCTCACGCTTTCCCGTTCACCGAATTTCCGTCACTCCAAGCCGTAGAGCCCTGATCCCACTTCAACGCGCCTTTTCTCCACCAATCCCCAATCCAAAATCCACAATCCATAATTCGGGCCTCAGTCCCACTCCAACGCGCCTTTTCGCCACGCGTACACGTA
The DNA here is from genome assembly GCA_965204965.1 of Nitrospirales bacterium. Classification (GTDB taxonomy): domain Bacteria; phylum Nitrospirota; class Nitrospiria; order Nitrospirales; family UBA8639; genus Bin75. Next base: position 277,034 of record OZ242026.1, on the reverse strand, counting down.
AGCCACGACAAAGAGTCCGATAAAGATCATCATTTCAATGAGACCGATTACGCCCAGTTGATCAAAGGTAACGGCCCAGGGATAGAGAAAGATGACTTCAATATCGAAGATAACGAACAGCATCGCGATGACGTAATACCGGACGGGAAACGGCATCCGCGAATCGGAAAACGGCTCACTGCCGCATTCGTACACGCTCAATTTTTCATCTTCCGGATATTTCGGTTGGACGAGATAGCTCAGGACAAGCGTGACGATGCCAAATCCCGCCGCCAGGATAATAAACACGACTATGGGCGAATACTTCGCGAGATAGTCCAGAAACAGATCCAGGCCACCGACCATAGGGATTTGACCTCTGAGGAAATTGCCCCCGGTATCCGGCAGCGGGGGTCAAAAACTTCAATCTTTTCGCAGAATTCTGGATCGTAGCACCCCATTTTCCAACGAATCAAGAGAACAAAAGACCTACCATCCCGATAGCAAAAGCCCCAATACCGTCATGCCCTTGGGTCAGGAATCGGCACATCCTCGTGAAACGGGAATATAAAGGGTCGATTTTGTGGAACAACAGAAGGGAGAAGGAGGAGAACGGACTCGCTACGAGTTCCGCATGTCCTGCGGCGGGCGTTTCAAACCCTTGGGAGGCGTGGCTTGCGAACTTTCCCATTCATCCGTCAGGGGAGAGACTGCCTTGGCCTTCTTTCGCCGGTGGATCTGCGTGTTAATGCGTTTCGGCGACGCCTCGGCGGCTGGTCTTTCTTTATCCGGCTGAACTCGATTCACCATAGACACCCGACATGATAGGTAGGGGCGAACCTGTGTGTTCACCCTTCTGAGGAAGCCCCTTGGAAAGAAATCGTCAGGGCCGGGGGCGTTTCCCGTTTTTCGCCAAGTCTTTGATGGCAAGCTGCAACTCGGATTGAATCATCTCCATCAGCGGCTCGCGAAAGTTCTTCGTTTTTAAGGCCGTCCGTAATTCTTCTTCCGTGGCTTCCTGAATCACCGAGGCCAAAGTGTTGCGGATCGTGGTCCGGACGCTCTCTCGAATGACCGACTTTATTTGTGTCGTGGAATTTGCCATGGCTCGTTCCCTTTCTATCGCCAAGACATCATCTTAAAAGAATCCGGATGCGGAAGTCCACCGATGGCACTTGGCTATCACTCCCCCCTTGAGGGGGAGTCGGTGAGTCAAGAGCCTGCCCTGAGCTTGTCGAAGGGGCAAAGCCCGCCGACGAACCGGTGGGGGGCATCACCAATCACGAAAAGCCAGACGAGGTCTTACGGAGAGGGCGCGGACCATTGCGGAATACGCGAAGGCTCTTTTTCCAGATGACTGGTATCATACGTCCGTTCATTACCGGTAATGCCGTCTTCGTCCGGGTCCGACCACATTTCGCCTTTCCCCGTGTCGAATTCTCCGTTCCCGTTGACATCCAACCAATAAAACAACGGAGCCCCGACCGTCACGACCACCGGTGTGCCGAATTCATCCAGCCACACCTTGTAGGTCCGCCGGGCGGTCATATAATTCACTACGCCGTCGCCGTTCAAGTCGAATTCCCGGAAGAACAAGTCATTGCGCCAGTCGTAATACGCCTTCACCTCACGGTCATCGAACTCTTCAGGTTCTTCCGGGATTGGCGAGAAATCACGCAAATGCGTTTCCCGGGAAGTCGCAGAATTCGGCGACAAGGTCGAGGGTTCTTCCTGTCCATATAGCGGTACAGCCGGCATCCCCGCGATCAAGACAAGAGCCCAGAGCCCCACAAACATACCGTTCCGCGTTCTCTTGGCAATCATGACCTGTACCTCAACCCCTATGGGTTCCATAAGGGAAAAGCCAAGAACCGGATTTCCCTTCGTTGTGAGGTCACCATTCCTTTGGCACAATAGCCCGCATGCCGCCATCCTATGCCGACGTCGTCTTTCCCCCCGCAACCTCTCAAGCGTTTACGTATCGCATTCCTGAGTCGTGGCAGTCCCGGCCCCACATAGGGCAATGGGTCCTGGCCCCGGTCGGGCCGCGCGTCAAGCCGGGGATTATTGTCTCTCTTGCCGGGAACGCGAAGCAACCCCTGGTTGATCCAGGCCGTATTCGCGAACTGTCTCGCATCACCTCGGCGCACTGGGAGCCGGACCCCAAGCTGGTTGCCCTGGCGGAATGGATGGCCGACTATTACCTGGCTCCAGCGGGAACCTGCCTGGCGCTTGTCCAACCACCGGACGTCCCCTTTCGCAGCAGCACACGTTGGACCATCACCCAACAAGGACAACAACGCCTGGAAACCGCCAGGACCGGCACATCCACGCACACACTCCTTGCTGCGCTCGCCAAACGTCCCAAAGGCCTGGCGCAATCAACCATTGACCGGCTGCTGGATAACCCTTCCACGGTCTTACAAAGGCTCAAGCGAAACAAGTGGATTCAGGCCCGGCAGGACTGGACCGAACTGCCGGTCCAAAGCAGCCCCAAACCGGCAACCTCTCCGCAAGACGCTTGCCAAGCCCCGGAGGAAAACCCCGGCTTATTCTCTTGGCGGGGCCGTTTTCGGCAACACCTTGCAGCCAAACGGTTCGGTGAGTTGCTGCTCACCGAGTTGGAAGACCCGCAACCGATGTTGGGCGACGTCATACAAGAAACAATGGCCCAGGGACGGACGGTCCTGGTCATTGCCCCGAATATCAACCGGTCGACACGCCTGGTCTCCTATCTTCGATACTCGGTGGGACGACCGATAGGCGAGTTTCACAGCGGCCATTCAGACAAGCAGCGTCTTCAACTTTGGGAAGCCATCAAACAGGGGCACTATCCCGTGGTGGTGGGGACCAGATCCGCACTGTTCCTTCCTCTCCCTGCCCTGGGCTGCGTGTGGGTCGAACGCGAAGGAGACAGCGCGTACAAGGAAGACCCGAGTCCACACTATCACGCCCGGGAGGTTGCACGAAAAAAAGCCGAGTTGGACGACGCCGTGCTCGTGCTGCACGCGCCTTACCCGACACTCGAGACCGTGCATCGCTTTGCCGGGGACGCCGGGTCTCCACGGGCTTTCGCCGACAAGAGCACACCAAAGCCGGTTCAGATGATCAACCTTCAGGACATGGCGTTCGGCACGGTGTTCTCCGAAGCCCTGCAGGACGGCATGGAGCAGGCCCTGACGCAAGGTGGCGGGATCGTGGTCTATCACAATCGGAAAGGGTTTTCATCGTCCATCACCTGCCGGGATTGCGGGACCGCGCCACAATGTCCGCGCTGCCGCATCCCGTTGGGTCTCCGGCAATCACAACTGCGGTGTCCCTATTGCGGCCAGGCCGAACCCATCCCGTCCGCGTGCCCGGCCTGTTCCGGCATTCGTTTGGAACCGGTCGGGTTCGGCACGGAACGTCTTGAAGAAGAATTGCAACGGCTGTATCCCAACGCCACCATTGCCCGCTATGACGGCAACACGATACGGAGCGAAGCCGAAGCGCGCCGCATCCGCGAACAATTTTCGCAGGGCCGGATCCACGTGGTCGTCGGGACGGAACTGCTCTTCCAGGCTGCACCGTTCACGCCGGTGAGATGCGTCGGCATCCCCTATGCGGACGCCGGCCTGCATGTGCCGGATTTTCGATCCTCGGAACGCGTGTTTCATCATCTCCAGCAGGCCGTGGATCTGTTGACACCCCGTCTCCTGGGGTCCGCAATCATTCAAACGCGCCTCCCCTCGCACCCGGTCATGCATGCCATCGGCCAACAACAGCCTGCCCTCTTCTATGACCATGAATTGGCCTTTCGCCGGCTGGTGGGGTACCCGCCCTTCGGGCAACTCATCCAATTACACGTCTCAGGTCAAGATGCAACGGAAACCGAGAACACCGCAAAAACATGGCGCCGGCATCTCACGGAACAACTCGCCCACATGATCGCGCAAGGCGAGATGCAACAGACCGAACAAGGTGCCATCCTGGGGCCCATTGCCGCGTATGGGGCTCAGCCGCGAAGGCTCTCCCGCTATCAACTGTTGGTCAAAGTCGCGGACGGGACCGCCGGGCGATCCCTCGTTCGACGCACGCTCAAGTTGATGTCCCAAGGACAAACCAATCGACGCATCAAATTCGGGGTGAACGTGGACCCACTCGACGTGATGTAGCGCAAGGACTTCTAAAATACTAGAGCCTGTTCACACTAACAGCCGAATTATGTTATCATCCCCGGATGGAACTCACCGAAGCGCAGTATGCACGCATTGCGCCCCATCTTCCTGTGCAACGGGGCAATGTCCGCCTCTCGAATCTGCAGGTGCTGAATGCCATCCTGTATGTCGCCGAACACGGCTGCAAGTGGCGCGGGGTGCCGGGGCGGTTTGGCAAGTGGCACACCGTCTACACCCGGATGAATCGTTGGGCGAAGAGCGGCGTCCTCGACCGGGTCTTCGAACACCTGCAACGGGAACATCTCCTGCGAATCAAGCTCGAGGCGGTCTCCCTGGACAGCACGATCATCAAGGTCCATCCCGACGGGACCGGGGCGCGAAAAAAAACGGCCCCCAGGCCATCGGCAAATCTCGGGGCGGCTGGACCACCAAACTGCATCTGGGTGCCGCGGATGCTCGTACGGCGGTAACGGTTTCGCTCTCCCCGGGGCAAGCGCATGATGCGCCGGAGGGGCGGAAGCGGCTCCAGCGTCTGGGGGACCGCCCACGCCCCGGGCGCTGGTGATGGACCGGGCCTACGAAGGGGAGGCCACCCGCCCCTTGGCCGTGGCCCTCGGGTTTACGCCCGTGGTGCCGCCCCGCCAGAATCGACGCGCCCCCTGGGCGTATGACCGGCAGCTGTACAAACGCCGCAATGAAGTCGAGCGCCTGTTCCGCCGCTTGAAGGGCTTTCGCCGACTCTTCACGCGCTTTGAGAAGCTCGATGTGCTGTTTCTCGGGTTCATCGTGTTCGCCCTTATCGTCGAGGCGTTGCGTTAATGTAAACAGGCCCTAAACGAGGTGAGCAAACACTATGGCCAAGAAATTAGAGCCGCAGAAGCCAGACGAAGTGTTCTCAATGGGCCCCTTGGCTATGGCACGTTTTGGGAAAAACATTATCTATGAATCCAATTGGCCAGAAGGAGAATTTGACAAATTCCAAAAACGTCTAATCGAGGACTATCCGAAGGTCGTCGGAGACATCAATGTGCTAGTCACCGAAATCGCGGATCTCATTAAGGTTCTACCTCCAGAAAAACTCCTACATCATGCTTGGTGGGAAATGGCAATGGCGCATACAAAAATTAAGGCGGAAGTCGAAATTGGCGAAAAAGAAGGTACCTCATTGCGCATGGTTGACTATGTTCAAAGCGTCATTGCAGCAGTCTCACCGGCAGAAAATCAAAGAGACGACGTAACGGATGAAGAGTGGGCCAACCTCAGGTCTAAAATTGAAGAACTATTTACTAAGATAAACTTAGACTACCAGATTTGCCGCTCGGCGAAAAATAGAACCGATGATCCCAATTTTGACAAAAACTTCGAGGAATTTCAGTTCAAAGCTCAGCTTTTCTGGTGCAATTTAAGAGGCCACAGATACCAAGTGCATCAACCCGCCTACCTAGACTCCCTCATGATGGTGTCCTCCAAGAACTTTTCGGAATCTCCGGCGAGCAATTCATCATGGAAATTAAGAAAATCTGGCATGTTCTGTCGTTCGGCATCCAAGACCTCTCCGATGACCTCAAACAATTCCAGCGCGACACCACGGACGCTGTCGACAAAAAAATCATGGATTTGTCTTCGGAGCCAGACCCAAATCCTTCTGATCTAATAGCCACAGTTATTGAAGAAAATGCCTGGAAAGAACGCAAAGCTGATATTGAGGGTCGATTGTTAGGAATGGATCTATTCGATGTCCAAAAGATAACAGCTCTTCCAGAAAAACTTTTAGTAGAACTGAGTTGGCAGCCAGGTGAAGAGAAAGATTTCTTTGCTGAAGGCTATTTCAGTGGCTGGCCATTGCGCATTTGGCCGGTGTTCAAACGCCCATTTATCCTCCTGGAGAATCGATATTATTGCTTCGATCTCCACAGTCTGTTCGACAATATATACCGTGTTATGCAGCGAATTATCCTGCGCCTGAAGCCCGGTTATCAGGAGACTTGGAATGCAATTCAGCGCAGCCAAACAGAAGATCTACCCCTCAAATATCTTAAACGTCTCCTTCCGGGAGCAAAAGTGCTGAAGGAAGTTTACTATCGTGGCAAGACTGACTCGGGTGCAACCGAGTGGTGTGAAGCTGATGGCCTCTTGATTTACGACGATCATCTATTTGTGATTGAAGCGCGAGGTGGCGCTTTCACATACACACCTCCATCAAGTGACTTTCCCGCATATATTAGTTCACTTAAAAACCTCGTTTTGAAACCAGCAATGCAGGGGAGGAGATTCCTCGACTATTTGAAAAGCGCCAAAATTGTTCAGTTGTTCGATAGCTACCACAACCAGATTGGCGAACTTCGAAAGTCCGATTTTCGGCATATCACGATTTGCCCTGTAACTTTGGATCCGTTCACGGAACTTGCGGCACAAATTCAGCATCTCCGGAAGATCGGCGTCAACGTTGGTGCATCACCTGTTTGGGCGATGTCTTTAGACGATTTGCGAGTCTACGCAGACATTTTCGAAAATCCTTTGATCTTTCTCCATTATGTCGAACAGCGCATGCAGGCTTTCGATTCGGATAACATCCAATGTAACGATGAATTGGATCATCTCGGTCTTTATTTTGAACATAATCACTACAGCACCTACGCGAAGAAGGTGCAGAACGAGTCAAACGCTCCAATCGATTTCTTGGGCTATCGTTCGGAGGTTGACAAATTCTTTCAAGAACGACTGTCTGATTCCAATTCACCCTGTCCGCTAAGGCAGAATATACCGACACGTCTTCTGGAAATCATCGAAGTCCTTTCTCAGAACGACAAACCAAGACGAGCTGAAGTTGCAGCCTACATACTCGACATCGGGGGCGATTGGCGAAAGAAGATTAACACCGCCATCGTTGAAGAACTAGCTCTCCAGGCTACTACAAAACGATGCCAGCCTTTTTCAACGAGCGGCGATGTCAAATTGACGACCTCATGTTGGACTGAACATTCGAGGCCGAGAAATGCGGCATGGGCACTCGATCACGCCCAAACACTCGTCGTGATGAACAATGAGTCGCGACGCCTCTCGATAGAACTCAGCTATTCGCCAACTGGTGAACTTCAAGAAGTCGATTGGACATGGGTTGGAATGGACAGTATACCGCCTAGCCAGATGCCGAAGTTGCGTTTGAAAGCGAACGGCCTGCGACAAAAACGAATCTCCAAAGCCATAACTGAAAATCGAAAAATCGGACGAAACGAAACTTGTCCCTGTGGTAGTGGTAAGAAATACAAGAAGTGCTGCTTGAATCGCTGATGGATTAGAAGCAGATTGAGCTTGAAGCATGACTCATTTTCATCCCTTCCTTCAGCACCTCAATCTCCAAATCGCGGTCCGCCACTTCCAATACTCGATAGCGGCTACTTATGGCTCCTCCTCTTGCCTCAAGAAGCCATCTTCTCACATAATTGCTCGTCAAAATCCCAGAGCAGATGCTCTAGCGACTTCTCTCTTTTTGGCAGCCATTTATCAGAAACGGTTTAGAATAATCCATGACTGACTCCATACTGAAACGGTGGGATATCACGGTCGAGGAACTCACTCAAGTGGTCGATCAAAACCCAAGCCTCAAGGGAATGCTTCTAGGCTATCTGGCAGAGATGAAGTTGGAAAAATTATGGCTCAGACGTACTGGAGTTTCTGACGTATCGAAGCATGACGATCATGACAGGAAAAAGAAAGGCGACCGCGTAGTTGCTTACAAAGGCAGGGAGTTTATATTCGAATCAAAATCTCTTCAGACCAACACGATACAGAAAACTGACGAGGGGTGGGTTGGCAAAACCCAAGTCGATGCGAGTGACAGACGCGAAGTAATTCTTCCCGATGGGACAAAAGTCAATACGACCTGTTTACTTCGTAACGAATTTCATATTCTGGCAGTCAACGTTTTTGCCTTCGAAGACAAGTGGAGATTTGTCTTTGCAAAAAACAGCGACCTACCATCCTCCAAATATAAAGGCTATACCGAGTATCAACGGAGTCATTTGCTTGCGACTCTCGTCACGGTTCATTGGCCACCCGAGCCGCCATTCTATGAGGAACCCTTTACTTTGATGAACGAGATGCTTTAGCAAATCGCATTTGCGATGCCTTCTTGCCCTTCGGTCTTTTTACAAAGACAAGAAAGTATGAATGGTTCTTTCTGGCGTGTACTTGATTGATAACTCTGCTCATTCCGGGTTTGTTTGGCCTAATGACAATGAACAAATCTTTACAGAAGAATCCAATGGTAGCGTATGCGTTGATAATTTCCACGTGTGTTAGATTTTGCTTGTTCGCGCTCACTTCATCCTGGCACTTGACGATAAATATTCCGCCCTCCTTTAGAACGCGGTGCGCCTCTTTGCCGCCTCCATTGTAAATCTCTAAAACGGCCTCGTGCCATTTACCGCCATTAGGTTGAGGCGCTTCGTCGCCATTCGAATAATGCTCTCTGAACGTGTTGTGTGTCCCGTCGCCCGCCTTTGTAGTATTCCCTTTCCTGTAAAACCCTTCCATGTAAGGCGGGTCAAAAACTATCGCATCAAACGAACTGCTTTTGTAAGGGAGTTTTCGGCAGTCTATGCCATCAGCAATATCGGACGGGGAAAAATCGTATTGACTCGTATCGATATTTTTCCAAAAGACTCCTTTGCCATACGTCACATCCGCAATTTTTGCTCCATTCATAACATGAAGCTTCAACACCTTTGGGAAAATGTCTGAATTATTTCCAACATACGCAGAAAAGATAAGGTCTGAGGTTGCTGCGCCATTAGGTCTTTTTCGTCCTGAAGGCGTACGTTGTTCAGTCAAGCCAAAAGGCATTTCAACTTGTTTCGTGTTCATCGCTACTCGGTATTTCCAAATTGTTCTTCCAGAAGTCCCCTTATCGCATCTGCCATTTTAATGCCTTGTCGTGCACACCCTGCCTTGATATTGGCATGCAAAGAAGCTGGAACGTCAATCGTCAGACGTTTCATTTCCCCAGGAGTTACTCCGAACACAGGAGACTCCTCACGAACCACCCATTTACGAGATTTGCTTGATGAATCGTATTTCATGATTTACGATTTTACGGAAAACAACTTCATACAGTCAAGATGTAAAGAAGTCTTTTACCGTTGCCTCTTTCGCTTGGCTTTGGCTTGATTCGGTGTTAAGGGGGCAGCCGGTTCCTCGGGTCCGGGTTGGGTTCGGCGGTACAGGCCGTAGGCGAAGGTCAGCCAAAAAATTCCGGAAAACACGCCGAACAAGACCGCGGTAAAGACCTTGCTCATCTCTTCGAGCGGCGGCTCGGGACCGAATTGTTGCAGTTCGCCTAACATGAGAAACGGCCACGCGAGGCTTTCCAGGCCCAGCAGCAGGGTGGACCACATCCAGACGTGAGCCACGCCGGGACAGGTTTTTGCCAAGACCACCATAAGCCCGACCACCATCGTGACGGACACGGCAAGGGAGAGACCTCCCTGAAGAAACCAGAACCCACCCGTGACGGCCATGGCTCCGAGCACCGCATTGACCAGCAGTTTGGCATCGTTCGGCATAGCCGTCACCTTAGCACATTTCTTCGGATACCCGCAGGGTCTTTACAAAAATCGGGCCGCATGAGGCATGTCCCAGGCTGTGACTCGGGAGGCCACCCTCCAGGACCAGCACCCTCACCTTAATCCTCTCCCATCAAGGGAGAGGAAATTTTATCCACTCCCTCTCCCAGAAGCAGGAGAGGAAGATTTGAGGAGAGGGTGCTATGGCGAGGGAACCCGGATGTTCCTATCCGTCCTAGCCTTGGGGGCGGGTCGTTCCCCTGTCCCATCAAGGGAGAGGAAATGGGAGAAGGGGACCCTTACAGAGAATCGAAAGACGGGTTGTCTTCCGTCTCGGAAGGAGAAGAAGCGGGGCGCATGAGGGAAGACAATTCGTTGGGATGAATCAAGGTCACACAATCTTCGGCGACCTGATCCTTATGAAACAACGCATAGATGGAAAACACCTGGGGCGGCTCTTCGCCTTGCGTCGACGGAAACACGACAGGCACTTCCATCCACGGCCCTGACGTGGCCGAACCGGTCATTTTCAGACGCACCGCCAACAACAGATCACGGACGCGCAGGTCCCATTCATGCGGATCGAGATCCAAGGACTTCGTGATATTCCGGTCCCACAAGGATTTCGTGATCCCGACCGCCAAGTGAAAGCCGATACGTTTGGCCTTCTTGGTGACGTCGACGAGCAAGCCGGCCTCAATGGCTTCCTGTCGGGAAGGAAGAGGACGGGCCGTTGCGGAATCACCTTCGCCTTTCTCCTTGGATAGGAGCGCCGATCCCATGGTTTCCGCAAACACGGTCTCGGGGGCTTGGGATTCCTTCACGGTGTCCCGGTTATCGTCACGCGAGTCAAACGCATTCGCCGCGTACCCTCGAGCCGTTAGAACACCATCATACACGGCCCGGGCGGCCTGCGACCAGGAAGCATCGAATGGCCGGCCCCGGTAGGCCGCTTCCGCAGCTTTCTTTTCATCGTGGGTCAAGGGTCGAGTCTGTTCCATACTAAAATTGTTAACCCTCAAAACGGAACAAGTCAAGAGAACGGAAAGTTTCCATTTGACAGAACCGACAACGATTTGTCAGGGCAGTTGGGCAACCGTGATTGCGCCCGTCGTGTGTTGAATGAGAGACGTGACGCTGACGCCCATCACGTTGAGGAACGGCGCGGGATACAGGCCCACCAAAAACACGACCACCACCAAGGGAATCAAGGTTGCCGTTTCCTGCCAGTTCAGATCGGGCAGCCGTTCGGCGACCGGCGTTCGAGCCTGTCCCAGCGCCACGCGCTGCAACATCCAGAGCGTGTAAGCAGCAGACAGCACAATGCCCACCATGGCCAGCAGCACTTTCACGAAACTGTCGAAGGACGTCCCCACGAGCACCAGGAATTCGCCGATAAAATTGCACGTGCCCGGCAGACCGAAAGAAGCCACGGAAAAGAGACAAAAGAGCGCGACAAACCGGGGCATGGGTTTGTGGAGGCCCCCGTAATCGGAAATGGACCGACTATGCGTGCGGTCGTACAATTGCCCGACGGCCAAAAACAAGGCGCCGGTGGTGATGCCGTGGTTGAACATCTGGAGAATCGCACCCTGGATGCCTTGGCTGTTGAAGATAAAGATGCCCAAAGTCACGAACCCCATGTGGGAAATGGAAGAATACGCCACAAGCTTCTTGAGATCGGATTGCGCCAACGCCATGTATCCGCCGTAAATAATAGCCAAGACGGACAGCCACAGAATAAGCGGGGCGAACAGGATGGAGGCATCAGGAAATATCGGCAGGCAAAATCGCAAGAACCCATAGCCCCCCATTTTCAGTAACACCCCGGCCAGAATGACGCTGCCGGCCGTCGGCGCCTCGGCATGCGCAGCAGGCAACCACGTGTGGAACGGAACCATGGGCATTTTGATGGCAAAGGCCAAAAAAAACGCGAGAAAGAGCCAGAATTGCGTGGTGGAGGCATAGGTCTGTTCACTGAGCACCAACAGATCGTAAGTGTGCCCGCCTTCCAGGTAGAGGCCAAGGATACCCACCAATAACATCAAGCTGCCGGTAAGACTGTAAAGGACAAATTTCAGTCCAGCCGAAATCCGATCGGGGCCACCCCAGAGAATAATCATGAAATACATGGGAATCATGGTGACTTCCCACAACATGAAGAAGAGAAACAGATCAAGCGCGGTAAAAACGACGATCATGGCACCTTCAACCAGCAAAATCAGTGACAAAAACACTCGCACGCGCGTGGCAATGGCAGTCCAGGAACAGAGGATACACAGTGGACACAGAAAAGCCGTAAGCAACACCAACAGAAGACTGATCCCGTCAACACCCACGGCATACTGAATATGGAACGTGGGCATCCATTCCACACGTTCGACGAATTGCATGCCCTGATGGGTGAAATCGAAATTCCCCCAAAGAAGAAGCGAGAGGCCGAATTCCGCCATGGTCACGCCGAATGCGATTCGGCGAATCCATTCCTGATCGCGGACAAACGCGAGGATCACAATGCCCACGAAAGGGACGGCAATCATCCAACTGATGAGATGTTCCATTAACATGGGAATTGCCTCAGCTTCTCCTGACTCCGGTTACAGTTGCCCGGCCACGGGCCGCTTCTCGCGCAGGGGTTCCACGTCATCTCCAGCCAAACACATAAGGAGATCGACACGAATGATCAGACCAACAGGTACAACGTACCGGTAGCCAGAACCAACCAAAGGATCACCACCAAGAGCTGATGTTGGATCGTATGAGGTTCGGCTTCCTGAAAGAATCGTCCGGACGCATCAGTTTGTCTGCCCATGTGCTCGCCTTTTTGTTCCAACCAATCGGCGTCCACCATCCGCCAGAGCCAACGACTCATCCTCACGCTCAGTTGCCCACTCCCGATGCTGATACGGTCAATGCCTTTGATATCCACAATTTTCCATAACCATTGAGCAAACAGAACTGAATAGGACGCAAAGGTATGGAAAGCCTTGTCAATCAGCCGCAGGTCGATCACCTGCCAAAGCCAATGGGCCAATTGAATGGTGGGGTTCACCAGATAGGCATCATAGATTTCGTCAAAATACCATTTGTTCCAGAAGAAGACGTACAACCACGTCTTTTGCGATCCGGGCCCGGCATGATGAGGGCGCCCATGCAACAAATATGCAAACGCCCAACCCGCAAAAGCCACGGCGAGAGCCGCCAGAATCCAAATCGGGGAACCGGTTTCCGCGGCTCCCGTACCCAAGGCGACACCCGGAGGCATGACTGCCGGGGCGAGAAAGCCCGCGAACCAACTCCAAAACAGAGTCAACGTCCCTCCCACCAAAATCGTCGTCAGGACAAGACCACCCAGAATCGAGGCGTCCACAAATCGTGGCAGCACGGGCTGCTTCTCCAGGGCCGGTTGCCCGGCCGTTGTCCAATAGGTCTTCGGGGCCTGGACAAAGACTGCTGTGACGCAACGGAAGAGATAGACGGAGGACACAAGTACCGTGAGCAGGCCGATGATCCGGAACCCGACGGTGGCAGAGACGAATCCCGTCACGCCCCACAGGTATTCATAGGATCCGGAGAACAGGATAAACGGAGGCAGACACGCCAACAGGAAGGCTCCGCCATACAGGGGACCCATACTCCGTGAGGCGGGATGCGACTCCCCGTGCCCGTGACCCGAATGCACGGATTGCAGGGCGTTCCCGGTGGAAAGGAAAAAGAAGGCTTTGTAGCAGCCGTGCGCCAGCAAGTGGAAAATCGCCACGACGAACGCACCCAGACCGCAGGTCATGATCATGAAGCCGATTTGGCTGATCGTGGAATAGGCCAGGATCTTTTTAATGTCGGACTGGGTCAGGGATACGACGCCCGCGAATAGGGCTGTGGTCGCCCCGATGATTGCCATTGCCGTCATCGCGACGGGAGAGAGCACGATCAACGGACTCAATCGGACCAACAGGAACGGGCCGGCGTTCACCATGGTTGCCGCGTGAATCAACGCCGACACCGGAGTGGGCGCTTCCATCGCAAATGGCAACCAGACGTGAAACGGCATTTGTGCGGACTTTCCCATGGCTCCGATAAACAACAACAACGGAATGAGCGTCACTGAATGGACAGGCAAGTCCCACCCAAGCCAGCCCATGACGTTCACGGTATGATCTTTCATGCCGTCCGCCTGGGCGAGGATGGTCTGGATATCCAGCGTACCGAACGTGACAAAGGTCAAGATGATTCCGAACGTGAATCCGACGTCCGCCACGGCGTTGACCAAAAAGGCTTTTGTCGCCGCCCGGCATGCCGACGTTCTCTGTGCCCAATGGGCGATCAACAGATAGGAGCAGAGCCCCATGACTTCCCAACTGATCAGCAACATCAGGAGATTGCCGCTCATGACCAGCAAGATCATGCTAAAGGTAAACAACGCGATGACGGCGCTGAAACGGTTGTATTTGGGATCCCCGATCATATAACGCGACGAATAGACGTGAACGACGCCGCTCACCCCGGTCACCAACAGCAACAGCAGCACGGTGAGCTGATCGACGAACAGATTGATGTCTACGACCAATGAACCGGACTCGAAGAGCCGGTAGAGAGATAGAGAGAACGACCCGTTTTGCAGCACTTCAAGGAAGGCCAGGACGGACAACCCGAACGAGAGGCCCATGGCGGGAATCCCGATCCGATGGCCGGAGGTCCCCCATCGGGTTCCTCCCAAGGCAAGGATGACGGATGCGCAGAGGGGAAGCAGGGGAATAAACACAAAGAGCGCCATGGCATTCCTCAAAGACTCGGCGGCAGCGCCTGGCTTAACAACATGCCGACAATAGGATCACTGAACACGCCCAGGATCAGAATAGCGGCGGACGTCACCCCTAAACTCACTTTAAATGAGAGAGGAATTTCGCGCTGAGAAATGTCCAACGAGGACGGCGTTTGGCGAAACATGCTTTCAAAGAGTTTCACGAAATAGGCCAGCGTCAGAAGCGTCGACAGTAGCACCGCGGCGACGGCGACGTAATTATGCGCATCAAGCGCACCCAAAATGATGTACCACTTTCCGAAAAATCCGCCCGTCGGTGGAAGGCCGACCATACCCAACGCCAGCACAACCAACGTTCCCGTGAACCAGGGGACCTGCTTTCCGATCCACGGCAAGTCTTCCACCGTGCGAACGCCATACAGGCAAACCGCCATGCCGGCCAGAAAAAACAACGCCGCTTGCATAACGGCGTCATTCAACAAATAAAAGATGCCGCCCGCGAATCCCGTTTTGTTTCCCTGACTGATCCCGATGAGGATGATGCCGATGTGGGAAATGCCACCATAGGCAAACATCATTTTGATGTTTCGCGTCATCAAAGCCAGAACGGCGCCGATGACTGCGGCAAGCGTGCCGAGGCCTCCCACGAGTAAAAGGACAGGTATGTCGTACAAAATCACTTTCGCGCCGAGGACCCAAAAGATGATTCTGACCCAACCCAACAGCGCTACTTTGGTGACCAGGGCCGCTAAGATAGGAGAAATGGACTCGGGGGCATAGGTATAGGCATCCGGGAGCCATGCATGAAAGGGCACCAGGGCCATCTTGATCCCCAATCCGATAAACATGAAGAGGAGCCCGCCGACGACGGCCTTGGAGGTCAATAAGTGAGGAAGTTTTTCAGCCATGTCCGCCATGTTCAGTGTGCCGCTTGCGGCGTAGAAGTAACTCACTCCCAATAAATAGAGAGACGCTCCCAGCGTGCCGAACAGCAGATACCGAAAGGCGGCGAACAAGGCTTTCCCTCCGGCGACACCGATAAGGGCATAACTCGCGATTGCCGCGACCTCCAAAAAGACGAACAGGTTGAACAAGTCCCCGGCAAAGACGATTCCGGTTAGCGCGGAAATTAACAGCAAAATCAGGACGTAGAAATGCACGATTCGGCCGCCCAGATCTTTGGGCGCGGTCGGTCCGGCAAAGATCAACGCGAGCAACCCCAAGAAACTCAACGCCACCAGGATGACACTGGCGAGGCCGTCAGCCACCCACTCGATACCCAACGGGGGCGTCCACCCGCTGAAGGCATACCGTACCTCCCCATATTGAATGATGCTGTTGAGATTCAGCACGGAGATCACGACCATCCCCGAGAGCACGGCAAGTGAGATGGGCCGGCTCCATTCCCGATGCTTCAGACACACCACCGGCATCGCGATCGCGGCAAGCAACGGCAGCAGGAACAAAAGGGCCGGCAGGTGTTGATTCATTACATGCTTCTTAAAATTTCTTCCTCGTCAAGGCTGCCGTATTTCCGATAGATCGCGGCGCACAACGCCAAGGCGACTCCCAGGGTAGCGACACCGACGACAATGGCCGTCAACGTCAGCACGTGAGGCAACGGGTTGACGTAGTCGGCGGCTTGGACGGGATCCGTGGTCGTCAACAGGACCGGAACCGTCGCCCCTTTCTTCCCGCTGATGGACACCAGAAAAAAGATCACGCTCGTTTGGACAAGATACAACCCCACGAGTTTCTTCACGAGGTTGTACCGCGTAAGCATGATGTAAAAGCCCCAAAGAAAAATGATGATAAACGTCACGAAGTTCGGACGTTCGAAAAGCGTGGAAAAGAGGTCAACCATTGACCGAATCCTCGACAATCTCCTCGGCGGATAAACTGAACACAATGGACACCGCAGTGACGGCCACGTCCAAGGCCACGCCCATTTGTGTTAAGACGATCCCCAAGGAACGGCGTGCGGCCGTCTCAAGACCGGGAATCTCCAATTCGGCATAGTTGAGAAACTCCCCGCCTCCGATCATGCACAAGCCGCCGACGCCGGCATAAATCAACATGCCGACTCCGTCTCCATGCAACACCTTCCTGGCGAGTTGGCTTCGCGAGGCATCATGCCCAAAAGCCAAAACGGAGAAAATCATGCTGGTTCCCAAAATCACCCCACCGACGAACCCTCCCCCGGGACCGTATTGGCCGAAAAACAACACGTAGAGGCCGAACATTTGGGTAACGGGAACGAGAAAACGGCCCAAGGACTGAACAATGATACTGTCATGCTGTCGAATCATGACGACTGTCTCCGCAGCAAAAGGGCACAGGCAATACCCGCCGCAAAGATGACAACCGTTTCGATCATCGTATCGAGAGACCGGTAGTCCATGAGCACGGACGTGACGACGTTCGGGGTCTGGGTGTCCTCGTAACTCTGTTCAAGATAGATCGGCGAAACATGGGTGCTCGGAGGTGATTGAGGATCCCCGAATTGAGGCAGGTCATTTGCGGCATAGAGCAGGAGAGCCCCCAGGAGAGGAAGCGTAATCAGGGCTGCCACAGGAGGAGGCGGGAGCCGAAGACGACTGACTCTTGGCGCGGTTCCAAACAGGGTCAGGAGAAAAAGAACCGTGGCCAAGCCCGCGCCCACGACGGCTTCCACGAACGCCACGTCCACCGCCCCCAACCAGGCCCAGACCAATGCCAAGAAGAAACTATAGGATCCCAGAAGCAGGATCGCGCTGATCAGATCCTGGACCAACACGGCACCCACCGCGGTCACCAGGAGAAGCAGCAGCAAGGGAATTTCAAATGAAAAAGTCATGGGGTTTCCTTTTGCCACGGCTTTAATCCAACCCGAAGGGCCGCACGAACGGTGGCATGCGTAATGACCGGATTTTGAATGTAGAGCAACGCCAACACGGCAATGATTTTCAGCACGTTCTTGCTAAATCCCTCATGGAGCGCGAGTCCGACCAACATCAGAAATGCACCCAACGAGTCCGTCAACGATACCGCATGAGAACGACTGAAGACGTCAGGGAGGCGGATTACCCCGATCGCCGCGACAATCAGAAAAAATAACCCGGCCACAATAAAGAGGATGGAAAGAATTTCCATGTTATGGAAGTCCTTTTTGTTCCAGATACTTGGCGACGGCGATCGCCCCCACGAGATTCAACAACGCATAGCCCGTTGAGATATCGATAAACATGTCCACTCGTTCGAACACGACGCCGATCAGCACGAGTAAAATAATCGCCTTCGTGGAGATGCCGTTGAGTCCCAACACGCGATCGAAGATCGTAGGGCCTTGGAGAACCCGATACAGATACGCACCGATCAGAATAGCCAGGACCAACAGGACGACGAAAAAAAAGGTCTTCACCAGCGACGCTCTTCGTTCTTGAAGACTTCAGCTATTTTGGCTTCCAGCCGGCCGCTCGTCACGTCCATTGCCGATGTCTCATCAATGGCATGAACGAGAAGAGCATCGGGGTCGGGGTCGGCTTCAGCAGCAAGGGCTTCGGGAACGATATCGTGATCGATTTCAGCCGTGATGGTTCCCGGAGTCAACGTAATGGAATTGCCGAGAAGCACGACGGCGGCTCGACGGCCCAATTGCGTCTCGACGCGAATCAACCGGGGATCAATCGGCAGAGCAGGATCGAGAATGAGCTTTGACACGTGCAGGCTGCTTGCGACGATCCTGAGAAAGAGCCAGGGGAGATACAGGAGAATGTTGCCCCAGAGTCTGAATTTGGGAACGAAGGGCGAATGGCCGGAATTGATCCAAGCCACGGTAAAGGAAAGAACTCCGCCCAAGACAAGATGGATCCAGTCGAAACTGCCGGATAACAGGACCCACAACACGAATAGTGCCGCAGCCTTCAGAACCAAAAATTCGGAAGAAACCGGCCTCATTTCTCAGCCTGATCGAAGAAAGAATCTTTGTCTGTGACCCAACACGACAGAGGCAATCTCCGCAATAAAAAAGCCAACCGGACGCCTCGAATACATGATTCGAACAGCTTCTGGTTGGCTTGTACTCTGCCCACCCTTCTCCCCGCCAGATGGTCACCCTGCCGGCCACAGGCACACGCAATCGGGTTGGGGGTCGCGCCACGACCGATTGTTCTGAATTCAGATCCTTATACCAATATTAGTCCTATTAGTCCTACGACACAACTGCTCTGCCGCATACGCAAAAAGGCATTTAGCTTCCGCCGATCGACAGGAAGAGCGTCGAGCGCCCTCGTCTGAGGGACACCAGGACCGCATCGTCTTCGCCGAGTCGACTGGTGATACGATCGAAATCGTCCACATCCGCGATGGAGACCCTGTTGATTTCCATGATGACGTCGTCTTTCCGTATCCCGGCCCGGGCCGCACGGCTGTCGGGCTGGACCTTCATGACGCGCACCCCTTTGTCACCGGCAGATTGTTCCACCGATTCGACCGTCAAGCCTGACAGGGCATGATGCTCACCGACGGTACCCACTTCGCCGGTCCCGGCCATATCTTTGGGCATCAGTCCGATGACGACGGTCAGGCGCTTCGTGTCACCCTCACGCAGAATCTCCACGTCCACCTTGGTTTCGGGAGGCGTCTCGGCCACATAGGTGCGTAACTTGGTTGAATTCTCGACCGCGCGCCCGTCGTATTCGCGAATGATGTCGCCCCGTTGAAACCGGGCATCTTCGGCGGGACTCCCTTCGACCACGTCCGTCACCAGGGCGCCTTTGGTCTCCGTGGTTTCAAATTGCTTTGCCAGGTCGGGGGTCAGGTCCTGGATGGACACCCCGAGCCAGCCCCGTACCATTTTGCCGTAGACTTTCAAACTCTGCGCCACCCCTTTGGCCATATTGCTCGGGATGGCAAAGCCGATGCCCATATACCCGCCGCTCCGGCTGAAGATGGCCGTATTGATGCCGATCAGTTCCCCTCGGACGTTCACCAGGGCCCCGCCGGAATTTCCCGGATTGATGGCTGCATCCGTCTGGATAAAATCCTCGTAGTCGGCAATGCCCACGTTGGCCCGTCCCACGGCGCTGATAATGCCCATGGTCACGGTCTGGTTCAGGCCGAAGGGATTGCCCACGGCCACGACCATCTCTCCCACCTCCAACGTGCCGGAATCACCCCAGGAGAGGAACGGCAACCCTGACGCCTCAATTTTCAAGATGGCCAAGTCGGTCTTGGGATCCGTTCCGATCAATTCCGCCTCGAATTTCCGTTGATCCCCCAACACCACATGGATTTCATCGCCCTCGGCGACCACGTGATTATTTGTGACGATGTAGCCGTCGGGATTGACGATGACCCCGGACCCCATGCCCTGTTGCCGGCGTCTCGGGGCCTGGCGGCGTTCCTCTCTGAACCGTTCTCCAAAAAATTTCCGAAAGAAGGGGTCGTCAAAGAACGGGGAATGCGGAAATGGAGACCTTCTCGGGGCGGTCGTCTTCACGATCGAGATATTGACCACCGCAGGTGTGACCTTCTTGGCAACCGCGATCAGGTGCCGGTTGAACCGGAGCAGGTCTTCGCTCGTGGCGGGAGGAGAAAAGGCGGCCGGTTGCGCCATGGGGGCTTGCGCAAGCAACTCAGAGGACGCGACCTGCTCTTCCGAAGCTTGGGTGACCGTAGACGGCTGAAAGAACGTCGCACTCGCACCCAATGCCAGGCACACGCAGATAAAACTCCCGATCGCCAGGACCACGGGATTTTGCAATACGGTATTCAAAGACCATTGTTCTCGCATCGTACCTTCCTCATTGTGACTTGGGATTCTTCGCACGGAGCAACGACGAGATTATACCATACGCCCGGTGCTGACAAATGTTCCTGACGTCGGGCTCTCCCGGAGTGCGGCGACTTTATGCTGCGATGAACCTGTCTTATCCGATCAGTTCCCATGTGGCATCGGGATTGTAGCGATGGAACTCGAAGGTATAGGGGTCGTGGGCCACGAGGTTGAGCCATTGATTGTGCAGGAGTTGCTGAAGGATCGCGTGCTTTTGGATGATGGCCGAGATCCGGGCCGGCGGGGCTTCGATCATACCCAGGAGACGCATGGGTTCGTGATAATGAACGTCGCCGTCGTTGACCGTCTGCAAGGGAAAGCCGATCTGCAAATCACTTTGGCTCCCGAGCATCACCCCGACGCCCGACACGACGTTGTGGATTACCTTGCTCCCGCTCCCATAGTGCCACGGATCCACGGATGAAAAATAATACCCGGTGTTGATCCATTCCCCGACGATCAAGGGAGCCGTCATGATTCTTTCGAGATTGGCCCCTTCTTCATCGGCGATCGGATCATAGGAGTGCAAGAAGACGCGACCGCCCAAATCCAGGCCTCTGGTCAGGGTGCGTCGCCCGATCAAGAAGGCCGCGTTGCCGGCCAGGCCCCATTCCGGCCGGGGGTTGGCCCAATCCCGGCTACGCGCCTCCACGTGTGCAAACGCGCTTTCCGGAGAAATGTTGTCCGGCGCACTCGGGATGCGACGGCACCGTTCCAGGGCCTGGTGCATACCCGCCCGCTCCACGTCCTGCCTCAACGTCTTCAAATCCTCCGTATGAGTCTCGGGCAAGTCGTCCAGATCATAAAACGTGATCCGATCCGTGGTGGTATTATGCTTGGCCGGCAGAAACCAGGTGTCCTCGGGAATGGACAAGCCGTTTTCCTTGATGATGCGCCGCACCTCGGGTTCGTTGGCCATGGCGGCAAACACGCGCGCGTTCGCGTCCCCGGGATTTCCACCGCACGCCCCGCAATCCAGTGCCGCGTAATAGGGATTGTTGTCGGTCTGACTCCCATGCCCGCAGAGCACGACCAGCCGGCTGAAGTTCCGGGTCAACCCCATCACGCGCAGTCCGGTCTCGATGAACGTGGCCCGTTCGGCCAGAGAGAATCCCTGCGCGAGCCAGTCGGGAATACCTTCGGGTTTCGTCTCGGCCCATTGGGGATTGCCAGGATCGGAAGGCGAGGCTACGGCCATGCGGGTCGGGACCCCGGCATCGGACCAGGATTGCAGTTTTGATCGAATTCCGTGAAACACGTTGGGAATGAACGTTTTACCCATTAACCCGAGACTGAAGAAAAACCCCAGTACGTCGATCAGCATCATGGACCCGACGGGGTGATGTTTGAGGTCGTGAAAGAGGTGTTGGCCCAGTTGATGCCAGCGCGTCCCCGTCGCATAGTGCTCCATCGCCTGTTCTTCACCGAGTCGCGGGATTTCCGTGACCGCGTGATTCGGCGACAGCAGAACCGGGCACAAGGCCGACCGCTCGTCGCTGTCAAAGGCTTGATTGCTCAGAGGAATGCCGAAGAACCCGGCAAACCCGAATGTTTCATACGGACCCTGCGCCTCGACGTGGCGCCGGAACGATTCGGACCGCACGTCGATACACAACACCAGTTGCGCGCGCGGGCGCACGTCCAGCGGCGGCACGGTGCCCAGGTGCGCCGTGAGTCTTTGGATGATCCCGACCCGGAAGGCGTCCTCATAGGCCTCAAGCCACACCGGGCCGTGCCGATCCGGGGGAAAAGCGTCCAACCAGCCCAACAAGGTTCGCGCGTCGTCCGGGGACAGATCGGGCATCTCGATTGGCGATACCTCCAATACCTGCGCGAGATGAAACAAGCGCCAGGCATCGCGGCAGATATTCTGTTTCACGGGATCCGCGGCATGTGCGCCCCCGCTCATCCGTTGTTCATATTCATCAGGACGCTCTTGCCAGTAGCCAACCAGCGCCGGCACGGTCCCGTCGATGTCCCATTCCTGCCGGCAGGCCACCTGCGTGCATTCGGCTTCGTAAAACAACCGCACGGCCAGATACTGCACGGCATCCAGCGGATGTTTGCGTTGCGCATGATACGCGGGATTGGTTTCCAGCCAACGCACGTATCGCGTCCACCCCGGCAATTGGGACAACTGCCGCGCGAGGTAATCGCTCCGTTGCTCCTCGGGCACACCCAGACGACGCAGGCTTGACGCAATCGCATCTTCCGGCTCTGACGGAAGTTCGCTGATTTTTTGCTGGAATTCTCGAATGCCTTCAAACCGGTGAGATTGATCGAGTTGCGCCAGATCCCGCCAGGCCGCATAGAAGCCGCCGTGCCTGCCCGGCATTTCCCATCCGGCCAAACCTTCATCGACGAACGCCGCCAACCACTTGATGAGCCGGTTATCGACCTGTTCGACAATCGTTGTTCCGGCCAGGCTATCGACCCAATCGCTGACGGTCCGCATGGCCGGCAAGGCCACATCGACAGGGCCACGTGAGGCGTCCGATGCGCCTTGCTCGCCTGGCCGCGCACCGGAGAGCCCCAATGCCGCCAAGACGGTTTGCCACAGATTCGTCAGATAGGCTTCCTCGGGGTGATCCCGGCAATGCCTACATTCCCGGATCGTGCGTTCGATGATCCGTTGTGCGGATTCGTCCGGCAGGTCCTGCCGGAATCGCTTCGTGGCACCCACCCCACTCAGTTCCCATTCCAATAGGGCAGGCTCCAATGCCTCGAATCCATATACCAGGTGCAACTGCCACACCTCCTCGGCCGTGATTTTCCGACTCCCGACCGTGATCGCCCGGTCTTGTTCCGATCGAGGACCCACGCGCGCCAAGGCCCGCTTGAGATTGTCGGCCGTGATGCGTCCCGCTCGATAGAATTCTCGATACTCTATATTGGGCAGATACCCGTTACCGCCCAGCAGGTGTTGACCTTTGCGAACGGCTTCGTCAAAGGAGAGATATTCCAAGCCGTGCATGGGATTTTGGGCCACCATGATCTGCATGGGCCAAAACGGCGGGATCGGTTCGCTGGCCCGAACCACTGTTTGTCGGACCCGATCGCGTTCTTCCTGTGACAACGCTTCTCTCGACGTGGAATTCATCACGTACCTTGAACCTGCTTGGAGAGAACAGAAAAAAAGCCAACCAGAGGCTTCGAAACAGCTATTCGAACAGCTTCAGGTTGGCTTGTACTGTACCGGCCCTACACGGTAGAAGGCAGGCACCCTACCGGCCACGGGACTGATCTCTTTTCCCTTCAAATCTTATACCAACGTTCGGCACCCGGTACAACTGCTATCTGCTCGACGTCAGGTGAATTACCTGAAAATCCTTTCTTTCGCGGATTCGGTAATTGCCAACACGGCGGGGTGATTTAAACGGCGCTCAACCGTAATGCCATAGAAGCGTTCGCTGAGACCCGTAATCAGTCCCACTTTTCGGACCTGATTCTGCCGAGCGATTTCCGCCTCAACAACCGAAGAGCCGGGAAACAGCCCGTGCCCTTCCCGGGCGAATGCTTGCATCGTGGCCCCATCTTCAAACTCGCCGACGACGAAAGGCTCTATGCCGTGTTTTCGAAACCAATCATCCATGCCCCGTCTGAGTGTCGAATTGGGCGTCGGCAACAGAAAGGGCGCCCCATCCAATGACCGTGGAAAGTTCCGTTGATAGTGAGGGGCCAGGCGTTCGGGTCCGAAGAGCGTCACTCCCGATTGCCCGAGCAACTGTGAATGAGCTTCGATACTGACGCTGGGCGGGATGGGAGTGTTCGTCAAGACAATGTCCAGTGCATGTAGAGCGAGTTCCCCCAACAACCGTTCCACGCGACCTTCCCAGCACACGATTTTGATGTGCTCGAACTGTCTGCACGCAACCTTCAGCAGTTTGTAGGCCACCATTTTGGGAACGGCTTCCGCAATGCCGACGACCAATCGAATGGGCCGTTGGGTTCCGTAGCCTTTCAACGTGCTGGTTAATTCTCTGCCGAGCGAAAAAATTTCATCCGCGTAACGGTAGACCACCTTTCCCACGTCCGTCAGAACCAGCCTCCGGCCCACGCGAGAAAATAGTTTTTCGCCTATCGCGTCTTCAAGCGCGCGTAATTGAGCACTCAGCGCGGGCTGCGACAACGACAGCACTTCCCGGGCATTCTTAATGGACCCTTCCCGGGCAATCACCCAGAAATAGAGCAGATGATGGTAGTTGAGCCAGTCCATGATCCCATAATATACATTTAATAAATGGATGAATCAATTCAATATTATTTATTTGTCCTATTCATTCGTATGGCTTTTAATGAATTATCAGTTGACGAACAAAGAAGAAGAAAGGGGGATGACATGAAAATCTTAACTTCTGTGATTCCAGTTTTCGTGCTGTGTGTGGGACTGACTCTACCTGCATTTGCTGCGGATGGAACCGTTTCCGGCGGGACCTACTCACAAGAGGCTGCGGTGCAATCTGTTGATTTTCACATGACAGCCATTCAGCAACACTTGGACAAAGCGGGCATGCTCGAACAGAAAATTGAAAAATTGGAAAATCGCCTGGACATGTACAAGAACTCCTACCGGGATCCCAAAGGATTTCGACGGGCCAGTTGGAAAAGAATGGTTGCGACGTGGCGCGGGGAATTAAGGGACATTCAACAACGCATTGTCTGGCATGAAGAACAAATCGCTCAGCTGACGTCATAGAAAGGACCTTTGGCTGGCGGCATGGGAGGGAGATCGGAACCACGTCCCGGTCTCCCTCTCTCTTTATGTATGGGGCAATTCCGCGATCGACCACCAGGCGGCGCTGAGTCCCATAACCTTTCGACCCGCCGGTTAATTCTCTGCAAACAAAAGATGTCATTCGCGCAACGCCAGACCACTTTTCCTACGCCCATCAGTATCAGCCTGCGGCTCACAAGAGCAGACAATTTCCCCCTCTCGCGTCTTCAAGCACGCGCTATTGGACATTCTGCGCGGACTGGGACAACGCCGGCACTTGACAGTCCCGCCTAATGGATGGATCAATAATGAACCATTAATTTGGCTATGTAAGAGATCCAGTCTATTACAAGTACCCCTTGAAGAACACGACTCCACTTGAGTAAAAAAGGAAAACGAATCCTATGACCGTACGTCAGCTTCCCCTTGTCTGACACGGACGGCAGTCCGAAAAGTCGTGTAACCGAACTGCCCGATTTTCATAGGCATAGACCCTCCTGAGCGTCAACCTCATCCGTTTGGAAGGGAGCACGTGATGACGACGACAGCAATCCTTATTCCCCTCCTTCCGTTCGTCGCCGGTTTGGTCATCAGTGTGCTCGGCAAACGGTTCGCCCCGTATGTGGCAACCATAGGCATCAGTGCGACAGTGGGTGCCGGCATCCTCTCGATTGTGACGTTGTACTCGGTCAGCACGGATGAGCCTTTTCAGGTGCACCTCTGGCCGCTCCAAGACGATGGTTCCTCTTTTTTCACGTTCGGCATGTTGGTTGACCGCCTCACGGCCGTGATGATGGTCCTCATCACCTGCGTCAGCACCGTGATTCACGTGTATTCCGTTCGTTATCTCCGCGGCGATGAGGGCTATGCCCGATTCTTCGCGTTACTCAGCTTTATGACGTTTGTCATCCTCTCTCTCGTTGCCAGTCCGAACCTGCTGATGCTGTTCGTCTTTTGGCAGTTGTTGAGTTGGGCACTGTATCTCATTCTGGCGTTTAACTATTCGCACGTGCCGGCCTATCAGAATGCGTTCAAAACGTTGATCGTGCATCGGGTTGGAGACGTCGCGTTCCTCTGCGGCCTGGTCTTGACGTATCATTATTTCGGCACGCTGGAATTTGCCGAACTCTTCCGGCGAGCCTCCGAACAATCCCACGTGATCTCGCTGCTTCCCGGCAATCTGCTCGACGTCACGGCCACGTCCGTCATCACGTTCCTCATTTTCATCGGAGCCATGGCCAAATCGGCTCAGTTTCCTCTCCACGTCTGGTTGCCGGATACCATGGACTCCCCTACACCGGTTTCGGCGCTCATGCACGCGGGCATCGTCAACGCGGGAGGTTTCCTGCTTAATCGACTCGCTCCCTTGTATGCCCTTGCATCCGACGTGCTTCACGTCGTGTTCATCGTCGGTGCCGTCACCGTCCTTCTTGGAGCCTCCATGATGCTCGTCCAAAACGACATCAAGAAAACCCTGGGATTCTCCACCATGGGACAAATGGGGTACATGATCATGGAATGCGGTCTCGGGGCCTTTGCCCTGGCCATTTTTCACCTGATTGCGCACGGGCTCTTCAAAGCCTCACTCTTTTTGAGTTCCGCAACCGTGATTCATAGTGCCAGGCACGAACCGAAATTCCCTTCTTCGGCAACTCACCAACCCGTCCGGATTCCCACCCAGGCAAGCTGGGTAACGGGCTTGATCATCACCTTAATCATGCCGCTGTTGATTTTGATGGTCGCACACGACCTGTTGGAAGTTCCGTTGCAAGACGCGCATGGAGCGGTCATCTTCCTCTTCTTCGGTTGGGTCACCTCCTCGCAAGCGATTTTCAGCTTGTATCGACTGCACGGCGTGGCGTCCTGGAAGGTGGCCGGTGCCATGATCGCCACGTTGTCTCTCATCGGGTTCACGTACCTCTGGGCGGGAGAGCAATTCACGCACTTTCTATATCCCGAACCGGGTGCGGCCGAGGCGTTCTTCGTGGCCGCGGCTTTCAATCCTGCGGTGTTCGATACAATCATCCTGCTCGCCACCCTCTTCATTCTGTTCGGCTGGGTCTACGTCTATATCCACGCCAAAGGACACACGCTTCTGAACCCGAACTGGATTCTTGCGATTCAACGACGGCTCTATATTCTTCTGATCAACCGGTTGTACGTCGATCTGATCTACGTAAGGTGGAGCAACGCGCTCTTCCAATTGGCGCAAAAATTCGGACACCGGTATTAAAAGAAGGGCGATCCTCCATGGCTTCAGAATTTTCCATTACCTTGCTGGCGGCCGTCATCCCGCTTGCGCTCTGGTTGCTCAACCGCACCTGCCGCCTGTCACATGCGACCTTTTATTTTTTGTCCATGCTGTGTATCGGGTGGGAAGCCGGAACGGTCCTCTACATGCACGCCGCATTTGACACTGCCTCAGTCCCGATTTATCTGTCCGTAGCCGTCATCCTTTCGACGTTTTGCGCCGTCCTTGGACAATCGAAACGTTCTTCTTCCGTTCTCGACGCTCCATTGGTTGTATTGGGACTGAGTCTTGCCGCATTGCTCGGCCCCGCACCGATCAACAGGTATTTTCTCATTGCAATGCTCGCCTATGCCGCCTTTTCCCTCTTCCGTTCACATCATCCTGACACGCGCAGGGCCATCGGTCTTGGGCAGTTGGCACTCGCTATGTTGCTCATATGGATTTCTTCGCTCATGGGAGATCGCTTCTCCGGAATAGCCGGACTTTTTCTTGCAATCACGCTCGTCCCACTTCCTCCATTTCACGTTCCGTTCGCCTCCCTTGTCGGTTCGGCGCGGGGAACCCTCGCCGGCGTATGGACCATGGCGTTCTTGTCCCTCGGATTGACCGAAATCCACAACCTGCAAACTGTGATTCCCATGGAAATGGAAATGCACGTGGCCATCTCATTACTGGCCTTACTGGGCGGGCTGTACGCGTCTCTGAAGTGTTTGGGACAGAACCGGGTCCACGCTTTGCTCACCTATGCGACGATTGTCCAAGTCGCGCTTTTGTGGGGACTGACGACCGTCTTCTCGTCTTTTTCGGAATGGGGAATCCCGTTCGGGATCACGATCGGGCTGGTCATGAACGGACTGTTTATCGCCTATGCCTTTGTCCAGCAACGGTATGGACCGCACAATATCGGCAATCTCCCCGGGTTGGCATCCCCCATGCCGCGTCTCGGGACGTTGGTGGGTCTCTTGATCAGCATCGCCGTTTTGCTTCCGATCATTCCTATCTTCGGCGGGATCACGACCATGCCGGAAACGGGAAAGCAGGACGGCTCTTTGATCATCGTGTCGTTGCTCTTTCTCGGTGTCTGGATGTTCGGGAGTTGGCATTTCTCGCATGTGCTGCACCACACACTCTTTGGACGAGCACGATCGGACATCCCCTATACCGATCTGAAGGTTGCCGAAATCTGCTCCCTGGTCCTGATCATTTTCGGCGCAAGTTTTAGT
This sequence comes from Nitrospirales bacterium, assembly GCA_965204965.1. Lineage (GTDB taxonomy): Bacteria > Nitrospirota > Nitrospiria > Nitrospirales > UBA8639 > Bin75. The sequence continues at coordinate 248,569 of OZ242026.1, read as the reverse complement.
ATATTCATCAATTAGAAAGAACGACCATGGCGAACGTCAAAGAATCGGTTGTCCAGCAAGATACCCAGCGCATGGAATTGCGCTCGCTTGTCAAACTTGCGAGCGAGACCATTTCCCATTTCTGGCCCATGCAAACCTTTATCCACCACAACCCCCTCCATGGCCTGGAACATTTACCCTTCGAAGAAGCCATCGAACAGGGCAGAAAATTTATCGGCGGGAACGGCTATCTGCCCAACAGGGAATACCGGAATTATTTTCAACAAGGCCGCATTACCACAGAGGCTATTCGTAAAGTCCTGGAACCCGGAGCACAGGATGAGACCGTGGTCATTGGAAATCGAACGATTACTCATCTGGAAGCCCTACAGACCATTTTCATCAATGGGACCGGAACCGTCGAGCCTGACGTGGCCTCAGCCGTTTTAGAACATTCGCAGAACGAGACCGACGTGACCGGACTCAGGGAAAAACTCGAAACCCTTTCCAAGTCAGAGGGACGGCAATTTTCCCTCAACCTTCACGCCGACAGGGAACAAAACGAGCTTGGATCGGAGTACACTCTTGCGCACTGGTGCGATGCCGCACTCGGTACGGACATCCAGGACCGGATCAACCAGGAACTCATCAAGTGGTGTGGCGGCTTTCTCGATGAAGGCCACGCACCATGGCCGATGCCGGTCCGAAACAAGACATTTTACGGCGGGTGGAAAGTGCTGGCCCAAGAGGACCTGTCCGGCCCGTTGTTCGAAATTCCGGATTGGAAATCCAAAATCCGAAACTATCCGGATCGCCCGGCAGATGCCATCCGTGAAAGCTTGGAGTCCTTAGCCATTCCCCAGGATTTGTGGATTGGCTATTTCACCTTGCACTTGGCTCAGTTGCCGGGATGGACGGGATTCATCAAATGGCGGTCTGAACAATCGGACCACCGATGGCAACGGGCCTTCCCCATGGACTTGGTCAGTTATGTAGCCGTTCGTCTTTTCTATGAAAAAGAACTTGTCTCCCGGGCATGCGAAGGGAAGCTCAACATTCCGGGAACGTATGCATCGATCCTGTCTTTCATGCGCGAGCATCCCACCGGCTACGGTCTCAACAAAGAATGGCGCACCAGGGGACTGGCCGAGGAAGTGGTGGCGAGTCTTGATCTTTCCCTGTTTAGCCGGGAACCCCTCCCTATTGATAAGTTGGACCGACAGGGGGATGCGGCGAGCCACATGTGGCAAACTGTTCGTCAACGACAGGAAAGCGAGCGAGAAGCCTGTATCCTTTTGCACCTTTCCCGGTGCCTTGATTTCTCCGTGCAGGACCTCCTCGAAAGTCCTTCGGAAACCCTGGGAGTCCTGCTCGATTGGGTTGAACGTTTTCCCGAATCGCAACACGGTCCATTTTGGCTGAAAGCGCTTGAGCGCAGCTACATCATGGACTTCGTCCAGCACTTCTCCCCAAACATTCAACGACTTCGTCAGAATGATGAGCCGGTGGAACACCCCTCCGAATCTCGTCCGTTGACTCAGTCCATCTTCTGTATCGATGTTCGTTCGGAAGGATTTCGCAGACACTTTGAAGAAGTGGGAGGAAATGAAACGTTCGGGTTTGCGGGATTTTTTGGCATCCCCCTTTGCTACGGGGAGTTCGGAAGCGAACATGAAACCGACCAGTGCCCCGTCCTGCTCAAACCGAAACATATTATCAAGGAAGTGCCTCGCGCGTACCAGGCCACGGCTGCGGTACAATTTCTGGAACGACAACAACTCGCCAAAACCGGCCACACCCTCTTGCATGATTTGAAGGAGAACGTCATCACGCCTTACGTGATGGTTGAAGCCATCGGATGGTTTTTTGGATTCAGGTTATTCGGTCAAACGTTGGCTCCGCTGTGGTATCAAAGGCTCACGTCGTGGGTGAAAGAGCATTTTACCATTTCGATTGGAACGACCTTGACGGTTGAAAAGCTGACCAATGAGGAGGCCGAGGAAATGGTCGCCTCTGAACATCGGGCCATCATCTATCGTGTCTTAATCGAACGGTTCGGTCGCCTGGGCAACGCGGTCTCCCATGATCAAGTCGAACGTCTTCGCAAGCAGGCGCTGAATGAAATTTCAGTAGACGGTGCCGAAGATCTGGAACTCCATCAACTGTTGCACTGGAGTGGAGCAGACCATGCTAAATTTCTTCAACGTCTCATGCGGGAGTATGGGATCCATAAACGAACCGTGACGCATCGCATGCGCCGAATCACCCAAACCGGATTTACGACAACCGAACAAGCACATTTTGTCGAAACGGCGCTTCGAATTTTGGGATTCACGAAAACGTTTTCCAGGTTGGTGCTGGCTTGTGGTCATGGCAGCACTTCGGACAACAATCCTTATGAGGCAGCCTTGGACTGTGGAGCCTGTGGGGGAAACCGCGGCGTCTCCAACGCCCGGGCCTTTGCCGCCATGGCCAACAAGGGCCACGTTCGGCAATTGCTGGCCCAAAAAGGAATTGTCATTCCTCCCGATACGCATTTTCTCCCGGGTCAACACGATACCACGACGGACCACGTTGAACTGTTTGACCTGGAAGACGTTCCCGCGACACATTGGAAGGATTTGAGCAGACTGATGCATGACCTGGAGGAAGCCGGCAGGCGCAACAGCCTGGAACGGCTCAGTCGCTTCCCGGAGGAGACCGGTGAGAAACCTCTGAATCGTGCGGCAGCACGAACGGAAATGCGCAGCCTGGATTGGTCACAAGTCCGACCGGAATGGGGACTGTCACGGCACACGGCTTTTATCGTCGGCCGGCGTGCCTTGACACACGGTCTCAATCTCGAAGGGCGAACATTTTTACACTCGTACGATCACCTGCAGGATCCGACGGGAAAATATCTGGAAATCATCATGACCGCGCCCATGATTGTTGCGAATTGGATCAATATGGAACATTATTTTTCCACGGTGGACCCCGCGGTATACGGCAGCGGGAGTAAGGTCTATCACAACGTGGTCGGACGAGTGGGCGTCATGTATGGAACCCAAAGCGATCTCTGTATCGGGCTGCCGGTTCAAACGGTTTTGGACGTTAAAACGCCCTATCACGAACCCATGCGACTCTTTGTGATCATTGAAGCCCCCATGGAAAGAATCAGCGCGATTATTGCCCGACATGACGTTTTGAAGCGACTCGTCGGCAATCAATGGATCAATCTTGTGGCATTGGATCCGGTAACAATGGAGTTTTTCCACCAGCATTCTTTAAAGGACTGGCAACGCATTCAGTAATCCATCAGGTTGAGGAGGACTAGACGACCATGAGTAGCATTACGCTTCACCCGATGAAAGAAATCAAGATCATCATTAACGGCGAGCACCTGAGCTTCGTGACGGAAGTGCTTGATCGGATCAAAGCCAGTGGCTACACCATCTTCAGCAGTCTGTCGGGCAAAGGTCACAGCGGCTTCCATGAAGGGCACCTCATGTTCAATGATGAGAGCAGCCTGCAGATGGTCCTGACGGTCGTTCCCGAGGACAAAGTCGAACCCATCCTTTCGGGACTCAAGCCGTTCCTGGAACGCCATTCCGGCAGTCTCTTTGTGCTGGACGTTTGTGTTCTCAGAAAAGGCCATTTTGAATCAGCGGAATCCTAAGGCCGGGCTAAATTTCCGAGTATGACTGTCTCGCACTGCCGACTGCCAGGCGAATGCTTCGATACGCCTGACGCCTTTTCGCCGTATCGGTTGGTTCCCTGCAGAACTGAATGCTCTCCTCCATAGAGCAGCCAACGGCTTTTCCGACGTTCTCGCGTTTCTCTTCCGCCGTCATCTTCCCGTCCGCAAAGCCGGTCGCCTGCCGGGACTCCGTCAGCATTATGCGGGTTTGCCTCACGCCTTCTTGGGAGATGGGCACCAACCCATGGTCAGATAACGGGAGTAGGGCAATCACGGGCAGACATGACGTGGGGCGGTTTGGCCGTGACGAATGGAACTTTCGGGACGGACAGCGAGGGAGATTCTATTCAAGGCCGGTTCTACGGCCCGAATCATGAAGAAGTCGGCGGCATTTTAAATCAGAGGTTTCTTAGATCAGTTTGAGGATCGACAGCCAATGCAACGGCCGTAAGAGGGTCGTGGTCTTCGTACTGTCACGAGACCGGATAACCAGCGGCGCGATCTCCCAGCCATGCAAAGAGTCACGATCACCATAGGCTCCAAAGCGGATCGGATAGCCAAAGAAATCGCGTCGCCACTCGCCGGGATCCTTGATATCCCTTTTACTGGACCATTGGCTTGTGAGAGGCTTGCCCCGCTTCCAGATTTTGGCAATGTCACTGGGACTATACGGTTGACGACGGCGAGCGGGTCCCGGTTCATGGTCCATACGCTACCTCCTGGGCGAGCGAAACCCGAAAGTACGGGCTTTCCCGTGTTGAAGCGTTGTGGTGAGTCTCGTGGTGGTCCATTTTTTCATGGTGGGTCTCTCCCTGCATGTTGAACAGAGCGTATCACACCACAAAATCTGTTTCATGTTAAGTACATAATGCCTGGCAGGAGGAAGGCTGCGAAATCCTTCCTCCTGCTCAGAATCACCACGGTAGCGTTCGACCTCAGCGAACCAAATTGTCGAGGTCGTATTCAAGGGTGAAGACGATCATCCGCTCGCCGCTGTGCGTTTCAATGTCGGTGAAGAGGCCCGTGACTTCGACTCCGGTGATGGTGGAAATCTGGCCGCAGAGGCGTTCCCGTCCTTGGGAGATGAGGTTCTGCCTCATGCGTTTGACCATATCCACGCCTTCGGCGTTCTTGGCAAGTTGCCGTTCGGCCGGAGTCAGAACGCCCTTGAGCCGTACCAGGACCATGTCGCGCAGGATGAACGCCTTGACCTCCGTGGGCCCGCGTCCCATGAATTCCTGTTCGAATTTGATGACGGCATTGCGGATAGCCGTCTCAGTCTCGCCTTTCGTTAGTCCGTTCTTCATGGAAGATAGAGCTTTCCACTTGGTAACGACTCTGCAAACTCTGGAGCGGGCCTTAATGAGTCGCCATGGTATAAGCGATCCCCAAGAGAGGTCAAGAAGAGTCCGCTACCTGCAGATTTTTGCTGGACGGCACGTTGAGGCGGGAGAATCCATTCCGACCTCTTGGCCAAGAAGCCTTTTCAACTCTGGTGTTTAACTAACTACAAAAGGGAAAAATGCTGGACCTGGATTCAGGTCCTTCATAAAAGAAGGCGAGGACAAGCGGTAAGCCCGACAGAAAAGGGCAAGTAAAGACGCTGGAGCCCCGATCGGGTCGGGGATGACAGAAAGGGGAAAGAAACGACCGGATTAGAAAATTTTGGCTATCAACGCCCGAAAGGGGCTGAAGATTGATCCCGACTTGGCCTCACTCTTAACTTGTGAAGAGGCGTCGTTTTTTTCGATTTTCTTCGTTCGTTTCTGCTCACAATGTAGGCTTTTGTACAAGATGGAAAATTCACTCATGATTGCCTCCAAAGGTTTAATCAGACACTATCTTTTTAAAAGCAAAGGATGTGCCAGTTTCCCTTGGAAACCGATTGCATGAAACCATTTGAAAATCAATGGGTTATAAAGTTGAAGGGGTAGATCGTCTAATCGTGCTGCGGCAATAAGCAAAAACGCACGCGCTCAAATGAGCGAAATCGCACTAAACCCACTAAACCGGCTGATAGAGGAATGTCGGCAAGAATACGACGCCTATTGGCTTCATCAAGCGGGGGCAAGACGATGCAACCTAGTCCCTCGGCTTGATATGCGCCGCGACTACGGAATCGGACATAGGTCGGTGCTGTGCCAGACCCTTGATGAACAAGTCGCATCCCCTTTCTTCGAATTCACCGACCCATTCGTTGAGTTTTGACATGACGCTGTGATCGACAATTTGCGTCTCGGCCAGATTCAGGGTGACGGTTTTTCCTTCCTGCAACAACCGGTTCAGGTGTTTGCGCAGGGGGATCCAGGTGCTGAAGATGGCGGACTCCCGGACCACGATAGTCGCCGAGGTATCGTCTTCCTGGGTGATCTCCGCATTCAGTCTGAAAAACGAGAGGAGCGGGGCGCCATTGATGATGTGAAGAACAACCTTGACTCCAATGCCGATCCCGATGCCCATCAAGAGGTCCGTGGCCAGGATGCCGATGACCGTGGACACGAACACGATGAACTGGTATTTCCCCAAATGGTACATGTGGACAAATTCCTGGGGGGAAGCCAACCGGAACCCCGTAAACACCAGCAACGCACCCAGGGCCGCCAGAGGGATCTGGTTGATCATCATGGGAATCAAGGCGACGAAGATCAGCAGAAACAGGCCGTGAAACATGTTGGCAAAACGCGTTTCAGCCCCGTTGTCGATGTTGGCTTTGCTGCGTACGATTTCTGAGATCATCGGGAGCCCGCCCACGAAGGCCGAGACGGTATTGCCGACCCCGACGGCCAGCAGGTCCCGGTCCAAGTCCGTCTTTCGTTGCCACGGATCGATCTGGTCGATGGCCTTCGCGCTCAGTAATGATTCCACGCTCCCGATCAAGGCAAACATGATCACGTACCTGATGCCGATGGACGTCGTGAGTCCGGAGAAATCCGGAAATGCGAGCGCGCTGAACATATTCGCCGGCACGTCCACCAGAAACTTTGCTCCCAAGGCATAGGTCTGGTCGTTAAAGGTGTAAGTGCCTTCCTGACCGACGTTCAGGTACAGACCCATCGGCACCGCGACGATCAACACGATCATCGGAGCCGGGATCACTTTAAATGCAGGGTATTTGATGAGCGGATATCCGAATACGATGAGGAGGCTCACGATCCCGATCAAACCGATTTTGGGGTTCATGTTCATGATGAACGTGGGAATGTTGGCGAGCAGGTGCAGGGGGGAACCTTCGGGGCTGAGCCCCATGACCACCGGAAACTGCTTGGCAATGATAATAACCCCGATGGAAGCCAATAACCCGTGAATCGCCGTCGTGGGGAAAAATTCTCCGAGGATGCCGGCGCGGAAAACTCCGAACAGGATTTGGATGATGCCCGCAGCCACCCCGACGCCCAGCGCCAGCCGGTAGGCGTGATAGTCGGCAGCCGGATCCTTCCCGCCGGTAAATCCGAATTCGGTCACGCAACCGATGGCGATGACGATGAGCCCCGCGGCCGGACCTTTGATCGTGAGCTCCGAATTGCTGAAGAACGTGGCCAGGATGCCGCCGATAATGGCGGTGAAGATGCCGGCAATGGCGGGATACCCACAGGCCAGGGCAATGCCGAGACACAACGGCAGCGCAATCAGAAACACCAGGAATCCGGACAACAGGTCGGCTTTCCAGTGCTGCCGAAGCCCGGCAAGCGTTCCTCGTGGCAGGTCTGCTTTTTCAGCGCTCATGCTTTCTCCTCTTTATCCGTTTGGAACACAAAAAAACCGGTTGCCATCCAGAGATCAGGTTCCTGAATGCTCAACCGGCTTGCACTGTGGCCAGCCTGAGACAGCCGACAGCCAGCTACCCTACACGCCCGACACGTCAGTGAGAAGAACCACTTGCCTGCGTGCAGACGGAACGTTCTCAACAGCCACGCGGATTCTTCGATTATCCGAATTGCCTCCTCTCCTTGGTGTTTATCAAATTGTAGCCCGCATGCATCCCCGAGAGCAATGGGTTTTGCCTCTGCCGGGGCGTACGTCAAAATCGACTCGCATTGATCCACATATGAACCACGATGCTCGCCGCATATCCGAGCGCGATCGCCGGGGTCCATTTGAGATGACTGAAAAACGTATACTGGCCGCGCGCCTGTCCCATGAGCGCCACGCCGGCGGCCGATCCTATGGACAGCATGCTCCCACCGACCCCGGCCGTTAAGGTCACCAAGAGCCATTGGCCCAGAGACATGTCGGGATTCATCGTCAGGACGGCAAACATCACCGGAATGTTATCCACGATTGCGGACAAAATCCCGACCATCGTATTCGCGAACGTGGGCCCCCAGTCAATATACATCACTTGGGCCACGACCGCGAGATAGCCGAGAAAGCCCAACCCTCCCACACACAGGACGACACCATAGAAAAACAGCAGGGTATCCCATTCCGCCCTCGCCACGTGCTGATAGATTTCGAATGGGATCATGTCGCCAAGCGTTTCCTGAGCTTTCTTCTCACTCCATGTTCCCGGTGCCGCGTATCGACTGTGCGTCCTCTGCAGGTAAAACCCAAAAAATTTCAGGTAGGCCAGGCCGGTCATCATGCCAACCATGGGGGGGAGATGGAGGAAATTGTGAAAACTCACGGCGGTGCAGATCGTGAGAAAGAACAGCAGCATAATCACGTGGGCGCCCCGCTTCATGTGTACGATTTCGTCTGACGGCGCCGGCGAGACCTTCGGTACGGCAAAATGCATGATCGCGGCCGGCACCACGTAGTTGACCACCGAGGGCACGAACAGGAGGAAAAACGTGAAGAAGCCCACGATCCCTTTTTGCCACACCATCAACGTGGTGATGTCGCCAAAGGGGCTGAAGGCCCCGCCCGCGTTGGCCGCCACCACGATATTGATACACGCCAAACTGACGAACCGGGGATTGTCCGCCCCGACAGCCAAAACTACCGCGCACATCAGCAAGGCCGTGGTCAGGTTGTCCGCCACCGGGGAAATAAAAAACGCCAGGATTCCCGTGAGCCAGAACAACTGACGGTAGGTAAAGCCCTTGCGCACCAACCAGGACCGCAGGCTTTCGAAAACCAACCGTTCTTCCATGGCGTTGATGTACGTCATGGCGGCCAGCAGAAATAACATCAATTCCGCGTATTCGAGAATATTGTGACGTAGTGCATGCTCGACGGCATGCGGATCGTCGCCGGGATACGACCACGCCACCATTGCCCAAATGATGCCCGCCGCCAATATGACGGGTTTGGATTTCCTGAGGTGCGTAAATTCCTCGGCCATGACCAGGGCATAGGCCAGGACAAAAATGCCCAGCGCGAAATATCCGATGGCTGACCGGGTGAGATCGACGTGAGTGATCGAGTCGTCCGTTCCCCAGCCGAGTTCCGGCAAACCGAGCACCAATGCCACGGCGCTGCAGGACAACATAGTTATTGTGCGCGCTTTAATCATGATCTGTTAGTTGTCTGTCCGAACGGAAGAAATGTAGCAAAGGCCAAAATGAGTCTTCAATGAATCTTGAAGGAAAATGGCCGGATAATCAGCTGAAGCCCCGGCAGCAGAAAAGAAAAAGCCGAGGCGCGGACGAGAACGGACACGGACCTTTGACATCCAAATAAACTAATCCAACGGCACTTCGATCACCAGCCCGCCCATCACGTCATTGAGTTTGAAATCGCGCTTCGGAGACTCGGTGTGCGCATTGTGACAGGACACGCAGGCCCGACTCACGGCCCGGTCCGGATAGATCGCCTGAAAGTAGCGTTTGTCATTCGACGTGACTTCACCTTCCATGACCTCGCCGAATTCGACGACTTGCGTCAACATCTCCCGTTCGTGATCCGACGCGGGCGCATTTTGGGGATTCAGCGGCCAGAGGCTGACCAACCGGTAGCGAAACGGCGCGTCACGGAGACGCAGGCTGCGCGAGGCTTCGCGCAAAAACTGTGCGGGCAGCGGCAACGTTTTGTCATGGGCCCACTCTTCCGACGCATTCACAATGAGCATGGCTTCCATACGCTCGACGACGTGCTGTGTATAAAACGTCCTGTCGGCCTCAATCACCCCATGGAGGTAATCGGCCGCGGTTCTGGCGGAAATGCCCCGGACGGGCGGTCCTTCTGTGTTAAGCGTCCATCCTGCTCCAAGTCCGAGCACAAAGATCACGACGTATAACGCGAAGGTTCGTTTCTTCATGTTCTCACGTCACTGGATTGAATCCGGATTTCGTCAAGCTATGGCTGCCGCATCATACCTGAAACCGGGTTCGACTCACCAGAGGGCTTTGACGGATGCTTCGTCGCCTCTGGGCATCCATCCTGCGGCAATCTTGAACTCCGGTTTGACACCCCCGCGCCTCACCCCTAAGATGACGCACGGAGTTCCGCCATGCGAATTTTTCGACGATTCAACAATCTCCCGATTGAGAAAAAACTCCTTCTGGTTTCGGTCATTCCGATCCTCACGCTTGCCGTCCTCAGCATCATCACCTTTAACAGCGTGCAGACCTTTTCCCAGGATGAAGACCGCCTCAACCAAGTGTACCACGTGCAAACCACTGCCGCCGACTACCTGCGGCTGATTGTCGATTTGGAGACCGGGTTCCGCGGATTCGTCCTGACCCTCCAACCGAAATTTCTGAATCCCTATCATGCCGCGAAACAGCGCGTGCTGGAAGTCGGGCGGACCCTCGCCCAGATGGTCGAACATGATCGGGCGCAACACGCTGAAATCCTGAACGTTCAGGCTCTGGTCTACACGTTGCTGGAAGATAAGGACCGGTTGATCGAACAAGCCAAGCTGGGCCATGCGGAGCAAGCGCTTGAGTACATCGAGTCCGGGGCCGGACGGAGACTGATGTTGAGTATCCGTGAAGAAATTGCCCGTTTCGATAAGCGGGAAGGCGCGGTCTTACGGCAAACTTTGGAACGCACGTCCAGTGATCGGGGCTTTCTGTTGACCGTGATCGTCGGTGGCGGGTCGTTGGCACTCATCCCCATGGTGTTCGTGATCCGCCTGTTGGCGCAATCGATTGCCGGCCCCCTGGTTTCACTGGCCAAATCCGTTGAAAACCGACCGGGCGGGACGGTCCCTGAGGTCCAGATCCTGGACCGGGGAGATGAAATCGGGGACTTGACCAGGGTGATGCACGAGATGGGGCAACAGATTCGGGAATTCATCGGCCAAATTCAAACGTCGGAAGCCGCGTTGCGTAACCTGAATCTCGATCTGTCGAATTCGGAATCCAAATATCGCGGGATCGTGGACAATGCCCCATTCGGCATTTTTACGGCCAAAGACGGACGCATCATTTTTTGCAATCGCCAGAATTGGCGGCTGGCCGGCCACGACCCGGATCATGCCCTGGATCCGGAACGGATCTGGGAGGCCATTCACGCCGGTGACCGCAACCAGGTATCTGACGCATTCTCCAAGGCAACCACGCAACAGGTTCCCTTTGAAAATGTCTTTCGTTTCGTTCATCCTGACGGCACCACGCACAAGGTCCTGAGCCGCGCTGTCCCCATTCAGGATGGACAAGGCGGCGGGTCGCTCTATCAAGGCTTTAACGTTGACATCACCGCGTTTGAACAGATGAAGGAAAAACTCAGCCGGACGGAACGCCTCGCCACCTTGGGACAGGTGGCTGCCGGCATTGCGCATGAAATCCGGAATCCCCTCGTCGGCATCGGCTCCACGACGTCGTTGCTCATGGAGGATTTTCCACCTGAGGACGCCAAACGGCAGGATCTGAAAACGATCCTCCAGGAAACCCGGAGGCTGGACCGGATCGTGACGCAAATTGTTGAATACGCCCGACCGCGCGACATCGTCCCCGGCTCATTCGAGATGGCCGCGCTGGTTGACGAAACGCTGGACCTCGTACGTCACTCCGCCGGCCAGAAACGTTTGAACCTGACCGTGTCCTTTGCCCCGGATCTTCCTGCGCTCGAAGCCGACCGTGACCAGATCAAGCAGGTCGTCCTCAACGCGATTCAAAATTCCGTCGAGGCGTTGGGGGAGCACGGAGATATCCGAATCGAAGCCCGCGAGGAATTACGTGACGGACACAGGGGACTGCTCACGACCATTGAGGACAATGGAAAGGGCATCAACCCGGAGGATCTCCCCAAAATTTTCGATCCCTTTTTCACGATGGGCAAACGACGCGGCACAGGACTGGGATTGGCCATTTGCCGGAACATCATTGAAGCGCATGGGGGCAACATCCGGGCCGACTCCGAAGTGGGCGTCGGCACCGTGATCTCCATTTGGCTTCCGTTAACCCTTCAACCTCAACCCGCCATGTTGGTCTGATATGCACGCATCGATTTTTGTCACGGATGATGATGAAGTCGTTCGCTCGTCGATTACCCGACGGCTCACTCGCGGCGGGCACGAGGTGCGGAGCTTCGACTCCGGCGAAGCGCTTCTCAAAGGATTGGACGACGACGTTCCCGACATCATCCTGCTGGATCTCAAAATGTCGGGCATGACCGGCCTTGAGACCCTCAAGCATATCCCGCCTAAAGCCCCGCAAACACTGGTCATCCTGTTGACGGCCTACGGGACCATTGAAGACGCCGTGGAAGCCATGCGCTTGGGAGCGTATGACTTTTTGATCAAGAGCGTGGATTTGTCCGGCGTGGGTCCGGTTGTCGAACGGGCGATTGACTACCTGACCCTTCGTCGCCGGGTCAGTTTTGAAAGCCAGGACAGTGCCGGCCGTTATGCGCTCAAGGATCTCATCGCGAACAGCCCCGGCATGCGGGAATTGGTGACTCAAGTCCAGGAATTGAGTGAAAACGCAAAGACGACCGTTCTGCTTCAAGGTGAAACCGGCACGGGCAAAGAATTCATCGCGCGCGTCCTCCATCACAACGGCCCCCGAGGTGACGCGCCTTTTGTCGGCGTGAATTGCACGGCCATTCCCCAGGAACTCTTTGAAAGCGAACTGTTCGGATACGAACGCGGGGCCTTTACCGGCGCCGCCCAGCGAAAACCCGGGCTCTGCGAACAGGCTGAAGGCGGCACGCTGTTCCTGGATGAAATCGGGGACCTGAATCCTTCCATGCAAGCCAAGCTGCTTCGCGTCCTACAGGAACGCTCCTTCAAACGCCTGGGAGGCCAGGACGATATTACGGTGGATTTCAGGCTGATTGCCGCGACCAATCGCGATCTGAAAAAGGAAGTCGACCAGGGCACGTTTCGGGAGGACTTGTTTTTTCGGCTGAACGTCGTGTCGTTGCAACTCCCGCCCCTGCGACAACGCGTCGACGATATTTATCCCCTGAGCCTTCGCTGCCTGGTTCACCATAGCCGGGAGGTCAACAAAGACGTCGGCGAGATCGACCCTGAGGCCCGAGCCCTGCTTGAGCGTTACACGTACCCCGGGAACATTCGCGAACTGGAAAACATCATCGAACGAGCCGCGATCTTCTGTCGCGGCAAAACGTTGACACCCGGGGACCTGCCCCGGGAAATCCGTGAAGAACCCAAGAAAATTGTTTCATCCACTACCCAAACCGACGAATCGATTCTCCGGATGGAGATAGTCTTGGGACGGCAAACGCTGGCGGAAACCGAATTCGCGATTATTGAAGAAGTGATGAAACTCTGCGGACAGAATAAGAGTTTAGCCGCTCAAAAATTGGGGCTCACCAGGTTCGCACTGGACCGGCGACTGAAAAAGATTGCCGATGACTTGGAATAACCCGGTCCGGCAAACGACTCAAGGGCTCCCCCCCACCCTGGTCGATATGCCATGGACTCCCCGACCAACACCTATCAAATCGCCGGGCTCGATGACCTGGGCCGGGGGTTTAATCGACAGGTCGAAATCAAAACCTCGGCAGGAACGTTTCAGGCCGTCTTCCGGTATGAACGCTTCCTTCTGGAGACCGAACCGCAACCTGCCGAAAAAGCTGCCGTCACTCTGCTCATCGGCCAATTGCATGACCGGGGCTACACCCAACTGCGCAGCCGGCTGCAATTTCGAAGGGAGACATATTTGGGAAACCAGGAACTCTGGGAAGAACACCCCGACCCCGAGAGCCGGGGAATCATGGCTCGACTGTTACAGAGCATCCGAAGCACATTCCGCGGAGAGGGCCGCTGCTAAGCCTTTTTCGACTGATAAGTTTCAAGAAATTCCAAAAGTGGCTGGCCGTGAGGTTGAAAGTTTAGAAGTAGTTGAGATACTACAAACGGTGATAAGATAATAGCAGAAGACAATATGAAGATTACCATTAACAACTTTGGTCCGATTTCAGAGGCAAAAGACGTCGATCTCCGTCCTTTGACCGTTTTTGTCGGTCCAAGCAACACGGGCAAATCTTACCTCGCCGTGCTCATTTATGCTTTATCTAAATCCTTTCGACCTGAAGGCTTTTTCCATACCGTCGGAAAAATAAAAAGACGCGAAAACGAGTCTCTATTCGACTGCGAAGAAGAAATTGCCGATGCAGTCAATGATTTCTTAACCCGATTAACCAAGGAAGAAACAGAAATTACGAACTTTCGTGATTTACCAGAAAAGTTGCAAGAGTTGGTTAAAGCAAAAATGGGACATGAGCTTGCTCAAACATTCCATGAAGAACTTCCTCGTTGTATGGGAACTTCCGCAAAGGAAAATCAATTATTAACTGATAAATTCTTCTTGCATTTCGAAGATAATAAGAAAAGCTTCAAACTATGGTCTTTAAATAATGCCGATATGGAAATCAAGAACTTTAGTTTTGAGGAAGGTTATATTCGCAGCTTCATGTCTTTTCCAAAAAATATACCAAAAGAGCTAATAACAAATATATTTATTGAGCAGATGCTAAGGCAACTTGCCAATTACTCTGATCATTTCTCCTATAATACAGAAACTTTCTATCTGCCTGCGGCAAGAACCGGAATCATGCAAAGCCACCAGGCCATAGTCGGAGCACTGATTAAACGAACGCCATTTGCAGGATTAGAAGCTGTTTCTGTACCTACCTTGAGTGGGATAGTTTCCGATTTTCTACAAGAAATTATCAGTATAGACACAGGTCAAAAAGAGAAAAATCATATCTCTAAAATAGCAGACAATATAGAAGAAAAGATTCTGAAAGGTTCCATCAAGACCAAACCTTTAGAAGCCATTCAATATCCACAATTTTTATATAAGCAGAACGGACTGGAAGTCCCATTACTTTGTTCTTCATCGATGGTCTCCGAACTTGCTCCCGTTGTTCTCTTTATCAGACACAGGGTAGCGAAAGACGATTTATTGATTATCGAAGAGCCTGAAGCCCATCTACACCCTGAAGCTCAAAGGGACATCGCAAGAGTCGTTGTTCATATGATTCGCGCAGGTGTTCGGGTTATGGTAACGACGCACAGTGATTATTTTCTGGATCAACTTGCCAATCACGTTCGCTTGTCAAAACTGACGAAATCCAAGCGGAGTCAATTTTCAGACCGCCAAGATGCATTTTTAAAAGAGGACGAAATAGGTGCCTATGCATTTAACCGACAAGAAGGCGGAACAATCGTTGAAAAATTGCGTTTTGACGAGGAAAACGGTTTGTCTCCCGAAGACCATGATAAGGTGTCTTCAGATCTATATAACGAAACCGTCGAAATTCTGGAACAATTTGATCAACAGAATAATTAAAGGATGAGTTCTACTCTCTCGACACTAAGAGGTAAATTCGGTCAATGCATCTGTAACTCTTGCGAAGAATCAAACTGCAAACTTAATTTGAGTGCCTTCCCAAGTCAAAAGATCATTTTGAATATTGACTGCATTACCAACAAAAAACTGGCCCAAATAAGAGATGAGAGATGCGACCGCCTAGTTGTGGTAGAGGATCATGATAGTATATTTCTTCTTCCCGTGGAATTTAAGACGACTCTGGTAATTCCAGACAAGGTGAGGAAACAGTTGGAAGGTGGGATCAGTTTTTTTCAAAAGTTACCACGCAGAGCAATTCAACTGTCACCCCGTATTGGTCTCCAAAAGGCTCAAACGGACCGTTGGTAAAAAGCTTCAGCAAATTTCAATAAGTTGCAACGGGAAACCTGCTAGAATTAAGCACGTTTTATGCAATGCCTCGTTGTCATGGAATACAGTAATCAGCAATAGAAAGCGGCAATCCTAGCTAACGCTTAGGCTTTGCTCAAGCGACTGATGCGGTCCAGCACTTTTTTGCGGGTTGCGTGGTAGGCTTTTTTGCCTTCAGTCAGGGTCAGAAACATCCGGTAATGCTGGCCGGCCACTAGCCCGTCTCCCGTCACGTCGAGCGTATACGCCAAATTCAGTTGTACTTCGGGAAGTTCAGGTGCCAATAACTCCGCTTGCCTGAGGGCATCCAATGCTTCACCAAATCGGCCCTGCTGTTGACTCACCAAGGCTCGCTGCACCCACAATTGCGGCACCGTGGCATCCCGCGCAAGCCCGTCCACCAGCGACGCCTGGGCCTTCTCCAATTGACCTAGGCCCAACTGCGCCGTTCCCAACCAAAACCAAGGTTCCCAGCGTTCAGGAGGCTTTATGAATAAAGGGGCCAGGACGTTGATAGCCTGCGCGTATTGCCGTTGCTCGATAAAAGATTGTGCACGGGCGAGTTTGATTTCAAAGGGAGTGGCATTCCGAAGCCGTGGGGAACCGCTGTTTCTTCGTTGAGCGGGTGAAGCCGAACGGGTATTCCGCGTTGGTGACGGTTTTGCCGTGGACTGATTGCGGGAAGATGGGGGCGACTTTCGGACGCGTGTATTCCTGTCAACAACCGAGGCCGTCTCTGCCGGCGGGTCGGGCACTGACGCCGGCTCCGTTGAATCGAAATTCTCTCGCTTATCCGTCGCGGTTACAACAGGAGATTCTGCCCGTTGTTCAGGTATCGACTCTACGATTCCAGTTGGAACGGGTTTTGCGGATTGAGCTGCCTTCGCCTTTTCCTGCTCCGGCATCACCCCATCAGAAGACGCGAGAAAGGGCGGGCCCCATAGGTAGGCCGCAATCCCAAGACAGCCCAGCAGGACCATAAGAGAGAGCAGCCGATTGCGAAGAGACCTGTCCGGGAGATGCGGAGAGAAATAATTAAGGTCTTGAAAATCGGCCGCTTCTGCGCTTTCCAGCGGTTCCGAGGCCTGAAATTGCCCTGAACGTGGCGTCTGTTCAGCCTGTAACCGGTTCAACGTATCCGTGATGATACTCATTGTTGAACTCGCGTCTTTGCTTTCCCCGTCGTCATTTGTCTGTGTTCGGTAATTCCCCCCTCACCCCAACCCTCTCCCACGTCGGGGAGAGGGAGCCGTTTCCTTTTTCGGATAATCGCCTCGACGACTCAGGTCAGACCGATGATTTCCCGTCTGGCGCGCAGGACCATGCGAAGACTGACTTGGAACCGGCGACTGGCATAGGCCGCAAGCAGGGAACGATGACAAAGCTGGTTGATCCGGCGAGGCACGCCTCCGCTCAGGTAGTGCGTGAGTATCATGACTGCGGGAGGAAACTGGAACCGGGTCCGCGGGCCTGCGACCCGCAGGCGATGCCGGATATAGTCCATGGTTTCCCGACACTCGAACGGCTTCAATCGGAATCGAATGCTGACGCGTTGCGACAGGGGGCGAAGCACGCGATGGGACAACGTCCGTTCGAGTTCGGGTTGGCCCACAAACAACAAACACATGAGTTTTTCTTTTTCGGTGTCCAGGTTCGACAACAACCTGAGTCCTTCCAACACTTTCCCGCGCAACCGATGTGCTTCGTCAACCAGGACAGCCACGCGCTCACCCCGCCCGGCTAATTGCAGCAAGACGGAGGACAACCTGCGTTGCAAGGCGCCGATGCCGTGATCTTCGGGAATCTGCCCGGTGAGGTCCTGGTAGATTGAACCCAGCAGTTCCGCGTACGATTGATCGGGATTCACGAGGTAGGCAAAGCGCACGCCTTTCGGAGGATGCCGCAACAGGTACCGGCACACCAGCGTTTTGCCCACCCCGACTTCGCCGGTCAACATCGTCAATTCGCCACTGGCGATCCCGAATCGCATATGCGCCAGGGCTCGCAGGTGTTGCGACGATCGAAAAAAATAATCGGTATCCGGCGTGATCCGAAACGGCGCTTCGATGAACCCCAGTTGTTCGTAGCACACGTTCAGGTTGAGCGTATCCATCACGACACCCGCAGAATACGCGGCATGAGGAAGATGACGAGTTCGGTGTTTCGCTCGGCCTGATAGGTGCCGCTGAAGAGCGAACCCAGCCCGGGAATATCGCCCAGCAACGGAACCTTGCGTTCGGTCGTTGTACGTTGTTCCTGGATCAGCCCGCCGATGATCACCAACTGTCCATCACGGATCCGGACCAGCCCTCCGGACTGTTTCACCTCCAAAACAGGCGCGGTGGATCCATTCTGCGATTCGACGGTATCGGTCAACCGGGTGATAATGGGCGACACGTCCATCATGATCCAGCCGTCCCGGGAAATCTGCGGGGTCACCGAGAGGACGAGCCCCGATGTCACGGTCCGCACCTGTTCCGTAATGATGTTCCCGGCTCCTGCCGTCCCTTGCGTCGTCGTCGAGGTAAAAAAGGATTGATCCGTCCCGACCTTGATCAGCGCCGGCTGGTTGTTCAGCGTCAGAATCCGCGGCTGGGACACCACCTGCACGTCGCCCTGTTCCTGTAAAGCTTGGATGACGCCTTCAAAATCGCCGTCGTTAAAACTGAAGGCCGCGGTCGCCGCGCGCGCGACAAAGCCACCGGCAGGCGCGGTGATGACGTTGGCCAGTTTGAAGCTGCCTTTGGGCGTTCTGAGATCGATCCGGCTCCAATCCACGCCCAGGCTGTAATCGTCCCGGAGCGCAATTTCATATATCCTGGCTTGAATCTCGACTTGGCGATAGAGAGAGTTGCGGACGTTGACCAGAAACGTCGCCACCTCGTCGACCCGCCGGTGAAGGTCCGTGACTTGAATGGTGCCGGACAACCGGTTCACCACGAAGCGTCCTTCGGCTGAAAGAAGGGCGCCGATCTGCGTTTCGATTTCTTCCCAAAACTTGATGTGGTCCTGTTGGCTCAGGATCACCTCGCCCGCATCCTGCCCGCCGCTTCTCCCGGACCCGGACGTGACCTGCGCCTTGTTGCGTCCCTCGCCGGAACGTTCCAGGCGAATGTAATCCAGCGTGAAAATGCGTGTTTTCAACCGGCGGACGACGATCAGTTCTCCATCTTTTTCCCAATAGTACCCCTGCGTATCCAGCAGCGCGGCCATGGCTTTGTCGAACGCAAGGCCCTGAAAGTCGACCGTCACCACGCCTTCGACTCCCGGCTCTACGACTATATTGAGCGCATTGGCGCGGGAGAACAGCCGTAAGGCGTCGACCAGCGGCATTTCCGGGTCCGAAAACTAAACACCCGGACAGGCTCGCCGGCGTTGAGGGACAGGCCCGAAGAGATGCCAAGCGCCATCCGGTCTTCGAGCGAAAACAGGACCGGATTCGGGTCAGAACGTTCCCCGGGAGAGACTTCCGTAGAAGGAACGGGAGGCTCGAAAGCTTCCGGTTTGGGGAATTCACGCTTCAGTGGACTTGTTGATTGCACTGGACCGGACGTGCAACTTGCGGCCATGCAAGCTAGAAGAAGGCTCAGAATGAGCAGCCCCGGTCGCTGTCTCCTCTCTCGCGTTCGATCACAGGGACCGGGTCTCATCAATACGTTGACGGCCGAATCTGGCATGATATTGAAATTCCAAGAAGTTCTTCGATTATGCACTTGCATGACTCACAATTATATCAGTCAGTCTAATACACTCCTTATTTTACCTGTTTGTCAACCCATCAGCCGCTGTACGGCATCAGCCTGAAGGGTTTCGGAGGGCCGCAGGACCATTGCATGGCTCCTCGGAGGCAACCAACCATGATCCAACGGAGACACGCCGGCAGAAACCGGAGAGGCTTGCAACAATTATTCCGCTGATTCGAGGGTTAGTGAAAAGCGACGTCGTGAAGGATGAGTGTTCCGCTTGTGATCGAGCGCGTCTATTGAGGAGTGCCTGGACGTACCCCGTGAATCAGGGACATCCAGGCATCCTGCCTCATGCTCTTCACGTATGGCCGGGACATCCGCGTATCGCCGTCACGAATGACACCGCGCCGTACAGAGTGGTGATTGGTGAATTGATCCTCCTGAGCTATTTTACATTCACGCTCATAATGACAAATTCCTTATTCAGTTGCGTGCCCTGGTGTGGTTCCACATAGGTCCCATCATAGTAATACCATTTGAGCGGCTCCATCTTACCCAATTCACTGGGGTGCCGAGGAAGTTTCTTGACATCCAAGCCGTTTTCGATAAACGTGGCGGGATTGATGTAATACACGACATCTTCTTGGGTTTGTTCGGGGGTTTGAGAAAAATGGATCATATTGTGTTTGGTCACCGTCTCCAGCATGCACATTTCTCCACTGGCCTTGGTGGCATCTATAGGAACCATCTTCGAACCCGGAGCGATCATATTCGCAATCGCGTTAATCTCCTTGCGGGCTTTGCCTTCCAACTTCAACACAGGGGCAAAGGCTTCTTTTATGTCATTCTGCGAAGCGTCGGCACGAACAACAGATGGTGCGACTGCCAACGTTGAGGCACAGACGCCAAGGATGCCAATTAAGAGCGACATCGACTTCCAATACTTCCTTATACCTGCCGCCATAGACATACATTTGTGCTTCTTGTTTTTCATGGTAAATGCTCCTCTGTTATACGTTCATGATTAAGCGCTGCTGAGTATCCCCGTGCATAAACATTCGCCTTAACTCTTCAAATCGACAGCAAGAAAGGTGCAACGTGGTTGTTGTCCGAAAATTTCAAGGAACCTGGCCTCAATATTGTCAATGGATCATCGCCAGATTAACGGCCATGGTCGTCAATCAGCCGACCTTGTAAGCGCGCACGGGCAGGGCTTCCGTCTCCAGCGTGGAGAGGTCAAGGCGCTTGGAAGCATGGTCGATGTCGAAGCCCACGACGTCTCCGTTGTCGTCAAGATCGACGTTGAGCCCACCCACAACTTCGCGCGTGTCAGCACCAGGGCCGGCTTTGAGTTCGACATAGAGGCTGTCGGTTTCGGGATAGTAGTGCAGTTTCATGGCTCTTCCTTTCGAAAACCGCGATCAAAAAAAGCGTTGAGAATCGTCTCGCCATCATCCAGCGTAACGACCCGGAGAATACGGGACGCCTCTTCTCCCGGAAGCGTGACCTCACCCCAAAAGCGAATGCGACCATCAGGCTGTCTTTCCCGTCGAAGCGGTGTGGCGATGACATTAACACACCAGTCCGGATCAATGTAAGGACGCTTGCGGCGTACCTGCTCCTCGAAGTAGCGCGTCGTCTTCATACTGCAATCAGGTGCTGAGAGGAATTCATGTCCTCTCATTGTACCATCAGTTGGTCGTCACATATCTACCCAAATGATTCCCAGCACTGACAGCAGAGAAGAGCCTTCCTTGTGCTCAGGATAGGCAGGACAAGTGATGCTGACAAGGGAGTGAGGAAAGTAAAGCCGCCCCTTTTTTCTATTTCACCAACGTGTTGATGTAGTGAATCAATTGCCAGATTTCATTATCGGGCATGTTGGAAAAGGCCATCATGCCGGTACCTTTGGAGCCGTTTTTGATGATCCAGAACATCTGACCGTCGGATATGTCCTTCATGGTTTCCCCACACGTGAAGTTTCGTGGAGGTGGATTCAAAGCAGCCCCCATGGGTCCTTGACCGTCACCTTTGGTTCCATGACAGTTGAAGCACGCCAACGGTTGAGCCGTTTTTTGGTATAACGTTTCGCCGGCCTTGATGTTGGCCGCATTGACAGGTAAGGGATTCGTCATATTCCGAAACTTTCCCGGAGCGCGTTTGGTCTTACGCGGCTGCGGGCACACCCCGGACGGACCCGTCCCCGTTGCGACAGCCGTGGTTTCCGGCACGCCCTTAAACGTCGCTTTCAGATACGCCATGACGTCCACCACTCCCTGTTGGCCGATCGTGAGATCCCAGTACGGCATGGTGGGCGACTTTCCCACGCTTCGCCCGCCATGATTGATCACGTTGTAGAGGTATTCCGCCGGCAGCTTGTCAAAAGCCATCTTCGCATGCACCGCGGGTTTGGGACTCAAGCCTGACGCAGCCGGGCCATCCCCTTCTCCGGTCGCACCATGACATTGCGAACAGTATTCCTTGTACACCACCTTTCCCCGTTCCACGCTTGCCTGTGCAAACTCCGGGCCGGTCCATGGCTCGTGGTATTTGAAATCCGGAACGCCCAGGGTCATGAGATACCCGACAATCGCCCGCACGCCGAAATCCGTGGCGTCAGCCAGGAATTCTCCGCTGTGAGGCGTGAAATCCTGCGGGTTGAGCGCAAACCGGTAGAGCCAATCCGGATTATAGCGTTTCCCGGCCGCCGCCAAATCGACACTTTGCGGCCCACCGACCAATTGCCCATTTTCCTCAATCGTATGACAGCCGATGCAGGCATGTTCCCTGAAAGCCAAGGCGCCGAATTCCGCCTCCTTTTTGGTGACCTTGGAAACATCAAACGCACCGACTTCCACGCGCGGGGCAACGTACTGTTTTTCCAAGTAGGTCGCGAGCGCCTCGGCTTGCTCCTCCGGAAGGGTCACGTGTGCGTCCGGTTCCCACCCCTGATCCCATCGATAGCTTTTGGCGTATAACCGTTTTTCCTTTCCGGAGAGAAACCCGACCAACCAGGCGTACTGGTACTTGCTCCCGGCCCACATCAAATCCGGAGCTTTCAAATTGAACCGGCTTTCCGGCTCACCCTGAAATTTGTGGCAGGTCGAGCAGGTGTTGCGCACCGTCGTTTCGGCCTGTCCTGCATCGGCAGCCCAAAGCGGTGGGGAGGTCAACAGAGTCATACAGGCTCCGACTACTGCTACCCAACCCATTGTTTCCATCATGTTTGCCAAGAACCGGAGCTTCTGTTTCATGGCGAAGCCTCCTTATATGATCTTCATGCCAACAGGTTACGTTCCGCCAAAGGCGCGCACGTACAGGAGAACGTGCCACGCCTCTTCTTCCGTCAACACGAGCGGAATGAACGAGGCCATATCCGTGCCCGGGCTGCCGTTTTTCAGAATCCAGAACAGTTCGCCATCGGTCCGCGCGGCCTGCCACTGGGTGTCCGTGAAATTTCTCGGGAGTTTTCCTCGCAGACCCGGAATGTTTCCCAACCCCTTCCCGGCACGCCCATGACACGTCACACAAAAGCCTTTCCCATGAAAGATCTCTTTTCCTCGTTCGAGACGTTCAGGTGTCACGGAGAATGGATTCCGCCACGTTCTGGCTTCTTCGATCTGGTCCGGCGGCACGCGCGGATCAAGAACCGCAGGGTCTCCTCCCCAGACGACCGACCCTCCCACCAGGAGCGCGATGAGGACGCAACTCACCGCTTGTCTGTCCGCAATCCGCATCAGACGTTTCCTTCTGTGAAAAATGTTGGCGGGCAAAGCCGGCGCGGGAAAGGAATCGTTCCCGCACCGGCACTATGTGTTACTCGGTACGGAATTTGTGGCCGACTGAATTCGGAATCGTCACGGTTCCATCCGGCACCTTTTGACCGGGTTGCCAGAGATGGTAAATCACGCCGTCGGTTTGCGAGGCAGCGGCGGCTATTTCCGCGACCTTGTTTTTATCCTCAATGTCCAGAATCAGCACGCGACCGGTGGCGATTTCCACTTCATGGTCGTGGAAGTTTCTGTTCCACTTGATAAGCGGGACTTCCTTGCGGGCCAGATCCTTGGCCACGAAATATTCCACCCCGACCAAAGGAGCCTTGGGGTCGGTAGACGGAAAAAGCATGCACTGGATGATTTCGTTGGAAATGCCTTTGCAATAATGATGGAAGGGACCACCGATTTGTCCGTCGGCCATCATATGAGGGGCTTGAACGTGCAGCCCGAAGCCGTCCGCCGGACCGCCGTCACTCATGGCCGGAGCGACCATCAAAGCAAGAAACAAGCAACTGACTAGTGCGATGACGCTCATCGAGCGAATTGAATGCAACATTTCTTACCTCCTTGCGGTTAAATGAATAATGCTTCCTTCTCTACTCAGCGGAAAAACAACGATGCCACCTTAGAAAGTATGCCGCTGATTTGCGAATGTACCAATGCTTCTTTCGGATGTCATCAAGATTCATGGTTCATAGATGTGTTACGCAAGACTTGTGCCAGCTTTCAATTCAATTCAAGAAAAAATTATCACAATATTTCAATAAGTTGTGAATTTGGAAACGAGAAGGAAACACGAAGAGGCGAGGCGTTAACTCAGAGATGTTAACCTGTTAAGTTAGCGTTAACGGTCTTTGGAGGATATTTCAGGAACAGAGAATTTTTGCAGTTTTTTCCACAACGTCACTCGACTGTATCCCAACAATTTGGCCGCTTTGGTTTTGCTGCCCCGGGTCTGTCGCAGAGCTTCAATTATCTGATCTCGCTCAGCCTGTTGCTCGGAAGTCAGAGGCTCTTTGATTGACACTTGCGAGGCAGAGGACGTGGACATACGAATATCCGGAGGAAGATCGATTACGGTCAGACAGCCCCCTTCCGCCGTCACGAAAGCATGTTCGATGGCATTTCGCAATTCCCGAACGTTTCCCGGCCATGTATGCTTCAGCATCTGCTGCATCGCATCCTGCGCAATATCGTTAATGGCACGGGGATACACTTTTGACCCTTCGGCCACAAAGTGACTGACTAACCCGGGTAGGTCTTCACGCCGTTCTCTCAGGGCCGGCAGGGAAATTTCAAAGACCCGAATGCGATAATAGAAGTCTTCCCGTATGGCCCCTGCGGTCAACAAGTCCCTGAGATTTTTGTTCGTCGCCGTAATGAAGCGCACGTCGACCTTTATGCTTTTTTCATCACCGACGCGCCGGATCTCG
Source organism: Nitrospirales bacterium (assembly GCA_965204965.1). Taxonomy (GTDB): domain Bacteria; phylum Nitrospirota; class Nitrospiria; order Nitrospirales; family UBA8639; genus Bin75. Next base: position 223,978 of record OZ242026.1, on the reverse strand, counting down.
CTCTCTTGCAACACGCGAAGAAGTTTGAGTTGAAGCAACGGACTCGTATCGCCGATTTCATCCAGAAACAGCGTACCGCCTTCGGCTGCCTGGAACACACCGACTTTATCGCGGATTGCCCCCGTAAAAGCCCCTTTCACGTGACCGAACAACTCGCTTTCGATCAAGGTCTCCGGAATGGCTGAACAATTGATGGCAAAAAAGGGCTTATCTTTTCTGGCGCTGAGGGCATGAATGGCCCGGGCCGCCAATTCCTTTCCCGTGCCCGACTCCCCGGTCAGCAGGACAGGCACGTCGCCTTGCGCGGCCAAGCGCACGCGTCGAAAGACTTCCTGCATGACGCCGCTACGCCCGATCATCTGCTGAAATGAATCTCGGGACCGAACCTGTTCTTCTAAAACCTGAATTTTTTCTTTGGCTAAAATAAAGGAGGTGAGATCCGTGAACGTTCCCACGGCACCGGCTACCGCGCCGCGTTGATCGCGAAGGACGGATACGTTTCCATAGAGATACAATTCTCGTCCATCCTTCGATAAAACCTTACATTCCTGATTGCAGATTCCCCACGGATAGGGCGTCGGATTCTCCAAAAACTCGGTAAGTTTGTAAAACCCTTTACAGTTTTGCCCTTCAAGAATGTGACAGGACTTGCCGATGACTTCATCGCTGGAATAGCCGGTAATCCGCGCCGCGCCCGCACTCCACGCGACAATATGGCCCTGGGGATTCACGGTAAAGACGCCGTCGCCCATGGCGTCGACCATGGTGCCGAGGACGTCCGGGTTTTTCCGAAAGTCAAGTTGGAAGTCTTCTTCTGGAATGGACAAGGTCGGAACCCGTCAAACCGTTCCCGCGTGTCAGGGCTGTCTTTGCCGCCTTGCGCGACCGGCAATTCCGTCCGGGTCAAGACTTCGCACCGGTCCGTCCGGTCCCGAGGCGGATACGAAAAGCCAAACGAAAACAGCCTTCAGCGGATAAGGAACGTGAGGCGAGGCTGTTCGGCACCAGGCGAGAACCAGCCGTTTCAACAAGATGAACGGCTGAATTCTCGCCCGGCTATGCTCGTTCAAGAAGTCGCCGTCATCAACGAGTGAAACTTCGGATCCGTGTCCACGAACCCTTTCAAGGTATCGTTTTGCAGAAGAAAGGCCCAGGACTGGGCCGTGGTTCCCGGAATCTGCAGATACCAGCGTCGCGCTTCCTGCAAAAGGGCGAACATCGCCTCATCGTCACGCTTGGGGCGAAAGACCAAACTGTACGCCTTGGCATACGCCGCGGAGAATTTGATCAGGGGATCAGAGGACAACGTAAAGGCCTCATCGGCTTCTTTGTAACCTTGGACAATATCCGGGTCGTCAAAGAATCGATTCCACGCGACCTTGCTGATTCGTGACCAGGCAATGGCCATTAACACCCTGGCACGCATGTTCGGTTGATCCGTCGGCAATTCCGAAAGCAACTGCTGGGGGGTCATGATGGCGGACACCTGATCGTTCGTCCATCGATAGGCCATCGTCAGTTTCAAGAGTGTTTCAAAATCTCCGGGTTGTAAATCCACCAGGGTTTCCATCGCGGGAATCAAGCGATACAAATAATCGGCAGGGGTCGGCTCGGTTTTGCCGCCCATTTCCATCTCAAGGGAAATGTCCATCCGGTCAGTTGACGACTGGATCGTCCAATAGAGGGTGTTAAACGCCTGATACAGCGGACCGCTCTCTAACTGAACGCCGTGCGTCCGGGCGCCAAAATCCAACAAGCCGGCATACAATTCGGCGGTAATCGCTTTGAGCCCCTCCAGGTGTGAGGGGTTCACGACTAGAATCCGGTTGAGCATGGAGATCCGCTCCCGGCGCGTCGGTAACGTTTTCGCCCGCTCCAGCCCGGCGGTCAATGCCGCCTGCGCCTCCTTCGCATCCCAATATTCCGTGGTTTTCTGCTCAAACCCGCCCGGGTCCACGACGAACGGAATCGGCGTCCCCATGGAAGAGGTCATCGGCATATTGAGCACGGCGGTATCCACGGGAAACCCGTGCTGTTGCAGCCCCGACAATACCACCCACTTCACGGTCACGGCTTTGACCGGATGGATCGGTTTTTTATACGGCACGACCCAATCCTGCTGACCCGGGCCGTTCGCGGCCGGTGACGTCATCGGATCCGGATAGGCGACGCGGACCCGGACCATGGTCGTGGGCACGGCCACCATGTGGTCGGAGCCCGGAACCTGAAAGGACGCATGGGGAAACGGGCCGGTCCCAACCACCTCCAGGGTGAAACCGGGCGCCCCGGACATGTCGCCGATTTCAGGCATGACAAAAAAGGACGGGACCCGCTGACGCGCTTGGGTTTCCGCGATCTCGAAACGCTTGAAATCCCGATAATTCACCAACTTGCCGACACCCGGCCACAACTCATCCAGCGCCAGGTCGCGGCTCTGGATCACTTCCGCGTGCGCTTGCACGAGCCGGTCCCAACACCAGGAATAGACCGGGTCGGATTCAGGCAAAAACTGCCCTTGCCCCGTGGCCCCGGCTTCCACCATCTTCAACAGACAGACAAAATCGTTTTGGGCCACCCGAGTCGAATCCCGACCGGCCACCGCCTGGGCGTACGTCCGGACGGCCTCTACGGCCGCCTCGCCCTGCGCAGACGGAACAGGCTCCGTGGCCCAAGACAGATGAGCCACACTGAATCCAACCACCATCATCAGGACCCCAAGGCCAAAACCGCGTCGTTTCGATACGTGCGATTGGTTTCGGCCATACGTGCAGGTCCGTCCACCATATAAGCAATCAACCATCCGATACCTCATGAGCACTTCTCCTCCTCAAAATCATAGTGGGACACGAAAATAAACATCTCACACCAGCATATCAGCACATCCAATTTATCCATCTAACCGTCAACCACGATCATCCCGTTCATGATATGTCCCGGCAAATCACAGAAGAACGGGAATGAGCCGGCTTCCTTCGACGTGAACACCAATTCGACCCGGCCGCCTGAAGGAATCAACACGCGGCGAAACCCCTCCTTGCCGAATTGCGGCGCCCCGTCGCCACTGACTTGGACGTTTGTCCGAACCAGGAGATTCGCGGGAACAAACGCGTGCAGTTCCACGTCTTCGTTCTTGAAGATAAGGCGAACCCGTTGCCCGACGCGCAGATTCACCACGTGCGGAACAAACCGGCGATTCTCGATGTGAACGGTCACGGCAACGTCTTCCTGACCCAACGCCGCGGCGGGCACCACTGCACCAAAGCCGGAGCCGGGGCTCCACATACCGCACATCAAGGTCACAATCACACCGGCCGGTTTGATTTTTTTCATCAGTTCGATGGAGCGTTTCCTTTCCAATCAACGACGTATTCAGTGTAACAGAGTCCCGGAAACCCGCACAAATGGACGCTTCACGCTTTTACCCCCGACAACCGCACAATGATCTTCCATTCGCTTTCGCGGACCGGTTGAACTGAGAGACGCGAACCCTTGCGGAGCAGTTCCATTTTTTCCAGACCTTTGACTCCCCTGAGGCTTTCCAACGAAAGCGGCGTGCGCAGCACCTTGTTCAACCGAACGTCGACCATCACCCATCGCGGATTCTGTTCCGAACTTTTTTCGTCGAAATACCGGCTCCCGGATTGCCACGCATAAAAATCGGGATATGCGGCCTTGACGACCTCGACAATGCCCACAATCGCCGGCGGATCGGCATTGCTATGATAAAAGAAGGCCAGATCGCCGACGGCCATGGATCGCAGAAAATTGCGGGCCTGATAATTTCTCACGCCTTCCCAGCACGTCGTCCGTTTGGGCGAACGCGCCAGATCTTCAATGGAAAACGTCGAAGGTTCCGATTTGAGTAACCAGTAAGCGGGCATCCGCTGGGCCTCCGAATGCCTCTACCTCCCCTCGGACAGGCACACAGGCATGTCCCTACAACAAAGGAGGGGAAAGAAAAGGCGAATAGCGTCAAGGAATGAACAGATTTCTACAATCCTAGCCTGTTCGTCAACGCCCCTTCAACGGGCTCCCGAAGTGCCTCATGGTGCCGGATTCAGGTATTTGTAGCTGCGCCATCTCATGGCGCCTTCTTCCGGGCGGCATAAGATGCCGCCGCTACAGGAGAAGGCATATATGCTTGTCGAATCGCTGAGAACGTGTTATTTCCCCTTGCGACGCACAGAGCTCGCCCGATGAACACCATGTTGACAGTCTACGACGAACTGACCGCCCTGGTTCCCCCTGAGGCCCTGATTGCCATCACCATCGTGTCGGTCGTGATGTTTTTCGGAACCATCGTGCTCATTCCCGTCATTATCATCCGCCTGCCCGTGGATTACTTTTTGCACGATGAGGAACACGTGTGGCTGGAAGGCTACCATCCGGTCCTGCGCTACGCGGGATTGTTCATCAAAAACACGGTCGGCCTGGTGTTTCTCCTGGCGGGAATTGCCATGCTGGTCCTTCCGGGCCAAGGTTTACTCACCATGGTCATTGGAGTATCCTTACTCGATTTTCCGGGCAAACGCGCGATAGAACATCGACTGCTCACGAAACCCATGGTTTTCAACGCCATGAACGCCATTCGACACAAGTTCGACAAACCCCCATTTTCACAACCTGTATGATCGACGGACTCCGTGCCGGGGAAAAAGCATCGTTTCGCCGCACCCGGTCCACATAAATCGTTCGCTCCACGTTTTGAAGCACCATGAAGGCCCTGAAGACGACCGCGTGGATTCTCGTTTCCCTCCTGTGCGCCGTGTCCTTCGGCTTTGTCACCGGCTTGCTGAACCCTGACGAAAAGGTCAACGGACTCTGGCTGGTGACCGCAGCCGGGTGCTTTTACGTGCTGGCCTATCGGTTTTATGGAGGCTTTTTAGGCCGGCGCGTCATGCAACTCGACGATGAACGCAGCACCCCGGCCTTTCGACTGGAAGACGGCACCAATTACTATCCCGCGAACAAATACGTGCTCTTCGGACACCATTTCGCAGCCATTGCCGGCGCCGGTCCGTTGTTGGGTCCGGTCCTGGCGGCACAGTTCGGCTTTCTGCCCGGGTTTCTCTGGATCGTGATCGGAGCCGTGTTGGCCGGCGCGGTCCAGGATTTCGTCATCATGGTCGGATCCCTGCGACGCAACGGCCGCTCCCTTCCGGAAATCGCGCGCGCGGAGATCGGATGGATCACCGGCACGGCCACGGCCGTAGCCGTGTTGTTCATCGTGATCGTGGCCCTGGCCGGTTTGGGGCTGGCCGTGGTCAATGCGCTCGTGGCCAATCCCTGGGGCACGTTTACGATTGCCATGACCATTCCCATCGCCTTCCTCATGGGCTGGTACCACCATCGTGTACGACCCGGACGCGTCGGAGAAATGTCCGTCATGGGCATCGTGCTTCTCATGCTGTCCGTGGCCCTGGGCAAAATGGTGGCGCAATCGGATATGGCGACGTGGTTTACCCACGACCGGACCACCTTGGTCTGGCTGTTGGCCGGATACGGATTTCTGGCTTCGGTCCTCCCGATGTGGATGCTCCTGGTCCCGCGGGACTACCTCTCGACGTTCATGAAGCTCGGGGTCATCGGGCTGCTGGCGATCGGCGTGATCATTCTGGCTCCCGACCTGCACATGCCCAAGGTCACCGGGTTCATCGCCGGGGGCGGCCCGATCATCCCCGGCCCCCTGTTTCCGTTTCTGTTCATCACCATCGCCTGCGGAGCCATCTCGGGCTTCCATTCGCTCGTGTCGTCGGGCACCACGCCGAAAATGATCGCCCGCGAATCGCAGGCCATGGTGGGCTATGGCGCCATGCTGCTGGAGAGCTTCGTCGGAGTGGTCGCGTTGATCTCGGCGTCCCTCCTTATCCCGGGCGATTATTTTGCGATCAACACGCGCCTCCCGGCCGAGGCCCTGGCCGCGATGGGATACCCCGTTGAAAACATTCACACGCTCTCGCAACTCGTCGAAGTGGACGTCTCGGGACGGCCCGGAGGCGCGGTATCGTTGGCCGTGGGCATGGCCTGGATTTTTTCGGCCCTGCCGGGGATGGCCGGGCTCATGGCCTACTGGTATCAGTTTGCGTTACTGTTCGAAGCCCTGTTTATCCTGACGACCATCGACGCAGGCACGCGCGTCGCGCGCTACCTGATCCAGGAAATGGGCGGATACGTGTATGCCCCGCTTCGCCGGATCAATTGGTGGCCCGGCGTCATCCTGTCCAGCGCCCTCGTGGTCGGGGCGTGGGGATGGCTCATCGCCACAGGCACGATCTCCACGGTCTGGCCCATGTTCGGAGCCGCCAACCAGTTGTTGGGGACCCTGGCGCTCTGCATCGGCACGACCCTGTTCATCAAAATGGACAAAGCCCGCTACCTGTGGGTGACGGCCGTTCCCATGGTATTCGTGGGCATCATCACCTTGACGGGTTGTCATGACCTGTGGTGGATTTTTCTGGACCGGGCAAGGACCGCTACGGACCCGGTGGCGCGCGTCACCATGGCGCTCAACGCGGCGCTGGTCGGGCTGGTCGCGGTCCTGGCCCTCGTGGTCCTGACCGAGAGCGCAATGAAATGGTACCAATACCTGGTCCTGAAACAGCCCTATACCACGACGGAGATAATCGACGGCGAAGGCATCCGGATCCCGGAAGGCAAATGCTGCTGACCTGAGACCTGTTTGCTCTGCGGAAATGGCACCCATTCGACAGATAAATTCGCTGAAGCAGACATGATATAATACGTGCCGCTTCTCATGGAATTAAAACATTCAATAGGAGTATCGAGAAGATTGACAAAACAGAAAAGCCGCATCCATTCCGGAAGGCGACAGACAAGCCTTTGATATGCGTAAAAATAAATGTGGTTTCTAAGAGAAACGGTTTCTCATGTTAATCAGTGATTTACTGGAATTAACCAACCAGCCTGAGGGCGCAAAGCTGGAGTTTAAACGTGATGATGAGCGCCCCGAAACATTTGCCAAAGAAATCGTTGCTTTTGCCAATATGAACGGCGGTCTGGTTTTGGTTGGTGTTGAGGATGACGGCAGCATTAGCGGCATCCAGCAGGAGAATCTTCAAGAATGGCTGATGGATACGGTCATCGGCCGGTACGTTCATCCATATATCTTGCCGGATTACGAGGAGGTCCGGGTTGAAGGGAAGCGCGTGGCCGTTGTGAAAATCCCTCAAGGTAACAGTAAACCTTATGTCCTCAAACACAAAGACCGTCAAGACATCTATGTCCGATACGGCAGCACCTCCCAACTGGCGGGTCGTGAACAACAGGCACGATTGTTTGATTTGGGCGGCCTACTGTCAGCGGAAAAATTTCCCGTGTACGGATCTTCGGTTTCAGATTTAGATCAACATCGTTACAAGGAATATTTTCGAGATATTCTGATACAGTCTCCGGACGAGGATTTGCAGGAAATGATGGTGAACCACAGCTTTCTGGTCGGCGACGTCACACCCCTTGCTTGCAGCTATTTCGCTTATGCGTTGTTTGCAAAAACCCCCCAGTTGAGGCTACCACAAGCCGGTGTACGGCTTTCCGTTTATGATGGGAATGATAAGGATTACAACACGATATTTGACAAGATATTAGACGCCCCGTTTCTGGAACGCCGAGGCGACGGTGGCGCTCATGATCCCATTGAGCCGGCCTTGCACGAGAGAGTAAGTACACTTATTCAGCCATATATCAGTCATGAGACGCTACAAGGAATGAGCCGCAGACGGGTTTGGGATTATCCGTTTGAGGCCATAAGAGAGCTTTTGATTAATGCTTTAATTCACAGAGATTGGACAAAACAAAACTATGTGCGCGTTGTCGTCTACAATAATCGCCTGGAAATAACCAGCCCGGGTTCTTTGCCAAATGGCATGACAATCGAAAGAATCAAGAGCGGCGCGCAATTACAACGCAATCCATCCTCCGTCAGGATTTTTAGAGATTACGGCTACGTTGAAGATCAGGGCATAGGTATTCGCCGAAAAGTCATTCCGTTAATGCAGCAACACAATGAGAGAGAACCGGATTTTGAAGTAACTGAAGATCATTTCAAGGTGACGCTATGGAAGAAACAATAATAAACCGCATCATCGGGCATCCATAGAGACACGCACTTTCTATTGAGTTGAAAGACTCCAAACCACGAAGCACATAACGATCTGGCATCATATAACCACGATCCATCCGATTGCCTTTTCCCTTGGGTTGTAAGATCTCCTGGAACGGGATGAAGGCGTACACCCGCATCTCATTTCAGGGTCAGGCAAGTGTTGTTAACAAAGGAGACACATTCATGGCGGAGACGTTTTCGTTTGACGTGACATCCACGGTGGACATGCAGGAAGTGAAGAACGCGGTTGACCAGACCATGAAAGAGATCGGGCAACGCTTCGATTTCAAAGGGTCGCAATCCAACGTCACGCTCAAGGAAAAAGAGCACGTCTTGGAGATCGTGGCGGACGACGATTACAAACTCAAGGCGGTCATCGACATCCTCAAAGGAAAATGCGTCAAACGCAGCGTGTCATTGAAAGCCCTTAACTACGGCAAGGTGGAGCAGGCCCTCGGGGGCACCGTGCGGCAACACGTCACGGTGCAGAGCGGGATCGTCGAAGACAAAGCCAAGGCCATCACGAAGAGTCTGAAGGAGAACAAGTTCAAGGCGCAGGCGCAGATTCAAGGCGACCAGGTGCGCGTGCAGAGCAAAAGCAAAGACGAACTGCAAACCGTCATCAATTTTCTGAAACAGCAAGACTTCGGCATCGACCTGCAATTCGTCAATTATCGGTAGACGCCGGGACAGTTCGAGATCCGCCCCAGGCCTCCTTCAAATGCAGCACCGCCTGGTCGATGGCATCGCCGGCGGCGACCGCTCGCATGACGTCATGCGCATCTTCTTCCTTTTCGGGGTAAATGGGCGGATCTTCCAGGTTCCGTCGAACGACAGGGTACTCGTTGGACTCGATGGGCGGGTCCAGCCGGTCCAGGGACGCCCAGGCATTTCCCTCGACCCGTGCCAATACGTGACCGGCACTCACGTCGACCAACGCCAATTCGGCCAACGCCAGGTTTTCCGCGCGATACCCGAACTGCAACCCGCGCGCGATGGCTCCCAGGCTGGACCCTCGCCAGGGGAATCGTTCCGGCACCTCGATTTCGGAACTCGAGAGAACGGTGATCACGAGGTAATCGATGTGCTCGTCTTTTGCCCATTGCAGCACCGACGGAAACTTCGGAGGCGAGGCTCCCGGATCCGGGGAATGGACAATACGCACCACCTCGAGCGGAACGTCATGGATCAATTGCTTCCGCACGTGTTCGGTCAGGGATGTCAAAGAGGCTTCGGAGAGTTCAGGAGCCGAATCCGGAGCGGACGTATCGTTGAAAAGCACAAGCCCGGCTTGTACCGGGCCCGGCAAATCCGCAAACCGTGAGAGATCCTGTATCGGCTGCTGCCCGAGGTACGCATCGAGACGGGCTTGCGGCCATTCGCCGCATCCTGCGAAGACGAGAGACACCAGACCGGTGGCCAGGATGATGGGAAGAAAACTCCTGCTTCGGCTACGGCTGACTATGATCATGCTGTCTTCTCTTGTCTGTCATTCCCGACATCTTTAATCGGGAATCCAGGGTCTTTGTTTTTGTATTCGTAGCTGCGCCATCACCCGCAGTCCCACCCAAATTTATTCTCACCGGTAAGGCCAGGATGGGTCAAGCAACGTCCCTCGCGAAGCGGAACGAAAGTTGCAATCCCTCGAAGGCATCGGGTAGGTTACACGCCATGTCTCTCAGAACGTGTGCCCTCACGAGACTTCTCCTTTTCGTTTCGATCCTCCAGTTTTCAGGCTGCTCATATCTCCCGGACGTGAGTATGCCGGACTTGGACTTCCCGGACATCAGCCTGCCCAGCTTCGGATTTGGCGAAGATGAAAAACCCAAGGAGCCGGCCATGCCCATTTCGGTGGCGTATGCGTTTGATCCCAGCGTCACGGACGCGACACTCGAAATTCAAGCGTGCGACCTTCCGTATACTTTGAACACGGGAGAGGCGATCGTCCAGAATTTTCTCACCCTGGCACAGGAAACCTTTCAATCCGTGACAGCCTATTCGGGAACCGGAGAAGCCGTCCGAGTGACCAAGCCAAGCGATCTGGTTATCCAGATCAGCATGGTCAACCAGGCGTTCCAGGAGGTCGACCGTATGGCGGATGAAGATAATTACCTCGCTAACCTCGACTTCAAGCTGCAAGCGGTGTTCATCGATAGAGGCGGAGCCGCGTTGGGACAAATCCCTTTGAACTACGGCGGCCAGGTCAGAGTTTGGGCTCCGACCATTACCGGCCAATCCGTAACCTGCACCACAGGTCAATACGATGCCAAAATCAACGGGGCGGCAGCGGAACTGGCCGAACAACTCGTGGCGGTGGTTCCGCAAGTGCTCCAGGATGGCGGCACGCAAACGCTGATGGCGCAACAGGGCCGGCAACCGGCATTCACACCGTCCACGCCACGGGCCGCACCGCAAGTCGCGCCCCGGTTCTCGGCTCAGGCTCCCGCCGCATCGGGAAACCGTCCGTTCTTTACCTTTCGCACGATGCTCAAAGACGGCAACGACAATTTGATTCTCGAAGGCGGGGAAGCCATTGTGCTGATGATCGAGGCCACCAATCTCGGAAGCACCGCCGTCAACACAGCCAATGCCAACGTGTCGGGGCATGAGACGCTGGTCGAAGCCTTTTCTCGAATGACTTCCCTTCCCATCGCCCTCGGCACGTTCCAGCCCGGAGAAACCAGGACGACGGAAATTCGTGGCCGCATGCCGGTCAACGTGACCGCACAAAAAGCGGAGTTGGTGATCGCGCTGCAACTCGAGGATGGCACACCCATCGGGTCGCACCGCATTGTGGCGCCTCTCCAACCCGGCACCCGTGGGTCAGGCACGCAATCCAGCCGATCCAAGATGCGGGAAAAGCCTCGTGGCGACAATACGTACGTGGCCATGCTCGTCGGGATGGATGCCTATCAGGACGTCTGGCCTGAGGCTTATCGTACACCGGACGGTCTCCTCATGACCTTGCGGGAAACCTTGAAAGGCACCGGATTGTTCCGAAATCAGAATATCCGCGTCCTCCAGGGGAACAATGCCGCAAAAGCAGACATCACAAAAACACTCCTCACGTGGGTCCGTCAGAGAATCGGAAAGGAATCCGTGCTGGTCGTCTATTATTCCGGTCAGGCCGTTCACGACCAGGGAAACGGCGAGGTCTATTTGATCCCCTATGAAGGGTCCCCCGAGGCATCGAGCAAACAGTTGATCTCCCTTAGAACGCTTCAGCGCCTCTTGGGAAAACTCCAAAATCGGCTGACCTTGCTGATACTCGACACGCCGATTGCGAAGCAGACCGGAAAAGGCATCTCTTCGGATGGTTCCTCTCGGGTACGCTGGATCAGCGGTCTCTCACGTGAAGACAAGACCCCTGTCATCCAACTCCGCAGACGTCCCGGGCAGGCGACAGGCAAACCCGCAGACGTCCTGGCCTCGCTGTCAGGCAGTGCGGATGTCAACAAGAACGGAACCATCACCGTGGGAGAATTTCTCGATTCCGCGTCCGAATCAATCAGGATCACCCGTCTCCTGCCGGACTCCTCTCCCCTCCTGGCCCTTCCGCTGGCACAGTAATTTTCTCAACGGCAAAAGATCCATGTCAGTAGCCCTCTACGGTCATTCCCGACGTTTGTAATCGGGAATCCAGTGTCTTTGCTTTTTCCAGTGTCTTTGCCTTTGGTAGTTGTAGCAGCGCCATCTCATGCCGCCTGCTTCATCCTCCCCCCTTGAGGGGGAGTCGGAGAGCCAAGAGCCTGCCCTGAGCCTGTCGAAGGGGCGCCAGCCCGCAGGCGAGCCGGTGGGGGGTATCAGGCATATTCCAGGTCTTATAAAACCCTCGCCCCTGGAGGGAGAGGGTAGGGTGAGGGGGCAACGACCCAGGAAGCCGCCCGCTCGTTATCGAGTGGCTTCGATCCGGATTTGGGCTGAATAGCCCAGTCTTCATTCTTTATGGACTGAGGGTGATAGATTGTGGCCTGGTCTTAGTGGTATAATTTCCCCCAAGAGACTAAGTCATGACACAATTAATCCTTGATACGCACGCGGCTGTCCATGAGTTGGTGAGCGCCGGCATGCCCGAGCGGCAAGCCGAAACCGTCGTACGTCAACAGGCAAGATTACTCGAACAGAATCTCGCCACCAAGGCTGACCTCGAAGCCTTGCGGCAGGAAACCAAGGCTGCCATCGAAGCCGCCAAGATGGATCTCATCAAGTGGATTTTTGGCATCAACGTCGGGACCGTCAGCCTGATAGTCGCCATGATCAAACTGTTGTAACCCCGCCTTCGGCCTGCCCGCGTTAGCCATACGCAGAAGAATCTTGCCGCCTTGCCCCGCCTCAGGACAAGCAAGCCATGCATAGTGTGGTCAGCACCTCATGTTGTCAACGAATGAATGAACATTGACAATTCTCGACATCTTTCATCGAGGATCCAGTGTCTTTGTATTTGTAGACGCGCGATCTTATCGCGCCTTCTTCATCACTCCCCCCTTGAGGGGGAGTCGGAGAGCCAAGAGCCTGCCCTGAGCCTGTCGAAGGGGCGCCAGCCCGCAGGCGAGCCGGTGGGGGGTATCAGGCATATTCCAGGTCTTATAAAACCCTCGCCCCTGGAGGGAGAGGGTAGGGTGAGGGGGCAACGACCCAGGAAGCCGCCCGCTTCGTTATCGAGTGGCTTCGATCCGGATTTGGGCTGAATAGCCTAATCGCCGGAGCAGGTGTTCGCAGTCTTCCCAGGTCAGGCCGAACGCTCGGACGTCGGCAACCCCCACTCGAGCCACGACGTCTCGAATGTCTCCTAAATGCTTGCCGTCAAATTCACCATCCATGAGAGCGGTTTCCGCCCACGCGACGAGATCGGACAATGACAGCTCATGGTGCAAATAGGCAGCGAGCTTATCGACGACAGTCTGGCGGGTAATCACGTCCTTCATTCTTCGACCTTTTGATGGCCATAATCAACAGGACTTTATACCATGTCCGTGGTCATTGCTTTATTCCTTCTCGAAGGATAGTGCTCTCTTCCCCATTTTTGTAACGCGCATAAGTTCAGAAACCCTTGGCACTCCGAATCAGAGGAGTAACAAAATGGTGGATTCATGTCTTTTTATTTACAAAATCGAATGGTGAGCTATTCTAGAACCTCTGCCCATGCTGTACATTGCCATGCTTACGTTTGAAAGGTGAGATACGATGTGGTAGTTTATTCTCAAGGAATCTAGAGTAGGAATTCTCAGATGAAACTAAGAATTACTCTGTGCGTTGTGCTTTTCACCGCTGTCAGTGTGCCGTCATATGGCGGCAGCATAGTTAAAGTAGACAAATTTGCTGATATCACGACATTCGACGCCCTTGATAAGGCAATAAAAGAACACGGGAAAGACCTCAAGAAACCAGAACTCAAATCCACAATGCCCTCCATTCCAGAACCATCCCCTGAGAACCAGAAAATCGGCATCAGCCGTGACGAATGGTGCAAAAAATATCAGGACTGGCCCGGCTGCATTGACAGAGTGATTAACGGCATCCGGCGCAATGCTCAACAGAATTGAACAAATCGTCAAAATTTTTGGCTTTATCGTTGGCATTTCAGCCGTCTGGGTTGCTTGGTGTGTCCACCAGAACGACATTCAGCAAGAAAAGATCAACAAGAGTTTCGAATTATTCCACATCTATCAGTCAGGCGAGGTCCTAAGGGCCAGATCTGAACTTGACACGTTGATAACTGATCTGGCCGACACAAAAGACAGGTCGGACAAGCCGCTGACCCTCCCCGAACTGACCATGTTAATGATCAAGACGCTGAGCAAAGGCCAGCACCTCAATAATTACAACTTCATGGTGGACTTCTATGACACAGTCTACAAATGCATCGAACTGGGAGCCTGCGACAAAAAGACATCGATCAGCCTCTTTGCCGAGAAAGCTAAGGACCGGCTGATTTTCCTCTTACCTGTCTTAGTGTCCCGCTTCGAATCCGATAGCACCCACGGACTTGGACTGCAATGCCTCGCCACAAGGTATGAGGCCAAGGATTGCAAATCTAGTCAGCGCCTAGATTAGCTTCCTGTGGCCTGACCCGCCTGAACTTTTCGGACCATTGTCGTCCAGCAGGGGATGTCGGATTACGCTGGGCTCATGCGGGTTATGGGGTTTACCAGAGTAGAACTGCCGCGTCGTCGACCACATAGTAGAGTCGTATTTTCAAGAGGTACTTTCGATTACGATGGAGTCTAGTCGTAATTTTCGCATTTCTGTCAATTCCACTGTCATCGTCCCCAGTCAAATAATAGAGACCTATTGGCAGCACAGTCTTCGAACAACACCATAACGCTGTCAGATGTACCGAACGTCTGAATGGTGTAACTTCTAGAGACTGAAAGTATGATCGTAAAATCTGCCTGCCCACCGCTTTTTAGAGTAAGCAGTTTCGATTCAAAGGCTTTTAGGTTTGTGGCCTTCTTCTTGTTGAGAGATGGGTAAAACGACTTGGCCTCACGGATGTCTACTTTTGATAAGCCAGGTTTTGGCACCAAATCCTGGTTCTTGTATTTTTTGGGCTTTTCGATCAAACCGGCCTTAAAGCGATAGTACATAATCGAATCTGAATCCCATTTCGAACCAGCGATCTCTCCAGGATTTAGCTTGCGCAACACGTTCCATTTGATCTTATCGTCATCCCAGGAGTTAGGCGAGCCGCGGAAATACTCGTAAACTCTACCTTCATTCCATACGATGGGATTTAGCCCGATAAGTTGACGAGGGGCTAGGGGTTGGGATTGACAGGTGACAAGCGGAGGGTAGTCTCGATGCGTGCCAAGCTGATGTTGATACCTGAGATATCTTTTTGGACGGCCTTCAAGTCCGTTGTTAAGGTACCCACGTCTTTTTCAAGACGTTGGAGGGCCCTGGAATTGGTTTCAACTTTTTTCTCAACATCAAGGAGTTCAATGCTGACAATATGAGAAAGCCCGAGATAAATGAGGCCTGCAATGGTCAGCCAGAGGGAAAGAATTTTCCCCCATCGCAATAACGCTGACTCTACTTCAGGGACGACAGACCGGCCCTCCGACCGGATGGCTCCCCAATCTTGAAGACCCATTAGGAGGACACCCCCTGCTTCGTCATCAACCACTCCCACATATCCACATTGGCGAACCCGTTGTACGGGCCAACCGCCAACACCATGCCAGACCGGGACGGCTCACCCTTTGAGGCAAACCCCAAACGCTTCACAAGCTCTGAACTGGCCCCCCTCATACGAGACTAAAAAAATATGTGGGGCATGACCCATATAAGCATCAGAATCAATGGCTTTGACCACTTCTTCTAAGTTTCCAAGGTCTTCCTCTTCTTCAAGTGGAATAACGGCGTAAATCATCGTATAATCCTATCGTTCACGTAAGCCTCAGTTTATTGTAACACACCATACCCGTCCTTGAGGATTCAAGTTATAAAGACGGAATAAATTGTTGGAAGTTAAGTTAGGAGCAAGAAGAGTGTACGGAGATTTGAGGCATTCGTCAACCATCCCACAATGTCAAGCTGTACTGTCAAGTTATCGGGCTAAGTCCCCATACGATGCCTGCGTTTGGATTCTGGTGCTCGTGTGGGAAACCAAGCGTATGACCTATTTCGTGCAGAGCCGTTTCCCAGCCCCAAGCGGTAGTCAGATCCCAACCGAAATTCATAGTCGGCTTATTGGGGTCCTTCAGTTGTTCCAGATTAATTACATCACGCCCAACGTAGGACCATGATCCATCCGAGTGATCAAAGCCAATACGTACTTCAGCATCCTCTCGATTTTTTACTTCGCTGAAAACTAGACCAATGTCTTGATTTTTCCAATGATCGAATGCCTTGCGTACGACATTGTGTTGCTTTTCGTCGCCAACAAGTTTTTTATCAAGGCTTTGATTATCGTAAAAATAGTAGTGGAGCACGGTACCATTGACCCATTTCTTGTCTATATAACGTATAAGCCGAGCTCGAGAGGGGTTGATATCTGGCGTTAGGACTCGCCCACGAGTTGTTGGTACTGCACAGAAACGATCGTTATGATTTCTGAAAGAAACGTGTTTCTTGGTTGATGGGTTATCCATTACCATTACCTTTGCATAAATTTAGAAACCTTTGGCATTCCTCTTTCTTTGGTTCGGAGTGTTAAAGGTTTTTGGAATTATGCAGCACCGGGCCGCTACGGGGGTGTATATTTGAGGAAATTGTAGATGTTTTAAAGTAGTTGTCAATGCCAAGAAGAAGAATGCTTATTCCAGTACACGTTCAGTCATTCGTTAGCAGAATACGTAAGATGTGTGGGACTACGCTTGGCTCATCGGGCTGCGGGGCGGCCGTCAAGAGAGGAAGCGCCATGAGATGACGCGGCTACAAATGCAAAAGAAAGAAGAACGCAAGATAAGCCTGCGCTCGACTTGATCGAGGAATCGCGCGGCCATGACTGCCAAAGGCAACGACACTGGATTCCCGATTACAAATGTCGGGAATGACGGATTAGGGAAAGACAAGCATGACGAAGAAATGAAGCGGATTCCTTCCTTCGGCACGCTCAGGACAAGCGCTTTGCTCGGAATGACCAATGGGCGGGAAGAGGCGGCAGGAGATACAGCGGGGACAAAAGCTCCCCCCACCGGTTCGCCGGCGGGCTGCGCCCCTTCGACAAGCTCAGGGCAGGCTCTTGGCTCTCCGACTCCCCCTCAAGGGGGAGTGATTGGAGGGGCACAAAAAAATCCCCGCTGGGGGGTGGGCCTCAGCGGGGATCGGAATTCGTCCCCTCACCCCAGCCCTCTCCCGCGAGGGGAGAGGGTGTGAGGGAGGAGTAAATATGTGGGGTTCCTTCTTCTTAGAAGTTCACCCAGAGTTGGGTATAGCCCCAGGTTTGCTCGGAAGCATTCCCACCACGACTGTCATCGATAAACTGACCCGGGAGAAAAACCCCGCCGCCGATCTGCCAGGCCACGTGGTTTCCGGGGGTGAAGAAGTGAGTGTAGACCACGTCGACTTCTTCCCCAACATCGGTCGAGGTGCTGTTATTAGCATCAGCAACAGTTAAAAATTGAGCTTGACCGGCATGATACACGCCATCGGTTTCCTCCTGGCGATTGAATATGTGCCCGGTCACTTCGAAGTGGCTGTCCGCGTTGGGCCGCATTTGAAGGCCGAACGCCAGATGGTTCATGTTCTTCCAGGACATGCGGTCCATGTACCCGAAGTGGATGTGGTTGGTGGGGTACAATTGATCGAAGCTTCCCCATTTGCCGTTGTTTTTGTTACCGGAGGCCATATTGAATTCGGCGCTCAGACGGGGCTGCATGGGAACCTGCAGGGTCACGCCACCATCGATATGGAAGGCATAGGCTTCAATATCCATGGTGTGGGTCCCGCTGGCATTCGCACCAGGGCCTATTTCCCCGAATTGGTAGTAGCCTTCCATCGTGACGTCCACGCGCGCTCCTCCCGCAGCAAACTTCTTGACGGCCCGGCCGCCGAGGGTATGCCTGGACTGGTTCGCAGGACGAGGGGCACCCATTCCACCCGTTCCGCCGTCATGCCAGATGTAGGTGGGTTCGAGAACCACGCCCGCGACCTTCATAGGCGCGCGGACAAAGACCACATTGCCATCGTCCGTCGCATCTGAGAAGGGGGTACCAGCCCCGCCAGGCCGGACATTGCCAATACAGTTGCCCGATGTCGGAGTCGGACAGTTTCTCTCAGACGTCCGCAACCAGCCGGCTTGCAGTGTGGTGCTCTTGCTGAGCTTGTAGTTCGCGGTCAACCCGTCGTGGGACCATCCCACGTTGTTCCAGTCGAAATGCCCGAACATGCGATGATTGCCCCAGACCACCAGTTGCCGTCCGGCCTTGATGGTGAGGTTCGGTACCAGGAAGTTCCGCACCAGCATGAACGCCTGCCGGGCGAAGAGGGTTCCGTTCGTACCATTCGCGTCGGTTCCCGCTCCGAATGGTGCATTAACCCCCCAGTTCTTGGAATGTTGTCCCTGCAAGAAAAACGTCACGTCCGGTGAGATGGAGTAGTTGAAGCCCAACCGCGCCCATTGCTGCACGACGAACGTGTTGTTCTTTGGTCCAGTATTTCCGGCAAAGGCGGTGTTTGTCCTGAATTCCGGACGGACCCGCAGGTCGCCGGAAATGGTGAGCTTGCTGATGTCGAACAGTTTGCTCTTGGGCGGATCGAATTTGTGATACGGCAACAGATCCGGAATCGCGCGCGGCACCGCCGGCACGGCCGAGTTCTTCCCTGTGGCCGGCGTGGTCTTCTCGGCAAAAGCCGGAACAGCCGTGATCCCCGCAAGCAGGACCGCGACCATTGTCCATTTGATACCGTCATTCAATCGTTTCATTTCTGACTCCTCCTGTAAGTTGATTACCCCTGCGGGCGGTGCGTAACTCTTGCCGGCCCAGTATGATAACTTCTCTTTTTCACTTCCCTTTATTTATCATGAGTACGACTTGTTTCATTAACCTGAGCCTTATTGATATAGATACTTAGTGCTCAAGACTTTAGCATTCTATTGGAACAAGCATTCCATTTTCTTTGTCTTTTCCTGGACCTCCTTTGCTGAGTGAGTGCCTTAACCGGGGTGCCTGTTTGTCACACTATTACAGTCGCGTTAAAAATTAGCTTCCAGAATAGGCCAAATTCCATTTTATTGCAAGAGGTTGTGGAATATTTGTTTTGTTTTTTTTCTGGGGCAGCGGCAATCTTCTCTACCTCCCCTCGCCCCTCCTTACAAAGGAGGGGGATCGGTCGTCACACGGGTTTGTTTCCCTCGTTGATGCCGGCGGATGCCGCGTCCCCTGCGCCCTTGATCGTGTCTTCCGCTTCCTTCATGGATGATTGCAGGTCCTGCTCCACCATTTTGACTTCTTGCTGAATCATATTGATTTCCGGCTCGACGGACTGCCGTAAATCATCGGCAGTTTCCTTAAACCCCTTGACGGCTTTCCCGACCTGTTTTCCAATTTCGGGTAATTCCTTGGGACCAAACAACAGAAAGGCAATGACCAGAATAATCAGGATTTCCATTGCCCCCAGGCCGAACATTGTTCCCTCTCATCGATAAGCGTTCTTTGTAGAACGCCCCCCTCACCCCAGCCCTCTCCCTCCAGGGGAGAGGGGGGCGCTTGTTATGCCTGCCTAGTTTCCTGTACTTGCGCTTCAGGCTGCGGTGCCGGTGCCGCTTGGGGAACCGGTTCTCCGGCCGGCGGAACTGCGGTGGATTGCGCGACAACCGGCTCCGTGATCTGACCCGGTTGCGGGGCCGCTGTCGCGCCCATATCGGCTTCATCCGGCGGCGTCACGTCCATGGCCTCCGGTTCATTGATCGACTTCTTAAACCCTTTGATGGCTTTCCCCAATCCTTCTCCCAATTGCGGAATTTTCCCGGCCCCGAAAATAATGAGGACGATGAACAGGATGAGTAATAATTCCATCCACCCAAAGGAACCAATCATGTTTCAACCTCTCGATGTAACTTCATTCCGACACACTATCCGACTCTTACGGGTCTGTACGTGCGAGCAGTATACTCGTACACAATGAAGAAGTCCACAAAAAAGTTACGGTCAAGTCGCTTTTTCGGAACGAGCATTCCGGCAAGTCCAAACAAACGTTCCGAAACAGGGCAAAGGGCAGGCACACAGGCCCGCCCTTGCCAGAATGACCCATGCCCACGTAGGTGATGCCCCCTACGGCATCATCCTTCTCCCGGTCCCATGCGGAAGTGGAAATAATCGACGGGTTGCGGCGGGGCCATGAGCGCGGCCCGAAGGGTGTCCCGGTCGTAGCCCAACTCTTCCAATTGACCCGCCGCCTTCATGACCTCTTCTTCCGCGAGGTAGGCCACGGTATCCGGGACGCCTTGTTTTGCCTGTTGCGCCAACAGTTGCTCCAACTCCCGGCTCGTATTCTCAGGGGTTTCGGGCGACAGGGGCAAGTCGATGGTTCGCTCATAAGGACTCACATATCCGGCATTCACGGCCTCGACGGTCTTCAGGATCAACCCGTCTATTTGCCACGGTGCGTCCTGCGGCAGGTTGGGATGAGAGGCCAATACGTCCATGAGACTCATCACGTTGACCCCGAGACTTCTTCCGACAAATTCTTTTTGCGGTTCGATCGTGACCTGCCCGCCGCCGACCTGTTTGGCCACGTCTTCCAACAGCGCCAGGTTGACCATAAAACTGAATTGCCCGCCCACCAGGTTGTAGCAGGGTTTTTCCGGATCATTGAGCACGGCCTCGTCCGCGGTGCCGGCATCGAAGCTGCTGAACCCGAGCGCGTCCGGGGCCAGCAACCGATGCGCTTCCTTGAGGGAGGCAACCGCACCGACGTTCACGGGTATCAGGAGTTCTTCATCGAAAAGTTTGAGAAAATCCGTGATCAAGCGACGGAACGGCACGTCCTTGGCTTCGATCTTGTGGTACTCGCGTTCCCACAGGATGTCTTCCAAAAAGGGCGGGAGCGGTTTAAGCACGGCGACGTCGGCTTGATCGAACGCCTGCACCAATCCCGGCCAATCGGGAAAGTCAGGGAGCCGGGTTTCCTTCAGATTGGGCCGGATGTGTTCTTCCATGACGTCCCCGGCCTTGCGCAACAGGAGTTTGGTCGGCAACTCGCTCCAAAGTTCGTTGCAGAAAATCCGGTCAATTGATCCGTCGGCAAACGATGACAGGTCCGGCACCATCGCCTGCACGAATTGCACGCGGTCCCCGTGTTTGGCCAACTCCGCATTCGCCCTCGCGCCGTCAAGCACCGTCTCCGAGGCATCGATCAGCACGTACTGCATGCGCGGGTACAGCACGGCGTCCAGGTCCAGGGCCTTGACGTGATCAAGAAAGCACGCGGCCAAATTGCCGTTGCCGCAGCCCCACTCCATGACCGTGAGCGTCCCGGTTCCTTTCTCGGGATCGGCCCTTCGGCGTTGCGTGGCCCGTTGCACGTAATCCGCGGCCAAGGCGTACCCCAGGCGGTAATCCGCCGCGGCAAAGGTCTGATAGAACTCCCTCACGCGTTCGCCCCGCAGGCCGTAGAACACGGCATTCATGTGCCGTTGCCAGACGTCGATCGGCGCGAAATCCCCCAATAACTGCGGTAACGCTTCTTCGTTTTCAGCGACGTGCTCAGCCACTTGATCACCCAACTTCAGCCTCTACCTCCCCTTACCCCTCCTTACAAAGGAGGGGAACGAAAGAGACCCCCTCGCCCCACGGCGGGAGAGGGCTGGGGTGAGGGGGAATTGTCAACGCCTGTCCCCGACATTTGTAATCGGGGAAATGACTGAACGCCTACAAGACGTTCCGAAAGGAAAGCGATTCTAACAAAGGCCTTTTTCGCCTCGCAAGGCAACGCCTTGGCCTGCTATAGTGGCGGCAGACAAGAGCGGCATGCCTGTCTCTTTTTCCTTGACCATTCCATGTATTGGCGGAGGTGCCATGAAGACGAAAGACTTAATTACTGAAGCGATTGACCTTCCAAGAGAGGAAAGGGCGATCATTGTCGATTCGATTCTGAAAAGCCTCAACCCGACACAAGCGGATATTGATAAGAAATGGGCCGAGGTTGCCAAACGGCGCTTGAAAGAATTGCGATCCGGCGAAGTCAGGAGTATTCCGGGAGTCGACGTCTTTCAAAGGACGTGGGAAAAATTTCTCAAATGGCAGAATAAGATTCTGCCGCTACAAGACAAATTGTTTCTGTAGGACCGCATCTTATGCGGCTTGGCGGCCTCTCCGTTTTTGTAGGGCGGCATCTCATGCCGCCAACAATGCGGCCATGGAGAAGAAGGCGCCATGAGATGGCGCGGCTACCGATGCCAAATGGAAAAGAAAGCGCGTTAAGAGCGCGCATTTTCCGCATGCGAACTTTCCATCTCGTCTTCATCCTGTTTTTCCTGTGCTTTTCGGGTCCGGGCTGGGCGCAGGACACAGTACCGGCGCCTTTCAGCCCCGACGATCTTCAACACGGCTTTTCCCAGTTCGACACCATGCCCACGGCTCCGGAGGACGTGGCTTCCGAGCCGATGGACTACTACAAAAACCCCACCTTAGACCTGTCCGATTTTACCGACGCGGCTCCGGGCGGATTGTTACGTCACATCACCCTGGCGGAAAGTTTTGAAGAAGACCTGGATCTCCGTCGCGGCCACCGCTATTATCCCATCCGTCCTACCAAAGAATTTTCAGCCGATGCGCTGGCGATCCACGTCGTGTTTCGCGTGTTCAAACACTACAGCGCGTATGAAATCATCGGGCGCCTGTTTCCGGAAAACGTCCCGGGATCGTCCGGACAAACTTTTTCCGACGAAGAAAGCGCCTACCTGGCCTTGGAGGATG
This sequence comes from Nitrospirales bacterium, assembly GCA_965204965.1. Classification (GTDB taxonomy): domain Bacteria; phylum Nitrospirota; class Nitrospiria; order Nitrospirales; family UBA8639; genus Bin75. The sequence continues at coordinate 201,493 of OZ242026.1, read as the reverse complement.
AAAGCGGGTATCTCAAGTTTTTCCCGCCGTCGCAGGCCGGCTGGACTCCGGGGCAGTACCGCATTGACATCTTCGTGGGGTACGAGGCCAATGAAATCACGCGCATGGGCACCCTGCGTTTCACGGTGACGCCGAAAGCCTGAGGGGGGGGATGGGAATAGTGGTACAGGGTTGGGGTCTGTTTCATATATGTACTGAACGAGTACATTGGTTTGACCCGTTTACGGGCGATGCGTAGAATAACCGTCGAGCTTCGTGAACGACGTTCTTCTCATTTTGCCTCCCGTTGATGCCACGCACGTGAACCTCTGCGCATGACGCATTCTCCACCACCTTGGCTCTCCATGGTGATCCCCATCAAGGATGAGCGTGACAACCTTCAGCCGTTGACCGCTCAACTGACGAAAGTCCTCGGCAGTCTGGAACAGTCGCATGAAGCGCCGTTCGAAATCGTGTACGTGGATGACGGCAGCACGGACGGCAGTTCCGCTTTGCTGGATGAGATCGGCAAACGGACCCCTGAAGTCCGGGTCCTCCATTTTGACCGGAACCACGGGCAAACCGCGGCCTTCGCCGCGGGCTTTCGCCATGCCCGCGGGGAATTGATTGCCACGTTGGACGGCGACCTGCAATATGATCCCGCGGATATTACCCTGCTGCTGCCGTTGATCACGGAGTACGACCTCGTGTGCGGGCGCCGCCGGCAGCGGCTCGACACGTTGGTCCGGCGTCTCTCGTCGCGACTGGCGTACCTGATCCGCAACGTCGTCCTCGGCGACGGCATTCACGATTCCGGCTGTTCCTTGAAGATCTTCCGGCGCACGGTCGTCGAACGCATTCCCCTGTTCCGCAACATGCACCGGTTTTTCCCCGCGCTCGCCAAGATGCACGGGTTCTCCGTGACAGAAGTGCCCGTTCAACATTTCCCGCGAGCCCATGGGCGTTCTAAATATGGTGTCGGCAATCGCCTCTTCGCCGGCCTGTACGACCTCGTGGCCGTTCGATGGATGCAAAAGCGCTGTTTTCACTACACCATCGTCAATGAGCTGGTCGATTCTTCCGACGCGCCTCCGAAATAATACATGTTCATCCAGCCGTTGACAGAATCATGGGCTGACTTCTTCCTTCCCTGTACCTCCTGGCCTGGTCTTGAGCGATGAGCGAACTCTTATCCGGTATCAGCGCCTACTTCGCCAACCTGACGACCGCGGAAGGCATTTGGCTGGGCATCGGATTTTTCGGGCAGGCCCTGTTCTTTTCCCGTTGGTTGGTCCAGTGGATTGCGTCCGAACGGAAAGCGGAGAGTCAGATCCCGGTGACGTTTTGGTACATGAGCCTAGCCGGCAGCGTGATCGTCCTGTCGTATGCCATCCATCGCCACGACCCGGTGTTCATTATCGGACAGGGAACCGGCACGTTGGTCTACTTGCGGAATCTGATGCTGATCCATAAGCAGCGAAAGCGCGCGACCCGTGACTGATGCCGCCGCGGTCGAGTCACAGCCGTTTTCCACGCGCACCCTTCACCTGGCGTTTCTGCTCATCTGCTGGTGTCTGCTGCTCCTGCTCGGACTGGGAGACGTAGGACTGACCGATCGCGACGAAGGCAGCAATGCCGGCGCCGCTCGTGAAATGCTCGAAACCGGGGATTGGATTTCTCCCACGCTCAACTATGAACCGCGGTACGCCAAACCCGCGGGAACGTATTGGCTCACCGCCGGCATCTATGCCCTGTTCGGCGTGAACGACTTCACGGCCCGGCTGCAATCCGCGGCATTCGGACTTGCGCTACTCGTTTTGCAGTACCTCTTTCTGCATCGCCTCTTGGGACCGGCGCTCGCGTTTTGCGGTTCGCTCGTTCTCCTGCTGAACGTGGAATTCGTCGGCATCCACCGTATGGTGCTGACCGACCCGGCCCTGGTGTTTTTCACCACGGTGACCACGTACGGCTTCTGGCTGGGCTTTTGCGACTCGAACCGAAATCCGAGGTTCTTGTGGCTGTTCTATCTTGGTATGGCGTTGGGTACGCTGGCCAAAGGACCGGTGGGCATTCTCATTCCCTTGTTGGGCGTCGTGCCGTACCTGACGCTCACTCGGCAATGGAAAATGTATTTCACGGAAGGCAGGCCGCTGCTCGGCTGGCTCCTCTGCGTCCTCATTGCCGCGCCCTGGTACCTCGCCATGATCTCCATCCACGGCGCGGACTATGTTGCCGCGGCCCAAGCCAATACGACCGGACGGTTCGCGAATCCCATGGAGGGGCACGGCGGCACGCTTCTGTTTTATGTCCCCGTTCTCCTGCTCGGATTTTTCCCGTGGAGCGGGTTGCTCCCGGCCGCCCTCTGGCAATCGTTGAAAGAGTGGAAGTTGTTCCGGACGGGCGCGACGGACCCGCGAGGCGAGGACGGCCTGTTGGTGTTCTGCGCCCTGTGGGTTTCCGGGATTTTTCTCTTCTTCACCATCTCCGCGACCCGGCTTCCCCACTACGTCCTGCCTTTGTTTCCGCCGGCCGCCCTGCTGGTGGCCGTGCTCTGGTCCCGTTTCCTGAAGAACGTTTGGCCCGCCGGCCTCATTGTCTCGAGGCGCGTCATCCTCGTAACCGGGTACGTGTTCAGCATCGCGCTGGGTTCCGTGCCGCTCATCTATGCCAACGTGAGAGACCGGATCGCCGTAGACTTTCCGGCCGCGGCAAAGATCGGCGTGGGCGTCACGCCGATCGTGCTGGGCGTCCTCGTCTTCTTGGGGGTGGCGATCTTTCGTCACCTGGTTCGTGAGGAAGCCCGCCGTCCGCAGGCATTTTGGGTGTTGTCGGGGATGATGGGACTGTTTCTTCTTGTCGTGATCCTGTTTGCCTTGCCGCGCTTCGGGAAATACTTCGTGAACCCGCCCCAGGAATTGGCAACGATCGCCGGATTCAACCTCGGTCCTGAAGACACGCTCATTCACTACGGACGCAAGCTGCCGTCGCTAACGTTCTATGCCAGACACAAAGTGCAGTTCATCAATCCCGGCGAGCATAAGAAGTTTTTTACGCATCTGAAAAAGGACGGCCGGGTCATGGTCATCCTGCCGGCCAACCTTCGTGAGAACCTGCCCCATCCCGTCGACTCTTTTACGCCGATTCTCCAGCGATTCGGTTTTCTGCTCCTGTTTCGTGACCCGATGGTAGGAGGCATGCAGGAGGGCCGGGTGTCATGAAGATGCTACGGCACCAGGCCGTGGAGACCCTGTAGCGTGACCAGCACGATGACCAACGCGCTCGTGAGGCATGCCTCGCGCAGGAAACATTGGGGCGCCCCTGATTCCGGTTGATGGTTCAACCACCAGGCGATACAGGCCAACAGGGCCACGACGATGACCCACAACGTTTGGGCGCTGGTCGCCAGGCCCAGCGCAATCATGACGTTGGCGCTCAACAATCGCTGCGCATTCCCGGTCCCTTGCCAAGCCATGATCCACCGGACGCCGAGTCCCGCGAGCACCAACAGCAGTCCGATCCAGAAAAGGCCGTCCGTTAATCCACCGGAGGCAGGCTGACTGAAGGTGACCCAGAACATCGCGCACCCGCCGATCATCAACGGGAGCGTCTTCGGCAACGCTTGCACCGCGTTCTCTCGCCAGTCCTTGAGCGCGCGCGCCCACACGTAGCCGATGAGAAACCCCAGCACCGCCCCGCCCAGCACGTCGGTGGGAAAGTGCGACCCTTTCACCACGCGCGCCACACCGACGAAGAGGGCGGCGCCATACCAGAGCCCTTTCCATGCAGGGAAATAGCGCGCCAGCACCGCGGCCACGGTGAACGCCGCCGCGGCATGCCCGGACGGAAACGCATCGAGCCCCCCTTGCCACGAGGGACCGTATTCAAAGGCTTCCTGATGCGTCCACCGCGGGCGTGGGCGTCCGACGAGATGCTTGAGGATTTGGACGGCGATTCCCGCCAGGCCATGCGCGACGAGCCCGTCGAATCCGGCCTGTTGCCACGCCTTGGTCTTCCGAAGATAGCCGATGCCCCACAGCCCGAGGCACAGGAGCACCAACGTCAGGCCGTCTCCCAGCCGGTTGCCGATGGTGCCCAGTTGCGCGACGAACGGATCGTGCAGGGACCGGACCAGTAAAACGGTCTGAAAATCCAATTCAGAAATCTGGTACAGACAGAAGAGAACGATGCCGCCTGAGAGGGCACCCGCACTGAGAGCTTTGAGTCGAGACACGAGATCACTCGCTGATTGTTGAACACGCCGTCGTGTCGGATCGTATCACAAAAAGGGAATATTCGCGGGCTTTCGGCCCCGCACGGGGCTACGGCTACAAAAGACACTGGATCCTCGATTAAAAATGTCGAGGATGACAGGAAAGGGAAAAAGTGCGATGAGAAAAGGCGGCTACGACAACATAGGTGCTGAGGTCCCCGGCAGCGTCTGGATCAGCTCTGCTCTGTCGGCAATCAGCCTGGCCAAGGTTTGAAAGTCCCGGCGTGCCTCTTGAGTCGCGGCAGCGTGGCTGCCGATAGCGCCATCGGCCGCCGTGAGATCGAAGATCGGCTTGCGGCTTTCTTGCCCCATCGGAATCAAACTGCGGTAGTGCTTGACGGTCGCCAGACAATTTTCGTCTTCCTGTGGCGAAGCGGGGAACTGGCTGCTTTCCCCGGTCTCCAGATTTTTGGCGTATTCTTCCGGCATCCGATTGACCCATTTATCATACGCCTTGACCGGGCGGCTCAGCCTGACTCCGTACTGTTGCACGATATACCCGAGCGGTTTCATTCTGCCCTCAGGTAACGGGAAATCCGAAACCGGCCAGTTCTCTCGACGTTTTGTCCAATCCATACGCCAGCGTTTCAGAGTCGGCCCAAGATTGCGAAGGCCTTGGAGGGAAAATAAATCCGCACCAAGTGGAACAATAACGTAATCGGTGGCAATCAAGGCAGAGCGATTAATGGCGCCAAGATTGGGGCCGACATCCGCCAAAATGACCGTCGCGCTCATCTCTTTCGCACCCTTCTGCATCACGGTCCAGAATGACGTCAGAATCCGGAACGGTCGATGCGGATTCCCGGAATCAAGGGCTTTCGGCCATTCGGCCGACAGTTCGTCCTCGAAGCCGGACAGGGCCAAGTCGCCGGGGATCAGGTTCAGAGCCGGGGCAATTGCCTGCAGTGCAGGCGACACCAAATCCCCCACTTCCGACAGAGGCTTCACGCATTTGAAAATGGTCGCGCCTTTATCCCCATTCTCTCCCTTCCACAACGTTTCCAATTGTTCTTCATCGAGAAATGCAGCGGACAGGTTCGCTTGCGGGTCCAGATCGCAGGTGAGAACCCGGTGACCAGTTTGCGACAGAATCCAGGCGAGATGGTAGACAAGAGAAGTTTTTCCGACACCGCCCTTGTTGTTGAAGAAGGTTAGAACAGGAATTGTCATATTGATCGCCCCCGGATGGTCACTTGGACGAAGGCGTCTTCGACGACGAAATCCGGCTCAGGATTGCCATTTTGCTCCAACTCCTTTTTCGCCGTGGCGATACCGACACCGAACCGTTGGACATACCCCATCACCTTCATGGCCTCTGCCAAATTTGGATTCCGATAGTCGGTCACGCCGGGCCGACCGAAATTCTCCTTGGTCACGGTTCCATAGGCGCCGCCCGGGTTGTGGATTTCGATGCGGTCGTTGAACCACGTGACGCGGACGGGTGCATTGGTGGCCTCATAGGCTCGGTGCATCACCGCATTGCGCATGAGCTGCTGGAGCGCCGCGAGGGGGTAGGTGGATCTGCGCTGCTCCTTGTCCGAACCGGTCAGGTCAACACCCGTCCTGATGTGCGCTCTGAGTTTGTCGTCGATGCGCCCCAATATCTCCAAAATCGTTCCATCTATGGTTTCATCGTCAACGATAGGATCCGACAATTCCGACCCGTCGATACGCAGAAACTGAATATAGGAATTGGGAATCACGTCTCGCGGTTGTTTGCCCAGCACCAGAAGGCCAAGTACAGTAGCCGTCTGATCTTCCGCGGAGGCGATCATCTTGGTCGTGGCAAGGCGCTGATTTGTGCTTCGCTCGTTTGCTTCCAAGGTCTCTGCGCTAAATGCCTTGGGAAGGTATTCCTCGTCAAACCGGCGAACACTGAGGTCGGAGACCGTCGCTCCAGGGACAGGTTGAATATCGAACGGGAGCGTGTGAGCACGCCGCTTCTCGTTTAGAATGCGTTCGTCCTGCACGGTCGCAATTCCCTTTCGAGGGCCGATTCGTACGTGAATGGCGCCTTTGTATCGGACAGGCGGGGAATCCGAAGGCAACACGGTGATGACCGCGACATCCGCACCTTTCAGTGTCCGTTTTTCCACCAGCATGGAAGGCGGAGGCACGATGTTGCCGTCCGTCTTGATGCTGCTCAGTTGAATCAACATTTGGTCGGTAATGCCGATTCGGATCGGATCACCGTTGTTCTTAACGCCGACGAAAACAACACCGGGTTGACCTGAACCGGACAAGTCATTCGCAAATGCGCAAACCGCCTCTTGGATGCCTACCGACGCGCTACCGTCCAGCGATTCCTTGTATTCAACACGGAAACTCTCACCCTGACTCATCATTCTTTCCAACTCTGCATCATCCAGTCTCATCGCAAGGACTCATACTGTCACAGAAATATTTCAAAAAGCCAAAGGTCGCAGCAAACCGCCTTGTTGATGACGGAAATGGACAAGAAATTATTATATTGCCTCCCCTGTTGCTTGCACAAGGAAGTGGGTGTTTTGGTCTTTCGTCCAGTTCAGGTTCAGGTGAGCCGCAGGAATTGTGTTACTTTTATTGGGCAACCGATAAACGGATATTTACGGGGCAATAAAAAGCGCCATCAGAGGGCGCGGCTACAACTACAAAAAACAAAGACGCTGAATCCCCGATTAAGAATGTCGGGGACAGGTGTCGAGGATGACAGATAGGGGATCAGGGGACCCAGTCGGCGAGGAACACGTTGAATTCGCCTTTTGCTTTGGCGTTGCGATCGGAGACCCACACCAGGAGTTTGCCGTCGGGAGAGAACATGGGGAAGCTGTTGAAGTGGCCTTCAAAGGTGATTTGTTCCAAACCCGTGCCGTCGTCTTTGACCATGTGCAGGTGAAACGATGGCCGGCCTTTTGTTTGGGCGGCGGGACGCCCGCTCGACGTGAAGATGATCCTGCGGCCGTCAGGATGGAAAAACAGGGCGAAGTTGGAGGCGCCGTTTTTGGTCACCTGCTGCTTGCCCGACCCGTCGGCGTTCATCACGAACAGTTCGAGATTGCTCGATTCCATCAGGTTCCGGCTCAGTAATTCCCGGTAGGCTACGCGTTCCTCCGGCGTGCCGGGATGCTGCGCCCGGTACACGATCCGCTTGCTGTCCGGGGAGTAGAACGCCCCGCCGTCGTAACCCACGTCGTCGGTGAGCCGTTTCAGACCGGTACCGTCGATGTTCATCGAATACAGGTCGATATCGCCGTCTCTTACCGACGTGAACACAATTTTTCTCCCATCGGGGGAAACCGTCGCTTCCGCGTCGTATCCCGGCCAAAACGTGAGGCGATGGAGTTCACGGCCATCCAAGCGCACGGAATAGATTTCATAGTCATCCAGGGCCCACCGATATTTGGGGCCCCGCTTGGGCTTGGGAGGGCACTGCAATCCGGCCATATGCGTCGAGGCATAGAGGACCCGCCGGCCGCCGGGGAAAAAATAACCGCAGGTCGCGGCGCCGTACCCCGTACTCACCCGGTGAACGTTTTCACCGTCCAAATCCATGACGTACATCTGGTAGCAGTCCCCAAGTGTTTGACTGGCCGGGTCTTTGGTGGATTGAAAAATCAAGCGCGACCCGTCAAAGGAAAAATAGGCTTCGGCGTTTTTGCCGCCCGTGGTCAGTTGCCGGACGTTGCGCAGATGCCGTTCTTTTGTCCCTGCACCGGCCGCTTCGTCGGCCCAAGTTGTGGCCACCGCTGCCAGGGACAGACCGGATAGTACTGCTACGCCCATCACCAGCCATGAAATGAAAGAAAAGACACTGGATCCCCGATCGGGTCGGGGATGACAGAAGGAGAGGAAGCGGATTTCTCGCTTCCCTCGGGATGACAAATTTAGGATGTTGTTGACTCTTTTCATGCCAATCACAAGAAACTATTCGTGGGCTTGGAACACGACGGTCAGGTCATCCATGGGTGGATCGAACATGCCGCGCGCCGTGACCTTTCGGTTTTCAAACACAAGATAACTATCCCATCCATAAAAAAACAACAACCGGGAAAGCCCGCGAACGGCTTTGGGAGAGAAGCCGAAGAAGACCGTGCCCACGTGTCCGGGATGGTCGGGATTGGCGCAAGTGACCAGCACGGCCGCATGGTCCCCCGAATATGCAGTCCCCTGAATCGTGATGCCCTGTTCTTGCAACTTGACCTGCGGACCACACCACTCGAGGATTTTGCCGGCCCATGGATTCGTTCGGGGGTGCCCCATGGCCAACACCGATTGCGGTCCGATCGAGACGGCCCGTTCATCCAACCAAACCGTGTCGTCGTTTCGCGAGCGGATCCGGTCGAGTGCCGGCTTCAATCCCTGTTGTTCAAGTTCCGGCGTGGCCGAAGCCAACAGGACGGCTCGACGAACATCCGTCATCCATCCATTCAGCATCGGACTCATAGCTTGGCGATCCAACCCACGAAAGGTCTCAAACTCCGGATCGAGTTGCACCCGCACGGGCTTGGCCGGAACCCACAAGGCCATGGTTTGTTCGTTTTCCCGAACATCCACGAAGGTGCGATACGCTTCCCCTTGCTCCAACTGCACCGCCACGGGAACTCGCAGGCGATAGGCCGTCCCGCTTTGCGTCACCGTCAGGGAGACCCAGTAGCCCGTGCGGGTATCGGGTTCGACGCGCGCTTGAGTGATCCGGAGGTGCGGCGTTCCCTTCCCGTACACCCATTGCTCGAAGAACCATGATAATTCTTTCCCCGACGTGTCTTCGAACACCTGCCGCAGTTGAGGCCAATCCGCGTATTCACCGGAATAGTCCGCGATCAACGTACGAATCGCCCGAAAAAAATCCTGGTCCCCGAGCTCGCGCCGCAACATATGAAACATCATTGCGGTCTTCTGGTATCCGATCGCATTATCCACGCGGTTCTCCTTGTGATGAAAATTCACCACCGGATAGTCGTCGGCCGGCTGCACGTACAGGTTGTATTCCATGAGCATCCGTTTGCGATGCGCGCGCGCCTCGTCTTCACCCTCCATTCGTTCGTCGTAATAATAGTTGGCGAGATAGGTCGTCAGTCCCTCCACCCAATTGCCCGTTTCGAAATGATTGTGCACCGAGTTCCCCAACCAGGAATGCACGACTTCATGCCCCAGGGAATAGGGTTGGGTATAGCCTCGCTTCATGATCCCGCTGCCCAACAACGTGAAGGACGGCAGGCCGATGCCGCTTGGAAAAAAATTTTCCACGACCGCGAACTTGGGAAAGGGATAGGGGCCGAGTAGTTTCGTGTACCACTCGAGATAGCGGATCGTGGCCTCCACGTACTGATCCGCGACGTGCGCGTCCTCGGGAAAGACGTACGCGGCGATTTCGATATCGTTCCACGTGGACGCCCGCTTCACGAACCGATTCGCCGCCAGCGTCAGGGCTTCGGTTCTGGCGCGCACGTTCCATTCGGACGTTGCCGTGTTCTCTCCTTTCGTAAAAGACACTTCCTGTCCATGCGTCACCGCTCGCCAGCCGGCCGGCACGGTGGCGGTCACGCGAAACGTGGTGAGCGACCCGCGGACATGAGGATACCAGGAGGTTTCCGAGGTCAAATAGACGCCCTCTTCACCGATGTATCCCAGGGTTCTGTCCGGCCGCACGAACCGCAGGCCCGGCGACGCCGTGGGCGCATCCCGGATGCGCCCGCGATACGCGATGGACACGCTGGTTTCGGCTGATGGGGAGGGCGGCTCCGGGAGATGAATGTCGATGGTGCGCGTCCATCCGGAGGCATCCTGTTTGTTGCCGGCTGAGGGCAGGTCCTCTTCCCAAAACGGTAATGGGCCGTTCGACAAGACAATTTCTTCGATTTCCAAATCCGGGTTCAATTGCACGTGGATGACTTGGCCTGCAGCCGCATGACCGGTCAAGCGGAGCGTGTCGCGGGCGATGATCATGTGTGTCCCGGGCTGGAGTTCGACCTGCAAATCGTGATGCCGAACGGTGACGCCCGCGGCCTGCACGGGCAGGCTCATGAGCAGACTGATGCCCCACGCGCCTGCAATCGTCACACCCGGCCTCATGAAGGGTGAACCTCTAGGAGGGCCTCGGCAAAGGCTCGGGCGCGAAAATCCTGCAAGTCTTCTTCCTGTTCGCCGATGCCGATCAAACGAACCGGAATGGCCAATTCTTCGGCGATCGCCACCAAGACCCCGCCCTTGGCCGTCCCGTCCAGCTTCGTGAGTACCAATCCCGTGACGCCGATGGCTTCGTGAAATTGCTTGGCCTGGGCCACGGCATTCTGACCGATGGTGCCGTCGAGCGTCAGCAACACTTCATGCGGGGCCCCGGGGTATTCACGATCGAGCACCCGTTTCATTTTTTTCAGTTCGTCCATCAAATTGACTTTCGTATGCAACCGGCCGGCCGTGTCGATCAGCATGGCGTCCACGCCCCTGGCTTTCGCAGCCGCAAGCCCGTCGAAGACCACGGCCGACGGGTCCGCTCCTTGCCGGTGCTTGATCACGTCGGCCCCGATTCGCTTGCCCCACACTTCCAACTGTTCGATGGCCGCGGCCCGGAAGGTATCCGCCGCCACGAGCAACGGGGTCAACCCCTGCTTGCGCAGCCGGCCGGCCAGTTTCGCCATGCTCGTGGTTTTCCCCACGCCATTCACGCCCACCGCCAAAATCACGAAGGGTTTGGGACCCGTGCGGATGAGTTCCTCCATGGGCTTCGATTCCACGGACGCCAAAATGTCCGCCATCGCCCGTTGCAATTCCTGAATGGATTCCCGGGGATCTCCCCCCGCGGTTTCCCGGAGCCGCTCGACCAACCGATCCGTCGTTCGAACGCCGACGTCCGCTCCCAACAACGAGGCTTCGACTTCCTCCAACACCTCGGGGGCGAGGCCGCGCCCCATCAATTGCATTAACGAGCGCTGGACGCCTGTTCGCGTTTTCCCCAATCCCTCTTTCAGTCGATCCATCCAGCCCATGGGTTCAGGATCCTCGTTTGTGCTTGTCGATTGGTTGACGATTCTCCCCCTCACCCCAGCCCTCTCCCTCAGGGGAGAGGGTGAAGGTCCGCGTGTCAGGACTCAATCACCAACGACGGCACGGGAGTAAATGTTTCAAACAGTTCCGTTTCTTTTCGTTCCATACGCCGGGCCTGCTGCCTGCTCCGCTCATGGTCATAACCGACCAAATGCAGCACGCCGTGAATCAGTAACCGCAGGACTTCTTCATCCAGGGAATGGCTGAAGACTTTGGCCTGGCGCTTTGCCGTGGGGATCGAAATCACGACGTCCCCGAGCAGAGGAGCGACATCGGATTCGACTTCCCGATAGGCAAACGCCAGAACGTCCGTGCTTCGATCCTTGTTCCGGTACGTCCGGTTCAACCGTCGCATCTTGGTATCGCCGATCAACGCGACACAGACTTCGGCTTCACCCTCGTCAAGAAGCTGCAAGAGTTTCGCGGCGACGCGGCGTAACGTCCCTTCACGAACCGACACGCTTTTCAAGCGACATTGAATGCTGACAGACACGAATCACTAATCACTACGGGGAAAGACGGTGTATCCGGGTTATGAGGGGCGGGCCCGTTCATTTGTCGGCTTTTGCCGACATCCCACCTGTTCCGTTTCCATGTTGGTTGTAGGCCTTGATGATCTCCTGCACCAAGCGATGCCGGACCACGTCGCGGTCCTGAAAGTACACGAATTTGATCCCGTCCACGTGTTGTAAAATTTCGGAAATCTGAATCAACCCCGAGGGGCGGTCGGGCGGCAAATCGACCTGCGTAATATCTCCGGTTACGACGGCTTTGGAATTGAAGCCCAGCCGCGTGAGAAACATTTTCATCTGTTCGGCCGTGGCATTCTGGGCTTCATCCAGAATGACAAAGGCATCGTTCAGGGTACGGCCCCGCATGAACGCCAAGGGCGCCATTTCGATATCTCCGCGCTCAATCAGACGATTCGCTCGCTCCATATCCATCATGGCATACAAGGCATCGTACAAAGGACGCAGGTACGGGTGTACCTTGGCGAACATGTCGCCCGGGAGAAAACCCAATCGCTCACCGGCCTCCACGGCCGGGCGCGCCAGGACGATCCGTTGCACTTCCTTTTTCGTCAGCGCCGCCAGTGCCATGGCCATGGCCATATACGTCTTGCCCGTTCCGGCCGGCCCGATGCCGATCACCAGGTCATGCTGCTGAATGGCTTGAAGATACATCTGCTGCGAAGGGGTCTTGGGAACGACCCACCCTTTGGGCGTGAGAACGTGAGCCGTTTCCGGGAAGGACGACGTTTCGGGTTGGTCGGATTCGGCAGCCTTGAGCGCCAGGGTCACGTCTTCCGATCGTAGCTCGCGCCGGCCGATCGTGCGTTCGGCCAATTCACACAGCAGCCCTTCGGCTCTGCCCACCGCTTCGGGCGGCCCTTCCAGGGTCACCTCATTGCCGCGGGCCGACACGCGCACGTGCAGGCAGTCTTCGATCAACCGGAGATGTAAGTCTCTCGGGCCAAACAGGTTGGGAAGATCGACTCCTTCACGAAGTGTGACTTTTTTCACGAAAGCGTTTTGGTCCAAGGAAGATACGAGTTGCGTGTGCGTATTCTAGCAAAGGGTCCACAGGCCGACAAGAAAAAGATGGGTCACAAGCGTAGGACGAGGCGCCGAAATCGCGTGGGGGTTACATCGTGCGCTTACCTTTTCTGGCAGGTTGCGCACACAAACGACGAGCGTTCATCCATGAGAGTTCGAATCCTGGTCCCACACCCATTCGGACAGGGAGAGCCTGTCTTTTGATACACCAGGTGCCGGCGCTGAAATTGTCCGGGTGTGCCATCCGGTGCGACGAAACTGCGAATCGACGACCCCCCCATGGCAATCGCTTCCTCCAGCACGCGCTGCATCGTTTCAAACAACGTGCGGATTCTTCTCTTCGATAATCGACACCCACGAGCGTACGGATGGATACCCGATCGGAACAGCGCTTCATTGGCGTAGATGTTCCCGATGCCGGCGATCCGGTGTTGATTCAACAACGCGGCCTTGATCCGGCCGCGACAGGATCGAATCAGGTGTACAAATTCGTCACCGGTCATCGTGAACGGATCTGGGCCGAAGCGGCGCTGGCGATAGTCCTTCCAGGCTTCCTGATCCAGGAGATACAGCCGGCCGAATCGACGGGCGTTCCAATACCACAACTCCGGTTGCTGCCCGCTTGCCAAGCTCATGATCATATGCACGTGTTTCCCGCTCGGAATGGCTTCACGCGCGAAGAGCAACAGGCCCGTCATTCCGAGTTCCGCCACCACTACACGTTTCTCGGCGCCTCGCTCGCAGATCAGGACGACGCTCTTCCCATGGCGCTGCACCGCCGTGATATGAGAGACGGAATACCAGGCAAGCGACTCGACGCCTTGCCGGACGATGTCTTCCCGGCCGACCCGAATGTGGTTGATCGTGGCCCCGACCATTGCTGCGTGTAATTGGCGTCGAACCACTTCGGCTTCGGGAAGTTCCGGCATCACGATTCTCCGGCAAGGACGAGATATTTTATCCACTCTGTCATCCTCGACGCTTGTCCCTGACGTTCTTAATCAGGGATCCAGTGTATTTGTGGATCCAGTGTCTTGGCTTTTTCCTTCGTCCGTGAAGACAAAAGACACTGGATTCCCGATTACTACCGTCGGGAGTATCTGTGTTTGAAGTCAACCCCTTGTTGTGATCACGCCGGCACTCCTTCGGCGACCCACGGGGTGCCCCGCCGCGCAATCGCATGCAGCCGTAACAGCAGCTTCCGCATCACCGCCACCAACGCCACTTTGCCCGGCTTGCCCCGGCGTCGTAATCCCTGATACCACCGCCCCAAGTCCGTGTCCGTGCGGATCACCGACAAGGCCGCCATATATAACGCGCGGCGCACCAGCCCCCGCCCGCCGCGAATGGCCCGATACCCCCGATGCGTCCCACTGTCCGCCGCCCACGGCACCAGCCCCACCAAGGCCGTCAGCGCCTTCCCGGACCCGTGCCCCAATTCCGGCACATAGGCGAGCAAGGTCGCCGCCGTCAGCAGGCCCACCCCGCGCACACTCTGATACAAGGCCGCACGCTCGGCCAACGCCGGCTTGGCCTGGATCGCTTGCTGGTATTCCTCCTCCAAGTGCTGCAACTCTTTGTCCAACCACGCCAGATGCCGCTGACACGATTTCTTGACCCGCCCCTGCAACCCTTTCTCCAACCGGTTGTGTTCTTGGGTGCGTTGATCGAGCAGTTGTTGCCGCCGCCCCAGCAGCGCCCGCACCTCGGCACTGGCTTCCTCTTGGGCCGTCTCGACGGGCAGTTCAAACACTTCGCCATAGTGCGCCAGGATCTGCGCATCCAGCGGATCGGTCTTGGCCCCTTGGCCCACGGCCCGGGCAAAGGCCCGCACCTTCGGCGGATGCGCCACCGAGACGATCAGGTCGGTGCCCCGGCTGCGCTGGACCACCAAGCGTTCGTACCCACCCGTCGCTTCACACACCACGTGTGTCACGGCTTGCCCCCGTACCCACGCCAGCATAGCCGTGAGGCCCGCCGCCGTGTTCGGAAACCGGCGGACCGGCCCCCGCGCCACGGAAACCGCGACGTCCCGTTTCCCGACATCAATCCCGGCCACTCGTTTGGTCATGGCATCCTCCTCTGTGCATTGTGGGCTGCTTGTTTGGTCTCCCCACTTGCAATGCGGGGCTGAAGCCCCTAGCATCTGTTCGGAGCAACAAACTGACGTGAGGGGTGTCCTACTCCCGACCGGTGCCACCCCAGAATGCCCCAGGACTCACCCAATGACAGGCGACGCGCCCCTCACGCCCACCTTACAAATTGGCCTATTTGCAAGGTGAAAGCAACATACAAATGACAGAAAGTGCTTGTTTCATACCAATGACCGTATGGTGGAGGCAGGTTTTGGTTCTGTCAACGAAATCGTGCATGCCTTCACCTCCCTGGCGGTTGCGCGATCCCGCCACGGCTTCTATACTGTTCTATGCCGTTGAGACAACCATTCACGCCCCTTCATCCTGAGAGCAAGTGACGATGTCCAGCCTCGACGTCCAATACGTACAGGAACGACTCACCCAAGCGAAATGTGCCGTGTGCAAGAAGAGCCGGTTCGGCATCGACAGCCGTTCCATGAAGGAAGACGGGGAATGGAAGGGGATCTGCCTGGACTGCTACTACAACTTTCCGGTCTACACGGATATGGAGTTTTATCTCCGTATCCAACCCGACGTGCAATATTGGCTCAAAGAAATTACCTGTCCCTTGTGCAGCAATCGCGGCGTGACGCTCGACTTTCGCATCGTGATGTCCGTGCGCGAATCACGCTATTTCGTGACCTGCGAGCATTGCCGTCATTCATTCACCGAACTGTCTTATTTGGAGGTCTTTGAATAACTCTCATGGACGACTCCAAGCCCTCCGCCCCCCAACCGGCTCCCGACAAGGACGAGACCAAAGCCAAGAAGGAAATTCACGTGGTTTCGGTTCCTCACGACGACGACATGATTGCTCAGGAAATGGCTGAACTCTTCGAAGAAGACGAAGTGACCCACCAACACGGAAGCACCGAGCCCGAAGGCGACTAGCCCCTCCACGTACTAAAAACCGAATCAGGAATGTCAGTCCTTGGGCAACCAGGGGATGAACGCATTGGTTGTGCGTTGATACTCCCGGTAGTCCTCGCCCCGGTGGACCAAGGCCTGGGCTTCGGCCAGAGGGACACCCGTTATCTTAAGCAAGGCTCCGATCATGACGACCGGGCCCACCAACGTCAGCCACCAGTCCGGCAATCCGATACTCATTACCACGTACGCACACCAGTGCACGCCGTCGAAAAAGTAATTGGGGTGCCGTGAATATCGCCACAATCCCTGCCGGCAGGTTTTGCCCCGATTGCCGGGGGCTCGCCGGAATCGATTCAACTGACTATCCGCCACGGCTTCTCCGATTACCCCGATGACCCAGATGACCAGCCCCAGGACTTCCCATGTCTGCCACGTGGGGTCGGGATTCGACATCAGGACCGCCAAGGGGATCGAAAAGACGGCGACGGCAACGGCCTGTCCGATGAAATAGACAAAGAACCAGAACTCGGCCCGTTCGCCCCATTGTTCACGAAGCGATTGATACCGTTGATCCTCGACAACGCCACGGATTCGGTTGGTCGCAAGATACGAGGCCAGCCGAACCGCGTACACCGTCGCCATGGCGGCCACGACCAGTCGATGACTCACGTCGCCCGTGGTCGTCAGAGCGAAACCGACGGCCACCAGACCGAAGCCCGCGCAAAATCCCACGTCCGCCAACGACGCGTTCCGATGTACCCATCGGTATGCCAGCCAGAACCCCACCATCAATGGCGTGGTCAGCAGAAAGGCCCATATGGGAAGTTGCCAGTTCATGGTCCCGGCGCTCTCTTCTCCAGCCGTGCGAATCGTTGCGGTTTGTCGGCCGAACCTGTCCTGCCGGATATTGACCCCCGACGGAGCCTTGTGTATGGTGAGCCGCTACATTTGGGAGGTACGCTCATGGATGATCAGCTCATGCAGGCCTACTTGGACGTTGAACGTTCCATGCAACACTACAATGAAGTCCTCAATCAATATCTGATTTCGCTTCAATCCACGGAGGGGGCGGATGCCAAAAAACTCGAACGCATGACCGCCGGGACAAAGGCCATGAAAGACAGCAGCGGCATTTATCTGTCCTATGCGAAATTTGTGGCCTATGGCATGCCGGAGAGCGAAGATCTCATTGAAGACGAGGACGATCTTCAAGCCTGATACGTGTGACGAGAGAGGAAAAGCAACGGTCATGGTCGGGGCGAGCCGATTTGAACGGCCGACCTCTCGCACCCCAAGCGAGTGCGCTACCGGGCTGCGCCACGCCCCGACAATGATTCCCTGACTGCAGAAAGGCCGGACCGCTTAATGAGCGGAGGTCCCGGTCTTCTGGTGACTCGATACATTCAAGATATCCAGGATTCCCTGGAGTTCTTCCCTGATTTGCTGCACTCGTCCCGCCGGAAGCGACGTATCCTCCCGGCCGCGGCCTCGCCGGCGACGCCAGTGCCGTTTGAGGCCCATGATGGTGTAGCCTTCTTCATAGAGCATCCGCTTGATTTCCAGAACGACTTCGATCGTCTGCTTGTCATAAACCCGGTGCCGCCCCTGACTCTTTCTGGGACGAAGGAAGCTGAACTCGGATTCCCAAAAGCGAAGCACGGAAGCCGGTAATTTCGTGATCGTGCTGACTTCACCAATCTTGTAAAACGCCTTGTCCGGGAACTTACTCGACATGGGTACGACGGCCTCCGTGGGCCGATGCACGCGGCTGGCCCTACGAATTCACATCTCTTTTGAAGATTTGACTCGCTCGAAAGGTGACCACCCTTCGAGGGGTGATGGCAATCTCTTCGCCGGTTCGAGGGTTGCGCCCTTTACGCTCTCCTTTGCTTCGCACCATAAAATTTCCGAATCCCGCAATTTTCACCGATTCTCCTTTGCGCAGCACGTCCTTCATGCATTGCAGGATGTACTCCACCAAATCCATAGCCTCGGTTTTGGAAACGCCTACTTGTTCACAGATGTGATTGGCAATGTCGGCTTTACGCATGGTCACCCCGGAGGATCACTCTTTTTTTCACGAGGAGATTCCAGCCTTGCAACGTATCCAGCGGGCACCGGATTGTCAATAGCCTGTCCCCGACTCCATCGTCTCCTCGCGCTCGCTCTTCAGCAGCTTATACTCGATGCTATCGGCCAAGGCCTGCCAACTGGCATCGATAATATTTTCCGACACGCCCACCGTGCCCCAGGTGTTTTTGTGGTCGCCGGATTCAATCAGCACCCTGACCTTCGACCCGGTCCCGTGACTGCCCGCCAGCACCCGCACTTTGTAGTCCAACAACTGGACTTCGCGGAGTTCGGGGTAGAATTTTTCCAGCGCTTTCCGTAAGGCGTTATCCAGCGCATTGACGGGTCCGTCACCTTCCGCCGCGGTCTGTTCCACGGTCTGATCGACCTTCACTTTGACCGTGGCTTCCGTAATCGGCACCTCGTCGGCCTGCCGTTTTTCGACGATAACCCGCAAGCCCAACAGTTCAAACGAGGGACGATGCGTGCCCATCGCTTCCCGCACGAGCAACTCGAATGATCCTTCCGCGCCTTCGTACTGGTATCCGTCCCGTTCCAGATTCTTGAGCTGGGCCAACAGCGCCTGAAGATGCGGATGGTCTTTGGAGAGGCTGAATCCCAGACTTTCCACTTTCTGGACGACGCCGCTCCGGCCGGTATTATCCGAAATCAACACCCGTTGCCGGTTGCCTACCGATTCCGGCTCAATATGTTCATACGTTTGGGCGTTTTTCTGGACGGCATGGATATGGACGCCGCCCTTATGGGCGAACGCCGCATCCCCGACGTAGGGTTGCCGCTTGTTCGGCAGCAGGTTCGCAATTTCCGAAACGAAATTGGAGACGTTCCGGAGCTGCCGGATCCGGTCACCGCCCAATACTTCCGTCTGCATCTTCAATTCAAGATTGGCCAACACGGAACAAAGATTGACGTTTCCGCATCGCTCGCCGATCCCATTGATGGTCCCCTGCACCTGCCGGGCGCCCTGCTGCACGGCGACCAGGGTATTCGCCACGGCCATTTCCGCGTCGTTGTGCGCATGCATACCCAAGGGTACGCGACAGGCCTGCTTCACCTGCTCCCAGATGGATTGGACTTCCCACGGCATAGTGCCGCCGTTGGTGTCACAGAGAATGATCCGTTCGGCCCCACCCTCAACGGCCGCTTGGATCGTCTGCATCGCATAGGCGGGATCGGCCTTGAACCCGTCGAAGAAATGTTCGGCATCATAAAAGACCTGCTTGCCATGGGCGCGCAGGTAGGCGACGGAATCCCTGATCAGTTCGAGATTGGTTTCCAGGGCCGTACCCAACGCGTCCGTGACGTGCAAGGTCCAGCTTTTCCCGAAAATCGTGATGACGCTGGTTTCTGCGGCCAAGAGCGCTTGGAGATTGGCGTCGGCCTCGGCGGCCTGATTGGCCTTTCGGGTCGAGCCGAAGGCCACGATTTTCGCATGTTGCAGCGGAATCGCCCGGATGGTCTGAAAAAACTCGATATCCCGGGGATTGGCGCCGGGCCAGCCGCCTTCAATGAAATGGACGCCCAACTCATCGAGTTTCTGCGCAATACGGACCTTGTCCTCAACCGAAAAACTGACGTCTTCGGCCTGGGCGCCGTCCCGCAACGTGGTATCGTAGATTTCCAAATGATCCGTCATCAGATTTCCGTTCCCTGCCGACAGGACCAAGCAGAGGTTCCTTACGTACATACGCGAATCACGTTTTCTTTTTCAAGGTCTCATCAGGCCGGTTTGGAGTGGTCGGGTCCCTTGTCCAGTCCGAATTCCTCGTGAAGGGCTTGCACGGCCTTATCCACGTCACGTTCATCCAGGACACAGGAAATCTTGATCTCGGACGTGCTGATCATCATGATGTTGACTTTTTTGCGCGCGAGCGTTTGGAACATGCGCGACGCCACGCCCGAGTGGGACCGCATGCCGACTCCCACCAACGACACCTTGGCAATTTCCTCCTTGACTTCCACGGCTCCTGCGCCGATTTCCGCGGCCGTTTGATTGACCAGGTCCATCGCACGCGCCAAATCGCTCCGCGGAACCGTAAAGGAAATATCCGTCAAGGCATCCTGATGACTCACGTTCTGAATAATCATATCCACCACAATGGAGCGCTCCGCCACGACGCCGAACAGGTTCGCCGCAATACCCGGCCGATCCGGAACGCCCACCACGGTGATCTTGGCCTGGTTCCGGTCGCCCGTGACTCCGGACACCATGGCCTGTTCCATATCCACGTCTTCATGCGTCACGAGGGTGCCTTCTCCTTCCTGAAAACTCGATTTTACTTGTACCGGAACCCCGTATTTTGCTGCAAATTCCACGGAACGCGCCTGGAGCACTTTCGCCCCCAGACTTGCCAGTTCCAGCATTTCCTCATAAGACAATTTCGGGATCCGCCTGGCCGCGGACACCACGTTGGGATCGGTGGTATACACGCCGTCCACGTCGGTAAAGATGACGCACCGGTCCGCCTTCAACGTCGCGGCCAGCGCCACGGCCGTCAGATCCGAGCCGCCTCGTCCGAGCGTGGTCACCTCCGAGCGTTCGTTCACGCCTTGAAATCCCGCCACAATGGGCAGGATCCCTTGGTCAAGGGCCTGCTTGACGGGATCGGCCGTCACCTTCGCAATCCGGGCCCGCGTGTGCGAACTGTTTGTCACGATCCCGACCTGGCGTCCGGTAAACGAACGCGCGTTAATGCCGCGACTCCGCAGTTTCATCGCCAGCAGGGCAATGGTGACACGCTCTCCGCAGGATAACAACATGTCGAGTTCCCGGTCATCCGGCTGCGGAGTGATTTCATGGGCCAGCCTCAACAAGCGATCCGTCTCCCCGCTCATGGCGGACACGACCACGACGACCTGGTTGCCCGCTCGATAGGTCTGTTCGATGAGTTCGGCAATCCGGTGGATTCGCTCAATGGTCCCGACGGACGTCCCGCCGAACTTTTCGACTAACAATGCCATCAGTAGCGCCTTTTTCTACTTCTTTTGTAACTGCGGGAATCTCCTCCCGCCTTCTTCATGGCGGCATAAGATGCCGCCCTACAAATTCAGGAAACTTCGCTACGCCCCTTTCAGTTCATCCTATTCAAAATACAAGGGTAGCCGAAAAGGGAGGGAACGCGAGTCGTCGTCTTGCGCTCACGATCGGAGCAACGCCAGCACGTCTTCCCGTGTGGCTTTGACCGTCAGGGTCTTGGGTGAGATTTCCACGGCGATATCAGGGTCTTTCAGTCCGTGGCCGGTTAACGTGCAGACGACCGTGGCGCCTTCGGGGAACAACCCGGCCTGGCTGCACTTGGTCAAGCCGGCCACCGAGGCGGCGGAAGCGGGCTCGCAAAAAACGCCTTCTTCTTTGGCGAGCGCCTGGTACGCATCCAGAATTTCTTCATCCGTCACCATCCGGATCGCGCCGGAAGATTCCTCCACGGCCTGCTCGGCCAGTTTCCAACTTGCGGGGTTGCCGATACGAATGGCCGTCGCCACGGTCTGCGGATGTTCTACCACGTGGCCGCGAACGATCGGCGCCGCCCCCTGGGCTTGGAAGCCCAGCATTTTCGGACATTCTGCGATCTGCCCCGCGGTCCGGTATTCCTTGTACCCTTTCCAATAGGCCGAGATGTTGCCCGCGTTGCCCACCGGCAGACAATGGTACGTGGGAGCGCGGCCCAACTGGTCACAGACTTCCAGGGCCGCGGTTTTTTGTCCTTCCAGGCGAAAGGGGTTCAACGAATTGACGAGTTCGAATTCCTCGTTCGCACACAGATCCTTGACGATTGACAGCGCTTGATCGAAATTGCCTTCAATTTGAATCACGATGGCCCCGTGCGCCATGGCCTGGGCCAGTTTCCCCAACGCTACTTTTCCGGCCGGCACCAGCACGTACACCGGCAGTCCCGCCCGCCCGCCATAGGCCGCGGCCGCGGCCGACGTATTGCCGGTGGACGCGCACATCACCGCGCGAGCCTGTTTTTCCAAGGCCTTGGAGACCGCCAACGTCATCCCGCGATCCTTGAACGACCCGGTGGGGTTGGCCCCTTCGACTTTGAGATACAGTTCGACGTGCGGGCAGATTCGTTTGGCCAGCCGGTTGGCTCGAATCAAAGGCGTATTGCCTTCGCACAGGGTGACCACCGGCGTCTGATCCGTGACCGGAAGAAATTTCCTGAACTCTTCTATGACTCCACGCCAGGGCATCATCGCGTTCTCTCACCGAAAAAGGGGCGCCGCGGGGCGCGGCCCATACCCGTCATGATTCCTGATCCTCCACCCGGATGACCGTCACCGGCTCCGAAACCAGTGCCGGCAGATGATTGATTTCCCTGATGGCGGTTTGCACCGAACGTTCCGACGCGCGATGCGTCATGATCACGACCGGCACCGTTTGACCTTCCTGCCGGCCCTGCTGCAACACGGAGGCAATACTGATGGCATGATTCCCGAGGACGCCCGCAATCCTGGACAGGACGCCGGGCTGATCCGGCACCATGCAGCGCAGGTAATAGCGCGTGGTCAATTCCTCCATCGGGCGAATCCGGACCGGCGCCCTCCCGTCCATTTGAAACGAAGTCGTCGGCACACGACCGCAGGCATCCCTGTGCACGTTGCGGGCGATGTCGATCACGTCACTCACGACCGCGCTTCCCGTGGGCATCGACCCGGCCCCCTGCCCGTAAAACATGACGTCCCCCACGGCGTCGCCCACGACGTGAATCGCATTATAGACGCCGTGCACCTGAGCCAACGGCGCCGTCTTGTCGATCATGGTGGGATGCACGCGCGCTTCGATTCCGTCCTCGCCCCATTTCGCCACCCCCAGCAGTTTCACGGTCATCCCCAACTCCGACGCGTAGCGAATGTCCAAGGCCGTCAGGCATTGAATGCCTTCGGTATAAATTTCCTTGACGTTGACAGGCGTTCCATAGGCCAGACTCACCATGATGGCCAACTTGTGCGCGGAATCCACGCCTTCGATATCGAACGTCGGGTCCGCCTCCGCGTAGCCTGCGGCTTGCGCCTGCGCCAGGGCGTCCTGAAATTCCCGTCCCTCGCGTTTCATCTGCGTCAGAATGTAGTTGGAGGTGCCGTTCATGATGCCGGCCAAGGACACGCAATGATTGGCCGCCAGACCTTCGGTCAAAGCCCGGAGAATCGGAATCCCTCCCCCTACGCTGGCCTCGAAGCCCACGTCCACCCCCGCACGATGGGCCGCGGCAAACACGTCCTCGCCGTGCACCGCCAACAAGGCCTTATTGGCGGTCACGACGTGTTTGCCTTTGCCGATGGCTTCCAGCATGACGCGCTTGGCAAAATCATAGCCGCCGACGGTTTCAATCACGATGTGGATGGACGCATCATTCAGGAGTCCGTTGAGATCCGTGCTGAGGACGCCTTCGGGAAGCGCCAAGCCGCGATCCGTGGTCACGTCGAGATCCACGATGCGTTTCAAGCGCAGGGGCGCCCCCACCCGTCGTGCAATCAACTCGGCCTGGTTGACGAGGATCTTCGCGGCCCCGGAGCCGACGGTGCCGAATCCGATCAGGCCTATTCCGATTTCGCCGTTCATGATTGATGGTCCAGTTTCAGCGCGCTCTTGATTCCACGAATGGCCTGATGGGTTCGATGTTCATTTTCCACCAATGCGAATCGCACGTATTCGTCACCGCCTTCTCCGAATCCGATCCCGGGAGATACCGCCACCTTCCCTTCACGGAGCAGAAACTTCGAAAACTCCAGCGAACCCATTCCCGCGTAAGCCGCGGGAATGCGAGCCCAGACGAACATCGTGGCTCGCGGGTAGTCGACCCGCCAGCCGATCCGATTCAGTCCCGAGACCAACGCGTTCCGCCGGCTTTCATATTGCTTCACGATTGACGACACGCAATCCTGCGGGCCATTCAGCGCGATGATGCTGGCAATTTGGATCGGCTGGAACATCCCGTAATCCAAATAGCTCTTGATCTTGGTCAAGGCCCCGATGATTTCCTTGTTGCCGACGCAGAATCCGACCCGCCAGCCCGGCATATTATAGCTCTTGGATAACGAGTAGAATTCCACGCCGATCTCTTTCGCTTCCGGCACCTGTAGCAGACTCGGCGCCCGATAGCCGTCGAAGACGATGTCCGCATAGGCCAAGTCGTGAATGACGTAAAGACCGTGTTCGCGCGCAAACGCCACCACCTTTTTGAAAAACTCCAAATCCACCACGCTCGTGGTCGGATTGTGGGGGAAACTCATGATCAAGGCTTTCGGCCTGGGTTGGCTTTGACGATACGCGCGCGTGAGGTTTTCAAAGAAATCTTCGGTGGGACCCAGATCGACGCCGCGCACTTCTCCCCCCGCAATGATCACGCTGTACATGTGAATGGGGTACGTGGGCGTGGGCGTCAGCACCACGTCGCCGGGCCCCAACATCGCGAGCACCAGATGCGACAGTCCCTCTTTGACGCCCAGCGTCACAATGGCTTCGGTCTCGGGATCGATGTCCACGTTGTAATGTCGCCCGTACCACGCACTGATGGCGTGGCGTAACCGCGTAATGCCGCGAGACGCCGAATATCGATGATTCTTCCCTTTCCCTGCCGCTTCGACCAATTTCTCGACAATGTGGGAAGGGGTCGCCTGATCGGGATTCCCCATCCCGAAGTCGATAATATCCTCGCCACGCTGCCGTGCCTGAATTTTGAGATCCTGGACCTGGCTGAAGACGTAGGGTGGAAGGCGTTGAATGCGAAAGAAATTTTGCATGGGTCAGCGGAACACAACTGGTTTACAGGAAAACGGCCCGTAATGCCGTGCCACGATGATAACCTATTATTGTAGTAGAGGCCTGATGACCAGTCAATGAAAGGCTTTGTTTTTCAGCATTTTTCTTCGACATGAGGAAAGACGTTCAGGAACGCGCCTTCTCCAAGGGCATCGATCATGGTTCATTGCGACCCCTTGCCCGTTTTGCCATAATAAAACGCCAGAGGTTCTCGCGTCCCACCTGATATGATAGGTTGTCATGGCCAAACTCGGCGTCAACATCGACCACGTCGCTACTCTCCGGCAGGCCCGGGGCGGGCATGAGCCGGACCCCATTGCCGCGGCGGTGCTCGCGGACCTGGGCGGTGCGGACGGCCTGGTCGTGCATCTCCGTGAAGATCGTCGACACATCCAGGAACGGGACCTGAACCTGCTTCGGGACATCGTCCCTTCCGCTTTAAATTTGGAAATGGCCGCGGACGACGCAACCGCGAAGATTGCGTTGCACGTCCGGCCCGATAAGGTCACACTCGTCCCTGAACGGCGACAGGAATTGACCACCGAAGGCGGACTCGCGGTGACGGACCACCGGAAACGGCTCACCACCTTCATTCGTCTGTTCCACGACGCGCAGATACCGGTCAGCCTGTTCATCGACCCGGACCGTCGTCAAATCCGCGCCGCGCACAAAGTCGGCGCCGACGCCGTCGAGCTGCACACCGGTCCGTATGCCAACAGTCACCAGCCCCAGGAGATCCGGAAAGAGGTCGACGCCCTTCGGCAGGGCGCACGCCTCGCGCAGCAATTGGGACTGGAGGTGAATGCCGGTCATGGGTTGACGTATCACAATATCCAGCGCCTGACGGGCATCACCGAAATCGTGGAATTCAACATCGGGCATAGCATTATTTCGCGCGCGGTCCTGGTCGGTCTCGAACGGGCCGTCAGGGAAATGCGGGCCTTGATCCCCTCATCGCTTCACGGTTAGATGCCCGGCGCATCCGTGCTTGGTTCGTCATGAAAATCGTCACCGCTCACCAGATGCGAGGACTCGATCGTCGCACGATCCACGAGGCCGGCGTGCCCGGCAAGACGTTGATGGAACGGGCAGGAGCCGGCGTGGTGTCCGTCATGGAAGACACGTTCGGCGCCCTGAAGGGGAAAACCGTGACAATCTTCTGCGGGAAAGGCAACAACGGCGGGGACGGCTTCGTCGTCGCACGACTCCTGCGTCAAAAACGAGGCGCCGTTCAGGTCTGCCTGCTTGCACATACACGGGATCTCAAGGGGGACGCCAAACTCATGTATCAACGGTTCGTCAGAAGCGCGGGCCGAGCCAAGGTCTTGAGTACCCCTTCCCCTGATCACGTACACCGGTTGGCCCGGGACAGCCACGTGCTGGTCGACGCGCTCCTGGGAACCGGCACGTCTTCACCGGTCACCGGCCCGTACCAGGAGGCCATTCAGTCCATGAACTCGTCCGGGGTGCCCATAGTTGCAGTGGATCTTCCTTCCGGCATCGATGCGGATACGGGCGACGCGTTAGGGACCGCGGTGCAAGCCGAACTGACGGTCACGCTCGGAAACCCCAAGCTGGGGCTTTTTCTGGGAGCGGGCATTGATCACGCCGGCCGCGTTCATTGCGTCGATATCGGCATTCCGAGCCAATACGTCGAAGACTTGCGTCTTCCCATCGAGATGTTGACTCCCGCCAGGATTCGACCGTGGCTGCCCAAGCGCCAGGCTTCGTCGCACAAGGGCATGTTCGGTCACGCCGGGATCATTGCCGGCTCATCCGGGAAAAGCGGAGCCGCGGCCTTGGCAGCCAAAGCGGCCCTCAGGGCGGGAGCCGGGCTCGTCACCGTGGCCACGCCATCCAGCGTGCAAGCCAGTGTCGCCTCGGGCATTCCCGAGGTCATGACATTGCCGCTTCCCGAAACTGCCGCCCGCACGCTGTCGCGAGATGCCCTGCCCCTCTTGCGGACGTTTCTGCAATCACGCAGTGCGATCGGCATGGGCCCCGGGCTTTCGACGCAGCCCGAAACCGCCGACGTAATTCGTACGCTCATCGACCAATGCGACCGGCCGCTGGTCATCGATGCCGATGCGCTGAACGCCTTGGCAGGCCATACGAATCTCCTCCGTTCACGCCCGATCTCCCCGATCCTGACGCCGCACCCCGGAGAGATGGCCAGGCTGCTCGGCGAATCGACGGCGGCAACCGTGAACCGTAATCGTCTGGGGATCGCCCGGGATTTTGCCCATACCCATTCAAGCGTCGTGGTGCTGAAAGGAGCACGCACGATTGTGGCCCATCCTCAAGGAGCAACGGCCATTTCACCCACCGGCAACCCCGGAATGGCCACCGCGGGCACGGGGGACGTGCTGACCGGGATCCTGACCGGATTGCTGGCACAGGGGGTCTCACCGTGGGACGCGGCTCAAAGCGGCGTCTTCCTTCACGGCCTGGCGGGCGACCTCGCGGCTCAAGCCTACGGGTATCCCAGCTTGATGGCCGGCGACCTTTTGGCCTACCTGCCGCAAGCCATCACCCAGGTGCTTCACGCCGGTTCCGTTCGACCGTGAAGTGAGTTTGACCACATGGCCACCGCACAGACAAAACCCTGGACCCTGGCACTGCGGTCACCGTCACACACCGAGCAATTCGGCTCGTCCATCGGTCGTCGTCTTCAGCGGGGCGACGTCATTGCGCTCGTCGGTGAGTTGGGCGCAGGGAAAACGACGTTCGTCCGCGGAGTCGTCTCGGGTACCGGTCTCGAACCCCACGTCGTGAGTAGTCCGACGTTCACCTTCATCCAGGAATACGCCGGCCCCCTGACGTTTGCCCACGTGGACTTGTATCGACTGGAACAGTCGCGAGAGTTGGCTGACACGGGATTGGCTGAGTATTTGAACGGAGACTTCGCGGTCCTGATTGAATGGGCCGACCGGCTGCCTGCCTCGTGGATGCCCGATGACTATCTTGCCGTTCAATTTTCTCATTCGGGAAAGAACACGCGTCGCGTGAACGTTCAGGCTTACGGGCCGCGAAGCTCCGAGCTTCTTCACGTGCTCATGTCGGACACAAGGTAGCTGCCTCATGGGTCAATCCGAACTGAAACCTCTGCTGAAACAATACTGGGACGTCAAACGACAGTACCCGGAGACAATTGTGTTCTTTCGCGTGGGTGACTTCTATGAAATGTTTGAGGAAGACGCGAAAGAGGCCGCCGCCCTGCTCAACATCACCCTGACGACCAGGGACAAAAACAGCGCGAATCCCGTTCCTCTTTGCGGAGTGCCGCATCATGCGGCCACGAGCTATCTTGCCAAATTGCTGAAAGCCGGGAAAACCGTGGCGCTCTGCGAGCAGGTTGAAGACCCCAAGACAGCCAAAGGTCTGGTCAAACGAGAGGTCGTCCGACTCTACACTCCCGGTACGATTTTTGACGATGAGTTGCTGGACGCCAAAGAGGCTAATTTTCTGGCGGCCTTGTCCGTTCAACGCGACCCGGTCCATTCACGTCAGAGTTTTGGACTCGCCTCGATCGATCTGTCCACCGGACAATTTCTCATTGCGGAATTCCCCGGGGAACACGGCCAGGACTCGATGCTGGACGAACTCATCCGCCTCGGCCCCCAAGAAGTCGTCATCCCGGACGAAACGGAAACACTCGCCCTCGACAGGCTCCTGGCCCCCCTGCGGTTACCCCGCGTGACGGAACAACCGGCTGCGTGTTTCGAATCGGATGCTTCGCAGGAGATTCTTCGGGCTCATTTCGCCGTTGACCACGTGGACGTGCTCGGCCTCTCTGCGGCAGGACCCGGAGTCCAAGCGGGTGGCTGTATCCTGCATTATCTGAAGCAGACCCAACCCACCCTGGAGCACCACCACATCCAGAAGCCGGAACTCCTGGAACCCACGCGGGAAATGCACCTGGACGCCATGACCATGCGCAACCTGGAATTGATCCAACCCTTGCATCCGGATCAACAACACGCCACCTTGCTGTCGGTTCTCGATCATACGGTCACGGCCATGGGATGCCGTCTGTTGCGGCAATGGATCGTTCGGCCCCTGATCGACAACCAAGCCATTCAACGCCGGCTCAATGCGGTCTCCGTTTTCCTGGACAACCTGAAACTTCGCCTGCAGGTTCGTGCGTTCTTCAAGGACCTGCATGACCTTGAGCGCTTGAGCAGTCGCGTGGTCATGGGAACGGCCATTCCGCGGGACGTTCTTCGCTTGAAAGAATCCCTGTCCATTCTGCCCCAGCTCTTTCAGCTTTTCGACGGTGTTGCCGATTCTTTGCTCGACTCCGCCTTGCAGCGCTGGGATTCGCTGGCTGACGTGACCGCGCTGGTCGAAGACTCCATTGACCCCAATGCACCGGGCTCCGGCAAAGAGGGCCCGATTATTCAGGACGGTGTCGATCCCGTCATCGATGAGCTGCGAATGATGAGCCGGGACGGCGTGCAATGGTTGACCGACCTGGAGCGACGTGAACGGGAGCACAGCGGCATTGACTCGCTCAAGATCAAATACAATCAAGTGTACGGATATTACTTCGAGGTGACGAAAGCGAACCTGTCGCGTGTGCCGGAATATTTTCGACGGAAGCAAACGCTGGTCAATGCCGAGCGGTATACGACCGAAGACCTCGAACGGATCGAAAGCCAACTGTCCGGGGCCAATGAAAAGCTGCGCCGGGCCGAACAGGAACGTTTTCAGGCGATCCTGCAAACCCTGTCCGGGCACGTCTTCCGGATTCAAAGAATGGCCAAACAGGTGGCTCTGCTCGACGTGCTCTCGAATTTCGCCGAGGTCGCTTCCAGGAATCGTTACGTCAAGCCGGAAATGCACGACGGGGGTATCATCTTCATCAAGGATGGACGACATCCGGTCGTTGAACAATTTGACTTGCCCGACGGGTTCATCCCCAACGACTCCTACCTGGACTTGGACGCTCATCGAGTTTTGCTATTGACCGGACCCAACATGGCGGGAAAGAGTACGTTTTTGCGGCAAACCGGGTTGATCGTCCTTATGGCGCACGTGGGCTGCTTTGTCCCTGCCTCGGAAGCTAAAATCGGGGTCATCGATCGATTGTTTACCCGAGTGGGAGCCTCCGATAATCTGGCGTTCGGGTTGAGCACCTTTATGGTGGAAATGCTGGAAACCGCCAAGATTTTGCATGGAGCTACGTCTCGCAGTCTCATCCTGCTCGATGAAATAGGGCGGGGCACCAGTACCTACGATGGCTTGAGCCTGGCTTGGGCCATCGCCGAACATATTCAGGACCGTCGTGTCTTGGGGGCCAGGACTCTCTTTGCCACCCACTATCATGAAATGACGGACTTGGAAAACTTTCGGGAAGGCGTCCAAAACCTCACCGTCTCGGTGAAAGAAGACAGAGACGACGTCATCTTTTTACGAAAAATCACACCGGGGAAAGCCGCTCGCAGTTACGGGATTCACGTGGGCAAACTGGCCGGTTTACCCTCCTCTCTCATCTCGCGGGCTCAAGAAATCCTGGCGCAACTGGAAAGAGATTCGTCTTCCGAGAATGTAGGCGATCGGATTCAGGAAGAAAGCCCTGACGACATGCGGTCCTCAACTCCCCAACCCCATCCCCTGATTGAGGAAATCAAACAGTTGGAACTCTTTTCCATGACGCCCCTGGAAGCATTGAACCGTTTGGCGGATCTCCAAAAGCGTCTCGATGACAAATAAAAAAAGGGCAGGACCTTTTTAAGGTCCTGCCCTTTTCGTTTTGCGAAAGACGTTTCTTATTGCAACGACGCCCCGAATTTGCCTTCCTTTGTCCCCTTGGAGGTATGGGGGGCTTGGTTGGAATACGGAATGAATCCGGAAATCGGACCCACGCCCGGGACCATCACGTCATATTGCATCTTCTTGTTTTGAGCCCAGCTATTGTTGTCGATGGAATCGACGACGCTGATCGCCCGCAGGCTATGAATGCTTCTGGGCTTGTCCGGCGAACCGGCCACATCAGGAACTTCCTTAACCGAGGACACCACGCGATAGTTCTGCTCGGTTTCCTGAATCACGAGTTCGACCATCGTATACTTGGAAGCTTCAGTCCCACTCATGACTGCTTGGCTGTGCGACCCTTTTCCCAAGGCCACGAGTTTTTGCCACACGCCGTCATCTTTCGGGTAGACTTTCAGATTTTTCCCTGGGAAATACTTCTGCCAGTAGTATCCACTCTCGGCATTGCCCCCAAAGACGGCGATGTTGACCCAGGCGGCTTTGTCATACGGATCGGTGACCGCAACCCGCCCATGCACGGTGGTCGGCTTGCTGAGATCGCCCCACTCAAACCGTTCTTGGAACGCTTCGATGGCAAGCGCACTGGAGGCCATGCAACCCACCACGATCAAGGCAGTCAAAACTGCTAACCCTGATTTCCCAATTTTCATGATTCCTTCCTCCTCAATTAAGCGCTAAAAATTTTTTGAATGAATCCTTTTCTATATCGCAAGCGTCAAAATTCGTCAGCTTACTCGCCAGCGAGGACTTTGAATCCCGTGACCGTGTTGCCGTCGAGTTGCACTTCCATGGCGACCAGATTTTGCGACGCGTCGGTCAGCTGCTTCATCAGAGCGGAATCTTTCACCCGCAACCGCACCGTTGTTTGGGGATTGTACCAGCCGGCATAGGGATTGTTGCGCTCTTCACCGCCTTGATAGCCCCACCCGCAACACACGAACAACGGATCAGGAATGGACACATCCCGGTCATCGGAAGCCCGACCAAGGGGATCACCGGTTTCTCCGGGTTCGCTGGTGTTCCAATATTGAATGCCAAAGAGAATCTCGCCGGCCGGATTGTCGGCCCAATGGGCATACACGCGACCCTTCAAGCTGGCAGGTGCGGTCCCTTTGAGGACCATCCCGGCGCCCTGCGCTCCGACAGTCGCTACCTCTTCCGGATTACCGCTACATTTCTTGTTGCTGGAACAGGGGCCCTTTTGGGCATCGGCCAGACCGATGAAGCCAACGAGCATCAGACCTGCAGCCACCATTCCCACAACGCCCCCACGGAAAAATGACTTCTTCATTTCCCCCTCCTTTACTTAGGATGACATAATAAAAATAACGACTCGTACTTTTTAACCAAAAACCGTTTCAATTGCAACGAAAAAGCATTGCCCCTTTTTCCCATTACTCAAGGGGCCATTCGACCCTCACAACCTTCTCGCTTTTAATCAGAGTGGCCCATGCTACTCATCCTGTTACAAGATGTCAAGAGTCTTTCCAGAGAAAAATTTCGGGTTTTCACGCCTGCGCAAAAAATTTTTCTTGCAGGGGCTCCGGGGACACGGGCCCCAATGCCGTCACGGACATGCAACCAAAATCCAAAAGCTCCCGGCTCATGGCCTGAACGTCCTGCACGGAAACGCGATCGATGGCGGACACGAGTTCCCGGAGGGACACGTACCGGCCTTGCGCGAGTTCATCCTTGGCCAACTTATTCATGCGCCCATAGGTCCCTTCCAACCCCAGCATCAAGGTCCCTTTTAATTGGTTTTTAGTTCGTTCCAATTCTTGGGGGGCGGGTCCGCGTTTCTGCAATTTTTTGATTTCCCGGCAAACGACGTCCACCACCGAGGGCGCCTCTTTGGCCCCGCTCGCCGCATAAATGGTCAACACCCCTCCGTCCGAAAAGCTCGACAATTGGGAATAGATGGTATACGCCAGACCGCGTTTTTCCCGAATTTCCTGGAAGAGCCGGGAACTCATCCCTCCCCCAAGCAGGGCATTTAACGTGTGGGCCGCGTATCGGGCCGGATGAGCCGCGGGCAATCCTTTGAATCCCAGGCAGAGATGGACCTGCTCCAATTGTTTGTGATGGACCATGAGCCCTCCCCGAACGCGGGGCGGTTTCTGCGGTTGCCCGCCATTCCCTTCACGACCGGCGGGTTTCCACGCTCCAAACGCGGCCCGGACCAGAGCCTCGACTTTCTTCACTTCGAAATTCCCCGCCACCGCAATCACGGTTTTCTCCGGACGATAGTGTTCCTCCAGATACTGAAGCAGGTCACGTCGCTGCATGTGCTTCATTGTGGCCTGATCACCCAGAATCGACCGCCCCAGGGGATGCCCTTTCAACACCTGCTTGGCATGCAGTTCCTGCACGAAATCTTCGGGGTCGTCCCGAATCATTCGGATCTCCTCCAACACGACCAGTTTTTCCCGTTCGATTTCCTTGCGGTCAAAACGGGAGTGATAGAAGACATCGGCCAGCAAGTCGATCGCCTGCCCGATTTGCTGGTCCAACACTTTGATGTACAGCGTGGTGGTTTCATGGGTGGTAAAGGCATTCATCTCTCCACCCAGGCTGTCGATTTCGTGCGAAATCCGCGCAGCAGACCGACGGCGCGTGCCCTTGAACATCATGTGTTCCAGGAAGTGGGCAAACCCCTTCTGCCGAGGCCCTTCATCCCTGGTGCCGACCTGTTCCCAAACACTGACGGCAACGGACTTGAGCGACGGCATCCGTTCCATCACCACACGAACGCCGTTGTCGAGGACGAGCTTGCGCGTCCAGGTCATGGTTTCACGTCCCAGAGTTGAAGTGGTAAAAGTGGCAAAGAACAGTCAGTCAGGACTTCCGTCACAGGCCGGTCAAACAGCCCTTCCCGCTAGGACGAGGCCGGAGGCTGTTCCGCTTCCGCTAACGCCTCTTTGCGGCTTAAACGAATCTTGCCCTGCTTGTCGATTTCCAAGACCTTGACCAGCACTTGTTCCCCTTCCGTGAGTTCATCAGACACGGATTGGACTCGATGCTCGGCCAATTGGGAAATATGTACCAAGCCATCCATGTTGGGTAAGATCTCGACGAAGGCGCCAAAATCGACGATCTTCCGGACAGTCCCCATGTAGGTTTTTCCCACGACCGCTTCCTCCGTCAACCGGTTGACCATGTCAATGGCCTGCCGGGCCGACGATTCGTCCGCCGACGCAATCGTCACCAAGCCCGTATCGTCGACGTTGACCTTGACCCCGCATTCCGCAATGATGCCGCGGATGACTTTCCCACCCGGTCCGATGACGTCCCGAATCTTGTCGGGTTTGATCTGAATCGTATAAATGCGAGGAGCATGGGGCGCCAGGGACTCCCGAGGCGATGAAAGCGATTCCTGCATTTTTTCCAGGATGTGGAGCCGGCCGGCCCGGGCCTGTTCGAGGGCCTGCCGCATCAACTCGATCGTGATCCCCTCGATTTTGATATCCATCTGAAGCGCAGTGACGCCCGTTCGAGTCCCCGTCACTTTAAAATCCATGTCGCCCAGATGATCTTCGAGTCCGAGAATATCCGATAAAATCAGGACCCGGTCTCCGTCTTTGATGAGCCCCATGGCAATACCCGCCACGGGTTCCTTGATGGGCACGCCGGCATCCATCATGGCTAAGGTGCCTCCGCACACCGTGGCCATGGACGAGGAACCATTGGATTCCAAAATATCCGACACGATGCGAATGGTATAGGGAAAGGCCTCCTTGTCCGGCAGAACCGACTTTAAGGCACGTTCTGCAAGTTTCCCATGCCCGACTTCGCGTCGACCGGGCGACCGCAACGGCCGGGCTTCCCCCACGCTGAACGGGGGAAAATTGTAGTGGAGCATAAAGTTGCGGAAATACTCCCCTTCGAGCGCATCGATACGTTGCTCATCGTCCGAGGTCCCCAGCGTGACCACAGCCAGGCTTTGGGTTTCCCCTCTGGTGAACAGGGCCGAGCCGTGCGTGCGCGGCAACAGACTCGTTTCGCACGTAATGGGCCGGATATCGGCAGGGCCCCGGCCATCGGCGCGGACTTTCTTTTCCAGAATCATGTCCCGGACTTCATGATATTCCAAATCATGATAGACCGCTTTGACTTGCCGGCAACGCACCTGATCCTCTTCACCCAGCTTGTCAACCGCGTCGGCCAGAACCTGGTCCAACCGTTCTTGCCGGTCGTTCTTATTCGCGATGAGCACGGCCTCTCGAATCGGGCCGGCCACCAATTCGCGCACCTGTCCTTCCAACTCTTCACTGACCGGTTCAACCGGCACGACCCGCTTGGTCCGCCCCACCAGCGCTTGCAACTCGACGATTTTCGCCACGATCTTCTTGATTTCCGAATGGGCTAACGCCAGCGCATCCAGTAATATGGATTCGGACAACCCATTCGCCCCGGATTCCACCATCATGATCGCGTCCGCAGTACCGGCGACAACCAAATCAAGTTCACCGTTCTGAATTTCCTGCATATTGGGGTTGACCACGAATTGGCCGTTGACGTGTCCGATTCTGACTCCGGCTAATGGGTCTCCAAAGGGAATATCCGAGATCGCGAGCGCGGCTGATGCCACAGTGATCCCGACGACTTCCGAGGTCATCGATTGATCGACCGAGAGCACCGACGCGATGACTTGCGTCTCATAGGCAAACCCCTTCGGGATCAAGGGGCGAATCGGCCGGTCGATGAGCCGGCTCGTCAGGGTTTCTTTTTCCGACGGAGCGCCTTCCCGCTTGAAATACCCCCCCGGAATTTTTCCGGCCGAATAGGCCTTTTCCTGATAATTCACCGTGAGCGGCAAAAAATCTATATCCGGCTTCAATGTTTTGGACGCCACTGCCGTCGCCAAAACCATGGTATCACCATACGAGGCCAACACGGCCCCATCGGCCAACTTGGCCATCCGACCCGTCTCCAATCGCAGATTGCGTCCTGCTATCTCCAGTTCAACTACTTGCAGCATGTACCTCTCTCCTTTTTGCCTTCTTGTCTTCTTTCCTTCCAGCCTTCGTGACACCCCATTGAAACGGGTGACTATTTCCGCAGCCCTAATTTCCCGAGCAGGGCGCGATAGCGGCCGACGTCTTTTCGATGCAGATAATCCAACAAACGCCGGCGCAGGCTCACCATTTTCAGTAATCCGTGTCGCGAATGATGATCCTTTTTATGCGTGCGCAAATGGTCGGTCAAATAGGTGATGCGATTCGTCAACAAGGCAACCTGCACCTCCGACGAACCCGTATCCCGTTCATGTGCGCGATGTTGCTGCACGATATCCGATTTTGCTTGCTTGACCGCTGCCATACCAGCCTCCTTTTTCCTTCTTTCAGTGTTTTCGTTTCATGAAACGGGAGTTACGACTCCGCAAACACTTTGACCATCCGTAATTGATGTTTTGGTCCATCAGACGTCGATGGGGCCCATTTGCCCAGGGCCAGTAATCGCCCCCTATCGTCTTTCACCCGAATCAACGTCTCCACGGACTTCTCCGGATGATCCTCCGACCATAGGGCCGCGTCCGAAACGGGCGCGCCATTCAAGACCTTCTCGACCACGGCGGGCTCAACGACCACGGCCGGAAGGTCGGCCAATGCTTCGTCGAGACTCAAGAACACCCCCGGGCGCTCGAACAGGTCATCGACACGTCCGATGTCATCAAGCGGCCATGCCTGGTCGAGGTGAAACGGTCCCACTCGACTGCGAGTCAGTTGACTCAGATGCCCCCCCACACCCAGTACCCGGCCGATATCCGCGCATAACGTGCGAACGTACGTGCCCTTGGAACAGCAAACGCGAAGCGTGACGTAAGGCAAGGACAACGTCCGGACTTCAATGCGATAAATGGTCACGGGCCGCGCCTGACGCTCAACGGTCTTGCCTGCACGAGCCGCTTTATACAGCGGCTGTCCTCCGATTTTGACCGCCGAATACATAGGCGGGACCTGCTGCTGTTCACCGCAAAATTGCGCAACAGCCTCATGAACGGTCTCGGGGCGAAGCTCTGTGACGGAACACTCCCGCACGATCGCGCCCGCGGCGTCTTGAGTCGTGGTCTCCTGCCCCAGACGCAAGACGGCCTCGTATTCCTTGTCCCAATGCAGCAGAAAGGCCGAGAGTCTCGTCCCTTTCCCCAGCAGGACGGGAAGCACGCCAACGGCTTCGGGGTCCAAGGTCCCCGCGTGCCCGACCTTTCGGACCTGGAGAAGGCGGCGAACTTTGGCCACGACGTCGTGCGACGTCCACCCGGCGGGCTTCGACACGTTCAGGACGCCGTGCGGCACAACCGATGCCACCCTGTCTGAAGGACGGCTATCGAGGCATTCCGCCATCATGCCCGGCCCTCGTCACCGGATTCGCCCCAACCGGTTCCCGTGCGCCCCGATTCATCCTCAGGAAGTACGGTATCAAGAAGCCGGTCGATCTTGTCCGCTCGTGAGCCGCTCGAGTCGAACCAAAATGAGACTTCCGGCGTATAGCGCAACTCCAAGCGCCGGCCCAATTCCAACCGAACGAAACCGGACGCATTGTCGAGAATCCTGCCGACGGTGTCCGTTTCGACGTCGTTCCCCAGCAAGGACACGTAGACGTAGGCTTTCCGCAGATCGTTGTTCATCTCCACGTCGGTGACCGTCACAAACCGGAGCCGGGGATCCTTGCATTTTCTGGCAAGAATGTCCGCGACCTCCATTCTGATTTGATCAGCCACCCTGACCGATCGCTTATACGCCGGTTTCGACACGACACTCGCGCTTCTTCCCGCCCTACAAGAGTTCGATGCGAAAATCGAGCAGCTCCAACGTCGGAGTGGCCCGAATCATATTGATCGCTTGATCGAGCACCCGATTCACGTGACTCGATTCATTTGCAATACAGGCAATGCCCAACACGGACCGTTGCCACAGATCATGATCGCCAAGTTCGGCCACCGACACTTTGAACGTCCGGCACAGACGCGCTTTGAGGCTGGACAGAATCTGACGCTTCGATTTCAGCGAATGCCCTTCGGGAAAATGCAATTCTATCCGACAAACTCCAACCACCATCGGTTTTCAGCACAACGCGCGACACCCATGACTCAAGCCGGCCATGCCACAGGATTACAGTTTAGCCGTCTCTTTATCAAAGACGTACGCTTCAATCACGTCGCCGGCTTTAATATCATTGAAGTTTTCAATACCGATCCCGCATTCATACCCCTGCTGCACTTCCCGCACGTCGTCTTTAAAGCGCCGCAATGAGCCCAATTTCCCTTCATAGACGACCACACTGTCCCGCAACAAGCGAACGCCCTCACTCGCGCGGGCAATATGCCCGTTCGTGACGTAACAGCCTCCAATCGAACCGACTTTGGGGATCGAAAAGACCTGTCGAACCTCTGCCCGTCCCAACACGCGTTCCGTGAAGGTCGGGTCCAGCAAACCCTCGGCCGCGGCTTTGACGTCGGCGATCGCGTTGTAGATGACGGTATGGAGCCGGACTTCCACGCCCTCGCGTTCGGCGAGCGCCGTGGCTTTCGGGTCCGGACGAATGTGAAAGCCAACCACCAGCGCCTTCGACGCGGACGCCAGCAACACGTCCGATTCGGTGATGCCTCCCACGCCCCGATGAATAATCTGCACCTTGACGCTCTCGGAGGAAATCTTGGCGATCGATTCGCATAAAGCCCCGACTGACCCTTGGGCATCCGCTTTCACTAACACCGCCAGTTCTTTTCTGTCCAACTCCTGACCTTGGGCAAACAAGGCGTCCAACGTGAGCCGGCCGGGGCCCGTCCCAAGCTCCGCCGTACGCCGCTTTTGATGCCGGGACTCGGCGATCTCCCGGGCCACTCGCTCATCTTTCACGACGACTAATTGATCGCCTGCCGACGGCAACCCCAACAAACCAATCGCCTCCACGAGGGTCGAGGCCCCGGCCTCACGGATTTTCTTCCCGTCGTGCGACACCAGTGCGCGGACACGGCCGCTGGTCGCCCCCACCACGTACGCGTCTCCGACCTTCAAGGTTCCGCTTTGGACAAGGACGGTGGCGACAGGGCCACGCCCTCGATCCAACTTGGCCTCCAACACGACCCCCTTCGTGGGTTGGGTCATGTCCGTCTTCAACTCCATGACCTCGGCTTGCAGCAACAACATCTCCAATAACGTGTCCAACCCCTGTTTTTCTTTCGCCGACACTTCCACGTAGATCGTCTGTCCGCCCCAGGATTCGGGAACGAGGCCCTGTTCCGACAGGCTCTGCTTGATTCGATCCGGATTGGCTCCGGGTTTATCGATCTTGTTGACGGCCACCACGATGGGCACTCCGGCAGCCTGCGCGTGATTGGCGGCCTCGAGGGTTTGCGGCATGACGCCGTCGTCCGCGGCCACGACCAGGACCACGATATCGGTGACTTGTGCCCCGCGTGCTCTCATGGCCGTAAACGCTTCGTGACCGGGGGTATCCAAAAAGGTGACGCTTTTCTCCCCCACCTGCACGGAATAGGCGCCGATATGTTGCGTGATGCCCCCGGCTTCCTGTTGCGTGACCTTCGTTTGACGGATCGCATCGAGCAACGACGTTTTCCCATGATCCACGTGCCCCATAATGGTCACCACCGGAGCCCGGGGCGCAAATTGTGACTCGGTCGTCGGCTCAAGCATTTCTTCCAACAATGCTTCACCTTCTTTTTCCGTCTGAATCTCAACCTGAATCCCGAGTCCTTCGGCAATCAGCGCACCGGCTTCCAAATCCATGGGTTGATTCAGCGTCAGACCGACACCGACTTCCATTAACTTGCGGATCACGTCCGCCGCCCGGATCCCCAGATGTTCCGCAAACTCCTTCACCGTGATGCCCGACGACAGTTTGACGGTTTTTCGTCTGGGTTTCGTGATTTCGGTCGGCGTGGCCGAAGGGACGTGGCGAGTGCGTTCTTCCCGTCTGAGGGTAGGAAGGGGACGAAGATCCTGCCAGCGAGCGGCATCTTCATAGATCTCGGCAAAGAGGTCTGAATCACGCGGTTTCCCGGCTTTCCGATTTTTTTTCGGTTTCTCCTCTTCTTTGATTTTCCTGGGCTCGTCAACCGTTTGTTCAGGTTGTGGTGCGGCCGGCTCACCGACAGCCACGGGCGAGGCTTTGTCTTCGCTCGACGGTCCGACGTCGGGAAGCGTCGCTTCTGGAGCCAATGCCTGATTAACGGCTGCAACTTCCGGGGGCTCATCGATCACGGGCACCGGGTCCACGGGTTCGCTCTTGGCGATCACGGAGCTGATGCCGTCTCCCGGAGACGCTTCTTCTGCCACGGTCTCGGGGTCGGAAGGAGGAACAACTTCTACTTTTCGTCGCTTGATTAAAATGTGTTTCTTCTCGGGTTTACGAACTTCCTCTTCCGCAGCCTTTTCCTTTTCCCGAGCGGTTTGGCTACGTGCCTTGGCGGGCGAAGCCGACGGTTTTTTCGCGGTTTTGCCGGGTTTGTACGATCCGGTTGCCTTCTTCCGTACCGGTGTCTGCGGGGCCGCCTTGCCCGAAAGCGCTTTCAAGGCTTTCTGGAGGTCCTCCTCACTCAAGGTATTGCTGTGGGAGGAAACCGCAATACCCAATTTGCTCAGTTCGGCAATCAGGACCTTGCTTTCCTTCTCCAGCTTTTTGGCTAATTCGTAAACTCGCATCGTGATTCGTTACGCGGACGCCTCCCCGGATTCAACCGTCTCTCCGGACGCCACCTTGAGCGGTTCATCCGTTTCCCCGTCACCCGCCGTAGTCGACGACGGCTTTTCGGTGCCGGTCTCCTGTTCCAGTTGCGCCGCGGTTTCCTCGGCCAAGGCGGCCTTGATTTCCCGTTCCCGCTCGAGTTTTTCTTTTTCATACTCACTGACGCTGATGATGTCGATTTTCCATCCCGTCAATTTGGCGGCGAGCCGGACGTTTTGCCCGTTTTTCCCGATGGCCAGCGACAATTGCGAATCCGCCACCACAACCAGGGCTGCCTTTTTCTCCTCGTCGATGCCGACTTTCTCGATGGAGGCCGGGTTCAACGCTTCGCCGATAAACACGCGGGGGTCCGTGGTCCACGGGATGATGTCGATCTTTTCTCCCTTGAGTTCCCGCACGATGGCCTGGACACGGGAACCCTTAATCCCCACGCAGGCGCCGACCGGGTCCACGGCTTTATCCTTGGAGAACACCGCGATCTTGGTCCGATCCCCGGGTTCACGCACGACCCCTTTAATTTCCAGAATTTTTTCCGTGACCTCCGGCACCTCCAATTGAAAGAGCCGGACCACGAACTGCGGGTGGGCTCGGGACAGAATCACCTGGACGTCTTTCGGGGTCCGGCGCACTTCCAACAACAACGCCCGAACGCGGTCCCCTCGACGGTGAACCTCACGGGGAATTTGTTCGTGAACGGGTAAGACGGCTTCGGTCTTTCCGATTTCCACCAGGTAGTTCCGGCGTTCCTGCCCAAGGATGATGCCGTGCACCAATTCTCCCTCGCGCTTGGAGTATTCCCTTTCGACCGCCTCCCACGTGGCTTCCCGGACTTTTTGACAGATCACCTGTTTCGCCGCCTGCGCCGCGATCCGCCCGAATTCCTCGACCTCGATGAGCGAGCCGATTTCATCGCCCAATTCAGCTTCGCCATCAATGGACCGCGCTTCCTCCAGAGAAATCTGGGCATTGGCATCGGTGATCTGATCCGCAATGGTCTTCAAGGACACGATGGAAATGTCCCCGGTTTCCGGATCGATTTGGACCTGAATATTCTCGTTGTTGCCATACCGTTTCTTCGCCGCGGTCAGCAGCGCAGATTCCACGGCCGCAAGCACCCGATGTTTATCAATACCTTTTTCGCGCCCCACTTGTTCGATGACTGCCATCAATTCACGCTTCATAACCGCCCCTCTTCGTGCTGATCCGTAATCGGCTCAGACTCGACTGCTTCACCCTCTTTCAAGCCCTCCGTTACCATTCGATTTCGCGTTTAGCCTGGGCGACGGCATCCCATTCAAGAACCACCTGTCGCGACATCCTCGATTTTCGCAACGGTACCTGCAGAGTAATGCCTCGGTCATCGACCTCGGTCAACTGACCGATCACCATTCCCTTCCCCTGAACGGGGGCATGGACCTTGACTCGAATGTTCAGTCCGACCGCCTGATCATAGTCCTTTCGCTGTTTCAGCGGGCGATCGAGACCCGGAGATGACACCTCGAGACGATAGGTGTGCGGAACCGGATCGGCCACGTCAAGCGCTCGCCCGAGCGAATGGTGAAGCTGTTCACAATCCTGAATCCCGATGCCTCCCTCTTTCTCCACGAACACCCGCACGATGGTTTTGGCTCCCTTGCCGTGACACTCGATGTCGACAATGTCAAGGCGGAGGGCCTTGGCAATCGGCTCGGCGATACGCTGGACTTGGCTCTCCAGCCCGTTCATTTCCGAAATTCCACGCCTTCCGGGATGCTTTCCAGGAGAACAGCAATGCAAAAAAAAGTGGGCTTCCGCCCACTTTACTGTCAAGACCTTAGCATTTCTCCCTGACCGAAGGCAAGCGAGGCGTCGTCCTTCAGGGCGTCCCGACCGCGTGGAACCCGCTGGCTCTGGCGGCAATGGCTAATGCGGCATCATGGGTCGCTATCACCAGGTCTTCCTGCCTTCCTTCTCTCCACAACAGCGCCGTGGCTAAATGAATGGCGTCGAGGGTTCCCAGCGCGGTGGGAAGCGGTTGTGAGGCCCGCGTCAGAATCGGACGGGTCAGATCAATGATCTCCATGGATTCCAGCAAGCGAAACACGGCTTCTCTTCTTAACGCAATCGCTTCATCCGATAGTCGCTCACGCACCCGCAATCGGTCCAACGTGCGCAAACATTCGACCTCGACCAAGGCCGACGCAATACCCCGTTCGATGGCCCCCCATTCTTTGACCGCGTTTCGTTGGCCCAGGATGACCCGGAGAAGAACAGAAGAGTCCAGATAGGCGATCACCGCTCAGACTCGCGCTCTTGCAAGAGGAGACTGACGATATCCTTTCGCAGTCTGAGAGGAGGGGGCAAAGGAACCCGTTGCAATTTCGGGGCCCCCGTGAGCGGACCTCGGACACTAAGCGAGGCGTTAGGGTCTCCACAGGGCACGATCTGCGCGATCGGCGTGTGACGATCGAGCACCGTGAGCGTCCGCCCCCCGCGAACGTGACGAAGGTGCTCACTCAAACGGCTTTTCAACTCAGCAATGCGGATATGTTTCATGACCATAAGGTAGTCATAATTGGTCAAAAACGCAAGCCCCCCGTTTTCCGGCAACAATGAGGGGAGAGGGGAAGAGAAAAAACGGAAGTGGCAAAGTGCCCAATAACGAGAAAGACCTGCAATCGTTCACTGATAAATGGTGAGCCGCCTCGGGCTCGAACCGAGGGCCCTCGCCTTAAAAGGGCGATGCTCTGCCAACTGAGCTAGCGGCTCACCCGCACCGGATGCTAACAACCGGTCCCGAGGTTGTCAAACGCCGGAGCCGCCACGAGAGCAACTGTGGAGCCAGCACTATCAGGCACTGACTTGGGAAAGTTTGCGCCGAGGGCGCGTCTGCGCCATGGGATTCTTCAGCATGATCGTATGTTCCCGATGAGAGCCCGTTGAGACGATGTCGATCGGGCAGGACGTGAGAGCCTCGATGCGCCTCAAATACCGCTTGGCTTCAACCGGCAACGTCTTATAGGACGTCGCGCCGGTCGTCGTCCCTCTCCATCCCGGGAGTACTTCATACACGGGTTCGCACTGCGCGAGGATACGCGAATCGACGGGCATCTCACGATGCAGTTTGCCCTGATGACGATACCCGACCGCAATTTTGAGTTCCGGCGCCCCATCCAACACGTCCAGTTTCGTCACCGCCAGCGACGTGCAGCCATTCACCCGGACCGCGTAGCGCAACAGCACCGCGTCCAACCATCCACACCGACGGGCCCGGCCCGTGGTCGCGCCGAATTCCTGCCCGCGTTCCTGTAACCCACTGCCCACGTCATCGGACAACTCCGTGGGAAACGGCCCGCTGCCCACGCGCGTGGTATAGGCTTTGGTGACGCCCAGCACCGCGTCGATTCTTGTCGGGCCCACTCCTCCTCCGGTACATGCGCCACCGGCACAGGCATTGGAGGACGTCACAAAAGGATACGTCCCCAGATCCACGTCCAGGTGCGTCCCCTGGGCCCCTTCAAAGAGCACGCGCCGGCCGCTTTCCATGGCCTTATGGATCAGCAAAGAATCATCCGTCATGTACGGAGCCAATCGTCGGGCATAGGCCAGATATTCTTCGCAAATCCGGTCGGCCTGAAACACGCGCACGCCGTAGACGTGCCGGAGAAAACTGTTGATTTCGACCAAACTCCGTTCCACTTTGTCCCGAAACCCTTCGGGATTAAGCAGGTCTCCCATCCGAATCCCGATGCGCGCCATTTTGTCCACGTAGGCCGGACCGATTCCTTTGCCGGTGGTCCCGATCCGGCGAGCACCCTTGGCCTTTTCCGCGGCTTTGTCGATAGCCTTATGATACGGCATGATCAGATGCGCGCGCTGGCTGATGGCAAAATTCCGCCCCACCTTGATGCCCTGGGCCGCCAATTGATCCAGTTCTTCGATCAAGGCCCCCGGGTCGATCACCACGCCGTTGCTCAAGACACACTGTTTTCCCCTGGACAGGATTCCGGATG
This sequence comes from Nitrospirales bacterium, assembly GCA_965204965.1. Taxonomy (GTDB): domain Bacteria; phylum Nitrospirota; class Nitrospiria; order Nitrospirales; family UBA8639; genus Bin75. The sequence goes on along the minus strand of OZ242026.1, from coordinate 157,331 downwards.
GAATCAAGTGAAAGACGAACGTGCCTTTCTTCGTGACGACCGTATGCCCGGCATTGGAACCGCCTTGGAAGCGCACGATCAGATCCGCCTCCCGAGCCAGGATATCGACGATTTTTCCCTTGCCTTCATCCCCCCACTGGGAGCCAATGACCACCAAATTTCCCATGTATCCAGCCTTTTCCGGAAAATAGTCACAAAAAAAGGGCCCGGCCAACCTGATGCCAGAGCCCATCGAACGATCCTAGGGTCCCCTTCATTATTTGTCAATAGCGCGGATGGGCATTGGTGGGCCACGCAGACTCGTGCGCACATGACCGCATGAGGCAACCTGCAGGCCGGGCACCGACCGACCAAAAACCGTTTAATTGAATTTACTGATAGCTTTCCTGATCGGTGGGGAACTTCCGGCACTCCACCTCTTCCTTGAAACGCCGCAGGGCCTGGAGGGCGTCGGCTTTGAGGTGGGCATAAGGCTTGACGAATTTCGGCACGAACTCGTCGAACAGGCCGAGCAGGTCATACAGGACCAACACCTGGCCGTCGCAGTGGAGGCCAGCGCCGATCCCGATGGTGGGGATGGAGACCTCTTGGGTGATGGTTTGCGCCACGGTGGCCGGCACCGCCTCCAGAACCAGGGCAAACGCCCCGGCGGCTTCCAGCGCCTTGGCATCGTTGAGCAACGCGTCGGCTTGGGTGGCTTCTCGGCCTTGCACTTTGTAGCCGCCGTAGCGGTTCACGGATTGCGGCATCATGCCAAGATGACCCATCACCGGGATGTCCACGGTGGTCAGGGCGCGGACCCGGTCCACCATGGCGCCGCCTCCCTCCAATTTGACGGCCATGGCTCCCGCCTGGATCAAGCGACCCGCATTGTGAATCGCCCGTTCCTCGCTGACCTGGTAACTCATGAACGGCATATCCGCGATGACCAGGGCCTGCTGACGGCTTTGCGCCACCAGCCGGGTGTGATACACCATGTCGTCCATGGTGACCGACAACGTGTCCGGTTTGCCCTGGACCACGACACCCAGCGAATCACCGACCAGAATGACGTCGATGCCGGCCTGTTCGATGATGCGGGTGAACAGCGCATCGTAGGCCGTCACGACCACCAGTTTTTTCTTTCCCTTTTGGCTTTGAAATTCGGGGACCGTCATCAGTTCAACTCGGCCTTTCGGATAATCTCGGGCAGGCGATGCGCCAGCTTGCCAGCCATGAGGTGCACGCCGTCACAGAACGGACGAACGGCGCGAATGGTTCGCACCGCAATTTCAAGCCCGGCTTCGGATACATGCGTGTCTCCGGCGTTCCGCAGTTCCTGCAGGATCTCGTCGGGCACGTCGATACCCGGCACGTGCTCGTTCACGTATTCTGCCATTTTTACCGACCGGAGTACCAGGACCCCGGCTAACACTTTGCGGGAATAGGGACCTACTACCTCCATGAAAGGTTGGATCACCTTCGCCGAAAAGACGGGTTGCGTCTGAAAAAAATCCGCGCCGGCGTTGACCTTGGCCTCAAATTTTTTATGCAGGAGTTCGGCGGATTCGGCGCCGGGGGCCGCGGCTCCACCGATAAAGAACGCGGTCCGTCCGTCCAACGCGTTGCCGGCCAGATCCCGTCCCTCATTGAGTTCGCTCACCGCGTGCATGAGCTGCACGGTATCCAGGTCGAACACCGGCTTGGCATTCTTGTGATCGCCGGCGCCCGGGCTGTCGCCGGTCAGGCACAGCACGTTCCGGATCCCGAGCACGTGCGCGCCCAGGAGATCCGATTGCAGGCAGAGCCGGTTCCGGTCCCGGCAAGTGAGTTGGAGCACGGGATCATGCCCCTGTTCATACAGGAGACGGGCCACGGCCACCGGACTCACGCGCATGACCGCGGCGGCATTATCGAGCACGTTGATCCCATGCACGTGACCGCTCAAGGACTTGGCGGTTTCAAGCAATTCCGACACGTCCGTCCCCTTCGGGGGGTTCAACTCGACGGTCACGGCAAACCGGCCTTGGGCCAATGTGTGTTGCAACGTGCGGGGCGTCATGGCGTGGATCAAAACGGCTCCCTTCAAGCAGCCGTTCGCCTGGCTCCTTCCAACGTGTTCGCCAATAACATGGCAATGGTCATGGGTCCCACGCCTCCGGGCACGGGGGAAATCCATCCGGCGCGTTCACGCACCGGCTCGAAATCCACGTCGCCGGCCAACCGGCCGTCATCGAGTCGATTGATGCCCACGTCGAGGACGATGGCCCCCTCCTTCACCATGTCGCGTGTGACGAACCGGGGTTTGCCGATCGCTGCCACCAGAATGTCTGCTTCCCGGCAGACCGCGGGCAGGTCCTTGGTCCGGGAATGACACATGGTCACGGTGGCATGCTGATGCAGGAGAAGCATGGCCACGGGCTTCCCCACGATGTTGCTGCGCCCGACCACGACGGCCTTCTTCCCGGCGATGGGTTCGCCGGTGGATTCGATCATGCGGAGCACCCCTTTGGGCGTACACGGAACAAACACGGGCTCCCCCGCGACCAACCGGCCGATGTTGTATGGATGAAAGCCATCGACGTCCTTGTCGGGGGCGATGGCATTGAGCACGGCCTCCCCCTCAATATGCGCCGGCAAGGGAAGCTGCACCAGAATTCCGTGGATCTTGGGGTCCGCGTTCAACCGGTCAACGAGGGTCAACAACTCTGCTTGGCTGGTCTCCGCGGACAAATGATGGTCAGCCACGTACAGGCCGGCGGTGTCGCAGGCCTTCTTTTTATTGCGAACGTAGACCGCGGAGGCCGGGTCATCGCCGACCAACACCACGGCCAAACCCGGGCGAACGCCGGTTTGAACTTCAAGCGCTCGCACGTCCCGGCCAATGCCGTCCCGAATATCCTGTGCCAAACTTTTCCCATCAATGAGTTGAGCCGCCACATCGTCCTCCTTAACGTGGAAGGGAACCATTTATGCGTCACGCTACGATAACAGGGCTGAAAAATTCCCGTCAATTGAGGAACCCGGAGGTCAGGCGCTCCGCCGGCTTCGTTCAGAACCTATCCATCAAGCGCATGATCTTGACTGCTCCGGACAACGGAGGCTCCAGCCTTACCCAATATTGTATGACGCTGTCATACATGTTAGAATGGGTTTCCCTGCAGGAGGTCGCTGATGCGAATCAATGCCAGACTGGATGATGTCCGCGCTGAAAAACTGAAGCAACTCCGCTCACTGACGCGACTCGGCGTGAGCGAAATCGTGAAGCGCGCCATAGATCTTTTGCATCGGCAACAGGCCGGGCGGTCACGGGAAAAACTCGATGCCTTGTTGTCGAGCGATTTCGTGGGTTGCGCCGAAGGCCCGGAAGACCTGGCCAGCCGATACAAGCAGTATCTGACACGGGATCTCGAAAACAAACATGGTGCTGACTGATACCGGTTACTGGCTTGCGTTAGCCAATGCCCGGGACCGCTGGCATGAGGCCGCAGTCACGGCCAGCCGGCGCCTCGACGAAACGCTCGTCGTCACGTGGCCGGTCGTGACCGAAACCTGCTACCTGATGCTCACGCGACTGGGCGTGCAAGCGGAGTTGCGCTTCGTTGAGCAAGTTGCGAGAAACGTGAGTATCCATGAGATCGGGCAGGAACATCTCGGCGCGGTCCGTGCGTTGATGGAACAATACGCGCGTCTGCCGATGGATTTGGCAGACGCCTCGCTTGTCCTCACGGCGACTCAACTCGGAGAAGGTCGCATCCTCTCCACGGACCGCCGCGACTTCGACACCTATCGCTGGAAGGACACCGAACCGTTTCACAACCTGTTGGAGAATTGGGATTAATGCCTTCCGGTCGATTGATCTGCGATGTCAGGAGAAGCGCAAGGATGGTGGCTGATCCACTGCCTTGACACCCCCCAAGGGGTGCCGTAGCATGCCGCTGTGAGTCACCTTTTTGCCTGCCAATATCTCCCTCACCCCAACCCTCTCCCAGAGGGAGAGGGAGTGAAGGATTCTCGGCAACCGTGCTCTTTTCGGACGTTGCTTCGCGCCCTCGCCGTGGTTCTGCTTCTTGGTTGGTGGCCTTTGCCGGCGTTGGGCAATCCCATCAGCCAGTTGAGCAGCCCACAGTCCTTTATCGCTCATCCTTCGGGTGAGAGCTATTTCATCGCCAACGCCAATGGCGAACCCGGCACGACCGACAATAACGGATACATCTCGAAACTCGATCAGGACGGCAACCTGCTGGACCGGCATTTCATTCAAGGCGGCCGTGGCGACGTGATCCTGCATTCCCCCCATGGCATGGGGATCGCCGGGGACACCCTCTACGTGGCCGATATCACCGTGATCCGCGGCTTTCACGCTCAATCCGGCGAACCCACGGTGACCGTGTCCCTGCACCCGTTTCACGTGGAGGCGTTGACGGATCTGATTGCCGACGGCCGCGGGCAACTCTACGTCCTGGACACGGCCGGGAACGCCGTGTACCGGATCGACCCTCAACACGATTTCGAGGTGTCCCTCTATCTTCAACACGAGGATTTGGCGTCGCCGCGCGGACTGGCCGTTCACCCGAGGTCGGGCCGGCTCTGGATCGCCAGCCTCGACAACGGGACCGTGATGGAAATTGCGGAAGACCGCACTTTAACCGAGGTCATTTCCAATTCGTTCTTTACCGGCAGGTTTCGCAATTTAAGCGGGCTCGATTTTGATCGGTTCGGCAGCCTGTACCTGTCCGACATGACCGCGGGCAAGATCTGGCGGGTCCAGCCGGACCGTTCCATGCAAGTCATTGCCGAGTTCCTGATCTCACCGTCTTGCGTCAAAATCGACCGCCGGAAGCATATGATCCTGGTCCCCTATTTGTACGCCGATGGGGCCGAGATCAACGGCTTGGAACAGCCGACCAATACCGGCAAGCCACGGAAGCGCAAGCGGACGCTCTCCGATTACGGGCTGGGGTGGTTGGAAGGAGACGAGAAACAGTGAGCAAATGCATCTACTGCCAGGAACGAAAAGGCAAGCGTCCCTGCCCGGCGTTAAGCGGCGCCATTTGCAGCCAATGCTGTGGGACGCACCGCATCGTCAGTATTGCGTGCCATGCCGATTGCGTGTACCTGGATACGAACGTGGAATATCAACAAAAACGCGTCGGGGACCAGTTTGAACAGGAACGCCGCGCGTTCTATAGGGACCTGCTTGACCAATCCGGAGACAAAGCCGCCGAGATGTTTTACTTTCTCGAAGCCGTGACGTTCAAACATTTTCATGCGAAGAGCGACGCGCAGGATGGAGAGGTCATCGCGGCCATCCAAGCGTTGCGTCGCTCCTTCAGCCCGATCCACGTGCCTGAGGGGATGGCCCCTCCTTTTACCGAAGCCCTCAAGAAAGAATACGACGCCTTCATGGAGGGAGAAAAGCCCGACGCCCAACTTGTGAGTGAGGTGCTGGATCGCGGCCTGACGTTTATTTCCGAATTTTCGGGAACCGGGCTTCGGTCCAATCGCTTTCTCAGCGGGCTGATCGGGTTCCTCAAAAGCCGTCACCCCGACGTGGCCGAAAAGCTGACCAAACTCGGCACGACCGCCGGACGCATCATCCTTCCGGGCAGCGCCCCCATGAAAGATCAGCCAAGTACTCTCGGCTAAGCACCGGCCCGATGCTCGCCTTATTTCACCTCGACGGTTATTTCAATCCGTTCCAAGGGATTGTCTTTCGAATCCCGAGGTTGACTGACAATTTTGTCTGCCACCTCCATGCCACTCACCACCTCGCCAAATACCGTATACTGGCCGTCCAGAAACGAGGCTTTGTCTACCACGATGAAAAATTGTGAGCCGGCGCTATTGGGATCCGCCGACCGGGCTGCGGACAGGATGCCCCGCTCATGCGAAATCCGGTTGAACTCGGCCGGCACGGTATAGCCGGGGCCTCCCATGCCGTAGAGATGTCGCTTGCTTGGATCTTTGGTGTTGGGATCGCCGCCTTGAATCATGAAGCCGGGAATCACCCTGTGAAAGATCGTCCCGTTATAAAATCCTTTTTTCGCCAAATTCAAAAAACTTTCCACGTGCTTGGGCGCCAACTCCGGGAAAAACACCAATTCCATTTGACCAAACTTGGTGGTGATGACCGCTCGAGGCGCCTTGCCCTCCGCGACCGGCAGCGCCTGCGGATTCCCAGCCAGGACACGTTCCCCGGTGACTCCCGCCAGGAACACCACGACTCCCATGACCCACAGGACTTTTCTTACCGCACGTAATCCGATCATTCCTTCATCCTCCCAATTGTGTTTTGTTCTCAGATGCGATCCGTGAAACCCTGACCCTCGTCACTCGCAGCCTGAAGTTGTTCGAGTGCCTGTCTGGCCGCGTGCTGTTCCGCTACTTTCTTGCTATGCCCCTTCCCGCTTCCATGACATTGTTGTTCAATCGCCACCGTGACCTCAAATGTTTTTTGATGATCAGGTCCCGATTCTTCGATCACGGCATACACGGGCAGCACATGCAGGTGGCGTTGACACCATTCCTGCAATTGACTTTTATAGTCCCGCCTGAACCCCGCAAGATCCTCCTGATGCAAGGCTTTGAGTTGCGCGTCCAGGACCTGCAACGTAAACGTCCTGGCCGCGGTCAGTCCGCCATCCATATACACGGCCCCAATCACCGCCTCCAACGCATTTGCCAAAAGGGACGCCTTGTCTCTGCCCTTGGTGCGTTCTTCTCCGCGACCCAGACGGAGCATGTCGCCGAGCCGCAAGCTCCGCGCGGCTTCCGCCAGCGCGGGCCGTCCTACAAGCCGGGCCCGGATTTGTGACAAATCCCCTTCAGCCGACTCGGGAAAGGTTTCCGCCACATACTCACTCATGATCAACCCCAATACCGCATCGCCTAAAAACTCGAGGCGTTCATTCTGTTTGTCCTCCGAAGCGGGTTTCTCTTGAAGGTGGGAACGATGCGTCAACGCCTCTTTCAATAACGCGAGGTCGCGAAACTCATACGGAAGTCGTTGATGCGCCTCCTCAGACACCTTCGAACTCTTTTCTGATGGTCGGGTCCGGCCGACGTCGAAAGCACCTATACTTCCCGGCTCCCTCGTGTGGACTTGATGACCAGGCAGGCATTCACTCCGCCAAAGCCAAAGGCATTCGACAGCGCGGCGTCGATGGGAACCTGACGGGCCTGCCCGGGTATATAATCGAGATCACACTCGGGATCAGGATTCTCCAGGTTGATCGTCGGCGGCAACAGACCATGATGCAGCGCCAGGGTGGTCACCACGGCTTCAACCCCCCCGGCCGCTCCCAACAAATGGCCGAGCATGGATTTCGTGGAACTCACCGGCAATGTGGCAGCGTGGTCCCCGAAGACGGTCTTGATCGCCTGCGTTTCGACTTTATCCGCAAAGGTCGAGGTCGCATGTGCGTTCACGTACCCAATCGAGGTCTTTGGGATCCCCGCGTCACGAATGGCTTTCTCGATGCAATCCACGGCACCGGCGCCGTCATCCGGAGGCGCGGTGATGTGATAGGCGTCACTGGTCATGGCGTAGCCGGCCAGTTCTCCGTAGATTTTGGCTCCGCGCTTTTGCGCGTACTCCAATTCTTCCAACACCAGCACGCCCGCGCCCTCTCCGATGACGAATCCATCCCGGTCACGATCAAACGGACGACTCGCCCGTTGCGGGTCGTCGTTGCGACGCGATAACGCTTTGGCCGCGGCGAACCCCGCAAGGGCCAACGGGCAAATCGTGGATTCGGTCCCGCCGGCCAACATGACATCCGCTTCCCCGCGTTGAATAATCCGGCAGGCATCTCCGATGCAGTGATTCCCCGTGGCACAAGCCGTCACGGCACACGAATTGGGGCCCTTGGCTCCAAACCGGATCGCCACCTGACCCGAGGCCAAATTGACGATGACCATCGGGATGAAGAACGGGCTGACGCGCCCCGGCCCCTTGTCCTGGAGCACCTTGTGATACTGCTCAATGGCCGGCAGTCCGCCGATGCCCGCTCCGATATAGACCCCGACCCGTTCAGCCACGTCGGGTGTGATCGTGAGTCCCGCGTCATCCACCGCCTCCCGGCTTGCGGCCATGGCGTACTGGATGAACGTATCCATTTTCTTGATTTCTTTTTTTTCGATGTGATCGGCCGGGTCGAAGTCCTTCACCTCGGCCGCAATTTGGCAGGGATAACCGGACGCATCAAAGCGCGTGATGGGACCGATTCCCGACTGCCCGGTACACACCGCGCGCCAAGTCTGGTCGACACCGACTCCCAAGGGCGTCACGGCTCCCAGGCCGGTGATCACCACGCGCCGACGGGGGGGATATTCGGTCATGGGCGCCGTGGATCAGGTTTTCTCTTTGATATACTCGATGGCTTGGGAAACTTTTTGAATTTTCTCAGCGTCTTCATCGGGGATTTCCACGTCGAATTCTTCCTCAAGCGCCATCACCAGTTCAACCGTATCCAAGGAGTCAGCCCCCAAATCCTCGACAAAGGACGCGTCGGGGACGACGTCTTCTTCTTCGACACCCAATTGTTCTGCAATGATCTTTCGAATACGTTCTTCAGCGGCCATCGACCTTCGCACCTCCTGTTAAACAATAGAAGTCATTCATCCTGTTACGCCATGTGCATCCCGCCATTGACGTGCACCACCTGTCCGGTGATATACCCCGCGGCGTCCGATGCCAAGAAACGGACGGCTTCCGCCACCTCGGCGGGTTGCCCCAATCGACCCAGAGGAATCTGTTGCAACAACGTGTCCCTGACCTCCTGGTTCAAGGCCCGGGTCATTGCCGTGTCGATAAACCCCGGAGCCACTGCGTTCACCGTGACGTTCCGGCTGGCATATTCGCGAGCCACGGATTTGGTGAACCCGATCACCGCGGCTTTCGACGCGGCGTAGTTCGCCTGCCCCACGTTTCCGATCGCCCCGACGATCGAGGCCATGTTGATGATCCGGCCTGATCGCTGTTTGGTCATGGGACCCAGAATCGCCTTGGTACAATAAAACGTCCCGGTGAGGTTGACCTGGAGGACGGCATTCCAGTCCTCTTCTTTCATACGCATGATCAACCCGTCACGGGTAATACCCGCATTATTGACCAACACGTCCACGCGTCCCCATTCCTTCATCACGTGATCGACCATCCCCTTGACGGCTTCCCACTGGGCCACGTTGGCCGACAGCGCCAGCCCTCGAACGTGCTGGGATTCCACCAATTGCAGCGTATCGGCGCACCGGTCGGCTTCAAGGTCCACCACGGCCACATCGGCTCCGGCTTTCGCAAGGCATTCCGCCACGGCTTGCCCGATGCCTTGCGCCGCGCCCGTGACAATGGCTTTTTTTCCTTCCAGCACGCTTCCCTCGTTCTTCTGTTGCGGAACTGCGTCTTACCGTCAATGACGTATAGCCGTCAAGGTCTTTTCCAGGGACTCCGGGTCCTGAATATGATGTAGTTCCGCCTCCGGCACAATGCGCTTGGCGACCCGGGTCAACACCATCCCCGGCCCGATCTCGATAAACGTCCGGATGCCCTGCTCCCACATCGCGCGAATGGTGTGCTCCCATAACACGGAGGAGGGTAACTGGCGAATCAGGGAGCGACGCGCCTCTTCGGCACGGATCAACGGACGCGCCTCGACGTTGTTAAAAAGCGGCACGGTCAAATCGGAAAGTTGCACCGCGTGTACGTGCGGAGCCAGCCGGTCCGCGGCCGGCTGCATCAAGGACGTATGCACCGGCACGCTTACCGGCAACGGAATGGATTTCCGGCACCCTTGCACTTTGGCCAACTCGATAGCCCGTTCCACCGCGGCTTTTTCACCCGCGATTACCACCTGCCCCGGAGAGTTGAAATTAGCCGCGGCCACGATGCCCACGGATTGCGCCTCCCGGCAAATGTCCTTGACTACCTCGCCCGCCAACCCGAGCAGGGCCACGACCAGCCCGCTCCCTGACGGGACCGCCTCTTCCATGTATCGCGCCCGTTTGTGCACCAACGCCACGGCGTCCGGAAACGACAGCCCCCCGGCGGCCACGAGGGCCGAATATTCGCCCAAACTGTGCCCTGCCACCGCGGAAGGCTGGAGACGCGCATCCAAGGCCCGCCAAGCAATCAGGCTGGTTACCAGCAACGCGGGTTGGGTATATTCCGTTCGATTGAGTTGTTCCGCCGGCCCTTCAAAACACAGGGCCCGCAGGTCGTATCCCAGGATCGTGTTGGCCTCCTCAAACAAGGCCATGAGTCCCGGATGCGCCTCACGCCACGCTTGCCCCATCCCGACGGCCTGCGAACCTTGACCGGGAAACAGGAATGCGATTGGGTCGGACATAGACAGTTAAGGTATGAGTGAAACCGTCGGGAAAGTCAACGGATAAAAACACCCGCGGACCGGAACGGGTCCGAGGCGGTCAGTCAACGATGAACTCGCCGCCATCCACACAGATGACGTTGCCGGTCATCCAATGCGACTTGGGATGGCTCAGCAGGCCGATGGCTTCCGCCACGTCCTGCGGCAGGGTCAAGCGGCCCGAGGGATTCTTCCGCTGGGCCATGGCGATCATCTCGTCCGATCCCGGAATTTTCCGCAAGGCCGGGGTATCGGTGACGCCGGCCATGATCGCGTTCGCCGTAATCCCCATGGGCGCCAATTCCAGCGCGAGCTGGCGCACGTGGGATTCCAGGGCCGCCTTCGCTGCGGAAACCGCTCCATAGGTGGACCACACCCGGGCGCCGCCCGCACTGGTCATCGCAAAAATTCGTCCGCCGTGGCCCATGAGTCCCCGTGCGAGCAACTCCTGCACCCAATACACCAGACTGTTGGCCATGACGTCCAGCGTCATATCGACCTGGGCTTTACTCACGGCATCGGCACGCGTTTCGGTGACGAACCGTCGCAACGTGCCGAAGGCCAGGGAATGAAGGAACACGCGAATCGTCGCCGGCTCGCCATGCGCCCGGAACCTGGCTTCAACGGCGTCCACGACTTCACGGCGCTTCTCCGCGTCCGCGGCATTGACGTTGAAAAAGAGGGTTTCCCGACCAAGGGCATGGAGATCCGCCACGAGACGATCCACGTCCGGGAGCGTGGATTTCCGGTCCAAATGCACCCCCACGATATTCATGCCGAGCGCCGCCAGTTCCAGAGCCACGGCCCTGCCGAATCCGCTCGAGGCGCCCAAGACTAACGCCCATTCTCCCGGTCTTTCATCCGTAGCCATGATTGATCCTTTCTACCATCGCATTACCCCGGAGGCCCACGTGAGACCCGCCCCGAACGCCGCCATGACGACCAGACTTCCTTCCCGGATCGTTCCGTTCCTGGCGACTTCGTCCAAGGCCAACGGAATTGACGCGGCCGAGGTGTTGCCGTACCGGTCGACGTTGATCATGATCCGGTCCGGAGACAACCCGATGCGTTGCCCGACGGCCCGTAAAATGCGGATGTTGGCCTGGTGGGGAACCAGGCAATCAATGTCGTCAATGCCGAGCCCCTGCGCCGCAACGGCTTCCCGTATGGCCTCTTCCATGGTTTTGACGGCAATCTTGAAGGTTTCATTGCCGCGCATTTTGACGCAATGCAGGCGTTCGGCCAACACGCGTTCCGACGGAGGGAGACTCGACCCGCCGCCCGGCACGCAAATCAAATCGGAGAACCGACCATCCGCGTGTAAGTGGACGGAGAGGATGCCCCGGTCGTCGTCCGTCGGGCCCAGCACAACGGCGCCCGCTCCATCCCCGAAGAGGACACAGGTATTCCGGTCCGTCCAATCCGTGATGGACGACATCACTTCCGACCCGATGACCAGCACGTACTTGTGCCCCGTCCGCACAAAGGCGTCGGCCACCGACAGGCCGTACACGAACCCGCAGCACGCTGCGGAAATATCGCAGGCCGCGGCGTTCCCGGCGCCAAGCCGGTGTTGAATCAAGGACGCGGTGGACGGGAGAGGGGAATCCCCGGTACAGGTGGCCACGAGGATCAGATCGAGTTGGGCCGCCTGCACGTCGGCGTCCGCCAACGCCTGCTGCGCCGCCAGCACGCCGAGGTCCGAACAGGCTTCATCGGGGGCGGCCAGTCGTCGCTCGCGAATGCCCGTGCGTTCGACGATCCATGAATCCGACGTCTCCACCATGGCTTCGAGGTCGGCATTGGTCAGCACCTGTTTGGGAGCATAGGACCCCGTCCCGAGTACCCGGCTTCTCATTCACAGGCCATTTGCGGGCTGGACGTCATCGGGGAGGTCAGACTTTCGGCAATATCGCGCCGGATCAGGTCGATCAACCGGCCTTGGGCTAGGGCGTCCGCCCGCCTGATGGCGTTTTTAATGGCCTTGGCCGAGGACCGGCCATGACAGATCATGCACACCCCATTCACGCCCAGAAGCGGAGCGCCGCCGAATTCGGCGTAATCCGTCCGACGCTTCAATCGCATGAGCGGACCCGTCATAAAGGCCAACGACAAACGCCCCAGGGTCGAATTCATCACTTCACTCATGAGGATTTTCTTCATGGCTTCCGCCAGGCCTTCGGAGATTTTCAGCGACACGTTGCCCAGAAACCCATCACAGACGATCACGTCGGCCGTCCCGCTGTAGACGTCCCTACCTTCGACGTTCCCGATGAAGTTCAAGGAACTTTCCTTGAGCAGGCGAAAAGCCTCTTTGGTCACTTCATTGCCCTTGGTCGCTTCTTCTCCGATACTGAGGAGTCCTACGCGAGGCTGCGCGATCTCCATGAGGTGTTTGGCATACTCGTGACCCATGATGGCGAACTGCTGCAACTGTTGAGCGGAACAATCGACCGTCGCCCCGACGTCCAGCATGATGGCCGTGCCCCGTATGGTCGGCAGGGTGGCCGCAATGGCCGGTCGCTCAACACCCTTGATGGTCCCGAGCAGAAAAAAGGCCGACACCATGGCGGCGCCCGTGTTGCCGGCGCTTACCACCGCCTGGGCTTCGCCGGTCTTGACCAGATCGGTCGCCACCCAGATGGACGAGTCGCGTTTTTTTCGCGCCACTTGCGCGGGAGATTCATGCATATCCACCGTTTGGGGGGCGTGGTGGATCGTGACACGCGGGTCCGTGCACTGCACGCGTTCCAATTCCGAGCGGAGTGAGTCTTCGTGACCGACGAGGACTAATTCGACGTCAAGTTCTTTGAGGGCTTGGAGGGCGCCTTCGACAACGGGGCTCAGGCCGTGGTCCCCGCCCATGGCATCAAGGGCAATCTTCATGGCTCGTGCGTCAGCCTCCAATCAGGAGGGTGGAGTCAAAACCGCGCAAGGTACCGCCGATTCCGGATCAGCGCGTCCCTAGCTTCCCTGAATCGCGATAATCGCTATCCGCTTGTAGTAACCGCACGACAGGCAGGTCCGATGAGGCAACATACGTTCGTGACATTGAGGACAAATGGAAAAACTCGGCATGCCGAGTTTTTTGTGCGTGCGCCGTTTATCCCGCCTGGATTTGGAATGTCGATGTTTGGGATTTGCCATTGTGTTCTCCTCACGTCACGGAACCGGTCCGCGTTCGTCCGTTCGACGCGTACCTCACGCTAATGGTTTCCGTGACTGTTTGAAGGCCGCTTGCAGGACCGCAAAGGGAGACTCCGTTTTGACCTCCTTGCACCCGCACCCCTGCACGTTCAGATTTTGCCCGCACACCTGACAGAGTCCTTGACACCCCTCCGCACAGAGGGGTTGCATCGGGATCGACAGAATGAGTTGTTCACGAAGCATCTCTTGCAATTCAATCCGTTGTTCAACCACGGAATGGCCGTCCGTCTCTTCAGCCCTCGAATCCCCGGGAACTGCTTCCGCGCCTTTCGATTGCCGTCGCCCCGGATCCTTGTACACGGCCTGAAACGAAAGATCCGCCGGCATGGCAAACGTTTCAAGACAACGGACACAGTCATGGAGGAGCAAGCCGTTCAGTTCGCCCTCCACCAGAAAGTCCGTCTCCTCGGCCTGGATCGTCGCCGTCAACGCGAGCACGTCTTGTATACCGGGACCGTGCTCGTCTAACTGCAAGTCCTCTTTCCCGACGACGCAGGCGATACGCGTGCCTTCCGGAGGCACGTCTTTCACGCTGAAACTGAGCGAGGCCACGTTCCCCCGACCTCCCTTAACACGGGAATGCAGACGCGAACGGCGCCGTCACGGCGGCCCTCCCGCCCTTACCGCTCTTCGGCAAACGCCAACAGGGCAATGCTGCGAGCACGTTTGATCGCGATCGTGAGCTTTCGCTGGTGCCGCATACAGTTCCCCGAGATCCGTCTCGGGATAATGCGTCCACGTTCCGTCAAAAAATTACGCAACAGGTTCAGATCCTTATAATCCAAGGGCGTGGTCTCGTGACAAAACCGGCAAACGCGCCGTCGCTGAAAAAGCCTCCCTCGTTCCACGTGTGTGTTCTCCTCGTATGCGAGATTTATGCGTACTCTTCAGACTCGTATGAATGATCCTGCGGGTACTCTTCTTCTCCGCCTGCGGGCTCAGCAGCGTGACTTTGTTTCTTCGGGCCGAACGTGACCGATTGCGCCACCACTTCATGTTTGCTTCGACGTTGTCCGTCTTCCGTTTCCCACCGTCGCTGCTGGAGCCGGCCATCGATAATGGCGACGTCCCCCTTGCTCAGGTATTGGCCGCAATGCTCGGCTTGCTTGCCGAAGACCACGATATCAACGAAACACACTTCCTCTTTTTGATCATCGGCCTGTCGAAACCGCCGGTTCACGGCCAGCCCGAAATTGGCGACGGGGGTCCCGCTGGGCGTGTAACGCAGTTCAGGGTTTCGCGTCAGATTCCCGATGAGAATGATCTTATTGAACCCCACCACTGTCGGATTCTCCCTGTTCTTCAGCCGCCACCGCCTGCAATGCTTCCTCATCCACCCGCACGGTCAAGAATTTGATGACCGAATCTTCCAGTCGATAGAGCCGTTCCAGTTCACTCACCACGTTCTCTTGCGTCGCTTCAAACTGAAGAAGAATATAGGTGCCGCGCCGGTCGTGCTTGATTTCATAGGCGAGCTTCTTTTTTCCCCAATTGTCGGCTTTGACGATCGTCGCCCCGTGTTTCGTCAACACGGCTTTCATCTTTTCGATCACCGCCTCGGCTTCATCATCGGCCAACGACGAGCGCAGAATAAATATTGATTCATAACATGCCATACCGCACCCTACCCTCTCTCCGAAAAATCCTGATTGATCGCCCTTCACCTGCTTCGTGACAAGGGAAAGGACGGTACCACAGGGAAAAATGTACTGTCAAACCGCGTCTCCTCGCGGATCCTGCTCTCCTGCCGTCTCATGGCTCCCCGACACGCGGCGATTAAAACGATTCATCGCTTCCTGCACGTCGTGCGTCACGAGACAGGCCAACCCTTCAACCGCCCGGGTCAGAACGGGTTGCAGGTCTTTCCACTCCGCGGGGGTACACGGGGTCAACACATAATCGGCGGGGTCCACCTCCGGGGCCGGACGGCCTATCCCGATTTTCAGACGAACGAAGTCTTCGGTTCCCAGGGCCATCACGATGGATTGCAAGCCCCTATGCCCTCCCGTTCCCCCTCCGGGCCTGATCCGCAGGCACCCGCCGGGCAAGTCCAAATCATCATGGACCACGATGACGTCCCGCGCTTGGACGTCATGCGCCGTGACGAGTTCCTCCACGGCCTCACCGGACAGATTCATAAACGTCACGGGCAATGCCAGCACAACGGGGTGACCGTGGAGTCGACCGGCACCCCGTTGCGTAAGGCCGTTGACATGTAGCGGAATCGACCACTCGACCGCCGCGTCGGCTACGACCCGTTGTCCGACGTTGTGACGGGTTCTCGCATACTCAACGCCGGGGTTTCCGAGTCCGACAATAATGCGCGGGTTATTTCGAGGGTTCACTGGGTGTGGCTGGGGCCGCAGGTGCTTCGGCAGCACGCTCGGGTTCCGGAGCCTCGGCAGCCGGCGCCGCTTCCGACGTCAGCATGGCGGACAATTTCTCCTCGGATATCGGCACGGCCACGTTGACGACCATGCCCTCGGGATCGTCCAGAATTTTGATGCCCTCACCGGCCTGCAGATCCCGGACGTGAATGCCCTGATTGATTTCCAAGGCCGAGGCGTCCACGTCGATTTGGTCGGGAATGACGTTGGGCAGACATTCGATATGCAGTTCTCTCATCGATTGATGCATCACGCCCTTGTCACGTTTGACTCCAATGGGCACGGCCCCCGTGATATGGACCGGGACTGTCACGCGAACCGGCTTATCCATCGACACTTCCAATAAATCGACGTGCAAGAGCGAGCCATCCAGAGGGTCCTGTTGCACGTCTTGAATGACGGCGGTGCGTTGTGGTGCCTGCTCGTCCCCTTGAATGGTCAGGGAGATGAGCCCCGTACTCCCGGCCTGCGTCACCAGGATGTGCTGAATCGACTTGGGGTCGAGTTGGATCAACCGCGACGTCCCTTGCCCGTACAGCACGGCGGGGATCTGTCCGTTCCGGCGGATTTGACGGGCCGCCCCTTTTCCGGATTGCGTTCTGATGGTGGCTTCAGCGACGAACTCCATAATGCTCCTTTATGTCTTCTTCCCGGTTTCGGCGCCGGGGTTCCTCGCCGACAACCGGGCCATCCGGGACGCCCCCGATGGCTTCAGGCTGCTAAGCCCGTTCATCATATAATCAGTCGAACAACGAGGTGACTGATTGCTCCTTGTGGATTCGCTTGATGGCTTCCCCCAGAAGGGGAGCGACCGACAGAATCCGAACTTTTGAACATACCTGATCTTTGCCCTGGAGGGCAATCGAATTCGTGGCCACCACTTGCGCCAGCGCGGATTGTTCAATGCGTTCGATCGCGGGACCGGACAGCACCGGATGGGTACACACGCCCCACACCATGGAGGCCCCTTTCTCAACGCAGGCATTGGCAGTTTCCACGATCGTCCCGGCCGTATCGATCATGTCGTCCAGCAATAAGACGTGGCGATCCCGCACGTCTCCGATAATATTCATCACCTGGGCCTGATTGGGCCCTTCCCGGCGCTTATCCACGATCGCCAGGTTCGCTTCCAACCGCTTGGCAAACGCTCGCGCGCGTTCGACGCCGCCGGCATCAGGCGACACCACGACCACGTCCTGCAAGTGACTTTTCTTGACGTACTCCAACAGGACCGGCCGGGCATAGAGATGGTCGACCGGAATATTGAAAAACCCTTGAATGGGCCCTGCGTGCAAATCCATGGTCAGCACTCGATGGGCCCCCGCCGTGGTAATCAGATCAGCCATCAGCTTGGCGCTGATCGGCACGCGTGGTTGGTCTTTGCGATCCTGGCGTGCATAGCCGAAGTACGGAATCACGGCCGTAATCCGGTAGGCGGACGACCGTTTCAACGCATCCAACATGATCAACAGTTCCATGACGGACGTATTGACCGGGTGACAGCAGGACTGCATGACGAACACGTCCGCGCCCCGCACGTTTTCTTCGATTTTAACGCGGATTTCGCCGTCGCTGAAGGTCGAGACCACCGCCTGAGACAACGGCACGCCCATATAGTCGCTGATCTCGCTGGTCAGCAGCGGGTTCGAGTTTCCGGCAAACAATTTCAGGTCATCGGCCATGAGCGCTGTTCCAGTGCGCGAAGCTTATCCCCGCGATCTTTAGCAGGGGAAGACGGGAGAAAATCCTGGATCAGGAACCTCTGATTTATTGCACTATCGGGCGTATGGCTGCGTTGTGTCCTCGCTCAACTCTCACCTATCTCTCTGATAAGCCTCGGGTTTCGCTCCGGGACGCCTTGCCCTGCATCCCGCTATCACAATAAATCAGAGGTTCCATCACTATTATTTAGGACATCCATATAAGGTTGTCAACAGACGAACCCGGGATTGGCCTGACGTAACAAACTCAGTATAATCAAGGTCCTGTACGAGCCTTGGAATTCGGGCATGCATGAAGCCATTGAAAGGAAACCCATGATGCGACCCGTTGTGATCCGGACCTTCCTGATCCTGAGCCTGCTGTTGGGCGTGGGCGGGCTGGTGGTTTCCCAGGACCTGCCCCCGGAGATGCGGGCGGATCAATACCTGATGGAAGGCCAACGCGCCTTGGAACAGGAAGACCCGGCCGCGGCAGTCGAGGCATTCAAGAAACTGGAGGCGTTGCCGGTGGACCCGCCGGCGGAGTTTGGCTATTGGTACGGCCAAGCCTTGGTGGAGCACGGCATCAGCCAGAGCAACGCATTCATGGTCACCGACGGCGAGGGGTTCCTGAAACAATACCTGCTCGAGACGGGGCGGGAGTCGGAACACTATGCGAACGCCCTGGCGTTGCTTTCACAGGCCGAAGGGCATGGGCTGCCGCGGCCCCAACTACCGGCAAACGAAGTGGGACCACCAACCCAAGCCGCCACCATCCCTGAAATCTCCCCACACGTCATCAACATTGCTCAGCAGACCAAACTCGACCGTTGCGATAGCAACGATAACAACCTGTGGGGGCGGTGGGACTGCAGTAGCGGTGATATAATTCTCTCCCATACATTTGATAACAACGGCATCGAGCACGTGACCTTAAAAAAAGCAAAGATCTTCTTTGGCTGGAACGAGCAAACCTACCCCGTCGATAGGACGTGGCATCCTAATGCTCAAACGGGAAAAGAAAATTGGGTTAACTGCAACGGCTGGAACGATTACGGATTTCGTGTACTTAATATTGGAACAAAGGATAATCCCGGCGATCGTTCTGCCAAGTGGGTGCAATACTATGTCAATCATGAAGACGTGCTGTGGATCACAGACGGAGACATTCACAAAGATCAAAAGGGGAACGTGACCAGTAAAGAAGGTTACAGCAGATATTGCAAGCGGTATTAAAAATGTTTCCCTTTGGGTGCACTGATAGAAGTGTTTAATCCCATGATTTCGCTCTTTAGAGGAAAAATTCTCTGGGTCTTTTAAAAACATTCCACGCTATTCTTTTATGCCTCACCCTTCTTCAGACTCCTGTGGCGTAAATCCCTCAAACCTAAGCTTCCCCGTCACGAAGACCGCCGAGACAGGTCCAATGAGCGGCGCGTCGCCCGATCCGGCCCTCTTATCATCTTGTATGTGTTCAGGCATTCGCTGACAGAGTGGTTAGCCTGAGGAGCGGCGATCGTGGCGGTTCCCTCCCCTTTGGAGGGGGCGCATTTCCGAAGAGGGAATGAAAGACGATACGGGGTTGGTCACCACAACGCGCCTGAGTCAGATTCAGTCTCCATTTACCTGACGAATACGGATGCGAGTTTCTTCAACGACGACCAAGGTGCGTTGAGAGTAATCGAGGTCATGATGCAGAAGCTGGTTGCACACGCGCACGACGTTGCGGGGACTCAAATCCCGGATCCGCAAAAAAATGATGCCGGAGTAAGGCTTGTCCTCATGAATCGCCAACGTCCCGAAATCGCTGTCATGGGTCAACACCCATCGGTCCTCTTGGTACGCCGTTTCAAGCAATTCGTCGTCCGTCTTGCCTTGCCAGCCTCGTTCCTTCGTATCCAAGACGTCGATGCCATGATTTCTGAGAAAAGCGACGACTTGGGGAGAGACATTCTCGTCGGCGAGGATTCGCAACTGTTGCAACTTCATGTGGTCGGTTTCAAATCGAGGTAGACCTCATTCCTGTAGCAGCGGGCGGCATATCTCAGGCAAGCCCGAATATCCTCCCGGTTCAAGTGGGGATAGTCTTGGAGAATATCTTCTTCGCTCACGTCGGAAGCGAGTAAGTCAAGAATGAACTCCACGGATAGACGAGTCCCCTCGATGATGGGTTTTCCTCCGAGTATTCTCGGATTGACGGTAATGCGTTCCATCTTCAGGCTCTCCCTTCCCGCTCCTCTGGCGGATGTCCGCGATTTCCCGCATGATAGCATAAGCATTCAGGTAATCAAACGCGGCGTTAGACAGGTAAAGAGGGGACCAGAAAAACCCGGGAGCCTCGATGAAGTCCCCGATTACACATGTCGGGAACACGCGTCGAGGATGACTGGAAAGAAGGACAGCCCTCTTACCCTGCCCCCGGCTCAAGGCCGGGGCAGGTCCTCTCCTACTGGGGGCGAGGGTTTTCTAAGAGGGCGTGGCGTGCCGCCTCACACAGGATGCCGATGAGGCCTGAACGGCGGCGGGCATTGCATTTGGGGAGGGCGGAGCCTAGAATCCACTGCGGCCGGAACCTTGTCCCAGCGCGTTCATGTTTCCCCCATTCCGAAAAGAGGAGCGCCATGCGACCCGTTATGATCCGGGTGGGGCTGGCCCTGAGCCTGCTGTTGGGCGTGGGCGGGCTGGTGGTTTCCCAGGACCTGCCCCCGGAGATGCGGGCGGATCAATGCCTGATGGAAGGCCAACGCGCCCTGGAACAGGAAGACCCGGCCGCGGCAGGCGAGGCATTCAAGAAACTGGAGGCGTTGCCGGGGGACCCGCCGGCGGAGTTTGGCTATTGGTACGGCCAAGCCTTGGTGGAGCACGGCATCAGCCAGAGCAACGCATTCATGGTCACCGACGGCGAGGGGTTCCTGAAACAATACCTGCTCGATACGGGGCGGGAGTCGGAACACTATACGAGCGCCCTGGCGTTACTCTCGCGGGCCGAAGGGCATGGGCTGCCGCGGCCCCAACCGCCGGCAAACGAAGTGGGACCACCAACCCAAGCCGCCACCATCCCTGAAATCTCCCCACACGTTATCAAAATTGCTAAGCAGACCAAACTCGACCAATGTGACAACAACCTGTGGGGAAGGTGGGACTGTAACAGTGGCGGTTTAATTCTCTCCCATGCGTTTAATAATAACGGCATCGAGCAAGTGACCCTAGAGAAGGCAGGGGTCTTATGGGGCTGGGATGAGAAAAGCTATCCCGTAGATAGAAAGTGGCATCCCAATACCGATACGGGAAAAGAAAACTCGGTTAGCTGCAATGGTTGGAACGATTACGGATTTCGAGTATTGAGTATTTTGACAAGGGACGCGCCCGGTCTCCGCTCTGCAAAGTATGTGGACTATTATGTCAATCATAAAGATGTTCTCTGGATAACATACGGAGAAATTCGCAAAGATCAAAATGGCAAGGTTACAAGTGAAGAAAATTACAACGAATATTGTAGGCGGTATTAAAAATATTCCTTGTGGATGCACTTGTAAAAGTGCTTGATACTATTACCTGTCTCTTTAGGTTAGAGGAAAAAAACCGATGAATCTTTTAAAAACATTCCACGCTATTGTTTTATGCCTCACTCTTCTTCAGACTCCTGTTGCGTAAACCCCTCCAACGTAAGCTTCCCCGTCACGAAAACCGCCGAGACAGGCCACGTGAGCGTCGCTGGACCTGCCCCCTCAGCCGGCACGGCGAGACATGGCGCTACCTCTCCCCGTAGCCTTCGCTACGTTTCTTCGCTTCGCTCAGAACAGCGTGTGGTGCGGCGTCCCTTCCCTCTCGCCCCGGCCCTCACCCGCATAGTAGGGAGAGGAAGCGAATCCGGAGGCGACGTTCCGCTTGCCGGCTTACGGTTGCGCCAACACGCCACTTTGAAGAGACGGGCCGACGGCCACCCGATAGGCAGGGGTCCCGGCGAATGCTTCTTTGGCACGGATGGCTTTGGCCTGTTCTCGAAACACGCCGAACACGGTCGCCCCGCTGCCGGACAGGAGCGCCTCTTCTGCGCCCATGGTCAATAAGGTGTTTTTGATGTCTGCCAGGACGGGGTAGTCGTCGAACAGGACCGCCTCGAAATCATTCTCCATCCGGGCCAGGATCCCGCTCCAGGATACGGAAGGCGCACGTTCAACCGATTCCAGGGCTTCAGGCAGGACAGGGATCGTCTGCCGCACCTCATCGAGGCGCCTGAACGCCTGGCCCGTGTTGATCGGAAACCCCGGATTCACCAGCACGATCCACCGGACGCCGTCCAGGGTTTTCGGAATCATCCGCTGGCCCCAGCCATGCACCACGGCCGTCGGCGCTTCCATGAAAAAGGGCACGTCGCTTCCCAGGGTCTGTCCCAAGGCGGCCATGTCGCCGTTGGTCCAGCCGAGACCCAACAGACGATTGAGGCCCATGATCGTCGCCGCGGCGTCACTGCTCCCGCCGCCAAGCCCCGCCTCCACCGAAATCCCCTTGACCAGGTTCAAGGCCACCCCCGTGGAGACGCCTGCCCATTCCAACACCAGTTCGGCGGCCCGATACGCCAGGTTGCCGGTCGGCGCCGACAGGGTTTCGTCCGAACATTCAAGGCGAACCCCTTCGAACGCGTCCGTGACCCGAATCGTCAATTCATCAGTCACCCCGACCGTTTGCATGAACGACCACAGGGCATGATACCCATTGGGCAGTCGATCGAAAATCTTGAGGATGAGGTTGACCTTGGCCGGCGGATGGACCAGCAGGGATCGATCCACTTTACTCATGGGGCACTCTTAGCAACCCGCCCGGCTCATCCGCAACAACGCCTCATCATCGAGCGGTCAGTCAAACATGGAAGGCATCGAGAAAATCGGCAAGTACATGGCCACCACAATAAACCCGATGCCGATACCCAACACCACGATAATCAGCGGCTCCAGGACCGCGGTGAACGCGGCGACGTCGCGGTCCACTTCACGCTCGTAGAGGTCCGCGACGTTGCCCAGGGCCGTATCGAGACTGCCCGTGGCTTCGCCGACCCCGACCATGTTGGAAACCAGGCGGGGAAACATCCCGGATCGCTCCAGCGGGTCGGCCAGGGTATGGCCCTCGCGAATACTCGATCGCGCTTCCTCCAATGCCCGTACCATGCGCTGCAACCCGGACACCTTTTGGGCGATTTCCAGACTGCGCGAAATCGGCACGCCGCTGCCCAGGAGCACACTGAGCGTCCGCGCGACGTGAACCACAGCCACGTTCCGCCACAGTTTCCCCAGCAACGGCACGCGAAGCACGACGTCTTCGATCATCCGTTGCCCGGACCGGGTCTTCGCCCACAGCCGTCCTCCTATCCCCAAACCGGCGACACCGAGGAGTGCCGATAGCCATTGTTCCTGGAGCCATCGACTCACCGCCAGCACGACGGCCGTGGGCCACGGCAGCGCGTCGCCCCAATCGGCAAACATGGTCGCGAACATGGGGATCACCCAAATGAGCAACACCCAGAGCACGAGCAACGCCACGATGACGACCAACAGGGGATACGCCAACGCCAGCTTGACCTGTTGCCTGAGCCGCACCACCTTGTCCAAATGCTGGGCCAACCGGCCGAAGGTCTGGTCCAGGGTTCCGCTTTCCTCTCCGGCCTGAACCATACTCACGTACCAGGAC
This sequence comes from Nitrospirales bacterium, assembly GCA_965204965.1. GTDB lineage: Bacteria > Nitrospirota > Nitrospiria > Nitrospirales > UBA8639 > Bin75. The sequence goes on along the minus strand of OZ242026.1, from coordinate 134,009 downwards.
GTGAACACCGTGGGGTGCCCCTGAAGCGCATCGGCCAGGGATGCCCCGGATTCCACCCGCTGCTTGACGGCACGGAGCACGGCTTGCAACGCCGAAGACGAGGCTTGCGTCGCCAGCATGTCGAGACTCTGCGCAAGGGGCACTCCGGCTTTGATCAAGGCTTCGAGTTGATAGGTACACACCAGCAAGTCGTTTTGAGACACGCGGGCCGTCCCCGGAAAGGACCATCCTTCGGCAGAGAAGCCGGGCTTTTCCCGGATGCGGGTCACAAAGAGATCCTGCTGGCGAAGAACTCGCAGTGCGGCGCCTTGATCCACGGCCTCCAACTCTCCCTGCCGGACTCCTCCCTCCCGGGTCTTCACTCGATACACGAACATCGGCATGATCTGGTGTGACTCAAGAAACGGGAGTTCCCCTCCCGGGTTCAATCCTCGGTGGACACGCTCACCACCTCTTCCATCGTGGTCAGCCCTTGCTTGATTTTATCCAAACCGCTTCGTCGAATGGTTTTCAAGCCATCCGCCAGGGCTTGCTGCTTGAGTTGCTCAGCGGTCTGGCGTTCGAGGATCCGGGATCGAAACCGGTCTGAAACCGGCAAGACCTCAAACAGACCGATACGCCCTTTATAACCGGTCCCATGGCACGCGACACAGCCTTGGCCGTGCAGCGGGGCGATGGATGTCACTTCCGCATCGGTGAACCCTGCCTCGCGAAGCTGTTGTCTCGAAAACCGGTCATCCGGCCGTTGACAGTCTGGGCAGATTCGACGCACGAGCCGTTGCGCCACGATGACACTGACCGACGACGCCACCATAAAAGGTTCAACGCCCATATCGAGTAACCGCGTCACCGCTCGGACCGCGTCATGGGTATGCAACGTGGACAGTACCCGATGCCCGGTCAGCGCGGCCCGGATCGCTATTTGCGCGGTGTCCAGATCCCGGATTTCGCCGACCATCATGATATCCGGATCCTGTCTCAGAAAGGCCCGCAAGATCCGGGCAAACCCCAGACCGATCTCTTCCTTGATCTGGACCTGCGTGATGCCGGTGAAATGATATTCCACCGGATCTTCAACCGTGACGATATTCACGTCGGGCGTGTTCAAGACTTGCAGCGCCGCGTACAGCGTCGTGGTTTTTCCACTCCCCGTCGGACCGGTCACCAGGATCATCCCATGCGGACGTTCCAACGCCGTGAGGAAGGTTTCAGCGTCGGACGCATCCAACCCCAACGCCGGCAGTTCGACCAGTTGCCCCGCCCGGTTCAGCAACCGCAGCACGGCTTTTTCTCCATGCAGGGAGGGCAACACCGACAGGCGCACGTCGACGGTCCGATGTGCTCCCAACTCCAACGTCATGCGCCCATCCTGCGGCAGGCGGCGTTCGGCAATATCCAGATGCGAAAGGATCTTGAGTCGGGAGATCACCGCGTTCCGCAGCCCCGGGGAATAGGTCATCGCCGTATGCAAGACGCCGTCCAGCCGGAACCGCACGCGCACGCCGCTCTCATCGGGTTCCAAATGCACGTCGCTTACCCCCGTGACGGCCGCGCGTTCAAGAATCGTCTGCACCAACCGGGCAACGGGAGACTCTTCTTCCACCACGGCCTCGGTTCCGGCTTCCGGCTGCGCGTACCGCAGGCTTGACGACGCCTTGTCCAACAACGACGTCATGTCTTCGGATTGCAGGATTGAATCGACGGTGTGGGCATGAAGCGCGCCCTGGTTGGAAGGGGAGACATCGGGGGCAGAGGCCGCGGAGTCATATGTGTTCGCCGGTGCGGATGAGCCGTCGTGTCGACCGTCATCCTGACCCTGGTACAACGCCTGCAAGCATCGGCGAATATCGGATTCCAGCGCGATCACCGGAATCACCTGCAATCCGGTCCGAAACCGTACTTCATCCAACACGTGCAGGTTGGCCGGATCAGCCAGGGCGACCGTCAACCGGCGGCCGACTTGATTCACCGGTACGGCCACGTGTTGCCGGGCCCAGGCCTGGGGAACGCAATCCGCAAGCTGTGGAGCCACGTCGGAAGGAAAGGGATACGCGGTGGCCAATCCATACTGCTGGCCCAGAAACTTCAGCAACGTGTCTTCGGAAATGACCTGCCATTCACAGAGGATTTGGCCGAGGGGCTGGCGGGTCTCCTGCTGTCGAGCCAACGCTTCTCGCAATTGCGCAACGGTCACACATCCGGCATCAAGCAGAAGTTGGCCCAGCCGGGTGTGCAGCATAAGACCCCGCCACGAAACGTGGCATTCCTTATGAATCCTCCGCGTTGTTCAACTGACTCACACCGCGGAAAATATAATGCATGCCGGAAAGAACGGTCAGCAGACTCATCGTCAACAACAGGGGAAACAGCAGAGCGGTGTCCAGACTTTGAGCGGTAAAGGCCAGGACCAGGATCATATACCCTGCCTGAAACAGGGTCGTGGCTTTACCCAATACCGTGGGTGAGGCATCAATGGCCGTACTGGTGAGATGGGCCAGCAGCGTGCCGGTGAGTAAAATCGCATCGCGACTCACCACCAGGATGACGCTCCACACCGGCACCATGTCCAACAGCGAAAACGTCACGAACGTCGTCATGAGTAACAGTTTATCCGCCAGTGGATCGAGGTAGGCCCCAAACCGCGTTTTCTGATTCGCCATACGGGCGATCGTGCCGTCCAGGGCATCGGTCAGGGCCGCGATGATCAACGTCACCAAGGCATACTCCACGTGCTCGTAGATCAATAATCCGACAATGAGCGGAATCAACAAGATCCGGAGTATGGTCAGACTATTCGGGATGTTCAGCGGAACCACGCCGCCAATGGAGAAACGTGCATCCATGACATCCGGACCTGACCCTGGTTTGGAAATCACCGGTAACCTCCTTAGTGAAACAAGACTAAGGGTAAGACGTGAGTAAGTCAACCGAAACACAACCATTTTTCTCAGGCCTGCGGCTTTGAGCACAAATAGCACAAACCCGATCGCATGACACGGTTGAAGGTTCCAGTTGTCCTCCCTATAATCATGGTCTATGAAAATGAATGGAAAGGATCCATCCGTATGAGCACTTTGCCGTTGTCGTTCCGGTTACGAAACGCCGTCATCGAGAAGCACCAGTTGGAAGGCACCGATCCCAGCGACCGCTATTTCAACCGTCTCGTGCCGATCAAACACGTGAATCGCGGCTACACGGCTACGATGACCTACGAAGCCTTAGTGACGGAAAGCGACGTTCACCAGACCGTGGGGGGAGCCATCACGGACATCGTGGACAAACTTCGTCATCTGGGCTTTACGCACATGCGGACGCGGTTGAATTTCAAGGGGCAAAAATATCTCGCTGAAAAAGAAACGTGGGTCGAGTATCCCGACTGACCCGTTTCTTTCTCGAACGGAGTGCGCACGGCCTTCCCCGGCCCTCACCTCCCACCCCATTCCTGATAGATCGCATCGTGAATCCACGGACGGAACGCCTTGATGGCCGTATTCGTCCGGGTCGGATGCACTCGATTGGACAAAATAATCACCTCAAGGTCACGGGACGGATCGATCCAGAGCGACGTGCCCGTAAACCCCACGTGCCCGAATGCCCGTGACGAAGACCGCGTACCCGAGGATGAGGGTGCAGACGGGGTATCCCATCCCAGCCCCCAGGAAGACGTATCGGATTGGCGACGGGTAAACTGTTTCGCCAGTGCGGCACTCAATACCCCGTCACGGCCTTGGACCGCCTGAAGCCATGCGGCTGAAAGCTGGCCGACGGCGTGAGCCGTTCCGAACAGCCCGGCGTGCCCGGCGCAGCCTCCCAACGCGTAGGCGTTTTCGTCATGCACTTCTCCGCACAGCAAACGATTTCTCCAACCATCCCATTCCGTGGGAACGATGGCCGTCGGATCCTCCGCGATCACTTCCTCGCGCCTGAGAAACGTCAAGGACGAAATGCCCAGGGGCTCATAGATTCTCCGCCGGCAATAGGCAGCCAGGGACGTCCCCGCACACCGTTCGACGATCTCGCCCAGCACCATAAACCCCAGGTCGCTGTACAGGCTTTGACTCCCCGGCTGGTATTCGATTGGTTCGGACGCGATGGCGTTCAGCAGCGCGTGCACGCGTTGTCGTCGTTCTTCTTCATTTCGGGGCGGTAACCCCGAGGGCGCCAATTGTTCATAATAGGGTCGCCACGCCGGCAACCCCGCTTGATGCGCGAGCAGTTGCCGGAGATCGACGCCGGCGAACGGGCTCTCCCGCAACTCGTCCGCCCATCGAGACACGGGCTGGTCCAGGCGCAGGTGCCCATCCTGGACCAAACACAACAGGGCCGTGCTCGTGGCCAGTGGCTTGGTCAAGGAGGCTAAATCATAGACCGAGTCCAGGTGGACCGGCTGGTCGTCGGGTGGAGCCCCCCGGGTTCCCACGGCCTCGTGAAACACGACGCTTCCGCGAGACCGCACCAAGGCCACCGCACCCGGAAACACCCGTTCATCGACGGCCCGTTGAAAGGCCTGGAGGATGGAACCCATGAGCGCAACCTACTCCATGGCGCCTGCTGTCTCATTGCAATCGGAAACCGATGTCCCGAATGGTTTGCACCACGGCGTATTGCAGAAACATGATCAGTAAAATCGCCAGGATGGGCGAGACGTCGATGCCTCCGAGTATACCCACCCTGCGTCGGATCACGATCAGGACAGGGTCGGTCGCCCTGGCGAGAAACTGAACGATCGGATTCCACGGATCGGGATTCACCCACGAAATCAGGGCCCGGATAATAATCAGCCACATATACAAAAACAGGACCGTATCCAGGACATAGGCCAGCCCCTGTAAGATATTACCTGCGATGAACATGGTTCCTTTCTCCTCATAAGGTACATCGCGTAGCGGAACTCCAGGCATGTGCCAACCTGCACTTCACCAGTCTCTACCTCCCCTTTACCCCTCTTTACTCTTTACAAAGGCGGGGAACAACTGGAATCCGGCCTGCGTTCACGATTCAGCCATCACGGGCTCCCGTCGAGGTCCGAAAAGCGCGGTGCCGACGCGTACCAACGTCGCGCCTTCTTCCACCGCGATTTCAAAATCATTGGACATACCCATGGAGAGTTCGCGCATATGGACGCGCTGTAACGGCAGACGGCTGATCCCTTCGGCTAACTGTTTGAGTCGTTGAAAATACAGCCGCATCAGTTCGGGGTCCGGATTCCACGGAGGAACCGTCATGAGCCCTTGCACGCACACGGACGGGAAGGCGTCGATGTGCGAGATGGCCGACGGCAACGCGTCGGGCGAAAACCCGCCTTTGGATGCTTCGCCTCCAACATTGACTTCGAGCAGGATGGCTTGGGAGGTGTGTCGTTCATGGGCCCGTCGTTGAATCTCCGCAGCCTGCTCCAGGGATTCCACGGAATGAATGAGGGTGAATCGACCTACCAGCCACTTGAGTTTTCGTCGCTGAAGCCGGCCGATGAAGTGCCACTCGACGTCGCCACGTTCACCCACCGCTTGCATCTTGGCCTGTGCCTCCTGCCAGCGGTTTTCTCCGCAGATGGTCAGGCCAACCCGGATGGCATCGAGGACCCGTGATGCTTCGACGTATTTGGTCGCCGCAACCAATCGCACGTCAGACGGGTCCCTCCCTGCGCGTTCCGCCGCGCGATGAATGCGGCCTCGTACCGCCTGAATCTTCGTCGAAAGGTCATCCAACGCTACGTCCTTGAAAAGACTCTCCCCCACCTATCCTCCCTTTACAAAGGGGAGGGACAAACGGCCCTTCTGTGCCCCTATTCCCCTCCTTTGTAAGGAGGGGTGAGGGGAGGTAGAGGGTGGGGCCGGAATGGCAAAAGCATCCGGGCCTACTTCAATATGATTCCGCTGACCATGCTCCCATGCACCCCTCCCTCACGGCGATAGGAGAAAAACAAATCCGGTCGACAGATCGTGCAGAGATCCACGACATGGATATGGTCTTCGGCAAGACCGAGAGACGCGGCCTGCCATCGAATGAGTTTTTTTAAATCCAACATGCCGGTCCCGGGACCGGTATGTCTGAGGATGGTCGAGTCCTCGAGTGCATCCGGCGGCAACCGGTCCATGACCGGCGTATCGACTTCATAACAGCATGGCCCGGCCGACGGCCCGATCGCCACGTGAAGCGAGGCAAGGTTGGCGTCGAACCGTTCCATCATAGTCCGCATGCTTTTGGACACAATACCATGCACCGTCCCGCGCCAACCTGCATGCACGGCCCCGATCACGCCGCGTGAGGCATCCATCAGCAACACGGGAACACAATCGGCGGTGTGGACGGTCAATAACGTGTCGGCTTGATTGGTGAGCACGGCGTCATGGCCGCCGAAAAACGTTTGGCCCGCCTGCAAAGGACGATCAAGGCTCAACACGTCCGTCCCGTGTACCTGGCGGATGGCGACCACCAACGGATAGTCGGGATCTCCGGCCTTCACCGTCCCCTGTTCTCCGTTCATGCGTCCATACTCCGGCCCATACCGCGTCCCGAAGAAATGCATGGTGCGTTGACTCATCCGCCCAAAGGACCAACTTGTGAAGGGAAGCATCGGTTGACGTGTCCGAGGTTCCGCAACCAGGACCATTCCGCCTGTCCTCCTTTCTGACGACCCGTTAATTGGCTCTCCTGCGCAAAAACGTGGGGACATCCCAATCCGCGTCTACCAACAAATCACCCTGTTCGAATCTCGAATCCGATTCCCCTCGCCGCATAAACGCCGGACGATCCAGGTCGTCGGTCGAGCCCTCCTTTGAAGCCTTCCCGGCCATGGTCAAGACCGGTTGGGGGACCGGAGGGACAGGGAGACGAGCCCGTTCTTGTACTCCCGGATTCGCGACCGGCATTGTTCGGAGGGAGTCTTGCTGTTGTTCAAATCCGGTTGCGATCACGGTGATGATGACCTCGTCCGCCAAGCCCGGATCGATCACGTGTCCGACGATAATATTGGCTTGAGGATCCGCAGCTTCTTTCGCAATGGTTGATGCTTCGTCGAGTTCATGCAGGGACAGATCCGTGCCGCCCGTGATGTTGAACAACAACCCCTTGGCTCCCTCGATTCCACTTTCTTCCAACAGCGGACTGGTAATCGCTTGCTGAACGGCTTCCATGGCGCGATTCGCTCCCCTGGCTACGCCCATCCCCATCACCGCTCTTCCTCTGTAGGACATGACCGTTTTGACGTCGGCAAAGTCCACGTTGACCAAGCCGGGGGTCGTGATCACGTCGGTGATGCCTTTAATGGCTTGACGCAGGACGTCATCCGCCACCTTGAACGCCTCCAACACCGGCGTGCTCTTATCCACCAAGGTCAGCAGTTTCTGATTGGGGATCACGAGCAACGAATCCACGTGCCGCCTGAGCTCCCGCAACCCCTCTTCAGCATACCCCATCCGGCGCTGCCCTTCATGCTGGAAGGGTTTCGTCACCACGCCGACGGTCAAAACACCCATGTCTCTGGCCAGTCTGGCCGCGACGGGCGCGCCGCCCGTTCCGGTCCCACCGCCCATGCCCGCCGTGACGAAGACCATATCGGCATCTTCCAAGGCCGCCCGGATGTCGTCTTCACTTTCCAGCGCGGACTCCTTGCCCACTTCGGGGTTCGCGCCGGCCCCGAGTCCTTTGGTTCGCTCCGGGCCCAATTGAATGCGGTACTGGGTCGAGGATTTGCTCAATGATTGAAGATCGGTGTTCGCCACCACGAACTCCACTCGAGTCAGACCGGCGGCAATCATGGTATTGACTGCGTTGCATCCTCCTCCACCAAGCCCGATGACCTTAATTCGAATCGGAGTCATTTCTTCCTCTTGAAATGCAAACATGGAACGCCTCCTTTTTATGATACCCGAACTCCACGCCCGGCGGGATCAATCATCGTTGATCCGCCGCAACCGTGGTGTCTAAAGGAACCTCTGATTTAGTGCACTATCGGGCGCATGGCTGCGTTGTGTCCTCGCTCAACCCTCACCTATCTCTCTGATAAGCTTCGGGTTTCGCTCCGGGACGCCTTGCCCTGCATCCCGCTATCACAATAAATCAGAGGTTCCTGAACATTGTATTCGTCACCTCTCAGAAGAGGTTGAGGACCCAGCTTTTCATACGACCAAACATTCCCCCCAACCCATTGCCGTTTTTTCTGCCGCCACCGACAAACTCGAACTCCTGGTCCGTTCGATGTGCATGCAAGATCAGACCGACCCCCGTGGAAAACATGGGATTGCTCACGATATCGCGCAAGCCACCCACGCCGGACGGGACACCGCGTCTGCCCGGCAGATCCAGGACGAGTTCGGCCGCGTCCGGCATCCCTTCCAACATCGACGTCCCTCCGGTAATCACCACTCCCGCGGCCAATTTGCCTTCATAGCCCGATCGAGAAATTTCCCGCAGGACCAATTCGAAGATTTCCTCCACCCGAGGTTGAATGATTTCGGCGATTTCCCGTCTGCTCATGGAGTGTGGTGGACGGCCGCCGACGCTCGGGACCTCGACGACTTCCGTCTCTTTCACCATGCTGACAAGGGCCGATCCGTAACGGACCTTGATTTTTTCCGCGTCGGCAAGCGAGGTGCGCAACCCGATTTGCAGGTCAGTCGTAATATGCTGACCGCCGACCGGCAACACCGCCGAGTGGCAAATCGTCCCATCCGAGAAAATGGCCAAATCGGTCGTCCCTCCTCCGAGATCGACCATGGCAATCCCCAACCCTTTCTCTTCATCCGAGAGCACGGCTTCGCTTGAGGCCAGCGGCTGCAACACGATGTCGACCACGTCGAGCTTGGCGCGGTTGACGCATTTCATGAGATTCTTGGCCGGCGGGATCGCCCCGGTGACGATGTGCACGTCGACTTCCAACCTCGTCCCGGAAATGCCGACCGGCTCTTGGATCCCTTCCTGGTCGTCCACGATAAACTCGCGTGGCAGCACGTGCAGCACCCGCCGATCCGGCGGCACGACGGCGGCAGCCTTGGCCGTCTCAATAGCTCGAGTCACGTCGGCGGGGAACACCTCATTTCGCTTGAGCGCCACCACGCCCTTCGCCGTCTCACTCATAATGTGGCTGCCGGCGATGCCGATGTAGACCGAGTTGATTTGGACGGCCGCCATCAATTCGGCTTCTTCGACCGCCTTCTTGATCGACTCCACGGTGCTGTCGATATTGACGACGACGCCTTTGCGAAGCCCTCGGGACGGACTTGAGCCGACGCCGATGATGTTGACCCCTTCACCCGGCGTCACCTGAGCCACGATGGCGCATATTTTGGTTGTTCCAATATCAAGCCCGACAATAATGTGTTCTTTTTTCGCCATGAGCTTGCTCACCCTTTCTTGCGAACGATCACCTTGCCGGCGAACCGCAAGTCGATTTCATACGGTCCCTGACGGAAACGTTCTCGAAGTGACGGCTCCACTTCGAGATACGGTTGCCACATGTCTTTGAATTCGTTCTTGACGCGAAAAACCAGCCCGTCGGTTGTTCCGACCATAAACCGCGTATCACTCAAATCGACGCTCACGGCAGGACCAACGTGGCGCTGCAGGTGTTCGGCGAAACGGAGGCCGTTCCGAGCCTGAGCCTGTATCGCGGGGTCTCCGCCCAAAATCTTCACCGCTGGGAGTCCAACCAGTTCAGGCAACGTCCCCGCCGGCCTGTCCGGCGCAAGGGACAACACCACTCCTTCTTTATCCAAAAACAACGTGCCTCCCGCGTGTTGAAACAACGCGGCCGGTTTTCGCTCGACCACGATCACCGTCAAGGTGTCAGGCAGGACTCGCCCGACGGACGCGGACGCCACCGCCGGATGCGCCTCGACTTTCCGTTCCAACCTGGAGAGATCCACCGACAGCAACGAACGGTCATCGGGCAAGTCCAACAGCGACAGCACCACTCGCCGGTCAAGCCGGTCGGTACCGGTAATGGAAACACGCTCAATGGACAACAAACCGGCCACGGCCGACGGAATCCATTGATAACCCATCATGCCGAAGGTCGCCAGGATGCCGAGTAACCCGCCTTGAATCACGCGGGTCCACCACCTTCCCGACGAGGCCGGCCGGAGTGATCGATTTCCACGGCTCATGCCCGTGCGTTCCTCCCCTTCATGGTCCTCCAATTCGATTCCCGCGCCAGACCGGACTTCAAAATCCGTTCCGTCAGCGAATCATAATCCAGACCGGCCTGGGCCGCAGACATCGGCAACAAGCTCCTCCGGGTCATCCCGGGGATCGTATTGATTTCCAAGAAAACGGGACGGCCGTACCGGTTGAGCCGGAAGTCGACTCTGGCTGCGCCCGCACAGCCCAACACCCGGTAGGCCTGCACCGCCAAGGCTTTCACCCGTTGCTCCTGACCCGGGGTGACGGGGGCCGGACACAGGTACCGTGTTTCGGCTTTCTCATATTTGGCGGCATAATCATAGAATGCATTGGGTGCGACGATCTCGACCGGCGGCAAGGCTTCGCCGTCCAACACGGACACGGCCAGTTCACGACCGTCGATAAACAATTCCACGAGCACTTCATCATCGCGTTCAAAAGCCTGTCTCAGGGCGCCTTTCCACTGCGAAGACTTTCGCACCACCGACACGCCTACCGTCGAACCCTCGTTCGCGGGTTTGACGATCACGGGCCACGACAGATGCGCCGGCATGGCACTGTTTCCGGTCCGCTGCATGACGACTCCGGGTGCGACGGGAACCCCGTACATCCGCACGAAGGCCTTGGTCACGGCTTTATCCATGCCCATGGCGCTGGCTTGGACTCCCGAACCGGTATACGGAATACCCATGACCTCCAACAGGCCCTGCACCGTACCGTCCTCTCCACCCCGACCATGCAGGGCGAGAAAGGCCAGTTGGACCTTGCGCGCCCGTAGCGTGCGCGGCAGGGAGACGTCCACGTCGATGCGGGAGACGGCATACCCTTTGCGTACCAACGCGGCATAGACCTCCTGCCCAGTCTTCAAGGAAATTTCTCGTTCAGCCGATTGCCCTCCCATGAGGACTCCTATACGGGCTGAGGTTAATGGCATCGGTCCACTCGCATCCTACCGTTCGCCCACCACTTTCCATTCCAATTCCAACATGGTGCCTGTTCGCCGGAACACGGCCTGTTGGACCGTTTCGATCAGCCGAAGCACGTCTGTGGAACGTGCCTGTCCGAGATTGACGATAAAATTGGCATGTTTGGTCGACACTTCCGCATCCCCCACCCGATGCCCTTTCAGGCCGGCCTCTTCAATCAGCCGGCCGGCCGTGGTCCCCTGGGGATTCTTAAACACCGACCCGGCGTTGGGTTGCGAAAGGGGTTGCGACTGCTTTCGGTACTGCAAATACGACTTCGTGCGTGAGTCAATGGTTTCTCTGGAGGCCGGAGTGAGACGAAGCCACGCGCCTACCACGACGCCTTCGGGCAGGCTCACGGAACGATAGGCAAACGCGACGTCCGCTGCAGCATAGGTCACCAACCGGCCTTCGGGATCGACCATTTGAATGGCGTCCAAACAGTCCTGCATGACTCCCAGCTTCGTGCCGGCATTCATGACAACCGCGCCCCCAACGGTCCCGGGTATGCCGGCCGCCCACTCGAGACCCGATAACCCGTGATGCACGGCGAAGCCCAGCAGAACCGGCATCCGCACACCGGCTTCGGCAAACACGAGCCGGGTGTCCTCTCTTTCAATGGCTGCCAAATGGCCTAGACTCAAGACGATGCCTCGAATGCCGCCGTCCTGCACCAACAGGTTCGTGCCCCCCAACGCCATGACGGGAATCCGGGCCATCTGTGCTTGACGAACGATCCGGCACACGTCGTGCACGTCTGCCGGGCTCACCAACGCGTCGGCCGGCCCCCCGATGCCCAGCGACGTCAACGCGGCCAGCGGTGCGGCAAACACGACTTCTCCGCGGATCCCCGATAGGGCCGTTTTCAAATCAAGATGGGTCGACACGGTCAACACGTCTCCCGCTCCCCGGCAGTCCGCTCCATCAGCTCACACTGACTCCAACAACTCGACTCCCACCTTCCACACGTCTCCGGCGCCCAGCGTGAGGACCGTATCACCGGATCGAAGTTCCGAAACCAGGCGACCGACCAACTCGTCCCGTTTCTCCACCCAATGGACGGCGGGATGTCCTATGGCGCGGATTCGTTCGGCCAGGATTTCCCCGGACACGCCGTCGATCGACGTTTCGCCCGCCGCATAAATCGGCATCACGTACAGGACGTCGGCTTGCTCAAAGGCTTTCGCAAATTCATCCAACAGATCGTGCGTCCGGCTGTACCGATGAGGTTGAAAGATCACCACCAACCGCCCCGACCAGACGGCTCTGGCCGCCTCCAGAGTCACCAGGATTTCCGTCGGGTGATGGCCATAATCGTCCACGACCACGATGCCCTGTTTCTCTCCACGGATATGAAATCGCCGTTCGACGCCGCAGAACGAGGCCACGCCGGCGCGAATCAAGTCCAGCGAGACGTCCAACTCCAAACCCACCGCGATCGCAGCCAGCGCGTTGGACACGTTGTGGACGCCCGGAATCATGAGTCGAAACGGCCCCAATTTCTGTTCATGAAACTGAACGCGAAAATTCGTGGTCTGTCCCTTGATTTCGATATCCGTGGCATACAAATCCGGCGTGGAGGAACCTGACGACTCCCGGCCATAGGTCACGTATCGCTTCTGGACATGAGGCAACATCTCCCGCAGAAACGCGTCATCCGCACACAAAATGGCGACGCCATAAAACGGCACTTTATTGACGAATTCCAAAAAGGCCGCTTTCAGGCGATCCATGGATCCATAGTGGTCAATGTGCTCCCGATCGATATTCGTCACCACCGCAATGGAGGGAGACAGGCGCAGGAACGACCCGTCGCTTTCGTCGGCTTCGGTAATGAGGAGGTCACTTCGCCCCAACCTGGCGTGAGTGCCCATAGCATTCACCTTCCCTCCCACGACGAACGTCGGATCAAGGCCCGCATGTGCCAACACCGACGCGACAATGGACGTCGTCGTGGTTTTCCCGTGAGCCCCGGCAATCGCGACGCCGAATTTGAGTCGCATGAGTTCCGCCAACATTTCGGCCCTTGGAATCACCGGCACGACTCGCTGTTTCGCAGCCACCACTTCCGGGTTCGACGCCTGAACAGCTGAAGAAATCACCACCACTTGTGCTCCTTCCACGTGGGAAGCGTCATGCCCGATCGCGATGTGTCCTCCAAGGGTTTCCAACCGACGCGTATTCTCCGACGGAGCCACGTCGGACCCCGTGACGTGATAGCCCAACGTCAACAGCACTTCCGCGATGCCGCTCATCCCACTGCCGCCGATCCCCACGAGGTGAATATGCCGAATCTTCCTAAACACCGTCCGTCATCGTACTTTCAGGGGAACGTTGCCCCAACAACCGAAAACACTCGTGGACCATGGTTTCGGCTGAACCGGTGTTTCGCAACCGCAGGCTCTGTTCCGCCATACTTCGAACGCGGTCCGGGTGGTCCAGCAAGCCTTCAATCTCTTCTGCCAACTTCGCACCGGTCAGCGTGGGCTGCAGCAGCACGATGCCCGCCCCTGCCTGTTCCATGACCCGGGCGTTGGATTCCTGGTGATTGTGCGTCGCCTGTGGAAAGGGAATGAGAATGGAAGGCCTGGCACAGGCGGTGAGTTCCGATAACGTCAGCGCCCCGCACCGACAGATCACCAGATCCGCCCGGCGAAGCGTCCCGGGCATATCCGCAACAAACGGCACCACCTCCGCGTTCACGTTCAGGCGGCGATAGGCTCCAGCCACACGATCGAAGTCGTTCGATCCCGACTGATGAATCACCGTGAGCCGGCTTCGAATCCGTGAAGAGACCTGAACCGCGTCGAGCACAATGGAGTTCATGGCCCGGGCGCCTTGACTGCCGCCACAGATCAACAGGGTGTCGATCCGGCCCGATCCGGGACTCGGCGGTGGAGTGACAAACGCCCGTCGCAACGGGGTTCCCACCACGATGACCTTATCGGCGCGAAAATAGGGTCTGGCGCGTTCGAACGAAACAAAAATTCGATCGGCCAGCGGTCCCAGGACGCGGTTGGCTATCCCCGGGATCGCGTTCAGTTCCACGATGGCTCGCGGGATTCTCAACAGCCAGGCCGCGAAGACGACCGGAGGGCTTGTATAACCACCGGTACTCACCACGAGCTTCGCTTTGGACGCGCGCAACAAGCGAAGGCAGTGCCACACCGCACCGGGGATCAGCAGCAACGCCTTGATCGAAGACCAGATCCCTCGACCTGCCACTCCCTGTACTCGCAGGGTTTCCATCCGCCACGGCGTACCGGCCATCATCGTCCGCTCGAGGGCTCGACCCGTCCCTACCAACGTCACGGAGGTAGAGGCGGCCTGACGACAAAACTCTTCGGCCAACGCCAACGCCGGGTACACATGTCCTCCGGTACCACCTGCTGCAATCACCACGTTCATCCCATCCCGAACGAAGAAAGGGGCCGGTCCGGTGGACCAGCCCGGGAAATACTCAAGAGAATGCCCATCGCCACCAGACTCACGATCAACGAAGAGCCCCCGTAGCTCACGAACGGCAACGTCAATCCTTTCGTCGGCAGCAGACCGGACACCACGCTCATGTTGATCAGCACCTGTATCCCGACCAGCAGGGTGATCCCGCAGGCCAAATGACGGCCAAACGCATCGGGAGCCTGTCCCGCGATTTTGAACCCCTTGACGATCAGGATCGCGAATAAGGCGATCAATAACCCCGTCCCGAGAAACCCGAGTTCTTCCCCGACCAGGGCCAGCACAAAATCCGTGTGCGCTTCAGGTAGAAAAAACAATTTTTGTCGCCCCTCACCCAAGCCCACGCCGAACCACCCGCCGTTGCCCAACGCGACAAACGATTGCGTCAGTTGAAAGCCGGTATCGGCCGAATCCTTCCAGGGATCCAAGAAATTCAACAACCGGCGACGGCGATAATCGGACTGCATGATCAATATATAGGCCAAGGCGAGCAGGACCAGGCCCAGGAGAAGGAGATGGGGAAGCCTGGCCCCGCCCAGAAACAGCAGGCCGAACAACAACAGCGTCAGGACCACGGCCGTGCCCATATCGGGTTCGAGCAGGAGCAACCCTGCAAACAACCCGACGACCGCCATGGGAGCCAGCACGCCGCGAGTCAACGTCATGAGATCCTGCTCTTTCCTGACGAGAAACGACGCCAGGTACAACACGATGGCCAGTTTGGCAATTTCTCCCGGTTGAATGGAAAACCCTGCCAGACGAAACCACCGACGGGCGCCATTCACTTGCGTGCCCATGAAAGGGAGCAGGACCAGAACCAAAAGCAAGAACGTCAAGAACAAGCCATACGGTGTAAGCGTTTTCCACACGCCGTAATCCCGTTGAGCCACCCAATGCAGGGCCACGAGCCCGGTCAGCAGCCAGAGGCTCTGCCGTTTCAAGAAAAACGTCGAATCTCCGTAACGCGTTTCCGCCATCACGCCGCTCGCACTGAACATGATAATCAACCCGATGAGGGTCAACAGATACGTCACGATCAGGACGGTCCGATCCATGGGACGCGAAGCCTGCTTGTCGGTGACGACATTCCACGTCAAGGGGAGCTGAATCTTGTTGCCGCGAACGCGGGGCATCGTTGTTCACCTCATCCATCAATCGGCCAAGGCATTCACCAGATCGCGAAATTGTTGACCTCGATCGCGATAATCCCGGAACATGTCGAAACTGGCGCAGGCCGGAGAAAACAGCACGGCGTCACCCGGTCCCGCGAGATCCGCGGCCAGGGCGACACCCGCGGCCAGGGAAGAGACGCGGCTGATCGCCCCCACGCCGGCAATGGCCCGGGCAATGGTTTCCGTCGATTCCCCCAGCACGATGCAGTGTTTGGCGCCCGGCTCGAGTGCGGCTTTCAAGCGACCGAACTCACTCTTTCCTTTTTCTTGGCCACCCAGGATAATGACGAAAGGCTGCCGAAGACTGTCGATGGCTTTCAGTGTGGCATCGACGTTCGTGCCCTTGGAATCATTGATAAAAGTCACGCCGCGCCGCTCGCGCACGACTTCACAGACGTGGGGCAACCCCTGAAACGATCGGACCGCCCGTCGCATGCTTGCCCGGGAACACCCTCTGACCAAACCGACGGCGACCGCGGCGAGCACGTTGGAAACGTTGTGAGTCCCCGGAAGAGGGATCTCGCAAACCGGCATCAGTTCGTCCCGTTGCCCGTTCCATCGAGTCATGATCGTGTCGCCGGCCACCCACACGCCACGGGGCACTTCCTTGAACACGCTGAATTCGACGAGTTGCCCGCGTAACGACTCTCGAACGGACAGGACTTCCGCCTCGTCGGCATTCAGCACGGCAAAATCCTCCGCGGTCTGATTGCGAAAGATGTTGGCTTTGGCCCTGGCGTAATCGGCAAAGCTCGGATGACGATCCAGGTGATCCGGGGTGATATTGAGCAACACCGCCACGTGCGGATGAAACCGGTCAATCGTCTCCAATTGAAAACTCGACAGTTCAGCGACGATTTCCTGAAAGGGAGCCGGCGCTTCCGGGTCCATGCTTGCGCGTTGGCGTATGGCCAAAGCGGCGTCCGTCAACGGTGTCCCGAGGTTTCCGCCGACAAACGGCGTGGACCCGCATTCCTGCAGGAGCGTTCCGATCAGCGACACGACCGTGCTCTTGCCATTCGTTCCGGTGACTCCGATGATGGGGATGGACAAGAACCACGAGGCCAATTCGACCTCGCCGATCACGGGAACACCTTGCCGCCGTAAGGCGTCAAACGCATCCAGGACCGGGGGCACGCCCGGACTCACGATGACCAGGCCGACGGCTTCCAGCCCCTGCGCAAAACGTTCCCCGCCGAACAGGTGGACCCCCTGGATGTCAGATGCCTCCATGGCCCATTCCGTTTCAGGTTTGTGATCGACCAGCGCCACCTTGGCTCCGAGCGCAACCAGCAGCCGCGCCGCGGCCACGCCGCTTTTGCCTGCTCCGACCACGGCTGCGGATTGCCCAGCAAGATCGGGGGTCCGGGGCCGTGGATTCGTGCGATGCGTCCGTCGAGACATTTTCTCCATTGTCACAGGCATAAGGTTAACGCAGTTTTAAGGTACTGAGACTCAACAGGCTCAGGAGAATCGCGACGATCCATAATCGAACCACGACCTTGGGTTCCTCCCATCCTTTCATTTCAAAATGATGATGAATGGGCGCCATCAGAAAAATCCGTTTCCTGCGGGATTTATAGAACAGCACTTGAAAGATGACCGACGCCGCTTCCATGACGAACACGCCGCCGACCAGGATCAGCAGCAACTCGTGTTTGCTGACCACGGCGACCGTGCCCAGGGCCGCACCGAGAGGCAGGGACCCCACGTCCCCCATGAAGACTGACGCCGGATACGTGTTGAACCACAGGAACCCGAGGCTGGACCCGAAGACGGCCGCCATCAGGACGGCTAATTCCCCGGCACCCTCGATGTACGGAATCAGCAAATACTCCGACACCACTTTATTCCCGGCGGCATAGGCCACGACGGCGTACGCCATCGACGCCACCATGACCGGGCCGATCGCCAACCCGTCCAATCCGTCCGTCAAATTCACGGCGTTGGAGCAGCCCACGATCACCAGAATAGCGAACGGTATGTAGAGTGTCCCGAGGTCGGGTGTAAACGCTTTAAAAAACGGAACACTGAGTTCCGTGGAATACCCGGGCGAGGTATAGAAAAATAGACCGATGCCCAAGGCAATGCCGATCTGCGCCGCGAACTTTTGCAGCACGCTCAGGCCTTCCGAACGCTCCCGGGAAATCTTGATGTAATCGTCGATGAACCCGACGAGCCCGAACCCCACGATAGACAACAGAACGATCCACACGTAGAGATTGCGCACGTCCGCCCACAGCAACGTCGAGAGCAACACGGCGAAAATGATGAGAATGCCTCCCATGGTGGGAGTTCCTTGTTTGGCTTGGTGATGGCGCGGCCCCTCTTCCCGGATCCGTTGTCCCAACCGGAGCGCCTGCAATTTTTTAATCACCGGCGGCGCCAGGACAAACGCGAGGACAAACGCGGTCAACGCCGCGTAGATGATCCGAAAGCTCAAATACCGGAACACGTTGAAAATCGCGATGTCCGTGTGCAGCGGGTACAGCCACCAGTACAACATACGTTTTATCCTGTCCTTGTGCCCGTGCCGGGCTGTGGTCGGAGCGCGTCCGCCAGGCACTCGAACCGCATGGCCCTCGAGGCTTTCAGCAAAACGACGTCTCCGGGTTCAACCAACTTCTTGAGGATACGCGCTGCGTCGCCCACGCGACGAGCTTCGAAAATCAGCGACGCGGCCATGCCCTCCGCAGAGGCCCCGCGAGCCACTTCCCTGCCCAACTCCCCACAAGCCACCAACAATGAAACGCGGCCGGCGGCGACAAAAGCGCCGACCTCCCTGTGCAGGGCCTTCGTCTCCGATCCCAACTCCAACATGTCTCCCAGCACGGCAATGGTCCGGCGGCCGGCAGCCAATTCCTGTAACAGCGTCACAGCCGCCTTCATGGAATCGGGGTTCGCGTTATAGTAGTCCTGAATCACGGTGATCCCCTGCCAGGAGGAAACCTGGGACCGCATGGCCACGGGACGAAATCGACTCAAGCCGGTTGCCATGCTCGTGACCGACCGCCCCAGCACGTGACCGACCGCAATCGCGGCCAGGGCATTCGACACGTTATGCGTTCCATGCACGTGGAGCGACAGTCGATGCGACCGTCGACGTCCGGCCACGTGGCAACGAAATTCGGTCCGCGCGCCTAGCCGCTGAACGTGACTCCCGCGAACGTCCGCCTGCTCCCCGAATCCGAACGAAACCACCGCACAACGGGCGCGGCGTCGGAAAAACTCGTAATACGGGTCATCCGCATTCAACACGACGACGCCGTCTCGAGGAAGACGGGCCAGCAATTCGGCCTTAGCCCGGGCGGACCCTTGCACGCTTCCGAAGAATTCCAAATGGTCGTTACCGACGTTCGTGATGAGACCGACGGTCGGCCGGGCGATTTCCGCCAGCCGGGCGGTTTGCCCTTCGGCATCCACGCCCAACTCCAATACCGCCGCCCGGTGGACCGCGGTCAACCCGAGCACCGTCTGCGGCAAGCCGATGCGATTGTTCAAATTGCCCGCCGTTTTCTTGAGGCGCCAGCGCTGCGACAGTGTTTTCGCAACCATCTCCTTCGTGGTGGTTTTGCCGTTGCTTCCCGTCACCGCCACAACGGGAATGTCGAAGCGGGCTCGATGAAAAGTCGCCAGGTCCTGGTACGCTTTCAAGGAATCCGCAACCTTGACGACGAACGGAACCGACCGCGCCGGGAGGGGCTTGGCGACCTTGACCCGGCGCGGGAACGCTTCAACCACTACCCCATAGGCTCCACGAGTGAAGACCTCATCAATAAAGCGGTGCCCGTCAAACCGCGCGCCTTTCAACGCGACGAACAAATCGCCTTTGCGTACCTTCCGGGAATCGGTGCACACACGCTGAACCAGACGACCCGTCGTGCCCTTCAGTAACGTTCCACCGGTTGCAGCCAGCACTTCGTCCCCCGTAAACAGCGCCATTGCCGGAGAGCCTATTTCCCGTCCGGCAGGCCGGCCAACAGTTCACGAACCACTTCCCGATCATCAAAACGATGCCGCGTCGTGCCGATGATTTGATAATCTTCATGCCCTTTGCCGGCAATCAACACCAGGTCGCCCGGACGGGCTTCAAGGAGCGCCGCCCGAATGGCCGCGCGACGGTCAGGGATCACGTACGACGCGGCCCGTTCCGACGCCGCAAGACCCTGCACGCCTTGTTCAATATCGCGCAGGATCGCCTCGGGATCTTCGGTGCGAGGATTGTCCGAGGTCAGGAACACCACGTCACTGCGCTGGGCCGCGATTCGTCCCATGTTCGGTCGTTTCCCCGCGTCACGATCGCCACCGCATCCAAAAACCGTGATGATCCGTTCCCGTTGCAGTTGCCGGGCGGCATCCAGGAGCCGGGCCAGTGCATCCTCCGTATGGGCGTAATCCACGATCACAGAAAAAGCCTGCCCCGCGTCCACCCGTTCGAACCGGCCCGGCACCGTACGGAATGCCCGGATAGCCTCCCGAACGTCTTCGAGTGACAGGCCCCGGGCCAAACCGACGCCGATACTTGCCAACAAGTTCGAAACATTGTGTTCCCCGACCAAGGCACTTTCGATGTCCAAGGAGCCATAGGGCGTATGCGCGGTAAACCGGGTGCCCTCCATCGAGAGACTTACGTTCGTCGCGTGGAGATCCGCGCTCCGATGCAGAGCATACGTCCAAACCGGCACCGGGGTCTCGGCGTGCAACCGGACACCCCATGCATCGTCAATATTGATGATTGCCCGTTTAGGCCCCGCTTTGGCCGCGGGGACGATGAATTCCCGGAACAGACGGGATTTCGCGTGATAATAGGACTCCATCGTCTCGTGGAAGTCCAAATGGTCTTGAGTCAGATTCGTAAAGACCGCCACGTCGAATTCACAGCCTTCGACCCGGTCCAGAGCCAAGGCGTGCGAGGAAACTTCCAAAACCGCGGTATCCAGACCCGCGTCCACCATACGATGCAAAAACGCCTGCAACGGAATCGCACCCGGCGTCGTGTGACTGGCGGCCTGGAACTCGGCGCCGACGTGATACCCCACCGTGCCCATGAGACCCGTCCGAAGGCCGCCATGCTCCAGGATCGCCTGACTCGCGTGCGCCACCGTGGTTTTACCGTTCGTTCCCGTTACCCCGACCATAGATAAGGCTTGGGAGGGATGCTGAAAGAACTTCGCGGCCAACTGACCGAGCGCTTTCCTGGAATCTTCGACTTCGATCCAGGCTGGTCCGCCTTGTTTCCTGACGTGGGATGGAGCTTGAAACGGTGCTTGAACCACGACGCCCCCTATCTGTTGCCGATAGACCTGCTCGATAAACGCATGACCATCGACCTGCTGCCCTTTGACGGCGACAAACAAACTGCCTGGTGTGACTTCCCGTGAATCATCCGTGATCCCGGACAGTTCCACGTCAAGATTGCCCGTCGTGCTGACCACGTCGATGGGCAGCAATAACGTCGCTAACGTCATTCCCAGTTTGGCTGATATCCGTCCAAAGCGGACTGTGAACGCTTCGCCATCACCCGAGGCTGATCGCCTGGAGCCACGCTCAAATATCTGAGCGCCTGCTCCGCCACTTTCCGAAAGACCGGCGCCGCCACCACCCCTCCCCAAGCCGGGCCTTGCGGTTCGTCGATCACCACCAATATGGCGAGCTGGGGGTCATCCGCAGGAACGAATCCGACGAACGATCCCACGAATTTAGTGGACGAATACGTGCCCGTTTCAGGATCGACCTTCTGAGCCGTTCCGGTCTTGCCGGCCACCCGGTAGCCCGGGACGGCCGCGCGTTTCCCCGTCCCTCGCTCCACCACGTTGACCAGGAGATCCGTGACGGTTTTAGCGGTCTCGGCGCTAATGGGCCGGCGGCGAATGTGAGGAACGTGCTCCCAAACGCTCCTTCCTTGTTGATCGGAAATTTCCCGAACCAGAAACGGCTTCATCAGCCAACCCTCGTTGGCAATGGCCGACACGGCCGTCAGGAGCTGCAACGGCGTCACGGCAATTTCCTGCCCGATGGCTAGTGACGGGAGCGTCCGCAGACTCCACTGGTCCGGACGTCTCAGGATGCCGATGGATTCTCCCGGCAGATCGATTCCCGTTTTTTCACCAAAGCCGAACGTGCGCAAGAACTGATAGACTTGTTCTTTCCCCAAATCCCACGACATCTTCACGAAGGCCACGTTGCTGGATCGCTGGACGGCTTCACGAAACGTCAACCACCCGGCTTTTTCATGGTCATGGATCACGGTCCCACTGATCGGAACCTCACCATCACCCGCATACAGCAAGGTATCGGGGGTAATGCTATTCGTTTCCAGGGCGGCGGCGGCCAGAATTACCTTGAGGGTCGAGCCCGGTTCGTAGGGATCCGTCACGCCGCGGTTCCTCCACTGTTCGGGTGACGCCTGGGGGATATGATTCGGGTCAAACGTGGGACGAAGGGCCCAAGCCAACATCTGGCCGGTTTTGGGGACCATGACCAGAACGGCCCCGCCCCGCGCCTTGGTGGCTTGGACGGCCTGGTCCAAAGCTTCCTCCGCCATATACTGAATGACTTCATCGATGGTCAGGGAGATAGCATGGCCGGACAGAGGCTGAGGTTTCCGCCGGTTTTCGGGAATGATGATTCGTCCCAGCGCGTCCTGCTGCAACACCACTTGGCGCACCTGGCCGCGAAGGTGCTCGTCGTATCCGTTTTCGAGCCCTTCAAGACCCTGACTGTCGATTCCCGCGAATCCCAGGACGTGAGCCAATAACGTTCCCTTGGGATAAAAGCGACGCGATTCCACCACGACATCAATCCCGGGAAGGTCCAGATCGTTCAGCCGTTTGACCTGCGCATCCTTAATTTTCCGTTGAATCCACACGAAATCCCGTTTGGCCCGCAACCGCTTTTCCAGAGACTCTCGTAGAACGCCCAGCACCCGTGCGAGTCGGCGCGCAACCCCGGCAGGGTCGTCAATGGAGGACGGCGTGGCATAGACGGACGACACGTCCAGATTCAAGGCCAGCGGTTTCCCTTGCCGGTCCACAATGGCGCCACGGTTGGAAGCCAGGGTGATAGGCTTCTCGTGCTGCTGACGGGCTTTCAGTTTCATCGTTTCCGCTTGAAGGACCTGCAGGTAGCCAAAACGCAGGAACAGAATGACGAACCCGAACAGGAAACACAGACCAATGAAAGCCCGTCGTCCGGTCCCCTCTCCGGCTGCTTTGACTTCCTCTTTCGTGCATGACCGATTCATCGTCATTCTCCCGTTTGCCGAGCCAAGCGAAGCGGCGGCTCGGGTCCATCGCTCGGCGTTCCGGCCTCCGGGTGGCTCGGGACCAACACCACTTGCCGGGCGCCCGGAGGTTTCATTCCCAGTTTATCGCCGGCCTCCAAGGCAATTCGCTCGGGTGCCGTCAACTGAGAGAACCGGGCCTGCAATCGTTCGTGCTCCTGCGTCAAGGCGGCTTTTTTCTTCAGCAAGGCGTCCAGTTCATACCCGACTCGTACGACGTCGACCTTTCCCCACACGTAAAACAAGAGCACCCCGCTCACGCTGACAACCAATAAGGACCAGAGAACCCACCTCATGCGTGACCTCGTTGTTCGTCTCCCCGCCCGGGCTTTCGTTCAAGAACTCGCAACTTCGCGCTACGCCCGCGAGGATTGGCCCGACGCTCTTGCAAAGAAGGGGAAACGGGTTTCTTCGTCAAGATGGTCCATTGATCCGGAGCCTCGAGAGCCAAGCGACGAAACGTCTGTTTCACCACACGATCTTCCAGCGAGTGAAACGAAATCACACACAGCCGGCCTCCCGGGGCCAGGACGTCGATCACCTCGTCGAGCCCGGTTTGCAGCGAGCCCAATTCATCATTGACCGCCATCCGAAACGCTTGAAAGGTCCGGGTCGCAGGATGAAGGCGTCCGGACCGGTAAGACCGGGGGACGGATTCTCTGATCACGCGCGACAAATCCATCGTGCTCCGTAAAGGGGATTGACGGCGAACCCGTACGATGGCCCGCGCAATCCGCCGGGAATAGCGTTCTTCCCCCAACTCATGGATGATCCGGGCCAACTGCGTTTCAGGTAGCGTGTTGACGAGGTCTTCAGCCGTGTGACCGCAAGTGGGATTCATCCGCATATCCAAGGGACCGTCCTGCTGAAAACTCAATCCTCGTTCCGGCTGATCCAATTGCGCCGAGGATAGACCCAAATCGAACAAAATGCCGTCTACACGTTCCCTGTTGGCTCTGTTCATCACCGATTTCACACGTTGAAAATTTTCACAAAACAACTGGATCCTTGACCCGTAGACTTGAAGCTTTGTCTGTGCATGGGCAACCGCCTGAGGGTCCCGGTCGATCCCGATGAGGAGGCCATCGGGTGCGCTCACTTTCAGGATCTGCTCTGCCGTTCCTCCCATGCCTATGGTGCAATCCAGGTAACACCCCTGTTTACGTGGTTGTAACCAGGTCAAGACCTCCTCTAATAACACCGGAACATGAATCAGATTTTCCAATTATTCCTATGATTACTCCTATTTGATCCCACTTTCTTCCACTTTTTACCACTTAATGGGTGAAATATACTCGTATTCACAATTTTGTCAAGCAAAATCAATTAGTTACTGAAATTGACGAAACCCTGCTCAGAAAGGGTCTTCTGTCCTGATTTTCTACGTTGGGTTAACGCAGCAGACTTCCGGCAGATGTCAGGAAAGAACATCCCGATTAAAAAGCCAGGAATGGGGCTCATCCGGCCTAGGGGTACAGGCGGTAGAGCATACGCGGGAAGGGGATGGTTTCGCGCACGTGCGCCAGGCCGCACATCCAGGCCACGACGCGTTCGATGCCCATGCCGAACCCGGCATGGGGGACGGACCCGTAGCGCCGCAGATCCAGGTACCACCGGAAGGCTTCCTCAGCAAGCTGGTGGTCGTGCAGGCGTGCGGCTAACGTCCCGTAATCATGAATGCGTTGCCCGCCCCCGATGATTTCGCCGTACCCTTCCGGAGCCAACATGTCCATACACAGCGCCCGGTCGGGATTGTCCGGGTCGGGTTGCATATAAAAGGCCTTGATCTTGGCAGGATACCGGTGCACCAGGACGGGTTTGTCGAACTGCTTGGACAGGACGGTTTCATCCTCCGCCCCGAAATCCTCGCCTTCCTCGATCGACGAACCGAGGTTCTGCAAGCGCAGGATCGCTTCATCATAGGTCAGTCGCGGAAAAGGCGGGACAACCGCTTCCAATTTGGATACGTCGCGTTCCAGCACCTCCAATTCGTTCCGGCAGTTCTCTAGCACCCGTTCCACCACCATCGCCACAAATGCCTCCGCCAAGTCCATCGCGTCGGGCAATTCCGCAAAGGCCACTTCAGGCTCCACCATCCAGAACTCCATCAGGTGCCGGCGGGTCTTGGATTGCTCAGCCCGAAACGTCGGACCGAAGCAATACACTTTTCCGAAAGCCGCTGCGGCCGCTTCCCCGTATAATTGCCCGCTTTGCGTCAAGTAAGCCGTGTCCTCAAAGTATTGCGTTTGAAAAAGCGTGGTCGTACCCTCGCACGCGTTGGGCGTGAAAATGGGGGCGTCAATCAGGACAAATTCCCGTTCGTCGAAAAAGTCCCTGCAGGCTTTGATGATCGCGTGCCGGATTTTGAGGATCGCCTGTTGCCGGGTCGAACGAAGCCAGAGATGGCGGTGATCCATCAGAAACCCGACGCCATGCTCTTTGGGTTGCACGGGAAACGGTTCGGCGAGGTGAATGATCTCAAGCGCGGTCACCTCGATTTCGTACCCACCCGGGGCCCGGGACTCCGCACGAGGGACGCCGGTGATCGTCAAGGAGGATTCCTGCGTCAGGTGAGCCGCGAGACTGAATTGTTCCTCTCCCAGGGTCCCCTTGCTCAAAATGGCCTGTAGCTCTCCGGCCCCGTCCCGAAGCGTCAGAAACTGGAGTTTGCCGCTCGATCGATGATGCCGAACCCATCCCCGGAGACGGACTTCCTTCCCGACCATTTCAGCAATACGAGAGATAGATACGATTGGGATACTCATACCAGTGTCCAAGTCTTTGTCCGGCGATGGAACGACTCGATCATCTCGATGCCCATTTCCCCTCACCCCAGCCCTTTCTCTCGTGGGGGAGAGGGGGTAGCCCGCGAATTGACACCGACTCACTGCCAAGACTATCATATTTTTTTAAAGGAGGTCCGCAGATGAGTTATACCATTACCGTGCAAGAACTGAAGGGTCGCTTGGATAAAGGGGACAAGGTGTTCTTATTGGATGTCCGGGAACCGCATGAATTTTCCATGGCCAAGATTGAAGGGTCCACCCTCATTCCCTTGGGTACGTTGCCCCAATCGCTCAATCAACTCGACCCGGCCGATGAAATCGTGGCCTTGTGTCATAAAGGCATGCGTAGCGCCGACGCCGTGGGATTCCTGCTCCAGCAAGGATTCTCCAACGTGAAAAACCTGATCGGGGGCATTGACGCCTGGTCCGTTGAAATCGACCACTCGGTTCCGCGCTATTGATCATCACTGAAGCGTCAACGCTTCTGCTGCTGAAAAAATTTCACCGTTTCATCCAAGCCTTCCGAGAGGGACACGGCGTGCGCCCACGCCGTCTCTTTCTCCAGTTTGCTCGCGTCGAGCACACTGCGCAGTTGCTCGCCTTTTTTCACGGGACCGTGGATTTCTTGACATGGCGAGTTCGTCAATTCCTTCAGCCTGGCGAAGATCTCATTGACCGTCGTCTCGGTCCCGGTTCCGACGTTGAAGATGCCTTCTACCGGTTGAAGGAATACTTCCCGCACCGCTTCCACCACGTCTCCAACGTAGACGTAATCCCGCGTTTGAAAGCCATTCCCGTGTATCCGGGGTTGTTCACCCCTCAACATGTTTTGCGTAAAAATCGCGATCACGCCGGCTTCACCGTCGGCATTTTGTCGCGGGCCATACACGTTGGCTAACCGCAGGGCAACGTATTGCAGTCCGGCAACGCGGCGATAGTACTCAAGGTAGTATTCGCAGGTCAGTTTGCTGACCCCGTATGGGGACAACGGGCGCGTCGGATGAGCTTCTGAAGCCGGGAAGACCTCCTGTTCTCCATAGACCGTGCCCCCGGAAGAAGCAAACAGTATTTTTCTGGTGCCGTGCCGGACGGCCAACTTCAGGAGTTGAAGCGTGCCGATGATATTCACTTCCGCATCGAATATGGGATCCTCCGTAGACTTCCGGACGTTCATTTGAGCGGCCATGTGCACGATCACCACGGGACGTTCTTTGAGAAACACCTTTTCTATTCGTGGATCGCACACGTTCCCTTTATAGAAGACGGCATTGCGGTGAACCTGCTTGCGTTTCCCCGTAGAGAGATCATCGATCACGGAGACACGATGTCCTTCCCCCACGAACTGATCCACAATATGAGACCCGATAAATCCCGCACCGCCCGTCACCAAGATGTTCATGGCCTGTCCTCAGGTTGCGGGCACGCACTCGCCGAATCCGCGACGGTCCATCGCAGACCCAGAAAAATTTCGCGATTCCCTTTTTTCCCTTGCACGGGGGAATCGAAAAGGCAGAGACACTCAAACCCCAATTGTTGCGCCATCTCCTGGATACGCCGCGCCACGTCCTGCCGGACCCCGTCATCCCGGACCACGCCGCCCCGTCCCACCTGTTTGATGCCGGCTTCAAACTGTGGCTTGACCAGGGCAACGACCGCCGCACCGGGCGCCAAAAATTTCACCACACAAGGCAACACCAGGCGGAGCGAAATGAAAGAGACGTCAATGACGGCCAGTTGGACAGGCTCGGGCACGGAAGCGCGGTCGAGATGCCGAATGTTCCGTCGCTCGAGAACAACGACGCGTGGATCGTTTCTGAGATTCCAATCCAATTGCCCGTACCCCACGTCCACGGCATAAACCCGACCAGCCCCGTGCCGGAGAAGACAATCCGTGAAACCGCCGGTCGACGCTCCGACGTCCAGGACGATCCGGTCCGCAACGTGCACGGAAAAGGCGTCCAACGCGGGCGCAAGTTTTTCACCGCCCCGGCTGACAAAAGGACTCGCGGGCCCTTCCACGGCAATGGCCGCTTGTCCCGACACGAGTGTCGCCCGCTTTTCCACGCGGGTCCCATCGACGGTGACCAATCCCGCCAGGATCATCCGTTGCGCCTGCTCCCGGCTTCCGGCCAACTGACGCTCGACCAGCACTTCGTCAAGTCGTTGCTTGGAATTTTTGGAGAGCATCAAAGTGGATTGTAAACGTTCAGGCATTCCCTTCGACTGCGCTCAGGACAGGCGTTGACAGAATGAGGGGCTGACCAAAACATACCGGTCATTCTGAGCCGCAGGCGAAGAATCTCCCCCTCAACGACGAGATCCTTCGCTTCACTCAGGATGACAAACTGCGTGCGTTGGGAGGGGCCGTCGGTCTTAGCAGGCGACGGCGTTCAGCTTGTTCCTTCTTCCTCGATGGAAAACGCTTCCACTCGCTTTTTCCCGTCCTTGTCCTGGACCATGATCTCGACTTTCCGTTCGGCATCATCCAGCATCTTGAGACAGGTTTTCGAAAGCTTGATTCCTTCTTCAAACATCTTCAAGGAATCATTCAGCGGGAGGTCGCCTTTTTCCAGCTCGGTGACGATCGTCTCCAGCCTGGCTAAGGCATCTTCGAATTTTAAGGCTGCCATATCTACCCGTGGACGTCGATGTCAGGTCAACGCTTGCCGTCACGCGGCTCTTGGGGCGCGGACGACCGTTCATGCTTGTGGCCAAGTGGCGTCAGAGGTACAACCAACGACACGAAGAACCGCATTATACGCGGTGTTCACGGGACGTCAAGATCGCTGCTCCGTTAGTTCAACGAGACAGGACAGTCGTCCTTCGGCCAGTCTGGCGCGAATCCGGTCACCGGCTTGGACGGCTTGCGCATCCTTCACAATTGTTCCCCCGGGAACAGTCTCAATGATGCTGTACCCGCGTGATAAAATCGCCAGCGGGCTCAACGTGTCGAGGGTGCCGGCCACGGTTCGTAATTGCTGTTTTTTCCCGTTAAGCGCCCATGGCATGGCCCGGGAGAGTCGTTGACGAAGCTGGGGCAGCACCAGGCTTCCCCGTTGCCACGATTGACCCGGGCCGATTCGTTGCAGGCCGGCGGTGAATGCATCCAATCTCGGGCGTGCCACGGCAAGCATGGACCGGATCCCGCTGCCGAGACGGAAACTGAGTTCATCCACCCGTTGCACCTGACGTTGGAGGATCTGCGAAGGAACGGGAAGGGTGCGCAGGGCCGACTCCACCTGATGCCTGTGAAACCTGAATGTGCCGCGCATAGCCTGGGCAAGCCTTGCGTGCTTGTCCCGTATGTCTTCGATCAAGTCGACCAGAACGGGCGAAACCGATTCCGCCGCGGCCGAAGGCGTCGGCGCTCGATAATCGGCGGCAAAATCCGACAAGGTAAAATCGATTTCATGGCCCACCGCTGAAATCACCGGAACGCGAGAGCCCGCAACAGCCCGAACCACAACCTCTTCATTAAAGCTCCAGAGATCTTCCCAGGACCCTCCCCCTCTCCCCACGATAAGTACGTCGAGATCCCCGTGTTGATTGGCCTGTTGCACGGCGTCCGCGATTTGTTGCGCGGCCCCGGATCCCTGCACGGACACGGGAAAGACTCGCAGGCGGGTCACCGGGCAGCGGCGGTGGACAACCGTGACAATATCGTGCAGCGCGGCTCCCGTCCCGGAGGTGATCACCCCGACGCGGCGAGGAAAAACCGGAAGCGGACGTTTACGCTCGGGATCAAACAGTCCTTCCCGGTCGAAACGTTTCTTGAGTTGTTCAAAGGCAACCTGCAGCGCGCCGATGCCCTTGGGTTCGAGATGCTCCAGGATGAGCTGATAGTCGCCTCTCGGTTCGTACACGCTGACGCGGCCTTTTACCAAGACCGTGAGACCGTTTTCCACGTGAAACGGGAGCGCCGCGGCGACCCGACGAAAGAGAACCGCACGGATTTGGCTGTCCTGGTCGTTCAGGGAAAAATAGACGTGCCCGGAAGAAGGGATGCGCAGGTTCGAGATTTCCCCTTCGACCCACACTTCCGAAAAAGCGTGTTCCAAGGTCGCGCGAATATTCGCCGTCAGTTGGGTAACCGTATAAACAGTCGGAGGGGCGGCAGACACGAGTCGGAAGCGTTACGTTACGCGATTTCTCGCACGCGTTGGATGCCGGTGGCTTTTCCGGTTGCGGGTTCCAGTTCGATCACCGCGGCGCCCAGCACCGCCGGGCCGGAGGCGACTTCAAACCGTCGGGGCATCTGCGTGAGAAATTTGTCGATCACCAGTTCTTTTTTCATGCCGATCACGGAATTGACGGGACCGGTCATCCCGATATCCGTCAAGTAGGCCGTACCCTTGGGAAGGATTTGCTCATCCGCGGTTTGCACGTGCGTATGCGTGCCCACGACGGCCGTCACCTGGCCGTCCAAAAAATACCCCATCGCCATCTTCTCGGCCGTGGTTTCCGCGTGCATATCCACAATAATGCAGGAGGTCTGAGCTTGCAGCTTTTTGACTTCGCGCTTGACGACCTGAAAGGGACAATCCAGCGCCGGCATGAACGCCCGGCCCATGACCTGGATCACCCCGATTTTCTCGCCGTTCGCCCGTTCAATGACGAACGACCCTTGCCCCGGGGTGCCGTCGGGATAATTGGCCGGACGCAGGATCCTGGGTTCCTTGCGAATATACTCCACCATTTCCTTTTTGTCCCAGACGTGATTCCCCGTCGTGAGCGCCGAAAACCCCAGGTCAAACAAATCATTCGCCAAGTCGGCCGTCAAGCCGAACCCGCCGGCCACGTTCTCGGCGTTCCCGATCACAATATCGACGCGATACTGTTCGCTCACCCGATGGATGTTATTGGTGATGCTCCGCCGTCCGGGCTCACCGACAATATCACCGATAAACAACACAACCACAAAGACTACCGTTTCCCGTTCTCGACTCGGTTATTTGGCAAATTCGACGAATCGACTTTCCCGGATCACCGTCACTTTAATCTGGCCGGGGTAGGTCATTTCCTGCTCGATTTTCTTGGACAGGTCGCGGGACAAAACAAGCGCTTCATTGTCGGACAATTTTTCCTGTCGAACGATCACGCGCACTTCCCGCCCGGCCTGAATGGCATAGGCCTTATCCACCCCGTCATAGCCCACGGCCAAGCCTTCCAGTTTCTCCAACCGTTTCACGTAGGCTTCCAGGGTCTCGCGTCGCGCACCGGGCCGCGCCGCGGATAACGCTTCCGCCGCTGCCACCAGCACGGATTCCGGGCAAATCGGATCAACCTGTTCATGGTGTGCGGCAATGGCATTCACGATTTTCTCGGACTCGCCGTATTTCTTCGCGATTTCGGCGCCCAACATCGCATGCGTGCCCTCTTCCTCGTGGCTGACCACTTTCCCGATGTCGTGCAACAGCGCCCCGCGTTTGGCCAACTTGATGTCCAAGCCCAATTCCGCAGCCATGATGCCGCAGATATACGACGCTTCGCGGGCATGGTACAAATTGTTTTGCCCATAGCTGGTTCGGTAGCGTAACCGGCCCAGGAGTTTCACGATCTCGGGATGAAAATCCGACAGGCCGACCTCGAAGATCACCTTTTCGGCTTCTTCCCGCATCACCTTTTCCAGGTCCCCCTTGACTTTTTCCACGACCTCTTCAATCCGCGTGGGATGAATGCGCCCATCCTGCATCAGCCGTTCCAGCGAGATTTTGGCAATCTCGCGTCGCAAGGGATCGAACCCGGAAACAATGACCGCTTCCGGTGTTTCATCGACGATCAAATCCACGCCCGTTGCCGCTTCCAGGGCTCGAATGTTCCGGCCTTCCCGTCCGATGATTCGTCCCTTCATCCCGTCACTGGCCAGGGACACCACCGAGATGGTGGCTTCATTGACGTAATCACGCGTGATCCGCTGAATGGCGTTGGTCACGATTTGCTGGGCTTCCCGGTCCGCATGTTCCTTGGCTTCGTCAAGGATCCGTTTCGTCAGACCCGTGGCTTCCAAACGAACCTCACTTTCAATCCCGGCCAACAATTGACGCTTGCCTTCTTCCGTGGTCAATCCGGCCACCCGCTCCAGGGCCTCACGATGTTCCCGGATCGTCTGCTCACAGACTCGTTCCTGTTTCGCCAAGGAGCCTTCCCGGTCCGAGACGGCCCGTTCTCTCTTGCGAAATTCCTCCTCGCGACGATCGAAATTGGCGATTTTCCTTTCCAGCCCTTCTTCGCGTTGCCCCACGCGCTTTTCCAGCGACTGCCATTCGCTTCGTTTCTCTTTTTCCGTCTTTTCCAATTGAGCTCTGGCTTGAAACACCAGATCCTTGGCTTCAATGTTCGCTTCCTTGACAAGATGTTCGGCTTCGCGTTCCGCGGATTGCCTTAAGTGGAGCAGTTCGTCTTCGGCTTGACGACGTTGCGTGGTGAAGTGCGAGCGTTGAATCACTCCATTCAACACAAACCCCGCACCGAGGCCTATGGCTCCGACGACTGCCATGATGATGATATCCGTCAAAATGGTCGTCACCCCCTTCTCTCACCAGTCACACAAAGGCGCCCAGGTCAGCCTTTGGAATGATTGACAATGTTCGTGTTCCCACGGGCATAGAAGATCAACTCACCGATGATCCTTTGCTCACGTGGACTCGTGCGACAGGAAGCGTGCAGAACGAAGAAGAACAGGCAGGGAATGACGAGAAACGGATACTACTCGATAGTAGGGTGTGTGAAGAACATCGCAAAAGGTGGATATTGGCTGACGCCCAGATTTCTACATTGATCTAAAATTTTATCCGCCATTTGCTTGAATCCATTAAGCTCAGGCCTCTTTTATGAACGATCTGCCCGGATGACTCTTTCTGCCTTATGGCTACCTTCTCAGCCCGACAGGGTGAGCCATCCTTTAACTCAAATCTCATGGCCCGTCGGTTATTCACACCCTCGATTCTATAACGCTCGATTCATTCCATGTCAGATGCACTCGTTCTTCCTGATCGACGAATGTATCCTTCTCTCAAAGGTTAGATATGTAAACCACGTTTCCCACACGGTATCAGAGCGGCACGTTTCATGCAAGAACATCGAGTGCTCAGGAACGGTCCAGATTCAAATGCGAGTCGATACACTCCAGGAGCCCCTCGGCTCGGCGCTCGATTTCAGCTTCGCCGGCCTGCCGACGACTTTCTTGCCGAAACAATTGATCCGCAATGTTCATCGCGGCCAGAATGGCAACTTTCAGGGGCGTGGTTGTGGTCGCCCCCTGTGCGATGGTCTGCATTTGTCCTTCCACGTATCGGGCGAGTTCGTGCGCATAGCTTTCATCTTCAATCGGCCGTAAGGCCAATTTCTGCCCGTATACCTCAACGTCGATGCTGTTAGTCATGGACCGCCTCTTGCAGGCCCGCCTCGGACGTCTCCATGCTATCCAGTTGCTCCAAGACCTTTTCGATGCGCGACTTGATAGTCTCGCGCTCTTCTTCCCACTCGCGTCCATAGTCCTCCCGCCGCGACAACTCCTCTTGAGCCAAAGTCAACTGCGCTTGAAGAGATGCATTGGCATCCTTTAATTCTTGGACTAACTCCACTAACCCCCGCACGCGAACTTCCAATGTTTCCAATTTTTCAAGGCTCATGGCGATATACTCCTTGGCTACGATCCAGAATAATAAAATATGGCTAAGATAAAATCTTTAGCAGGCTCTGTCAAGAGGAATGGCACTACATGTTGTGGAATACAGGGTCTGATAGATACGATAACTTGTAAGAACCCGCTTCACGTACCGACGGGTTTCCCTATAGGAAATCAACTCCACAAATTCGTCAGGATCGCGCTTGCCGAACTTGGCAATCCACCGCTTCACGGCAGCGGGGCCGGCATTATACGCCGCGACGGCTCGTATGAGATTCCCTTGATAATCACGTAATAATTGCCCCACGTAGGCCACCCCCAACCGCACGTTCACATCGCCCTGCAACAAATCCTTCCGGCCCACGCGGGCAAGGCCCAAGCGGCGTGCGATACGGTTCGCGGTTTCCGGCATCAATTGCATCAGCCCCATGGCACCGACGGGTGACAATGCCTTGGGATTATACAAACTTTCCTCACGGATGATTCCCGCAACCAAAAAAGAATCCACGTGCGAAGGCGCGTAGCGTCGAATCTGCGGCATGTATCCCGTCGGATACGCCATGCGCCATAACGGGGAATCAAGTGAAATCCGGCGACGCGCCAAAGGTTCCCGAAAGTACCGTTTGGCGAGGACGATCGGGGCTTCATCATCTCCGAGTTCGAGCATGCGCCGCGCCAGAGCATACAAGGTTTGCGGCTGATCGCGATATTGCTCCTTCACCACCATCAATTCTTCCAGTGCTTCCCGGCGAAGTCCCAACTTCGACAGTTCCGTGCCCTTTTGGAAATGCGTGTTGATAAGGAACGCGGATGATGCGGGGCCGTTCATCACCGGATTCGTCCGGTTCTCACGTGGTTGGTGTCCCGGAGGAAGTGGATGTCGCAGGCGCGACTCGGACAGTTGCCCGTAATAGGTCATGGGCCACTCGGCAGCCACCTGCCCATACACCGTTTGCGCCTCATCGACCCGGCCCATGCGTTCAAGCGCCCGTGCTTTCCAATAGTGCGCCCGGTTTTGCCAATGATGGCCGGAACCGATCATCGCGAGCGAGTCAAAGGCTTCAACCGCGTCTTCCCAAACGCCTTGTTGATAGTGCAGCCATCCCAACCGCCACAACGCGTCTCTCTTGATTCCGGAACGATCCGCCGTACGATAGGCCTCCTCATAAGCCCGCACGGCTTGCTGAATCGCACGTTCCCCTTCGGCCCACACGCCGCTTAGCCAGTGGATCTTGGCCCGTTCATCCAGGCTTAGGCCGGAAGGGATTGAATCGCGAAACTTCAGAAGACGCCCGCCCTGGTCGCGTCGCAAATACACCTTGGCCAACCACACGGCGGCTTTCCCGGTATAGTCGGAAGGGTTTTCCAACAGCCGGCGGAACACTTGCGCGGCTTGGGGATACTGCTTCAACCGTACGTGGGCCATCCCCAACCGAAAGAGCCCCTGCTCGTAATTGGGGCGAGGCGGTTGGCCCGCCAAGAACTTCCGCCAATCCCGAATCGCGGCTTCAAAGCGCGCCGAGTCATACCACGCTTGGCCTCGTTCATAATAATCTTCCAAAGAAGGTTCCCAGGGCAGCGCGTCCGGCTGACCGGACTGCGCGGCTCGCTCCATGGCTTGGGCTTCGGGAGATTCGGGATGCCTCCGCCAAAGCTCGCCCAGCGCGTGCTGCGCCAGATTCACTTGCTGCAAGCGACCGGCGCAATCGGCAAGAAGGGACAACGCTCGGGGAGCAGACGGAGAATCCGGATCACGGGCAGTGGCTTGCTCAAGATGCGCGATGGCAGGCCGGCATTGCCCGGTCTCGAACCAGGCCAACCCCGCTTCATATGACGTTTCGTTGTGCAAGGCGGAAGGAACGGACGATTCCAACGCCGCTTCAAACGCCAGGGCGGCTTCATGAAAGGAACCCACGCGCCCCAAGGCCTGACCGAGTTTCAACAACACGTAGTCTTCGAGAACCGGGAAATCCTTGAGAGCCCCACGGAGGTAGTCAATGGCCCGGCCCGGTTCACGTTCGAGCAGAGACCACCCTATTCGCAATCCCGCTCGCCGGGACCAGAGGGTTCCCGGATACGCCTCCCGCACGTGGCGAAACCGTTCGACCAGCAAATCCACTTGACCGGGCTGCTCGTCGGCGAACGACGCGGCGCGTTGAAAACAGGCCTCCGCCGACCCACAGTCCACGTCCCGAGCCTCGGCCTGAAACCATGAACAGACACTCGTCAAGAGAAAAATGAGAAGGAGGGTCCCACGACGGCCCCATGAACGAGACGGTCTCATGACTGACCAAGGGTTCTGTTCATGCCACACCATGCAAAGGAACAATGCTCAGCCTCGCAATCCCGGGCAACACGAAAAACTGGCCTCTTCCTGGATTTTCGGTTCCTGATTTTGTTCATTGCCAAGAAACACCGCTAGTTGTTATTGCAATGGGAAGAGCTTATGAAATTTACCGTTCTGCTCAAAAAGGTAAATTTCTTGAAATACCTTTTCATTTAGGTCACGAAAATTCTGACCGCTCGTGCGAAATTTCTCTAAAGTAAATTCGAGGTCTATAGACGAATCAAACAGTGGGTCTCTTTCGCAGCAGATTAGAACACCAAGCCCGTAAGTGTCTTTCAGGCTAGTATACCCTTCTTTTCGTATTTTCTTTTCTGCTTCTTCAAAGACCCCCTGAGCCATAAAATCTA
The DNA here is from genome assembly GCA_965204965.1 of Nitrospirales bacterium. Lineage (GTDB taxonomy): Bacteria > Nitrospirota > Nitrospiria > Nitrospirales > UBA8639 > Bin75. Next base: position 97,902 of record OZ242026.1, on the reverse strand, counting down.
TATGGCCTCTGCAAAAGCCTTCGAGAGGTGTATGATAATGTCGTTTTTCGCCGGGTGTAACCGCTGATCGTTCTTCATGAGCTTCGTCAGAATTGTGGTAAACATCCACTACTTCGATCCACAGATATTTATCATTTCTTTTTAAGAGTCCATCAGGCGGGTCCTCGTGGTCTTGTACAATATGCCAGTTCTCAGCCCGCGACTGAAGACAGAATTGAGCAAACTGTTGCACGACGGCCTTTTCGTGTGCTTTCTGAATTTGCTTGCGACCACCCACAAGACCTTTCCTTTCCAGCCAACCGTTGCCTGGCCAGATCAATCAAGAACTATTCGTAATATGAAATAAGCCTTTCCTGTTTATGAGGAACATCTGCCATTACCGGAGGATGAAACATGAAGATGTTCAATGACTTAGGGGCTCTTGTCTTATGGGGTCTTACCCTGCTCATGGCTTTCACCTTAAATCTCCCCGTGGTGTGGGCCGAAGAGGAGAAGCCTACCCGTGAAGGTTTTAAGGCATTTTCCGATGAAGACCTTAAAGAAACCTTTGAGAAAAATCTTTCCGAACCATCAATTAAATTCCTTGGAGAGCACTTGAACAAAATAAGGTCTATGACACCTGAAGAACGTGACCAGTTTGGCATAGACTATTTCGAGCTCTATCTGAATTGTGAATTTGACAACACCATCTCTATGCGCTCTGGGACGGCAACGACGTGACAAAAATCGGCGTTGGGTGCCCATACCGATGCCAGTTTTATTTTGGCCGGCGTGTCACGGTTGATGGATTTATTCATTGCCGACTATCTTCGGATCAATGAAATTGCCTGTAAATACAAAGAAAAATGATCCCCTTATCCAGGAAATTTCGTCTTCTTTAACCGTCCATTCTCATACTCCAATTCCCGCAACCAGCGCACGTCTGCCACCTCTAGCCCCGTAGCGGTTGCGCACTTACCCCATGAAGCTTGGCCGCCGTCAACGGCTTATGTTCAGAATGAAAAAGAGAGACAGAGTGGTAGAACCAAAGAGGTAAATGCTTTAAGCTTCGACGACCACTTCGGACATATGCTTTGCGGCTTTCAAGGTGCGGGCTAAAATAAATTTATCCCGTAGCGTTAAATTGCAAAAAGAAAGAGGCAGTTGTCCGTCCTTGCCAGTAAATTCTTGCAAAAGGTTAACGATGGCTCCATTGAAAAACGAAGAAGAAGTTAATTCAATCCCGTCAAAGTCTAACTCGACTTGTTGGGAATCTTTGAGGAGACCATAGAGCACACGATACAGTTTGGCTCCATCCTCATACGTCCCACAATAGGGACCAACAACGTCTTTGACGATTAACTTTTTCATCATAATGAAATATTCATGATGGTTTGCTTATCAAATTCAATGTTAATACGGGAGCCGGGAAAGGAAAAGGGAATTGTATCAGTTGACGAGTTTCCATCAGGATTCTGACGCCATACACCGTCAATAGAAATGATTTCCAAGTGCCCGGAACAATGTTTGAGAAAACCGCAAAGAATATCAAGGCCAGCCCCGGCATTTCCACCCCTGGACTTCGATGATACCCCTGATTGTACTGCCAATGCAATTGCCTCTTCATTTTTACTCAAATCGTTATATTCAGGACGAAGAGTTTCAAGAAACCCTACCCCAAGATCGGCAACTGAGAATATTAATCGGTTCTCATTAGGATACGCTTGAGCACTGATATAGCAACCTATAGAGGATCGGCTATGATCTATTACATTGTTGATAATCTCTGAAAGCGTAATTTTGACGGCATCTTTAATGACTTGATCCGGCAACAACGAATTTCGATTTAACCACTCAGCAATCTCTTCGAGATACAAGGGTTCAAACGATTCGATTCTGCGAAGTCCTACGCTAGTGCTTCGAGGGAGGGCCTTAATGACATTATCTTGAATGCGAAATTCTTTGTAAAAACCTTGATCCTCCAAATATTTCTTGCAGGCACGATCACTGGGATGCTTGAAGAAGATCTTTCTTGAAGTCTGTTGCAACAAACTTCGGATTAAAAGAGCAAGGATATTAACTCCCAAGGGTCGAATAAAATCGATTTCTCTACAATCGAAAAGGACATCCTGGTCTGTCATGGCAATCGATTTACGGTAGTCGTTAATAACCTTTCCATAATATTGAATGTCGTTTCCACATTGCTGTGGGAATTTTAAACCGATCCGCGATGACTGGCTCATCATAGTCTCTTCAAGGATTATTTAACGGTATCAGGAGATTAACCAAGTCTTTTGCAAACCCTGAACTCAATGAAAGAACGATTTTGGGATAAACGACGCCACAAAAGGTCATCCATAGATCATGATACCGCGCGGCACTTCATCGGCGGCTTTACTGGAGCAAAATCCAGAGACACAGGCAGGATCGGAGGAGGTGAAGACTTCTCGCCTACCGGACTGATTGAATAGATTGGGGTGAGTGACGGGAATTGAACCCGCGACCTCCGGATCCACAATCCGGCGCTCTAACCAACTGAGCTACACCCACCATCCAACGAGTAAAGGAACCTCTGCTTTCTTGCACTATCGGGCGTATGGCTGCGTGGTGTCCTCGCTCAACCCTCACCTATCTCTCTGATAAGCCTCGGGTTTCGCTCCGGGACGCCTTGCCCTCCATCCCGCTATCACAAGAAATCAGAGGTTCCTAAAATCATTTCCCGCGCGTAGAGAGATCTTACTGAAAAGGCCCGGCGTGACGCAAGACAGACGCCTCGGCGTTGAGGCAACGATAGCTGCCCCGGCTTATCGTAGGTCTCGTTAGTGTAAGCTCCTTCGACAGGCTCAGGACAGGCTCTTCGACTTCGCTCCCTTCGACTTTGCTCAGGGAGGCGTAACCCGACATTCTCTACCCCTCACCGGTTCACCTAAGGGAGGCACACAGGCCGTCCCCTACATGGCTCCCCGGCTCTCCCTCCCCCCACCGGTTCACCTGCGGGCTGCGCCCTTGGCTCCCCGACTCTCCCTCAAGGGGAGAGTGATTGCTGGTCAAAGGCTGCTTGCATTTCGTCCACGATCGCTTGAGCAGCGGTACGCGGATCGGGTGCGTCCCGAATAGGCCGGCCCACCACCAGATAGTCCGCTCCTGCGTGGATAGCTTGGCGAGGCGTCGTGGCGCGAGCATGCTCATCCTCTCCCTGCCCCGCGGGCCGGACGCCGGGCGTCACAATCAACAACGGCGCGTCGATCGCCGAACGAATGGCCGCGGGTTCCCGGCCCGAGGCAATCACCCCGTCACACCCCACCTCGGCAGCCATCCTTGCACGAGCCACGACGGCGTGCTCCACGGTCCCGTCGAATCCGCATTCCCGAAGATCCGCTTGCGCGACGTTCGTCAACACCGTCACCGCCAGAATGTTCAGTGCCGGGTTGCCTGCCCGGCCCTGCACCGCGGCGGCCAACGCCTTGCGCTCGGCATGCACCGTCAGGAAGGAAACGCCCATGTCCGCAACCCGCGCCACGGTCCGTTGCACCGTCTCCGCAATATCCAACACTTTCAAGTCGAGAAACACGGGTTTGCCGTATCTCTGCACCATCCGAACGACTGCCGGGCCTTCGCTCGTAAAGAGTTCCAACCCGATCTTGATCACCCCCACGGTCTCCTGCACGCAATCCAACATTGCTTCGGCGGCCTTTGCCGTCGGCGCGTCCAGGGCGAACACGAGTCGCTCTTTGGCTTGAATCTCCGATCCTTCGATGTTCTGCTCCATACTTATCTCTTTCCCGTTGACCATCGAGACGGGGCTATGTTAATAGTCTTCTCTTTGAACCTCTTGATGGAGAAAAAAGATGCCGGTTGTTCATAAATCAACGATTAAACGTGCCCGTCAATCCGAGAAGCGTCACGCGCGAAACCACGCGATCCTGCATCGCACCAAGACGGTGGTGAAGAAGTTTAAAACCGCTCTTCAGGAACAGAATGCGGAAGCGGCTCAACCCCTTCTCCGGGAAGCCACCTCGGCCCTTCACAAGGCCGTGACCAAAGGCGCCCTCCATCGGAATACCGCTTCACGCCGTATTTCTCAACTCTCGACCCAGTTCAACGCGTTCAAAGCCCAATAAAAGAACCTCTGATTTAGTGCACTATCGGGCGCATGGCCGTGTTGTGTCCTCGCTCAACCCTCACCTATCTCTCTGATAAGCCTCGGGTTTCGCTCCGGGACGCCTTGCCCTGCATCCCGCTATCACAAGAAATCAGAGGTTCCTAAACTAACTGCGCTCTACCTCCCCTTGCCCCTCCTTACAAAGGAGGGGAAAAAGCGCGGCATCTATCAGTCCCGCGCCAAGACCTAAGATAAGCCTATCCTGCACGCTCACGCCGTGACTGCGGCCGCGACGGAGTTTTCGCCGACCGGCACAGGTCCATGATCAAGGCATGCATGATCCGGTGCGGGGACCCGGCCGCCGCACCCTTCAGCGCACGGTCCGTAGCTGAAAAGGCCTGAAACGCCTCTGGAAAATGCGCCAGGGGAACGCGTCTGACCATGGCGAAAAATTCGCCCTGCCGGAAAGGCGTGATCCCCAGGGACTTTGCGACCGCTGCCTCATTGACCCGGCGACTCAGCCCATCTTTGGCTTTCCACAATCGCCGGTACTGCCACAGCAACGCGCCGAGAATCCGGAGCGGGGCTTCACCCGCCTCCAGAGTTTTCTCCAGAATGAGGAGAGCTTGCGACACCCTGCCCTGGATGATGGCTCCCGACAGGTCAAATACCGACGCGCCGGGTTCCGCGCCCTGGACGGCGACCACATCATGGACGGTGACCGTGCCTTTCGTTGAGACGTAGAGCGCCAACTTCTCCAATTCCCGGCGGACTACGGACAACCCTTCGCCTGCCAGGTCTTTCAACAGCCCCGCGGCTTCGGCATCCAGCCGAATCCCCAACCGCGCGGCTTCCTGGCGAACCCAGCCCAATCGTTGATTGTCGTACAAGGGCGCACAATTCACCACCACCGCCTGTTTCTTCAAGGCCTGGACCCATTTCAACCGGCCGTCCAGTTTTCCCGCGGAAACGATCATCGTGGTCGAATCGGACGGTGCGGAAAAATAAGGGAGGAGAGCTTCCCCTTCTTTGGCGGAAAGCTTGTCCGCCCATTTCAGGAGAACCACCTGGTGGGGTGAAAAGAAAGGCACTTCCTGGACACGGGCTAAAATTTCCTGGGCATTCGTTTCATCGCCGTACAGGACGTCGCAGGAAAAGTCGCCGGCGTCGCTCCTGACGTCGCCCGCATGTTCGTCCTGGGGACGCGGGGCGCGATGGGTTCGAATCGTCTCGATGGCCTGATCGCGCAGGCAGTCTTCTTCTCCAAGGACCAGAAACAGCCGCGTCTTTTTCAGAGCCGGACCGAGTTCGGCAGGTTTGATCACCGGACCCTCGCCCTCACCCTAGCCCTCTCCCAGAGGGAGAGGGAATCCTCGGAAGAAGAGGATGGGGCGCGAGACTCGGAAAAGATCCCTTGGTCCCTCGCGGCCCAGAAAGCGGCGGCCAACGTTTCCGCGGCCGCCTGGCCGGCCTGTTCCAAGGCCCGGTCTTGCAGGACCCGGTTAAACTGGATCTGATCCTGACGGTCTTCGACCTCGGGCGCACGATTCACAAAAAACTCCCCGCTCCCCGTGGCCGTTTCCGTCCAGAGACTCTCTCCCGTTGTTCGATGCGCCACCGTCACGCGCACGACCACGTTCACGCGGCGTTCCCGGGTTTGGCCGGATGAAAACGTGAGCGACGGGATCGTCACCGAGACGATCTCTCCCGTCATGACGTAGTCGGCTTGCGCGTTCTCCGCCACGACTTGCGCCCCGCTGCTGACGGCAAACTGCTCACGCATGTACCGGGAATACGCAAATTCCAAATTGCTCTGAAAGGTATTGTTGCGCAAATCCCGAATGACCAACCGTACCGGCGGTCCTTCCCGTTCGGCAGCAGACTCCCCTCCGATCCGCGGACCCGGCCCTTCCACGGAAAACCGGTAACCGCAACCCGGAAGAACGACGAACACCGTTAAGGCAAAAACCCAAACCGAGACGAATCTGTTCATGAATTTACCTTTTTCTTGCCCTCACCCTGCACCCTCTCCCGAGGGGAGAGGGAAATCAGACCACGAAATTGACCAACTTCTTTTCGACGTAAATCACTTTTCGAGGCGTGGTCCCCTGCAACCATTCCCCCAATTTCTTGTCCGCGTGCGCCAGTTCGAGAATCTCGTCTTTCTCCGCGTCGGCCCGCACCTGAATCTTGCTGCGCAACTTGCCATTGACCTGAAGAGGGATGGTCAACTCCTCGTGCACCACCAGCGCGGGATCGAACGCCGGCCAGGCCTGGTGCGCGAGACTCGGCGCATGCCCCAAGCCTTCCCATAATTCTTCCGCCAAGTGCGGGGCGAACGGCGACAACAACAGGACAAAGGATTCCGCCGACGCACGCGGCAGGGGGCCGTCTTTGGTAATATCCCGCACAAAGACCATCAGTTTCGAAATGGCCGTATTGAAACTCATCTCCTCGAGGTCCTGCGTCACCCCCTGAATCGTCCTGGCCGTAAGCCTCGCCTGCCCGGGGGTTCCATTGCCTTCGACGATTTCGTCTTCACCCGCCACGAGACGATAGGCGCGCTGCAGGAGTCGCGCCACGCCAGGGATGGACTCGGACGACCAGGGCGCGCCCTTTTCCAACGGCCCCATGAACATTTCATACAGCCGCAACGCATCGGTCCCGTACTCGGCGATGATCTCATCCGGATTCACCACGTTGCCGCGGCTTTTCGACATCTTCTCCGTGACTTCTTCCAACACCAATCCGTCAAGCGCCGGATGCAACGGCGTCCCGTCTTCCCACCGCACGTCCTGAGAAGCCACCCACCGGGCTTTGACTTCCTCCCTCGTCTTGTGGTGGACCGGGGTGTCATGGTCAAAACGTACCTCCGATGCGGGATACGCTTGCGCCCCGAAGGCGGGATCATCGGAGAGATTGTTGTCGAAGTAGCGATAGCTGTGCCCCAGGATCATGCCCGGGTTCAGCAATTTCTGAAACGGTTCTGGCGTGTGCACCAGTCCGAGGTCGTACAGCACCTTATGCCAAAACCGTGAATAGAGCAGGTGCAGGACCGCGTGCTCGGCTCCGCCAACGTACAAGTCCACCGGCATCCAATACTGTTCGGCGTCCTTGGACCAAGGTTCCCGTTCATTCCGCGGATCGCAAAAGCGAAGGTAATACCAGCAACTGCCGGCCCACTGAGGCATGGTGTTCGTATCACGCAGGGCCTTCTGCCGGGTCTCGGGGTCCGTCACCTCCACCCAATCGCGCACGCGAGCCAGGGGCGGTTCGAATTCCCCGCTTGGGCGAAAATCCTCCAACTCGGGAAGCACCACCGGCAACTCCGATTCCGGAACGAGTTTCGTCGTGCCGTCTTCAAGGTGCAGCACGGGAAACGGTTCGCCCCAGTACCGCTGCCGGCTGAAGAGCCAATCGCGCAGTTTGTAGTTCACGGTCTTCTCGCCCTTGCCGTGCTGCGCCAGCCACTCGCACATGCGGGCTTTGGCCTCTGGAGTGGCCAAGCCGTCCAAAAAGTCGGAATTCACGTTCGTGCCGTCGCCCGTGTACGCCTCGGTGGAAACATCACCACCGGACACGACTTCGACGATCTGTAAGTGCATCTGCTTCGCGAAGGCGTAATCCCGCGTATCATGCGCCGGTACCGCCATGATCGCGCCGGTTCCGTAGGTCGCCAACACGTAATCCGCAATCCAGATCGGAATGGGCTTAGCCGTGACCGGATGCACGGCAAACGCTCCGGTGAAGACCCCGGTCTTCTCGCCGAGTTCGGCCACGCGCGCCCGTTCGCTCCGGCGGGAGACCTCTTCGACGTAGGCCTCCACCGCAGGACGTTGCTCGGGGGTCGTGATGGCCGTGACCAACGAATGCTCCGGGGCCAGGACCATGTAGGCGGAACCGAACAGGGTGTCGGGACGGGTGGTGAACACCTCGACGGATCGTGGCGCATGTCCCGCGACCTCGAAGAAAATCTTCGCGCCTTCCGAACGGCCGACCCACTCCCGCTGCATCCGCTTGATGGATTCGGGCCAATCCACCAACTCCAGGTCGTCGATCAACCGTTCGGCATAGGCCGTGATGCGCAGCATCCACTGCCGCATGGGCACCCGCACGACCGGATGCCCGCCGATCTCGCTCTTGCCGTCGATCACTTCCTCGTTGGCCAGCACGGTGCCCAGGGCCGGGCACCAATTCACCGGGACTTCCGCCAGATAGGCCAGCCCCTTTTCATAGAGCTTCCGAAAGATCCATTGCGTCCATCGCACGTATTGGGGGTCCGTGGTATCGATTTCCCGTGACCAGTCGTAGTCCATGCCCAAGGCCTGGAACTGCCGCTTGAAGTTTTCGATGTTCCGTTTCGTGGTCTCGCGCGGATGGGTCCCGGTTTTAATCGCATATTGTTCCGCGGGCAGACCGAAGGCGTCCCATCCCATGGGATGCAGCACGTTCCAGCCCCGCATCCGTTTGTAGCGGGCGATGATGTCGGTCGCGATATAGCCCTTGGGATGACCTACGTGGAGTCCGGCTCCCGACGGATACGGGAACATGTCGAGAACATAAAACTTGGGCTTGGCCGGGTCGATCTCAGAACGAAACGGCTGGTGCTCGCGCCAGTAAGCCTGCCATTTCTGTTCGATGGCCTGGTGATCGTAGAATTTGGACATGAGCCGGATGAACGCGGTCGGGCAATATTCGCCCCGCGCCTGGGATGAAGAAAAAATGTACCACAGCGGCAGACAGGCGACAAGATAAGCGTTGCCCGCCACCCTGCTCGTCGTCGGCTCTCGGCAGATTGCGCATATTGTGTTCACCTCTTGAGTTGAACGGGCACAAGACCGGCACCGACGGTCGGATCGGTAATATCGATGCTTAATTCTTTCGCCTTACTCAGATATGACTTTTGTAAGGAGAAGCACTATGATCGTCAAGATTACATCAAAGCGACAAGTCACTTTCCCGGCGCGGGTTTTGGAGGCGATGGGCGTCGGCCCGGGCGACCAACTCGAACTGGAAGAAAGCCCCAAAGGGTTCCTTTTGCGACCCAGGCGTATCGACCTCTCCAAGCTCGGCTATCTACGGGATAAGATATCGCCTGGAACCCCACCATTCGACATCCGCAAGTTTCGGGATCAACGAGAGCAAGGATATGGCCCTTCAATACGGAGTTGACACCTCGGTCCTCGTGCGGTTGCTCACCCGAGATCCAGACATAAAAGGGAAATTACGAAACGACACGTCGAGAAGGAAGCCGATGGGCGCAGAGGTGAGCCCTATTCAAGCGATGGGAATCGTCTTCAGATGGGCTTCAACGGCTTGAACAACGTTGGCCGCCAGCGGAAGGTTCGCCTTTTCGGCCTGCCAGTACTGGTGAAACAGTGCGACGGTTTCATGGGCGGTATCGAGGACGAGTTTTTCCGGCAGTCGCGCCTTGGCGGCAAGATGGGACAGCTCGTCTTCTGAATATTCGGTGAAACGCCGAGTCCGGCTGAAATTCAAGGCGGACTTGTCATCCGGGATGTAGGCAATCGTAGGAACAAAGTCATAGGCCGGCGCCAGGGCGGCGTGCCGGCGGTCCGGGTAGATCAGCGACCAGTTTTTCAGATGCATGTCGGCATTACCGATCAGCACGTTGAAGGTCAGTCGCCGGATAAATTCCGCAATATCCACTTCGCGCCCCTCGGCGCCAAGGACCCTCCCAATGCTGCGTGCGCTGGCGTTCTCATATTTTTCCTCGGGATAGACACCGAATATCTGCGCAAAATCCTCCACGTGGACGGCGCCGCCGTCCGGTAACCGGTCGAAACGCTCGATCGCAAGCGCCTGCCCTTTAAGAGTGCCGATCCCGTCCGGTAGATTCCGAATGGCGTTGATATCGACAAGCCGCATCGCGGGCACGTCCATGCCAATCAGCCGGGCCAGGGTCATCATCGAAAATTCGTTTTCAGGGATGCCGGCAAATTCGCGCGAGGGCAGCTTGACGATCCACGAGCCGCCGATGCCCTTGGCCGGGATGGTCAACCCGCTGCCGGTCTCGTCAATGGCCGAGAATTTGAGTTGCACACCGGCCAAGGAAAAACGCAAGGCGTTGTTGCGGCGATCATCATAATTGCCATCTTCGGCGGTCCCATGATCATCAGGCGGCCATGCTTCGCCATCTGCCGTTCTGATTGCGAGAGCGCCCGGCAGGTCCATGCCGAGTACCCAGAGCAGGAAAAACTCCCGGACGGGCTTCACGCCCGCGCGTTCGGCAAGATAGGTGCGCATATGCCCTTCGGGCAACAGATTCGAGAAGAACGGCATGAGCCGTGTCCGGGTAGGCCTGTGAGCGGTGATCAGTTCGCCGAGCTGATCCTTGAACGACAAACCGAGCACGGGCCGATTCTTATCCGCGACATAGGCATCCTTGAACGCAAAGAGAATCCGGTCTCCGTCAACGCGGGTGAGCGTGCCGATGGACTCGTCATGAAGCAGGACGTCGAGGACGTCGACATCAGCCATGATCGTCCTCGTCTAGGCTGTAGGCCGGGCGCACGGACTCGGTTTCATCGCCCGCGATCCGGCCATGAGCCAGCGCGTTTCGCAGATCTCGAAGCCGGAGCAAGGATTGACGGATAGCATTCGGATCATGGGTACCGTGACCAAACGCCTTGATCGCCCGATTGGCATCCCGGATGGCCCGGACTTCAAGCAGGGTTGGTCGAAAGTACGAAAGCCCGCGTACGTGGCGTTGAAACCTTTCCAGTTCGCCTTCGGGAAAAAAGTCGGTCGGGAGATTGTGAATCGCATTTTGCAGACGTGCCAATTCTCTTCGTGCCCGTCGGTTGGCTTTGCCATCCTGCCGGGCACTGGCTAGGGTACTACTTGCAATCGACTGAACAGCCGGAACGGACTTGCTGGGCACGAGCATCGCCTCGAGATCAAGGGTGCGGGCGAGCGCAACCAGGCTCGAAACCCTGAGGTCGACGACACCATTCTCGATCTTCGAGATATGACCTTGCGGCACCCCTGATTTGGTGCTCAACTCACGCTGGCTAAGACCTCTGGCTTCTCGCGCGATACGTAGCGTGCTGGCTATATATTCAGTCGAGTAATTCATTTTGATTATTTATTATATATCAAAATAATTATTAGATATAATTTTATATATCATATCATACACATAAAGACAATGGGATAATACAAATCAGACACTACAGTCGATAGCTGGGCAATAATTCGTTCTTGTCTACAAACGGGGCGGGGTGATGACGGAGGCGAAGGTGGGTACCATGTCGATTGGGGTGAAACGGAAAGGACGATGTCAACGAACGCCCCGCGTTGACAGAAAACAAATGATTTACGCCACCTGTCTTGCCTCGACAGCCTTGGCCAAATCATACGTCGCCTGCAAGTTCAGCCAAAGCTTGGGGGGAGAGCCCTAGGGTTTCGGCAAGGTCAAGCGCCGCCTCGGCGGTGACGCCTCACTTGCCTCGTATCACTTCATTTAGACGCGCGCGGCTCCAGCCGATCTTCTGTGCGAAAGCCGCCTGGCTCATCCCCATGGGAACCTGTGAAAGGCGGAAGGCTTGCGTGCAGTAAGAACTTCTTATATTTCAAAGAATGGAATGGTAAAATTTACGAAACAAAACAAGTCTGGCCGATCTTTGTGGATGAACCGACTGAGATCGTGGTGGTAACCATATATATCTATTTTTTCTGAGGAGATAACGACGAAAATATCGTTTGATCGTGAGGTGGCTGTACTCTATATCCGTTTCAAAGAAACAACAGTGACAACGAAACACCTTGATGACGGGATTGACCTGGATTACGATGCGGCAGGCCGCCTCGCAGGCATTGAAATTCTTGATGCCATGAAGCAGCTGGATGATCCGGAGACGTTCAAACAACTCGTCTTCGAAGACATCGCACAATGAAACTGCACGTCGATAAGGAAGCCGACGCGCTGTACCTGCGCCTCGATGACTCTGCCATCATCGAGTCCGAAGAAGTCTCGCCTGGAGTGGTGCTCGATTACAACGAATCGAACGAAGTGGTGGGCGTGGAAATGCTCTATCTCTCGAAACGCTCCTCTAACCTGAACCTCTCATCCCTGGAATTCGAGACGGTCTAGCCTCCCTTCTTCACTCCAGACGCAAACGATTGAAGACCAGACGCTATGAATCGGGCGTGCCGGATACTCCGACGGCGTTGCAGCGCTGCTTGAAATCCGGGAGCGTGTCCGCGATCACGTCGAAGGGCAACCTCGACCTGCTCGATAGAAAGCTAATCGGTTTCTTCTGCTCCGTGCGTTGTCCGGGCGACGCAATCCTCAAGACCTACGATCTCGCACGTGCGCTTCGAGGCACGGATGTGACGCTCATCGGCGGATTCCAGTCGCCGATGGAAAAAGACTTTCTGGACTTGGTGTTGCGGGGACCTTCCTCCGTCGTGGTCTGCCCGGCACGAGATCTCAGCACCATGCGGATTCCAAAAGGCTGGAAGAATCCGCTCGCCGAAGGCCGCCTCCTGCTCTTATCCTTTTTCGACGACAACATCCGTCGCCCCACCGCAGATCTCGCAGCCAAACGCAACGCCCACGTCGCCGCCCTTGCCCACCGCCTCCTGATCGCCCACGCTGAAAAAAGCGGCAAACCAGAGAAACTATGCAAAGATGCCCTGGCCGAAGGCAAACAGGTATTCACCCTGGACTCACCCGACAACACGCATCTCTTGCAACTCAGCGCCGTGCGGGAGTACCTTCCCCTTATTTGCGGGCTTTGGCTGATTTCGACTGCGGCATGACGAAGGCTTGGCCGCGGAGTTTTCGATGGTAGGCGATGGCGAAGCGATGCGCTTCGTCCCGGATGTGGTAGAAACAAGAGGTGCCCGTTACGGCAACGGTTCTGTATTTGTACCATTCAAAAAATGAGGGATCCACCCTATTCCTGTGGCTGCTGATTGCAGGTGTGCAAGTCAGTGCCTTTGCCTGGACGCCGACACAGACAGACACCGGCTTCTACCTGAGAAGCCAACTCGGCATCAACTTTGCGCAACCGCTTGCGCTGCGAGCCGGAGACAACGACAGGGCCAGCCGCCATGACGCATTCGTCAACCCGCGCCATGATGAACTCGACGGCTGTACGACTGCCGACCGGAGCACGAGATAGGACTTGCGGAGAGCCAGTGCGAAGCCTACAATCTTCTGGCATCCTGATCCGACAGGGTCGAGACAAGGGAGGTTCCACCATTTCAATGCGTGCCATGGATTTCACTCCTGGCTGAGTCCGCCTTTGATGCGGACCCCGCGGTTCCCCCGATTCGCCCCCACTATCTGATCGAAACGTCATGAATGCACCAACTAAAGATCACCTCGCGGCTCACGCTGGGGAAGATACGATGGAGCGCGTCTTCATCTACTGGGACAACTCCAACATTTTCCTGGAGGCCCAGCGTCTCACAGAAGAACGCAACGAGGGACCAGCCTCCCGTTACCGTATTCGTATCAACTTCGATAACCTATTGCGCCTAGCCCATGCCAACAGGCCGGTAGAGCGGGCGTTTGCCGATGGGTCCGTACCCCCGGAAATGCGCCATCTATGGAACCGCATGGAAAGCAACGGGATTCAGGTCCAACTGTTCGACAGGGGCAACCCGGGGAGTGGAGAACAGGAAGTCCCCGACAAATTCCTGCAGTTACGTATGCTGGAAGACGCCTTGGATTACAACGGCACTCCCGGTATCGTGGTCTTGCTGACAGGAGACGGCGCGGGCTATCTCGAAGGATCGGGTTTCCACAGCACCTTGGAACGGATGCACAACCGCAACTGGCGAGTGGAAATCCTGTCGTGGGCGCATTCCTGCAACCAGCGGATGCGACGATGGGCGGAAGAGAATGGCGTATTCATCGCATTGGACGACTTCTATGAGTCGATTACCTTCATGGAGCCGTCCAGACCCGGTTTTGAATTTGCGCCTGCCCGGGATTCCTCGGAGCCGGATCTGTCGCGCAGGCAGACGACCTGATTGCATCAATCCACACCGACTACTGCATTTCATACCGAACGCCTCCTTTAAATTTTTGATGCGAGACGTGGCTTCGTTTATGAACGCTCTTTGCTCACGGGGCGTCGTCCCACGGGTTTTGTCGATGGCACGATCAGCGCCTGGCCGCGGAGTTTTCGATGGTAGGCGATGGCGAAACGGTGGGCTTCGTCACGGATGCGCTGGACCAGATGGGAGACGTGGGACGTGGGGGACAGGATGAACGGGTCACGACGACCGGGGGCGTAGATGCGCTCTTCTTTCTCGCCTTTGGCCTTGGCTAATCCGATGATGGGGAGGTGACCGAGACCGACAGCGCGCAAGGCGTCCATCGCGGCGCCCAATTGCCCGACTCCCCCATCGATCAGGATGAGATCGGGAAGAGGCAACGCCTTATTGGCTTTGGTGCCGAGGGTCCCGCCGTACCGGCGCGTCACGACTTCTTCCATGCTCGCAAAATCGTTCGCCCCCTCGACGGTCTTGATGCGAAACCGGCGGTAATCCGACTTTTTCATTTTGCCGTCTTCCCACACCACCATCGAGGCCACGGAGTCGGTGCCCATGGTGTTGGAAATGTCAAACCCTTCCACCCGGCCCGGCGTCTTCGGCAACCCGAGGAGTCGCTGCAACTCCTCGGCTTCCTTGTGTTCCACCGCGGTGTTACGCAAGTGTTCCGCGATGGCCGCGGCGGCATTTTCTTCGGCCAGTTGGAGGAGTTGACGTTTCGCTCCTCGCTCAGGCGTCAGGATCCGCACCCGCCGGCCTTTCTTTGAACTCAGCCAGCGTTGAAGCAATTCGCGGTCGGACAGCGCTTCGGAGACCAACAGTTCCTTGGGGGGCAGGGTGTCCTTATTGTAGAACTGCTCGATGGCCGAGCGGATCAACTCCTCATCGGCGGCCGCTTTCGTATCCACCCAAAAAAAGTCCTTGCGGCCGATCAACAATCCGCCGCGCACGAACAACAGTTGCAGGTCCGCGGCCGGCCCCATCCTGGCCAAGCCGATGATGTCCTGATCCATGGGTCCGATCTGCGCCACGCGCTGTTTTTCCAGCGTCCTGGCAATGCTCGCCATGCGATCCCGCAGCCGGGCCGCTTCTTCAAATTCTTCGCCATCGGCGGCCGCTTCCATCTCCTTGCGCAACCCGTCCAGCAATTCCCTGTCCCGCCCTTCCAGAAAACAGCGAACCTGTTCGACGATGCGATGATAGTCGGCCTGCGACTGGTTGCCGGTACAGGGCGCCATGCAGCGCTTGATTTCAAATTCCAGACAGGCGCGGTCGGCCGTGCCGTCGATGTCGATCTTGCACGTGGCCAGAGGGAACACCTTCTTGATCACCTTCAGGGTTTCCCGCAGCGCGCCCGCGGGCACGTAGGGTCCGAAATACAGCGCCCCATCGTTCTTCACGCGGCGCACGATCGAGAGGCGGGGAAAATTTTCCTTCACCGGCAGGCGGAGGAACGGATAGTGCTTGTCATCGCGGAGCACCACGTTGAACCGGGGACGATGGCGTTTAACCAGGTTGCTTTCGAGTAAGAGGGCTTCCAATTCGGAGCGCGTGACGATCGTTTCGATGTCCCGAACGAGAGAGGTCAACACGCGGGTCTTGGGGCTCGGGTCGTGGCCTTTCTGAAAATACGAACGCACCCGGTCCGCCAGCACCCGGGCTTTCCCGATGTAAAGGATTTCGCCGCCTTTACCTTTCAGCAGGTAGACGCCGGGCTGGTTGGGCAGGTGCGCCAGAATCGAATCGAGCCCTTCGACTTCGCTACGCTTCGCTTCACTACGCTCAGGAGAGGCGGGGGTGGTCACGGATGAAGCCCGTTACACGATCGCCGTGCCCGGCGGTCGTTCGATCAACTCCACTTCATAGCCGTCCGGAGCATCGATGAAAATAAACCGGCTCCCCGACGACGTGCGCGTCGGGCCGTCCGTGATGGGCACGCGCTTGGCCTTCAACTGATCCATCGTCCGGTCAAGGTTCTCCACCTCGAACGCGAGATGGACCAGATCTTCCTGCACCTTGACGGTCCCGCTCGCCGGAAAACTGCATAGTTCAATGAGTTCTTCGCTGTTGGGAACCGCCAGAAAAGCCAGATGCGATCCCCGCGGCGACACCTTGCGTTCCAGCACTTCCAACCCCAACACGTCCGTGTAGAACGCGATGGTGGCATCCATGTCACTCACGCGCATACGTGTGTGCAGTAATTTTTGACGATCATCGTCTGTCTTGCTCCGATCCGAGACGTTGCCCTTTTCCTCCCCTTTTCTACCTCCCCTTCACCCCTCCTTACAAAGGAGGGGAATAAAAGGTGCCACTTCTACAGCAGCATTGTACTGAACCGCCCGGCTTCCAACAATATTGTCTTTTCTTTTCCAGCGACGCAAAGTAAAATAGACCGAACGATACAATAATCTGCAGAAGCGAACCGCACTCCACTGTTTCCCATGATTCAGCACACCGACCATTCCCGCTCTTCCTTTTTCGTCCCTCTTCTTGGAGCCTTGTTGACACTCGTCATGGCGGCAAGTTTTTCTCCTCCGGCCTTTGGCGAAGGCTTCCGAATCCTGGACCAAAGCGCGGCAGCCACGGCTCAGGGCGGAGCGTTCGCCGCTCAGGCCGATGACCCGTCGGCCGTGCATTACAATCCGGCTGCCATCACGGATCTGCCGGGCCTGCAAATGACGGCGGGAACGCTGCTCGTGAACGGAGACATTGATTTCAGACCATCCTCCGGACCGGCCATTGAAGGGGATTTCGGCGGCACGTTTGCCAATCCTCCGCCAAGCAGTTTCTTCGTGAGCGCCAGGCTGGGCGATTTGCTGTCTCCTTCGTTCGGGCCCTGGACCTTGGGGCTTGGAGTCTACGCGCCCTTCGGCAACATGACGCGCTATCCCCAGACTTCCGGCATCGCCCCTATCCTCACGAGAACGGCTTCGCCGATTCTGGACGTAACCCCGACCGTCGCGTTCAGGACAAATCCCATGTTGGCGCTCGGCGCCGGGTTGGACATTTATACGTTTTCCGACCTGTTCGGGGAGGGCCACGTTGAGATTCAGCAAACCGCCGCGGACCTGGCGCGCGCCGGGTTCCCCTTTGCCCCCGATGACGGCATCGAACTGAACGGCAGGGACACGGCCCTCGGGTATCATGCCGGGTTGCTCTTTACGCCTCTGCGCAATGAGCAGGGGCAATCGTTGGTCAACGTCGCGTTGGTCTATCGAAGCCGGGCGACGTTGAACCTGAAGGGACAGTTCTTGAACAGGAATCGAGGGTTTACGTTGGGAGCCAAGGCTGATCTGAACCTGCCGCAAGTCGTCACGGCCGGCCTCGCCGTATGGCCCATCCGGGATGCCCGGCGCGAGTGGAAGCTGGAAGTCGACGTGGATTACGCGGATTGGGCATCGTTCGATCACCTGGACGTGACCCTATCCAATGGCGCGGTGCTTCCCAACCCGCGAAACTGGCAAGACTCGTACGTCGTGATGGCCGGGACCGAATACAAATTCATCAGCCCGGCTCTGTTGCCGTCCTGGGACATGTCCATTCGGGGCGGGTACGTGTTTGCCCACAGCCCGGTGCCGGAACGGACGTTCAAACCCGACGTTCCGGATGCCGATTCTCATTCATACTCGGCCGGCATCGGCTTTCTATGCCGGCGCGGCGGGACCTTTCTTGGCGTGATTCCTTGCGGCACCGGTCAGGAAGGCTTCGGTCTGGCCGCCCTGGGATTCGACTTGGCCTATAAGGGCATTTTCTACCAATCACGCGGCATTTCAAACAATCAGGATCCTCGGGTCCACGGAGTATGGGACACCACCATCCACGTGGCTTCATTGACTCTCCGCGCGAATTTCAACGTACCCCGGTCATTCTGACCCTTCGACAGACTCAGGGCAGGTTTCCTGTCTCGGTTCGTCCTGTCCGTTGAGTTCGGGACAGCCATTATGTGATAACTACACACCCCGTGGCAGGAGACACGTCCCAGCCTCTGATCAGAGACATTGCCTTTTTCCTCCCCTTTGTAAGGGGAGGCGAAGGTGGGGTAGAGTCCTACGGGTACTTCCGGGCACAGAAGAATCAACCCTGCGCGGTTCAGCCTTCCGGGCGACCTCTCTACCTCCCCTTACCCCTCCTTACAAAGGAGGGGAACAGGCGGCAGGCGGCCTGTCCTTGGCCGGAACGCGGGCAGGCGAAACAGGTAGGAACCTTGATGGAAATCAATACCGGCACGCAATTGTGCGGCGTTCTCGGCCATCCGGTGAAGCACTCGCTGTCCCCGGCCATTCACAATGCCGCGTTTCAGCACTTGGGGCTGAATTACGTGTACCTGGCGTTTCCCGTTGAAGACGTGCCTCATGCCATTGACGGAATCCGCGCGTTGGGCAACCTCAGGGGGTTCAGCGTCACGATCCCGCATAAAGTGTCGGTCATGGCCCACCTGGATACGATTGAGCCCACGGCCCGGCACATCGGCGCCGTCAATACCATCGTGAAAGAGGACCAAACCCTGTCCGGCTACAATACGGACGCTTCGGGCGCCCTCCTGGCTCTACGGCACGCGGGCGTCGATCTCGCCGGCAAACACGTGGTCATCATCGGATCGGGCGGAGCCGCACGGGCCATTGCTTTCGGGCTCGCGCTGGAAACTCCTGTCAGCCGGCTCACGATCCTGGGGATCGTAGAAGAAGAACGCCAAACCCTGGCCCGCAATCTTCGTGAAGTCACGACGCTTCCCATCGAAGACCATACGCTCAACGCGGACACCCTGGAACCGGCCCTGGACCAAGCGCAGGTCTTGATTCACTGCACCCCCGTGGGGATGGACCCCCACACCGACCAGACCTGCGTGCCTCAACAATTTTTCCATCCCGACCTGACGGTCATGGATATCGTCTACAACCCCCTGGATACGCGATTGCTGCAGGAAGCCCGGAACGCCGGATCTCCCACGATCCGGGGCCTGGAAATGTTCCTGCATCAAGCCGTCGCGCAATTCGAGTTATGGACGGGCCAAACCGCACCGGTCCCCGTTATGCGGCAGGTCCTGGAGTCCCACTTTTCATCTCCCTCTCCCCCCGGGAGAGGGTCGGGGTGAGGGCCATGAATCTGGTGCTCATCGGTTACCGGGGCACGGGGAAAAGCACCGTGGCGGAACTCCTCGGGACACGACTCGGGTGGAAGGCAATTTCCACGGACGCGCAGATTGTTGAACGGGCGCAACGCCCGATTCCCGACATTGTCGCGAGCGACGGGTGGGAACACTTTCGCCAGCTCGAAACGGAGACGTGCCTCGCACTCAAAGACCGGGACCAACTGATCATCGATACCGGCGGAGGGCTGATCCTGCGACCGGAAAACGTGGCAGCGTTAAAGCCCAACAGCCTGATCTTCTGGCTGACCGCCACGGTCTCGACGATTACCCGAAGGATCGCGGATGACACGCAACGCCCGGCGCTCACCGCGGGGAAGACGTTCGTCGAGGAAATCCAAGACGTCCTGACCGAACGGACGCCGAAATATCAGGCGGCGGCCGATCATGTCATTGCGACCGACGACCTCTCACCGGAGGAGATTGCCTCCGAGATTCTGACCATTGCCCGCAGCCACGGCGTCAAGCCATCGAGCTAGCCGCATCGTGGGACTTCTTGATACACTGCGTCAATCACCTTGTGTTCTACATACTCGCTGAGAAGTCTAAGAAAAAGGGCGAGGGCATCAATGAGTATTGAAAAGAATTTTGACGTTTCTCTGATTGCCGGAATGGCGCTCAAAGAAAAACAAATTCAGCAAAATTATCGTCCTATTATCGGCGTTCATAAATGGTTCGCCCGCCGTCCCGGAACCTTATTTCGCGGGCTGATCCTAGCTGAATTCGGCAACAATTGCCTGGCAGACACCTTTTTTGGGGCAAACGACTTTTCGGGATTCAAAATCGCGGACCCTTTTATGGGCGGCGGGACTCCTTTGATTGAGGCAAACCGGGTCGGATGCGACGTGCAGGGCTTCGATATCAATCCAATGTCTGCTTGGATCGTCCGAGAGGAAATCGAACATCTCGACGTACGGGCATACAAACAGGCGGCTCAAAACCTTGTCGAGGCCCTACGCGCTGATATTAATCAGTATTACCGCACATCTTGCCCGCTCTATGGTGACGCCGATGTGCCTGTGAAGTCCTTTCTTTGGGTCAAAGTGCTCGATTGTAGAGCTTGCGGAAAACAGTTCGACCTATTCCCGGGCTACCTTCTCGCCGAAAACAGGCGCCATCCGAAGAACGTCCTTGTGTGTCAAGGTTGTGGCGACCTCAACGAGGTCGACGACTGCAGAAATCCCGGAGATTGCTCCACGTGCCGGACCGCTCTTAGCCAAACAGGCACCACACATAAGGGACGTTGCAACTGTCCCCACTGCGGGCATCTCAATGCCTATCCCGGAAAGCTTCAAGCACCCCTCAGGCACCGCATGTTCGCTATCGAATACTACAACCCGAAACGAAAGGCCAGGCACAAGGGTCGTTTCTTCAAGAAACCTGACGCCGAGGACGTCGCGTGCGCTGATGCCGCAGTCAGACGATGGGAGCAGATCACCCCAATGTTTGTGCCGGATCAGAAAATACTGTCCGGGGACGAAACAGATCGCCTGCATCGGTGGGGCTATGAGCGCTATAGAGATATGTTCAAGCCACGTCAACTTCTCGGACTGGAATTGAGTTGCCGACTAATCTCCAAGGTCGAAGACGAACGCTTGCGCCATGCGCTCGCCACCAATCTTTCCGATTTGCTCCGCTATCAGAATATGCTTTGCCGCTATGACACCATGGCGCTGAAATCTCTGGATATCTTCTCCGTACATGGCTTTCCCGTCGGGCTGGTGCAATGCGAATCCAATTTTCTCGGCATCACCAACGGCGCAGGAGCGAATGTCGGTTCCGGTGGCTGGTCTAATATCATCGACAAATTCATCAAGGCGAAGCGCTATTGTGACGCACCATTCGAGGTTCGCCGCAATCGGGCACACAATGCCCGGGTCCCCATCAACGGCGAATGGATCGGCGAGAAGCGCAATGGCAACCACCGTCCGGTAACGATTCGTTGCGCGAATGCCACAGAGATCGAACTTGACCCGCAAAGTCTCGATGCCGTGTTTACGGATCCACCCTATTTCGGCAACGTCCAGTATGGCGAACTGATGGATTTCTGTTATGTCTGGCTCCGTCGCCTCGTCGGGAACAAAGCCGAGGGATTTGATCGCATGTCTACACGATCTGCTGACGAACTGACGGGCAATGTCACACAAAATCGCGACTTGGGCCATTTTACCGAAGGACTGTCCGCCGTCTATTCGCGTATGACCCGCGCCTTGAAGCCCGGTGCCCCTCTCACATTCACCTACCACCACAACAAGCAGGAAGCCTATTACGCCGTAGGGGTAGCCATCCTGGATGCAGGCTTGGTTTGTTCGGCGTCGTTGCCATGCCCGGCCGAAATGGGTGGCTCAATTCATATCCATGGCACGACCTCTTCGATCATCGACACGGTTTTCGTGTGCCGGTCAACAGGCATGGTCCCACGCAGTTGGCTGTTCGACACGCCGCGGCAGCTTGCCGGGATTGTAGCAAAGGATTTAGACCGGCTGGAGACTGCCGGTAGAACGCCGACTCATGGCGATACGCGATGCATCGTCCTTGGTCATCTGACCCGTATGGCGATCTGGAAACTCCACGAAAGCTGGGACACCACTCAATCTACCGCGCAAAAGATCGCGGTTTTCGCTGGCGTGCTTTCAAACCTTGGGCATCCCGATCACATCATAAACCTTGTAGAAACCGCCAAGCCCAAGGCGGTATCGCTTGAACCGTTGTTGTCAGCAACGAAACCCGATGAGAACATGCGCGATGCCGTTTCCTTTTGAAGTCGGCTTTGACGAAGTTCGGTCCAATCTGGACGTGTATGTCGATGCGGTGTTCGGGTGTCTGGAATCCGAATTTCTGGTCATGCCGAAGGGGAAGGGGTTCGTCGAGTTCACCACCTTCGAGGCTGGCTACGAAACCTTAAAACGTGCTACGAGAAATTTCCAGAACGTGACGCCAACAACGGTCAGGCCAGCCGTATTCGACGCGCCGATTTCATTGATTATCCTTCGCTGCATGATAGGCTTCACGCCGTCGGAGTGGGCCTACTACGCAAGCCGGCATACAGGAATCGAGATAACCCAGGGCCGGCGCGCGCGATTGACCGCAAAATCCGCATGAAGCCAGAAGCGGCCCTGCCGAGAAATGGCGGCGTGACGAAGAAGCGCATTCATGCATTGGTTGCCGCCGCCTGCCATATCCTTGAAGCCGGTGTCCCCAAGGTTTCCCCTGACAGCCTCCATAGGCTCGATAAGGCCGATACGGCCTCAGGGCTTACCAGTATCCAATCCCTTGCAGATTTGGGTGTTCCCTACTCGATATTGCTGTATGAGCGCTTCCTTGGCCGGCCGTTTGCCGGCCACAGGGACTCCATCAGCGAGATTGTCGGTAATATCGTCGAAAACGCCATCGAAGACGTTCTCTCCCGCGCCGGTATCAGCGCTCGCAAAACCAAGAGGGCCGAACGCCTGCCGGGCTTCGACCAAACACCTGATTTTATCATCCCCAACGAGTTCAACCCGCAAATCGTCATCGAAGCCAAACTTACCGAAGACGACGGCACGGCGCGCGATAAGGTCACGCGCGTTCAGCATCTGAACTCGCTCAGCATGAAAGGGCGACCGCCAAACCAGCCAAAATTCGAAGTGGTCGCCTGTATTGCCGGACGTGGCTTCGGCGTACGCCGTGAGGACATGAAGAAGTTGCTACTTGCCACTCGAGGCAAGGTCTTCACTTTGCAAAACATGCAGCAACTCGTGAAGCATACACGGCTTTCAGAATTCCGTTCCCGATAGGCAGCAGATACACCATGAACCATGCAATTCGTCGGCCGGCACCACCACGCAATGGTAACGGACGGATATCCTCGCTTGGGCTGAAATCTTTTACGGCGACCATCCTTTTGTCCAGACGGAACGTATGAACACGGGCTTCCCAGAGCATCTGCCGCCCATGGACCTTACCTGGATCCGGTGGCTGTTGGACAGCTACGCGTTCTGGTTGAAGCGCGAACTCATCGACCGGACGGACACGCTGGAGGAGCAAAACGAACGGCTCTTTGTTGCCCCGTTTGTGGTGGCTTCCCACACCAACCCTTCGACCGGCTCAGGGCAGGTAGCGGAAGACCCCATCCTGAATTACGGGAATCGACAGGCCCTCGAATTATGGGAGGGGACCTGGGAGGAATTTACCGGAATCCCTTCCCGATTAACCGCAGAACCCGTGAATCAACCCGAGCGGGCCAGGATGCTCGAGCAGGTGGCGACGCACGGATTCGTTACCGATTATCAGGGAATACGCATTTCACGAACGGGCCGGCGGTTTCTCGTCAAAGAGGCGACGGTCTGGAACATCCTGGATGACCACGGGACCATCCAGGGGCAAGCCGCGACGTTTTCACACTGGCACCCGCTCCCTGAGGAATAAAGAGGCCTTTCCATGGGGTAAACGCATTGACATTGTGCGTACAGCAGATAATAATGCAGGTGGAAGGCCGTCAAACACGGACGTTCGCATGCACAAACACATCGCCAAAACGCGACGCAAGAGTCCGCCGGGAAACATCAATCTTCGGGTCAAACCGCAGGCGCGTTCTTTAATCGATCGCGCCTGCGCTATCACGAACAAGAGCCTCACGGACTTTGTGCTCGATGCGGCGTGTCGTGAGGCCGAGGACGTGCTCCTTGACCGGAGGCTGTTTCATCTCGACGACTCGGCGTATCGAGCGTTTGTTCAGGCACTCGATGCGCCGACACAACGCCGTCCCGAACTCAAAAAATTACTGAGCCGGAAGCCGCTTTGGGCAAAGTGAGCACAGGCCCATCGACGCCAAAACTTACCGCACCCGAAGCCCTCAACACGCACCATCGTCTCGATGACTTTGATTGCGGGCATACGGCGCTGAACGACTGGCTGAAACGCCGTGCTCTCAAAAACGAGGCTTCAGGCGCGTCACGGACCTACGTGGTCCGGCATCAGAGGCGCGTGGTCGCCTATTACACGCTGGCCACCGGGGCCGTGCAATGCGCGTATGCCCCCGGCCGCATCCGCCGCAACATGCCGGACCCGATTCCCGTCATGGTCCTTGGTCGCCTGGCCGTCCAGGTCGATTGGCAAAAGAAAGGCCTGGGGCGTGACCTCCTTGCCGACGCCATCAGGCGTACCCTCCAAGCCGCAGATATTGCCGGCATCCGTGCCCTTGTGGTTCACGCCCTCTCCGATGAGGCCAAACGGTTTTACGAAGGGTTTGACTTTCAGGCCTCGCCCACGGACCCGATGGATCTGATGATCACTCTGAAAGACGCGACGGCACAGTTACCATAAGTCTCTGTCCGGAATGAAGCGCATTCCACGGAACATGACGTAACGGTACGACAGGGACTCGGGGCGCACTCGTTGCAAAGGGGCATCCGCTTCTTTTATGGTGGCTGTTGCCCCTCACCCCCCACCGGCTCGCCGGCGGGCTGGCCCCCTTGGCTTGCCGACTCCCCCTCAAGGGGGGAGTGATGGAGAAAGTGGCAAGCGGCGGAGTCATCAACACCTGGATAACGAAAAGGGAGAATCATGATCGTAGCCGGAGACATTGGCGGAACCAAGACCTACCTGGGCTTGTTTGATTGGCAGGAGTCCCGCGTCGCTCCCATCCGGGAGGAAAAATTCTGGAACGCGGACTTCGAGTCGTTCGAGGAAATTCTTGAAGAATTTCTGCAACCCCCGGCCCCTGCCGACGAGGGCGACGGAGAAGAAGCCGAAAACGCGGACGACGAGAAGGAGGCGGTCGAGATTTCGCCAAGCATGCCCCTCAGGGGGGCCTGTTTCGGGGTCGCCGGCCCGGTCGTCGACAACCGCTGCCGCGCGACGAATCTCCCATGGACCATCGACGGTCACGCCCTGACCGATACCTTGAACACGTCCTGCGGCGTGCGCTTACTCAACGACGTCGAAGCCATGGCTCACGGCGTGCTGGTCCTCGAACCGGAAGAAACCGAAGTGGTCCACGGCGAACCGCAGGAAGACGGCACCAAAGTCCTGCTCGCGCCGGGGACCGGACTGGGCGAGGCCGTACTGTACTGGGACGGGGAACGGTATCACGCGCTGCCGTCCGAAGGCGGGCACGCCAGCTTTGCCCCGAACAGTGATCTCGAGATCGACCTGCTGCGGTACCTGCGCACGAGTTTTCTGCACGTCAGTTACGAACGGGTGCTGTCGGGAACCGGTCTGCACGGCATCTATCAGTTTCTCCGGGACACCAAGAGGAATGAACCCACGTGGTTTGCCGAACGCCTGCCCACCGGGGACCCGCCGGCGCTGATCGCCGAAGCCGGGCTCGCGGGCAAGCCCGATATTTGCGTCCAGGCCCTGGACCTGTTCGTGTCCGTCCTGGCCGCGGAGGCCGGAAATTGCGCCCTGAACACATTGGCACGGGGCGGGGTGTACATCGGCGGAGGCATTCCACCGAAAATCATCGACAAACTGCGCGATCAACGTTTTTCCCAGGCATTCATCAGCAAAGGCCGGTACAAACGGCTGCTCTCATCGATTCCGGTCCACGTCATCCTGAACGATAAAACCGCGCTGCTCGGCGCGGCGTCCGTGGCCGCAAGCATGGACACGGAATCGTAAGCCATTCATGACGCAGTCCCCGCCATCACCCGACCAACAGGAAGCCGGCAAGCGCGCGGCCGGGGAAGCCGCGTTGGACTTTATTCAAGACGGGGCGCTCGTGGGCTTGGGGACCGGCTCCACCGTGAAATATTTTCTGTTGGCCCTGGGCGAACGCGTAAAGGCCGGGCTCCGGGTGCACGGCGTACCCACGTCCCGCGAAACCGCGGAATTGGCCGGGCAATTGCAGATCCCGCTTCTCCCGGAGGAGGGTGAGTGGGAATTGGACGTAGCCGTGGATGGCGCGGATCAGGTTGATCCCCACTTTCAGTTGATCAAGGGCGGCGGGGGAGCCTTACTGCGGGAAAAAATCGTGGCCGCGGCCGCGCGCACGTTCGTCGTCCTGGTCGATCCCACGAAATGCGTGCCGGTGCTGGGCAGCCCCACGCTCGTTCCCGTGGAAGTGATCCCGTTCGGCTGGCCGCAATCCGCCAAACAGCTTGAGGCGTTGGGCGGCGTCCCCACGCTCAGGAAAAAAGAGGGAGCGGTATTCGAGACCGACGGAGGCCATTACATTCTCGACTGGCTGGTGGACTCGATCCCGGACCCCGTGCAACTCGAAGCGCGTCTCAATCGCATACCCGGCGTCGTGGAAAACGGCCTCTTCGTCAACCAAACCTCCACGCTGATCATCGGCTCGCCCGACGGCGTTCAAATCAAACACAACGCTTCTTCCTCAACGTCTTCGTCCATCTAAGATTCCCCAAAAAGTACCCTCACCCCAACCCTCTCCCGGAAGGAGAGGGAGCAAGTAGCCGTATACGGTCGATTGCACGACGCGTTTCGGTAATGGTAGAGTGCTGCCGTTCCGACGCATCGCTCACGACGGCATAACCTATAGGCTGGTCCCATCGTCTAGCTTGGCCCAGGACGGCACCCTCTCAAGGTGCAGACACGGGTTCAAATCCCGTTGGGACCACCATTTCCCGCTCCCGATGTCCCCATGACAACCGGCCTTTTTCTCATGTCCTATGAGATGAGCGAGACCCCCGCCGATCCCGCCTCGCCCTTTTTCACCATGCCCCAACTTCGTATCGGGCAACAAAGCGACCGGAAAATCCAATGACGCGAGCTTTTCACGACGGGGCGGACGACGGGCTCGAGGCCCTGGAAGCGCTCGATCCCGCGCGCATTCATTCCTTCTCGGATCTGCTGGCCGCGATGAAAAAAACCGCGTTCGGGGGACGGCGGCTCGGGGAAGCCTTCGAGGTGCTCAAAGGCATGATCGAGGACCCCGACTGTTTCGTGGTCATGACGCTGTCGGGAGCCATGACCATCGCCAAAATGGGGAAAATCATCTGTGCCATGCTGGACCGGGGGATGGTGCAGGCCATCGTCTCGACCGGAGCCTTGATGGCCCACGGGATGAGTGAAGCCGTCGGGCAGACGCATTACAAATATCAGCCGGCCATGGACGACGTCGAACTCTTTGAAAAGGGATACAACCGGGTCTATGACACGCTCGAAATGGAGTTGAACCTGAACCACGTGGAGGAAGTGGCCGCGGCCACCCTGAACCGGCTCGATCCCGACGAACCGCTCTCATCGGAAATCCTGAACCGGGAACTGGGGCGTACGCTGGCCGAACACTATTCCGGCCCGGGCATTCTCAAAAGCGCCTTCCTGCAAGGCGTGCCGGTCTACGTCCCCGCGTTCACGGATTCCGAACTGGGCCTCGATACGTCCATTTGGGCCATGAAAAAACAGGGACAGGCCACGCCGGGCACGGAACCCGGCGATAGCCAAACGGTTTGGGACCGACTGCAACAGCGTCGTCCCGCGTTTAATCCGTTTCTGGATCTCAACAGTTACACCCGCAACCTTTTGGGCGCCAGGAAACTGGGCATCTTTACCATCGGCGGCGGCGTGCCTCGCAACTGGGCGCAACAGGTTCCACCGTACATCGAAATCCTGAATATGCGGATGGGCACGACCATCACCCCGCCCCGGTTCCACTACGGCGTCCGCATTTGCCCGGAACCCGACTACTGGGGCGGGCTGAGCGGCTGCACCTATCAGGAAGGCATTTCATGGGGGAAGTTCGTGCCGCCAGAAGAAGGCGGACGATTCGCCGAAGTCCTGAGCGACGCGACCGTGGTCTGGCCGCTGCTGATCATGGCCTTGCTCGAAGGCTCCTCCTTTCAATCGAACACAGGGTAGGGAACGGCCCCGCGTATTTCCCCCCTGAGAAGGGGGGCAGGGGGGTTTTGCTCTTCCGACACCCCACCGCCAACAACCAGAGCCGAAGCCCCGAGAAGAAGCAGATCCGCCTTTGTCAGACAACCCCCTCATTCCCCCTTATCAGGGGGACTTTAGAGCCCCTCTCCCCTTTCTCAGGGGCATGGCCCCTTGCCGTCCCGGCTTGACAGAAGCGCTTCGGCACCCCACACTATAAAGGAGAAATCGCTTTCCACATGAATGAGGAGACACGATGAACATTCCTGCACCATCGGCAAATATATTCGGTCGTTCGAACGTTGCAGCAGGGCTGGCCATCACGGCAATGAGCCTCGGCCTTGCGTTCGGTGCCTACGCTGCTCAAGGCTTTACCGAAGAAGATGACCGGGTTCGCGGCAATCCCCAAGCCCCGCTGACGTTGTTGGAATATTCGGATTTCACGTGCGGGTACTGCGAGAAATTTTTCGAGGAAACCTGGCCGATCCTGTTCTCCGAATACGTCGACACCGGGAAGGTGCGCCTGGTGTATCGTGATTTTCCGCGGGCCCCCAGCGGGCCGAGCGTGGATACGGCCCTGGCCGCACGCTGTGCCGGGGAACAGGGACAGTATTGGGCCATGCACGACCGGTTATTCGCCGGCAGCAACAAGTTTTCAACGGCCCAACTCCAACAGCAGGCCGAAGCGCTGAAGCTCGATGTCAAACAATTTGCTTCATGCTTCGAGGGGTCCCGCTATACCCAGGACATTTTCAAGGACCGCATGGAGGGAGGCGAACTGGGCATCCGGGGCACCCCGCATTTTATTTTGTACGCCACGGAAGACCCGCAAGAGGCCGTCGCGATCCCCGGCGCCTTTCCCTACGAGGTGTTCAAGGAAGAGATCGACAAACTGCTGCAAACGGTTTCTTCACCCAAAGTATCTTCCGAATCCTTGTAAGATGCTCCCCGCAAGTATGCGAGTACGGTTGACCGTTCAACGTTGCGCCTGATTGCCTGTCGTGTCCGTGGAAACCATCGCTCCTATCCTCGTCGGGTCTGAATGGCGTGAAACGCCCACGCGCCAGGCCGTGACCAACCCGTTTAACGACGACCTCATTGCAGAAGTCTGCCTCGCCCGACAGGAAGACGTCGAGGAGGCCGTCACGCTCAGCCTGCAAGCCTTTGCCGGTCTTGCCCGTTCTTCTTCGCATACCCGCGCGACGGCCCTCCAACACGTCGCCGTCAAACTGAAGGAACAAAAGGAAGACTTCGCCCGAACCATCTGCCTGGAAGCGGGCAAACCCATCACCGATGCACGGCGCGAAGTGGACCGGGCCATTCAAACGTTTTCGATCGCGTGCGAAGAAGCCAAACGGATACCGGGAGAAGTCATCCCGATGGATAGCAGCCCGGGCATGGAACACCACCTGGGTCTCGGGCAACGCGTGCCGATCGGGCCGGTCCTGTGCATTACGCCGTTCAATTTCCCTCTGAACCTGGTCGCGCATAAAGTGGCCCCGTGCCTCGCCGTGGGCAATCCCATCCTGTTGAAACCGGCGCCGCAGACCCCGCTCACCGCTCTGCAGTTGGGACGGTTGGTTCAGGAACTCGATCTCCCGGAAGGAACCTTGAGCGTTCTGCCGTGTGAGAACTCGCTTGCGGAATCCATGGTCCGCGATCCGAGCATTCAAGCCTTGAGCTTCACGGGCAGCGCGGCCGTGGGTTGGAGTTTGAAAGACAAAGCCGGGAAAAAACGGGTCCTGCTCGAACTGGGAGGCAATGCCGCGGTCATCGTCGAACCCGACGCCGACCTGCACCTGGCCGCCCGGCGTTGCGTCGCGGGCGGATTCGCGTATTCCGGACAGACCTGCATTTCCGTCCAGCGCATTTACCTGCACGACGACGTGTATGACGCCTTTCTCGACCAATTGATCCCGCTCGTGGAAGCCCTGCCGGCCGGGAACCCTGCAGAGGACGCCACGGTCGTCGGGCCGTTGATCGACGAACGCGCGGCCGTCCGGGTGGAAACCTGGGTCCGGGAAGCGGTTCAGCAGGGCGCCACGCTCAAGACCGGAGGAACCCGCGATAAATCGTTGATCCGCCCCGCGGTCCTGACCGACGTTGACCGACGCATGAAGATTTCCTGCGAAGAAGTCTTCGGGCCGGTCATCACGCTCTCCAAGTATCAGCATCTCGAACAGGCCTTCGACATGGTGAACGACTCCCCCTACGGACTCCAGGCCGGGATTTTCACCCGCAACGTGGATTCGATTTTCCGTGCCTACCGGGCCCTCGACGTGGGCACCGTGCTGGCCAATGAAATCCCGACGTTCCGGGCCGACCACATGCCGTACGGCGGGGTAAAGGATTCCGGGCTGGGACGCGAAGGCGTCAAGTACGCAGTCCAGGAACTCTCCGACCAGAAGCTGTTGGTCTTACATCTTTCCCAATAACGCGCGTCGATTTTTTGTCGTAGCGCCAGACACTCGGGACGGCACCCTTCGGCTTCGCTTCCTTCGACAGGTCCTTCGCGTTGCTCAGGACAGGCAGGGCAGGCTCCGGCCGTCCCCTACGAAGGCAGGACATGAAATTTCCGCCCGTCTTGCAGTTTCCCGTACAGATTTGTCACTATGGCGTCGCGCTTGGCCAAGCAATCACATTACTTGGAGGAACTTGATGACCCACTCGCCTGACTCGTTCATCTTCAAGACAGATCGTCCTTGGCCGAACGCACGGCTGAAGATAGCAGCCATAGTCGGACACGCCACATCGAAGAGCGTGCGTTTGTGGCTACGCACCGGCCGGCCCGGCAAGTTTTCCCTGCTTCTGTATAAACGCAATGCGGTGGTTCCGCCCTCTGGCGACGAGGCGGCAGAGTCGGCGTTTCGGGCTTTTCTGGGCACGGTACCGTTGACACTAAAGGACGCGCAGACGCAACTTCCGGGAATGCGGCGGGAAGACTTTATTATTGCGGACTACGCCACCGATACCACCGTCGTGCTGGATCTTCAGGGGCTTGATCCCGACACTCGCTATGGCTATGCCCTGTACGACCGCGACCGCAAGCGGATAGTACTGGGCCACAACCGGTTACGCTGGTTCCGGACACCGCCACCGGAGAGCAAGCGACAATCGTTCCAGTTCGCACTATTCTCCTGCCACATGCCATACGCAGTAAGTGGCCTGTTCGAGAAGCGCACCGACGTGATGAATCTCGACATGTGGGATTTCCTCAACGCTACCCTGCGACGCCACGTGGACGAGGTGGATCTGATCATCGCCGGTGGCGATCAGTGTTATAGCGATGGAGTGGCAACCCTGGACATCTGGCAACATCTGAACAGGACGATGCGGAAGGAAAACGGGCTGCTGCTGCCGGACGAAGGGGCGATGCTCAGTTGGTACCGGGACATTTATCGTGGCTACTGGGGCTTTGAAAGCGTCCAGCGGGTCTTTGACAGCTTCTCGACCTACATGATTTGGGATGACCACGAAATCGGCGACGGCTGGGGATCTTACTACTTCCGCAAAAAGGGGAAACCCGACGGCCTGCGCCGTCTGTTGCC
The DNA here is from genome assembly GCA_965204965.1 of Nitrospirales bacterium. Classification (GTDB taxonomy): domain Bacteria; phylum Nitrospirota; class Nitrospiria; order Nitrospirales; family UBA8639; genus Bin75. Next base: position 66,278 of record OZ242026.1, on the reverse strand, counting down.
CGGCTTCGAAGAACGGGGCTTGACGTACGACGAAGGGCGCACGTTGATGCGGCGCATGTTCCGCGCAGCCCGGCAGGCCTACATTGAATATGAGCACAGCCATAATCCCCCCACTGCAAAAGGAGACTTCGACTACGCCTTCCGGCGAGGCGGCTGTGCTTTCTACGTGCTGGACGGGCGCGGCCAGCGCGACGTCGAACGCAAAAGCTACTGCATTTTGGGACAGGATCAGTTCAAGCGCTTCGCCAACTGGGTAAATGCCCTAACGCCGGAAGAGACGCCGTTCCTGTTTGTGATCTCGGCGGTACCGATGCTGCACACGCGCGCCGCGCTCGTCAACGCCGACGAGCAGTGGCTGATCAGTCAGGCTGGGCTGGACGACGACCTGCGGGACTCCTGGGAACACGACCTGCATAAGACCGAACGCGCAGCCCTCATGAAAGTGCTGTTCGCCGCAGCCGCGAAGGGCGTCAAGGTGGCTATCCTAAGCGGTGACGTCCACGTTTCCGCAGTTTTCGCCCTGAAAGACAAGCAGGGGAACCGCATCTATCAACTCACGTCGAGTGCCATCACCTACAACGTCACCCGGCCGCAGTCGTGGGTCCTGCGCCTCGGCGCAGCAGACAATGGAGAAACCGAGGAAGGCTATCGGTTTGAGCGCTTGGCGCTGTACACCGAGAGTTCCTACGCTCTCATCAGCGTTGATCCCCAAAAGCACGAGGCTTGGTTCAAGCTGTACGGCGAGCAGAAGCTGGATGCCTTACCCGACGAGACACACACCAAGGCGGTTCCGCTGAGCCACTCGCTGGCCAAGATCCAATTGTTCGAAAAGGGCCGCATAAGTTAAGGTCAAGCTCCATGACCAACCAATCCCCAAGGCCACTGGAGGGATCAAAATGACGACGACGGCACTGGGCATAATTGTTGGCTGGGTCGTCGTCCTTGGATTCGCTGCTACGATCGTCATCACCCTTCTTGCGCTGATAGGCTACCTTCCGCAAGTCAAAGAGAAATACCTCGGCCGGCTGTTCGTGCTCGTCGTTGTGGAACTGGCCAGTGCGGGCTTCTGGTTGTTCAACCAAACCTTCCAACCACCGGACCCCCCGGAGTTGGCGTTTCAGCCTCCTTTGCCCGCTGAAGTCTACGTATTCGGCCGTGACGGAGAACCCGTTCAGCGCACGGAGTTGATGCTGGGCGACATCACGGAACGGACCTTCAATGATACGGAGGTCACGTTTGATGTTTCTCGGAAACTGGAACTGACTCCGAACGGCGATTCTCTCTGGGTGAAAAGCCAGCGCGCTGATCACCAACTTGGCACGATAAAGATTAATGATCTGTCTCAAAAGATTATCAACAGGGTGACATCGATAGACCGTCATCTGGCGCTGAGCAATTATTACGCTGAATGTTTGGACTTTCCAGAGTGCACGGAACGCAGGAATTCATCCCAAGCGATCTTCCACCTCATCTTGGTGCTTGTATCTGACCAGTCGGACTTTACACAGCAAAGGTCGGCGACACTCAAGCTCTTCTACTTACAACGTTACATCCGAAGTTGCGAGACGTTTCAGTTGCTGGTAAAAAAGTTCAAAGAATATCGCCGAGAAGATAATCGGTACGCTGAAATCGGAGACATCTACGAACAGATGGGCCAAGCCTTCGATCTCAAATCCGAGCAACGCAAAGAGGTCTTTCTGCAATCTCTGAAGTATTTGTTGCGATTTCTGAGTTTGCGCTCTGTCAACCCTGGAACGGATTTATTCAAGCGGGTTGTCAGCCAAGCCACAGACCTTGCTCAATATCTTGCTTTGGCCGATCTTACGTCAATGCTGGGCGAAGTTACAGACGAGCTTTCGTCCAGGTCGGAGGATCAAAACTCCCAACCTCTTCCAGCCAGGCTCAAGAATGATCTCGGAGTGGCCAGCGACAACATTGAGGAGACGTTTCAGTGTCCGGCCTAGCTGCTAAACTGCCAGCTAAACAATGTCTCGAATAGATTCGAGGCAACCTATCCGAACCTGCCATCGACGAGTTCCCCGCGACGATCAGCCGACAAAAGAAGGTGCGATTCGCTATAAATTGCAGGCGCTTGCGTTCTCATGAGAAACGGCACGAAATCTCCAAACCCATCTTGCAGTTTCCCGCAAAGATTTGTCACTATAGCGCTCGTTTTGTCCACACACAGACCTGTCCTGCCTTGAGGACCTGAAGGAGATATGGTTCCTACACACATTTTTCTGACCCGCGGGGTCGGCGTTCATCGGGAAAAACTGGCTTCGTTTGAAGAAGCCTTGCGAAGCGCCGGTGTGGCCTACTGCAATCTGGTCAGCGTGTCCTCCATCCTGCCGCCCAATTGCAAGATCATGCCACGGAAGCGCGGGGAGAAACTGTTGAATCCCGGTGAGATCACTTACTGCGTCATGGCCAGGAGTGAAACGAACGAACGCAACCGGTTGATCTCGGCCTCCATCGGCGTGGCGATTCCCCAGGGCCGGCAAAAGACCTACGGCTACCTGTCAGAACATCACGCGTACGGGGAAACCGACGAAGAGGCCGGCGAGTACACGGAAGACCTGGCAGCTCAAATGCTGGCCACGACGTTGGGGATCGACTTTGATCCGGACATGGCTTGGAATGAACGAAAACAGGTCTTCAAAATGGGGGGGAAAATCGTTCGGACGCAGAACATTACCCAGTCGGCGATCGGCAAACCCGGGGTGTGGAGCACCGTCGTGGCCTTGGCGGTGTTCATTCCGCTCGAGAACATTCCCGACACCATGAAGTGACGAGGAAGCTGAACATAACTGATAGCCGAAACATAGCAAAAAGATAACAAAACATAGCATGGCATAGCAGAAACATAGCAAACATAGCAAATCATAGCACTGCATCGCAAATTCATAGCAAAACATAGCAGAAATATAGCAGGATATAGCAGAAAGGCTACAGCGAAAATTCCGCCCAGAGGACGGTATGGTCGGAAGGTGTTTTCCCCTGCCTGGGCCTGATGTCGACTTCGACGGCCGTACAACGCGGCGCCAATGACCCTGTCGCCAGGATGTGATCCACCCGCCATCCCCGGTTCGCCTTGAGGGCATCGGGGCGCCGGTAATCAAAAAACGTAAACTGTTGCCGGTCCGGGTGCAGACGCCGGAACAGATCCTCGAACCCCCACTCGACCACGTGCCGGTAAGCTCTCCGGGCCTCGTAATGAAAACAGACGTGGGTAAAGTGTTTGTCCGGGTGATGCACGTCACGCGGTTCCGGCGCCACGTTCATGTCCCCGCACCAAATCGCGGGCTCATCCGGGGACAGGTGCCGGCTGAAATACCGGCGTAGCCGCTTGAACCAGGCCAACTTGTATTGATACTTGGGATGGTCGATCCGGAAGCCCTGCGGGATATACGTGTTGACGATCGGAATGCCGTCCACCACGGCGTGAAGCAGACGCGGCCCGTCCCCGCCGGGCCCTTTGCCCAGCCCATACGAAACCCACTCGGGTTCACGCCGGGTGAAGAGCGCCACCCCGTTGTAGCCTTTCATCCCGCAAAACCGCACGTGATATCCGGTGGAGGCAAACTCTTTGATTGGAAACTCCGGGTCCTGCACCTTCGTTTCCTGGAGACACAGCACGTCCGGCGCGTGGGTTTTCAACCACCGTTTCACCACGGGCAACCGCTTCCGGATCGAATTCACGTTGAACGTCGCCACCTTCATGAACCCGCTCCCGCGCTTGCAGCCGTTTCCCGGCCCGTGTCAGGATGCCCGTGTTTCATCGGCACCTCGTTGTGACTCATGAATTTTACCGCCAAAGACATTTCCCTCCTGGCCGACACCGAGTTCTTTGCAGCGAAGGCCCACGTCTCCCCGAAGATCCGGCACCTGTTGGAACGGATCCATGAATCCTTCCGACGTGAACTCACGGGCCATCGCCTCCTGGTTCCCGACGGCTTCGACCCGGACGCCAGCCAATTCGTCAAGGGAGAACACCTGGAGGATTTTCCGTATCAATACCTGGATTACCCTCGGTTTTTTACCAAAGACGTCAAATGTTCCTTTCGTTCCCTCGTCTGGTGGGGGCACCACATGGTCTTTGCCCTCATCCTGGAAGGCGGCCATCTCCGGCGGTACAAGGAAAACCTCATCAACCGCTTCCCCTCCGTGGCGGACCGGGATATCCGCCTCTGTTTGAGCCATTCGTTATGGGAATGGAAACAGGGCCCCGGCTACACGCTCGACCTGACCCGGGAACGATCCTCGGAGGCGGCGGCCGTGTTGGCCAATCGACCTTTCTTCAAACTGGCTCAATTCGTTCCGTTCAGCGACCCCGCCGTCCAAAACGGTGAAGCGCATCACCTGGCGCACCAAGCTCTACGGGCCATACTGCCGGTCATCACCGAATGAATCAGAGGTGTCTTTGTAGACCAGAGGCACCTTTGCATGGGCCTCTCCGCTTCACATTTCTTCGTCCAACCCCAATAGATGGATCAATTGTTCCACGCTGTACCGGGCGTCCTGATCGAGCCAGATCACCTCGATCCCGGCCTTCAGCAACAAGGCCTCCACCAACCATTCCCGTGCAGGCGAAACCGTGGCATCCTCACCCGGTTTCTCGAGAAACACGGCTTTGACGGCCAACCGGGTCCCCGGATGGACGAGGACAAAATCCACCGTCACGTTTCGTAGAGCCTGAGCCACGGTTCGTTTGGAGGAATCATCCTCGACGCGCAGTTGCAGGAGGCTTCGCAAGGGAACTTTCGACAACAACAGGAAGTGATCGCGCACCGCCAGAAGCAAGAGGTTGAACACCGCAACCTCCGGCCCGTTCATAAGTCGTTGGGCCTTGACCGTAACCCGTTCTTCAAGCCCGTCGATCCATGCGTCGGAAACAGGCCCGCCTCCACGTCTCCGAGGCCGGAACAGCAGAACAAGCACCAAACCCGTCACAATGATCAGCCCGACCACGAGAAGCTGGGAAAGCGGGGGGTGAGAAGCCAACGGAAGCCATTCAGGCAGGCTCTCAAGCATTTTCTCGACAAAATCCATACTGGCTCCGATGACGCTATCTTGTGAGAACGAGTGGCTTGCGGCCCGGGGTCACCGTGCCTAGCACGACCGGCGACGCGGCGCCGGTGACCCGAGGCAAGTTGGCCGGCACGCCCCGGATGGTCTCATGGGCCAACACCGCAAAGGCCATGGCTTCCAACGCCTGACTCTTCACACCGGCTTGTTCCATGGACATGACGTCGCCCGGCGCAAATTCCTGCTTTAAGGCTCGCAGAAGACCGCGATTCCGGATTCCGCCCCCGCCGGCAATCACCTCATCCACCGCCCACGACCCGGACCGGCGAATCGTTCGCGCAATCGCGACACAACTCGACGCCAGCGTATCTTCCAACGAAAGCCGGTGTCGCGCGGCGACCCGCCGGACGTGCCGGATGTAGCCTTCGCCGAATTCCTCGCGCCCCGTGGATTTCGGAGAACGGCGGGCAAAAAACGGATGGCGCAGGATTTCGTTGACGAGCACGTCTTGCGGACGCCCACGAGAAGCCAACGCCCCGTTCCGGTCCATCGACTGTTGTCCGCGCGTGGCTTGCGCCAGCAATCCGTCCAACAACAGGTTACAGGGACCCACGTCAAACGCGACCACGTCCTCCAGGCCGCCGCCCCGCGGCAACCATGTGACGTTCGCAATCCCGCCCAGGTTGACAATCAGCCGCGACGTGTGGCGGGACCGGAACACGTGATAATGCACATACGGCGTCAACGGCGCCCCTTCTCCGCCTGCCGCAAGATCCCGGGCGCGAAAATCGGCAACCGTCATGATACCCGTGCGCTCGGCAATGACCGACGGATCGCCGATCTGCAACGAAGACCGGACCGATCCGATGCCGGGCACCGGCACCCGCGCGGGGCTGTGCCACACGGTCTGTCCGTGCGAACCGATCACGGCGATGTCCTTGGCCAACAGCTTCGCCTGCCTGATGGTCCGGTTGGCCGCACGGGCGAACACCTCTCCCACGGCCGCGTGCAGCCGGCAGACTGTCTCCACCGTGCCGGTTCGAACCAACGACAGGAGTTGCTCCCGAATCGCAGGCGGGTACGGATACGTCCGGTGAGCCAGCAGTGTAATCCGTAATGCAGAACGGCCGGGTCTCACGTCGATGACGGCGCAATCCACGCCGTCCATCGAGGTCCCCGACATCAGCCCAAGGCATTTCATGACGATTCTCCGTCCTCCCGGACTTTTCCTTCCAGCCACCGGAATGCATAGTGTACGGATTCAGATACTCGCATCAAATCATACTGTAGTCGGACGGTGAATGATACGCCAATATCAACGCGCCGGCTCGACTGAAACAGGTGAAGTCATGCGCCAAGCTGAAGGCCGAGGGCCGTTCACGCATGCGCGGTCCGGCGGCCGCAGAGACGGCCAAGCATCGGCAGCAACCTTCACAGACGGCTTAGATCGTCTTATGAACTTACCGAAAGCACCCAAAATCAGAAGTGGCTTGGGAAATCTGAACAAGGGGGATAAGTGACATTTCTGCTCACGAGCGGCTTCATTGCCGTCCATGAGGAGGAATCATGATGAGACGACCACGCCGAAACCATAGTCCGACGTTTAAGGCCAAGGTGGCGCTGGCAGCCATCCGCGGGGACCAGATGCTGGTAGAACTTGCCCAGCAGTTTGACGTGCATCCGAACCAGATCAAGCAGTGGAAGGACCAACTCCTGGCGGGCATGATGGATGTCTTCGAGGGCGGGGGGAAGAAGGCGGCGGCCCCCGAGTCCGATGTCACCGCGTTGCATGCGAAAATCGGGCAATTGACCGTGGAGAATGATTTTTTAGAAGGTGCGCTCAGCAAGGCCGGTCTGTTGCCGAGCGCAAGACGATGATGGACCGTGCACACCGCGTTCGCGATTAGCATGGCCGGCAAGGGCGCGTGGCGCGACAATGTCGTGGTCGAACGGCTGTGGCGGACGATCAAGTACGAAGAAATCTATCTGCGTGCCTACCGAAGCGTCTCGGAGGCGCGGAGCGGGCTGGACCGCTATCTGGCCTTCTACAATCGGTGCAGACCGCATTCAGCCCTGGGCGGGCAAACGCCCGACCAGGGCTATTTCACCCAGCCCCAGCCCATCCAGGCGGCGGCATAACCAGAGCGGAGAGCCACTTATCGACAGCCTGCCAACTGTTCAAACTAGTCGAGCCACCTCTAAGCCAGAGACTCTACTTTAGAACTGTTTCATTGACTAGGAAGCTTAGGCTACAATTACCAAAAGAAAAATGCCACAGCCCCTCACGATACCTCGCCTGAAAACCGAAGCTTCAGTCTTTGCTGGGACCGAGTCGTCTCCCGACGAACCTGCACTTTACGGTATTACGGACGGCAAAGCCGTCGGGACTTACCTTGAACGGAAATTTCAGAACTACTTGCACGCTAAATATACCTACGTCGAAGGTTCCTCCGCCAAGGGAATAGATTTTCCGGAACTCGAAGTCGACATGAAGGTTACCAGTATTCGGCAGCCTCAATCATCGTGCCCTTTCAAATCCGCTCGACAGAAAATTTACGGACTCGGCTACAATCTTCTGGTATTTGTCTACGAGAAGACCGACGACGAGGTTAAACGGACGAGTCGCCTCAGTATCATGCACACGATTTTCGTCGATCGTTCGCGTACAGGCGATTTCCAGACCACGTCGGGATTGCGTCAAATTATCGAAAACGACGGGAATCTTGACGACGTATTGGCATTCTTTTCCGAGCGGATGCTTCCCCTCGACGATATTCAAGCGCGGACATTAGCGGAAGAAGTGCTCGGGAACCCACCGGAGATAGGCTATCTTACGATCTCCAATGCCCTGCAATGGCGGCTTCAATACAGCCGCGTCATCCAGCAGGCAGGAACCGTAAATGGCGTTGAAAATCTATGAGCAAACAGAAGGAATTTGGCGACTTTCAGACTCCAAATGATTTAGCGGCGCAAGTGGTCGCCTTGGTTGCCGAGTTGTTTGGTTCGCCTGATCGTGTCGTTGAGCCAACGGCCGGCCTTGGCGCATTTCTTAATGCCTCTCATGGGAAATGGGGTAGTGCTTGCGGTTACGAAGGTTATGAAATCAATCGCGACTATGTGCATTCAACAAGCCAGAGTTTGTGCGATTTGGGTATCAGACTTTATCAGCAGGACTTTTTTTCCGCTGACTGGCAGCAAATTCTTAAGAAAAAGAATTTGCCACGAATTTTGGTAGTAGGCAATCCTCCTTGGGTCACAAATTCCGAGCTAGGCATCTTAGGCAGTAACAATTTGCCCAAGAAAGCGAACTTCCAACGGCTGCGAGGATTTGATGCAAAAACCGGGAAATCAAATTTCGACATAGCCGAGTGGATGCTCATTCGCCTGATTGAGGCACTACCCGAATCAGGTGCCATTGCCATGCTGTGTAAAACCATGACGGCCAGGAAAGTCTTACGTCATTTTTGGAAGACTGAGGGTGGGCTTGAATCATCCAAGCTGTTTCGCATTGATGCAAAGGCGACTTTTGACGTTGCGGTTGACGCATGCCTGTTATTTGCAACCGGAAAACGTACGGAAGAGCGCATGGCCACAATATATTCCAGACTTGCCTTGGATTCCAGGGTCACTGAGTTTGGATGGGTCGACGGGAATCTCGTTTCAGATGTTGAGGCCTATACGAAGTTTCGAGAACTGGATGGTGGATCGCCTTACACGTGGCGATCAGGCATTAAGCATGACGCATCCAACGTCATGGAGTTTTCACGATTAAATGGACGTTTTGTGAATGGATTAGATGAAGCAGTCGAACTGGAAGAAGAGTTTCTGTATCCCCTTCTAAAATCTTCTGATTTAGGAAACCGAAGAGCGACTCCTCGCAAGGTCGTTTTAGTCACGCAACGTCATACTGGTGATGACACCAATTCGATCAGGGAGGTAGCTCCTAAGACGTGGGAATACCTTGAGGATCACTCCGAAAGGCTGGATTCGAGGAAAAGTTCAATCTATGAAAAACGCCCACGCTTCAGCATGTTTGGAATCGGCGAGTATTCTTTTGCACCTTGGAAGGTGGCCATTTCCGGCCTCTACAAATCCTTTACTTTTGTTGTTGTCCACCCCGAAAACGGCCGGCCTGTCATGGTCGATGATACATGCTATTCGATACCCTGCAAATCTGAGAAAGAAGCGCGGTTGCTCTGTGATCTGTTCAATTCGAAGCCCGCACAATGCTTCCTTTGGTCTCTTGTATTTGAGGATTCCAAGCGTCCCATCACAGTAGATATTCTGCGCCGACTTTCTCTGGTCAATGTTGCGAAAATGGTGGGGCGAATAGACGAATTGAAAGAATGCATGTTATCTACGTTCGACTCGCTGGATGACAGACAACAGCAACTCAGCCTCGTTATTGAGGAAGAAGCAAAGTATCAAACAAGGCGTCGCAGAGCAGTGATATCTCCTGAAATATGACAGAGTGATAGATGTAACCCTCACCGGATAGCATGCAACCACATTGATCCCCACGTCGAAGTAGCCCGTCTCCTGAATGAATCAATCCAAAGCCGCATAGCTGTAACATATCGCCCGCAATCAGCCAGGGCATCTTTCTAAAGACCGCCGCGCCGGATTCCATCCTCATCCTGCCACCCGACGAATAATGTCGAAAGCTTCGCCTGGTTGCTGACTGAAGAGAAGGAGAGGGGAGAACGGACGGCGACGCGACCACGGTTCTTGACCTGCGAACGCTGACGGCGTATTACTTTTCCCTTATGAATACGCATTCCGACACGCAAACTTGCCCATGTCCATGAGCATGGATGCTGCGGGCTCGACCATTTCCGCGAGATCCATGAGTGTGAGCCGTCATGGATCAATCTGACTCTCTGCTGCTGCTGACGGGGTACTGCGTCGTCATCATGGCCGTCTCCCTGGTTGGAGGATGGCTGCCGTCCATCGTCAGGATGACGCATACCCGCACCCAGATGATGACCAGTTTCGTGGCGGGCGTCATTCTGTGTGTCTCCCTGTATTATCTCCTGCCCCACGGGATGAGGGAGATTCCCGGCGAGCACGACGCCGAAACAGCCGTGTCGTGGATGCTGGTGGGCGTCGTGCTGATGGTGGTGCTGTTGCGCGTGTTCTCCTTTCACCAGCATGACTTCAGTGAGGCCGAGGACGACGTGTTCGGCCTCACCCACGAACATCAACCGCATACCAACACCGTGATGCACCCGGTCAGTTTTGCCGGTATCGCCTTGGGCCTGGGGCTGCACACCGTGACGGAAGGACTCACGTTGGGCACAAGCATCAGGGCCGGCGCTCCCGACGGCACCATCGGGGCATTGGGCCTCAGTGTGTTCCTGGCGATCGTACTCCACAAACCCCTTGACGCCCTCTCCATTCTCGGCACGATGCGGGTCGCGGGGTTCAGTAAGGACCGTCGCATCTTGGCCAATGTCCTCTTTTCCCTGATCTGCCCGGCGGCGGCTTTTTTGACGTTCTGGGGCGTGGGTCTGCTCGGTCAGTGGGAGGAATACGTGGTCGGCGCCGCGCTGGCGTTCGCAGCCGGCGCGTTACTGTGTATCGCCCTGAGCGATCTGCTCCCGGAAGTGCATTTCCATAGCCATGACCGCACCAAGCTCACGCTGGCGTTCTTCGCGGGAATCGGTCTCGCCTACATGCTTCACTACCTCGAACCCGCCGGCCTCCATTGATTCGGCGGTTGGCTCTTTTCGCGATACCAAGGCTGAGAGCCGTTAGCCGGATTCGTCTCCAATAGTGAGGCACTTGAAAGAAACTGAAGGGAGATTCATTATAAAGGAAACGATTTCTACGGGTGGCGACTCACCATGTGTCGATTGAAAACTCAAAAAGCCGTTCTCACCGCCTTGCTTCTCGGCCTCCTGGCCACCGCCGGCCAGGCGGCCGAGCCGCCCCGCGGGAAGAATTCAGTGTTGGCCCTTCCAGCCTCCAGCCCCGCGCTGATTGAATTCGTGCGGAACGTCGTTCCGTCCAATCCGCGCGTCCGAGCGGCGCGTTCGGCTTTGAAAGCGAGGGGGGCATTTCAAGCGGCCGCCTCAAGGCCCCTCTACAACCCGAGTTTTTCGATCGAGACGCAACATACCCATGAAAACAGGCACTACCTGGGATTACGGCAGAGGATCGACCTGGTCGACAAACGCTCGGCCCGCACCGCGGCCGCGGCCGCGGACCGCCTTGCCGTTCACGCCGACTATATCTTCACGCGCCGGGCCGTCACCGCGGACCTGTTATCGGGCCTGGCCGGCTATCAGACGGGCATCGAACGCGACGCACTCGCGACCAAGCGCGTTCGTTTGATGCAGGACTTCGCCGCGCTGACGAAGAAACGCTTTGAGGCCGGGGACGTGGCCCAAGTCGAATTCAACCTGGCGATTCTGGTCTTTGCCGACGCCCGGATGAAACAAGCCACTGTGAGAACCATGCTGATCGATGCCCGGCAACAGGTGACCAACCTCATCCCTCCGGATATCACCACGCCCTGGCCCACGTTGGAGGCGGGCCTCCCCGCGCTGCCGGCCCAGGATGACCTGGAATCCCTGTTGACGGCGTTACCGGAAGTGCAGGCGGCGCAGCGTCGAGTCGATTCGGCCAAGGCAGTAATCGCGTTACGGAAGCGCCAAAAAGTCCTCGATCCGACCATCGGCGTCACCCATGGCGGCGAAGCCGGTGAGTCGCTGATCGGGGTAAACCTGACCCTCCCCCTTCCCCTTCGCAATCCCTTCAGGTATGAAGTGACGGCTGCCTACCGGCAATATCAGCAGGCGCAACAGACGGTCAACGACATCTTGCGGCGCGCCAGCGCCCGCCTCGTCAACGCGTTCGAGCGCTATAAGATCGCCCACGACGCCTGGCAGGATTGGCGGCGCCTCGGGCCGTCCAGCGCTCAGCAACAGGCAAACCATCTCCGTCGCCTGTGGCTATCCGGCGAACTCAACGCCACGGAATTCCTGGTGCAAACCAGCCGGACCATCGACAGCCAGGATAGCGCCCTGCAACTGCGTCAGGCGCTGTGGCTCACCTGGTTCGAATGGCTGGTCGCATCCGGAAAAGTGGATGAATGGCTCAACGTCGACAGCTATACGAAAACGGACGGCATCCCTGACTAATTCGGGAAGACGACCAATGAAGCGTTTTCGCGCAGTCCTCTTGTTGATGATCGGGTTGGGTGCGGCCGTCCTCGTGACAGCCGCGCTCACGTCGTTGGAGGCGACCGGGCAGAACACCCACGACCTGAGTCGTCAGGGGGACAACCCGGAAACATCACCCGACGAGCATGCGGAACACGATGAGACCCGGACCGGTCAGGCGAAGCACGGGAAAGAGGCCGAGGGAGGGGTCGTCGAACTGTCCGCCGAATCCATTCTAGCCGCGGACATCCACGTCACCACGCTCGAATCGGAATTACTGCCTGAAATCATTTCCGCACCGGGTGAAATCCATCTCGACCAATACCGCAGCGCCGAGGTGACGCCCTTGATCGACGCCGTGGCCATCAAGCGACATGCCAGGCTCGGCGACGAGGTCAAAGCCGGTCAACCCCTGATCACCCTGGCCAGCGTCGAGGTAGCCGCGGCGCAGGGTGAACTCAGGATCGTGGCGAACGAGTGGCAGCGCGTGCGCAAGCTGGGCAGAGGCGTCGTGAGCGCGAAACGCTACATCCAGGCCCGGGTGGCCTATGAGCAAAGCCGGCTGAAGCTGAGTGCCTATGGGCTGGACCACAAACAGATCAACGCCATCGCCACCCGCAGGATGAAAGTCGCGCTGGGACAATTTCAACTCAATGCCCCGGTGTCCGGGACGGTGGTACGTGACGATTTTCGCGTCGGCCAACGCATTAAAGCGGGCCACAGCCTGTTCCTGATCGCCGATGAACGTCGAGTTTGGGTGGAAGCAAACCTGCCTCCCCATCAGGCCGACCATATAGAGATCGGTGTGCCGGCACGGGTCAATGTCGGCGGAGACTGGCATGAGGGGAAAGTCATCCAGAAGCATCGTTTACTCGACGAGCAGACGCGAACCGTCCGGGTGCGTATCGGGGTCGCACCGCGCGGCAAGAATCATCACGCCGGGGAGTTCGTTCAGGTCGCCGTCGCCGCACAAGGCGACAACGCAAAACCCACGTTGGCGGTGCCTGAGTCGGCCCTGGTGCAGGACGACGAAGGCCACTGGACGGTGTTCGTCGAGCTCGAACCCGGTCATTTCAAACAGACCCGCGTTCACCGGGGCACGACTCGTGGCAAGAAAGTCGCCATTTCAGGGATTGCGGAAGGCACGCCGGTCGTGACGGAGGGAGCGTTTTACCTGGGAGCCGAACTCGCGAAAGCGGCTTCGAGATCCACAGCCGCCAAGCCATAGAAGAACCATGTTGAATGCAATGGTGGATTGGGCGGTCCGTAACCGCCTGCTCGTGGTGCTGGGTTTGATCGCCGCCCTGATCGGCTCGGTCTTCTCGTTACAGAAACTGAACGTCGATGCCTTTCCGGAAGTGACGAATATCGACGTGGACGTGCAAACCGAAGCGCCGGGGCTTGCGGCCGAGGAAGTCGAACAACTGATCACCTATCCCATCGAGGCCGTGATGTACTCACTGCCCGACGTGGCACAAGTCCGCTCGATTTCCAAGACGGGCTTGTCCGTGGTGACGGTCGTCTTCAAGGACGGCACCGATATCTACTTCGCCCGGCAACTGGTATTCGAGCGGCTGCAAGCCGCGCGTGAGAACATTCCCGAAGGCGTCGGCACGCCCGAGATGGGGATCAACACCTCGGGGTTGGGCATGGTGTTCCAGTACGTGCTACTGGCCGAGGAAGGCAGCAACGTCGACGCCATGCAACTGCGCAGCCTGAACGATTGGGTGGTCAAGTTGCTGTTGCTGCCGATCGACGGCGTGACCGACGTCCTGTCGTTCGGCGGCGACGTGTTGCAGTACCAGGTGCAATTGGACCCGGCCCGCCTGCTCAGTTACCACCTGTCCATCAGCCAGGTCATTGAAGCCATCGAAGCCAACAACCGCAACTCGGGCGGCTGGTACGTCAACCGCGGCGACGAGCAATTGGTTCTGCGCGCGGTCGGCTTGGTACGTACCGGCGCCGACGGGCTCACGGACATCGGCAACGTTCCCGTCAAGGAAGTCAACGGCGTCGTGGTCAAGGTGAAAGACCTCGCACGCCTGGAATTGGGTGGCGAAATCCGTCAGGGCGCCGTCACCATGACCGACCGCGACGCTCAAGGCCGGCCGCAATCCCACGGCGAGGTCATGGCGGGCATCGTGTTCAAACGCATAGGAGCCAATACCAATGCCACCATCCAAGGCATCTACGACCGGCTGCCGCTGATCGCGCAGGCCCTGCCCGAGGGCGTGACGCTCTACCCCTACTATGACCAGGCCGACCTGGTCAACAAGGCCGTCGCCATGGTGACCGACGCGCTGTTGCTGGCGTTCGTCCTGTTCATCATCGTGCTGGCGATCTTCCTGATGAACCTGCGCGCCACGGTGTTGGTGTTGCTGTCCATCCCGCTGTCGATCGGACTGGCTCTCACCGCCATGGCCTATTGGGGTATTTCGGCCAACCTGATGTCGTTGGGCGGCCTGGCGATCGCCATCGGGATGATGATGGACGGCACAGTGGTGGTCATGGATAACATCTTCTCTCATCTGACCAAGCCCGACACCGTCCCCGCCGAGGCTTATCTGGGCGTTGTGGAAAGCAGGAAACGACACATGAACTTGCGCATTCAAGCGGCCACCCACGAAGTGACCAGCCCGGTATTTTTTGCCGTCATGATTATTGCCGTGGTCTTTTCCCCCCTGTTTACCCTGGAAGGGGTCGAAAGCAAATTATTCATGCCGATGGCCATTTCCATCATCGTGGCGATGCTGACCTCGTTGCTGGCAGCACTGGTGGTGGTCCCCGCTTTGGCAAGCTTTGTCTTCGAACAAGCGCCGCACCACAGGGAAAGCCCGATCCTGCCGCCCATCGCACGGGTGTATCGTTACGTGCTGCACAGGGCCCTCAAGCACAGTGCGCTGGTCGTCGGTACGGCCGCGACCCTGTTCGTCCTGTCCATGGCGATCATGACGCAACTGGGCACCGAGTTTATGCCGGAACTGGAAGAGGGGACGTTAAACATCCGCACGACCCTGGCGCCGTCATCGAGCCTGCAGACGTCCGTGGCCCTCGCCCCCAAGCTCGAAGCAATCCTGATGGAGTTTCCGGAAGTCACCACGGCCCTGAGTCACATCGGCCGCCCCGATCTCGGCGGAGACCCCGAATCGGTTTCCAATATCGAAACCTACGTCGGGTTGAAACCACCGGCGGAATGGACGTCCGCCGGCAACCGCCATGAACTGCAAGCCCTGATGGAAGAGAAACTGTCCGTGCACCCGGGGCTGTTGTTCTCCTTTTCCCAACCCATCGCCACCCGGGTGGATAAATTGCTGTCCGGCGTGGAGGCCCAACTCGCCATCAAATTATTCGGCCCCGACCTGGACGTGCTGGCCAGAAAGGGCAGGGAAATCGAGACGTTGGTCAAGCAGGTCCGGGGCACACGCGGCGTATCCTTGGAGAAGATCGCCGGCGAAACCCAGCTCGTGGTGCGCCCCGACCGCGAGGCGCTGGCGCGCTACGGGATGGCCGTGGAGGAAATCGTCTCGCTGGTGTCGGACGGGATCGGCGGCGTGTCCGCCGGGCAAGTCATCAAGGGCAACGAGCGTTACGACATCTACGTGCGACTGGAAGAATCCGTTCGCCGAAGCGCCAACGCCATTCGTAATCTGCTGATCGAATCGCCGAACGGCGCGTGGGTACGGTTGGGCGAAGTGGCACGCGTCGAAATCGAAACCGGGCCTCCGCAAATTCGCCGCGACAACGTGCAACGCCGCGCCGTGGTCCTCTCCAACGTGGATGGCCGGGACATGGGCGGACTGGTGAACGAACTGAAGGAACGGATCGGCCGTGACATCGACCTACCCGAGGGCTACAGCGTGGTATTCGACGGTCAATACAAGAGCCAGAAACGGGCTCAGGCGCGACTCATGATCGTGGTGCCCACGTCCCTTGCGCTGATCTTCCTGTTGCTGTACTTCGCCTTCGGTTCGTTAGGCCAGGCCGCTCTGATTATGACCAATGTTCCCCTGGCGTTAATCGGCGGCATTATCGCGCTCTGGTCCTCCGAACTGTATTTATCGGTGCCCAGTTCAATAGGGTTTATCGCGCTGTTTGGTGTGGCGGTCCTGAACGGGGTCGTGATGGTCACGTCCATCAACCGGCGTTTCACCGAGAACAGGATGCTCAGGCAAGCCATTGAGGAAGGCGCACGCTCTCGACTGAGACCCGTACTCATGACCGCATTAACCACCGCGTTGGGGTTGATCCCCTTGTTACTCGCAACCGGCGTCGGGTCGGAAGTTCAGCGCCCCATGGCAACCGTGGTCGTCGGTGGATTGGTGTCCAGTACCCTGCTGACCTTGCTGGTGATCCCGGCGCTGTACCCTTGGTTTTCTCGGCATTGGGTGCGCAAGAATCTAAAAGTGGAATAAAACATGGCGGAGAAGCGGCCTGCGACCGGGCACAGCCCTTATTCGTCGCGGCCGGGGGCAGACCGTGTCCGTCGATCCCAGACCATGCCGGTCTGTTCCTTGGCACTGAAGCCCAGATTTTCATAGAATGCGTGTTTGTCGCGCGTACAGAGCCAGAACAGTTCGACGCGGTGAAGGGCCGGATGGTTCAGGATCCGATGCATGATTTCCGTGCCCACGTCCTGGCCCTGGTAGGCCGCATCCACGATGACGTCCCAAATGGAGGCGCGATACACGTAATCGGTCAGGACCCGTCCGCACCCGATGACCCGGTCGTCGTCCCACGCCGTGATGAACAGATCGGTCTGCCGGAGCATCTCCGTCACCTCGACCACGGTCCGCCCGCGGGCCCAGGACGCTTGCTCAAACAGGGGCAATAACGCGGCGGGAGCAAAATCCTTATGGTCGGTATAGGTGATCATGTAGCGAGTGGCGGCCTGTTTGTATTACACTAAATCCGTTGCAATTACCAGCAGAGACCGAACAACCCATAAATTTGTGGATGTTCCAACAACCCGGGAAAGTCACCATGCCCATGCTCGTCAGAAAATGTCCCAAATGTGAAAAACTGTTCTGGATCAAAGAACAGGACATCGACCGTTCAGACCAGGATATTCTGCGCGTCACCTGTACGCACTGCCGGCAGGTACTGCGCATCCCGCTCGTGACCGAAGGCGACAACGCCGGCGCGCCGAAGATGGGGCATTAAGCCCGGCCTCTTGCATTCCCGGGGATTAGATTCCGATGCGCATGCACACGTATGGGGGGCTCGACGTCTCGATCGCGGGAGGACCGGACCGCGAGGGCGGAGGGAACGGGCCCGTGGTCATTCTGCTGCATGGGTTCGGCGCACCCGGTGACGACCTGGTTTCCCTGTGGCGGATGTTACCGGTTCCGGACGACGTGCGGTTCGTGTTTCCCGTTGGCCCCCTGAAGCTGGACGACGGCCTGCCCGACGGGCGGGCATGGTGGATGCTGGACATGGACAGGATCGCTCGCGGAATTCCTCGTGACATCGAGGCAGTCCCTGACGGGCTGGCCGCGGCCCGCGAGCGAGTGGCGGCCATGCTGGACGATTTCGACCGGCATGAGGGCCTTCCCCGGGAGCACGTCTTCATCGGCGGGTTTTCGCAAGGAGCCATGTTGGCCTGCGATACGGCGCTTCGCAGTTCCCGCACGTTTGCCGGACTCATCATCATGTCGGGCAGCATCATTGCCCAACGCGAATGGGAAGAACGATGGCCCGCCCGCAAAGGGCTCCCCGTGTTTCAGAGTCATGGCACGGACGATCCCCTACTCCCGCACGACACGGCGAGGCAGCTCAAGGATTCCCTCCTCGCGCACGGGCTCCCCGTGACCTGGCACGAATTTCGAGGGGGGCACGAGATCTCTCTCTCGGTCCTGGAACAACTCGGTCGGTTTCTGAATGATGCGTGCGCTTGACCTTGGGTGTGGGGTTTCGCCCCCACACGACGAGGTTCCTTCGACTCCGCTCCGCTACGCTCAGGACAGGCTCCGGTCGTCCCCTACAGGATCGTGGTGCCTGGACGTAGGGGCGGGCCTGTGTGCCCGCCCTTCTTTGCTTGTTCCTCGTGAAGATAAAGACGCTGGATCCCCGATCAAGCCGGGAATGACAGAAGGAGGAGAGCCGGCGTCGTTGCGCAAAGGCGCGGGCTTCAGTATCATGACCGCAGTACGATTCGCGCCTCGGTATGGGGCAAGACCCATCATGATTACGCCGCAAACCATCACGGACTATGTCCGGCAAGTCCTGAACGATGCCCAGGTCACCGTCACGGACCGCACGGGGACTATGGATCACTTGAACGTCCGGGTGGTGTCCGACGGGTTCAAGGGAAAAAATTTATTGGACCGGCACCGTCTCATTTATCAAGCATTGGACGAACCGCTGAAAGACGGACGCATCCATGCGCTGGAACTGACGGCAGAAACAACGGATGGCTCATAGGAGGACAAACAGTATGGCACATCCCATCGAGGAAGAGATTCAACAGGAATTGCAACAACACAAAATCCTGATTTACGGCAAAGGGACCAAGACCGCGCCCCAATGCGGCTTTACCGTCGAAACCATGGAGTTTTTCAATCAATTCGGATATCCCTACGAAATTATCAACGTGTTGGAAAATCCGGAAAAGCGGGAAGTCCTCACACAGATGACCAACTGGCCGACCCTGCCCAAGGTGTTCATCAACGGCCAATTCTACGGCGACACCGACGTCCTCGGGTCCATGCAGTCCAAAGGGGAACTGAAGCCCCTTCTGGAAAAAACCTTTCAGCCGGAAGGCTAAGATACACAGAGGATTGTGGGGTTTCGCCCCCACACGACGAGGGAACGGCTGCGGGGTTTCGCCCCCACACGACGAGGTCCTTTTGTTTCGGCAAAAGGACCCAAAACCATGGGCGCCCGGGCGTGGCCCTTCGGGTCCCTTTGCCCCAGTCCCTTTTGTTAGGGCTTCCTTCGACTTCAGGCGCGTTGCGCCTTACGCTCAGGATGAACGGACTATCACTTCCCGTTCATGCTTCCCTCCCGTTCGTCCTGAGCGTAGCGTTAGCGAAGTCGAAGGGCGCTCAGACAGTCCTCGCCCCCAAATTAGAATGTTCGGGACTGGGGCCAAGCCCCGCCCGGAGACGCCGGAGATGTGGCGGCATAAAATGCCGCCGCTACTCTTTCTTGTCATGCCCGGCTCGATCGGGCATCCAGTGTCTTTGATGTTTCCTTCTTTGTGAAGAATAAAGACGCTGGCTCCCCGCATTCGCGAGGATGACAGAAAGAGAACGCCGTTGTGGGGTTTCACCCGAAGGCGCCAGGAAAGAACGTCTCGCAATCACATGGCTGCGAAGGCAATAAAAAAGGGAGGCTATCGTTCCGATAGCCTCCCTTGTCATGGCATCAATTCGAAAATTGGTTACTTAATAACCGTCGACGTGGCACCGCCCGGGTTGATATTCACCTTGTTCAGGGCTCCTTCAACTTCCGGCAAACGTCCGGCGCCTTGAGAGGCTTTCTTCCGATTATTGTTGGTGTCGTTCGTGGCGTTCATGGCAGCGCCATCAGCGGTGGACGATGCGGCCATCGAGGCTTTGTCACCCGTGGCATTTCCTTGACCGGCATCATGGCTGGTCCGCGTTCCGTCGACCGGAGACTTGGTGTCCGCAGCAGGATAACCAGGATGTGCAGGCAGCATCCCAGGATTCGCATACGCCATTGACGCCATAAAGGCAGTACCCGCGACCGCAATAAGAAGAAGGCGAATACTCTTCATAATTCCGCTCCTTTTGTTAAAACAGGTTATGGACGATAAAGACATGCATTTCCGAATGAACTGTTTCCCTTGGATAAAGAGGGACAATCTTATTCGTTTCATGCGGAGGTGTCAAGCACGAGTACGCCCCGGGCAGGAGGACCCTGCCCCGCTCTCAGGCTGGCTCGGGGCCCGTTCCTAGCGCCGCCTGGCCAGGCGCCCTTTCCCCCGGTAAGGCCGCCTGGGGCGCATGACAGGCAGGGTGATGGTGACCAGCGTCCCTTCCTGGGGGCGGCTGTCGATCGCAATGTGGCCTTCGTGTTCGTCCACGATTTTTTTCACCATGGCCAGGCCCAACCCCGTGCCGGACCGTTTCGTGGTGAAATAGGGCTCAAAAATTTTCTCGCTCAATTCCTCGGGAATCGGCGCGCCGTCGTTGTGGATCCGAATAACCAATTCCGGCTGGCGCCCGCGTTTCTGCGACACGGAGATTCGCAAATTCCCCCCCGGCGACATGGCTTCCAGGGCATTCGTAAAAATACTGAGCAAGACGTGCTGGATTTTCTCCCGGTCCCATCGCACCTGGCCCAGACGCGAGGGAAATTCCTTGGCGACTTCGATCCGGTTGACCCGCAAATCCGTGGCGATCAACGCCAGTCCGTCTTCGATCAAGGCGGTGACGCTGCACGGCCGCCGGTCCAATTGGAGGGGCTTGGCGAAATCCAGAATATCGTTCAACATACTTTCCATCCGCATGAGATCCCGCATGGCCGCTTCGATGGAGGTTTGGGTTTCGAAGTCGAGCGTCCCGTCACCCGTCACTTCCTCCAATTGCGCCCGGATGTAGCCCATGGGTTCACGAACCTCGGTGGCGAGAAACGAACTGACTTCATTCAACGCCGTTTGACGTTCCTGGCGCCGGATGACCGGTTCCGAGACGCCGGCTGCCGCCGCCTCCGGGGTCGACGGGGTCGCCGCAGCCGGCGATGCCTGGAGATTCAGGGACGGTTCATCAAACACTTGCGCCAATTGCGTCGTCACCGGTGCGAGTTTTCCGGACTCGGCTTCCGTGTGTTCGTATTGCGCCGCTGTCTTGGACGCCAGCGTGATCGTCCCGGCGACGCGGCCCCTGACAAAAAAAGGCACCACGAGCGTGCACCGGAACCGGTCGCGGTACAATTGTTTGTAATCCTGAAAGCGCCCCTGCGTTGAGGCCAGATTCTGATCGATCCGGGGCTTGCGATGCCGCACCGTCCACCCCGCCGCGGATTCGTTCAACGACAAGCGGTGCCCCGGCAGCAGTTCTTTCTTATGCCCGGCCAGACAACCCAACACTTCCAGGGACGCGGCTAACGGATCATACAAGGTGACCCATCCCCGATCGAACGGGACCAGGGACTGCGCCTCGGTCAAACACTCGGCGACCCGCTGCTGCACCTGGGGCGACGTATACGTCCGCGTCGTCGCGTCGCCGGTCTCCGCGGCCTCGTCGGTGGCGGGTTCCTGTTGAATCCAGGGACGCGCCAGGAGCACGGAATGATCGAAGAGCTTCGCTTCCCGCAATTGCTCGGTGATCCGCTGGCCGGTCGCGTCGATGGCGGTTTTTTCCCGCTTCGTAAACGGCCGCCGCTCCTGCTTGCCCACAACCAGCGCCCCATACGTCACTTTCCCCTCGCGGAGGAGCTTCGCCAACAGATGCTTGGACCCGGGCGTCACCATGCGCAGTTCGATCGCCCTGCGCCCTTCTTCCTGCCCGGCATTCCCGAGCAGACCGTTGGGCTGGCCGTTTCCACCGGACAGGGTCCGGACGACGGCGCGAACCTCACGGGCCGAAAACCCTTTGGACACCTGTGACACCAGCGGCCCCTTGGGTTGAGTCATGATAGCCACCGTCGCATCCATGCCCAGGTCATTGACCGTCATGGTCAAAATGCGCTGTAGCGTCGTCTGCTTCGAAGACCGAACCGGCTCCGGCGTTTTCTTTCTAGTCATGGTCCGAACCGTTGAAGAGTCCGTGTATGTTCATGCAAATCTTTCATGGGCATGAAAGCAGACGCCTTCTCTCATTCCCGACGTTAGTAATCGGGAATCCAGTGTCTTTGCCTTTCCTTCCGTCTGTAAAGAATAAAGACGCTGGATTCCTGCTTTCGCAGGAATGACAGCAAATGCCCTGTCTCGGCGCCTGCGGGCGTGGCTGCGCCCCGGTCCCGAAAATTCCAGTTTGGGGGCGAGGACTGTCTGAGCGCCCTTCGACTTCGCTAACGCTACGCTCAGGACGAACGGGAGGGAAGCATGAACGGGAAGTGATAGTCCGTTCATCCTGAGCGTAAGGCGCAACGCGCCTGAAGTCGAAGGAAGCGGAGCGAAGTCGAAGGAACCTCGTCGTGCGGGGCCGAAACCCCGCATGAGAAAAGCAAAGACGCTGGATGCCCGATCGGGGTCGGGCATGACAGAGAGGGTCGTGTGGGGGCGACACCCCGCATGAAAAAAGCATGACTTCAATTGATATGCCGAATCTTTCGTGACCGGGACGGAGACACGACCACCTGCACGTGGCCGCGATCGGCCACGACCATGTTCGCAACGACGCTGACGAGGCTGATCAACACGGCCCCGCCGACCGCGGGCCAGAACCCGGCCACGTGAAACCCTTTGACCAAGGCAGCGACCACGTTCAACAGGAAGGCATTGATCGCGATCATGAACAAGCCCAGCGTCACGACGATGAAGGGTGCCGAGAGCAAGTACAGGAGCGGCCGGACCACGGCATTCAGGATTGCCAGGACCAGCACGCCGACCACGCCCGCGGCGAACGAATCAATGGCCACGCCCGGAATAATCTGTGCCGCGACAACCACCGCAATCCCCGTGACGATAAAACGAAGAACAAACCCTCTCATACGCGCATCTCCATCAAGAGCGTCATCCTTGTAGGTGTTCGGTAATTCGTTGACACTTCTGCCTCTTCTTTCCCCTCCTTTGTAAGGAGGGGTGAGGGGAGGTAGAGCTTGAGCCGAAGTGGACAGACCGCGTGTGGTGGTCGGTGCCGTTGCCCCCTGGTATACGACTCTACTCCACCTAGCCTCCCCTTACAAAGGAGAGAGAAACAACACGATCTCCCACACTCAGGCTGACAATTATGTACAGAAATTGGTGAACATTTACAATTCTTTTGGTGCGGCCACCGTCAAATCCAGGGACTGTTGCCGCCTGGTGATTGTATCACTCGGATCATAGTCGGCCACAAACGTTTTCTTCACGCCTTGAGCCGAGACTTCGACCGTCGCGCCGGCGTTTTCATTATGCATGTGCAGGAAAATTTCATAATACCCGGCCTCGTTGGTCTTGCCGGAGGCCCCATGTCCGCCCTTGACCTGGGACAGGGCATGCACCTCCGTCCCGGGCAAGGCCCGGCCCGAGGCGTCCCGTACGTACCCGAACACCGTGAATCCATGCTCCACGTT
This sequence comes from Nitrospirales bacterium, assembly GCA_965204965.1. Classification (GTDB taxonomy): domain Bacteria; phylum Nitrospirota; class Nitrospiria; order Nitrospirales; family UBA8639; genus Bin75. Next base: position 42,906 of record OZ242026.1, on the reverse strand, counting down.
GGCCCTCACGAACACGGGTTTCGGGGTCTCGGCCGCGGGATCCTTCAGCGTGGACAAGTAGGCGGCGAGCGTCGTCACCTCTTCCTCCGTCATCAAATCCTTATACTTGTCCGGCATCCGGCCTTTCTTATGCTCTTTCTCGAAGCCCTCCGCATACAGGTACGTCGGATCGAAAATTTTCCGCTTGATGTCGTTGACCGTCAAGAAACTGCCGATATTGTCCAGGATCGGCCCCCGTTTCTTGACGCTCCCCTTGCCGCCGATCTTGTGGCAATTGTAACACTCGTACAAATCATAGACCTCGGCCCCGCGCTCCACCATCGTGAGGGCGCCCTGCTCTTCAGGAGCCTCCGCCACCACAGCGGCCGGAGCGAACCGGCCCAATCGCGCCATCACGGTTTGCGAACCATCCTGGAGCACCTTGACCCGGTCGAGTAACGCATCCACTTGGCTTTGTTCGGCCAAGACCATGGCCCGCTTGCGTTTGAGAATCTTTTCGATCTTCCCCTTTTCCACCTCCGGATCATACTGGGGCAACGACGACGCCCCTCCGATATAAATCGCGGACAGCACGAGATAGAACCCCACCAGGGCCGGCACGGCCGCCCACCCCGACCGCCTCTTCATCGGCGGGGCATCCAAGAGAAGAAACACGACCAAACCCAGGGCCACGTACGCCACAAACATTGCCTGGAACACGTGGGGAAAGCCCAGGGTCCCGCTCCCGAACCACGCCGCAACGGCCAGCACGATAGCCACCGCGATTTTTTTTATGCCTGCAGACATCAGGGTTTAGTGTTGAACGGTAGGGGGAAGGGAATCTTCATCAATCGTTCAGGGGAAATGGGTACATCGTGAAGGAGCATCTAGGTTTATCTTACTCGGGGTGCCGGTTTCATACAAGCATTGATTCGGGATGCGGGGTGTCGGCCCCGCACGCCGAGGGGAAGGATGTGGGGTTTCGCCCCCACACGACGAGGTTCCTTCGACTCCGCTCCGCTACGCTCAGGACAGGCTCTTTTGTTTCGGCAAAAGGACCCAAAACCATTGGCGCCCGGGATGTGGCGGCAGGCTACGACTGAACCCCCCTGCCCCCCTTGTCAGGGGGGAAAGGAGGGCAGCCGTCCCCCTGATAAGGGGGAGAGAGGATTCTGTCTTGTCCCCCTGAGAAGGGGGATCGAGGGGGTTGGGGATTGAGGGGGTTGTCTGACAAAGACGGGGAAGGCAAAGGCAAAGACACGGGACGACACCCTTCGACTTCGCTTCGCTACGCTCAGGACAGGCCCTTCGACAAGCTCAGGACAGGCTCCGGTCGTCCCCTACGGGATCGTGGTGCCGGCGCGTAGGGGCGGGCCTGTGTGCCCGCCCTGCTTTTCTTGTTCCTTGTGAGGAGAAAGACACTGGATTCCCGATCAGGTCGGGAATGACCGCAGGAAAAACCGAGGATGACAGGAAGTTTAGGAAGATGAAGTAAGGCGACGATACTTGAGGATGACCAAGCAGGTCACCGGCGCGTAGAGTAGACACCCGACCAGCCCCAGCAGCCATTCGCCGATCCAGAACGTCATGACCAGGTTGAACAGCAAGACCAGGTAATACAACCCGCAGCCCGGCAGAACGTCCTTGACCGGGACCGCGTGAGGAAACGCGGGCAATATCCCGCTCCGGTCGAGCAGCCGGTAGCCTGTCATCGCGATCAACCCCACCACGAACCACCCGGCAAAGTTGGCCAGCGGCACGCCGAAATACACGCCGGGATCGGGATAGCCGTAAATGAGCCCCAAGTACCAGCGGTCGCCCCGGAGTGCCACCGGATCGATCACGACGTCGATCAACATGAAGAGCAGACACGTCAGACCGATAACCGGCCAGGACAGCAGGGCACAACGATCATTGTGCTCTGCGCGCGTCAGGAACCGACAACCGGATGCCGCCGACTCGGGTTGGACGGGCAAAAGGAACCAGAGAGCCAGGGAGTAACTCGCGTACAACAGGAACGTGAACGACAGCGAATCCATGAACGGGACGTTGGCGAGATACAACTCCTGACCCACGGTCGAACCGGTGTAATAGTAATCGCCGAAGGGAAAGCCGATTCGGGTCGAGGACAGTTCACACACGAACGCGATGAGCCACGTTACGCCGAACAGCGCGCCGGTGCGCTTCCAGCCCAACAGACGCGACGCGGCCACCAGCGCCACGGCTAAAAAGAAAAAGACGTAGGGCCGGAGCAGGAGCGTTTTCCATAGCAGGAGTGGAACGTCCATGGGTTGGGTCACGCAGGTGTGGTCATAAAACCAAAGACGCTGGATGCCCGATCGGGGACGGGCATGACAGAAGGAAAAATGGGAAACATTGCATGCCCCCTCACCCTGCCCTCTCCCAGCGGGAGAGGGTTCTATGAAGGGACGTCACCATCTAGGCGTACCCGTGATCCCGGAACCATTTGACGGCCTTTTCCAGGGCCACTTCGGGTGGCGTCTGGGGCAGATCGAGTTCCCGGACGGCTTTGGAACTGTCATAGTGCATCACGTACTTGGCCATGCGGACGCCGTCGAGCGGGATGCGCGGGGTGCGATGCGTCACGTAATCCGCCAGCCACTTGTTGACGTGGGCCAGGGGCAGCACCAAGCCCCGGGGGAGTTTCACCTTGGGCGCCTTCACGCCCGTCAACCGGCCAAGGATCTCGAACACTTCTTTCAGCGTCAGGTTCCGGCAACCCAGGATGTACCGTTCCCCGATGCGCCCGCGCTCCATGGCCCGGAGGTGGCCCACGGCCACGTCATCCACGTCGATGAAATTCATGCCGGTTTCCACGTACGCCACCATGCGTCCCTTCATGAAATCGACCACGATCTGTCCGGTCGGGGTCGGCTTCACGTCGCACACGCCCACCGGCGCCGAGGGGTTTACGATCACCACGGGCAACCCCGCGTCCGCCGCCTTCAACACCTCCTGCTCGGCCAGAAACTTGGATCGTTTATAATCCCCGGTCATCTGCGAGAGAGACACCGGGGTCGCTTCGGTTCCCGGCCCGCCGTTTTCGGGCAACCCGATCGCGCCGATCGTACTCGTGTACACGACCCGTTCAACGCCCGACTCGCGCGCCGCGTCCAGTAGCGTCCTGGTGCCCTCGACGTTCACCTTGTAGAACACCGACGGATCGCGCGCCCACAAGGCATAGTGCGCCGCCACGTGATACACCTGCCGGCAGCCGTGCAGGGCCGACCGAAGCGACGCCGCGTCGGTCAAATCGCCGGCCACGGTTTCCATCGCCAACCCGTCCAGGGCCCGCCGGTCCGCGCCCGGCCGGACCAGCCCCCGAACCTCCGTGCCCGCCTGGAGCAACGCGCGCGCCACGGCGGACCCGATGAACCCCGTAACCCCTGTGACCAAGGCTTTCATGGGGACTTATGTAGCAAAATCCGCAAGGGTGAAATAGTGCACACAGAATGAATATCTTGGAAGGAGTGTGAGGGGGACGCTTATGGAAGGGTGATAGTGTATTTATTTTTCAAAGAGAACGCGATAAAGAAGAATCAAAAGATATATTACCCCAACGACACCGGAACCAATTGCCCCATAAACAGCCAGCTTGAGATTTGCTATATCTGTTTTTGTGGCAAGCTGGTCATTGATTTTTTCATTGATATGCTTTATTTCATTTTCGATTACCGCTATTCGTGTTTCCTGTGATTGCCCTTCTGCCTTCCCATCTTCGTACGAACGCTCTGAAGTTCTTGCTGAGCCCCTTCGTTGCGCGCTCAGGCCATCTGCTCTGATTTACTCAACCATTCCCACGTGTCACGCGACGTATACCCCGCATAAGCATGATTCAGGCGAAAGACAATACCATCCGCACCGTCGGCTCCAATGCCAATGTTTTTTGATACTTGTTTAGTCAGTTCATCACTAGATACGAGAAAGACATTCGAGGCAACTTCATAATGATCTGGATAGTGTGTTTGCAATAGCTCTATAGATTCATCAGTTGGCTCAATAAGCACAACTGCGAACACAGACATTGTGTGCCTCCTTTCACTTAAGACCATTTTCCGTAATGTCAATTCCTCACAAAAACGGATTAGACAACTGACCAGAAACCACACGCAAGGTCAACGGAAAAACAGATCGACTAACAGAGTATACGGCTGTCCAAATTCATAACGCAATAATTTTCCTTTGCAAATTTTGGTTGACACTATGGCCCGAGAAGATTTTTGATCAGCGGTACAAGCTCAAGCGTCTATGAATTTCACTTATGCTGCATTTCTGCTTCATTTAGGTGCAATTCAGCGTCCTTTTGGCTCCATAAAGGTGCTTTTGGGACGCTTTTGGGCGACGTTGGTTAACATGCGGATCATGATCAATTCTTGCGGTCCACGATATACCGGGCAATGCCCCGCAACGGATCGGCTTTGTCGTCAAACCCGTCGAGCCGGCCGATGGCCCGGGCGGCGCAGTCCTGCGCGAGCTGTTGCGCGCCTTCCAACCCGTAGATCGCGGGATACGTCTGTTTGCCCCGTTCATCATCCGTGCCGGGGTCCTTGCCCAACTCCTCCCGCGTTCCCGTCACGTTCAACACGTCATCCGCAATCTGAAACGCCAGCCCGATATCCTCGGCATACCCGGTGAGACGCTCGAACTGCGTCATACCGGCTCCGGCGAGCAACGCCCCGACCCGCACCGCGGCGCGAATCAGCTTGCCCGTCTTGTGTACATGAATCTGTTGCAGTTCCGCCAAATCCACCTGCCGGTTTTCGGCCCGGATATCCAGCACCTGTCCGCCCACCATGCCCGCGTGCCCGGCCCCCAGGGCCAGTTCCGCGATAATCTGGACTTGGCACTGCGGATTCAGATCGGTGACGAGATCGGCCCGGCTGCACCATTCAAACGCCATGGCGTGCAACCCGTCGCCGGCCAGAATCGCCATGGCTTCGCCATAGACCTTATGGTTCGTGGGTCGTCCCCGGCGAAAATCATCGTTATCCATCGACGGCAAGTCGTCGTGAATCAATGAATACGTATGGATAAATTCGAACGCGCAGGCCACGGGCAACAGCGACGCCGGGCACGGCCCGATCGCCTCCGCCGTGGCAATCGTCAGGATAGGCCGGACCCGTTTTCCCCCGCCCAACAGGCTGTACCGGATCGCCTCGTGCAGAACCGCCGGCGGCGTCTGCGGATCAGGCAGGTGCATCTCCAGATACCGGTCGACGATGTTCCGTTTTTCCTCGAGATAGGTCTTGATATCCATGAGATGAAGTGTTCTTTTTTTGTTGTCATTCCAGTTTTTCTTTTTCTGTCATTCCCGCGAAAGCGGGAATCCAGCGTCTTTCTCTTTCACAAACCGAGGAAAAAGCAAAGACCCTGGAGCCCCGATCAAGCCGGGCATGACAGAGCGGCGGTCTGGGATGACACAAGAGGTCATTTTCGCGATGGCAACCCGATTCCGAAACTAACAAAGGCCTTGAAGAGTGTCAAACGAAGGGGAGTAAGATTGCGGGGTTTCGGCCCCGCGCGACGAGGTCCCTTCGACTTCGCTCCGCTACGCTCAGGACAGGCTCTTTTGTTTCGGCAAAAGGACCCAAAACCAGTGGCGCCATCAGATGGCGCCGCTACTCTGTCTTGTCATGCCCGGCTTGATCGGGCATGACAGAGAGGGTCGTGTGGGGACGAAACCCCGCAAGAGGAAAGATGCTGGATCTCCGAAGTAGGCATGGCCGGATGCTTAGGCTTCGACCAGAAGCTTACCATGGCGCGGTCGACGCGGTTTCCGAATGACGATTTCCACGTCGCGCCCGAGCGCCAGCAACAGGCGCAGCAGGCGCTCTACGGAATACTCTCGAAAGCTTCCCCGCAGGAGGCGAGACACGTCGGGCTGGGACAGGCCGAGCAATTTCGCGGCCTCGACCTGCTTGAGACCTCGCTGGCGGATGATCTCATCAATCCGGGTGACGAGTTTCGCCTTCAGCAAATGCGTCTCCGCATCAGGGCGCTCCAAGTCCGCAAACACGTTTCCGCTGCCACGTTCGATCTTGATTTTGTCCGCTTTCACGGCTCTACCTTTCACCATAGGTGTCGGTATAATGCTCTGCTGCGGCCTTCAGTCTGCGTCTGACAAGGTCAAGCTCCGGCTTCGGAGTGGCGATGCCTTGTTTGGCCTTCTTTTGAAAGGCATGCAAAACATAAATAGCGGCCTTGAACCGAACGGCGTACACCGTCCGATAGGTATCCCCTTCCTGACGTGAGACGACCTCCAGGACGTTCGCACCAAATCCCTTGAGCGGCTTGACATCGCGGTGTTTGAGTCCGACCTGCGCCTGATACAGCGCAAAGCCGACGTGATCCTGTACGACGGCCGGGAAGTTCTTCAAGTCCGCTTTGCTTGAACCAACCCATTCAACAGGCTTCATGACGTCCGCGACCACACCTGATTATAGTGATTTCACCATATTTAGGCAAGTTCCTGGATGAAGCCACCATTCCCCGATGACTTATGCCGCCCCGAATGCGGCCATGGGAATACAACGCGATTAGATCGCACGTCTACGAAACAGCAAAGACACTGGATGCCCGATCAAGCCGGGCATGACAGAAAAAGACGAAGAGAAACCCAAAGACACTGGATGCCCGATCGAGCCGGGCATGACAGATAGGAGAGAAAACGTCTTGAGGTATGTAGTGGCGCCTCCGGGCGTGGCTGCGCCCCGGTCCCGAAAATTCTATGTGGGGGCGAGGACTGTCCTGAGCGTAGTGAAGCGAAGTCGAAGGAAGCTCGGCGCGCGGGGACGACACCCCGCATAAGAATCACCGCATTTGTATTTTGCTCGATCCTCCGGCTATACTCCTTGGCCATGAGTATTCGAAAGGGTGCGGGCGAATGGGAACCGTTGTTGTTGGGCATCGAGCCGGAACACTGCGGGGTGTGCGGTCAAGTCCTGTATCGCAACACAACCATGCTCAAGGGGGGATGGGAACGCTGCTCCGTGTGCAACCGATTCGTCCACTATGCCTGTCTCGCCAGCGGCAGGATATCCACCTACCTCAAACGACGGCCCCGCGTGTGTCTCAACTGCGAGCAGGAAGACTGAGTCCCCCCACCACGGCCGCCGGCGCCTGTCGGCTTGTCAGCCGTGACTCCCCCTCAAGGGGGGAGTGATGAAGAAAGGGGCGGCCCAACGGGAAGCGAGGGGCCGGTGAACGCCATCGCTCCAGAAACAGGATTCGGGAAGCTGCCCCTGTCCGCCATCGTCAACCTCGTGCTGGCCGTACTCCTCTCCGCGTGGAGCGGCTTCTTCACGATGGACTTTCTGCTCAGCGGGATCTATACGTGGCCCCGGTCGAGTCGCGTCGTAACCCTCACCGCGGCGGTCATCATCCTGGTTTACGAATTCATCTACAAAGAGCATCACGCCCGTCATGCAGCCGTCACGGGCATCCCCCCGCTCAAGCTGGTCGTGTACACGTGCATGATCCCCTACATGCTCGGCACGCTGGTCCTGCTGGCCCTCATCAATCTCGTATGAAACAGCCCCCTCACCCCAGCTCCTTCGACAAGCTCAGGACAGGCCCTCTCCCACCAGGGGCGAGGGAGGATACGGCGCCGGAGAATGGCGCCATGGGATGGCACGGCTACGAATGCAAAAGACAAAGACGCTGGATGCCCGATGAAGGATGTCGGGCATGACAAGCCAGAGTAGCCGCGGCATCTCATGCCGCCAATGGTTTTGGGTCCTTTTGCCAAAACAAAAGAGCCTGTCCTGAGCGGAGCGGAGCGAAGTCGAAGGAAGCGAAGTCGAAGGAAGCTCGGCGCGCGGGGGCGAAACCCCGCAGTCCTCCTTCTGTCATTCTCGACGTTAGTAATCGAGAATCCAGTGTCTTTCTCCTGACGAAGCAAGAAAACCCCAAGACACTGGATGCCCGATCAAGCCGGGCATGACAGAAAGGGTCGTGCGGGGGCGAAACCCCGCATGAAAAGAAACGACACTGGATTCCCGCTAAAGACCTGCGGGAATGACACATAGAACCCTCGCCCGATTTCCTGCATTAAGCGGCAAATAGGGAGAGGGCAGGGTGAGGGGGATTGAAGCCGTCTTACCCAAACAACCCCGGATCTTTGGGTTTGCCGAAGTGTTCGAAGGCTTTGGCGGTGAGTTGGCGGCCGCGGGCGGTGCGGTCCAGGTAGCCGGCCTGGAGGAGGAAGGGTTCGTACACGTCTTCGAGCGTGGCTTTTTCTTCGCGGACCGCGGTAGCCAGGGCTTCGGCGCCGACCGGGCCGCCGTTGAATTTTTCCAGGATGGTCAGGAGGATCTTGCGGTCCATTTCGTCGAATCCCGCCTCGTCCACGCCCAGCCAATGCAAGGCGTCCTGCGCCACTTGTTGGGTGATGACGCCTTGCGCCTTGACGTCGGCGAAGTCGCGCACCCGCCGGATGAGCCGGTTGGCGATGCGGGGCGTCCCGCGCGCGCGGCGGCTGATTTCGGACGCGCCGCCGGGTTCGATGGCCACGTTCAGCAGGCGGGCCGACCGGTTGACGATGGCTTCCAGTTCTTCCGCCGTGTAGAAGTCCAGCCGGCACACCAGCCCGAAGCGTTCACGCAACGGGGAGGTAAGCGCGCCGGCCTTGGTGGTGGCGCCCACCAGGGTGAACGGCGGCAGGTCCAGTTTCATGGTGCGGGTGGCCGGACCCTGGCCGATGACGAGGTCGATCTGGAAATCCTCCATCGCGGGATACAGGGCTTCTTCCACGGACGCGGGCAGGCGGTGGATTTCGTCGATGAACAGCACGTCGTGGGCCTGGAGGTTCGCCAGGATCGCGGCGAGGTCGCCGGCGTGGTTCAGGACGAGGCCGGAGGTCGAGCGGATGCCGCCGCCCATTTCCCTGGCGATGACGTGCGCGATGGTGGTCTTGCCCAGGCCGGGCGGGCCGTAGAAGATGGCGTGATCCAGGGGTTCGCCCCGGCCCTGGGCCGCCTCGATGCAGACCCGCAACGATTCTTTCATGCGCGCCTGGCCGGTGTAGTTCTCCAGGGTTTGCGGGCGCAGGGTGCCTTCGGTTTGTTGTTCTTCTTCCAGGAGGTGGTCGGTGACGACGCGGTCTTCCATGCGGGGATCTTCTGGACTTGGGACGGCGCCCTTCGACTTCAGGCGCGAGCGCCTTACGCTTCCTTCGACTTCGCTTCGCTACGCTCAGGATGAACGGATGATGACTCCCCGTTCATCCTTCTCCCCCCCGTGCATCCTGAGCCCTTCGACTGCGCTTCCTTCGGCTTCGCTCCGCTACGCTCAGGACAGGCGGAGCGGAGCGAAGTCGAAGGGGATGTTACGGGAGCGTGAATTCGACGTTGATGTCCCGTCCCAGGAAGTTCACGAGAAAGCCTTGATTCTGGTAGTTCAACATGGCGCCCATGACGTTTTCGTCCCCGAAGTCTTCGGGGCCCAGGAGTTCCTGGATTTCCTTCGCGCTCTGGGCCGTGAGGACGCGCCGGAAAATGCCCCGGGTCTTATGCACGAACCGGTTGTTGATGAAGATCAACGTGACGCGGCCGTCCAGGATCTGGACGCCGGCCATGGCGCCGGTGGGGTTCGATTGATCCCACAGCAGCACGAAAACGCCTTCCTGCTCGGCGCGGACCCCGGAAATTTTCTCGTTGACCAGCATTTCCACGGCGTCGATTTCCGGGGCCCCCAACCGGACGCCGTACAGGGACACGGTGGTGCTGTCGACTTCCTCGGGTTTTTGTACGTTGTTCCTCGTGAGTTCGTATTTCTTGGTCTTGGCCACGGCGTCGGTGGTAGTCATGGCGCCTCCGACGCCCACCAACACGGCCAACACAATCAGTGACAATCTGCGCATGAAATTCTCCTCCCCCAGTCTGATAAACGACGCTCTCTTATGATTCTGTTATTCCCGCGGACGCGGGAATCCAGTGTCTCTTTTTTGTTTGCTTTTTGCTCTTGCTGTCATTCCCGACATTTTCAATCGGGAATCCAGTGTCTTTGCATTTGCCTTTTCCTTCGTCTGGAAAGACGAAAGACACTGGATTCCTGCTTTCGCAGGAATGACAGACTAAGGAATCCAGGATCTTTGACTTATTTTTTGCATTGGTAGCCGATGCTACATTACTCTGATTGTAACGAACGGTCTGCATATAAGCAAATGGTCTGGTTCGTCGGTGGACCCCGCTCGGCCGGGGCCTTTCTCTTGGACTCGTCTTCTGCTTTTGTCTGTCATTCCCGACCCCTCCTGCTGTCATTCCCGGTTTTTCCTGCTGTCATTCCCGACATTTGTAATCGGGAATCCAGCGTCTTTGGGTGTTTCCTCCTGTGTGAAGAATAAAGACACTGGATTCCTGCGTTCGCAGGAATGACAAAAAAGGATTCAGGATCTCTGCTGTTTGGCCTTTCCTTTGTCTGTCATTCCCGACACTTGTCCCCTCCTGTCATCCTCGGTTTTTCCTGCTGTCATTCCCGACATTTGTAATCGGGAATCCAGTGTCTTTGGGTGTTTCCTCCTGTGTGAAGGCGAAAGACACTGGATTCCCGATCGGGGTCGGGTATGACAGAGAGGGTCGTGCGGGGGCGAAACCCCGCTGGATTCCTGCGTTCGCAGGAATGACAGCAAGAAAACGCAGGAATGACAGATCAAGGTGCCGTGGTATACTCTACCGTTTTATGAGCCAGACGATTCATATCAAAGGGGCGCGGGAGCATAACCTGAAGAACCTCGACGTGGTGTTGCCGCGCGACCGGTTGGTGGTGGTGACCGGGCTGAGCGGGTCCGGCAAGTCGTCGTTGAATTTCGACACGATTTATGCCGAGGGGCAGCGGCGGTACGTGGAGTCGTTGTCGGCGTACGCGCGCCAGTTTCTCGAACAGATGGGCAAGCCCGACGTGGATTCCATCGAGGGCCTCTCGCCCGCCATTTCCATCGAGCAGAAGACGACCAGTCACAATCCCCGGTCCACGGTCGGGACGGTCACGGAGATTTACGATTACCTGCGCCTGTTGTTCGCCCGCGTGGGCCAGCCGTTTTGCGTGAGCTGCGGGCAGCCGATTACGGCGCAGACCGTGCAGCAGATGGTGGATGCGATCGGCGCGTTGCCCGCGGGCTCGCGGTTTCAGGTCCTGGCCCCGATCGTGCGCGGCCGCAAAGGGGAGTATCGCAAGGAGTTGGCCGACGCCCGCCGCGCGGGGTACGTGCGCGCCCGCATCGACGGCGCGATCGTCGGGCTGGACGAAGCCATCTCCCTGGACAAGCAGCGCAAGCATACGATCGAGATCGTGGTGGACCGCTTGGTGATGAAGGACGAGGAGTCGTTGCAGCGACGGTTGGCGGATTCGGTGGAGACCGCGTTGAAACTGACGCAGGGTCTGGTCGGGGTGTTGACGGACGAGGATACGGTCACGCTCTACAGTGAGCAGTTGGCGTGCATCACGTGCGGGGTGAGTTATCCGGAACTGGCGCCCCGGGTGTTTTCATTCAACAGCCCGCACGGCGCGTGTCCCGCGTGTGACGGCATCGGCTACGAGGTGGCCGCGTGCCCGGAGGGGCAGGAGTATTCCGAACACTACCTGTGCCCGGTGTGCCGGGGAACGCGCCTCAAGGCCGAGAGCCTGGCGGTGAAGGTGGGCGGACAATCCATTGCCGAGGTCACGCAACTCTCGATCCGCGAGGCGGGGTCGTTCTTCGAGTGTCTGGACCTGAACGAACGCGAGCGGACGATCGGTCAACGCATCCTGAAGGAGATCCGGGAACGGTTGGAGTTTCTGCTGAACGTGGGATTGGATTATCTGACGCTGGACCGGGCAGCCGCGACCCTGTCGGGCGGGGAGGGGCAGCGCATCCGGCTGGCGACCCAGATCGGGTCGGGGCTGGTGGGCGTGTTGTATATCCTGGACGAGCCGAGTATCGGCCTGCACCAGCGCGACAATCACCGACTGCTGCAAACGCTGCTGCGGCTGCGCGACCTGGGGAATACCGTGCTGGTGGTGGAGCACGATGCCGCGACCATGCGCGTCGCGGATCATATCGTGGACATGGGACCCGGCGCCGGGGTGTACGGCGGGTCCATCGTGGCGCAGGGCACGCCCGCGGACATCATGCGGCATCCCGACTCGTTGACCGGGCAGTACCTGCGCGGGGAGAAACGGGTGGCGCTGCCGGCGCGCGCGCGGCGGCCCAAGGGGTTTCTGACCGTCGTGGGCGCCGGCAAGCATAATCTGAAAGATGTGAACGCGAAGTTCCCGCTGGGGCTGTTGACGTGCGTCACCGGCGTGTCCGGGTCCGGCAAGAGTACCCTGATGCTGGAGGTCCTGTTCCCGTCGCTGTCGTCGTTGTTGTATCACCGGCCTGCCCTGCCTGTCCTGCCTGTCCTGAGCGAAGTCGAAGGAAGCGGAGTCGAAGGAAGCGGAGTCGAAGGAAGCGGAGCCAAAGGGAAATCGCGCACCGAAGGGAAATCGCGCATGGAGGGCTGCAAGACGCTCAAGGGCGCCGATGCCCTGGACAAGGTGATCGACATCGATCAGTCGCCCATCGGCCGCACGCCGCGCTCCAATCCCGCCACCTATACCGGCGTGTTCACGTTTATCCGTGACCTGTTCGCCGGGCTGCCGGAGTCGCGCGTACGCGGGTACCGGCCCGGACGCTACAGTTTCAACGTGAAGGGCGGCCGGTGCGAGACGTGTCAGGGCGGGGGGCTGATCAAGATCGAAATGCATTTCCTGCCCGACGTGTACGTGACCTGCGAGGCGTGCAAGGGCCGGCGGTACAACCGGGAAACCCTGGACGTGCGGCACAAGGGCAAGACGATCGCGGACGTGCTGGACATGACCGTGGCCGAGGCTCTGGATTTCTTCGAGCACATCCCGGCGATTGCCAGGAAGTTGCAGACCTTGGCGGACGTGGGTTTGCACTACGTCAAGCTGGGGCAGTCCGCGACGACGTTGTCCGGCGGCGAGGCGCAACGCGTGAAGTTGAGTCGCGAGCTGTCCAAGCGGGCCACGGGCCGCACCCTCTACCTGTTGGACGAGCCGACCACCGGATTGCATTTCGCGGACGTGCAACGCCTGCTCGACGTGCTGAACCGCCTGGTGGAACACGGCAACACCGTGCTCGTGATCGAACACAACCTGGACGTGATCCGCAACGCGGACTGGATCGTGGACCTGGGCCCGGACGGCGGCAACGCCGGCGGACAAATCGTCGATGAAGGCCCGCCTACCGAATTGATCAAATCCGGCACCTCCTGGACCGCGCAGGTACTCCGCGACGACGCGGGCGCGTGACGCACCGTCTCTTCTGTCATCCCCGTAAATGTTCAGTCATTCATTGACAATTTTTGCCTCTTCTTTCCCCTCCTTTGTTGAAAAAACGACGGTCACCCCTATTCAAACTCACCATGCTGTCAACGAATGAGTGAACATTTACAATTCCCGCAGGCTTTAAGCGGAAATCCAGCGTCTTTCGCCTTCACAATCGCAGGAAACACCCAAGACCCTGGATGCCCGATCAAGCCGGGCATGACAGAGAGGGAGGGGGCGGGCTAACGCCAACGGCATGGTCGATTGAGGAATTTTGGATTTCTGATTTTGGATTGTGGATTGGAAGAGGGAAGGATAGCCGTCTGCTGTGCGGAACATAGCAAAATCATAGCAGAACATAGCAAAGGCATAGCAATTCATAGCACTGCATAGCAAGAAACATAGCAAAATATAGCAAAATCATAGCAAACATAGCATGACATAGCAAAACCATAGCAAGGCGATGATTGCTCGCCGTCCCCCGGAGAAGGGGGTTATCTGACAAAGGGGGGGAAGAAAAAACCCCAAGACCCTGGATGCCCGATCGGGGTCGGGCATGACAGATAATGACAGAAGAGGGAAGTCCCCTCACTTTGCCCTCTCCCTATTTCTCTTTCTGTCATTCCCGCAGGTCTTTAGCGAGAATCCAGTGTCTTTTCTTCACGAGGAACAAGAAAAGCAGGGCGGGCACCACGATCCCGTAGGGGACGACCAGAGCCTGTCCTGAGCGTAGCGAAGCGAAGTCGAAGGGAGCGTAGCGAAGCGAAGTCGAAGGAAGCGTAGCGAAGCGAAGTCGAAGGGAGCGTAGCGAAGCGAAGTCGAAGGGAGCGTAGCGAAGCGAAGTCGAAGGAAGCGTAGCGAAGCGAAGTCGAAGGAAGCGTAGCGGAGCGAAGTCGAAGGGAGCGTAGCGAAGCGAAGTCGAAGGGAGCGTAGCGGAGCGAAGCCGAAGGAAGCGTAGCGGAGCGTAGTCGCAGGGTGTCGTCCCGTGTCTTCACCAACGAAAGAAAACCCAAAGACGCTGGATGCCCGATCGAGCCGGGCATGACAGAAGAGGGAGTCGGGGATGACAGAGAAGAGGCTTGTGGGGAGAAGATTGTCGTATCGGAAGTTGATTGTGTGAGAGCCTATTTGATGAGCTTCAATCTCTTTAGATCGTCTTCTGACCATCCAATATCGTTGATTAACGCTTTTAACATCTTTGCTCCATACGTGCTTTTAGGATGGTAATGTATGACAACTCTCTTGCCGGCACCTTGACGGAAAGCACGAGTCGCACCTCTACGCACATCTTCTTCCCAACCGTCTGCGGAAAGAGCACGGATTAAATCACTGGCTGTGGTGTTCTTAAGTTGGTCCCAAATGGCTTTAGGAACCTCTGATTTATCGCACTATCGGGCGTATGGCTGCGTTGTGTCCTCGCTCAACCCTCACCTATCTCTATGATAAGCCTCGGGTTTCGCTCCGGGACGCCTTGCCCTACATCCCGCTATCACAATAAATCAGAGGTTCCTTTATTGAATGCCATTGCGTCCTGACGTTCTGTAACGAAGTCTTCCCCTTGGTTTTGTGGACGATGAGACCGGGGCCTTCAGTCAGAGATTCACCATGTTTGCCTAGAGACTCCAAATAAACGGGAATAGCTTTCTTGGCCCTTTCCAAAGCCTCATCGTACGTTGCTCCATCGACATGAAGACCCTTCAAGGCAGGTGTGTAGGCATGGAATCCATCGCCGTCTTCCTCAACCACCACAGCAATAGAAATCTGAATAGGATCAGGTTTCTGATCCGATTTATTGCGTTTCATGGTTGACCCCTCTCAAAAACGGACGAAAAAGAAAAAGTGGGGGAAAGCGAGAACTCGAAAAAAATCTTGGCAAGGAAAGTATATGTTGATGGTCGTGGGTAACGCAAGAATTTTGCTTGATTTTTCGGGCCACGCCCGGGCGCGAATTTTCTTTCTGTCATCCTTGCTTTCCTTTTCTGTCATTCCCGCAGGCTTTAAGCGGGAATCCAGCGTCTTTTCTTCACGAGGAACAAGAAAAACAGGGCGGGCACACAGGCCCGCCCCTACGTGCAGGAACCATGATCCTGTAGGGGACGACCGGAGCCTGTCCTGAGCGTAGCGAAGCGAAGTCGAAGGAAGCGTAGCGAAGCGAAGTCGAAGGAAGCGTAGCGGAGCGAAGTCGAAGGAAGCGTAGCGGAGCGTAGTCGAAGGGTGTCGTCCCGTCACAGAACGGACAACCACAGGGGGTTGTCCCTACATCATGATCATTGTAGGGGACGACCGGAGCCTGTCCTGAGCGTAGCGAAGCGAAGCCGAAGGGTGTCGTCCCAAGTCTTTACAAACGAAAAGCAAAGACCCTGGATCCCCGATCGAGCCGGGCATGACAGAATGGCAGTGTTGCAATTGATCAAGAAGTTGTCGCTCTTGATTGACAAAACAGCGAGAGCAAGAGACGATCACCAGATGAAATTGCCGGCAGATTCGCTCATTGCCGAAGACAAGCTGACACGCTACCTGCTGGTGTCGCAGGCGCATGGGGACAAATCAGCTTTTCTGGCCCAGGTTGGTTATACCGTGCGGAACGCTGATACGTTGCGCCAGGATTTACGCCGGCAGATTCTTTCGCTGGATGCACAATTCCTGGAATCCAACCAATTTGGCCAATACCATGAGATTCGCGGGACACTCACTGGGCCAAACGGCGGGACCTTGGCCGTTCGCACGATTTGGATAACTGAACACTTGTCGGGCATCACGAAGTTCGTTACACTCATTCCAGACAAGGGGAAGACCTGATGAAGCTTGACCCATATACTGAGGCGGCCCTCACCGTTGATTTGCCGGAATACCGGCTGTGTCGTGGCGACATCGTCAAACTGGTGGACCATCACGTTGCCTTGGATGGCACAGAAGGATACTCCATCGAAGTCTTCAACGCTGTCGGTGAAACCATAACCGTCACCGCCGTTCCCATCTCGGCGCTCGAAGCCCTCCGCCAGGACGAAGTGCTCTCCGCTCGACCGTTGGCCCGGTAACGGATTATCGAACACATACAATCCAGTGTCGTTCGCGTTGTTTTTCTCTGTCATTCCCGCAGGCTTTAAGCGGGAATCCAGCGTCGTTCGCCTTCACAACCAGAAGAAACCCCAAAGACGCTGGATGCCCGATCGGGGTCGGGCATGACAGAGGGGGAAGTCCCCTCACTTTGCCCTCTCCCTATTTGTCTTTCTGTCATTCCCGCAGGCTTTAAGCGGGAATCCAGCGTCGTTCGCCTTCACAACCAGAAGAAACCCCAAAGACGCTGGATGCCCGATCGGGGTCGGGCATGACAGAGGGGGAAGTCCCCTCACTTTGCCCTCTCCCTATTTGTCTTTCTGTCATTCCCGCAGGTCTTTAGCGGGAATCCAGCGTCGTTCGCCTTCACAACCAGAAGACAAACCAAAGACGCTGGATGCCGTTTACCCCTTGCTGTCATTCCCGGCTTGACCGGGAATCCAGAGTCTTTAGATCTTTCCGAACGAAAACAAAGCAAAGACGCTGGATGCCCGATTACAAATGTCGGGCATGACAGATAAAGAGAAGGACAAAAAATCCAAAGACGCTGGATGCTCGATCGGGGTCGGGCATGACAGGATGGGGGGATGTCGGGCATGACAGCAGGAAAACAGTTGTCGGAGGCGGCGGGCGTGGCGTAATATTCTTGTCTATGGTGTAGTGGTGTGTGAAGGCTGGGTGTTAAAAGGGAAAGAAGGCAAGCCATGAAGAAACCTTCAGGCGTCACACTGAGCATCTTGGGCGTTCGAGAAGACGAGAGGTGGTGCGCCATTGCATTGGAGATGAGTCTGCGGGGGTATGGCGACACGTTTGACGAGGCGCTTGAGGATTTGAAGGAAACGATCGTCGTTCAAGTGACGTACGCGCTGGACCATCATCAGGCGATCGATCACATTTTCATTCCAGCCGAACCGCATTATTTCGAACGATATGCAATCGCCAAACGTGACGCGTTAAAGAACCGGTTCTTGAACCGCAGCCATACGCGACCGGCAGAGTATCAAATCGACAGTCTCCCGATCCCTCAAGTAAGGCGTTCATCCTCTAAGGTGACGCTCGAATCGGTTTCCTGAAGACGTTCATGGGAAAAGCGTGAACCTACAAACAGGTTGTTGACGCATTAAAGAAGCACGATTCTCTTTTTGCAATGGATAAGATTCGAGGCAAGGGTAGTCATCGCATGGTGACTCACCCAAAGACCACACGGCATTATCCGCTACCTTACCATGGAGCGAAGACCAACATTCCTCAGGGAATGCAGCGGGATCTTATCCGGCTTTTCGACCTTCCATCCGATATTTTTTCGTAACACATCTGCGACAGCGGCATCCCCCTCACCTCGGCCCCTTCGACCCTTCGACAAGCTCAGGGCTCAGGGCAGGCCCTCTCCCACCGGGGGCGAGGGTTCTATTTGTCATTCCCGCAGGTCTTTAGCGGGAATCCAGCGTCTTTCGCCTTCACAGACAACAGACAAACCAAAGACGCTGGATGCCGTTTACCCCTTGCTGTCATTCCCGGCTTGACCGGGAATCCAGTGTCTTTAGATCTTTCCGAACGAAAACAAAGTAAAGACGCTGGATGCCCGATCGGGGTCGGGCATGACAGATAAAGACAAGGACAAAAAAACCAAAGACGCTGGATGCTCGATTACAAACGTCGAGAATGACAGAAGGGGAAGCCGGGCATGACAGAGGGGGGCGTGCGGGGGCGACACCCCGCAAGGAAAAACCAAAGACGCTGGATCCCCGATCGAGCCGGGCATGACAGGATGGGGGGATGTCGGGCATGACAGCAGGAAAACAGTTGTCGGAGGCGGCGGGCGTGGCGTAATATTCTTGTCTATGGTGTAGTGGTGTGTGAAGGCTGGGTGTTAAAAGGGAAGGAGGCCGTCAATGGAGCATATTATCAATCTGCACATTGAGAAGTTGCCGGAAAATGTGTATGTCGCCACGTCAGCCGACGTCCAGGGGCTGGTCGTGCAAGGCCGGACGATAGAAGAAACGATTGAATATGCGCATGACGTGGCGCGAAAAATTCTCGAAGCACAGGCGCAACGCAACCAACCCATCAAGCTCACACAAGCCACCTATCCGATGAAACATAACCTGGTGGTGTCTGTATAATGAGCGTTTCATAGCCGTTTACTGGGCGTTTCATGGGTCGTTTGGCGGGATTCAACTATCGGCAGGTGACCAGAATTCTCAAGCGGTTCCATTTCAAGTTCGACAGACAGGCAGCGGGTTCACATGAAATCTGGTTCAATGAGAAAACCAATCGATACACGACCATACCCCGTCACCCGGGGGATATTCCTGAAGGAACAGTGAAACAGATTCTGAAGCAAGCCGGAGTTTCAATAGACGACTTTTTGTCTCACCGTTAATGTTTTTCAATCGAACAGCCTCGCCATTTCCAGTTCTGCCATTCTGAACGAAGTGAAGAATCTCGTAGTTGTAGCGGCGGCATCTTATGCCGCCTGGAATGCGGCCTCTCTGTATTTGTAGCCGCCGCATCTTATGCGGCTTGGAGAGGCCGTCAAGAAAAACCCAAACAGCGCCATAAGATGGCGCGGCTACAAAGGCCTCTACCTCCCCTCGCCCCTCCCCTTCGACAGGCTCAGGACAGGCTTACAAAGGAGGGGAAAGAAAAACCAAAGACCCTGGATGCCCGATCAAGCCGGGCATGACAGAAGAAGAGGTCTCCCTGCCAACGCGAGAATCCAGCGTCGTTATTCTCACGAGGAACAAGAAAAACAGGGCGGGCACACAGGCCCGCCCCTACGCGCAGGTACCATGATCCTGTAGGGGACGACCTGCGTGTCGTCCCGTGCCTTTACCAACGAAGGACAACCCAAGACACTGGATGCCCGATCGGGGTCGGGCATGACAGAGAGGGAAGTCCCCTCACCCGGCCCTCTCCCTATTTGTCTTTCTGTCATTCCCGCAGGTCTTTAGCGGGAATCCAGGGTCGTTTCTTCACGAGGAACAAGAAAAAAAGGGCGGGCACATAGGCCCGCCCCTACGTGCAGGAACCATGATCCTGTAGGGGACGACCGGAGCCTGTCCTGAGCGTAGCGGAAGCGAAGTCGAAGGAAGCGTAGCGGAAGCGAAGTCGAAGGAAGCGTAGCGAAGCGAAGCCGAAGGGTGTCGTCCCGTGCCTTTACCAACGAAGGACAAAGCAAAGCCGCTGGATGCCGTTTACCCCTTGCTGTCATTCCCGGCTTGACCGGGAATCCAGAGTCTTTAGATCTTTCCGAACGAAAACAAACCAAAGACGCTGGATGCCCGATTACAAGGTAATTAGGGCGAAACGTAACCAAAATAGATCTTGAGAAACTGTTTGAAGATATTCTCCTGGCGGTGATTAAAACGATACTCAACTTCCTTCAGATACATCGGGAAATGATACTTGGACACCCCGCGATACTGATACAAGATATGCTTGGCATAACTCCAAAACCCTTCAATGCCATTGATGTGATTCTTCGTCCGCCGGCTCACCAACGTTTTCGCATGATTCACCGTACGATGGTGGCCATAGCGTTTTAACGATTGATAGCCCCGAAAGGCATCGGTGAAATAGACGGACCCTTGCCGCGTATGGGCTTGGATATGGCGCATCAATTCATCTGCACTGACCGACTCCACGACCTTGGTATAGACCCGGCCGTCCCGCTCCAGGAGCCCGAACACGACGCTTTTGCCGGCGGTGGCCCGCCCGCGGAGCCCCTTGCGCTTGCCGCCGAAATAGGCCTCATCCAGTTCGATCTCGCCCGTCAGTTTCCCGGCTTCCAGTTCAGTGACATGATACAGAGGTGGCTCGACTATTTTGAACAGTTTGCCAGCTGTCGATCAGTGGTTCTCCGCTCTGGTTATGCCGCCGCCTGGATGGGCTTAGGCTGGTTGAAATAGACTTGGTCGGGCGTTTGCCCGCCAAGTGAGGAATGCGGTCTGCACTGGTTGTAGAATGCCAAAAACTCTACTTTAGAACTGTCGCCTTGACGGGAAAGCTTACGCCAGCAGAACGGGGCAGAAATACAGGGGCAATTCAGGCAGAATTTCGCAGAAACCATGGCCTAGTTTTTGGGGGAGGACCAAACATTGGCCTGAAGGGAGGAGGGGGGCTCAGGATTCCGTAAGCCATCAGAATGGTTGTCCATTATCGTAAGGGAGCATATTAACAATCAGCTGTGGTGCTTGTGCCATATACTTCATCAACAAAAAAATGAACAATGCCCATGGCTCTCTTGCTGAATATACACCAAATCTATTGCTTCCATCTGGAAGAAGGTCAATTGATTGATCTTGAGGAACACCAGCGTTGGGCGGTTTTGTCATGTTGAGTAGGAAATTTCCATCTAGAGAGCATATGGTATCAACACGATTGTTATATGTCAGATCCCTTTCTTTCACGATTTCTACAGATCTATCACGAAGACTCTCGACATTCATGCTTTCGACAGCGATGCAAAAGAAAATAGACTGCCAATTTTTGTCTGGCTTTCCAAAAAGAGAAAATATTGGCTGTATCGGATTGTCTCGTTCGAAATAAGCCTTTCTGATCAAGGATTTGTAGCTTGAGCATTTTTCAAAAGTATCTCTGAGCGTATTCGAATCAAGTTTTGTTTTGATCTCCCCGGCAGCATAGGTTGTTTCTACTGGAAACATCTGAGCACCATCGCTTGAAAAAATACGTGGCGTGTTCAACTTGTCGTACAAAATAATATCCATTTGTTTCGAGGCGCGACCATCTGCATCTACGACAAAACCGTCTGCTACAGCAACTTTCTCAGGCAAAACTTTTTGCAACTCGGATCGGATCAGCTTCTCGATAAGCGTTCCTATCTCGCCTGCATGAGGTATCGAAGATCGGATTTGTTCAATCCCCGCTTTTAGGCTCGTTTGGGCTGTTGATAAAACATTACGATAAGGCTTTTTATTCATTTATTGTCTCTTCTCTTAGGAGATCTTTCAGAACAAGGTGAAAGGGTAAGGTATCCGAACGGAACCTGGAATCAACTACTGCCAAATCATTCGGCTATGCAGCATGTGCGGCAATCACCAGCCGCTTGCCGAAGATCTTGAGCGCTGCTTCTATCTGGCCAATGTGTGAACGGTGATCGAGATCAAGCAGCCGCCGGACGGTTCCTCCCATGACCCCAAGTTGTCGGGCCAGCGCCACATTGCTGACACCTTGCTCGCGCATCGCTTGGTAAAGGGCAAGTTTGGCAGCCACCAACGCCGGAAGTATGACGACAGGATATCCGCGAGCCGGTGACGGATGCGGAATGTTGCGCCGTTCGTTGACGTATCCACCGAGAGCGGCAATAAGACAATCTTCTGCCTCAGCCAGTGCCTCCCGCTCGGTAGTCCCTTCTGTCAATGCCTCAGGAACATCAGGAAACGATACGAATAGCGTGCCTTCTACTTGTGGGGCCAAATTGACCGGATACGCCAATTGCATTGACTTTGCCATATTCTGTATCTCCTTTTAGTTCTCAGAGATCCTTAAAGGACAAGCCAAGTTGTGCGAGCATTGAGGCAAGGAGTCCCTTCCCAATTTCTTTTTGGCGGGCTTTGACTGTTGTAAAACGATCTCCATAGTAAAGACGTCCGTGGCTTCCTTTGCCTTTCCGGGATTCGAAACGTACATGGATGCCACGCTTACGACCGAGTTTTTCCACGCGTCTAATAAAATCTCCACCTGTCATAGTATATCGCACATAATTGTACGAGACAATGCCAGATTCATGGTCTGTCTCTGTAGGTGTGTCCCACTGCGCCTTGTCCTGCAAGGACGTCAGGTTCTCGAGAGACTGGTGAGACCGAACGAGGCGCCCCGCCGAATACCGCCGTGCAGTTCACGGACGGACCGTTGTGTCGTTCGGCCCAAGGGCATGGTTCGTGAGCCGGCTGAGCATCCGCTTCAATGGTCTGCCACTTTTGTACTCGCCGCCGTCGATCCATGATGACGAGCGAAGCCACCGGGTTGTTTCCTTCGCGATCTTGACCAGTTTGTCGTGCTCAACCAGATACCAGCAGCCAGCCGCCGGAAAAGCGAGATACAGATTCTTGCCCAGGTACTTCTTGTCGATCGTCGCCCGGCTCTTTAGTTGCACTTTGAGCGTCCTGGAACCGTCCTTGTGGTACGCCAGGAAGTCTGCCCCCTGCCAGTCGTCGTCCAGCTTGATGCAGTTGAATCCGTAGTCTGCAAGTAGCGACACTACCTTCTGGAAGTTGTAGACCTCTTGCTGCTTCGCCGTCAGTTCGCGGTACCTGATACGCTCCAGCCTCATCCTCGCCCATCCTATCCCCGTCGGAGCCGTCTTCGTGGCGACGTTGACCGGGCTTCGGATTTCCGAAGTGTTGTCTTTGAAATGGTCAAACGTGAACCTTGAAACCTCACGGGCGACCTTGTCAAGAACGAAAACCGGAAAACGGATTGTGGTTCTCGCGGGTCCGGTCAAAGATATTCTTGCCGGGTTGCCACGGATTGAGGGCAACGAGTTCTGCTTTCCGTCTATGTATGATCGCCGGGGCATGACGGCCACCACGTACAAATCAGCACGGCGAATTTTCGCAATGGCCTGTGAGCGTGCGAACCTGCACGATGGCCGTCTGCATGATCTCCGGCGGTCCTTTTTGACGATGCTGGCCGGAGCCGGATTCGGGGCGTTCGCCATCCGGGACGCGGCCGGGCATAAGACGTTACACATGGCGAACCGATACGTCCAACAAGGCGCGACCTTATCCCAAACCGCTGAACAGGGGGCGGCGTTGGCCCTAGAGAAGATGACGGGCAAGGTAGCCTGAATCCGATTACCCGGCGGTTCCCATATCGTATGTTTTTCCCTGAAAAGACCTTGACACACCCTTGGTGCAGCATGGGACTTCTAGATCATCGTGGATGATATGATACGCGGTCACCGCAATGTTGAAATGTTCCTTTTTGTGCAAGATTGTGAGGTTCCCTTGAGTTCACGCTCTTGCTCTTAGGGGGCAAGGGACGGGCGAAACGGCTGACGCCAAGAGTGGTTGACACCATTCTTGGCTTGCCGGGACTGCCCCATTGGGATATAGTTAGACGATGCAGACAGTCGTCGAGACTCCGACATTCATGCGACAGGCCGACAAGCTCTTCAGCGAGGATGAAAAACGAGAACTGATCGACTTTTTGGCGAAAAACCCTCTGGCAGGTGAGAACATTCCAGGCACGGGCGGTGTCCGCAAACTGCGCTTTTCGACCTCCGGACGAGGCAAGCGCGGCGGTGCCCGAGTGATTTATTACTATCTCGACGAAGCCATACCGGTCTATGCGCTCCTCGTCTATACAAAGGCCACGAAAACCGATCTGACGCCAGACGAAAAGCGTGTGATTTCAGCCCTTGCAGCCGCACTCAAGGCCACACGGAAGGAGAGCAAATGAATACTTTGGGCGACGATCTGATCCAATCACTCCATGAAGCCCTGGCCCATGCCAAGGGCGAAGGCCCCGCCATCGTCCATGTCCCCGTGGCGCCGCGTGAGGTTCGCAAGCAAGCCAAGCTCACACAAGCGCAGATGGCCCCATTGATGGGCATGAGCCTTTCCGGTTATCGGAAGTGGGAACAGGGCACGCGGCGGGTCAGCGGCCCCGCCGCCACGCTTCTGCGCGTGATCGAAAAGGAACCGGAGGCCGTCAAGCGCGCCTTGCTGGTCGCGGGACAGGGATGACGGACATCTCAACAAGAGCATCGGGGCCGTGCTCCCTGGTCTGCAACCCAAACATTGATCCGACGGGGAGGTCATGGTTCGGGCAACATGGACCTGACGGAAGGAGGGGCAATGGGCCATGAAAAAGAAACATGACACGGATGAGCAGATCGGATGTGTGTTGCCCAAGCCGAGACGGGGACACCCCGATCGGCGCGATCTGCCGCAAGCGACGACGGGCCGAGTGCTTGAATGCTCCGGGTTCTGATCGATGCCGACGCCAGAGACCGGCTCGAAAGCTGGAGGCACGACGACCATCCCGCTCGGTCGCACTCGGCGCTCGGCAATTTGACACCGAGGGCCTTCGTGCGCCAAGCTCACGAGGCCAGAACAATCGCCGAGAAGCTGGCCCAACTTCGGCGGCACCAGACACGGATGTCCCTGTAATTAGAGATTCCTGAACGTGTGGCGTGAAACCTCACGGATCCATGGAGAACCATCATGTTCTACACACTTCTCTTTGTCACGTTTCTTGTGTCGCTTGGCGTATCGGTCTTCACGGTTCAACTCTTTGACAAACCTCTCGCTCGAATCCTGGATCGTATCGTCGCAGATGATCTCGGCTCGGCGTGGTGTCGCTACATTAAGTTCGCAGCCTACGTCGTGGGCATCTCTGGAGGGGTGAGGTTATATGAACTGGAGCAGTACATTACTGCTCGGCACAAGGATATGAAGATCCTTGCGCTGACCGGCGAGACGTGGACGCTAGAGGTGTACCGAACCATCATCGGCACGCTTCAGAGCATTGCCTGGATGCTGCTGATCGTCTTCGTCATCGCGCTTGTGGCGTTCGTGGTCGTCCGGGCCTTTGAACTTCGTCGTCTCAACCCCGTTACCTCGAAGCCTGCCGGTGACGCCTAAATGTAAGGATGAGCTTGCAGAAGCCCGTGCCGGTCAAGGTTTTGTGAGACACAAAACGAATCCAGACTGCAATTTTGAGAAAGAGATGAGAGATTGAGAATTCTCTTTAATCAAGAGAAGAGTCAAAATCAAGAAAGGGATAGAACAATGCAAACGCAACAGTACATCTATTGGCAAGATGAGGATATGTGGCTTGGGTTCTTTAGCAGAGTATCCCGACTACTGGACGCAAAGCAAAACGAGAGAAGAATTAGAAGAAAATCTGATGGATATTTACAACGAACTGACGAGTGGTGCCATTCCCTGTGTCCGAAGAGTTGGCGAATTACAAGTCTCATGAAAAGACGAGATTTGATACGTGAATTAGAGCAGATGGGTCGTCTGTTTATTCGTCATGGGGCCAGCATCAATCTGCAATGTCATATCTAATTGGTCGCAAATAGCTAAAGCAAGCCCATGCTCCCCAGGAACGATACGCCAAGCCAATGGAACGTCAAATGTGAGGTGTCGCTTTGTCACGACTGTCGTCATAGGGGGAAATTCCTTCCTTATTATGGAGGTACACTCTCCCTCCATATGAAAAAGATAACGCTTTAGCTAAAATTACGTCAATCCGTAAGGAAATCAGGGGACACCTCAACAACGCCGGGACGACACGGTAGCACAACGAAAAGGAAAAGCAGCCAAAAGAAATCCGGTCGTCACGTTCAATCCGGAAGTCCCCATACTGCGTGATTGACAAGCGCCCAAGGCCGTGATACGGTCATGGTTCCTATGAGTGGTGAGATGGCGTCGGCGAGCGCGAGCCGTCGCTTCAGTTGATCACGATTCCCTGACTCTTGACCATTTCAGCCGGAGGCCTGCGATCCCTTGACACCGGACGGGCTGTTTCCATCGCATCGGCTGGACACGGTACCCCGGAAGGATTCCCCTGATGACGTCGAGAAACGAATCCATGCACAAGCTTCACGTGTTCGTCCTGGCGACGTTGTTCACGATCGCGGTGGCTGGCTGCGGGGGCGGCGGAGCACGGCCCCCGGAGCCGCCGGTTCCCCAAGAGACCCTGGCCGCGGCTCAGGCCCGGGCACAGGCGGCGGTCGTGGCGGCGTTGGCGGCACTTGAGCAGGCTAAGCAGGCACTGGCCGGGGTGGAGGAGAAGCAGGCCGCCGACCCGGTTTCCTACGGTTCGGCAAAGGCGGAGGTGGCCAGGGCCCAGACGGCGTATGACACGGCCAAGGCGGCGAACGACAAGACCCAGGCCGCCAGGACCGCGGCCGACGCTCGGATGTACGCCGATACCGCGGAGGCCGAACGGAAAAAAGTCGTGGAGGCGAACGCGAACGCCATGAGGTATGCCCGCTTGGTCACGACGGCCCACGATGCGGGGACCGTGCGCACGAAGAACGCCAGGCTGTTCGCATCCGCGAACGGGGATGACGAGGACACTTCCGCAGCCAAACGGGCACGGGTCGGCACGGTGGCGGCCTTGGCCACGGCGGCCGACGTGGCCCAACCAACCCCGGACACGGCCTGGGATCTCACCGCCGCGTCGGACGACGACGTGACGACCGAAACCCGGGGCATCAGCCTCGCGGCCGGGCCCCCGGCTTCGGCCGGCGTGAAAGCGGAAGCCGTGGTGACCTGGGACGTGAACCCCGAAGACGGCGACCCGGCGGTGCGCCAGTTTCATATCCGGGTCGTCACCGACGTCGGCACCACCACCAGGCTTGAGACGGCGAACGCGGGGGGGGCGGTTCCCACCAACGAGCAACGGCCCCTGCCGCGCATCGGGGCGTGGGGCGGGTTCCATGGCGTCGAGTTGTCAAAGCTCGACGGCGGCCTGTACGCGCATGCCTATACGGACGTCGCGCAAACGCGGACGATCCCGGCCCAGAACGCCGCGTCGGTCAGGAACGCGCGGGTGGATCTGGCACGGATTCCCGATACCGTTATCATCACCCCCGCCGCTCAGGATGCCGGGTCATTCGCGGGCGTCTACGACCACGACGGTAACCCGGATACGGATCCCCTGAGCGGAACCTTCTCCTGCGGGGCGGACAGGGAATGCACACTCGACATCGACGGCGACGGCCGGATTACGAGCATCTCCGGCTACACCTTCACCGGGTCGGGGTCTGCCCGGCCCGAGCGAAAGGCGCCGGACGAGGATTATCTGGTCTTCGGCATCTGGCTGAACAGCCCCTCCCTCCTGCCCTCGGTAGGCGCGTTTGCCTCGGGCAACATGCCGTTCGATCCGGGCACAAGCGGCACCGGTCTCCGGGCGATCGAGGGGACGGCGACGTACCGCGGCCCCGCTACCGGGATTCACGCGACGGCCACGGCGATCAAGCCGTTCGACGCCACCGCGACGCTGACCGCGGACTTCGGTGACGAGGATGGGTTCGGCTCGGTCAGCGGCGCCATCGAGCACATCGTCTCCGCGGGCGAGGCCCTGCCTGACCGCATCGTCCTGGTCGAGGCCGGTCTTGACCGTTACACGAACACGGGTACCGGGTTCCTAGGCACGGCCAGGATGGGCAACGCGGAAAATCCTGCTGCCGCCATACCTGTCTACCCGTATAACGGCCACTGGGGTGGACGGTTCTACGGCCCCGGGGCTAGCGGCACCAGATATCCCGGTTCCGCCGCAGGCGTCTTCAGCGTGACCGGCGGCGAGGGTGACGCGAAGCAGAGCTTCGTCGGCGCCTTCGCCGCGCACCGGCAGCCGTAGGCCCGCGCCACGCCGAAGGCGACAAGCCGCCACCCGCGTCACCCACACTCCATGCTCGTTGCCAAACCCGCCTTCCTTGCGTGATGCGCTGACTGCCGTGTTTCGCAAAAGGCCCGGACCCGTTTCGTTTGGCCTAATTCGGTCAGCGGGTTTCGGGCCCCGCCCCTGCCGTTCGCCCTGATCCTTCGCCTCCGCTCCGCGACGCTCAGGATGCACGGCCCCCCGCTCATCCTGAGCGTAGGGCGTCCGCGCCCGAAGGCGAAGGAAGCGAAAGCGAAGGGCCTGTCAACTCTTCTCGAGAGTTCCCTTTCGTTTCACGGGGCGATCCCCACCCGCTCTGACGATGCCTGCATGAGAACAATCAATCAACAAAATCCTTGAAGAGGAGAGGAAAGAGGTGTATATAGAAAGGAGGGACAAAACGATATGCAGTGGATGAGAACGGTGGTGTTTGCCAATTACAAGGAACCCGACACAGAACCTCGGATATAGCCTGGGTCCCGATGCCAGGATGGGCGAGGCGGAAAACCCTTCTGTCGCCACGCCCTACTCTGGAACAGCACTTTTTTGACCCCTTTCTTCGGTGCACACATTTTTCACGAGTCGAAGATTAATGGATTGTGTTGTGTATTGATTTATGGATCGTTTTGTCATCAACAATTAGCAGTCCAACAATCAATTTCGAAGATAACATGTGTCTGACACTGGCGGTATGGCTGTTGCTCCTGTTTACCGGCGCATTCGCCCATGCTTCCGATGCCCCGGAGGCACCGCCTGCACCTTGTCGGCAATGTGAAGCCTTGCGCTATTTTCCCGCTTCCGCCGCCATCGAAACCGGCCCGGATCAACCCACCCCCGACGGGACGGAGGCCGGCCCGGACGGGGAAGCCTACATCCCAGGCATGGCGACGGCTCAGGTGCTGGTCCGGGAGGGGCACTTCGACGAGGCTCTGGCTATCCTGCGTCCGATGACTCAGGCCCATCCCAAGAACACGGAAATTCTCTTTCTTCTCGGCTGGGCCGCGGTCGAGGCTGCCACACAGTTGATCCCCGGCGAAGAAGAGCGGGATGGATTGCTGGACGAAGCCGTCGCGTCGTTGCACGCGATTCTGGTTGATCGTCCCGAGTTGGTCCGTGTACGCCTGGAACTGGGACGGGCCTTTTTTCTCCAGGAAGAGGACGGTCTGGCCCGAGAACAGTTCGAGCGCGTCCTGGCCGGTCAGCTTCCTGAGGCCGTGGTGGCCAACGTGCAGCGGTTTTTGGTCCGGATTCGAGCCCGGCGCCGATGGAACGCGTATTTCGGGTTCTCCCTGGCGCCGGATACTAACATCAACTCCGCGTCTGACGCGGAATTCATCTACATCCGGTTATTCCCGAACCAGCCGGCCCTGCCGTTTACCCGAAACGCGGTCAGCAGAGCCAGTTCCGGGGTCGGCGTGGTGGCCTGGGGCGGCGGTGAATACCAGTATCCCCTGAGCGCCCGCCTGCGACTGCGTGCGGGGCTCGACCTCTCTCGCCGGGAGTACGACGGGAAACAGTTCGACCAGACGTTCGTGGGGGGACAGATCGGGCCTCGCTGGTTGGTGAACCCGACCACCGAAATCAGTCTGCTCGCCACTGCCAGCCAAAGCTGGTTTGGGACCTCTGCCTTCAGCTCCAGTATCGGGACTCGCCTTGAAGTCTGGCACCTGTTCTCTCCGCTCCTGCGGGTAGGCGGACGGGCGTCCTGGCAGGAGCGCGGCTATCAGCAGAACAAGTTCCTCAAGGGGCCGCTCATGGTGTTCTCCTTGAGTGGCGACTATGTCCTCCTGCCGACCGTGCGGCTCAACGCGCTGTTCGGCTATTCGCAGCAGGAGACGAAGGCGCGCAACTGGAGCAATGCCGGGTACTGGACGCAAGTGGGCACGAACGTGGCGCTTCCGTGGGGGTTCAGCCTGGGGCTCAGCGGGGAATTCCGGTGGACGAATTACGAGGACGGTTGGCCTTTCCATTTCAGACCCGATGGGAGTGCCCGCAAAGATCAGACCCGCATCCTGCAGGCCTCGTTGTTCAATCGCGGGTTCACGGTGTATGGCTTCAGCCCCCAGGTCATGTTTTCGAACCAGGTGCGCGAATCCAATGCGCGCACGTTCGATTTCAAGCGCAACCTCGTCGAACTTCGCTGGGTCCGGCAGTTCTGACTCTTTTGTCATCCTCGACCGTTCCTTCTGTCATGCCCGATCCCGATCGGGTATCCAGCGTCTTTGCTTTTCCTTCGTTCGTGAGGCGAAAGACACTGGATTCCCTAAATTCACAAACGAAGTGCAACACCTTGTTAAGGTGTTGCCATGGGACGCTCTTACACACACCTCACCATCGAGGAACGCTGTGACAGGGCCCCCTTACATGCCACGGGACACTCGATCCGCCAAATTGCGGCAACTCTGGATCGCGCGCCATCGAGCATTGCTCGCGAACTGAAACGGAATAAGTCCACAACCCACGGCTACCAACCCAGCTATGCCGACCAACAAGCCCAAGCGCGGTGCTGGCAGGGCTCCAAGCTGGACCGCGACCCCACGCTCCGCGCCGTCGTCCTCGCGCGGCTCCAACACGGCTGGTCGCCCCAACAGGTGGCTGGCCGTCTCGCCGTGGAGCAGCACCAGACAGTCATCTCCCACGAAACCATCTACCGGTTCATCTATGCCCAGATCGCCCGCAAGAAAGACGGCTCCTGGCGCCACTATCTGCCCCGGACGAAAGCGAAGCGGGGGCGCCGGAGCTACCAAGGCCGGAGCCCCGCGTCCTTCATCACCCCTGCGCCGCCCGCTGACTGAGCGGCCAGCCACCGTCGCGGCTCGCCAGATCCCGGGCCACTGGGAGGCCGATCTGATGCTGTTCCATATCTACGGCCAAGCGATCTTGACCCTGCATGAACGCCACTCTCGCTTACTCCTGGCGGCCCGCCCGCCGGGCAAAGCCGCCGGACCCATTGCTCAGGCCCTTGCGACGCTCCTGGCTCCCTTGCCCCCCACGTGGCGCCAAACCGTGACCTTCGATAACGGCACGGAGTTCGCGCGCCACTACGACCTCCATGCCCTCGGGTTCGAGACGTTTTTTTGCGACACGTATGCGCCCTGGCAAAAGGGCGGCATCGAGAACGCCATCGGCCGCTTGCGCCGGACCTTGCCCCGCAAGACCGACTTGGCGGCGCTGTCGGACACGCGCTTTACACGCCTGCTCCAGGCCTATAATAATACGCCCCGCAAATGTCTCGGCTATCAGACGCCCGCCGCGGTTTTTAGGAACCATCTGTTGCACTTCAAATGTGAATCCACCTTCCCGCGTGCGCGGGAATGACTGCAAGAGGGAGAGCGGAGATCCAAGGTCGTTGCCGTTTCTGTTTTTTTGAGGGACAGGGAAAGAAGCCCCCTCACCCCAGCCCGCTCCCGAGGGGGAAGACACGAGGGAGGCCCAATAAAAACGGGGCCGACTGTCCTCCAGTCGGCCCCGTTTGGTGATCTGCCGCCGGCGTTCGTCGCCGACCGGGTTCGGCTACTGCTCCAAGTGCGTCCCGAACGCGCCGATCAGGCTGTGGGTCACGTCGTCCTTCGTGTTGTCCGCCGTGCCCATGTCGAGGGTCCCGCTGACACCGAAGGTGCCGATCACCGCGGTCGGGTACTTCTTGGCCGCGTCGGTGGTGTCCACCATCGCCTCGGAGAACCGGCCATGCCACCACCCATTCATCGGGTATTCCGCAGAGCTGTCGGTGGGGTCTACCGTCGGCGTGCCCATCCGGGTGTCGTAATACGTGAAACTCCGGGAGGTTGCGGAATTCACGTCACCCTTCGACAGGATGACCTCGCTCAGCTCCCCCGTCAGCCTCTCGCCGCCGGAGTTGATGTCGTAGATCCTGCCCTCGACGGTGCCCAGCTCGGTCGCCGTGCCGAACTTCGCCGTCAGCTCCGCCTTGGCGTCGAACGGCTGGACCGCCTCCTTCGCCCCGGTCATCCCGTGAAGCCCCGCAGCATGGCCCCGGTACGTCGCATTGCCGGTCAGGGCCGTTATGACACCATCGGCAATCGTCGAACTGAAGGCGTTGCCGGACGCGAATGCGCCGAGGCGTTCGTCCTGGTTGTTCGCGGTGGAGCCGCCCAGATCCAGCCAGTACCCGAAGGTCATGTAGTCGGGATCGCCCGCCTCCGGCACCGCAGCCGCAGAGCCGGTGACCTTCCAGCCGCTGCCGAGCGACGTGATCGTTGCGGTGGCCGCCGCCCCGGTGCTCGTGTACGAGCAGTCGGCCGGCGCCGTGCAAGCGAACTCAAGGCCGGTGCCGCTGTAGGTGACCCCGCCCGCGGTGAACCTGCTCCCCGCGAGGGCCGTGATGGTGCCCGCCGTGCTGAGGTCGAACGTCCCCGACACCGTCCCCGAGGAAGCCAGAACGCCGCTGATGTTGCCCGCCTTTATCGCCGCCTTGCGCTTGGACGGATCGTAGTCGGTGTAGATGTGGACGGCCCGCGTGCCCTGGGTCAGCTCGACGCCGGTGAAGCCGCCGAGCGCCGGCAGGTCCCGCTGCGTCGCCTGAGCCGTCGTGACCGCCGGGTCCGGCGTCCTCAGGTGCTCGGCAGTGTACTTGCCGAAGCGGTACACGCGGTCCTTGCCGATCGGGTGCTCGATCCGGGCTCCATAGGCGTTGTTGCCGATCTGGTCGTTGTCGTTGGTGTTGTACTGCCAGAGGCCGTCAACCGAGTTGTCCGCAGTGCCCGTGCCGTTGGCATTCGGGGTAAGGGCCTTGGCCTCGCCGACGGTGACGTGGGTATCACGCTCCTCGTCACCGGCCATGCGGATCAGGTCTTCCACCAACTCGACGCGGGTCTTCTTTGCGGCATCGGCCAGGCCCTGTCCGCTCGCGACCTTGAACAGTTCGAGCCCGTACTCGCCCCCGGCGGTCTTCGCCAAGGCCGCCAACTGCTTGGCACCCATGGCGTCCTCGTCGTCGCTGTCGTACTTGGCCATGGCGGTGTCACGCTGCGTCTCCGCCTCGGCCCGCTTGGTCCGCGCCATGTCGCGCGCCGCCAGCGCATCCTCGACCGAAACGCCCTCGGCCCGGGCCTTCTCGGACTCGGCTTCGGCCGCCGTAGCCGCCGCTTCAGCCGCCGTAGCCGCCGCTTCAGCCGCCGTAGCCGCCGCTCTGGCAGCCATGGCCTGCTTCTCGGCCTCGGCGGAGTTCGTCCGCTTCCTCTTGGCGTCCGCGGCAGCCGCCTCGGCGGCATCCGCCGCCTCGTCGGCCTTGTTCGCGTATTCACGCGCCTTGTCGGCGGCAGTGCGCGCCTCGTCCTTCGCCACCCTCGCCGCGTCCTGCGCCAGCCCGATCTGCACCTGTGCCTGCACGTCCGGGTCCTGCCCCCGGATTCTCGCCAAGCGCAACGATTCCTCCGCCTTCGCCTGCTCGGCCATCGC
Organism: Nitrospirales bacterium; assembly: GCA_965204965.1. Classification (GTDB taxonomy): domain Bacteria; phylum Nitrospirota; class Nitrospiria; order Nitrospirales; family UBA8639; genus Bin75. The sequence continues at coordinate 9,762 of OZ242026.1, read as the reverse complement.
CGTCGCTTTCGCCGTCGCCGCCTCCGTCTGCTTGGCCATCGCCTCGGCGGACGTCGTGGCAGCCGCCGCCGCCGCTTTCGCCGTTTCCGCCGCGGTCGCCGCAGTCTCCGCCGCCATGGCCGCCGCCTTCGCGGCTATCGTCTCGGGGTGCTCGGCGCCCAGGAGCCTCTCGACCGCGGCCGCGGCCGTCGCCGCAGCCGTCGCCGCGGCCCGCGCCTCCGTCGCCGCCGTCATGGCCGCCGTCTGGGCCTGCATCAGCGCCTGCATCTCATTGTACGCCGCCGTGACCATGCCCGCGTACTTCGTGACGTCCCTGTTCTCGGCCTCCGCCTGCGCCTGCGCGGCCTCGGCCTTCGCCTGTTCGGCCTGCGCCACGTCCCGATACTGTTCCCCGTCGGCCAACGTCGTGGCGGCCTGGGCACTGGTGTTCGCCGCCTTGGCCGCCTCATATGCCGCCATCGCCGCCTGGTAGGCCTCATCGGCGCGCCTCTTCGCATCCAACGCGCGCGTGTGGTTCGGCACATCGCTGGACATCTTGCCCTCCAGCGCCGTCACTGTCGTCATGGCCGCGTCCTTGGCCGTCATGGCCGCGTCCTTGGCCGCCTTGGCCGCCTCATATGCCGCCATCGCCGCCGCCTTGGCGGCGGTCAGCTTCTGCGCATCCGTCGGCCCCGGAGGAGGAGGAGGAGCTTTTGTCGTCCCACCGTTGCCGCCGCATCCTGCCAATATCATTGCGGCAATCACAATTGCATACAAGAAGAATCGTTTCGTGTCCATTGTTGTCTCGTCTCCTTTGATTGATGAGTTACTTGATGAGTTACTTAGAGAGTAGGTCAAGCATACAAATACAATTTGCGAGTGTCGCACGATTCTACTTTCGTCGGGTGGGTAAGTCAAGCCTTCCTCTCCTTCGCTCTCCTACACTCTTCGCATTGATGTTGAGGATTGAAAAGAAGTTAACCGCTCGTCGAGTCGTTTACTTACTTAGATTGGCGAGACTTGTCCGAATGACGGGTGAGCGTGTCAAGGTTTGGGAACTATCGAGAATGGTTGACAGGCCCTTCGCCTTCGCTCCGCTACGCTCAGGACAGGCTCTGCTTCTTTGTCGCCGCGTGCCACGGGAGAAGGCCCCTCCGAATCAAGGCGTTGCTCTCAGAACACCAATCATTGGCAACTCTTCTCTGTCATTCCCAAATGATTCCCCTGGTGGCCGTCGGCAATCATGATCTGGCCTATCGTCGCTCCTGAACAACAAACTCATTCACGTAGCGATGAGTGAGGTGCTTCCGTGACCACTTCTTTTATCTTGACTGTGTTTTCTCCCTCGCCCCTGGGGGAAGCGGGCCGGCCCTGAACTGGATTCCCTAAATTCACAAACGAAGTGCAACACCTTGTTAAGGTGTTGCCATGGGACGCTCTTACACACACCTCACCATCGAGGAACGCTGTGACAGGGCCCCCTTACATGCCACGGGACACTCGATCCGCCAAATTGCGGCAACTCTGGATCGCGCGCCATCGAGCATTGCTCGCGAACTGAAACGGAATAAGTCCACAACCCACGGCTACCAACCCAGCTATGCCGACCAACAAGCCCAAGCGCGGTGCTGGCAGGGCTCCAAGCTGGACCGCGACCCCACGCTCCGCGCCGTCGTCCTCGCGCGGCTCCAACACGGCTGGTCGCCCCAACAGGTGGCTGGCCGTCTCGCCGTGGAGCAGCACCAGACAGTCATCTCCCACGAAACCATCTACCGGTTCATCTATGCCCAGATCGCCCGCAAGAAAGACGGCTCCTGGCGCCACTATCTGCCCCGGACGAAAGCGAAGCGGGGGCGCCGGAGCTACCAAGGCCGGAGCCCCGCGTCCTTCATCACCCCTGCGCCGCCCGCTGACTGAGCGGCCAGCCACCGTCGCGGCTCGCCAGATCCCGGGCCACTGGGAGGCCGATCTGATGCTGTTCCATATCTACGGCCAAGCGATCTTGACCCTGCATGAACGCCACTCTCGCTTACTCCTGGCGGCCCGCCCGCCGGGCAAAGCCGCCGGACCCATTGCTCAGGCCCTTGCGACGCTCCTGGCTCCCTTGCCCCCCACGTGGCGCCAAACCGTGACCTTCGATAACGGCACGGAGTTCGCGCGCCACTACGACCTCCATGCCCTCGGGTTCGAGACGTTTTTTTGCGACACGTATGCGCCCTGGCAAAAGGGCGGCATCGAGAACGCCATCGGCCGCTTGCGCCGGACCTTGCCCCGCAAGACCGACTTGGCGGCGCTGTCGGACACGCGCTTTACACGCCTGCTCCAGGCCTATAATAATACGCCCCGCAAATGTCTCGGCTATCAGACGCCCGCCGCGGTTTTTAGGAACCATCTGTTGCACTTCAAATGTGAATCCACCTTCCCGCGTGCGCGGGAATGACTGCAAGAGGGAGAGCGGAGATCCAAGGTCGTTGCCGTTTCTGTTTTTTTGAGGGACAGGGAAAGAAGCCCCCTCACCCCAGCCCGCTCCCGAGGGGGAAGACACGAGGGAGGCCCAATAAAAACGGGGCCGACTGTCCTCCAGTCGGCCCCGTTTGGTGATCTGCCGCCGGCGTTCGTCGCCGACCGGGTTCGGCTACTGCTCCAAGTGCGTCCCGAACGCGCCGATCAGGCTGTGGGTCACGTCGTCCTTCGTGTTGTCCGCCGTGCCCATGTCGAGGGTCCCGCTGACACCGAAGGTGCCGATCACCGCGGTCGGGTACTTCTTGGCCGCGTCGGTGGTGTCCACCATCGCCTCGGAGAACCGGCCATGCCACCACCCATTCATCGGGTATTCCGCAGAGCTGTCGGTGGGGTCTACCGTCGGCGTGCCCATCCGGGTGTCGTAATACGTGAAACTCCGGGAGGTTGCGGAATTCACGTCACCCTTCGACAGGATGACCTCGCTCAGCTCCCCCGTCAGCCTCTCGCCGCCGGAGTTGATGTCGTAGATCCTGCCCTCGACGGTGCCCAGCTCGGTCGCCGTGCCGAACTTCGCCGTCAGCTCCGCCTTGGCGTCGAACGGCTGGACCGCCTCCTTCGCCCCGGTCATCCCGTGAAGCCCCGCAGCATGGCCCCGGTACGTCGCATTGCCGGTCAGGGCCGTTATGACACCATCGGCAATCGTCGAACTGAAGGCGTTGCCGGACGCGAATGCGCCGAGGCGTTCGTCCTGGTTGTTCGCGGTGGAGCCGCCCAGATCCAGCCAGTACCCGAAGGTCATGTAGTCGGGATCGCCCGCCTCCGGCACCGCAGCCGCAGAGCCGGTGACCTTCCAGCCGCTGCCGAGCGACGTGATCGTTGCGGTGGCCGCCGCCCCGGTGCTCGTGTACGAGCAGTCGGCCGGCGCCGTGCAAGCGAACTCAAGGCCGGTGCCGCTGTAGGTGACCCCGCCCGCGGTGAACCTGCTCCCCGCGAGGGCCGTGATGGTGCCCGCCGTGCTGAGGTCGAACGTCCCCGACACCGTCCCCGAGGAAGCCAGAACGCCGCTGATGTTGCCCGCCTTTATCGCCGCCTTGCGCTTGGACGGATCGTAGTCGGTGTAGATGTGGACGGCCCGCGTGCCCTGGGTCAGCTCGACGCCGGTGAAGCCGCCGAGCGCCGGCAGGTCCCGCTGCGTCGCCTGAGCCGTCGTGACCGCCGGGTCCGGCGTCCTCAGGTGCTCGGCAGTGTACTTGCCGAAGCGGTACACGCGGTCCTTGCCGATCGGGTGCTCGATCCGGGCTCCATAGGCGTTGTTGCCGATCTGGTCGTTGTCGTTGGTGTTGTACTGCCAGAGGCCGTCAACCGAGTTGTCCGCAGTGCCCGTGCCGTTGGCATTCGGGGTAAGGGCCTTGGCCTCGCCGACGGTGACGTGGGTATCACGCTCCTCGTCACCGGCCATGCGGATCAGGTCTTCCACCAACTCGACGCGGGTCTTCTTTGCGGCATCGGCCAGGCCCTGTCCGCTCGCGACCTTGAACAGTTCGAGCCCGTACTCGCCCCCGGCGGTCTTCGCCAAGGCCGCCAACTGCTTGGCACCCATGGCGTCCTCGTCGTCGCTGTCGTACTTGGCCATGGCGGTGTCACGCTGCGTCTCCGCCTCGGCCCGCTTGGTCCGCGCCATGTCGCGCGCCGCCAGCGCATCCTCGACCGAAACGCCCTCGGCCCGGGCCTTCTCGGACTCGGCTTCGGCCGCCGTAGCCGCCGCTTCAGCCGCCGTAGCCGCCGCTTCAGCCGCCGTAGCCGCCGCTCTGGCAGCCATGGCCTGCTTCTCGGCCTCGGCGGAGTTCGTCCGCTTCCTCTTGGCGTCCGCGGCAGCCGCCTCGGCGGCATCCGCCGCCTCGTCGGCCTTGTTCGCGTATTCACGCGCCTTGTCGGCGGCAGTGCGCGCCTCGTCCTTCGCCACCCTCGCCGCGTCCTGCGCCAGCCCGATCTGCACCTGTGCCTGCACGTCCGGGTCCTGCCCCCGGATTCTCGCCAAGCGCAACGATTCCTCCGCCTTCGCCTGCTCGGCCATCGCCGTCGCTTTCGCCGTCGCCGCCTCCGTCTGCTTGGCCATCGCCTCGGCGGACGTCGTGGCAGCCGCCGCCGCCGCTTTCGCCGTTTCCGCCGCGGTCGCCGCAGTCTCCGCCGCCATGGCCGCCGCCTTCGCGGCTATCGTCTCGGGGTGCTCGGCGCCCAGGAGCCTCTCGACCGCGGCCGCGGCCGTCGCCGCAGCCGTCGCCGCGGCCCGCGCCTCCGTCGCCGCCGTCATGGCCGCCGTCTGGGCCTGCATCAGCGCCTGCATCTCATTGTACGCCGCCGTGACCATGCCCGCGTACTTCGTGACGTCCCTGTTCTCGGCCTCCGCCTGCGCCTGCGCGGCCTCGGCCTTCGCCTGTTCGGCCTGCGCCACGTCCCGATACTGTTCCCCGTCGGCCAACGTCGTGGCGGCCTGGGCACTGGTGTTCGCCGCCTTGGCCGCCTCATATGCCGCCATCGCCGCCTGGTAGGCCTCATCGGCGCGCCTCTTCGCATCCAACGCGCGCGTGTGGTTCGGCACATCGCTGGACATCTTGCCCTCCAGCGCCGTCACTGTCGTCATGGCCGCGTCCTTGGCCGTCATGGCCGCGTCCTTGGCCGCCTTGGCCGCCTCATATGCCGCCATCGCCGCCGCCTTGGCGGCGGTCAGCTTCTGCGCATCCGTCGGCCCCGGAGGAGGAGGAGGAGCTTTTGTCGTCCCACCGTTGCCGCCGCATCCTGCCAATATCATTGCGGCAATCACAATTGCATACAAGAAGAATCGTTTCGTGTCCATTGTTGTCTCGTCTCCTTTGATTGATGAGTTACTTGATGAGTTACTTAGAGAGTAGGTCAAGCATACAAATACAATTTGCGAGTGTCGCACGATTCTACTTTCGTCGGGTGGGTAAGTCAAACCTTCCTCTCCTTCGCTCTCCTACACTCTTCGCATTGATGTTGAGGATTGAAAAGAAGTTAACCGCTCGTCGAGTCGTTTACTTACTTAGATTGGCGAGACTTGTCCGAATGACGGGTGAGCGTGTCAAGGTTTGGGAACTATCGAGAATGGTTGACAGGCCCTTCGCCTTCGCTCCGCTACGCTCAGGACAGGCTCTGCTTCTTTGTCGCCGCGTGCCACGGGAGAAGGCCCCTCCGAATCAAGGCGTTGCTCTCAGAACACCAATCATTGGCAACTCTTCTCTGTCATTCCCAAATGATTCCCCTGGTGGCCGTCGGCAATCATGATCTGGCCTATCGTCGCTCCTGAACAACAAACTCATTCACGTAGCGATGAGTGAGGTGCTTCCGTGACCACTTCTTTTATCTTGACTGTGTTTTCTCCCTCGCCCCTGGGGGAAGCGGGCCGGCCCTGAACTGGATTCCCTAAATTCACAAACGAAGTGCAACACCTTGTTAAGGTGTTGCCATGGGACGCTCTTACACACACCTCACCATCGAGGAACGCTGTGACAGGGCCCCCTTACATGCCACGGGACACTCGATCCGCCAAATTGCGGCAACTCTGGATCGCGCGCCATCGAGCATTGCTCGCGAACTGAAACGGAATAAGTCCACAACCCACGGCTACCAACCCAGCTATGCCGACCAACAAGCCCAAGCGCGGTGCTGGCAGGGCTCCAAGCTGGACCGCGACCCCACGCTCCGCGCCGTCGTCCTCGCGCGGCTCCAACACGGCTGGTCGCCCCAACAGGTGGCTGGCCGTCTCGCCGTGGAGCAGCACCAGACAGTCATCTCCCACGAAACCATCTACCGGTTCATCTATGCCCAGATCGCCCGCAAGAAAGACGGCTCCTGGCGCCACTATCTGCCCCGGACGAAAGCGAAGCGGGGGCGCCGGAGCTACCAAGGCCGGAGCCCCGCGTCCTTCATCACCCCTGCGCCGCCCGCTGACTGAGCGGCCAGCCACCGTCGCGGCTCGCCAGATCCCGGGCCACTGGGAGGCCGATCTGATGCTGTTCCATATCTACGGCCAAGCGATCTTGACCCTGCATGAACGCCACTCTCGCTTACTCCTGGCGGCCCGCCCGCCGGGCAAAGCCGCCGGACCCATTGCTCAGGCCCTTGCGACGCTCCTGGCTCCCTTGCCCCCCACGTGGCGCCAAACCGTGACCTTCGATAACGGCACGGAGTTCGCGCGCCACTACGACCTCCATGCCCTCGGGTTCGAGACGTTTTTTTGCGACACGTATGCGCCCTGGCAAAAGGGCGGCATCGAGAACGCCATCGGCCGCTTGCGCCGGACCTTGCCCCGCAAGACCGACTTGGCGGCGCTGTCGGACACGCGCTTTACACGCCTGCTCCAGGCCTATAATAATACGCCCCGCAAATGTCTCGGCTATCAGACGCCCGCCGCGGTTTTTAGGAACCATCTGTTGCACTTCAAATGTGAATCCACCTTCCCGCGTGCGCGGGAATGACTGCAAGAGGGAGAGCGGAGATCCAAGGTCGTTGCCGTTTCTGTTTTTTTGAGGGACAGGGAAAGAAGCCCCCTCACCCCAGCCCGCTCCCGAGGGGGAAGACACGAGGGAGGCCCAATAAAAACGGGGCCGACTGTCCTCCAGTCGGCCCCGTTTGGTGATCTGCCGCCGGCGTTCGTCGCCGACCGGGTTCGGCTACTGCTCCAAGTGCGTCCCGAACGCGCCGATCAGGCTGTGGGTCACGTCGTCCTTCGTGTTGTCCGCCGTGCCCATGTCGAGGGTCCCGCTGACACCGAAGGTGCCGATCACCGCGGTCGGGTACTTCTTGGCCGCGTCGGTGGTGTCCACCATCGCCTCGGAGAACCGGCCATGCCACCACCCATTCATCGGGTATTCCGCAGAGCTGTCGGTGGGGTCTACCGTCGGCGTGCCCATCCGGGTGTCGTAATACGTGAAACTCCGGGAGGTTGCGGAATTCACGTCACCCTTCGACAGGATGACCTCGCTCAGCTCCCCCGTCAGCCTCTCGCCGCCGGAGTTGATGTCGTAGATCCTGCCCTCGACGGTGCCCAGCTCGGTCGCCGTGCCGAACTTCGCCGTCAGCTCCGCCTTGGCGTCGAACGGCTGGACCGCCTCCTTCGCCCCGGTCATCCCGTGAAGCCCCGCAGCATGGCCCCGGTACGTCGCATTGCCGGTCAGGGCCGTTATGACACCATCGGCAATCGTCGAACTGAAGGCGTTGCCGGACGCGAATGCGCCGAGGCGTTCGTCCTGGTTGTTCGCGGTGGAGCCGCCCAGATCCAGCCAGTACCCGAAGGTCATGTAGTCGGGATCGCCCGCCTCCGGCACCGCAGCCGCAGAGCCGGTGACCTTCCAGCCGCTGCCGAGCGACGTGATCGTTGCGGTGGCCGCCGCCCCGGTGCTCGTGTACGAGCAGTCGGCCGGCGCCGTGCAAGCGAACTCAAGGCCGGTGCCGCTGTAGGTGACCCCGCCCGCGGTGAACCTGCTCCCCGCGAGGGCCGTGATGGTGCCCGCCGTGCTGAGGTCGAACGTCCCCGACACCGTCCCCGAGGAAGCCAGAACGCCGCTGATGTTGCCCGCCTTTATCGCCGCCTTGCGCTTGGACGGATCGTAGTCGGTGTAGATGTGGACGGCCCGCGTGCCCTGGGTCAGCTCGACGCCGGTGAAGCCGCCGAGCGCCGGCAGGTCCCGCTGCGTCGCCTGAGCCGTCGTGACCGCCGGGTCCGGCGTCCTCAGGTGCTCGGCAGTGTACTTGCCGAAGCGGTACACGCGGTCCTTGCCGATCGGGTGCTCGATCCGGGCTCCATAGGCGTTGTTGCCGATCTGGTCGTTGTCGTTGGTGTTGTACTGCCAGAGGCCGTCAACCGAGTTGTCCGCAGTGCCCGTGCCGTTGGCATTCGGGGTAAGGGCCTTGGCCTCGCCGACGGTGACGTGGGTATCACGCTCCTCGTCACCGGCCATGCGGATCAGGTCTTCCACCAACTCGACGCGGGTCTTCTTTGCGGCATCGGCCAGGCCCTGTCCGCTCGCGACCTTGAACAGTTCGAGCCCGTACTCGCCCCCGGCGGTCTTCGCCAAGGCCGCCAACTGCTTGGCACCCATGGCGTCCTCGTCGTCGCTGTCGTACTTGGCCATGGCGGTGTCACGCTGCGTCTCCGCCTCGGCCCGCTTGGTCCGCGCCATGTCGCGCGCCGCCAGCGCATCCTCGACCGAAACGCCCTCGGCCCGGGCCTTCTCGGACTCGGCTTCGGCCGCCGTAGCCGCCGCTTCAGCCGCCGTAGCCGCCGCTTCAGCCGCCGTAGCCGCCGCTCTGGCAGCCATGGCCTGCTTCTCGGCCTCGGCGGAGTTCGTCCGCTTCCTCTTGGCGTCCGCGGCAGCCGCCTCGGCGGCATCCGCCGCCTCGTCGGCCTTGTTCGCGTATTCACGCGCCTTGTCGGCGGCAGTGCGCGCCTCGTCCTTCGCCACCCTCGCCGCGTCCTGCGCCAGCCCGATCTGCACCTGTGCCTGCACGTCCGGGTCCTGCCCCCGGATTCTCGCCAAGCGCAACGATTCCTCCGCCTTCGCCTGCTCGGCCATCGCCGTCGCTTTCGCCGTCGCCGCCTCCGTCTGCTTGGCCATCGCCTCGGCGGACGTCGTGGCAGCCGCCGCCGCCGCTTTCGCCGTTTCCGCCGCGGTCGCCGCAGTCTCCGCCGCCATGGCCGCCGCCTTCGCGGCTATCGTCTCGGGGTGCTCGGCGCCCAGGAGCCTCTCGACCGCGGCCGCGGCCGTCGCCGCAGCCGTCGCCGCGGCCCGCGCCTCCGTCGCCGCCGTCATGGCCGCCGTCTGGGCCTGCATCAGCGCCTGCATCTCATTGTACGCCGCCGTGACCATGCCCGCGTACTTCGTGACGTCCCTGTTCTCGGCCTCCGCCTGCGCCTGCGCGGCCTCGGCCTTCGCCTGTTCGGCCTGCGCCACGTCCCGATACTGTTCCCCGTCGGCCAACGTCGTGGCGGCCTGGGCACTGGTGTTCGCCGCCTTGGCCGCCTCATATGCCGCCATCGCCGCCTGGTAGGCCTCATCGGCGCGCCTCTTCGCATCCAACGCGCGCGTGTGGTTCGGCACATCGCTGGACATCTTGCCCTCCAGCGCCGTCACTGTCGTCATGGCCGCGTCCTTGGCCGTCATGGCCGCGTCCTTGGCCGCCTTGGCCGCCTCATATGCCGCCATCGCCGCCGCCTTGGCGGCGGTCAGCTTCTGCGCATCCGTCGGCCCCGGAGGAGGAGGAGGAGCTTTTGTCGTCCCACCGTTGCCGCCGCATCCTGCC